>CAWHRD010000010.1:0-33745 GCA_963831745.1 uncultured Chloroflexia bacterium | reverse complement strand
GCCCGGCCACCCGTTTCCGTACATCAGCACGCTCAGCCTGTCCCTTCGCGATCACGGTGGCGGATCCCGTCACCGGGGAGCGACGCTTCGCCCGGGTGAAGGTCCCGCCGATCCTGCCGCGCCTCGTGCAGGTCGAGCGCAACGTCTACGTCCCGCTGGAGCAGGTGATCGCGGCGAACCTCGACGCCCTCTTCCCGGGTGTTCGGGTCGTGGAGGCCCACATGTTCCGGGTCACCCGCGACGCAGACTTCGACGTCGAGGAGGACGAGGCCGGCGACCTCCTCTCGGCTATCGAGCAGGAGCTGCGTCGGCGCCGCTTCGGCTCCGCCGTCCGGCTCGAGGTCGAGGAATCGATTCCCGAGGAGATGCGGGAGTTCCTCCTGTCGGGCATCGGCCTCGTCGCCCGACGACCTCTACGCCGTCCCGGGCATGCTCGACCTGACCTGCCTCTGGCAGATCGCCACGCTCGAGATCCCCGAGCTCCGCGACCCGCCCTGGACGCCGGTCGTGCCCGCCCGCCTCGTCCCCGGCCGACGAGGGCGACGTCGTCGACATCTTCAGCGTGATCCGGCAGGGCGACCTCCTCGTGCACCACCCGTACGAGTCGTTCACCGCGTCGGTGGAGCGCTTCATCACGCAGGCCGCCGACGACCCCGACGTCCTCTCGATCAAGCAGACCCTCTACCGGACCTCGGGCGACTCGCCGGTCGTGCCGCGACCTGATCCGGGCCGCCGAGCAGGGCAAGCAGGTCGCGGTCCTGGTCGAGATCAAGGCGCGCTTCGACGAGGAGGCCAACATCGTCTGGGCCCGCAAGCTCGAGCAGGCGGGCGCCCACGTGGTCTACGGCCTCGTCGGCCTCAAGACCCACAGCAAGGTCGCCCTGGTCGTGCGCCGCGAGGGCACCGGCCTGCGGCGCTACCTGCACCTGGGCGACCGGCAACTACAACCCGAAGACGGCGCGCCTGTACACCGACCTGGGGCTGCTCACCTGCCGGCCGGAGCTCGGGCGCCGACGCCACCGACCTGTTCAACTTCCTGACCGGCCTGTCGCGCCAGCAGGGGTTCCGACGCCTCCTGGTCGCCCCGGACACGCTCCGGCCCCGGATCCGCGACCTGATCGATCGCGAGGCCGACCACGCCCGCGCCGGACGCCCGGCGCGGATCGTGGTGAAGGTGAACGCGCTCGTGGACCCCGAGATGATCGAGCACCTCTACGAGGCCGGCCAGGCCGGCGTCGAGATCGAGGCCATCGTCCGGGGCGCCTGCAGCCTCCACCCGGGCGTGCCCGGCACGTCCGACCGGATCCGCGTCCGTTCGATCATCGGCGAGTTCCTGGAGCACAGCCGGATCTTCGGCTTCGCCAACGGCGGACGCCAGGAGTGGTACACGGGCTCGGCCGACCTGATGGAGCGCAACCTCGACCGCCGCGTCGAAGTCGTCTTCCCGATCGAGGACCTCGAGGCCCAGGCCCGCATCGAGGAGATCGTCGCGGTCATGCTGGCCGACGACCGGCGCTCCTGGCAGCTGGGCGCCGACGCGACGTGGCGCCGGACCGAGGAGATCCTCGCGGCGCCGGGGACGCTCGACACCTTCGCCGCGCTCAAGGAACGTGCGCTTGCCGCTGCGGCCGCGGTCGGAGACGGCGTCCGGCTCACGGCGCTGCCCGCCGGATCCCTGGATCCCAGGGCATAGGGGGAGCGATGGCGATCGCGCAGGTGGAGCTGGAGCTCAAGTACCGGGTCGCGGACGCGGCGGCCGCCGCGCGGATCGCGGCCGCCCGGGCATTCGGCCCGTTCCGCGCCGCCGGGCGGGCCCGCCAGGTGCAGATCGAGGACCGCTACCTCGACACCGCCGACGGCGCGCTGGCCCGCGCGGGCTACGCGGTCCGGCTGCGCCGCGGGCCGAGCATGACGGTCGTCTCGGTCAAGTCGACGACGCCGGCGTCCTCGGCCCTCCACCGCCGCGAGGAGCTCGAGGGGCCCGCCGGCCTCTCGCACGATCCGCACGCCTGGCCCCCGTCGCCGGCCCGCGCGCTCGTGCTCGAGCACGCCGGCGACGCCCCGCTGATCGAGCTCGTCACGGTCCGCCAGCTGCGACGGACCCGGACCCTCGCCGACGAGACCGCCGAGGTCGAGCTCTCGCTCGACGAGGTCGCGGTCGTCGCCGCCGGGCGCGTCGTCGAGCGCTTCGTCGAGCTGGAGGCGGAGCTGCGCCGCGGACCCGCATCCGCGCTCGACGTGCTGGCGGTCGTCCTCGCGGCCGATCCCGACCTCGCGCCGGAGACCGGCTCCAAGCTGGAGCGAGCCCTGGCGGCCGCCGGCACCCGTCCGCTCGCCACCGGACGTCGCAGCCGACGGCCGCGGCCGGCGAGCCGGCGCGCGCCGAGCCCGGACGCCGACGGACGTCGCTCAGCCGCGGAGCCGATGCCGCCGCGGCCGTCCGGCGGTCCCGCCGAGCGAGCCCGCGGCGCCGCGCCGCAGGCCGAGGCCTCCGCCGGGCGCGGTCCGTGCGCCGACCCGAGCCGAGACCCGGCGCCAGAGCCCGCCGCCCTGCCGACCGGCCGCCGGAGCCGGCCGCCCCGCCGCGCCTCCTCGTCGGCAAGTCGCCGGGCGTCACCGGCCGACGACATCCTTGCCGAGGCCGGCCGCAAGGTGCTCCGGTTCCACTTCGCCCGGATGCTGGCGAAAGAGGCCGGCACGCGCAGCGGCGCCGACATCGAGGACCTCCACGGGATGCGGGTGGCGACCCGCCGGATGCGGGCCGCATGGCGCGTCTTCGGCGACGGCTTCCGGCCCAACCGCACGCGGCGCCTCCGCGGGCGGCTGCGGATCGTCGCCGGCCGTCTCGGCGCGGTCCGCGACCTGGACGTCCTCCTCGAGGCGGCCGTAAGCGCACCAGGCCGCCCTTGGAACCCGGGAGGCGGCCGCCTTCGAGCCGCTCCTGGCGGCGTGGCGCGACGAGCGCGAGGCCGCCCGGATCGTCCTCCTGCGCGAGCTCGACAGCCCCGACTACGTCCGCCTCGTCGAGGACTACCGGGCGTTCGTGGTTGCCGAGGGCGACGCGGTCCTCCCGCCGGCCAGCCCGGTCAGCCCGCACCGCGTGCGCGACACCGCGGGGTCGCGGATCTGGCTGGCGTACGAGCAGGTGCGGGCGTACGAGTCGGTCCTTCGCTGGGCCGACATCGAGACGATCCACCAGCTGCGGATCGCCGGCAAGTGGCTCCGCTACACGCTCGAGTTCTTCCGCGAGGCACTGGGCCCGGAGGTCGACCAGCTGATCCCGCGGGTCGTCGTCCTCCAGGACCACCTCGGCTGGCTGCACGACGCCGACGTGACGATCGCCCTCACGCGCGAGTTCCTCGTCGCGAACGCCGGCTCCCTGTCGCGCGACGAGACCCAGGCGATCGCGACCTACCTCGCCCTCAAGGAGCGCGAGCTCGGGCGCCTGCGGCGGACGATCGCGGGTCCCTGGCGCGCCGTCAGCGGGCCCCCGTTCCGGCGCCTCCTCGGGAGGGCCGTCTCGGCGCTCTGAGGCTGCCGTGGGCCAGCGCGTCGAGCCGGTCCCGCCAGCCGGCGCCCGCGCTCGCCAGGGCGAGCACGACGCCCTCGCGGAGCCCCTCCTCCACGGCCGTGACGCGTTCCAGGCCGTAGCGGTCCATGAGCGCCTCGAGAAGGGCGGCGCCGGCCGGCAGGAGGCTCGCCCGCTTGGCCGTGATCCCGAAGCGATCCGCGACGTCCTCGGCCGGCGCGTCGCAGAGCGTCCGATACGCGGCGAGGAGCCGGCGCCGGGTCAGGGTTCGGTCGCGCCCGGCGGCCGGGCTGATCTTGGCGAGGTTCGATGCCGTGCCGCCGACGGCGAGCATCGTCGTCGGGGCGCCGCGGGGGGCATCGACGACGGCGACCCGCGCCTGGTCCCGCAGCGCGGCGATCTCTTCGGCGGTCGGCGGGTCGTGGGCCACGAGGCGCCGCGTGAGGGTGGCGCAACCGACCGGGAGGCCGCCCGCGCGGGCATGGGCGCCGACGTCGACGACGACCACCTCGCTGCTGCCCCCGCCGATGTCCACGACCGCGACCGACGTCGCGATCGAGCGGCCGGCCATCGCGCCGAGGAGGTTCAGGAGCCCCTCCTCCTCGTGATCGAGGACGTGGAGCGGGACGCCGGTCGCGGCCTCCACGGCCTGCACGACGGCGCGACCGTCGGCGGCCCGGCGGAGCGGCTGCGTGCCCACGAACGCGACGTCGCGCGCGCCGAGCTCGCGAGCCCGCGCGGCGTACCGGGCCAGCTCGGCGACGAGCTCGCCGCGGTGGGGCTCCGGGATCGCTCCGTGCGTCTCGACGGTGTCGCCGAGGCCGAGCAGGACGGACTCGTCGACGAGCGGCTCGAGCCGGTGGCCGTGGACGGCGGCCACCAGGAGATGGACCGAGTTGGACCCGACGTCGACCGCGCCGTAGACGGGCGCGGCGTGCCGCCCGCTCAGCGGTCGGAGGCTCCGTCGGACGGCGCGACGGGACGTGCCCGGCGGGCGCGGGACGGAGCTGGCCGGCTTCGGCGGCGGCGCCTTCGCCGGAGCGGCGGCTTGGCGGCGGGCTTGCGGCCGGCTGCGGCGCCGTTGCGCGGCGGGCTTCGGCCGGGCGCCGGCTTCGCGCGGCGGCCGGGGCCTTCGCGGCGGGCTTGGCCTGGTGCGGCCTTCGCGGCGGCTCGCGGCGCGCCTTCGCGGCCGCCGGCTTCCGGCCGGGCGCCTTCGCGGCGGGCGCCCGCGGCGGGCTTCGCGGGCGGCGCCTTCGCGGCGGCGGGCTTCCGGCGGGGCCCGCGCGCGGCTCCCTCGCGGGCGCCTTCGCCGCGGCCTCCCGGGCTTCGCCGGGGGCCGCGGCGGCCCGAGGTCGGGCGGACCGGCCAGCAGGGCGCGGAGAGTCGCGGCCTCCGCCCGGGCCGCCTCCAGCCGCGAGGCCGCCTTCGCCTCGCGCTTCAGCGCCGCCTCGAGCGCCTTCTCGATCCTCGTGACCCTGCGGCCCTCGCCGGCCTTCGCGCTCGCGGATCGCTTGGCGCGTCTTCTTGCCCGATCCCTTCGCCATGGATTGCGTTCCCTCTCCGCGGCTGCCCGCGTGCGCTCGATGTCGCGACAGTCTGCACCCGGCGAGCCGCGGCTCCGTTCTCCCGCCACTCGCAAGCGTAGCCGGACCACGAGGCAATCCGCGGCCTGCGTCGCGGCGCGGGGCGGATCCGGGCGGCGAGCCGTTAACAATCACTTAACCGCTCGCAAACCGGTGGTTCATCGGCGCCCTTCGACGCTGCGGACGCAACCCGAACGACCCGCCGCCCCGAGGCGCGTCGAGCCGCGCCCGGCGGCACCAGGAGGAACCACCCAGTGACGATCACGTCTCCGAAGCGGATCGGCGCGCTCGCCCTCGTCGCGGCCTTCGCCGTCGCGGCCTGCGGCGGCGGTGCGTCGCCGAGCCCGTCGGCTTCCGCCGCCGCATCGCAGCCCGCAGGGTCCGCCGCCCCGTCCGCCTCGGCCGGCGCGGTCACCGGCTCGATCATCGTCTCCGGCTCGTCGACCGTCGAGCCGATCTCGACCAGCGTCGCCGAGCTCTTCACGGAGGCCAACCCGGGCTTCAACTCCAAGATCGAGGGCCCGGGCACCGGCGACGGCTTCAAGCGCTTCTGCAACGACGAGACCGACATCTCCGACGCCTCGCGCAAGATCAAGAACGAAGAGGCCGACGCCTGCGCGGCCAAGGGGATCGAGTACGTCGAGCTCAAGATCGCCTACGACGGCATCACGATCATGACCAACCCGGCGAACAGCGCGATCACCTGCCTCTCCTTCGCCGACCTCTACGCCCTGACCGGGCCGGAGTCGACCGGCTTCGACACCTGGGACGCGGCCGCGGCGCTCGCCAAGGAGCTCGGCTCGAACACCGTCTTCCCCGCGGCGCCCCTGACGATCACCGGCCCCGGCGAGGAGTCCGGCACGTTCGACACCTACGTCGAGCTCGCGATCACGCCGATCGCCACGACCCGGGAGAAGGACAAGACGACGCGGCCCGACTACCAGCGCGTCGCCCAACGACAACGCGATCATCGAGGGCGTCGCCGGCGCCGACACGTCGCTCGGCTGGGTCGGCTTCGCCTTCGCCGAGGAGAACACGGACAAGGTCAAGGAGATCGACGTCAGCAAGGACCCGAACGGGACCTGCGTCGCCCCGGACGCCACGACCATCGCCGACGGCTCGTACCCGCTCTCCCGCTCCCTGTACATCTACGTCAACAAGGCCAAGGCCGCGGCCAACCCGGCCGTGATCGCCTACGTCGACTACTACCTGGCCGCGGACACCATCACCAAGGTCCTCGAGATGGTCCCCTACGTGAACCTGCCGGCGTCGGAGCTCGACGCCACGCGGGCCGCCTGGGACGCCGCCAAGTAGCTCTCGCACTCACCGCAGAACTGGCCGGGCCTGCTCGGAGGCCCGGCCAGTTCTCACGTTCCGGCCCCGGCTAGACTCGCCATACGGCGGGCACGGGGATCCCCAGCCGCTCGTCTGAAGGAGGTCAGGTCGCATGGCGGGTGCCACCCTCGGCGCGAGGCCGCCGAACAGCCCGCTCGTCGGCACCGCGGCGCGGCGCCGGAGCGAGGGGCTGGTTCGCGCGGTGCTCACGACCGGCGGCCTCGTCTCGATGGCGATCAGCGTCGCGATCGTCGCTCTCGCTGGCCTACGAGGCGATCCTCTTCCTCACCTCGATCGACCTGTCGCAGCTGGTCGCGCCGGGCTGGTTCCCGCGCCGCGGCATGTTCGACCTGCTGACCCTCTTCCTCGGCACGGCCATGGTCGCCGGCATCGCGATGCTCCTCGCGGCGCCGATCGGCCTGGCTGACCGCGATCTACCTCTCCGAGTACGCCAGCCCCCGGGTGCGGCGAACCGTGAAGCCGATCCTCGAGATCCTGGCCGGCATCCCCAGCGTCGTGCTCGGCTTCTTCGCCCTGACCTTCATCAGCCCGAACGTCGTCCAGGCCATCTTCCCGACCGCGCAGGGGTTCAACTTCATGGCCGCCGGGCTCGGCGTCGGGATCCTGACGATCCCGCTCGTCGCCTCGATCTCCGAGGACGCCATGCGGGCCGTCCCGCGGTCGCTGCGCGAGGCCTCCTACGGCCTCGGCGCCCGCCGGATCACGACCACCTTCCGCGTCGTCCTGCCGGCCGCGATCTCGGGCATCATGGCCGCCATCATCCTGGCGATCTCGCGGACGATCGGCGAGACGATGGTCGTCGCCGTCGCCGCCGGCGCGACCGGCGGCTCGCTGCGCACGGTCAACCCGCTCGGGCCCGGCCAGACGCTGACGGCCGCCATGGCGTCGCTGGCGACCGGCTCGGACCAGGTGACCGGCGCCGACTCGTCGGCCTACCTGAGCCTCTTCTTCCTGGGCCTGCTGCTGTTCGGGGTGACCCTCCTGCTCAACGTCGTCGCCGACGTCTTCGTCCGGCGCACGCGGCAGAGGTACTAGGAGCCGCACGTGGCCAGCCAGACCCGCCGCCGCGATCGTCGTCCAGGGATCGCTCCGCGCCCAGTCGCGGGACTGGAGCGGGAGTCATCCTCCAGGTCCTCCTCATCCTGGCGCTCCTCTTCTCCCTCGCGACCCTGCATGGTCCTCGTCGTCGACCAGCTCGTGAAGGCGATGCCGGTCTTCCAGGAGCGCGGCGTCGACTTCCTGACCTCCGGGCTCTCGGCCAACCCGGAGAAGGCCGGCGTCGCCCAGGGCATCCTCGGCACGGTGCTCATCGCCGTCCTGGTGTCGCTGCTCGCCTTCCCGCTCGGGATCGGCACGGCGGTCTACCTCGAGGAGTACGCGCCGGACAACCGGTTCACCCGGCTGCTGATCCTCAACATCCGCAACCTGGCCGGCGTGCCCTCGGTCGTCTTCGGGCTCCTGGGCCTGACCGTCTTCGTCGCCGCCCTGGCCGCCCTCGGCGTGGGCGACGGGCGCAACCTGATCTCCGGCTCGATGACCCTGACGGTCCTGGTCCTGCCGATCGTGATCATCACCACGAGCGAGGCGCTGCGCGCCGTCCCGAGCACGATCCGCGAGGCCGGCTTCGGGATCGGGGCCTCGCGCTGGCAGGTGGTCCGCAAGCTGCTGCTCCCCGCCGCGTCGCCGGGGATCCTGACCGGGACCGTCCTGGCGCTCTCGCGCGCCCTCGGCGAGACCGCCCCGCTCATCGTGGCCGGCGCGGTGCTCGGCTACTTCTCGACCAGCGACGGCACGCCGATCGACACGCTGACCGGCCCGTACACCGCCCTGCCCGTCATCGTCTACGACTGGGCGCGCAAGCCCCAGGAGGAGTTCCGCGCGCTCACGGCCGCGGCCATCATCGTCCTGCTCGTCGTCACCCTCATCGCCAACGCGGTCGCGATCGTCATCCGCAACCGATCGGAGAAGACCTGGTGAGCGGATCCGACCCCACGGGAGAGCCCATGACCACCGACCTGGAGCGGCCGGCGAGCGCCGCGACCCCGACGATCTCGATCCGGATGGACGAAGCCGCGAGGACGGCCGAGCACGACGATCCGGCGGCGACGCCGGCCGTCCGGTTCGAGGACTTCCACTTCTACTACGGCAAGTTCCGGGCGGTGAAGGGCATCAGCGCCTCGATCCGGCGCAACAGGATCACCGCCCTCATCGGGCCGTCCGGCTGCGGCAAGTCCACGCTCCTGCGCTCCATCAACCGGATGAACGACCTGATCGAGGGCACCCGCGTCGAGGGCCTCGTCGAGTTCCACGGCGAGAACCTGTACGCCGACTACGTCGACGCCGTCGAGGTCCGTCGGCGGATCGGGATGGTCTTCCAGAAGGCGAACCCGTTCCCCAAGTCGATCTACGACAACGTCGCCTTCGGGCCGCGGGTGAACGGGTACAAGGGCAACATGGACGAGATGGTGGAGAGCTGCCTCCGCCGCGCCGCGCTCTGGGACGACGTGAAGGACAAGCTCAAGCAGAACGCCTACGCCCTCTCCGGCGGCCAGCAGCAGCGCCTCTGCATCGCCCGCGCGATCGCGACGAAGCCGGAGGTCATCCTGATGGACGAGCCGTGCTCGGCCCTGGACCCGCGCTCCACGCTCCAGATCGAGGAGCTGATGCGCGAGCTGGTGGAGGAGTACACCATCATCATCGTGACCCACAACATGCAGCAGGCCGCGCGGGCCTCGGACTTCACGATCTTCATGAACATGGCCGACGATCGCGCCGGCTACATCGTCGAGCAGGGCCCGACGGCGCAGCTCTTCACGAACCCGACGAACCAGATGACCGAGGACTACGTGTCCGGGCGCTTCGGCTGAGCGGACAGGAGGCACCGATGACCGAGCAGGACCGCCACCCGGAGCCGACCCTCAACCGCCAGGTCGAGGAGATCCTCCGCACCGTCGAGGGTGAGATCCCCGAGCCCGTCGTGACGCTGCCGCGAGGGCCGCTCGACCGCGAGGAGCGGACGATCAAGGACATCCTCGTCCGGATGGGCAGCATCATCGAGGAGCGGATCCGCCTCACGGTCGAGTCGCTCGAGACGCACGACGCCGAGAAGGCGCTGTTCGTGATCCGCGGCGACGAGGAGATCAACGCGCTCCAGGTCCAGGCGATGGACCACGTCGTCCTCACGATCGCCACCCAGGGGCCGGTCGCCCGCGACCTGCGCTTCCTGCTGACGCTCGATCGGGTCGGCTACGAGCTGGAGCGGATCGGCGACTCCGTCGCCAACGTGGCGAAGCGCTCCCGGGAGCTGGCGCCGGACGCTCCCCTCGAGGGGCACGTCGGCGTGCCGGAGATGGGCCGCCTGGCCGCCCAGTTCCTGGCCGAGACGATGCGGGCCCTGACCGACGCCGACGCGACGGCAGCGCGGGAGGTGTCGGTCCGCGACGACGAGATCGACGCGCTCTACCACCGGGCGGTCGATCGCCTGACCCAGCTCGCGAAGGACGATCCCGGCAACGTCGAGCGGGCGATGCGCCTCCTCATCGCCGCCCGCTACATGGAGCGCGTCGGCGACCACATCACGAACATCGCCGAGGACGTCGTCTTCCTGTCGTCCGGCGAGCGCGAGGACCTCAACCCGTGACAGCCTGCCGGCGCTCCGATCCGGGTGCTCTTCGTCTGCACGGGCAACTCGGCCCGCAGCCAGATGGCGGAGGCCATCCTCCGCCGCCAGGGCGGTCCGGCCTTCGACGTCGCCTCGGCGGGGACGCGTGCCGAAGGGCGTGAACCCGCTGACCGTCCGGATCCTGGCCGAGATCGGCATCGACATCTCCGGGGCCACGTCGAAGTCGGTCACCGAATTCCTCGGGCAGGACTTCGACTACGTGATCACGGTCTGCGACCAGGCCCGCGAATCCTGCCCCGTGTTCCCCGGCGCCCGCGAGTCGATCCACTGGGGGTTCGACGACCCGGCCGCGGCGGAGGGCACGCGACGCCGAGCGTCTCGCCGTCTTCCGGCGGGTCCTGAACGAGATCAGCGTGCGGCTGAAGCCGTTCCAGGAGGTCGCGCTTCGCCAGCACGGCCGCCGCGTCGGGGCCACGAGCCTCGAGGGATGACCGGCGGGCGGCGCCGAGGGCGGCATGATCGAGCTCGTCGTCCTGCGCCACGCCCACGCCGGCGACAGCGCCACCTGGGAAGGGGACGACGAGCTCCGGCCCGCTGACCGAGAAGGGGCGGCGCCAGGCGGAGCGGGTGGGACGGCTGCTGGCGGCGGCCGGGTTCGTGCCCGGACGTGGTCCTGGCGTCGCCGCTGGTCCGCGCCCGCGAGACGGCGGAGATCGTCGGCCGACCTGCTGGGCGTCCCGATGCACCTCGAGCCGCGGCTCGGCGAGATGGTGGACCTGCCCGTGCTGGAGCGGATCCTCGAGGACGCCGGCAGCCCGGGGCGACCCGTCATCGTGGGCCACGACCCCGACTTCTCCGAGCTCGTCTCCGAGCTGGTCGGGGCACCGATTCCCATGCGCAAGGGCGCGCTGGCGCGGATCGACGTGGAGCGGCCGCTGGCGCCCGGCACCGGGGAGCTGCGCTGGCTCGTCCCGCCGGATCTCCTGCGCGGGTCACGCGTCGGCCGGCGCGGCGCGCCTCGGCCCCTACCCGATCCAGACGGTGGCGACGACGCCCAGGTGGTCCGACGGGTAGAGCGTCGGGTCGTCGACCGCGGGGCGGTCGGCCCACAGGCGGGCGTTGACGGCGCGCGCGGCGCCGCGCAGCCAGACGTAGTCGAGGCAGGACGGGTCGCCGTCGGTGTCCATCGCGGGCGCCTGGAGGCCGGACGGCCACGTCACGGCGGGCTCGGACCCGTTCGCCTCGGCGAACGCCGAGCGGAACCCGGCGGCCACCATCCGGGCGTACGCCGGCTCGGTCGGATCGGCGTTGAAGTCGCCGACCACGATCTGGGCGGTCGCGGCGGGCGCGTCGTCGAGCCATGCCACCAGCGCGGCCGCCTGCTCGTCGCGGATCGCCGCGTCGGGGACGCGGTGATGGAGGTGCGTCACGGCGACGGCAGGATCGGCCCGTCCGGGAGCGGGACGCTGACCCGGTGGGCCGCTCGCGCGTGCCCGAGGTCCAGCCGCTCCACGCCGCCGGCGGCGGCGAGGGGCGCGCGGACGAGCAGGCTGTTGCCGTACTCCGGCCGGCCGGCCCAGCCCCGGTGGACGGCGTAGTCGTCGGGCGTGCCGGCGGCCAGCAGCCGGTCCTGCTGCATCGGGTAGACGACCTCCTGCAGGCCGAGCAGGTCCGGGCGCAGCGCGGCCGTGTCGGCGAGGAGGAGCGGGAGACGCTCCTCCCAGCGATCCGCGAGGTTGAGGATGTTGAGCGTGGCGATCCGCAGCGTCGTCATCCCCGGCCGCCCACGGGTTCGGGCACGCCGAGCTCGACGACGGGCAGCCGCCGGCCCCCGGCGGACGGCCGGCTCCCGAGCGCGGAGGCCGGACGGGCCGGGCCGGCGGAGCCGAGCTCGCCGGCGATGGCCGCCAGGCGGTCCGCGACGGACGGGTCCAGGCGGTACCAGATCCAGGTCCCCCGCCGCTCGCCGTGGACGAGGCCGGCCTCGCGCAGGACCCGCAGGTGGTGCGACACGGTGGGCTGCGACAGCTCTCCGCAGGAGGAGAAGTCGCAGGCGCAGACGCTGCCGTCGGAGGCGAGCTGGCGCACGATCGCCAGCCGCGCGGGATCGGCCAGGGCTGCCAGCAGCCGGACGTCGGGGTCGGTCGACTTCGCCATGGCGGCATATTATCGACATACTTCTATATTGACAAGAGTCGATATATGTGCCAGGATGGCCACGTCAACCCCGCCACCACCCGAGGCACCACGATGTCCCTGCAGTTCGAGATCCTCGCCGACGTCGTCAACCAGGAGCGCCGCCAGGCCTTCTCGCCGACCGAGGAGAAGCGCCGCACCGCAGCCCGTCTCCTCGCCGCCCTCCGCTGCTGCACGCAGGCGTCGTGGAGCAGCCGCCTCCTCGCGACGCTCGGCGGCCGGCAGACGGCCTGCTGCGTCACGGGCTAGCCTGCCCACACCGATCACGCCGCCGCGCACCACCCCCTGGAGCCACCCATGACCGACACCGTCCGCGACGAGGTTCGCCGCCACTACGCCAACGCCGCGCTGGCCGTGCTGGAACCGAAGCCTCCGGAGGCTGCTGCACCCCGGGTGCGACGGCCCCCGGCGACCCGGTCTTCGGGCCGGGCCTCTACGACCCGGACCAGCTGGATCCACTGCCCGCCGACGCGGTGGCCGCGAGCCTCGGCTGCGGCAACCCGACCGCGATGGCCGACCTGCGCCCCGGCGAGACGGTCCTGGACCTCGGCTCCGGCGGTGGCATCGACGTGCTGCTCTCCGCGCGGCGCGTGGGTCCGGCCGGCACGGCCTACGGGCTCGACATGACCGACGAGATGCTGGAGCTCGCCCGGCGCAACGCCGCCGCCGCCGGAGCGACCAACGCTGTCTTCCTGAAGGGCGAGATCGAGGCGATCCCGCTCCCCGACGCCTCGGTCGACGTCGTCATCAGCAACTGCGTGATCAACCTCTCGACCGACAAGGCGCGCGTCTTCGCCGAGATCGCGCGCGTCCTGCGCCCGGACGGCCGCGTGAGCGTCAGCGATGTCGTGGCGGACGACGTCCTGTCGCCCGCCGACCGGGCCGCCCGTGGCAACTACGCCGGCTGCATCGCCGGCGCGCTGTCGTTCGGCGAGTACGCCGAGGGGCTCTCGACGGCCGGTCTCGACCGGGTCGAGCTGCAGCCGACCCACCGGGCGGTGGACGGGATGTTCAACGTGATCATCCGGGCCCACAGGCCGGCCACGACCGATGGCGACGGGCGCGCGGTCGCTCGCCGCGGAGGCCGGGGCAGCCGCAGCTCGGGGCCTCGCGGCCGCGCGGGCCCTGCCCGCCGACGGAACGGTCGCCCTCGGAACCGGGGGCGACGCCTGCGGCGACGGCTGCTGCTGCGGATGAACGCCGAGGACGGGGTGGCGGCAGGCGGGTCGCACGAGGCGCCGGTGCCGGGCGTGGTCCCGCCGATGCCGCCGCTCGTCGCGGCGACCGCTGCCGACCTGGCGGACGTGGAGGCGCTCCTCGCGGCGGCCGGGCTGACCCTCGCCGGCCTCGACGCGTGCGTCCGCGGAGGGACGGCCGTCGTCTGCCGGGAGTGGGACGGCTGCCTCCTGGGCGTCGCGGCCACCGAGCGGCACGGCCGGGTGGCGCTCCTGCGGTCGGTGGCCGTTCACGCGCCGGCGCGCGGGCACGGGCTCGGCGGGGCGCTCGTGGAGCGCGCGCTCGACGACGCGCGGGCCGCGGGGGCCCGCGAGGCATGGCTGCTGACCGAGACCGCGGAGCCGTTCTTCGCCGGCCTCGGCTGGAGCCGCGCCGATCGCGCCGATGCGCCGCCGGCCGTGGCCTCCTCGGTGGAGTTCGTGTCCGCCTGCCCGACCACCGCGGTCGCGATGCGCCGCGCCCTCTGAGGATGTGCCGCGCGGGCCGCACTCGTCACCGGATCCGCTCCCACGCCGGCCGCTCCCCTACCCCGGCTGGCTCCCCTGCCTGGCAGCTCCCCTACCCCGGGAGCGCGGCGCCCTCCACGCAGGCGGCCACCACGCCCAGGCCCGCCAGGCGGTCGCGGACGTCGGCGTCGCGGACCGTCCACGCGGCGAGCTCCAGGCCGGCGGCCCGCACGCGGGCGACCCGCCGGGCGTCGATCCGGTGCCACTCGGCGGCGATCCCGGCGCACCCGAGGTCGACCGCCGTCCGGATCGCGCGGTCGCTCAGCCAGACCGTGTTGAGCCAGCAGGGCCAGGCCGGCTCGCAGACGCCGGACCGCGGCCAGCGCGGACCGGTCGAACGACGAGACGACCACCCCGGCGACGCTGCCGTCCGGGCGACCCCGTGACGCGCGGATCGGCGCCAGCGCCACCTCGCCCAGGTCCTCCTTGAGCTCCACGTCGAGGAACGCGCCGGGCGGGCAGGCCGCGAGGACGTCGGCGAGGGTCGGCACCCCGTGCGCGGCGAGGGCGTCGGCCGTAAGCCGGGACGCACGGATGCGCCGGCCCTGCACGCGACGAAGCGAGGCGTCGTGGAGCACCACCGCGACGCCGTCGGCCGAGGCCCGGACGTCCAGCTCGAGCCCGTCGACCCCGGGGATCGCGAGGGCCGCCCGGAACGCCCCCAGCGTGTTCTCCGGCGCCCGGCGATGGTCGCCGCGGTGGGCCAGCAGGAGCATGCCCGGGCTCCGGCCGCGGCGTCGATCGGCACCGGTCGCGCGCGCAGGCCATCGCTCAGCCGCCCGGCGTCGCCGCGAGGTCCGGGCCGGTGACCGGGATCGCGAACGAGAAGGTCGACCCGACCTGCCCTCCTCCGACTCGGCCCAGATCCGGCCCCCGTGCGCCTCCACGATGTGGCGCGAGATCGAGAGCCCCAGGCCCGTGCCGCCGGCACCCCGCGTCCGGGCCCGGTCGACCTTGTAGAAGCGCTCGAAGATGCGCGGCAGGGCGCTGCGCGGGATCCCCTGGCCGTGATCCTCGACCGCCACGACCACCTCGGACTCCGCCGGCGTCACCCGGATCGTGACGGTCGACTCGGCGGGGCTGAACTTGACCGCGTTGTGGAGCAGGTTCAGGAGCGCCTGCCCGAGGCGCTCGCGGTCGCCGCGCACGAGGGGCACCGCCTCCGGGGCCTCGACCTGCAGGGTCACGCCCTGGCGCTCGGCGAAGAGACGGAGCCGGTCGGCCGTGGCGGTCGCGAGGCGCCCGAGGTCGATGTCGTCGAGGGCCACCGTCGCGATCCCGGACTCGATCCGCGAGAGGTCCAGGAGCTCGTTGACCATCTGGACGAGGTGCCCGGTCTCGACCTCGATCTTCGCCACGCGCTCCGCGGCCTTCGGCGGCAGCGAGTCGGCGTCGGCCGCCAGCGTCTCCGCGAGGAGGCTGACCGTCGTGAGCGGCGTCCGCAGCTCGTGGCTCAGGTTGTCGATGAACTCGGTGCGAATCCGCTGGAGGCGGCGCAGCTCGGAGACGTCCTCCAGGATCAGCCAGGCATCGCCGCCGGGCGTCCGCCGGGCGCGGGCGAGGAGCGTCGGGCCCTGCTCCAGGCGCACGGTCAGCTCGCCGACGGCGGAGCCCGTCTCGAGCGCGGTGCGGGCGATCTCCTCGACGTGGTGGTCGGTGAACGCCTCGAGGACGCTCCGGCCGACCATCGTCCCCGGGCGCCGCCCCACCAGCCGGTGGGCGGCCTCGTTGGCGGCGGCGACGGTGAGGTCGGGCGCCACCCGCACGGCGCCGACGCCGACCAGCTCGACGAGGATGGCGGCGTCACGCTCGGCCGCGGTCGCGCGCTGCTCGGCCGCGGCCGCCCGCGTCCTCGGCCGCCGCGAGACGCGCCGTCGACGCCGCCTCGTCCGCGGCTCCGGCCCGCGCGCGCCGTCGCGGCGGCCGCGGCGCTGGAGCATGGCGGCGAGCAGGAGCACGGCCGCCGCCAGGAGGGCGAGGAGGGCTCCGTACTCCAGGAGGGCGCCCATCGGAGGTTCGGCGCCCGTGCCTGTCGCTCGCCGCGGCCTAGGCCAGGAGGCGCGCTTCGACCGCCTCGAGCGGCTCGATCGTGCGCTCGCCCGTCGCCCGCACGGTCACCTCGGCGCCGCCGGCGGCCAGCGAGCGCGGGCTGATCGTCACGATCAGCGGCATCCCCAGCAGCTCGGCGTCGGTGAACTTGACGCCCGGCGACTCGTCGCGGTCGTCCCAGATGACCTCGCGGCCGGCGTCGAGCGCCCGGTCGTGGAGGCGCTCGGCGATCTCCGTGACGCGGGGGTCCTTCGCCGCCGAGACGGTCACGAGGTGGGCCGCGTAGGGCGCCACCTCGGCCGGCCAGGCGATCCCCTTCGCGTCGTGGTGGGCCTCGACGACGCAGGCCAGCGCGCGCCCGACGCCGATCCCGTACGAGCCCATCACGATCGGGTGCGCCATGCCGTCCTCGCCGAGGTACGTCGCGCCGAGCGCGCTCGTGTACTTCGTGCCGAGCTTGAAGATGTTGCCGACCTCGATCCCGTTGCGCAGGATCACGGGCGCGCCGCACGTCGGGCAGCCGTCGCCCTCGCGGGCGTTCGCGACGTCCGCGACGAGATCGGGCGTGTAGTCGCGCCCCACGTTGACGTTGCGGTAGTGGAACCCCTCGCGGTTGGCCCCGGCGACGAGGTTCGACGAGCGCGCCACCAGGTCGTCCACCAGGACGAAGGCCCCCGTCGCGCCGATCGGGCTGCCGTAGCCCGGCTCCATCCCGGCGGCCTTGATCTCCTCGACCTGCGCCGGCCGGAGCGCCCGCGCGCCGATGGCGTTGGCGAGCTTGGTCTCGTTGACGTCCATGTCGCCGCGCACGATGGCGGTGATCAGCCGGCCGTCGCCGTCGACGAAGAAGGTCGCCTTCGCCGTCTCCTCCGGGCTGATCCCGAGGAACGCGGCGAGGTCCGCGATCGTCGTCGTGCCGGGCGTGGCGACCTCCTCGAGCGGGAGGGGCTCGGTCGCCGGCGGCTCCGACACGCGGACCTTCGCCACCTGGCGGTTGGCCGAGAAGCCGCACTTCTCGCACAGCACCAGGACGTCCTCGCCGAAGTCGTTGAGGACCATGAACTCGTGGGCCTGGCTCCCGCCCATCATCCCGACGTCGGAGGCGACGGCGATCGCCCGCAGGCCCAGGCGCTCGAAGATCCGGGTGTAGGCCTCGTAGTGCTTCTCGTAGGCGACGTCGAGGCCGCCCTCGTCGAGGTCGCAGGTGTACGAGTCCTTCATGACGAACTCGCGGACCCGGATGAGGCCGCCGCGCGAGCGCGGCTCGTCGCGCCACTTCGTCTGGAAGTGGTAGACCATCATCGGGAGCTGGCGGTAGCTCTTCACCAGGTCGCGCCAGCAGGCTCGCGACGACCTCCTCGTGGGTCATCGCCAGGACCATGTCGCGCCCGCCGCGGTCCTTGAAGCGCGCCATCTCCGGGCCGATCTGGTACCAGCGCCCGGTCTCCTTCCAGAGGTCGGCCGGGTGGACCACCGGCATCTCCATCTCCTGGCAGCCGATCCGGTCCATCTCCTCGCGGATCACCTGCTCCACGCGCTTGCTGGCCCGGAAGCCCAGCGGCAGGAGCGAGTAGATCCCGGCGCCCAGCTGGCGGACGTAGCCGGCCCGGACGAGGAGGCGATGGCTGGGCATCTCCGCGTCGGCGGGATCGTCGCGCAGGGTCGTGAAGAAGAGCTGGCTCAATCGCATGCCGGAAGGATACCGGCGCGCACGCTCGAGCGACGCGGAGCGCGTGCGGAGGAGCGCGCGAGGCAGGTGGGGCCGGAGCCGGAGCGGCATCATGGCGGCAGGCGGCAGTCGGCTGCCGTCGCCTGGCGGGTTGCCCGCCCATGGAGGTACCCGTGAGCGAGCCACCGACGATCGTCGTCACCGGGATGTGCAACACGAAGGGCGTCGAGATCCGCTTCCTCGCCGAGCAGGTGGCGGAGCACGGCGGCGTGCCGCTCGTCATGGACCTCAGCCTGGGCGCCGCCGTCGACTGGGCCGACATCTCGTTGCACGATGTCCTGGCGGCCACCGGCACGCCGGTGGAGGAGGTCTACGCGGCCCCGCGGGCGACGGCCATCGGGCTCGTGGGCCACGCCGGCGCCGTCAAGATCCTGGAGCTGCACGCGGCCGGCCGCTGCGACGGGATCATCTCGTGGGCCGGGGCGGTCGGGACGACGACGGCGACGCAGGTCATGCGCGCGCTGCCGTTCGGCGTGCCGAAGGTGATGCTGACGGACATGGCCCCGAGCGACGTCAGCCTGTGGCTCGGCAACAAGGACATCTTCATCGTCAACCCGACCGCCGAGCAGGGCATCAACGTGGTCACCCGCCGGATCGTCGCGAACGCCACGGCCGCCGTCGTCGCCATGGCCCGGCGTGCCCGACGTGCCGGCCGGGTCGCGACCGCTCTGCGCGATCACCTCCTACGGCTCGACGACGCCCGCCGTCATCCGCTGCGCCGCCTTCATGGAGCGGCGCGGCTGGGACGCGGCCGTCTTCCATGCCGTCGGCGTCCCCGGGGCCACGATGGAGGACCTGGTCCGCTCCGGGACGATCACCGCGGTCATCGACCTCACGACGGCGGAGCTGATGAACACCCTGCTCGGCAGCGTCTACGGCACGCCCGCCGCCTGGGAAGGCGAGCGCCTCACGGCCGCCGGAGCGATGGGCATCCCGCAGGTCGTCGCCCCGGGCGGCCTCGACCAGGCGGCGCTCGGGGCCCTCGAGAAGGTGCCGCAGCAGTACCTCGACGATGTGAGGAGCGGCCGGCGGACGGGCTACCGGGACACCGGGCTGCCCTACATCCACAACCCGAGCGTCACGATCCTCCTCCCGACGCCGGAGGAGGTCGAGGAAGTCTCGGCGATGATCGCCGATCGGCTCAGCCGCGCGACGGGGCCGACGGTGTTTCTCCTCCCGATGCAGGGATGGTCAGCCTACGACCAGCGCGAGGCGATCGCCAGCCGCGAGCGGGGCTGGGCGGAGGGCCACGGCGACGGCCCCACCTGGGAGCCCGACCCGGAGCACCCCACGTGGTCGCGGAAGTCGACGCTCATGCGGGCGGTCCTCGGGGAGCGCGTCGACAGGGCGAACGACAGCCTCGACGTGATCACCCTCGACATGCACATCCTGGACCCCGGGTTCTCCGACCTCGCCACGCGCGCCATCGGGGACATGCTCGACGGCACCTGGCGGAAGGGGCTCTACCGCGACGTCCCCGGCGTCATCGACTGACGAGGGATCACCGGGTCGGGGACGGCCGGGTCGCGCTTGCCGGCCGCAGTGCCGTCGTGTCGGCCCGATCGTGCCTCAGGGCGCCGGAGTCGGGTCGGACGGCGTCGGCTCGGGGGTCGGCTCGGGGGTTGGAGCCGGCGTCGGTTCCGGGGTCGGCTCCGGGGTCGGTTCGGGCGTGGCCTCCGGGGTCGGCTCGGGGGTCGGCTCGGGCGTGGGATCCTGCGTCGGCTCGGCGGTCGGCTCGGCCGGTGGGGTTGCCTCGGGCGTCGGCTCGGCCCACGGCGGCACAACGGGCACCGGCGGCGGCGTGACGACGGTGGAGTTCGGATCCGGGGTCCCGCCAGCGTCCGTCGAAGGTTCCTTGCCAGGCTTGGTGGTCCGTTCACGCGGAGCCTGCGAGCCATCCTTCGAGACGGTCTCGCAATGCCTGAACTCATCGTGCTTCGTGCCGTAGCAGGCATCGCCCCCGGCCCCCCCGTCGAGGAGGTCGTTGCCGTGGCTTCCCTGCTTCGTGTCGCGCTCGCGCGGGCCCCCGCGGTCATCGCGACCGCCGTCGAGCGTGTCGTCACCCTCGCCGCCCTGGAGGCAGTCCTTGCCGTTGCCCCCGAAGAGCGTGTCGCCGCCCTCGCCACCCAGCAGCACGTCATTCCCGTTGCCGCCGTCGAGCCAGTCGCCGCCCTCGCCACCCAGCAGCACGTCATTCCCGTTGCCGCCCTCGAGCGTGTCGTCGCCCTCGCCGCCGACGAGGCAGTCCTTGCCGTTGCCGCCCTCGATCGTGTCGTTGCCGCCAAGCCCGAAGACGAGCGCGCCGCCGTTGCCCGCGACAAGGTGATCGTCGCCCGCCGTCCCGACGATGATCTGCTTGAGCTTCATCTTCCGGCACTCGGCGGGAACCGGCGGCGGAGGTTGGTCCGGAGCATCAGCGATGGATGCCACGTATCCGCGGATGACTCGCACCGTGTCCGAGAAGTAGGACGAGGTGGAGCCGACGCTCAGGGCCGTCAGGCTGGCCAACGCGACCACCGCGACCAGTGCTGCACCGCGCGGCGAGAGGTCACTCCGCATCCAGGCCCCTCCGATCGCGTCGCATCCGGGAGAGTTCGCGGACGATCGTCCGCAGCGCATCCACGATCAGGAATCCGCCGGTGCCGAGCAGCAGCACGAGAAACGCGACGGGCTGTCGGAGCAGGTGGATGACGTATCCGACGAACGGCGCATAGAGAGAGACCGTGCCGTAGACCGAAGCGACCGGGCGAGTCGCGTACATCGTTGGCGCGATTCGCGTCCCCCCGCGTGACGAATCCGGTGTCGTCGATGCTGACGACTCGATGTGTCACGACGCCCCCATCGGGATCACGGAACGAGGCGATCGCCCCGACCACCGGGGTGCGGGCGTCCCGGTCGACGATGACGATGCCGCCGGTGCTGATGGTCGGCTCCATGCTGCCGCTGCGAACGATGAGCGCCTCATACGGCGTGAAGCGGGAGACGGCGAGGAGCAGGAGGAAGCCCAGCAGGACGACCCAGAGGATCGTCTGCAGCCCCCACCACGCGATCCTGCCCAGACTCGACATCACGGACTCAGTCGGTCGCGCTCGGACGCGACGTGGTGCGCTCGGCGTGCCGGCGCACCACGTCGTGCCGATGGCTCAACCGGCTACTCGGTCGTGCCGGTCATGGACGCGTCGACCAGGATCCACCCGTCCTGGAGCGCATTCTGGTTGCCGTTGGAGTCCCACGAGTTCGACCAGATCACGTAGATCCGCCCACCGGGCGCCAGCGATCCGAAGGACTGGAAGCCGGCCCCGTAGGCGCTGAGCAGGCTCTGTGAACCGAAGATCACGGAGCCGGTGGCCTGGCACAAGCTGTTGGCCATCTCGGCCTTGACCCAGAAGGCACCATCCATGCCGAGCGTGCTTTGGTCGTACCAAGCAATGCCGCCGGTCAGGTTGAGGGCATAGTCGCCCTTGTTCTCGAAGACCAGGCAGTCGGCGTTCGTCTTGCCGGGCCCGGTTAGTACATCGAACTGGGCAAGGGCCCGAAGTCAATGCTATCAAGGGCGGCCGCGTCGTCGGCGCAGTTCCGCCCAACTCCCGGATCGCAGAAGCCGAGCTTGAGGTCCGCGTTTCCGGTCGTGAAGGTGAGGTCGTTTTGGTTGACCGTGTCGGTGAAGTAGGCGCCCGTGGCGAACACGCCGACGCCGAGGAGCGCGGCGATGACAAACAGCGATGCGAGAATCCTACGCACGATAAATCCCTCGTGGCGGCACCGCGGGCCGCGGGTAATGGCGGCGACGGCGGTGCGAGCAGACGCTTCGTCACGGTTGGGGACGATCCGTGACGTCAGCTCCGTGGTCGCCGGCGTCTGCTCGGCGACACGGTTGCGCGGCCACCGCGTGGGCATTCGCGGGCCAGCTCTCCTCGGGGCGAGGGCTGCCAACAAGCCGGCTGGACGGGGGGACGTCCGCCGAAAGTACTACGTCATTCGCCCTATTCGCCATTAACTTTCGGCCCCTTCTGCGCGCCCAAGCACGCTGGCGGTGCCGGCCCGCACCGGGTAACGGCTCCTGATGGCCCCGCCACCTGCGCTGGCGGCTCCGCCCGATCCCCGCGGCGCCGATCAGCGGGTTGAAGGTGCCCCCGGCGAGCCGGTTGAGGACCTTGGCGAAGACCAGCCCGGCCGCCGTGTCGAGGGCGAAGGCGAGGATCGCGAGTCCCAGGATCCCCGGCGTGCTGGGCTGGAGGAACGTCGTGCCGACCATCGTCGAGCCGATCGCGAGTCCCAGGAAGACGGTCATCGGCTCGCGGGGCAGACGGCCGGTGGCCGGGCCCGTGCCGGCAGGTGGGTCAGCCCGCGGGTCAGCCCGCGGCTTCGGCCTCGTCAGCAACGAACTCCGACCAGGACGGCAGGGCGACCCCGCCGTCCGACAGCTCCAGCCAGCGAACCGCGTAGGCCGCCTCGAGCGGGTCGAGCGGCGGCGGCGGCGCCGACGGGTCCGCCGCGAGGCGGCGCAGCGCGGCGAGGCGGGCGCTCTCGCGCTCGTACGAGGCGACGAGCATCCGCAGGTCGCGCAGGGGGCCGAGCTGTCGCCGGACCAGGTCCACGTCGCGCGCGAACCCGGGGAGGAGCCAGCGGGCGGGCGGCCGGGTGGCCCGGGCACGCAACACCTCGGCAGCGCGTGCCACGAGGGCCGCCTCGGCCGAGGGCGACGGCGCCACGACCAGCCGTCGCCGGACCGGCCGGCGCGGCGGCACCGCGCCCGTCGTCGGCGCCTCCGCGTGCCGCGCCGGCTCGATCGGGGTCACCATGCCCGAACGGTGGTCGGGGTCGGTCAACGCCTCATGGACGGCCGGTTAACGCTCGGTTAGCGACGACGTACAGAGAGGCGCGCCGGCGGCGGCGCGTGCGGGCAGGCCCAGCAGGTCGTTAACAAGATCAACATACTGGCGCCATGCGGAGCCTTGCCGTGCCCGGGTCCGGGCGATGACCGGCGTGACCCTGGGCCTGGTGGCCGTGATCATCCTCGCCGTCCTCTTCGACTACATCAACGGCTTCCACGACACGGCCAACGCGATCGCCACATCGGTCGCGACGCGCGCCCTCCGGCCCGCCTACGCCATCGCGATGGCGGCGGCGTTCAACTTCATCGGCGCCTTCGCGGGGACCGCCGTGGCGAAGACGATCGGGGCAGGCCTCGTCGACGACGCGACCACCACCCAGGCCGTGGTCATGGCGTCGCTCCTGGGCGCGATCGCCTGGAACCTGGTCACCTGGCGGCTGGGGATCCCGAGCTCCAGCAGCCACGCCCTCATCGGGGGCCTCCTGGGGGCGACGGTGATCGCGGCCGGCTGGGGCGCGCTCAACGTGCAGGGGATCGTCACGAAGGTCCTGTTCCCTCTCGTCACCTCGCCACTCATCGGGTTCTTCGGGGCGCTCCTCCTGATCGTCGCCCTCTTCTGGATCTTCCGGAAGTCCGCCCGGCGTCCGCTGGCCCACCGCTTCCGGCGCCTGCAGGTCGTCTCGGCGGGGTTCATGGCCTTCGCCCACGGCTCCAACGACGCCCAGAAGACGATGGGCATCATCACCCTGGCCCTCGTGACCGCCGGGCTCATCCCCGGCGGCGACAACGTCGAGATCCCGTGGTGGGTCATCGTCATCTCCGCCACCGCCATCTCGTTGGGGACGGCGGCGGGTGGCTGGCGGATCATGCGCACGATGGGCCACCGGGTCGTGGAGCTCGAGCCGATCACCGGCTTCGCGGCCGAGACGACGGCCGCCACGGTTATCTACACGGCCGCTCATTTCGGCATGCCCGTCTCCACGACGCACGTGATCTCGAGCGCGATCATGGGTGTCGGCACCAGCAAGGGCGCCCGTGGCGTGCGCTGGGGCGTGGCCCGCGGCATCCTGGTCGCCTGGATCGTGACGATCCCCGCCACCGCGGCCGTGGGCGCCGTGGCCTGGCTCATCCTCAATGCCCTCGGCGTCCACTGACCATCTTCCGGAGGTGACCTGCCCATGCCCCGCCTGATCCCCCGCGACGAGGCCTTCCAGGAGATCTTCATCAAGGACGGCGAGAACCTGCTCGAAGCGGCTCGAGCGCTCAACGGGCTCTTCACCGACTTCGACCGGCTCGACGAGCGGGTGGGCACCATCCAGGCGCTCGAGCACCAGGGCGACGAGATCGACATGGACATCGCGGCTCGCCTCGAGCGCTCGTTCATCACCCCGTTCGACCGCGAGGACATCCACGAGCTCTATGTCCGCCTCGACGACGTCGTCGACGGCATCCAGGAAGCCGCCGAGACCGTCGTGATCTACGCGATCGACGCCCCCACCGTCGAGGCGCGCCGCCTGGCCGGGATCATCGCCGCGCAGGGCGAGCAGCTCCTGGAGGCGCTACGGAAGCTGGATCACCTGGAAACCGCGGGCATGCACCTGAAGGCCATCCACGACCTGGAGAACGAGGCCGACGGCCTGTCCCGAGCCGCCATCGGGCGACTCTTCCGCGAGGAGGTCGACCCTCTCACGGTCATCAAGCTGCGCGATCTCTACAAGGTCCTCGAGGACACGATCGATGCCGCGGAGGACGCCGCGGAGGTCATCGAGCGGATCGCCGCCAAGGGACGCTGAGCCCGGCTCCAGCCGCGGCCGGCAGCCCCCGGGTCGCCGCCGTCAGGCCGGGCGGCGGAAGACGTACCCGACGCCGCGGACCGTCTGGATCAGCGTCGGGGCGGACGGCTCGGGCTCGATCGCGGTGCGCAGCCAGTGGACGTGGACGTCCACCGTGCGCGTCTCGCCGGCGTAGTCGTAGCCCCACACGTTCTCCAGCAGCTGCTCGCGGCTGAAGACCTGGCCGGGGTGGCGGAGCAGGAAGGCCAGCAGCTCGAAGACCTTCGGCTTGAGAGGCACCTGGGCGCCGTCGCGGAGGACGCGGTGGCCGGCCAGGTCGACCGTGAGGTCCCCGAGGCCGACCGTGGCTGGTCCCTCGACGACCGGCTGCTCGGTCCGCCGGAGCAGGGCCCGGATCCGGGCGGTCAGCTCACGCAGGCTGAACGGCTTGGTGACGTAGTCGTCGGCCCCGAGCTCCAGGCCCAGCACCTTGTCGATCTCCGAGCTCTTGGCCGTGAGCATCAGGATCGGCACGCCCGATTCCTGGCGCAGGATGCGGCAGACCTCGACGCCCGAAAGCTCCGGGAGCATCAGGTCGAGCACGACCAGCTCGGGGCGATGCTCGCGGAACTGCGCCAGTGCCTCGCGCCCGTCGGCGGCGGTGATCACGCGGAAGCCGTCCGCGTCGAGCGCCTCGGCGAGCGTCTCGCGCAGGGTCGGCTCGTCGTCCACGACGAGGATCGTGCGGGCCATCGCCTCCAGAGGATAGGCCCGCCGGTTATCGGCGCGTTGGCGAATTGTTAACGGACGTGCCGGCGCCCGGCCGCCAGCCCGGACGCGCCGCCCACGGCCGGGGCAGCGCGCCTCAGCCGCGCTCCCGGAAGAACTCGGTGAAGGCGCGGCAGCGGCCGTCGTCGTCGAACTCGAGGAGGAAGCAGTTGTCGTAGGTGGCCCGCTCCGTCGCCCGGGAGGCGTCGGTCCAGTAGCGCGACCAGCCGACGGCGACGGCGCGTGCCCCCTCGACGGCGTAGGGCTCGTAGCGGGCCGCGTAGGTCCCGGGCTCGTCGCGGCCGCTGGCGGCGCCCTCGGCGTCACCCACGAGGCGACGATCGCGGCACGCCCCACGACGGGCTCGTCGGCCGGGTGGTAGCGGTACTCGGCGGCCTCCGCGAACAGCGTCGCCGATGGCGGCGGGGTCGTAGCTCTCCCAGGCGGCCACGTAGCGCTCGAGCCAGGCCTGGACATCGTCGTGCGTCATGTTCGTACCCCCGTTGCGGGCCGGCGGGCGGCCGGCCGTGACTCAGGCCGGCGCCTCGGCCTCCAGCGCCCGCGCCGCCCGGTCGAGGCGGGCCAGCGTCCGCTCGCGCCCGAGGGCGACCATCGATCTCGAAGAGCGGCGGCGTGGCCGTCCTCCCCGTGAGGGCCACCCGGATGGCCATGAAGAGGTCGCCGGCCTTCCAGCCGTTGGCCTCGGCGGCGCCGCGCAGGGCGGCCTCCAGCCCTCGACGGTGAAGCCGGCGACCCCGGCGGCGTCGATCGCCCGACCGCGCGGCCGCCAGCCCGGCCCGCGCGTGCCGCGGTCCCAGCGCTTCGGGACGAGGAGCGCGGGGTCGAGCGCGATCGCCTCGATGAAGACGAAGCCGACGAGGTCGCCGATGGCGCCGAGGACCGGGAGCCGCTCGCGCACGAGCGGCAGGAGGGCAGCGATCTCGGCGCGCGCCGGGTTCCGGTCGATCCGCCCGGCGGCCCAGTCGGCCTCCAGGAACGGGCGCCAGCCGGTCGACCAGGTCGTCGTCGGCCAGCCGCCGGATCCACTGGCCGTTGAGCCACTCCAGGCGGCCCCGGTCGAAGATGGCCCCGCCCTTCTGCACGACCGCCAGGTCGAACCGCTCGACGATCTCGTCGAGCGAGAGGACGTCCTCCTCGGTCCCGGGCGACCAGCCGAGGTAGGCCAGGTAGTTGACGAACGCCTCGCGGACGAAGCCCTCGGCGATGTAGTCCTTCACCGCGGTCTGGCTCTTGCGCTTGCTCATCTTCGTGCGGTCGGGGTTGAGGATGAGCGGCAGGTGGGCGAAGACCGGCTCGGGGTGGCCCAGCGCCCGGAAGAGGAGGATGTGCTTGGGCGTGTTGGAGAGGTGGTCCTCGCCGCGGATGACGTGGGTGATCCCCATCGCGGCGTCGTCCACCACCACCGTGAAGTGGTAGAGCGGGCGTCCCGTCGGCGCGGACGATCACGAGGTCGCCGCCGAGGGCGGAGGCGTCGATCTCGACGTGGCCCCGGACCAGGTCGTCGAAGGCGACGACTCCGGGCTCGATCCGGAAGCGGAGCGCGGGCCGGCGGCCCTCGGCCTCGCGGGCGACCCGCTCGTCGGGGGTAAGGGTCGCGCAGCGGCCGACGTAGCGCGGCCGGCTGCTTCGCCGCCTCCTGCGCCCGCCGGTCGGCCTCGAGCTCCTCGGGCGTGCAGTAGCAGGGGTAGGCGCGGTCCTGCGGCCAGGAGCCGCTCGGCCGCCTCCGCGTAGCGCGGCAGGCGCGCCATCTGGCGATACGGCCCGAACGGCCCGCGCTCCGGCAGTCCGCCGGCGGCCGGGCCCCTCGTCCCACTCCAGCCCCAGCCAGTGGAGGTGCTCCAGGATGTCGCGCTCGAAGGCGACGGTCGAGCGGGCCTGGTCGGTGTCCTCGAGGCGGAGGATGAACGTGCCGCCGACGTGGCGGGCGTAGAGGTAGTTGAAGAGCGCCGTGCGGGCCGTGCCGATGTGGAGGGGCCCGGTGGGGCTGGGCGCGATGCGGACGCGGGCGTCGGTCATGGCCGCGATTGTACGAGCCGCCATCGCGTCGATCGTGGCCGCCTCCGGGCGCGGTCGCGGCCGTCCCCGGGCGCCGGTCCGTCAGCCCCGGCGGACCCCGTCCGGGACGCGGTGGAAGAGCGCGGGGTCGGCCTCGCCGTACAGGACGTGGACCAGCCCGGCCGGCCGGAGGCCGAGCGTGGCGCGCCCGATCGGCCCCTCGAGCGTGACGGCGTCCAGCGACGCGGAGCGGGCCAGGATCGTGACGTGGGCGCCGGGCGTCAGGCCGCGCGCCTCCAGGTACGAGAGGAGCGCCGGGATCCTCCTCGGCGGCCTCGGTGATCCGGTAGATCGTCGCCCGTGAGCCCGCCTCCAGGCCGGCCAGCGGGACGCCCGGGGGACGGCGCTCGGCGGCGGCCACGTCGATCGGGTTGCCGTGCGGGCAGGTCTCGGGGTGGCCCAGGAGCTCGTCGAGGCGCGCCTCGACGCGCGGCGAGATCGCGCCCTGCAGGCGGGCCGCCTCGACGTCCGACTCGGCCCAGCCGAGGCCGACGACCGTCGTGAGGAGCCACTCCAGGAGGGCGTGGCGTCGGAAGATCGCGTCGGCGGCGGCGCGTCCGGGTGCCGTCAGGATCAGCTCGCGACCCTCGCCCTGCGCCACGAGCCCGTCGGCCGCGAGGCGCCGGACCATCTCGCTCGCGGCCTGCGTCGTGACGCCCACCTGGCGCGCGATGTGGGCCGTCGTCACGCGGCAGCCGTCACCGGCCGCCACGCGGAGGGCGAGGAGGTACTCCTGGGCGGCGCTCGAGAGATCGGACGGGGCGCGGCGGGTCACGTGGTGATCGTACCCCGCGGGCGCCCGGGCGACCTGCCGGACGACCCCGCCGTCCGTCGCCGTCACGCGTCCGGTCCGCCACGGGTACGGCGCGACCCGGCCGGCACCGACCAGCAGGACGCCGGCGGTCCAGGCGAGCGGCGGCGAGCACGACCGCCGCCTCCGGCGCGGGCCCGGCCGGGTCGTACGGGCCGCCGAGCGCGGCGACCACGGCCACGATCGGGATCGCGGCGAACACGAGGGCCAGGCTGCCGCCGATCGAGACCCACGCGGCGCGCGGGACGAGGGCCAGCACCGCGACGCCGGCGACCTGCAGGGGCAGCGTCGCGAGGACGTCCGCCCGGGAGGCCGGCGAGCGAGGCGAGCGCCAGGCCGGGGACGAGCCACCCGGCAACGGCCAGGACGACGCGCATCGCGATCCCCGGGCCCCGGCGCCGCCTGCGCCGTCGTCGCGCGCGACGGGCGGGGCGCCGGACGAGGAGCCGCCGGCTCCGAGCCCACGGGGCCGCGCGACCCCGGAGGCGGCCCACCCGGCTCCGGCCATCCGCCCGACGGCCCTCCATCGGGCGCCGGGTCGTGCTCGAAGGCAACCCGCTCGGCGCCCGGTGGCGCGGCCGCGGTCCAGGCGTGGGCCCGCCACGACGGCGGGAGCCCGCCGCCCCGCGCGCCCGGGATCACGGGCTTCCGCGGCGGCACCCGGCTCGCTTCGGTCGCGTCGAACGCTGCCGGCTCCCCGGAGCCCGCGCCCGACGCCGCGCCGTCCCCCGCGCCCGATTCCGCGTCCCTCGAGCCCGCGCCCGGGCCGGCGGCCCCGCCCCGGCGGCGACGTGCGCGGGCCTGGTACTCCGGGCCGTGCTTGCGTGGGTCGGCGTACTCCTTCGGGTTGATCGTCCAGTACGTGCCCGAGCTCGGCCCGTACCAGGTCGCCCCGCCCCAGTCGGGCTCGAAGGCATCCTCCGCCCCGTCGTACGACGTCGAGCCGAGCGTCGCGCGGCGACGCCCCGACGCGCGCCGCCCACGGGGCGCGTCATCGGGCCTCGGCCCGCCCCGCGCGCCCGGGGGTCGTGGGGCCGCGTCCCCGGCCGGCCCGGGACCGGGCGACCCGGTCCCGCCCGCCGACCCCGCACCCGGACGGCGCGCGCTGCCCCCGCGCGGCCGCCGGGCCCACTCCGCCCCCTGGGCCGGAGCGCGCGCGCCTTCCCCGGGCGCGCTCGCGCCGCCGGGCGTGCCTCCCGAACCGCCCGGCTGCGCCGGCCGGCGAGACGCCGGGCTCGGCCGAGCAGACGCCGCTCCGCCGGCCCCGCTCGCGGACGCCCCGCCGACGAGCGTCTCGTAGGCGGCCTGGATCTCCAGGAACCGGGCGACGGAGCCCTGGCCGGCGTCGGGGTGATGGCGCTTGGCGAGGGCGCGGTAGGCGCGCTTGATCTCCCCCTCGGTCGCGTCGCGGGCGACGCCGAGGACGCGATGCGGATCCGCGCCGTTCGATCTCACCTGCCCCGACGTCCTCGTCCCGGGCGCCGATGGTGCCCCCCACCCATCGGTTCGGCCGACGGCCGGCCGCGGCTGATCCCTCGGGCCCGGACCCGACCCCTCAGCCGACGAGCTCGCCCACCGGCACGAGGTCGAACCCGGCGATCGTCTCGGCGGCGATCCGGCCGTGGGGATCCAGCTCGACCGGTCGATGGTACCGGCCGACGACGCGAAGGGCATGGCCCTCGAGGACGCCGGCGAGGCGGAGCGCCTCCACCGACGCCGCCCAGGTCGCCCGTTCGAAGCCCGAGCCGTCCTCCACCTTGACGGCCAGCGCCGATGCGCCGGCCCCGTTCCCCTTCTCCGGGAGCACCGCGATGCCCCGCAGGCCCTCGGCGCCGCCCTTCACGACGAGGCGGCCCGGGAGCGCCTTCATGAGCGACGTGTCGAGCCGCTCGCGCGAGCCCGCGACCATCTCGGGGTGGGCGGCCATGGCGTCGCGGATCGTCCGCAGGGCCGGCGCGAGGCTCCGACGCGGGTCATCGGACGGGATGGCGTCGGGATCGGCCAGGAGGGCGTACGCACGGGCGACGGCGGCGAGCGGGAAGGCGAAGGTCTGCACGCCGCACCCGTCGATGGCCGTCCGCAGCCGCTCCGGGGTCGACTCGAAGGCGCGCGCGACGACGGCGCGGACGGCGACCTGAACGGGGTGCCCGGGGTTCCAGTAGTCCTCCAGGGTCCAGTCGCCAAGGCGCGCCAGGAGCAGCATCGCGGCGTGGTAGCCGGAGCACATGTGGCGCACGGGCCCGGCCTTCTCGCCGTCGCGGGCCAGCCGCGCCGAGGTCAGCGGGTCCAGCGGCGCGCCCTCGCTGCCGCAGGCGAGGAGCGTCTGCGTAAGTCCCGACCGACGGAAGACCGCCTGGAGCGTGCGGACATGGACGTCCTCGCCCGAGTGCGAGCTCGCCATGAGGGCGATCTCCGCCGCCGACAGCCCGTAGTCGTGGAAGCCGCCGGCCTCGGCCAGCGCGACGAGGGCGAAGGGCTTGACGCACGAGCGCAGCGTCACCTCCGCCTCGGCGTCGCCGGCCACGTGGGTGACGCGACCCGTGGCGTCCACCCGGACGACGTGGCCGCGATGGACGCTCTCCACGATCTCGCCGCGGACCTGGCGGGCGAGGATCGGCGGCGCCTTCCGCGAGGCGCGAGCGGTGCTGGCGGCAGGACGGGCGCCCCCGGCGGGACGGGCGGACGGCATGGTGGTCCGAGGATAGCGCGGCCGGCGACCCGGGAACGGCCCGTCGCGCGGTTGGCGCCGCGGGCCGAACCGGGCGGCCCGCGCGTCGCGTCCGCAGCGCCCCGCCGGCGGCGGCGCCCGGTGCTAGGATCGGTCCGGTCGGACGCCCCCGTCCCGGGCAGCCGGCCGCGCCGACCGCCCGCTCCATGCCCGAGGTGCGCGCCCGTGTCCGACAGCAAGCCCGCCCCGCCCGCCCTGCACGTCTCCCGGCACCCCGCCGTCCTGCACAAGCTCGCGATCCTGCGCGACGAGAAGACCGAGCCGAAGAAGTTCCGCGAGGTCGTACGCGAGCTCTCCTGGCTGCTGGGCTACGAGGCCCTCGCCGACGCCCGGCTCCGCCCGCTCCGCGTCCGGACGCCCCTCGAGGAGATCGACGCCCACGAGCTGGGCGACCGCATCGGCCTGGTCCCGATCCTGCGCGCCGGCCTCGGCATGGTCGACGCGATGCTGGAGCTGATGCCGACCGCCCAGGTCTGGCACCTCGGGCTCTTCCGCGACGAGCGGACGCTGCGCCCGGTCGAGTACTACAACAAGCTGCCGGACTCCGCGACGGTCGACCTGTGCCTGATCCTCGACCCGATGCTGGCGACCGGCGGCTCCGCGACGGCGGCGATCGACGTCCTGAAGCGCTGGGGCGCCAGCCGGATCAAGCTGATCAACCTGATCGCGGCGCCGGAGGGCGTCGCGGCGGTGAGCGCGGCCCACCCGGACGTCACGATCCACTGCGCGGCGCTGGACCGTGAGCTCAACGACAAGGGCTACATCCTGCCGGGCCTCGGCGACGCCGGCGACCGCCAGTTCGGGACTGGCCGCCGCGACTGACGACACCGCGTCGCGGGGGGCCGCGCGGGCTACGGTGAGACGTCGACCCGTGCGACGATCGCCTTCTGGTCGGGCGGGAGTGCCAGGGCCCCGCCGTACATCGTGCGGATAGCCCAGCAGACCTCCGCATCGGGCGCGGCGATGGTGTCGCCGGCCACCACCTGCACCCGTTCCAGATCGGCGGCAGGCAGCGCCTCGAAGAGCGCCGTGAAGGCTGCGTCGGATGCGGCGGGATCCGGCGTCGGGACTGGTGCCGTCGAGTGAACGCTCGCTTCGACGGCCCGGACGGAGATCTCGACCCACGCCTTGATCCGATCGTCAGGGATGGCGGCCACAACGTCCGTCGTGACCTCGTCGCTCAGCGGCTGTGAACCGAGGGAGGAACGTCCGAACGCCGCGCACGTCGCGTCGTCGACCGCGTCGAGCGCTGCCGCCTGGATCGCCAGGTGGTCGACGAGCGCGGCATCGTCGAGGCGGGGCATTCCATCCGCCTCCGTCCGCTCGACGAGCTCCCCGACCTCCGCGTCGGAGAGGCCCTTGCCGCGGTCGCCAAGCGCCGCCTCGAGGCGCGCCAGATACGCGTCCCGGTCGTCGGCGGACAGCCGGCTCATCGGCGTGCCGGCAAGCGCCAGCTGGTCGGCGATCCCGTGGACGGCGGTCCCGACCGCGAACCGGATCAGCAGCCCGATGGCGACGAGGCCGACGAGGCCGACGATCCCGACCAGTCGGCGGCGGCCGGCCCGCCTCGGCGGTTCCGGTGCGCCCGCCGTCCAGCCCGGGGTACCTCCCCCGGCGGCCTCCGGCGGGGGCGCGGGCGCTGTCGCGAGCGTGTTCGGGGGCGTCGCGCTCCCAGGTGTTCGGCACGACCGGCTGGTCGCCGCCCGGGGTCCGGGGTTCCTCGCTCATGTCGCAGGTCCTCGGTCGCCGCTGCTGCCACCCCGGCGGGGTGCCGGATGGTCGGTGGACGGCATCCTAGACGGCCGATCCCGGCACGACAATCGAGGCCGCGCGGGACGAGTGGCGAAGCGCGATTCTCGCCACGACCTTCCGAGAGGTGGCGACCGGCCGTCGCCCCGGGACGGCCGAGTACCCTGTGCGTTTCCTGGCTGTTCCACATGGAGGTGGCTCTGCGCATGAATTCCGAACCACCGTCGAGCTCGGCGGCAAGACCGCCACGGGGTTCCGCGTCCCGGCGGAGATCGTGGAGGCCCTTGGCAAGGGCAAGCGGCCGCCCGTGCGCGTCACGATCGGCGGCCACAGCTACCGGAGCACCGTGGCGGCCTACGGTGACGTGTTCATGCTGCCGCTGAGTGCCGAGAACCGGGAGGGCGCCGGGGTCGCCGCCGGCGACGAGGTGGACGTCGAGGTCGAGCTGGACACCGCGCCCCGCGAGGTGGCCGTCCCGGCCGACTTCGCCGAGGCGCTCGACCGCGAGCCGGCCGCCCGGCGCTTCTTCGACGGGCTCTCGTACAGCCAGCAGCGCTGGTTCGTGCTCGGCGTCGAGGACGCGAAGACCGAGGAGACGCGCCTTCGCCGGATCACGAAGGCGGTCGACCAGCTCGCCGACGGCAGGGCCATCGCTGAGGTGCGCCCGCGGTTCATGCACCCGGGCGACGTACGCGGTCCCTCCCGTCCCGGGCCAGCTCCAGGCCCGACTCCAGGGGCCGTTCAGGGCCATTCGGCGACGCCGGGACGCGCCTGTCGGCCCTTGCCGCACCGCCACCCCTCGGGGGACCGTGGTGGCACCGACACGCACCGCCGGCGGGCCACCCCGCGCATCGACTCGGGACGCGTCCCCGACCCACCGGGCACCAGAGGAGGCCTGCCATGGCCGTGCACTCGATGCCCGCGCAGCGCACGTTCCCGCGTGCCGTGGCGTGGGCTGGCGTCTTGCCGTGATCGTCGCGTCGCGGCCGTGCTGCTGGGCACCCCCGCGTCCGGCCGGCGCCGACGGGGATGCCGTTCCAGCTCGACGAAGACGATGCAGATGGAGCGCTCCGCGCCCTGACTGCCCCCCGAAGACCAAAGGCCGGCCCCGTCGCGGAACCGGCCCCTGACCGTGTGCCCGTCGGTTCCTAGCCGGTGACGGCCTCGTCGGCCAGGTCGATAACCTGTTGAGCATGGCGAG
>CAWHRD010000009.1:0-16215 GCA_963831745.1 uncultured Chloroflexia bacterium | reverse complement strand
ATCGTCAGGCCGACGACCACGACCCCGATCCCGACGAAGAGCAGCGAGACGCCGGAGGAGAAGGCGGCGACCGCGAGCGAGAACGCGAGGAGCTCCACCCAGAACCCGAGCAGGATCGCGAGGGTGGCGTACCACGTCGCCGGGTGAAGCGGGGAGAGGATGAAGGTCCCGATCGCGCCGCGGTCCCGCCCCCGGACCCGGGCGCCGAGCAGGGCGCTCAGGACCAGGAGCAGGCCGAGGACGAGGAGCGGGACCCCGATCACCGGTCGAGCGCCTGCCGGCGGGTCGGCGCCCACGATGAGCGCGACACCGAGAGCCACGACGAAGCCGGCCCACAGGAAGCCGCTGCCGGCGAGGCCGGGGATCGCCAGGCTGGCCATGGCGATCGCCCCGAAGGCGATCAGCAGGACACCGACGTAGAGGCCGGCCCGTCCGGCGGGACGATCGTCGCCGGCCGGCTGCCGGAGCGGTCCACGCGGAGTCCACCGGTGCCTGCCCGGGCTCGCCGACAGGCGTGCCGCCCGGCTCGAGCGGGACGACGAAGGCCATGATGATGTACAGCAGGATCGTGAAGCCGCCGAGGAAGACCGAGAGGATCCAGAGGATCCGGACGACCGTCGGGTCGATCTCGAGGTACTCGGCGATGCCGCCGGCGACGCCGGCCAGCTGCCGGTCACGACGGCTGCGGTAGAGACGACGCGGGTTCACTTGCACCCTCCCTTGGGGTTGACGTCCACGCTAGCAACGTTGGCCGAGATGGTCACGTCGGCGTGGTGGATTGCCGTGGCGTAGTCCGGGCTCTGCCAGGTGTCGCCGCTGCGGACGAGCCCGGCGTAGGTGGTGGCGGTGAGCACGCCCTCGTGGCGGATCCGGAGGCCGAGGTCGTCCGGGGCGCAGATCCGCAGCGCGCCGGCGTTCACCACCAGGTCGGCCGCGATGTCCTGCGCGGGCAGGCGGATGGCTGCCGAACCTCCGTTGACGCGGGCAGCGAGGTGCGCCAGCGTCGCCCCCTCGAGGTCGAGGCTCGCCTCGCCCGCATTGACGACGAGCCGCACGTCTCCCAGTCGTGCGCCGGCGAGGTCGAGGGTGCCCCGTCCGGCGTCGATCTCGGCCGCGAGGTCGAGCGTGCTCGCGGTCGGCAGGGTGAGCCGCCAGGCGTCGGAGCCCCGGACGAAGCCGAGCGGGCGCCCCCGGGTCGACGAGGTCACGGAGAGCCGGTCCGCCGAGGCCTCGACCACCGCGTCGGCGCCGGTGCCGTTGCCGGCGTCGAGCTGCCAGCGGCCGCCGGTGGCGGTCGTGACCGTCATCTCGCCGCACGTCAGCCTGAGGTCGACCGTCGCCGGGTCGGCGAAGGCGCCCTCGCGCGACGCGAGGCTCGTCGGCCGGGCGCCGGAGCACGCCGGTCCGACCTGGGCCACCGCCGCGGGTGCCGCGACGAGCATCCCGCCGAGGAGCAGCCCGGGCACGGCCGCAGCGAGCATGCTGCCGGCGAGGCTGAAGCGGGTGCGGCGCAGGAGCAGCCCCACGCCGAGGGCGATGACGAGGATGGGCCACAGGCGGGCGGCCTGCGCGACGGCGTCCATGTCGACCGCGTCGCCCTGCGCGACGAGGAGCACGGAGCCCAGGGTGACGAAGAAGACCCCCCAGGAGAGAAGCCTGCGATCTGCCTGCACGGTGGATGCCTCCGGACCAGTCGATCGGTCGTTCGATCGATGCCCAGACGCTACGGCGGCCGGGCTCGCGGAACCAGCCGGACAGCCGGTGAATTCGGGGTGGGGCTAGCCCCCGTCCGGCCCGGTCGTCGTCCCTACGGACGGGCCCAGGCCGTCACCGCGTCCACGGCGTGCCGCCAGGACGCGTGGCCCTCGGCGCGTCGGTCCGCAGCGAGGCGTGGCTCGAAGACGCGCCTCGTCCCGGGGAGGGGCGGCAGGTCGTCCTCGCCCGCCCACACGCCCGCCCCGATCCCCGCAAGGAGGGCCGCCGCGCGGGCCGTGGTCTCGCCGAATGACGAGCGCACCACGGGGATCCCCAGCCAGTCGGCCTGGATCGCGCAGGCGGCGTCACTGGCGGAGAGCCCGCCGCCGACCTTCAGCTCGGTCACACCCACCCCGGTCGCCCGGTGGATCTCGTCGAGGATCGCCCGGAGCTGGAACCCGATCGAATCGAGGAACGCGCGCGCGATGTGCGCCCGCGTGTGCCCGAGGGTCATCCCCAGCAGCGACCCGCGGGCCTCGCGGACGTCGTAGGGGACGTTGAGGCCGGTGAAGGCCGGCACGAAGACGAGGCCCCCGGCATCGGGCACCGAGGCGGCGAGCTCGCCCAGCTCCTCGTCCCGATCAAGGATCCGGGCCCCCTCGCGCAGCCAGCGGACGGCGGCGCCCGTGACCGTCGTGTCGGCCTCCAGGCAGTAGGTCGGCCGTTCGTCGAGGAGCCACGCCAGGTAGACCTTGATCGTGTCGAGCTCCGGCACGGCGTCTCCGAGGCAGACGTTCACGAACGACGCCGTCCCGTGCGTCGCCTCGGCGTCGCCGGCACGCCGGCAGTCGTAGCCGAACAGGGCACCCTGCTGGTCCGCGATCATCGCCCGGACCGGCACGTGGGTCCCGTCGAGGGCCAGCGTCCCGAAGTCGGCCACGGTCGGGCTGACCGCCGGGAGGGCAGCCCGCGGGACCTCGAGGTACTCGAGCCAGGGCTCCCACCAGTCGCGCTCGCGAAAGTCCCACAGGTTGATGCTCTGGGCCAGCGACACGTCGGCCCGGGAGTCCGCCGATCCGCCAAGCGCCGCAAGGACCCACGAAGCCGACGGCCCGATGCGCAGCCAGCCCGAGCGGGCGGCCTCGCGGATCGCCGGGTCGTTCTGCATCCGCCACGCGAGGTGGAGGGCGCCGCTCCAGGGCCCCGGCCAGTACCCGAGCCGGCGCCGGCACTCGCCGACGAGCGGCCAGTCCCGCAGCGAAGCCTCCAGGGGGAGCGTCCGCAGGTCCTGCCACGTGATCGCGTTCGCGAGCGGGCGGCCCGTGCGCCCGTCCCACACGAAGTCGGTGTCGCGCTGGGACGCGATCCCGCACGCCGCCACCTCCGCGGGCCTGATCCCCGCTCGCTCCAGCGCCTCCGCGATCGCGTCACGAACGCCAGCGGCGACGGCCTCCGGGTCCTGCTCAACGCGGTCGGGCGCGGGATGGAGCCGCGCCAGCGGCCGATACCCGTAGCCGCGGACCGCCCCGTCGCGGTCGAGGACGAGCGCGCGGCTGCCGCTCGTGCCCTGGTCGATCCCGAGGACGAAGCCGGCCATCCGTGTCACGCCGGGATGAGGTCGGCGAGCCGCTCGACCACGTACGTCGGCCGGATCGAGGAGATCGTCACCATGTCCGCCGTCGTCGCACCGGTCAGGGCGATCGCCGCCGACATCCCGGCGTCGAGCCCCATCCGGACGTCGGTCTCGAGGCGGTCGCCGGTCATCAGGCAGTCGGCAGGCGGCAGGTCGAGCATCGCGAGGACCGCCTCGCTGGTGTGGCGCGACGGCTTGCCGACGATCGCCTCGCAGGGGACACCGGTGCAGGCCTCGACCGCCGCGATGACGGAGGCCGCGTCGGGCTGGCCGCCGCCCGGCACGGGACAGAAGCGGTCGCCGTTGGTGGCGAAGAACCGCGCCCCCGCCCGGATGGCATCGAAGGCGGCCTGCAGCTTGGGATAGGCGAACGTGCGGTCGAAGCTGGCGATGACGGCGTCGGTGCCGGCCGCCCTGTCGGTGACCTCGAAGCCGCCCGCGACCAGCGCGTTCACGAGCGGCATCTCGCCGAGGACGAGGAGGCGGGCGCCGGGCATCCGCTCCTGGAGGAAGCGGACCAGGACCTGGGTGGAGACCAGGATGTCCGAGACGTCGGTCGGCAGGCCCAGCCAGGTCAGCTTCGCGGCGTAGTCGTCCGCGGGGTGGGTGGGGTTGTTGGACAGGAAGACCGTGCGGCACCCGAGGTCCCGCAGCCGGGTGATCGTCTCGCCGGCGGTGGGCAGCAGCGCGTCGCCGAGGTAGACCGTCCCGTCGAGGTCGAAGACGTAGCCGCGGAAGAGGCGATCGGGGCGCGCCGTCACGCCTCGACCCGCTCCAGGACCCACGACCAGCGGTACGTGCCCGGCCCCACCAGGTACTCCGGCAGCGTGTCGGGCCCGCAGCTGGCGGTGCCCAGGCCCCGGTGCGCCGCGTCGAGGTGGACGACCGCGCCCGGCCGCGGCACGAGCTCGCCGTGATGGGTGGCGGTCGCGAGGTCGGCGGCGCGGAAGCGGGTGGCGGAGACCTGGCGCGGCCGGTCCAGCGTGATCCGCAGACCCCGACCCGCGTTGTCGACCAGGCTGATCCAGCGCACGTCGGCCCGCCCGCCGCTCTCCTGGGGGCGCACGTACGGGGTGAGCAGCTCGTCGAGCGTCGCCTGCCAGCGTCCCACGCGGCCCGCGCGCCGGCGATCGGGATAGGTCTCGTGCGGGCCCCGCCCGAACCACTCGACGCGGTCGAGGCCGGGCGCCAGCTCGAGCACGGTCCCCACCCGGGCAAGGTCGGGGAGCGCCGCCGGGATCGTGGCCGTCTCCTCGACGCGGAGGCTGCCGCCGGCGAGCGGCGTGACCACCATCTCATGGGGGACCTCGATCCCGGCGCCCGTGCGGTACACGGACCGGATGACGGTCGCCCCGTCGCGCCCCTCGATCGCGGCCAGCGTGCGGCTCAGGTCCGGCACGCCATGCTTCTCCCACGCGGTGGCGAGGCCCGGGATCCGGTCGTTGTCGGTCGGCGCGCGCCAGAGGCTGAGCCGCGGCGGAGCGGCGAGGAGCTCGTGGACGAGCAGCCCGTCGGCGTCGACGGGCGCGCTCGATCTCGCGCCGGCTGCCGGCGTCACGAGGACGGCCGGCGTCTCGGGCGCCGGCCGCAGCGGCAGCTGGGCCCAGGCCACCTCGTGGCCTGGGTCGGCCCACGCTTCCGCTTCCGCGGTGGTGAACCGGACGGTGAGCCACGACTCACCACCGTCCAGGGGGAGCTCGGCGAGGCCAGGCACGTCCACCACCGTCTCCTCGCCCGGGCCGAGGGCGGGCAGGAGCAGATCGGCCGCGTGGACCGGGAGGCCTTCGACGGTCACCTCGACCCGGCCCCGGAGCCACGAGAGGTCTCGGAAGTCCTGCCGGTTGTGCAGCCGCAGCCGCCCGGCGCGGAGGTCGGCGGCCGTCGCGCTGACCCGGACCGCAGCGGCGAGGGCGTGATGCTCCCAGAGCGCCGGCTTCGGCGTCCGGTCTGGGAAGACCACCCCGTCGATGCAGAAGTTGCCGTCATGCGGTGTCTCGCCGAAGTCGCCGCCGTACGCCCACCGCGTCGTCCCGTCGGGGAGCTCCTGGACCAGCCCGTGGTCCCACCACTCCCAGATGAAGCCGCCCTGCAGCCCGGGCGTCGTCTCGATCGCGTCCCAGTACTCGGCCAGCGTCCCGTTGCTGTTGCCCATCGCGTGCGAGAACTCGCACATGATGAGCGGGTGACGCTGGCGCCCCGACCGTGCATGGCCGACGATGGCGCTGATCGGCGGATACATGGGGCAGGTCAGGTCGCTGGCGGTCTGGTCGCTCGCCCAGTCCCACTTGATCGCCCCTTCGTAGTGGAGCGGCCGGGACGGGTCGTAGCGCCGCAGCCAGCCCGCGGCGGCGTCGTGGTTCGCCCCGTAGCCGGACTCGTTGCCGAGCGACCAGGCGATCACCGACGGGTGGTTCTTGTCGCGCCGGGCCATCCGCGCCACGCGGTCGACCCAGGCGTTGAGGTACCGCGGGTCGTGGCAGACGCTGTCGATGAACGCGTGCGACTCGATGTCGGCCTCGCCGATCACGTAGAGGCCCAGCTCGTCGCACAAATCCAGGAAGGCCGGGTCGTTCGGGTAGTGCGAGGTGCGCACGGCGTTGAAGCCGAAGCGCTTCATCGCGACGAGGTCGGCCCGCATGTCGTCGAGCGCGATGACGCGCCCCGTGTGCCGGTCGAAGTCGTGGCGGTTGACGCCGCGGATGAGGACGCGCCGGCGATTGATGAGCAGGTCCAGCCCGACGATCTCCACGCGCCGGAAGCCGACCCGCAGCGTGACCTCCTCGACGACCTCGCCGGCGGGCGAGCGCAGGGCCACCGTGAGCGGGTAGAGGACCGGCAGCTCCGACGACCACGGCCGGACGCCGGCCACGTCGGCCCGCAGCGTCACCGCGCCGACGTTCGCCGGCGCGAGGTCGGCGTGGAGGCGCGGCCAGAGATCCGTCTGCTCCTCGTCGGTGAGCGACATGCCGGCGATCGCCCGGTCGGCAAGCTCCCGGCGGTGCCGGCTCGGACGCGGGCCTTCGAAGCGCCCGGTGTGCGGTACCGGGGCGGCCAGGGTCGCGGTGAGGTCGCCGAGCCGTGCCTCCACCGTCCAGCCGGCTTCGGGCCGGACGCCGGCGAAGGCGACCTCCGCCCGCACCTCGACGGAGCCGCCCGCGAGATCGGGATCCAGGGTGGGGATCGCGCGCACGTCGCCGAGGTGCACGCGGTTCGTGGCGTAGAGGAAGACGGAGCGCGTGATGCCGCCGTGCCACCACTGGTCCTGGTCCTCGACAAAGCTCGCGTCGGACCACTTCACGACGGTCAGCGCGACGGTGTTCGTCCCAACCGCCACGACGTCGGTGACGTCGAACTCGGCGGCGAGGTGCGAATCCTTGCTGATCCCCACCTCGTGCCCGTTGACCCGGGCGATCAGCACGCTCTCGGCCGCGCCGACGTGGAGGACGATCCGACGGCCGGCCCACCCCGGCGGGACTTCGACCTCGCGCTCGAAGAGCCCCGTCGGGTTCGCCGCTGGGACCGCGGGGGGCAGGCCCGGGAAGGGCATCACGACGTTGGTGTAGTGGGGCAGGTCGCCGAACCCCTGCATCGTCCAGCAGCCCGGGACCTCGATCTCTCCCCAGGCGCGCGACGGGTCACTGCCGGGCGCAGGGAGCAGCTGGAAGCGCCAGCGCCCGTCCATCTCCAGCCGGTCGGCGTGCGGGACGCTGTGCATCGGCACGCGGTCGACGCCGGTGATCTCGGGTGCCTCCCAGGGGACGACGCCGACGCGGGCGGTCATCAGCCCTTCGTCGAACCCAGCGTGAGCCCGCTGACGAACTGCTTCTGGAGCGCGAAGAAGACGATCAGGGTGGGGATGGCGACCATGATCGCGCCGGCCGCGACCAGGTTGTTGTCCGTGAAGAACTGCCCCTTGAGGTTGTTCAGGGCGGAGGTGATCGGGTACCTCGCGCCGGTCTTCATCAGGACGATGGCCCAGAAGAAGTCGTTGTAGATCCAGGTCACCTGGAGCGTGGCGAGGGCGGCCAGGGCCGGACGGGTGAGCGGCAGGATGACGCTCCAGTACGTGCGCCAGACACCGGCGCCGTCCACGACGGCGGCTTCATTGAGCTCCTTCGGTAGCGTCTTCATGTAGTTGCTGAGCACGAAGGTGCAGAAGCCCAGCTGGAAGGCCACGTGGATCGCCATGAGCCCGACGTACTGGTCGTAGAAGACGCCGTTGTCGCTCAGGATCGGCGGCAGCGGGAGGAGCAGGAAGATCCGGAAGAGCGGCGTGATGATGACCTGCGGCGGCAGCAGGTTGGCCGCCGTGAAGACCATCAGCAGGCCCAAGTTGAAGCGCCAGCTGTAGCGCGACACGGTGAAGGCCATCATCGAGGCCAGGAACAGGACGAGGATCACCGCCGGCACCATGATGATGACGGTGTTCATGAAGTACTTCGGAAGCTCGCCCTGGGTCCACGCGGTGATGTAGTTGTCGAGGTTGTAGGCGCCGCCGATCGAGACGTAGCCCCGCAGGTTACCCGCGGTGTCCTCGTAGGGACGGAACGACGTGTACAGGGCCCACAACAGCGGCAGGAGCCAGATGATGCTCATCGCGATCAGGAACGCCTGCAGGCCGGCGCGGCGCAGCGTCTTGCGCCGACGGGCGCTCGTCGCGACCGCGGACTGCTGGTAGGCGAGTGCGGACTCGGTCACTCGTTCTCCTCCCTGAGGGCGCGGAGCAGGTAGAAGATGATCGGGCCGACGGAGATCACGAGCAGCACGACCGCGATGGCCGAGCCGAAGCCGACGCGGCTCGTCTCGCCGAGGATGTTGTTGGTGACGAGCGTCGAGAGCAGCTCGAGGCCGTTGAGCCCCTTGTTGATGATGAAGGCGAGGTCGAACGCGCGGAGCGACTCGATCACGGTGATCACGAGGACCACGATGTTGATCGGCCGCATCACGGGGAAGACGACGCGGAAGAAAGCCTGGCGCTCGCTGGCGCCGTCGATCGCCGCGGCCTCGCGCAGGGCCGGGTCGACGGACTTGAGGCCGGCCAGGTACAGGACCATCACGTAGCCCACCTGGCGCCAGCTCGCGGCAACCAGCACCGCCCACAGGTTGATGCTCGGGTCGCCCAGCCACGAGATCTGGTTGCCCTGCGCGGTCCGCCCCAGGAGGGTGTTGAGCAGCCCGTAGTCGGGGGCGTAGATCAGCTCCCAGATGAAGCTCACGATCGCCAGCGACAGGACGACCGGCATGTAGAGCGCGCTCTGGTAGATCCGCGTCCCCCGGATGTTCTTGTCGAGGAGGACCGCGAGGAACATCCCGAGCGGCGTCGCGATGAACAGGAAAAAGAGGAGCCAGGTGAGGTTGTGGGTGACCGCCGGCCAGAACTGCTTGTAGATCGTGAAGAGGTCGCTGTAGTTCTTGAAGCCGATGAACTTGATCTTGTCCAGGCCGACACCGCTCCAGCTCGTGAACGAGAGGATGATCGAGGCGAAGGTCGGCAGGAGGATGAAGAAGAAGACGAGGAACGTCGGGATCCCCGCCATCAGCCAGAGCGTGACCTTGTCCCGCCGCGACAGCAGCGTGTAGCGCTTCTTGCGCTTCTCGGTGGGAGACGGCACCACCCCGCCGGCCGGAGCCGGCGGGGTGGTGGCCGCGGATCGCGTCACGCCATTCCTCGCGATCGGGTCAGCCTAGGCCGACGTCACTGCGGGGGCAGGGAGTCGTAGTAGGTCTGGATGTCGTTGAGGAACTTGTCGAGGTCCTGCTGTGGGTCGTTGAGGAAGCTCAGCAGGAAGGCCTGCATGCCGGACGGCCCGGCGAAGTCGGCCCGCGCGTCGCGGTCGAGGAACTGGGCGATGTTGCCGGCGTTCTTGAGGAACTCGGCGTTCAGCTTCTGGGCGTCGGTGTACTTGCTCGTGTCGGCCATCGGCGAGACGGCGACGCTGCCGATGCCGGGGCTCGTCACGTAGGCCACCTGCGCCTCGGGCGAGCCGGCGCACTTGAGGAAGGCCTTGGCCGCTTCGGCGTTCTTCGGGTTGGCGCTGAGCATGAAGCCATCGATCGGCGCGTCGACCGCCTTCTCGGCGTCCCACTCGTTGCCGAAGTACGGGAACGCGAAGAAGCCGACGTCGGACGCGGCGTCGCCGGCCTGCTCGAGGGCGAACGTGCCGAGGAAGTACATGCCGGCGATCTTGTCGACGAGGGTGGCCTTGGCGGCGTCCTGCCACGTCCGGCCGGGAGCGCCCTCCTGGAAGTAGGGGAGCAGCTCCGCCCACTTCTCGAAGACGGCCTTGACCCTCGGGTCGGTCCACTTCGCCCGACCCTCCATGAGGTCGATGTGGAACGTGTAGCCGTTCATCCGCATGTTGAGGATGTCGAAGGTGCCCATCGCCGGCCAGCCGTCCTTGTCGCCGAACGCGATCGGGACGAGGCCGTCGGCCTTCATCTTGTCGCCGAGCGCCTTGAACTCGTCGATCGTCGTCGGGATGGTGTAGCCCTTCTCCTCGAAGAGGCTCTTGCGGTACATCACCACCCACGGGTAGTTGTAGATCGGGACGAAGTAGGCCTTGCCGTCGCTGCCGAGCGAGGCAGCCTTCAGGCCCGGCGTCATGTACTGCTCGATCTCCGTCCACACGTCGTCGATCGGCGCAACGAGGCCCTGGGCCGCGAAGAAGCGGAGGCGGTTGCCGGCGAACCACTTGACGATGTCGTCCGGCGTGCCCTGCAGGTACGAGCTGATCTGGTTCTGGAACGTGTTGTGGTCGGTGGTGTTGATCTTGACCGTGATGCCGGCCTTGGTCTGGCAGTAGTCGACGATCGCGGCGACGGCGGCCTTCGGGCTCGCGTCGCTCTCGTTCGAGCCGAAGGTCGTCTCGCCGAGGTTGCCGGCGGGGGTCGCCGACGGCTCGCCGGACGCTGCGGGCGGCTCGGATGCCGGCGCGGACGGCGACGCGGTCGCACCGCCGCCGCACGCCGAGACGACAATCGCAAGCGCCCCCAGGGCGACCAGCCCTGTCCTGCGCCACGATGCAGTTTCAGCCATGTTCTCTCCTCCAACACAGGGGCGGCGGCTCGGGCCGGGGACCCCAACAGACGCGGACACACTACAACCCCTGTCGAGCCGTCCGGGCAACCGATTCGCAATGAACCGGGGGGCCATACTTCCCGATATCGCCCCGGCGGGTGACCCGCCCCGGGGCGCGCCACCCAGACGTTTCGGAGAGTTGAGATGCCGGCCGCGTGGAACGCCGCGACGAACGAGATGCACCTCCACAACGGGCGGATCAGCTACCTCGCCCGGGTGCTGGAGGATGGCACCCTGGGACACCTGTACTTCGGCCCCGCGCTGGACCCGGGGCGCTCGTATGGTCATCTCGGGCGCCGGCCCTTCGAGGGCTTCTCGAACCGGATCGGCGAGCCGGTCGCGCGCGAGGTCCCCACCCCCGGGGACGGCGACTTTCGGGTGCCCGCGCTGGTCGTGGAGCCGGCCGACGGCTCGCCCGTTCTGCACCTGGCCTACGCCGGCCACGCGATGTCGGCGGGCAAGCCGCCCATCCCGGGTCTCCCGTCGACCTACTGCGAGACCGCCGAGGAGGCGGAGACCGTCGAGATCCTCCTGCAGGACGAGCCGAGCGGGGTGGAGGTCGCACTCCGCTACACGATCTTCGCGGGCCTGCCCGCAATCGCCCGCAGCGCGAGGTTCCGCAACGGCGGCGACGGCGCCGTGCGCGTGCGCTGCGCGATGAGCGCCTCGCTGGACCTCCCCGACGCCGGATGGGAGATGGTCCAGCTGAGCGGGACGTGGTCGCGCGAGCGGCACGTCGTGGTGCGCCCGCTGGCGCCCGGCCGGCAGTCCATCTCCAGCCAGCGCGGCACGTCCAGCCACGAGCACAACCCGTTCGTGGTCCTGCGCCGGCCGTCCACCACCGAGGAGCACGGCGAGGCCTACGGGTTCAGCCTCGTCTACTCGGGCAACTTCCGGGTTGAGGCCGAGGTGGATGCCTTCGCCACGACGCGCGTGCGAATCGGGATCGAGCCGGACGGCTTCACGTGGACGCTCGAGCCCGGCGAGGAGCTCGAGACCCCCGAGGCGATCCTGGTGTACGGGGCGGACGGGCTGGACGACCTCTCCCAGGCGTACCACCGGCTCTTCCGCGACCGCCTGGCCCGCGGCACGTGGCGCGACCGGCCCCGGCCGGTGCTCCTCAACAGCTGGGAGGGGACCTACTTCGACTTCACGGAGGAATCCATCGTCGAGATGGCGGCCGCCGCGCGGGACCTGGGCGTGGAGCTCTTCGTCCTCGACGACGGCTGGTTCGGGCAGCGCGACGACGACACCAGCTCGCTCGGCGACTGGACGGTCGACCGGCGCAAGCTCCCGGGCGGCCTGGAGGCGGTGGCTCGCCGCGTGCGCGACCTCGGCATGGAATTCGGGCTCTGGATCGAGCCGGAGATGGTCAACCCGCGGAGCCGCCTCTTCGAGGAGCATCCCGAGTGGGCGATCGGCGTCCCCGGCGGGCCGCGGACGGAGAGCCGCAACCAGCTGGTGCTGGACCTGTCGCGGCGGGAGGTGGTCGACCACCTCTTCACCGTGCTGGCCGAGGCCCTGCGGAGCGCGCCGATCACGTACGTCAAGTGGGACATGAACCGGAGCCTGACCGAGCCGTACTCGGCGGCCCTCGCGCCCGACCGGCAGGGCGAGCTCTTCCACCGCCACATCCTGGGCGTCTACGAGCTATGGAACCGGCTCACGCGCGCCTTCCCGGAGATCCTCTTCGAGTCCTGCGCCAGCGGCGGCGGCCGGTTCGACCCCGGCCTGCTCGCCTTCGCCCCCCAGACCTGGACCAGCGACGACACGGACGCGATCGAGCGCCTGGCGATCCAGTGGGGGACATCGCTGGCCTATCCTCTGAGCTCCATGGCGGCCCATGTCTCGAACGTGCCGAACCACCAGACGGGCCGCGTCACGCCGCTCGCCACGCGGGCCGCCGTCGCCTTCTTCGGCGTCTTCGGGTACGAGCTGGACCCGCGCACGCTGGATGCCGACGACCGGGCGGCGATCAGGGCCCAGGTCGCGTTCTACAAGGAGCACCGCGACGTCCTCCAGCGCGGGCACTTCCACCGCCTGCGCAGCCCGTTCGAGGGCGACCGGAACTCGGCCGCGTGGATGGCCGTGGCCGAGGGCGCCCGGCGGGCCGTCGTGGGCTGGTACCGGGTGCTCAACCGGGCCGACCCGGGGCCGGAGCGCCTGCGGCTCCGCGGCCTCGATCCAGCCGTGCGCTACCGTGTCCGGGCCTGGCCGGCGACCGGCGACCGGATCGAGCGCATCAACGCCCTGGTCCGCGGCGGCGACGACCTGATGCAGGCGGGGCTCTTCTTCGAGGCCGACCGCCACGAGGCTCCGGTGCTCGGCGACTTCCACGCCCGGGTCTTCGCCCTCGAGGCGGTCGAATGACGCAGGATCCGCTGCCCCTGCCCCGCACGACCTTCGCCCAGCCGGACGGGCGCGAGATCCACGTCTACGGCGCGGTCCGCGGGACGCCGCCCCCCGACGCCCCGCGCTCGGAGCCGACGGCGCTGCACATGCGCCGTGACGAGCTCTCGGCGTCCTGGGTGGCCGTCTCGCCGGCCCGCAACGTGCGCCCCCACAGCTCGGCGCCGACCGGGAGCGGCACGGTCCCGGGCAGCCCGGCAGAGCGCTACAGCTGCCCGCTCTGCCCCGGCGGGCCGGAGCTCGCGTTCTCCTACGACGCGGCCGTCTTCGGCAACCGGTTCCCGTCCTTCACGCTGGACCCGCCGCCCCGCTCCGACCCGGCCGACCCGCGCTTCGCGCCGTCCCTGGGCGCCTGCGAGGTGGTCATGTTCACCGAGCGCCACGAGGGGAACTTCGCGACGCTCACGCCCGCCGAGACCGCCCGCGTCGTCGCCGTCTGGCGCGACCGGACCGCCGAGCTGTGGGCCGACGAGCGCCTCGCCCTGGTGCTGCCGTTCGAGAACCGGGGCGGCGAGATCGGGGCGACGCTCTCGCACCCGCACGGCCAGATCTACGCCTTCGGCCACGTGCCGCCCTGGATCGAGCGCCGGGTGGCCGCCCTCGCCGACGGGCGTGCCCGCACGGGCGCCTGCGTCGCCTGCGGGGTGGTCGCCGAGCAGCTGCGCTCGGACCGGATCGTCCATGCCGATCCGCACTGGGCGATCGGCGTGCCCTTCGCCCCGCGCTGGCCGTACGAGGTCCACGTCCGGGCGATCCGCCACGGAGCGCGCCGGCTGACCGACCTGACGGCCGACGAGGCGCGCTCGCTCGCGGGCGCCCTCCACGCCGTCGTGGAGCGCTACAACGGGCTCTTCGGGTTCGAGCTCCCGTACATGATGGTGGTCCACGAGGCGCCCCGCGGCTCGGCCGACTGGCACCTCGCGGTCGAGCTGTACCCGCCCCACCGGTCGGAGCGGCTGACGAAGATCCGCGCGTCGGTGGAGACCTCGACCCTCCTCTTCATCAACGACACGCTGCCGGAGGAGAGCGCCGCGCGCCTCAAGGCCGTGCCCGTGCCGGTGCGCGAGGAGCACCCGGGCTTCGTCGTGGTCCCGGCGGGAGCGCCGGCTCGGTGAGCCCTGCCGGCGACAGCGCCGTCACGCATGCCCCGGAGCTCGCCCCTGAGCGACTCCGCGCCCGGCTGGCCGAGATGGAGCCGTCGGCAGCCGCCGACCCACGCCGGATCGCGGTCGTCCGGGCCCCGGGCGCGTCAACCTCATCGGAGAGCACACCGACTACAACCTCGGCCTCGTCCTCCCGGCCGCGATCGACCTCGAGATCCGGATCGCCTTCGTCCCTGCTTCCGACCGGCGCGTCGAGCTGGTCAGCGACGCGACCGGCGAGCGGGCGTCCTTCGACCTCGACGCGATCGGCCCGAGCGCGGGCGGGATGGCCGCCTACGTCGCCGGGACGGCATGGGCCCTGGCCGAGGCGGGGGTCGCGACCCGCGGCTTCCGCGGCGTCCTGGCCTCGTCGCTCCCGCGGGCCTCGGGCCTGTCGTCGTCGGCGGCCCTCGAGCTGGCGGCGGCCTGGGCGCTCGCGGTCGACCCGGCGGCGATCCCGCCCCTCGAGCTCGCCCGGATCTGCCAGCGGGCCGAGAACGAGTACGTCGGCGTCAACTGCGGCCTGATGGACCAGTTCGCCAGCGCCTGCGGCGTGGCCGGTGCGTCGATGCTCCTCGACTGCCGGTCCCTCACCTGGCGCCCGGTGACGCTGCCCCTCGCCAGCCACACGCTCGTCGTGATCCACACCGGCTCCTCGCGGAGGCTGAGCTCGTCCCAGTACAACGCCCGGCGCGCCCAGTGCGAGGCGGCGGCGGCCGCCCTGGCCGTGGACGACCCCGCCATCCGCTCGCTTCGCGACGTGACGCCTTCGATGCTGCCGGCCGTGGCGCAGCGGGTCGACGAGGAGACCTTCCGTCGCTGCCGCCACGTGGTGGAGGAGAACGTCCGCGTAGAGGAGTCGATCGCCGCGCTCGCCGCCGGCGACCTGGCGGCCGTCGGGCGGCTCTGGGCGGCCGGCCACGCCTCGCTGCGCGACGACTACGAGGTCGTCGTCGCCCGAGCTCGATGTGCTCGTCGAGATTGCGACCGGGGTGCCGGGCGTCGCTGCCGCGCGCATGACCGGCGCCGGCTTCGGGGGCTGCACCATCAACCTCGTCGAGCGGGGAGCGGTGGCGGCGCTCCAGGAGCGGGTTGAGGCCGGGTACCCGGCGCGCACGGGGCTCACGCCCCACGTCTACGCGGTCGATGCAGTCGCCGGTGCCGGGTTTGTCGTCGGGGGCTGACGAGGACGGACAGGGGCGCGACGGCCGGGACCAGGCGCAGGATCGGGATGGTCCGGCCCGCAGCTGACGGCGCAGGAGCGGACCCGGCCCGGCGCGCAGGGTTCGGGCGACCCACCACCAGGGTCAGGCGCGGGTGGGCGCGAGCGCGCCCTCGGCGGCACGGGGTTGCGCCCGACCCCACGCTCGTGAGCCGCCGCCGGCCAGGCCGACGCGACCGTGGACGAGCACCCGTGGCTGCACGACGAGGCCGCGCGGAGGGTCAGGGGCGGCAGGACCGAACGTCGCCAGCTCGCTCGCCGTGCACGCCAGGAGCTCGGCGGCCGCTGCCACCCGGGGCACGAACTGCGACGTCGGCTCAGCGGCCACCGTGGTCCCCGCCGCATCGAGGCGCCAGCGCGGGCAGTCTCCCTCCTGGATCCCGCGCGGCCAGGCGTTACCCGCCGGCGCCCGGTAGAGGGCGGAGAGGTCGGCGCGGCCCAGCAGCAGGCGGAACAAGCAGACGGGGACGAGGATCAGCCCGATCGCGCTCACCAGGAACCCCGCGGCGTCGTTCATCGCTCGCCTCGTCATCGACGTCCGGCCGTCGACCCCAACGGTACGCCCGTGGCGCCGGCGATGCACCTACCGGATGTCACGAGCGAGCGAGACGGTGCTCAGGCCGTGTCGCCGGATGCCCGCGTCGAGACGAGGACCTTGATGTCCGAGCCGGCCGAGGGCGGCGCGGCGAGGCCGTCCTCGACGACACGCTCCAGCGAGATTCGTCGGCTGATCAGCGGGCGGACGTTCACCTCGCCGGAGGCCATGAGGCGCACCGCGACGGGGAGGTCGTCGTCGAAGTGGTGCTGGACGCTGCCGATGACGGTCCGCTCGCCCTCCACGATCGGCCAGGTGTTGATGGGGACCGGGACGCCGATGACGGCGAGGAGGACGATCGTGCCGCCCTTGCGGGTGGAAGCGATCGAGTCGCCGATCGCCTCGGCGCGCCCGCCGCACTCGATGGCGACGTCGGCGCCGAGCCCGCCCGTGAGCTCCCGCACCGCCTCGAGCCAGCCCGGGTCCCGGCTGTCGATCGCC
>CAWHRD010000008.1:0-148606 GCA_963831745.1 uncultured Chloroflexia bacterium | reverse complement strand
GGTAATTTCCTAGGTAAAGGCATATTTTGGTTGTAATAAGTTGTTTAGCAATAAATTAAACATGTTTGTCTTTTTATAGTTGTATTTAAACGCCAGTTCGTTTAAATATTCTTGTAAATGTTCTTTTGAGATTTTATGATACTGTCCTATAAATGATCTTTTTACTAATGTCCAAAATCCTTCAAGTGTGCATGTATTATATTGGCTAATATTTCTTTGGTTTTGAGCTATGATTGAGTACGATATGTCTTTCAAAATGATCATTTAACCCAAAATATCCACCAAACCCATCAGTTATAATTGTACTTTCCTGAGCAACCTTTGATTTTATAATAGGCTTCATTTCTTTGCCAGATGCTTTTTCTATAACTTTTAGTATTATTCTACCTTCTCGTTCAATCATTCCAAGTACGGGGACCATATGCTCCATTCCAGCCCCAGAATATTTACCTGATTCCAGTTTTGTATAATAATGTTTGTTAGACAGACTTCCACCAACATAAGTCTCATCAATCTCTACAATCCCTTTTAAGATATAATCGTTATCCTGCATAGCTTTCCGTATTCGTTTCTGTAAGTACCATGCGGTGTTTTTATTAACATGCAAGTCTCTGGCTAACTGAAGTGACGATATCCCTTTCTTTGCATTTAATATTAAGCATATCGCAGCAAACCATTTATTTATTGGAAGCTTTGTTGATTCAAAAATTGTTCCTACCAATACACTATAGGATCTTCTGCAATTATGGCATGTATGCCTAAACTCCTGGGTCTTTTTAGAGCTCCTAGTTGAACCACAGTAAGGACAAACAGGTATATCAGACCATCTTTGTTTCTCAAGATAGGCGATACATTTGCCCTTTGTGTTATACTTCTCGACCATTTTGATTAATTCCATGTCATTTTTTTTCCTATAATATAATCATTTTGCCAATATATAGGAAATTACCCCTTAGGGGGGCAGGGGGCAAACCGCGGGGTTACTCTATCTCCTTTCCACTAATATTCAGATACATGATTTTTGCCATCGCCAGATTTATTTTATGGATTTCATAATTTATCACTGCCTGTCTTTCCGAATTAAGCTCGTTTAGATAGTCTGTTGCCGTGATAGTGCCATTCTGGTATTGTGATTCAGCAGAAGCAGTAATCCTTTTTCTCAGTGCAAATAAGTTCCGAATCTGAATCAATCAGAGTTTTCAGGCTTAAGATCTCAGAGGCTTTTAATTCAAGAATCCTCTTCAGATTATCCGAAAGGTCATTTTTCCTATTCTCAAGGATCTGTTCCTGATATGTAATTATTTGTTTCTCATTCTTAGCTTTGTTCCAGTCGAAAATATTCCATTTTATGCTTGCTCCAAGAATATAGTAAGGGGCAAACTCATTTTTAAAGAAATTGCTACCCGGTGGATTTCCGTAACCGAATGTGGCAAATCCAAAAGCTTTTGGCATTCTCTTACTTTCGACGCGAGCATCTACGCCAAGGACGGGGTCCGGCTCGCCGCCGAGATCCTTACCCGCGCCGACGTTCCCGAGCGGGTCAAGATGGCCGACCTCATCGCCCTCCAGGCGCGCGACTGCGGGATGGACATCCGGGCCGAGGACCTGGGGACCGATGCCTACTTCTCGGTCTTCGCCTACCCCCACGACATCCCGGGCACGAAGACGCCCTTCGACCTCATCCTGAGGGGCTGGGACGGCGGCCCCGACCCGGACCTCGGCCTGAGCAACTACGCCTCCTCCGCGATCACCGACGCCGAGCACCCCGACGGCGCCAACTTCGGCGGCTTCAGCGACCCGGCCTTCGACGCGCTCGTCGCCGCCGGGAGAGCCACCTACGACCAGGCCGAGCGGGCGAGGATCTACCGCCAGGCGCAGGAAGAGCTAGCGGCGCAGGTGCCGGCGATCTTCCTGTGGGCCAACAACGGCTACGACGCCCTGCGCACGGCGGTCACGACCGTCGACGGGCCGCTCGATCTCGCAGCACCGTACTGGGCCTGGCAGCCCGAGCGGATGGTGGTCCGGCGGGGTCAGTAGCGAAGGTAGGGCGAGGCGACGTCCTTCCACCACGTGAAGAGGCTCGCCGCGTCGCCGTCCCGGCGGACGGCTCGCGCCGCGATCAGCTGGCCCTCGTAGGTCCAGAGGACCCAGGCGCCGTCGTCCCTCGTGTAGCAGGCGAGCTGCCCGGTGAACGTGATGCCCATCGACCAGCGCCCGATCGACCCCGGTGACGTCGGTCCCGCACTCGCCCTCGGCGAGCTTCTCGCGGTCCTTGCACGGCGTTCACCGCGACGGCCATCAGGCCCGGCTGGTCGAACTGCGTCGTACCAGACCGTGTCAGCGCCGTAGCCGGGCGAGCCCGGCTGCAGGTCGCAGCGCAGGCTCGCGCGGCCGCCGAGGGAGCCGTCGGGCAGGCTCGAGCGACGGCAGTATGGCTGGAAGTCGGTCGGGACGCGGGCGAGCAGCGCCTGCTCGGCGGGCGTCAGCCCGCTGGTGTCGCCGCTCGCCGAAGGCTCCGCGGAGGTGGCCCCGGACGCGCTCGTCGAGGCGGCCGGCGGCGTCGCGGACGCCTGCGCAGCTCCGCTGGGAGCCGCGGTCGGCGACGGGCCGGATCCGCCGAGGACGGCGAAGCCCGCGACCGCCAGGACGACGACCGCGAGAATGCCGACGGCGGCCGCGAGGAGCCAGGGCGGGCGGCGCCCGCGCGCCCGCGGGGTTCGCACGCGGACCGTCGCGGTGTGGGGGACGACGCGGTAGAGGGCGATCTGCTCGTTCACGCCCTTGAGATGGCGCGAGCCGAGGGGCTCGAAATCGACGTCGAGGTAGGTCCGGGTGAGGGCGCGGACCGTGTCGCTAGACGACGAGCTCGCCGGCCTTCGCCTGGGCGCACAGGCGGGCGGCGATGTTCACCGCCGAGCCGACGTAGCCCTCGGCGGTCTCCACCGTCTCGCCGGCGTGGATGCCGACGCCAACGCGGATCGGCTCCCCCGGCGCCGCGTCGGCCGTGGCGATGATCTCCTGGCCGCAGCGCACTGCGGCGCTGGCCGAGTCGAAGACGACGTAGAAGCTGTCGCCCTCGGTCTTGATCTCCGCCCCGTGCGCGGCCGCCACCGCTCCGCGGACCAGCTGCCGGTAGCGCCGGAGCAGGTCCGCGCCCGCGTGGTCGCCGTGGGCCTCGACGTAGCTCGTGTAGTCGCGCAGGTCGGCGAACAGGAAGCCGCGGGTCAGGTGCGGCGCGTCGACACCCACGCCGGCGGGCGCCCCCGACGCCGGGGGCTGCGAGGGCGTGGACCGATCGGGAGGATCCGGTTCGGCCATGACGGGCGACCTCCGATCTCACAGGGTCGACCCGACCGAATCAGCGTGCCAGAGGCATTCGTCACCATGTGGCCGCGGACGCGGCGCCGACGCGGCGGCGTCGGGCGCGGTTCGCGCCGTCGGACAGCGCGGGCGCCGCGGGCGCACGGCCGGCTACCCCGTGACGACGAGCAGGTCGCGGGGCGCCTCGTTGAGGACGAGCGGGCCGTCCTCGCCGCAGACCACGATGTCCTCGATGCGGGCGCCGTAGCGGCCCTCGAGGTAGATGCCGGGCTCGACGCTGAAGGCCATCCCGGGCTCCAGGAGTTCGCCGTTGCCGGCCACGAGGTACGGATCCTCGTGGCCCTCGAGGCCGATCCCGTGCCCCGTGCGGTGGATGAAGTGGGCGCCGTGGCCCGCGGCCGAGATGAGCTCGCGCGCGACGAGGTCGATCCGCTCGCAGGCGACGCCGGGGTGGACCGCGTGGGTCGCCTCCGCCTGGGCGGCCCGCAGCACGGCGTAGAGGCGCAGAAACTCGTCGTCGGGGCCGCACACGGCGTCGCCACCGGTGACCCAGACGGTGCGGGTGATGTCGCTGCCGTAGCCGCCCAGCGGGCCCCCGATGTCGAGGACGATCGGCTCGCCGGCGCGGATCACGCGCTCCGAGGCCTCGTGGTGCGGCGAGGCGGAGTTCGGGCCCGAGCCGACGATCGCGAACTCGGCGCTGTCGTGGCCCTGGGCGACGAGGCGGTCGCGGATCTCGCGGGCGACGTCGGCCTCGGTCCGGCCCACGAGCCGGCCGTGGGCGACCTCGTGGATCACCCCGTCGGCGGCCTGCGCGGCCAGGCGCAGGAGCGCGATCTCGTCGGCGTCCTTCACGACGCGCAGGTCCCGCAGGACGAGCGACGCCGGCTCGAACACCACGCTCGGCATGGCGGCCTGCAGACGCAGGAGATGGAGCGCCCACAGCCGATCCGAGACGCCCAGCCGCGTGACGGCCGACGGGAGCAGGCGGCGCACGCAGGCGATCGCGTCCTCGGTCTCCTCCCAGGTGGCGAGCGTCACGTCGCCGCCGGCCGCGGCGGGGCAGGCGCGGGCGGGCGCGGCCTCGAGCCGCGGGACGAGCAGGGTCACCGGTCCCTCGGCCGGCACGACCAGCATCGTGAGCCGCTCCAGCGGCATGGCGGGGTAGCCGGCGAGGTAGCGCAGGTCCGGCCCGACCCCGACAAGGAGCGCGTCGAGGCCGCGCGCGCGAGCGCCGGCCTGCGCCCGCGCGATGCGCTCGGCGTAACGGGCGGCCGGGATGGTCGGTCGGGTCGACGCGACCGTCGACGTGGCGCTCATGCGCGGGGTGCCTCCGCTGGGCCGGCGGATCCGGGGACGGCGAGCGAGCCCGGCGCCGGCGCCGGCAGGCCCAGCCATGCCGCCAGCGCGGCGTGGCCGTCCTCGAAGAGCTTCCGATAGGCGTAGACGCGCTCGGCGCCGGAGTCGCGGGCGGCCTGCCGAAGCGCGAGGTCGTCATGCTGGCCGACGCACAGGACCCGGAGCCCGGCGGCGGATGCGCGTCCCGTGGCGGCGATCCCGTCGTAGGCGCGCGCGGTGAGGTCGACGATGGCCCGCGTGGCCGCCCCCGAGGCGAGCGCCGCGTCGAACGCGGCCGCGGTGCCGGTCCGGATCGGGACGGCGCCGAGCGTCCGGAGCTGGCCGACCAGCCGCGTGGCCCAGATGAGGTCGTCGGCGAGGACCAGGACCGCCGGCCTCGGGACCTCGGCGTCGGGTCCGCCGGGCCCCGGGACGCCGACGCCGCCGCCGGCGTTCGGCCGGTCGGTCGTGCCGGCGTCCGGCCGGTCGCCCCGCTCCCCGTCGTCGTCGGGAGCGCCGGCCCCCGGGCGGCTCACTCGATCGTCCAGGTCTCGCCGGAGCCGAGGAGCGTCCCGATGTCGCCGGCACCCTGGCGGGCGATCGCGTCGCGGATCTGCGCCTCGATCAGCTCGTCGTGGGTCGGCCGGGGCACGTTGCGGATCACGCCGATCGGCACCGGGAACTCGGGCCAGTAGATCCGGGCGAGCATGTTGTGGACCGTCGGATCCTCGCTCGTCTCGTCGTGGACCAGGATGTCGTCCTCGGTGATGCGGTCCTCGGCCGATCTGCACGATCTCCGGGCGGAGGCCGTCGAGGCGCAGGCCCATGTCCCGGTTCTTGCCGAAGATCATCGGCTTGTCGTGCTCGAGGATCAGCATCCGGTCGTCGCGAACCTCGCGGTCGGTGAAGTCCCGGTGGGCGCCGTCGTTGAAGATGTTGCAGTTCTGGAGGACCTCGACGAAGGCCGAGCCGCGGTGGAAGCCGGCACGCTCCATCACCTGCTGGATGTGGTCGACCTGCGTGTCGACCGTGCGGGCGACGAAGCTCGCCTCGGCGGCCAGGGCGATCATGAGCGGGTGGATCGGGTAGTCGACCGAGCCGACCGGCGTCGACTTGGTCTTCTTCCCGAGCTCCGACGTCGGGGAGGCCTGGCCCTTCGTGAGGCCGTAGATGCGGTTGTTGAACATCACGACGCGGATGTCGACGTTCTTCCGCATCGAGTGGAGGATGTGGTTACCGCCGATCGAGAGGGCGTCGCCGTCACCGGTGACGACCCAGACCATGAGGTCGGGCCGGGCGAGCTTGAGGCCCGTCGCCAGCGTGGGCGCGCGCCCGTGGATCGAGTGGAAGCCGTAGGTGTTCATGTAGTACGGGAAGCGGCCCGAGCAGCCGATCCCGCTGACGAAGACGATCTTCTCCTTGGGGATCCCGAAGTCGGGCATCACCTTCTGGGTCTGGGCCAGGATCGAGTAGTCGCCGCAGCCGGGGCACCAGCGAGGGTCCTGGTCGCTGGCGAAGTCCTTGCGGGTGAGCTTGATCGGCTCGGCGGCCGTCGCGGTCTGTTCGGTCATCGGGCCGGCCTCACAGGTCGCCGAGCAGCTGCTCGGCCTTGGCTTCGATCTCGCCGATCGCGAACGGCTTGCCTCGCACGAGGTTGAAGCCGATCGCGTCGACCAGGAACTCGGCGCGGATCACGGTCCGGAGCTGGCCCAGGTTGATCTCCGGGATCAGCACCTTGTCGTAGGCGCGGACGACGTCGCCGGTGTTCGTCGGGAACGGGTTCAGGTGGCGCAGGTGGGCGTGGGCGACCTTCCTGCCGCGGGCCTGGAGCCGCTCGACCGCGCTGCGGATGGCGCCGTACGTGGAGCCCCAGCCGAGGATCAGCAGGTCGCCCGCGGGCGGCCCGAAGACTTCCAGCGGCGGGATGTCGTTGGCGATCCGGGCCACCTTCTCAGCGCGCAGGAGCGACATCCGGTGGTGGTTGTCCGGGTCGTAGCTGACGGTGCCCAGGATGTCGAGCTTCTCGAGGCCGCCGATCGCGGTGCTCCATGCCCGGGGTGCCGGGCACGACCCACGGCCGCGCAAGGGTCTGCTCGTCGCGGCTGTACGGGTAGAAGCTGGCGGCGTCGGTGCGGCCGGCGACGTGGAGGTCGGGGAGGTCCGCGATGTCCGGCACTCGCCAGGGCTCCGTGCCGTTGGCCAGGAACGCGTCGGAGAGGTAGACCACCGGGGTCATGTACTTCAGCGCGATCCGCCAGGCCTCGATCGCCATGTCGAAGCAGTCGGCCGGCGAGGTCGGGGCCACGATCGCGACCGGCGACTCGCCGTTGCGACCGTAGAGCGCCTGGAGGAGGTCGGACTGCTCGGTCTTGGTCGGCAGGCCGGTGGAGGGACCGCCCCGCTGGACGTTCACCACGACGAGCGGCAGCTCCACCATGACGGCCAGGCCCAGCATCTCGGCCTTGAGCGCCATCCCGGGGCCCGAGGTGCCCGTGAGGCCGAGCGCTCCGCCGTACGACGCCCCGAGGGCGGCGCCGATCGCCGCGATCTCGTCCTCGGCCTGGAACGTCTTGATGCCGTAGCTCTTGTAGCCCGAGAGCTGGTGGAGGATGTCCGACGCCGGCGTGATCGGGTACGTGGCGTACACGAGCGGCCGGTCGGCGAGCCTGGACGCGACGACGCACCCGAGCGCGGTCGCCTCGTTGCCGGTCACGTTGCGGTACGTGCCGGGGGGAAGGTGCGCGGCGGGGACGTCGTACCGGGTGTGGAACATCTCGGTGGTCTCGCCGAACGCATAGCCCGCGTGCAAGGCCCGCCGGTTGGCGTCCGCGACGACCGGTCGCGACGAGAACTTCTCCTCGATCCAGCGCAGGGTCGAGTCCATGCTCCGCTCGTAGAGCCAGAACATGATCCCGAGGGCGAAGAAGTTCTTCGTGAGGTCGACCTGCTTGGAGGTCATGTCGAGGCCCTCGAGCGCCCGGGCGTTGAGGGTGGAGATCGGGATCTCGAAGATCCTGTACGCCGTCAGCGAGCCGTCCGAGAGGGGGTTCGAGGCGTAGCCGGCCTTGGCCAGGTTGTTGGGCGTGAAGGCGTCGCCGTTCACGATGATCGCCCCGCCGGCAACGAGGTCCCCGACATTGGTCCGCAGGGCGGCCGGGTTCATCGCGACGAGGACGTCGGGCGCGTCGCCGGGCGTGTGGATGTCGCTGGAGCTGAAGCTGATCTGGAAGCCCGAGACGCCCGGCAGCGAGCCCGCCGGGGCCCGGATCTCCGCCGGGTAGTCGGGCAGGGTGCTGATGTCGTTGCCGAAGACGGCGGCGGCACGGGTGAACTGGGTGCCCGTCAGCTGCATCCCGTCGCCGGAGTCGCCGGCGAAGCGGATCGTGACGCGGTCCAGCTCCTGGACCGGCACCTCCTGGCCCTTCGTGGTCGTCACGGGACCTCGCGATCCTCCTGGGTCTCGTACCCGGCGCACCGGCGGGGAACGGCGCGGCGCTGGCCGGTCCGCCAAGCGTACCGCAGCAGCCGACGAGCGTCCGGGGCGGCGGCGATGTCGAGCAGGCCCGCGCCTGCCGCCGCGTCGGGGGGAGCCCGGCCGTCGCGCCGGCAGCTCACGGCGCGACCGCGGGCCCTGCTAGGCTCGGCCTCGATGGACCGTCGCCGCGTGCTGGGCGTGGCCCTGGCGGTGGCGTCCGCCTGCGGCTACGGGTCCGGCGCGCTCTTCGCCAAGAGCGTCTACGGGTCGGGGATCGACTGGCTCGCCCTGCTCTACTGGCGCTTCCTCATCGGGGGGCTGCTGGTGTGGGCCTGGGCGCTCCTCGTCCCGGGGAACCGCGCCGCGTTCCGCGAGCTGTCGCGCCGGCGCGTCGTCGCGCTGCTCGGCCTGGGGGCCTTCTTCGTCGGCAACGCGAGCACCTACTACGCCGCCCTCGAGTACGTGTCGGCGTCGCTGGCAGCGCTGATCGTGTACATGTACCCGGCGCTGGTGGCCGTCCTCTCGATCCGCTGGGGCCACGGCCTGCAGGGTCGGCGCCCCTGGGTCGCGCTCGCCCTGGTGACCTTCGGCGTCGTGCTCACGATCGGCGGGATCCAGACGCAGGCCGAGCCGATCGGGATCGTCCTGATCGTCGCCTCGCCGATCATCTACTCCGTATACATCATCCTGGCGGCCCGCCTGGCGGGCGAGCGAAAGGGCGAGACGGCGGCCTCGCGCACCGGCGGCGCCGGCGCCGAGACACGCCCGGCGGTCGCCTCCTCGCTGATGCTGACGGGGACCTTCGCGGTCGTGGCGACGATGGCCGTCCTGGCCGGCGAGCCGGTGCTGCCGGGGCTGGTCCCGCAGGACGCCTGGTTCGGGCTGGTGGGGATCGCCGTCTTCTCGACGGCGCTCGCGATCTCGGCGTTCTACGCGTCCACGGCCCGGATCGGGGCGGCCCAGACGGCGCTCGTCTCCACGGTCGAGCCGGTCTGGACGATCACGCTCGCGACGCTGCTCTTCGGGGAGTCGCTGGCGCCGGTCCAGCTGCTGGGCGGGGCGTTCGTGATCGGCGGCGTCATCCTGGCCCAGACGACGCCGGGCGCCACGCCCGATGTCGTGGTGGAGGAGGCGTAGGCAGGTCCGTCACCCGGCGCCGGCCGCGCGGTGATCCGCGCGGGCGTGCCGGGGCCGCCCGCCACCCGGCGCCGGGGCCGCGCGTTGCGCCCCGGGCCGCCCGTCGCACGGGCGCCTGAAAGGCCCCGCGGCGCTACGATCCATCCATGTCGACGATCGAGACCGTCCCGGCGCGGGACGGCACGCCCCTGCTGACCCGGACCTGGCCCGCGGCCGGTGACCCGTGGGGGAGCGTCCTGGTCGTCCACGGCCTGGGCGAGCACTCCGGGCGGCACGACGCCACCGGCGGGCGGTTCGCTGCGGCCGGGCTCCACGCGACCTCGTTCGACCACCGCGGCTTCGGGGCCTCCGGCGGGCGCCGCGCGTACGTCGACCGCTGGGACGACTACCTCGACGACATCGAGGACCGGCTCGCCGCAGGGCGGATCGACGGCATCCCGACCGCCATCTACGGCCACTCGCTCGGTGGGCTCATCGTCGCCGACTACCTGTTGTCCGACCGGCCGCAGCCCGACGTCGCCGTGCTGTCCGCCCCCGCGCTCGACGGCGGGAACCGCCTGCTGCGCCTCCTCTCGGCGGTGCTGGCGCGGATCCGGCCGTCGTACGCCATCTCCAACCCGTGGGACCCGGCCCAGATCGCCCGGGGGCCCGCGCCACCGGTCGTCACCGACCCGGACCCGCTCGCGGTGACCACGACCACGGCGCGCCTGGGGCACCTCCTCTTCGGGGCGATGGACCGGGTGCACGAGCGGCTCGAGGCGGCGAACGGCTTCGGGCAGCCGACGCTGGTCGTCCACGGCGGCGACGACACCCTGGTGCCGACCGCCTCCACGGCCATCCTCGAGCGCTTCCCCACGACGGAACGGCGGGTCTACCCGGGCGTGCGCCACGAGCCGCACCACGACCCGTTCGACGGGCGGCGGATCGTCGACGAGATCGCCGCCTGGCTGGCGGCCGGGATGAAGGGGAGCCCGTCGCGGTCGACGCGTTCGTGACCCGGGCTGGGGGGCCTGGCCGGCCCGCCTCTCCCCCTTTCCGTCGCGTGGTAGTTGCGCGTGCAACTATCAACTGGTAGAGTCGACGCCCGCCCCGCCGCAGAGGATCGCCTCGTGACCAGCCCGCCGCCGACACCCACCTCCAGCACCTCGAGCCCTGGCGCGCCCGAGCGCATGCCGGCGATCTACATCGGGCACGGCGCGCCGACCCTCGTCGACGACCCGGTCTGGCCCGTCGAGCTTGCCGCGTGGGCCCGCGAGCTGCCCCGCCCGCGTTCGATCCTCATGGTCAGCGCGCACTGGGAGTCCCAGCAGCTCACGGTGGGCGCCACGACGCCGGTGCCGCTCGTCTACGACTTCTACGGCTTCCCGGAGCGCTACTACCGGACCCGCTACGAGGCACCCGGCGCTCCCGAGCTCGCGGCGTCGGTCGCGAAGCTGGTCGGCGACGTGGAGCCGGTGGCGCAGGCCACGAGCCGCGGCCTCGACCACGGCGCCTACGTGCCCCTCACGGTCATGTTCCCCGAGGCCGACGTCCCGGTGCTCCAGATGTCGATGCCGGACCTCGACCCCGAGCACCTTTTCCGCATCGGGCGGCGCCTCGCGCCGCTCCGCGACGAGGGAGTCCTGGTGGTGGGCAGCGGCTTCCTGACGCACGGGCTCCCGTACGTTCGCGAGTACATGGGCGGGCGGCCGGGCGCCCCGGCGTGGTCGATCGACTTCGATCGCTGGGCCACCGAGGCCCTGGCGGCGGGCGACGTCGATGCCCTCTTCGACTTCCGGAACCGCGCCCCGGGGATGCCGTACGCGCATCCGACCCTGGAGCACCTCGCGCCGCTCTTCGTCACCCTGGGCGCCGCGACGGTTGCCGACGAGGCGCCCGACTTCCGGATCGACGGCTACTGGATGGGCCTGGCGAAGCGCTCGTTCGCGGTCCGGTAAGCGGGCCGGGTGGCCGGCCCAGCAGCCGGCGCGACGGCGGCGACGCGGGGGGGGTGCCGGCCCGCGGCGCGACGCTGCCACCGGCGGACGCCCGCGGCGGCGCGAGCGCGACGGCGTCGGCGCCTCGGCGGCGCGCCGCTTCCCCACCGCGCCGCTTCACCACTGCGCCGCTGCCCGTACGACGCCGCTTCCCGCGAGCCGCGCCGTCTGCCCGCCAGCCGCGCCGCTGATGGTCCGATCCTCTCAATTGCTGGCGGAGCGATCCTTACGGCACGTGGCCGGTGCCCGCGCCTGGCCGGGGCCCGTCCAGCGGGCCTGCGATCCTGTCACCGGTAGCGCGGGGGAGGCATCTGATCAACCTCCGCCCAGCCGCGGGACGGATCGTCGCTCAGCGGGCAGTGCCCATCGCACATACGGCTCACGTGACGCGCATTTGACAGGGTCGCCACGCGGCCCCGCCAGCCGCGAGGCCGCCGCGGGCCGCGATCAGCCCTGCGACGAGCCCCCCGTCCCCTCCTTCGCCAGCGAGCGGAGCATGAACATGACGTTCGCGGGCTTCTCCGCCAGGCGCCGCATGAAGTACGGGTACCACTGCGTGCCGTACGGGACGTAGACGCGGACGCGGAACCCCTTCTGCAGCAGCTGCGCCTGCAGGTCGCGGCGAATGCCGTGGAGCATCTGGAACTCGTAGCGGTCGCGGGCGATCCCCTCCGCCTCGGCCCAGCGGATCAGCCGGCCGATCAGCCGCCCGTCGTGGGTGGCGAGCGCCGGGTAGCTCCCGTCGGCCATGAGCCGCCGGGCTTGCCTCTCGTACGCGGCGTCGATCTCCTCGCGATCGCGCAGCGCCACGGACGCCGGCTCGTTGTAGGCGCCCTTGCAGAGGCGGACCCGGGCACCTTCGACGATGAGCGTCTCGACGTCCCCCGACGAGCGGCGAAGCGCGGCCTGGATCACGACCCCGCTGTTCGGGTTGACCGCGCGCAGCTCGCGCCAGAGGTCGAGCGTGGCGTCCGTCTTCGTGTGGTCCTCCATGTCGATCCGGACGAAGGCGCCGTGCTCGGCCGCCCTGCGAAAGACGGTGGCGACAGTGTCCCGGCACAGGTCGCGGTCGATGTCGAGGCCCATCTGGGTCAGCTTCAGGCTGACGTTCCGCTCCAGCCCGCCGGCGGCAAGCGCGTCGAGCGTCTCCTCGTAGCGGCCGGCGGCCGCCCCACAGGCGTCGGCGGAGTCCACCGACTCGCCGAGAACATCGACGGTCGTCAGGTAGCCGCCGTCCCGCAACGCCTCCAGCGCCGGGAGGACCTCGTCGAGCGACTCGCCGGCGATGAAGCGGCGGACCATCGGCCGCGTGATCGGGACCCGGGTCGAGAGCTGCCCGAGCGCCTTGCGGTGCGAGAGCCAGATGAACGTGGCGCGCAGCGATCGCTCGGGGATGGACCCGTGGGCCGGGTGCGTGATCATCGATCCTCCTCGGGGGTCGGGCCGGAGCGTGCGAGGTCCTGGGCCGGCGACGGATCACCGGGGTCGAGCGCGGTCGTCGCCCGGTCGGGTGCCGGTCGCGGGTAGCCCGCGTCGAGCGCGACCAGCAGCCGCTCCTCGTCGGTCCGGGCGAGCGACGCCCACACCAGGTAGGCGGCGATGACCGCGGTCCAGGCGATCGCCGCGGGGATGACGAGACCGACGAGGCCGCCCTCGAAGATGCCGCCCCCCTGCGACGCGACGTAGGCGGCGGTGGAGACGAGCCCGGCCGCCCAGATGAGCGCGGCGCCGACCGAGTAGCCGACGGTCATGGCGCTCATGAAGCCGAGCGGGTTGCCCAACGAGAGGCCGGCGATCTTCGGCGCGTCGGGCGGGTAGAAGTAGGCGGCCTCCAGGCGGTGGGCGACGAGGACGTCGGCACCGACGCGGGTGTTGATCGCCTGCTCCAGGCGCTCGGCGTGGCGGCGGGCGAACACCGTGTACCAGAACAGGTAGCCGGTCTCGAGGAACGCGAACGGCACGATGAACGGGACCGGGACGACCGCGGCCGGGAGGACGCCGCTCCAGCCGAGGACCAGCAGCCCGATGGACAGGAACGTCCAGTTGCGGATCGTGGCGAAGAAGAGGCTCGAGTAGCCGAACAGCATCCCGCGCATCCGCTCGAGCTGGGCCTCGAGGAGACGCAGGTCCGCGAGCTCGTCGACCGGGCTCCCGGGGGAGCGCGGCCCTGCGCGGTCTGGGGGACGGGGCATTGCTGAGGCTCCGGACGGTTCGACGGACAGGGCCCCGATCCTACTCCCGCGAAGCCGTAGATTCGGGGCGACCGCGCTGGACGGTCGTGGGGCGGGCACATCCGACCCGCCGCCCGGAGGAGCCATGCACGACGTCGTGGGCCTGAGCTGGGACCTCGCGGAGGTCGCCATCCGCTCGGCGGTCATCTACGTTGCCGTCTACACCCTCTTCCGCTTCTTCGGGAAGCGCCAGATCGCGCAGCTCAACCCGGCCGACTTCACGGTCCTCCTCCTGATCTCGAACGGCGTCCAGAACGCCATGGTCGGCAGCAACTCGTCGATCCTCGGCGGGCTCGTCGCTGCCGTCACCCTGCTCGGCATCAGCCTCGCCATCGAGCGTGCCGAACGGCGCTTCGACGCACTCGACTCATTCCTGGAGGGGACGGAGATCGAGCTCGTGCGCGACGGTGCGGTCCTCGACGATGGGCTGCGCCGGGCGGACCTCGACATGCGGGACCTCGAGCGCGCCCTGCGCAAGAACGGCGCGCGGGACGCGTCGCGCGTCAGCCTGGCCATGCTCGAGACGGACGGCACGATCAGCGTGATCATGGCGAACGCCTGACCGGCGACGCGGGTTGCGTCTGCGCGGTCGATCCCGGCGGGGCCGGGTCGGTCGATCCGGGGCGAGCCGGCTGCCCGGTCGATCCGCGCGGGGTCGGCGCGTCAGCGCCGGACGTCGTCCACGCGCACGCTCGCGAGCAGCGCCACGACCGCAGCTCCCAGGGCGAGCAGCCACGACGTCAGCGCGAGCGCCGCGCCGGCCCAGGCCAGCACGATGAGCGTCGGGGACGGTGCGACGGCCGAGTTCGCGGCCGACGACGCCCGGAGGATCCGCACCGCGGCCCGGCCCGCGACGATCCCGGCGATCGCGAGCATGGCGATGCCGGCCATCACGAGCACGCCGGAGAAGCCGCCCGCGTCGATGGTCGCCGCGCCCGTGAGCGCGGTCCCGCCGGCGAGCAGGATGAAGGCGGAAAGCGCGGCCGGCGCCAGCCCCGCCAGCGGCGCAGGACGGGGCGGGTCGGCGGGAGATCGGACGGGCGCGGGGGCAGCCACCAGCACGAACAGCGTGGCGCCGGCAACGCCGCAGGCGAGGAGGACGGCGAGCCGGGCGACGACCTCCACGCCGCTCAGCGCTCCGGCGGAGCGGGCTCCTGCAGGACATGCCGCCGCAGCCAGGCGACGATGCGCTCGAAGGCGTCGCGGCGGTTCTCGCGCCGTTCCCAGCCGTGGCTCTCGTCCGCGTACCAGTGGACCTCGTGGAACTTGCCCTCGATCTCCAGCGCCTCGACCATCTTCTCGGTCATGAGCGGCACGACGCGACGGTCCTTGCGACCGTGGAGGATCAGCAGCGGCGCCTCGATCCGCTCGGCGCGGTAGAGCGGGGAGCCGCGCCGGAAGAGCTCCGCCTGGGTGGGATCGTCGGGCGAGCCCATCATCCGCTGGAGGTCGATGCGGCCCATCCGGTCGCCGTGCCGGTAGCTCTCCGCGATCTCCGAGTCGCCGAAGAGGTCGACGCCGGCCGCCCACATCCCGGGCTCCTCGACGAGCGCACACAGGGTCAGGTAGCCGCCGTACGAGCCGCCGTACATCGCGAGCTTCCCGTTCGACCAGGGCTGGCCGGCCGCCCAGCGCGCCGCGTCGATCACGTCGTGGACGTCGGCGTGGCCCCACTCGTTGCGGTTGGCCAGGCGGAACTCGCGCCCGTAGCCGGTCGAGCCCCGGAAGTCGACCGACAGGAAGGCGAAGCCCTCCTGGACGAGCAGCTGGCGCAGCGGCTGGAAGTCCCGCAGCACGTGCCACGAGGGGCCGCCGTGGGCGTGGACCACAGTCGGGACGGTCGTCCCGCCGCGCTTCCCGGTCGCCGTCGCCGGGCGCCACAGCGTGACCGGGACCGCCAGGCCGTCGCGCGCCTGGATCGTCAGCCGCTCGGGCTCGACGAAGCCCCGCACCGGCACGACCGCGGGCAGCGAGCGCGTCAGGCGGCGCGGCCGGCTCGCGGGCAGGGCGCCGGCCGCGGGCTGGGTGCCGGCCGCGGGCTGGGCGCCGGCCGCGGGCTGGGCGCCGGCCGGCGGCACGGGCAGGATCCAGAAGTCCTCCGGGTCGCGCTCCGTCTCGCCCACGGCGAGGATGCCGCCACCGTCGGGCAGCCAGTCCACCGCCAGCCAGACGCCGTCGACCGGGTTGATCCGGGTCGCAGCGCCGGCCGCGAGCTCGGGCGGACGGCTCTTCGGCGGGCGGCCCGGCCGACGCTTCGGGCGAGCCGCGCCGGCCAGCGGGGCGACGTACAGGTCGAGCAGCCCGTGGCGGACGAGGACGTGGACGAACCGGGTGCCGTCCGGCGACGGAAGCGGCGCCGCCCCGAAGCCGCCGTTGTAGTCGCCGTGGTCGGCGGGCCCGGCGGTCAGGACGGTCCTCTCACCACCGTCGAGCGGCACGCGGACGACCTGGAACCAGCCGTCGCGATCAGAGACCAGCAGCAGTCCGCTGCCGTCCGGCAGCCAGCGCGGGGTCGTCTCCCAGGCACCCGAGCCCGCGATGATCCGCTCCTGCCCGGTGGCGACGTCGACGACGGTGACCTGCATCGTCGTGAGATCAGGGTCGCGCTGGGCGACCACGGCGAGGCGCGAGCCGTCGGGCGACCATGCGAAATCCTCGACGTCGATCCCGATCGGCGTGAGCGCCCGCGGCTCCGGCCGCGCCTCGCGGGCCGGCGGGCGGCCCCGGCGGGGCAGTGGCGCGTCGACCACCCAGACCTGGCCCCATCCGCGGCGACGCGAGACCAAGGCAATGCGGCGGCCGTCGGGAGCCCAGCGAGGCGCGCGGCCGCCGGCCGGATGATTGGCGACGACGGTCGGCCGTGACCCATCCACGCCGACGATCCAGACGGCCTTCTCGCGCACGAAGGCGAGCCGCGACCCGTCCGGTGACCACTGGGGATCGCCGACCGCGTGCTCGGACGCCGTGACCTGGCGGGCCTGTCCGGAGCGAAGGTCGAGCACGAAGACCTGGCGTGCGCCGCCGGCCTCGGCCGTGTAGGCGACGCGCCGGCCGTCCGGGGCCAGGCGTGGCTCGCGCGGTGACTCGACGGCGACGATCTGCTCGACCGTCAGGCGGTCGCGGCGAGCGACCGCGGGGGTCGTGGGGCGCGCTGCGCGTCCGGGCGAGCGGTCGCGACGGCGCGGCGGGGCCGGCGCGCCGGTGGTGGCCACGCCGGCGGGAGCGGGGACCGGCGGGGACGAGCCGGCGGCCTCCACGGGGGACGAAGCAGTCTCCGCGGGAGACGAAGCAGCCGCCGCGGGCGCGGCGGGCCCCGGCTTCGGGCGGTTCTTCGACCCCGGCGGGCGGCCGCGGCGGCGCGGCGCCGGGGTGGCGTCCGGTGAGGGGAGCGCCTCCCCGTCGCCCGGTGCGTCCGGCGGAGCGGCCTCGGGCGGGACGGCCGCGGCCGGCGGAGCGGCCTCGGGCGGGACGGCCGCGGCCGGTGGAGCGGCCTCGGGCGGGACGGCTGCGTCGAGCGCCGTCTCGGCGTTCGGGAGGAGGGCGTCGTCGGCCTCGTCGGCGCGGAGTTGGCGAGGGGAGCGCGACATCGCCGGCGTTATACCACGCCGCGGAGGGCCGTCTCTCGCTCCCCCGGCAGCGGCGGGGGCTCGACGCGGATGAACGTCTCGCGCCCCAGCCAGCGCTCGAGCATCTCGCGCGGCGCAGCGGACCAGTCGTCGCGGATCTGGCTGGCGTGGCAGGCGAACGCCGCGAGCTTGCGGTCGATCACCGACCGAACGTCCAGGTGGGTCGTCATGTCGTCGTCGGGACGCGCCAGCTCGACGAACCGCCTCTGCTGGAGCAGGTCGTCGGCCGACGGCTCCTGCGGCTCCGCCGCCTCGTCACCGCGGAGCGCCGCCATCTCCGCCTGCATCTCGTCCCAGCCTGCGAGGTCGCCGCGCGAGAGCGCCTGGTGGTACAGGGTCGTGGGTCCGCCGGGCTCGCCCGCGGCGCGGCGGAAGGCCTCGGTCGCCCGCGCCGAGATCGCGACGTGGTCGGGATGGCCGTAGATCCCGCCCGGATCGAAGGTCACGACCGTCGCCGGGCGCAGCTCACGGATGATCTCGACCAGCCGGCCGACGACCTCCTCCTCGTCTGCGAGGGCCAGGCAGCCGGGCGGCTTGGCCCAGCCTTCCATCCCCGAATCGCCGTAGCCCAGGAAGATCGGCTCGGCGACGCCGAGCGCCGCCATGGCGCAGCGGAGCTCGCGGCGCCGGAGGTCGCGATCCAGCTCGCGGGCGCCCTCCACGCCGCCGAGATCGCCGTCGGTCGCGCACACGAGCCACGTCGGGACACCGGCCGCGGCGGCGAGCGCGAGCGCGCCGCCAGCGCCGAAGGTCTCGTCGTCCGGGTGGGCGAAGATCGCGAGGAGCCCGCGCGGGGCCGCGTCGGTCACGACGTCGTGGCTGCCGGGATCTGGGCGCCGGTCACCGACGGCGGGGCTCGGGCGGCGCCGTGACGGCCGCCTCCAGCTGGTCGCCAAGCTCGACGGTCCGCCGGTAGGCCGCCCAGACCGCCTCGGAGAGGACCGTCCGGAGGCGACCCGACTCCAGCTCGTGGAGGGCCGCCGCGCTGGTGCCGCCGGGCGAGGTGACCATGTTCCGGAGGACGGCGGGGTGATCGCCCGACTGCTTGGCGAACAGGGTGCCGCCCTCCAGCGTCTCGACGACGAGGTCGTGGGCGACGTGGCGCGGGAAGCCGAGGTGGACGGCGGCGTCGATGAGCGCCTCCATGAACAGGAAGACGTAGGTCGGCCCGGTGCCGGACACGGCGGTCGCCATCGCCACGAACTTCTCGTCGTCGACCTGGATCTCGGCGCCCAGGGCCGACAGGAGCGCCTTCGCCTGGGCGCGCTGCTCGTCGGTCGTCTCCGGCGTGGCGTACCAGACCGTCATCCCGCGCCCGATCTGGGCCGGGGTATTCGGCATGCTCCGGACGAGCTCGCGGTGGCCCAGGAACCCCTCGAGGGCCGTCGTCGTCGCGCCGGCGATCACGCTGAGGACGAGCTGGCCGGGCGCCAGGTGGGGCCCGATCTCGCGGCCCACGCGGGCCAGCATCTGGGGTTTCACGGCGAGCAGGACGACATCGGCGCCCTGCACGGCCTCGACGTTGCTGGCCGTGACGCGGATCCCGTGCTCGTGGGCGAGGTGCTCGCGCCGCTCGGCGCGCGGGTGGCTGGCGACGACCTGCCCGGCCTCGATGAGCTTGCCGCGAAGCAGGCCCGCGATCATGGACTCGGCCATGACCCCGGTCCCGACGGTGGCGAGGGTGCGGCCGGCAAGGGGCGACATGGCCGCGAGTGTATCCCACCCCGCCGGACGAGCGCCCCTCAGCGAGCCGTGGCGCTCGCGAGCAGGAAGAAGCGCCCGGTCGTGCGGACGTCGATGGTGTCGAAGCCGGCGGCCAGGGCGGAGCGGAGCTCGGCCGGGGTGTGGTGCACCTTCGGGATCGTGAACTCGCGGCCGTCGGCAAGCCGTCGCCGGGAGAGGTCCGGGCCCGGCGCGGGGAGCCGGTCGAGGGTGCCCGACGCAGGATCCGGCAGGGAGTCGATCGCGGCGAACGTCGCCCCCGGCGTCAGCCACGCCCGGGCGATCACCAGGAACTCCCCGAGGCGCGGCTTCTGGACGTGGCTCAGCCAGAACCCGGCGAAGAGCGCGTCCACGCTGCGGTCGGGCGGCGCCCACGCGTCGCGCACATGGAGGTGCGCCCGCAGCCGGTGGGCCAGCATCCGGTCCCGGGCACGGTCCAGGGGGGCGGCCGCGGCGTCGTAGGCGTGCAGCTCGCCCTTCGTCGCCAGGAGCGCCGACCACCAGCCAGTCCCGGCCGCCAGCTCCACGATCTCGCCTCGCAGCGGCAGCCCATCGAGCCAGGTCGTAGCCGCGTCGAGCTCCATCTGCCAGGCCAGGTCGTGGACCGGGCCGTGGGCGTAGCGCCCGCGCCGGAGGTACCAGTCGTCGTACTCGGCGGCCCGAGCCTCGTAGTACGGGACCAGCTGCGCCTCAGGGTCGGCGGCCGGCGTAGCGGGCGCGGTAGACGCCGCGGCGGAGGGCGCCGCGGCACCGGGGACCCCGGCGATCCCCGCGTCGGGCGGCGTGGCGGGCGCGAGGCGATCCACGCTCGCGGCCGCGCGCCCCTCCAGCGCGCTGCGGAGCCGGAACCGGAGGAACGGGTTGTCACCGGCCTTGCCGAGACAGTCCGGGCAGAGCCGCGCCCGTGCCTCGAGGTCGTCCGGATCGCGCGGCTGCCAGCTCCGCCCGCACCACAGGCAGTCAAACGGGCGGAGCAGGTCGCCGGGCCGGCCCGTCCCGGGCCGATGCTCCCCGGGCCGGCGCTCGCCGGGCCGACCCTTCTCGGGCGTCCCCGTCACTGGACCGGCACCCAGCTTCCGGCGGGAGCAAGGTCGACGAAGGCGGACGGGTCGAAGATCTCCGCCAGGAGCTCGATCCCGTCGATGACGCGCGGGCCGGGCCGGCTGAAGTAGGCCGACCCGTCGAGGGCGAACACCTGGCCCAGGCGAACCGCCGAGATCTCCGACCAGGAGCGCGGACGGGGCGTGGCCCGCCAGGCGCGCAGCGTGTCGGCCAGGTGCATCCCGCACGGGGCGAGCAGCAGCATCTCCGGGTCGACCTCGGCGACGGCCTCCCACGTGGTGGCGCGACTGGGCTCGCCGTCGCCGGCGAGCACCTCCCAGCCGCCGGCGCGACGGACCTGCTCCGGGACCCAGAGCCCGGCCGAGGAGAGCGGGTCCAGCCAGTCGAGCGCCACGACCCGCGGCGCGTGGTGGCCCTCGTCACGCCGCTCCTGCACGATCTCCTCGACGTCGGCGAGCCGCTCCCGCAGGATCTCGACCAGGCCGACCGCCTCGTCCTCGGCGTCGGTCATGGCGCCGACGGTGGCGATCGCGTGGAAGATTCCCTCCAGGCTCGTGGGCGCGAGAGTGACGATGCTGGCGTCCGGCCCGACGGCCTCGCGCAGACCGGGTTCGTCGTCCCGCCCATCGCGACCGCGGGGACCGACGAAGAGGAGGTCCGGCCGAAGCGCAGCCAGCGCCTCGCCGTTGACCGTCACCAGGGCGGGGGCGGAATCGGCCGCCGCGGCCGCCGCCAGCTCGTGGACGCGGTGTGCGTGCGCACCCTCGACGGCGGCCGCGACGCTCGTGACGACCCGGCGGCGCCTGACCGCCGGCGGGTAGTCGCAGGCATGCGAGATCCCCACGAGCTCGTCGGACAGGCCGAGAGCCCAGACGATCTCGGTCGCGGCGGGCAGGAGCGAGACGATGCGCATGGCGGCGAAGCGGCTCCGGGCCGGGAATTGGATCGACCGGCCGTCCGATGCCGGGGACCGGTCGTCGAATGCCGAGGGCGCGGCGCCCGCGGGCGCCCGGCGCGGGTCAGGCGGGCTTGGCGGCCTCGACCATGGCGCGCGCGGCGTCCTTGTCGGTGAACCAGACAGCGTTGATCTGGGTGTACCCGGCCCACTCCGGCGGCAGGGACTCCTCGGGGAAGATCGCGCTCACCGGGCACTCGGGCTCACAGGCGCCGCAGTCGATGCACTCGTTGGGGTCGATGTAGAGCGTCCGGTCGACGCCCTGCTCGAAGTGGATGCAATCGACGGGGCAGACCGCCACGCACGCCTGGTCCATCGTGTCGACGCACGGTTCGGCGATCACGTAGGTCATGTCTGGAGGTCCTCCGTATCGGGTCGTCGCATTCCCGGGCCGCACCGCTCCCGGCGGCGGGCCCGCGTGTGCCCGCAGGGCGAGGGTACCACTTGCGAACTCGGGCGGCGCGGTCCCGCGGGTGGTGGTGGTGGTGTCGCGCGCACGCCGGCGCGACCGTCAGGAGCGGCCGGCGCCCGGGGTCGGCAGGGGCACGCCCCCGGGCCCGACCAGGCGCACCGCGCCGGCCATCGCGCGCTCCCAGTGATCGGAGATGTGGCAGCCGAGCAGGAGCTGCTCCCCGACCTCCGCGGGCACGGTGTACGTGACGGTCTCGGTCGCGCCGGAGCCGACGACCACGCGCAGGCCCGCGAGGGCGGGCGACACTGAGACGTCGGGTGTCGGGCCCGGCGGGGGATTGGCGGCGGGCTCCTCGGCCGCCTCCCACGCCTGCTGGACCGCCGCGGGCCCCAGGACGAGCTCGTGGACGTCGAGGCCACCGTTCACCACGTTGAGGGTGATCGTCTCCCCCGGGACGATGTCCACGATCCCCGGCACGAAGGCGTAGTCCTTCAGGATGACGTTGACCTGGCGCGGCGCCGCCGAGGTGCCGGGCGTGATCGCCGGGGTCGCGGGCACCGCCGATCCCTCGCAGGCGGCGAGCGGGGCGGACAGGAGGCCCAGGAGCATGAGCGCGAGCGCCTGCGGTCGACCGGGGAGCGTTGGCACGGCGGGAGTCTAGCCCCGGCGCGAACCGGCCGCCGCCGGAGAGGTCTCGCAGCCGCCGGAGAGGTCTCGCCGCCGCCCGCGAGCGGGCCTGCACGCGGCTCGGCGAGCGGCTCGGCGAGGCGATCGTGCCGCGCCCCGGGACGTGTCCTCCGATGCGGCGCCAGACCTTGACACCCCGCATCGGTCGTGCTCAATCTTCCGCAGCCCCGGCGTCCGGGGGCCAGTCGCGTCGTCGGCGGGCGACGCCGCCCACGAGAGGAGAGGCGTGGCGATCGACACCTCCGTACGCCCCCGCCCCGACCCGAAGCTGCGCGGCGACGACGGCATCCCGGCCATCCGGCTGGTCGGCCTCCAGAAGCACTACGGCGACGTCGTCGCGGTGGCGGGCGTGGACCTCGAGATCGCCGAGGGCGAGTTCTTCTCGATGCTGGGGCCGTCGGGCTCCGGGAAGACGACCACCCTGCGGATGATCGCCGGCTTCGAGACGCCGACCGCCGGGCGCGTCGAGCTCCACGGTCAGGAGGTCACCGACCTCGCGCCGTTCGAGCGCGACGTCAACACCGTGTTCCAGGACTACGCGCTCTTCCCGCACATGACCGTTGGGGACAACGTCGCTTACGGGCCGATGATCCGGAAGGTGCCGCGGAAGGAGCGCGAGCACCTGGCGGCCGACGCGCTGGCGATGGTCCGCCTGGCCGGCTACGAGAAGCGCAAGCCGGGGCAGCTGTCGGGTGGGCAGCGCCAGCGGGTCGCGCTCGCCCGCGCGCTCGTGAACCGCCCCCGGGTGCTCCTCCTCGACGAGCCCCTGGGAGCTCTCGACCTGAAGCTCCGCGAGGAGATGCAGATCGAGCTCAAGGCGATCCAGCGGGAGGTCGGGATCACGTTCATCTACGTGACCCACGACCAGGAGGAGGCCTTGACGATGAGCGACCGCATCGCCGTCTTCAGCCGCGGCCGGATCGAGCAGGTCGGAACCCCCGCGGACGTCTACGAGAAGCCGGCCACCCGCTTCGTCGCCGGTTTTGTCGGGACGAGCAACCTCCTGGCGGGATCGGCGGCCGAGGCCATCGTCGGCCGGGAGGGCACGTTCACGGTTCGCCCCGAGAAGATCAGGCTGGCGGCGCCCGACGGGCCGGTCGGCCCCGACGAGACGACCGCCCTGGGCCGCATCGCCGAGGTCGTCTATCTCGGCGCCGACACGCGCTACATCGTCCACCTGGACGCCGGGGCGACGCTCGTCGTCACCCAGCAGAACCTCTCCACGTCGTCGACCGAGGCGCTCGCCCAGCAGGGCCGCCCGGTTCGTCTCGCCTGGCAGCGCCAGCACAGCCTCCCCGTGGCAGCCGACGGGGACCGCACAGGAGGAGGACCCCCATGAAGACCCACAGACTCGCCGCGGCGGCGGCGACCATCGCGCTGGTCGCCGGGGCCTGCGGCGGCGGCGCCACGGGGACGCCGGCCGCGTCGGCTCCCGCTTCGGCACCTGCGTCGTCGGCTCCCTCCGCGAGCGCGGCCGCCGCGACCCCCGCCCCGAGCCTGACGGGCTCGACGTACGGGACGATCAGCCCGCTCAAGCCGGCCGTCGACCTCAGCACGGTCGGGGGGCCGGGCGAGGGCGCCCTCAACCTCATCATCTGGGCCGGCTACGCCGAGGACGGCTCGAACGTGAAGGAGTACAACTGGGTCACGCCCTTCGAGGACGCCACCGGCTGCAAGGTCGAAACGAAGATCGGCAACACGTCCGACGAGATGGTGACGCTCCTCCGGCAGGGCGGCGGCAGCGTCTACGACGGCGTGTCGGCTTCCGGCGACGCCTCGAACCGCCTCATCGCCAACGGCGACGTCGCGGCCGTCGACCCGGCGCAGATCCCGGGCTTCGGCGACATCGCGCCGTTCCTGCAGGACGCCCCCCACTACGTCGTCGACGGGAAGCACTACGGCGTCCCGCACGGCTGGGGCGGCAACAGCCTCATGTATCGCACGGACATCGTGACGCCGGCCCCCACGAGCTGGAACGTGGTGTTCGACCCGACGGCCTCGCAGCCGTACCAGGGCAAGATCACGGCCTACGACAGCCCGATCTACATCGCCGACGCCGCGCTGTACCTGAAGGCGACCAACCCGAGCCTCGGCATCACCGATCCCTACGAGCTCACCCAGGAGCAGCTGGACGCCGCCGTGACCCTGCTCAAGCAGCAGCGCCCGTGGGTCGGCAAGTACTGGGCTCTCTTCTCCGACGAGATCGACAACTTCAAGAGCGGCGCCACCGTGGTGGGCACGACCTGGCCCTACCAGACCAACGCCCTCAAGGGTGAGAGCGTGCCGGTCGAGGCCGTGGTGCCCACCGAGGGGATGACCGGCTGGGCCGACACGTGGATGATGTCGTCCAAGGCCCAGCACCCCAATTGCATGCTGAAGTGGATGGCCTGGATGATCACGCCCGAGGTCCAGGCCCAGGTGGCCGAGAACTTCGGCGAGTCGCCGGCCAACCCGAAGGCCTGCAAGTACCTGGACGCGGGCTACGGGCCGTACGCGCTCACGAACTTCTGCACGGCCTACTCGGTCAACGATCCCGCCTACTACGGCAAGATCGCCTTCTGGAAGACCCCGCTGCCGGACTGCGGCGACGACCGCGGCCAGACCTGCACCGACTACTCGATCTGGACCCAGAAGTGGACCGAGGTCAAGGGATGACCCTCGCGGCGGCCTGAGCGCGCGTCCATCCCGGCCTCGGCGTCGCGTCGGTCGCCGCCGAGGCCGGGCCCTGCCACACACAGGGTCCCAGCACCATGACGTCGGCCACCCGCACGCCGCCCCCGGCGCCCGTCGCGACGCCGCTGCGCCGCCTCCAGGCGTCGCTCTACCGGCACCGGGCGACCCAGGTCCTGCTGCTCCTCGCCCCCCCGGCGGGGTGGTTCGGCGTGGTCTACCTGGGCTCGCTCGTCATCCTGTTCATCTCGGCGTTCTGGTACCTCGACCCGCTGACGTCGGCGATCACCCACGAACTCACGCTCAAGAACTTCGAGCAGATCCTGACCGTGCCGGTCTACCGCACGATCATCCTGCGGACCATCATCGTGGCGGCCATCGTCACGCTGCTCGACGTCGCGCTGGCGTACCCGATCGCCTACTTCATGGCCCGCGTCGCCCGCCCGCGCGCGCGGGCGCTGCTCTTCGCGGCGGTGCTGCTGCCGCTCTGGACCAGCTACCTCGTCCGCGTCTTCGCGTGGCGGACGATCCTGTCGGTGGGCGGTCCCGTGGACTGGTTCTTCGACCAGATCGGCCTGCCCGACGTCAGCCTCTACAACACCGAGATCGCGCTGGTGATCGTGTTCACCTACCTCTGGCTGCCGTACATGGTCCTGCCGATCTACGCCGGCCTGGAGCGGATCCCGGCGTCGCTGCTGGAGGCCTCGGCCGACCTGGGGGCGAAGAACGCCATGACGTTCCGGAGGGTCGTCTGGCCGCTGGCCCTGCCCTCGGTCGCGGCGGGCTCGATCTTCACCTTCTCGCTGACGCTCGGCGACTACATCGCGCCGCAGCTCGTCTCGAACACGCAGTTCATCGGCAACGTCGTCTATGACAGCCAGGGTGTCGCAGGCAACATCCCGTTCGCCGCGGCGTTCGCCACGATCCCCGTCCTCATCATGGGGATCTACCTGCTGCTGATGCGCCGCCTCGGCGCCTTCGACGCGCTGTAGGGGCGGCCATGGCACGCTGGCTGCTGCGGATCGCGACGGGAGGGGTCCTCCTCTTCCTGTACGTCCCGATCGCCTTCATCGTGCTCTACGCGTTCAACGGGTCCCGCGGCCAGACCTGGCCGATCACGGAATGGACGACCGAGTGGTTCGGCGCCGCCATCGGGAACCCGGACCTCCACGCGGCGCTGATCCTGTCGATCGAGGCGGCCGTCGGCGCCACGCTCATCGCCCTCGTGCTCGGAACCCTGGCCGCGCTCGTCGTCTACCGCTTCAAGTTCTTCGGCCGCGAGACGATCTCCTACATCGTGATCCTGCCGATCGCGCTGCCGGGCATCGTGACCGGCATGGCCCTCAACGCGACCTTCAACACGCTGCACGTCCCGTTCGCGCTCTGGACGATCATCATCGGCCACGCGACGTTCTGCGTGGTCACCGTCTACAACAACGCGATCGCCCGGATGCGGCGCTCGTCGCGGTCGCTCGAGGAGGCCTCGATGGACCTCGGGGCCACCACGTGGCAGACGTTCCGCCACGTGACGATGCCCGTCCTGCGGACGGCGCTCGTGGCCGGCGGCCTGCTCGCCTTCGCGCTCTCGTTCGACGAGGTGATCGTCACCACCTTCACGGCCGGCACGCAGGAGACGATCCCGCTCTGGATCTACAACAACCTGAAGCTGCCCAACCAGCGCGCGATCGTGAACGTCGTGGCCGTCTTCCTGATCCTGCTCTCGATCATCCCCGTCTACCTCTCCCAGCGACTGGCGGGCGGGTCGGCGAACGAGGGCCGCGCCTGACGGCCGCGGCGGCGCGGCCGAGGCGCTGCGGCCGCGCCACGGGGCCGCGCCGCCCGACGACCGTGCCCGCGGGGCCGCGCAGCCCGGCGGCCGGCGCCACGCGACGGACGGAACGCTGCTCCGCGCATCGACGGGACCGCTAGGATGAGCGGATGGAAACGGTCACCGACCTCGTCGCCGCCCGGGCGCGCCTCCTCGAGGAGCAGGCCCGGCTGCGCGCCGAGCTCGGCGAGGAGATCGAGGCGCCCGGCCAGATGACGTACGGGTCCCAGGCCGCGGCGGCGGCACAGGTCTTCGCCCAGCAGCGCGACCTCGCCTTCCGCGAGCAGTCCGAGCGCCGCTTCAAGGCCATCGACCACGCGCTCGCCCGGATCGATGCCGGCACGTACACGGTCTGCGAGATCTGCGGCGGACCGATCTCCGCGGAGCGCCACGAGGTCGTCCCGTGGGCCACCACCTGCGTCGAGTGCGGCAGGACGCATCGCTGACGCCCCCGTCGATCGCGCCGTGAGCGCCCCGGATCCCGCGGCCCCGGACGGCATGCCGGGGCGTCCTCCGGCCGTCGATCCCGCCGCGCCCGCCGATCCCGCGGCGCCCCTCGTCGACCTCGCCCGCATCCGGGCCGCGGCCGCCACCCTGCGCGGCGTCGCCGCCCGCACGCCGCTGGTGGCGCTGGGCGACCCGGCGCGCGGCCACCTGCTCAAGGCCGAGTCGCTCCAGCCGATCGGCGCCTTCAAGATCCGCGGCGCGTACAACGCGGCCGCGTCGTTGACCGCGGCGGAGCGTGCCCGCGGGCTCATCACCTACTCATCGGGCAACCATGCCCAGGGGGTCGCCCGCGCCGCGCGCCTGCTGGGCGTCCCGGCGGTCATCGTCATGCCCGAGAACGCCCCGGCCGTCAAGCGCGCCCGCGTCCTGGCCGACGGCGCCGAGGTGGTCACGGTCGGCAACGCCAGCGCCGAGCGCCAGGCGGTCGCCGAGCGGCTCGCCGCGGAGCGCGGGCTTGCGATGATCCCGCCCTACGACGACGACCGGATCATCGCCGGCCAGGGCACCTGCGGCCTCGAGATCGCCGAGGACGTTCCCGACCTCGCCGCGGTGCTCGTGCCGGTGGGCGGCGGCGGCCTCGCCTCGGGCGTGGCCGCCGCGGTGAAGGCGCTCCGGCCGGCGGCGCGGGTGATCGGCGTCGAACCGGAGCTGGCGGCCGACGCCCGCGACTCGCTGGCGCGCGGCGAGATCGTGGAGTGGTCGGCGGCCGACGTCTCGCGCACGATCGCCGACGGCACGCGGACGCAGGCGCTGGGCGTCCGGACGTTCGCCCACCTGCGCGCGCTGCTCGACGGCATCCTCACGGTTCGCGAGGACGAGATCGCGGCCGGCGTCCGGATCGCGGCCGAGGAGGCGCGGCTGGTCGTCGAGCCGTCCGGCGCCCTCCCGATCGCCGCCCTGCGCTTCCACGCCGCGGAGGCCGGTGTCGCAGGCGTCGCCGGCCGGGTGGTCTGCGTGGTGTCGGGCGGCAACGTGGACCCCGCCCGCTACCTCGAGTACCTGGTGGCGCCGATCCCGGCCCGCTGACCGGCGGGCGTCAGGCCGTCCCGGTCCCCTCGCGGGCCGCCCGCCTCGCGGCCACTTCGTCCTCGGCCGCCTCGCGCCGCCGCGTCGTCGCCTCCTCATCGCGCATCCACGCGGCGATGACGAGCAGGATCGCGACGATGAAGCCCGCGTCGCCGATGCCCCACATCAGCGCCCCGGCGAGCTGCTGGTCCTCCAGCGGCGACGGCGGCCACGGCCGGCCCGTCGTGGCGTAGTGCGGATAGAGGACCTGCCCGGAGAACAGGATCGCCACCCCCAGGAGCGAGTTGAGGGGCATCTGCAGGAACAGGTAGAAGACCCGGACCGGGTACGGGAGGCGATACGGGCTGGGGTCGCGCCCGATCACGGGCATCCAGAACAGCAGGGCGCTCGCGAGGTAGAGCCCGTGCTCCAGGTCGTGGACCAGCGGGTCCTCGAGCGCCGCGTCGAACAGGGGCGAGACGTGGCTGCCCCACATGATGAAGGTGAAGAGGAGCCAGGCGACGAGCGGGTGGGCGATCACCTTGACGACCCGCGAGCGGAGCACCGGCAGGATCCAGCGGCTGCGCACGTCGGGCGTCGCGACGCGCAGCAGCAGCGTGATCGGCGCGGCCAGCACGATCGCCGGCGCCGCCCCGAAGACGAGGAGCAGGTGCTGGACCATGTGGACGGCGAATAGCTCGGTGTCGTAGCGCTCGATCCCCGACAGGAGCGCAACCCCGATGCACGCCAGCCCGACCAGGAAGAAGACGGGTCGGTCGATCGGGACGGGGTTGGCCGGGTGGGCCGCGTTGACCCGCCGGACCGCCCACAGGTACGCGGCGGCCGCCGCGAGGAGCGGGATCACGACCTGCGGATAGAACGACCAGCCGAACAGGAACGCGTTCAGGTCGGGCGGCGGCGGCACCTCCGACCCGTGGGCCAGGGCCGCGGGCACCCCGACGAACGCCAGGAGCGCCACCACGGGGAGCGCCGCCAGCAGCCGTGCGGCGGGCGCAGGACGGGCGGCGGGCCGGGTCGCCTCGCGATCGCCGGCCCGGAGCGCGCGGCCCGCGACCGGGCGCACGCGCCGAGCGCGGAGCGAGGGTGCGGAGGCGAGGCGGCGCAGCCTCGGGCGGTCGGTCACGCGCGCATTCTCGCGCGTCTTCGGCCGCCCGGCTGTCGCGTGCTCAGCAACGCATGGCACGTATGCGCATCTCCGCACGCACTTCGGGTATCATGCGCGGGCTCCCGTCCGCAGCGTCCCGGCGGAGAGCGGCCGGGAGAAGGCCGCCCGCGCGGGCGGAGCACGGCAGCATGCACTGTCGAGGGAGGCTGATGAGGTTCACCCAGGGGAGACCGCTACGCCGGGCGGTGCTCGTTCTCCTGCTCGCTGCGTCCGCCCTCCTCGTGACGGGCTGCACGGACTTCGATCCCCGGACGGCACTCCCGCCGGACGCCGCGACGGTGCAGGGGCAGGCCGTCCGCAACCTCTACACCATCGTCTTCCTGATCGGGATCGGGGTCTTCTTCCTCGTCGAGGGGCTGATCCTCTTCGCCGTGCTGCGCTATCGCCGCCGCAAGGGCGACGACGAGCTGCCGCCCCAGATCCACGGCAGCAACAAGCTCGAGATCATCTGGACGGCGATCCCGATCATGATCGTCCTCGCCCTGTTCGTCGTCTCGTGGCAGACGCTGAACACGATCGACGCCCGCAAGGAGAACCCGCCGGTCCGGATCGGCGTGGTCGCCTACCAGTGGCAGTGGCAGTTCGTCTACGCGCCGCAGGACGTCCGCTGGGAGGACTGCGGGGCGCCCGCCAACAAGGGCAAGTGCGTCACGGTCATCGGCATCCCGCCGCCCGGCGGCGACCGCACCAACTGGACGCCCCCCCAGATGCACGTCCCGGTGGGCGAGACCGTCGAGCTGCAGATGCACTCCAACGACGTGATCCACTCGTTCTACGTTCCGGCCTTCCTCTACCAGCGTGACATCACCCCCCGCAAGGACCAGGTGATCCAGTTCCTCGCCGATCGCGAGGGGACGTACCGCGGCCAGTGCACCCAGTTCTGCGGGCTGCTCCACCAGGCGATGGAGTTCGAGGTCGTGGTGCAGAGCCGGGACGCCTTCAACGCCTGGCTCGCCGAGTCCCTGGCGCCTCCGCCGACGCCGTCGCCCGCCCCCTCCGGCAGCGCCGCCCCCTCCGCCAGCGCCGCGCCGGGCGGCAGCGCCGCGCCGGGTGCCAGCCAGGCGCCCGGTGCCGGGGCGACCCTCACGCTGAGCGCCCAGGGGATCGCGTACGACACGGCGACCCTGGAAGCGCCGGCGAACACGCCGTTCAAGATCGTGTTCACCAACAACGACGCCGGGATCCCCCACAACGTCGCGATCCACGAGGGTTCGCCCACCGGGCGCGAGGTCTGGCAGGGCGAGATCTTCAGCGGCGTCGACACCCGGACCTACGACGTGCCGGCGCTCCCCGCCGGGACCTACGGCTTCGTCTGCACGGTCCACCCGAACATGACCGGCACGCTCACGGTGAAGTAGGAGAGCCCCGATGGCGACCACCGCGCTCCGCCCCGCGGCGACCTACCGCTCGGGGCTCTACGAGTGGCTGACGACGACCGATCACAAGAAGATCGGGATCATGTACTTCTTCAACTCGCTCCTGCTCTTCCTCATCGCCGGAGCCCTCGCCCTCGCCGTTCGCACCGAGCTGGCCCAGCCGGGCCTCCAGGTGATGGACGAGGCCACCTACAACCAGATGTTCACGATGCACGCCTCGGTGATGATCTTCTGGGTCGTCATCCCGTTCCTGGCGGGCTTCGGGAACTACCTCACGCCGCTCATGATCGGGGCGCCGGACATGGCGTTCCCGCGCATCAACGCGCTGTCGTTCTGGCTGCTGCCGCTCTCGGCCGCGATCGCGATGCTGGGGTTCCCACTCGGCGGCGCCGCCGACAACGGCTGGACCAGCTACAGCCCGCTGGCGCAGGAGAAGTACGCCCCCGGCGTGGGCACCGACCTGTGGATCATCGCCCTGCTCCTGGTGGGCACGAGCTCCATCCTCGGAGCGGTCAACTTCCTGGTCACGATCTTCAAGATGCGGGCGCCGGGGATGACCCTCTTCCGCATGCCGATCTTCGTCTGGACGATCCTCGTCACCAGCGTGCTGGTGCTGATGGGGACGCCGGTCCTGACCGCGGCGCTGATGATGCTCTACATCGACCGCAACCTGGGCGGGAGCTTCTTCAACACGGCGCTGGAGGGCGGCAACGCCATCCTCTGGCAGAACGTCTTCTGGTTCTACAGCCACCCGGCGGTCTACATCATGATCCTGCCGGCCATGGGGATCGTCAGCGAGGTCCTCCCGACGTTCAGCCGGAAGCCGCTCTTCGGCTACAAGGCGTTCGTCTTCGCCACCGCCGCGATCGGCGCCCTCGGGTTCTCGGTCTGGGCCCACCACATGTTCACGACCGGCTCGGTCTACCTGCCGTTCTTCAGCTTCATGACGTTCCTCATCGCGGTCCCCACCGGGGTGAAGATGTTCAACTGGACCGCGACGATGTACCGCGGCAAGCTCTCCTTCTCGACCGCGATGCTCTTCGCGGTCGGCTTCCTGACGATGTTCCTCATCGGCGGGATCAACGGCGCCTTCCTCGCCTCGGTGCCCGTGGACTACCACGTCCACGCGACCTACTTCATCGTCGCCCACATCCACTACGTGCTCTTCGGCGGCTCGATCATGGGCGTCTTCGCCGGGATCTACTACTGGTTCCCGAAGATGTTCGGGCGGATGCTCAACGAGACGCTGGGCAAGATCCACTTCGTGCTGATCTTCATCGGCATGAACCTGACGTTCTTCCCGATGCACCTCCTCGGCACGTCCGGGATGGCCCGCCGGATCGCCGACTACAGTGCGACCGCGGGGTGGAACGACCTGAACCTGCTCGCGACGATCGGCGGCTTCACGATCGCCGTCGGGATGCTGCCCTTCCTGTGGAACATCTTCGTCTCGTTGCGCGGCGGACAGCCCGCGGGCGACAACCCGTGGGAGGGCAGCACGCTGGAGTGGGCGACCTCGTCGCCGCCGCCGGCCTGGAACTTCGACCACCTGCCGCCGATCCGCTCCGAGCGCCCGCTCTTCGACCAGCGCCAGGCCGTGGCGGCCTTGGCGCACGCGGCGGCCGTGGCGGACGCGCCGCAGATCACGGCGGGGCACTGACGATGGCCACGACCACCCCGCCCGTCGCGGTCCACGACACGGGGATCGGCGAGTGGCACGCCCACGCCCAGCGGGGGATCAGCAACCCGATCCTGGGGATGATCCTGTTCATCGCCTCCGAGGTGATGTTCTTCGCCGGGCTGTTCGCGGCCTACTTCAACGTCCGCCTCACCTCGCCGCACTGGCCGCCCCTGGTCAACGAGCAGGAGTACGAGGCGTTCAACCTCCATACGACGGAGCATCTCGCCGTCGCCGGCACGCTGACGGCGATCCTCGTCCTGAGCTCGGTCACCATGCAGCTCGGCGTGTGGGCGATCCGTCGCGGCGATCGAACGGCCTTCCTGCGGGCCACCGGGGTCACCCTCGTCCTGGGCGTCATCTTCCTCACCGGCCAGGTCTGGGACTACACCCAGCTCGGCTTCGGGATCACCGACACGGCCTTCGGGAGCACCTTCTACACGCTGACCGGCTTCCACGGCGCGCACGTCGCCGGCGGTGCGATCATGCTGTCGGTGGTCCTCTACCGCGGCCTCGCGGGCCAGTTCTCGGCGCGGCACCATGACATGGTCGAGGCGACGTCCCTGTACTGGCACTTCGTGGACGTCGTCTGGATCGTCCTCTTCTCGACGCTCTACCTGCTGTAGCGCCCGGAGGGTCCGATGATCATCAAGCCCCGGTACACGCTCCTCGCGGGACTCCTGTTCATCGTCGTCGGGATCGTCTACGGGCTGCTCAGCCACGACCCCGGGGGCGTCACGATGCTCGTGGCGCTGGGCGTCGCGATGGGCCTGATGTCGTACGTCCTCGCCGCAGGCTCGCCCCGCGGCGACGAGCAGTAGCCCGGAGGCCGGGCCCGACCCCATGTCGCTCTGGGACAAGATCCTCGAGATCGTCGGCTCGCTGGTCTCGCCCGACTGGAACGCGCTCATCCTCCTGATCCCGCTCGCGGTGCTCGCCGCCGTCGGCCTCTATCTCGTCTGGCTGGTCCGGCGCTACGCCGCCGCCGGGCCTCTGGTGTCGCGACCCCTGCCGGCCGCTCCGGTTCCCGAGGGGATCCACATGCCGGGGCCCAGCCTGGCCCCGTTCCTGGCGGCGGCCGGCGCCTTCTCCCTCGTCCTCTCGACGCTCTTCATCAAGATCGAGCCGGGCGCGGGCGGCACCGGTACGACCGTCGTCGTCGAGCCGTTCGGCGTGGTGGCCCTCGCGGTCGGCGTCCTGGCGATGGCCGGGTCGCTGCTCTACTGGGGCCGCGAGGCCAACCGCGAGTACGACGCCCTTGAGCCGCCCACGGCGCTGCCGGCGGTCGTCGGCGAGGGACCGCCGCCGGGGGTCCACATCCCCGGCCCGTCGTTCCGGCCGCTCCTCGCGGCGATCGCCTCCGCTGCGCTGCTCCTCGGGCTGGTCATCGACCCCGTCATCTTCGTGGCCGGGATCCTGATGACGGTCATCGGTCTCCTCGGCTGGCTCAACGACGCCCGCAAGGAGTACCGGGAGGTCGAGAAGGCCGACGCCACGGGCCACCTGGAGAACATCCCCGCGCCGCGCTTCCCGACGGGAACGCTCATCACCTTCCTCGTCCTGTTCGTGGGCTCGCTGCTCATCGCCGGCGGGGTGATCCCGCCCCGCGCCGAGACCGCGTCCGGAGGCGCCGGCGGAGCCCCGTCGGGCGGGACGGCGTCCCAGGCGCCGGCCGCGTCGGGCGGGACGGCCCCCGCCCCCTCCGGCAGCGCCGCGCCGGGCGGCAGCGCCGCGCCGGGCGGCAGCCAGGCGCCGGGTGCCGGGGCGACCCTCACGCTGAGCGCCCAGGGGATCGCGTACGACACGGCGACCCTGGAAGCGCCGGCGAACACGCCCTTCAAGATCGTGTTCACCAACAACGACGCCGGGATCCCCCACAACGTCGCGATCCACGAGGGTTCGCCCACCGGGCGCGAGGTCTGGCAGGGCGAGATCTTCAGCGGCGTCGACACCCGGACCTACGACGTGCCGGCGCTCCCCGCCGGGACCTACGGCTTCGTCTGCACGGTCCACCCGAACATGACCGGCACGCTCACGGTGAAGTAGGCGGGTTTCGGCGCGCCCTCGCCGGCCCGGCGGCACCAGATCGAGGTCCGGCCTAGAATGTCGGCCTCCATGACTCCCACCGCCCCCCGAGCCGGCGCCCGGCGCCTCCTTCCGCTGCTGGCCGCCCTGGCCCTCGTCCTCACGGCCTGTGGCGGCGCGCCCACCTCCGCCAGCCCCGGCGCGAGCACCATCATCATCGGGTCGCCGCTCATCGGGACACCGGCCCCGACGCTCGTCGGGACGACGCTCGACGGTGCCGCCTTCGACCTCGCCGCGCTTCGGGGCAAGCCCGTGCTCGTCAACTTCTGGGCCAGCTGGTGCGGGCCGTGCCGCGATGAGTTCCCCATCCTCGAGGACGCGGCCGCCCGCCATGCCGCCGACGGTCTCGAGGTCGTCGGGGTGCTCTACAAGGACGACCCCGAGCCGGCCCGGGCTTTCGTGGAGGAACAGGCCGCCACGTGGCAGACGGTGACAGACCCGGAGCGCGCGATCGGCCCGACCTGGAAGGTCCTGGCGCCGCCCCAGACGTTCTTCGTCGACGCGGAGGGCGTCATCCGCGACGTGCAGATCGGGCAGGTGCGCGACGCCGCCGAGCTGGACCGGCTCCTCGCCTCGATCCTGCCGTGACGGCCGCCGGGGCCGTCCCGCGCCCCGCCGGCCAGGGCGACGCGACCGCGGCCGACGGAACCGCGGCCGACAGAGCCGCGGCCGACGGAACCGCGGCGATCACCGTCCGCGGCCTCCGCAAACGCTACGGCGAGCTGACCGTCCTCGACGGCCTCGACCTGGACGTGGCCCGCGGGCAGCTCGTGGCGCTGCTCGGGCCGAACGGAGCCGGCAAGACGACGACCGTCGAGATCCTCGAGGGCTACCGGCGTCCCGACGCCGGTAAGATCCGGGTGCTCGGGCTCGACCCGCAGCGCGACGGCGCGGCCCTGCGGCCCCGCGTCGGGGTGATGCTCCAGCAGGGCGGCATCGCGCCGCAGGGGCGGCCGCGGGAGCTGGTCCGCCTCCACGCCCGCCTCTTCGCGAACCCGGCCGACCCCGACGCCCTGCTCGACCTCCTCGGTCTCGACCGGGCCGCCGACCGGCGCTACAAGCTCCTGTCGGGCGGGGAGAAGCAGCGGCTCGCGCTGGCCCTCGCGCTCGTCGGACGTCCGGAGCTGTTGGTGCTCGACGAGCCGACCGCCGGCATGGACCCGGCCGCGAAGGGGGCCGTGCGCGCGCTCATCGCCGACCTGCGCGCGGCCGGCCGGACGGTTCTCCTGACGACCCACGAGCTGGCCGACGTCGAGCGCCTGGCCGACCACGTCGTCGTCATCGACCGTGGACGGGTCCTCGCGGCCGGGACCCCCGCCGAGCTCGTGGCCGGTGCCGGGCTTGCGCTCCGCTTCCGCCTGGCGATGGCGGACGGGAGCGGCGCCCACGTCGATGCCGCAGACCTCGTCGCGCTGGGAGCCGTCCTCGGCGGCGACATCGAGGCGGACGGGTCGGGCGGACGGCACCGGCTTGCCGGGCGCACGCCCGATCCCGCGACGATCGCCGCCCTGGCGGCCTGGTGCGCCGGGCGCGGCCTCCTGCTCGCCGAGCTGCGCACGACGGGCGGGACGCTGGAGGAGCGCTTCCTGGAGCTGATCGCGGAGCCGGACGAAGCCGAGCCGGGCGGCCCAGAGCCCGACGCGGCGGCTCGCGCGGGAGGCGACGCGTGACGACGCCGCTCTCCGCCGACATCCTGCAGGCGGGCGACGGGCGCCCGTCGTCGGTGCCGGCGCGTGTCGCGGCAATCCTCGAGATGGAGCTCCGCCTGACGTCACGCCGCCTCGAGAACCTCTTCGTGACGCTGGTGATGCCCGCCGTCCTGCTCGTCTTCTTCGGGTCGATCTCGGTCCTTCCCAAGGCGGACACCGCGCTGCCCGGCGCCCAGCCGGTCGACGGCGTCCTGCCGGCGATCCTCGCGACCGCGATCGTCGCCGCCGGCCTCGTCAACCTCGGGATCTCGACCGGCTTCGAGCGCTCCTACGGCGTCCTCAAGCGCCTCGGCGCCTCGCCCCTCACGCGCGGCCAGCTGATGGCCGGGAAGGTCGGAACGATCGTCGTGGTCGAAGCCGTCCAGGCCGTCCTGCTGGTCGGGCTGGCGGTGGTCCTTTTCGGCTGGGGCCCGGGGCCGGGATGGAACCCGGCGGCGGTCGTTGCGGCCGTGCTGCTCGGCACGGCCGTGTTCAGCGCGATGGGGCTCTTCTTCGCGGGCACGCTGCGGGCCGAGGCCACGATGGCCCTGACGAACGCGCTCTTCCTGCTCGCCCTCCTCGTCGGCGGCCTCCTCGTCCCGGGCCACCAGCTGCCGGGCCTCCTGGGCGCCCTCGCGTCGCTCCTGCCGACGGCGGCCCTGGCCGACGCGCTGCGCATCGGCCTGGGGGCGAGCACCGGGGACCTCGTGGAGCCCCTCGCGCTCCTGGCCGCCTGGGCGGTCGGGCTCGGCGTCCTGACCGCCCGGACGTTCCGCTGGGAGTAGCCTTCCGGCCCGATCAGGCCTCGTCCGTGGGCGCGGCCGCGCCGGGGTCGACCGACTCCGCCGCCGCAAGCCCCGGCTCGGTCGGCTCGACCGACTCTGCCGCCGTGGTGGCCGACTCGACCGACTCCGACGCCGCAAGCCCCGGCTCCGTCACGGGCTCCGTCGGAGATGTGCCGGTCGTCGTCTCCCCGGCGGGCTCGGCGGCCGTTCCGGCCACATCCGGTGTCCCCGGCGTCACGGCCTCGGCCGATGCCACGGCAACCGGGTCGACCGGTGGGGTCGGCGCCCGGCGAGCGTAGAGAAGGGCTGCGATGCCCGCGGCCACCAGCGCCGCGAGCGCGAGCAGGAGGAGCCACGGCGGGCCTCCCTCGTCGCCCTCTCCCGGGGTCGGGGCCGGCGACGGCGAGGGGGCCGGCGACGGCGTGGGTGTCGGCACCGGTGTCGGGACGGGGACCGCGGCCAGCGACACCTCCACCCCGGCGAACGGGTTTCCGCCCGTGATCACCCGCGGCGGCGTCGTGGTCTCCCACGTGCGGTCGCCGTCGGTCACCTCGCTGGTCACGACGTAAGCAGCTTCAGGGTCGACGTCGGCAACGTTGAAGGGGACCGAGAACGCGATCGGCGACGTCGCTCCCGCCTGGGGGCGCGCGTCGAACCCCAGGACGATACCCGTGGCAGGGTCGACCACCATCGTCACGGACGATGCCCCGTCCCCCAGCGCCCCATCGATGCCGGAAAGCGTGCCGGTCACCTCTCCGAGGAGGAGGTCCGGGCGGTACGTCAAGGGGACGACGACGCCGCTCGTCGGGGCTCCATTCGTGATGACCGGAACGCCCTCCGCGGAGATCCAGGCATTCTCGCCGTCGACGATCGCGGCACGGATCGTGTAGGCGCGGCTCGGGTCGATGTCGGCCGTCGCGAAGGTCAGCGAGAAGGCGACCGGCTGCTGGCCCGGCGTGGTGATCGTCTGGCTCGCCAGGACGGAGACCGCCGAGCGGTTGCCCTCGTCGAGGAGCGCGACGACGGCCCGCGCGCCACCCGAGAGCTTGGCCGGCTCGCGGTACACGAGCGTGCCCTCGACGGTGCCCGAGGTCGGGCTCGGGGTCAGGCTCGGCGTCGGGGAAGCGCTGGCGGACTCCGTGGCGGTCGGCGCAGGGGTTGGCGTGGCGGTCGGGGTCGGCGTGGCCGTCGGGGCCGCGGTGGCCGTCGGCGCGGGCGTCGGCGTCGGGGCCGCCGTCGGCTTCGGCGTGGCCGTCGGGGCCGCGGTGGCCGTCGGCGCGGGCGTCGGCGTCGGGGCCGCGGTGGCCGTCGGCGCGGGCGTCGGCGTCGGGGCCGCGGTCGGCTTCGGCGTGGGCGTCGAGGCCGGGGTCGGCGCAGCCGTTGGTTTCGGGGTCGGCACAGCCGTGGGAGCGGCCGTCGGGGCCGCCGAGGCGACCGGACTGCCGGAGGGCGCGGGGCTGGGCTCGATGACGGGGAGCCCCACCGGCAGGGATGTCACCTCGACCGTGATGGGCTCGGTCGATCCCGGCACGACCGGGACCGCAACGAGGCTCTCCCACACGGACGAGCCGTCGACGATGGCCGCCTTCATCACGTACTGGGCCGTCGGGTCGACGAGGGCGGGGTCGTAGGGGATCTCCAGCGCCACCGGCACCTGGCCCGAGGTGACCGAGAGATCGCGGCTGGCGATGCGCCCGCTCCCGACCTTGACCACGCCCGCCTGGACGACCGCGGTCGGGCTCAGGCCGGTCGTGTCCAACTTCACCACCGTGACGCTCAGCGTCGCCGGGCCATTCGGTCGCAGCACCATGGGAACGGTCAGGCCGGATTCCGGGCCCCCGGTGATGACGGGGACCGGGGTCGTGCTCAGGAGGACCGCGTCCCCGTCGACGATCGCGGCGTACAGGACGTACGGCCGCTGCGGGTTGATCCGCGCCGGGTCATAGCGCACGGCGAAGGGGATGCTGCCGGCGGCGGTCGCCGGCCCGCGCTGCTGGCCGACGATGAGCGGCTCGGACGCCCCCGCTCCCTGGTCGAAGATCGTGACCACGGCGACGGCGTTGGCGGTCAACGCCTGGCCCTCCGGCAACGCCAGGGCGCCGCTCACCGTCCCCGACGGCGCGGCGAGGCTGGAGGGAACGAGCGGCACCGTCAGCGCCGCGACCGCCACGAGGGCCAGCAGCGTCCGCGCAGCCGCGCGCCCACGCCGTAGAGCTGTCATGTCCTGGCCTCCTTCGCGACGTCGGTGCCGCAGGCGCGCGGCATCGCCGGCCGCGGTATCGAGATACTAGAGAGCGGGGGGCGGCGCCACATCATACGATCGGTGCGAGAGAGGCGTCCGACCCGGTGACCCCTCCGGGCGGGACCGTGTACTCTCGGCTCGTGACGAACAACCCCGACCAGCCCACGTTCCCCATCCCCGACGGCGAGGCGGGGATGGTCGACGGCGACGCGGCGACATACCTCGAGGCACTCGTCTTCGACGACTCGCAGACTCCGTCGCTGACGGCTACCGAGGAAGGGTTGCCAATCGAGCTGGTCGGGCAGCACCTGCGCCTCTCTGGCTCCGTCCTGATCGGATTCCACCGCCGGCTGTCGGACTTCATCAACAACCATGAGGGTCTGATCCACCTCAGCGGCGTCACGATCCTGCGCCGCAACGGTGACCCGACGAAGGTCACCGCGCCGAACATCTGGGTGAGCCCCGAGGAGGTGACCCTCATCGGCCAGCAGACCGACCCGACGCTGCGCGAGACGCCGAAGGAGTGGCTCCTCGAGAAGCGTGCTCATACCCTCATCGTGGTCACCTCCGGTCACACGCTGAGCGGCGACGTGCACCTCAATCTGGAAGCGCAGCTGGCGGCGTTCATCGAGTCTCCGTCGCCCCAATGGATCCCGATGACCGACGTGCGGACTCGCTCGCTCGCCGACCGGAGGGTCATCTCCCGCTATGAGTTCGCCCTCCTCAACCGCCACCACATCGTGGCGGCGACCGAGATGCAGCCAGGCATGGTCAAAGGGCGCTCCATCATCTGAGGCGAAGGCCCGTCTGCCCGTTTCCCGTCTGGCCCCTTCGTCCCAGGTGGGGCCCGCTGATCGGGCGCTTGCGCTCGGGACCGGTGGGCGGGCACCCTTGCCGGCATGCCGACGCAGCACCTCCACCTCGTCACGCAGGCGCCCGGCCCCATACGGACCATCGCACGCCGCCCGAGCGCCGCCCGTGTGCCACACTTCGCGCCGACCCGCCTGTCACGGCCCGCGTCGGCCTTCGCGCTCCTGGTCGCGCTCGTCGCCGGGATCGTTCCCTTCGCCGGGCCCCCGCCCGTCGCCGCGGCAGAGCCGAGCTACCCCAGCTACGACAGCCGCTATCACTCGAACGCCGAGATGGTCGACGAGATCCACGCCGCCGAGGCCGCGTACCCGGACCTCGTCCGCGTGATGTCGATCGGCAGGAGTTACCAGGGTCGCGACATCTGGGTCGCGAAGGTCTCCGACAACGTCGGCGTGGACGAGGACGAGCCCGAGGTCCTCGTGGACGCGCTCCATCACGCGCGCGAGCGCCTGAGCCTCGAGCAGGCGCTCTTCTTCCTGAAGACCCTCACCGCCGACTACGCGACGGACGCGGCGGTCCGCTCGGTCGTCGACACCCGCGAGACGTGGATCATCTTCTCGGTCAACCCGGACGGCCACGTCTACGACCTGTCCGGCTCGCCGTATCGCCTGTGGCGCAAGAACCGGCAGCCGACGCCGCGCTCGTCCTCGATCGGCACCGACATCAACCGCAACTACGGCTACCGGTGGGGCTGCTGCGACGGCTCGTCGAGCAGCCCGGCGGCCTGGAACTACCGGGGACCGCGGGCGTTCTCGACCCCCGAGGCGCGCGTGGTCCGCGACTTCGTGAACAGCCGGGTGGTCGGCGGGCGCCAGCAGATCCGGGTCCACGTGACGCTCCACACGAACGGGGAGCAGGTCCTCTGGCCGTACGGCTACACGACGGCGGACGTGCCCGCTGACATGACCGTCGACGACCACCGGACGTTCGTGGCCCTCGGTCGGGCGATGGCCGCCCGGAACGGCTACCGGCCGATGCAGTCGAGCGACCTGTACGTCACCGACGGCGACGAGATCGACTGGATGTACGGCCGCCACCGGATCTTCTCGTTCACCTGGGAGCTCTACCCACCCGAGCAGTCGTCGGCGGCGAAGGACCACTACTCGCCCGACGAGATCATCGCCCGCGAGACGGCGCGCAACCGCTCGGCGTTCCTGTACACCCTCGGCATCGCCGACTGCCCCTACGCCGCGATCGGCAGGGAGCGCGCCAATTGCGGGCCGCTTTTCGACGACTTCGAGGGCGCCCGCGGCTGGCGGACGAACCCCGACGGCACCGACACGGCGACGTCGGGGCGCTGGGAGCGAGGCGATCCTCAGCCCACGAAGTGGCGGGGGCCGAAGCAGCTGGGCTCCACCACATCCGGCTCGCGCGCGCTGGTGACGGGCCGGCTCGCGGGATCCCGCGCCAGCGCGAGGGACCTGGACGGCGGGGCGTCGACGATCCGCTCGCCGCAGGTGACCCTGCCGGACGCGGTCGGCCCGCTGACGTTCCGCTACTACCTGGCCCACGACGCGCAGAGCTCCGCGGACGACTGGCTGCGGGTCTGGGTGGAAGCCGCGGACGGGAGCCGCACGCTCGCCTTCGAGGAGCTCGGGGCGCCGCGCGACGACGACGCGGCCTGGGCGTCGGCGAGCATCTCGATGGCGCCCTGGGCCGGCCAGGCGGTGCGCATCGTGATCGGCGCCGCCGACGGCGGACGGGGCAACCTGGTCGAGGCCGCCGTGGACGACGTCCGTATCCGGCGGCCCTGACCGCGGCGGGCACGCGGCGGCTACGGCTCCGGCGCGAGATCCTCGAAGACGTAGATCAGGCGGCGGCGAGGCCCGCCGTTGCCCTCGACCACGCGCGTCGGCACCTGCGGCGCGAACCAACTCAGCGCGCGCTCGTGGCTGATCATGTGGTGGCAGTTGCCCGGGTCGTCCATCACCCAGTCGATCGGCAGCGAGATGATCGCGTGGCGCGCCACCCGGCAGACCTCCCGGAACGCCGCCTGCTGGTGGTCGACGAGGTGCTCGAAGACCTGGAGCGCGACGAACAGGTCGTACCCGCCGTCGGGGATGGGCCAGGGCGCCACCCGCGCGTCGTGGACGATCACCCGCCCTTCCGCGTCGAGCTCCTCGCTCCGCGAGAGGACCATGACGTCCGCCCCCACGATCAGGGGCCGGATGTGCGGCCCCAGCTCGAGCGCCCGGTGCAGGTCGTGCCGGGCGATGAGGTCCGCGGCTTCCTGGGCGGCGGCCGACGTGTACTCCCAGCGGGCGCGGTAGTAGGGGTAGCGCTTCGCGAGGTCGGCGAACTCCGCCGCGTTGATCGGCCGGATCCGACCGCGCCTCGCCTCCCACCGGCGCCGGGCGGCGGCGATCCGCCGGGTGACGACGGCGCGGCGCGGCGGAAGCCTGGGCGACCGCACGATGTACGGCCGGATCGGCCGCCAGATCGGCAGGAGGACGGGACGGAGGGGGTGAAGCCAGCGCTTGAGGCGATCGAGCACGGTGCCTCCCGGCGAAGCGCACGGCCCGCGGCCGCGTTCCGCGGCGAAGTGTAGCCTCGTTGACCGCCGGGACCCCGCCGCGAGCCCACGCTCCCCGGGCGAGCGATCCACACAAGCAAGAACCCCGGCGGGCGGACCGGGGTTCTCGACGTCGGTATGCGGCTTGGTTGCGGGGAAGGGATTCGAACCCTTGACCTTCGGGTTATGAGCCCGACGAGCTGCCGCTGCTCCACCCCGCATGCGAAGTATGCCTCGCCTTGGCCACTTCCGTCAAACGATCGTCCACCCTTCCGGGCGTAATGGCCTGCGAGCCAGCGTGGAGCTTCGCGCGCGGGTGGCGGCGCGCTACAGTGAGGGCCCTCGTCGGGCCGATGCGCCGCGAGCGAACCTGGAGCCACCTGCCGATGTCCGCCGACGACCTCTACGCCGCCGCCTTCGCGGTCCGCGAGCGCGCCTACGCCCCCTATTCCGAGTACCTCGTCGGTGCCGCGCTGCGCGACGAGCATGGGCGCGTCCACGTCGCAGCCAACGTGGAGAACGTGGCCTACCCGCAGAGCCAGTGCGCCGAAGCATCGGCCATCGGCGTCCTGGTGGCGGCGGGGAGCCGCAAGATCACCGAGATCCTCGTCGTCGCCGACGAGCGGCCGGGGATTCCCTCGCCGTGCGGCGCCTGCCGCCAGCGGCTGCGCGAGTTCGCGACCCTCGACACGCCGGTGCACCTGGCCGGCCTGGCGGGCGTGATCCGCAGCGTTACGCTGGGCGAGCTGCTCCCCTACAGCTTCGGGCCCGAGTACCTCGGCAGGGAGGCCGTTCGATGACGCACCCGTCCGTCGATCCCGCGCGCCTGGCCGCCGACGTCCTGCGCGAGCGGGCCCCGGGCTTCGTGCCTCGGCTGGGGATCGTGCTGGGCTCCGGTCTCGGCGGCCTCGCCGAGACGCTCGACGACGCCGTCGCCGTCCCCTACGCGGAGATCCCCGGCTTCCCGCCGTCGACCGTGGCCGGCCACGCCGGTCGATTCGTCCTCGGCACCCTCGAGGGTGTCCCCGTCGCCTGCATGCAGGGCCGCTTCCACCTCTACGAGGGCCACCCCCCGGCCGTCATCAAGCTCCCGATCCGGACCTTCGCGGCGCTCGGCGTCGAGGCCCTCCTCCTCACCAACGCCGCGGGCTCGCTCCGCGCCGAGGCGAAGCCCGGCAGCCTCATGCTCATCACCGACCACATCAACGCGATGTGGACCAATCCCCTCGTCGGCGCGAACGACGACGAGTGGGGCGAGCGCTTCGTCGGCCTCGAGGATGCCTATGACCCGGCCCTCCGGGCCCGGCTGCTGCGCACCGCCGGCGCGCTCGGGATCCGGCTCCACGAGGGCGTCTACTGCGCGCTCCTCGGACCGCTCTTCGAGACGCCGGCCGAGATCCGGGCATACCGGGTGCTGGGCGCCGACGCGGTCGGGATGTCCACCGTGCCCGAGGTGATCGTGGCGCGCCACGCGGGGATCCGCGTCGCCGCGATCAGCGCGATCACGAACCTCGCCGTCGGGATGAGCGACGAGCCGATCGACCACGAGCAGACGCTGCGGGGCGCTGCCCTGGCCGCGGCCGACCTGACGCGGCTCGTGCGGGCCTTCGTGGGGTCGTTCGCCGGCGATGGCGACGGGTCGGCCGGCCGCGCCGGCGATGGGGAGGCCTGAGCCGTGCTGCCGCAGGAGGTCATCCGCCACAAGCGCGACGGTCGCTCGCTAACGGACGAGGAGGTCGCCTTCTTCGTCGGCGGGCTGACCGACGGGACGATCACCGAGGGCCAGGCCGCCGCATTCGCGATGGCGGTCTTCTTCCGGGGGATGACCCGCGCCGAGCTCGTTGCCTTCACCCGCGCAATGCGCGATTCCGGCACGGTCCTCGACTGGTCCGACGCGGACCTCCCGGGTCCGCCGCTCGACAAGCACTCCACCGGCGGCGTCGGGGACAAGGTCTCGCTCATGCTGGCCCCCATCGTGGCGGCCTGCGGAGCCACCATCCCGATGATCTCCGGGCGAGGCCTGGGCCACTCCGGCGGCACGCTGGACAAGATGGACGCGATCGACGGCTACACGACGGCGCCCAACAACGCCCACTTCCGTCGGGTCGTGCGGGAGGTCGGCTGCGCGATCATCGGCCAGACAGGCGAGCTCGCCCCTGCGGACCGGCGGCTCTACGCCATCCGTGACGTGACCTCGACGGTCGAGAGCATCCCCCTGATCACGTCATCGATCCTGTCGAAGAAGCTCGCCGCCGGCCTGGCTGGCCTCGTGCAGGACGTGACGTTCGGCACCGGCGCCTTCATGACGACCGTGGACGGCGCCCGGGAGTTGGCCGAGAGCATCGTGGCGGTCGCGAACGGGGCCGGCTGCCGCACGACGGCGATCCTGACCGACATGAACGAGGTGCTGGGCACCACGGCCGGGAACGCCGTCGAGGTCCGCGAGGCGATCGCCTACCTGGTCGGCGAGGGCGGGCACGGCGGCCGCGAGCCGCGCCAGCACGAGGTGACGATGGCTCTCTCGGCCGAGCTGCTCGTCATCGGCGGGATCTTCGGGACCGTCGCCGATGCCCGGGCCGCCTGCGAGCGCGCGCTCGCGTCGGGCGAAGCCGCAGAGCGGTTCGCGCGCATGGTCGCCGCGCTCGGCGGGCCGGCGGACCTGCTCGAGCGCCCCGACACCTACCTGCCACTTCCCGGGGTGACGCTCGCCGTGCCTCCGGCACGCGCCGGTTTCATCGCCGCCGAGGACGCTCGGGCGATCGGCCTGGCGATCGTCGGGATGGGCGGCGGACGCGTCCGTGCGGACCAGACGATCGACCACGCCGTCGGCTTCACGCGGTTCGCGCCGATCGGGGCGGAGGTCGGGCCGGCCCGACCGATCTGCATGGTCCATGCCCGGTCGGTCGCCCAGGCCGAGACGGCTGCCGCCGAGGTCCGGGCCGCGGTCACGATCGCCGACGCCCCGCCGGCGCCCGCGCCGGTGGTCCTGGAGCGTCTCGCCGGGTAGCGCCGACTGCGCGCAGGGCCTGGCGCAGAGCCGGCATCGGGCGCCTGCCTCGGCCTCGCACGGTCCTATCAGAAGTGCAGCGGGCGAACCGTATGCGCGGTCGCCGGCTGTCGCGCCGCGGTCGCCGAGCCCGGACCGGCCGCCGATCCTGTCACGCGTCTCCGCTTCCATACCGCTGGCAGCATCGGGCCGCAGTGAAGCCCTCGACGAGGGTCCTGCGAGCATCCGCCGGCGCCTCGCCACCCGGCTGACCCGTCATACGGTCCGCGACGCAAGCGTCCGATAGGATGCGCGCCGGGATGTGCGAGCGGCCGGGATCTGCGAGCGGCCGGGATCTGCGAGCGCGTCGCCGCGGGCAGGGTGCCGCCGCGAGCAGGCGCCTTCAGCCCGGCTTCAGGACGGCCGCGACACTCCGCCCTCCTGCATCGGAACGCCGGGCCCCAACGAATGGGAGGACATGAACAGCCGCCGCATCGCCGTTCTCGTCGTCGCCGTCATCGCCGTCGCGGCGATCGGCGGAATCGTTGCCTCGCAGGCCTTCCTGCGCGGGGACCGGGTGCCCGAGCTCGGGTTGGACACGCCCGCGCCGTCCGCCGCGGTCGCCTCGGAGGAGCCCTCGAGTTCCCCGGTCGCGACCCCGGTATCCAGCGACGCCGCGGCTGCCTCCGGCGTGCCGTCGGCAGCTTCGGGCGATCTCGCGGGCACGTGGAACATCGCGGAGGGCGAGGCCGGCTACCGCGTCCGCGAGACGTTCCTCCAGCGGCAGGCCGACTCGGACGCGGTCGGGAGGAGTAGCGGCGTTACCGGGACCCTCACCGTCGAGGGGACGCCCGGCGCGCTCGCGCTCGCGGCCGGCTCGACTGAGGTCGACATGACGACCCTCCAGAGCGACGAGGGCCGGCGCGACAACCAGCTCCGCGGTCGCGGGATCCAGACCGACACCTTCCCGACCTCGACGTTCCTGCTGGCGGGGCCGGTCGCGCTCCCCGCGGACTTCGGCAGCGCCGACGTGGCGGTCACGCTCCCCGGGAAGCTGATGCTCCACGGCGTGACGAAGGACGTCGAGATCGCCGCCCAGGCCCGCCTACAGCCTGACGGCACGGTCGTCGTGGCCGGCTCGCTGCCGATCCTCTTCTCCGACTACGGCATCGAGGCCCCGAGCATCGCCGGCCTCATCTCGGTCCAGGACAACGGCAGCGTGGAGTTCAGGGTCGTCCTGGCGAGAGCGTAGGCTCTGCCGCACCGCGCAGCGCCGTGGCCGCGCCCCAGGCCGCCAGGGCCATGCCCGCCGCGAAGACCGGCCACGGGAAGTCGGTCGGGACGCCGCCGTCCACCAGGAGCGGCGCGTTCCAGCAGAATGCCACGATCACGACCAGGCCGCCGAGCAGGCCCGCCGCGAGCTGGGGGCGTCCGACCCGCACGGCACGGCCGGCCCGCAGGCGAGCCGCGGCGGCCAGCCCGAAGCCGACGAGCGCCAGGCTCACCGCGACGGGCGACCAGACCGGCCCCGCCCACGGCACCGGGATGAGGAAGAGCAGGTCCCACGTCGACGGCGACGGCGGCCAGCCGAGGAAGACCCACAGCCAGGCGTAGTACAGGATGTCCCAGGTGCCGAACGCGACGGCGGTCCAGGCCAGCCGCTCGAGGGCGCTCCGCCCGGCCAGCCAGCCCACGGCGGCCAGCATGACGAGCGTTGCCGCCTCACGCCCGACCTCGATGGCCGCCAGGTCCCTCACCCCGGCCGGATCCTGGAGGGGGAAGAGGACACCGACCTGGATCTCGAGGGCCCGCTGGAGGTAGACGACGACGGCCGACTCGAGGAACGCCATCGCGACGCCGTAGGCGATCACGGCGACGGCGGTGGCGAAGAACCCGGCGCCGCGCGGCGCCGGGTCGAGGGCGGGTGTCGGCAGCATGGTCGCAGTATCGACGCGCCGGGAGACGCCCGCGTGGCGCGGGCCGGCTGTGACTCGCCCGCGTGGCGCGGGCCGGCGCTACTCGCCCGTCGTCGGCCCGGGCGCGATCTCGCGCTCGACCTCGTCGCGGAGGCGCTCGAACGTGAGGGGCGCGGTGCTGCCACTCGCCGCGAGCAGCGCCTTCGCCAGATCCTCGGTGGTCGATTCCAGCAGGGTCATGAACTGCGTCTCGGCGAAGGCCCGCCGCGGCTCCGCGGCGTCGGTGCCGAAGACCGCGTCCAGCAGCTCGACGAGCATCTGGTCCATGGCGTAGAGGCGCAGGTGGACCAGCTCGTGGACGACCACCTCCTCGAGGTGTTCCGTGGGCTGTCCGGCCCACAGCAGCAGGACGGCCTTGCGGTCGTCGAGGTCCACCTTGACGTCCCCGCGCTTGCGCCACGCCGTGGTGACGAGCCGGAGATCGATGTCCCAGTCGGCGAGCCGGAGCACCGGCTGCCAGCGGGCGAGGACGGCCCGGGCGTCGTCAGGCGTGATCGGCATCCGCGGTCACCTCGTCGACGATGCCGACGACGACGGTCCGGATCGGCGCGCCCGGCGCCGCGAGGACCTGGCGCGCGGAGTTGCCTTCGTCGAGGAGGAGGACTGTCTCGCCGGCGCCCGCGCCGACGGAATCGACGGCGATCATGTAGCCGCCGGCCGGGCGCCCGGCCGCGTCGAGGAGGTCGCAGAGCAGCAGGGTCCGGCCGTCGAAGGCGGGGTGGTCGATCGTCGAGACGACGGTCCCGACGACCCGGGCGAGCTTCACGGCGTCGCCTTCCGGGAGCGGCTCCTCGAGGCGGGAGGCGCGGCGGGGGCGCCGGGGGCGTCAGGCACGGCCGGGGCGACCGGCTCGGCCGGGGTGGACGCAGCGGGATCGTCACCCGCCAGTGACCGAACCGCGTCCACGATCCCGACGATCGCATGGTCAATCGGGACGAACGGATCGGGCATCGCCTGGGCCGCCTCGCGCGCGGCGACGATGTACACCAGCTCGCCCGGTCCGGCCATGTGGACGGCATCGGCCGCGACGACCTGACCGCCAACGGGGAGCAGCTGGCGGTCCAGCGGCTGGACCAGGAGGAGCTTGATCCCGGTCAGGCCCGGGACCTTGACCGTGGCGACGACGGTGCCGGTGACACGTGCGAGCTGCATCGCCTACCTCGCCGGCTTCGCGGGGTGCGGCCGCGGGATCGACCCCGCCGGCCCGCTGGCTTCGCGCATGCGCGCCGCGAACCGCGCGTCGGCGGCCAGGTTCTCCGCCATCTCCGCGTGGAGCTGCGGGATGACCCGCCGGACCAGACCGGGCGACCCGGCGATCCGCGCGCTCCCGAGCTCGACCGCGGCCTCCACCTCGGCGACCGGCCCGTCGAAGAGCAGGTAGCCCTTGCCGCCGAGGTCGTCGGCGAGACGCAGCTCCAGAAGGACCACCCGGGCACCCTTGAGCCCTGCGTCGGCCGCCTCGATGATCGCGGCGACGGTGGCGGTCTCGATGATGCCGAGGGCCTCGCCGGCGGCCTCGCGGCGGATGCCGCGCATGGCCGCCACGACGGCCGGGTGGACGTTGGGCAGGAAGACGACGTCGAGGACCGAGGACGCCGCCACGTCGCGGCCCGCCTCCAGGGCCTCCTCCACGTCCGCCACGGCACCGCCGACGAGGACCAGGTACTTGCCGGGGTGGACCGTGCCGGCCCGGAGGACGTCGATCGGGGCGCGCTTCGCCATCGCGTCGCCCGCCTCGATGCCGGCCGCGATCGAGTCGAGCTCGAGGAGCGCGAGGGCCGGCTCGATCGGCGGGCGAGCGTCCGACACCGGCCGAGGGGTCATCGTCAGACGATCCGCAGCGCGCCGACGACGGTGATGCGCCGCTCGCGCGAGAACGTCCGCGGCCGCGTGAGGCCGTCCCCGGACGGGCTGGCGATGGAGAACGAGGTGAAGCCCTCGCCGCCCTCGCCCAGGCCCGCAACGTTGGGGCCGTTCGTGACGAAGATGCTGCAGTTCATCGCCCGGGCCATCTTCGTGATCGTCTCGACGTTCGTGGAGTGGATCGAGGCGGTGTGGCGGAAGCCGTGCTCCATGCGCACCGCGAGGTCGATCGCCTGGTCCACCGTGCCGACGCGCACGACCGGGAGGACCGGCATCATCTGCTCGGTCCAGGCCAAGCTGTGGTCGCGCGGGACGTCGGCGATCAGCAGGCGCGGAGCCGGCTCCGCCTGCACGCCGATCTCGGCCAGGATCTTCACGGCGTCCTTGCCGATCCAGGCCGGGTTCATGACGCCCGGCTTGCCCGGCTGACCCAGCTCCTTGAAGATGACGCGCTCGAGGCGGCGCAGCTCGTGCTCCTTGAGCAGGTAGGCGCCGTTCTGGGTCATCGCCCGGACCAGGCGGTCGGCGACCGAGTCGACGACCAGGACGACCTTCTCGTCGATGCACACGATGTTGTTGTCGAAGGACGCTCCGCGCACGATGTCGCGGGCGGCGCGTTCCACGTCGGCGGTCTGGTCGACGACCGCCGGCGGGTTGCCGGGGCCGGCGGTGATCGCCCGCTTGTCCGACTTGAGCGCCTCGCGCACGACGGCCGGCCCGCCGGTCACGAGCAGCACCCGGACGCCGGGATGGCCCATGAGGGCCCGCGCGGTGTCGATCGTCGGCGTCGCGACGGCCGTCACGAGGTCGGGCGGCCCACCGGCCCCGACGATCGCCCGGTTGATGAGGCGGACCGTCTCGGCCGAGCAGCGCCGCGCGCTGGGGTGGGCGTTGAAGACGACCGCGTTCCCCGCCGACACGATGCTGATCGTGTTGTTGATGATCGTCGACGTCGGGTTCGTCACCGGGGTGATCGCCGCGACGATGCCGAACGGGGCGAACTCGGTGACCATCATCCCGGCGTCGCCGGTGACCGCCTGGACCTCGAGGTCCTCCGGCCCCGGCGCCCGGGAGGCGACGAGGCGGTTCTTGACGACCTTGTCATCGACGCGCCCGAGATGGGTCTCCTGGTGGGCCATCCGGGCCAGCTGCTCGGCGTGGTCGAGCATCGAGCGGCGCACCGCGTCGATGATGACCTTCCGGCCGGCCAGGCCCTGCGCCTGGAACGCGACGAAGGCGCGCGTCGCCGCGGCCACCGCCTCGTCGATCGTGGCGTGGATGCCGTCGCCCAGCTCGCTCGCGGCGGCCGCCGACAGCTCCGCCTCGGCGCGCAGCGTGGCGCCCGGGCGGGGGTCGCCCGCTGCCGACACGCGGCGCCGCACCCGCTCGATGATCTCCTGGATCTCGCGCTCGTCCATCGTCCTCCGCCTGCCCGCCGTCGACGAGCGGCCGGCTACTTGCGGTAGACCTCCGTCCCGCCGATCTCCCACGTGTCGACGATCGCCACGATCACCGCGTCGCAGGGACGGTCCTTCGTCGCCTCGGTGTTCCGCGCCGAGCTGCCGGTCGCGTACAGCACGACCTCCCCGACGCCCGCGCCGACCGCGTCCGCGGCCACGACGTATCCGCCGGCCACGTGGTTCTCCGCGTCGAGCTGGCGCACCACGAGGAGCTTCCAGCCCTCCATGAGCGGCTCTTTGCGGCTCGCGACCACGGTCCCGGTCACTCGTCCAAGCAGCATCTGATCACCGCCTGCTGGCAGGGAGGGCGCGCCGGCCGGCGGCCGGCGCGCCCGATCCCGCGTCCTAGCCCTGGCCGGACTCGGCCTTCGCCTCGTCGAGGCGGCCGAGCGGCAGCACGAGGTCGACGTTGACGTGCGGCCGGGCGATGACGTGGCTGGCGACGACCTCGCCGACCTTGCCGGCGTTGCGCACGCCGGCCTCGACCGCGGCCTTGACCGCGGCGACGTCGCCGCGGACCACCGCGGTCACGTACCCGCCGCCGGTCTTCTCGTAGCTCACGAGCTCGACCTTCGCCGCCTTCACCATCGCGTCGGCGGCCTCGACCACCGCCGCGAACCCGCGGGCCTCGATCATCCCGAGCGCTTCTGCCATCGATCCGTTCTCCTTCTCGACCTTGCTCTTCTGTTCGCCTGTGTATCCGTTCGTGCGTACTGACGAACCGGCGGCGGTCCGTGCGTTCCGGCCCCCGGCCGGCGCGTCGGCGGCCCCGTGGGCCCTACGCCTTGGCGTCCCGTCCCTCGAGGCCCTCGATCGCCGCGAGCGCCGCGCGCCAGCCGACGTCGATGTCGCGCTCCTCGCCGCCCAGGTAGATGCGGCCCATCGATCCGAAGGACCGGACCTCGAGGATGTTGATGTGGGCCGCCTTCTCCGCCTCGTTGGCGGCCAGGGCAGCGTAGGCCGCCGGCTCCAGCTCCAGGACGTAGAGCGTCTGACCCGGGATCAGCATCTGGCCGTGGCGCGTGCGGTTGATGAGCTGCGCCTGGTGGTCGTCGATGCGGCGGATGATCTGGGAGGACAGGACCCGCGGCTTGATCCGGTCGGTCTCCGCCAGGCCGATCTCGCCGAGGATCGCAGCGCCGGCGGCGCGCACCTCGGCCTGCGACGGCGAGTGGATCTCGAGCATGCCGTAGTAGCGCTCGATGATCTGCATCCCGGGCTTGACCGCCGTGGACTTGAGGGCGATGTCGGTGAGGCGGTTGATCTCGATGCCGGGCGAGATCTCGATCGACAGCGAGGCGTCGCCGGCGAGGGGCAGGAAGCCCTGGGCAACCGTGCCGAGGAACGCCGCGTACTGGGCCTGGAGGCTGTCCAGGAAGACGTATGCCCGGAGGTCAATATTGCCCATCTGCGCCCTTCTCTCCCGTGACGATCTTGACGCCGGCCGAGGCCCCGATGCGGGTCGCGCCGGCGGCGATCATGTCCTGCACGTCCTGGGCGGTGCGGATGCCGCCGGACGCCTTGACGCCCATCTCCGGGCCGACCGTCGCGCGCATCAGCGCCACGTCGGCGACGGTGGCGCCGCCGGTCCCCCAGCCGGTCGACGTCTTGACCATGTCGGCCCTGGCCTCCTTCGCGAGGCGACAGGCGGTCACCTTCTCGGCGTCGGTCAGGAGCGACGTCTCGATGATGACCTTCGTGATCGCTCCGGCCTCGTGGCAGACCTCGGCGATCTTGCGGATCTCGTCGCCGACCCACTCGTTCATCCCGCTCTTGAGCCGCCCGACGTTGATGACCATGTCGATCTCGCGGGCTCCGTCGCGGAGAGCCCGGCGCGTCTCGAGGACCTTCACCTCGGTCGTGGCGGCCCCGAGCGGGAAGCCGATGACCGAGGCGACCGCGACCCTGGTCCCGGCGAGGTTCTCGTAGGCGCGGCGCACCCAGGCGGGGTTCACGCAGACGGCCGCGAAGCCGTAGCGCTTCGCCTCGGCGCACAGGGCGTCGATGTCGGCCCGGGTCGCGGCCGGGTCGAGGAGCGTGTGGTCGATGTAGGGGGCGAGGTCGGCGGGGACTTCGGCGATGTGCTCAGTACTGCCCATGCGCACCCTTCTCCCCGCTGACGATGCTGACCCCGGCCGAGGCCCCGATGCGGGTCGCGCCGGCCGCGATCATGTCCTGCACGTCGTCCGCCGTCCGGATCCCGCCGGCCGCCTTGACGCCCATCTTCGGTCCGACCGTCTCCCGCATCAGCGCCACGTCGAAGACCGTCGCGCCGCCCTTCGCGTAGCCGGTCGAGGTCTTGACCATGTCGGCCTTGGCCTGCTGGGCAAGACGACAGACGACGACCTTCTCCGCGTCGGTCAGGAGGGCGGCCTCGATGATCACCTTGTTCGCCGCGCCGCCCTCGTGGCAGGCGTCCGAGACGCGGGCGATGTCCTCGCGGACGAGGTCGTGCATCCCGCTCTTGAGGGCCCCGATGTTGATCACCATGTCGACCTCGCGGGCCCCGTCGCGGATGACCCGGCGGGCCTCGAAGGCCTTGACGTCGGGCGGGGTGGCGCCGAACGGGAACCCGACGACCGAGGCGACGGCGACACCGGTCCCGCGGAGTCGATCGGCGGCGCGGCGGACCCAGGCGGGGTTCACGCAGACGGCGGCGAAGCCGTGCTCGGCGGCCTCGTCGCACAGGCGGTCGATGTCGGCGGCCGCGGCGTCGGGCCGCAGCAGCGTGTGGTCGATGTAGCGGGCGAGGTCGCGCGGCACCTCCGCGCCCGGGCCGTGGTACTCCACGCGCGAGGCGCCGCCGGCCACGATGTCGCGGACCTTCACCGCGCACTGGGCGGCGCAGCCGCGGACGCAGGCGGCGCAGGGATCCGGGGCGCGCCGCCGGCCTGGCCGCCGTGGCCCAGCGCGGCGAGGACCTCGTGGGTGATCGCCTCGACGAGGTCGTTCCGCTGGTTGATCGCTTCGCTCATCGTGGTCGACCCTCACCGGTTGGGTTCGTGTAGCGGCGTTCGACGTCCGTGATCTTGGCCACGCGGGCGGCGTGGCGGCCGGGCGCCCAGTCGGTCCCGAGCCAGGCCCGCACGATCTCGATCGCCAGCCCCTCGCCGAGGAAGCGGGCGCCGAGCGCCAGGACGTTGGCGTGGTTGTGCTCGCGGCTGTTGCGGGCCGACGAGAGATCATGGCAGTTGGCAGCGCGGATGCCCGGCACCTTGTTGGCGACCATGCACGAGCCGATCCCGGCGCCGTCGAGGACGATGCCGTAGCGGCAGGCTCCCGTCGGCGACCAGGCGCGCCACCGCGTGCGCGATGTCGGGGTAGTCCACCGCGTCGGGCCCGTTGGTGCCGCAGTCGGTGACCGCGTAGCCGGCCTCGGCCAGGACCCGGCCGATGACGTCCTTGAGCTGCCAGCCGCCGTGGTCGGCGCCGATCGCGATGGCGATGGATCCCGCGGCACGTGCGGGAGCAGGGGCGGGCGCGGGCGCAGGGGCGGGCGCGGCCGGCGTCGGGGGTGCGGACGGTCCCGGAGTGCCGCCGTCGAGCGTGGCGTCGACGATCCTCCGGACCAGCGCCCGGACCTCGTCGGCCGATGGCGTGCGCGGGTCAGCCATGGGCCAGCACCCACGCGGCGGTCGCCTCGTCGGCGACGAGGACGGTGACGATGCCGGCGCGCAGGGCCGCCAGCGCGATCGGGCCGCGTCCCGCGCCCGCGGCGAGCCCGACGGTCAGCGGCTTCGCCCGCAGGTCATCCAGCGGCAGCCCCACGGTCCGGGCGTCGAGCGAGGGAAGCGCGATGCGGCCGTCCTGGGCCAGGAACCGACCCAGGACGTCGCCGACGGCGCCGGCCTCGGACAGCGCCGCCGAGCTCGGCCTCGTCGAGGTAGCCCGACGCGACGTGGACGCTGTCCGGCCCATGGACGCCCATCCCGAAGATGGCCGTCCGTGCGGTGCGCGCCGCGGCGAGCGTCTCCCCGACCGCCGCGTCGTCCTCCAGGGCCCGGCGCAGGTCGGGCGAGCCGACGATCGCGGGCGCCGCCATCAGCCGGATGGCGGCCCCGGTCGTGGTCCCGAACCGCTCGACGACCTCCTGGGCCCGCGTCGGGAGCGCCGACCGCGAGATCGCCCCGTTGAGCTGCACGATCTCCGTCGCGGACGTCCAGCCGGGCTGCAGGTGGGCCGCGAGCTGCAGCATCGTGCGCCCCCAGGAGACGCCGATCGCGCCCTGCGGCCGGATCGTGGCCAGGTGGAGGGCGGCCGCGGCGGCGACCCGCTCGCGCGCGAGGAGCTCGTCGTCGGCCGGCGAGCCCGTGGCCGGCACGTCGACCACGACCGCGCCGGCGAGCCCGAAGCGCTCGACGAGGGCGTCCTCGAGGGCCACCAGCCGGGCGGCCGGGTGGACGATCTCGATCCGGACGGCATCCTCGCGCAGCGCCCGGTCCAGGAGCCGGCCGACCTTGAAGCGGCTCACCCCGAGCCGCTTGCCGACCTCGTCCTGGGTCAGGTTCAGGCGGTAGTAGAGCTGGGCGGCGCGGAGCATCAGGCGGGTCTCGCCGGACCCTGCCTCGTCGCGGCGGAGGGTCGCGGGACTCGTCGACATGCTCAACTGCGCAGCCAGCTGCTCATTTGTGCCAGCCTACGCGCGTGGGCGCACCATGTCAAGGAGATGCGGGGCTCCGACCGGAGGGGAGATCCGGGCCCGCCCGGAGGGAAGCCGCGCGCGCCCGGCGAGCGCCGGGGCCGATCCCCCTACGGCGCCGATCCCCCTATGGGGCCGATCCCCCTACGGCGCCGTCCGGCGGCCGCCGAGCGCCGCGCGAGCCGGCGCCGGCAGGCCCACGTCGCGGTGTCGTCGCAGCCAGGCAATGGCCGCGCCACCGATCGCCACGGTGAGGACGCCACCCACCGCGAGCGCGGCGACGGCGCCCCAGCGCGAGGCGATCACCCCCGCAAAGAGCGCCCCGATCGGCGTCGATCCGGCGAAGACCGTGGTGTAGACGCTGAGCACACGGCCGCGCAGCTCATCCGGGACCGTCGCCTGGATGAGCGTGTTGCCGTTCGCGGCCATCCAGATCGCGCCGAACCCGGCGAACGCGAGCGCCGCGAGGGCGACCGCGAACACCGGGAACGCCGCCATGGCGAGCAGGCCGGCGCCCAGCATCGTCGCGCCTCCCGCAATCGCCCACGGGCTCGGGTGCCGCCGCGTCGCAAGCAGGAGCGCGGCGGCCACGGACCCGAGGCCGCTGGCCGTCATGAGGAACCCGAAGGTCGTCGAGTCGCCCCCCAGAACGTCGCGCGCGAACGGCGGGATCGTCACCTGGAAGTTCATGCCGATCGTCGCCGCGAGGCCGACGACCACGACGGGCAGCAGGACGGACGGCGTCCGTCGCGTGTAGCCGAGCCCCTCCCCGACCGACGCGACGACGGCACGCACGGTGCGCGGACGCGGGATCGGCGGGGGCGTGCGGAGCTCCTCGGCGCGCATCGCGAGCAGGGCGGCGATGACGGCAAGGAAGCTGAGGCCGTTGATGAAGAAGGCGATCGAGATGTCGAAGACCGCGATCGTGATCCCGGCGACGGCCGGGCCGACCACCCGGGCGGCGTTGAACGTCGCCGAGTTGAGGGCCACCGCGTTAACCACGTCCTCGCGGCCCACCATCTCGACGGCGAACGACTGGCGGACCGGCATCTCGATGGCGTTCACGCAGCCGAGCAGGACGGCGAGGACGAGGATCATCCAGACCTGGACGACGCCGGCCAGGGTCAGGAGGCCCAGCACGATCGCCAGCGTCGCCATCACGCCCTCGAGGATCACGAGGGTCGGGCGCTTGGGGAGGGCGTCGGCGATGAGGCCGCCGAAGAGCCCCAGCAGCAGGACGGGAGTCCACTGGGCCGCCGCGACCACGCCCAGCATCAGCGGGTCGTTCGTGAGCGTGAGGATCAGCCACGACTGCGCCACCGCCTGCATCCAGGAGCCGACGAGCGAGATCGCCTGTCCGCCGAAGAAGAGGCGGAAGTTGCGATGGCGCATCGAGCGGAGGGCGCCGGCGCTGCCGAGCGGACGGATCGTCACGGCCCGGTCTCCGCGTGCGGCGCGCCGGCCGCGTGGGCGGGCGACCCGCCCTCGAGCTCGGCGAGGTGGGCCCGCAGGTGCTCGCGGCGCGACTCGGCCGCCTCGATCATCTCGCGCAGGCGATCGGCCTTCTCGGTGAGCGTCGCGACCTGGCGGTCCATCCGGGAGATGAGGTCGCGCAGGATCGCGCGCTTCTCGGCCTCGTCGCCGGCAGCCCGGAAGCGCTCGCGGTCGCGGATGCGCGCCTCCTCGTCCTCGAGCAGGCGCGAGATCTCGCCGAGGCTGAAGCCGGCGTTGTCGCGCAGCTCGCGGATGAACCGCAGCCGCTCCAGGTCCGACGCGTCGTACAGGCGATAGGACCCCTGCGAGCGGGCGGCCGGGCGGAGGAGCCCGATCTCCTCGTAGTAGCGGATCGAGCGGGGCGTCAGGCCGGTCTCCGACGCGACCTCCTGGATGCGAAGCAGCCGTGGCGGAACGGGAGCCGGGGCGGGCTCGGACCTGGTCGGCGACGCGCGACCGGCCGCCGCCGGATCGGCAGCCGGATCGGCCGCCGCCGGATCTACCGCCGCGCGATCGGCCGCCGCCGGATCGGCCGCCGCCGGATCTACCGCCGCGCGATCGGCCGCCGCCGGATCCGCCGAAGCGGGGCGGACCGCGGGCGCGACGCGCGGGGAAGCTGGGGACGACATGTGCGGATGATCCCACAACATTCACGTTCGCGTGAAGGTTGGGGTGGTCAAGTCCCAGGATGTGGTGCCGCAGCGTGGCGGCATCGCGCCGCGCCGTGGCGGCATCGCGCCGCGCCGTGGCGGCATCGCGCCCCAGCGTGGCGGCATCGCGCCGCAGCGTGGCGGCATCGCGCCGCGGCCACGCGGCTCTCGCCATGGGCCGCCCGGCGATCCTGTCAAATGCGCGTCACGCGAGCCGTATGTGCGAAGGCCCCTGCCCGCTCAAGGACGAGCCGTCCCGCGACGGGGCGGAGGTTGATCAGGTGCCTGCCCCGCGGCACCGGTGACAGGATCGCGCGCCTCCTGGAGGGGCTCCGGCGACGCGCGGGCTCCGGCCACATGCCGTAAGGATCGCTCCGCCAGCATTTGACAGGATCGGACGCCATCAGTTGCGCGGATCGCGGGACGCGGCGCGGCGACGAGCGCGCTGTTGCGCTTACGCCGGGACGTGACCGTGAGCCTTGCGCGGCCGGAGCCTGGGCGGGCGTCGGGTCTGGCCGTCGCACGAGCAGCTCGATCGCCTCGTCCGTGGTCCTGCCGGGGCCGTCGAAACGCGCCGGGCCTTGCGCTCGCGACGTCGGGCGACGACGATCGCGGCGTCGATCCCCCACCTGCCGCGTGCGACCAGGAAGTCCATTGTCCGACCTCCCCGACGCTCCGATCCTCGAGTTCGATCCGACGCCATTGGCCGTGATCGAGCCGGCGCTCGCCCACGCGCCGTTCGACATGCCGCGGCACGCCGTTCTCTGCTTCTTTCGGGACGTGATCGCGTCTGCCGTCGCCGAGCTCGGCGGTCGCGAGATCGGGGCGCTCGCGTCCGAGATGGGCCCGCATCCGATCTACGAGGTCGACTACGGCGGGCGACGCCTGGCGATCGCCCAGGCCGGCGTCGGCGCGCCGCTGGCGGCCGGGTGGCTGGACGAGCTGATCGCCCTCGGCTGCCGAGCATTCGTGGCGGTCGGCGGCGCCGGCGTGCTCGTTCCGGAGCTCGCTCTCGGTCACATCGTCGTGCCGACGGCGGCCGTTCGCGACGAGGGGACGAGCTACCACTACGCGCCGCCGTCGCGGGAGGTGGCACCGACGGACGACGCCGTCGCCGCCATCCTGGCCACCCTCGAGCGGCATGCCATCCCTCACGTGACGGGCAAGACCTGGACGACCGACGGGTTCTACCGTGAGACGCGGGCGAAGATCGAGCCGCAGGGTGGCGGAGGGCTGCCTAACCGTCGAGATGGAGGCGGCCGCGTTCTTCGCCGTCGCGCGGTTCCGGGGCGTCTCCTTCGGCCAGATGCTCTACGCGGGGGACGACCTCTCAGGCGCGGCCTGGGATCCACGCGGATGGCCCCATCACGCCGAGGGACGCGCTCTTCTCCTCCACCTCGCGGCCGAGGCCGTGCTCGCGATCGACGCGCAACACCCGGCGGCATGATCCAACCGCGTGGCACCAGGCGACGCCGCGAGCTGGGGCTCGCGCAGTCCGCCGCGGATGGCGATACTTCGCCGTCATGACCCCCTGGTCCGAGCGCACCCGTGCCGCGGCCGGCGAGGACGGCGTCGTCCGCCTCGTGCGGGTCGCCGCCTATGCCGTCTGCGGCGACGGCGACCGGCTGCTCTGCTGCCGGCTGGCGCCGGGCGAGCCGTCACCCGGATCGTGGACGCTCCCCGGCGGCGGGATCGACTTCGGCGAGGATCCCGCGGCCGCCGTGCTGCGCGAGCTGGAGGAGGAGACGGGGCTCGTCGGGCGGGTGGAAGGGATCATCGGCCACCGCTCGCACGTCTACCCCGGGCGGCTTCCCGACGGCCGGCCCCGCGAGATGCACGCGATCGCGCTCCTGTTCCGGGTGACCGTGACCGGGGGCGTGCTCCGCGACGAGCCCGACGGTTCCACCGACCGGGCGGCCTGGCTCACCCCGGACGAGCTATCCCGCGAACGGGTCGTGAAGATGCTGCGCAGCGCCCTCGACGTCGCCTTCGGAGGCGAGTGACGGCGCGCGCGGTGGCGATCACCCGGTAGGAGGATCCCCGCTGCTCCCGGACCGCAGCGACCGGCGCGCGCGGAGCGCGCTCTCGCCATATCTCCAGCGCGGTCGGCCACCAGGCATCGAGCTGGGCCTCCTGCCCGTACCACGGGTCGCGGACCCCCGGCCCGTGGACCGCGTCCTCGAGGACCAGGTGGCGCGCGCCGGGCAACAGCGCGGAGGCGACCGGGACGAGGCCGTCGCCGGCGACGATCGGCTGGTCCGGCGCCGGGTGGACGTCCTCGTAGAGCCGCCGCATGAAGCGCGACCGGCCATCCTCCGCCTGGTCGTGGCCGACGATGAAGCGGGAGGCGACGGCGAGGTAGCCGGTCGTCGGGGCGAAGAAGGCCCCGGGCACGTGGCGGTTCGCGAAGCGGGCGCCCGCGTCCCCCACCCGGCTTCCCCAGCGCGCCTCATCGCCCACCAGGTGCGGCGCGCCGAGCGTGACCAGCGCCCCGATGCGTCCGCTCGCGTTGAGGTGCCGGCCCTCGAACGCCACCGGCGAGGTGAGCAGCCGGCCAACGATCCCGCCGGCGCTGTGCCCCACGTACAGGATCGGGGCGCCACGGCTGGCCGCGTTGTCGCGGCTGCGATCGGTGGCCTCGAGCAGCGCCCGGCCGACGCGGGTGGTCACGGGCCCCAGGCCGCGCACGGTGCAGAGAACCCAGTCGGGCGGGTAGACCCGGGCCACGACGACGTCGGCCGCCCCGCGGGCAAGGAGCGACGCGGTCATCGGCCGGTACCATCCCGGCGTCGTCAGGAAGCCGCCGGCCACGAGGACGACCGGCGCGATCTCGGACGGGTCGGCGTCGAGCCAGGGCGGGGTGCTCACGCTGCCTCCTTCGCGCCGCGGGGCCCGGGGGATGGGAGGAGCGGCGTCTCCGGGGTGCCCGCGGGACGCAGGTCCCGGAGCTCGCGACCCCCGACGGCAAGGCCCAGGATCAGCGAGGCGACCATCGTCACGGCGAACGTGTAGAACGGGAGGTGGACGTCGATCGCGAAGAGGATCCCCGCGGTGATCGAGGCCACGATCGTGCCGATCGTGCCCGCCGCGCCGTAGACGCCCTGCGTCGTGGCCGAGCGGCCGGCGGGCGTGCCGCGGGCGACGACCGCGTACAGGGCCGGCCCGAGGAGCGCGAACGAGACACCCTCGAAGAAGACCACCGGCACCACCAGGAGCGGGTCCTGCAGCAGGGCGTAGAGCATCCCGGCCAGCGCCGCGCCCAGGCTGCCGAGCACGATGAAGCGCACGGGGCCGCGTCGGTCGGCCCAGCGGCCGGCGAGGGGCGACACCACGACGACGCCGAGCCCGAACGCGGCGAACGTCAGCCCGATCAGCCCAAGATCCGCCCCCAGCTGCGTCATCCACAGGCTCCAGATCACCTCGTAGGTGCCGGAGGCGAAGAAGCTGCCGACGTTGATCACGATCGCCGCCAGCAGGAGGCGGTTCCAGAGCCGCGACGGCGCGGCGGCGGCGGCCAGCGCGGCGTCCTCGTCGCCGGCGACGTGGAAGGGCGCCGGGCGGCGACAGACCGTCAGCCCCAGGAGGATGGCCGCCCCCACCAGGGCCGCGCTGCAGAAGATGAACGGGAAGGCGTACCCGCCGCCGAGCGCGGCGCCGATCCCGCCGAACGCGGGACCCAGGAGCAGGCCGCCCATCTGGGCCGAGCTGTAGAGCCCGAAGGCGGCGCCGCGCTCCTCCGGGGGCGTGGCATCGAGGATGTAGGCGCGGGCCGCGGGGTCGTAGGCGGCCGTCGAGAGGCCGGCGAGGGCACGTGCCAGGAAGAAGGCCGGGGCCCCGGTGAAGACGAGCGGCAGCGGGACCACGACCGCGGTGGCGAGGAGCCCGCCGAGCATCAGCACGCGCTTGTCGCCGCGGTCGCCCAGCCAGCCGAACAGGGGCTCGCCCAGGAGGCGCGCGGCGGGCCAGGCCGCCACGATCCAGCCGAGCGTCGCCGTGTCGATCCCCTGCTCCGTGATGTACAGCGGGAGCACCGGCAGGAGCGCGCCGAAGCCGAGCCAGAGGATCGCCTCGGCCACGAGGACGGGGAGGATCGGCAGCGTCCGGGCGAGCCGCCCGCGGACGCCCCCGGCGCGCACGTCGGTCATCGTCGCCATCGTAGCGGGCGGCCGAGGGCCACGGGCCCGGCGCGGCCGAGGGCCAGGGCCCGGCGCGGCCGGCTGCGGCGCCGAGGTGCGAGCGCTAGTAGACGATCTCGTCGGACTCCGGAACCAGGATGCTGTGGGCGTCCTTCGCCTCCCAGCCGACCTGGGCGGAGACCAGCCAGTGGCCGGCTCCCGCGCGTTCGCCCATCTCGTAGTTGGGCCCGGTCACGATGACGCGCGCCACCGACGATCCGCCCCGGTCATACCGGACCTGGGTCTCGCGCTCCCCGTAGCGATCGGTGCTGCGCACCTCGAGCTCGTCCCGGGCGCAGCCCATCAGGCCCGCCAGCCACTCCCGCGCGTCGAAGGTCGCCATGTCCACGCTCCAGTCCGGACCGGTGCGAGCAGCGGCGCGGGCCCGGTCAGCCGACCTCCACGATAGCTGAGGCCCGGGGGGGCTGCGACGCCAGCGCGCGCCCGGCGAGCACATCGGCCGGCCGACCACCGCCGGCGGCCAGCGACAGCGGACCCGGCAGCACCCGTTTGCCGGCGACGACCCGCGCGAAGAGCGATCGGTACTGCGTCGCGACGGTCGACCAGATCATCGTCCGGGTGTGCTCGTGGGCGCGTCGGCCCAGCGCGGCCCGACGCTCGTCGCTCTCGAGCAGGCCGACCAGCGCGTCCGCCCATGCCGCCGGCGAGCCGGGCGGCACCAGCAGGCCCCGATCGCCGTCGAGAAGCTCGAGGGCGTGGGCGTACGGCGTCGAGACAATGGCGCGCCCCGCGCCCATCGCGTACGCCAGGGTCCCGGCCACGTCCTGGTCGAGGTCCCGGTACGGCGTGACGAAGACGTCGGCGGCCTCGAGCCAGCGGGTGAGCTCCACCCGCCCGACGAAGCGATCGACGAACCTCACGTGGCCCCCCATGCCCAGCCCCGCGACGCGCTCCTCGAGCGAGCGACGGTACGCCTCGCCCTCGACCGCCAGCACATCCGGGTGGGTGGCGCCGAGCATCACGAAGCAGGCAGTCGGTCGCGCGGCGACGACCGCCGGGAGGGCGTCGACGACGAGTTCGTAGCCCTTGCCCGGCCCGAGCAGGCCGAAGCCCAGGATGACCTCGCGGCCGGCCAGCTCGAGCACGGGCTTGATCGTGGCGGAGTCGACCAGCGGCAGGTTCGGCACACCGTGGGGGATGATCTCGACCTCGTGCGCGGCCACGCCGCACGTCGCGGAGAGGACCTGCGCCGCCGACCGCGACATGACCACGCTGGCGCTGGCGAGCCGGACGAGCTCGAGGAGGATGGCCCGCTGGTTGGTGGTCGGGTGCCCCGGGACGCTGTGCAGCGTGACCACCGTCGGGGCGTCCACCGCGCGCACGAAGTCCAGCACCCCCGCGCCGTCGTCGCCGCCCCAGATGCCGGGCGCGTGCTGGACCGAGACCACGTCGGCGCAGCGCGCCAGGTCGCGGGCAGTCCGAGCGAAGTCGCCCGGCTCGTCGCACCGGATCCGGTGATGGACCTCGGCGGGATACAGGAGGTTGGGGCCGGGTCCGTGGAGGGCGACGATCTCGCGCTCGCCGGTCGCGCTCGAGAGCGCCTGCGTGAACCGGGCGATCCCGCAGTGCCGCGGCGGATACGTCGAGGCGAAGATGGTGCGGACGATGACGTCGCTCCTTCCGGGGCGCCGGCAACGACGGTCCTGGGAGGGCGCGGGCCGCGAGGACGCCGGCGGGGTTGCGGTCCGCGGCGGCTCCGCGCGGCGGCGCGGCCGGCGTGTGCCGGTTGTGGAAGCGGCCCGTCCGCGTGGACGGGCCGCGACCTCCTCTAGGCGGAGCGCACGTGCGCGGCGCGAGGACCCTTGGGGCTCTGCTCGACGTCGAACTCGACGCGCTCGCCGCCGGAGAGGCGATCGAAGTCGAGCGAGGAGTCGAGGCCGCCGCGATGGAAGAAGTACTCCTTCTCATCCTCGGCGACGATGAATCCGAAGCCGCGGTCGGCGATGACCTTCTTGATGGTACCGGTGGTCACGAGGGACCTCCACACTCTTCCCGAACAGGGAGGGCGGAACGCACGGTCCGTTCGAGAAGGGGGATCGACCACGCGACGCTTCGTCGCACGAGGCGGCGAACCCCAAGACTACCACGTCCGGGCCGAGGTCCCTTCCGGGGCTCTGTCGCGGACGCCGGGCCGGGCCGCCGTCCGGCAGCGTCCGGCGTGCCGTTCGGCAGCGTCGCGGCCGGGCCGTATCATCGGCCGATGGGGTTCCCCGCGCCGTGGCTGATCGGCCTCGTCCTGCTCTGCATCCTGCTGGCCGCGATCCCGACGCGGCGGCTCGCGGATGCCGGGCTCAGGCCGTCGTGGCTCGCGACCTACATGCTGACGCTCGTCGCGCTGGGTGTCGTCGTGGTCGCGAGCCGGGGAGTCGGGCGGTTCCTGATCCCCTTCCTCGTCGTGCTGTACGTGGGTCCCCTGGTCGTGGCGCCGGATCGGACCGCACGCTGGCTCCGGCGCGGCCGGCGCCCGCCGAAGCACGTCGGCTCCGGCCCGGGTCGCGACGTCGGGCCGGACGACCACCCCGCGCCGTGAGCCCGCGACCTTGACGCCCGGGACGATCGCGCTCCACGGCGGCGGCGAGTTCCTGCCCGGCGACGAGGCGTTCCTGCGCGCCTGCCTGGAGGCCGACCGACCCGCGGCCGCCGCGCGCGCGGCGGCCTGCGCGGCCGCCCAGACCCACGCCCCGGCGCGTGACGGCTTACCGCCGGACGCCTCGGCGAGTCGCGGCTTACCGCCGGACGACCTGCTCGCCCTCCGGATCGCGATCGTGCCCGCCGCCGCGGCGGGCCAGCGACCGGAGCTCGCCGCCCGGCACGGCGTCGAGGCCTTCCGGGACGTCGCCCGCGACGCCGGGATCCCGGCCCGGCCAGAGGCGGTGATGGTCGTCGACGCGGCGAGTGCCGGCTCCGCGGCCCTCGCGGGCCGCCTGGCCGGCGCCGACCTCGTCCACCTCCCGGGCGGCGATCCCGGCCGGCTGCTCGCGATCCTCGACGGCTCGGCGGCATGGCGCGCGATCCTCGCGGCCCTCGCGCGCGGGGCGGTCGTGGCCGGTGCCAGCGCGGGCGCGATGGTCCTCGCCGACTGGACGTGGACGCCGGCCGGCTGGCGCCGCGCGCTCGGCCTCGTCCCGGGGCTCGTCGTGGTGCCGCACGCAGAGCGGGTCGCGCGGGGTGGCTGGGCGGGCACCTTCGGCGATCAGGTCCCCGCCGAGGCCGGGCCGATCGGGCGCCTCGGCCTCGAGGAGCGGACCGGCGTCCTGCGCACGACCGACGACCATGGACGGCCCGCGTGGCGCGTCGTCGGCCCGGGCAGCGCGTACTGGTCGGCTCCCGGCTCGGCTGTGCCCGTCCGGGCCGCCGGCGGCGAGTCGCTCGCGCTCGAGCCACTCGCGAGCGGCGGCGGGACACCGGCTTCGCCGGACGCACCCACGGCATGAGTCGCCCGCGCGCCGACCTGACCCACGCCGGCGAGCCGGACCTCGCGCCGGCTGCACATCCGGGCCCGGTCCTCGTGCTCGGGCACGGCGCGTCCGGGAGCGCGGCGACGATGGCACCCCACGTCGCCGGCCTGCGGGCCCGCGAGATCGACGCCCGGGCCGTCGACCTGCCGCGCGGCCGCGCCGAGCGCGCGATCCCCGTCTTCGCGGCGATCCTGGCGGCCGATCCGGGGATCGCGCTCGGCGGCCACTCGTTCGGCGGGCGGGTCGCCAGCCTGGCCGCGGCCGAGGCCTGCGACGCCGGGCGCCCACCGCGGGCGCTCGTCCTGCTGTCCTACCCGCTGCACGCGCCCGGTCGCGCCGACGACTGGGACGCCCGGACCGCCCACTGGCCCCGGATCTCGTGCCCCGTGATCCTGCTCTCCGGGACGTCCGACCCCTTCGCGACTCCCGCCCTGCTGGAGCGCGCCGTGGCGGAACGGCTGCCGGCGGCCGAGCTGGTCACGTACCCCCGGCTGGGGCACGGGCTGGCCTCGGTCCTGGACGACGCGCTGGACCGCGTGGCGGCGTTCGTCCTGGCCGCCGGCGAGAATCCAGAGACGGGCCGCGCCTGACCGACGCGGCCGCGGCGGCTTCGGGTCCGGCCATCGACCTGGGCCAGGGTCCCGGAGGGGCAGACGAAGAGGTATCGTCCAGCGCAGAGGTGCGCCGTTGTCATGACCTGTCCGGTGTGCGGGGCCGACGACCCGGTCGACAAGCGTTTCTGCGGCGACTGCGGCTCTCTGCTTGCGGCCCGTGCGCAGCCTCCGTCCGTTCCACCGGTCGAGGCCGGAGAAGCCGGCGAGCGGCTCGAGGCGGATTCCGAGCGCCCTCGGACCCTCGTCGGCGCACGTGTCCCTGCTGGGATCGCCACGGCGGACCGAGACCTCCCCGACGAGCGTCGGCTCGTCACGGCGCTCTTCGCCGACATTTCGGGGTTCACCGCCCTGGCCCAGCAGGTCGACGCCGAGGACCTGCTGGAGATCGTCGACCCGATCGTCGCGAGGCTCACAAGCGTCGCCGGCCGCAACGGCGCCTACGTCGAGAAGTTTGCCGGCGACGCGCTCCTGGCGGTCTTCGGGGCTCCGACCGCGCACGAGGACGACGCCGAACGGGCGCTCCTCACCGCGATGGAGATGCACCAGGAGCTGGGCCGAGTGCGCCACGAGCTCCCGTCGCCGGCCCGTGACCTCGGGCTCCACATCGGGGTCAGCTCGGGCCACGGGATCGCCCGGATCATCGGCAGCGAGGCGCGGGTGGACTACGGCGTCCTCGGCGACGCGGTGATCCTGGCGCAGCGCCTCGAGTCGCATGCGCCGCCCGGCGAGACCTACGTCGGCGAGGCCACCGTCGCGCTTGCCCGGGACCGCTTCGTCTTCGAGCCCATCGCGCCCCTCGCGGTCAAGGGCAGGGACACGCCGGTGCCGGCGTGGCGCCTGCTCGGCAGGGCGGCCGGCATCCCGACCGTCGCAGGTGCCCGGCCACCCGAGCTCGTCGGGCGGGACGCCGAGCTCCGGGCACTGAAAGGGCTCGTGGTCCGGCTCGGCTCACCGACGGGCGTGGTGGCCGTCGTTTCGGGCGAGCCGGGAGCCGGGAAGACGACGCTCCTGGATGCGTTTCGCCGACGGTTGAAGGCGGGCCCGTTGCGGGTCCTCTCGACGCGCTGCCTGTCATACGGGGCGACGCTTCCCTACCACCCGTGGGCGGGCCTCGTCCGCGCCGAGGCGGGGATCGACCCCGACGACCCGCCGGGGCGGGTGGGCGCGGCGCTCGCCGCGTCACTGGCCGGCGAGGGGGCGAGCATCCTTCCGTACCTCGCGCGGCTCGCCGGCGTGCCTGCGGCTCCCGGCGGCTCCGACGACGCGACCGACGCGGCAGCGCGCCTGGAGCCGGAGGCGTTGAAGCGTGCTCTGCACGACGCGTTCTGTGACTGGCTCCTGCGCCAGGGCCGCGGCCGGTCGATCGCCCTGCTGGTCGAGGACGTCCAGTGGATCGATGCGGCCTCGCTGGATCTGCTCCGTGACGTGGCCGGCCGGGCCGGGAGATCACCGCTCCTGCTCTGCCTGACCACCCGCCCGGAAGGCGTCGAGATCGCCGCCTCCGTGATCGCTCGCGGCGTGGCGGGGGGATCGCGACGCCTCGACCTCGCCCTGGCCCCGCTGCCGTTGGCGGACGTGGAGGGCCTGGTGCGCAGGCTCCTCGGCGGGGAGCCGCCGGACCTCCTGGCGCGCGCTCTCGCCGACCGGACCGGCGGCAACCCCTACTTCGTGACCGAGTCGGTGCGTGCCCTCCGCGAGGCGGGCACCCTGGCAGCTGACGCCGGTGGGTGGCGCCTCGCCCGGGACTGGGAGATCGACGCGGTCCCCGAGACGATCGAGGAGATCCTCGGCGCGCGGATCGATCGGCTGTCGCCCGGCACCGCTCACCTCCTGCAGGAGGCATCGATCATCGGCCGGTGGATCCGGCGGCCGCTGCTGCGCGCCATCGCGGACGAGCCGGAGTCGCTCGACGAGAGGATCGTGGAGCTCGTCGCGGGCGGCTTCCTCGATCGCCCGCAGGAGGAGGCGGGCGAGGTCCTGGCCTTCCACCACGCGCTCGTCCAGGACGTCGCCTACGGGCGGCTCCTGCGGCGCCAGCGCCGGGAGCTCCACCTTCGGACCGCGGATGCCGTCGAGGCCCTGTACGGCTCGGGGGATGACGCGATCGACCTCCTCGCGCGGCACCTCTACCTGGCGCACGCGGGAGCCCGGGCCATCGTCGCCCTCGTCCGGTCGGCGGCAAAGGCCCGCGGCCTCTTCGCCAACGACGAGGCGATCCTCGGCTTCGCGCGGGCCGTCGAGATCGCCCGGACGACGCCGGATGCATTCGAGCAGCTCCCCGAGATCCTGCTCTCGCTCGGCGACCTCCACGACCTGCGCGGCGACTACGAGCAGGCGGCGGTCCTCTACGCCGAGGTCCGGACCTCGGCCAACGACCTCCGGGCCTGGCGAGGGCTGGCCACCGTCCGACGGCGCCAGGGGTCGTACGCGGAAGCGCTCGGGCTCCTCGACGAGGCCGAGCGCGAGCTGCCGCCCGAGGCCGATCGGCGAGAGATCCACCTCGAGCGAGCGTCGACCCTGCTGTTCGCCGGCCGGTTCGCGGAGGCGGCCCGGGCGGCCGAGGCCGGCCTCGCGCTCGCGGGCATCGGCGTGACCGAAACCGGCCTCGCCGAATCCGGCGCCACCGCCACGCTGGCGGAGACCGCGGACCGGACGACGGGCCGCCTCATCCTCGAGCTCGCCGCGGCCGAGCACCAGCGTCGCGCCCCGGAGAGCCAGGACGCAGCCCTGCGAAACGCTCGCACGGCCGAGGCCATCCTGCGACGGTTCGACGACGTGCGCGGCATCGTGGTGGCGTTGCGGACGACCGGTAGCGCCGAGTGGCTGAGGGGACGGCCGGAGGAGGCCGCGACCATCCTCGAGGGCGCGCTCCGGCTCGCCGAGCGGACCGGAGGGGTCGAGGAGATCGGGGGCACGCTCATCGACCTCGGCGTGGTCCGGCTCGCGCTCGGGCAGCCTGGGCTCGCCCTCGAGGCCGACCGGCGGGCGATCGCCGAGTTCGAGCGTGTCGGCCACGCGTCCGGCCGGATGATCGCCACCGCGAACATGGCCGAGGCGCTCGTCGCCGCCGGAGAGCTGGACGGGGCGCTCGCGTCGGCCGACGACGCCCTCCGGCTGGCGGCCGAGCTGGACGACCCGACCACCACCGCCGACGTCACCCTCACCATCGCCCGCGAGCGGCTCCGGCGCGGCGACCACGTCGGGGCGATCGAGCGCGCCGAGGACGCAGCCCGGAGGTTCCTCGAGCTCGGCGAGCCGTCCACAGCCGCCGATGCCCTTCGGCTCGGGGTAGAGGCGGCGCGAGCCTCCGGAAGCGAGGAACGGACCCGCGCGCTCGAGGCGCGGATCCGTTCGCTCGAGGATCCGGGCGGGGCGGACCTGCCGCCCCGTCGCGACTAGCTGTCAGCCCCGGAAGGTGCGGCCCGGGTTGCTCGGTGGGTCGAGCTGGAGCCACATGCACCGAGCGGTCGGATCGTCGGACGGTGCGTAGTGGATGACGTTCGAGCCGATCTGAGAGGTCGCGTACACGCAGAGGCCCGCCGGTGGGCGGACCCTGAAGTAGTGCTCCGCCGTGTATTCGTACGTCAGCCCGTCGCCCTTCCAGGTCCGGCTGAAGATCGGACGGTTCGAGAGAACCTCACCCGCCGCGTCGGTAGGGAGGACGGCGATCGTGTACCAGGCCTGGCGGCAGCTCGCCGTCGGCGTGTCGGTCGCCAGGTCACCCACGTGGATGTAGAAGTTGACGTACGTGGTCGACCCCGTCAGCTTGTCATCGGGGAACGGGGGCGGCCAGTACTGATCGTAGTAGACGCCGTCTCCCCAGACAATCCCGGGGCAGTCGTGACCGAGCCCCGGGTGGTGAGCCAGCGGCGGCCCGACCGGAGCGCCGTGCGCGATGGCCGGCGTCACCGTCAGCGAAAGGCCGAGAGCCACGCTCACCGCGAGCCCGATGATTCGTCTCTTCACCTGGGGACCTCCCTGCAGTGGTGGTGGTTGATCACGACGCGCCTCATCTCGTCTTGAAGATCGGGGATGTGACGACGGTCGGAGGCCACAGCGTCGAGCCGTCGTCGAGCGTGATCTTGAACACCCAGCAGGTCCCGCCCGGCAGGGTGTCGATCTTGGCGTTGTGGATGTACTCCTGGCCGCACGTGTACCAGCGGAAGGTGTTCGACGGCGTGCTCGGCAGGACCTGCTCGACGACGGCCCTGGCCTGGTTGAATGCCTGGCAGGACACCTGCTGCGGCACGAGGGTCCACGTGGCCGTGGCGAAGCCGGTCGCCCGCGGGCTGCCGTCGATCCGGAACCGCACCGGCACGACCCGGTTCCGGTTGAAGATGCTCGTGTTGTCCGGGTTGATCGGCTGCAGGACGCCGCTCACGCCGGTGTACTGGACCGCGAAGGTGACCGAGACGGGTGCTGCCGTCACCGGCGGCCTTGTCGCCGACGTGGCACCGGCGCAAGTGGCCGTGTAGAGACCGACTCCGTTGCCGTTCCCCCCCGTCTGGGCCACGGTCGCCCGCGCGGCGAAGCCTGAGCCGCCGTCGGTGGTCCGACAGCCGGCCCTTGGCACGGCGCCGAGCCGATAAACCGCGCCGTCGGTCACCCCGCTGACGGTCACGAGTGGCGGGAACGCAACGGTGAACGCTGCGGACGCCGCCGTGGCCTCTCCAGAGCTGCCGGTCACCGAAAGGGTCGCCGTGTATGCCCCTGGCTTCCACTCCGAGCCGTTCATGAACGCCGCCAGGATCGGATCCCCGGGGAGCAGGTCGACGGCCGGGCCGGGCACGGGGAGGTCGACGGTGGTAGTGCCGCTCTTGAGCCGCCAGGCGCAAGGCGACGGCGTGGATTCGCACAGGCTCCCGGTCTCGGGATCGATGGCCCGGCCCTGGAGCGCCACCGTCTCGGTCGGGCCGTAGGCGCGGCCGCCGATCGGGTTGTCGATCGCGACGACCGGCGGAGACGGTGTCAACGCAAGCGCGCCGATCGGAGCCGGCTCCGAGGCCGAGAAGCCATCCTTCGCGATGACCTCTAGCGTTCCGCCGGCGCAGGCCTGCGTGGGATCAAACGTCGCGTTGAACTGCGCCTCCGTTTCACCCACCTTCGACGAAGGGATCCCGATCGCGACCGGGAAGACCTGCCCGGTACCGGGGCACGAGTACGTGAGGGTCATGGTCACGTCGTCTGGAGTCGGCGTCGAGATCGTCCCGAGGGCCCCGGCCGTCACGGGCCCCCAGCTGGCGTACGGCGACGCCACGCCGTCGATCACGATGTGCGGGGCTTGCTCAGGGTTGTCGAGCTGCAGCGAGACGATCTGGTTCGTCGATCCCACCAATCGGCCGGCGAGGATGTTCGCTCCGTCGGCCGACCAGGTCGGGCGCTGGAAGCCCTCCGGGTAACCAGCCGGAGCCGCCGAGGACGCGATCGTCGTGATCGAACCATCGTCGACAGACGCGAGCACGATGTAGCTGTTCTCGGCGTCGTTGCCGGCCAGGGCAATCTGCCGCCCGTCGGGCGACCACTTGTCGAAGCCGGCGACCGTGAGCCCCAGCTCGTCCAGGTTCGCGACTTGCGTGGGGATCCCCGACCCGTCGACATTCGCGACCCAGACGAGGGCGTAGGCGAACTCCGTACCGTCGGGCGACCAGTCGAGCGAGTAGGCGGGGTCGCCCGGGAAGGTGACGTCCGTGACGACGGCCCCGCTCGCGCCGTCGACGATCCGGACCGTGCTGCCTGACTCGTCGACGCTGGCGAGGTAGGCGACCTTCGTTCCGTCCGGGGACCACGTCAGCCTCAGGTAGTGCGGCAGCCCCGGCGAGGCACCGACACCGTGCTCTCCGGAACCGTCGGCGTCGATCACGCGCCAGGACTCGTGGTTCCAGTCGTAGTAGGCGAGGCGCGAGCCGTCCGGTGACCAGACCGGGTAGTCAAGGTCCTGCGGCCCCGGGTTGTGCCAGATCAGGCGGCGATCGGTACCGCACCGGGTGGCCCAGATGCTCGTCGGGCCGGCGCCGCCCGGAACGTCGGTGTCGATGAAGGCGATGAGGCCGCCGGTGCCGATGTCGGGGCACGGCGAAACGTCCGCGCCCGTCGAGAGCACGCTCGTGATCTCCGGAGGATCCGTGCGGTTGCGGCACCAGAGAACCGCGGCGGAGCCGCCCGCGCCCGTCCGGACCAGGCGGACCTGCTCGACGTCAGTCGTCGACACGTCCCATTCGAACGCGGCCGAGAAGGTCGTCCGGCCGGGGGATGCCGTCGTGCTCCCCATGTCGAGCTGCGCGTTGGATGATCCGGTGGGTACGCCGAAGTCGGCGAGCTGGGCGCCGCTCGCGTCGTAGTAGCGCAGCCGGTACTGGCTACCGGGGTCGACCTGACCGTTGAGGTCGGCGCTCGTCGACCCGTAGAAGGAGTCGAATACTGTCGTCCCGGGAGCCTGGTACCTGGCGGTCGTCCCGCCCGGCGTTACGGGGCACGCGGTCTCGGTGCCCACCCCGTCGGTGGAGCCGCTCAGGAAGAACGTGGGGCCGGCCGGGACCCCCGAGCTTGTCCCGGCCGAGCCCGTTGTCGTGCTCGTGCACCCGGGGATGCTCGAATAGCCGGCCGGGAGGATGAAGTTTGGCGTCAGGATGCACGAGAAGAGCAGGTAGTCAGACGTCTCGTACAGCGTCGTCGTCCGGTTCCAGACGGACGCGACCGAGTTGAACCGCATGATGGTCGGGGGCTTGCTCAGCCACGCCCGGGAGGCCAGGTTGTAGCCGCGCAGGTTCGAGAAGTCCGTCGTCGTCGTGGAGTGGTAGGTGCCGGGGCGGCAGCGCGAGTCGGACGACGACGCCGAAGCGCACCCCCCGAACGTGTGGAGGAACTCCTGCGCGAGGACCGAGCCGGTCTGCGAGGGTGACGTGCCGTCCGGGACGGCCCGGACCCAGGCGGCGACCGCCGACTTGCCGCCGCTTGGCACGGCCGCCCGGCCTTCGTCGCAGCCGCCGGTCGCGCCGGTGCTGATCGCTGCGTCAACCACGCCAAGGACTCGGTCGGCCTGGGCGTTCGGGTTCAGGAGGTTGTAGTTCTGCAGGCGAGCGGCTAGGGCACTGCTGATCGCCGCGAAGTTCGACGCGGAGCCGCAGAAGGACTTCCCGGAAGTCGGAATCGCCGGGCTGGGGCTCTTGGGGCCGATGTCCATGAGGCCGGGGTCGATGCTGAACCGAACACCCCCGGTCGCCATCGAAGCGAGATCGCCGGTCCCATCGGGGAACGGACCCATTCGGGACAGGTCGAGCAGCGCGTTCTGGACGGCGGCCTGGGCGGCGCCCGAGAACTGCGTCGCGGTCGAGCTCGCGTCGCCCATCGGCACGACGAGAATCCGCAGGGCGCTCGTCTTCGGCTCGAACTGGGCCTCGAGCGGGAGGCCGGTCGGCCCGGTCGTGAGCGCCAGGCTCCTCGGAGTCGTGTCGGTCCCGACCTTGTAGGCAACCGTCGCCGTGAAGCTCGCCTTGAACGACGACGTCCACGAGGCGGGCGGGGTGAGGACACTGGCGGGCACCAGGAAGAGCGGGTCGGACGCCGCGTTCGACTGGAGCCCCGACGTGAGGGTGCCGGCAACGACCTGGATCGGGCCGAGGGGGCTCGACGTGATCGTGGACAACCCGTACGTCAGCGTCACGGTGAGGCTCGCTCCCGCCATCGTGATCGCGGAGGAGGTGGAGCAGGTCGTCGGCATCCGGAGGAAGAACCGCACGAGCGTCTGCTTGCCGCGATTGAGGATCGGGTAGTTGAGGCCCTGGTTCACCATGAAGTCGCCCAGGTTCGGCTTGACCTGCTCGGCCGTGCAGGCCGGCTTCGCCCCTCCGGCCCGGGTCGCGGGCGCCGTGAAGGGAGCGGGACTGCCGGGGAGGAGCGTCGCGGAGATCAGGCCCGCGGCGGCCACCAGGGCAACGGCGTGAGGACGCGACCTGCGTGGGCTGGTCGGGCGAGAGCCGAGCATGGACCGTCCCCCTTCTCCTGGCGTGTCCAGGCGCGCTCGAGAACGCACGGGTCGGTCTCGCCAGTGGCTCGGCGCGGTCCCGGCGGCCGGGTTGCGGGCCGCGCGTCAGAGCCTCCCGCCAACCGCTGACCGTAGGGGCGCGTCACCGATCTGACGAGAGTCGAACGGCCCCCACGTCGACGTTTGCTGCGCTCCGGGGTGGCACGATCCGGCGTTCCGGGCGTCCGGCACCCCGAGACTTCGCGCACGGGAAGGCGACGAGGTGGGGCGGTGTCCCAGATTGAGGGGCCGGTGGCGTATGAGGCCGATCCCTGTGTGGATGATCGCCACTTCTCGCGCCAGGGTCGCGGCGACGGTCATCCGTGGAGCGCGGCCGCATCCGTCTCCGTCAGGTGGCGGAGCGTGGATGGTTGACAGGACCCGGACAGGTCGTGGTCAGGTCCGGGGGGCGTGTCGGAGAGAACCCTCTGACCAGGTGGTCACCCGTGGGCAGATCAGGTCTCGTCGCACGCGGAGAAGCGGGGCGACCGGGGCCGCTCGGTGTCGGATCAGGCGCTCGCGCCGCCCGTCGTGGGCAACGCCGCCCGGTCGGACTCCGCCGACGGGCCTCGCTGCAAGTACACCAGGCCGAGCAGGGTCCACCCGGCCATGGCCAGGCTCAGCACGACGACCGTGAAGTAAAGCGCGGCTTCGAGGCCGGGGGCCACGCCCAGCACGACGATGATCGGGATGACCACCCACGCGAGCATGAGGAGCACGTAGGCCGCGCCCTCGACGGCCACCAGCCATCGCGGGCGCTGTGCCGTTCGTGTCGCCTCGACCTCCGCCGACCAGTTCGCCCGGTACTCGGCTGTCCTGGCCATGGCGCCGATCATGACGACGAGGCCGACGAGGACGAGCATGGCGCTCAGCGCCCAGACCTGGTGCTCCGTGAGCTCATAGCGGCTGAGAGTCACCGGGGCGAGCGCGGCCACGATCGTGAGCGCCCCCATCGACACGACGCCGCGCACCCCCGCCACCTCCTCCCGGCCGCTCGCGCCCCCGCCCCGCACGGCGATGAGCGCCCCGAAGCCGACGAACACGCCGGCGATCCCGGCCAGCTCCATGAACAGATCGGCGTCCTGCATGTCCCGCCACCTCCCGCAATCCGTGATCGGGGTCAGGGTGGGCGCAGCGCGGCGGGCCGTCGAGAGGCGGACGGCCCGCGGGCGCCCGGTGCGCGTCGCATCCTCCGATGAGAGCCGAGCGTCCGGAGCGGAGCCGGGGGCCGGCGGCCAGTCCTCGCGCAGGTTGCCCCCTCTGTAACCTGCTCTGTGCTACGTGGGGGAGGGCGTCGTTCAGCCCCGTGCCACGTGTGCGAGCGCCGGTGTCTCGGCAGGCTCCGCGACCGATGGCGATGCCTGCTTGGTGCCCCGGGCGATCTGCATGCTGAACTCCCACGTCGGCGGCGGCGAGACCGCGACGTCGCCGAAGCCGGCCTCCTCCATCAGCCGCCGCGCGTCGGCCTCGCTCCAGCGCCGGAGACCCCAGGCGTTCTTCGTGCCCGACAGGCTCGCATCCTTGAGCGGGAAGCCGAGCGAGAACACCGCCCGCCCACCGGGGCGCAGGACGCGGTGCATCTCGCTCAAGGCCTTGAGGGGGTCGGGGACGATTTCGAGGAGGACGTACGCGGTCACGACGCTGAAGCGGTCGTCCGGCCACGGCATCGCCATGGCATCGCCCAGGACGATCTCCGCCGTCCCGGCGGCGATGCGGTCGGCGAGGCGCCGTCGGGCCATGCCCGCGGGGATCTCCGATGCATCCAGGCCGGCGACATGCCGGACGTGCGCCGCGTGGCGCTGCAGGAACGCTGCCGACCCGCAGCCGACGTCCAGCAGGTCGTCGTCGGGCCGCAGGTCCAGCTCGTGGGCCATCGTCGCGTACACCCGCCGGTGCTCGAACGCCATCTGCCATGTGGCGACCCAGCCGAGCGGGCCGCTCGGCAGCCCGGTTGACGTGCGCATCAGCCGCTCCCGCCAGCCCGTGCCCGACGCACCTCTCGACCGGATCACACCGATGGCCACACCCGCCACGGCCACCGCCACTCCCACCGCCAGGAACACAAACCGGCGCATCGCAAGGCCCTCCGGGGGCATGCGCGGGTCGGTCTCGCCAGTGGCTCGGCGCGGTCCCGGCGGCCAGCGTATGGACCGCGTGTCAGAGCCTCCCGCCAACTCGACACCATAGACAGCGGGCATGCATCTGGCGAGAGGCGAACGGCCCCCGGACGCCCCGGTGGGCCGGAGCCCGACGACCGTCCGCTACGCCTACGTCATCCTGCGCGTTGCTCTTGGTCGGGCGCTCAAGTCGGGCCGTGTCGACCGCGATCCTGGTCGAGTCTGGAGGACAGTGAGGAGTCCAGCGGGTGGTACGGCGGCCATCCGGGAGCTTCCAGACCGTCGTCCGTCGGCCGTTTCGTGCGTGAGTCGTGGTGAGCCCGGTGGGATTCGAACCCACGACGCAGGGATTAAAAGTCCCTCGCTCTGCCACTGAGCTACGGGCCCACGTGGTCGCAACGATACCCGGCCGGGACCACGCGGGAGGCGACGCCGCCTCGCGGCGCCGGGGCGCCTCGGCCGGCGGGCCGAGCGACAGTCGGACCGATCGGCCGCCGGTTCGAGCGGCCACCGGCCCAGCTCGGTCGTGGCGCGACGGGTTTGTGGCGGACGGCCGGTAGAATTGGGGCGTGACCACCTTCTACACCCTCGATCGCGCCAACCGACGGCTGCCCGAAGTCCGCGGCATCCTGGAGGACCTCCAGTCCCGCCGGCTCGAGCTGGTGGGACTGCGCGATCGCCTCCACGCCGCGACCGGGGCGGAGGTTCCGGGCGGGCGAGGCTCCCTCGTGGACGACGCGCTCGCCGACGCCGGCGCCGGCACGATGGATTCGCCGCGCGTCCTGGCGGCGCGCATCCAGGCGGTGATCGACCAGATGCAGGCAGCCGTCCAGCGGCTCGACGGCTGGGACATCACCCTGCGCGACATCGAGACGGGACTGATCGACTTCCCGGCCCTCGTCAACGGGCGCCAGGTGTGGCTCTGCTGGCGGCTCGGCGAGGACGATGTTGCGTGGTGGCACGAGCTCTCGACCGGGATCGCCGGGCGGCGACCCCTCGCCGAGCTCGAGTGACCGGCAGGCCCCTTCCCTCGCCGGTGACGCCGGCCGACGGTGCGTCCGCCACCCCGGCCAGGCGGATCGTCGATCCGCGGGGGCGAGCCAAGGTCTACCGCCCGCTCCCGTCCGCCGCGCGTGACGCGGCCGTCGCCGCCGGGCTGGCGGCCTATGCCAGGGGCGCGTACTACCTCGCCCACGAGGAGCTGGAGCCGCCCTGGATGGCGGCCGACGACCCCGGGGAGCGGGAGCGGCTGGCCGGCCTCATCAAGCTTGCGGCGGCGTTCGTGCACGCCGCCCGCGGGAACCCGCCGGGCGTCACGACCAACCTGCGGGGTGCCCGCGAGCGGTTGGCCCGCGCCGACGCCGCCGGCGCGGACGGGGGCCTCGACCTGCCGGCCCTGCTGGCCGCGATCGACGATCGGCTCGCCCGGGTGGCGGCGATGCCGGCGTCCCAGCCCGCCGCCGGGGCAGCGGTCACCGAGGGCGGCATCCTCCCCGCACCGCCCCACGACGTCGCGGGCCCGCCCGCCCGGGTCCGTCGCCCGTCTCTCGACCTCGACGCGCCACCGATCAGCTGGAGGACCCGCGCCTGATGCATCCCGGCCAGCCCCAGGTCCCGACGATCCAGGTGCAGGAGGCCGCGGCCGCCCTCGACGTCCCGCCCGGCTCCCCCGGCTCGCCCCTCCTGGTCGACGTCCGCGAGCGCGACGAGTTCGTCAGCGTCCGGGTGCCCGGCGCCGTCCTCTACCCGACGTCCTCGTTCCTCCTCCGTTTCGAGGAGCTGCCCCGGGATCGGCCCCTGCACGTGATCTGCCAGAGCGGGAGCCGTTCGACCGCCGTGGCCGCGTGGCTGCTCCGCAACGGGTTCGTCGACGTCCACAACGTCGCGGGGGGCATGATCGCGTGGGTCAGGGCCGGGCTGGAGACGCGGCGCGGCCCGCTTGCGCCCGGCGAAGGCGACCTCGCCTGAGGCTCCACGCCGGCGGCGGACCCGGGCCGGACGACGGGGCGACCGGCCCGGTGCCGCCGACCCACTCCGTCAGGCGGAGCGCCGACGCCGGTTCCGGATCCGGTTGAAGAAGTGGCCGGTCTGCTTCGGGTGGTTGTAGGCGTACCCGATGAGCAGCAGGATCACGAAGCTCGTGGTCGCGACCCCCGCGGCGACGAGGTACGAGAGCTGCTGGCCGACCTCGCCCTGGATGCCGAGCGCCGGGAGCACCACGTAGAACAGGCCGAGGCGGAAGAACGGCTGCGGCGGCGAGAGGTTCGCACGGGTGATCCCCTGCGTCGGCGCCCCGGCCGCGGTCCCGCCGATGAGGAAGGCGTGCGACCCGTTCACGAGCGGGGCGGCGTCCTGCAGCCGGAGGTCGACCGGGAGGTTGCTCTGGGTGAGGGTGTTCCAGCCCGTCAGGTTGCCCTCGGCGTCGGGCGCGGTCCAGTACAGCGTGCCCTCGCCGTCGCCGCCGACGTAGTAGAGGGTTCCGTTCGAGACGTAGCCCATGGCGCCCTTCGCGGCTGCCGGCAGGTTGATGCTGGCGGCGCCCTCGGCGGTGGGGGTGGACCAGCCGGTCACCTGGCCGAGCGCGTCGCCCTCCGTGCCGATCTCGCCACGCACCACGGCCGTCGTGGGTCCGGCCGCGTCCTCGCCGCCGTAGACGAAGACGTGGGTGCCCAGCACGACGGCGGTCGCGTCGGCCCGCGGCGCCGGCAGCGGCGCGGTCGGCTTCCACGCGGCGAGCTTGCCGGTCGTCGAGACCAGGGGTGCCTTCCAGACGCTGTCGACGAGGCCGCCGGCATTGCGCCCTCCGACGAGGAAGATCCCGTCGCCGGTGATGACGGCCGCGGCATCCGCCCGAGTTTCCGGCAGCTTCAGGAGGTCGGACGTCGTCCACGAGGTGATCTTCCCGGTGGCCGCGTCGGGCGTCCCGACGTAGACGGTGTCGGTCGGCGCGCCGGCGGCGTCGTAGCCGCCGATCACGTAGGCCGAGCCGGCGAAGAAGATCGCCGACGCGCCCGCGCGCGGTGCCGGGAGCGGCGCCCCCACGGTCCAGCCGTCGATGTTGCCGTCCGCTCGGACGACCGTCGCGAAGACGCTGTCCTTGGCCGTGGTCCCGTCGGAGCCGCCGACCAGGAGCGTCTGGAGGCCGGCGGCGACGATCGCGGCGTTGGTTCGTGCCTCCGGAAGGGCGAGCGCGGCCGGGTTGGGCTGCCAGGGCAGGTTGGCGCCGACGGGCGCCGGGCAGGGCAGGTTGGCGTTCGAGGGCGGGCAGAAGTTGACGGGCGTGACGTCGAGGTTCTTGTTGAACGTCGAGAGGGGGACGCCGAGCTGGATCGTCGGCTGGACGGTGGCGTACAGGGCCCGGTCGGGGAGGTAGGCCATCATCATCACGATGACCACGAACCAGAACCCGGCCTTGAGCGTCGCCCAGGCCCAGCCGCCGGCGTCGAGCAGCCCGAAGAAGGCCCGCCGTCGGACGATCGTGGTGCCGGGACCCAGCGCCTGAGCCGCCATCGTGCCTCCCTGTGCTCGCCCGGCCCGGAGCGTCCCGGGCGGGACGCCTCCTACTTGACCTCGAGGTCGCCCTTCATGTTGGGGTGGACCGAGCAGATGAACGTGTACTTGCCCGCGGCGAGGGCGGGGACGTCGTAGGTCCGCGCGTCGACGCCGCTGAAGATCTCGCCCTTCCAGACCGACACGCCGTCCCTGAGGATCTCCACGTTGTGCGGGATCCCGGCGTCGTTGTTCGTGAACGCGATCTTGAACGGGGCGCCGGCCGGCGCCTCCAGGGTGACCTTGTCGTACTGGATCCCCTGGGCGGTGAGCTCGAGGGTGACGGTCTCGCCGCCGGGCGCCGCGCTGGGAGCCGCGGATGCCGCGCCGGAGGGGGCCGCCGAGGGCTGGCCGGAGGCGCCCGGCCTGGGCGTGGGCTGCTTCGTCGGGTCCCAGCAATCGGGGACCGGGGTCGCGCCCGGCGGCATCGCGTAGTTCGGGTCCCGCCAGCCGGTCGCCTGGGTCTCCGTGCCGGTCGCCTTGTCGACGGCGGTGTACTCGAGCGTGTTCTCCGCCCGGATGAAGGCGATCAGCTCCTCCACCTCGCGGTAGTTGAGCGGGCCCTTCGGCTCCAGCCAGGCCAGCATGAGCGAGTTCGGGTTGCCGCAGACGTAGCGGCCGCCGACCGTGAGGACGGTCGACAGGTACTGGGGCGTCAGGTGGGTCAGCAGCTTCGCCTGGTCGTTGAGGACCGGCCCGATCCCGCCCTGGCCCTGGGCGCCGTGGCAGCGGGCGCAGTTCGCCTGGAACAGCTTGTAGCCGCGCTCGACGTCGGTCACCTGCTGGGCGGCCGCTTCCTTCGTCATCCGGCTGGAGCCCGACACCCCGGGGATGCCCAGCTCGTAGAAGTAGTAGCCGATCACGAAGATCGTCACGAGGGTCACCGCAAGGAACGCCACCCAGCGGGCGTTCCCGCTCTGGCGCACGATCTTCGCGGCGCGCTCGGAGGTCAGGCCGATCGAGTGCGCCTGCACGGGCGCGGTGAAGCGCTGCGCGGGCTCGATCTCGGCCGGCTCGCGGGGAACCGGCAGGCGCTGCTCGGGGCCCTGGCCCGGCTGGTCGGTCATCGGGATCCTCGCTGGGGGGCGGGGGCGGCGGCCGGCGTCGGGTGCACGCGGTCGGTCACCAGGTGCACGCGGTCGGTCACCAGGTGCACGCGGTCCGGCATCAGATGCACCCGGTGGGGCTCTTCGACGGCTCGAGGCCGGGCTGGCCGAGCGCGACGGGGAGCGGGCCGAGGGTGATCTTCCCCGTGTCGAGCACGAGCGTGCCGTCGGACTCCACGATCTCCGAGAACCGGTCCATGCTGCGCGGCGCCGGGCCGAGCTCGAGGACCTTCGTCCCGAGCCGGTCGTAGCGGGAGCCGTGGCAGGCGCACTCGAGCCAGAACGACTTGACGCACGGGTTCGGCTTGCAGCCGAGGTGCGGGCAGCGCTGGTAGAGGGCCCGCACGTTGAGCGCCGTCCCGTCGCCCGTCGGGTCCGCGCCGGGGATGAACTCCTGGCGCGTCGGGTCCACGAGCATCACGAAGGCGCGGGCCTCCTGGTAGTAGGCCGGGAAGCCTTCCGCGATCGGCAGCGCGGCGTTGGTGTTCTTGATCTCGGTGTACGTGCCGATCGTGACCTTGCCGCCGAAGCCGCCCGAGAGGTTCGGCCAGAGGTAGCTGAGCGAGCCGGCCGTCACCTCGAGGAGCCAGAGCCCCACCCCGGCCCCCAGCGACGTCCGCAGGAGCTGGCGCCGCGAGAGGCCCTTGGGCGCCTCGTTCCGCATCGATTTGAGGGCCTCGGACGTGAGGGCCTGGGGCTTGCTGGCCGGTTCGACGTGGTAGTTGCTCATGGGCGTCCGTCCCGTCCGCTCGCTGCGCCGGTCACAGGGTGAAGAAGAAGCCGTCCACCCAGGGCAGGGTGAACGCGTAGCCGGGACCCCGGAAGAAGATCCCGAGGAACGTGAGGACCAGCCCGAGGCCGCAGAAGATCGTGAAGAGGACGACCGTGGTCTTGCGGTCGGACGGCCGGACCGCCGTGAGGTTGCCCCGGTCGACGAAGGGGACCAGGGCGGCCCCGACGAGGACGAAGATCGGCAGGAGCCCGCCGGCGACGGTCGGGTGGAAGTAGGCAAGCAGCTCCTGGAGGCCCAGGAAGTACCAGGGGGCCTTGGCGATCTCGGGCGTGACGTTGGGGTTCGCCAGCTCCTCGAGGGGCGCGTTGACGATGAGCCCCATGAACAGGATGAAGACGCTCATCGCGGCCGCGGCGAGGAACTCGATCGCCAGCAGGTGCGGCCAGGTCATGACCGTGTCGTCGGGCTCCTTCTGGACCCGGACGACGGCGTCCTGCTTGACCAGCGCGAGGAGCCGGTACGGGCGCGCCGACATCGGCACGCGCTGCTTATCGATCTCGGTCCGTCGCGTCGGGTCGACCGGGAGGACGACACGCCGCTCGGGCGGCGCCTTCTGATCCGTCATCGGATGCTCACGCTGCCCATGGCCGCTAGCTGCTCCTGCGGGCCGCTAGGAACGGCCCAGGCCAAGGCGGCGTCGAGCACGGGAGCGAGCGCACCCTGGGGTGCGTGAGCGACCGCGAGGAGGCGCCAACGCAGGCATCGGTCGTTCATAGCGGACCTGAGATTCCTCCGTCCTTTCGAATCCGCCAGAAGTGGACGGCGAGGAAGATGGCCGCGACCAGCGGGAAGACCATGATGTGGAGCACGTAGAAGCGCAGCAGGGTGTTGCCGCTGACCTCCAGGCCCGCCAGCAGCATCAGCTTGCTCGGCGTGTTGAACAGCGGCGCGTAGCCGGCCATGTTCGAGCCGATGGTGATGGCCCAGTACGCGATCTGGTCCCACGGCAGCAGGTAGCCGGTGAAGCTGAGGAAGAGTGTCAGGAAGAGCAGCACCACCCCGACGACCCAGTTGAACTCGCGGGGCGGCTTGTAGGCCCCGTGGTAGAAGACCCGCATCATGTGGAGGAAGACGAAGAAGACCATCAGGTGGGCGGCCCACCGATGGATGTTCCGCGTCAGGAGCCCGAACGGGACCTCCGACTGGATCTTGAGGATGTCGGAGTACGCCGAGGTCGCGGTGGGCGCATAGAAGAACATGAGATAGACGCCCGTCACGGTGAGCACGAGGAACAGGAAGAACGAGAGCCCGCCCAGGCAGAACGTGTAGGCGAACTTCACGGCGTGCTGCCGCACCCGCACCGGGTGTAGATGCAGGAAGACGTTGTTCATCACCGCGTACGCCCGCGACCGCTCGTCGTTGGGGTACGGGTTGCGGAAGATGGACCGGAAGACGGGACTCCGCCGGATCGTCTGGTCCACCCGCTCCAGGAAGCTCACCTACCTGGCTCCTCCTGCGACGCCGGGCGTGCCGGCAAGCTGCGCGTCACGGTACGACTCCTTGTAGAGCCGCCCGTCGGTCGAGATCTCCTGGAGCTCGAACCGCTCCATCGTAATGGCGTCGAACGGGCAGCGCTTCACGCACAGGGCGCAGCGGATGCAGCGCTCCTCGTCGAGGATCATCGCCGCGCCCTGGTTCCAGCCGTAGGCCTCCTCGAGCTCCGGGAGGTACCCCTCCGACTTCATCTGGTTCACGTCGATCATGTGGATGACGCCCTCCGGGCAGACGTCGGCGCAGGCGCCGCAGAGCACGCACCGGAACGGGTCGAACCAGATGTTGTAGTTGCACATCAGGCAGCGCGTCGACTCGGCGACGGCCTGGGTCGTGGTGTAGCCCAGCTCGACGGAGGTCGTGAAGTTGACCTCCGGGTCGCGCGACGGCATCCGGACCTCCACCGGGGCCATCGGCACGTGCTGCCGGGGCAGGACGTCGTAGAACTCCGGCATCTCGTGCCGCCACGAGCTGGTGATCTTGACGTTGGCGGCGACCGTGACGTCCGTGCGGCCGGCGAGGTAGCGATCGATCGCGTAGGCGCACTTCTTGCCGTGCCCGGCCGACTCGATGAGCGTGGTCGGGCCGGTCACGAAGTCGCCGCAGGCGAAGACGCCGCGGACGTTGGTGGCGTAGGTGGCGGGGTCGACGCGGAGGCGGCCACGGCCCACCTCGAAGCTCGAGTCGACCGGCAGGAAGCTCAGGTCGGCGGCCTGCGAGACGGCCGGGATCACGGTGTCCGCCGGGACGACGAACTCGGAGCCGGGGATCGGCACGGGAGAGCGGCGCCCGGACGCGTCGGGCTCGCCGAGCTTGTTGCGGATGAACCTCACGCCGGTGAGCTTCCCGCCCTCTCCGACCAGCTCGATCGGGCTGACGAGGAACTCCATCCGGACGCCCTCGCGCTCGGTCTCGCCCAGCTCCTCCTCGTCGACGACCAGCTCCGAGCGGGTGCGCCGGTAGGCGATCGTCACGTTCTCGGCGCCGTGCCGGAGGCTGGTCCGCGAGCAGTCCATGGCCGTGTAGCCGCCGCCGATGACGACGACATTGCGGCCGACGTCGAGCGGCTCGCCGAGGTTCGCCTTGCGCATGAAGTCGACGCCGTACTGCACGCCCTCGAGTTCGGACCCCGGGATGTCGAGGCCCACGGCGTCCATCGCGCCTGCGCAGATCGCGATCGCGTCGTGGTCGCGCTGGAGATCCTCGAAGAGGACGTCCTTCCCGACGGTCGTGTTGTAGTGGAACGTCACCCCGAGGCGCTCGACGAGGCGGACGTCCATCTCGATCGCCTCGCGCGGCAGGCGGAAGGCCGGGACGCCGACGAGCATCGTCCCGCCGCCGTACGGCAGGGTGTCGAAGACGGTGACCTGGTAGCCCTTCGCGGCGAGCTCGCGGCTCACGGCCAGCCCGGCGGGACCGGAGCCGATGACGGCGACCCGCTCGTCGCGCGGCGTGATCTCCGGGATGACGTCGGGGATGCCCGAGGCCTCGTGCCACTCCACGAGGAACCGCTTCATGGCCCGGATGGAGAGGGGCCGGTCGATGTCGCCGCGCCGGCAGGCGCGCTCGCACGGGGCGGAGCAGACGTAGGCGCACATGGCGGCGACCGGGTTCGGGTCGCGCGAGAGGATGTACCCCTCCTCGAACCGTCCCTCGGCGGCCAGGTTCAGGTAGCCCCGGCAGTTCGTCCCGACCGGGCAGGCCTCCTGGCACTCGATGTTGCACTGGAGCCAGGAGGCATCGACCGGCTGGACGAGGAACTCCTGGTTCGGGTCGATGGCCACGATGCGGTCGCCTACGTCCTCTCGAAAGGGAAACGGATTGCGCACAGCGGAAGCCGATGCCCGGGGGATCGACGCGGGCGGATGCTACACGACGATGCGCATGGATGCACGCTCAGGATGGCGGGATGCGGGCTGCCGGCGACCGAGGGCGGTTGGGCGCGGCCGGCGACAGCCGACTGGGGCGGGCGGGGCCGGCAGCCCCGGGGCGGCGGCGCCGGCAGCCGTGGGCGGCGCGGTCGCCGACCGGCGCGTCGGGGAACCGCCTGCTGCGCGCGGAGATCGGCCCGAGATTGACGCGGGACCGTCGCGGCGCCTACGCTCGACCCGACCCGGACCGACGCACGGGGACGCCGGCAGCGGGTCCCGCGTGGGAGCGAGCCTGTGCGCCTGACGCAGCGCATCGTGAGCCTGGCCGGCGGGCGACGGGGCCCCGCGGGAGGAGCCGCCTCCCCGCCCCCTCCACGCCCGACGATCGACCCGGCGGCCGCGCTCCCGCCGGCGTTCGCCGCGGCTCCCGCGTCCGGCGCCGACGGCCCCGTCGCCGCCTCGGCCGGCGCGTCCCGCGCTCCCGGTCCGGCACCCGAAGATCCTGCACCCGGAGGTTCCGCCGTCTCGCCCGCGGGCCCGGGTGCCGCGGCGGCAGCGACCCTCGCCGCCGACCCGTGCGCCCCGGCCCGGACCGCGGCCGAGGATGCCTGCTCGCTGGCCGACCGGATGAGCGCCCTGGCGGCCGCCTCCCACGAACGTCACCGGGAGGCGCGTCTTGCCTACGACGAGCACGTCGGGCGGCGCCAGCGAGCCGCCGAGGCGGCGGATCCACGCGCGGTCCGCGCCGCAAAGGACGCGGCGCAGGCGGCGTTCCGGCGGGCACGCCTCACCGCCGGGGACCGCGGTGCGCTGGAGGCGGCCGCCGGCGAGTGGCTCCGCGAGATCGACCGCATCAACGCCCGGACCCGGGAGGCGGTGCGGATCGTCGAGCGCGAAGATGCGGCCGAGGTCCTCCTGCTCCGGTCGGTGGACCGCCTGGGCGTCGAGGCCGACGGCGCACGGATCGCAGCGGAGAGCGCCGCGGAGGCGTGCCGGAACGCCCGGATCACGCTCGCCACCTGCGAGGAGCACGAGCGGGTCGGGGTCGCGCAGGCCGCGCGTCTCGATGGGGCCGGCGCGACGCTGGCGCCCGCGTCCGTCGCCGCCCGGATCGGCGCGCCGCTCCCGCACGCGCCGCCGGGTGCGCCCCTCGCCGCGCCGGCGGCCGGCGACGGGGGCGGGAACGAGGAGGCCGGCGACGACACCCTGGCCACGGAGCCCGGCGCCGTCGAGCCGGCGATCCTGCCGCTCCTGGCGGGCGATCGGGCGGTGCTGCGGCGGATGGCGACGACGCTCGCAGCCGGCGATCCCGCGGCCGAGCGGCAGTGGGAGGGACGCCTCTCGGCGTTCGTGGACGCGGTGCGCGCCCGCGCGGTCGACGGCGCCGCCCTCAGCTTCCCGGAGGATCACGTGTTCTGGGGCCCGTATACGCAGGTCCAGTGCCGTGAGATCTCGACAGCCCTCGGAGCCCTCGGCTATCGCTTCGACGGCTCGGGCGGCTTTGCCGACGGCCGGGTCCCCGGCCAGCGGGAGCTCTCGCTCGCGATCGGCTACGCGGGGCTCGACCCGATGCGCGTCCGGATCTGGCCCACCGAGGCCGAGCTGCCGACCCTCTACGAGGAGGTCGAGGTGGACGCCGCGCGCTTCGTCGCGGAGGCCGCCGGCGAGCTGACGCTCGGCGAGATGATCGACATGCTCGGCCGGCGGGCGGAGGACATGGGCGAGCTCTGGAACGCCTGGGGGCGGATCCGGCCGCTCCTCCTGGGGCCCGCCTGAGGTCGTCCCGGGCGCGCCGGGGATCGCCGGTCAGGTCGCGACGGGCTCGTGGGGGGTCTCGTGGAGGCCCTCCTCGGGATCGTCGTCGATGACGATCACGCGGAACGCTTCGGCCGCCGCGAGCCCGGCCGGCGACCCGTCCTCCGCCAGCCACTCGCGGATTCGCGCGACCAGGCCCTCCGGGTCGGCGATCTGGCTGGCATGGCAGAGCAGCGCCTCGAGCTTCCGGTCGACCGTCGACGAGACGTCCACCCACGCCGTCGGCGCGTTCGGCCAGAAGAGGTAGAGCCGACGCACGGCGTGCGCGGCCAGGCCGGCACGCGCAAGCGCCGGGAAGGCCATGGGGTTGCGGGCCGCCGGGAAGACCGCGTCGACGGCGGCCATCCCCGCCGCCCGGTGGTCCGCGTGGTTGACGCCGGCGCCCGCGTAGAAGAGGACCTCGGGATCGTGGGTCAGGACCGCGTCGGGTCGGAACCGGCGGATCTCGCGGACGAGGAGCTCGCGCAGCGGCAGCTCGTTCGCCAGCGCGCCGTCGGGCTGGTGGAGGAAGACGACCTCGTCGTACCCGACGACGGCGGCGGCGCGGCGCTGCTCCTCCTCGCGCGCCACCGCGAGCGCGAGGGGATCGGCCGCGGGATCCTCGCCGCCCTGGTCGCCGGACGTGCAGCACACCAGCCGGCCGACCGAGCCGGCGTCGATCCACGCCGCGGCGGTGGCCGCGGGCCCGAACTCGGCGTCGTCGGGGTGGGCGGCGATGACCATGAAGCGGGACGGCCGCCACGCGTGGGGCGCCGGCCGGTCCCCGCCGCGGGGCGGCTCCGGAGTCACCGCGCGCCGGGCGCGACCGCGCACCCGCCTCTCCGGAGGCGCCGGATCGGGATCAGCCATGGCCGCTTGTACACCGTATGCATCTCATGCCGACCTGCTATATAGTCGTAGCCTGAGGCTTCGCTCGTCTCCCCCCACGAGCGAGGCCTCCTTGATTCCCGGTCGACGGTTCCCGGTCGACGGTTCCCGGTCGACGCCGGCTCCGGGCCCGCCCCCAGCCGGTCATCCCGGCGCCGTGGCGGCTTCCTTGGCTGCCTCCAGGGCGGCGGCGACGTCCTCGGGGTGGCCCTCCGGCTTGACCTGGTGCCAGGCGTGCGCGACGCGGCCGTCCGGCCCGACCAGGAACGTCGAGCGCTGGACGCCCATGTAGGTCCGCCCGTACTTGCTCTTCTGCACCCAGGCGCCGTACGCCTCCGCCGTGGCGTGGTCCTCGTCCGACAGGAGCGGGAAGGTGAGGTGGAACTTCTCGCGGAACCGGCCGTGGCTCGCCGCATCGTCGGGGCTGATGCCCCACACGACGGCCCCGGCCGCGACCAGGTCGTCGTTGGCGTCGCGGAAGGCGCACGCCTCGACCGTGCAGCCGGGCGTGTCGTCCTTGGGGTAGAAGTAGACGATCGTGTAGCGGCCGCGCTGGTCGGTGAGGCGGTGAACCACCCTGTGCTCATCGGGAAGGGCGAAATCGGGCGCCGGATCACCGGCCTCTGGCATGCTCATGGCGGCATCCTACCGCGCGACGAGGATCGCAACGACCAGCGAGGCGGCCCCCAGGGCCGCAACCACCAGGTCGGCGACACCTGCGCGAAGAACACGGTATCGACTCCGGGGCGTCCCCGAGTCGAACCCTCGAGCATCCATTGCCAGGCCCATGCGGTCCGCATGGCGAAGCGCCAGGACGAGCAGGGCGAGGAGGAGCCCGGGGCTCCACGAGCGGCCGAGGCCACGTGTGCGACGCGCCTGGCGCAGGGTCGCGAGGTCGAGCGAGAGGCGCGGGACGGCCTGGTAGGCGGCCAGGGCCCCGTAGGCGAACCGATCCGGGAGGCGTGCCTGCTGGACCAGCGCGTCGGCGAGCGTCGTCGCCTCGGTGGTCTGGGCGAAGGCGACCCCGACGCCGGCGATCGCGAGGATCCGAAGCCCCAGCACCACGCCGGTGGCGAGCGCAGGCTCGGTGATCCGCAGCGGGCCGAGCCGGAGCAGCTCGTGGGCGGCCGGGTCCCGGTTCGCGGCCCCGAGGAGCGTGTTGAGGAGGGCGACGCCGGCGGCCGCGGCCACGAATGGGAGCCACGCCCGGAGGAAGCGTCCGAGGGGGACCCGCCCCAGGCCGACCGCCCCAGCGATTCCCGCGGCGAGGATGACGAGGGTCGGTCGCGGGTCGGTGGTCGCGATCAGCGCCCCCAGCCAGGCGAATCCGACGACGAGCTTCGTGAGCGGGCTGGCGCGGCCCATCGGGCTCGACAGCTGCCGGACGTCGAGCTCGGGCAGGACGATCATGTCGCCCGCCCGGACGCGCCACGGTCGACGAGGCGGCCGCCGGACATGACGGCCGAGCGCCCGCCCAGGTCCGCGACCAGCCGTTCGTCGTGGGTGATCGCCACCAGCCCGACGCCGTCGTCGAGGCGCTCACGGAGGATCGCCAGCAACCCTTCGTAGGTCGCCCGGTCCTGGCCGAACGTCGGCTCGTCGAGGACGAGCACGCGCGGGCGCCGGGCGAGGATCCCGGCGAGCGAGAGCCGCCGCTGCTCCCCCCGGACAGCGCGTACGGGCTGCGGGCCCCGAAGCGCCCCAGGGGGAGCGCCAGGGCATCCATCAGCTCGGGCAGCCGGGCGAGCTCGTCGTCCCGCAGGCCCATCCCGGCCTCCTGGGCCACCGTGGTCGCCAGGAACTGCTGCTCGGGGTCCTGGAACAGGTAGGCGGCCCGCCGCGCGAGCTCGGGAGGCCGGAGCCGGTGCGGGGCGTCGCCCATCAGGTGGACCGAGCCGACGTCCGGACGGAGGAGCCCCACGAGCAGGAGACCGAGCGTCGATTTCCCGCTCCCGTTCGGGCCCACGATCGTCAGCCGATCTCCCGCCGCCACCTCGATGTCCACGTCGCTGACCACCGGCGAGCTCCGCCGATAGCCGAACCCGATGCCCCTGCCCGCCACGAGCAGCTCGCCGGAGGGCGCCGGAGCCCGCGCCGGCCGGGGCGCCACGCCGAGCCTCGCGTCGACGTCTGCCGGCAGCCAGACCCCCGCCGCGAGGAGCGCCCGGCCGCTTCGCCCGATCACCTCGTCGGGCGGTCCCAGGTCGACGGGCCGGCCATCCCGGCCCAGGACGAGCAGACGATCGGCGAGGCGCCACGCGAGCTCGACGCGGTGCTCGACGAGGATGATCGTCGTCCCGGCGGCCCGGAGCGCCGCGAGTCGCTCGACGAAGGCCCGCGCGCCGTCGGGATCGAGATTCGCAGTCGGCTCATCGAGGACGAGCAGGCGCGAGTGCGGGGCGAGCGCGCCCGCCAGGGCGAGCCGTTGCTGCTGCCCGCCGGACAGGGTCGTCGACTGCGACCGGCCCAATCCGCCGAGACCCACCTCCTCGAGCGCGCCCGGCACGCGGTCGTGCATCGCCTGCCGCTGCCAGCCGCGGTTCTCGAGGCCGAACGCGACGTCGTCCTCGACCCGCTCCATCACGAGCTGGTCGCCCGGATCCTGGAAGACCACACCCACCGGGCCGCCGACGTCGAGCACGCCGTCCAGGCGGCCGGGCACCTCGCGACCGAGCAGCCCTGCGAGGGCGAGCACGAGCGTGCTCTTGCCGGACCCGGAGGGACCCAGGACGAGCAGGCACTCACCCGGGGCGACGTCGACGTCGACATCCCGCAACGCCGCCTCGGCGGCACCGGCGTGGGTGAAGCCCAGCGCGCGGGCGACGACGGCGCCGGGCGCGACCTGCCCGCGTGGCGACTCGATCGCGGCGGTCGGGATGTGGGTGACCCTCCGTCAGGCCGGGAAGCCGCGCAGGACGCCGGCCTCACGAAGCCCGCGCACGATCGCGAAGGTGACGAGCGGCAGGAGGACCGCCGCCGAGACGACCATGAACAGGAAGGTCAGGGCCAGCACCTCCGGCGCCACGCCCTGGTAGTAGATGACCGCGTCGTGGACGAACGCGAGAGCGGCGGATGCCGCCCCTGCCAGCGCCACGACCGGCATGTCGAAGCGCCGATAGCGGAACACGGCGAAGACGGCTTCGGCGCCGATCCCCTGCAGGAACCCGGAGAGGAGCGCGTCCGGGCCCCATTGGCTGACCACCAGCACCGACACGCTCGCCGCCACCATCTCGGCGAAGAGGCCGGCCCCGGGCTTGCGGACGATGACCGGGGCCAGGACGGCGGGGAGCAGCCAGCCGAAGTAGACGAGGAGCCACGGCGAGCCAGCCCCGGCGCCCAGGCCCGCGTAGATCGGCGTTGAGCGCGGCCATGAAGACGCCGAAGGTGGCCCCGATGACGGCCGTGACGAGGATGTCGCGGGTCCGCCATCGGGTGGCGGCCGGGGCCGTCGCGGACGGTGCGAGCGAGCTCATGGGTGGGCGCCCTCCGGGAGATGGGTCTCGACGACGAGGAGCCGCCCGGCGCGGATCGCGACGCGCGCCGTGGCACCGACGCGGACGTTCGAGAGGCCCCGTGCCGGCCCGACGGGGAGCGGCTCGTCGCGGAGCGGGTAGGTCAGCCCATCGGTGGTGACGCCCTCCGCGTCGGCGCCGAAGGGGAAGAGCGAGACGAGATCCCCCGGCGTCCCGGTCAGCTCGGCCGCGGCGGGGCCGCCTCCCGCGTCGAGGAGCCGGATGCGGGTCGCCGCGTCGAGGAGGACGACGGCACACCGGGCCAGCGCCGGGTGGGCCAGCAGCCAGGCGTTGGCGAGCGCGTGGTCGAAGCGCGCCCCGCCGAGCGCACCGAGGACCGTGATCCGGGTCGCGCCCCGCGCCAGCGCCGCCCGCGCGGCGAGCTCGAGGTCGGATTCGTCCTTGGCGACGGCGGCCAGCTCCACGGGGATCCCGGCGGCCCGCACGGCCGCGAGCCCGGCCGCGCCGAGCGAATCGGCGTCGCCGACCACGAGGTCGGGTCGCAGCCCGGCCAGGGGCGCCTTGACCGCCCCGCCGTCGGCCGCGACCACCAGCGCGACAGCGGCATCCCAGCCGGGCCACGCGGCGTCGAGCGCGGCACGCGGCGGCACGTCGCCGTCGCCGACCAGGATCGCGTGCACGCCGTCGGGGCTGGTCACGGAATCCGAACGCCTCCGCTGGACGGGACGGAGGCGTCGTCTGGACTCCCTTCGCCGGCATGACCCGGATCAGGTTCCGAGGGTCTGCGGGTGGTCCCCGCACTCTCAGCGCCGCGGCGGCGCTCCCCTGTCCCACTCTTCTGTTGTGCCGGGCTCCGGCCGGCGCGGAACGAGTCTACACCCGCCCCGCCAGGAACTCGTCGACCCAGGCGGCCACCGACGGGGCGATCTCGTCGGCGCCCGCGGCACGCAGGGACGCCGCGTCCCCGAGCACCGAATCGATGCCCACGCCGCGGGCGCCGGCGGCCCGGGCCATCCGCATGTCGTCGAGCGCATCGCCCACGTAGGCGACGGCATCCGCCCTGTCACCCAGGCCGAGCTCCCGGACGGCGCGCAGGAGCGGCGCGGGGTGTGGCTTCGCCTCCGGCAGGTCGTCGCCGTGGACCCGGACCGGCAGGAGCGCCTCGAGCCCGTGGCGCCGGAGCTGGGCGCCCACGTTGTCGCGATGCCCGGCAGTCACAAGCGCCAGGGGATAGCCCGCCGCGTGGAGGCGCCGCAGGGCGTCGGCGGCGCCCGGCAGGAGCCCGGCCTCCTCGCGCCCGCGGTAGGTGGCCCACCAGCGCCGCCCGGCCTCCTCGATCACGTCCTCCGGCAGGCCGGTGGTCCGGTAGAGGACGCGCCAGTCCGGGGTCCACGTGCGGCAGTAATCCTCCCACGTCAGCCGCAGCCCGAACCCGGCCACGACCTCCTCGGTGGCCTCGTACATCAAGTGGAGGGTGTCGGCCAGGGTCCCGTCCCAGTCGAACACCACGGCGCGCATTGGCATCACCCGGATCGTAGCCCCGGGGGCGCCGGCGGCGCTGGACCCGGGTCCACGGCGTCGATCGTCGCCGACGCGCGAGCCGGGCGGGCACCGTCGCCGGGCGCCGACGCGCGATCCCCGCGATCGTCGATGCTAGACTCCCGGCCGTGTCAGACCCGGTCGCGCCGCAGGTCTCCGATGCCGCCGTCCGGCGCGTCGTCGAAGCAGCCGCGCGCAAGGGCGTGGAGCTGCAGGTCAGGGTCCTGGACGCCACGACCCACACCGCAGAGGATGCGGCGCAGGCGCTCGGCGTCGAGCTCGGCCAGATCGTGAAGTCGCTCGTGTTCGTCGCGCCCCGCGACGAGGCCGGCCACGAGCCGGTCCTGTGCCTCGTGGCCGGGACGAACCGGGTCGACGTCGCTCGCCTGGCCGCGGTCGTCGGCGAGCCCGGGATCCGGCGGGCCACCGCCCGCGAGGCCCGCGACCTCACCGGCTTCTCGATCGGCGGCATCGCGCCGGTCGGCCACCCGGGCCCGGTCCGCGTCGTCATGGATCCCGACCTGACCAGGTATCGCGAGGTCTGGGCCGCGGCCGGCACCGACCGGGCGGTCTTCCCCGTCTCCCCTGCCGCCCTGCGCGCCCTGACGAACGCGGTCGTGGCCCCGATCGCCGACGAGGCGGTCCCGCCGGGCGCGCCGGCGTGACGGCCGAGCCACGCCAGGAGGTCGTGACCTACCCGGGTGGCATCCGGGCTCGCTGGCGCTGGGGCGGCAGCGGCCAGGGACCCGCGGTCTTCGCCCTGAGCGAGGCGGGCGGCGCGCTCCACGAGTACGGCCAGCTGGTGTCGCCGAGCTTCGAGCGCCTGTGCCGCGCGGAGCTGCGCATCGAGAGCCCGGCCGGCACGTGGGCGGCGCGGTTCGCGTCGCCGATCTTCGACGCGCCGGCAGGGCTCGCCTGGGACACCGCCGGGCTCCTCGTCGTCACGTACGGCTTCTTCGCGTACGCCCTGGAGGCGCGTACCGGCGCGCTGCGCTGGTCGCGTCGGTCCGGATCGCCGCTGGTGGCCCTCCTCGGCTCGTCGCGCCTGGAGCACGTCATCCTGCAGGCAGAGGTCGAGACGTTCGCCATCGAGGCGGACGGCGAGGTCCGCTGGCGGGTCGCCCATTCGGACGTCGTGGCCGAGGCCGAGCTCGTCGGCGGCAGGCTCGTCCTGAGCAGCTACGGCGGCCTCATGAGCGTGCTTGACCCGGCGACTGGCCGCCCAACGGCATAGGGCGATCACCCTCGGCGAGACTTCGCGCGGATCGCCCTCCGCGACCGCCGGGAGCCCTGGGCGGCCGGACTCGACGTCGATCTCGTGGACGAGGTGTGGACAACCGGCACCGCAACCGCCGATTCCGTGGACGGCCGCCGTTGACCCGGCATGCCCCGGGCCGGTAGCGTGGACGTCGACCCGGAGGGGTCATGAGCTCGCTAATGGCGGAGGCTCCGGCCGAGGCCCACGCGATGCGGAGGTTCCTCCGGGTCGCTTGCTGCCCGCCGCGGTACCATCCCGGGCCGTGACCCCCCTCGTCGTGATCGCCGCGGGTCTTGCCGCGATCGCCCTCGGCACGCTCCTCCTGCGCAGCTACGGCCCGCGCATGCGCGTCGGACGCCTGCTGGCCGTCACGCCGACCGTCGACATCGCCGAGGCTCGATCCCTGGCCGAGCGTGGGCTCCGCCGCTACGTGCGCGTCGACGGGCGCCTGGACGCGGACGAGGACTTCCCGGACGAGCACGCGCGGCCGCTCGTCCTGCGCCGCCGGAGGGTCGAGGCCCGCAGCGGACGGGATTGGCGCCTCCTCGACGAGCGGCTCGAGGCGGTCCCGTTCCGGGTGCGCGAGGGCCTCGACGAGATCGACATCGACGCCGGGGCGCTGGACGTGGGGCTCGTGACCCTGGTCCGCGAGTCGGTCGGGACGGCCGGGGAGGCCGCCGCGGCGCTCCCGCCGGCGATGCTCGCCGGTCTCCCGGGCGACGCGACCGTGCGGCTGCGCATCGAGCAGCTCTCGTCGGTCGAGCACGCCACGGTGCTCGGCGTGCCCGCGGCCTCGGGGGACGGCCGCGTCACGCTGACCGCGGGCACGGGCCGGCCGCTGGTGGTCTCGACGCTCGAGCGCGACGAGGCGATGCGGGTGCTCGCCGAAGGTGGGCGCGCCCGTCCGGTGGCGGCCGCGGCGGCCCTCGGCGGCGGGCTCCTCCTCCTCGCGATCGGGCTCCTCTGGGCGCTCGTCTCGGGCGGGCTCGGGTGACGCCGGGGCGCAGGCGGATCCGGCCGCGCGGACGGCGCGCGTTCGCCCGGGTAGCCTGGGCGACGTCCCTCGTGATCGTCGCGCTGCTGGCCACGACGGCCGCTACCCTGGCCGCCGACCCCACGGCGTCGCCCGGGAGCGGCGGCGACGTGCGCACGAACCCGAGCGCCCCCGGCGTGGTGGGCGACCCGCTCTTCGCGATCCTCGGCGTGGCCGCCGTCGCGCTCGTTGCGGTGGCCGTCACGCTCGTCGCGGTGCGCCTGGCCGACCGCCGCTAGCCGCCGCCAGCCGCCTCTCGGCACATCCCCGGCAGCCCGGCACGGGTGACGTGCCCGCGGCAGCCTCCGCCGGCTCCGTCCGGCGTGACCGTGGGCGGCGCCCCGGCCCGCCGTCGAGCTACCGGACGGCGGGCCGGCCGGTAGAGTGGCGCGATGACGGCATCGCCGCGTGCCTTCGTGCTGCGCCAGACGCGCCTCCGGCCGGTCCCGGGCCTCGAGGAGATCCGCCTCCACCTGGCCGACGACGTGCTGACGCTCTGGCACGCGGTCCAGGTCGAGACGGACGACCCGGACGCGGCCCTCCCCTACTGGGCGGTCGCGTGGGCGGGCGGGCTCGCGATCGGGCGCTACCTGCGGGAGCACCCCGAGGTGGTCGCCGGGCGACGGATCTTCGACCTGGCATCGGGCTCGGGGCTGTGCGCCATCGCCGCCCTGCGCGCCGGTGCGGCCCAGGCGACCGCCGCCGACATCGACGCCCACGCCGTCGCCGCGATCGAGCTGAACGCCCGCGCCAACGGTCACCGCGTCACCGTCGTGCGGCGTGACGTGCTGGACGAGGACGCGCCCGACGTCGACGTCGTCCTGGCCGGCGACTGCTGGTACGACGCGACGCTCGCCGGACGCGTCCTGCCCTGGCTGCGTCGGGCGCACGCGGTCGGCATCGCCGTCCTCGTCGGCGACCCCCGGCGCCGCTACCTGCCCGCCGACGAGCTGGTCGAGCTCGCCTCGTACGCCGTCCGCACGACCAGCGACCTCGAGGACCTCGAGCGCGATCGGGGCCACGTCTTCCGCCTGGTGCCGGCAGGGCCGCCCGGACCTTCGTCCTATTGGCAAGAACTGTGAAGTAGCGGACACTCCGCCCGTCGACTTCACCGATCCTCCATTCAGTGCCCGGTCGCGGGGGCTCGCCGGGCACCGAGCGAGGACGCGAGACCGCCAGGGGATCCGGCCACGCAGCTCGCCTCCCGTCCGTCCGACGCGACGCTCACCGTCACGAAGGCGGCACGCCTCCTGGGCGTGCACCCGAACACGATCCGGGCCTGGAGCGACCAGGGGCGGCTCCGGTTCTACCGCATCAACGCGCGGGGCGACCGGCGCTACCGGCTCGGCGATCTCCAGCGCTTCCTGTCCGCCGCCGAGCAGCCGGCGCCATCGTCGCGTCGCGGCCGCGCCCAGGGGCCGATCCCGGTGCGGCCGATCCCGTCGATCGGCGCCGAGCTGGTGGAGCTCCGGTCGCGGCCCTCGGAGCGGGCGACAATCGTCGGCGACCCGGCAGGCGCGCCTGTGACCGGGTTCGCGACGGCCCGCGACCGCCTCGCCGAGGCCGAGGGCCACGGCCCCGGCCACCCGCCGTTCGTGGCGCCGCTCTCGTCCCCGCTCGACGTCGAGCGGCGCCTCGTCGAGATCGACCTCCTGGGCCGGCTGGCCGACCTGGTGGCGTCGGCCCGGAGCCTCGACGAGATCGTGAGCAGCGCGGTCGACCTCCTTCACGGCCGTGCCGGCCACGACATGGCGGTGGTGCTGCAGCGTCGCGAGGGCCGCCTGGCGCCGGTCGCCGCCCGGGGCCAGGGCGCGGACCGCGTCGGCTGGATCGCAGAGTCGGCGGGCCTTCCCGGCCGGGCACTCACGGCTCCCGGCCCGGTGAGCGAGACGAACGGCGCCGCCGGCCACGACTGGCTGCCGGCGGGCCATCGCCTGCCGGCCCGGATCGCGGTGGCCATCCCAGGCCCGGCCGGTCGGCCGTGGGGCGTCCTCGTGACGGCCGACGAGATGCCGCCAGCGACGCTCGCCGAGCTCGAGACGTTCCTCGTCGCGGTCGCGCGCCAGCTGGGCGTCGCGGTGCACGCGAGCCGTCTCGTCGCGGAGACTGCCACGCAGCTCCACCGGGCCGAGGCGCTGCGCAGGATCGCGACCGACATCGGGAGCAAGCTCGACCTCGCCCAGATCCTCTCCGGCGTGGTCGACCACGCGCGCGTCCTGTTCGGCGGTGACCGGGCGGCGGTCTTCCTGCGCCGGCCCGACGGCCACCTCACCGCCGAGGTGGCCCGCGGCCTGTCCGAGGCCTACCTGGCGACGGTGCGCGACTTCCCGGTCCCGTCGCTGCCCGCCGAGGCGGCGGCGGCCCGGCGCCCGCTGTTCGCCACGCGCTACCGCGACGATCCCCGGGCGGTCGATGTCCGCTCGGCCGTCGTGCAGGAGGGCTTCGACACCATCTGCGCCGCGCCGCTGTACGACGGGGACGACCTCCTGGGGCTCCTCATCGTCTATCACGACCGGCCCCACGCCTGGACCGACGAAGAGCTGGCGACGCTCGGCGGGTTCGCCGCGCAGGCGGCGACGGCGATCAAGAACGCCCAGAACTACGAGCGGATGGCGCGCTGGGCGGCGCACCTCCAGTCGATCCAGCAGCTCGGCGCACGGCTGGCGCGCCTCACGAGCGAGAGCGAGATCGGGGCGGCCATCGCCAACGAGCTGGACCAGCTGATCGAATACCACAACGTCCGCGTCTACCGAATCCGGGCGGACGGCTGGCTGGTGCCGGTGGCGATGCGGGGCCTGGTCGGCGAGTTCCACGACGAAACGCCCGACCAGCTGCGCATCCGCGTCGGCCAGGGGATCACCGGCTGGGTGGCCCAGCACCGCATCCCCCAGAACCTGCCCGACGCGGCCCACGACCCGCGGGCCATGACGATCCCCGGCACCGATGCCGACCTCGACGAGTCGATGCTGCTCGCGCCCCTGGTCTTCGAGGAGGACGTCCTGGGCGTGATCGTCCTCTCGAAGCTCGGGCTGCGCCAGTTCAGCGACGACGACCTCCGGCTGCTCGTGATCTACGCCAGCCTGGCGGCCCAGGCGATGGCGAACGCCGAGGCGACCGAGCGGCTCCGGGAGCAGTCGATCCGGCTCGAGCGCCGGCTCGCGGGCCAGCGCGCGCTGCTCGAGATCTCGGGGGCGATCCTGGGCACGCTGGACCTCCCGGGGATCCTCGACGAAGTGGCGGACCGCCTGGCGGGCATCGTCCGCTGGGACAACATCTCGATCGAATGGCTGAACCCCGGCACCGGGATTCTGACGCCCCTGATGGCCCGGGGCATCCACGCCGACGAGTACATCAAGCCCTGGGAGCCGGGCGAGGAGGGGCTGGCGACGTGGGTCCTCACCCACGGCGAGCCCCAGCTGGTGCACGACGAGCTCGTCGACCCGCGCATCCACCAGTTCGCCTCGACCGGGGACGTCGAGGGCAGCCTCATCTGCGTGCCGCTCCACGGCCGGGACGGGGTGCGCGGCGTCCTCTCGTTGGAGCGCCTGGGGGCGGACGAGCGCTTCGACGAGGACGACTTCGAGCTGGTCCAGCTCTTCGCCTCGCAGGTCTCCATCGCGATCCGGAATGCCGAGGCGTACCGCGAGAAGGAGATCCAGGCGGAGACGGACGACCTCACGGGCCTGCTCAACCAGGGCACCTTCGCCGAGTGGCTGGCGCGCAGCATCGAGACCCAGGAACGGTTCGGCCTGCTCATGCTGGACCTCGACGAGTTCAAGGCAGTCAACGATCGCCTCGGGCACCAGGCGGGCGACGAGTTCCTGCGCTCGATTGCCCGGGCGATCCGGGGCGCGAGCCGCGACTCCGACCTCGTCTTCCGGTACGGCGGCGACGAGTTCACGGTCATCTGCCCGGCCACGGATGCCGTCGGCGCGATGGCCCTGGCCGAGCGCATCCGGGCGGCCCTCCAGCGCATCGCCGTGGAATGGGGCCAGCGCCGGGGCCAGGGCCAGGTCTCGGCGTCGATCGGCGTGGCCACGTTCCCGGAGCACGGGCCGAGCGCCGGCGAGGTGCTGCTGGCGGCCGACCGGGCCTGCTTCGTGGCCAAGCGCCGCGGCCGCGCCCAGATCGCGACCGCCGAGGAGGGCCTCGCGCTCGCCGGCGAGCTGACGCTCCAGGAGCCGACGCCGGTCGACCCGCGCGAGCCGGCCGGGGCCGAAGGCCCGACCCGGGGACCGTAGCCGGCGCCCGGCCGTGGCGCGCATCCGGTCGGGCGTGGCGCGCATCCGTTCGTCGGCCGTGGCGCGCGGCGGCACGAGCGTGGCGCGCGGCGGGGCCGGGTACCCTCGCCGCGTGAACCGTCGTCGCGAGCCCGGCCGCGCCGGCGCCGGGCTGTCGCTCATCCTCGGCCTCGTCGGCCTCCTCGTCGCGGCGTGCGCCGTGCCGCCCGGCGGCACTCCCGGGTCGGCCGCGGCGACCCCGGCCCCGCCCGCGTCGCCGCCCGCGGCCTCGCCGTCGGCTTCCTCACCGTCGCGGCCGTTCCGCCCGACGCCGGCGCCCGCGCCGACGTTCGCGGCCTACACCGTGCGGCCGGGCGACAGCCTGATCTCGCTCGCGGAACGCTTTGGGACGACCCCCGAGAGCCTCGCCTACTGGAACCGCGCCCGCTACCCGTCCCTCGACCCCGACTCCCCGGCCTACCGCCCGGAGCGGATCGAGATTGGCTGGCAGCTGGCCTACCTCCCGGGTGAGGTCGTGGACCCCGAGAACCTGCCGCCCGCGAGCGAGGCGCCGACCGGCCAGCCGGTGCCCGTCGGGTCGATCGGCCCCTACCCGACCCTCCCGCCCGACGGCGGCGCGGCCCTGGTGCGCCGAGGACCGACGGGTCTCGACGCGGTCGCCCTCACCTTCGACTACGCGGGCGGCGCTGGGGCGGGTCGGGGTGGGGCGGAGGCGATCGTCCAGTGGCTCACCGTGAACAGCGTGCCGGCCACGGTCTTCGTCGCGCCGTCGGCGGCGGCGGCCGAGGACGCGGCGGCCGCCGCCGCGCTGGCGCGCCTGCGCGCGAGCCCGGGCATCGCGGCGGGCCTGCTTGCCGCCGCCGACGTCCCGTCGACGCTCGCGGCGGACCTGCCGGCGGCCGACGCCGCGCTGGCCGCCGGGCTCGGGCGGACCACGGCGCCGCTCCTGCGCCCGGCTCGCGGAACCGCCTCGCCCGAGGCGCTGCAGGCGGCCGGCAGCGCCGGCTGGACGTGGGCGATCGCCTGGGACGTGGACCCCCGAGACGGGGTCGCCCCGGATGCCGGCGGCCCGATCGCGACCGACATCGTCGCCCGAGTGGTGTCGAGGGCCGGGGGGGGTTCGATCGTCCGCCTCCAGCTGGGCGGCACGCACACGCTGGAGGCGCTGCCGGGGATCGTCGACGGGCTCGCCGCGGCCGGGCTGAGGATCGCCGGGCTGGACGAGCTCCTGGGCCTCGGGGGCGCGCAGTAGCCGGCGGCACGCTCCCGGCGCGCAGAGTCGTCGGCGCGGAGCAGCCGGCCGGCAGCCGTCAGAGGCGGCCGGCCTCGACGATCCGGCGCAGGAACTGCTGCGTGCGCTCCTCGCGCGGCTCACTGAAGATCCGCTGCGGCGGCCCCTCCTCCAGGATCCGTCCCGCATCGAGGAAGCAAACCCGGCTGGCGATGTCGCGGGCGAAGCCCATCTCGTGGGTGGCGATGAGCATCGTCATGCCGCCCGCCGCGAGCTCGCGGATCACGTTGAGGACCTCGGCGACCAGCTCCGGGTCCAGCGCGCTCGTCACCTCGTCGAGTAGCAGGAGGTCGGGCTCCATCGCCAGCGCCCGCACGATCGCAACGCGCTGCTGCTGGCCGCCCGACAGCCGGTCGGGGAAGTCGAGCGCCTTCTCCTCCAGCCCGAAGCGCCGGAGCATCGCCCGTCCTCGCTCCTCGGCCTCGGCCGGCTTCAGCTTCAGCGCCTTCCTCGGCCCCAGGGTCACGTTGTCGAGGACGGTCATGTGCGGGAACAGGTTGAAGGACTGGAAGACGATCCCGATCCGGCGCCGGATCTTGTTCACGTCGACCTTCCGGGCCGTGATCTCCTCGCCCTTGACGACGATCCGTCCAGCGTCGATCGGCTCGATCAGGTTGATGCAGCGCAGGAGCGTGGACTTGCCGCTCCCCGAGGCGCCGATGAGGCAGATGACCTCGTGCTCGGCAACGGAGAGGTCGATGCCGCGGAGCACCTCGTTCTTCCCGAACGACTTGTGGAGGCCCTCGATCACGAGCGCGGGGCCGCCGGGGCTCCGCACGGGCGGCGTCACGCTCACCGGGCGCCCGCCGCGGCCCGCCGCCGGTCGCGGGCCACGAGCCAGTCCGTGAGCCGGGCCAGGGGGATGGTCATCAGGATGAAGACGAGCGCGGTCGCCATGTAGGGCGTGAAGTTGAAGGTCGAGGCCTGCTTGATCTGGGATGCCCGGAAGATCTCCACGACGCCGATGTACGACACGAGCACCGTGTCCTTCTGGAGGCCGATGAAGTCGTTGAGGAGCGGGGGCACGACCCGCCGGACGGCCTGCGGCAGGATGACGTGGCGCAGCGACTGGAAGCGGCTCAGGCCGAGCGAGCGGGCCGCCGCCTCCTGGCTGGGGTGGACCGAGTCGATGCCGGCCCGATACACCTCCGACACGTAGGCCGAGTAGATGAGAGTCAAGGCAAGCACGGCGTACAAGAAGGGATCGACCGGCAGGCCCGCGATACCGAGGCCCGGGATCCCGAAGCCAAGGATGTAGATCACGAGAATCCCGGGAAGCGCCCGGAAGATGTCCGCGTACACCGTTGCCAGCGCCCGGACCGGGAAGAGGACCGGGCCGGGCAGGCTGCGGAGCACCGCCAGGACGAGGCCGAAGGCCAGGATCAGCACCTCGGCGATCAGGAACAGCGCGACGTTGGTCAGGAAGAAGCGCAGGATCGAGCGCTGCCAGACGAACACACCGTCGTAGAAGCCGAGGGTCTCCGCGAAGATCTGCCCGTTGAGGAACGACTCCTGGACGGCCGCCCAGCCGGGTGAGTTGACGACGACCCACCCGACGACGCCCAGCAGGACGACAGTGCTGACGAACGCGATCGCCGTCGAGCGGAAGGCACTCTCGCGGCGGCGCGGCGGCGGCCCGCCCGACCGAAGGTGAACGGTGTCACCCAGGTCGGCCGGGCCGCCGCTGAATCGGGCTCACGCGTCGCGGGCTCGACGCGCGGGCGGCCGCGATGCGGCGGCGCTACGGCGTGAAGACCGGGGCGTTCGCCTTGTCCGACAGCCACTCCTTCGTGATCGCCTCGAGGCTGCCGTCGGCCTTGAGCGCCGCGAGCGCCTGGTTGACGCACGCGGTCAGCGGGCTCCCCTTGGCGAGGACGAAGCTGAAGAACTCGCCTTCCGGCGGTGCCGGGAACTGGCCGACGATCGACGCCAGCGGCTTGCCGTCCTTGGTGACGATCTGGGCAGACGTCACGTAGAACGCGGTCGGCAGGTCGACGACGATGCCGTCGATCTGCTTGGTCTTGAGCGCCTCGATCGCCGCGTCGTTCGTGTCATAGACGGACGGCTCCTGGGTCGGCTTGATGGTGTCGACGATCGTCTGGTAGCTCGTCGTCCCGACCATGGCACCGAACTTGTACTTGGCGAGCTCGGTGATCGTCTTCGCCCCCTCGAGCGGGCTCCCCTTCATCGCCACCACCGACTGGTTGACGGAGTAGTAGCCACGCGAGAGGTCGGCACCCTGGGCGCGCTGGATGCTCCACGAGACCTGGGCGAGGTAGAAGTCGAAGGTCTTGGGGCCAGGCGCGAAGGAGTTGCTGAAGGGGACGACGACCCAGCTGACCTTGTCCTTCGGGAAGCCGAGCTTCTCGGCCATGGCGTAGGCGACCGCGCTCTCGAAGCCCTTGCCGTTCGTCGGGTCCCCGAGCTCCCACGGCGGCGTCACCGGGTCGGACGGCTCGAAGTACGGCGGATAGGCCGGGTTGTCGGTGCCGATCGTCAGCGTGCCGGCCGCCAGCGTTGTGAGGCTCTCCGGCGCGCACGCGTTCGGCGTCGCGGTCGGGGCCTCGCTCGGGGCCACGCTGGGGGCCGCCGAGGCCGCGGGTGTCGGCGTGGGTGTCGGGGCGGGCGTCGGCGTCGCGCCGCCCGAGCAGGCCGCGAGGACCGCGCCGGTCAGGGCGAGGGCGGCCGCGAAGCGGAACGTTGATCGCATGGGTTGCACTCCTCCTGTCGGGAACGGCGCGAGTGTAGCGCGGCCCGGCCCCGCCGAGGGTGCCGCCGGCCCAACGAGCGGCTCCAGCCTCCCCGCTGCGCCACGCCGCGGGCCTGCGCCACGGCGCGGCTAGACTTCGGGCGTGCGCGTTCGCCTCCTCGAGCTCCGCCTCCTCGCCGTTGGCCTCGCCGGCCTGTGGGCCGCGGTCGCGGTCCTGCTCCTCGTCGGCTACCGGCCGGGCGGGCCGGTCGACATCCTCGTGGGGATCGCCTCGCTGGCGCCGCTGGGCGTCGCCACGGCCGCCGTCGCGTGGCCCCCGGCGGCCCGGGGCGGGCTGGCGTTCCGCGCGATCGCCGGGCTCGGCGTGGCGACCGTCATCGTCCTCCTCCCGACGCTGGCCGGCCTCGTCCGGCAGCTGGTCGACCAGGGCCTCCAGACCCTGCTCCCGTCGCTCGAGACGGCGTACGCCTGGACGCTCGCGATCCTGGGCACCTCGCTGTTCGCCGGCCTCGGGATCGCCCGGCGGGTCCTGGGGCCGGAGAGCGCGCGGCCGGGGCGCATGGCGGCCGCGATCGGGATCGGGCTCGGCCTGGCGACCGTCTCGGCGGCCGCCATGGCCGGGGCCACGATCGCCAACGAGCTGGCCCTCCGCGACCAGCCGGCGGCCGCCTCACGGTACGGGCCGACCGACCCATCGCGGGTGCCGCCGCTCTGCGACGCACCGCTCGTCCCGGGCGGCACGGCGCAGCTCACCCTCCAGCTGGGCGGGACGGTCGATCTCCGCTCGCTGGGGGACGCCCGGGTCCGCGGCGCCAGGTCGGGCAGGGACTTCCGCTGGCTCGGCGAGGTGACGACGACGCGCGAGATCGGGTTCGCGGGGGCGGCGGTCCTCGGCGGCGACAGCTGGATGCGCGAACCCGGGACGCGATGGCTCCCGGCTCCCCTGCCGATCGCCGAGGCGGAGGCCCTGGACCTCGCGGTCATCGACGCCGCCCTCGACCCGCTCGAGCGAGCCCCGGCGGAGGACCTCGGCCTGGCGTACGTCGAGGGCGCCCGGGCGCGGCGCTGCCGGATCGCCGTGGACGGGACGGTCTTCCGGGAGGCGTTCCCCCAGGTCCGCTGGCTGGTCGGGGACACCGACCTGGCGACATGGCGCGGCGAAATCGACGTGTGGGTCTTCGCCGACGGCCAGGTCGGCCGGATCGAGGGGCGGCTGGGCGGCGGGGGCTTCGCGATCGACCCGGGCGCCATCCGCGCCGAGATCACGACGGTGCTGACGGCCACGAACCGGGGCAACCCGGTGACGATCACGCCACCCACGAACTGAGCGGAGGCCGCATGGACCGCTGGGACCTGCCGGGGGGCGACACGCTGGCCGGGCGGAAGCGCGATCGCGTCGCGCGCTTCTACCGGGTGGCGACGTACCTCGCGACGCACCCGGACGGCGTGACGCCCGACGAGCTGGCGCGTTTCCTCGGGATGTCGAGGCGCAATGCGTACCGCGACCTCCGGGCGCTCGACGACGAGCTGGGGATCCCCGTCTGGGCCGAGGGCGGTCGGTGGGGCCTCGAGCGCGAGGCGCTCCTGCCGGCGTTCCGCCTCTCCCGGGGCGAGGCGATGGCCGTCTTCCTCGCCGCTCGCCTCATGGCCAAGTACGCCGACGCGTACGACCCCGAGCTCGCGGCGGCGTTCCAGAAGCTCGGCGAGGCGCTCCCCGACGTCCTCGGCCAGCACGTGCACCGGACGCTCGACGTCATGGCCCGCCGGCCTCCCGACCCGGAGGGCACCCGGCGGCTGCGGGCCCTCACGCAGGCGTGGGCGGAGCGACGCGTCGTCGAGCTGACGTACGACACCAGCACGTACGACCCGACCCGCGCGGAGCGGACCGCCCGGGTTCGGCCCTACCTGATCGAGCCGTCGACCGAGACGCACGCCCTCTACCTGATCGGCTGGGACGAGACCCGCGACGCCATCCGGACGTTCAAGCTCGAGCGGATCCGCCGCCTGACCGTGACCGCGGATGGCTTCGAGGCCCCGCCGGACGGCGTCATCGAGGAGGCGCTCGAGCGGGCCTGGGGGATCATCGCGGACCAGGGCGCCGTCGAGGTGGAGCTGCGCTTCTCGCCCGCCGTCGCGTCGCGCGTCGCCGAAACCACGTGGCACCCGACCCAGACCGTGCGCCACGAGCCGGACGGCGCGCTGGCGTGGCGCGCGACCGTCTCGGGGACGGTGGAGATCCGCTCGTGGATCCTCTCCTGGGGCCCCGACGTCGAGGTCGTCGCGCCGGCCGCCCTCCGCGAGGAGGTCGCCGGCCTGCTTGGGGCCGCCGCGCGCCGGTACCGCTGACCGGTACGCCCGTCTCGTCATCCGCACCGGCCGCCGACCGGCCCAGCGATCCCGGGTACCCTTGCCGGATGCACGAGCGCCGTGACAGGGCGCGCCGGCTCGCCTGGCCCGCCCTGCACCCACGGCGCGCCCACCTCCCACGGCGCGCCCTTGTCCTGACCCTTGCCGCCGCCCTCCTGGCGACGGGCGCCCTCGCCGCCCCCGACCCGGCGGCGGCGACGACGACCGCAGTGGCAGACCAGCTGCTCGAGCTGACGAACGCCGATCGCGCGGCTCGCGGGCTGCGCCCGTTGCGGCCCGACGCCCGCCTGGCCGCGATCGCGGAAGACCGGGCCATGAACCTGACCGGCGCCACCACCTTCGGCCACGCCGCGGCCGGCGGCAGCCTGTCCCCGCCCCTGGCCGAGCAGCAGGTCCAGTGGTACGGCTGGGCCGAGAACCTCGCCTGGACCCCCGGCGGGCTGCGCACGAACACCGCGTCCGCCCTGTACCTGGGCTGGAAGCGGAGCCCGTCGCATTGGGCGAGCCTCATGAGCCCCACCCTGAACTACGTCGGGTTCGGGGCCGCCCTCCGCGCGTCCGATGGCCACGTCTTCGCCAGCGCTGTCTTCACGGAGTCGCGCGACCACACCCCGCCGAGCGCGTGGATCACGGGATCTGCGCGGAACGGGCGCACCGTCACGTTCACCTGGCGTGGATCCGATCCGGCGCTCCAGACGCACTGGGCCGGGCTGCGCGACTTCGACGCCTGGTACCGCGTCGACGACGGCGCCTGGCGCCTCCTCCGTGACAACACGACCTCGACCAGCATCTGCCTGGCATCCCGGCCCGCGGGCCATCGCTACTGGCTGATGGTCAGGGCGCGCGACCGGGCCGGCAACGCAGGCCGCACGAGCGCGCCCACCTCGGTCTGGGTGCCCTGACCGTCGGCACTTCCCCGCGTCGCCGGAACGGCCACAATGGGCCCATGAGCCCGGCCCGCTTCGCCGCCGTCAACCTGATCAGCGACCCGATCCACGGCTACATCGAGCTGACGAAGCGGCTCACGGCGGGCGAGGCCCGCGCCGCGCGCCTGCCGCTGGAGGAGGCCGCCGAGGAGGACATCCTCGACTCCGCCTGGCTCCAGCGCCTGCGCCGGGTCAGCCAGCTCCAGAGCGCCCGCTGGGTCTTCCCGACCGCCGAGCACTCCCGCTTCACGCACGGCCTCGGGGTGATGCACGAGGCCGGGCTCTGGGCCCGCCGGCTCTACCCGTCGCTGGTCGAGGCGCTCGCGGGCGTCGACCCGGGAATGCGCCCGCCGTCCGAGGGGCTGGTCGTGGAGACCCTGCGCCTCGCCGGGCTGCTGCACGACGTCGGCCACGGCCCGTTCGCGCACTTCTTCGACGACCACGTGCTGGCGGCGTTCCCCGCGCCCGCCGACGGGCGGCGCCCGGCCGGCAAGCCCCTGACCCACGAGGACCTCTCGCAGCTGATCATCGAGCGCGAGCTCGGGACGCTGATCGCCCGCCTGCGGCGGGCTCCGGGGGACGGGATCCCGGCCCGCGACGCCTTCGCCGCGGGCGAGGCGATCGACCCGGCGTGGGTAGCCTTCCTCGTCTCGAAGCCGCCCCTCGCCGACCCCGGCATGCCGCGCTGGGTGCGCTGGCTGCAACCGCTCCTCTCGGGCGTCTTCACGGTCGACAACCTGGACTACGTTCGCCGCGACGCGTACTTCACGGGCGTCTCCGCCGGGCCCGTGGACGCCGAGCGCCTGCGGCGCTACGCGTTCGTGACCGAGCGGGGCCTCACCCTGTTCGAGCCGGGGCTCGCGGCCCTCGAGATGTTCCTCACCGCGCGACTCTTCATGTACCAGCAGGTCTACTTCCATCGCACGGTGCGCGCGATCGACCTGGACCTCGCGGAGGTCTTCGAGCCGTCGATCCGGGCGATCTTCGGCGCGGGATCGCCCGCCGACGACCTGCGCGGCTACGCCGACCTCGACGAGTACGCCCTCCTCCACCAGGCCGCCCGCTGGGGCCGCGGCGAGGACGTGACGCTCACGCCCGCGCCCGGCAGCGGGCAGGTCGCGCCGCACGTCGCCGGGATCTGGCGGCGGATCATGCTGCGGCGCCCGCGCTGGCGTGCCGAGGCGGAGGTCCGCGCCGAGTACGAGTCGGGGCCGCCGCCGGACGAGGCGGTCGCGACCCTCGGCGCTCCCGAGCCGGGGCGCGCGGTGATCGACCTCGCCGTCGTCGACGCGCGGCCGACCGCCGGCGATGCCGACGCCCACCTGGCCGTCGCAGGGCGCGACGGCCGCCCCCCGCGCTCGCTCGACGAGGCGCTCGGGCGGCTCCCCGCCTTCGCGCTCATCGGCCGGCGCTACGTCCGCGTCGACGATGCCTAGCCGCTCCGCGCCGACCCGGATGGCCCGCGAGATCGCGGAGATCCCGGCGGTCGTGGAGCGCGCGCTCGACGAAGGTGCCGACGACCTCGAGACCGCCGCCCGGGAGATCGAGCGGCGCGCCCCGCGGTTCGTCCTGATCGCGGCCCGCGGCACCTCCGACAACGCCGGTGTCTACGCGCGCTACCTCATCGAGACGAGCCTCGGGATCCCGGTCGGCCTGGCGGCCGCCTCGGTCACCACGATCTACCACGCGCCCCTCGCCTGGGACGACGTGCTGCTGGTCGCCATCTCGCAGTCCGGCGCGGGCCCGGACGTCGCGGCGGTCGTCGCGGCCGCGCGGGAGGCCGGCGCGCCCACGCTCGCGATCACGAACGACCCGGCATCGGCCGTCGCCGCGGCGGCCGAGCTGGTGCTCCCGTTGCGCGCCGGCGAGGAGCGGGCCGTCGCGGCGACGAAGACGTACGTCGCGTCGCTGGCCGTCGTCGCCGGGCTCGTCGCGCGCCTCGGTGGGCGGGCTCCGTGGGCCGCGGCGCTGGGGCAGCTGCCGGAGATCCTTGCCGGGACGCTTGCAGCGGCGGGCGCGTGGATCCGCGGAGACGGCGCCGCGCTGGTCGGCGAGCTCGCCAGGTCGAACGAGGCGCTGGTCGTCTCGCGGGGCCACAACTTCGCAACCGCCCTGGAGGTCGCCCTCAAGCTCAAGGAGACCGGCCGGATCTTCGCCGACGGCTACTCAACGGCCGACCTGCTCCACGGGCCGGTGGTGGTGGCGGGCCCCGGCGTCCCGGCGCTCGCGTTCCGGCCGGACGGCGCCCCCGGCGCCGCCGTGGACGAGGCGGTGGCCGTCGCCCGCCGACACGGAATCACGCCCTGGACGATCGGCGGTCACGAGGTCCGGGGCCGCGACCGCGCGCTCGTCGTGGCGCCCGACCTCCCCGAGCCGCTCACGCCGCTCGCCTACGTGCTGCCGGGGTTCCTCCTCGCCGAGTCGGTCGCGCGGGCGCGCGGGCGCGACCCGGACGCGCCGCCGGGCCTGGCGAAGGTGACGCGCACCCGCTGACGCGCGAGCGCGTGCCATCCTTGAGCCATGCGGATCGCCGACTTCGCCCTCGAGCGCTACTTCGCCAGGTGGGAGTTCGCCGTCGAGCACCTCCTGTGCGCTTCCGACGTCGAGGGCTGGCGCATGGCCGACCTGCTCGCGCTCGCGGACGACGAGGCGCGCGCTCGCTGGGAAGGCCTGGTCCTCGGCTACACGGAGGCTCCCGGTGACCCCCTCCTGCGGGTCGAGATCGCGAGCCTCTACGCGGGCCTCGAGGCCGACGACGTCCTCGTCTTCTCGGGCGCCGAGGAGGCGATCTTCTGCCTGCTCAACGTGCTGCTCGGAGCCGGGGATCACGCCGTCGTCACGTGGCCCGGCTACCAGAGCCTCCACGAGGTGGCGCGCGCGGCCGGCGCCGAGGTCACCCTCCACGAGCTGCGCGAGGCCGACGGCTGGGGGCTCGACGTGGAGCGCCTCGTGGGCTCCTTCCGGGCCTCGACGCGGGTGGCCGTCGTCAACGCCCCCCACAACCCGACCGGGATGCTGCCGTCGCCCGACGAGTGGCAGGCGCTCGGGGAGGCCTGCCGGGCCGCGGGCGTTCGCCTGGTCGCCGACGAGGTCTACCGGCTCCTCGAGCACGACGGGCGGGCCCCGCTGGCGGCTGGCGCCGACCTCGCACCGACGTTCGTCTCGATCGGCGTGCTGTCGAAGTCGTTTGCCCTCGCCGGCCTGCGGATCGGCTGGCTGGCCTCGCGCGACCGCGACCTGCTGGCCCGCTGCGCCGCGTTCAAGGACTACACGACGATCTGCGCGGCGGCCCCGTCCGAGGTCCTCGGGCTGATCGCGCTCCGGGCGCGCGAGACCGTGCTGGCCCGCTCGCGGGCGATCGTCGGGCCCAACCGGGCGCGGTTCGACGCGTTCCTGGCGGAGCGGCCCGGGTTCGCGTCGTGGGTCCGGCCGGCGGCCGGCTCGGTCGGCTTCCCGCGCCTCGCGGCGGGCCTCGACGCCGACCGGTTCGCGGCCGAGCTCGTCGAGGCGACCGGGGTCCTGCTCCTCCCCGGCAGCGCGTTCGGCCATGCCGGGAACCACGTCCGGGTCGGGCTGGGTCGCGAGGACTTCCCGGTGGCGCTGGACCGCCTCGCGGCGTTCCTGGACGGGCGACCGATCGACTGACGCGCTACCGGGACACCGTCGAGGCGCGCCACGGGGACGCCGCCGAGCCGACCGCGTCGGGTGCCGGCCGGAGGTCCGCCGCCCGCGTCCAGGTCGCCGGGTCGAACAGGTCCGGCCGGTGCGTCAGCACCACGACGGTGCGGCCCCCGGCGACTGCGTCCAGGTCGCCCACGAATGCCCGCGCGGTCGGCTCGTCGAGGTGCTCCGTCGGCTCGTCGAGGACCAGGAGCCGGACGTCGGCCAGGAGCACGCGCGCCAGCGCGAGGCGCTGGCGCTGGCCGCCGGAGAGGCGCGCCCCGTGCTCCCCGACCGGGGTGGCCAGGCCCTCCGGCAGCGACTCGACCCAGGCGAGGAGCTGCGCGTCGGCGAGAGCCCGCCGCAGGTCTTCTTCTGGCGCTCCGGGACGCGCGAGGCGGAGGTTGTCGGCGATCGAGGCGTCGAAGACGTGCGGATCCTGCTCGCACAGGCCGACGGCGCGCCGGACGTCGTCCCCGTCGAGGGTGCGGACGTCGGCTGCGCGGTCGCTCCCGACCAGCTCGAGCGACCCGGCCGCCGGGTCGAGGAACCGCAGGCAGGCCGCCGCGAACGTGGTCTTGCCGGCGCCGCTGGGGCCGACGACGAGCGCGTGCGCGCCGGCCGGCAGGTCGAGGTCCAGGCCGGCGAGGGCATCGCGGCTCGCTCCCGGGTAGCGGACGGCGAGGCTGTGCGCCCGGAGGCCGAGCGGTCCGACCGGCACGGCGGCCGGTGCGGGAGGATCGGGGACCGGATCGGGTCGGTCCAGCACCTCCACGACCCGGCCGGCGGAGGCCGCGAGCCCCGGCAGCTGGCGCGCCGCCGGGACGAGCGGGCCGATCACTTCGTGGACGGCGATCGGCGTGAGGGCGACGACCGCCAGCGCCACGCCGGGCAGCGAGCCGTCGCGGACGGCGACGATCCCGAGCAGCAGGGCCAGCCAGGTCGAGGCGCCGGCCGCAAGGCCCGCGACGAGGCCGCCGATCCCCGACCCGGCGGCGACGCGCCGCTCCGCCGCGGCGAGGCCGGCGTCGATCGCCAGGACGCGGTCAACGGCACGCGGCGCGGCGCCCGCCGCGAGCAGCTCGGGCGCGCCGCGCAGGAGGTCGACCGCCGCATCGGCCAGGGCGCCGCGCGCGGGCGCGACCGTCGCCTCGGCCCGCCGCGCGACGCCGGCGGCGGCCAGTGGCGCCAGCACCGCGCCGACGAGCGTCGCGGCGGCGAGCGCCACGCCTGCGCCGGCCACGAGCCAGGCCTCGAGACCGACCGCCGCGGCCACCACGACGCCGGCGGCCGCGTACGGCAGGAGCACCCGCAGCCAGAGGTCGGCGAGCCCGTCGACGTCGCCGACCAGGCGCGCCAGCAGGTCGCCCGAGCGCAGCTCGCCGAGGCCTCCCGGCGCCAGGTGGGCCAGTCGCGCGTAGACGTCGGCGCGCAGCTCCCCGAGCACCCGGAAGGCGGCGTCGTGCGCCGCCAGCCGCTCCCCGTAGCGCAGCACGCCGCGCGCGATGCCGAAGGCGCGCACCGCCGTCACCGCGGTCAGCAGGTACAGGATCGGCGGCTGCTCGGCTGCGCGCGAGACGAGCCAGGCGGACGTGGCGGCCAGCCCGATCGCGGCCCCGGCGGCGCCCGTCCCCGCGAGCACGGCGAGCAGCAGCCGGGGACCCACGGGCCGACCGAGCCGGGCGATCCGGAGCAGCGGCCTCATGGCGCATCCCCGGCGCCCGCCGCATCCCGGGCGCCCGGCGCGCCCTGCGCTTGGGCGGCTATCGGCGCCCACGTCACGTCCACCACGCGGTCGGCGGCCGCGGCGGCCGCCGGGCGGTGCGCCACCAGGATCACGGCCGCGCCGCCCGCGGCCGCCGCACGGACCGCGTCGAGCACCGCCCGCTCCGAAGCCTCGTCGAGGCCGGCCGTCGGCTCGTCGAGCAGGAGCAGCGGCGCGGCGGGGACGGCGCCGCTCCGGCCGGCGCGGATGGCCCCGGCCCGCAGCAGCGCGCGCGCAACGCCGACCCGGCGGCGCTGGCCGGAGGAAAGGCCGGCACCCCGCTCGCCGACCGTCGACCCCGGGTCCACGTCCCCCAGCCCGACCGCCGCGAGGGCCGCGGCCACGTCGCCGTCGGAGGCCCCGGGGGCTGCGAGCCGCGCGTTCTCCGCGATCGTCCCCGGGAACAGGAACGGGACCTGCGGCACCCAGGCGACCCGCGCCCGCCACGCGTCGCCGTCGAGGTCCGCGACGTCGACAAGCGTCCCGTCGGAGCCGGCGACGGCGATCCGACCGGCCGTGGGCGCGACGAAGCCGAGGATCGCGGCGAGGAGCGTGCTCTTGCCGGCCCCGCTCGGACCGACGACCGCGACGACCTCGCCCGGCCGGACGTCCAGGGTGGCCCCCGCCGGGGCGATCGCGTCGCGGCCGGGCTGGACGACGCCGACGCCCTCGACGACGAGACGCCCACCTGCCAGGTCCGGCACGTCGGTCCGCGTGCCCGACGTCGGCGGCGAGGTGTCGATGATCGCGAAGGCCCGCGTAGCCGCGGTGACGCCCTCCTCGCTGGCGTGGAACTCGGCGCCGAGGCGCCGCAGCGGCAGGTACGCCTCCGGCGCGAGCACGAGGGCGAAGAGCCCGACCTCCAGGGTCAGGTCGCCGGCCACCAGGCGCACGGAGATCCCGACCGCCACGAGGGCGACCGAGATCGTGGCGAGGAGCTCGAGCACGAGCGCCGACAGGAAGGCGATCCGGAGCGTGCCCATCGTCTCCACCCGGTACGCCTCGGTGACGCGGCGGAGGATCGCAACCTGCGCGTCGGCGCGGCCGTAGGCACGCAACGTCGGGAGGCCCTCCACGACGTCGAGGAAGCGGTGGGCCAGGCGCGACAGGGCGACCCACCGCCGCCGCCGGCGCGCCGCCGACATTCTCCCGACGAGCACCATGAAGACCGGGATCAGGGGCACGGTCAGCAGGACGGTCAGCGCCGCGACCAGGTCGGCCGTCGCGAGGCAGACCACGACGACCGCCGGCACGATGGCCGCCAGCGCCAGCTGCGGCAGGTACCGCGCAAAGTAGCCGTCGAGGGCGTCGAGGCCGCGCGTCGCCAGCAGCACCACCTCGCCGCTCTGCGTCTCCGACGCCCAGCGCGGTCCGAGGGCCACGGCGCGGGCAAGCAGCTTCCGGCGCAGGTCCGACTTCACGACCGAGCTGATCCGCTGCGAGACGATCTCGGCCGCCCAGCCGAGCAGGGCCCGCGCGGCCAGCACGACGGCCAGCGCGACGAGCGGCCCCGCGAGGCCCGCGGCGTCCTGCCCACCGAGGAACGCGCCCGAGATCGTCCGCGCCAGCAGCCCGGCCTGGGCGACCGCGAGCCCGGCGCTCAGCGCCCCGAGCGCGACCGCGGCCGCCAGCGCGACCGTCGCCAGCCGGCCCGCGGCGAAGAGGCGGCGGTCAGCCGGTGTCATGCACGGCCGGGGGACGCGGCCATGGGGTCAGGGCTCGAGGGCGACCGGCGGCGACGCGACCCGCTTCCGGAAGACCCAGTAGGTCCAGCCCTGGTAGACCAGGACGATGGGCGTGAAGACCACCGCCACCACGGTCATGATCGTGAGGGTGTAGGTCGTCGACGACGCGTTGTCGATCGTCAGGCTGAAGGCCGGGTTCGTCGACGAGGGCATCACGTCCGGGAAGAGCGCCGCGAACAGGCTCACCACGGCCAGCGCGATCGCCAGCGCCGTCCCCAGGAAGGCCCAGCCCTCGCGCCGGAGGCGGTTCGCGACGATGCCGACGAGGAAGGCGCCGGCGGCGAGCACGGCGGCAGCGGTTGAGAGCGCGTCACCCCGCAGGGCCTGGGCCCAGGCGAGGAACGCAACCGCGGCAAGCGCGGTCGGCAGGCCAAGGAGCCAGGCCGCCCGGTTGGCGCGATCCCGGATCACGCCCTCGGTCTTGAGCGCCAGGAAGACCGCACCGTGGGTGACGAACAGGAGCAGGGTGGTCACGCCGGCGAGAAGCCCGAACGGGTTGAGGAGCGTGAAGAACGTGCCGGTGAACTCCTTGTCGGCGTCGATCGGAACGCCCTGCACGATGTTGCCGAAGGCGACGCCCCACAGGAGCGCCGGGACGAAGGAGCCGATCGCGATCGCCCAGTCCCACCGGGTGCGCCAGGCGAGGCTCGCCCGCTTGTTGCGGTACTCGATGGCGATCCCGCGGAAGATGAGCCCGAGAAGGATGACGAAGAGGGCGATGTAGAAGCCCGAGAAGAGGGTCGCGTACCACTCCGGGAAGGCGGCGAACGTAGCGCCCCCGGCGACGAGGAGCCAGACCTCGTTGCCGTCCCAGACGGGGCCGATCGTGCGCAGCATCGCCCGCCGCTCGGGCTCGTTGCGGCCGATGATCGGGAGCAGGATGCCGACCCCGAAGTCAAAGCCCTCCAGGACGAAGTAGCCGATCCAGAGAGTCGCGATGAGGACGAACCAGATCGTCGGGAGATCCATCACGGCCTCCTCAGTACCCGAGCGCGAGCGACGGCTCGCCCTCGCCGTGGACGCCGCCCTCCGCGTCGGCCTCCGGGAGCCCGGCCCGGATCTGGCGGAGCAGCAGGCCCACCTCGACGATCGCCAGGGCGCCGTACACCACGGTGAAGCCGACGAGCGTGATGGCCACCGCGTACCACGGGTTCGACGGCGACACCCCGAGCTGCGTCGGCATCAACCCCCAGACGATCCAGGGCTGGCGGCCCATCTCGGTGAAGATCCAGCCGATCGCGTTGGCGGCGAGCGGCAGGAAGGGGACGAGGATCGCGACCCCCACCATGCCGCGCGTGGGCATCCGGTCCTTCCGCATCCGCCACAGGAACCAGGCCGCGGCGAGGGCGGCCAGCACCCCCACGCCGATCATCAGCCGGAAGGACCAGTAGGCGACCGGGATGTTGGGCGTCCAGTCCCCCGGCCCGAACTGCGCCTCGTAGCGGGCCTGGAGGTCGTTGATCCCCTCCACCTTGCCGTTGGGGTCGCCCGTCGCCATGAAGGAGAGGAGGTACGGGATGCGGATCGAGAAGACCTCCTTCGACCCGTCGAGCGAGCCGATCGTGAAGATCGAGAACGACGCCGGCTGGGAGGTCTCGTAGAGCGCCTCGGCGGACGCCATCTTCATCGGTTGCACGTCGGTCATGACCCGGGCCTGGAGATCGCCCGTCACGGCAACGAGGAGCCCGGAGACGACGAGCATCCACGCGCCGGCCTTCGCTGCCGTGCGGAACGCCGGCCGGTCGGTGTCGGGATGGCGCAGGAGCCGCCACATGGCGATCCCGGCCACGAACGCTCCGCCGGTCATGAACGCGGCGGGGATCGTGTGGGCGAAGGTGACGAGCGCCACGCGTGACGTCAGGACCGCGACGATGTCGACCAGCTCGGCACGCCCGGCGGCCTCGTTGTACACGTAGCCCACTGGGTACTGCATCCACGAGTTCGCGGCGAGGATGAAGTACGCCGACAGGACCGTGCCCACCGCGGCGACCCAGATCGTGGCCAGGTGGACGCGCCGCGAGAGGCGGTCCCAGCCGAAGATCCAGAGGCCGAGGAAGGTCGACTCGAGGAAGAACGCCAGGAGCCCCTCGATGGCCAGGGGAGCCCCGAAGATGTCTCCGACGAACCGGCTGTAGCTGCTCCAGTTCATCCCGAACTGGAACTCCTGGACGATGCCGGTCACGACCCCGATCGCGAAGTTGATCAGGAAGAGCTTCCCGAAGAAGCGCGTCAGGCGCAGGTACTTCTCGTTCCCGGTGCGGTACCAGGCGGTCTGGAAGCCCGCCACGGTGAACGCGAGTGAGATCGTGAGCGGGACGAAGAGGAAGTGGTAGACGGTCGTGATGCCGAACTGCCACCGCGCGAGCATGAGGGGATCCACGGGCACGCCCTCCGCGAGCAACTGGGTCACCCTGCAGCGTGCCCGTGCTCCGCTCGTTCGTGACCGGCCGAACGTCCCGAACCGGCATGCCCTCTGGTGAACGTATCGGGACCGAGTCTCAGTCGACCGTGCGTGATGCGGGCGTGCGCCGTTGGCGTGCTCCGTCGACCGTGCGTGAGGCGGGAGCGCCAGCGGGCGTGACGTCGGCCGCGTCGCGCGCCGGTGCGGCGAGCGCAGGGGGCGTGGCGAGCCCGGGCGTCGCGAGCCCCGGCGTGACGCCGGCCGCGTGGCGCGCCGGCGTGGCGAGCCCGGGAGCGACACCGGCCGCCCAGGCTGAGGGTGGATCCTCTCAAATGCTCGCCCACGACGCCGCATGGCGGATGCGGCGGCGCGAACTCGATCAGATGATCGCCAAGCGAGCGCTCTGACAGGCTGCCGCGCTCCACCTCACGCTCGCGCTCCGCCGCGAGCGGGGTCCGGACCGTCGCACCGTGCATACGGCTCACCTGGCGAGCATGTGAGCGATTAGGGGCTCAGCCGGCGCGGCGCCCGCGCCACCAGGGTCGTCAGGCCGGTGGAACGCCCTCCGCTGCCGCCTCGATCCTGGCTCGGGCGTAGGCGACGATCTCGACCCGTCGCTCGGGCGACCCGAAGGCTGCGACCGGTGCGTAACCGACGAGCATCCGATCCCGCAGCAGGACCACGCTCCGTGCGTCCTCGCGCACCTCGGTGAGAGCGGACCACGCGACACGACCCGTCGCCGGCGGGCTCACGACGTCGACCCCGCTCTCGTCGAGGACGAGCTCGGCTGAGCCGCGGAGGAGGTCGCCGCCGCGTCGGTTGACGAGCATCCGCTCGGGGCCCCGGAGCACGGCCAGGCCGAGCGTCAGGATACCGAACAGGAGGATCCCCGGCCCGAACCTCCCGTCGCCGGCGACGGTGAGGGCGATCCCGCCGGCCAGGGCTGCCAGCGAGACGAGCGTCATGCGGCGGCGCAGCGGCGCGATCACCAGGCGCGCGGCGTCGATCGCGGCGTCGGCGGTGATCGGGTAGACGACGCGGTAGGGCGGGCCCGCCGGGGACTCCGCCTGGGACTCCGCCGGCGCGGTCACCGGGTGGGCGCGGGCTCGCCTGCGCCGTCGGGCTCGCCTGCGCCGTCGTCCTCGCCTGCGACGTCGATGGAGACGAGGCGCAGGTCGGTGGGCTCGTCGACCTCCGTGAAGTGCAGGACGGCGCCCTCCGCGGGCGTGCCGGCTGCGTGCTGCTCCCAGTGGAAGCGCAGCGCGTCCTCGGACACGCCGGCGAGCGCGCCGGCCTCGAGGCGGATCGCGGTGATGCGCGGCGCGCCGGCCTCGCGGGCGCGCGCGACCACGATGTCGAGGATGCGGTCGGCGATGCCGGCTTCGTGCACGTGGGCCTCCAGCTGCGGGCGAGCGACGATCGCCCGGTCCCGTGGCGGCGCGGTCGTCACGCGCCAGTCTCGCCGATCGCGGCCGGGACCGCTGCCATCGCTCGAAGCCGCCCGCAGCCGAGGCGCCTGGGGCGCGAGGGCGCGCGCGCGAGCACCACCGCGGCGAGGCCCGCCGGCACGCCGTCAATCCGCGACGCCCACCTCCTCCACGAGCGACTGGTGCAGCGCCGCGTGGGCCTTGGCCTCGTCGTCGACGCAGAAGATCATCTCGACCACGCCCGGCCGGCGGCCGACCATGAGGGTCCCGCAGACGTTGACACCGGCTGCGGCCAGCCGCTCGGCGGCGTCGGCAAGGCCGCCCGGCCCGTCGTGGACCTCCACCAGGACCGGGGCTCCCTCGATGTAGGGGTGCCCGAGGCCGTGGAGGACCTCGCGCGTGGCCGCGTCGTCGGAGGTCGTGATAAAGGCGCACCCGAGGTCGCCCGCCCCGACCCCGCCGATGTGGCGGATGTCGATGCCGCGCGCGCCGAGGGCGCGGGCGAGATGGGCGAGCTCGCCCGGCCGGTTGTCGAGCTGGACGACGAACTGGCGTGCCATCGCGGCCTTCCTCCTTCGACTCCGACCGGGGCCGGACGACCTCGAGCGGCGCTCGGCTCCGCCGGCGAGCGCGGGACGCGCGGACACCCGGGGCGATGCGCCAGCAGGGAGATCGTGGCCCGACGAGCAGCCGCCGGCCAGTGCCGGGAGGCCGCGTCGCCCGGGCCGAATGGGCGTCGACCAGGGGCGGGGCTCAGCGCGGCGGGCTCGGCGCGGCCGGCTCGGCCGGCGTCGGCCGGCTACGCACCGGCCGTCCCGAGATCAGCCGCCGGCCGGCAGGATCTCGACCCCCTCGCCCTCGAAGGCGGCGATCGCGCGGCGGTACTCGTCCGGGATCGGCGTCGGGCGGCGCGTGGCGGCGTCGATCAGCACGAGGGTCGACTGCGCCGTGCACATCAGTCGATCGTCGTCGACGCGATAGGCGGCTCCCTCGGTGACGACGCTCGTCCGCCCGATGCGGGTCGTGCGGACGAACACTTCCAGCAGGTCGTCGAAGCGCGCCGGCGCCTCGTACTGCACGGCGAGGGCGCGCATCACGAACTCCGGGTCGCCCTGCCAGAACCCCACGAGCCCGAGGTGGCGCAGGTACTCCAGGCGGGCGTTGTCGAAGTACGGCATGTAGCGGCCGTAGTAGACGACGCCCTGGGCGTCGGTGTCCGAGAACCAGACGCGGGTCAGGGCCGAGTAGCGATACGGCGGGTGGCGGTCGGAGAGACGCCCGGTCTCGAGGTTCGTCACCGCGCGATCGTACGCTCACGGCGACCGGGAGTCCGGGGGCGCGGGAGCGCCGGGCGGCCGGGCGGCGGGATGTGCCGGCGCGACCACGCCCCCGGAGTCGAGACCGCGCGCGAGACCGCTCCATGAGCAGGATCCGCCCTGTGACGCGTCTGGGTGGCACCCACGCAGGTTGCCGGCGCCGCTTCGGGCAACTGGGCCGCCCTTGACGGGCCTGACGACCGCTCCACGAGCAGCGGGCTCGTCAACGGGTACCACCGGTTCGGTCCGCCCCACGTCCGTGCCAGGCCTGCCGGCGTAGAGGCCACCATGCGATCGATACGCCCATGGAGCGGTCATCGCCATGGGTAGTGGCTCCCCGACGCTGCCAGGCGGGGGCACCCCTCACGCCGGACCAGGGGTGGTGGGCCTCACTGGCCTCGGCGGCGGCCTGCGCTACGATGCGCCCTGCGCGCCCGTAGCTCAGCGGACAGAGCATCTGACTTCGGATCAGACGGTCGGGGGTTCGAATCCCTCCGGGCGCGCCACGGCTCCCTCACAACCTGACTGTTTCGCGGCGCCCGGCGGCATCTGGCGGCGGGTCGCGGCGGCGTCCGTGGATGCTCCCGTGGATGCTGCGTTGGGCCCTCGGATGGTGGCTCCGAAGGTTACGGGTTCAAGCCCCGTAGGCCACCCCACCGCTCCGCACGAATGACCGGCATGGAGCGGCATCCAGCGGCAGGAAGCGGCCCCGAGATTGCTGCAGTCAGGATGGCGGTCTTGGCCGGGCGCGAGGAGTCCCGCCGTCTTCTCTGACGCTGGCGCGGCGGTGCGACTCCGGGGCGAGTCAGCGGATGCCGCGATGGGGGGCGTGGAGAGACGCGGGCCTCGACGGCCGCGGAGGACGACCGCCGCGAGTGAGATCGCGAGAAACAGCGTGGTGAGGCCCGCAACCAGAACCCAGCCTTCGGCCATTCCGCCACCGACCATCCGGTCCGAGGCTAGCTGTAGTTCCCGGGGTTAGTGAGACACGCCGTTAGGCCGTCATCAGCTCGGTGAGCCATCCGTTGAGGTGGTCGAGGGCGGGGATGCGCTCGAAGCCGTGGGCGGTGAACGGGGTGCCGTCGTAGCGCTCGGCCGGCGTGTGCCAGTCGAGCTCGCCATGGAGGCGGTCGTAGTTGTAGTAGGCGGCGAAGCGGGCGAGTCCGTCCGCCGCGGCGTCGATGGTGCCGAACACCTCCCGGTCGAGAACCTCGGCCTGGAGGACGCCCCAGAAGCGCTCGATCTTGCCGTTCGTCCACGGCGAGTTCACCTGGGTCCGCAGGTGCCGGATCCGCAGCTCCTCGAGCGTCTTGCCGAACAGGGTGAGGACACCGGGCATCCACACGACGAAGGGTGCCCCGTTGTCGCTCATGAGCTCGAGCGGCGTGCCGCACAGCTCGAGGCAGTCGTCGAGCCAGGCGAGGATGGGCACGGCCTGGGGCCGGGGCAGGATCCGCAGCCCGATCAGGAAGCGGCTGTGGTCGTCGACCAGGCCGACGATCCAGGTCTTCTCGTACTCGTGGGCCGAGCGGCGCAGGAAGAACGGGCCCTTGATGTCGATGTGCCAGAGCTCGTTGGGTCGGCCACGCTCGTAGGCGGGACCCTTCTCGCGCCGCGTCGACGGGCGGGCCGTGCCGAGGTCGGCGAGGAGCCGGTCGACGACATGATGGTCGAGCGGGTAGATCTCGCGCCGCGTGAACTCGGCCGCCAGGCGCTTCGAGTTCCAGTACGTCAGCAGCCGCACGACGATCACGGCCTGCTCGACCCACGCAGGGAGGCTCGCGGGCGTCGGACCCCGCGGCGCGTCGAGCAGCGCGGCGAGGCCGCCCTGCGCATACCGGGCTCGCCACCGGTGCAAGCTCGCCCGGCTCGCCCCGAGGGACAGGGCCGCGGCGATCCCCTCGTCCCGCGCGACCCGCACGCATCGGGCCCGGTAGCGGACCAGGCCGAGGTCCAGCGCGCGGGAGCCAGCCGGTGGCCGACCGCCGCGCGTCGCCAGGAACAGGAAGTCCGGTCCCTCCTGGTAGGTGTGCCGGAGGAGGCGTCGGTGGGGATCCTTCCGGTGGTCGGGCTTGAGCGCGTCCATGCCCGGACGCTAGAGCGAGCCTTCCCCCGATGTCTCACTAACCCCGGGAACTACAGCTAGTCGGTGCCTCGGAGGTCGGGTAGAGCCGGACGGCCGTCATTGGACGGAGCGGAGCGACCGATGCGGAGCCGGGGGCCGAGGCAGGCGCGACCTAGACGTCGCCCTCGAAGTACGCCTCGTCCACGCGCTTCACGTCGAGCGACCGACGGGTCCGCACCCCGACGCCGTATTCGTACATGAGCCGTGCGAGCGTCTTGCCGTCGATCAGCACGATCCGCTTGGAGATGCGCCGAACGTAGTCGTCGGCCTCGCCGGTGAAGTACGACGTGGTGATGAAGACACCCTTGGCCGCCCGCTGGCCTTCGAGGCTCCCGGCGAACGCCTGCACGGCCGGGCGTCCGACCGGCGTCTTCGCGCCGTACTTCTTCGCTTGGATGTACACGGCGTCGAGGCCGAGCCGGTCTTCATCGATGACGCCGTCTATCCCGTCGTCCCCGCTCCGCCTCGTGACGCGACGGCCTGTCTCCTCGACGTTCGATCCGAAGCCCATCCGGCTCAGGAGATCAACGACGAGTTGCTCAAAGAACTCCCACGACAGCGCGTCGGACTGGAGTCGGTCGAGGATGTCGGCCTCAACGGCCTGTCGGAGCGACTCGTACGTCCCGTACAGGAGTTCCTCGGGGTTCTGCTCGACTTCGGGCTGCGGCGTCAGGCCGGTCGGCGTGACTTCGTGCGTCGCGGGTCTTCGTGCGGAACTCTTCGAACTCGGGGTACCGCCGCAGGTAGGCCACGTCCACGCGCTCTGGGCGTGACGCGACGACGTCCTTGCCCCGTGGCGTGATGACGATCTGCCCTCGCGCCGGGCGCGTGATCAGCCCGGCCTTCGCCATGTACGTCACGGCCCAATGAGTGCGGTTGTAGAAGGTCGGCTGGACGCCAGATGGCAGTCGCTGATCGAGGTCGTCCTGCGTCAGGTGGAAGTGCGCCGCGAGGTGGTCGGTCACCTCTGGCACCGTCCGTCGGATCGTCCCGTTCGCGAGGTACGCAAGCAGCGGGAGCATGACACGTTCCGGGCGCGAGACTTGTGCCGAGGTGCCGAGGTCGACTGGCCCGCCGAGGCGTTCCCCGCCCTGTCAAGGGCGAGGATGGATTCCGCGGTGACATCGCTCAGCAGGCCAGTCATGTCCGCCATTTCCTACGCATTCTGCGTAGAACGCAAGAGCACGGGCGTTAGCCAGTCGGAGTCGCCGCGTTGGTCGAAGTCCGCGACGCTGGGGACCATGCGATACCGTGGCGCGCGACACTAGGCGTTCACGCACGACGCGAGGCCGTCGAGGAGCCTGCTCGCTCCGGCCGCTCGATGCCTGACGCGGCAGGTCGGACGCGCCCCAGAACTGACGGGCTGCCGATGCCCGGTCCCAGGTTGGAACGTTTTGGGGCCCGCGCGGCGTCATTCCGGCAAGCGATGCAAGTCGATACCGTCGGCTCCCCCTGATTCAGGGGACGCTCGACGGCCCAGCCAGCCCTACTTGGCGCGGCATGTGCAGTGCTCGAGGCGACCGAGGCAGGATGGAGGCTCTGGGGATGGGCAGGCAGGAGCCGGAGGCAATGCTCGGTCCGGGTGGCGTCACCCGTTCAGGACGCGAGGTCCACTGATCATCCCATGATCTCCTTGTCAAGCGCCCACTTCGACAGTCGCGGTACGGCACGAGTCGGTCGGTCACGACCTGCCGTCCCGCTCCACATAGGAAGTGATACGGGTTCTGCCCTTCAGCCCGCGTTCGAGCTGGACAGGGACGGCGGGGTCACCCTTGATCAGTGGCGGGTTGTCCCCAATGCGCGACTGGGCTTGCCCGCCGACCCGGTCCGGCCGCGAGCGGCCGGGTCAGGCAGCGATCGAAGTTGGTCGCACCTCCCCTCGGGCGATCTCGCTGCGGTAGGGCAGACCCGTCACGGCCATCGCCCAGAGCGTGCGGAGCAGCTTGTTGGCGACCGCGATGAGGGCCTGCTTCTTGGTGAGGCGATGCGGGCGGTCCTCGGCGATGAGGGCGAGATACCGCGCCCGGAAGTCGGGGTTGTAGCGGACGAGGCTGATCGCGGCCTGGTAGGCCACCAGGCGCAGGGTCGGTCGGCCGCGGCGATGGATCCCGCCCGGGGCATGGCGCTCGCCCGAGCTCCGCTCGGTCGGGTTGGAACCGGCGAGCTTGACGAGACACCGGCCGTCGTCGAAGCGGGCCGGGTCGCCGACCAGGGCGAGCACGTTCGCCAGGCCGACGTCGCCGAGCCCTCGGATCTGGCCTCGCAGCCAGGCGTAGCCGGTCGCCTCAAGGAGGACCGCCATCCGGGCATCGAGCTCGGTGATCGCCGCATCGGCTGCGAGAACCCGCTCGGCCGCGAGGCGGCAGCGGAGGACCGCTCCCGTCGTCTCCGGGGTCGGCTCGACCTCGCGCGCGGCCGCACGCAGCCGGCAACCCATCCAGCGCAGGAAGCGGCGGGGCCGGTGACGGCGACGCAGGACGGCCAGGAACCGGCCCTCCGGCAGGACCGTGATCTGCCCGGGCGTGAGTCCCGTGCGGAGGAGCGCCTGGAGGTGGGTGCCCGCGAGGTCCGGGCACTCGGCCAGCAGCCTCGGCCAGACGAGCTCGAGCAGGGCGCGCTGCTCCTGGAGCGCCGCGCTGCGCTCGACGACCCGGCGGTCGCGCGCCTCAGCCAGCAGGTCGAGCTCGGCCCAGGGGCCGGCGGGCAGCCGGGTCTCGGTGAAGCGCAGCTCGGCGGCGAGGTCGGCGATCAGGCCGGCATCGCGAGCGTCGGTCTTGTCGCGGGTCAGGTTGTCGAGCTCGCGGCTCTTCGCCACTACGAAGCTCTGGACGAGGACGTAGCGCACGCCAGTCACCTCGAGGCTGCGGGCGATGATCTTCCAGAAGTGGCTCGTCGGCTCCATCGCCACGACGAGCTCGCCGAGGCCGTGCCGCTCGCGCAGCTCGGCGGCCCGGGCCACCAGTTGCGCGACACCCGTCCGGTCGGTCCGGATCGTCAGCCTGCCCAGGCGACCCCGATCGGCCGCCCGGGTGAAGATCACCACGCTCTCCTTCTTGGCCAGGTCGACGCCGGCGATCAAGGCGTCGACGGGCAGGATCGCCCGGCGCCGGGCGAGCTTCATGGACTGGCGGCGAATCCCGCGCGTAACCTGCATGGCGGCTGCCTCTCCGGTGTGCGGATGTTCGACAACCACCACGCTAGCCGGGCGGGCAGCCTCGCTGTCTCCGCTCCGGTGAGGAGCTGATCCTACGCTCGACCCGTCGATCCGGAACACGGTCGAGTACGAGCTCCTCGAGCGCGAGGTCCAGGCTCGCGCCCTTGCACAGCGAAGGGCGGATCGCGACGGCTCGCCACCGGCGGCGCTGCAGGCGGCGGGTGAGCCATGCCGGCCGGCTGCCGGTACGAAGCCTGCGAGGCATTCAGGGCGGCCGCGCGGCCAAGCGTCCCTGGCCGTCAGATTCGTCGCCCTCGCGGCCGCCGCCGCCCTGTTGCTCTCCGTCGGGCTTGCAGCGCTCATCGTCGCTTACGCACCGGAAACGATCGTGACGCCGACGCAGGCCGAGGGGTTGTCTGGACCCAGTTCCACTGTCCCAGCCCTGCCGTCGGCATCGCCCGCGCCTCTGGCCGCTGCGCTGGGGCCGGCGCCGCCTGCAGCGAGCGCGACGCCGGCGGTTCGCCGAGCAATCCCGGGTGACCCCCATCCGCGTCGGCCTGTCTGGCGCCCTCCATGTCCGGAGCCTCGCCTCTTCTCCGTGCCGTTCCGCGGGTCGGACGTCGTGGCGGTGCGGTTCGTCGCCCCTTGCCCGCTGCGAATTGGGGTGCTAGGTTTGGGTGCGCAACGAACGGGTCATCGTCGTCGTGACGGACAACAGACGAGGAGACCCAGATGGGGACCCTTGCGGTCTTCGACCCGCTGCTGATCGCTGACGACAGCTGGGGATACGTGCGGCCGTGGCCGAACCAGGTCCTGGAGAACCGGGGTGATCTCGTCCTGTGGTGTGGCACGATCGCCCACCGCCAGGATGCGAATGTCCTCCGCGTCGGGCTCGATGCAGTCTCGGTCGAGCGGCGCATCGATGACGTGCGGGCCTGGATGGCCGCAAATGGAAGGCGCGAGTTCACTTCGTGCGTGGGCGCCTCGACGACGCCAGACGACCTCCCGTCGCGGCTGCTCGCTCGGGGTGCCGAGCCGGATCCCGACGACCCGATCTTGACCCCGATGGCGCTCGACCACGAGCCTCCCTCGCCGCCAGCCGGGATCGCGCCGCGCCAGTCCCCACCTTTGAGGAGTACGCGCGCTGCCGCGAGATCTCCGCCGAGGGCAGCGGCCTGTCCGAGCAGCCGCCGCGAGGACAGTGGTGACCCTGGCCGTCGAGAAAGCCCGCCCGGTCCTCGAGCACTTCGGTTTCGAGTCCGGGCCCCCGGTCCGGCTCGTGGTGGATCACGCGGGCGCGTAGACGCAGCCGTGGACGGGGGCGAACCCTTCCACCAATCGCACAACAGTCGCGCCGGCGGCGCCGGCCGAGAGGAGGGAGTGGTGCACTGGGATCGACTGAGCGGTCTGCCACGTGCACGGCGTCACGCGGTTTCGGCGGGAACGGCCGGTGATGTTGGGCACGGGCGACGGGCCTTGATGCTGCTTGGACTGTGTCAGTTCTCGCACCGATCAGGGTGAACGATGCTCTGGATCGAGCCATCCGCTCAGAACTGCCCAACCACAACGTCGCCACCCTTGCGCTGGCTCACCTGTCGTAAAGCGACTTGGAGCGGTGGCTGGACTGCGTCCTTACAGCAAACGACATGAGGTAAGCAATGCGCTCGTTCGACGCGCCCTGTCTTCGCACTACGGAGAGGCGGCGCGGCCGCCACTCGCGGGTGCCGCCCCTCCTGTTGGCTGCCCTCCTTGTTGCCGCGAGCCTTGCCCTCCCATCGCGCGTCGCTGCCGTCGACCCGCTCTGGTCAACCTTGAGCGGCACCATCACCGTCACCCAGCACGAGACAAAGGCCTATGTAGACGACCCAGCGGGCCAGGCAGGTGAGTTCACGTACAGGACCACCTTCGATGTCGCGCTTGAGTACATGCCCGACCTCAGTACCCCGGATTACATGCGGTGGCGCCAGCCGCAGGCGCCCTTCCACCAGGAGTATCACTGGCGCCAGACGTCCTACGGCGGGGACTGCTCGGTCGCGTCGTACGCCCTCACGACGGCCGATGGCGATGTCTCAGGCACCACGAGCAGTTATGGGGACATGTTCCGTCTCGACCAACTCGGCGGCGCCGGAGGGGCGAGGCTCTCGATCGGGACCAGCGACTTTGTAAACCGTGAGTTCATCCAGTGCGGCGAGGCCTACGACTGGCCGGGCCCCTTGCTGTCGGACAACCCAGCCTTGGGGGTGGAGCCCTTCGGCTGCCCCCTGCAGTATCAGTGGACCGTGGGGAGCTATACACACGACGCTCGGGACGTCCGTTTCACGGCCAACTGCTCCGATTCCTGGACCGGCGACGATCCCGGTCTCGCCAAGACCTACACCGTGACGGTGACAGCGGACCTCCACGCAACGTGCCTCGCCGCGAACGGGTGCGCGGATGTGGGTGGCTCGGTATACCGACCGGACGGGCGGGTCCGCGCGGGCACCTCCGGCGCGTGGATCGGCAATGACAGCTACCAGACGGCCGCGACGACGCAGGTCGCGAAGGCAGCGGCCAAGCGGGGACGGACCGCGACGATCAGCGTATCCGTTCAGAACGACGGAACGGCGGCCGATCGCATCACGGTTCGAGCGTCGGGTGCGCAAGTGTCCGGGTACACAGTCAGGTACTACCACGGCGCCACCGACATCACGTCCGCGGTCACGAAAGGCACATTCCGCACGCCGCGACTCGCGCCCGGCAAGACCTACCTCATCACGGCAAAGATCAAGGTGGCCAACAGCGCTCGGGCCGGTTCCAAGGTCAAGCGGGTGCTCACACTGAAGTCGGTCGGCGACGGCGTCACGAGAGATGTTGTTGGGCTGCAGGTACGGCGCACCTAGTCGGCGGTCGCGTGGGGTGGCAACCGCCTTCTGAAGGGTGGGCGTGTCCTCCGAAACGGCGCGCTCGTCGGGGACTGCGCCCACCGCGCCGCGGCCGCTGTAACCTGGCCTGACGGCGCTGTCGCGCGAGCCTCCGGGTCGAGTATCGCTTGCGCCGTCCCTGTCCGTGGGAACTCGGAGGCCGAGGATGCCTCGCCCTGCTTCGTGCGCCCCGCTCCCCCCCGCCGCCGCTGCCGCTCTCACCGCTTTCGGGCTCTGCCTCCCGGCCGCGCCCGCAAGGCCGGCAGGCGCGCCCGCACCCGCGGCCGTCGCGGGCACCCTCACGCTCACATGGCCGATCCCGGGAACCGTGATCCTCGGCCAGTCGCTCACGGTGCGCGGGACCGCGTCCGGCCGTCTCGGCGCGCCGGGCCGTCCCGGCTGGACTCAGGAGCTCTTCTGGACGCGCTACCGCGACGCGCTCGGCCGGGCGGAGCCGCCCCACACGAACGCCTCGATCGCGGCGCACCTCGAGATGCTCGACGGCGAGCTCGGGACCGAGCCCGACTACCTGCGCAAGCTCGTCAAGCGGTTCGGCCTGCCGCCCGCGTAGGGGACGAAACCCGGACCGAGATCCGGACGAAACCTCGGGGGTTTCGTCCGGTCCACGCTCGAATAGAAGGCCGAATAAGAGGCCGGTTTCGACCCTGTTTCGTCTGCCCCCCGGTGCCCGACGCTCCGGTGGTGATGCACTCGATCTCGATCGCCATCCCCGCCGAGGCCGCCGACCGGCTCCGTGAGCTCGCCCGGCGCGAGCGGCGCAGTCCGCGCCAGCAGGCCGCCGTCCTGGTCCTCGCGGCCCTCGATCGCGAAGGCACCGGCTCGGAACCCGATGACGAACGGCCTCCCACGGCGAGATCCGTGGGTGCGATGGCCCCAACGCCCGACCGACACGCCGCAGGGCATCGTGTCTTGCTATTCAGGCCCACAAGAGTGATAGATGTGAGTGGTCCAACCGAGGATCCCCACATGAACCAGCGACCCCTTCCTGCCCCAGCAACCGGTGATCCGTCGGCCTGGGATCAAACGGTCTACGCGTTCCTCGCCGAGAAGGGGCGGCGCTCCGGCTCCCGCCGCACCGTGGAGAGCTACGGTCGGATGCTCTGGCCGTTCTTCGCCCGCATCGGCTCGCCGGACCAGGTGGCGCCCGCAGAGGTCCTCGCCTACGCCCACGGGATCGGACGCTCGGGTCGGAGCCCGTCGTCGGCCACGATCGGCGCGCGGATCGCCTGCCTCAGCTCCTACTACCGCTTCCTCCTCCGGATGGGGATCGTCAGCTCCAACCCCTGCGACGCCCTCGAACGACCCCGGAGCATCCCGGCCACGGCCCGTGGCTATACCGCTGACGAGGTTCGCCGGCTCCTCGCCGTCGTCCCCGACGACGTCCGCGGCCGACGCGACCGGGCCATCCTCCTAACGCTGCTGCTCACCGGCCGGCGCCGAGCCGAGGTCATGAGCCTCCGGGCGGCGGACATCACGCTCGACGGCGGCGACGGCCTTCTACGCCTACCGGGGCAAGGGCGGGAAGCCCGGGCGACGCGAGCTACCGCGGCCGGCCTACGAGGCCGTCGTCAGAACGCTCGCCGACTGCGGCAAGGTCCTGGCAGAGATGGAGCCCGAGGAGTCGCTCTGGCAAGCCGGGGCCGGACCGCGAGGCATCACGAGCGGCACCTTCTACGGCCGCTTCCGGCGTTACCTGCGGCTGGCCGGCCTTCCCCCGACCGGGCCTCCACGTCCTGCGCCACACGGCGGCGAAGCTCCGCCGCGATGCCGGCGCGTCGATCGAGGCGGTGAGCAGCTTCCTCGACCACTCCTCGCTCGCCGTGACCTCCGTCTACCTGCGCCGGCTCGAGGGCCAGACGGACACGGACCTGGGCGCACGTCGCGACCGCGATCGGGGTGTAGCAGTCGATGTAGCAGCGCGCCCACGGTCCGAGGCGACTGTCGGCGAACCCTGGCGGTCCCAGGCCCGCACGACACGGGCGTCTTGCCTGGCCTCACGACCTCTCGCGAACCTATGCGAACGCCCTAGCCCTGACTTCGGATCAGACGGTCGGGGGTTCGAATCCCTCCGGGCGCGCCAGGTCTCAGCCTCCACGCCCAAGATCGGATCGTTGCCGCTCGGCAAGCCGGGACGACGGCGGCCGCCATCGCGGCGCCCGGCTGATCGCGAACGGCCTCGTCCGACGCGGCCTCGGGGTAGGACCACAACAGGCGGCGCCACGACTCGAGTCCCGGCGTCGCTTGGGCCGTCAGACCCCGGGTCGAGGGTCAGCGTCCGGCGACTGCCGCGCGGATCGGACGGCATCGCCCATCTGCTCGAGATGACCGGTGAAGTGGAAGGGGTTGTCGAGCGCGATCAACGCCAGCCGCCAGTAGCTGCTCTTGCGCCGGGTTGCTTCCTCCGGCAGGTGCGCCAGCAGGGCCACGGTCTCGGCGGTGCTGGTTTCGTATGCCGCCAGCAGATCGGCGATGGTCGGGTAGACGGCGACCGTCGCCTCCACTCGCGCCAGCAGGTTCTCGCCGTAGTCGTCGTAGACGGCTTCGGCACCGGTGACGATCTCGCCGACGTTGTCCTGGAAGCCGCGCTCGCTGTGGATCAGGTGTGCCAGCACTTCCCTGGCGCTCCATTGCGCTGCGGCGGGGCGGTGCGATGCCTCGGCCTCGCTGACGTCGGCGAAGAAGCTCCGCAGGGCCTGGCTTGCGTCGGCGTACTGGCTGGCGACTGCCCGTGAGAGCTCAACCGGGTCCCAGATGATGGTGGGCAGCGGGCGGCGCGACAGCTCCATGCCGACCGATCGACGTTCGGGGCCGCGGTAGTAGCCGACCATCACCCGGTCGCCGGCGGCATGTCCCTGGAGGGCGTTGGTCAGGCCCGCGAAGTCGGTGATCGGCTGGTCATCGATCTCCACCAGCACATCGCCCTTCTGCAGCCCGGCGGCCTCGGCACCCATACCGGGCGCGGTGCTGTCGAGACGGATGCCCTTCGAAACCGGCACGCCGGCCTGTCTGGCGATCTCCTCGTTGAAATCGCTCAAGCCGATGCCCATCATCGGCCGGCGCACGATCCGGAGATCCTCGCCGGTCTCCAGCACCGAGGCGAGGTTCTCGAGCCCGCGTTGCCAGCCGGACTGGGATTCCTTCGACGGCTTCTCCCAGGCGGCCCCGGAGCCGAAGCCGGAATGCTCGATCGTCACCAGCGTGCCACTCCCCTGGGGCGCCAGGGTCACCTGTACCTGCGTCTCACCCGGCTCGCCCCGGCCCCGCCAGGTGAAGGCGACCCGGCCCGGTGACTCGAGGTGCGTGTACTCGCCGCTGGTGTAGTAGCCCGAGTTCCATGACAGGTAGAACCGACCGCCGGGCCGCGGGGCGATCTGCGATGCGTCAGCCAGCCATTCGCGCAGGCAGGACGAGTTCGTGAAGGCGTAGTAGACCTGGGCCGGTGGAGCGTCGATCAGCCTGGAGACAGACATGGCTTGTGCTCCACGCCCGGAGAGCTGTCGCCTCATGAGCACGACGCTATACGACGCATGTGGACGCGTCAACACGACCCGTCGTCGCGACCGCCCGATCGGGGCACTGCCGGCGGAGTGGGGAGAGCAGGCGAGACGACCGGCATCGACGTGAGGTCGACGACCTCGTGACCGCCGAGCGCCTCGATGAACGGCTGGAAGCTGCCGTGCACGAGGCAACGCAGGGTCGAGCCCCGTGCTTGTTGTTCCTGCGCGCCCAACGCCCTCCGGGCGCGCCAAATTCGCCCGGGCGCGGGCGCGGTGGCCGGCCGGCGACGCGGGAACGAATGCCGGCCCTGCCGCGCACCCACGTTCTGGTCTTGGTCCATCAGACGTTGAGCCCGACGCCGATCGCGGTTCCCAGCATGATCACCGCGTCCGCCGCCTCGGCCATCGCCGCGGCCGCGGCATCGCCGTCGTTGGCGGTCTGCACGGCGACCGGGTAGCCGAAGCGATCTCCGAGACGATCGGCAAGCCGTCGTGCGAGCGGGACCGTCCCAAGGGACCCGTAGAGTCCCGGCTGGCCGGCGAGCGGCTGGCCGGTCGCATCCGCGTCTGCGGCGACCGCAAACCCGGCAGAAGCCACGCTCGAGCCCCGGACGACGTCGGCGGCCGCGTCGGCGAGGAAGTCGGCGAGCGCGCCGGCACGTGGGCCGAGCGGTGGGGCCAAGGCCGGCATGCTGGTCAGGGTCACGCATCGCCCGCCGCGAACATCGGCGAGTCCACGCTTGATCCACGTGAGACCGGCATCGACGAGCACCGCCCGCCCGTCGGGCAGCCTCGTCGCGGCGCCCCGCAGGGCCAGCGATCCGGGATCGTCGGCCAGCTCGAGCCGAACCTCGCCCGCACCCAGGCGGGGCAGCCAGGCGGACGCGGACGCGACCAGTCGCCTGCCGAGCGCGCCCGAGGCGATCCCGCCCCCCAGCCCGATCCGGCGCGCGGCCGCCCAGCGCTCCCAGTGCTCTGCCGGCCAGTCGGGGCGGGCCGCGCGCGCCTCCGCGGGTCCAAGAACGAGCATCACGACGAGCCCCGCGAGCGCCACCCCGAGGTCGTCGGCAAGCACCGTGGCCGTGGCGTCACCCGCCATGACCAAGGCATCGAGTGCCCTCGGGTACGGCGCAGCGGCGAGAATGACGTCCGGCCCAAGCCCGTCCGGCACGGGGGCGAGATCGATGCCCGGGAGCCGCTCGCGGACCCGGCGGGCGATGCCGACGCTCGACAGCCAGTCGAAGGCGCGCGCCCCACGGAGCCCCGGAGGCAGGTCCGGGATGCCCGCGATGATCGAGCAATTCACGCTCGGCGTGAAGCCGGGCATCTCGGCCATCGCCGGAGTATGCGCCGTGGAGCTGTCCGGCTCGGGCGCGCCCGAGCCCCTCCGGGCGTCCCGGCGCGAGGCTCCTGCGGCGGGGTCGACGCGCAAGGCGTGGTGTTCCTGCGCGATCGACGCCCCCGGGCGCGCCGGCGCGACGATCAGTGGGCGTCGAGGAGCTCGAGCACGGGCGCCATCGCTTCGAGCGCAGCGAGCGTCGGTGGCCACAGGATCAGCTCGAGCTGGGTGTAGCCAGCGGCGCCGAACCCCCGGAAAGCATGCGCGATCTCCTCGGAACCACCGCGGACGGGCACACCCAGGACATCGGCCGCGCCCGTGACCCGCGTCGGCTCCACGACGATGCCCGCCGCCCGGCCGATCGTGGCGGGGTCCCGCCCGGCCGCGTCGCATGCCGCCAGCAGCGTGGCGGGCCGCGGACCGAACTCGGACAGGTCGCTGCGCTCCTCGACGGACCAGCTCCACGTGTCGACGTGGCGCACCGCCAACTGGAGCATCTTCGGACCCTTGGCGCCCATCCTGATCGGGATGCGCCGGGCCGAGGACCCACGGGCCGATGCTCGAGGTCGCGGGCCGCATGGAAGGTCCCCTCGAAGTCCGCGCGACCATGCCGCAGGAGCGGGAAGATGATCTCGAGCGCCTCCTCGAAGCGCCCGAACGCGTGGTCCTCGGGCAGGCCGAAGGCGTGGGCCTGGCGGCCGGCATGCCCCGTGCCGAGCCCCAGCACGAAGCGCCAGCCGGGATGCCCGCCTTCTACCCTCGTGGACCGAACAGGCACACGGTCGTCCGGCACGGATTGGTGAGTCCCTCCAGCGCGTTTCCGGATGCCTGCGGAGTCCGGGGTGGACCGTGTCACGTAGGGTGCGACGATGACGGCATCGACGTCCGACACAAGGATTCCTTCGCTTGAGTGAGGACCGTTCGTTCCACGGGTCGACGAGGCCTGACGGCGCGAGGGACCGACGCCGCACCGGGCTCATCGTCGTGTTGCTCGTCGCGTTCCTCGGGGTCGCCATCGCCAAACCTTGGGGCGTCCCCGGCTCGCCGAGTCCGACCGCGACGCCGTCGGGATCGGCCGAGGGGCTCCCGACTGCGTCCCTGCCAACGACGGGTCCTGAAGCGTCGAGCGCGTCCATCTCCTCCACCGCGGGCCCGCGGGCGCCTGGTGGTGGCTTCACCACCCCGATCCCGCCGCGCGCCGTCGCACCGTGGAAGGCCCTCCGCTGGCGTCGTCTCGCGCACGACCCTCTCGCCCTCGTGAAATCCGCGTTTCGCTGGCGCGGCGGGTTCGTCGCGCTCGGGCGGGTTGGGGCGGGCAGCCAGACGACGCCGGTCTGGACGTCGACCGATGGCGCCCGCTGGGATCTGCTCCCCTACAACACCTCGACGACGTTCTGGCCGGGCATGCTCGTCGTCGGGGTGGCGGAGGTGGGGAGCGGCCTCGTGGCTCTCACGGAAACTGCGTACGACTGCAGCGGGTCGCCCTGCTCGCCGACGTACGTGCCCCCCACCGTCTCGTGGACGTCGCCTGACGGCCGGGCATGGACACCCCACGCCCTGCTGCCGACGGACTGGCTGTCGAGCCCGACCGGCGGCCCAGCGCTGTTCACCTTCGGACCGGCCGGGGTACTCGCGGCATCGAATGGTCCAGCGGCCCGCATCGCGACGTCGCCCGACGGCGTGGAGTGGCAGTACCCGCCGGCGGACACACTCCCGACGGAGTTCGCTCTCGACGACCTCCGGGGCACGGCGACCGGCTACGTCGCGGTCGGCCACTGGATGACAGGCAACAACCGCCGCGAGGCGGCGTCGCTGTGGTCAGCCGATGGTCGTCACTGGTCCAAGTTGCCCGCCATCCTGCCGACGTCGTCCAAAACGGGCGAGAGGGTCGGGTCGGCCATCGCACCTCTCGTGGTCGCACGGGACGGCATCATCGCGGTCGGTCGCGACGTCACGACGCCCGGCGCCATCCACTGGTGGCAGTCGTCGGACGGCCGACGCTGGCAGCCGTTGCCGACGTTCGCTCCGCTCGGGCCGACGATGTGTACCGGCGATGGCTGTGGGCTCCAGCCGGATGGGGCGGTCGCCGGCGACGGTCAGCGAATGCTGGCGGTCCGGGGTGGGCCGGACGCCGGAGCGTGGGAATCATCCGACGGCCACTCGTGGCGACAGCTGGACATGACCGGCGAGGTTCCCGGCGAGGGCGCAACATGGGCAACGCTGCTGCCAGGCGGCGTCCTTGTCACCGACGGCGCTACGACGTGGTTCGGTGAGGCGCTGGTGAACTGACGGTCGGCGGGTCCCTTCGTCGTTGGTCCAGGCCAACAGGACGGCACCGACTCCGGTCTCCAACTCGTCACGCCTGTTTCGAGCCCGGTGCTGATGCCTTGAGCCAGACAGCCAGCTGGCCGACGCGCTCGAACCCGGCCTGCTCCGCCGCGTCGACGAACGTTCCGGTCTCGTAGCCGACGACCGCCATCCCGGGGAAGAGCCTGCCAGCGGCAGCGGCGGCGCCCGAGAACGCGTCGCCGAGGTCGGCATCCACCCCGAACAGGTTCGAGAGGCCGACGAGGCCCGCACCGAGGCTGAGAATGGCGCCGGCGACGATGGCCTCCGCCTCGCGGGCCGCGAGGACCACGACGTCGTCGCGGTCGAGCAGCGCCGGCCGGAAGACGCGCGGTCCGGTGTCACCCTCACTCCACGCGGTCTCCCATGCCGCGAGAGTCGCGTTGTCGCGAACCGCCTTCCAGTCCAGCGGGCCCATAGCGCCGACCGCAGAACCGGCGGCGCGGTGGATCCAGTGCGCCTCGAAGAGCCTTTCGAACCGCCACGGCGTGAGGTCGAGGTCGGCGAAGCTGTCCTTGACCGAGCAGCCGCTCGAGGCGTCGATGCGCGAGAGGATGCGGGCGGCATCGACCGACGGCCGCAGGGTCACGGCGTCCGGATAGTGGACGGGCATCCGGACGCCGGTCGTCCATGCATCGTCCTGGAACTCTCCGGCCATCCCGTGGAGACGGCAGACGATGTCGCACCACTCCGCGTTGTTGCGAGCCGCGCTCGCGACGAGACGCTCGGCCGCGTCAGTCATGCCCTCCGCCCTCCGCCATCCGCCGTGCTCCTCGTCCGCCCGCTCAGTGGCGGACGCGCACGATCACGAGCGACCCGCAGTAGGCGACGGCCATCGTCAGCGCCACGAGCGCGTATGGCTGCCAGTCGCCGCCGGTCGCCTCAGCCACGGCGAACGCGGCCACGACGGCGATCGCCGTAACGCCCAGCGCCCAGGCGCAGGCCTCGAGGTTGATGTGCTCCCATCGTTCGTCGATCGGCCGGCCAGCGAGCGCGCCCGCGGTCTCGCTCCGGCGGGCCAGCCGGGTGACCACGAACGCGTAGCCCGCCGTGATCGCGAACGCGAGCAGCGCTTCCGCGGGGCTGCCGCCTCCAACCAGCCGAGCCAGGCCAAGGACGGCGCCGATCGCGACCCCGGTCACGAGCACGGGGGACCTAGCGATGCGCGTCGTCATGGAACACCTCCTCGACCGGGCGCCCGAAGAAGCGGCCGATCGCGATCGCCAGCGGCAGGGACGGGGTGTAGCGACCGGTCTCGATCGAGTTGACCGTCTGGCGCGAGACGGAGAGCCGGGTGGCCAGCTCGCCCTGGCTCAGGCCCCGGGACTCGCGCAGCGCCCTGACCTCGTTCTGCATTCTGTCAAGTTAGCTTGACAGGCACGTCCTGTCAAGCGTGCTTTACAGCCCGGCGTGTTCACGCGGGCCGGTGTTCCGCCATGCCGGCCTCGACCTCGACCATGTACCCGTCCAGGTCAAGGGTGGCGATCCCTGCCCGCGCCTCCCGGCGGAAGCCCAGCCGCTCGTAGATCCGCGCCACGTCGTCGCCGGCAGCGGACAGGAAGACGAGGTCGAGCCCCGACGACAACGCATGATCGACGAGTGCTCCTGTCACCGCGGTGCCGAGGCCGCGGCGCCGAGCCGCGGGCAGCGTCGCGACGCCGACGACTTCGGTCGTGTCGTCGACCGGCTGGTGGGCGCCGGAGGCGATCGGCCCGTCGCGATCCTCGACGACCATCATGACCGTCGCGCCCGCAGCCAGGCGCCGCCGGAGTCGCGACCGGTCGACGTTGCTCGCCGCCGCGAGGGCGTCGCGTTCGCGGGTTCCGGCGGGCCCGCCCGTCGTCCCGGGGTGCGCGAACGCGACCGCCGCGACCGCCATGAGCCGCTCGAGGTCGGGCTCGTCGGCCGTGACGCGACGCACCCGGACCCCGGCCGGCGCCGGGATCGCGCGCGGCCGGTCGAGAACGAGCAGCGGGATCTCCGCGACATCCAGGCCGGCCGTCCGAGCGGCGGCCGACAGCGAGGGCGTCACCTCGACCACCCACTCGATGGCCTCGGGCACGCGGAGCTCGCGCTGGCGGGCGAGCACCGCGGTCACGTCGCCCGGCTCGATCGATGCGGTCGTGCCCAGGCGCGGTCGGGCATAGAACGAGGAGTCGCCCGTGGAGATGAACAGCGTGAAGGGCCCGACCGCCTCCGCCCGTGCTTCGGCGCGCGGTACGGCGTCGTAGTACCGCTCGACACGTTCGAGGACGGACGGGCCGTCGGTTCGGGACACGGCCCGGATGGTGACAGGTGCGAAACGTCCTGGCCAGCCGCGTCCGGGTCTCGAGTCCCCGGCGAACTCGCGCGCCGCTGTTCGTGCGCGCCCGACGCCCTCCGGGCGCTGTCCTCGACCGGGGGGCAGCCCGAAAGGTCCTGCCGTGGCCAGCGACAGGTCGAAGGCCTCGCGGCGCTGGCTCCCGAGGTCGAACTACTTCTCGATGTAGACCGTCAGCGGGGGAATGACGCCGTGCCGCTCCATGGCGGCCGCATCCTCGGGCGACGGCGAGGCCATCATCGCCTGGGCGCCCGCCAGGTCGTGCACGAGCGCGGTAACGGCGATGGTGTTGCTCCCGTCCATCGCCACGTAGTCGGTCACCTCCGTCGCGTACCTCGAGACCACGGCGGCCCTCTCTGCCTTGCCCTTCAGCCAGCGCTCGACGTCCACGACCGCGTGGGTCATGACGATCTTCGGCATCTCTGCCCCCCTGTGGGAGACGCGGCCCGACAGCCTGATGGCTCGGGATGCCCCCCGGTGCGAAGACGGCGAGTATCGGCGCGGCCCCGATCGGCTACAAGGCACGATTTTGGTAGCGGAACCTTCACCCGAGGCGACCAGAGGCGCGGCGAGCCAGCCCGTCGACGACGTCACTGCGTTCGCTCAGTACACCTCGTCGTGAGTGCCCAGTGCGACAAGGAAGCAGACGTCGCCATCCCAGCGGAAGAGGACCCGCAGGTCGTCGTCGACCCGGAACGCCCAGTAGTCGCCGAGGTCGCCCTTGAGCTTGTGCGTCCGGAGCAGCGGATCCTGGGGGTCGATCGCGAAGCGCCGCAGGGCCGCCCGGAGGAGCTCGTCCCGCGGAGGTTGCAGCTTCCGCGCCCGCCGCAGGAAGCGGGACGATGCGATGACCCGCACGGCGGTCCCGTCAGCCGCGGAGATCGGCCAGAAGCGCGTCCATGTCCCCGTAGGCCGACGAGTCGCCGGTGGCGTACTCGGCCTCGGCCTCTCGGACCTCGCGCAGGAAGAGGGCGCGTCGAGCAGCCCGCAGCTCGTCGCGCTCGGCTTCGTAGCGCCGGGCATCAACCAGGTATGCGGTCGTCTGCGAACGCTGCAGGATCGCGACCGGCTCCTCGGCGTCGTGAAGCGACTCGAGGATCTCCGCGGTCCGCTGGCGCAGCTCCGTCACACCGATACTCTTCATCGTATGTTGTAGCGTACGGTAGAACGTATCGCATGACAAGGGCGCGATCTACGTCGGCTTGTCGCTCGTCTTCGCGATGGTCGGTTGCCAGCGGCCATGGGAATCTGGACGGAGGCGGCCACGAACCCGGACGCTGACGGCCACGAGATCTGAACGCTGGCGGCCACGAAATCTGGACGGGCTCGCCGCCCGGCGCTGAGGGCGCGCCGTGAGCTGATCGTCCCTCCCCGGTTCACTGAGGGTGTTGTGGAACCCTTGGAACCGAGGAGAGACGAGGTGAAGCATGCCGGAGAAGTCGTGGAGATCCTCGAGGCGTTCGACCTGACGGGCAGCCTGCGTGACGCGGCTCGCCTGGCCGGCTGCTCACCGATGACGGTCGCCCGCTATGTCCACCTGCGAGAGACCGGCCGACTGCCGACCGGTCGTTCCGCGCGGCGCGATCAGCTCGTCGATCCGCACCTCGCGAAGGTCGAGGAGTGGGTTGAGCGCTCGCACGGTCGGGTCCGGGCGGACGTCGTCCACGACAAACTCCGAGCCCTGGGCTTCGGCGGCTCCGAGCGGACGACGCGACGCGCCGTCGCCCAGGCGAAGAAGGCGTACGCCGCTGGCCACCGGCGGGTCTTCCGGCCGTGGATTCCGGAGCCCGGCATGTGGCTCCAGTTCGACTGGGGCAAGGGTCCTCGGATCGGCGGCCGCGACACTCTGCTCTGGTGCGCCTGGCTCGCCTGGTCGAGGTTCCGGGTGGTGATCCCGACCTGGGACCGGACGATGCCGACGGTCATCGCCTGCCTTGACGAGACGCTCCGCCGGTTTGGCGGCTGCCCGACCTACGCGCTGACCGACAACGAGCGGACGGTGACGATCGACCGGGTCGCCGGGATCGCCGTGAAGCACCCGGTGCTCGTCGCCACGGGTCGCCATTACGGGGTCCAGGTCCACGCCTGCGTCCCGGCCGATCCGGCCTCCAAGGGCGGTTCGGAGAGCACGGTGAAGGTCGCCAAGGCTGACCTCGTCCCGACGGAAGCCAATCTCCTGCCGGCGTACGAGACGTTCGCCGAGCTCCGAGCTGCCTGCGACGCCTTCTGCGACCAGGTGAACGCGCGCGACCACCGCGAGACCCGCCGACCGCCGATCGAGATGCTGGCCGATGAACGCCAGCGTTTTCACCCGGTGCCCGACGAGCCCTTCACCGTGGCCTTCGGTCTGACGAGGGTGGTCGACGACGAGTCCACGATCCGCACGGCTCGGCGCGGTACTCGGTGCCCCATGAACTGGTCGGCGAGCGGGTCTGGGTCCGGATTGACGGCGAGGAACTCGTCGTGACGCGCGTTGGTCCCGTCGGCGCCGGCGAGGTTGCCCGCCACCGATTGACGACGCCCGGCAACCCCCGGATCGATCCCGCCCACTACCCGGAGCGAACGACTGATCCGCTCCATCCGCGGCCAAAGCCGGCAAGTCCCGAGGAGAAGGCGTTCCTCGAGCTGGGCGCCGGAGCCGAGCGCTGGCTCATCCTCGCCGCGGCGTCGGGAGCCGAGCGGATCCGGACGAAGATCCGCCGGGCGACCGAGCTTGCGACGCTCGTCGGATCGAACCAGGTCGATCGGGCGCTCGGCCTGGCCGCCGAGGCCGGTCGCTTCGCCGACGGCGACCTCGAGTCGATCGTCGACCACCTCCGCCTCATGGGCGACCGGACGCAGGAGCCGCTTGAGGGATCAGATGACACGCTCCAGCCCGGAACATCGGCCTGGGAGCTCGTCGGGCGACGAGCACCGGGCCCGCTCACGACCCGTACGAGACCCGAGGCCGCCTCCAGGGCGCCGCGGCGAGCGACGAGTTTGCCCGGTGGCGACAGCCTGCCGCCCAGACTCCATCCGGTCGAGCCGCCGCCGCTGTCGTCTCGACCTCATCCGCCTCCTCTTCCGGCTCCGCCTGCGCTACATCCGCCAGGCCGGCCCGTCGATCCTCGCCCGCGCCCGCGAGGAGGGCTGGGACTACGTCGAGCTCCTCAAGGTCCTCCTCGCCGAAGAGGCCGCCGGCCGCGATCGAGCCACCCGTGAAGTCCACCGCAAGGCTGCTCGGCTGCCGTCGGGCAAGACATTCGACGCCTGGGACCCCAAGGCGTCGGCGATCCCCGGTGACGCCCAGTGGGCGCTCCGAACGCTCGACTGGATCGGGCGGGCCGAGAACCTCGTCCTCGTCGGTCCGTCGGGGACCGGCAAGAGCCACTTCGCCGAGGCGATCGCCCACGCCGCCATCGATCGCGACCTGCGTGTCAGCTGGTTCACCCTCGAGGCCCTGACGGCGACGATCGCCCGCTCCAGGATCGACGCCTCGACCGGCAAGGTCGTTGAGCGGATCATCCGCTCCGAGCTCGTCGTCGTCGACGACATCGGCCTCTTGCCAGCCGGGGCCGACGAGGCTGAGGCGCTATATCGACTGGTCGACGCCGCCTATGAGCGCCGCTCCCTGATCCTCACGAGCAATCTTCACCCGGCGCGCTTCGACTCGATCTTCCCGAAAGGTCTGGCGACGGCCGCCGTCGACCAACCCGCCGGACGCGCAAGGGCGAGCCTGCGCCTGGCCGCTCACCTCGCTCTCGGCAAACGGGGTCTTCGTGAACTGGCTGACGTCACGGATCCTCGCGCCGCGTCCGAGCGCGGGCGAGGCCATTGCCATGAACGGCGAGAGCGCCCGACTTCAGACCGAACGCCCAGGCTCGTGCGCCAAGATCGGGGCTGACGAGACGATCAGCGTCTGGGTTCCGATCGGGCAGCCGAGTCCGCTGTCGAACGTCTGGGTCGTCGCCTGCCTGCGAGGACCGGACCTGGCGACCGCCGAAGCGCAACTGCGCGCGATGCTCGCCTCGGCGGTGTTGAGGAATTAGCAACCGCCCGCCGCCCCCGTCCAGATCTCGTGGCCATGAGCGTCCAACTTTCGCGTCCGCGCCTGTCCAGTTCTCGTGACCGTGGCCGTCCAGTTCCCGATGTCCCTTGACAGTCGGCACGCTGATCGTGATCTTCTTCCCTCTCCGGCGCGCCACCAACATGAAGCCCGGCGACGCGATCAGGTACGAATAGGGAACGGCGCGCGCGCCAACCTGAGCCTCCGGCTCGCACAGCGGCGCCTCGACGACTACGGCCAGACGCGCTCCCAGCGATCGCCGACGAGCCGATAGAGGCCATCATCCGACCCGACGTACACGCCGTGCGCCGTGGCGACCGGTTGCCCGCAGTTGGCGCCGCGAGGGGCTCCATCCGCCGAGGTGTATTCGACCCATCCGCTGCCGTCGTAGTGCGCGATCAGGACCTCGCCCGGGAGGTAGGCGCACTCCGTGACCCAGGCGGTCCCGTCCGTCGCCCACGCGACACCCCCGGGGCCCAGCGGCAGGTCGCCGCCCAGCCGCGTCCAAGCGTTCCCGTCGTAGCGCGCAAGGTCCCCGCCACCGGCGACCCAGATGGAGCCATCAGGAGCAGGGCGCTCAGGTTGATCTCGCGAACCGTGGTCCTCCGCCGACTGCCCCGCAGGGTGCGGCAACGGTTGACGAGGATGCGGTTCAGCCAGGCGTCGAAGCGGTCGGGGTCTCGCAGCCGGCGGAGCTCCCGCCAGGCCTGCAGGAAGGCATCCTGCGTGGCGTCCCGGGCGTCGGGCTCGTTGCCCAGGATCGCGAAGGCGGTTCGGAGCGACGGCCCGAGCCAGCGTTCCAGGAGGGCCTCGAAGGCGGCCTGGTCGCCGGCCTGGGCACGCTCGACGAGGACGCCGCGGGCCGTCACCGCGACGCGCGGCTCCGGCGCCGCCTCGGCCGGCGACGTCGCGTGGATCGATCCCGAGCCCTGCACCAGGCCCATGTCGTCGCCTGTCGTCCCGCCGATCTACCGGCCCCGGCATCGCCCCGTGCGATGCCTCTACCGAATCAGACTCGGCCGGGGGGTGCCCGGTTCGATCGAGATTCGACGGCTTCCCGCGCCACCGCACCCGGCCGGATCATGCTGCCGCGCGAGGAGACGCCTGACGAGGGGCATCGGTCGTGTTGTTCGCGCGTGGGCCGACCGCTGGCAGGTCACGCCACCCCGCGCGCCGCCCACGCAGCCGCCGTCACCACGATCGGGGGCGCCGAGAGGCGCCGCTCGCACCCATGGCGGAGGCGTTCCCGCCGCTCCGGATCCAGGCCTGCGACGAAGGCTCCGGCCGGCCCTGCACCCTTGGTGAACGGCTCCCACCACGCCTCGAAGGTCGCGTGCTCGATCGTCGCGTGCAGGACTGCCGCCGTCACCTCGCGAAGGCCCGCGGCCACGAACAGCTCGACGAGATGCCCTTCGCGCGTTCCCGGAAGGCCGGACTGGTCCCGGACGCCTGGCTGGATCGCGCGCGCCGCGTCCCAGAACACGGCCAGCGGTCCGCGATCCCCCGCGTAGTCCCATACGCAGGCAGCGACCACGCCATCGCGTCGCGTCACGCGTCGCATCTCGGCGAGACCTGCGACGGGGTCGGCCATGAAGTGGACGACGAGCTGGGCGAGTGCCGCGTCGAACGTGCCATCGTCGAACGGCAGCCGCTCGGCCGATCCCTGGCGAACGTCGATCCGCGGGAACCGGCGCCGCATCGCCGCGACGAAGGACGCGGATGGGTCCACCGCTGCCACGGCGCCGCGACCGACGCGCCGTAGGAGCTCCCCGGTGAGCGCGCCGGTGCCGCAGCCGACGTCGACGACCCGCATCCCGGCCGCGACCCCGGCGACGTCGGCGTGGGCGCTCGACAGGAGCCGCGACCACCGGCCCATGAAGGCGTCGTACGAGTCGGCCGCGACCTCGAAGCTCACCGCTGGATCCTAGAGGAACGTGCCAGGTCGGCGCGTGGCATCGTCCGGGCGGGGTCGTGCGCTCGCACGCCATGCCCCCGGCTGGGCATCGACGAGGTCCTGGAGCGTGCCCATCATCGCCGTGAAGCGCTCGGCGCCGACCGTCCCTGCGTACGCGGCCTGGATGTCGCGGACCGCGCGAAGTCCCCCGACGAGGAAGCGCCGGCCCTTCCGGGTCGGACGCACGAGCTTGGCGCGGCGGTCGCCCGGGTCGGGTCGCCGCTCCAGGTAGCCACTCCCCTGCAGATCGTCGACCAGCTCGGCCATCGCCGGCAGCGTCATGTTCGCCCGTGCGGCGAGATCCGTCAGCCGCGTCCCCGTCCAGTCGATCGCGCCGAAGACCTGCAGGTGGGCCGCGCGGATGTCGTCGTAGCCGCCCTCCTCGGCACGCCGGTGGAGCTCCTGGCGGAACGCGTGGAGAAGCTGCCCGAGCAGCTGGCCGATCGGCAGCGGGGGGCTTGCGTCCATGCGGGCAATATACTACGGTAACCTTAGTAAGTCGCCGAACGAAGGAGCGTCCCATGTCCTCTCGGCCACCCGCGGAGAACGCGTCGACCATCGTCAACTCGCGCACCGGGCAGCGGATGCACTTCGTGGCGTCGTCGCCGGACCTGCTGAGGATCGAGTGCTGGAGCCCTCCCACCGGTATCAGGGAGCCGGAGCACACGCACCCCAGGCAAGAGAGCCGTTTCGAGCTGCTGAGCGGCGAGCTCGTGGTCGAGCTGGAGGGTGGCGCCCGGACGGTCGGGGCACCGGACACCCTGACGATTCCCGCGGGAGTGCGCCACCGCTTCTGGAACGACGGCCAGGTCGAGGCGCACTACATCCAGGAGTTTCGCCCCGCGCTCGAGATGCGGGCATTCTTCAACCTGCTCTTCCATCTCGCCAACGAAGGCCGGCTCGACGAGAACGGGATGCCCTCGCTCCTCGACGTGCCGGCGATGCTGGATGCCTCCGCCGACGTGATCCGGCCGACGTCGCCGCCATGGCCCGTGCTCCGGCTGGTCGCCGCGCTGGTGCGGCCGGTCGCCGCCGTCCGGGGTCGGGCCTGGCGGGCCGCTCACTAGGAGTCGCGGCCCCAGCCCGACGGATCGGCCGGCACTCAGCTCCTGGTGCGGTCGACGGCGTGCCACGACGCGATGCCGGCCGGTTCCGTACCGGGCGCGGGCCTCAGGCCGGCACCGCCCCACCCTGGATGAGGGCCATCACCCTCTCGACCACGACGGGCAGCGCCGCCCGCACGGGAGCGGTCATCTCTCCGCCCATCGTCAGGTCGTCACCGACCTCGACGGCGACGATGACCACGTCGGCCGGCACCTCCAGGCCGAGGGCGCGGGCAAGGTCGAGCGTCTCCAGGAGTCCGATGGCGTGGGGCGAGCCGCCGCGGGGGCCGGCGAGGTCGCCCTCTTGGAGCTCGAGCAGCGTGCCCGGGTCGATTGCGCCGGTGGCGACGGTGTCGATGACGATGAGCCGGGAGGCCCCCACCACCGCGTCGAGCAGGTACATGCCGGTGAGGGCGGTCGCCACGACCTCGACGAGCCCCACCCGTGGAAGATCGAAGGCCCGCACCGCCAGCGCCGGGTCGAGCGAGGACCAGGGAGACATCGGCACGCCGGCGACGGCGAGGCGCCGGACGAGCCGGCGGGCGACGACGATGCCCAGGGCGTCGTCCGAGATGAGCTCGTTGCCCAGGCAGAGCACCCGGGTGGGCTCGGGGGCACCACCTCTCGCGACGGCGTCGCGGCCCCTCGAGGCCGCGACGCTACTCGCGGTGGAGGCTGCCATCGGAGTCGCGGCGCAGCAGCGACAAGACCTCGCCGCGGGACCCGCGGACGGTCACGACCAGCGGCATGCTCCCGGGCAGTGAGTGCGTCGCGCAGGCCTGACAGGGGTCGTAGGCCCGGAACGCCATCTCGATCTTGTTGAGGATGCCGTCGGACACCGTTCCCTTCGAGATGAGTCCCTTCGCCGCCTTCTCCACGCTCATCGCCATCCGCGCCGAGTTGTTCTGGGTGGCCACGATGAGGTTCGCCCGCTCGACGATCCCCCGCGAGTCGGTCACGTAGTGGTGGAACAGCGTGCCGCGTGGCGCCTCGACCACGCCGACACCCTCGCGCGGCGTCTGGGTCGGGAGCGTGCGGACGTTGGGGTCGGTGAGCTCGGGGTCGTCGGCCAGCTCCTGGAGCCGCTCCGCCGCGTAGAGCAGCTCCACGACCCGGGCCCAGTGGTTGGCGAGGGTGTAGTGGACGGGCTTGCCCCCGAGCGTTGCGAACAGCTCCTCGTACGCCTCCTGTGCCAGGGGAGTGGCCATGGCGTCGGCGGCGTTGAGCCGGGCCAGCGGAGCGACCGAGTAGATGCCGCTCTCGGCGCCGTCGCTGAAGCCGTGCCAGCCCAGCGGCTTGAGGTAGCAGAACTTGACGTAGGACCACGGCTCCACGTGCTCCGCGACGAAGTCGAGGTACTCGGCGGCCGCGAAGGAGGCCCATTCCCCGCCCTCGGGAGACACCACCCGGATCCGCCCGTCGTAGAAGTTCGGCCGGTTCCGCTCGTCCACGAGGCCCATGTAGTAGGTGCGGTGGGTGAAGGTGTCGGAGACGATGAGGTCGACGTACGCCGGGTTGGCCAGAACCACCGAGCGGAAGGTGTCCAGGGTGAAGCGGGCGAAGTCCACCGCCTCGGCGGCGACTTCCCGGATCTGCGCCTGCTGCTCCGCCGTGACCCGCCTGGCCACGCCACCGGGAAGGCCCAGGACGGGGTGGATGACCTTGCCGCCGACCAGGGTGATGATCTCGCGGAGGCGACGCCGCATCGTGATCACCCGCAGCCCGACCTCCGGGCCCACCGTGGCGATCACGCCGAGGATGTTGCGCTGGGCGGCCGGCGCCTCCGGGCCCACCACGAAGTCGGGGCCGCCGAGGAAGTAGAAGTGCAGGGCGTGATCCTCGACCATGAACGCCGAGTAGACCAGCTCCCGGATCTTCTTCGCGGCCGGTGGCGGCTCGACCCGGTAGATGGCATCGAGCGCCTTGGTGGCCGCCATGTGGTGCGCCGTGGGGCAGACGCCGCAGATGCGCGACGTGATCTGCGGCATGTCCTCCGCGGGGCGTCCCTCGGCGAACTTCTCGAAGCCGCGCAGCTCGGGGACCTGGAAGTAGGCCCGCTCCACGTCCCCCGCGTCGTCGAGGAAGATGTCGATCTTGCGCCGCCATCCGCTCGGCTGCTGTTTCTCGGGATTCAAGCAGCATTTCGCGCGCGGCCAGAACTTCACCTACAGCCTCGAGGACATCGGCCGCTACTACCACGACTATGTGGAACTCATGGCGCATTTCGATGCGGTGCTGCCGGGGCGAGTCCACCGCGTGCTCTACGAATCGATGATCGACGACACCGAAGGCGAGGTGCGGCGCCTGCTCGCGCATTGCGGCCTGCCGTTCGAAGAAGCCTGCCTGCATTTCTACGAGAACGAGCGTGCCGTGCGCACCGCGAGTTCGCAGCAGGTCCGTCAGCCGATCTATCGCGGCGGCGTCGATCAATGGCGTCACTATGAGCCGTGGCTGGGACCGCTCAAAATCGCGCTTGGCCGGGTGCTCGAACAGTACCCGGGAGTGCCTGATTTCTGATTTCGTGCCGCTGTGGCATACTGGCGCCTTCGGTTCGATGCATAAAGACCACAAGGGGATAGATCATGACGCGAAGTCGATTGCGTAAGCTCAACGCGTAGTAAGGCAATTCATAAGCCCGCGCTCGCGCGGCGCACCATGTTGGCGCGCACCGGCGTGCCTGTTGCATCGATGCTACTCGCGTGCATGCACGCGGCTTACGCGGCTGACGCGTCATCCGACGTTCCCATGCTGCAGGAAGTCGTCGTCACGGCGCAGAAGCGCACGGAAAACCTGCAAAACGTCCCCTTGAGCATCCAAGCGTTCGGCACCCAACAGCTCGAACGCCTGCATGTCACGAATTTCGACGACTACGTGAAGTACCTGCCGAGCGTGTCGTTCCAGAGCGCCGGCCCTGTCGTTCGAGCATACCTACATGCGCGGCGTCGCGAGCGGCGGCGACGGCAATCACTCCGGTTCCCTGCCCTCGGTCGGCATGTATCTCGACGAACAGCCGGTGACGACGATCGACGGCAACCTCAACATCCACATCTACGACATTCAGCGCGTCGAGGCGCTCTCCGGCCCGCAAGGCACGCTCTACGGCGCGAGCTCCGAGGCCGGCACGATCCGCATCATCACGAACAAGCCCGATCCGAAGAAGTTCTCCGCGGGCTACGACTTCGGCGTCAACTCGGTCGACCACGGCGGCATCGGCTACACGGCCGAAGGCTACGTGAACCTGCCGATATCCGACATCGCGGCCGTGCGCCTCGTCGGCTGGTACGAAAAGGACGCGGGCTACATCGACAACGTGCACCGCACGGTCACGTTCCCGACGTCGGGCATCGTTTTCGACAACTCGTCGCAACTCAAGAACAATTACAACGACGTCGAGACCAAGGGCGGGCGCGCCGCGCTGAAGGTGGATCTCAACGACCAGTGGACGATCACGCCGACCGTGATGGGCCAGATCCAGGATACGAACGGTAGTTTTGCCTACGACCCGCGCTCGGCGACCTGAAGATCGGCCACTTCTTCCCGGACGCCGCGCACGACTCCTGGGTCCAATCGTCGCTGACCGTCGAGGGCAAGATCAGCAATTTCGACATCGTCTACGCGGGCGCGTACCTTACGCGCAATACGCACGAATCGAGCGACTACACGGATTACTCGCTGTTCTACGACACGGCGTATGGTTCGGGCGCCTACTTCCTGGACAACGCCGGCAATTTGATCAACCCGGCGCAGTTCATCATCGGCCGCGATCACTACACGAAGACGAGCCACGAACTGCGGATCACCTCGCCGAAGGAAAATCGATTCCGCGTGACCGCGGGCCTGTTCATGCAGCGCCAAGTGCACGAGATCCTCCAGGACTACGTCGTCAACAACGGCGATCCCTTGGGATCGGTCGCGCCGAACGACATTTCGGTGCCGGGCTGGCCGGGCTCGATCTGGCTCACGGACCAGGAGCGCGTCGACCGCGATTCCGCGATGTTCGGCGAGTTCTCGTACGACTTCCTGCCGAATTTGACCGGTACCGCGGGTGCCCGTTACTACACGTTCGACAACACGCTGCAGGGCTTCTACGGCTTCAATTCGACGTACAGCTCGCACGAAGGCATCGCGACCTGCTTCACGCCGTTCGTGCCGTTCCATGGCGCGCCGTGCCAAGACCTCAACGGCCGCAGCACGGGTTCCGGCATCACGCCGAAATTGAACTTGTCGTACAAGTTCGACAACGAGCACATGATCTACGTCACGTACTCGAAGGGCTTCCGTCCGGGCGGCGTCAATCGCAACGGCGGCGGAAGTTTGCCGCCGTACAAGCCGGATTATCTCAACAACTACGAATTCGGCTGGAAGACCCAGTCGATGGAGAACCGCCTGCGGTGGAACGGCGCGATCTTCCTCGAGAAATGGAAGGACTTCCAATTCTCCTACCTCGGGGCGAATGCGGTCACGATCATCGCCAACGCGGGGCAGGCCCAGATCAAGGGCCTGGAAACGGATCTCGAGTTCGCGGCAACGGATCAGTTGACGCTGTCCGGCGGATTCTCGTATCTCGACGCCAAGTTGACGCAAACGTTTGCTGCGCCGGGCGACTCGCTGTACGCGCCATCGGGCACGCAGTTGCCGGTCACGCCGAAGTTCAAGGGCAACGTCACCGCGCGCTACACGTTCCCGATCGGCAGCTACGATGCGAGCGTGCAGGGGTCGGCGGTCTACGTCGGTCCGCGCTGGGCGGACTTGCGCCAACTCGCGCGCACCGCGCTCGGCGAAGAGCCCGCGTACACGGTTGCGGACTTCTCGTTCGGTGTCAAAAAGGACTCGATGCATTACGAGTTGTACATCAACAATGCGTTCGACAAGCGCGCCGTACTGGACCGCTTCGCCGAATGCGATCCGTCGAGCTGCGGCGTGATCGCGATGTACACGCGTACCGAATCAGCCGCGCACGATCGGCTTGAAGATCGGCCAGAGGTTCTAGACTCGGAAGTTCGTGAAATCGCCGGGCGGCCGGGGGTCATCCCCGGCCGCCCGGCACCATGTCGGACCATGCCCAATCTGTATCGAGAAACGGCCGAGTCCGCGGTCGCGACGCCGCCATTGGAAGGCGATCGGCGCGCCGATGTCGTCGTCATCGGCGGCGGCTTCACCGGGCTATCGACCGCCTTGCACCTGGCCGAGCGCGGCGCCGACGTCGTTCTCGTCGATGCCGAGGAACCGGGATGGGGCGCGTCGGGGCGCAACGGCGGCCAAGTCAATCCCGGCCTCAAGGAAGATCCCGACCAAGTGGAGCGCGACTTCT
>CAWHRD010000007.1:0-83844 GCA_963831745.1 uncultured Chloroflexia bacterium | reverse complement strand
AGGCATCCTCGCCCGACACCTTAAGGACGGGGTCTGAATCGCCAGAGGTGACCCTCGAGTCCGCGCAGTGATGGCGCGGACGGAGGCGAAGATGGCGCAGGAGGCACGCATGGTGTGGGCGTCCCACACCCGGCACAAGAGTGCGAACGTCGGCGGACCGGGCCTCGCTCCCCCCACTGGCTGCGGGCGTCGTCTCAGCCGCGATGCTCGTGCTGATCAACGAGCCGAGAAGTTGCCGACCCAGAACGTCCCGACATCGGACGGTGCCCGGGAGCGACGACATGAACCAGCCCAGCAGCAGGCCGACTAGCGTGCACGAGCCCAGCAGGATCCACGGACGCGGCATCGGCTCAAGCATATGACCGCGGCGGCCGGTGTTCGTGTGGGCCGCACACCCCGCCCGGCCCATTACGTCTACATCCCCTTAGTGGCAGGCCTCGCGACTCTCTCCTGCAGGGCTCCGACCTAGACCCGCGCGTCGACCTCGTCGTCCGGGGTTCCAGCCTTGGAGTTGACCGAGCGGTAGCTGAGGATGGTCTTGCCCTTGGTGATGTCGAGGTCGGCAAGAAGGTCGAGGGACGCGCCGGTCATTGCGAGCGGATGCCATCGCGTGCCGTCCCCGTCCATTCGGCAATGACGTTCGGGGTGAACCGGACCACTCTGGCGTCGACCAACGGCTTCGCGTGCCCCACGACCGACCGCCCGATACCGGGGCGATAGTACCTGGACCTTCTGCTCCGCCGGCAGAACTCGTCGGGCGGCCGAACGCGCGAAGAGGGGGAGGGGTCGGCCCTCCGCGGGCTTTCGGGCGGTGGAACCACCGCCCTTCAGCGCTTTTGGCGCGCATCTGCGTGCCCAGCCCCTGGCGGAAGCGCCCATCCCTCGGCCTCGCGGGCTCCGCGTTCCTCGGGTTCCTGGTGTACGGGTTGCTCGTGTTCTTCGCCTGGCTCAGGAGCTCTCCTGACCCATCCCGCCGCCCGGACGGCCCCGGACGACCGGTGCGCGTCCCAGCGGCCGAGGAGAAGGTCAGCGCTTTGCCAGCGTCCTGATGATCGAACGGAAGACCAGCAGGGCCACGATGGCGACGCCGGCGCGCTGAAGGGTGAGGCGGTTCGTGTCCAGGGCGGGCTTCCACTCGACCTCCCCGCCCTTGATGACGTAGACCCCGGCCGGGGTCGCTCGCAGCCCGTACCCCATCCCGTATCCGGAGTCTCGCGGCGCCTTTCCCGACGGTCTCCTCGCCGGCGCTCGCCGGCTTGGCCCCGACCCCGGTCCCGCCACCGGCGCCCGCACCACCCATGACGTTGGCCACGGGGATGACCGTGGTCCCGTCCTTCTCGTACGGGTCGCCGAAGACGCGCTTGACGGTCATGGCGTCTCGCGCCTGGTTGAGTACTTCGTGAGCGTCCACCGTTTCTCCCCGTAGCGTGAATGGGACTGGCATCGAGAAGAGTCCCCCGGCCCGTTTGAGCGGCCCCCGGGACGCCGGGTGCGGAGCAAGGGGCCGGGTCGAGGGTGGGCGACGTTACGCCGAACCGCTCTTCTTGAGCACCTGCTCCACTTCGTCAAGCGTGAAGGCTCGAAGCGTCTCGGTCCGATTGTTCCCAGCGCCCGCAATGCCGGCAGCCGACGCCAGCATGGTTTCAGCATCCGGCGCCTCCACGATCACAACGACGTCGTACCGCCCCTGGGTGAGGTACCAGCCGTGGATCTTGAGTCCCAGGCGCTCCCCCCGTGCCATGTTCTCCTCGGCGAACTTGCGGAGGTTCTGGATGTTCTTGGCGCCTTGGTCAGTGAACTTGCTCAGAACGACGAACATCGCCACGGTGCACCCCCATCCAGGCTCCGCCAGGTCAAGAGCCCGGCCAATCGAACCTGAGTGACCGGACTATAGGCCGACCCACGACGAGAGGCGCGTGTCGCGCCCCGGCCACCCGGTGCGCGTCCCATCCTCCGTGGCGAACGGAGCGCCCGGTGCGGAGCCGGGGGCTTGTCGCTGCCCGCAGTCACGGCAGGGACTTCACCGAACGGGCTCGACCTTCGACCCGTTCATCCCATGCCTCCTGTGCGAGCGCCGGTGTCTCGACAGGCTCCGCGACCGATGCGATGCCCGCTTGGTGCCCCGGGCGAGCTGGAGGGCGAACCAGGTCGCCGGCGGCGAGGACGAGACGTCGCCGAAGCCGACCTCCTCCATCAGCCGCCGCGCGTAGGCCTCGCTCCAGCGCCAGGGGGCCCCAGGCGCTCTTCGTGCTCGACAGGCTCGCGTTCTTGATCGGGAAGCCGAGCGTGAGCACCACCCGCCCGCTGCATGGCCCTGGCCCAGCATCACGGTCCGCTGTGCCGCCGTTCGGCTTCCTTGTGCTGTACACATTGACGTACACGCCGCCTCTTCCCCGGACCGATCGCCGGAGGTAGGCTCGGAGCTCGGCGGCTGACGCCCTTGCCGGTCGCCCTAGGTCCCGTACCTGGTGAGCCTGTGGCATGCGTCGCGGTTCTCCATGGGCGGTCGCCGCTGAGCCCACGCTCCGGCGGCCGTGAACGGGGCCCAGGGTCGGCAGGCGGAGCGCCCGCGCCGCGACGGGCCCGCTGCACCGCCCGCTGCTCGGTCGGGTCGTCCCAGGCGTGACGACCTCCGAGCGTGTCCGGTGCCGTGGACGCTGAACGTGGCCAGCTCGTCGAAGACGAGGTACGCACGGTCCTTCTATGAGGTCGCCATGCCCATGGTGATTGACAACTCACGCGCGACCAGCCGCCTGTTAAGTCTCCCTGACGCCGACCGACGGGCAGCGATGGGGTCCGGGAGCCGGGGTTCGGCGCCCCGATCCCTGACCGGCCTGCCGTGCTGCGCCACGCAGGATCTGACCGGAGACCCCACACACCCGTGATCGGTGCCTTCGCTGCCGCGCCGGCACCTCCCTCTCGGGCCATCGTGGACCCGGGTCTCCTCACCTACCGTGATCGCGCTGCGCTGCGCATCCTGTACCGCGCCGACGTCGCCACGACCGCCCAGCTCACGACCCTCGTCTACCACCGTCGTCAGACCGCCCAGGCACGCCTCGCCGCCCTCTACCGGGCGGGCTACCTCGAGCGGGCCGTCCTCCCTCCGACAACCCGTGGTGGTGCTCCCTTCGCCTTCCGGGTCTCGCCGCGGGGACGCCGTCGCCTCCACTACGACAAGCTCACCCGCTCCCGGGCAGGCACCCAGCTCCGCCACAGCCTCAACGGCGTCGAGGCCGTCTGCGCCCTCCTGGCAGCGCAACCCCCCGATGTGACCGAACCACTCGTGTCGGCCTGGCACACCGAGACTATGGCCCACGACAGCCTGCGGGGTGTCTACCCCGACGCGATCGTGGTCCTCCAGGGAGCGACCGGATCCGCGGTCCTGTGCCTCGAGATCGACGAAGCGACCGAGCGCGGCCCGGTCATCCGCGACAAGCTCGCCCGCTACGAGACCGCGCTCTGGTCGAAACCCTGGTACGTCGTCTTCGTGGCGGGCTCACCCGAACGGGCGGCGCGGCTCGCTGCCATCGGGCGCACCACGCCCTCCTACGCCGGACTCGTCCGGAAGGCCTGGGCGCTCGTCCTGCCCGACTTGCGGGCAGCGGGGCTCGCGGCACCGCTCGTCGCCCTCAACGCGAGCGTCGCCCGGACGACCGTCGGCGGCCTCCTCGTGGACCCGACCCCGCGGCGCTGCGGCACTCCTGTGGGCAGCGACGTCTGGCTGCGGCTCCTGGGTCACGGTGGTGTGGAAGACCACGCCGAGGCGCTGCGGTGACCGCAGCACACCATCCAGCCGCAGCAGGCAGAAGCCCGTCCGCGTTCGAGAACGCGCTCGTGGCGCTCATCGAGACCGCCGAGCAGTGTCGCCTGGCTGCGGCCGCTGAGCGATCCGGTACACTGCCGGACGGGTACGCATCGACGAAGGGAGCGCACCGTGCCACGACGCACGACGCGCCGGCGGATCGGCGTACCCGACGCGTTCCGACGGCTGCCAATGAGCGAGGAGGACCTCGCGGGTCTTCCCTCATTCCGGGTCATCCGCGTCTCGACCGAAGCCCAGGACTACCGGGGCGGACCCGAGGGCCAGGCCCACGAGCTCGACCTGGCCGAACAGCGCACGCACGTCACCCCATCCGCGCTCGAACTCCATGACGCCTCGCCCGGCTGGGACGCGGGGCGACTGGAGCCGGCGCTCGCCTGGGCGGCCGAAGGGCGGGTCAAAGTTGGCCTGGTTCCGTACTTCAGCCGATTCATGCGCGACCCAGCGCTGGCCTTCGCCTACCGCGACGCGTTCCACGCCCGAGGCTGCGTGCTCTACTTCGCCGATCGGCGACTGCTGAGCTCCGACCCAGACCGCCAGGGCGACTTCGGTGAACAGGCCGTCAAGGCCCAGATCGACAACCTCGACCGAGCGCGCGCCATCGCCGGTGGCATCGCCGCGAAGTTCCGGACCTACCGTGACCCGGGCGGCCACCCGCCATTCGGGTTCCGACGGAGCAACGGATCGCGCCCCGTCCTCGAGCCCGACCCCGACCAGATTGCGAACGCGCGAGCGCTCTTCGAGCTCTATGCGACCGGTCGGTACAGCGACGACACGCTCGCGCTCGAGGCCGCTCGCCGCGGGTATCGCTCGAGTCGGACGGGCCGGCCACTGACGGCCGCCGGGATGGCCGATCTCCTGCGCAACCCGATCTACAACGGCTATCTCGTCCGGTTCCGAGGCTTCGCCGACGAGGAGCGGGTCGAGGCGCCGTGGCGGAGCGGGCCGGACGGCGACCCGCCGGTGAGTGACGACCTGTGGGAGCGGGTGCAGGCGATCCGGTCCGAGCGCGCGACGGTCGGTGCTCGCCCGACGCACGAGCGCATCTACGTCCCGCACCTGTTCTGCCACGGCTGCGGCGCGGCGCTCTACGGTCACGCGAGCACCGGCCGGCGACGGATGACCCATCCGGCCCCGGCCTGTGCCCAATGGACCGAGGCGGCCGGCGGGCGAACGAGCTTCCGCGCGGAGATCTACGAATGGCAGGTGGCAGCCCTCCTGGCAACCGCCAAGGTCGACGATGCCGCGAAGGAGCGGATCGTGGCCGCGCTGTCCGACGCGCCGGCGCCCATCGATTCCCGACGCGCCGGTCGGCTCGAGCAGGAGCTCCGCACGATCGCGCTGGACAACGCGTTCGGGCGGATCAGCGACGCCGACTACCTGCGCCGCAAGACGGACCTCACGACGGAGATCGAGGCGGCCCGGCGCCCCCAGCGATCAGCCGAGGCGATCGACCCCGCCAGGGCCTTCGCGTATCTCGATGACCTGCGCTCGCTGTGGGAGATCGATCTCCCGGAACAGCCGAGGCACCAGCATGCGCGCCGCGAGTACGAGCTCCGGCGCGCCGATGCCACGACGGCCGCCTTCGAACGGCTCGAGGTGCTCGGTCCGGTGATCGTGGAGGTCAAGCTCTCCGAGGATCTCCTCGCGGGCCGAACCCTTGCGCTGTCCCTGAAGCCCCGCCGCGCCGAGCTCCGGGGCGAACAAGCGGAGGTCATGCGCCAACTGCTCGACGGCCGGAAGTCGCGTCTCGTCCGCGTCGACACGCCGGAGGCACGCAAGAAGCGACGCCAGCGAGATCCAAGGGGGACATTAAGGTGCATTGGTCGGGGCGAGAGGATTTGAACCTCCGACCTCATCGTCCCGAACGATGCGCGCTACCAAGCTGCGCCACGCCCCGACCGAGGTGCTTGTTGAACAGAGCCCGGGGATTGTAGCGCGCGTGGGCCCGGACCGCCACGCGACGACCGGCAGGCGCGTCCTGGGTGACGACCGATCAGCCGTTGGCCGTAGCGGTGGCGACCGGGCGCGTGACTCGACCGCGACCTCGCAGGTCCCGTCCGCGTCCGCCGCAGGTCCCGTCGTCGCACGGTGTCGTGGCGCACCACGTGGACACCCGCCCTGGGCCGGAAGTACCACCAAACCGCCGGTACCCCGTACCAACGTCCCATTTCGCTGGCGCGGCGGCGACCGTAGGTTCCAAGAGGCGCCGACAGGCGGCCCTCGAGTGGCGCGAGAGGGTCGCAGCCTCCATCCAACGCCCAGCGGCATCAGCGACAACGGCGTCGCGCCTGGGAGACCGCACTCATGAATGATCAGCTGAAGGCCCGCCTCTTCGGCCTCGCCGTAACCTTCGCGACGCTGGCCGTCTTCTTCACCCCGCTCTGGGGAAAGAAGTTCTGACACCTGCCGGCCGGCACCCGTCGGCCGAGTGACAGCCTCAGGTGGTGCCGCCGCGCCGCCGTCGACCGGAGCCCGGACCGCGAGGTCCGGGCTCGTTCGCGTCCGTCGCGGAGTCCTCCACGAGGCCCAGGCGCAGGGCAACCGTGGCCGCCTCCACCCGTCCGCCGACCCCCAGCTTCGAGAGGATGTTGCCGACGTGGACGCTCACGGTCTTCTCGCTGATGAACAGGCGTTGGCCGATCTCGCGATTGGTGCGGCCGGCAACGATCTCGGCAAGGACCCCGCGCTCGCGGGCACTCAGGCCGAACGACGCGGCGGTGCGCCGCTCGGGGCCCGGCAGCATCGCGGCTCGACGGCGGTCGACCCGGCCGACGGCAGGCCGCCTCGACGCTGAGACCTCGACGGCCGACGCGGCAATGCCGGCGGTCACGTCGGGCGGCAGGGCGATCCTCGCCCGATCGGCCAGGTCGCGGATGGCTCCCAGGAGCGGTCGGGCCCCCAGCTCGAGGGCGATCGCCGCCGAGGCGATCAGCGGCTCCCGGGCGTCATCCCGTGCCTCGTCCCGGTCCTCACGCCGAGTCCCCGCGTCCGTGCCCGCGGCGAGGTGGGCCCCCGCTTCGCAGAAGAGGGCCCGGGCCGTCTCGTAGGGCCGGCGGACGTCGCGCCAGCGGGCCGCGATGTTGGCCCATGTCGTCGGATCGTCGGACCCGCGCAGGCGGGCGGCGTAGGCTCGAGCGGTCGCCAGGTCGGCCTCCACCTCGCGTCGCACCCAGCTGTCGGAGGGAACCCCCGACGTGGAGACCATGCGCGAGGCGACGCGCAGGATCTCCCCGGCCCACGTTCGCGCCGCGGCGACGGACGCGAGGTCGTGGCGCTCGAGGGCTGCCGCCACGCGCGCGTCGGCAACGGCAAGGGCGGCGGCCGCGAACCTGGCGGCGAGGGCCCACTCCTCCGTTCCCTGGAGCCGAGCCCATCCGGCGTCGATGGCCCGCGTGGCGTCCGTCACGTCGCGGCGCCAGAGCCCGAAGGAGGCCGCCGCCTGGTAGACCGGCACCGCCAGCTCGACATACGGGACCGTCTCGATCTCGAGGAACAGGCGGCCCAGGATCTCGGCCGCCTCGTCGCCGGCGGTCGTCTCGATCTCGACGATGGCCAGGCCCAGCGCGGCGATCACGAACGGGATCCCCGACGGAGCCCAGGCTAGCGCCCGGTTCGCGAGGGCGCGAGCCTCCCGCCAGCGTCCGAGGCTTACCAGGAAGTCGACCGCGTTGGCGCGCAGGACGTTCCCGTAGACCACCTCGAGGCCGACCGCCTCCGCTGCCTCGATGCCCCGAAGGGCGACCTCGACCGCCTCGTGGCGGCGGCCCTGCAGGTCGAGCGCCGTGGTCAGGTTCGCCCGTGCCCGGAACGCGTCGTCGAGCAGCGCCAGCTCGGTGGCGACGGCGAGCGCCTCCTCGAGGCGGCGAACGGCCCGCTCGGGCCGCCCCAGCCAGCTGTCGACCACGCCGAGCGTGCACGTCGCGTGGCCGTGCCACGCCCGCGCGTCCGGGCCGACCAGGGCCGCCATCGCCACCGCCTCCTCGGCCAGCCGCTCGGCGTCGGTGTACGACCCGTCGATCACGCGGACGTGCGCGAGGGTCGCCAGGAGACGGGCTCGATCGCAGCTCGGGCCCGTCGGGAGGATCAGCATGGCCCGCTCGAAGGCCGCGACGGCCCCGTCGCGATCCCCGCCCTCGACGCGATATGCGCCGAGGCGGCGGGTGAGCTCGGCGTGCGCCCGGCGGTCCCTCGAATCCGCGTGGCGCGCCACGGCGGACACGACGAACGCCTCGGCGCGCCCGGCATCGCCGGCTGCCGCCGCGGCGTCCGCCGCCCGGCTGAGCAGGTCCAGCTCCTCTCGGCCCGCGAGCACGCCCGCCGCAACCGGGGCGCCGGCGATCTCGATGGCGCATTCGAGGTGCGCGAGCGCGTCGGCGGCGGCACCGACTGCCTCCGCGTCGGCCGCCGCGCCCATCTCCATGCGCAGCTCCGACGCGGCCTCGCGGGCGAGATGCCAGTGCTGCGCGCACTCGGCGGGCCGCGCCTCGAGGCCGGTCGCGATCGCGGCGTGCATGCGTCGCCGTGGACCGGGCAGGAGGTCGGCGGCCAGCGCGGCCGCGAGCAGCTCGTGACGGACGCTCAGCGGAGCGTCGCTCGTCGCATGGGTCGGGCGTCTCGTCCGCGCCCCGCTCCCGGGCCCCTGGGCGGGCCCCTGCGCAGGCCCCTGCGCGGGCTCGCGGCGGACGACGAAGCCATGCTCGGTGGCCTCCGCCACGCCGGCGGCAAGATCGGCGTCCATCCCATCGCCTCCGCGGCGGCGATGGCCGCTCGAGCGGGGAGCCGGCCGGCCGATGCCGGCGTCATACGCCGCGGCGACCGCCGCCAGCTCCGCCGGCGCCAGGGGGCCGTCGGCGAGGGAGAGGATCCGCAGCACGCGCCGGCATTCCGGTGTCCGCCGTGCCGCGCGAGCGACCACCAGCTGCTCCAGCGGAGCGCTCAACGCGGCGCCCGACAGCTCTCGACGGGCTGCCAGCACCTCCTCCGCGATGAGCGGGTTGCCCCCCGACCGCTCGGCGACGAGCAGCAGGGTCGGCGCAGACGGCGCCTCGCCCTCGCGCTCCGCGATGAAGGGACGGAGCGCCGCACGGTCGAGCGGGGGCAGCGCCAGAAGGAGCCGCGGGCGCGGGCCCGAGGCGATCGCGTCCAGGGTGACGCGCAGGGGATGCCCGCGGCCGAGCGCGTCGGGCTGGTACGAGCCGACCAGGAGGACGGGCCGCTCCCCGAGGGTCCGGGCGAGGAACGCGAGGAGCGAGCGGGAGGCGGCATCGAGGACGTGGAGATCCTCGACCACGAGGACGACGGGACCGTCGGCGGCGAGCCGTCCGATCACCCCGCGGAACGCCTCCAGGATGCGGTCGGCCAGCCGCTCGCGGGTGGCGGGGACCGGGTCGGTCGCGGAGAGCCGGGCGGCGGCGCGGGGCAGCAGCAACAGCAGCAGCTCGGCGACGGGGCCGAGAAGCCGGAGCGCCTCGTCCGAGGACCGCCCGGCGAGAAGGCCCTCCATCGCGGCCCGGAACGGCGCGTACGGCGCACCGCGCCACGCCGGCATCGCATCGCCGCGCAGGACGGTCGGCACCCCGCCCGCCAGGTCGCCCGCCATCCCGGACGCGAGGAGCCCGAGGGCTTCGTCGATCAGGCGGGTCGCGCCCATCCCCGACGGCCCCTCGAGGAGGACCGTCGCCGACCGGCCCGCTGCGACCTCGGCGGCCGAGCGGAGGATGGCCTCGAGCTCGCGCTCGCGACCGAAGAACCTGGTTGCCCCCCCGCCGGCAGCCCCCGTCATGCCGGCATTCTACGGGCCGCCGGACGGCGATCGAGGGGCGCGGCCCCCATACTCCCGGGATGGCGCGCGAAGTCCACCCGGCCAACCAGCTGAACGAGCTCACCGGCGAGGAGTGGCTGTACTTCACGAAGTCGCTGCTGGTGACCGCATACCCGTCGGAGCTGGGGCACGCGGCGCGGAAGCTGCATGGCGCCAACAAGCCACCGCGCCTGATGGCGCGCCTCATCGAGTTCTTCACCAAGGGCGGCGAGCTGGTCCTGGACCCCTTCGCCGGCGTCGGCGGGACGCTCATCGGGGCCGCGATCGCCCGCGGCCCCCGCCGGGCCCTCGGCCTGGAGATCAACCCGGCCTGGGCCGAGGTCTACGAGGAGGTGGCGGCGGCCCTGCTGGCGGAGCGCGACGGCGCCGGCCCGGCCCTCGCGGACCTCGGCTCCGCCGACCCGGGAGGGCCGCGGACGTTCGACCCGGCCGGCTGCGAGATGCGGGTCGGCGATGCCCTGGCCCTCCTCCCCGGGGTGCCCGACGCGAGCGTGGACTTCGTCGCGACCGACCCGCCGTACACCGTCCAGCTGCCGCTGACGATGGCCGGGGGCCGGCTCGCGGAGGCCCACGTGAACCGGCGCACCGACTACGCCATGCGCTCCGACGACCCCGCCGACCTCGCCAACGCGGCCACCCACGACGACTACCTCGAGGCCATGGAGCGCGTCTTCGGCGAGGTCGTGCGGGTGCTGCGACCCGGACGCTATGCCGCCGTGATCGTCCGCGACGCCTACGTGGACGGCACCTACCGCTTCACCGGCGCAGACCTGGCCGCCCGTGCGGCGCGGGCCGGCCTCGTGCCGAAGGGGGACCTCGTCTGGTACCAGGCGGGGACGCGCCTCCGGCCGTACGGCTACCCACGGGCGTTCGTCCCCAACATCGCCCACCAGCACATCGTGATCCTGCGGCGCGAGCAGGCCGCCGCGCGCCCGCGTCGTGGCCGAGCGCGGGAAGTCGGCTAGCTCTTGCCGCGTCCCGCAAGGTACGCCAGCAGGACGTCCCTCTCGATCTCCGGCTCGGGCTCGTGTGCCTCGAGAAGGTCGCCCAGCGTCGTCTTGTGGAGCCAGCCGGACCGGCCGTCGGGCGTCCGGACCCGACGGTACATGCCCCGGGTCTCCAGGACCTCTACCTCGTCGCCCTCGTCCAGCGAGCCAACGGTCGCCCCGACCACTTCGTCCGGCTGATCGAGGAGGCGCACGATCCGGTAGCGGACCCGGCGCCGCTCGAGGCCCGCGGCCACCGCCGAGCCCGTGAAGGTCAGGTGGCCGGCGCCCGGCATGGGCGCGCCGCTCCGCTCCGGGTCCGACTTGCGGGCGGCGAGGAGCGAAGGACGGCGCCAGCGCGGCAGGTCGACGTCGGTCCCGCCCGTCCCGGGGTCGATCGGAGGGGCGACGACGGGCATCTCGCCGTACGCGGCCGCGGCGGCGGTCGCCAGCTCCAGATGATCGGGTTCGTCGTCGCGCCGTCGCCGACCGAACAGGAAGAAGGCAACCACGAGCGTGATCCCGGTCGAGACCACCGCCGCGACGAGGACCAGTCGACTCAGGCCGTCATCGCCCAAGGGTCCGGCCACGGCCGGGTCGCCGCGCGTGCCGCTGCCCGCGGGCGGCGGCGTCCCGGCGCCACCAGGGACCACCGCGCCTCCTGGGGCCGCGCTGGGGCTGGGCGTCTCGACGACGGAGTCGGGCGGGACCGATGGTGGAGGGGTGGAGTCGCCGCCGCCCGGGACGATGGCGACGGGGCCGAGAGTGGGCGAGGCAGTAGGCGACGAGGTCGATCCCCCTGTCGACGGCCTGGCAGTGGGCGTCGCCGTGGGCGCTGGGGACGGCTTCGGGCTCGGCTTCGGCGTGGGCTTGGGCCTGGGCTTGGGTGTCGGGGCGGCGGTCGGTGCCGCCGTCGGGGCGGCGGTCGGGGCCGGCGCCGCTGTTGGGGCCGCCGTGGGCCGCGGCGTTGGCACCGGGGTTGGCCGTGGCGTCGGGACGGGCGTCGGGGCGGCGGTCGGCGCCGGCGCCGCCGTGGGCCGTGGCGTGGGCACCGGGGTCGGCCGTGGTGTCGGGGCCGGGGTCGGGGCCGGGGTCGGGGCCGGGGTCGGGACGGGCGTCGGGACGGGCGTCGGGACGGGCGTCGGGACGGGGGTCGGGACGGGCGTCGGGACGGGCGTCGGGACGGGCGTCGGGACGGGGGTCGGGACGGGAGTCGGGACGGGCGTCGGAGTGGCGATGGAACCGATCGTGATGGACCCGGCCGCCAACGAATCGTAAACCCAGTCCATGCCGATCGCCTGGAACTCGACAGCGTGCGTCCCGACGGCGAGGGTCACGGTGGTCGTATACCGGATGCCGGTGATCGGATTCGTGGTCCCATCGTCCGTCATCGCGAAGTTCCGCGAACCAACCCGAACGCGGACCCATCGAGGCTGCGCTCCGTCGGCATCGCGATACGTGACCGACAGCGAGATGCCCGTAGACGGATTACCCACCGTCGGGGAGACGGAAGGTGCGAAGAGACGGACCGGCGCTCCCGCGACCGGAGTCGCCGACACGAAGATCAGCGTGAGCGCGAGCAGCAACGGCCCGACGCCGTACGCGACGCTGCGGACCCGGTGTGTGTCAGGCCCCAACCTGGACAAGCCTCGATCTCGACCAGGGCGCATCCGTCCCTGGGACAACGCCGAGCATCACGCCTCGGGGGGGGCGACCTCAATGGTACGTGGGTCATGCGGTGCCATGACCAGCGGACCCCCTCCCGGCCGGTCGGCAAGCCGCTCCGGGAGAGCGCCGTCCGGGCGCCTGCCAGCCAGTCCGGGCCCGCGCGCTGGCAGTCCGCGCCCGTCGAGGGCAGCTCCCGGTGCGTGTCCGCACCGGGACGAGGGGCCATGCCCGATCCCCCGAAGGTGCCATCGACCCCGGCTCGCCCCGCGAGCGACCATCCGCGCATGCAGGGTGCGTCCCGTGTCGTCATCCCCGCCCGTGGCCGGCGGGCCGGCACCGGCGTCGCCGCGGCCGCCGGCCCGGCGATCGTCGGGCTGGCGTGGCTGGCCATCGCGGCCGCCGCGGCGTGGCTCGTCTTCGCGACGCCGATGCTCGCCGGCTTCGTGACGCCCCAGGGACGTGGACCCGCCGGCCCGCTCCTCGGCGCCGTCGCCTGGGCCGTCGCGTTGACGGCGCCGGCCTGCTTCGCGTTCCTCGGGATCAACCGCCTCGCCGGCGCGGCCCAGCGCATCAGCGGCAGCCGCGGCGGGGAGCCGCCCGTCGCGCGACGCGCGGCGCTCCTGCCCCCGGGCTGTAGCGTCATCCCACGGATCCGGCTGCCCGACGGGCGCCGGATCCCGGACGTCGTCGTCGGGCCTCACGGTGTCGCGTTCTTCGAGCCGCTCCCGCCGGCGGCCGCGGTCCGCCGCATCGGTGAGCGCTGGGAGGTGCTCTTCTCCGATCGGCGGTGGCGGCCGATCGAGAACCCGCTCCAGCGGGCAGCTCGGGACGGCGAGCGGCTCCGGCGCCACCTGGAGGCCGAGGAGCGCGACTTCGTGGTCAGGGTCACCGCGGCCGTCCTCGGCGACGACCACGCCGTCGGCCGGATCGACGGCTGCGCCGTCGTCGCGCTCGACGACGTCCCGGCGTGGCTGGCGGCCCTGCCGGCGCAGCGCGGCCTGACGCCCGATCGCCTGCGCCACGTGCGCGAGATCCTCGAGGCGCTCGCGTAGCCGGCGTTTGCATTCCACGGCGGCATCCGGCAGACTCCGCGATCTGATGCAGATCACGACCGTCGCCTGGTTGATGTGGATGCGCCGGCGGCCCCGCCGCGTGGAGGACGGGGTCCTGGGCGCCTGATCGACCTGCACGGTTGATCACGGGACCCAGGATCGGGTCCCGGGGCCGCAGTCCAGCAGGGACTGCGGCTCTTACGTTCTCCGGAGGCGCAGCGGGAGCCGCCGAACCCAGGCCGACGCCGCGACGGTGACGCTGAGCGCCGACGCCGCAGCCGCCGACCACGGGACCGCCCCTCGAGCCATGCATGCCCCGGAGGCGACCGATGTCCGACCAGCCGCAGCTACGTCCCGAGACCCTGGCGATCCATGCCGGGCAGAGCCCCGATCCCGCCACCAACGCCCGCGCCGTCCCGATCTACGCCACGACGTCGTACGTGTTCGACGACGCCGACCATGCCGCCCGGCTCTTCGCCCTGCAGGAGTTCGGCAACATCTACACCCGGATCATGAACCCGACCACGGGCGTCTTCGAGGCCCGCGTCGCCGCGCTCGAGGGAGGCGTCGGCGCCCTTGCCTTCGCCTCCGGCCAGGCCGCCGAGACGGCGACCATCCTCAACCTGGCCCGCTCCGGCGACAACATCGTCAGCAGCGCCAGCCTCTACGGCGGGACGTACAACCTGTTCCAGTGGACGCTGCCGAAGCTGGGCATTACGACCCGGTTCGTGGACGGCTCGAACCCGGCGAGCTTCGCATCGGCGATCGACGTCGACACGAAGGCGATCTACCTCGAGACGATCGGCAATCCGCGGCTCGACGTGCCGGACATCGCCGCCGTCGCCGCCGTCGCCCACGCCCACGGCATCCCGCTCGTCGTCGACAACACGTTCGCTCCCCTCCTCTGCCGCCCGATCGAGCACGGCGCCGACATCGTCATCCACTCCGCCACGAAGTGGATCGGCGGCCACGGGACGTCGATCGGCGGCGTCGTGGTGGACGGCGGCACGTTCGACTGGAAGGCCTCGGGCCGCTTCCCGGACTTCGTCGAGGCGGACCCGAGCTATCACGGCGTCTCGTACGTCGAGGCGGTCGGCACCCTCGCCTTCATCATCAAGCTGCGGGTGCAGGGGCTCCGGGACACGGGCGCCGCGCTGAGCCCGTTCAACGCCTTCCTGTTCCTGCAGGGGCTCGAGACGCTCCCCCTGCGGATCGAGCGCCACGCCGCGAACGCCCTCGCCGTCGCGCGCTGGCTCGAGCGGGACGAGCGCGTGACCTGGGTCAGCTACCCGGGCCTGGCGTCGCACCCGGCACACGCGAACGCGGCGACCTACCTCCGGGGAGGCTTCGGGGGCGTCCTCACCTTCGGCATCCGCGGCGGGCGCGACGCCGGGCGGGCGCTCATCAACAACGTCAAGCTGTTCAGCCTGCTCGCGAACGTCGGCGACGCGAAGTCGCTGATCATCCACCCGGCCACGACCACCCACCAGCAGTTGAGCGCCGAGGAGCAGGCGAGCACGGGGGTCACCGACGACCTCGTCCGGCTCTCGATCGGCCTGGAGCACATCGACGACATCCTGGCCGACCTGGACCAGGCCCTCGCCGCGGCGACATCCGGCACTGGGGCGGCATCCGGCGGAGGGGCGGCATCCGGCGCAGGGGCGGCATCCGGCGCGGGGGCGGCAACCGGCGCAGCGCCCGTCGGCGCCGGAGCATGACGATGGCCGCTCAGGCGGCCGGCGCCGGCTCCCCGTCCGCCCCCGGACCCCGGGGGGTGGTGCGGCCCGGCGCGGGCCGGGGGGCGCCGGCGGTCCCGGCGCCGTCGCCACCCTTCGATACGGGGGGCGTCGTGGTCCGGGAGGTCGGGCCGTTCGCGATCGGCGACGGCAGCGTCCTCCCGGCGCTCCGCGTCGCGTACCGGCACGACGGGCCCGGGCCCGACGAGGCTCCCCAGGTCCTCGTCGTCCACGCCCTCACCGGCAGCGCGGACGCGGCCGGCGACTGGTGGGCCCCGCTCATCGGCCGCGGCCGCGCGCTCGACACGACCCGCGTCGGGGTCCTATGCGCCAACCTGCTCGGCGGCTGCTACGGGACGACCGGGCCCACCAGCCCGGACCCGGCGACCGGCGAGCCCTACGGCGAGGCGTTCCCCGCCGTCTCGACGCGCGACCAGGCCCGCGCCCAGTGGGCCCTGCTCGACGCCCTGGGGATCCACCGGCTGGCCCTCGTGACCGGCGGCTCGCTCGGAGGGATGGTGGCCCTCGAGGTCGCCCTCGAGCGACCCGGGGCCGTCGGCTCGGTCCTGGCGATGGCGGCCCCGGCCGCGACAGGCGCGCTCGCCGTCGCCTGGAACGGTATCCAGCTCGAGCTCGTGCGCCGGCTCGGGCCGGACGGGCTGGACCTGGCCCGGCGCCTGGCCATGACCACCTACCGCAGCGAGGCGGACTTCGAGCGCCGCTTCGGGCGCTCGGCGGAGCCCGACGGCACGCCGTCGATCACGAGCTACCTGGCCTACCAGGGCCGCAAGCTCGTGGCACGCTTCGACCCCCTGGCGTACCGGGTCCTCGTCGGGGCCATGGACCGCCACGACGCGGGCGCCGGTCGGGGCGGCCTCGGGACCGCGCTGGCCCGGCTCGCCGACCACGGCGTGCGGGTCACGGGGCTCGGCATCGAGGGCGACATCCTCTACGGACCGGAGCAGGTCAGGGCGCTGACGGACGCGGCCGGCGCGGCGGGCGCGCACGCCCGCTACCGCGAGCTGCGCTCCACGAAGGGCCACGACGCCTTCCTGGTCGAGTGGGACCAGCTCGCGGAGGTCGTCGGCCAGGCCCTGGCCGAGGCGCTGGCGCCCCGGGCGGTCCCAGGGCGGCGCGCCTGACGTCCCGTGGCCCCGGCGGTGTAGGCTCGGGCTCGTGCTGACTCCCCTCCGCGTCGTCCCCGTCGCCAAGGAGCGCGTCTGGGGTGGGTCCCGGCTCGGCCCGCCGCGTGCCCTCCCGATCGGCGAGCTGTGGGTCGCAGGCCCCTGGCTCGAGGTCGCCGCCGGCGCACACGCGGGCCGGACGCTCGAGGAGCTCGCCGCGAGCCTGGGACCGGAGCTCGTCGGGACGGCGGCACGGCGGGGGCGGGGGCCCCGCTTCCCCCTGCTGCTCAAGCTCATCGACCCGGCCGCATGGCTGTCCGTCCAGGTCCACCCGGACGACGAGACGGCCCGCGCTCTCGTCGGGCCCGACGCCGTCGGCAAGGTCGAGGCCTGGTACGTCCTCGACGCCGAGCCGGGGGCGGAGCTGCTGGTCGGGGTCCGGCCGAGCGTCCGGCAGGCGGACGTCCGCGAGGCGATGCGCCGGGGCGCCGCCGTCACCGAGCTCCTCGCCCACCAGGAGGTCGAGGCGGGCGACGCCGTGCTGCTGCCGGTCGGCACGCTGCATGCCGTCGGGCCCGGCCTGCTCTTGTACGAGATTCAGCAACCCTCCGACATCACGTACCGGGTCGATGACTGGGGCCGCGCGCCGTCCCCGGAGCGCCCGCTCCACACCAGGGAGGCGCTCGCCTCGGTGGCGCCGGACAGCCGGCCCCAGGTCCGGCGGGGCGGGGCGCCCGGGCGTCTCGCGGCGTGCCCTCACTTCACGCTCGACCTGCTGGACGCGCCCGCCCGGCTCGATCCCGGGGGGCGCACGCTCCACCTGCTGACGGCCGTGGGGGCCTCGCTCGCGCTGTCGGGGCCAGGCTGGGAGGAGCGCCTCGAGCCGCTCGAATCGCTGGTCGTGCCGGCGTCCGCGGGAGCCTACGAGCTGCGGCCGGGTCCCGGCGCGCGCGCGCTGGTCGCCGCCCTTCCCTGACGCGGCGCCGGCGGCGAGGCACGGCGGCGGACGGGCCGCCGCCGAAATCGGCGAACCGGCCGGTGTCGGCGATCCCCGCGCGCATCGGCGATCCGGGCGGGCATCGGCGATCCCGGCTATCCTTCGCGCCGAGCGAGGGGATCCTCGCGGCAGCATGGGACCGCAAACCGAAGATCGTCGCCCCGGCAGGCGCCGTCCTGCCGCGTACCGTCCGATCCGGTCGGTGCCCCGCGTCGTCGTCCCCAGCGACGCACCCCGGCGCGCCCCCAGCGCGACCCAGCCCCTCTCGTCGCGCCGTGCGCCGACGACCCCTCCCTGCCGGGCGACGACCAGCCCACCGCCGCCGCGGAGCACCCGCGGCGCGCCGGCAGAGAGGAGCACAGTTGCTCGGAATCTCGCGCCTTCGGGTGCTCGCAGCGGCGACGCTTGCCGCCCTCGTCATCGTCTCGATCCAGCCGCCGGCGCCCGCCGCCGCCGCCGCCCCCGCCGATCGCGTGGTCAAGATCGCCATGGCCGAGCGCGGCAGCCCGTGGGTCTACGGCGCGACGGGACCGTCCTACTTCGACTGCTCCGGGCTCGTCACCTACGCCTTCCGCCGGGCCGGCGAGCTCGACGTCATCGGGAACGGCCGCAACCGGAGCGGATCCGCGATGCTCCGCTGGGCCCGCGCCCGTCACCTGACGACGTCCCACGGCCGCCGCGGCGACATCGCCGTGTGGGGCAACGGCTCCCACGTCGGCATCTACCTCGGCAACGGGAGGGCCATCAGCACCCTGACCTCGGGCGTTCGCGTGCACGGCCTGCGCGTCCTGACCGCCCGGTTCACGACCTTCATCCGCACCGGTCTCTCGGGCCCGGCGGCAGCCGCACGGACGGCCACGGCGAAGGCGCCAGCACGGTCGACGGCCGCGCCGAAGGTGGTCGCCCGCCGCACCGTGGCCGTGAATGCCCTCAACCTCCGGAGCGCTCCGCGCGTGTCGGCCGCGGTGTCGCGCGTGCTCGACCGCGGCACACGGGTGGGCGTCACCCGCTCGACGAAGGACTCCGCGGGTCAGACCTGGTACCGGGTCGCGGTCGGGACCCGGGTCGGCTGGGTCGCCGGCTGGCTGACACGCCCCGCCGGCTGACGCGCCCCGCCGGCTGACGCGCCCCCGTCGGCGGTGCCGGCACCGCGGCGGGTCGTTGGACCGATGTGGTAGGGGAGGGTGGATTCGAACCACCGACGTGGCGTGTATAAGACGCCTGCTCTTACCGCTGAGCTACTCCCCCGCCGGTCGCGGGCGCGCCGCTGTCGAACGAGCGTACACCCCACGGCCCGGCCCGCGAGTCGGGCAGGTGTGCGACGATCCCGCGGATGCTCCGCCGCCCGCCGCCGTCGCCGCCCCCCACGCCGCTGGGCGTCGAAGACCTCGAGGAGGCGCCCCGGCCCGCGTTGCTGTCGCGCCGGATGCTGGCGAGGGCGGCCGCGCTTTTCGTCGGCGGGATCGCCTGGGGTGCGGCGGTCCGGTTCGCCGACAGCCTGCCGATCGACGCCGGCTTCATCGCCTTCGTCCTCAAGGTGGGCGGCGGGTTCGCGTTCGTCCTCGCGATCGTGCTCGTCCTCCTGTTCCGCGGCTTCGAGGTGGACCGCGTGGCGCTGGCGGCGCTCTTCGCTGCCGCCGGGGCGACGATCGGGCTCAGCGTCGGCCCGACGCTGCCCGGCGCCGTCGTCGTCACGGGCGACTTCTCCTTCGTCCCGTCGGTCCCGGCCGGCCTGCCGGCGAGCGCTGGCAACCTCGAGTGCGAGTGGGCGAACGGCCTCTGGAAGATCGGGTCGCTGAAGACCGCGCCCCTCGAGGGGTTCGTCCCGCCCCCGGTCCTCGCGATCGACTTCCTGCGCAAGACGATGAGCCTCGCCGACGGCGACGGGTCAACTCTCGTCGAGGTGGGCAACGACGCCTTCGTCTCGCCACCCGACGCTTCGCCGCGGGGGGAGGGCGACCGGAGCGGCGTCCTCGACCTGCTGCTCCTCCAGGTGAACCCCGAATCCACGCCGCAGGATCCCCTGGAGGTGCGGGCCCGCTTCAGCTGGGACTGCCCGCCACCCCCGGGCTGACCGCCTCCGGCGGTCGGCGGCGCCGGTCGGTCGCCGGCGTCGCGGCCGCGCCGCCATGCCAGGCGTGCGGGCGCTGCTCAGCCGATGACGTGGACGGCCGGCGCCTTGACGATGGCGACGACCCTGATCCCGGGTCGCAGCCCCAGCTCCTCCACGGCGGGCCGGGTGACCGCCGCGACCAGCGGAAACCCCACGTCGACGGTGACCCGGACCAGGGGGCCGAGCGGGACTACCCCGAGGACGGTCCCGACCAGGCGGTTGCGTGCGCTCACCGCGCTCATGTCGTCCGCCGGGCCGCGCTCGAGGACCACGTCCTCGGCCCTGATCGACACCAGGACGTGGCTCCCCGGGGCGAGATCGCCGAGCGCAAGCAGCTCGGTACTCCCGGCGCGGAGCCGGGTCAGGCCGGCGTCGCTCGCCACGACCACGGCCGCCACGACCGTCTCCACGCCCACGATCCGGGCGACCTCCTCGTCGGTCGGCCGGTCGAACACGTCCAGCGTCGATCCCAGCTGGCGGATCGTGCCCTCCACCAGCACGCCGACGCGATCGCCCAGGACGAGCGCCTCCGTCCGGTCGTGGGTGACGAGGATCGACGGCACTCCGCTCGCCAGGAGCAGGGTCCGCAGCTCGCCGCGGAGCGACTCGCGCGTCGGCGCGTCGAGCGCCGAGAGGGGCTCGTCGAGGAGGAGCAGGCGGGGCTGCCGGGCGAGCGCCCGAGCCAGGGCGACGCGCTGCTGCTGGCCACCCGACAGCTCGGCGGGCTTGCGGCGCTCGAGCCCCTCGAGCCGAAGCAGCGCCACGAGGTCGGCCACGCGCGCGTGGCGAGCGGCGCGCCCGACGCCGTCGGTGATCCCGTAGGCGACGTTCGCCCGCACATCGAGGTGAGGGAAGAGCGCGAACCCTTGCGGCAGGTAGCCGATGCGCCGTCGCTGCGGTGGGAGGCTCACGCGGCGCTCGACGTCGAACCAGGCCTCGGCTCCTGCCGCGATCCGGCCGACGTCGGGTCGCTCCAGGCCCGCGAGGCAGCGCAGGATCGTCGACTTGCCGGACCCCGACGGCCCGAAGAGGACGAGGGTCTCGGCGGAATCGAGGTCCAGCTCGAAGGCAGCCCGGATCGTCGGCCCGCGGACGAAGCGCCGCTCGACGTCCACGGCCAGGGTCGAGTCGGCGGAGCCGGTCGGCCCCATCGAGCCCTTCGACCATGGCGACTCCCCATCGGCCGGCACCCGGGCGCTTACCTCCGGGCCGGCCACGGGGCCACCGTGAGGCCGCGGAGGCTGTAGGTGACGGCGAGCACGGCGAACGACACGAGCAGCAGGGGAAGGGCGGTGGCGGCCGCACCCGCGTAGTCGAGCGCCTGCACCCGATCGTAGATCGAGATCGAGACGGTCCGCGTCTCGCCCGCGATGTTGCCGCCGACCATCAGCACCACGCCGAACTCGCCCAGGGTGTGGGCGAAGGTCAGGACCATGCCCGTGAGGAGGCCGCCGAGCGAGAGCGGTACGACGACCCGGAAGAACGTCGCGGGCCCGGAGCGCCCGAGCGTCCACGACGCTTCGAGAAGCGAGCGGTCCACGCCGCCGAAGGCGACGGCGAACGGCTGGACCGCGAACGGCAGGCTGTAGATGACCGAGGCGATCAGCAACGCCTCGAACGAGAAGGCCAGCCGGCCCCCGGTCGCTCCTGCCCAGAGCGCCCCGAGCGGGCCGTTCGGGCCCATCGCCACGAGGAGGTAGAAGCCGAGCACCGTCGGCGGCAGCACGAGCGGCAGGGCGACGAGCGCCTCCACCAGCGGCCGCCACTTCCGGCGCGACCGCGCGAGCCACCACGCCAGGGGAGTGCCCACGACGAGCAGGATCGTCGTCGTCGCCACGGACAGGCGAACGGACAGCCAGACGGCCTCCCAGTCGATCATGCCGGCCGGCTCACGAGCATGCCGCGCGCACGATCCGGACGCCCGTGCGGCGTCGCGACGTCACCGGGGGCCGGTCGTGCACGCCACATCACGTCCCCGGGAGACCCGCGCTCCACCTCATGTCCCCGGGGGGAGGAAGCCGAAGCGGTCGAGGACGCTGCGGCCCTCCGGGCCCAGGACGAAGTCGAGGAACGCCGCGGCGGCTTCGGGCTGGTCGGCCGTCCCGACGACGACCGCGCCTTGCTCGAGGCGCGGGTAGGAGTCGATCGGCACGATCGCGAAGCGGCCCTTGTCGCGAAGGGTCGGGGCGAGGGCGAGCGACAGGGCGATCACTCCCACGTCGGCGCCGCCGGACTCGACGAACTGGGCGGCCTGCGACACGTTCTCCCCGAGGACGAGCTTCGGCGCCGCGGCGTCGTACACGCCCGCGGCCTTCATGGCGGCCACGGCCGCCCGCCCGTACGGAGCGTGCTCGGGGTTGGCGATCGCGACTTTGAGGGCCTCCGGGTCGGACACCACCGTCAGCCCGCGCGACTCCACGTCGAGGGGCGAGTCGGCCGGCACCCACGTCACGATCTGCCCGATCGCGTAGAGGCGCGTCCCGCCGGCCTCGGCGAGCCCGGCCTCCTCCAGCCGGCGCGGGTACTCGGCGTCGGCCGAGAAGAAGGCATCGAACGGGGCGCCACCGGCGATCTGCGCGTAGAAGGTCCCGGATGATCCGTAGGCCACCTCCACGTCGACGTCGGGATGGTCGGCCACGTACGCGGCCACGAGCTCGTCCATGGCAAATCGAAGGTCGGCGGCAGCCGCGACGCGAACGACGGGACCCGGCGACGCCGCGGAGGGCTGCCCAGAGCCGCACCCCGCGGTCACGAGCGCGAGGATCGCCGCGGCGACGAGCGACCGCACGGCCCGCCGGCGAAGGCTCATCCCGGCACCTCGACGATCACGTTCGTCGCCTTGACCACGCAGATCGCCTCGTCGCCGACCCGGAGGCCCATCTCGTCGACCGCCTCGGCCGTCATCAGGCTCACCAGGCGGTGGGGACCGGCGACCACCTCGACGACGGCGGCCACCGCGTCCCGCTCGATGCGGGTCACGACGCCCTCGAACCGGTTTCGTGCCGACTGTGCGACGATCCGGCGCTCGCGGGTCGTCCGGCGCCGCTCGGCCAGGAGGCGGCTCACCTCGTCGAGCGGCACGAGCCGCTGCCCGCCCTCGCTCCGCGCCGTCCTCAGGTTTCCCTCCTCCTCCCACCGGCGCAGGGTCTCGACGCCGACGCCGAGGAGCTCGGCCGCCTGGCCGATCCGAAGGGTGCGTTCGTCGCTCATACCTCGGTATGGTGCCCGCTCAGTCACATCATGTAAAGGTATGGGGTTGTTGCCCGCTGCAGCCGCGCGGGACGTGCGGCACGCCGGGGGGAGGGCGCCGAGGTCGCGCGGAGGTTCCCGGGGTCGCAGGGGCCGGCGGCTACCTCGAGCGCGGGCCCAGCCGATCGGTGAGCGCCCGAAGGCTGAAGCGCCGACCGCCGACGCCCGACCCTTCCCCGCCGTGGCCGTTCGACCCGGAGGCACCGTTCGACCCCGGGGCGACGGCGACCGCACCATATGGGAGGCCGATCGAATCCAGGACGGCACCCGACAGGTACGTCCCGGATGCCTGGAGGACTTCCGTCAGGGCGCGCTCGTCCTCGGTCTGCAGGGCGGCGATCGGAAGGTCGTCGGGATCGAGTGGGCGTTCGCCCTCAGGGACGACCTTGGGCGGGCGCGCATAGGCGGGCGCGCCGTACAGCTTGGGGAGCGCGAAATACGGATCCAGCTCCGTGGCCACGTCGATATCTTCCAGCGGGTGATGACCGGTGCGCAATATGCGCTTCGGCCCATGATGACGTCCGGAGGGTACTCCACCCCCGCGAGGCCATGCCAGACCCCGGCGCGCAACCGGTGGCGCGTCCGCGCACCGCCCTTTGGGACGCGAGCAGCCGGCTGTGGTCACGACACCCCGGGGCATCGCGAGCACCGCACCGCCGGCGGGCGGGCTTGCTCCTCCGGCACGTTCACCCGCCGAGGGCGGCCAGGAGCGGCTTCAGGATCTGGAAGAGGATCACCAGGGCCAGGTAGGCGATCGGCAGGGCGGCGAAGAGCCCGAGGGCCGCGCTCCACCTGCTGCGAACCCCGGGACGGCCGGGCTGGGGCACGACGAGATAGGTCAGCCACGACCCGAGGATCGCGACGGCGGCGACGAACACGAAGCCCGCCAGCACCCGGAGGTCGCCCCCGGGCAGGTCGGCGTCGGCGTCGAGCGCGAGGTCGTAGGCCAGGAGCAGGACGCCGAGCACGGCGGCGACCGCCACGCTGCTGAGCACCGCCCGGACGACCGGTGTCGGGGCCCGGCGGAGCTGGCGCCAGCGGATCTCGAACCAGCCGCGCTCGCGGACCTGCGGAGGTCGGGTCGCCGGGGACCCCGCCACCGGGGGTGCGGCATCGGGCGATCGCGCAGCGCGCGGGGCAGGGTCCGGCCCCCGGGTCGTCGGCGAGCTGGCCGTGGGCGGTCGACCGTCCGGCGTCACTCCCCCGCGAGCTCCAGGAACTCGATCGCGGGCCGCGACGGCAGCGTCTCCGGCGAGTGCACCGCGATCTCGGCCACCCCGTCGAGGACCCGCCGCAGCTCGTCGTCGGTGGTGAAGAAGGCGACGCTGAGGCGCACCGCGTCGAGGCCCGGGATCGAGCGCACGATCGCGTGCACCCGGCGCCCGAGCGCCTCCGCGACCTCGTCCCCGGTCCAGCCGGCCACCCGGAAGGAGACGAGCGTGGCCGTCGAACCCCGGGGCGTCACGAGCTCGACCCCGGGCGTGCCGGCGAGCCGTTCGGCGACCGCCCTCGCGAGCCGGGCCGCCCGCCCGTGGGCCCACGGCAGCCCGACGAACATGCTCAGCCAGCCGGCGCTCCGGGCGAGGCCCACGATCGAGGGCTTGTGGAACCCGGCCGTCTCGAAGCGGCGGGCGTCCGGCCAAAGGGCCTCCCGTCCGACCGCGTACGGCGTCGACCCCGCGAAGACGCCTCCGACCGGCGGCAGCACCTCGGCGACGATGCCGCGCCGGACCACCAGGGCGCCTGTGCCCTCCGGGCCGAGCAGCCACTTCTGGCCGCTGACGGCGTAGAAGTCGGCGCCGATGTCGTCGACGGCCAGCGGGATGGCGCCGGCCGACTGGGCCCCGTCGAGGATGCTCACGGCCCCGACCTCGCGGGCCAGCCCGGCGATGGCCGCGGCCGGCAGCAGGGCGCCCGTCGACCACGCCACGTGGGAGGCGACGATCGCCCGCGTCCGTCCTCCGACGGCGGCGTCGCGCAGCGCGACAAGCGTGCGCCCGTCGTCGCCGCCGTCCCCGACCTCCGCCTGCACCATCTCGACGCCCTTCCGGTCGCGCAGCAGGGCGAGGGGCCCCGTCACGCCGGGGTGCTCCAGCGTCGTCGTTACCACCCGGTCGCCGGGTCGCCAGTCGATGGTCCCGAGGGCCAGGTTGACGCCCTCGGTGGTCGAGTGCGTGAGGGCCACCAGGTCGACGTCGGTGCCGAGGACCGCGGCCACGACGGCCCGCGCCTCGTCCATCCGCTCGAGGAGGTCCTCGTACGACTCGCGGGTGGCCCGGCCAAGGGCGAGCTCCCGCTCGGCGACCTCCGCCATCGCCGCGGCCGCCTCGGCGGGGAGCGGCCCGGCCGTGCCCGTGTTCAGGTAGATGCCGGCCCGCGTGGCCGGCAGCCCGGCGCGAAGCCCGGCGAGGCGCTCGGCGTCGGAAGAGCCGGGGCTGGGGGCGGTGGGGTCGGAGGAGGTGGCAGGGCCCATCGGGTCCGTATGATACGGAGCGATGTCCGGCGCCCATGCGCGACCCGAGCTGCTTGCGTCCCCCGACTGGCTGGCCGAGAACCTCGGCCGCCCGGAGGTGCGCATCCTCGACGTGCGCTGGCGACCCGACGGCGGGGGTCGCGTCGTCTTCTCCGAGGGTCACGTCCCCGGCGCATCGCACCTCGACTGGCGCGAGGCCCTCACCGACCACGACGCCCCGGACGGGTCGCTGCACCTGGCCCCGCCCGACCAGGTGGCGGCCGCGCTGGCGGGCGCGGGCATCGGCAACGGCACGACGGTGGTCGTCTACGACGACACGGCCAGCCTCTACGCCGCCCGGACGTGGTGGAGCCTGCGGGTATGCGGCCTCGATTCGGTCCGGATCCTCGACGGCGGGTTCGGGGCATGGAGCGAGTCCGGGCGGCCCGTCTCGCACGCGGTGCCCGAGCCGGCGCGGGGCGTGTTCACGCCGCGGTCCCAGCTCCGCCTGCGCCTGATGGCGAGCGATGTGAAGTCGCTCATCGGCTCGCCCGACGCCCTGCTCCTGGACGCCCGGTCGCGGGCCGAGTACCGCGGCTACGCTGGCGGCGGCAAGCGCCTGGGCCACATCCCGGGCGCGGTCAACCTCCCCGTCGCCGCGACGACCGCGCCCGGCACCGGGCGCTTCCTGGATGGCGGTGACCTCCGCGAGCTCCTGGCCGCCGCCGGGGTGACACGCGAGCGCCGCATCGTCTGCTACGACGGCGCCGGAGTCGCCGCGGCCAAGCTGGCGTTCGTCCTGGCCCTCATGGGCCACGAGGATGTCGCGGTCTACGACGGCGGCTGGTCCGAGTGGGGCAACCGCCTGGACCTGCCGATCGAGCGCTGACCCGGCGCGGGGCCGCGGCCGAGCCGACGATCCGCACCGGCGCGGGGCCGATTCGCGCCCGAGCACGCAATCGCCCGGCGCGGGGCCGCGGCCGAAACGGAGTGCGCCAACCGCGCGCACTCCTCGCACACGAGACATGCGCATTTGGACCGATGCGCACAATCGCATGGGGCCTGATGGCCCTGCCATTCGATACATCCCGGCGGGGTATCGTTGGCGGCGTGAATGCCGAGCGCGACATCCGCCTGCTCACGCGCGCGAAGTGGGTCGGCGTCCTCCTCCCGATCGCCTTCATCTGGGGCTTCGAGATCGTCCGCTGGTGGGTGGTCGAGCCGTCGGTCACCTCCGACTCCGCCCACGTCTTCGCGGCCCTCGTGATGAGCGGCGCGGCCGTTCTGTTCGGCCTGGGCCTGTTCGCCGTCCTCGACCGGGCCCAGCGCCGCCTCGTCGGGTCGAACCAGGACCTCGCGGCCGCGGACGCCGTCGCCTCGGCGCTGCAGGGCGACGGCGACCTCGCGACGACCCTCGCGGCAACCCTCGACCGCGTTCTCGAGCACACGGGGGCCCTCGCCGGCGTCATCCAGGTGGCCGTCCCGGGCGGCCGGCCGCTCGTCGTGCTGCGCCCCGCCGAGCTCGGGCCCGGCCTGCAGTGGGTCGAGACGATCCTGCGCGACGCCCCGGCGAGGCTGGCCGATATGACCCGCGGCGACCTCCCCGGCGTCGATGCCGCGACGATCGACGTGCCCCTTCGAAGCACGGCTGCGACGGTGGGTGCCATGCGCCTCCTGATTCACCCGGGGGGCGAGCTGCGGATCGGCACGGCTGCGCTCGACGACCTGGGCGAGAAGATCGGCGCCGCGGCCGGTCTCGCTCTCTCGCTCGCCGACCTGCGCCGCGAGGAGCACGAGCGCTCGGCACTGTACGGGGTCGCCCTGCAGCTGACCGGACGCGCCGAACTGCGCGACCTCCTGGACCTCATCACCCGGCATGCCCGCGAGCTCCTCGAAGCCGAGCGCTCGGTCGCCTGCCTGGCGGACCCTCGCACCGACGGGCACGGCTACGACTGGGCCAACCGGCTCGCGATGGCCGACGACGGGCGGACCTGCCTCCTCGCCCACCCGGCCGCGGAGGGCGGACCGGAGCACCGAAACCCGGCCTGCCCCATGCAGCTCGACGGGCCCCAGGCCAACGTCCTGGAGCGGCCGATGCGGGGCGCCGACGGCTTCCTCGGGGAGCTGTGCGTCATGCGCACCAACGGGGTGCCGTTCAGCAACCGCGACCGCGACCTGCTGGGCGCCCTGGCCGATATGGCGGCGATCGCCGTCGGGACGGCACGCCTCCGCGAGGCCGAGCAGCAGTACGCCATCGTGGCCGAGCGGGATCGGATCGCCCGCGAGCTGCATGACAGCCTGGCCCAGGTCCTGGGCGTCATCCACCTGCGCCTGCGGAGCCTCGAGCCGGAGGTTCGTGACGTGCCCGGCAACGGCATCGCCACGGAGATCGGCGACCTTGCCGAGATCGCCGACGAGGCCTACAAGGATGTCCGCGAGGCGATCCTGGGCCTCCGCGAGTCGATCACCTCGGCCAACGGCCTCGAAGGGGCCCTCGGCGAGTACCTCCGCAAGTACTCGCGCCAGACGGGCATCCGGACGTCGCTGCGCTGCGACGGCGAGGCTCGCCGGGCCCTGACGCCGCGGAGCGAGGTCCAGCTCCTGCGGGTGGTCCAGGAGGCGTTGACGAACGTCCGCAAGCACGCCGGGGCCAAGCACGCGGCCGTCAGCCTGATCGCGGACGACGGCCTCGTGACGCTGGCGGTGATGGACGACGGCTCGGGCTTCGACCCCGGGCGGCTCGAGGAGGCCCTCGACCACGGCTTCGGGCTGGCCTCCATGCGCGAGCGGGTGGAGCAGATCGGCGGTACCCTCGCGGTGCATACCGCGCCGGGCATGGGGACCCGCGTCGTGGTCGAGCTCCAGCAGGAGGAGATGCGTGCCGCACACGCCCCCGGCGCTCCGCGTGCTGCTGGTTGACGACCAGCCGCTGTTCCGCAAGGCGCTCGCCGGCCTCGTCAACGCCCAGCTCGACATGACGGTCGTCGGCGAGGCCGACAACGGGCTGGCGGCACTCGACCTCGTGCGCGAGCAGGGCCCCGACATCGTTGTCATGGACGTGAACATGCCGGGGTCCGGGGGCGTCGACGGGGTGCGCGCGATCCGCAGCGCCGGCTACGCGACGAAGATCGTGATGCTCACGGTGTCCGAGGACGACGACGACCTGTTCGACGCGATCCGCGCCGGCGCCAACGGCTACCTCCTCAAGAACATCCGGCCGGAGATCCTGTTCGACGACCTGCGCGGCGTCATGCGCGGCGAGGCGCCGATCGCCCCCGGGATCGCCCACAAGCTGCTCGACGCGCTGCGCGACGGCCCGCCGCGCCCCCGCGCCCAGGCGGCGCCCGCCGACGGTGAGACGGCCCTGACCCGCCGCGAGACGGAGATCCTCCAGCTCGTCGCGGCCGGCCTCTCGAACAAGGAGATCGCCGCGCAGCTCGTGATCACCGAGGGCACGGTGAAGAACCACGTCCACAACGCCCTCGAGAAGCTCCACCTCTCGAATTGCACGCAGGCGGCCGCCTACACGGTGGCGCAGGGGCTGGCGCTGCCGCGCCACGGGGAGCCGGGCCAGGGCTGAACCCGAAGGCTCGCGGCCCGCGGCCGAACGGAACTCCGGTGCCCGGATGCACCGCCTGTTCGGTGCCGATGGATAGACGCCGGTGCCGACGAATTGTGCCCACGGGCGGATGGTGGCCGCGCAGGACGCTCCCGTAGCATCGGGGGTCAGCGAGGCCAGCAGGGCTCGCCGTTTCGCCGCAGGAGCCCGACAGCATGTCGGACCCGGTCCGGGTTCTCGTCCTCTACGATCACCCTCTCCTTGGGGAGGGGCTGAGCGCCCTCATGGCCTCGGTGCCCGAGATGGCCGTCGAGCGCATCGCCATGGGCGACCTGGACGCGATGGAGCGGGCGGTCGCTTACGACCCGGACGTCGTGATCCTCGAGGAGGGTGGCCCGCTGGGCCTGGTGGACCTGCTGCGCCAGAGCCGCGCCCGGGCGATCGTGGACGTGAGCATCAGCACCTCCCAGGCGTGGACGATCCGTCGCGAGGAGATTGCCCCGGATCCCGAGTCGCTCATCGACCGGATCGTCGGCGCCTGCCTGAGCGACCGTCGCACGGCGGCCCAGGCGGCCAGCTGACCTCGGCGGCCGCGGGCCGACCGCAACCCCCGCAAGCCGGCGCCCCATCGTCGCCCGCGCCCGCGCCCGCTTGATCCCCTCGCGTGCGGGCTGCCGCGCCGTCGGCGTACGATCTGGGCATGGCTGCCACGACCGAGCTCCGTCCCGCCACGCCGGCCAACCCTTCGCCCCTCGCCACGCCGATCGGCCGCCGCCGGGCGCTCGCCGTCATCGGCTCGACCGTGGCCGCGGCCGCCCTCCTCGAGGCATGCGGCAGCGACACCCCGCCGGCCGCGCGCGGCTGGGTGACCGCCGACATCGACCCCGAGACCCTGGTGGTAGACAACCCGGTCCCGGTGCGCTTCACGGGCTCCGTCGCCGGCACGGCCGTGAGCGGCTCCGTGTGGCTGGTGCTGCGCCAGGCTGGCGAGCTGGTCGCCTTCGACCCGAAGTGCCCGCACGCGCGATGCGCCTATGAGCTGACCGACGACAAGCGCTTCTCGTGCCTGTGCCACGACGCCTTCTTCGACCTCGACGGCAACGTCCTGTCCGGGCCGCCGCCGCACCCGCTCGACGAGCTCCGCGTCCGCGAGATCGACGGCCGCATCGAGCTCTACCTGCCGTCCGACTTCGCCACGCCGCGCCCGAAGGCCTGAATCGGGCCCGGCTCCGGCACCTCGGCCCGGCAGGCTGCCGGGGCGCCGGACACGAGCGCCGGCTACAGTTCCGGCGCGGGAGCCGGCAGCCCCGGGGCCGCCGGGTACGAACCCCCAGCCGGAACCCTCGCATGGTGCACCCGGGCACCATCTTCCGCCCGATACATAACCAGAACGCGGTTCCGGCCGCCGGTCTGTATCCATCTTCTACCCCACGGCGGATAGGAACCCGCATGCGCGGGAACGACCATTCATCACGGCGGGGTGCGCCATGGCGCGCGCCCTTGGTCGCAATGCGCCGTAGACAGGTCGTAACTGCAGGTGCCGAACATGTTCCGGGTCACGTCCCTGACCTCGATGGACGACCGCCAGCTCAACAAGTGGATCAAGCGCCTGGCGCTGATCCTGGTTGCCGGCACCGTCCTCTTCACCGGGTTCTACTTCCTCGATCGCTGGCGCGCGCCGGCAACCCCGATGGTCGACCAGCGCCTGTCGGCGCTGGAGCAGGCCGTCCGTGACAACCCCGAGGACATCGCCTCTCGTGGCCAGTTGGCCGACGTGTACATGAACAAGGGTCGGTTCGAGGACGCGCTCGCGCAGTACGACCAGATCATCACGACGGGCAAGGCGGAAGAGCAGGCGACGTACGGCCGGGCCGGCGCTTACATGGCCTTGCAGCAATTCGAGCTCGCGGCGAAGGACTACCAGCGGGTCGTCGACATCGCCGCGGATACGGATGCCGCCTCGACCGACCCGTTCCTCCAGGCGGCGTACTACGGGCTGGGGCAGATCGCGATGAACGACGGCAAGCCAGCGGAGGCGATCCCGAGCCTCGAGAAGGCGCTTGCGATCAAGCGCTCCGACGCCGATGCGCTGTATCTGATCGGGAAGGCCTACACGGCGACCGGTCAGACGGACAAGGCCGAAACTGCGCTTCGAGCCGCGGTTGCGTTCGTCCCAATCGGCTGGAGCGAACCGTACACGGCCCTGGTCGACACCTTCACCAAGGCCGGCAAGCCAACGCTGGCCACATGGGCCACCGCGATGGCCGACCTCGCGGACGGCAAGCCGGATCTCGCCGAGTCGAGCCTCCTGGCGATCGCGGACTCCGATGCCGCCGTTGATGCCGCAATCGGCCTGGGCCTTCTGTTCGAAACCAGGGGTGACCTCGCAACTGCGAGCACGTGGTACTCGCGGGCATTGGCCAAGGATCCTGAGAACGCGGCCGCGAGGTTGGGCCTGGGCCGCACCGGCAGCTCCACCGGCCTGCCGGCGCTGCCGACGCCCGGCGTGCCCGGGGGACAGAACCCGTGATGACCGCCGAGAGCCTGCCGGCGGCGCCTGAGACCGTCGAGGAGCAGCCGGCCGACAAGCGGCGGCGGCGCAAGGCGATCCTGCTTCTCATCTTGCTGGGCCTGCTCGCGTTCCTCGTGACGATCGCCATCTGGTACCTCATCTTCCGCCAGCCGATCACGCCCCCCCTCCCGGTGATCCCCGAATCGGGACTCCCCGCCTACTCGACGAGCCTCTATGGCGCGAAGGGGCCCACCGGGGTTGCGGTCAGCGCCTCGGGCGACCGGATCTACGTGATCCAGTCCCAGGGCGATCGGACCGGGATCGTGTTCGACGCCAACGGCACGAAACTCGGGACACTCGCCCCTCCCGCATCCAGCGGCCCGAACCACACACCGGTGTACGCCGCTGTCGACCCCCTCAATGGCGAGGTGTACGTTTCGGATCGTCTCGCGGGGACGATCTACGTCTACGACCGCGACGGCGTCTTCCAGCGCGAGTTCCGACTCGCGGTGCCGCGCCCGGGCTGGCAACCACTCGGACTTGCCTTCGACAAGGACGGCAGCCTCTACGTCACCGACATGTCTGGCGTGTCCCCGACCGTCCTCCAGGTCGACCGCACGGCACAGGTGATTCGAACGATCGGCGAGGGCCAGGGGTTCAGCTTTCCCAACGGAATCGGCGTCGACGACAAGGGGGACGTCTTCGTCGCCGACAGCAACAACGGCCGCCTCCTGATGTTCGATGCCCAGAACAACGTGATCGGCCAGATCGGCCGTGGCACGGGCCAAGGGAACCTCGGCCTGCCGCGCGGATTGGCCATCGACGGGAGCGGGCGAGTCTTCATCGCCGATGCAACCGGCCATGGCGTCTTCGTGTATCGAGCGCCGGCGGCGGACAGTCGTGTCCTTGATTTCCAGGGGTTCGTGGGCGGACAGGGCGTCGCTGACGGCCAGTTCCAGTACCCGAACAGCGTCGCGGTCGACGCACGTGGGCGCGTGTACGTGGCAGACACGTTCAACGACCGCGTGCAGATCTGGAGCTACTGATGCTCCTGGCAACCCACAGAGGGAGGTGACGCCGGACCGAAGCTCGCCGCCGGCCTGGCGGCCCAACGAATGACCTACCCGCAGAGATAGAGAAAGGAGGTGAGGACAGTGAGGCGATGGACGCTCCTGCTCGCAGGAGCCGCGCTCTGGCTGTTCCTTGCCGCGATTCCTGCCCTCGCGGATGGTGGACCCCATGTCGCCTCGGTGAACAACGGCACCGGCGGACTGACCGCCGACAGCTGCGCCGGGTGCCATCGGGCCCACACCGCACAGAACGACGTGCTCCTCCTACAGGCATCGACGCAGAACCTGTGCCTGTCGTGCCACGGCGCCGGGGCCACCGGAGCGACGACCAACGTCCAGCTCGGTGTCCAGTACGCCATGGGTTCCACTCCGTCGGATCGGAACCCGGACGTGATTCTAGGCGCCCTTCGGAACGGTGGCTTCCAGACTGCCGCGATCGCGTCGGCCAGCGGAGTGCGCCTCGCCTACACGAGCGGAACGGCCACTCGGCAGACGGCGAAGGTGCCGGTCAGCCCGATCGCTCCGGTAACGTCGACGCACTTCGACATTCTCGACCCCGAGGCATCGGGCGTGGCCTGGGGCAACGGGGCTCTCGGGACCGCCGGGGCTGGCGGCACGGGCATCCTCGGATGCACGTCATGTCACAACCCCCACGGAAACGGGCAGTTCAGGATCCTGAACCCCATCCCGACGCTCGACCAGCCGAACGGCTTCGCCGCGGCGACCACGGGTGCCAACGTGACGGACGCTGCGCTGCCGCCCGCCGGTGACACGCGCAACTACACCGTCATCCAGGAACGGGGTGGCACGCTTCTCGCGAGCCAGGCCGCCGCCTTCCCGTCGAACGCCGGCGACTACCTCCACCGCCGCGTGCCGTGGAATGCCACGGTCAGCGGAACGTACTCGAGCGACGCCCCAAATGGGGACGCCGTCAACTTCGATTCGCAGATCAATGCCTGGTGCGCGCAGTGCCACACGCGGTATCTCGCCGCCGAGGGCTCCGGCGACACCACGGATGCCATCTTCCATAACCGCCACTTCACTGGGCGCGACGTCGTCTGCACGACGTGCCACGTCTCCCACGGCTCGAATGCCCAGATGACTGGCCCGTACTCGTCCGACATGACCTTCCCGGGCGGCGCCGCCGCTCCGGTCGGCGACAGCCGGCTCCTCAAGGTGGACAACCGCGGCACGTGCCAGCTGTGTCACGACCCCACGGGGACCATCACAACTGGCCAGCAGGTCGGTCCGAACCCGGTTCCGGTGGTTCCCTGATCTCGCTCTCTCAGCGGCTTCCTCGGGCCGGCGTCACGCTGGCCCGAGGAACCACTCCCGGTCCCTCGCCGGCGCTGCCGGAGGAGAGACGCCGGAGGATGAAGCGCCACTCATGACCCGTCGACAGTCGCTCAATCACCGGGCCGGCCCCATCTTCGGGGCCTGCCTCGTGGTGGGCGCCGCAGTCCTCGCCTTATCGCCGGCCGTCCCACCGGTCGGAGCTATCGACCCGACGCCCTCGCCTGCGGTCGAAACGCCCGTCCCGACCCAGCAGCCCACGGCCGATCCGACGTCCACGCCGACGCCCGATGCGACGCCGTCCCCGGCACCGACGCCCACGCCGACGCCCGCTCCGACTTCCTCCGCGGCTCCGGATCCGGCGCCCACGCCGACGCCCGCTCCGACTTCCTCCGCGGCTCCGGATCCGGCGCCCACGCCGACGCCCGCTCCGACTTCCTCCGCGGCTCCGGATCCGGCGCCCACGCCGACGCCCGCTCCGACTTCCTCCGCGGCTCCGGATCCGGCGCCCACGCCGACGCCCGCTCCGACTTCCTCCGCGGCTCCGGATCCGGCGCCCACGCCGACGCCCGCACCCGTGCGGGCAACCCTGGAGATCACCACCTCAGCCCCCACAGCCGGACGCCACCGCGTGGACCCCGGGGCAATCGTCGGAGTGACGCTGGCGGCGAGCCTCCTGGATGCTGCGTCCGACGGGCGACTCGTCGCCGACCTGCCATCCGGCTGGACCGTGGTGGACGGCGAAGGGGCCGCGGTTGACCCAAACGCGCGCACCCTCGTGTGGAGCCTCGGCAGTCTGGGCGCCGGGGCGGACGCCCGCGTCGCCGCAAGCCTTCGGGCGCCCGCCCTGTCTCCTGCCGGGGATGCCGTCTTCGACACCACCATCACGGCCAGGGTCGAGCACGCCGGCGGGACCGCGGCCAATGCGGCGACGACCGTGCTGGTGGCACCCGCGCTCGTCGTGGAGCACAGCGTCCTCGCCCTGCTGGCGCCTGTGACGCATGAGGCCAGCTATCTCGCCCCCGAAACGGACCTCGACGGCCTCGCCCGATTCGACCGCTTCCGGGTGCGGTTCCAGGTGCGCAACGCGGACCTCGTGCCCGTGGATGTCGCACCCGGTCTCCAATTCGCGCCCGGCGGTACCGACCAGTTCGTGGACGTCCCGGTCAACGATGCCGAGGATGGTGTCCCCATCTACGTCGACACCGAATGGCGGCTGAGTCCGAGCGGTCGTGGCACCCGACCCGCAGCAGCCCAGGAGCCCATCGCCCCGGGCGCGCTGCAGGTGCGCGATACGGATAGCCCGTCGCAGGAGCCCGTGACGGGTCGCCGGTTCATGGGCGATGGCCCACGCGACTCGGTTTCCGTGCCCGCGGACTCGTACACCGAGATCGAGTTCTCGCTCCGTGTCTCGCGCGACATCGCACCCGACGAGACCATCCAGCTCCGCCTCACGGACGCAGGTCGCGCGATCGTCGGTGCCGCCACCGCCACGGTGGGCGCCGCCCAGAGAGTCACGCTCCCGCTCTCGCCCGGCCAGCGCAACGGCATCCGCGTGGGGCCGCCTGTCGACGTCAAGCCGGCCGCGGTGAGCGAGGTCGACTTCCCGCTCGTGACGCCGGCCGCCGTCGAAGCCGGGTGGCGGGGAGCGACCGACGCGCCGCGCTACCGCCTGGCGATCGCCGGCCCCCCGACGACCGGGACGGAGTCGGCGTTGTTTGCGGCGTTCACCTCGCCGCACGTGCCGGACACGTCGCTCGTGTCGGACACGTGCGCGGCCTGCCACCGGGCCCACGCCGCGCAGGACGCGAGCCTCGCCGCTGCGGCCCCCCAGGCGACGGCATGTTTCGCGTGCCACAACGGGACGGGCTCGAACCTCGACACGATGGCGCAGTTCGCCGACTCGGCGGTGCCGGCCAACGACCCCGCGACGACCAGCTACTACCGCCACGATGCGGCCACAACGCCTGCCGCCCCCAACACCCACTCCCTCGCGAAGGACGACGAGTTCGGTGGCGTCTCCAACCGCCACAGCGTGTGCGCCGACTGCCACAACGCGCACAACGCCACCGCGACGACCCCAGTCCAGTACAGCGACGGATGGTCGGTCTCGGGGCGCCAGTCGGCCATCTCCGGGGTCGCCGTCGCGGCCGCTGGGGGCGGTGCGCCGCCCACGTACACCTTCCTCGACGGCTCGGCCGGCTCCACACCGGGGCGCGAGTACCAGGTCTGCATCAAGTGCCACTCCGGGTTCACCGAGCTCCGACCCCCCGATCCAGGGCATCCGTCGCGCGACGCAGTCGACAAGGGCATCGAGCTCAGCGCCTCCGACGCCTCCTACCACCCGATCGCCGCCGCGGGGACGAACGCCACGACCCAGATGGCATGGAGCCTTTCCAATACCTCGCCGTACAAGCAGTGGAACTTCACGACCCAGGGCACGGTCCGCTGCGTGCACTGCCACGGCGATCCGCGGAAGATCAGCGCGACGGCGCCCCCGCAGCCGGACGCCGACCTTGCCGCTCACACGAGCCAGTTCCGCGGGTTGCTCATCCAGAACTACCGCGATCGCGAGCTGAAGGCGCCCGACGAGGTCTACGACGCGGCCGACTTCGCCCTGTGCTTCACCTGCCATGCCGAGCAGCCGTTCCGGAGCGGCAGCCAGGCGATCACCCGGTTCGACGACCACGACCTCCACATGTCGACGATCGCCGGCGAAGGACCCGGCGGAACGGACATCGACACGCCGGGCGCCGGGGGCGGGAACGCGATCTGCGCCGAGTGCCATTTCCGAACCCACTCGACAGCGCAGGCCTACAACGAGGCCGACCGGGCGAACATGGGACTCGTGAACTTCGCCCCGAACGTGGAGCCCTACAACGGCGTCCTCCAATTCACGAGGACGGCGACCGGGGGCAGCTGCACGCTCGTCTGTCACGGCGAGATCCACGACAGCAAGACCTACCCCTGAGACGGGCTCGGCCCCCGGCAGTCACGGCGGGCTGCACCCGGGTGGGCCCCACCGCAGCGGAGACGGCGAGCCGGGCGCCCCTTTCGCCCCGTGAGCGCTCAGCGCTCCCGGTGCGTGAGCCCGACGCCGCCGCATGCACCTCCCGCCGCGCCTCCCTGTACCGGTCGGTACACCCGGACGAGCCCGCCCCTATCTCCCGAACCCATGCGCGCGCGCGCATTTGTGCCGCCCGGAGGATGGGATCGGACCGCCCTCGTGACGACACTTCACGGCAGGTGTCATAGGGCCGGGCATGGACCCGGGCCCCGCAACGAGGGCAATCGGAGATGACAGCAGCACGAGCGCGCGCCCGCGAGGCGCGCCCGGCGGGAGCGGCCGGATGACCGCGCCGACCGCCGCAGGCACGTCCATGAGCCCCGAGAAGCTGGAGCGCGAGCTCCTGGCCCGCCTGGGGCTCGACCCGTCCGCCTCGCCCGAGGACATCGCAACCGCCCACGCGACGGTGACGGGGTACCTCGCCGCGGCGCCGCGCGACCTGCGGTCCTGGGCACGGACCCAGGCCGCCGGCGCCGACGAGGCGTACGCACTTCTCACGGACCCGGCCGCGTTCGCTCGCGCCGTCGCCCTCGTCGGGGCGAGCGCACGGCCGGCCGTCCTTCCCGGTGGGCCGGCGACACCTCCGGCTCACCGGGACACCCCCATGCCGGCTGCCGCCGCGGTTCCCCCCACCGCGGCGGCTGTCCCGGCCCTGGCCGCGGCCAGGGGCTCGAGCCCGGCCGCGGCCCTCGCCGCGCAGCCGCGCGTCGACGAGAACGGCAAGCGGGTCGTCAGCGACGACGAGATCGACGCCCTGCTCGCCGAGGTGGATCCCTACGCCAACCCCGAGATCGTCGGCACTCCCGAGCAGCGCGCCGCAGCCCGGCTGCGCCTCGAGGACGCCGCGGCCGTCACGGCGCCGCGCAGCAGCCGCCTCGCCGCCATGCTCGGGTCGAACGCCTTCCGCAACGTGGCCCTCGTCGGCGCAACCGTCGCCGCGGTCGGCATCGTCGCCGTCTTCGGCTTCAACGCCGGCGGGACCGGAGCCGCGATCGGTGCGGGCAACAGCCCCGCCCCGTCCGCGAGCGCCGCGCCCGTCCTCGACCAGGCGAAGGTCGCCGGCCTCATGGCGAAGATCCAGGCCGACCCGAAGGACGCCGACAGCCTGATGGCCCTCGGCGACGAGTACTACCGGACGGGCGACTTCGCGACGGCCGGCACCTGGTTCACGAAGGTCACCGAGGCCGAGCCGGCCAACATCCGCGGCTTCCTCGCCCTCGGCGCGACCGCCTTCAACCAGGGCGACCTGGCGACGGCCGAGAAGGCGTGGAAGCAGGCGGTGGCGATCGACGACGCCAACGTCGAGGCCCACTACGACCTCGGCTTCCTCTACCTCAACCAGCAGCCGGCCGACATGGCCGGGGTGCAGCGCGAGTGGGGCCGCGTCGTCGAACTCGACCCCAACAGCCAGATCGCCAAGACCGTCAAGGCGCACCTGACCGCGCTCTCCAGCTTCGACCCCGGGTCCCCGGCTCCTTCCGGCGCCCCCGCAGGGAGCCCCGCAGCGTCCCCCGCCGCGTCCCCGGCGGCCAGCGGGGCCCCCGGCTCTCCGGCTCCCTCCGCGGCCCCTTCGACGGCCCCCCCGGGCTCGCCCGCCCCATCCGGGAGCGCGCAGCCATGACCCTCGACGCAGGCCTCGGGATCGGTCTCGCCGTGGCGTTCTTCGCCGGCGTGGTCTCGTTCGCGTCGCCCTGCTGCCTGCCCCTCGTGCCCGCCTACATCGGGTACATGGTCGGCGCCACCGGTGAGGCCGACCGCCGCCGGAGCTTCTTCCACGGGCTCGCGTTCGTCACCGGCTTCACGCTGGTGTTCGTGGCCTTCTGGGCCTCCATCGGCCTCATCGGCTACGTCTTCGCCGACGCCATGCAGTACATGCGGGTGATCGGCGGCGCCATCCTCATCGTCTTCGGGCTCCAGGTCGCGGGGGTGATCAACCTCCGCGCGCTGTGGCGCGACACGCGGCCGATGCCGGCCTTCGGCGGCGTCGGGATGGCCGGCGTCGGGATGGCCGGCGCGGCGACCGGCGCAGCCACGAACGCCTCGCTGAACGCCTCGCTGCAGGCTCCCCTGGGCGCAGGGGTCGCCGGCGGCGGCTCGGTGGCCCTCGGCGGCCCCGGCGCCGGCGCCGGGAGCCCAGGCTACGGGCGCTCGCTCGGGTTCGGCGTCGTCTTCGCCGCCGGGTGGAGCCCCTGCATCGGCCCGATCCTCGGCGGGATCATCGGCCTGGCCACGGCCACGGCCAGCGTCGCCACCGGGACGACCCTTCTCCTCGCCTACGCGGCCGGCCTCGCCGTGCCGTTCCTCGCCGTCGCCGTGGGCGCGACGTGGGTGGCCCGCCGGCTCGGCTGGGTCGGGCGCCACCACCGCGCCGTCTCGCTCGTGAGCGGGACGCTCCTCGTCGCCCTCGGCTTCCTCATGGCCACCAACCTGCTCGCGCGTCTCGCGGCCCTGACCGCGCCGCTCGGCGTCTGACGGAGGCGCACGATGACCCAGACCACGCACACCGAGAAGATGGCGCCGGGCGCACCGCCCGTCACCGCCGAGCGCCCCGGCAGCGTCGACTCCGCCCTGGAGCGACTCTGGTCCTTCCTCATCTCGATGAAGCTGGCGCTCGTCCTCATGCTCGCCTTCGCGGCGCTCACGCTGGTCGGCGCGCTCGTCATCCAGGCGCCTCCGGGCGTGATGGACAACCCCCAGGCGAAGGCCGAGTGGCTCGCCGGGATCCGGCCCCGCTACGGCGGCTGGACGGACCTCCTGGACCGCCTCGAGGTCTTCACGATCTTCACCTCGATCTGGCTCCGCGCGATCGGCGCCCTCCTCGCGGCGTCCCTCATCGCCTGCACCGTGGCCCGGATCCCTGGCACGTGGCGGACGATGCGATCGCCACACGTGAACGTGGGGCCGGCGTTCTTCGAGCACGCGCCGCAGCACGAGGCGATGACGTTCCACCGCGCGCCCGACGAGGTCCTCGCCACCGCGCAGGCCGTCTTCCGGCGCCGCCACTACCGGACGCTGACCGAGGACGACGGGACGGTCCACCTGTACTTCGACCGCAACCGCTGGGCCCCATGGGGCGGGCTGATCGCCCACATCAGCGTGGTCGTCATCCTGGCCGGGGCGATGGTCGGCTCGATGCTCGGCTTCCGCGACGGGCAGTTCATGCTGGCCGAGGGCGCCACGTCCGCCATCCCGCGGGTCGCCGGCGCGACGATCACGCTCAACTCCTTCCAGGACACCTACAACACGACGACCGGGGCGCCGAAGGACTACGTCAGCAACGTGACGGTGACCCAGGACGGCCAGCCGGTCCTGACGCAGGACGTTCGGGTCAACGAGCCGCTGCGCTACAACGGCGTCTCGTTCTACCAGTCGTTCTTCGGGCCGGCCGCGGTCGTGACCGTGAAGAACGACAAGGGCGACACCCTCTACTCGCAGGGCGTGCCGCTGGCCTGGGAGTCGAACAACGGCGGCAATAAGATCGGCACGTTCACCCTGCCCGACAAGAACCTGGCGGTCTGGGTCGTGGCGACGACCGGGCCCGACGACCCGGGCGTCAAGCCGGGCCAGGTCGCCGTCGAGCTCTACGCGGCGGACACCGGCAACGCGATCACCCAGAAGTCGATCGACCAGGGCGTGGCCACGGAGATCGAGGGCCTGACCTACACCTTCGAGCGCGAGGCCAAGTTCACCGGCCTGAGCGTCGCCGCCGACCCCGGGACGCCGCTGGTCTGGCTGGGCTGCTTCCTGCTCGTCGCGGGCTTCGCGGTCCGCCTGTACGTCCCCTACCGGCGCGTCTGGGGCCGCCTGACGCCACGACCCGACGGGGGGAGCTCGCTCTCCATCGCCGCGGTCGGGCGCAAGGACACCGGCTTCGACGAGGAGTTCACCACGATCGTCACCGACATCCGCCAGGCCCTCGCGGCCCAGGCGAAGAGCTGAGGAGCGCGGACCCATGGGCAAGATGGCCGAGTACGCCTACCTGGCAGGAACGCTCAGCACGTTCCTCGCCCTGATCGCCTACGTCTTCTACGCCGTCTCCGGCGTGCGGGCGGCCCGCATGGCCACGGCCGGCGCCACCCTGACGACGGGCCGGGTCGGCTTCGTCTCGGGCCCGCGCACGGCCTCGATCGGGCACTACGCCACCCTCCTGGGCTGGCTCGGCTTCGCCCTCATCGGCGCCAGCCTGGTCTTCCGGACGATCGCGACCGGCCACGGGCCGTTCTCCAACATGTACGAGTTCTCCATCGCCTTCGCGTGGGGGATCCTCGGCGCCTACTACTGGTTCGAGCACAAGTACCACCAGCGGGTCCTGGGCCTGCTGGCCCTCCCGGTCGCGCTCGGGATGCTGCTCTACGCCGCGACCGTGCCCGCCACGATCGAGCCCCTCGTCCCGGCCCTGCAGAACAACCTGCTCCTGTCGGTCCACGTCGCCACGGCAATCGTCGCCTACGGCTCGTTCACCGTCGCGTTCGCCGCCGCCCTCCTCTACCTGGTCCAGCCCGAGACCGGGCGCTGGGGCCTGCCGAAGCCGGCCGTCCTCGACGAGATCGGCTACCGCGCGATCGTCGTCGGGTTCCCCTTCCTCACCCTCGTCATCGTCCTCGGCGCCCTGTGGGCCGAGACGGCCTGGGGACGCTACTGGGGCTGGGACCCGAAGGAGACCGCGTCGCTCGTGACGTGGTTCATCTACGGCGCCTACCTGCACGCCCGGGTGATGCGCGGCTGGCGCGGCCGGCGGGCGGCGATCCTCCTGATCATCGGCTTCGCCGCCACGCTCCTGACCTACTTCGGGAACCTGTTCTTCGGCGGGCTCCACAGCTACTCCGGGCTGGGCTGAGCCCCGGCCGCACCATCGACGGGAGATCACCATGGATGCGCTGCAGGTTCCCGCGTCGCGGCCGACGGGCGTCGGCGCGGGCCGGCTGCGGACGATCCTGGTCCTGGCCGTGGTCGCCGTCCTCGTGATCGCCGCGGCCTGGTTCATGGACCAGCCCTCGGGTGACGTGAACGTGCGGCCCGGCGAGGCGCCGGCCGGCGCGCCGCCGCGGGTCGGCGACCTGCCGCCCGACTTCGAGGCGACGGCGATCGACGGGTCCGCCGTGTCGATGGCGGCGCTCGCGGGCAAGCCCACGTGGCTGACCTTCGGTGCGAGCTGGTGCCCGGACTGCCGGGCCGAGGCGACCGACCTGCAGGCGGCCTACGCCAAGTACGCGCCCCAGGGGCTGGCCGTCCTGGGGGTCTTCATCGACGAGCCGGCGTCGGCCGCGGCCGACTACGCCAAGCGGGTCGGCTTCACGTTCCCGCTGGTCTCCGATCCGCAGGGCAAGATCGCCGACCTCTACCGGACCTACGGCATCCCGATCCACTTCTTCATCGGGCGCGACGGCACGATCCAGGACGTCCGGATCGGCCGCCTGACCCCGTCCGACATGGAGCAGCTGGTCCAGCGGCTCATCAACGGCTGACGGAGCCCACCCCATGACCGAGCCCGGACCGCGCGGCCCCGCCGACGAGCCGGGGGACGCCACGCCCGACGAGCCGGGGGAGAGCGTCTCCGAGGCGCCTGCAACGGACGGCGTCGAGCCCGGCGACGACGTCCCCGGGGCCCAGGCAACGGCTGAGCCCGTGCCGAGCGGGGTCGTGGCCGAGGACGCGGAGCCCGCGCAGGGCGATGGCGCGACCGAGCCGGCCGACGCAGAGGCAGACCCAGAGGACACCGCCACGCAGGACGGGACGGACCACGCGCCCGCGCTTCGCGGGCGCGTGGTCAGCTTCCGGTTTCGCCTCCCGCGCACGCGGCGCGGGGTCTTCGCCCTCCTGCTGGTCGTCGGCGCCTTCGCGTTCGCCGGCATCTGGACCAGCGTCACGCTCATCCACTGGACCGAGACCGCCGACTTCTGCGGCCGCTGTCACCAGATGGGCCCAGAGCTCGTCGCCTACGAGTCCGGCCCGCACCGCGACGTCACCTGCGGCGAGTGCCACGTCGAGCCCGGCGTGGCCGGCTGGATCAAGGCCAAGATGAACGGCACGCGCCAGCTCCTGCAGGTCATCACGGGCACGTATCCGCAGCCGATCCCGCCTCCCGACCACAGCGCGCTTCCATCGGTGCAGGACACCTGCCTGAAGTGCCACTCGCTGGACCGGCTGGCGACCGGCACCCTGGTGACCCGGACATCCTTCGCCGAGGACGAGCCCAACACGCGCTCGTTCGTCGGGCTGATGATCCGGCCCGGGTCCGGCGACATCTTCGACGTCGACCGGAGCGTGCACTGGCACGTGCTTCGCCGGGTCGAGTACCGGACGCCGGTCGAGAACGCCGAGACGATCGACTACGTCGCGGCGACCGCCCTCGACGGCACCACCAGGGAGTTCATCGCCCAGGACAAGATCCAGGTGGCGGAGGACGTCCAGCCCGAGATCGACGCGATCAAGGCGGCCGAGAAGGAGCGGGTGATGGACTGCATCCAGTGCCACAACCGCGTCGGCCACCCGATCCCGAACCCGCGCAAGGGCATCGACTTCGACATGACCGAGAAGCTGATCTCGTCCGACCTGCCGTACGTCAAGCGCGAGGGGATGCGCGTGCTCTGGTCGAGCTACCCGGACGAGGCGACCGCGTTCGCCGAGATCGACAAGCTCGCCGGCTTCTACGAGCTGGAGTACCCGGACGTTGCGGCGACGATGGAGCCCCAGATCGACGAGGCGATCGCGCAGATGAAGATCCTGTACCGGCTGACGGCGATGCCGGAGATGAAGGTGACGGCGGCGTCCTACCCGGACTTCATGGGCCACCTCGACTTCCCAGGCTGCTTCCGCTGCCACGACGGCGGCCACTTCCTGGTCAAGGACGGGGCCGTCACCAAGGAGGTCATCCCGGCCACCTGCGACACATGCCACACCTTCCCGCAGATCGGGTCGGCGGTCGCCAGCCTGCCCCTGGGCGAGCCGCCGGCGACCCACAACGACCCGCTGTACGTCTTCAGCCACAAGAACGTGGCAACCTCGGTCGACCCCGGCGGCCAGTCCTGCGGCATGTGCCACGCCCGAGACTACTGCTCCAACTGCCACCAGACGGGCGCGGTCACCGTGGACCACGACACGATGATGACCAACCACGCCCAGGTGATCAGGGACCAGGGCAACACGGCGTGCGCGTACTGCCACCAGCCGGTCTACTGCGCCCGCTGCCACGAGGAGCCGGTCCTGCCCGTGACCTCGCCGTTCCTCACCGGGAACCCCGGCGCAGCGCCGGCCGGGATCCGCTGGCCGCTCGTCGCGACGGGGCCGGCTGTCACGGGACGGGCGCCGTAGCCGAAGACCGGGATGCCGCGGTCGACGGGCCGGGTGCCGGAGCCGACGGTCCTGGGACCGGACGGCCTTCCCGGCGGGTCTTGACGACGGCCGCCAGACCGGCTGGGGCCGGGACGCTCAGCCCCCGGGCGGGGGCTCCGTCGGCGGCCCGCCCGGCAGCTCGCCGGGCGGCGGCACCGGCGGGCGCGCGACGCCCGCCCACGGGTCCACCTCGTGGAACGGCGCGAAGACCTGCGCCCTCGAGCGGTTGACCGCCACGAACGCCACCGTCTGGCGCGCCTCCCCGACCCGCTCGGCCCAGAACGTAGCGTCGGTCACGGGCAGGAAGGCGCCGTGGAGGTCCGCGAGGCTGGCGCGCAGGCCGCGCTCCGGCAGCAGGTGGACGTGGCCGATGACGCGGAACGGCGGGACGGAGACCAGCGCCCGCTCGGTGACCTTCGGGGTCCGCAGCTCGCGCATCGGCTCCACGGCGGTCAGGGAGACGGCGAACAGCACCGCGGCGAGGTTCACCTGTGCGAACTCCGCGCGCAGCGGCGTGTCGGTGGAGCCGTACTCCTCGAGCGTGACGTCCTCGAGCACCAGGTGGGGCTCCTGGGCCTGGTTGAGGATGTCGGTGACCCGGTGCTGCGACGTGTGGATCGTGCCCCGGACGATCAGCTGCTCCGTGTACATCGTCATGGGCACCGCACGTAGGGTCCCCGGGGAGTCGAACAGCATGCTCATGGGCGCAGTCTAGACACGCGTGGCGCGTCCGCCAACGGGAAGTCGCGGGTTGCGTGGCAATCGCGCACCGCCGACGACCGCTACGGTCACTCGCGCCCCCGCGCCGCGCCCTGCGTCACGAGCTGCTCGGCGTCATGCTGGAGCTCCTGCCAGAGCCGGGCCACCGTCGCGAGGGTGTCGATCTCGCCCGCGGTCTTGTCCTCCCGGATGCGGGCGATGCGCGGGAAGCGGAGGGCGTACCCGGACCGGTGCCGGGCCGAGCGCATGATCACGTCGAAGGCGACCTCCACGACGATCGCGGGCTCCACGACGCGGAAGCGCCCGTGGCGCGAGATCGTGTGCGCCTCGAACCAGCGGGTCATCTCCGCGATCTCCGCGTCGGTCAGCCCCGAGTAGGCCTTGCCGATCGTGACGAAGTCGCCGCTCGCCTCGTCCCGGACCGCGAACGTGTAGTCAGAGAGGACCGCGTGGCGCTTGCCGTGCCCGACCTCCACGCCGGTCACCACGCAGTCGAGCGTGGCCAGGGCCTTCTTCATCTTCAGCCAGCCGTAGCCCCGGCGCCCCGGGGTGTAGACGCTGGCCGGGTCCTTGACCATCAGGCCCTCGTTGCGGCGGGCGCGGGCCTCCCCGAAGATCCGCTCGAGGTCGTCGGTGGATGTCGCGGTCGCCAGGCGGCTGATGACGAGCCGTCCGGGGGCCGCCGTGGCGAGGTCGAGGCGCTCGAGGCGCGCCCGCCGCTCCCGCAGGGCAACCTCCAGGAGCGGCTCCGTGGCGCCGCCGCGCGGCCCGAGGGCCAGCACGTCGAAGGCGACGAAGGCGACGGGAACCTCCGCCAGCACGGCCGCGGAGGGCGCCTTCCGCCCCAGGCGCCTCTGCAGGGCGAGGAACGGCAGGACCGTGCCGTCCCGCCCGGCCAGCAGCTCGCCGTCGAGGATCCCGTCCCAGGCCAAATCGCGGGCGGCCTCGACGACCTCGGGGAACTGGGCGGACACATCGTGGAGGTCGCGCGAGAAGAGGCGCACCTCGTCGGCCCGCCGGTGAAGCTGGGCCCGGATGCCGTCGTACTTGTCCTCGGTCCAGACCTCCGGGCCGAGGCGCGCGACGATCTCGGCCGCGTCCTCGGCGGGCGAGGCGAGCATGAAGCGGAGCGGGTGGAAGAGGCGCAGGCGGGCGGCGGCCAGGCGGTCTTCGCGGGCGAGCACCGCGGCCTCGCCCAGGTCGCCGGTGAGCATGACGGCGCGGGCGACGTCGGCAGCCGGCCGGCCGAAGGCGCGCGCGACCGCCGCCTCCACCAGGCCTTCGCGGAGCCCGATCCGCAGCTCGCCGCCGAGGATCTTCACGACGTAGGTCGCCACCAGCGGATCGCAGCGTCGCAGGAGCCCCTCGAACAGCGCCGCCTTGGCGGCCGGCCCGCGCGCCGCCTCGATGGCCCCGAAGGCGGCGGCCACCTCGGGAACGGTCGGGCCGGATCCGGGACCGGCGACCGGGCCGGATTCCGGGCCGGCGTGGGAACCGGCGTCCGAGCCGCCATCCGAGCCGGGAGGAGCGTCGCGGTCCGCGGCCGTGAGCACGTCGCCGACCGCCCGGCCCAGGTCCGAGTGGCGGTCGTAGGCGGCCCCCAGGTCCGCGCGGGAGACGCCGGCCACGCGCGTGACCGTCTCGGCGAGGGTCGCCCAGCCGAGTCCGAGGGCCCGCCCGTCGGCCTCCGGGAAGGCGCGCCCGGAGAAGAAGACGACCGCCGGCGCGAGGGCGTCGGGATCGACCGTCTCCAGGTAGGCGGCCAGGACCTGCGTCTTCTCCGAGGTCCGCGTCGTGGATGCGATCCGCTCGGCGACCTCGCACCACCGGCGCATGGGCGGGATGGTATACGCTCGACCGGATGGGGTCCCGGAGCTGGTTTCCCGACGCGATCGAAGGCCGGACGGTCGTCCTGCGCCGCCATGCCGCCCGCAACGTGGCGGCGTTCATGCGCTGGTATGCCGACCCCGAGGTCGCCCGCCTGACCCGCTACCAGGAGGGCCCGATGCGGGCCGACGAGGTCCGGCGCTTCTTCGAGGCCAGGGTCGCCGGAGCGGGCTCGCTGGCCCTCGCGATCCACCTGCGCGGATCCGACCGGCTCATCGGGACGTGTGCCTTCAGCCAGCTCGACGGCGACAATGGCTCGGCCCTCTTCCACATCACGATCGGCGAGCGCGACTGCTGGGGCTACGGCTACGGCACCGAGGCCACCGCCCTGATGCTCGACCACGCCTTCAACACCCTCGGGATCCACCGGGTGGGCCTCTCGGTCTTCGCGTTCAACGAGCGTGCGATCCGCTCCTACCGCAAGGTCGGGTTCGTCGCCGAGGGCCAGGCACGCGAGGCGATCTGGCGGGACGGCGCCTTTCACGACGAGATCCAGATGAGCATCCTCGAGCACGAGTGGCGGGCGATCCGCGGCCGGATCCTCGGCCTCGAGCCCGTCGCGGCGCCTGTGCCGGTCCTCGACCCTGGCGCGGCCGGCGTGTCCACCGCCGAGGTGGGCTGATGGCAAGCAGCGGGAGCGCCGCCGAGGAGGCGCGCGCGGCGTTCCACGCCCAGCTCGAGGCGAAGGGCCACGCCGTGGACAACGCGCGGGCCGCGGCCGCCGGGCTCGACGCCGCGCTGGCGGCCGGGGCGCTCGTTCGGACGCCCGACCTCGACCGCATGCTCCACGACCTCGACACCGTGCTCGACGCGGACGGCGACGGCGGCGAGAAGCTCGGCGGCAAGTCCGCGGAGGCCGCCCGGTTCATCCTCCGTGCGATCTCCCACGAGCTGGAGAACGCCTAGCCCCGAGCGGCGGAATGGCGCCTCGCTCCGCGGCGCGGCACGGCGCCTCGCCCGGGTCCGGCGCGCGCGACCGGGCGCCTGGCCCGGGACACATCCACCCGGGCGACGGCTCGCACGGGTCCGCCGCCGGCTAGGGCGCGACGACCGTCACATCGGACGCGGGCCCGAAGGTCCCGCCGCCGAAGACGGCGCCGGGGCTGGCGTTCGGGTTGGGCGTCGCGTTCGGGTCCGCGACGCCGGCGCCGGGCGTGACCGAGACCTCGCTCCCCACCGTCACCGCGGCGGCCGACGACGATGTCGCCGTGTGGTACGTCGTCGACGAGGCCAGGGGGATCGTGACCTCGGTGCCCGAGGCGAGCTTCACCGTCAGCGAGTCGGCCGAAACCGCGCTGACCGTGCCCTTGATGCTGATGCCGCCGAAGGCCGCGCCGCGACCGGCGAACCCCTGGCCGCCCGGGATCTCGCCGTTGCGGGGGAACTGGCCGTTGCCCGGGACCTGGCCCGTCCGCCCGCTCGACGCGGCAGCCTCCGGGGCGGTGAGGCGCCCGGCGGCGAAGGCGAGCCCCCCGATGGCGATCGCCGCGGCAAGGCCCATCAGGAGCGACGTCCCGCGTCCCGCGGAGCTCGTGGGCTTCGCGATGACGCTGGCCAGCGGCGCCGCGGTGGCAGGGCCGGTGGGCGCCGCGGGCGCGGCGCCGGCGGGCGGGACCGCCGGCGCTGGCGAGGGGGCGAACGGCGGGACGGCCTGCGGCGGGAAGCCCGACGCCGCGGCCTGCGTCGCCGGTTCGGGTGCGGTCGGGGGCGTCCCCCCGGCGGGACGCTGGGACTCGGTCACGGGGTGGTCTCCTTACTCGTAGCGCAGGGCGGTGATGGGGTCGAGGCGCGCCGCCTGGCGGGCGGGCCAGACGCCGAAGACGACGCCGACGGCAAGGCTGAACCCGACCGCGACGACGACGGTGACGGCGCTGAAGCTGAAGCCCCAGCCGGCGATGGCGGCGATCACCGCGGAGGCGGCAACGCCGACGACGATGCCGATGAGGCCGCCGACCAGCGAGAGGACCAGGGCCTCGACGAGGAACTGGAGGAGGATGTCCGACCCGCGGGCGCCGATCGCCTTGCGGATCCCGATCTCGCGCGTCCGCTCGCGGACGCTGACGAGCATGATGTTCATGATCCCGATCCCGCCCACGATGAGCGAGATCGAGGCGATGCCCGCGAGCAGGAGCGTGAGCAGGCCCGTCACCGACGAGAATGTGTCGAGGAGCTGCGCCTGGTTGGCGATGTTGAAGTCGTCGTTCGTGCCGTTCGTGCCATGCCGGATCTCAAGCAACGTCGTGATCCGGGCCTGGGTCGCCGTGATGTCGGAGGCCGAGTCGACGCTGACGGCGATCGACCGGACGGTCGTCCCGGCGACGAAGTAGCGCTGCGCCGTGGCGATCGGGACGATCACCTGGTCGTCCTGGCTCCCGATCCCCGACGAGCCCTTGGCCTGGAGGATGCCCACGACCCGGAACGGGATCCCGTTGACGAGGACGTCGTGACCGATCGCGCCCGCGTCGAGCCCGAGGTCATCGGCGGTCGTCGCCCCGAGCACGGCGACGCGCAGGGATTCGGCGTTCGTCACGTCGGTCAGGAACGAGCCCTGCCACACGGCATATGTCCGGATGGGCAGGAAGCCTGCCGTCGTGCCGACGACCGACGTCGTCGTGTTCTTCGTCCCGGCCACGACCACGGCCTGGGCGGAGACCTGGGGCGCCACGGCGGCCACGCCGGCGACCCCGGCGATCGCCTCCGCGTCGGCGAGCGTGAGGGTGGTCGCCGAGCCGGCGCCCTGCCGGACGAATCCCTGCGTCGAGGCCCCGGGGTTGACGGTCAGGAGGTTGGTACCCAGGTCCTGGATCCGGCTCGTGATCCCGCTCGTCGCCCCCTGGGCGACCGACACGAGCGCCACGATCGAACCGACCCCGATGATCACGCCGAGCATCGTCAGGATGGCTCGCAGGCGCGCCGCCGCGATCCGGGACAGCGCGAGCTGGACCAGCTCGACGTACCTCACTCGACAAGCCTCCCGTCGCGCACGTGGACCTGTCGCGTGGCCGCCACCGCGACGTCGGAGTCGTGGGTGATGAGGACGATCGTCGTCCCGGCCGCGTTGAGCTCGTGGAGGAGCCGCAGGACCTCGAGGCCGGAGGCCGAGTCGAGGTTGCCGGTGGGCTCGTCGGCGAGGATCAGCACGGGCCGCGTGATGAGCGCCCGGGCGATGGCGACCCGCTGCTGCTGGCCGCCCGAGAGCTCGGAGGGCTCGTGGTCCAGCCGGTCGCCGAGGCCGAGCCGCTGGAGCGCCTCGGTGGCGCGCACCAGGCGCTCGCGGCGGGGGACGCCCTGGTAGAGGAGCGGCGCGGCCACGTTCTCGAGCGCCGAGGTTCGCGGCAGCAGGTTGAAGGACTGGAAGACGAAGCCGATGGCCCGCCCGCGGACCCGCGCCAGGTCGTCGTCGTCGAGGGTCTCGACGGACGTCCCGGCCAGGTGGTAGGTGCCCGCGGTGGGCCGGTCCAGGCAGCCGATGATGTTCATCAGGGTCGTCTTCCCGCTGCCGGACGGCCCGACGATCGCGAGGAAGTCGCCCGCGTTCACGTCGAGATCCACGCCGTTGAGGGCGGCCACCTCGAGCCGGCCGGAGGCGTAGACCCGGGTGATCCCCCGCAGCTCGATCACCGGCGACCCGTCGGGGCGGAGCCAGGCACCGGCGGCCTCGGGATCGGGCGGCGCGACCGGAGCCGTGGAGATGGTGCCGGCGGTGGGCGCAGCGTCGCCGGCGGCCGGCCCGGTCATGGCGTGACCGGGACCGGGAACCCGCCGTCGCGCGGGAACCCGCCGCCGCCGAACGTGCCGTTGAGGCCGCGCGTGGTGGTGGTCGAGGTGCCGGTCCGGTCGCTCGCGGTCCCGGTCACGACGGCCTCGCCCGCGCTCAGGCCGGACGTGACCTCGGCGAGCGACGAGGTGATCAGCCCAACGCTGACCGGGACGGACTGGGGCTTGCCCGCGCCGTCCAGCACCCGGACGGCATACGAGCCGTCGGCCGACGTCTGCAGGGCGATCGCCGGGACCGCCAGGACGTTGGTCGCCGAAGCGGTCGTCACCGCGATCTCGGCGCTCATCCCCGGCACGGCGCCCTTCGGCGGATCCGGGAGCGTCACGACGATGCCGTAGCTGACCACGCCGGAGTTCGACGAGGCGGGAGCCTGGTCGATGCGCGCCACCTTCCCGGCGACGTCCGCCCCGAGGGCCGTGACCGTGACGGTCACCGCCTGCCCCGCGGCGATGCTCGGCAGGTCCGATTCGGTCACGGACGCGGCCACCTGGAGGTCGTTGGAGCGGATCGTGATGGCCGCTCCGGACGGCGCGGCGAGCCCCGGGGTCACGTTGACGGCCACGACGACGCCGTCCACGGGGCTGACGAGGGTCGTGTACTTCAGGGCGCTCTTGGCGGTCGTGACAGCCTGCTGGGCCTGGGCGACGGCGGCCTGGTCCGTCGCGATCGTGGCCGGGCTCGCCTTCGCGATCTTCTGCTCGTAGGCGTACTGCGCGGACTGGACCTGGAGCTTCCCCTGGCTGATCTGGTTGGACGCCTGGGACCTCGACTGGCTGGCCTGGAGCCTGAGGCTGGCCAGCGATTCCTTCGCCTGGGTCCAGGCCGCGTACGCCTGGTCGATGGCGCTCTGCGGCTGGCCCGCCCGCTTGGCCGCGGTGTAGGCGTTCGCGGCCCTGGTGACGGCCGCCTGGGCCTGCCGCAGCTTGAGGTTGTTCTGGGCGACCGTGCTGGAGTAGGACGCCCGGGCCTGGCTCAGCGACTGGCTCGCCTGCGTGACCTGGAGCCGCGCGGCGGCCTTCTCCGTGGCCGTCAGGCCGGCCCTGTCGCTCTTGAGGCGCGCCTGGGCCGAGGCGAGGTTCGCCTCGGCAACCGCCACGCCGAGGGCGGCGCTGCCGCCGTCGGCGGTCGCCAGGACGTCACCCGCCTTCACCGCCTGGCCGGCGACGGCGTCGACGGAGGCGACCGTCCACGATGTGCTCGCACCCGTGCCGTTGCCGGACGAGGTGCCGGACGTCGAGGAGCTGCTCGTGGCGACGGACGGCGGGCTGCCGAAGGCGAGGGTGTAGGTCGTGACCGCCTCCACGCTGCCGGTCGCCGCCACCTGGTCGACGACGTCGGTGACCCTGGCCTGCGACGTGAGGTACTGGGTCGCGGCCGTTCCGCCGAGGCTCGGGCCGATGACCGCGAACGCCGCGGCGCCGATCCCGACCACGACGAGAAGGCCCGCGCCGATCGTCTTCCAGCGCATCCTGGCTCCATTCATCCTGTCCGCGCGGTGCGAGATGGGCAGCCGCGTGCGTGTCCCGGATGCTGGCCCCGAAACCTGAAGTGGACCTGAAGACGGGGTCGGTCCCCGCGGCCTGCCGGAACCCATCAGGCCGGGCGATCCGCCCACTTGACTCTCGACCCACCCGAGGGTCCACCATGCGCGCCATGGCTCCCGACGCACCGGCCGACCGGCTCCTCTCGATCGGACGCTTCGCGCGCCTCGCCGGCCTCTCGATCGGGGCGCTTCGCCACTACGACGAGCTGGACCTGCTGCGACCCGCCCGGGTCGACCCGGAGACCGGGTACCGCTGGTACGGGCAGGGCCAGCTCGAGCAAGCCCGGCTCATCGCCCGTCTGCGCGACCTGGAGATGCCGCTCGACGAGGTCCGGGCCGTGGTCGAGGCCGACGACGCGGCCCAGCGCCGACGCCTGGTCGCCGCCCACCACGCCCGCGTCGAGGCGCGGACCCACCGCCTGCAGCGCGTGCTCCACGCCCTGCGCCACCTGTCCACGGAGGAGGGAATCCCCATGCCCGAGCCGCCGCTCCCGCCCGAGATCGACCCGGCCACCCGCCGCGCGCTCGCCGCCGGCCTCTACAACCGCTGCTGGAAGCTGCTCGAGGTCCCCGACCGCACGCCGGAGCAGGACTCGGAGCTGATCCACTGCGCCCACGCCTCGCGGTACCACTGGGGCGAGGTCGCCGACTCGCCGGCCCGCCTGTGGCGTGGCGAGTGGATGTGCTCCCGCGTCTACTCGGTGCTCGGCCGGGCGGAGCCGGCACGCTGGCACGCGCGTCGCGCCCTGGCCCTGGTGGAGGCGTCCGCCGACGCGGTCGACCCGGCGGTCGAGGACTGGGATCGGCCCGCCGTCTACGAGGGGATGGCCCGGGCGTCGTTCGTGGCCGGGGAGGCGGCGGACGGCGCGGCGTGGAAGGCGCGCGCCGCGGAGCTGGCCGCCGCGATCGCCGACGCGGACGACCGTGACATCATCGAGCAGGACCTGGCGACGCTCCCGGGGTAGGCTGCCGGCGGGCGACGTGCGGTCGCACAACCTCTAGGCTGTGCGGCGTCAGCCCGCCTGGAGGTACCCCCCCGTGACCGACCTGAAGCTCGGAATCCTGCTCTGGAGCCAGGGAGCAACCTGGCCGGAGATGCTCGACGCGGCCAGGCGCGTGGACCGCCTCGGCTACGACTCGCTGTGGACCTGGGACCACGTCTACGCCATCTTCGGGGACCCGTACCAGGACATCTTCGAGGGGTACGCGTGCATGGCGGCGTGGGCCATGGCCACCGAGCAGGTCCGCCTCGGGCTCCTCGTCGGCGCGAACACCTTCCGGAACCCCGGCCTCGTCGCGAAGACCGTGGCCACCATCGACCACATCTCGAACGGCCGGGCGATCGCCGGGCTGGGCGGCGCCTGGTTCGACCTGGAGCACGCCGCGCACGGGATCGACTTCGGGTCGGGCTTCGGCCAGCGGCTCGACTGGCTCGACGAGTCGGTGGCCGCCGTGCGGCGCCTCCTCGACGGCGAGACGGTGACCTCCGAGCCCGGCGGCCGCTACGCCTTCGACGGGGCCGTCCACCACCCGGCTCCGCTCCAGTCCCACCTCCCGATCATGATCGGGGGCGGCGGCGAGAAGAAGACGCTGCGGACGGTGGCGAAGCACGCCGACATCTGGAACGTCATGGGCACCGTCGAGGAGATGGTCCGCAAGGTCGACGTCCTGCGCGGCCACTGCGAGGCCGTCGGGCGCGATCCGTCGGAGATCGAGTTCACCCTCGGCATCAAGGCCACGATCCGCGACAGCCAGGCCGAGGCCGACCGGGTCTGGCGCGCGGCGATGGAGCACAACCGGACGCCGCTCACCGAGGTGGCCGACGACATCACGTTCTGGAACGGCACCTCCGAGCAGCTCGCCGAGCGCCTGGCGCCGTACGTCGCGCTGGGCTTCCGGACGATCATCTCCGAGCAGCCCGCCCCCTTCGACGTGGAGACGCTCGAGCGCCTCGTCGGCGAGGTCAAGCCGCTCGTCGACGCGGGGTAGCGCCCCGAGCCTGGGGAAGAACGAAGGGGATGTCGGAGCAGGCCGACGGCCGGGCCGCCACCGTCGAGTTCGAGCGCGTCACCAAGCATTACGACCGCCGCGAGGTGGAGCGTGGAGCGCCGGGCGCCGTCAACGACCTCTCGCTGGCGGTGCCGGCCGGCAGGATCTGCGTGCTGGTCGGACCATCGGGATGCGGCAAGACCACGTCGCTGAAGATGGTCAACCGCCTCATCGAGCCGACCTCGGGCCGCATCCTCCTCGACGGGGAGGACGCCGCCGCACGCGACGTGACGGAGCTGCGCCGGGGCATCGGGTACGTCATCCAGCAGGTGGGGCTCTTCCCGCACCAGACCATCGGCGAGAACGTCGCCACCGTTCCCCGCCTCCTGGGGTGGTCGAAGGGCCGGCAGCGCGAGCGGGCGGACGAGCTGCTCCGCCTCGTCGGGCTCGACCCGGGCACGTACGCGGACCGCTACCCGATCCAGCTCTCGGGCGGCGAGCGGCAGCGCGTCGGGGTGGCCCGGGCGCTCGCCGCGGACCCGCCGGTCATGCTCATGGACGAGCCCTTCGGGGCGGTCGACCCGATCGTCCGCGGGCGCCTCCAGGACGAGTTCCTGCGCCTCCAGGAGACCCTGGCGAAGACGATCCTCTTCGTCACCCACGACATCGACGAGGCGATCAAGATGGGCGACCTGGTGGCCGTCCTGCAGGACGGCGGCGTGCTGGCGCAGTTCGGCCCGCCCGCCGAGATCCTGGCCGCGCCGGCCTCCCCGTTCGTCGCCCGCTTCGTGGGCTCCGACCGCGGGCTCAAGCGCCTGAGCCTGCTGCGAGTCGGCGACCTGGCCCTCGTGGCGCCGGTCACCGCCCGCGCCGGCGACGTCGCCACGGAGGAGCATCGCCGCTCCCTGGCCGCGTCCCAGGCCTGGCTGCTGCTCCTCGACGAGATGGACCGGCCGGTCGCCTGGGTCGCCCGCGCCGACGTCCTTCCCGGGTCGCCCCTGGCCGCCGCGCCCAGCACGCCCGCCCAGCCCCTGCTCGACCGCCGGGCGACCCTCAAGGACGCCCTCTCGGTCCTCCTCGATGCCGACGTCCAGGCGGGGATCGTCGTCGACCGGGAGCGGCGGGTGCTCGGCCTGGCCACGGTGGCGGCGATCGCCGGCCTGCTCCGCGACACCGGGCCCCGGGACCCCGGCGAGGAGCCGGCCGGCGCGGCGCTCGACGTGCTGGGCGTCCCGGACGGGGAGCCGCGGCCGTGACCATCCGCTGGGACTGGATCGCCGGCAACCTCGACGAGATCGCGGCGGCGACCATCGAGCACCTCCAGCTGACCCTCATCGCGGTCGTCGTTGGGTTCGCGCTGAGCCTCATGCTGGCGCTCGCGATCCACCGCTGGCGAGCGCTGTACGGGCCGGTGGCGGGGGTCGCCGGCCTGCTGTACACGATCCCGAGCCTGGCGCTCTTCGCCGTCCTCGTCCCGTTCACCGGCCTGTCGGTCCTGACGGCCGAGATCGGGCTCGTGAGCTACACGCTGCTGATCCTGGTCCGGGGGATCGTGTCGGGGCTCGACGGCGTGCCAGGCGACGCGGTGGAGGCGGCGACCGGGATGGGCTACACGCGACGCGGCCGCCTTTCCAGCATCGAGCTCCCGCTCGCGGTGCCCGTGATCATGACCTCGGTCCGGCTCGCGACGGTCACGACGATCGGGCTCGTGATGGTGACCGCGCTCATCGGCGAGGGTGGCCTCGGGCAGCTCATGCTGCGGGGCTTCAACCGCAGCTTCCCGACCATGGTCTACGTCGGCGTGGCGATGTCGGTCGTGCTGGCGGTGACGCTCGACCTCCTCCTCGTGGGGCTCCAGCGCCTGCTCACGCCGTGGGCCCGGACGCGGGCGGCCTGAGCGTGGAGATCCTCGGCAGCGGCATCGCCTGGATCCTCGACCCGGCCCACTGGAGCGGCCCGGACGGGATCCCGACGCGAACGCTGGAGCACGTCGTGCTCGCCGCCGCGTCGCTGCTCATCGCCGTGCTCATTGCCGTGCCGGTCGGGCTCTACACCGGGCACACCCGGCGCTGGGGCACCGTCGTGACGAACGTCGCCAGCATCGGCCGGGCCGTCCCGTCGTACGCGCTCCTCCTGGTCTTCTTCACGTGGACGGGGCTCCTGGGCGCCCCGACCACCCTTCCGACGCTGGTCCTCCTCGCGGTCCCGCCGCTTCTCGCCGGGGTCCACGTCGCGATCAGCGAGGTGGACCGCGACATGGTCGAGGCGGGCCGGGGGATGGGCATGCGCGAGTGGCAGGTCCTCGGCCGCGTCGAGGTGCCGATCGGGCTGCCCCTCATCCTCGTGGGCGCCCGCACGGCCGCCGTCCAGGTGGTGGCGACGGCGACGCTCGGCGCCCTGGTGGCAGGGGGCGGCCTCGGGCGCTACATCGTCGACGGGTTCGCCCTGCGCGGTGAGGAGGGCACCGCCCGGCTGGTCGCCGGCGCCATCCTCGTGGCCCTGCTCGCGATCGTGACGGAGCGCACGTTCACGTTCGTGGAGCACCGGACCTCGACGCCCGGCGTCTCGGCCGCGACGATCCCCCTCGAGACCGCCCCGCGCGCCGGGTTCGGCATGTAGGCGGCTCCGGCCCCGCGAGATCCCGGGCCCTCGGGCCGCGGCCCCGCGAGCCCGATCCCGGGGCGCTGCTATCGTTCACGTCCGCGACCCAGGTCGGGGATCGCGCACCACAGGAAGGAGGACCCATGCGGAGCATCCGCAGGGCGGCTCTCGGGGCGACGCTGCTGGCACTGGTCGTCGGTGCCTGCTCGTCGGGTGGGAGCAGCCCAACGCCGCCGGCCTCGGCCCCGGCGACCCCCGCGCCGTCCACGAGCGCCGGCGCCAGCCCATCCGGGGCGACGCTCGCGAGCACCCTCGTGCTCGGCGGCCCGCCCGAGTGCCCGCAGCGCCCGTTCTGCGCGGTCGGCCTCGAGAAGACGTACGGGCTGACGTTCAAGGAGTTCAAGCCGCTCGACGCGGGCGGCCCGATCACCGTGGAGGCCGTCAAGAACGGCCAGGTCGACGTGGGGCTCCTCTTCACCTCCGATCCGTCGATCGCAGTCAACGGCTTCGTCCTTCTCGCCGACGACAAGCAGCTCCAGCGCGCGGAAAACCTCGTGCCGGTCGTGCGGCAGGCGGTGCTCGACGCCTCGCCCGGCGTGGCCGAGCTTCTCAACGGCTGGACGGCGAAGATCACGCAGCAGGTCCTGAACGACCTGAACAAGCAGGTCTCGGTCGACCAGAAGGACCCCAAGGAGGTCGCCAAGGCCTGGCTCGCCGCGAACGGGCTGACGACCGCCGTCGGCACCGTCGGCGCCGGCACGACCATCACGGTCGGCGAGACCAACTTCTACGAGCAGGAGGTCCTCGGCGAGGTGATCGCCCAGGTCCTCGAGGCAGACGGGTTCACGGTCAGCCGCAAGACGAACATCGGCAACCGCGAGATCGTCTTCCCGGCGCTCCAGTCCGGGGAGCTCGACATCGTGGTCGAGTATGCCGCGAGTCTCCTCGAGTACCTGAACGGCGGCGCCGGCGAGGCGACCAGCGACGCCGCGACCACCGTGACGAAGCTGAAGCTGCAGCTGGCGTCGAAGGGCCTCACGGCGCTCGACGCCGCGCCGGCCTCGGACCAGAACGGCTTCGTCGTCACGAAGGCGACGGCTGCGAAGTACGGCCTCACGAAGATCAGCGACCTGGCCCAGCCGGCGCCGTAAGGGCGTCGCTTCCAGGCCGCTCCGACACCCGCGGACGGGCGACCGCCACGGGTGTCGCGCCGTTCGGGGCCGCGCGGCGACGCGAGGCCCAGCACACGGCGCCGCCCGGAACGCCGCGCGACGTGCCGAGCCCGGGGCCCGATCGCGCGGCGACGCGAGCCGTGCGTCCCGCGCTCGCCTACGCGGCTGCCGGGCGGGCCGGGCCGCGCGTCGCCAGGAACGCAGCGACGCCGCCGACCGTGGTCACCCCCAGGATCGCCGCGTGGACCAGGAGCGCGAGAGCGAACGCCGGGTCCGCGGGCACCCCCACCGCCTTCCCGATCTCCACCGCCGCGAGCTCGAACGTGCCGATGTAGCCGGGCCCGGCGGGAATCGCCGTGACCAGCGAGACGCCGGCCGCGAGCAGCGCCGCCTGCCCCCACGTCAGCTCGACGCCGATCGCCTGGCCGGCGGCCGCGAAGGCCACGATCGTCGCGCCCCACGCCGCGACCGACCAGCCGATCGCGCCGGCCATCGTGCGCGGCCGGCCGGCCACCGCCAGGCCGCCCCGGAGCCGGGATGCGGCCCCGATCACCGCCGGCCAGCGTTCGACCCCGGCGATGACCCGGTCGGCGTACGGCAGCCGATGCGCCACGAGGGCGAGCGCCAGCGCTGCCACGAGGAACCCCGTGAGGGCGAGCCCGAGCAGGACCGCGCTGGCGACGATCCCGCGCACGGACAGGATCACGATCGCGGCGGAGGCGATCGTGACGAGGACGCCGGTGTCGACGACCCGCTCCACGACGACGGTGCCAAGCACGCTGGCCCGGGAGACGCCGGTCCGATCCCCGAGATGGTGGCTGCGGACGAGCTCGCCGAGGCGCGCGGGGAGGATGTTGTTGGCGAGGTATCCCACGAGCAGCGACGCCGCCACCGTCGCGCGCCGAAGGCGGGCGACCGGTGTCAGGAGGCCGCGCCAGCGCAGCGCCCGGAGCGCGACGTCGAGCACGATGCAGGCGACGGTCGCCGCCACCCAGGCGGGGCTCGCGCCGCGCAGGACCTCCCACGCCGCGGCGACGTCGACCTGGCGAACGACGAGCGCGATCGCGACCGCGGAGATCGCGAGGCCGAGGAGCGCCCGGAGAAGGGGCTGTCTCACCCCGGGGCGCCGGGGCCGCCCGCCGTGCCCGGGCCGCCGGCGACGTCGGGCCCGTCCGCCGCACCCTGGGCTCCCGGCATCCGTGGAGCCGGCGGTGTGAGCTTCCGTGGAGCCCGCGGTGTGAGTTTCGGAGACGGCCGCACGCGCACGCGGTGGAGTGCGAACCGGGCGCACACGCGCAGCGTGGCGAGGCCGTACACGATGCTGCGCCGCGGGCCGACCGAGCTCGCCTCGGCGAAGTAGCGGGTCGGGACGGCGATCTCGCCGACGGCGAACCCAGCGGCGACCGCCTGGGCGACCAGCTCCTGGTCGAACACGAAGTCGTCGGAGTTGCGGTGGTACGGGATCGTCTCCAGGAGCCGCCGCGAGTAGGCCCGGAAGCCAGTGTGGTACTCCGACAGGCGAAGGCCGAAGACGCGGTTCTCCAGCACCGTCAGGAACCGGTTGCTGACGTACTTCCAGCGCGGCATCCCTCCCGCGAGGGGATCCCCGAGGAACCGGCTGCCCAGCATGAGGTCCACCTCACCGCGGAGGATCGGCTCGACGAGCGCCGGGATCCGCGTGGCGTCGTACTGGTAGTCCGGGTGGAGCATGACGACGACGTCGGCCCCGACGGCGAGCGCGGCGTCGTAGCAGGTCTTCTGGTTGCCGCCGTAGCCGCGGTTCTGACGGTGGACGATGACATCGAGGCCGAGCGTCCGGGCGATCTCGACGGTCTGGTCGCGGGAGACGTCGTCGACGAGGATCACGTGGTGGACGATCTCGTGGGGGATGTCCGCGTAGGTCCGCTCGAGCGTGAGCGCGGCGTTGTACGCGGGCATCACGATGACGATGCCGCGCCCCGGCGCGGCGCCGGCGTCGGGCACGGGTGTCGGCTCCAGCTGCGTCACTCCACGAAGGGTACCGGGAAGGCGGGCATCGATGGCGATCCCCCGAAGGTCCGAGGCAGCCAGCCCCACCGTCCGGGCGCCACGAACGGCGTATGGAGGCCATCCGGGCGTCGCCGACGGGCGTCCGAGCGCGACGATCCCCCGAATGAACGTTGTAGGACAATGCGAGCCCTCGCAGGAGACACGAGATGTTCGACCGCCTCTTCGGCGCCCGCTCCGCCGACCCCGATGCTGCCACCCGCACCCCGCCCGGCCAGTACCTCACCGAGAAGTTCCCCGTCCTCCACTACGGCACCATCCCGTCGGTCGACCTCGCGACCTGGGACTTCAGGGTCTTCGGGCTGGTCGACACGCCGCTCACGCTCACCTGGGAGCAGCTCCGGGCGCTGCCGCGGAAGCAGCAGACCGTCGACATCCACTGCGTCACCCGCTGGTCGAAGCTCGACACGACCTGGGAGGGCGTCCCGATCCGGGCGATCCTGGACCTCGCCGGCGTGCGGCCCGAGGCAACCCACGTGCTGGCCCATTGCGAGCAGGGCTACACCACGAACATGCCGCTCGAGGTCCTCGACGACGAGGACGTGATGCTGGCCGACACCTACGCCGGCAAGCCGCTCGACCCGGAGCACGGCTACCCCCTCCGTCTCCTCGTCCCCAAGCGCTACTTCTGGAAGAGCGCGAAATGGATCCGCGGCCTCGAGCTCCTGGACCACGACATCCGCGGCTTCTGGGAGCGCTACGGCTACAACAACGAGGCCGACCCCTGGAAGGAAGAGCGCTTCTCGGAGTAGCCGCCTGACAACGTCCGCGCGCCTGCGGTGGCGATCGCCCACCCGCAGCCTCGACAGGAGCCGCTGTTCGGGGGAGGGTTGGGTCAGTGCTGTCTGCCGCGCCGTGGTCACCGCCGTCTCGGAAGCCGCGGGATGACGAAGGGCGTTGCTCGCGTGTACGCCGGGCAGGCCCCACCGGTCAGCCCGGTGACGCGCCGTCCGGAAGCATTCCCTTCCCGCGGGCGGGCCTCGGCGCCATGATGTCCTCGCCGCGACCGATCGACGGCCGCGATCACCCTGGGTGTGGAACACCGTGTCAGCTCGAGTCCTCGTCGCCTACGCGACCAAGCTAGGTTCCACCGGTGAGATCGCTGAAACGATCGCGCAGGTCTTGCGCGACGGCGGCCATCTCTCCCTCGCACGACGGGCCCGCGACGTGAGGAGCCTGGACGACTGGGACGCCGTGATCCTGGGAAGCGCCGTCTACGCCGCGTACTGGCAGAAGGACGCCCGCCTGTTCACCGAGCGCTTCCGCGAGGACCTGAAGGCCCGTCCGCTGTGGTTGTTCAGCGGCGGGCCCCTCGATCGCCGCCTGGCCAAGGCCGACCAGCCCATCACCCCGCACGGGGCGGAGATCACCGCGGGGCTCGGCGCACGTGCCCACCGGACGTTCGGCGGCCGGTTGTCGCGAAACGCAGCGGTCGATCCCCAGGTCCTCCAGACACACCGCATCGGCGACTTCCGAGACTGGCAGTCGATCGTCGAGTATGCGTACCGGATCGGCCGGGAGCTCGACCGCATGAAGCTCCCGCCTCCCGCCTAGCCGGGCTGCGGCAGGCGTGGCGCTCGCGGGACGGATCCGGGCCGCCCCCGCATCCACCGGACCTTCCGCTGCCGTGTCGTCTGCTGATCATGAGGAGCGATTCAGCGAGCGGCCGGCACCTTCGCCAGGCGGACGTGGGCAACGGTGGGCCCCCCCAAATCCGCTCCATCGGGAATGGCGAGCGCCTCGCCGTTCCCACTCCGCGCGTCAGCCCAGGAGCTCGATGCCGGCGCGCGCACACGCGTCGCGCAACTCCTCGACCTTTGGAAGGGCGCCCTGTTATCCGCCTGAGGCGAGAGTCGATGGGCACCGATCACCACGTCGCGATGGCGGCCTGCGCGCCCGGCGGCAGACAGCCGCATACACTTGGGCGGGTGGACTCGCCCCGCACGCCTCGGAAGGAGAGGGCCATGCGAACGCTGTACGTCGGCCTCTTCGTCTCGCTCGACGGCGTTGCCGAATCACCGGGTCGGTTCGTGCCCCCGTACTTCGACGATCAGGTGGGCGCCGAGATCGACGCCGGCCTCGCGTCGACCGACACGGTCCTCCTGGGCCGACGGCTGTACGAGGAGTGGTCGGCGTACTGGCCCGGGAAGACGGCCGCGGACGATCCCTTCGCGGACTTCATCAACGCGGTCTCCAAGGTCGTCGTCTCCTCGACGCTCGAGTCGGTGGCGTGGCGGAACGCGACCCTCGTCCGGACGGACGCCGAGTCCGCGATCGCCCGCCTCAAGGAGGCGGACGGTGGGGACATCGTGGTCAACGGCAGCATCACCCTGGCGCGCTCGCTCCTCCGGAGCGGTCTCGTCGACGAGCTGCGGCTCCTCGTCTTCCCGGTGATCGTCGGGTCGGGGAGGCGGCTCCTCGACGGCCTCGACGAGATCCCGCTCAGGCTCATCGAGGCGAAGCCCCTGCCGACCGGTGTGGTGTCGCTGCGGTATGGGCGCGCCGACCGGGGCTCCTGACCGGCTCGACGGGTCCGCGCGCCGACCGACGCCGCGCCGACCGCGGGCCCGACCGGCCGGCCCGTCCCGGCGCATCCCCGAGGCCGGGGCACGCTCGCGCGACACGAGCGGCGGACGGCGGTACCATGCGTCCGCCACCGGTGCCCTGACGGCATCGGCGCCGGCGCCGGCGCCGCGCGCCCGCCACCCCCGTCGACCCCGCCCGCATTCAAGGTGCCCGATGCTCTCCCGCCTCCGCCTCGTCATCCCCGTCCTCGCCGTCGCCATGGCCGTCACCGCGTGCGGCGGCGGCGCCTCCCCGACGCCCGCCGCGTCCTCCGCGCCGCCGAGCCCCACGCCGGCCGCCTCCGCCGAGGCGACACCCGCGCCGAGCGCGGCCTCGACGCCCGCCGCCATCTGCGACGACGCGACCGCCTTCCGGGCCTCGGTGGCCGCGCTCGCGAACCTCAAGCTCCTCGAGGTCGGCACCAGCGGCGTGAAGTCGGCGGTCGACGAGGTCAAGTCGAACGCCGAGGCCCTGCTCGTCTCCGGCAAGGAGCTGCTCGCCCAGCCGATCGCGAGCCTCCTCGCCGGCGTGACAGGGCTCCAGGCCACGCTCACGTCCCTCGGCGACCAGCCGAGCCTTGGGGCCGGTGTCGCGGCGGTGAAGCTCGCGATCGAGCAGATCAAGTCGGCCGCGACCGACGTCGAAGCCGCGCTCGGGACCACCTGCCCGGTCCAATAGCCCGGCGCGCAGTCGCGGCAGCCGGTCGCCCGACCGTGCCCGTCCGGCATCCGACGGCCGCGGGCACGACCGGGCCGCTCGTCGCGTCGGACACGGCCTCCGCGGGATCCCTCCAGCCGGACGCCGCCGCCGGCGACCCGTTCCCGCGCGCACGCCTCGGCGCCCTGATCGGGCGACTCCCGCGGTACCTGCGGCTGGCCTGGGGGCTCGCCGGCGAGCCCCGCCTCGCGCGACGCCACCGGGCCGGCCTGCTGGCCGCCGCCGGATACCTCGCCTCCCCCATCGATCTGGTGCCGGGGATCATCCCGATCCTCGGCCAGCTCGACGACCTGGCGGTGGCGCTTCTCGCAGTGCGCGCCGCCCTGCGGGCCCTCGACCCTGCGACGCGAGAGCGTCATCTCGCCGCCGTCGGGCTGGCACCGGCCGACCTCGAGGACGACCTCGCGGCGCTGGCGGTCGCGGCGGCATGGCTGACCCGGCGCGGGATCGTCGTCGGACGGCACCTCGCCCTCCTCGCCGCGGCGGCCTCCCTGGCGGCCATGCGCGCCGGCGTCCGAGTTGTCCGCTGGGGAGCCCCGGCGATGGGCCGCACCGGCGGCCGGGTCGTCGGCTGGGGCGCCCCGGCGATGGCGCGCACCGGCGGCCGCCTGGCGCGGACGTCCGGCCACGCTGCCGCGCGTGCGGGCGATCTCGGCCGCGACCTCCTCGCCCGGCGGTGGCGAGGCGGCGGCGCGATCCTCGTGCCCGAGGAGCGCGGCGATCCGCCGGCCGCGACCGATGGCGCGCCACGGACGGACGCGGCTCGAACCGAGGTGCCGGACCCGGACCCGGACCCGGGCTGACGAGCCGAGCGCGCCCTGGCCGTCAGGCGTCGGCCGGGGCCGTCGGCTCCGCGGGCGCCACCAGCGCGTCGACGGTCGCGTCCATCGACGCCTCGGCCGCGGCGATCTCGAATGCGATCGCCGCCTGCTCCTCGCCGTCGAGCGAGACGACCCCCGGAGTGGCGTCCGCTCCTGGCACGACCGCGTCCTCCTGGGCAAGGAGCTCGGACGAGGTGTGCAGCTGCGCGGCGGCCTCGGCCTCCAGCTCGCGATCCGAGATCCGCTCGATCGAGAACGAGATGCCGGGCGGGAGCGAGGCGGTGACCTGGATCTCGCCGATCCGATAGATCGAGCCCTTGCGCCGCAGCCGGGCGTTGGCCTTCTCCTGGAGCGCCGTCGCCTTGATGATCACGTCGGCGAGGATCCCCGGGTCGATCCGCTCGACCATCGTCCGGGCGCCCCGGCCGGCCGTCGCGAGCCCGCCCTTGACCTTCGCCTGCGTCTCGGGGTCCTGGGCCTTCGCGGCGACGGCGCCGGCGGCCTTCACCGACGCGTCGGCTGCCCTGGCGGAGGCGTCCGCGGCGGTCTTCCCGGCCGTGGTGAGCCCGCCCCTGACCTGCGCCTGCGTGTCGGGGTCCTGGGCTTTCGCGGCGACGGCGCCGGCGGCCTTCGTCGAGGCATCGGCCGCGTCCCGGGCAACCTCCGCCGCCTTCTCCTTCGCCTTCTGGAGGAAGCTCACCCCACCCTCCCTTCGCAGGACCGGCCGCGCGGGGACATCGCCCTCGAACGCGCCCACCACGCTACGGGGCGCGTGGATCGGCCGTCAAGGCGCGGCGGGTGGCGGCGGTCAGTTGCGCCGGAGGGTCGCCAGGCGCGAGTCCGGCACGTAGGGGGCGAGGCGCCGGGAGAGCAGCGCGATCTCGCGGCCCAGGAGCGCGTCGAGGTCGGCGAGTCGCTCCTCCGTCGACGGCGCCTCGAGGAGCTGCTGGCGTCGCGGCAGCTCGGCCTGTACGAGCCCGCTGACGACGTGGGCCAGGGCGGTCGGGTCGTCGAGGGGAGCCAGCCGGGTCGCGATCTCCTCGAGGTCCAGCGGGCCGGTCGACGCGCGGTCGGGATCCGCGGGCGCGTCGACGTCGTCGGAAGCCGCCGGCCGGTCATCCGGGCCGAGCTCTCCGCCGCCGGCACCCGTCTCCTCGTCGCCTCCGTCCCCGGCGTCGATCTCGCCGGTCTCCTCATCCCCCCCGGGCTGGAGCAGCTCGAGATAGCGGACGAAGCGCGATCGGACGCGGCGCGCGAGGCGCGCGCTCCGCTCCGCGTCGCCGGGGATCTCCGGGAGCAGCTCGCCGATGCCGACCAGGTACGGCTTGCGGTCGCCGATCACCCCGGTGAGGCGGAAGCGGGCCGTCCCCACCGTCACGATATCGAAGCGGCCGTCCGGGTGGCGCGAGACCTCGCGGATCTCCGCCAGCGTGCCCACCCGCGCGAAGGAGACGCTGCCCGCCCCGACCTCCCGCCCGGCGCTGATGCAGACGACGCCGAACGGGATGCCGGCCGCCAGGCAGTCGGCCACCAGGGCCCTGTAGCGCGGCTCGAAGATGTGCAGCGGCAGGGGCGCCCCGGGCACCAGGACGGCGTGCAGCGGGAAGAGTGGGATCTCCATTACCCCGGGTTCGCGGCGACGCGGCATGCGGATCGCGCCGGAGGTCAGCCGGCCACGCGGGGCCGCGACGACGCGGCGATGAGGACGGGCAGCATCACCCGGGCCAGCGCGTCGGGGTCGGTGGGCAGCCCTGCCAGCAGCGCCCGTCGCGTGCTGCGATCGACGATCGCGATCACCGCCTCCGTCACATCACCGACGTCGGCGACGAGCTCGCGCCCGAGGAGTTCCAGGCCCCGCTCGAGAAAGCCGGCGATGCGGGCCCGGAACGCCGCGTCGGCCTCCACGAATGCGCGGGAGGTGTCCGGGACCCGGACCGCGTGGATCTCGAGCTCGTTCTGGATGAGGAGGAACTGCCGGTCGTCCGGGACCGCCCGCAGGAGCCGGTCGACCATCTTGGCCATCGTCGCGCGCACGTCGGCGTCGCCAGGGTCGCCGACCTCCGCGCCGAGGGAGTCCTGGAGCATGGCGAAGCCGGCGTCCAGGTGCGCGATCAGCCGCGCGTGCTCGCGGTCGATGAGCGCGCGCAGGAGGTCGTCCTTGTCGGCGAAGTTCGAGTAGAACGCGCCCCGCGTGAAGCCGGCCCGGTCGCAGATGTCCTCGACCGTGCCGCCGATGACGCCTCGCTCGGCGAACACCTCCCGGGCGGCGTCGAGGACCCGCTGTCGCGTGGCCTCGCGCCGGGCCGAGCGCCGGCCACCCCGGGCGGGCACGCCGCTCCGGGCGGGCGCACCGCTCCGCGCTAGCACGCCGCCCGGCGCTGCGGCGACATCTTCGAGCGATCGCTCCCCCTCCGCCATGCCGTTCTCCTCTAGCCGCTCCGTGGCCGGGACCCTACGATTCGATACGGTCACGTATCCGATACGTTGACGCATCCGATACACATCTGTATTGTCTCGCACGGCGCATCGCGCCGCAACCCCGCGACGAACGCAGGACCGCGCCGCCACCCGGCGCCGACCCGCACAGGCAGGTGGATGATGTTCGAGCGACTGGGATCCCTCACCTTCCGGTTCCGGTTCGCGATCGCCCTGGCGTGGATCGGTGCGGCGGCGTGGGCCGTCTTCCTCGCGCCGTCGCTCGCGTCCGAGGGGATGACCGACCAGACGGCGTTCCTGCCGCCGTACACGGCCTCCATGCAGGCGCACGACGCGCTCGAACGCGCGTTCCCCGGCTCCACCTCCGCCAGCTCTGCGACCCTCACCTTCTCCCGCGACGGCGGCCTGACCAACGGGGACCGCGCGTACATCGAGGAGACGGCGGCCTGGATCACGGGCGACCAGGCGCCACAGGGCCTGCGCGACGCGGTCACCACCGTCGACACGGCCGATTCGCGGCCGGAGCTCGCGTCGTCGCTCCGGAGCGACGACGGCGAGCTCGAGATGGCCAACGTCAATCTCAACACGGTCCTCGCCGGGGGGGCTGGCGACGTCGTCATCAAGGCGCTGCGGGTCCATCTCGCGGAGACGGCCCCGCCCGGGCTCGCGACCCACGTGACCGGGGCCGCCGGCATCGGGAGCGACTACCTCGCGGCGATCCAGGCCGGCACCGAGACGACGACGCTCGTGACGGTCCTGCTCGTCATCGTGATGCTGCTGCTCATCTACCGCGCGCCCCTCGCGGCGCTCGTGCCGCTCCTCACGATCGGCGCGGCGTTCGTCGTCGCCCGGGGCACGCTCGGGGTCCTCGCCCTCGCCGGCTGGAAGATCTCGTCGCTGCTCGACACGTTCCTCGTGGTGCTCGTCTTCGGCGTGGGCACCGACTACGCGATCTTCCTGATCTCGCGCTTCCGCGAGGAGGTCGGGAAGGGCGACTGGCACGACGCCTCGCGGGTCACCGTCCGCCGGATCGGGGCCGTCATCACCGCGAGCGCCGCCACGGTCATGGTCGGACTCGCGTCGATGGCCTTCGGCGACTTCGGGATGATCCAGACCACCGGCCCCGCGCTCGCTGTCGGCATCTTCGTCACCCTCGTCGCGGGCCTGACGCTCGCGCCGGCGCTCCTCGGGATCTTCGGCCACTACCTCTTCTGGCCGCTCCACACGCGGACGCCGGGGGAGGGCGAGCCGGGCGGCTTCTTCGCCCGCCTCGCCGACGCGGTCTCGCACCGGCCCGGCGTGGTGACCGTCGTCTTGCTCGCCGTGCTGCTCGTGCCCTTCGCCGCGATCCCGTCGATGAAGACCAACTTCGACGTCCTCGCCGAGCTGCCCGCCGATTCGGACGCCCGGGCCGGCTACGAGATCGTGACCGAGCACATGGGCAAGGGCAACGTCTTCCAGTCGACCGGGATCATCGTCGGCGGGTCGGGCAGCGACCTCCTCGAGCCCGCCTCGCTCGCCCGGGTCCTGACCACGATGCAGGACCTCACCGCGACCGAGGGCGTCTCGCGCGTCACGAGCCTCGTGACACCCGACGGCGACGGGGTGCTGCCGGAGGGCTTCCGCCCGTCGGTCCAGCTCGGCGACATGGCCGGCTCGCTGGCGGGCGACGCCGGCGGGTCGACCGCCGATTCGGCGTCGCTCCTCGACCCAACGGTCTCCGACGGCCTCGCGACGGCGTCGACGTACCTCGCAATCCTCGGCGACGCGTATCCCGACGTGGCGGCGGGCTCCGAGTACCGCGCGGCGTCGGCGGGCCTTGCCGATGCCCGGGAGGTCGTCACGCAGGCCCGCGAGTCCGCGGTCGTCTCGACGCAGCTCCGGGGGCTCGCGTCCGCGATGACCTCGCCGACGGCGGCCGGCGGCGGCGGTTCCGGGAACGCCGCCGAGTCGATCCCGATGATCGGCGACTACCTCGACGAGCTCGCGGCGGCCTACCCCGAGGTGAAGGCGCTCGCCGGCTACGCCGACGCGAAGGCGGCCGTCGCCTCGCTCGAGAAGGACACCTCGATCGGGGCAGCCCTCGACCTCTCGGCCGCCCTCGAGGCGCTCGCGACCCACTTCGACAGCCGGCCCGGGTCGACGCTCGTCCCGGAGAGCCTCGCCGGCACCGCGGTGGCGAAGGAGGCGCGGCGCAGGGCCGAGGCGACCTTCCAGCAGCTCCCCGTCGACCTGCGCGCCCTGTCGGCCGTCTTCGCCGCCCGCTCCGACGACGTCTTCGTCCCGGTCGGGATCGGCGGCGACCAGGGCACGGACGTCACCACCGCGGTCGACGCGTTCGTCTCCGGGGACCGCGGGGCGACGCGCTTCTTCGTCACGACGACCGAGGACCCCTACTCGGAGGCCGGGTTCGACGCCGTGCGCCGGGTCCAGGACGCCATCGCGGGCGCGGCCTCGAGCTTCGGATCGGGTGCCGAGGGCCACCTCGGCGGCACGACGGCGCAGTTCGCCGACGTGCAGGCGGTCCTGGGCAGCGACATGCAGAAGGTCGGGGTCATCACGGTGCTGGGCATCCTGCTCGTCCTCATGCTCCTGCTCCGCGCCGTCGTCGCCCCGCTCTACCTCGTCGGTACCGTCCTCCTCTCCTACGGCACGGCGCTGGGCCTCTCGTCCTGGCTCTTCCAGTCCGTCCTGGGCCACGAGGGGATCAGCTTCTACCTGCCGATCCTCATGTTCGTCCTCCTGGTCTCGCTCGGCTCCGACTACAACATCTTCCTGATGAGCCGCGTCCGCGAGGAGAGCGAGGGGCGGCCGATTCGCGACGGGATCCGGATCGCCTCCGGGCGGACCGGGGCGGTCATCACGTCGGCCGGCCTGATCCTGGCCGGCACCTTCGGATCGATGGCGACGGCCCCCCTGGTCATCCTCTTCCAGGTGGGGGTGGCGGTCGCCATCGGCGTCCTCATCGACACCTTCCTCGTGCGGTCCATCCTCGTGCCCGCGATCACGATGGTCTTCGGTGAGCGGGCCTGGTGGCCGTCGGGGAGCGCCCTCGCCCGGCGCGGCTGGCCGGTCGTCGTGACCGTCCCGCGCCCGGCGGGCGCCCCGGCCGGCATGTCGCGCCGGCGCCTCGGCGTGGCGCTCGCGATCGTCGCCCTCGTCCCGATGCTCATCGCCGGCGTCTTCGTCTGGGCGCTCGCCGATCGCACGGCGAACCTGTCCGGCGTGACGGCGGCGGTCGTCAACGAGGACACCGGGACGACCGTCGCGACCGGCGACGGGACGCAGCGCCTCACGCTCGGCGCCGACCTCGCCGGGGAGCTGGTCGCGGGCACCGAGCCCGCCACATTCGCCTGGATGGCCACCGACGCGAACATCGCGGCGGGCGGGCTCGCCGACGGGACGTATGGCGCCGTCCTGACGATCCCCGCCGACTTCTCGGCGACGATCGCCTCGATCACCGGCGACGCGGCGGACGCGACGAAGGCGACGCTCGGCCTCCAGACGAACGACGCGACGAGCTACGCGCTCGGAACGATCGCCCAGGCGGTGAGCGCCGCGATCGCGTCGTCGACGTCGCAGACGGTGACGGCCAGCTACGTCGACAGGGTCCTCGTCGCCGTGAACGGGTCCCACGCCGACGTCGTCGCCGCCGCCGGCGGCGCCGCCGGCATCGCGACCTCCTCGACGGACCTCGCCGACGGCGCGGCCCGGACCTCCACGGTCGCCGACGGGGTCGTGACCGGCCTCGAGCAGCTCGCCGACGGCGTGTCGGCGGCCGGCAGCGGTGTCGGCGAGCTCGCGACCGGCGTGCAGGGCCTCGCCTCGGGGACCGGCACGGTCGCCGACGGCGCCGCACGCCTCTCCGTTGGGGCGAAGACCGCCGCGGGCGGCGCGAGGAGCCTCGCCGACGGCGTCCGCGCCCTGGCCGACGGCCTCGCCACGCTCGCCACGACGACGGCCGGCCTGCCGGGCCAGGCAGCCGCGCTCGCCGCCGGTGCAACCAACGTCGCGGATGGGGCGGACGGCGTCGCCGCCGGCGCGAAGACCCTCTCCGACGGCCTCGCGGCCCTCGATGCCGGGACGACCGGATTCGGGGCGCAGGCCGCCGCGCTCGACGCCGGGGCGGCCGAGCTCGACTCCGGCGCCGCGTCGCTGGCCGCCGGGGCCGGACAGGCCGCCACGGCAGCCGCCGGTGTCGCCGCCGGCGCACGGAGCCTGTCCGGCTCGATCACCGAGTACACCGGCGGCGTCGCCGCGCTCTCGGCAGGCTGCACCGCTTCCGGCGCGGCCGACGCGTACTGCGCCCAGCTCGCGGCCCTCGCGGCCGGCGCCGGCCCGCTGAACGGCGGGGCCGCCACGCTCGCCGACGGGGCGAGCCAGGTCGCGGCGGGGACCGCGGGGGTGGCGTCGGGCGCGGCCGGGCTCGCGAGCGGGGCCGACCAGCTCCGCGCCGGGACCACGCAGCTCGCGGCCCAGGCGCCGCGGCTCGAGAGCGGAATCGCGCAGTCCGCGGCCGGCGCGGCGAGCGTCGCGAGCGGCGCGGCGCAGCTCGCGAGCGGCAGCGGCGAGCTGGCGGACGGCACGGCGACCTTCGCGGCGTCCGCGCCGGCGCTCGCCGGTGCGATCGACGACGCGGCGACCGGCGCCGACAGGCTCGCCGGGGGCGCGGGGGACGTGGCGTCCGGCGTCGGGCAGCTCGCGACCGGGGCTGACCGGCTCGCGACGGGCGCGAGGACCGTGGCCGACGGCGCGGCGACGCTCGCCGCCGGGACCGCGGCCGCAGCCGACGGCGCGGCGACGCTCGCCGACGGGATGAGCAAGGCGACCGACGGGGCACGCCTCGTGGCCGCGGAGGTCGACGGGCTCGCGGCCGACGGGCGGGCCGTGGCCGGCGATGCGACCGAGCTCGCCACGGATCTCCGCGACGACGCGGCGGCGCTGCCGACGTACTCGGCGCAGGAGCGGTCCGCCCTGGGCCGGGTCGTCGCCGACCCGGTCGACGTCGCGGCGAGCCGGCTCAACCCGGTCGCGACGACCGGGGCGGGGCTCGCGCCGTCCTTCATCGCGATCTCGCTGTGGGTGGGTGCCCTGGCGATCTACCTCGTCGCTCCGGCGCTGCTCGGTCGGCCCGACCGGCGCCGCTGGTGGCTCGGCGCGCTCGCCGGGTTCGCCGCGGGAGCCCTCATCGGGATCGTGCAGGCGGCCCTCACGGTGCTCCTCCTTCGGCTCGGCCTCGGGATCGAGGTCGCCGGGCTCCCGCAGCTGCTCCTCTGGGCGGCGCTCGCGGCCGTCGTCTTCGTGGCGATCGTCCAGGCGTTCGTGGCCCTCTTCGAGTATCGCGGCTGGCTCGTGGCGCTCCTGCTGCTCGTCCTCCAGGTCGCGGCGGCCGGCGTCGTCGTCCCGGCCGCGACGGCGCCGGGCTTCCTCCAGCTCGTCAACGCGCTGATGCCGCTGGGCTACGTGATCGACGTCGCGCGGTCGCTCATCGCGGGCGCCGCTCCGACGCCGATGCCGGCGCTCGCAGTCCTCGCGGCGTGGCTCGTCGGGTCGCTCCTGGTCACGCTCGCCGCGGCGTACCGCTCGACGGTCGCGGCCATGCCGGAGGTGACGGAAGCCGCGGCTGCCTGAGCGCACCGTCGGGCGCCGAAATCTACGCCGGGCGCCGAAGCCGACCCCGGGCGCCGGACGCGGCGACGCCGCCGGAGAGCCGGCGGCGTCGGGGTGCGGCGTGCCCGGGCGCGACCCGGGCGGGCGTCAGTGGTGGCAGGCGCCGGGGCTGCCCGCGGAGTCGGCGGTCTTGAACGACGAGCCGCAGCCGCAGGCCGCGACGGCGTTCGGGTTGTTGACCGTGAAGCCGGCGCCCATGAGCGTGTCGACGTAGTCGATCTGCGACCCGCGGAGGAGGTCGATGCTCTTCGTGTCCACGTAGACCTTGATCCCCGAGGCCTCCAGGACCTGGTCGTCGGTAGTGGGGGCATCCTCGATCATCATCCCGTAGCGATAGCCGGAGCAGCCGCCCGAGTAGACGTAGACACGCAGACCGATGTCTGGATTCGGCTCCTCGGCCGTGATCTCCCGGAGCTTGCCGGCCGCCGCATCGGTGAGGCTCAGGACGGTCGGGCCGTTGTCGATCATGGGTCTCGCGTCCTCCTTGGGACGAAGGGGGATGGGGTCGTGGGGGGATGGTAGGGTGTCGCGGAGATTCCGACAAGAGCGGCGACGAAATCCCCGCCGGGCTCCCGCCGTGGTCCGCGACGCCGCCTCCGCCGCGCCTACTGCCCCGTGTACGGCGTGCAGATCAGGGCGAGCTTGCCGCCCGTGCCGACAAAGCCGCCGTAGTCGGTTCCGGCCTTGTTGAAGCGGACCATCCAGAAGTAGCTCTTGGGCCGCTCCGTCCCGGCGGGGAACTCGCGCGGATTCGCGCAGTCCGCGACTCCGACCACCGTCGCCCGCACCTCGTCGAACGGCCCGTTGGCTGCGACCTGGGCGTACATCTCCTCGATCGGGACGCTGCACGGGCTGGTCGCGAAGGGCCCGCCCGGGAGGCATGACACCACGGGGAGCTCCGGGGGGAGGGACGCCTTCGGGGGAGCGGTCGCCGCGCCGCCGCCGCCCCCGCCGCCCCCGCCGCACGCGGCCGCGGCCAGCGCCGCGGCCAGCACGACGCTCGACTTGCGGATCCGTCCGGCCATGCGTCCTCCTCTCGCCCGCCCCCGATTGAGGCCGAAGCCTAGCGGCCGAGCATGTCGTCGGCAAGAGCCTCGCGCGCAGGATGGGCGCCGGGGGGGGGCGGTGGCCGTGCCGTGGCATCGGTCGCGGCGGGGCGGTGGCAGTGCCGTGGCGCCGACCGATCAGCGGCCGGACGGCGGCCCCGGCAGGGCGGCGGCCGATCAGCGGCCGAAGCGGCGGGCCCGCTGCTGGTAGGTGCGGATCGCGCGGAGAAAGTCGATCTCGCGGAACGCCGGCCAGTAGGCGTCGCAGAAGTAGAACTCGCTGTACGCGCTCTGCCAGGGCAGGAAGCCCGACATCCGGACCTCGCCCGAGGTCCGGATGATCAACTCCGGGTCCGACGAGCCGCGTGTGTAGAGCTGGTCGGCGAGGCGATCGGCGGTGAGGGCATCGGCCAGCGACTCCGGCGGCGTCCCTTCGGCGAGCAGGCTCCGGACCGCGGCGCGGGCGGCCTCCACGAGCTCATCGCGGCCCGAGTAGCCCAGCGCGAGCGACACGCGGAGCCCCGGGCGCCCTCGCGTCTCCGCCTCACCGCGCTCGGCGGCCTCGCGCAGGCGCTCCGGAAGCAGGTCGCGGCGCCCGATGACCTGCAGGCTCATCTCCAGGGGGCGCATCTTGTCGCGCTCCGCCAGGGCCTCCAGGGTCGCGCGGGCGATCTCCGTGATCGCCTCGACCTCCTCGGCCGGCCGATCGAGGTTCTCGAGCGAGAGGGCCCACAGGGTGACCTCACGGATCCCGAGGGACGAGCACCAGTCGAGGAGCTCGATCGCCTTGTCCGCCCCGTGGCTGTGGCCGGCCCGGATCTCGCGGAAGCCGAGCTCGCGAGCCCAGCGGCGGTTGCCGTCCATGATCAGGGCGACGTGCCCGGGAACCGGATGGGCCAGGACCTCGGCACGCAGGCGCGCGGCGTAGGCCCGGTAGACCGGCGCGAGCGCCGCGTCTCCGACGAGCCGGCCGACGGCCCGGGCGCGCCTGAGGTGCCCGGCGGCCGCGCCCACGGGGACGGCGGAGGCGGCGGGAGCGGCGGCTGGTTGGGCGGCTGGTTGCGGCTCGTGAGGCACGGCGTCCTCCGACATGGCGTCCCCCGCAGCCTAGACCCGCCGGGCGAGTCGCGTGTGACGGGGCCGGCGGCGGCGATCAGGCATCGACGCGCTCCACGACGGTGGCGATCCCCTGGCCCACGCCGATGCACATCGACGCGACGCCATAGCGGCCGCCGGTGCGCACGAGCTCGTGGACCAGCATCGTCACGAGCCGAGCCCCCGAGGCGCCGAGGGGGTGCCCGAGCGCGATCGCCCCGCCGTTCGGGTTGACCCGGGCCGGGTCGAGGCCCAGCTCGTCGATGCAGGCGACTGACTGCGAGGCGAAGGCCTCGTTGAGCTCGACGAGGTCGACGTCCGCGACCGCCAGCCCGGCGCGGTCGAGGGCCCTCCGGATCGCCGGGACCGGCCCGATCCCCATCACCCGCGGGTCGACGCCGGCCACGGCCGTGGCCACGACCCGCGCCATCGGGGAGAGGCCGAGGGCGCGACCCCGCTCGGCCTCCACGAGGAGAACCGCGGACGCTCCGTCGTTGATCCCGGAGGCGTTGCCGGCGGTGACGGTTCCCCCGGCGCGGAACGCCGGCTTGAGCCTGGCGAGTGCCTCGGCGGTCGTGTCGGCGCGCGGGTGCTCGTCGCGCGTCACGAGGAAGGGCTCGCCCCTGCGCTGCGGGATCGCGACCGGCACCAGCTGCCCGTCGAACCGGCCGGCCTCGATCGCGGCCGCGGCGCGGCGCTGGCTCTCGAGCGCGAAGGCATCCTGCCGCTCGCGGGAGACGTTCCAGTCGTCGGCGACGCACTCGGCGGTCTCGCCGAGGGAAATGGTGGGGTACTCCTCGTCGAGGCGCGGGTTGACGAAGCGCCAGCCCAGGGTGCTGTCGACCAGCTCGCGCGTGCCGCGCTCGAAGGCCGCCTCGGGCTTCAGCATCACGTACGGCGCGCGCGTCATCGACTCGACCCCGCCGGCGACGAACACCTCGCCGTCGCCGACGGCAATCGCGTGGGCCGCCGAGTTGATCGCCTGGAGGCCGCTCCCGCACAGCCGGTTGACCGTGAGCCCGCCGACCTCGACCGGGTAGCCGGCGAGAAGGAGCGCCATGCGCGCCACGTCGCGGTTGTCCTCGCCGGCCTGGTTGGCACAGCCGAGGATGACGTCCTCGACGACGGCCGGGTCGAGGCGCGTGCGGTCGACGATCGCCCGCAGGACCAGGGCCGCCAGGTCGTCGGGGCGTACCGCCGCGAGGGCCCCGCCGTAGCGGCCGAACGGCGTGCGGACGGCGTCGACGATCCAGGCTTCACGGAGCGGGCGGCTGAGGTCTCGGGTCATGGCCGGGATTCTAGGCGTCGCGGTTGGATCATGGACGCGACGCGGGCGCCCCGCCCGGCAGATGCGCGCATCGGCCCCGCACTCGGCCGCCCGGGCCCGCAGGCGGGCGCACCGGCGGACCTCCGGGATCGGTGCGGCCGGCTCCGCGTGGAGCCGGCCGCGTGCCGTGGCCAGGAGAGAGACCAGGCGGCCGGCCCTCAGGCCAGGGCCGGCCGCCTCCGTCTCGGGGACGGCGAGGTCAGGGTGCGACTACCGCCGGTGGCGGACCGCCTTCGGCGTCGCGGAGACGAGCAGGGAGATTCTGGCCAGCAGGCCGGCGATCACCAGCAGGACGGACTGCCAGCTGCCCTCGCCCAGCGTCCCGGTGATCGGGAGCGTCTCGGTCGACGGCGGGGTGACGTGGGGCTTGGCCGTGGCGGCCTCGGTCGCCCCACTGACATCGACGAAGGTGCACGTGACGGTCTCGCCGCTGTCGACCTTCAATCTCGTCATGGCGGCGGCCTTGCCGAAGGGGGCCGCGCGTCGTGGCGATTCCTGAATGCCGCGGATGATGACGGCGCCACGCCCGGGGTTGATGGTCCTGGCGTGGGCTGGGACTATCGTCATGCCCGCACTTCGGCACGTCAATGGTGGCGAAGCCGCCGGCGACCGAACGAGAACCCAGCGGACCGCACCGCAACGCCCACCGCGGTGCCCACCCGCACCGCCTACGCCGGACGACGGTCCTGGAGCCCGCCCCGAGACGATGGTACCTCCGGCCGACGACAGCCCCAGTCCCGCTGGCTCCCGGTACCTCCGTTCCATGTCATCGTGGGGCGCTCAGGCCGAGACTGGGCTGGATGCCTTCGACTGCGTCGTCCGCGCCGAACGCGTTACATGCCAGGAAGTCAGCGTGCTCGTGGGCAACATCGCAAGGTTGAGAACAAGGTTGGTCGGTGAGACTGCCGGTCTGGTGCCATCGCCGAGGGCACCCGACGATCCTGGGAGATCGAGGATGTCGCTGATCAATCGGGGACGGGGCCGACGCACCGTCGACCATCGTCGGGGCGCCGGCCAGACGCTGGTCGAGTTCGCGCTCGTGTTCCCGATCTTCCTCCTCCTGCTGTTCGCGATCATCGAGTTCGCCTTCGTGTTCAGCGGGATGCTCGGGATCTCGTTCGCGACGCGGGACGCGGCCCTGGTGGCCGCCGAGGCCGGCTCTGGGCTCGCGGGCTACGACAATGGGGCCGACTGCGCGATTCTCCAGGCCGTCGACAAGGCCGTGGGACCGCCGGCGGACGACAACCGCATCGAGGAGGTCGTCATCTACAAGGCGGACAAGAACGGCGTCGAGATCTCGGGGGTCTCGAACCGATGGACCCGTGGTGGTTCGACCACGTGCCCGGATGGCTCGGTCATCCTCTACACCCGCGTCAGACGAACGGCTATCCCGAGGGTACTGACGCCTACGCCATCCCCTATCGCTGCAACTACCTCGGTGGGTGCGGATCCGGGCGCCCGCTCGACACGATCGGCGTGCGGGTCACCTACCAGCACCAGTGGGTGACGCCCCTCGGGGGCTTCGGGGCGAACGGGTTCGGCGGCCAGGGAGGTCCCGGCTTCACGCTGACCCAGTCGAACTCCATGCGCATGGAGCCGATCCTGTGACCCGCCGACGCGACGCCGAGCGCGGCCAAGGGCTCGTGGAGTTCGCGATCCTCGTCCCAGTCTTCATGCTCCTCCTGCTTGCCATGCTCGAGTTCGGCTTCGTCTTCGATCACCTCTTGACGATCCAGTACGCATCGCGCGAGGGCGCACGCGTGGGCTCGGCGATGGTCAACGGGGGCGGCAACCTGGGCTGCCCGTCCAGCTCGACCGTGTCACCGAACGCGGCCGCCGTGGACCCGCTCATCATCGCGGCGGTCGCGCGCGTGCTGAAATCGCCGGGCTCGCGGGTCAACATCGCGCGGGTGCCGACGATCCGCATCTACAAGGCCGGCACGACCGGCAACGAGCTCGGGCCAGCGAACGTCTGGACCTACACCCCGGGGGCCACCATGGTCGTCGACGGCGAGACTCTGACGCTCGACTACACGTTCTCTCCCAGTGACTCGCCGAACCCCTGGCAGGCGTGCTCCCGGTCGAATGGCGGCGTGACGCCGGACTCGATCGGCGTCTCGCTGACCTACACGCTACCAGTTCCAGACGGCGCTCGGCAACGTCCTCCGCTTCTTCGGCGGATCCGGCTTCTCGACGCTCACGGTCTCCGACCGAACCGTCATGGCCATGAATCCCACGAACTAGGCCGCTACAACATGAACCTCACGAGGCCCCGACGCGTGACTCAGCCCCTCCTCCACCGCACGCGACCGCGCCCGCGAGCGCGGCCAGGTGATCGTCATCTTCGCCGGCGGGATCGTCCTCTTCATGCTCCTGCTGGCCGTCGTCGTCGACGTCTCCTGGTACTGGGCCAACACGCTGCGCGTCCAGCGCGCCGCCGACGCGGCGGCCCTCGCCGGCGTGGTCTGGCTGCCGGATTGTCCGGCCTCGACCCTTGCCTGCCCGGACCCCAAGAACGCTCGCGTACACGGCGAAGGCCGAGGCCAAGAAGAACGGCTACGAGGACGGAGTCAACGGGACGACGATCGCGACGTCGAAGCGACGCGGACAACAACCGCCGTCTGATCGTCAACGTCTCGGCCAACGTGGGCACGTACTTCATGCGGGTGATCGGGATCACCTCCATCCCGGCCTCGCGGACGGCGAAGGCGGAGTTCATCCTGCCGGTCCCGATGGGCAGCCCGCAGAACTACTACGGTGTCGGGCAGTTCCTGGGGACGACGAAGACCCCCCGACGTGACGCACTGGGCCGTCGGCGGGCACCACGGGCTGGGACTCCTCCACCGCCGCGGTGCCGGCCAGCGGAGCGTGGACCAACCCGACCGCGGGCTGACAGCCTGAACAACAACCTCTACGCCACCTCCGCGACCACCGCGAACAGCACCCAGCAGTGGAACACCTTCGGGCTGCAGAGCGGCTCCGGCGCGATCCCCAACGACCGCCACGCTCGTCATCGACGGCTCGAGGTCAGCCTGCGCGATCCAGCTGCAGGGGTCCGGCACCTCGACCTCCTGCCAGCTCAGGCTCGAGCTGTCCTGGAACGGCGGCGGGAGCTGGACGAACGCGCGGACGACGCCGCAACCTGAGCACGACTGACGCGACCTCGACTCCTTCGGCGCCAACGACAGCTTGTCGGCCTGGGTCGGCCGCCAGGACTCTGGGGATACCGACGACTTCTCCGACACCACTTCCGGGTCCGGCTGACCTTCCGACAGCCGAACTGCGGTGCCAGCCGCCTTGCCGGCGTCGATTCACGCTCGAGGTCCGGGTCAGCTACCACACCATTACCTCGACGACCACCTACACGTACGACGAGAACGCTTCGACCGACGCCGATCAGCGACCCGGTCTCCGGCACGGCCCTCGATCCGCAGAACTTCTGGGGGGCGATCTTCACGAAGGGGGGATATCGCCAGAACGGCGACTACTTCGCTCCCGCGAACATCGGCAGCAGCGCGTCTGGTTCGGTGGGGCCCGCATCGTACGATTCCAACGGGTACGACTACACCGTCGACCTCACCGGCTCCTCGGGCGGCGAGGTGCGGGTGTTCGACCCGATCTTCTGCGCGACCGGACCCAACACGACGAGCGGCTGGTACGGGACGGGCGACCACTGGACGACCCCGGACGTCAAGGACCACCCGTTGCCGTCACCTTCACCCTCTGGGACATGGGACCCAACCCATACAGCAAGATCGACGACACGCTGGTGCCCGGTGCGACGCTCGCGTATGACCCAGGCCGGCAGGACGCTCGGCGACTTCAGCGGCACGGTCGGCGACCCAAGTACGGTCCAGAACTTCGGCCAGGCTGACACCGTAAAGCAGGACTGCGCCACGATGCCGGGGCACAACGAGTGGGTGACGCTCGCCAGCGGCCTGGCGGGCGGAATGTATCGGGTGAACGTCGAGACAAGCAGCCAGGCGATCAACGCGTCGGTCGGGGCGGAGAACATGTTCTCGATCTGGGTCACTGGCTCGGGCGGCAAGGCCCGCGTCTACGGCGGCGGTCGCATGGCCGGCTACTCCCAGGTGGGCGCTGCGCCGCAGGCCTTCTTCCTCTCCCAGATCAAGGCCGACGCCGCGGGAAAGATCCTCGAGATCAAGCTCTTCGATCCGGGCGACGTCGCCGGCAACGCGAAGCTCTACATCAAGAGCCCGGACGGCAACTCGTACAACAACTCCACCTTCAGCTATCAGGCCGACGTCGGCTGCAAGGCTGGTGTCAGCGACGCGTGCAGCGGAACCGGCAGGCAGTACATCCAGGCTTCCGTCGGCGGGAAGAGCAGCTTCGACGGCAGCATGATCACCATCACGATCCCGCTGCCGGACAGCTATGGCAGCGGCGGCCTCACGCCCCCTGACCCCGGCAATCCGAACAACGAGCCGGGGTGGTGGAAGATCTACTACGACGTCACGAACGCCAACGACACCACGACATGGCAGGTCAACATCCGCGGTAACCCGGTCCACCTCGTCGTCCCATAGGCCCCGACACCCGTCGTCGGCACGTCCGGTCGCCTCGGCGGCCGGACGCTTCGCATCGCGGTCGAGCCCGTCCGCGGTGCCCCGGCCGTTACCCTGTTCAGGTGATCAGCGAGCGGCGCTTCGGGGCAGGGATCCTCGCTCTCCTCCAGGGCGACATCACGACGATCGCGGCCGACGCGATCGGCAACGCGGCGAACGCGGCGCTCGTGGGTGGCGGCGGGGTCGACGGCGCGATCCATGCCGCGAGCGGGTCGTCGATCCTCGCGGAGCTCCGCGAGCGGTACCCGGGCGGGACGCCGACCGGCACCGCCGTCGCGACCGGCGCCGGGAGCCTGCCCGCACGATGGGTGATCCACGCCGTCGGCCCCGTCTGGCGGGGCGGCGGCCACGGCGAGGCGCGCCTGCTGGCCGACGCCTATCGCTCGTCGGTGCGGGTGGCAGCCGACCTCGGTGCTCGCACCCTGACCTTGCCGGCCATCAGCGCAGGGGTCTACGGCTACCCGCTCGACGCGGCGGCGGCGATCGCGGTCGGCACCGTCGCGGAGGAGATCCGGCGCGGCGCCTCGCTCGAGCGCGTCACGTTCGTCCTGTACTCGCCGGACACGTTGGCGGCCTTCGAACGGGCGCTCGCGGCGCTTCGCTGACCTGCCGGTCCCCGGCGCGGGTCAGGAGGCGGCGACCGGGACGAAGAGGACGAGCTGGCCGCGGCGCAGCTCGAACACGCGCCGGTCGAGCGCATCCTCCGTGTCGCCCGCGTACTCGAGGACGAAGTCGGCGAACAGCGGGGCGAACTCCGGGTCGCCATCGTTCAGGCGGCCGGCCACGAGGAGGTGACGGGCGGGGATGCCGACGAGGACCCGGTTGCCGGGGCCGCCGAGCTCGCGCTCGAGGTAGTCGGTCGCGTCCGGCAGCAGGATCCGGCTGGTGTCCCAGCCGTCGCCGGTGTCCGAGGAGATGACGAGCCGCTGATCGGCGGCGTCGACGGACCAGGGCGCCACGGCCGACCACGCCGCGAGGTTCCGCCACGCGGCCTCGCGGAGCGTCGCCGGGGAGACACCCCATGCGGCGAGGTGGTCGCCGTTGGCGATGACGTTGAAGCCGCCGGCCGCCATCTGGAAGCCGACCAGCAGGTCCGCCGGGCCGTCGTCGACGAGCGGTTCGACGTCGCCGGCCGCGTCCGAGGGCGTCGCCAGGGTCGCCAGGTGAAGCCCATGCGAGCCGGCGGGACGCAGGACCGGGTACAGGACGGGAGCTGCCGCCTCCCAGGCGTGCTCCGGCGTCAGCGAGAGCGGTCCGGCGGAGGCGACGGGCGGGGCGTCCAGGGCGGGCGGGTCGTGTGTCATCGGCAACGCCTAGGATGCGCCATCCGGCGCCGCCGGGGAAGGCCCCTGCGCACGCCAGCGGGGCTCGCGCCGGTCCAGGAACGCCCGCATTCCCTCCTCCTGGTCGGGGGACCCGAAGAGGGCCCGGAAGAGCTCGCGCTCGACCGCGAGGCCCTCGGATAGCGGGGTCTCGAATGCCGCCCGGACCGCGGCGACGGCGGCCCGCACGGCTGCGGGCGGCTGGGCCGCGACGGCGGCGGCGAGGTCCAGGGCCGCAGCGAGCGTCCCGGCGGCGGGCGCCACGCGGGTGACGATCCCGAGGCGCTCCGCCTCCGCCGCGTCCATGCGACGCCCGGTCAGGACCAGCTCCATCGTCCGCCCCTTGCCGATGGCGCGGGCCAGGCGCTGGGTCCCGCCGCCGCCGGGGATGACGCCCAGGTTGATCTCGGGCTGCCCGAACGTCGCCGTGTCGGCCGCGACGAGCATGTCGCAGGCAAGCGCCAGCTCGGCGCCGCCCCCGAGGGCGTAGCCCCGCACAGCGGCGATCGTCGGCGTCGCGACCGCCGCCACCCGGTCCCAGCCGCGGAAGCCCGCTGATGCGGCCAGCGTGTCCGGCGTCTGCTCCGCCAGCTCGGCGACGTCGGCGCCGGCCGCGAAGGCCCGCGTCCCCGCCCCGGTGATCACGATCGCCCGGCATGCCGGGTCGGCGTCGAGCGCCTCGACGGCCTCGGCGAGGCGCAGGAGCAGCTCGAAGCTGAGGGCGTTGAGGGCGCGGGGCCGGTTCAGGGTGACGAGCGCGACGCCGGGGATCGGCTGCGGCGGGTCGACGGGCGCGCCGTCCGGGCCGACGCGGAGCGCCGGGTGCTCGACGAGGACCAGCTCGTCGACCGCCTGGCGAGATGGCTGCTCGGCCACGGGCGCCCTCCACGTCGCGCCGCCCGATCGGCGGCGTCGCCCGCCAGTATCCACGGCCGGGGCGCCGCCGACCACCCGCCGGCGCGGGGTCAGGCCGCGGTGCGGCGGACGCCATCTGCGGCCGCCGCCGGCAGGCGCCGGTCAGCCGGCGTGGCGCCGCGCGGCCGCCGCCGGTGCGGCGTGGCCCTCTGCGGCCGACGCTCCGCGGTACAAGCCGGTCAGCCGACGTGGCCCGTCGCGGCTGCCGCGACCCCCCGGTAGAAGCCGGTCAGGCCCTCCAGGAAGAGTCCCGGGCGACGGGCCGGGACCTCGTGGCCGCACTCCGGCACCACGAAGAGGCGCGCGTCGGGGAGCTGCCGCGCCAGCGCCACCGCCTGACCAACCGGCACGATCGGGTCGCGGTCCCCAACGACCACCAGCGCCGGCGCGTCCACGCGACGAAGCTCGCCCGGGGTCGGCGGCTCCTGGGTCGCCACGAACGCCGCGATGGCCGGCATCAGGCGGCGCCAGGCCCCCGCGCCCTGGTCGTGGTCGTGGCGCCGGGCCAGCGCCGCCGCCCACGCCGGGTCCTGGCGCTCGATCCGCGCCACGTCCGCGAGGTGCCGGATGACGCTGGTCCGCGGCTCGCGCTCCGTCGCGGCCCCCACCAGCACGAGGCTGCGGATCCGCGACGGGCGGCGCACGACGGCCGCCAGCGCGGTCGCGGCGCCCATCGAGAATCCCGCGAGGTGGAAGGACGGCAGGTCGAGGGCATCTACGAACGCCTCGAGGTCGGCGACGAGGTCGTCGAGCCGGAGGCCGAGCCCGGCGTCGTACACGGACCGGCCGTGCCCTCTGGCGTCCGGGAGGTAGCAGGTGAACGCGTGGGAGAGGCGGGGCAGCTGGGCCGCGAAATCCTCGCGGCCCGTGGACGAGGCGCTGTGGAGGAGGACCAGGGGTGGCCCCTGGCCGACGACGTCGTACCCGACGCGCAGCCCGTTGGCGTCGAGGAAGCGCCGGTCCTTCGCGTCGATCCGCACCGACCGAGTCTATCGGCTGGAGATCCGCGCCGACCGGGACGCTAGAATGCCCGCCATGGCCTCGACCCCCGCCCGCTGGGACCGCGCGTCGACGGCGCCCGTCGCCGACGACGGACGCCGGGTCCCCGAGATCGTCCAGCTCGGCCCGGCCCTGCCCGACGTCGCCACGCTGTTCACCTTCGCCAGGGACGCCGAGCTGCGCTTCGCCACCCTGCGCCTCCGCCTGGAGGAGCGCGTGGGCATCGCTGCCGGTGAGACGCTGCGGGTGCACGAGGCACTCGTCGCCCACCCGGGCCGCGCCCGCGTCACGACCCGGCGGCCCGACCTGCCGGCCACGACGAACCACGACATCTGGGTCAGCGACGGCGAGATGGTCCGGGTCTACCGGTCGGGTCACCGGCTGGGGACCTTCCGGCCGGTGCGACGCGCGGTGGTCGGGATCGGCGACCGCGACCTGCCGGGCACCGCGCGACCCTACCTCCCGCTGACGGCGCTGCCGGCAAACACCCTGCCCGAAACGTTCGTCCACCCCGGCGGCTACTGCCAGAACGTCCTCGCCACGGGCGTCTGCAGCGTGGCCGGCACGGGAACGGTGGCCGGCCGCGAGGCGATCTTCGTGACCGCGGACCACCCGCGTGCGGTGGAGCTGGCGGGCGATCGGCCCGACCACCGGATCCAGGTGGCGTTCGATCGCGAGACCGGGGTCCTGGCCCTCATGGTCGAGTCGTTCGGCGACGTCGTGACCCGGCGGGTCGAGCAGGACGCGATCGTCGG
>CAWHRD010000006.1:0-1545019 GCA_963831745.1 uncultured Chloroflexia bacterium | reverse complement strand
TCGAACGCCCCGTTGGCATCGGGGTAGTCCTCCCGGTAGAGGTGCGCGCCGAGCTTCGCGAAGAAGGCGTCCACCTCGTCGAGGCGCGTCGTGCAGACCGGGGGGTCGCGTCCCGTCTCCTCGTCGATGGTGGCCGCGAGCTTCGTGAGGTCCTTCGCCCTGAAACCCTTCGTCGCGGCGACGAAGTCGGCGTACGCGGCCTCGACCGCGTGCTGCGGGAGGATCGGGATCGTCGGCAGCACGATCGTCAGGAACGTCGGGTCGACGGAGGATAGCGCGAAATCGATCGTCCGGGGGTCGACGACCCGCACTTCCTTGAGGCCGAGGGTGGGCGTGGTGTAGACAGGAAGGCGCCGGAAGAGCCCGGTACGAGTACGCCACGTGGTCCGCCGTGAGCGGCGTGCCGTCCTGGAACGTCGTCTCGATCAGATGGCAGCGGATGACCGTCGCGTCGGCCCCGGGGATGAAGCAGGGGCCGTCAGCCAGGTCCGGGACGACGCCGAAGTGGGCGTCGTAGCGGTAGAGGCCGCTGTAGACGACGCTCTGGAAGACGAGCGAGGGCGCGATGCCCCCCTGGTACACGCCCCGGTAGACGTACGAGTAGGGCGTGTTCGTCGTCCCCGCGAGCAGCCAGCCGATCCCGAAGCCGACCCGGAGTGTGTCGGCATTGGCGGGCGTCGGCGTCGGGGTGGGCGACGCGACAGGCGTGGCGGCCGGGGTGGCCGACGCTGCCGCGGTCGAGCTGGGGGTCGGCGTCTGCTGGCTGCCACAGCCCCCGGCGAGGGTCGCGACCAGCACCGCGGCCGCTGCCCAGGAGCCGGCGCGCCAAGCGACTCCGGACCCGGCTCCGGCCGTTCGGCAAGGATGTCCGCTCATCGCTGCTCTCCTTCGGGCGTTACTTGCCCGACGCTGCCACCACCCATCGCTCCGGTTGCCAGCTCCAGTTGGGGACCGAGAGATCGAGCGGCCCGTCGACGGTCGCGACAGCCGAGCGCACCACGTCGGGGAGGACGAATCCCCAGAGGAAGATGTAGGGCACCTGCGCTGCGAGCTCCTGCTGGGCCTCGCGGTAGATCCGCGTCCGCTCCGCCTGGTCGTAGGTGGCCCTGCCCTCCGCCACGAGCGCGTCGAACGTCGGGTCGCTGAACCCGCCGAAGTTGACGTTGTCGGGGTGCTCCGCATCGCTGATGGCGGACGAGACGAAGATCGACAGACCGTCGTCGGGATCGATCGCGGTGCTCCACGCGCCCAGGTAGAGCTCGAACGGCGTCGTCGTGCCCGGGAGGCTGTGTGGGTACCGGTTCAGCATCTCGAGCATTTCGTCGAAGGACATCGGCCGGCTCTGGAGGTCCATCCCGCACTCGCGCGCCTGGCTGGCGACGAGGTCGGCCATCATGCCCCGGTCGGTCATTCCCTCCCGGACCAGGATCTCGGCGGCGAGGGGGACCCCGTCCTTCGCGTAGATCCCGTCCGTCCCGAGTTCCCAGCCCGCGCCCTCGATGAGCCGCTTCGCGGCAGCCGTGTCGCGGGTCGGCTTCGGCAAGTTGGGATCGTCCGCCCAGCTCCCGGGCAGCACGGGGCCGTAGACCGGGGCACTGACGCCACCCGTCGCGGCGTCCACGTCGCGCGGGAGGTCGATGCAGAGCTGGAGCGCCCGGCGGAGGTTGACGTCGGCGAAGAGGCGACCCGGTCGCACGTTGATCTGCAGGCCGAGGAACCCGCCCGAGATCAACGTCGCGAACCGGACACCGCGCGTGGCGGCCGTGGCCCGGTACGCGGTGTCTACCGCGGGCCACTGCAGGATGTCGACGGTGCCGGCGACGAGGTCCGAGCCGTCGGCCCTGGCCGGGACGAAGTCCACGTAGCGCGTGGCGGCGAGGCCGCCGTGGTAGCCGGGCCACGCCTCGAGGTGGACGCCGTCCGCGTCCTCGGACACGAAGCGGTAGGGCCCCGTCCCGATCGGCTCCCAGTCGGTGGAGAGCAGCTGGAAGGCGGCCGCCACGGCGTCGAGCGTGTCTGCGGCGGGGTCTGCCGCCGTCTCGAGGGCCGTCGCGGCCAGGCGGATGAAGGCGCTCGCCGCGCCCATGTAGGTGCACGCCTCGAACCTCCCGGTCTCGCGCGAGAAGTCCTCGCGATAGAGTCGGGCACCGATCGTCGAGAGCAGGGACGCGACGTCGTCGAGGCGGGTCGTGCAGACCGGCGGATCGCGCCCGGCCTCCTCCTCGATCGTATCCGCGAGCTTCGTGAGGTCGGCGGCCGTCAGGTCCTTCGTCGCGGCGACGAAGTCGGCGTACGCCGCCTCGACGGCGTGACGGGGAAGGATCGGGATCGACGGCAGCACCTCCGTCATGAACGTCGCGTCCACCTCCGACAGGACGAAGTCGACCGTCCGCGCATCGACGACTCGCGCCTCCCTTAAGCTCCCCGTTTCGAACCAATCGGCCAGGGCGGGGCGCTGGAAGAGCTGGTAGGTGTACGCCACGTCGTCGGCGGTGAGCGGCGTCCCGTCGTGGAAGGTCGTCTCCACGAGGCGGCAGCGAACGACCTTGGGGTCGGCCTGTGGTACGCACGGCCCGTCGGCCAGGTCAGGGACGGCGTTGTCGCGGGCGTCGTAGCGATAGAGGGCGCTGTGGACGAAGGTGCCGAGACCGAGGGTGAGGGCGGGTAGCCCGTTGGGCCCGCCGGACGCCTGGCGGAGCTGGCCCATCTCGGACCCGTTGGTGTCCCAGTCGACGCCGCCGATCCGCAGCGTGTCGGCGTAGGCGCCGGAGGTCGGGGTCGAGGTCGCCGGGGATGCGCTGCTGCCCACCGGGCCCGTCGCGGACGGCGACGTCACCGCGGAGCCACAGCCCACCAGCGACGTGATCAGGGTCACGACCGCCGCCGAGGCCCCGATCGCCCGCCATGCCGGTCGCGTCCCTGCCGCGACGACCGGCGGACATCTGCGCGCGTTCATCGGGTGCCTCCTCCGCGGTGTCACGGGTTCGCCTTCACCACCAGCCGCTCCGGCTGCCAGGCCCAGTTCGGCGCCGTGAGGTCGAGCGGACCGTCGACGGTCGCGACGGCGGTGCGGACGACGTCGATGGCGGACCAGCCGTTCCACAGGAAGATGGCCGGCAGCTGCGACGCCAGCTCCTCCTGTGCCTGCCAGTACACCCGCGTCCGCTCGGCCTGGTCGTAGGTTGCCTTCCCGGCCTCGACCAGGCGGTCGTAGGCGGGGTCGCTGAACCCGCCGATGTTGGAGTACGTGGACCAGTCGTTGTGCTCCGCGCTGGTGATCGCGGAGGAGGTGTAGGTGGCCAGCCCGCTCGCCGGATCAGGGTCGAGGCTCCAGCCGCCGATGTAGAGGTCGAAGGGCGTCGTCGTGCCCGGGATGTTGAACGGGTAGCTGAGCATCCCGTCTTCCAGGACGAGGTCGTCCCACGGCACCGGCCGCGAGCGGAGGTCCATCCCGCAGTCGCGCGCCTGCTGGGCGATGAGGTCGGCCATCTTGATGCGGTCCGCCTTCCCGGCTCGCGTCACGATCTCGGCGGCCAGGCGAAGGCCGCCCTTCTCGTAGACGCCGTCCGCTCCAAGCGTCCAGCCGGCTCCCTCGATGAGCTGCTTCGCGGCCGCCGTGTCCCGCAGCGGCTTCGGCAGACCGGGATCGTCGGCCCAGCTCCCCGGGAGGACCGGCCCGTAGACCGGCGTCGCGGCTGCCCGCCGTCGCCGCGTCGACGTCCCGCGGCAGGTCGATGCACACCTGGAGCGCCTGCCGGAGGCTTCGCGTCGGCGAAGAGGCTGCCCGGCCCGGACGTTGAAGAACAGCGCGATGTACCCGTTCGCCGGCGGGGTCGCGACCGCGACGCCATGCGAGGCCGCCGAAAGCTGGTAGGCATTGTCGACGGAGGACGACTGGAAGACGTCGACCATGCCCGCCTCGAGGTCGGAGCCGTCGGGCTTCGTCGGCACGAAGTCGAGGTCTCGGCGTCGCCGCCAGGTCGCCGTGGTAGCCGGCCCAGGCCTCGAGGTGGACCCTGTCCGCGGACTCCGACACGAGCCGGTAGGGTCCCGTGCCGACGGGCGGCCGGAACCACGCGAAGCCCACGAGCGCCGCCATCGCCGCGTCGTACCCGGCGTTGCCGAGGCCCTCGGCGACATACCAGCGGACCAGGTAGCTCGCGGTCTCCATGAAGGCGCAGGGGTCGAACCTCCCATCGGCGGCGGGGAAGTCCTCCCGGTAGAGGCGCGCGCCGAGCTTCGCGAACAGGGCGTCCACCTCGTCGAGGCGCGTCGTGCAGAGCGGGGGATCGCGACCGAGCTCCTCGTCGATCGAGTCGGAGAGCGCGACGAGGTCGTCCTTCGAAAGGTCCTTCGTCGCCGCGGCGAAGTCGGCGGCATTCGCCTCGACGTCGCGCTGCGAGAAGATCGGGACGCCGGGCAGCGTCACCGTCAAGAAGGTCGGGTCGACGGCAGGAGAGCACGAAGTCCACCGTCCGGGCGTCCACGACCCGCACTTCCTTCAGGCTCGCGACGGGGAACCCGTAGCCTGAGGTCCAGACCCGGTACGAGTACGCCACGTCGTCGGCGGTGAGCGGAGTGCCGTCGTGGAAGGTGGTCTCGACGATCCGGCAGCGGATGACCGTCCCGTCTCCCTGGGGCGCGCATGGACCGTCGGCCAGGTCGGGGACCACGTTGTAGTGGGCGTCGTAGCGATAGAGGGCGCTGTAGAGGACGGCGGGCAGGCTGATGGTGGTCGGCGCCGCCGAGAGGAGCCAGCCGCGGAAGCCCCTGATGGCATAGGCCGTCGTCTGATCCGTCGGCGGCCCGCCGTTCCAGCCGACCCGCACCGTGTCGGCGTAGGCGACTTGGGTGGCCGACGCGGGAGCCACTGTGGTGCCCGGCAAGGTGTCGCCGGGCGACGCTGACGGCTGACTCCCGCAGCCGGCGAGGATGAAGGCGACGACAAGACGCACGTAGCGCCACGCCCTCGAGCGCCGAGCGTGGATCGGTCGACGTAGGCGACTCGTCATGGCTTCACCACCACCAGCCGCTCCGGCTGCCAGCTCCAGTTCGGCGCGGCCAGGTCGAGCGGTCCGTCGACGGTCGCGACCGCCTCGCGCACGACGTCGTAGCTGTCGTTGGCGAACAGGAAGATCGCCGGCAGCTGCGCAGCGAGCTCCTGCTGCGCCTGCCGGTACAGCCGGGCGCGCTCGGCCTGGTCGTAGGTCGCCTTCCCGGCCGCGATCAGGGCGTCGTAGGCCGGGTCGCTGAAGCCGCCGTAGTTGTCGTTGTCGGGGTGCTCCGCATCGGTCGCGTTGGACGACGCAAGCACGGATAGGCTGTCGTCGGGATCCACACCGGTGATGCAGGTACCGCCGCAGATACCGAGGTAGATGTCGAAGGGCTGGTTGGTGCCTGGGATGGTGTGCGGGTACTCGCCGAACATCGCCTGGATCGCGCCGAACTCGAGGGGCCGGACGACAAGCTCCATCCCGCAGTTGCGCGCGTCGGCGGAGATGCGGTCGGCCAGCCCGGTCCGGGATACCGAGTCTCCCCGGAACAGGATGTCGGCCGCGAGCCGTGTGCCCCCCTTCGCGAAGATGCCGTCGGCACCGGGCTGCCAGCCGGCCTCCTCGATGAGCCGACGCGCGGCTGCGACATCCCGAGCCGGCTTCGGGACGTCGGGATCGTCGGCCCAGCTGCCGGGAAGGACGGGGCCGTAGACAGGGACGCCGGTTCCGCCGGTCGCGGCGTCGACGTCGCGCGGGAGGTCGATGCACAGCTGGAGCGCCCGCCGCAGGGCTCGATCGCCGAAAAGGCGACCGGGCCGGACGTTGAGCTGGAGGAGATAGAAGCCGATCTGCGGCGAGTTCCCCACCCGGATGCCACGGCTGCCAGCGGTAGCCTTGAAAGCCGCCCCTAGGCTGTTTCCCACGCCCTGCTGGATGTCGACGATGCCGGCCACCGCGGCAGCGGCATCGGCGTTCGCCGGGACGAAGTCGATGTACCTGGTCGCCGCCAGGCCCCGGTAGTACCCCGGCCAGGCCTCGACATGGACCCCGGCCGCCGACTCGGACACGAACCGGTACGGCCCGGTCCCGATCGGCTCCCAGTCGGTCGAGAGGAACTGGAAGGCCGCCGCGACGGCGTCGAGCACGTCGGCGCCCGGGTCCGTCGCCTTCTCGATGGCCGCCGCGGCCTGGCGGAGCCACCCGCCGGCCGCGCCCATGTACGTGCAGGCCTCGAACCTTCCCGTGGCGCGCGAGAAGTCCTCCCGGTACAGCCGCACCCCGAGCTGCCCGAGAAGGGTCGCCACCTCTTCAACGCGCGTCGTGCACACCGGCGTCTCGCGGTTGGTCTCCTCGTCGATCGTGTCGGCGAGCTTCGTGAGATCGGCCGCCGCAAGGCTTGCAGTGCGGGACGCGAAGTCGGCGTATGCGGCCTCAACGGCTCGGCGCGACAGGATCGGGATGGTCGGCAGCACGTTGTTCAGAAACGTCGGATCGACGGACGAGAGCACGAAGTCGACCGTCCGCTGGTCGATGACCCGCACTTCCTTGAGGCTGGCGGTGCTGCCGGCGTTGTAGATGGTCGGGCGCAGGAACAGGTGATACGTGTAGGCCACGTCGTCGGCCGTCAGCGGCGAGCCGTCGTGGAACGTCGTCTGGATGAGCCGGCAGCGGATGACCGTGCCGTCGCTGCCGGGGACGAAGCAGTCGTCGTCGGCCAGGTCGGGCATCACGCCGTAGTGCGTGTCGTACCGGTAGAGATGGCCGTAGACCACCGTCGAGAGCCGGATGAAGTAGGGCGGCAGCCACCAGTCGTTGGCGTCGGAGCCCTGGCGGTACGTCTCGATCTCGATGCCCCACTGGTTGTAGTCGACGCCGCCGATCCGCAGCGTGTCTGAGTAGGTGGACGCCAGAGTGGGGGATGGGGCGGCCGTCGCGGCCGGCGTGTTGGCCGCAGACGGCGAGGTCACGCCTGGCGCGGCCGTCGATTGACCTGCACACCCGCTGACAAGCGCGACGATCGCCGCGGCGACCGACAGTGCCCGCAGATGCCTTCCGGGAGCGTCCCTCGTCGTTCTCATCGCGTCAGCACCTCCATCCGCTCGGGTGCCCAGGCCCAGTTCGGTGCCGTCAAGTCGAGCGGTCCGTCGACGGTCGTGACGGCGTTTCGCACGACGTCGTAGCCGACGACCTCCCACAGCCAGAGGACCGGCAGCTGTTCCGCGAGCTCCTGCTGCGCCTCGCGGTAGAGGCGCGCCCGCTCGGACTGGTCGTATGTCGTTGACGCCGCCGCCAGGAGGCGATCGAACGTCGGGTCGGCGAACCCGCCGATGTTGCTGCGGCCCGGGTGCTGGGCGTCGGTGATCTGGGTGGAGAGGAGGAACTCGAGGTCCCCCGGGTCGATGTCCAGCTGCCAGCTGCCGAGGTAGAGGTCGAACGGCTGGTCCGTTCCCGGGATGACGTGCGGGTACTCGAAGAAGCTGTTCCTCAGGTCGCCCCACGCTTTCGGCGCCGAGCGAAGCTCCATGCCGCAGTCGCGCGCCTGGGTGGCAATGAGGTCGGCCATCTTCACCCGCTCGGCGTCGTTCGACCGGACCGGGATCTCGGCGGCGAGGCGGAGCCCGTCCTTCGCGTAGACGCCGTCTGCGCCGAATGTCCAGCCGGCCTCCTCGATGAGCCGGCGCGCCGTCGCTGTGTCGCGGGCCGGCGTCACGAGGCTCGGATCGGCGGCCCAGGTGCCGGGAAGGACCGGGCTGTTCAACACGGCGCTGTCCCCAGGTGCTGCGGCGTCGACGTTGCGCGGGAGGTCGATGCACAGCTGGAGTGCCCGCCGGAGGGCGCGATCGGCGAACATGCGGCCGGGACGCACGTTGAAGGTGAGGTCGAAGATCTGCGGCAAGTGGGGCGTGGCGATGCGGACCCCGCGCGAGCTCGCCGTGGCCGCGTAGCCGGGGCCGAGCCAGGCGATCTGGAAGATGTCCACGGTCCCCTTCGTGACGTCCGATCCGTCGGGGCTCGAGGGCACGAAGTCGATGAAGCGCGTCGCGGCCGCTCCGCCGTGGTAGCCGGGCCAAGCCTCGAGATGGATGCCGTCGGCGTCCTCCGACACCAGCCGGTACGGCCCGGTGCCGATCGGTCGCCAGTCGGACGAGAGGAGCTGGAAGGCGGCAGCGACGGCATCGAGCCCCGTCGCGCCGAGGGCGACGCCGGTCTGGCGGAGGAAGCCGCTCGCCGTCTGCATGTAGGCGCACGAGTCGAAGGTTCCCGTGGCCCCCCGCGCGAAGTCCTCCCGGTAGAGCTTCACGCCGATTCTGGTGAGGAGGCCGGCGACCACGTCGAGGCGGGGCACGCAAGCCGGCGGATCGCGGCTCGTCTCGTCGTCGATTGCGTCGGCGAGCTTCGTGAGATCGGCGGCTTCCAGACCCTTCGTACCGGCGTCGAACGCGGCGTAGGCGGCCTCGATGGCGTGCCGCGGCAAGATCGGGATCATCGGGAGGACGTTCGTCAGGAAGGTCGGGTCGACCGCCGCGAGCGTGAAGTCGACGGTTCGGGGATCGACGACCGTGACGGCTTTCAGGCTTTCGGTCGCGCCGAACACGTAGTAACCGAACACGTAGAACGTGTCCCGCTGATAGACCTCGTACGTGTACGCCACGTCGTCCGCGGTCAGGGGCGCTCCGTCGTGGAACGTCGTTTCGATGAGGCGGCAGCGGATCACGGTCCCGTCGCCCCTGGGCTCACAAGGACCGTCGGCCAGGTCGGGGATGGCGTTGAACGCCGCGTCATACCGATAGAGGCGGCTGTAGACGACGCTCCCGATGTCCAGCAGGTAGTGGTACCGGTCGTAGTCCGTCCCGGACGCCCGGCGAAAGTAGTCGAAGAAGATCCCGAAGTCTCCGCCCCCGTTGCCGAAGCTCACGCGCAGGGTGTCGGCGTAGGCGGGGGCCGGGCTGGCGGTCGGTGATGGGGCGGGGGTAGGCGTGGCGGCTGGTGACGTCGTCGGCGCCTGGGTGCCGCAGCCAGCCAGGAGGCCGGCAGCGAGGAACGCGACCGCCGCCAGCGGCGCACCCCCCCGTCCGGCGTGCGTTCCAAGAGGTCGCATCGCCAGTCCCTCCTCGGGACGCGGCGCCAGCCTCCCGCCGTGGGGGAAGTCGGTCAAGGGGCAAAGGGCCCATCCCGCAGTTGGACCCGGCTGCGCCCCCCTCGCCTGGAAGCGGGCTGTCGGGCCGGCGACACAGGCGTGAGCGCGTCCGCGACCTGCGCCGGGCCGCGCGGGTGGCACCCCCGGCGTCGGGAAGCCGCTACCGGGCGACGACCCCCGCACGGCACGATGCTCCTGCCTCCGAGGGGTGGATCACACGAAGGTCCGGAGCGCGAAGGGAGACTCCGATGATCGACCGCACGACGCAGCTCCAGGTCTCCGGCCGGATCGCCGATCGGCGGGTCGAGGCCCGCGCCCGCCGCCTGGCCGCCGAGGCCGCGTCCCACGGTTCCGAGGACCGCACGTTCTGGCTGACGGACGGCGTCCGCGCCATCACCGGCTCCGGCTCCTCGCTCATGGCTCGCGTGCGGCGCGTCTCGGTCAAGCCGGGCACGACGCTCTCGGCCAAGCCCGGCACGTCCCTCACCCCGGCGCGCTACCGGCCCTGACCTCGGGTCTCGTCGGAGCGCTACCATCTGCCGCCGCCCCGCCGGGCGGCGGCCGCGCCATGTCCGGGAGTCGGCGATCGGTCCCGCCCGCCGTCATCCTGGCGACCGCCGGCCGGGCTTCCCCGTGACCTCGCGCCTGGCGCGTCGATGCCACCCGCCGGGTCGCCTGCCTGCTACCGCCGCGACGCCGGGGCGGCGCACGATCACCCTGCCTCCGGGTGGGGAAACGCAGAGGGGCCCGGAGCGCGAAGGGAGTCTCCGATGTGGAACAACTACACCGTCGACATGCTGAACCCGGACAAGGTGGCGACGCGTCAGGCCGAGGCCGATGCGGTGCGGCTCGCGGACGAGGCCCGGACATCGCCAGGCGAGGCTCGGGCTCGGGTTGAGCACGCCTTCTGGGCCACGAGGGGCGTCGAGAGGGCGGTCGCTTCCAGTGCCTCGCGAGCAGCCCGCGTCCGCGAGGCCGCGGTCGCTGCGACCAGGGCGACGGGCCACCGGGCCGCTCTCGCGGCAGCGGGGCTGCGCCACGCGCATCGGCCGCACGTGGCCGCCGGCGATCACCGGGCCTGACGCGCGCGCTCCACGTCGCCACTCCGCGGGCCGCCGTCGTTCCGGACGGCGGCCCCGCCACGCCCGGGCCCGTCCGACGCCGATCGCCACGCCCGGCGCCGATCGCCACGGGACCAGCGCTCGGCGCCCCGGATGGCCCGAGGGCGTTCTGCCAGCCCCGGCGGTATGATCGCCGCCACCGGCGGGCGGTCGCCTGCCCCCTTGAACGATGTGCGCGGCCCGGCGGCCGCGGAGCTGACCACCGATGACCGAGCACGCGCTGGAGCCACCGGCCCAGCAGTCACCTGCGGCGGGAATGCCCGACCTCGCCACCGTCACGCCCGCCACCGTCACGCCCGCCACCGTCACGCCCGACCGACCGACCGCGGGCGCCGACGCCCCCGGCGACGCCCCCGCCGGCGCCCCGATGACGACGCCGACCGCGCAGGACGGCACGCCGGCGCCCGCCGCCGGGTCCGATCGCGCCGACGCCGCGGCGCCCGCCGCCGGGTCCGATCGCCCTGCCGCGCCCGACGGACCCGGCCCGTGCACCCAGGCCCAGCTCCGCCGGTTCATCAAGAGCCGGCCGTACGTGCCGCTCCACGAGCTGCGCCGTCGGTTCGGCCTCAACGGGTCGGACGACGACGTCGCGCCCGTCGACCTCGATGGCCACCACCTCTTTGTCGGCCTGCCCGCGCGGGAGTCCGCGCTCCTCGGCGAGCTGATGCGCCAGGGCGACGTGGGCTACGAGCTCCTGCTCGATCCCACCAGCCCGATCATCATCGGGGTCTTCCCGATCCGGCCCATCCAGCGCTCCTGAGCCCGACGCCCGGGGCCGCCCACCCCGGCGAGCACCGCGGCCGCCCGACCTGATCTCCCTCGGCCGCCCACCCCAGCGAGCGCCGCGGCCGCCCGATCAGAGCCGCATCGGCCCCTGTCGCGCAGGCGACATCGCGATGGTCGCATCGCCCCTTTACCCCGGTGGGCGGCGGCCGCATGATCATGGGTGCCGGACCAGTCCGGAACGCTCGATCCCGCAGGAGGATGACGACATGGCAACGAAGAACAAGAAGATGGCGCCCGATGACGCCACCAGGAAGCGGATGGCCACCGAGGAAGCGGACGCCGAGGGCCACAGCTCGACGAAGAAGAAGATGGCCCCCGACGACAACACGCGGAAGCGCTCGGCCGTCGAGGACGACGACGTCGAGGGCCACAGCGCGAACCTCAAGAAGATGGGTCCCGAGGGCGTCAACGCCAAGAAGATGGGCCCCGAGGGCGCCGGCACCACGAGCAAGCGCTCGGCCGTCGAGGACGACGACGTCGAGGGCCACAGCGCGAACCTCAAGAAGATGGGTCCCGAGGGCGCCGGCACCACGAGCAAGCGCTCGGCCGTCGAGGACGACGACGTCGAGGGCCACAGCGCGAACCTCAAGAAGATGGGTCCCGAGGGCGTCAACGCCAAGAAGATGGGCCCCGAGGGCGCCGGCACCACGAGCAAGCGCTCGGCCGTCGAGGACGACGACGTCGAAGGCCACATGATCGGGACCATGAACCCGGTCCTGGCTCGCGATCTCGCTCGGGCCAAGGAGCAGGACATCCAGCGCTCCGCATCGCGCGGCAACCTGATCAGCGAAGCGAAGCGGGCGATCCGCCGCAAGGACTGATCGCAGCCTCACGGGGATCGAGCACGCATCACGACGAGGGCGGGCCGGGGGGCCCGCCCTCGTCGCGTCTGCCGCCGTGCGCGTTCCCGTGGTCGCGCGCGTTCCCGCCGCCGTGCATCTCGACCACGGCGTCAGACATTGCGACCGCGGCGTCCGCCCCGTAGCATTCGGGCCACCGGGGGGTGACGTGGAGGTCGGGGTGACGGCGGAGATGCGAGGCAGTGCCGCGGAGGCACTGCGACGCTGCGTCCTCTTCTCGCGCGTGGACGACGAGACGCTGGCGCGCTGCGTCGATCAGCTGCGCAGCCGCCGCTACCGGCGCAACGAGACGATCTTCCACCAGGGCGACCCCGGCGACTCGCTGTACGTCATCCAGAACGGCGCCGTGAAGATCGTCCTGCCCGACCCCGAGGGCGAGGAGGGGGCCATCATCGCGACCCTCGGCGCGGGCGACTTCTTCGGCGAGCTGGCGCTCCTCGACGGCGAGGAGCATTCGGCGACGGCCATCGCCCTCGAGCCGTCCGAGGCGCTCGTCCTCCGTCGCGAGACGTTCGACCGGCTGGTCGATGAAGACCCGAACCTCCGGCGCGCCCTGTTCGCCGGGCTCGTCGGCGAGCTGCGCCGGCTCACGTACCACGTGGGCGAGCTCCACTTCCTCAACCTGCCCGGGCGGCTTGCCGGGCGGATCGTGCGCATGGCCCGCGAGGCCGACCCGGACGCGCACGGCGAGATCCGGCTGTCCTGGCCGTTCTCGCAGTCGGAGCTCGCTGCGATGATCGGCGGCACGCGCCAGACCGTGAACCGCCTGCTCTCGGAGTTCGCGGCGGAGGGGCTGATCCGCATCGAGAAGGAAACCCTCATCGTCTCCGATCTCGCCCGCCTCGAGCGCGCGGCCGAGCGGTGACGGCCGAGCGGTGACGGCCGAGCGGTGAGCAACGGCGCCACGTCGGACCCCCAGATGGCGGCTGCCCGCGAGGCCTTGGCCGCCATCGGGCGCCGGGCAGAGATCGCACGACGCCTCGAGGTCGGCGGGACCGAAGCCGTCCTGCGCTCGATCGTCGAGGCCGCCGTGCTGCTGTTCGAGGCCGAGGCGGCATCCCTCGCCCTCTTCGACGCGCCGCGCAACGTGCTGGTGTTCCGGGTCGCCGCGGGAGCCCAGGGCCAGGGGGTCGTGGGGCTGGAGATCCCGCCCGACCGGGGGCTCGTCGGCTATGTCTTCTCCACCGGGCAGGCGCTGGCCATCTCGGATGTCGCCCGCGATCCGCGCTTCGGGCGGGCCTTCGCCGAGCAGACGCAATACGTGCCGCGGTCCATCGTGGCCGTGCCGCTCGTGGACGACCGCGGCACGATCGGCGTCCTGGAGGTGCTCGACAAGCGCACCGAGGCGACCTTCTCGATCCGCGACGTCGAGCTCGCCGGGGTCTTCGCCCGCCAGGCGTCGGTCGCGATCCGCGCCAGCCGGGCCGAGCGGGACGTCGCGACGCTCCTCGCCGAGGTGCTCGGGACGCTGGCCGGCGAGGAATCGACCGCCGAGGGGGTGGAGGCGCTCGTCTCCGCGGCCATGGCGGACGTCGGCGGGCCCGACGACCCGCTCTGGCCGCTCGTGGGGCAGATCGCCGCGCTGCGCCGCGCGTCGCCGGAGCAGCTCGAGCTCGTAACGGCGCTGCTCGCGGTCCTGGTCCGCCAGGCCGAGCGCGGCGGGCGCGGGTCGGCGGCCGGGCGAGGGCTGCGCCGTCGCGCCACCGGGCGATGAGCGAGGAGCTTCTGCCGGCCTGGAGCGAGCCGTTCGTCGGCGACCGCCTCGCAGGCCTGCGCCGCGAGCCGCCGTTCGGGCGCCTGACCCGCGAGTGGGCGATCGGCGGCACCGACGGGTCGGGCATCACCGTCGCGATCATCGACTCGGGGGTGGAGCGCGACCATCCCGCGGTCGGCGGGAAGCTCGTCTGCAGCGTGAGGGTCGAGCTCGCGGCCGACCCGGACGACGACCCCGTCGTCGTGGACGACCCGGAGGCGCTGGACGTCGTCGGCCACGGGACGGCATGCGCCGGGATCATCCACGCGATCGCGCCGGGGGCCGACCTGGTCTCGGTGCGGGTGCTCGGGCCCGACAACCGGGGCAAGGGTATCGTCTTCGCCGCCGGCCTCGACTGGGCGATCGAGCAGGGCGCGAGCGTCGTGAACCTGAGTCTCTCGTCGAAGAGCGACGCCCTCTTCGGGCTCTTCCACGACCTCGCCGACCGGGCGTACTTCGCGAACGTGCTGCTCGTGTGCGCCGCAAACAACGTGCCCGGCAACAGCTACCCGTCGCTGTTCGCCTCGGTCGTCTCGGTCGCCGCCCACGATCTCGCCGACCCCGAGGCGTGGTTCTACAACCCGGAACCGCCGGTCGAGTTCGGGGCCCATGGTGTGGATGTCGTCGTCGCCTGGCGGGATGGCGGCCGGATGATGGCGACGGGCAACTCGTTCGCCGCCCCCCACATCGCCGGGTACGCCGCCCTCGTTCGCGCGAAGCACCCGGCGGCGTCGCCATTCGAGGTGAAGGCGATCCTCGCGTCGACGGCCTCCGAGCCGCCGCCCAGCGGCGGTCAGTAGCCCGAGCCGGGCGCTCCCCGCCGCAGGTCGAGGAGTCGCGGCCGGACCTGGGGACCCGCGCTGACGAGCTCGAGGAAGTCGGCGCCGTCGAGGGCCAGCAGCCGGCCGTCCGTGGCGGCAGTGACCGTCGCGGTGCGCGGGACCCCGCGAAGGAGCCCGATCTCGCCGAAGACCTCGCCGGGACCCATGGTCCGCAGGTGCTCCCCGGGGCCGCCCGTGGGACCGGCGACCCCCGCCTCCGGGGCCGCGACCGGCCCACCCAAACCAGCGCCCGCACTCCCCGCGCCGGCTGCGGCACCGACGGGGCCGGCGGCCCGGCGCGTCACGTCGAACGAGCCATCGTCGATCAGGTAGAAGCGGTCCGGATCGTCGCCCTGGCGGATCACCACCTCGCCCGCGACGACCCGGACCGGCGCCAGGCGGACCGCCACGGCCTCGAGCGCGGCGGCCGGGACCCCCGCGAAGAGCGGGAGCCTCGCCAGCCGGTTGACGCGCACGTCCGCGGCGGAGCCGGCGGGCCGCCGGGCCGCGGAGGCCGCGAGCAGCGCCCCGACGACCCCGGCAAGCGCGACGGCGACACCCGTCAGGAGCAGCACCGTGCCTGTCCCGACTTCGCCCGACGCGACCGGCAGGAGGAACGACCCGGCTGCGAACGCGACGGTGGTGATGGTCCCGAGGATGCCGAGGGCGCGGCCCCGGATCGCGTCCGGCACGACGCGCTGGAAGATCGTGGTGCTCGTGACCTCGATGAGCATCGTGCCCACGGAGGCGACGGCAATCGCCACGATCGCGGCGCCCAGCGCCGGCGCATAGCCCAGCGCCGCGAGGCCGATCGCGAGCACCAGCGAGCCGCCGACAAGGACCGGGGCGAGGCTGGGCCGCAGGACCAGCGCCCCGGCGATCACGGCGCCGACGAAGCCGCCCAGGCCCATGCCGGCGTTCAGGAAGCCGGTCGCCTCCTCGCCGCCGCCCAGCGACGTGGTGGCGATGATCACGGTGAGGACCGAGAGGCCGCCGATGGCGATCGAGCCCACGATGTCGATGATCGCCAGCCCCACGACCGGCACGAGCACCGACCGCTCGAGGACCTGCGCGAGGGGCACCGCGGCCCGCGCCTCGGCCGGGTCAGCGTCGACGGCCGCCCGCGCCTCGGCGGTGCCCCCGTCGACGGCCGCCCCCGCCTCGGCCGGACGATTGCGCGGCAGGCCCCAGAGAACCACGGCGATCACCGCGAAGCTTGCCGCGTTGAGCAGGAACGCGACCACCAGGCCCCCGGCGGCGATCAGGATCCCGGCGACCGCGGGCCCGACCATGAAGGCGAGGTTGTCGAGGGTGGACCAGGCGCTGTTCGCCGGGCCCAGCTGCACCTCGTCCTCGACGAGGTTGGGGAGGTAGGCGCCGATCGCCGGGCCGAAGAACGTGGCGAAGCAGGTCCCGCCGACGGCGAGCAGGATGACCAGCCAGACCGGGCCGCCGGCGAACACGATCGCGGCGATGACGAGCATGAGCAGGCCGCGGGCGACGTCCGTCGAGAGCAGGATCATCCGCCGGTCGAAGCGGTCGGCGACGATCCCGGCCGGGATCGACAGGAAGAGGTACGGGAGGACGCGCGCCGCGCCCACCAGCCCGAGGATGAACGGGTCCTCGGTAACCTGGTAGACGAGGATCAGGATCGCGACCAGGTAGAGCCAGTCGCCGATCGACGACACGAACTCGCCGACGAGCAGCCGCGTCAGTGGACCGTTGTGGAGGAGCTGGCGGTAGGCGCGCAGCACCGTCATCCGGACGACCTCATCGCCGGGCCGACGACCGGGGTGGGGGCGTGACGCCCTCGATCTCGAGGAGGCGCTCCTTCAGGCCAAGGAGCTCCTCGCGACTCCCGAACCAGCTGCCCCCGTAGCCCCCGAGGGTGCCGTCGCCGGCGACGACGCGGTGGCAGGGGATGAGCAGCCCGATCGGGTTCCGCCCGACGGCGCCGCCCACGGCGCGAGCGGCGCCCGGCTTGCCGATCCGCCGGGCGACCTCACCGTACGAGGCGGTCGAGCCGCGCGGGATCGTGCGGACGCCCTCGAAGACCCGGCGGTCCCAGTCGCTCACGCCTTCGAGGACGAGCGGCAGGTCGAAGGCCTCGCGCACCCCGGCCAGGTGCTCGCCGACCTCCCGCTCAAGCGCGACGAGGTGGGCGCGGCCGGCCGGGGAGGCGGCGGGGTCGGCGGCGGGCACGAGCGGGCGCCGCGTGCGGACGGCGACAGAGGCCGCGAAGGCCTCGTCGGTCGTGCGCAACTCCAGCGCGATGATCCCCACGTCGTTCGCCGCCGCGTGGAGCGGCCCCACCGGAGTGGCGAGCACCACGAATACCGCGGGCGCCCAGGTGTCCGACACGAGCGGAACGGCGGCGTCGGGGCGCGGCATCGCCGGAGTGTAGCCGTCGTGGGCGGGAGCCGGACGCCCATTGGCGGAACGTGTCGCAGCCCGCCGCGTCGGCCCCGACCGAAGCTCGCCGCAGGCGCTCCCTCAGGCTCGATCCGGCTCGGAAGGCTCCTCGCCCGGGCGCCCCACCCGTCCCCGGACCGGCTCGACCGGCGCCTCGACGGGCGCCTCGTCATCGCTCTCGCCTTCGGGGCGGCGCACGTGGGCGAGCGTCCAGCGCTCGTCAGGCTCGGGCTTCGGCCGTCCCGGGGTCATCGGCCCCGGGAGGACGACCTCCGCCCCGTATGCGCCCGTCACTGGGACGAACCGGCCGCCGCCGACGTGCTCGTTGCCGTCCTTCGGATCGCCCGTCTTCTCAGTCTTCACGCGGAAAGCATGCGGCCAGGGCCATGGCCGTCAAGGGCCGGTCGGCCCGCGCGCACCGCTGGGCCGCCAAGCGCAACGGGGATCGGGCCCGCATGGCGGTCGGACCCTTGACCCCGTGATATACTCCGGGGGAGTATGAGTCCCAGCGTCCCCGTCGCCCCGTCCGTCCACCCCGACCCCGCCGCCGCGCCGGCCACCGGTACTGCCGTGGCCGCCGGCACTCCCGCGGCCGCGGCGCCAATGGAGGTCTCCTTCCCGGTCGTCGGGATGACGTGCGCCTCCTGCAGCAACCGGATCGAGCGGTTCCTGCGCAAGACCGACGGCGTCGTCGAGGCCAACGTCAACCTCGCCAGCGAGATCGCCACCATCCGCTACCGGCCGGACGCGGTGGGTCGGGCGGAGCTCGTAGGGGCGATCGAGAAGGCAGGCTACGACGTCCGGCCCGGCGCACTCGAGGCCGCCGAGGCCCAGGCACCGGGCGCCACCGCCTCGGCGACGGCCGCCGTCGACTCCGAGCTCGACGAGACCGAGCGGATCCGCGCGCGGGAGCAGCGCGAGCTGGGGATCCAGTCCGCGGTCAGCATCGGCGTGGCGATCGGGATCATGGTCCTGATGTTCGGGCCGTTCGCCCTGACGATGCACGACGTCAACCGCCTCGTCATGTGGCCCGCGACGTTCGTCCAGTTCTGGGCAGGCCGCCGCTTCTACGTCGCCGCCTGGAAGAGCGCCCGCCACGGCGGCACGAACATGAGCACGCTCGTGGCGGTCGGCACGAGCGCCGCCTGGGGCTACTCCGTCTTCGTGACGATGTACCCCGAGGTCATCATGCGGGCCGGCCTCCCCACCGAGACGTACTTCGACTCGTCAACGATCATCATCGGCCTGATCCTGCTGGGGAAGTGGCTCGAGTCACGGGCCAAGGGCCGCACGACCGGCGCGATCCGCCGCCTCGTCGGGCTCCAGGCGAAGACTGCGCGGCTGGTCCGGCCCGGTGGCGACGTCGACGTCCCGGTCGAGCAGGTCCAGCCGGGCGATCTCCTGCGCGTGCGGCCGGGCGAAAAGGTCCCGGTCGACGGCGTGGTGGCGGAAGGGACGAGCGCGGTCGACGAGGCGATGCTCACCGGCGAGGCGATGCCGGTGACGAAGGTCCCCGGCGACGAGGTCATCGGGGCCACCCTGAACACCACCGGCAGCTTCGTCATGCGGACGACCCGCGTTGGGCGCGACACGGCGCTGGCCCAGATCGTGGAGATGGTCCGCCGCGCGCAGGGCAGCAAGGCCCCGATCCAGCGCCTGGCCGACCAGATCAGCGGGATCTTCGTCCCGGTGGTCCTCGCGATCGCCGCCGCGACCTTCGCCCTCTGGTGGCTCCTGGGGCCGGAGCCGAAGCTCACCCTGGCCCTGGCCGCCTTCATCACCGTCGTGATCATCGCCTGCCCCTGCGCAATGGGCCTGGCCACGCCCACGGCGATCATGGTCGGCACCGGGCGGGGCGCCGAGGCGGGGATCCTTGTGCGCGGCGGCGAGGCGCTCGAGAACGCCCACCGGGTGACGGCCGTGATCCTCGACAAGACCGGGACCCTGACGCGCGGCAAGCCGGCCGTCGCGGAGGTGCTCCCGGCCGGGGGCCTCGCGCCCGACGACCTCCTGCGCCTGGCGGCGGCCGTCGAGGCCGGCTCCGAGCACCCGGTGGCCAGCGCCATCCTGCTGGCCGCGCGCGAACGCGGCCTCGCGTTCCCCGGCGGCGAGGGCTTCGAGGCCACCGCGGGCGGCGGCGCCGAGGCGACCGTCGACGGCCGGCTCGTGCTGGTCGGCAGCGCCCGCTACGTCGCCGAGCGCGGCGTCGACCTCGGCGACCTGACGGCCGCCGGCGAGGAGCGGGCTGCCGTGGGCCGGACCCCGGTCTTCGTGGCCGTGGCGGGCGCGCCCGCCGGGCTCCTGGCCGTCGCCGACCCGGTGAAGGCGGAGTCGGCCGAGGCGGTCCGGGCCCTGGGGGCCAGCGGGATCGAGGCCTGGCTGGTCACGGGCGACCACCGGGCCACCGCCGAGGCGGTCGCAGCGCAGGTGGGGATCCCGCCCGAGCGCGTCCGGGCGCAAGTGCTGCCGGGCGACAAGGCGGCGGTCGTCGAGGAGCTGCGGGCCCGCGGCAAGGTCGTGGCCATGGTCGGCGACGGGATCAACGACGCCCCCGCCCTGGCCGCGGCCGACCTCGGCGTGGCCATCGGCACCGGCGCCGACGTGGCGATCGAGGCGTCGGACATCACGCTCGTGGGCGGCGACCCGCGCGGCGTCGTGGCCGCGATCGCGCTCTCGCGGCGCACGATGGCGGTGATCCGCCAGAACCTCTTCTGGGCCTTCGCCTACAACGTCGCCCTGATCCCGATCGCGATGGGGATCCTGTACCCCTTCTTCGGGATCACGATCAGCCCGGCGCTGGCGGCCGGGGCCATGGCGCTCTCGTCCGTGTCGGTGATCTCGAACTCGCTGCGCCTGCGCGGCTACGACCCGCGGCCGTCGGCGGTCCTGGCCGCGGCGGAGCACCGCACGTTGACCCGGGTCAAGGACGCGGCGTACCTCGCGGTGATCGCCGGGCTGGCAGTCGGGGTGGCGGCCTCGGTCATCGGCGTCAACCGCTGGCTTGACGCGAACGCGGTGCCGGTGACGCTGCAGGCCTCGGCGCTCGGCGAGCCGGCGAAGGTCTTCCAGGTCGCCGCCGGCGAGCAGGTGCTCGTCACCCTCACCAACGACGCCGACGTCCTGTACCTCTGTGTGCTGCCGGGCGCCCCGAAGGTGGAGCTCAACCCGCGCCCCGGCCAGGACCAGGCGGCCCGCTTCTCGCTCGCGCAGCCTGGGAGCTACAGGCTCGCGTGCGCCCTCGTGGAGCAGACGGCCGCCGCCGGAGCCGGTGACGACGGGATGACCGCCGACACGATGGGCGGCGCCCCGGCGATGCCCGCCGCGATCTTCGAGGTCAAGTAGCCGCGTTCGTCTGGTGGGCGAGACGACCCGGGCTCGGCTCGGTCAGCGGGGCTCGCGGAGCAGGTTGAGCCGGCCCTCGGACCAGGTGCCGTAGGCGGCGGCGATGTCCTCGTCGTTCCGCCACAGCGTGCCCCAGATGGGGGCGTCCACCGTCGTCCAGTCGACCCGGGCCTGGCCGTCCGCCTCGACCGTGCAGGCCAGCGAGCCGCGGGTCCCGCCGAAGATCCCGAAGATCCCCTCGTCGCCCCACGTGCCGGACGCTTCCTCGCCGCTCGCGCATTGGCCCCCCGGGGCGATCCCCGCCTGCGCGACGAACGCGTCCCAGCGGGCGCTCATCCTGTCGGCGGTGGTGAAGAGGACGTAGCGCACGAGCTCGACGTCGTTGGCCGTGCAGCGCAGGGCCGCGACCTCGTCGCGCGACCGGAGGCTGCCCGACGTGCAGTCGTTGCGCAGCGGACGCGGCAGCCAGGCGCGCAGGCGCGCCACGTCCTCGGGCGTGCCGAGCCGCGGCGTCGGGACGGGGGTCGGGGTGGGCGAGGGCGTCGGGGTGGGCGAGGGGGTGGGGGTCGGCGTGGGGGTGGGGCGCTCGGTGGGCGGCCCGGCCGTCGCGTCGGCGATGCCCGTTGGCGGCGCTGAGCCGTCCGGTCCGGCCCCGACCGAGCCGGCCACGAGCAGGCCCGCCCCGATCCCGGAGCCGGCGGCGGCGACGACCAGGATGAGCAGGGCCAAGGCCCGCGCGGCCGTCGCGAGCGGGGAGCGGCGCCGGCGAGCCGGCCCGCCCGCACCGCCCGAAGCGTTTGAACCGCCCGCACCATTCGCGCCACCCGCCGGGAGGCCGCCGCGACCGGCTGCGGCCATCGGCGTCCCCGGGGAGGCGGATCCCGCCGCCGCGGCCGCCCTCGCCCCCGCCGCCCCCGCTGCTCCCGCCGCCGGCATGGTGACCGCGGTGGGGGTGATCGCCGCGGCTGGGTCGCCGCTCGCCGGCGCCAGGGCCGCGCGCGCCGCGGCGATCAGCGCGCCCGGGGATGCGAACCGGACCGCCGGATCCTTCGCCAGGGCCTGGGCGACGACCGCGTCGATCGCCGGCGGGAGGTCAGGCTGCCGCTCGACGATGCCCGGCGGGTCGGCATGAACGTGGGCCCACAGCGCCGCCTCGTAAGTGTCGCGCGGGTACGGCGGCGATCCCGTGAGGAGCGTGACGAGCACGCAGCCAAGGGCGTACACGTCGGCCCGCGGCGCGAGCGCGGGATCCGGCGACGGGGCGGCCGCATCTGCCGAGAACTGCTCGGGCGCCATGTACGCCGGCGTTCCCATCGGCCCGAGCGTGAGGGCGGCCTGACCGGCCGTCGCCGCGCGCTTCGTGAGGCCGAAGTCGGTCAGGTAGGGGATCCCGCGCCCGTCCAGGCGGATGTTCGAGGGCGTCACGTCGCGGTGGACGATGCCCCGCGCGTGGGCGACGTCGAGGGCATCGGCGATCGGCGCGAGCAGGGCCAGGACCTCCGGGGGCGGTAGCGGCCCGCGGGTCCGGACGACCTCGGCGAGGTCGGGTCCGTCGAGATATCGCATGGCCAGGAAGAGCTGGTCCTCCCACTCGCCCGCCGCGTGGATCGGGACCACGTTCGGGTGCTCGAGGGAGGCCAGCGCGTCGACCTCGCGGAGGAATCGCTCGCGGTAGGCGGGATCGGCCGCGAGGGCCGGCGCGATCAGCTTGAGGGCGACCCGTCGCCGCGGCCGCAGCTCGGTCGCGAGGTAGACGACGCCCATACCGCCCTGGGCGAGGACGGCGTCGACCTGGTAGCCGGCGAACGTGCTGCCGGCGGGGAGCGGCGTGATCACGGGACCTCCTGCGACCCGCGGTCCGGATCGCCCGCCGAGTATCGCACCGCCCGTCCACGGGGTCGACCAGGGGCGCCGTGTCCCTCAGGCGACGGCCGGGACGATGATCACCAGGATCGGGATCGCCACTGCCGAGGCGACCAGGGCGGCCACGCGTCCCGCGCGCCGGCCGAACCCGAGCGGCGTGAAGAGCTGGGCGGCCAGCAGCCCGGCCAGGGCGACGGGCGCGGCCACGAGCCCCGCGAGGATGCCCAGCGGGACCGTCGTCCCCGACCCCATGAGGAGCACCCGCTGGCCCATCGCGGCGCTCACGAACGCGAGCAGGTCGGCCCCGACGATCCAGGCCGTGATCGCGCCGAGGATCGCATCGCCCCGCGTGGCGGCGAACGCCACCGGATAGGCGACGGCGAGCACGCCGAGCGAGAGGACCGGCAGGGCCATGACCAGGCCGGCGCCGAGCCCGCTCGGCAGGACCACCGGACCGGGGCCCTGGCGTTCCCACTCGAGCGAGATGACCGTGACGAGGGAGAGGAGCGCGGCGAAGATGCCCGCTTCGAGGCCCCGGCGAAGCCACGCGGGAAGGCGAAGGCGGCCCATGCGTCGATGGTACGCCGGGACCGGCACGCGAAGCCGGCCGACTGCTCCTCCGGGAGATGCGGTGGTTCGCTACGGGCCGTTGACGAGGCCGCTGGTGTCGATCGCCTCGAACGCAGACCCGGGGATCGCCTTGAGGGCGTTCAGCTGGCCGTCGTCCCAGCGCGCGTCGGAGGCGCCCTGGAAGAACCACGGCGACCCGTTGTCGGCCAGGATCATGCCGTAGCGCTGCATCGCCACCGCGACGACGCGCGCCTGGGCCGGCAGCGTCGACACGTCGAAGCTGGCCTTGAGGCGCACGCGCAGGCCCATCGGCGGGTACTCGGCGCCGGTGAGGCTCGAGGCGTAATGGCGCGCCGGGTAGACGTAGGCGCGACGCGTCTCGTCCGTCGTGAACCGGATGGCGTGGCGGATCTCGCCCGCGGCGACCTCCTCGTACCGAACGAGGCCGGGCAGGATGGGCAGGCCTGCCGCGTCGGCGCTCGTCCAGCCTTCGGGTCGCAGGTCGTTCGAACGGAGGTCCCACGTTGCCCCGGAGCCGGCCGACCAGCCGCCGTCGGCGGTGCGCGACGCCGCGAACAGCTCGTACAGGCGGCAGGCGTCGCGGTCCACGATGAGGAGGTGGCGGTCCGAACCGGCCTCGATCGTCGGCGCCGCGGGAATTGGATAGGGGACGGCGTCCGACTCGTCGGCATATGCGAACGCGACCCGCGTCGTCGCCTGGCCGCTCCCGACGACGTTGTAGGGGATCCCATAGCCAGCGTACGACCCGAAGTCGGGGTGCAGGTTCCTCGTCGCCCCGATCGTGGCGATGAGCGTCGCGGAGTCGTTCCGCACCGGCAGCCCGTCGACCCGCTGGTTCCAGACGTTGGTTGCCGGGAAGAGCGGGCAGGCGGCCGCCCCGGGGAGCGTCGGCGCCGTGCCGCCGCTGCCCGGGAAGGACGAGGCGTCCCGCGGGTTCGTCCCGCGCTGGACTTCGGCCCCGTCCGACCAGCCGTCTCCGTCCGTGTCGATGCGACGCGGGTCGGTGTGCGAGAGATACTCGCGCCGGTTCGACAGCCCGTCGCGATCCGCGTCTTCGGCTCCGTCCCGGATCCGGTCGCGATCCGTGTCGCTCCGCAGCGGGTGCGTGTCGGCCCGGAACTCGAACCAGGTGGGAAGCCGGTCGCCGTCGGGATCCTCAGACCCGTCCTGCGTGCCGTCGCCGTCGGAGTCCCGGCGCCGCGGGTTCGTCCGTGCGATGTACTCCTGTCGGTTCGTGAGGCCGTCGGCGTCCGGGTTCTCCAACCCGTCGAGCAGGCCGTCGCCGTCGGTGTCGGCACGCGTGGGACTGGTGTGGCTGCTGGCGATCTCGAAGGTCGTGGGCAGCCCGTCGCGGTCGGGATCCGTGGAAGTCACGGCCGCCGCGGGGCCCGCCGCGAGCCCGGCCAGGAACGCGACCGCGAGGAGCGCGGCCAACCTCCAGCGCACGCGACAAGCCATGGGCTGAGTGTCGGGGTCCGGGGCGTCTCCGGGAAGCGATCCGTTCGTCCCGTGACCCGGTGCTCGGACGCACGGGACCCTGCGTCCGGCGCCCCGGCTGGTTGCGCCGGCGGCTATCCGGCGTAGCGCCGGAAGATGGCGACCGCGTTCTGGCCGCCGAAGCCGAAGCCGTTGACCATCACCGTGTCGACCTTCGCCTTGCGCGCCTTCAGCGGCACGTAGTCGAGGTCGCACTCCGGCAGGTCCGGGTTCTCGTGGTTCGCCGTCGGCGAGATCACCTGGTCGCGGATGCCGCCGAGCGCGGCAAGCGCCGAGGCGATGCCCGCCGCCCCCACCAGGTGACCGATCATCGACTTCGGCGAGGAGATGGCGACCTTGGCGGCCGCGGGCCCGAACGACGCCTTGATCGCCCGCGTCTCGGTGACGTCGTTGAGCGGCGTCGACGTGCCGTGCGCGACGATCCAGTCGATCTCGTCGGCGGTGACCCCGGCGTGCTCGCGGGCGAGCGTCATCGCCCGCGAGGCGCCCCTTCCCGTGGGCTCGGGCGCCGAGATGTGGAATGCGTCGGCCGTCAGGGCGCCGCCCAGGACCTCCGCGATCGGCGTGGCCCCGCGGGCGAGCGCGTGGGCCAGCGACTCGATCACGACCACCCCGCCGCCCTCGCCAAGGACGAAGCCGTCGCGGTCGCGGTCGAAGGGTCGGCTGGCCCGCCCGGGCTCGTCGTTGCGCTTGCTCAGCGCGCCCATGTTGCCGAGTGCAGCGATGCCGACCGGGAGGACCGGGGCCTCGCTGCCGCCCGTCAGCACCACGTCCACCTCGCCCGACTGAATGAGACGGAGCGCGTCGTGGAAGGCGATGACCGAGGTCGCGCAGGCGGCGGTCTGGGCCATCACCGGTCCGGTGAGCCCCCATTCCATCGAGAGCATGCAGGCGGCCATCGAGCCCGACAGGGCCGGGATCGCGAACGGGCTGACGAACCGCGGCCCCCGGGTGTCCGCCGTGTGGGTCCCCTCGATGATCTCCTCGATGCCGCCGCCCCCGGTGTTCACGACCACGCCGACGCGGTCCCGCTGCTCGGGCGTCATGGCGGCGAAGTCGAGGCCGGCGTGGGCGACCGCCTCCTTGCCCGTTGCCATCGCGAAGTGGATGTAGCGGCTCATCCGGCGCGCCATCTTCGGGTCCATCCCGATCCCCGGGTCGAAGCCCTTCACCTCGGCCGCGATCCGGACCTCGAAGCCGGTGGGGTCGAAGCTCGTGATCTGCGCGACGCCCGAGACGCCGGCCCGGAGGCTCGCCCAGTACGTCTCGAAGTCGTTGCCGTTCGGCATGACGGCGCCGAGGCCGGTCACGACGGCGCGGCGGGCGGGATCCTGGCTGGGTGGCACGGGCTGGGCTCCTTCGGGTGGAGGCGCGACGCGACGCGTGAACCTGGGTCTGGGGATTGTACGGCGGACCATCGAGCGGACGACCTCCTCAGGCGCGGCGCGCGGCGCGGTCGGTGGCGTCGACGATCGCGGCGGCGAGCCCGGGGCCCGTGCCGTGCCCGGCATCGTCGAGCATCACGAGTTCGCTGCCCGGCCAGGCGCGGGCGAGCTCCCAGGGCGTCCCGAGCAGGTTCCCGAGGTCGAGCGTGCCCTGCACCAGGATCCCGGGGATGCCCGCCAGCCTGCCGGCGTCGCGGAGCACGATCCCTTCCTCGAGCCACGAGTCGTGGCTCCAGTAGTGGGTGACCAGGCGCGCGAACGCCAGCTTGTACTCGGGCGCCTCGTCGCGGAACCGCGCCGGTGCGTCCGGCGCGATGGCGTCCTCCCAGTCGCACCAGTCGCCGGCGGCCTTCGCGCACACGTCCGGGTCGGGGTGGACCAGCAGGCGCGCGTAGGCAGTCGCAAGGTCGCCGTCGCCGTCGATCTCGGGCACACCCGCGCGGAAGCGCGCCCACGCCTCCGGGAACACGCGCCCGAGGCCGCGCGTCAGCAGGTCGACCTCGGCGCGCCGGCCGGTGGCGAGCGCCGTCAGCACCATCTCCGTGACGTGGTCCGTGTGCAGCTCCGCGTAGCGCAGCCCCAGGACGGCGCCCCACGACCCGCCGAAGAGGAGCCAGCGATCGATGCCCAGGTGATCCCGGAGGCGCTCCATGTCCGCGAGCAGGTGATGGGTCGTGTTGGCCTCGAGCGCCGCCAGCGCGCTCCCGGCGTTGGGCAGGCTGCGGCCGCACCCGCGCTGGTCGAAGAGGACGATCCGGTAGGCTGCGGGATCGAAGTAGCGGCGCCACCCCGGCCCGCACCCGGAGCCGGGGCCGCCGTGGACCACCACGGCCGGCTTGCCGTCGGGGTTGCCGCAGGCCTCCCAGTAGACGCGGTGACCGTCGCCGACGTCGAGCAGCCCATGCTCGTACGGCTCGATCGCGGGGTAGCGGTCCCCCTGACGCTCGCTCACGGTGCCGTTCAGTCGCCCTCGTAGCGCTTGAACACCACGGCGCCGTTGTGGCCGCCCAGGCCCACGTTGTCGGAGATCGCGTAGCGGATCTCGCGCTGGACGGTGTTCACCGGCACGTTCAGGTTGATCTCCGGGTCGGTGTCGCGGAAGGTCGGAACGCCCGGCACGGCCTGGTGGTGCACGGCAAGGATGGTGAAGATCGCCTCGACGGCGCCGGCGGCGCCCATCAGGTGGCCCGTCAGCGACTTCGTGGCGCTGATGCTGATCTCGGGCGTGCGCTCGCCGAAAACCGCCCAGAAGGCCTGCGCCTCGCGGAGGTCGCCCAGCGGCGTCGACGTCCCGTGGGGGTTGATCATGTCGATCCACTCGGGCTTCACGTCGTGGCGCTCGAGCGCCTGGAGAAGCGCCCGGCGGACGCCGTCGCCCTTCTCGACCGGCTGGATGAGGTCCCACGCGTCGGCGGCGGACCCAAAGCCGACGACCTCGGCGTAGATCCTGGCCCCGCGGGCCTTCGCGTGCTCGAGGTCCTCGAGGACCACCGCCCCAGAGCCCTCGCCCAGGACGAAGCCGTTGCGGCTGATGTCGAACGGGCGCGAGACCGATTGCTCGACGTCGCCCTCGCGGGGGGTGCCCATCCCGCGCATGTTCGAGAAGCCGATGTGGACCAGCTCGTGCAGCGGCGTCTCGGTGGAGCCGGCGACCGCCGCCACGACGTCGCCGCGCCGGATCAGCTCGGCCGCCTCGCCGATGTTGTGGGTGCCGGTCGAGCAGGCCGTCACGATGCACATGTTCGGCCCGCGGATGCCGGTCTCGATCGCGATCTGGCCGGACGCGGTGTCGGGGAGCATGTTGGCGATGAAGAAGGGGCTGACGGCCCGCGCTCCTTTCTCGAACCAGATCTCCTTGTTGTCCATCATGAGCTTGGAGCCGCCGCCGCCCGAGCCGAAGTAGACGCCGATGTCGTCGCGGTTGGCGTCCGTCACCTCCAGCCCGGAGTGGGCCAGCGCCTTCTTCGCGGCGGCCACGCCGAGGACGACGTTGCGGTCGGTCCGGCGGACCTCCTTGAAGTTCATCCAGGCGGTGGGGTCGAAGTCGGGCACCTCGCCGGCGACCTTGCAGTCGTACGGCTCGGGATCCCAGTAGGTGATCCGCTTGAGGCCGGAGACCCCGGCGACGAGGTTGCCCCAGACGACGTCGACCTCGTCCCCGATGGGGCTGACGAGGCCCATGCCGGTCACGGCGATGCGGCGGGTGTAGTCGGGCTTGCGCACGGTGCTGGGATCTCCTGGCTGGGGTTCCGGTGGCCGCTCAGGCCGCGGACGAGGGCGTGGGGTTCGCGTCGGGGTCCGCCTCCGGGTCGGCGAGGCCGCCCGGGGCGTTGGGGTCGTCGAGCGGAAGGGTCTCGGCATCCGGCACGATCCGCCGCACGAGGCCGGACAGGACCCGCCCGGGTCCGACCTCCACGAAGCCGGTCACCCCGGCGGCCGCCATCGCCCGCACGGCGGCGATCCAGTCGACGCCGGTGGTCAGGTGGTCGACGAGCTCGGCGCGGCAGGCCTCCGCCGTGGTCAGGGGTGTCGCGTCGGCGTTGGCGAGGAGGGGCACGCGGGGGTCGGCGAAGGCGACGTCGGCGAGGACGGCGCGCATGCCCGCGGCGGCGTCGGCCATGAGCGGCGAGTGGGCGGCCACGCTCACCGGGAGGACGACGGCGCGCTTGGCGCCGAGCCCCCTGGCCGCGGCCGCCGCGGCCTCGACCGCCGGCCGGACGCCGGAGACGACGACCTGGCCGGGCGAGTTGCGGTTGGCCACGCCGAAGGTGCCGTGGGCCGCCCCCGCGGCGACGAGGTCTTCCAGGTGCTCGTCCGGGAGGCCGATGATCGCGGCCATCGCCCCCGGGTGGCCCGCGCCCGACGCCTGCATGAGGCGGCCGCGCTCGCGTACGAGGCGGATCCCGTCGGCGAGCGACACCACGCCGGCGGCCACGAAGGCCGAGTACTGGCCCATGGAGTGGCCGGCCGCGAAGGCGGGCGCGAGGGCGGGCAGCCCGGCGGCCGCGCGGCGCTCCTCCAGGGCGCGGAGGAAGGCGATCGACGCGGCAAGGAGCGCCGGCTGGGCGTTGACCGTCAGGTCCAGCTCGTCCGCCGGCCCCTCCCAGGCGAGCCGGGAGAGCGGCTGGCCCAGGGCATCGTCGGCGGCGGCGAAGACCGCCGCGGCCGCGGGCGAGGCCCCGGCGAGGGCGCGACCCATGCCGACGGCCTGCGAGCCCTGGCCGGGGAAGACGAACGCGAACCTGGACATGCGCCTCCTTCGATGTGCGACGGTCGCGGTGCGTGCCGACGCCGGCGGGGGGACTCGGGACCGTGGCCGGTGCACCGGGCCCGGGCGGGACGCGCGTGCCCGTGCCCGGTGCATGCGCAGCGTACCCCCGGGCGCGCCATGCTCCCGCGAATCGCGTGCAACCATGCACCATTCCGTCCCGCGAGATAGGCTTGTGCTCGATGGCGGACCCGCAGCCGACTCCCGGCAACCACAGTCCCAGGCGTGCCGGCCGCCCCGCGCGGGCCGCCGGCGGCCGGGCCCACGCGCGCCCGCACGGCACCCGGGTCAGCACGGCTTCCCTGGAGGCGATGGCCGACGACGTCCTGCTCGCCCCGGTCGCCGCCGCCCGCGCCCGCATGCAGAACCCGCGGGAGCTGTCCGAGCGCGTCGCCTTCGGCAAGGCGCTCTGGCGCGAGCTGGTGATCGGGTTCGCCGCCCAGCTCGGGGAGCTGCACCTGGGCTTCACCCAGCTGGCGGCCCTGTACGTGCTGGCGGACGGCGGGACGACGACGATCGCGGACCTCGCGGACACGATCAACCGGTCGCCGTCGGCCACGTCGCGGCTGGTGGACGGGCTGGTCCGGCGTCGGCTGCTGGAGCGCCGCGAGGAGCCGGACGACCGCCGGATGAAGTCGGTCTGGCTCACCGAGCGCGGCAGGGCGCTCCTGGGCGTCATCGACCGGGCCCGCGCGGACCAGTTCCTCGCGGTGATCCGGCCGCTCCCGGCGAACGAGCGGGCCATCGTGGCGATGGGCGTCGCGGCCCTCGCGACGCGCGCCGTCTCGCGCCGCGGCCGGCTCATCAAACAGCGCCCCCTGTAGCCGAGGGTCCGTTTGACGCGCCGTTCCCCGTGATCGAAGCCTTCTGGCTCAGCTTCGGCATCGTGCTGCTCGCCGAGCTGGGCGACAAGAGCCAGTTGATGGCCCTCGCCTTCGCAGCGCGCTTCCCCGCCCTGACGGTGCTCGTGGCCGTCACGATCGTCACGCTCATCGTCCACGCGATGTCGGTCGTCCTGGGCGTCGCCTTCGCCATGGCGCTGCCGACGAGCGTGATCAACATCGTGGCGGGGCTCGCGTTCTTCGCCTTTGCCGCGTGGACGCTGCGCGGCGACCAGCTCGGGGAGAAGGACGAGTCGCGCGCGCAGCGATCCACGCGCTGGGCGCTCCTGACGATCGGGACGGCCTTCTTCCTGGCCGAGCTGGGCGACAAGACGATGCTTGCCACGATCACCCTCGCCACGAACCACGATCCGATCGGCGTCTGGCTCGGCTCGACGGCCGGCATGGTGGCCGCCGACGCGATCGCGATCGGGGCCGGCGCGCTGCTCGGCGCGCGGCTCCCGGAGCGCGCCATCAAGGTGTGCGCTGCCGGCGCGTTCATCGTCTTCGGCGCGATCCTCGTCCTGCAAGGCCTCGGCGTCCTCTGACCCGAGGGCTTCGCCGGGCCGGGTCAGCCCCGCAGGGCCGCCAGCTGGGCGACGAAGGCGATGAGCGTCAGGAGCGTCGGGACGCCGACGAGCAGGAGCACCATCAGGGCCAGGAGGCGGGTAAGCCTTCGCTCGTCGGCGACGCGCTCGGGCGGCGCATCGTCCTCGCCGCCCGGGGCGAAGTAGGCGTCGAGCCCCCGCGGGCGATCGCCCGCGGTCCACGGGTGCAAGGCCCCCGAGCTGCTCGTCGGGGGCGCGGCCTCCGAGCCGCTCGCCAGGTCGTCGTCCGCCCGCGGGTCGTCGTCCGCCCGCGGATCCGCCGCGGCTTCCGGCGTGCTCGGCGCGGGCGGCGTGCTCGGCGCGGGCGGCGTGCTCGGCGCGGGCGGCGTCGCTGCGTCGTTCATCCCGGTGATGATGCGCCACATCGTCATCGTCGACGCTGGACGGCGTCATGCTCGCTCCATGGGCATATGAGGGGCTACGAGGTGGGGAAGCGCCGCCCGGCGGCCCCGAGTCGATGGTTCGCGGCCCCTGGAGATACGAATGCTCATGGAGCGATCAGCACGCCGCCTTCGGCCAGCCCAGGCGGTCCCTCGGCCCGGCTTCGGTGCGCGACAGAGCCGACTCTGCGCGTGGAGCGGGCACGAGCGACATCGAGCGTCGATCGGCCTGCGACGCGACCCCGTGGCCGACGCCGCCACCACCACGGCGGAGCAGGGCCACGACACGAGCGGCCGCGACGCACCCTCCCGCCCGGGGTCGCCGGCTCGCCGGCCCGACCCTACCCTGCGGCCTCCGCGAGCGGCTCGGCCACCTCCCTCGACACATCGGCGAGCCCGTCCGGCGCGGCGGTGGCCGGCAGCCCGAGGATCACATGGCCGGCGCCGGCACGCACGAAGGCCGTCGCGACCGCCAGGGCCGCGCGCCGCTCGGCCGCCGTCGTCCCGCAGCTCAGCTGCGCCGCGAAGGTGAAGGCGTCCGGGTCGCGGCCGGCCTCCTCCAGCGCGCGCCGGATCTCGTCGCGCTTCTCGCCGAAGTAGGCGACGTCGCCCGGACGGTTGCCGGGCATCGGCCAGCCATCCCCGTAGCGCACCGCGAGAGCGATCCCACGCCGTCGCTGGCCCCCCAGCCAGATCGGGGGCCCGCCCGGCCGCACCGGGGGCGGCTCGTTCGTGGCGCCGCGGAGCGGGTAGTACGGATCCTCCCGCGTGACGCCCGGCGGGGTGCGAGCGTCGTCCGACAGGAGCGCCGCGACGGTGGCCACGCCGCTCTCGAACCGGTCGAAGCGCTCGACCATCGGCGGCAGCGAGATCCCGAACGCCTCGTGCTCGCCCTCGTGCCAGCCCGCGCCCATGCCGAGCACGAACCGGCCGCCCGTGGCGTTGTCGAGGACCGTCGCGGCCTTGGCCACGATCGACGGGTGGCGGAAGGTGTTGGCCAACACGGCGATCCCGATCCATCGGCCCGGCACGCGGTGGGCCAGGGCGGCCGCCGCCGTGAGCGCCTCGAGGGCCGGCCCGCCCCGCTCCCGCGCGGCGTCGGAGAGATGGTCGCTCAGCCAGCCCGCGTCGAAGGTGCCCAACTCACCCGCCAGGGCCCAGGTCTCGTCGAGGCGGGGCCAGTCGATCCCCGCCGAGGCGGAGGCCGCGATCCGGAAGCCGACCAGCCCGGGGCGCCGCGGCCCGATCTCGGCCGGGGCGATCGTGGCCGGACCGACGGCAGCCGTGCCGACGGCAGCCGCGCCGACGCCACCCGGCCCGGGAGCCGATCGTCCAGCGTCGCCGGTCATCTCGCGTTCGGCAGGCTGGCCCGCATCCGGGCGCCCGTCGTGATCGCGCCGTCGGACGCCGACGAGACGAGCGCCGCGTACTTGGCGAAGACGCCGCCCGGATAGCGTGGGGCCGGCGGGGTCCAGGCCGCTCGCCGCGCGGCGAGGACGTCCGCCGCGACGTGCAGGTCGAGCGCCTTGCGCTCCACGTCGATCTCGATCTCGTCCCCGTCGGCGACGAACGCGATCGGCCCGCCCAGCGCCGCCTCCGGCGCCACGTGCCCGATCATCAGGCCGTGCGTCCCGCCGGAGAAACGGCCGTCGGTCAGCAGCGCGACCTGCTCGCCGAGTCCCTCGCCGACGAGGGCGGCCGTGACCGACAGCATCTCCTGCATCCCGGGGCCGCCGACGGGCCCCTCGTAGCGGATGACAATGACGTCGCCGGGTCTGATCGCCCCCGCCTTCACGGCCTCGAAGCAGGCGTTCTCGGAGTCGAACACCCGCGCCGGGCCGCGGAAGTGGCGCCGCTCGTGGCCGGCGAGCTTGATGACGCAGCCCTCCGGCGCGAGCGAGCCGCGGAGGATCGTCAGGCCGCCGCTCGCCTTGAGCGGCGTCTCGATGGGGACGACCACCTGCTGGCCGGGCGTCTCGACGACCGCTGCCGCGATCTCGGCCATCGTCCGGCCGTCGACGTTCGGTGCGTCGCCATGGAGCAGGTCGCGCTCGAGCAGCTCGCGCATGACGAGCGCGACTCCGCCGGCCTCGTACATCTCCGACGCGGAGAAGCGGCCGGCCGGCTTGAGGTCGGCGACGATCGGGGTCGCGTCGGCGATCCGGCTGAAGTCGTCGATCTCGAGGGGGATGCCGGCCTCGCGGGCGATCGCGAGCAGGTGCAGGACGCCGTTGGTCGACCCGCCGCTCGCCGCGACGGAGGCGATGCCGTTCTCCAGGGCGTGCCGGTCCACGATCGCGGACGGACGCACGTCGCGGGTCACGAGGTCCATGACCAGCTCGCCGCAGCGCCGCGCGGCCTCGTCCTTGGCCGGGTCCTCGGCCGGGATCCCGTTGAGGCCCGCCGGCGAGAGCCCGATGAACTCCATGACCATGCTCATCGTGTTCGCCGTGTATTGCCCGCCGCAGGCGCCGGCGCCGGGGCACGAGGCGCCCTCGATCTCGTAGAGATCCTCGAGCGTGATCTTCCCCGCCCGGTAGGCCCCGACCGCCTCGAAGACGGTCACGATGTCCGCCGTCTTTCCCTTGTAGACGCCCGGGTAGATCGTGCCGTTGTAGAGGACGAGCCCCGGGAGGTCCATCCGCAGGAGCGCCATCGCCGCGCCGGGGATCGTCTTGTCGCACCCGACGAGGCAGACGAGGCCGTCGAAGAGGTGGCCGCGGGCGACCGTCTCGATCGAGTCGGCGATGACCTCGCGCGAGACGAGGGATGCCTTCATGCCCTCGGTGCCCATCGAGACGCCGTCGCTCACCGCGATGGTGTTGAACTCCATCGGCGTCCCGCCGGCGGCCCGGATGCCCGCCTTCACGGCCTCGGCGAGACGGCGCTGGTTGAAGTTGCAGGGCATCGTCTCGATCCAGTTCGTCGCCACGCCGATGATCGGGCGGGCCATGTCCTCGTCGGTGAAGCCGATGGCCTTGAGCATCGCACGCGCGGGGGCCCGGTCGGGCCCGTCCGTGAGGCGCGCCGAGTGGCGCTTGGCCGGGTGGCTCGGCTGGTCGTAGGGGAGGGCGCGGTCGGGCATCGGGCGGGTCCTCGGTCTCGCGGTCGGCGCGGCGTGGCGAACCGAAGTGTACGAGGCTCGCAGGGCGGCGACCCTTGGCGGGTGCCGTCGGCGGCCGGTCTGGGCGGGCGGCGGTCGCTCCGCGCAGGGCGGGCTCCTCAGCGGCCGCCCCACCAGGCGAGGACGCTGCCCCGCCACGGCGGCGTGGGCTGGACGTCGGGACCCGAGTAGAGCGTCCGGACGCCGTCCGGGGCGATCCCGACCGTCACCTCCGCGAACCAGGCGGCGGTGCGCGGCCGCGGGTACTCCAGGTCGGCCGTCGCGACGAGCCCGTCGAACGCGAACGGCACCCGGAGCAGCGGGCCGGCCTCGTAGCGCCACAAGCCGTCGGCCGCCCGCTCGAGCGGCCAGAGCTCGATCGCGAGGTCGTGCCAGCCGTGGAGGTCGTCGAAGCGGATGCCCGACGTCGTCCCGCCCTCGCCGCCGGTAGCCCAGGCGGTCGACGCCGTCGGCATGACACCGTTGGGCGCCTCGCCGGCCGGGCGCCCGAGGACCGCGGCGTTTGCCGGCTGCGCGCCTGTGGGCGGGCCAGCCGCGTCCGCCGGCCACGCCACGAAGGGCAGAGCCAGGACGAGCGCCGCGGCCACCAGGGTGACGGCGCCGGGCCGGAGCGTGGGCGCAACCGGGGCCCGGAGCGCCGCGACGGCCGCGGCGACGGGAGCCAGCGGGTAGGCCACGGCCAGCCACGCGTCGAGTTGCTGGCCGGGCAGGAGCAGCGCCAGCGGGACGCCGACGCCGACGAGCACGAGCGCGAGGGCTCGACCAACCGACCGGACGGACCACGACGACCGGGAGCTGATCGTCGCCGGGGCGAGATGGGCGGCCCACGTGAAGCCGACGGCGACGGCGGCGAACCCGGCGTACGCGCCCGGCGCCGCGCTCGACACCGGCGCGGTGACCCCGTCGCCGAGCGGGCGGGCGAGGACGTCCGCCGCGACGACGAGCAGCATGCCGAGCGCCACGCCGAGCAGCGAATAGCCGCCCACCGCGATCACCCCGCCGCCGGCGAGGGCCAGCGCGGCCCGCGGCCTCCGGCGGGCACGCCGCAGCGCCCGCCCGAGCGCGGCCGCGTCGCCGAGGCGCTCGATCGCCCAGCGCTCGGCCGTGGCGGGATCGAGCCCGTGCGCCATCGCGTCGGCCGCCTCGTCCTCGAGGTGGGTCGCCAGCTCGGCCAGGACCTCGGCCTCGACCTCGGGCGAGGCGTCGAGCGCGCGCCCGACCGCCCCCAGCCAGGCGCCCGTGCCGGCGTCGGCCGTGTCGGATGCCGCCGTGGCGGCCCGGTCCTCAGCCACCGGCGGGCTCCACGGCCAGGCGGTTCACGATCCCGGCGAACTGCTTCCAGGCGGCCCGCTGCTCGGCCAGAATGCCCCGGCCCCGAGAGGTGAGCCGGTAGTAGCGCCGCCGGGGGCCGCGCTCGCCGTCGCGCCAGGTCGCCGTCACGGCGCCATCCGCCTCGAGGCGATGGAGCGTGGGATACAGCGAGCCCTCGCTCGGTGCCACGGCCCCGGCGCTCCCCGCGGCGAGCCGCTGCGCGATCTCGTAGCCGTAGAGCTCGCCCTCGTCGAGCACGCCGAGGACGAGCAGGGGGAGGGAGCCCTTCAGGAGCTGGCTGCGCGGATCGAGCCTCGGCACGGACCGCTACCTCGTTTGTCGATGTACCGTAGGATGCGCCGGCCCGGGCGCGAAGTCAAGCCGAGCGCCGACCCGGGTAGACTGCCCACGGGGGAACCGGGTGTCGCCCGCCATCCGGCTCCGTAGTCGAGGGTATTGAATTGGGCACCACGCTCAGTAGAGTCCGCCATCATGATCTGGCTGGCATCCCGACCCGCGGCCCGCGCCATGCGACGCGCACGGTTCTGCCTGCTCGCCCTTGTGGCGCTGTTTTCGGCTCACGACGCCGTGTTCCTCGCGGAGTTCGGGTTCGGGGACACCTTCGCCGCGGTGATGCGGCGAACGGGCCACGACGCCTACTGGCCGGCGTACATGCTGCTCGTCGGCCTGGCCGCGGCGCTCCTCGTGTCAACGACCGCGATCCGGGTCGGGCGTTTGCGGCTCCGGCTGGCATCGCTCGTCCCGCCTGGCCAGGTCCCGACGGACCTTGGGCGTGGGCGCGTGGGGGTCACCGACGCGCCGGCGTACCGTCGCGAGCTCCTGGGCCTCTGGGCCCGCCTGCTGGCGGTCGTCCTGGTGGGCTTCGTCCTGCAGGAGAACCTGGAGCACGCCGGCCACGGCCACGTCCCCGGCCTGGCCGTGCTGGTGGGGCCGGAGAACCCGCTCGCGGTGCCGGCCCTCGTCGCCGTCACCTTCCTCCTCGCCATCGTCGGCGCCCTCGTCCGCTGGGGGATCGCGGTCCTGGAGATCCGGATCGCCCGGGCCACGGGCTCCGGCCGGCGACGGGCCGGTCTGCTCGCCCGCCGACCAGCCGCGGGTGCGTGGATTGCCGCGGCCGTCTCCGCCCACCACTGGACCATCGCCCGGCAGGACCCGGGCCGCGCCCCGCCAGCGGTGCCCCGCGCCGCCTGACCGTCCCCTCGCCGGGACGCTGGCGACGTGGCGTTCGGTCGCCGCGTGGGCCGTGGCCCACGCCGTTGTCGCGCACCCGAAGGGGGATTCCGATGTTGTCCGCGCATGCCACTCGTCGCGGGACGGCGGCTGCCATCCCGCTGCTCCTGCTCCTGCTCACCGCCGCTCCGGTCCTGGCCCACGAAGGCCGCGAGGTCGCCGGCTACGAGGTCGAGGTCGGCTTCATCGACGAGCCGGTGTACGTCGGCGGGAGGAGCGGCCTGGAGTTCTTCGTGAACAAGGACGGACAGCCCGTCGAGGGTCTCGAAACGACCGTCAAGGCCGAGGTGATCGTCGGCGACCAGAAGCGCGACCTGCCGCTCTCGACCCGCGAAGGCGAGCCGGGCGCCTACGAGTCGGTCTTCATCCCGACGGTGGCCGGCCCCTACACGTTCCACCTGACCGGTGCGATCGAGGGCGCCGCCATCGACGAGTCGTTCACCTCGAGCCCGGAGGGCTTCAACGAGGTCCAGGAGGCGACCGCCCTCCAGTTCCCGGTCCAGCTCCCGACCGCGGCCGAGCTGGAAGCCTCGGCGCAGAAGGGCGAGGACGCGGCTGCTCTCGTGGTGCCGGCCCTCGTGCTCGGCGGCGCCGGCCTCGTCGTCGGCATCGTCGCCATCGGCCTGGCGCTGGCGAACCGGCGCAAGCCGGCCTGACCGGCGTAACCGGCCCAGGTTTCGCACCGCCATGCTCACGCGAACCCACGCGGCCGCGCTCGCGGCCGCGTGGGTCCTCCTCCTCTGCCTGGCCGCCACGCCTGCGGACGCGCACTCGCAGCTGGTGAGCAGCGCACCGGGTGCGGCTGACGTTCTCGACGTCGGCCCCGCGGAGATCCGCCTCGTGTTCAGCGAGCCCGTCGAGGCGCGCTTCACGGGCCTGAGCCTCTCCGATGGCGACGGTCGCGACATCCCGGTCCCGGCCGGGACCACCGACCCGGCCGACGCGCACACCTGGGTCGTGCAACTGCCCACGCCGCTCCCGGATGGTGTCTACACCGTCGACTGGCGGGCCATGTCGGCGGCGGATGGCCACAGCACGACCGGCTTCTTCACGTTCGGTGTGGGCATCTCGACCGGATCGCCGGGATCGGCGAGCGGCACGAGTCCCGGCAACCTCCACGCGGGTCACGACGCCGGCGCTGCGGTCGTCGAGGTCGACGGGCGCGCGGCGGGGTACCTCGGGTCCATGCTCGCATTCGGGCTCTTCGTCTTCGCGTTCATCGTGCTTCGCCCGGCGTTGGCTGCGACCGCCGGGCGGCGACGGTCCGCGGCCAGACGGCGCCCCGGGAACGCGCCGTCCAGCTGGCGGCGTCGATGGCGCGGCGGCGACGCCTGGAGCACCCTTGCGGCAGCCCAGGTCGTTGCGCTCGTCGCGGGGGGCGTGGGTGGCCTGGTTCTGGCCGTCGTCGCGGCGGGCGGGCCGGCCGCCGACGTTGCCGGCTACCTGGCGGGCACGCGACCGGGGCTGCTCATCCTGGTGCGGCTCGGCGTGGCCCTGGTCGGCGCCGCGACGGCCTTCACCCTTCTTGGCCTCGGCCGGCCCACCGCCGCGGTGGTGGTCGGCGGCGTCGCCGGGCTGGCCGGCCTCGGGGTGCTGGCGCTGAGCGGCCACGCGGCGGCCTTCGCGTCGCCGGCCCCGCTCGCCGTGATGCTCGTGCACCTGGGCGCGGTCTCGGTGTGGCTGGCCGGGGTCGTCGCCCTTGCATGGCTGGCCCTGGCCGACGATCGACGCGAGCTGCTGCGAGCGGCCGTGCCGCGCTTCTCGGCCCTGGCGCTGGTCTCCGTCGCCCTGATCGGCCTCACCGGAGCTGCGGCCGCCTGGGCCGAGACGAGGGAGCTGCTGCCGTTCGGGACGCCGTATGGCGTGGCGTTGGCGGCCAAGGTCGCCATCTTCGCAGCCGCCCTCGGGCTGGGCGCGGCGAACTTCGTCGACGGCGGCAGGGGCCGGCCGACGCCCGACCACCTGCGCCGTCGGCTGCTCGCCGAGGCGGCCATCGCGGCGACGGTCCTGCTCGCCGCCGGCAACCTCGCCAGCGGATCGCCTCCCGTCCAGGAGCAGACCGTCCAGATCGCCCGGGCCCCGAGCACCGCCCCGTCGACGCTCGAGATCGGGCTCGACCTGCTGCCGGGCCGGCCGGGCTTGAACCGCTTCGGGGTGGTCCTGCCGGGCGGCGTCGACGAAGGGCGGACCGTCGTCCTGCTCCTCCAGCGCCTCGACGAGAACGTCGGTGAGTCGAGGATCGAGCTGCATCGGGCGTTCGGCGCGGCGGCGACGGCCGTGGCGCCGGGCGCGCTGTTCGTCGCCGACGGCGGCCTCCTGCCGGCCGGCAGCCAGTGGGAAGCGAGCGCGGTCGTCCTCGAGGCGGACGGCACGGAGGTGACGCGCCAGCGGTTCACCTACACGATGGGTCCGCAGGGCATCACCAGGGGCCGCGCGGCCGGTCCGATCGATCCGGTGTCCGGGATCGCCCTGGTCCTGCTGGCGATGGCGCTCCTCGCGGTGTCGTTCGGGATCGGCGGCGGCAGGCTGCCTCGAGCCGACCGGGCGGCGTCGCGCGTGGCCCTGCTTGCGGGGGGGACCGCGGCCGGGGTGCTCGCCCTCGTGCTCATGGTCGCAGGCATCGACACCTGACGTGGCCGGCCCTCCGCACCCTCCGCGCCCTCCGCCAGCCGTCCCCGGATGACTGGGCCCCATCCGGCCCGCGGCTCGTCGAACGTCCATGCCGCGACCCGACGGGCGCCGATGCCGCGGGCCGAGCGCCGACCCGAGACTCGAGTGCGGGGCAGCCGCCGGCTGCCCCGCTCGAGGGGGACACCCTGATGGATCTGCTCGTCGCGCTTGCCGCGGTGATCGCGGCGCTCGTCATGTTCGGCGCGGCTGCCGCGCAGCTTGGCACGGACTCTCGCGAGGGGTTCGCGGCCCGCTGACGGCCACATGGGCGCCCGCCCGGCCCGGCGCCGGGCAGCCCGCCCCGATGACCGGCTCGATCCGGTGCGGGCCGAGCTCTGTGCCGACGCGGGGATCAGGGCGGGCGGTCATGGGCGCGCGATGAACTTGGCGTAGCGATCAAAGAACGAGTAGAGCGCTGCCGCGTCGCCCTTCGGGTTCCGAGCTCGGACGAGGACCGAATCCGTGTCGTAGCTCCAGTAGAGGAGCGCGTCTCCGGTGGCGTCGTCCATGTAGCAGGCGAGCGTGCCGCGCACCTCGCCGGCGAGGCTCCAGGAGCCGATCGCGGGGGACTCCTTGGCGCAATCGCCGGGCGGAAGATCAGTCATTGGGTAGGCTGAGAAGAATCCCCTCACGATGGATGGCTTGGGGCGGAACTGCCGCACGATGACCTGCGAGGCGCCGGCCGAGGCGACGTCCGGGGAGCACTCCAGGCTGGCCAGGGGGATGTAGCCGGAAGAGGGGAGCCCCGTGTACGGGCCGCGCGCGCAGGTCGCCGCGAAGCCGCCGGGGACCGCCGACACCGCATCCAGCAGCGCCTGCTCCTCAGCGCTGGGGAAGGCGTCGGAGGCGCTAGATCCTGCGGCGGAGGGAACCGCCGAAGGCTCCCCGGATCCCGCGGCGGCCGAGCCTCCCGGCGACGCCGACGTCGATGGTGCGGGCCCAGCTCCCTGCCCGAGACCCCAGGCCCCCAGGGCGACCGCAGCGACCGCGACGAGCACGACCGCGGCGGCCCCGGCGACGAGGCGCCGCGTGTCGCGTCCTCCCGCGGCGGGGGCCAGGCGCTCCTCGGTCGGCCGCACGCCGAGCGCCTGCCGCAGCGCGACGACGAAGGCCTCGCAGGAGGGGTAGCGGTCGTCGGGGCGCTTGGCCATGCCCCGCGCGAGGACGGCGTCGACCTCGTGGGGCAGCTCGGTCCGGAGCTCCACGGCCGACGGCGGGGCGTCGCGCAGGTGGGCCATGGCGATCGCGATGTCGGTCTCGCGCACGTAGGGCACCCGGCCGGCGAGGCACTCGAAGGCGACGCAGGCGAGGCCGTACTGGTCGGTGCGCCCGTCGACCGGCTTGCCCTCGATCTGCTCGGGGGCGATGTAGTCGAGGGTGCCGATGAAGGCGCTCGCCTCGGTCAGGCCGCTCTGGCTGCCCCGGTGCTTGGTCAGCCCGAAGTCGGTGAGGTAGGCGTGGTCGGCCTTCTCGACGCCCTTGCCCGTGGCGATGAGGACGTTGGCCGGCTTGACGTCGCGGTGGACGAGGCCCTGCTCGTGGGCGGCGTCGAGCGCGCTCGCGACCTGGCCCAGGATGTGCGCCGCCTCCCGCGGCTCGAGCGGCCCCGCCCGCAGGCGGGTTTCGAGGTCGGTGCCGGCCACGTAGCGCATCGCCAGGAAGTAGGCTCCGTCGACCTCGCCCGCCTCGTAGATCGGGATGATGTTGGGGTGGTCGATGGCGGCCGCCATCCGCGACTCGCGCAGGAAGCGGGCCCGGAATGCCTCGTCCCCGGCGTAGTCGGGGGCCAGGAGCTTGAGGGCCACCTTGCGGTCGAGACCGGAATGCGTGGCGAGGTAGACGACGCCCATCCCGCCGCGCCCGATGACCGACTCGATGCGGTACGGGCCGAGGTCGGTGCCGACGCGGGGATCGGGCCGAGCGGTCATGGGCTATCCCTCGGCTTCGTCTCGCCGTGGACGTCGACCAGGACCGCCGTGATGTTGTCGGCGCCGCCTGCCTCGTTCGCGCGCGCCACGAGCGCCTCCACGGCGAGCCCCGTGTCGGCGACCTCGCGAAGGACCACGGCGATCTCCTCGTCCGCCAGCATGTTGCTCAGGCCGTCGCTGCACAGGAGCAGGCGGTCCCCGGCATCGAGGGTGACCTCGACCGTGTCCACCTGGACGTCCGGCTCGGTCCCGAGCGCGCGATAGACAACGCTCCGGCCGGGATGGACGGCGGCCGCCTCTGGCGACAGCTGGCCCTCCCGCACGAGCTGGGCCACGACGCTGTGGTCGTCCGTGAGCTGCGCCAGGCGGCCTCCGCGGAGGAGGTACGCGCGCGAGTCGCCCACGTGCGCGATGCGCGCCAGGCGGCCCCGCACGAGCGCCGCCGTGCAGGTGGTGGCCATGCCCCGCAGCGCGTCGTCCTCGTCGGCGGCGAGCAGGATGGCCCGGTTGGCGTCGACCAGCGCCTCGACCAGCGCCTCCCCGTCCGCCGAGGCAAGGTCGGGAGCTCGGCTCGCGAGGGTGCGCATCGCGAGCTGCGCGGCCTCCGCGCCGCCGCGATGGCCGCCCATGCCATCGGCGATCGCGTAGATCGGCGGTTCGACGAGGTAGGCATCCTCGTTGCCGCGCCGGACGCGCCCCACGTCGGTGGCGGCGGCCGCGACGAGCGCCAGGGCCGTCGTGCTCATGGCCGCGCCTCCGTCGGGACCGATCCGGGCTCGGGCGGCAGGTCCGGCGCGGCACTGCCGACTCCCTCTTCGAGCTGCGCCCTGACGCGCGCCGCCGACACGACGTCGCCCTTGCGCTCGAACGACCGGAGCGCCTGCTCGCGCCCAGCGCGGGCAGCGGCCGGATCGGACCGGCGATCCTCGACGTCGGCGAGCGCTCGCTGCGCCTGTCCCCGCAACTCGTGGGAGTCGGTCTGGCCGGCCAGGCGGACCGCCTCCTCGGCCAGGCGTCGCGACTCGTCGGTCGTGCCCGCGGCGAGCAGCGGGTCGGCGCGGGCCACGCGCCACGAGACCTGCGCGCCCAGGTCGTCGGGCGCGGCCGTCGCTTCCGCCAGGCGGGTTGCCGCGAGCGCCTCGTCCGTGCGGCCGAGGCGATCCTGCGCGCCGCCGAGCAGCGCCGCCGCCATGGCGAGGTTCGTCCGTTCGCCCATCGCCTGGAGGTCCGCGACGGCCGTGGCAAGCGCCGCCGCCGCCGCCCCGGCGTCCCCGGCGAGCAGCTCGACGAAGCCGCGCTGGATCCGGCCCTCCGCGGCATCCAGGCGGATCCCGAGCTCTCCGCAGAGACGTGCGTGCTCGTCTAGGTGGGCGCGCGCCGCGTCGAACGCGCCGCCCATCGCCTCGAGGCCCGCCAGTGCGACGAGCACGGCCCGCTCGACGATGGAGTTGCCCCCGGCCTCGTCGCGGATCCGGCTGCACCGCTCGATCCCCTCGACCGCCGGGGTCGGGCCCAGGAAGGCCGCCGTCGCCAGGAGGCCCAGGCTGCGTGCCTCCTCGCGGCCGTCGCCCGCCGCCCGGGCGTGCGCGATCGCGCGCTCGAGCTCGGCCTCCATGCCCCGGATGTCGCGGCGCGTGCGGTAGACCATCGCCAGGCGTCGCCGCGCCTTGGCCAGCCCGAGCTCGTCGCCGCGCGCGGTGAAGAGCGGGATCAGCCGCTCGACCTCGCGCTGGGTCGCCTCGGCAACGCCGCTCGGGTCCGTGAAGAAGAAGAGATGCAGGCGCGTGAGGGAGGTGTGCGACTCCTGCTCGGCGTCCCCGGCCGCGGCTGCCGCCTCCGTCGCGCCGGCGAAGACCGCTGCGGCACGCGCGAACTCGCCCTGCTCGGTGAGCGCCGACCCCAGCGCCGCGAGGACCCCGGCCCGCCCCGGCGAGCCGTCGGGCAGGAGGGCTGTGGCACGGTCCAGGAGCCCGACAGCGGCGGGCAGGTCGCCCCGCGCCAGCGCCCGCCGGCCGGCTGCACCGAGGTGGGACCCGCCACGCACCGCCGCGTTGCGGTAGGCATCGTCGACAGGCCCGATCTCGTGACGATACCGATGGGCCTGCTCGAGATGGAAGCCGATGATCTCCTCGATCTCGGAGAGCCGATCGCCGACGGTCCGCTCCAGCCAGCTCCCGTAGTGCAGGTGGAGCTCGGCACGCCGGTCCTTCGAGAGCCCGTCGTACGCGGCGTCGCGGACGAGCTGGTGCCGGAAGCGGAATGCGTCGTCGCCCAGGGTCGCCGTCCTGTCGGGCCGGATCAGCTCGCGGTGGACGAGGTCCGAGAGGCGTGCCGCGAGGCCGCCGCCGGCAGCCTGCCGGCCCTCCCCGTCGAGCGTCGCCTCGGCGCCGTCCATCAGCTCCTCGAGCGTCGCCCGGCTGAAGACCCTCCCGACGACGGCAGCGCGTTCCAGGACGGCGCGGTCCCCGCGGGCCAGGCGGTCCAGCCGCGCGGCGATGAGCGCGGCGACCGTCGGAGGGACCGCGATGTGGGACAGGTCGCCGGCGGGGACCCAGGAGTCGCCGACGCGCCGCACGAGGCCGTCCTCGACGAGCATCGCCACGAGCTCCTCGACGAAGAGCGGGTTGCCCTCCGACGCATCCGCGACCCGCCGGCGGATCGCGGGATCCGCCGGCGCGTGGCCCAGGACCTGGTCCACCAGCGCACCGCATTCGACCTCGCTGAGCGGCTCGAGGAGGATTGTGGTCGCGTTGAGCTTCCCGCCGCCCCAGCCCGGGCGAGCGTCGAGCAGCTCGGGCCGGCCCATCGCGAGGACGAGGATCCGCGAGTCACGCGTCCAGTCGACGGTGTGCTCGATGAGCTCCAGCATCGTCGGCGCCGCCCAGTGGAGATCGTCGATGACCACCACGAGCGGGCGCTCGCGGGCCAGCACCTCGAGAAGCCGGCGGATTGCCCAGAACGTCTCTTCCAGCGGGGCATGTGTCTCGTCCAGGGCGACGGCCTGGCCGATCCGCTCGGCCACGAGGTCGGCGTCGGGCTCGCCGCCGAGGAGCCCTCGGACCTTCGCCCGCGCGACCTCCGGGGTGTCGTCGACCGCGACGGCCGCGGCGGTGCGCACGATCTCCGCGATCGGCCAGAACGTGATGTTCTGGCCGTACGGCAGACAGCGACCGCTCAGCACGGTCGCCCCTCCGGCCTCCTGCTCGAGGAACCCGGCGACCAGCCGGCTCTTGCCCACGCCCGCCGTGCCGAGCACGGTGAACAGCTGGCACGCCCGATCGGAGACGACCCGCTCGAACGCGTGGTCCAGCAGGCGGAGCTCGCGAACGCGCCCGACCAGCGGAGTGTCCAGCCGCCGCAGGCGCGCCGGGGCGCCCAGGTCGACGCGGCCCAGCCGGTAAGCGGGCACGGACGCGGACTTGCCCTTCACGTCGAGATCGAAGGGTCCCTCGACGTCCACGGCATCCCGGACGAGCCGGTACGTGGCCTCGCCGAGCAGGATCTCGCCGGGGCCGGCCGCCTGCTCGAGGCGCGCCGCAACGTTCACGGCGTCGCCGGTGACGAAGCTGCTGCCCGCGGCGGGATCGCCCGCGACGACCTCGCCCGTGTTGATGCCGATGCGCAGCCCGAGGCGCACTCCATGGTCGCGCGCCATGTCGGCGTTGATGCGCTCGAGCTCGCGACCGAGGTCGCTGGCGGCCCGGACGGCGCGCAGGGCGTCGTCCTCGTGGATCGTCGGCACGCCGAAGACCGCCATGACCGCGTCGCCGACGAACTTCTCGACCGTCCCGCCGTGGCGTTCGATGAGCTCGCGGGCTGCGGTGAAGGTTCGGCCAAGCATGCGCCGCATGGCCTCGGGATCCAGGCGCTCGCCGAGCTCCGTGGAGCCGGTGACGTCGGCGAAGAGGAGGGTGACGGTTCGGCGCGTCTCGCCCGCGCCGCCGGCGGCGTCGTCGATCAGGCGGGTACCGCAGCTTCCACAGAAGCGGAACCCGTCCGGGCTCGCACCCCCGCACGACCCGCACGTGGCCATCTGAGGCTCCTCTGCCAAGCGGCCGCGGTGATTGTAGGAGCCGTCACCGGGGATTCCATGTGCCGTTGCGCCCGTACCGCGGCGCTGATCGGGCGGCGGCGGCTCGCGGGCCGCCTGCCGCCACCGCGCCGGGTCGCCCCCACCTACCGGATGCAGGGCCCCGTGGGCGCGGCGGCCGTCGCGCCGATCCCCGGCTTGACCGCCACGGCGACGTCGGCCGGGTCGAGCGCGTAGCCGATCGACGCGTCCGAGCGGGACTCGGCGAAGACCACGCCGCCCACCGTCCCGTTGGGGAGCACCAGCGGCCCGCCGCTGGCGCCCGGCTCGATCGCCGCGCGCAGCTCCAGGACGTCGCGGACCACCGGGGCGTCGCCGTAGAGGTCGCGACCGCGCGCCCGGACCTGGGCCGTGACCGCGGCGGGCAGGACCGTCAGGCCCGCGCCGTTCGGGAAGCCGAGCGCCGCTCCCACCGTGCCCCGGCCCGGAGCCTCGAGCGCCAGGACCAGCGCCGGCAGGCGCAGGTCGGTCGCCCGGATGACGGCCACGTCGAGGTCGGGATCGAAGAGGACGACCTTGCCGCTCCCCGAGGCGGCAACGCCGGCGACCTCCACCCCCGATCGGAGCGTGATCCGCTCCGACCCCGCGACGACGTGGGCGTTCGTGACGAAGTACCCGTCGCCGACCGAGAACGCGGTGCCCGTGAAAGACGCCCCGCACCCGTGCGCCTCGACGCGCACCGTGCTCGCCAGCGCGCGGGCCGCGATCGCGGCGGTCTCGGCGTCGGCCGGGAGGTCGATCGGGGCGGCCGGGAGCGGCTCGAGGCCGCTGAAGACCTGCGGCAGGCCGCTGTCGTCGATGATCGCGCCGGCCTCGCCGATCACGTCGCCGGGCGGGGGGAGCGCCTCCAGCAGCCAGCGGACGGCACCCGACTCCTGTGCCATCGCCGACACCACCGGCAGGCTGCTCGTGGCGAGCAGCCCGCCGATCAGCCACGTCACCAGGAGCGCCTGGGCCGCGCCGAGGAGCGCGCCCAGCGAGCTGTCGACGCTGCCGGCAATACCGCCCCCGAGCAGGTTCCGCGCCGAGGCGCCCAGCCCGGAGCCGATCGCCTGGGCCATCGCCACGAGGAGGAACGCCCCGCCGATCGCGACGAGGGCGCGCGCCGGCTGCTCGATCCCCGCCAGGGCGAGGGTGATCTGCGGCGCGAACGCCACGATGAGGGCGATCGCCGCGCCGGCGGCGATGAGCCCCAGCACCTGGGGGATCGCGCCGGACCGGAAGCCGACCACGGCCGCGACGACCACCAGGAGCAGGACGACGAGGTCGATCGTGTTGATCGGCAGCAGGTCCATCGCGACGATTGTGCGCGAGACGCCCGATTCCGGCACCATGGCGCCGGACGGCCGCTGGGTGGCCGACCGTCGCAACGCCGACCGCCGACCGTCGCAACGCCGACCGCTCAGCCCTGCACCGTCGACCCGCAGCCCTGCCGCGCCGCCCGAGGAGCCTCCCCCGATGCCCGCCCCCGACCGCCTCACCGTCCTGCGCACGATCCTGGACGACGGAGCGGTGCCCACCTTCACGGCCGCCGACGCCGCGACCGCGTTCGAGATGGTCGCCGGCTGTGCCGCGGGCGGCTCGCGGGCGGTCGAGTTCACCAACCGCGGCGACGACGCCCATGCTGTCTTCGTCGAGCTCGCGCGCCGGGTGCGCCTCGAGCTGCCGGAGGTGATCCTGGGGGCGGGGACGATCATCGACGCGCCCACGGCCGCCCTCTTCATCGCCGCCGGGGCGCGCTTCATCGTGGGCCAGTCGTACGGCGAGGACGTCGCCCGGCTCTGCAATCGCCGTCGCGTCGCGTACATCCCCGGGTGCGGGACCGCCACGGAGATCGCGGCCGCCGAGGAGCTGGGCTGCGAGATCGTCAAGCTCTTCCCGGCCGCGGCCTACGACGGCCCCGCCTTCATCCGCAACTTCCTGGCCCCCAGCCCGGGGTCGAAGGTGATGCCGACCAACGTCCTCGCGACCGAGGAGGCGACGCGCGCCTGGATCGCCGCCGGCGCGGCGGCGCTCGGCGTGGCAGGGCACCTGTACCCGACGGACCTGGTCGCCGTGCGCGACCGGGACGAGATCGCCGAGCGGACGCGCCGCTTCCTTGGTTGGGTCCGCGACGCGCGGGCCGCGACGACCACGTAGACCAGCGGTCGCGTCCGGCCCCCGCCGGTCCGGCCGAGCCAGACGGGGGAACCGAGAAGACCATGGCCGACTTCGACTTCGAGCGCTTCCTGGAGCTGCCGCGCCTCTCGAGCCTGCGGCTCTCGCCCGACGGGCGCCGCCTCGTCGTCGCCGTCGGCGGCCCAGACCCCGAGGGCAAGAAGATGCGCTCGGCGCTCTGGCTCGTGGACCCGGCCGGTGTCGCGCCGCCGCGGCGCCTGACGCGCTCGGCCGCCGGCGAGGCCGGCGACGCCGCGTTCCTCGCGGACGGCTCGCTGCTCTTCACGTCGAGCCGGCCGGACCCCGACACGAAGCCGGACCCGGAGAGGAAGATCCAGGCCCTGTGGCTGCTCCCGCCCGACGGCGGCGAGGCGCGGCTGCTGGCGGCGCCGGAGGGCGGGGTGGACGGCGTTGCGACGGCCCGGCGCGCGCCGGTCGTGGCGTTCGGCGCCCGCGTCTTCCCGGGCGCGCCGGACTTCGCCGCCGACGCGGAGCGCGGGGCGGCGCGCAAGGAGGCGGGGGTCGGAGCCCTCCTCTTCGAGGACGACTACCCGATCCGCCACTGGGACCACTGGCTGGCGCCCCGCCGCCGCCGGCTCTTCGCCGCCACGCTCGCCGGCGACCCGGAGGCGCCCCTCCCGCCCGCGCGCGACCTCCAGCCCGAGGTGGAGACGCTCACCTTCGAGGAGACGGGGATGGCCCTCGCGCCGGACGGGGCGTTCCTCGTTGCGGCACGGAACGACGTCTCGGCGCTCCCCGACATCCGCGAGGACCTGGTCCTCTTCGACCTCGCCTCGGGCGAGGCGCGCGTGCTCACGCCCGGCGACGCCTGGTACGACGCCCCCGCGGTCTCGCCGGACGGCCGGTCAGTGGCCGCGATCCGGGTCACCTTCGGGAGCCCGGACCAGGCCAGCCGCGTGTCCCTCGTGCTCGTCGACCTCGCCTCGGGCGACCAGCGGACGCTGGCCGCCGAGCTCGACCGCTGGCCGGAGAGCCCGGCCTGGGCGCCCGACGGGAGGGCCGTCTTCTTCACCGCCGACGACGACGGTCACCACCCCGCGTTCCGGGTCGACCTCGCGGACGGGCGGGTCACGCGGCTGTCCGCCGCCGGCGCCCTCGGCGACCTCTGCCCGACGCCGGACGGGGACGCCCTGTTCGCGCTTTGTGCGACCATCGGTTCGCCGCCACGCATCGTTCACCTGGACGCACGGATCGCCGACCAGGTGCCGGTCGAGCTGCTCAACGGGATCGACGAGCACGGTGTCGTCGCCCCCGGCGTCGTCGAGCGGATGACCGCCAGGGCGGCCGACGGGACGGCCATCGGCAGCTGGCTCGTGCGGCCGACGGGGGCCTCGGCCGACGCGAAGGCCCCGCTCGTCGTGTGGGTCCACGGCGGGCCGCTCGGGTCGTGGAGCGGCTGGCACTGGCGCTGGAACCCGCACGTCCTGGCGGCGCGCGGCTACGCCGTGCTCATGCCGGATCCGGCGCTCTCCACCGGTTATGGCCAGCGGGTGGTGGACCGGGGCTGGAACGACTGGGGCGGCGCGCCGTACGAGGACGTGACGGCGGCCGTCGACGCCGCGCTGGCCGAGCGGGCCGACCTGGACCCGTCGCGGACCGCCCTGATGGGCGGCTCGTACGGCGGCTACATGGCCAACTGGGTGGCCGGCCACACGGAGCGCTACCGGGCAATCGTCACGCACGCCAGCCTGTGGGAGCTGCGGGGGTTCCACGGCACCACCGACACGGGCGCCTTCTGGGAGCGGGAGATGGGCGACCCGTATCGCGAGCCCGAGCAGTACGTCCGCCAGTCGCCCTTCGAGCACCTCGCGAAGATCCGGACGCCGATGCTCGTGATCCACGGCGAGCAGGACTTCCGTGTCCCGGTGAGCGAGGCGCTCCGGCTCTGGACGGATCTGCGGCGCCACGGGGTCCCCGCGAAGCTCCTCTACTTCCCCGACGAGAACCACTGGATCCTGAAGCCGCAGAACTCGCGGATCTGGTACGCGACGGTCGTCGCCTTCCTCGACGAGCACGTCCTCGGCAGGGAGTTCGAGCGCCCGGCGCTCGTGTAGCGCGATCTCCCACAGGGAGCGAGCCGGCATGCAACGTCGGCACCGCTCGGCGCGTCTCACCGGTGCTCGCGCGCTGCACGCGAACGCCGCCCGTCGGCGGCCCGCATTCGGCGGCCCGTGGAGGCCGAGGGGGCGCGCCATGTCGCGCATCGGTCCGGTCCTGCGGGTGACGGCCCCACTGGCCCTCCTCCTCGGGTTTCTCGCGCCCGCGGTCGCCTCGCCGCCACTCGCCGTCGCCGCCTCGACGCCGTGCGTCACCGGCAACCCGACGCTGGCCAACCTCGAGCTCGCGGCGGCCGGGGACTACGAGGGCCCGTTGGCGGCGAAGTTCGACACCGACCCGATGCTGGTGTCCGAGCTGGCGCTCGACTGCTACGGCCGACGCACGCTCAGTTTCACGGCCTTCGTCCGCGATCCCGGCGACGTGGGCTGGACCTACGCGGACGGCCTCGACCTGGGCTGGTTCCGGACGCCGCGCCTCTTCGTGGCGACGACGTCGGACCTGCAGCCCGGCCGCGGTCCGTTCACCGCCCTCGCCGCACCGCCGGTCCTCGGCGACCTCCAGGCGAAGCACGTCGGCCACTGGGTGTCGGTCACCGGGCACTTCGACGACCCGGCGGCGGACACGTGCACCGGCACGGCCGACGCGGGGATCCCGGCTACGACGGCCGAGGCCGTCGGGGTCTGCCGCAGCACGTTCGTGGTGGCCGCGATCACGCCGGCGGAGGCACCGGATACGTCAACCCTGGTGGTGGGCCATTCCGCCGGCCCGGCCGGACCGGGTGGCGTGGTGGTGGTCGCCGCAGCCGTTGGCGGCCTCGCCGCTCTCTGGTGCGCCGGGCGCCGACGTTCCGTCTCCGCCGGCCCACGGGCATCGCGATGAGAAGACGGCGTCTGGACGCCCCTGCTGCCGTAGCCGCGGCGGCCGTGCTGCTCGTGGCCGCATGCGGTCTGTTTCCGACGCCGACACCGACCGCGATCGGCGGGGTTCCGCTCGTCTGCACCACCGCGGAATGGGAGTCACGACCGGAGCACGTTCTCGGCTGTGGCGAGGCGGCGCTCGTGGCGAAAGGCGCTCTGAGGGTGGGCCTTCCACCGATCGCCGGGATGCGCTTCGAGTACGGACCCCGCTGCGAACCCCACGTCAGCGAGGAGTACATCAGCGGCCTCCCGCCCGGCCAGCAGGCGGAGCTCAGACAGCGCAACGAGGCTCCGTGCCCGCCCCTGGAGCCGCCTCGTGGCCTGGTCGTCTTCACGTTCGCCGGGATCGACGGGCGCACGGTCCCCGACAGCTACGTCGAGGTCGAGAGGGCGGAGACGGGTGAGATCCGCGTCGTCTCGGACTTGCTCCCGTGGTGCGCGCCGCCGCTGCAATGCGAGTAGCGATCCATCGGGCGCGGTCGAGGCGTCGCCGCTAATCCATCTCCATGAACGGCGCGGCGTAGTGGACGACGCCGACGTCGTCCGGCGTCCAGGCGGGAAGTCGATAGGCCATCCAGGCCTCGTCCGGCCACGGCCCTGGCGGTCGCAGGCCCTGGGCGCGCGCCGGCCCGAAGCCGAAGCGCGGGTAGTACGTCGGGTGGCCCAGGAGGACGACGGCCGCGATGCCCTCGTCGACGCAGCGTTCGAGCGCGGCGTGCATGAGCTTGGCGCCGATCCGGCGGCTCTGCCAGGCGGGCACGACGGCGATCGGACCGAGGGCGACCACCCGGCCGGTCACGCGCGTGCCGTCGCGGCGTTCGAGCGACGTCGCCGTCAGGAGGCAGTGACCGACGGTCTCGCCATCCACCTCGGCGAGCAGCGACCATGCCGCGTCGTACTCTCCGGACGCCCGCAGCGCGTCGAGGAGCCGCGCCTCGGCGTCGGTCGGGAACGCCGCCAGCTCCACGGCCCGCGCCGCGGCCGTGTCGGCAGGGTCGTCGGGCCGCTCGGGGCGGATCCGGACGACCGGCGGGACGGGCGGCGGGGGATCGATCACGAACGCATGGTGGCGCGCCGCCGGCACCGTCACACGGGTCGGACGGCCCCCTGTGGGGGGCGCGCCGGCCGGTCGCGATCCGTCTGCCCGCTCGTAGCCCCCGCGACGCCCCGGGTGCGCCGGCCGGTCGCGATCCGTCTACCCGCTCGGAGCGCCGGGCGCCAGCCCGACCCGACCCGGTCAGCTCACGGCGAGCGGCGTCGCCACGCGGGTGTCAACCCGCGGCGGGTGGGCGGCCTCCCAGGCTTCGATCGCGGGGAGCTTCTCCATCACGTAGCCGATCTCGTCGGTCCCGGCGAGGAGCATCCGCTTCGCGAAGGGATCGATGTCGAAGTCGAGCGTGCTCCCGTCGGGGAGCAGGACCCCCTGCTCGGCCAGGTCGACCGTCAGCCGGGCGCCGGGGTCGGCCGCGACCATCTCGAAGAGGCGAGCGTGGGTCGTGGGGTCGACCACGATCGGCAGCACGCCGTTCTTCAGCGCGTTGTTGCGGAAGATGTCGGCGAAGCTCGTCGAGAGGACGGCCCGGAACCCCCACGCGGTGAGCGCCCACGGGGCGTGCTCCCGTGATGAGCCGGTCCCGAAGTTGTCGCCGACGAGGAGGATCTGCCGCCCGGCCATCTCCGGGCGATCGAGGACGAACGGCGGGTCCTTGAGGCTCCCGTCGTCGTCGAAACGCCAGTCGTGGAAGAGCGCGTCCGCGAGATCGGCCTTGTCGGTGATCTTCAGGTAGCGCGCGGGCACGACCTGGTCGGTGTCGACGTTCTCCGCGGGCAGCGGCACGACGCTGCTGGTGAACTGCCGGAACGGCTCGGCCACGGCTCAGTATCCCCCGCCGACGGTCGCCGGCCGCTCGATCCCGGGGAGCGTCCGCGGGTCCGTGACGACCCCCGCGATCGCGGTGGCCGCCGCGGTGAGCGGCGACGCCAGGAGCGTCCGGCCGCCCTTGCCCTGGCGCCCCTCGAAGTTTCGGTTGCTCGTGCTGACGGCGTACTGGCCCGGCGTGAGCTGGTCGCCGTTCATGGCGATGCACATCGAGCAGCCGGAGTCGCGCCACTCGGCGCCGGCCGCGCGGAAGATCTCGTCGAGGCCCTCGCGCTCGGCCTGGGCCTTCACCTGCTGGCTCCCCGGGACGACCATCAGGCGCACGCCGTCGGCGGCGTGGCGGCCCTCGAGCGCGGCAGCGGCGAGGCGCAGGTCGCTGATCCGCGAGTTCGTGCAGCTGCCGATGAAGACGACCTCGACCGCCTGGCCGGCGATCGGCTGGCCGGCCTGGAGGCCCATGTACTCGAGCGCGTGCTCGAGGGCTCGGCGGGCGGACGGGTCCGCGGCGTCCTCCGGGCGCGGGACGCGCCCCGTGATCGGGATGCCCATGCCGGGGTTCGTGCCCCAGGTGATCATCGGCTCGAGGGTGTTCGCGTCGAGCGCGATCGACGTGTCGAAGGCGGCGCCGTCGTCCGTGGGGAGCGTCCGCCAGCGGGCGACGGCGGCATCCCAGGCCGCGCTCTGCGGGGCATGCCGGCGGCCGTGGACGTACTCGAACGTGGTGTCGTCCGGCGCGACCAGGCCGGCGCGCGCGCCGCCCTCGATGCTCATGTTGCAGATCGTCATCCGCTGCTCCATCGACAGCGCGCGGATCGCCTCGCCCCGGTACTCGAAGACGCGGCCGGTGCCGCCGCCGATCCCGATCCGGGCGATGAGGGCGAGGATGACGTCCTTGGCCCCGACGCCCGGCCGCAGCCGCCCGTCCACGCGGACCTCGTAGGTCTTCGGCTGCCGCTGCAGCAGGGTCTGGGTGGCGAGGACCATCTCGACCTCGCTGGTCCCGATCCCGAACGCGAGCGCGCCGAACGCGCCGTGGGTCGCCGTGTGGCTGTCGCCGCAGACGATCGTCATGCCCGGCTGGGTGAGCCCCAGCTCCGGCCCGATGACGTGCACGATCCCCTGGGTATCGGAGCCGTAGGCGTGGATCGGGATGCCGAAGTCCCGGCAGTTCGTCTCGAGCTGCTTCACCTGCGTCGCCGCCATCTGGTCGAGGATCGGCAGGCCGCGCGGCGTCGTTGGGGTGGAGTGGTCGGCCGTCGCCACGGTCCGCTCGGGGCGCCGGACGGGCAGGCCCCGGGCGCGCAGGCCCGTGAACGCCTGCGGCGAGGTCACCTCGTGGACCAGGTGGAGGTCGATGGCGAGGACCGCGGGCGAGCCCTCGTCCTGCGCGACGACGTGGTCGTCCCAGATCTTCTCGACGAGGGTGCGGGGGCGGGCGGCAGGCGTCGCGGGGGTCGCGGCAGGCGTCGCGGGGCGGGTGTCGGGCACGGTGCGGCGGCTCCGGGTGCGGGCGATCGATCGGAAGCCGAAGGGTAGCAGAGGCCGCCGTCGAGCCGCCCCGACGCGCCAGCGCCGGAGCGGACCCGTGGCGCGAGCCGGGTGGAGCGATCCCGCTCAGTGGCGGAGCAGCTCCGGGTTGTTGGAGACGCGGGCCGTGAAGTCGGCGAGGCCGGCGGCCAGGATGCGGGCGAGGGGCAGGTTGGCGTTCGCGACGTCGTCGCAGGCCTGGTGGTAGCAGGGATCGGCCGGCCGGCCGGCCACCGCGCCCGAGGCGGCTGCCTGCTGGTCCGAGACGGGGTCGGACGCCCCGGCGAACACTCCGGCCGTGGCGACGCCGGCCTCGGCGAATGCGCGATGGTCGGACCCGCCGCCGAGGTCGACGCCCACCGGCGTGCCCCCCGCGCGCTCCACCGCCGAGGCGAGCAGCTCACGCGCCGAGTTGGAGCCTGCCGGCGCGCCCGGCTCGTCGTAGACCCCGGCAAAGCCGTTCGGCGAGGCGATCATGTCGGCGTTGGCGTAGACGACGATCGCCCGCGCGTCCTCGGTCGTGAGGCCCGACGCATACCGGTACGAGCCGTGGAGGCCGACCTCCTCGCCGCTCCAGAAGGCCAGGCGGATCGTCGCCCGCGGACGCGTGCCGCCGAGCGCCCGGGCGATCTCCAGGAGCGCCGCGACGCCCGAGCCGTCGTCGTTGATGCCCGGCCCGTCGAGCACGGAGTCGAGGTGCGCCCCCAGCATGATGACGGGGCCGTCCTGGCTGCCCGGCAGCTCGGCGATGACGGAGCGCGTGGGCGCCGACCGGGTGCTGGCATGGGTGCTGAGACGGGCGGTGCCGCCGGTCGCCGCCGCCTCCACGAGGGCCTCCATCGCGGCCCCGGAGACGCCCGCCGCGGGGATCTCCAGGAACCGCGGCTCGATCAGGGTCGGGCGATAGACGATGCCGGCCGGCGCAGCCGGGTAGACGGCCACGAACGCCGCCGCGCCCGCCTGCTGGGCTGCGATCACCTGGTCGCGCCGCAGGCAGTCTCCGGAGCGCACGACGACGATCGCGTGGGCGGGAAGGTCGCCGTAGTGCGTGACGGCGCAGCCCTTGCCGGTCCGGTCGGCGGCGGCCGGAAGGCCCGCGGGCATGTCCAGGTCGATCGCGACGACCGGGCCCTCGACGTCACCCGGCGGCGCGAAGATCAGCGGGAGGACGTCGGCGTCGTCGAACGTGCGACCCGCGACCTCGAGCGACGAGCCACCCTCGTCCACGAACGCCGCGGCGTCGTGGACGTCGCTCGCCACCGTCCAGCCGGCCGCCCGCAGCTCGTCCTCAACCATGGTCGCGGCGCGGTCGTAGCCTGCGCTGCCGACGGCGCGGCGCTGGTCGGAGCCTTCGGTGGCCGCGGCGAGCGCCTCGAGACGGCCCCGCAGGCCGTCCTCGGTGATCGCGGCGGCGACGGCCCGCGCGTCGGGCGGGCGGAGCGTGGTGGGCGTGGACTGGCCGCACGCGGCGGCCAGCAGGGCAAGGGTCGCGATGAGCGCCGCCGGGCGCGCTGGGAACCGCACCTTCGCCGGCGCCCGGATGCTTCGCACGAACACCGTACGGCGGTCGGACGGCCCCGGTTCAGTGGCGCGAGCGCCTCCCGCGGGCCTGCCCTCGCTCGATGACCGCGAGAGCCCGCGACACGACGCCGCGCGCCGCTGGGTCGAGGCGACCCTGTCGGGCGACGAGCCGGTCGGCCTTCCCGTCGTGACGCTCGTCGCCTTCCTCCGGATCGGCACGAACCCGGCGGTCTACCGGCGACCGCTGACGGCCGGCCGGGCCATCTCGATCGCCGCGCATCCGCCGCTCATCCGCTGCTCGCCGGCGGCTCACCTGCCGATCACCCGCCGCTCGCCGGGGGGCTCACCGGCGGCTCACCTGCCGCCCGCCCGCCAGCCACCAGCCGCCGGCTCCCAGGTCGCCGGCGCCGCATCCGGACCCGGAGCTCCTCCCGGCCGTCGACATCCTGGGCGCCGGCGTTTGACGGAACCAAGATCCCTGCTACACTCCGGCCCACTCGTCGCAGCCGCGGCGAGCCGCGCAGGAGCCGCCAGCATGCGCTTCACGAACGGGCAGGACCGCCGCCCCGTCGCTGTCGTTGTGACGAGCGATGGCCGACGCGTGAACGTGCCGCTCGATGAGCTCGAGGCCGACGGTCCCGTATCCCTGCGGTCCATTCTCCTCTCCCTTCTTGGCCTTCTGGGCCTTATTGGCGGCTCCCGGCAGGAGCCTGGGGATCGGCGGACGGAGCGCTAGGCGCGACGAACGAACGGAACACCAGGGCCCTCGCCGGGAAACCGGCGGGGGCTTTTGCATGAATGGCGTGCGCGACGACCGCCGGGACGGCGACGACCGGGCAGCCGTGGGCGCGACCAGGGAGGTCACCGAGGCGATGGCGATGACGAAGGGCGAGGGGGCCGCGAGTCCCCCGCGCGCGAAGGCCGGGGCGGCGACCGCGAAGACCGGTGCGGCTCCCCCCAGGGCAGGCGCAGCGACCGCGAAGGCCGGCGCCGCGTCGATGGTCGGCGCGCCTCCACCGAAGGCCGGCGCAGCCGGCGCGACCCGCCGGAGCCACGTGCCCGGCGCCGGGACGGCCGCGGCCGAGGCGGTCGAGAAGGCGCGGCGCGAGATGCTCCACGAGGGCACCCGCGCGCGCCAGGAGGCCGCCGAGCGCCGCCAGAAGCGAGCCCGGATCGGTGCCGACGTCCTCGTCGAGGCGATCCTCCGCCAGGGCGTGGACGTCCTCTTCGGCTACCCGGGCGGTGTCATCCTGCCCCTCTACGACGTCCTGGGCGACCACCCCGACCTGCGCCACGTCCTCGTGCGCCACGAGCAGGGCGCCGCCCATGCCGCCGACGGCTACGCGCGGGCAACCGGCAAAGTCGGCGTCTGCCTCGGCACCTCGGGCCCGGCGGCCACCAACCTCGTCACCGGGATCGCGACGGCGCAGCTCGACTCCGTCCCGATGGTCGCCATCACCGGCAACGTCCCCGCCGCCCTCCTCGGCAAGGACGCCTTCCAGGAGATCGACATCACCGGCATCACCCTGCCGATGACCAAGCACAACTACCTCGTGCGCGACGCGAACGACCTCCCCCGCGTCCTCGCCGAGGCGTTCTACATCGCCCGCACCGGGCGGCCCGGCCCGGTCCACGTCGACATCACGAAGGACGCCCTCCAGGAGGAGACCGACGCCGCGCACCCGACCGACGAGGAGGTCGCCGCGGGGCTGCCCGGCTTCCGGCCCACCCTCGGCGGCCACCCCCGCCAGCTCCGGCTGATCGCCGAGGAGATCGCGAAGGCGACCCGGCCGGTCATCCTGGCCGGCCACGGGGTCCTGATCGCGGGCGCCACCGAGGAGCTGCGCGCCCTCGCGGAGAAGGCCCGCATCCCGGTCGCCTGGACCCTCCTCGGGATCGGCGCCATGGACGAGACGCACCCGCTGGCCTACGGCTACATGGGGATGCACGGCTGGAAGCACGTCAACCGGGCGATCCAGGCGGCGGACCTCCTGGTGGCCGTCGGGATGCGCTTCGACGACCGCGTCACCGGCAACGTGCGCACCTACGCGCCGTACGCGCGGATCGTCCACGTCGACATCGACCCGGCCGAGATCGGCAAGAACGTCGCCGTCGAGGTCCCGGTCGTCGGCGACGCCAAACGCGTCCTCGGCGGCCTGCTCCCGCTGGTCGACGAGGTCAGCCAGGAGGACCGGGCGCCGTACCTCGACCAGCTGGCCGAGTGGCGGCGCGAATTGGAGGGCGCCAGCTGGCACGGCTCCGGTGCGTGGCGCGACGGCCTCCTGTCGGCCGACTTCGTGATCGCCCAGATCGGCGAGGTCACCGGCCACGACGCCACGCTCGTCGCCGACGTCGGTCAGAACCAGATGTGGATGGCGCGCTACGCGGGCTACCGCCGGCCGCACAGCCACCTCTCGTCGGGCGGCCTCGGGACGATGGGCTTCGCGGTGCCGGCCGCGATGGGCGCGGCCCTGGGCCGGCCCGACAAGTCCACCTGGGCGGTCTGCGGCGACGGCGGCTTCCAGATGACGATCCAGGAGCTGGCGACGCTTGTCCAGGACCGGATCCCGGTCCGCATCGCCCTCCTCGACAACCACAAGCTGGGGATGATCCGGCAGTGGCAGGAGATCGTCTACTCCGGCAACTACCACTCGTCGGACATGTTCGGGCCCGACTACCTGAAGCTCGCCGACGCCTACGGCTTCCCGGCCTGGAAGGTGCGCACGCCCGAGGAGGTGCGGCCGGCGATCGAGGCGGCGAACGCCGTCGACGGTCCCTCGCTGGTCTGGTTCGAGATCGCCGAGGAGCAGAACGTCTTCCCGATGATGCCGGCCGGCAAGGGCCTCTCCGACCTCATCGAGACCTGGGGAGGGGCCGACGAGTGAGCCCCGACGGGTCTGCCAAGGTTCCCGCCCACTCCGCCCCGCCGCCGCGGGCGCTCCCCGGCACCGGGGAGCAGCGCCGTCACGTCCTCGTGGCGATCGTGAACAACCGGCCCGGCGTGCTCAACCGCGTCGCGAGCCTGATGCGCGCCCGCAGTTTCAACATCGAGTCGCTCGCCGTCAGCCACCTCGACGACCCGGACATCAGCCGCATGACGATCACCCTGCGGGCCGACGACGTGCTGGTCGAGCAGGCGGCGAAGCAGCTCTACAAGGTCATCGACGTGCTCAAGGTCCAGGACGTGACCGACGAGCCGACCGTCCAGCACGAGCTGGCCCTGGTCAAGGTCCGGGCGACCGACCGGACGCGGGGCGAGCTGATCTCCATCGTGGAGATGTACAAGGCCCGCATCGTCGACATGGCGCCGGAGTCGGTGATCGTGGAGACGACGGGCAACGAGTCCGAGGTGGACGCGCTGATCGCGCTCCTCCGCGGCTACGGGATCAAGGAGATGGTGCGGACCGGGACGGTCGTCATGTCGCGGGGCGCGCAGTCCATCGAGGAGGCCACGAAGCGATGACGGCGAGGATGTACTACGACAACGACGCAGACCCGGCGGCGCTCGCCGGGCAGACGGTCGCGATCATCGGCTTCGGCAGCCAGGGCCACGCCCACGCCCTCAACTTGCACGAGTCGGGCGTCCGCGTGGTCGTCGGCCTTCCGCCGGCTTCTCGGAGCCGCGCGCTCGCCGAGGAGGCCGGCCTGCCGGTCTTCGACACGGGCGAGGCGGTCGCGCGGGCCGACGTCGTGATGATCGCGATCCCCGACACGGCCCAGAAGGCTGCCTGGGACGCGGACATCGCCCCGAACCTGAAGGCCGGCGCGCTGGTCCTCTTTGCGCACGGTTTCAACATCCGGTACGGCCGGATCGCCCCGCCCGACGGTGTCGACGTCGGCATGGTCGCCCCGAAGGGCCCGGGCCACCTGGTCCGCTCCGTCTTCGAGAGCGGCGGCGGCGTGCCGGCGCTCTTCGCGGTCCACCAGGACGCCACCGGCACCGCCCGCGCGCGCGTGCTGGCCTACGCCCGCGGCCTGGGCAACACGCGCGCCGGCGTCCTCGAGACGACCTTCGCGGAGGAGACCGAGACCGACCTTTTCGGGGAGCAGAGCGTCCTCTGCGGCGGCACGGCGGCCCTCGTGAAGATGGCCTTCGAGACGCTCGTCGAGGCCGGCTACCAGCCCGAGCTCGCCTACTTCGAGACGATGCACGAGCTGAAGCTGATCGTCGACCTCATGTACCGCGGCGGCCTCAACTTCATGCGCTTCAGCGTCAGCGACACCGCCGAGTACGGCGACTACGTGTCCGGGCCGCGGATCATCGACGACCACGTCCGGACCACGATGCGCGCCGTCCTCGCCGAGATCCAGGACGGCTCGTTCGCCGCCCGCTGGATCGCCGAGAACGACGCCGGGCGTCCCGAGTTCGAGCGCCTGCGCGCGCAGGACCGCGACCACCAGATCGAGCAGGTCGGCGCCCAGCTGCGCGCCGCGATGCCGTTCCTCGATCCCGTCACCGTGCGGGCCGGCCAGGCCCAGGCCGCCGCCTCGAGCAGCACAGGAAAGGCCCACTGACATGACGCCGGTCCCCGTACCCGCCGGCCCGTTCGTCCCCGCGGGCTCCGTCCGCATCTTCGACACCACCCTCCGCGACGGGGAGCAGGCGCCGGGCGCCGGGCTGACCGCCGCCGAGAAGATGGAGGTCGCCCGCCAGCTCGTCCGCCTCAAAGTCGACGTCATCGAGGCCGGATTCCCGGCCGCCTCGCCGGGCGACTGGGAGGCGGTCCACCAGATCGCGAAGGAGGCCAGGGGCGTATCGGTCGCCGCGCTCGCCCGCTGCCGCGACGGCGACCCGCAGCGCGCGATCGAGGCGATCAGGGTCGCCGAGCGGCCGCACCTTCACGTGTTCATCGCGACCTCGGACATCCACCTCAAGCACAAGCTCAAGCTGTCCCGCGAGGAGGCCCTCGCCGAGGCGGTCCGCTGGGTGCGCTACGGGCGCGAGCAGCTGGGCCGCGACGCGGAGATCGAGTTCTCCGCCGAGGACGCCTCGCGCACGGACCCGGAGTACCTGCTCCAGGTCTACGGGGCCGTCGTGGCCGCCGGCGCGTCGACGGTCAACATCCCCGACACGGTCGGCTACGCGATCCCGTCCGAGTTCGGCTCGCTCGTGGAGCGGGTGTACGACCTCGTGGGGCGCGACGCGACGGTCTCGGTCCACTGCCACAACGACCTCGGCCTCGCCACCGCCAACACCCTGGCGGCCGTCCAGGCCGGCGCGCGCCAGGTGGAGGTGACGATCAACGGCCTCGGCGAGCGCGCCGGGAACGCGTCGCTCGAGGAGGTCGTGATGGCCCTCCGGACGCGCCCCACCCAGTTCCCCGACCTGGCGAGCCGCGTGCAGACCGAGCAGATCTCGGCGGCCAGCCGCCTGGTGAGCCACCTCACGGGCTTCGCGATCCAGCCCAACAAGGCGGTCGTGGGCGCGAACGCGTTCGCCCACGAGAGCGGGATCCACCAGGACGGGGTCATCAAGAACCCGCTGACCTACGAGATCATGACGCCCCAGTCGGTGGGCCTCACCGGGAGCCAGCTGACCATCGGCAAGCTGTCCGGGCGCAAGGGGCTCCAGAAGAAGCTCCGGGACCTGGGCCAGGACGTCTCCGGCGACGCCCTCGACGTGGTCTACCGCGAGGCGATCGCGCTGGCCGACCTCAAGAAGGAGGTCACCGACGCCGACCTGCTGGCGCTGGTCCAGCAGCGCTCGGACGACGTCCCGGCCTCGATCGTCCTCGAGGGCTGGAGCGTGACGTCGTCCCACGGCGGCCGCTCCACGGGCAGCGTCCGCGTGACCCTCGACGGCGCGGAGCGCGCCGGGGAGGAGACCGGCAACGGGCCCGTCAACGCCCTCTACCGCGCGGTCGACGACGCCATCCGGCCGGTCCTGGGCTGGGAGCCGACGCTCGAGGAGTACGAGATCAAGGCCGTCACCGAGGGCGAGGACGCCCAGGGGCGGGTCTTCATCCGCTGCCGGCGCTCGATCGACGAGGGGCCCGACGCCCACGTCGTGACCGGCCACGGCCTCTCCACGAACATCATCGAGGCGTCGCTGGAGGCCTACGTCCTGGCCGCCAACAAGCTCCGCGCGGCGGAGCGCGACGGCACGGTGATCCCGATGCGGCGCTCGGTGGAGCAGCTGCCGTGACCGCGGAGGGCGAGCCGCACGGCGGCGGGTCGCCCACGTTCCGCCTCGTCGCGATCCCGGGCGACGGCGTCGGTCCCGACGTCGTCGCCGGGGCCAGGCGGGTGCTCGCGGCGGCCGGCGCCCGCTTCGGGTTCCACGTCGCGTGGACCGACCTGGTCGTCGGCGGCGCCGGCATCGACGCGTACGGCGTCGCGATCCGCGACGAGGACCTCGCCGCATGCGCCGCGGCCGACGCGATCCTACTGGGTGCCGTCGGCGGACCGCGATGGGACGACCCGCGGGCGCCGGTTCGCCCGGAGCAGGCCCTCTTCGCGATGCGCGGCGGCCTCGGCCTGTTCGCGAACCTGCGCCCGGTGAGCGTCCACCCGGCGCTCCTGCCGGCGTCGCCGCTGCGCCCCGAGCTGCTGGCCGGCGTCGACTTGCTGATCGTCCGGGAGTTGACGGGCGGCCTCTACTTCGGCGATCGGACGGAGGCGTCCGGCGCGCCGGGCGCCCGCGCCGCAAGCGACACCCTGCCGTACTCGGAGCCCGAGGTCGCGCGCGTCGCCCGCCTCGCCTTCGACCTGGCCCGCCGGCGCCGGCGCCGCCTCACGTCCGTCGACAAGGCCAACGTCCTGGCGACGTCGCGGCTCTGGCGAACCGTCGTCCACGAGGTCGCCGCGGAGTACCCCGACGTCGCGCTCGACGACCGGCTCGTGGACGCCTGCGCAATGCAGATCGTCACGAAGCCGGCCTCGTTCGACGTGCTCGTCACCGAGAACCTCTTCGGAGACATCCTGTCGGACGAGGCGTCGGTCCTCGCCGGCAGCCTCGGGATGCTGCCGTCCGCGTCGATCGGGACCCGGCGGACGGCCCACGGCCTGCACGGGCTCTACGAGCCGATCCACGGCTCGGCGCCCGACCTCGCCGGGCAGGACCTGGCCAACCCGATCGGCACGATCCTCTCGGCGGCGATGCTCCTGCGCTGGTCGCTGGGCCGCCCGGACGCTGCCGATGCGCTGGAGGCCGCCGTGGCGGCCGCGCTCGACGACGGCTTCCGGACGGCCGACCTGTGGCCCCGCGACCCGGCCGTCGCGGAGCGCTGCGCCCGGGTGGGGACGGTCGGCATGGCCGACGCGATCGTCGCCCGGATCGGGCCGGCCGGGAGAGCGCCCGGGGCCGGCACGGGGCCGAGGGCCGGCGAAGCGGCGGCGGAGCCGGCCGCGGAGGAGCCGGCCGCGGAGCCGGCCGAGGAGATCGACGTTGCGACCATCGTGGCCACGTCACAGCTGCTGGGGTTGCCCTGATGACCGATCCGACGGCGCCCGTCGTCCTCTACGACACGACCCTCCGCGACGGCACGCAGGGCGAGAACATCATCCTGTCGCTCGCCGACAAGCTGCGGGTCGCCCGCATGCTCGACGAGTACGGCATGCCCTACGTCGAGGGCGGCTGGCCGGGCTCGAACCCCAAGGACGTCGAGTTCTTCGCGGCGGCGAAGGGGATGCGCTGGGAGCGGGCGAAGCTGGCGGCGTTCGGCTCGACCCGCCACCGGGCCAACCGGCCGGAGGCAGACCCGAACCTCCGGGAGCTCGTGGCCGCCGAGACGCCCGTCGTGACGATCTTCGGCAAGAGTTGGCTGCTCCACGTCACCGAGGTGCTGGGCGCCACGCCGGCCGAGAACCTCGACATGATCGCCGAGTCGGTCGCCTTCCTCGTCGAGCGCGGTCGCGAGGCCGTCTACGACGCCGAGCACTACTTCGACGGCCACAAGGCGGACCGCGCGTACGCCCTGGCCACGCTGCGCGCGGCCCGCGAGGCCGGCGCGCGCTCCCTGGTGCTCTGCGACACGAACGGCGGCACGCTCACCGACGAGCTGCTCGCGATCGTGGAGGACACCCGGGCCGCCCTCGAGGGCGACCCGGGCGCGCCGGCCGTCACCTGGGGCATCCACACCCACAACGACGCCGAGCTCGCGGTGGCGAACTCGATCGCCGCGGTGCAGGCCGGGATCCGCCACGTCCAGGCCACGATCAACGGCTACGGCGAGCGCTGCGGCAACGCGAACATGGTCAGCGTCCTCGCCAACCTCGCCCTCAAGACCGACCTGTCGCTGCTGCCCGTCGGCGGCGGCCAGATCGCCCACCTCACGTCCCTCTCGCGGTCGGTCGCCGAGATCGCCAACGTTGCGCCCAACGACTACCAGCCCTTCGTCGGCCGCAGCGCGTTCGCCCACAAGGGCGGCGTGCACGGGGCCGCCGTCGCCAAGGTCGAGCGCAGCTACCAGCACGTGGACCCGGGCCTGGTCGGGAACCGCGGCCGGCTGGTCGTCTCGGAGCTGGGCGGCCGGGCGAACACGGCGATCCGCGCCGAGCAGCTCGGCCACCAGCTCGAGGGTGTCGATCCGCGCGAGCTGAGCAAGGTCATCAAGCAGATGGAGGCCGACGGGCTCGCCTTCGAGGGCGCCGAGGCGTCCTTCGAGCTCCTGATCCGGCGCCGGACGGAGGGCTACGCCGCGCCGTTCCGGATCGTGGACTTCACGGTGCTCGTGGAGCAGCGCGAGGGCCGCGAGCTCCTGGCGGAGGCGACCGTCAAGGTCGAGGTGGAGGGCGAGGTCCTGCACACGGCCGCCGACGGCAACGGCCCCGTGAACGCTCTCGACGCCGCCCTGCGCAAGGCGCTCCGCGCGTTCTACCCGCAGCTCGATGGGGTCCACCTCGTCGACTACAAGGTTCGCATCCTCGACGGGAACGCCGCCACGGCGGCACGGACACGGGTGGTCATCGACTCAGCCGACGGCGAGCGGACCTGGAGCACCATGGGCTCCGACACGAACATCATCGCGGCGTCCGCGGCGGCCCTCGCCGACTCTCTCGAGTACGTGATCTGGAAGTCGGGCGCGCGGCTGCGCCGGCGCGACGAGCGCCTCTTCACGGAGCCCGCGCCCACCGGCGGAGGGAAGCGATGAGCGAGGGCGGCAGCGAACCGGGCGGGGCCGGCGGGTCGTCCGGCGAACCTGGCGGACCGTCCGGCGAACCTGGCGGACCATCCGGGGGCGCCTCGTCCCTTCGCCTTCTTCGCTGGACGATGACCACCGGCTCCTCGGGCACCGCCCGGGCGGCCGTGGTCCTGGCCGCCGGCGACCACCAGTGGGAGGCGACGGCCGAGGCGGCTGGCGCCATCGGCGCCCTGTACGAGGCCGTCGACGCCGCCCTCGAGGACGTCCTCGGCGGCCGCGTCCGGCTCGTCGCCTTCGACGTCCACGCGATCGGCGAGACGGCCGGCGCCGACGCGCTCGTCGAGCTCGCCGTCCAGCCCCCGTCCACCGCAACCGGCGGACGCGCCGCCGGCCGCTACGCGGGCAACGCCCGCCACGTGAACCTCGTCGCGGCCTGCGCGGAGGCCTACCTTGCCGCGATCCGGGCGCTCCTGGCGGACGACGCCTGGGCAGGAGCGACCGAGGCGGCCGGCAATGCCCGCCTCGCCGAGCTTCGCGCCCGCGCCGAGCGCGCCGGAGGGCGCGCGGAGATCGACGAGTCGCAGGCCGAGGATCTCGGCGGCAGCCTGTTCGAGCCGTAGCTGGCGGGCCGGGCCACCGCCACACGAGCCGGGGCGCCTCCCGTGACACCCGGGTTCGCCCGTCGGTGCCGGAGGTGCTGGAACGACCGTGCTGTCTTGCTGGCATGACGGCAAACCGCTATGCTGCTGCCATGGCCGGCACGAAGCGGAAGGTCACGCTCTACGTTGACGAGGATGTCCTGCGCGCTGCCCGCGTGCGGGCGGCCAGGACCGACAAGCGCGACTCGGAGGTCGTAGAGGCGGCCCTGCGCGCCTACCTCGGCTTCGAGGTGGTCGCGAGCGTGTGGGCGCGCAGCGACCTGGGCGAGGCCGAAGCGATGCGGCTTGCGGTAGAGGAGACGCACGCGGTGCGTGCGCAGCGGCGTGCCGCGCGCGGTTCTTGACACCAACGTCCTCGTCTCGGCGCTGATCAGCCCGGGCGGCGGAAGCGCCCGGCTCCTGCTCGAGCTGCGTTCGGGCGCCTTCGAGCTCATCGTGTCACCGCTCCTGATCGTCGAGCTGCGTGAGGTCCTGCGGCGTGACAAGTTCCGTCGCTACGTCACGGAAGCCGAGGCCGATGCGTACGTCGAGCTCATCCGAACTGAGGCCGTCCTCCGCCCCGATCCCGCGCCCTCGCCAGAACCGCTCGGCGCCGACCCCGACGACGAGTTCCTCATCGACCTCGCGCGTGACGCCAGCGTCGATGCGCTCGTGACCGGCGACGCGCACCTGCTCGACCTGCGGGCCATCATCCCCGCCATGACACCCGCCGAGTTCCTCGAGACGCTGCCCGGTCGCTGACCTCGCGTGTCGGCGGCCGCGCGGAGCGCGCCGGATCGCAGGCCGAGGACCTCGGCGGCAGCCTGTTCGACCGGTAGCCGGAGGCGTATCCTCGGGCCATGACCGAGCTCGAGTCGCCCTCCCTCAGCGCGGCCGACGTCGCGTTCCTGGATCGCTGCCGCGAGGACCTCGACGCGTTCTTCGTGCCGTGGGACCACGTCGTCGGGATCGTTCCGCGGCGCGGTCCCGCCGGCCAGGTCGAGCTGGTAGCGAGCGTGGTCGTGACCAGCCGGCCCGCGACCATCACGGCGCGGGGCCAGACGATCATCGAGGCCTACACGAACCTCCGTAAGGCGGCTCCTGAGGCGCGGGTTGCGCTCACCTTCCGGGCGCTCGTAGACGAGCCCGCCGGCCGGTGACGCCGCCCGCGGGAGGGGCCGCGACCCTCGTCGCCTACTCCGGGGAGCCCGGCGCGTTCGCGGAGGACGCCGTCCGCGCCTACTTCGGGGAGGCCATCTCAACGCTCCCGGTCGGCGGCTTCCGGGGCGTCTTCGAGGCCGTCGCGGCCGGTGGGGCTGCCGCCGGGGTCGTCCCGATCGAAAACCTCGTCAACGGCACGGTCCGCGAGAACTACGACCTGCTCCTGGAGTTCGCGCTCGACATTCGGGGCGAGGTGGTCGTGCCGGTGCGGCTCTGCCTGGCCGCGCTCCCCGGGCAGCAACTCGACGCGATCGAGCGGGTCTACTCGCACGTCCAGGCGCTCGGGCAGGCGGATGCCTTCCTGCGCACGCGCGTGTGGGCGCTCCTCACCACGTACAACACGGCCGGCGCCGGGAAGGCGATCGTGGATCGTGGCGAGCGGGGGGCCGCCGCGGTCCTCTCGCCGCGCGCCGCGGGACTCCTCGGCCTCGAGATCCTCGCCGACGGCATCCAGGGCGACCCCGACAACCGCACCCGGTTCCTCGTGGTCGCGCGGCCGGGGGTTCCGCTGCCCCCGGCGCCCCCCGCGGTCGTGGACGCGTCGGGCGCCGCCCGGACCACGCTGGTCATGGGGATCCGCAACGAGCCCGGTGCGCTGATCCGGGCCCTCACCGTCTTCGCCGACCACGACCTGAACCTCTCGAAGCTGGAGAGCCGACCGGCCCGCGACCGGCCGTGGGAGTACGTCTTCTGGGTGGACCTCGACGCCGACGCCACGTCCCCCGCCGTCCGCGAGGCGTTCCACGACCTGGCCGGCGTGACCACCTCGCTGCGTGTCCTCGGCAGCTATCCGCGCGGTGCCGGCGGGTAGGTCCGTCTGCCAGCCGATGCGGGCCGGCCGATCGACGCCAGGACGGGCGCCGGCAGCGTGCCCGGGCGAGGCGCCGACAAGGGCGCCCGGGCACGGCGCCGGCCGAGCGCCCGGGCACGGCGCCGGCCGAGCGCCCGGGCACGGCGCCGACGGAGAAGTTCGAGCCGGGGTACCCTGCCAGCCGTGAAGACCGAACCGAGACCCCGGACGGCTCGCACCGCCCGCCGCACGACGATCCGACGCGCCGCGATCGGCCTGGCCAGTCTGGCGTTCCTGGTCGCCGGGTGCGGCGGTGTCGCCCTGCCGAGCATCGAGCGGCCGAGCATCGCGCCGCCGAGCATCGAGGTGCCCAGCATCGAGGTGCCGAGCATCGCGCCACCCAGCATCGAGGTGCCGTCGCTCCCGTCCCGCCCGTCGACCGAGCCGACGACCGTGCCGACGCCGGAGGCGACGCCCGAGGCCACCCCGGTCCCGACCGCGGAGCCCACGCCCGTCCCGACCCCGGTGCCCACGCCCGTCCCGACCCCGGTGCCCACGCCAGTGCCGACCCCGGTGCCCACGCCGGTGCCGACCCCGGTGCCCACGCCGGTGCCGACCCCCGTGCCCACGCCCGTTCCGACCGCGACGCTGCGGCCGCAGGCATCCGCGACCCCCACGGCTGCGCCCACACCCACGCCGACACCGGTTCCGACGGCCGCGCCGACGCCCACACCGACCCCGACCGCCGCGCCCACACCGACCCCGACCCCGACCCCGACCCCGACGCCCACGCCCACGCTGACGCCGACGCCGAGCCCGGCGCCCACGCCCAGCGCAACCCCGGCGGTCGTGCCGTCCGCGTCGCCGCCCCCCGACGAGGGTGAAGGCGGCGGGGGGATCGGCTCGGTGGGGCTGCTCCTCCTGCTCGTCGTCGGCCTTGCGCTGCTCGTGCCGCTCGCGGTTGCCCTGTCGCGCCGCGGTCGGGGCACGCCGCCGGGTGGCCCGACGCCCGGCACGCCCGCGACCCCGCCGCCGGGGCCGGCAGGATCCACGCCGAGCCCCGGCCAGGAAACCGTGCCGCCGACGGGGCAGGAAACCATGCCGCCGACGGGGCAGGGGAGCGTGCCCCCGGCCCCCGGCCCGACCGAAGCCTCCGCATCGCCGACCCAGGCCGTGACGCTGCCTGGCGTCGCCGCGCCCGCGTCCGCCGCCGCGGCGGGCGCCATGGGCGGCACCGATTCCGCCGGGCCGGAGGCGGCCCCGCTCGCTCCCCCGGCCGACATGCCAGCGCCAGACTTCGGTGCCGCGCCAGACTTCGGTGCCGTCCCGCCGGCTCCTTCGGTCGACGTGCCCGCGCCGCCGCCCACGCCGCCGCCCGACCCGCCCGACGTGCCCGCGCCGCCGCCCACGCCGCCGCCCGACCCGCCCGCCGTCCCGCCGACCGACGCGCCTCCGCCGACGCCCGGCGCCTGACGCTCCATCGCGCCGGCGCGGCCGGCGATCGCCCCCGCCGGCGATCGCCCCCGCCGGCTCCGCCCCCGCCGTCGATCGCCCCGATCGGGCGCGCCGCCCACGCGGCGGTGGGCGATGATAGCGGTCACCAGAGGAGGTGACCGGATGGCCCAGACATTCCGCGAGGCGATGGAGGCGGCGTACGCGCTCGGGGAGCCCGCCCTCTACCTCGGCGCGCCGCTCGAGGGGGCGAACGCGCTCACCGGAGTCAGGATCCAGGTTGCCCTGTCGATGCTCAACCGGCACGGCCTCGTCGCCGGCGCGACCGGCACCGGCAAGACCAAGACCCTGCAGGGCATCGCCGGACAGCTCTCGCGCGCCGGCGTCCCCACGTTCATCGCGGACGTCAAGGGCGACCTGACCGGCCTGGCCCTCCCCGGCGACGGCACCAACCCCAAGGTGCTCGAGCGGGCGACCCAGCTCGGCTTCGAGTTCGAGCCCTTTGGCCACCCCGTCGAGCTCCTCTCGCTCTCGGGCAAGCTGGGCGCCCAGGTCCGGGCAACCGTCTCGTCGTTCGGGCCCCTCCTGCTGTCGCGCATCCTCGATCTCAACGAGACGCAGACCAGCGTCCTGTCGCTCGTCTTCAAGTACTGCGACGACCACGACCTCCCGCTGCTCGACCTGGCGGACCTGCGCACGACCCTCAAGTTCCTCGGCTCCGACGAGGGCAAGTCGGTCCTCGAGGACTACGGCGGCATGGCCCCGGCCACGATCGGGGTCATCCAGCGGTCGCTCATCTCGCTCGAGCAGCAGGGCGCGGACGTCTTCTTCGGCGAGCCGGCCTTCGAGGTCGAGGACCTCATGCGGACCGGCCCCGACGGCCAGGGGATCGTCCACCTGCTCGAGATCTCGGACGTCATGGATCGCCCGAAGCTGTTCTCGACGTTCATGCTGTGGATGCTCGCCCAGCTGTACCACACGCTGCCCGAGGCCGGCGACCTGCCCAAGCCGAAGCTCGTCTTCTTCTTCGACGAGGCCCACCTCCTGTTCGACGACGCCTCGAAGGCGCTCCTCGACCAGATCGAGCAGACCGTCCGGCTGATCCGCTCCAAGGGGGTCGGGGTCTTCTTCGTGACCCAGACGCCGTCCGACGTGCCGTCGTCCGTCCTCGCGCAGCTGGGCAACCGCGTCCAGCATGCCCTCCGCGTCTTCACGCCCGAGGATGCCGACCTCCTGAAGAAGACGGTCCGGACGTTCCCGATGACCGAGTTCTTCGACGTCGGCGAGACGATCACGTCGCTCGGCACGGGCGAGGCGCTGGTCACGGTCCTCTCCCCGCGGGGCGTGCCGACGGCGCTGGCTCCCACCCGGATCGCCCCGCCGGACTCGCTGATGGCCGCGCTCCCGCCCGACCAGCTCCAGGCGCGGATCAGCGCCGGCGCCCTGTATGCCGAGTACGCCCAGCCGATCGATCGCCAGAGCGCCCACGAGATCCTCTCGGCCCGGATCGCCGCCGCCAAGACCGCGGTGGCCGGCGCGACGACCGCCCCCGGCGAGTCGGGCCTCACCCCGGCCCAGGAGCGCCGCGCCATCGAGGCGCGAGCCCGCGAGCTGGAGCGGGTCCGCCGCGAAGCCGAGCGCGAGGCGAAGGCCGCGGAGCGCGAGCGGGCCAGCGAGGAGGCCGCCGCCCGGCGCGAGGCGGAGCGCGAGGCGCGCCAGCGGGACAAGATGATCTCGGAGGTCGGGACGGGCCTCATCCGCGGCGTGTTCGGCACGCTCTTCGGCGGATCGGGCCGCAAGCGCCGCTGAGCGCCGGCGGGACCGCACTTCGTCGCGCGACGGCCGCGACCACGAACCCCGCCGCGCCCGTCGGCCCGGGCGCGCCGACGAACCCCGCCGCGCCCGCGGCAGCCTGAAGGAGGAGGACCCATGTCGACCGCCAAGGAGCTCGGCGTCGCCGAGGACCGCGTCAAGGCGATGCACAAGTTCATCGAGCCGTTCCGTGTCGAGCCCGGCCGCAAGGTCCGCCTGCCGCGGGACTTCGACCCCCGCGACACGGCCGACTTCGTGAAGAAGAAGGACGCCGAGGAGATGCTGCAGCGCGGCGTCGACCTCCTGGCCGAGTACCAGGCTCGCCTCGCCGCGCAGGATACGTACGGGCTCCTCGTGATCTTCCAGGCGATGGACGCCGCCGGCAAGGACGGCACGATCAAGCACGTCATGAGCGGGGTGAACCCCCAGGGCGTCGAGGTGAGCTCGTTCAAGGTCCCGTCGCCGGAGGAGCTCGACCACGACTACCTGTGGCGCTACGCCCGGCGCCTCCCCGGCCGCGGGACCATCGGCATCTTCAACCGGAGCTACTACGAGGAGGTCCTCGTGGTCCGGGTGCACCCCCAGATCCTCGCCGGCCAGAAGCTCCCGGCGGCGGCCAAGGGCAAGGACGTCTGGCAGCGCCGCTTCCGCGAGATCAACGACTGGGAGCGCTACCTCGTCGACAACGGGATCAAGATCGTCAAGCTCTTCCTCAACGTCTCGAAGGAGGAGCAGAAGGAGCGCTTCCTGGCCCGCATCGACGAGCCGGAGCGGAACTGGAAGTTCTCGGCCGGCGACGCCCGCGAGCGCCAGTACTGGGACGACTACCAGAAGGCGTTCAGCGACGTGCTCAGCAACACGAGCACGGAGCACGCGCCGTGGCACGTGATCCCGGCCGACCGCAAGTGGTTCCTGCGGGTGGCTGCCGGTTCGGTGATCCTCGACGCGCTCATGGAGATCGACCCGAGGTTCCCGGTCCTCGACGACGCGGCGAAGGCGGACATGCAGAAGGCCAAGGAGGAGCTGCTCGCCGAGGGCTGATCGTCACCGGTCCGACGTGCTGCTGCCGGCCGCCGACGCGACCCGGGCCGACCCCGGTTTGCGTTGAACTCACCATCCGGCACCTCGGCGTCACCGGCGTGCACGAATTGTGCGTGTGACGTCGGGTTTCCTGCCGGAGGCGGCGGGTCGCGCCGGAACCTTGCGTCTGACGTCGGGAATCCTGCTTCCTCGGCCGTCTGGTGCGTCCGGTGTACAGTTGAACACAAACCGGCGCCGGCGCGGTTGCTCCGCCGTCCCGCCGTCCTCCGTCGGCTCGCCGCCTCTGCCGGCCCGGACCCCTCTCGCCGCCGCGCCCAGGCCGGCGTCCGGGAACCGCCGCGCCGCGCCGCGCAGCCGGTCGCGCCCCCGCCCCCGGCCGGCGCCCCGCCACCCGTCAGTTGCCCAGCGTCGCGACCATCACCGCCTTGATCGTGTGCATCCGGTTCTCGGCCTGGTCCCAGACCAGCGAGCGCTCCGACTCGAAGACGTCGTTCGTGACCTCCATCCCGTCGAGCCCGAAGCGCTGGTAGATCTCCTCGCCGACCTTCGTGGCGCGGTCGTGGAAGGCCGGCAGGCAGTGCATGAACTGCACGGCCGGGTTGCCGGTGCGCTCGACGAGCGCCGCGTTCACCTGGTAGGGCCGGAGCAGCGTGATCCGCTCCTCCCAGATCGCGGGGTCCTCGCCCATCGAGACCCAGACGTCCGTGTGGAGGAAGTCGACCCCGGCGACGCCTTCGGCCGGGTCCTCGGTGAGCGTGATCCGGGCGCCCGTCTCGGCCGCGATCGCGCGGCACGTCGCCACGAGGTCGTCGCGCGGCCAGAGCGCGCGCGGCGCGCAGAGCCGGACGTCCATCCCCAGCTTGCTCCCGACGACGAGGAGCGAGTTGCCCATGTTGTTGCGGGCGTCGCCGAGGTAGCAGTACGAGATCCCGGTGAGCGGCTTGTCGCTGTGCTCCGACATCGTCATGACGTCGGCCAGGACCTGGGTCGGGTGGAACTCGTCGGTCAGGCCGTTCCAGACCGGCACGCCGGCGTGTGCGGCGAGCTCCTCGACGATCGCCTGGCCGAAGCCGCGGTATTCGATGCCGTCGTAGATCCGGCCGAGGACGCGGGCCGTGTCCTTCATCGACTCCTTGTGGCCGATCTGCGACCCGGACGGGCCCAGGTACGTGACGTGGGCGCCCTGGTCGTAGGCGGCGACCTCGAAGGCGACCCGGGTCCGCGTCGACGCCTTCTCGAAGATGAGGGCGATGTTCTTGCCCCGCAGGCGAGGCTGCTCGTAGCCGCCGTACTTCGCCGCCTTGAGGTCGCCCGCCAGCTCGAGGAGGAAGCGGATCTCCTGGGGGCTGAAGTCGAGCAGCTTCGTCAGGCTGCGGTTCCGCAGGTTGTAGGGCATCTCGAACCTCCGAGCAGTGCGCCAGCGCCGGAGCGTGTTGACCATTGTGCGAGCGGCCGAAGCCGGCCCGGCCGCCGAGACCCGGCCGAGCTGCCTCCCATCGTCCACGTGGGGCCGGCGCGACGGGACGGCGACACGCCAACGGTAGTGGATCGAGTCGTCGCCGGGTGGTCGGACGCGCCGTCGGGCAGGTCTATCATGCGAGCGGGCCGAACCTGGACGCCGACGCCGCAGATCGTTCCGCCGCCGCTCGGTCCGCCCCACCGCCGCAGCTCGTTCCGCCGCAGCTCGTTCCGCCGCCACTCCGCCCGCCGCAGCACCCCGAGGAGCCCCCTGATGGCCACCGCCACGAATCTCGTCCCCCACAAGATCTTCCTCGCCGGGCGCTGGGTCGACTCGCCCGACACCCTCGTGATCGAGAATCCTGCCCGCCCCGGCGAGCCCGCCGGGCTCACGTACCAGGCGACGCCGGAGCAGTACGAGGAGGCGGTCGAGGCCGCCGTCGCCGCCTTCGAGGTGACCCGCACGCTGCCGGCCTACGAGCGTGCGACCACGCTGCGCAACATCAGCAACGGCATCCGGGCGCGGCGCGAGGAGCTCGGCCGGCTCATCTCCCTCGAGGCCGGCAAGCCGATCCGTGACGCGCTCGTCGAGGTCGACCGCGCCACGCTGACCTTCCGCCTCGGCGCCGAGGAGGCGGAGCGGATCGGCGGCGAGCTGATGCCCCTCGACCTGATGGCCAGCAGCAAGGGCCGGGTGGGGATCACGCGCCGCTTCCCGGCCGGGCCGGTGGCCGCGATCAGCCCCTTCAACTTCCCGCTCAACCTCGCCGCCCACAAGCTGGCCCCGGCGATCGCGGCCGGCTGCTCGATCGTGCTCAAGCCGCCCTCGAAGGACCCCCTGACGATGCTCACGGTCGCCGAGATCGTCGAGGAGGCCGGCGTGCCGGCGGGGTCGGTCAGCGTCCTGCCGATGAGCCGCGCGCTCGGCGATCGCCTCGTCGCCGACGACCGCTTCAAGGTCCTGACGTTCACCGGCAGCCCGGCCGTCGGCTGGGACATGAAGGCCCGGGCCGGGAAGAAGCGCGTGGTACTCGAGCTCGGCGGCAACGCCGGCGCGATCGTCGACCGGACCGCGAACCTCGACTGGGCCGTCAGGCGGATCGTCGTCGGCGCCTTTGCCTACTCGGGCCAGGTGTGCATCAGCGTCCAGCGCATCTTCGTCCACGACGACGTCTTCGACGCCTTCGTCGACAAGTTCACGGCGGCGGCAGGCGCGCTCAAGCTCGGCGATCCGATCGACCCCGAGACCGACCTCGGCCCGATGGTCGACGAGAAGGCCGCCCTGCGCACCCAGGCGTGGGTGGACGAGGCGGTCGCGATGGGCGGCCGAGTCCTCCTCGGCGGCACGGCGAACGGGACGTTCTTCGCCCCGACGGTCCTCGTCGACACGCCGGTGGAGGCGAAGGTCTGCTCGCAGGAGGCCTTCGCGCCGCTCGTGGTCCTCTTCCGCTTCTCGGACTTCGCCGACGCCGTCCGCCAGGTGAACGACTCACTCTTCGGCCTGCAGGCCGGCGTCTTCACGAACGACCTGGCGAACGCCTTCACGGCGTTCGACGAGATCGAGGTCGGCGGGGTCATCCTCAACGACATCCCGACCTACCGGATCGACCACATGCCCTACGGCGGCGTGAAGGACTCGGGCCTCGGCCGCGAGGGCCTCCGCTACGCGATCGAGGACATGACCGAGATCCGGATCCTGGTCGTCGCCCAGCCGGGGTAGGGAAGCGGCGGCGCTTTACGCCCCCGTGCCGCCCCCCTGCCCGGCGTGCCGTCCGGACACCGGGCGCCTCGCTCGTCAGTCGGGCGGCGCCATCTGGAGCCACTCGTAGAACGCCGCCTCGTCGCCGCCGAAGGAGTAGCGCGCTCCGATCACCCCGGGGAGCTGGGCCAGCGTCGCGTCGAGGGCCGCGAGGAGCGCGGCGCTCCCGCACGAGCTGGAGGCGTTCGGCAGGACCTGGCGCAGGTCCCGGAACGAGACGTGGGCAACCCCGCCGACGACTAGCACGTCTTCGAGCGTGTCGGCGGTCGGCGGGCCGAAGAGGCTCGTGTAGCCGGCGGCGGCCTCCTCCTCGGTCGGCCCCCGGAGCAGCTCGCGAAGCGCCCGGGCCGCGTCGATCGGACCCGCCACCTCGCGGACCACGGGCATCACGGTGCCGCAGGGATCGGTCCCGCGGGCGGCGAAGAAGACCCGCACAGTCGTGGTCGTGGCCGTGGACGTCGGGCTGGCATCCACGGCCGGCGTGGGCGCGGCGCCGCAGGCGGCCAGCGTCACCGCGAGCGCTCCCGCGAATGTCACCGCGAGCGCCGCGGCGGCGGCCCACCGCTCGACCACGGCTCCCGAGCGCTCTCGCATGGCGCCATTCTCCGCCTCCAGCGTTCCAGTCGCCCACGGAACGTGCGACCGTGGCCGCGCCCGGATCAGATCCCGACGATGGAGCGGGGCGCCATCCGCGGGCCGCGGCGCGGGGCGTGGATCCCGGCCGCCTCGATGAGGCGGATCACGCGCGCGCGGTGGCCCGCGAACGGGGCGAGCAGCTCCAGCATCCGCTCGTCCGACCCGCGCTCTTCCCCGGCCAGCGCATAGCTGACGGCGTGGCACAGGTGGAAGTCCCCGACGCTCACCGCGTCCGGGTCGCCCAGCGCACGCAGGCCGACCTCGGCCGCCGTCCACGGCCCGACGAGGGGCAGTGCTCGCAGGCGCGCGTACGCGTCCACGAGGGCCAGGTCCGTGCACTCCTCCACGCGCCCAGCCCGAGCCGCCGCGAACCGGATCGCGTCCGCCCGGTGGCGCTCCAGCCCGAGCGGGTGGTAGGCGTAGCCGGGGAGGCCGGCCAACGTCGCGGGTGGGGGCGGTACGCGCAGCGGCGCCGGGCGCCTCTCCGCCTCCCAGGGCCCCGGCGCCGGCTCGCCGTGCCTGCGGACCAGTGCGACGAACGCCGACCGCGCCTCGTCCCCGGTCACCTTCTGCTCGATGATCGCCGGGACCAGCGCCTCCAGCACCCGCCGGGTCCGTCCTATCCGGATAGCGTGGTAGCGTGCTAGCAAGGTACCAAGGAACGGTGGGCCGTCGGCGGCGACGCGGTCGGCGAAGTTGCCCGGGTCGTCGTCGACGCCGACGAGCTCAGGCGCCTGCTCGAGCGCCCAGGCGGCCCCGGGACCCCATGCCCGGGCCCGGATCGCGATGCCGTCGGGGACCAGCCCGAGGGTGACGGGCCCTTCCGGCGTCCGGCTCGCCCGCCATGCCGACCCGTCGCGCGAGAAGCGCAGGGTCGGGTCGCCCGCCCCGCGGCGGTGGATGCCCAGCGTCAGGCGCAGGTCGACGGGGAAGGCGGGGACGAACCGGCGCTCGATCGGGTCCACCCCGCCAGCCTACCGCCGGCTTCGCCGTGGGGTCGCGGACTCACGCGGGCCTGCAGAGGCCGAGGCCGCCGCCGCCTGCCGCCGACGTCGCGTGCGCTTATCATCGGCAACATGCTTAGCGTCAAGGTCAGCACCAAGTATCAGATCGCCGTGCCAAGCGAGGTCCGACGGAAGCTCGGTATCAATGCCGGCGACCGCCTCGACGTCGAGATCGAGGGCGACGTCATCCACCTCCGGCGTCACGTCCCGGCCGGCACGCGCCTCCTCGGCATCGGCGCGCACCTCTACGATGGCACCGACGCCGCCGAGCGGATCCGCGCGATGCGGGACGAGGACGAGGCCCGCTGGCTCGAGCGCCGAGCCGAGATGGATACGGAGATCCGGGCCGCCCGCGCTGCGGATGCCGGCGGCGCTCACGACGCGGGGCGCGAGACGCCGGAGCCGCCCCGGTGACTCTCGACGAGCTCTGCAGGCGCCACCGGCGGATCGCGCTCGACGCGAACATCTTCGTCTACCTGTTCGAGGGCGACGGGCCCCTCGTGACGGCAGCGGCCGCCATCGTCGACGCCGTGTCGGTGGGCCGGCTCACAGGTGTCACAGCGTCGATCGCGCTCACCGAGCTGGTCGTCGGGCCGCTCGCGGCCGGCGACGAGACGGCCGCCGAGCGCTACGTCGACGCGATCCTGGGCATCGAACACCTCCACGTCGTCCCCGCCACGGCCGAGATCGCGGCCGACGCCGGGTTCGTGCGCGGCCGAACCGGGATGACGCTCGCCGACTCGATCCACGTGGCCACGGCGCGAGCGGCCGGGGCGTCAGCGTTGGTGACGAACGATCGGCGGATTCGGCCGACGCCGCACCTCGACGTCGTCCAGCTGGCCGACATCGTCGCCTGACGGAACGCGGTGGCCAGCCGCGCAACAAGGTCAGCCGCCGATGCGGACCACCCAGCGGCCGCGGGCGCGGCCAGCGAGGATCCCGTCGAGCGCCTCCGGCAGCGAGTCCAGGGTTACCTCGGTGATCGCCTCGCCGAGGCCGTTCGGTCGCAGGTCGGTGGCGATGCGCTCCCAGATCGCCCGGCGCTCCGCGACCGGCACGACCGCAGAGTCGACCCCGACGAGCGCCACCGAGCGGAGGATGAACGGGAAGACGGTGGTGGCGAACGCCGGCCCGCCGGCGTTGCCGGATGCCGCCACCGTCCCGCCGCGGCGCAGGGTGCGCAGGATGTACGGCAGCGTCCCCCCGCCGACGCAGTCGACCGCCCCGGCCCAGCGCTCCGATCCGAGGGGCTTCGGGCTCTCGGCGGTGACCTCCTCGCGCGGCACGACCGCGGCGGCGCCGAGCGCGCGCAGCCGGTCGACCTCCTCGGCCTTGCCGCTCGCGGCCCAGACCTCGTAGCCGCGCCGGGCGAGGATCCCGACCGCGTTCGAGCCGACGCCGCCCGACGCGCCTGTCACGAGCACCGGCCCGGCGCCCGGGCGCAGGCCGCGCTCCTCGAGCGCGATCACCGACATCGCCGCCGTGAAGCCGGCCGTGCCGATCGCCATCGCCAGGCGTGGGGTGAGGCCCGCCGGCAGCGGCACGACCCAGCCGGCCGGCACGCGCTGGTACTCCGCGTAGCCGCCGTGCCGCGAGACCCCCAGCTCGTATCCGTGCGCCAGCACTGACGAACCGAGCTGGATCGCCGCGTCCGTGCTGGCCACCACCTCGCCCGCCAGGTCGACGCCGGGGATCAGCGGGCTGATCCGGGCGACCTTGCCGTTCGCGATCGTGGCGAGGCCGTCCTTGTAGTTGACGCTCGACCAGCCGACGCGGATCTCGACCTCGCCCGGCGGCAGGTCGGCCTCGGCGAACGGGCGGACGCCGCGAACGATCGAGTCACCTTCGCGGCTGGCCACGAAGGCGCGGAGCGTGGCGGGGATGGCGGTCATCGGCGGCGCTCCGGGCTGGGGAGTGAGCGGTTCGCGAGCGATCATAGGCCCCGGTTCGAGGCCACGGGGGCACCCGCGGTCGGGGCCAGCATCCACCGCTCACCAGCCCGCCGGGCGCGATCGGCTGGTGCCCCACGGGGCGCCGCGGCTCCGCGAGCGCCGCGACCACACCCGAGGCCGCAAACGGCGGACGTCGGTCCGGCCGCTGCCGGCGCGGCGTCGAGGCCGACCCCGGTCCTTCGAGACCGCGGTGATCGCTCCATGAGCAATCCCGGGGCTTGACGGCCCTGAAGCTCGGCAGCGCACCCTCGGCCGCGCCGGCCGCGCGGGACCTTGCCGCCGTTGGATCGCCATCTGCCCATGGAGCGGGCATCCGGCGCCACAAGGACTGCCGAGGCGACCGGCAACCGGCGCCCCAGCGGTCGTCAGGCGCGGCGATGCTGGCCTTCCCGCGGCCGCAGCCCTGGATGTGTTCATGGAGCGGTCACGGCACCGACCAGGGTGCCGAGCTCCCGGGACGAGGGAGCGGACGTACCACGGCGCCCGCCGGCACCGGGGAGGGGCGCTTCCGGGCGCCGCCCCGCCCGCCGCCGGCGCACGCATCGGACCCCGGCCCGGACGAACGTACGGGGACCGAATCACCCGGGGTCCCATAGCCGCCGGAGCCGCCGTCAAGTCCAATCCGGGGAGCCGATCCGGACCGGGGCGCCAGCGTGGCGCACACCCTCTCCGGGTCCGATCGCGGGACGTCGCGCCCGCCGGAAAGGGAGATCCATGGACCAGACGGCCCTCGCGCACGGGCATCCCCGCCGCCGCCGCCGCTTCGCAGTGCTGCTCGCCCTCGCGCTCGTCAGCGGCTCGCTCGGCGCCGGCGCGCTCTCGCTCGCGCTCTTCACCGACTCGCAGGCCGTCACCGGCAACGCCTTCGCGACCGGTACGATCAACATCTCCACGACGCCGGCCACGGCGCTCTTCGGGGTCTCCAACATGATGCCCGGCGACACGACGACCCAGTCGCTGCTCGTCCAGAACGCCGGCACGGGCTCCCTCCGCTATGCGATGGCGACCTCGATCGTCACCGGCCCGGCTCTCGCCGGCCAGCTCCAGCTGACGGTGAAGACGCTCGGCACGAGCTGCGCGGCCTTCGACGGCACGACGGTGGTGGCCACCGGCGCCCTCGGCGCGGCGGCGATCGGCAGCAACGTGCAGGGCCCCCAGGCCGGGGACCGCACGCTCGCCGGTGGCGCCAGCGAGACGCTGTGCTTCCGGGCGACGCTCCCGCTCGCGACGACCGATACGTTCCAGAACACCACGACGAGCGTGACCTTCACGTTCGACGCAGAACAGACCGCCAACAACCCGTAACAGCCTCTCGCGCGACCCCAGGCCCGCGATCGGCCTCACGCCGGCCGCGGGCCTTCGCCCACGTTCGGCTGACCTGCCGCTAACCGGCCCGCCGGACCGATCCGGAGTCGAATGACCGCCCTCCGCTGGACTCGCCGCCTGCTCGACGCGCTCCTGGTCGTCGCCGTGCTCGCCGTCACGCTGACGGCCGGGATCACGCTGCTGGCCCCGGTCCTGGGCGGACGCGCCCTCGTCATCGGGGGCGGATCGATGGAGCCGACGATCAGGCCCGGCGCGCTGGTGCTGTCGCTGCCTGCGGGGGCCGTGGGCTACGCGATCGGGGATGTCGTCACCGTCCAGCAGGGCGCCTCGACGCCGTACACGCACCGGGTCACGCGCTTCGCCGAGCTCCGGGGCGTCCCCTACGTCGAAACGAAGGGCGATGCCAACGCCCAGCCCGACCCCGCGATCGTCCCGGTCGCCGCCATCATCGGTCGGGTCGCGCTGAGCCTGCCGTTCCTCGGGTACCTGTCTCTGGCCCTCGGGACGGCGATGGGCCTCGGCGGCTTCCTTGCCCTGTGCGCGATGCTGCTCCTCCTGGTCTGGCTCCTCGAGGACCTCGAGGAGGACCACTGCCCTGTCTGCGCGTCCGAAGCCGCGGTTGGCGTTGTGCCGGCCCGCGGGGCCGCCGGCGTTGCCGGTGGTGCGGCCATCCTCTCCGCCCTGCCGGCGTTTGCCCTCGCGGGGCCGCCCACGCGCGTGCGCGAGCGTGGGCGCGCCCGCGACCCGCGGACCCCGGTCATCCTGGAGGCGGACCGCCGGAACCCGCGACGCCGCGGAGTGGCGACAACGCCCGGGGCGCCGACGCTGTCCGACGTCGCTGTCGCTGCCGGTGCCGCGGCCCTGCTCGACGTCTCCGCCCAGGCCGAGCCAGTCCTCGCACCCGAGAGCCGGGAGCTCGTGGCGTGAAGTCGCAGGGCCTGCGCACGCGGAGTGCTCGCCGCCGAGCGCCGGCGTCGGGAAGCGCCGCGACTCGTCCATCGCCGCGCCCGATCCACGTGGTCCCCCGCTCGGTGCTCGCCCTCGCGCCGGCGCTCGTTCCCGCGATCGAGGTCGACCCGCCCGAAGCGACCCGCCCGCGCCGGTCGCACCTTCGTCGCCGCCTGGCCGCGCTGGTGGCCGCCGGCCTCGTCATCGGCGCCGTCGGGGTCGCGTTCGCCGGGACCCGCGTGGTGCTCGCTCGGCTCACCGGCGCGGCGGCCGTGGCGCCCAACACCTTCGCCACCGGGGCGTGGGCGACCGCGACGACCTGGTACCTCCACAACAACCCGACGCCGCCGACCGCCAACACCACCGCCCAGTTCAACCTGCCGCTGGATCCCACCGCGCCGACGGCCACGACGCTCCGCAACTACGACACGAACTGCGACAGCCGGGCCGGCCGCTCGATCGCCCGGGGCACCGGCCAGCCGACCGAGGCGACCACGTGCAACTACGCCACCTGGCGCTCCGCCGCCCTCGCGACCGCGCGCACCCTGAACGGGACCAGCACGCTCTCGGTGTGGGCGCGCAAGACCGGCACCGGCGGCACGAACCCGACGCTGCGGGCATTCCTGCGCGTCTTCGACCCCGCCACCTCGACCTACACCGACCTCGGGACCGCCAACGTCACCGTCACGACGAACAGCTCCTCGGCCTGGGCCCAGCAGACGCTGACGTGGCCGCTCGCGAGCGTCTCGGTGCCGGCCGGCCGCCGAATCGAGGTCAAGCTCGTGGCCACGGGCGGCACGCTCAACGTCGAGATCGCCTACGACGTCACCACCCAGGCGAGCTCGCTGACGCTCCCGTGAGGCCGTCTACCCCGCCGCCCACCCCCGCGTCGCTGACGCTGCCCTGAGGCCGCCCACGCCCGCCTCCCTGGCGCGTGTCCGCGGATCGCAGAACAGGCCATCGGGACCTTGACCCCCTCGCGCGCCCCGCCCATGCTCGTCCGGTCGCGGGTCGGGAGCCCGCGGTGATCGTCGGCCGGGGCGCTGGAACCGACGACGACCAGGACGAAGCCCGAGGACGAAGGGTTCGTCTGCGGTGCGCGACATCGATCGCTCGACCGCACTCGCGTCGGCGCAGGATGGGTCTCCGCGCCGGCCCGCGATCGCGCCGTGCGCGCTCGTCGCGGCGCTCATCTCTTCCGCGCTCGCCCCATTGCGGCTGCCGCCGTCCCTCGTGCCGGCGGCGCTCGTGCTGCCGGGGCTCGTGCTGCCGGCGCACCGCCTCACCTTGCCGGTCCCCGAGACCGGGCGGCGGGCCCGCACGCCCTGAACGCGCGGGCCCGCCGTCTCGTCTCGAAGTCCCACCGATCGCCACGGTGCCGCTCCCTGGCGCGTGCCGCGGGCAGCGTGTGGACGCTGCCCGACCTCGATCCCGGGGCCGCCAGCACATTCGACCGAGGGGTGGCATACTCCGCCGCGTTGGTCACCTGCCGCGGGTGACAACCCCCCGACGGGGTCATCAGGTCCAGCGCTTCAGGGAGCCAGGACCGGCCATACCAGGACGGCGTCAGGCTCGCCCGGGATCTGGACCGACCGCTCTCCGACGAACCGACTTCGGGTCGATTCCGATCGCCGTCCCCTTCCACCGCTCGTCGCGATCGAATCGCGGCGTCCCGGAGGAGAGGAGGCACGAAGATTGACAGCGCTTGACAACGGCGCCCAGAGGGCGTCAGGCCGACAACTCCCTGTTCGTTCCCCCGGCGCCACGCCGACCCCCACCCGCAACGGTCTCACCTGGCGGTTCTGCGGCCGATGCGGCGCCGAGATGCGCTGGTTCCACGCCGGCGACGGCTACGATCGCGAGACGGGCGACTTCGGCCCGAACTTCGCCTGGCGCTGCCCGAACTGGCAGCCGGGCGATCGGAGCCGGACCCACGACGTCAGCAACACCACGGTCCGCGACCTGCGCGGCGAGACGCTCACCCAATGAGCCGCCGCAACGACGAGCAGCGCGCCCGCGACGCTGCCCAGGCGAGAGCCCGTCGCCTCCGCCGCAAGCTCGCCACAATCCCGCTCCAGGAGGCCACGGACTGCCACGGCGGGTTCGGCCGCCGCGAGGACTTCGGAACGCCGCCTCGCCGCCGCGAGCTGGAAGTGCTCGCCGAGGTCTGCCAGCATGGGAGCGTCCAGGATGCCGCCTCCTGCCTGGACATCGCCTACTCAACGGCGAAGAACCACCTCTCGTCGCTCTACCAGCGCATCGGCGCCTTCTCGGTTCCGCACGCCCTCCTGCTTCTCGGGTGGGTCTACGTCCCGAGTCGGGCGCGGCGCTTCCATCGGGTCGCGCAGGCGTCCTGACCGCTGGAGCGGCGCCCGGGCAAGCCACCGCGCCCGATCATCCGGTGGGTTCGGATCCGGGCTCCTCGACCGGTTGCCGATGGCCGGGTGCGAGCCACCCGATCACTGCGCCGGCGGCCAGCCCGATCACCAGCCCGGTGAGGTTGTCGATGACGTCGGCGCTCTGGCAGCCGCGATCCAGCGCCGGCACGAGCAGCTGGATCGTCTCGATCGCGAACGGCAAGGCGATCGCGCCCGCGACCAGGGCAGCCTTCCGGCGCGAGCGTGGAACGATTCCAAGCACCATGCCGAGCGGGACGAACATCAGGATGTTGAGGCTCGTGTCGTTGACTCGGAGGAGTTCGCGGAGCGGTGCCAGCCCAAGCCTGGAGAAGTCGCAGGCACCCTGACCGGTCGCCCCGAATTCGATCACCCCTCGGAGCGGGGTCAGGGTCGCCGACACGACGATCCCGAGGCTGAGCACCAGCAGCGAGCCCACGGCTCGACGAGCTCCGAGAGCCCGGCCCACACGGCCACCGGCGGCCAGGCTCACCGCGACCGACGCGACCATCCCCGGCAGGAACCACGGGAGGGCCGCGGAATCTCCACGGATCAGGCTCCACAGCATGGCCATGCTCGCCGCAGCCGTGGTCACGGCGCGACCGACCGACCCCGCGATCTCGGTGTCGAATGAAGCACCGGTCGTCCGATGCCAAGGGGAGGTGGCATTGCTGGAGCGTAGCGCGTCGCGCTCCCGATACCGTCGCGTGCGGTCGACAGCCGCAGCCGGCTACCCGGCAGCGGCACCGGCGCGCTGGCCCTGACCCAGCTCGATCCGGATCGCCACGCGGTTGTGCCCCGCGGCTTGATCCTGCCGCTCTGCCTCCACCGCCTCGTCCGTTTCCCGGACGTACGTGAAGAGCTCGTCACGGAGGGCGCCGTCGCTCTCTCCTCCAGCCATCTCCAGCATGCGACGCACAGCGGAGCGAACGTCCGGCGGCGGAGGCGAGGCAAGGGCCCGCAGCACCTTGGCGCTCGCGGTCGGTTCGACCTGCTCGGCGTCGTAGAACAGCTCCTCATGGAGCTTCTCGCCCGGGCGAAGTCCGATCGTCTGAATTGGATGGCTGTCAGGATCACGTCCCGCAAGACGCACCAGGTCCCGGGCGAGGTCGAGCACGCGGACCGGCTCGCCCATATCAAGGACGAACAAGTCGCCGTCGCGGCCGAGCGCGGCAGCATCGAGGATCAGCCAGACGGCTTCTGGGATCGCCATGAAGAAGCGCGTCATGTCAGGGTGCGTGATCGTCAACGGCTCGCCCTTCTCGAGCTGCTCCTGGAAGATCGGCACGACGCTGCCCGTCGACCCGAGGACGTTGCCGAACCGGACAGAAACGTATGGCCGTCCGGTGCTCCGCGCCGTGTCCGCCACCAGCATCTCCGCGACTCGCTTGCTGGCGCCCATCACGCTCGAGGGGCGGACGGCCTTGTCGGTGGAGACGAAGACGAAACGCTCCACGCCGGCTGCTGCAGCCGCGTCGAGGAGCACAAGCGTCCCTCCCATGTTCACGTGGACCGCGTCGGACGGGTGCTCCTCCATCATGGGAACGTGCTTGTAGGCCGCCGCGTGGAAGATCACGTTCGGCGCCTCTTGGGCGATCAGGCGCTCCATCGGCGCACGGCTGGCGACATTGGCAAGGTGCACGCGGATCTCGCCGCTGCCGCCACCGTGGGCCCGGCGTGCCTCGAGCTCTCGCTGGACGAGGTAGAGCGGGCTCTCGGCCCGGTCAACCAGTACCAGGCGGCGGGGCCCGAGCGCGTAGACCTGCCGCGCCAACTCCGAACCGATCGATCCCGCGCCGCCGGTGATGAGGACGGTGTGGTCGCGGATGATCTCTTCGACCCCCACCGCGTGCTCAGTCACGACGGGACGCCGAAGCAGATCCTCGACGCGGACCCGGCGCAAGCGCTGGGCATCGACGCTGCCGTCGAGGAGCTCCGTGATGGGCGGTACGGTGCGGACGTCGAGGTTGAGAGCCAAGGCTGTCTCGAAGACGCGGCGAACCGCGCTCCCGGGCGCGCTCGGCATCGTGATAAGGAGCATCTTGGCCCCCGTCGCCGCGACGGCCCGGTGCATCGACTCGAGGCCACCGAATACGCGGAGGCCGGCGACGATCCCGCCGTGGAGGCTCGGGTCGTCGTCGAGGAACCCGACGGGCCGGACGCCGGAGGCCGGGTGCCGCCGGGCGGATCGGGCTATGAGCACCCCGGCGTTTCCGGCGCCGTACAGCAGGGTCGCCTGCCGATCCGCAGCGGTCGTGCGTGCCGGCGAAGGCACGCCGTCCGCCGCCGCGCGGATCCCGAACCTGACGCCTCCGAGGATGGCGACGCTCAGCAGCAGCTCGATCGGCCAGAAGGAACGCGGGAACCCGTTTGTCCACGAGCCGCTCCCGACCTCCGCTGTTCCGTAGAAGACGGCCATGCTGACGAGCGACCCGAGAGCAACGGCCACGAGGATACGCTCGAGTTCCGGAACGCTGGCAAAGCGCCACCTGCGGCTGTAGAGCCCGAGGCGGATGTTGACCGCAGTGCGCACCGAGAGCAGGAGCACCACGATCAGCGGGAAGGCCGGGACCAAGGTCGGTCCGCTGATCCGGTCCATGCGGAGCGCCATGGCCACGTAGGCCGCGGCGACGATCCCGACGAGATCGATCGCGACGAGATAGCGTCCCCGAAGGCCTCGTGCGTTACGGAGCGCGGCCATCGTGGCTGGTCCTTTCGGCTTGGGCGCCGTGGCGGCGTCACGGTTGTCGGCGGGACCGCCCCAGAGGCGTAGCGATGGTCGGATGGAGCGGCGGACGGCCAATGCAACCTCGCGTCGTTTCCTCGTTACCCCTCACGGCGACCCCAGCTTCGACTGGTGACGCCGCAAGCCCCAGGGACGATGCTCGAACCGATGCCAGTCGGCGCGTCGCCCCCCGGTGATACCCATGGGCCCCCGCGGGCACCCTTGGTCCTGCAAGGCTAGGACACTCGGCGGAATGTGCCTAGTACCAATGGGCTCGTAGCCAACCTCGTACCCGCCTCGAGCGGTGCGCCCGGTCACCGGCATTCGCCTTCGGACCGCTGTCCGCGCACGGCGGGGACGACTCTGCGGCCTACCGCCAGTCACGGGTCTATCGTGGCCGGGAGTGACCCTGGCGAGCCCAAGCTGCCCGACGCGCCAGCCCGCCCTCTATGGGTTGGCCGACGATCTGCGCACAAATTCTCACATCCCCCCTGAGCGGGGCTGAGTCCATGAGCCGCAGCCGCGGGCCCCCAGGGAGCGTCACGGCCCATGGGCGCACGCCCCACCACGCACGCCCCACCCCGCGCGCGGGTCGCCCTGAACTGCCGTCAGCCGTCGACCCGAGGGCCGATCGGTCCGGTTGACGCTGGCGACCGTCGTGGTCGATGATCAGCCGAAGTTGCGTTGACCGACGCGTTGGCGGCGAGTACGCCCCGAGCGCCGGGGCAGAGAGTGAGACTACGTGGACCTCCGGCGCCAGATCGGCATCGTTCGAGCGTGGTTCCCGCTGCTGGTCGCCAGCGTCCTGCTGGCCGCCGGCGCAGCGTTCGTCGTGAGCACCTTGCAGCAGAAGGTCTACGAGGCAAGGGCGACGCTCATTGTCGGCCAGTCGCTGACGGGGGTGAGCCCCGACTACACGCAGCTCCTGGCGTCTCAACGGCTCTCGACCACGTACGCCGCTGTCGCGACCACCCGGCCGATCCTTGAGGCGGTCGCCCAGGATCTCGGGCTCGAGGCGACGCCGGACGACCTTCTGACGCGCGTGCGAGCCCAGGCGCCGGCAGACAGCACGCTCCTGACGATCACGGCCCAGGATGGCGATCCGGCGCGTGCGGCCGCGATCGCAAACGCCATGGCGGAACAGCTGATCGTCGCCTCGCCGGCCATCCAGGGCCGACAAGCCGACCTCCAGGCGTCGGTCGACGCCGACCTGGAGGCGACGCAGGCGCAGATCGAGGCGATCCAGGCTCGCGTCGCGGGCCTCACGCAGCTCGAGAAGCGGACGGCAGCCCAGGAGGCCGAGCTCACGACACTCGAGGGCCGGCTGGTCAGCCTTCGTTCGACCTATGCCACGCTTCTATCGTTCTCGTCGGGCAACGCAACGAACCTACTGAGCGTCGTCGAGCCGGCGGTCCCGGCGATCGCCCCGATCTCGCCGCGGCCCCTGCTGAACACGCTCCTGGCCGCGGTGCTCGGCCTCCTTATCGCGCTGGGGATCGCCTTCCTCGCGGAGTATCTCAACGATGCGATCAGGAGCCCGGACGACGTCCTGGAGGTCTCGGGCCTGAGCACGCTCGGCACGATCGCCCGCATGAAGGGAAACGGCGGTCGGCGCCAACTCTACCAGATGGCAGCCATTCTCTATCCCCGATCCGGCACCGCGGAGGCCTACAGGACGCTCCGGACGAACATCGAGTTCGCTTCCGTCGACGCACCGATCCGGACCCTCCTCGTAGCCAGCTCACAATCCGGTGAGGGCAAGACAGTGACCGCCGCCAATCTCGCCGTCGTGTTCGCCCAGGCGGGTCGCAGAGTCCTCCTCGTCGACGCGGACCTGCGGCAGCCTGGTGTCCACAGCATGTTCAACCTGCCGAACGCCCATGGGCTCACCACCCTCCTTCGGAGCGAAGATGTGAGTGTGGACGCCGTGGCCCAAGTCACCGAGCAGAGAAACCTCCGAGTGCTGACCACGGGCCCGCTGCCGCCCAATCCCGCCGAACTGCTGGGATCGCAGCGAATGCGCGCGGTCCTCGAACGCTTGAAGGCCGGATGCGACCTCGTCGTCTTCGATAGCCCGCCGCTCCAGGCGGTCGCCGATGCCGCCATCCTGGGCTCGCTGGCGGACGGCACACTCCTGGTCGTCGATGCCCGGCGCAGCCGGCGGCGTGCTGTTCGCCAGGGTCGCGAGGCGCTCACCATTGCTGGCGCCACGGTTCTCGGGGCCGTCCTCAATGGGATTCCGCAACGTCGCCCCTTGGGCTACTACGGCTACTACGAGGGCGGTGGAGGATCCAAGGACGGGGATGACAAGCGGTCTCCTGTGACGGAAGAGGCCACAGGACGGCCAACCTCGTAGACAGTCGTCGGATAGCCGTGCGTGGTCCAGGTCACGGGGAGCAGTGCCTTGCGCCAGATAACCGCTGGACTTCGGGCTGATGGACTGCGCGGCGAGCGAGTCCTGGCCAGGTTGGCTGGTCGCGGCGTGGGCAACGAGGGGTTTCCCCGATGAGAACGCTGGTCACCGGCGGCGCCGGGTTCATCGGTCACCACCTGGTGCGCGGTCTGCTTGTCCGCGGTGACCAGGTCAACGTCATCGATGACTTCTCAAGTGGGCAGCGATCACGCCTTGAGCCCTTCAGGGGGCGCATTGCCCTCACCGAGGGCAGCATCCTCGATCCCGCGCCGCTGCGCGATGCGGTCGCCGGCTGCGAGGTCGTGTTTCACGAAGCGGCCATCGCGTCGGTGGCACGGTCGCTGGACGAACCTCGGCTCACGGCTGATGTCAACATCGCTGGAACGATTGAGGTGATGCTGGCAGCGGCGAGGGAAGGTGTTCGGCGCGTGGTCTTCGCTGGATCGTCCGCGGTGTACGGAGTTCCGGAGGAGCTCCCATGCCGGGAGGGGCACCGGCCCGACCCGCAGTCCCCATATGGCGCGAGCAAGCTCGCCGCCGAGCAGTACGTGCACCTGCTCGGTGGGCTCCACGGCGTCGAGACGGCCGTCCTGCGGTACTTCAACGTGTTCGGTCCAAGCCAGGACCCTGCCTCCGAATACGCGGCGGTCGTCCCGCGCTTCATCACGGCCGTGCTTGAAGGCCGAAGTCCGGTCGTCAACGGGGACGGTGGGACCTCGCGGGACTTCATCTACGTCGACAATGTCGTGAACGCGAACCTCATGGCGGCACAGGAATCGAGCCCGTCAGCGCTGACCTGCAACATTGCCTCCGGTACGCGAATCAACCTGTTGGAGCTCCTGAAGGCGATCTGCGGCGCGGCGGGGCGCCAGGCTGATCCGGTGTTCGGTCCCCCGCGACCCGGCGACATCCGCGACTCGCAGGCGGACATCTCGATGGCGCGCGAACGACTTGGCTATGACGTTGCCGTCCCATTCGACGAGGGGATCAACAGGACAGTCGCGTGGTATCAGGGTCGAACGATCGAAGTCGTGGGAGCTGGCCACGGACATACCGACGTCGGCGCGTGACGCCCAGTCCTTGCCCGGGCCGCGGACGACCAGGGCGCCAAGGGTTCCCGCGCGCTCCGGCTGGTAGCACCCTTCGCATCGCAGTGAGCGAGCGGCCCCGGCCCTCGCTCCAGCCCGCTCGCCGCGTCGATCGGCGGCCACGCGCTTCGCGTTCTCGCAGCATGGCCACGCGATGAGCATCGTTCGCCGGTTCCGTAGCTTCCTGCGAGGGAGCGCCTTCTTCCGTGGAGCGCTCACGATCACGCTCGGCACGGGCGCCGGTCAAGTCATCGTGGTCGCCAGCGCGCCGATCCTCACGAGGCTCTATGCCCCTTCCGACTTCGGCGTGTATGCGGTCGCGACGTCGATCCTCGCCGTGATCATCTCTGTCATCTGCCTCCGATATGAGGTGGCGATCCCGCTCCCAGACTCAGACACCATCGCCGCCCACGTGCTGGCGTTGTGCCTGCTCGCGACGTTCGTTGTTACCGCTGCAGCAGCGGTGGTGCTGGGGATCGCCGGGTCGTCCATCCTCAGTTCTGCAGGCGCAGCTCAGCTGAGCCCGTACTCCGCGTTGTTGGCGCTCGGTGCCCTGGGCGGCGGTGTCGTCGCGGCGCTGACCGCATGGGCCGTTCGCACGAAGTCCTACTCGGAGATCGCGGCCAACCGCCTGACGCAGGGTGGCACGCTCGTCGCGGTCCAGGTCGGCCTCGGGATCGTCGGAGCTGGAGCCGTGGGGCTGCTCCTGGGCGTCGTCGCCGGGAGTATCGCAGGTTCGAGCCGCTTAGCGTGGGTGGCGTGGCGGAACCACTCGGCATCGTTCAGGCGGGTGTCTCGCAAGGGGGTGCGATCAGCGGCGACCAGGTACCGGCGCTTCCCGCTGCTATCCGCCCCATCCGCGCTGCTCAACACGTTCGGCCTCGAGCTGCCGGTCCTGCTGGTGGTCGGGTTCTTCGGCGCGGCGGTGGGTGGACAGTACGCGCTGGCTCAGCGCGTGATCGCTCTCCCGGCAATCCTCATTGGCAGCGCGATCGCGCAGGTCTACTTCGCGGAAGGGGCTGGACGTGCGCGAGAGCGGCCAGACGAGCTGCGAGGCCTGTTCCTGCGGACGTCGCGCTCTCTCGCTCTGACGGCCCTCGTGCCCTTCACTCTCGTTGCGCTGGCCGCCCCATTCCTGTTCGGGCCAGTGTTCGGTGCCGACTGGAGCGAAGCAGGGATCATCGTCGCAATCCTTGCACCGATGTCCTACCTTCAGTTCGTCGCGAACCCGACTGGAGCGACGCTTGACATCCTCGAGCGGCAGGATCTCCATCTCGTTCGCGAGGTCGCCCGGATCTGCCTGCTCGCGGGGGCGGTGCTCGCGGCATCTGCACTGCACCTCACAACCGTCGGTGCGATCTGCGCATTGAGCCTGGCCGGTTGTCTCACCTACGCCCTGTACTTCGCCATCTCCTGGCGGGCAATTGCCACGCACAGGGCTGGCCTGCACGGAGCGTCATCGGCGGAGGCAGACCTCGTCGCGGACCTCCCAGTATCACGCGACCTGTAGCGCGGCTTCCGCGGTCACGCCTTGGTGGTTCGTATCCGGTAGGCGTCGATGGTGTACCCGAGTCGACCCGCCGCGACCGCGCAGCCGTCGATCAGCAGGGGAGGGCTCGGCGCAACATCGGAGATCACCCGTGCCGGGACGCCGCCGACGACAACGTAGGGCGGCACGTCTCAATTCACCACCGCGTTTGCTCCGATCACTGCGCCGTCTCCAATGGTGATCGCTCCGAACAGCTTCGCACCGGGCCCGAGATAGACGCCGTCTCCGATCGTGGGCGCTGCGCCGCGCCCCTCCCCGATGTTCACGCACGAGTGGACGCGCGCGTTGCAGCCCACGCGGGCCTTGCCGTTGACCACGATGCTTCCGTAGTGCGCGAGAGAGAGGCCAGGCCCGAAGACATGGCGCGGCACGCTGAATCCAAGCTTCATTCCCAGCTGCTTGAGCCTCCACACCTGGACGATGCGGACGACTCGGAACGCGCCGCTTCGTCCATCCAGGTACTCGACATGCCTGAGAAGGCGCAGGAACTGCACGATCGGGTAGCGATACCGGTCGTACCAGCACCAGCGTTCGAGGTTGTTCGAAGCAAGGTCGGCAGCCAGGTAGAACCGATGCTCCCCGGAGCTACGGCGCCGCGCGTCCATCATCTCGTGTGGCCCTCTTCGGTCCTCAACCGAACAATGCAATCACAGCCTACGTGTCGGCGTCGCGGGAGTGCCAGCCGCGGTCGAGGACAGGCGATCCGCGATCGCGCCCATCGACTCGATAACGATGCCACCCCGATCTCGGGCGGCCACCGCCTCCCGGAGGATCGCGTCGAGCGTCGCGATCATGAACCGCGAGTCACTGGCCAGGTTGAACGGGTGGGTCCACAGGTGGTAGACCCCGCCCGTCTGCTGGGCTCGCCGCAGCCCTGCCTTGGCCTTCTCGATCCGCGAGACCATGGGGACCAGGCGGCGGAGTCCCGTCCGGTGCATGAGCAGGCCGGAGCCGGCAATGTTCCAGAGGCCCGGCAGCTTCTCCCGCGGGTGCGAGACGGGGGGAGGCAGCGCGACGACCTGGTCGACCAGGTGGGCACCCCGTCCCGCGGCACCTCGCAATTTCCCGTACCACGCGGGGTCCACCCCACGGAACGCGCGAAAGCCGTGGGCCTGAAGCGCGGCGTGGTGGCCCTCGGAATTGCGGGGGAAGACGAAGCTCCGAAGCGTGATCCCGCGCGCTTCCGCCAGGCCGATGCATGCTTTGAGGTCCGCGTCGACCGCCTCGCGCGTGAGGGCAGGATCTCCAAAGAGAATGTGCGAGAAGGAATGACTGCCGATCTCCTGCGGAGTGCGCGCCGCCTGCAGCGCGTCCAGGATGTCGTCGCCGTACCAGAGCGGATCGCGGAGGCGATCCGTGCACGGATCGGCCGAGTACCAGTCTCCTGGTCGCCAGCTTTGCGGTGGGCGAACGAGCTGAGCGTGGGCGATGCCGGCCGAATCTCGCCGGCACTCGGACAGGAACAGGTGGCCCACCACGGCCCACGTTGCGGAGATCTCGTACGTCTCCAGGAGCCGCAGGATGGACTGGATGGTCCCGCGGACGTCGGGAAATCGACGGTCGAACTCGGCTGGGGGCATTTCGTCGAAACTGCCCCAGATCAGCTCCGTGTCGAATGTCAGGGCGAACGTGGGCGGCGCATGCGGGGCTCGGTGGTCAGCCGGCGATGACGGATGCATACAGCTTCTCCCATCGCTCGATGATCGCGTTCAAGTCGAATTCCGCACGGACATTCTCGCGGAGACTCTGCCCGATGCGCGCCCTCTCGGCTGTGTCCAGGTCCATGACCTGCAGCATTCCCCTCATCAACGCGCTGACGCTCGTCTCGGTGAGGACCGCTCCCAACTCGGGCGGTGCCACCTGGCGACATCCGCCCACGTCGGTGCAGACGATTGGCAGACCATGCCAAGCCGCCTCGAGAAGCACCATGGGAAGCCCCTCCCAAAGGGAAGACAGCACGAACCCATCCGCTGCAACGAGGATCGCCGGTACGTCGTCTCGCTCTCCCAGCAATAGGGCGGTCTGACCGAGCTTCAGTTCACCGGCCAGGCGTTCGAGCGCGTGTCGCTCCGGTCCGTCGCCAGCGATGGCAAGCGTGACGTGGGGGCGCGCCCGGCGCAGCCCATCGAATGCCCTGAGAAGCATCTCGTGCCCTTTCTCGGGGGCCAGTCGGCCGACGGTGACCCAGAGGAAGCCCTCCTCCGCGTGCAGGGCCCCTCGGATCGTGTCGCGCACACTCGCCGGGGGCGCGTGCCGGGAACCGGCGAAACCGTTCGGTATCACCGTCACACGGCCTCGGGGCACGGCGCCGACGCGGACGAATCGCTCGGCAGCCGCATCCGATACGGCCGTGGTCGCGCTTGCGAGTGGATCGGTCAGGCGGTAGGCGAGCTCCCGCCATCGCCTCCCTTCGATGCTGCTGTGGATGGTGCATACGACGGGAACCCTGGGTACGAACACGCGCCCGATCCGGGCCAGCAAGTTCGCGTGGACCATGTGGCTGTGCACCACGTCCGGTCGCCAGGATCGAACGAATGAGACGTATCGCTGTAGGGCTGCCGGTGTCGGTCGACCACGTGTCATTCCGAGCGAGGCAACCTCCACGCCGGCGGCGGCCAACTGTTCGAGATGCTGGGTCGGCTCGATCATCGAGACCACGGCGACGACCCACCCTCGAGCCTGGAACCCGACGGCCAGGTCCACCACGACCCGTTGTGCTCCGCCCTGGGACAGTGACGTCGTCAGCAGGAGCAAGCGCCGCGGTCGGATCACGACGGACTGCCCTCGTTTGTGTCCTGGGCGTCGCGCCCAGCGGGAAGTCGTGCGACCGCCAGCGCCGAGAAGATCCAGAACTCGGCGTTCGAAGCGATGCTGCCGCTGAAGAGCGAGAAGACGCCCGTGGCGACGACCAGCGCAACGAGCAGGGGCGAGCCGGCGGCGCCACGCAGCGCGAGAACGAACCAGACGACGATCGCCAGCAGGCCGACGGCCCCGAGCTCTGCTCCGATCTCGGCGAACAGGTTGTGCGGGTACGGCGCCAAGCCACTCGCCGAGAACCCTCCGAGACCCACGCCCAGGATCGGTGCGCTGGCGAACAGCGAACCGGCCTTATCGAGGAAGGCTGCTCGCGAGGTCACGTTCGGGTCGCTGATCGCCCCCGCAACCGATTGGCTGCGCAGGAGGACGTCGAACGCGGAGGTGAGCGACGCGACCAACGCGAAGCCGGCCGTGCCAACAAGGGCCGCCCACCCCACCGCCGCACCGCGCACGTTGCGCCCTGAGCTCCGGAGTGCCTCGGCGCCACCGGCGAGAGCCCCCAGCACGAAGCCAAGGGCAGGTCCAAGTGATGCTGTCGCCAGTCCTGCGGCCAGCATGACGGGCATCGTGATCAGCTTGACGGCGACGGGAAACGGGCCATAGAGCGCGATGAGCGCCCCGATGAACAGCGCACGCGCCGCCTCGATCGGGTTGGCGTCGAAGAGGGTCGGTCGGCCGGGGTAGAGGGTCGAGGGACTGCCGAAGGCGAGAGATGCAGCCGCGAGGCAAACCGCCGCGACGACGACGAGCTCCCAGGATACTCGGCGTGACCCGCTCGCCAGCACCACGATGAATACTGCGGGCAACAACCCGGTGGCGATCCATGTGGTCAACTTCTCGAGGCCGAGCGACGGAACCGGCGACCACAACAACGAAAGCCCGGCGAGCAGGAGCAGCAACGCCAGGGGGATCAGCATTACGAGGCGATCGCGTGCGTGCCGCCGGGCGATGAGGGCGGCGACGACGAACGGGCTCAGTGCGAGGATGGCCATAGCCGCCATCGGCACCCTGATGCCAGCTTGGCCGAGGAGGCTCCCGACCGGACCGAGGAGATACAGGAGCCCCACGATCACCCACGCGGGGTTCAGCACTCGGCGAGCCAGGATCACGAGCACGCACGCCACCGAGGCGGCGGCAACGGAGACGACGGCGACCTGGGTCGCAAGAGTCGGCAGCGTGGCGACCATTGCCCCCGCGCCCAGCACCAGCAGAGCAGCGAACGCCACGAGGCGCGGCGAGGAAGCTGACGCTCTAGCCGCCAGCAAGGTCATCGAACAGCGCCAAACGCTGCCGCTCCTTGCTTCCCACATCGATGTGGGCGACGCTGGACCGTGGAATGCGAGTCCCGCGAGCGCGCCGGACGAATGCGTCGATGCGATCGCTCTCGTCCAGGATGTTGGTCTCGGTGTTGGCGATCCTCAGGCATTGGGGACCCAGCAACTCGACGTCGGGATCTGCGTGCGCGTACAGCACGGGAAGGCCAACCGCCAGGTACTCCCGGACCTTCAGGGGACAGGCTTCGCCCATCTGCTTGCGATGCAGCGCGAGGGTCCCGATGCCGACGTCGGCTCTCGCGAGAACGCCAAGAACGTCGGCTCGCTCCAATGGACCATGCCAGATAACGTTCGGGGGCGCCGTGCCGCTTTCGCTTCGTAGGCCAACGACGTCAAAGCACCAATCGTCGTGCATGGCAGCGAGGGTGATGAGTTTGTCGACCCCATGCCACGGCTCCCGATCGCTTCCCACGAATACAAGGCGCAGAGGCCCCTGCTCGACTGCCGGGAGTTGAGGATACGCCGTGAGATCGACCCCATTGGCAACCACCACGTGTCTGCCCGTGCAGCGGGCGAAGTGCTCTGATTCACTGAGCTCGGACGTGACGAAGACAAGGGCGCGAGCGCGCTTGAGCATGAAATCACGGGTCAGCTTGTTGTAGACGGATCGCGCCCGCGTCCCAAGTGCGTACTCGTGGACGTCGTCGCTGTTCACTTCGATGACGACCGGCGTTCGAGCCGGAAACCAGGCCATCGGAGGATAGAAGAGGTCCCAGCGAAGGTACGCCACGTCCGGATCGAAACGCCGCATCGCGCGAACCAGGTCGACCATGACCCTCATGCGCGAGCTCATGCCCGTGTACTGGCCGACGATGGAGTCTCCGAACCTCGTTCGCCAGGAAGCCGCATTGTCGCGGGTGGCGATGAAGCCGCGGACGTCATGACCGCTGGCTTGCCACTGGTCAACCTGGGCGGCGATCTTCTGGAATACGCCCGATCGGCTGCCGCCGCTGACATGGGCGAAGTAGGCAATCCGCATCTTGGCCTGGGCGCTATGCGCGTGCGAGGCTCAGGTGTCCGGCCGACACCGGGGTACGAGGACAGCTGGGGATCAAGAAGCCGTGCAAGGGAGGTCGCCAGCGGCGGTCTGTCGATCTGTCACGTTCGGACACCTGTTCTGACGCACTCATCGGTGAGTTCCATCCCGGTGACCTCGGATACTACCCACTCCTCGTGGGGGACACGACCGCTTCCCGTTGACCGCTGCGACAAACGATGGCGTCCGCAGCGATCCAGCGTTGCGGCGACGCCCGGTGCCCGGCGCTGGTCAGAACCTGGGCTACTCGAGATAGAACTGCAGATCGACGGGACTCCAGAGGTAGAGGTCGGCCCAAGTCGAGCCCCCGTCCATCGTGGACTGCCCGCGGCCGTCCGTGAAGCGATACGAGCGAAGACCGACCACTGGGTCCTTCGATACCGCGTCGGTACCCTCACGGATCGGGGTCGTGGTGTACTCGGTGTCGGGTGCAGTGGAAAGGCGCAGGTCGTAGCTCGCTCCGTCCCTCAGCGTTTGGATCGCAGAGAACGTCGCCGTCACCCAGACTGCTCCCGCATTCGCCACGCCGGGCGCGGATGCTGGAACCAGGTCTGGAGACGCGGTGGCCGAGTCAAGCACGGACCCGTCCGCGGTCTCGAGCGTGAGCACCAGGGGGCTCGGGCCATACGTGCGACGGACGCGCACGGACACCGCCGCGACCGTCCTGCTGCCGCCTGACACCGTGAACTGCTCGCGCACCATGCTCATCCCACCCGACACGGTGCCGTAGCGGTAGTTCATCGCTTCGATGTAACCCATGCCGTCGTGCGTGCCATCGGCAAATGCGAGATCCATGATGGCCGTATAGCCAGCCTGCACAACCCACGTCGTCGGCGAGGCATACAGCACGGCATAGTCGTCGTCGAAGGCCGGCTGCCGCGGTACGAGCGTGTCCCCGAAGACGTAGAGCTCGTTCACCGAGATCCAATTGGCCACCGGCTCCGTGTCCGTGTTCTCGAAGACAAGGTGGTACAGCTTGCCTGCGGTCACGGTCGGCGGCGACGGGAAGGCGACGGAGTCGAAGTGCTCCCAGTCACCTGCAGGATTGCCGGGCACGTAGTCGACCGACGACAGGATGGCCCCGGATGGCTTCCCTGCCGCGTCACTCTGCAGGCTGATCCGCATGGCGCCGCCGCTGCCGCCGGAGTACACCCGGCCACCGCGCTGAGCGAAGCGGACACTGACGAGCGGCGAGGTCGTGGTTGCCCGGAAGCGGTGATCGAGCCTGGCTCCATTGGTCCAGCCAACCTGCAGGTTGGCCTTTGAGTCGGCGTTGATGCCGGTGCCGTACAAGCCAGTCGCTGCGTGAGAAGACGCCGGCAGCGCTGCTCCGCTCCCGCGAACGAGGAGAACCGCCCCGGTCGCGATGATCCCCAGGACGAGCGCCCAGACGAGGGCCCGTCGGCCGCGGCGGGGGAGTGCGCGGCGAGGAGCCCGCTCGGCGTGGCGTCGGATCGCCAAGAAGCGTTCCTCCTCTCTACCCGAACACCGCGCGAGTGCGCGGCGACGGAACGATGGTGCCTATCCGGCGTGACGGGATGGCCGGCCGCGATCCGATCAGGCCGGGCGGCCACGCGAGATGGGCATGGCCGACCGCACGGATCGAGCCAACGGACACAGTATCGCTGCGATCCGAGATCCGCGTCGAGGATCATCCAGTCGTCCTGCGCGCGCGCCATCCACGGCTACGCGGCTTGCTCCGGCTGGGCGCGGTCAGCTTCGCTCCGACGATGTGCCACGAGAGCCTCCCGTTCGATGTGGGCTGGATCCCCACACCCAGCCTCGGGAGGCTCTCGCTGGTCCACCTATTCGTGGGTCACGGCTAGCGGAGGTAGAACTGGAGGTCCACGCCGGTGTAGAGGTTCGCCCACGACGTGCCGTTGCTCGTCTTCTGCCCGTCGCCGTCGCGGAAGCAGGGCGAGAGCATTCCCTGGGACGTCCCCTCCTGGACCGGGATGGCGGCGTATTGGGTGTCGGCCGCTGTCGACACCCGCAGGTTGTACGTCGCGCCGTTTGCGAGGACGTGGGACGTGGCGAACGTGACCTTGGCCCACGTGTTCCCGCTGAGCCCGGCAACCGACCCACTCGGGGTCGCACCGGTCGGGATGCTGCTGGCAGGAACGTCCACGGCCTCGATCAGGGAGCCATCGCCGTTCTCCAGCCGGATCGTCAGCGCACTCGAGCCGCTGATCCGCTTCAACTTGACGCCGGCCGAGGTGACCGTACGGTTGCCGCCCGACACCGTGATGTGCTCGCGGACCATCGCTGACCCGGAGATCGAGCCCCAGTTCGGCCACAGCGTGCCCACGTAGGCGAACCCGTCGTGGGTCCCGTTGGCGTAGGCCAGGTCGAAGATGGGCGTGTCGCTCGACTGGACGCCCCACGAAGACGGCGCGGCACGAAGCACGGCGAGGTCATCGGCGAACGCGGGCTGGCGGGGGGTCAGCGGGCCGCCCCAGTAGTACAGGGCGTTGAGGCTGATCCAGTTGGCGGTCGGGGACGCCGACACGTTCTCGAAGACGAGGTGGTACCGCTGCCCCTTGGTCAGCGTGGCGGGAGACGGGAACGTCAGGAGGTTCCAGTTCTCCCAGTCGCCGCCGGGGTTGCTGGGTGACCACGTCAGCGACGAGAGGATGGTGCCCGAGGGCACGCCACCGCTGTCCGTCTGGATGCTGGCCCGGATGGTGCCGCCGTTTCCGAGTGAGTAGCCCGAGCCTCCGCGTTGCTGGACACGGAGCGTGTTGGCCGCCGAGGTCGCGCTTGCCACGAAGCGATAGGCGATCCTGGCACCCGCCGCACCGCCGATGGGCCAGTTGTTGCGCGAGTCGCCCTGCGCCGAGCCGTAGTCGTTCCCCGCCGGAATCGAGGCGGGAGCAGGCGCGGGCGTCGGCGTCGGCGCGGGCCTGGGCGTCGGCGTCGGCGTGGGTGCCGGCGCAGGCTTGGGCGTGGGTGCCGGCGTCGGCGTGGGGGTGGGAGCAGGCGCAGGGCTCACCGTCCTGGATGTGGTCCCGCGGACCGCCTCAGTGGTCGTCGACAGACGGCCGACGATGGAGCGGTAGAAGCGAGAAGCCCGGAGTACGGGATCGGTGCGCCCGATCGCTCCACGCGTCCGCGTCGATCGGAACGACGTGACGTGCCCGTGGAAGGTCGGCGCGGCGCGCCACATCGCGTAGAGCGTGACAGACTGCGTGAAGATCGCCCTCAGGTAGTAGATCGGTGTCCCACGGGCTTCGGCGATGACCACCGACGCCCCGGCGGCGAGGAACCCGGCCGCGTAGTTGTCCACGCGGCGGCGCGCGATCGCGAGCGTCGGTTGTGGCGCACCCTCAGCGCCGTTGCCGGTTGCGCCCGGGACGTGCTCGAGGAGCACCACTGCGCGAGGAGCCAGGCGCACGGTCCGGATGTAGGACTCGCCGTAGAATTTCGTGGCGTAGTTGCCGCGACCGGCGCTCGGATTGAGCCCGAACCCATCCTGGGCAGCAGGACGGAGGCGGCTCGCGAAGGGCCATGGGTAGCTGCTTCCGCGTCCGAAGTAGATCACGACTGCGGCGCCGGTCATGGCGGCCTTGACTCGGCGCCAGGTGGCATGCGGGCTGGTAACCAGCACCACGTTCGGGGTATATCGGCGCGCCTCGGCGACGGCCTGGTCCGCCCAGAGCCGATACTTGGCGGTGGCGGCGCCTGCCGGGCCCACGATCACGGCCACCTTGGGAGCCGCCCCGGCGGCCGCCGGGGACGGGGGCACAACGGCCCCGGTCGCGATGAGCCCAAGGGCGAGCGTCCAGACGAGGGACCAGGCAAGGGCCCGTCGGCCGGGGCGGGGGAGTGCTCGGCGAGACGCCAGCTGGGCGCCGATCCGGATCGACAACAGACGTGCCTCCTCTCTACCAGAACACCGCGCGTGTGCGCGGCGACGGAACGATGGTGCCTGTCCGGCGTGACGGGGTGGCCGCCCGCGATCCGATCAGGCCGGGCGGCCACGCGAGACGGGCATGGCCGACCGCACGGATCGAGCCCTCCGGCCCAAGCGCGGGCCAAGGGAGGCGGTCACACCCAAGACGGGCGGGCCGACGGGGATAGCCGGAACGGCGGTCTTCGATTGATCCTGTCTTCGGCGGCCTGTGGCGGGCGGTGGCCCGCGCCGCGCCGTCGCCCACTGGCTGGGGAACCCGCAACTCCCCGAGAATCGCGGTGCTCAAGGGCAACGGGCGGAGTATGGCCGCAATGCAGGATTCTTGCTGGCGGGCGCCCGCGGACCGGCCGGGCGCCCGCCGCGCCGTCGGGTGGGTCACGGCTAGCGGAGGTAGAACTGGAGGTCCACGCCGGTGTAGAGGTTCGCCCACGACGTGCCGTTGCTCGTCTTCTGCCCGTCGCCGTCGCGGAAGCAGGGCGAGAGCATTCCCTGGGACGTCCCCTCCTGGACCGGGATGGCGGCGTATTGGGTGTCGGCCGCTGTCGACACCCGCAGGTTGTACGTCGCGCCGTTTGCGAGGACGTGGGACGTGGCGAACGTGACCTTGGCCCACGTGTTCCCGCTGAGCCCGGCAACCGACCCACTCGGGGTCGCACCGGTCGGGATGCTGCTGGCAGGAACGTCCACGGCCTCGATCAGGGAGCCATCGCCGTTCTCCAGCCGGATCGTCAGCGCACTCGAGCCGCTGATCCGCTTCAACTTGACGCCGGCCGAGGTGACCGTACGGTTGCCGCCCGACACCGTGATGTGCTCGCGGACCATCGCTGACCCGGAGATCGAGCCCCAGTTCGGCCACAGCGTGCCCACGTAGGCGAACCCGTCGTGGGTCCCGTTGGCGTAGGCCAGGTCGAAGATGGGCGTGTCGCTCGACTGGACGCCCCACGAAGACGGCGCGGCACGAAGCACGGCGAGGTCATCGGCGAACGCGGGCTGGCGGGGGGTCAGCGGGCCGCCCCAGTAGTACAGGGCGTTGAGGCTGATCCAGTTGGCGGTCGGGGACGCCGACACGTTCTCGAAGACGAGGTGGTACCGCTGCCCCTTGGTCAGCGTGGCGGGAGACGGGAACGTCAGGAGGTTCCAGTTCTCCCAGTCGCCGCCGGGGTTGCTGGGTGACCACGTCAGCGACGAGAGGATGGTGCCCGAGGGCACGCCACCGCTGTCCGTCTGGATGCTGGCCCGGATGGTGCCGCCGTTTCCGAGTGAGTAGCCCGAGCCTCCGCGTTGCTGGACACGGAGCGTGTTGGCCGCCGAGGTCGCGCTTGCCACGAAGCGATAGGCGATCCTGGCACCCGCCGCACCGCCGATGGGCCAGTTGTTGCGCGAGTCGCCCTGCGCCGAGCCGTAGTCGTTCCCCGCCGGAATCGAGGCGGGAGCAGGCGCGGGCGTCGGCGTCGGCGCGGGCCTGGGCGTCGGCGTCGGCGTGGGTGCCGGCGCAGGCTTGGGCGTGGGTGCCGGCGTCGGCGTGGGGGTGGGAGCAGGCGCAGGCTCGGGCGTGGGAGCAGGTGCCGGCGTCGGTGTGGGGGTGGCCGACGGATCAGGCGGTGGCGTGGGTGCCGGCGTCGGCGTGGGGGTGGCCGACGGATCAGGCGGTGGCGTGGGTGCCGGCGTCGGCGCAGGAGTGGGCGCGAGTGTGGGAGCCGGCGCGGGTGCGGTGAACGCGGTCCTCTTCGATCGCACCCGGATCCTGACGGCGAGGATGGACGCCTGGGTTACCAGCTTCGTCGACTGGACACGGAGAGCGGACGTGCCATTGCGAGTCGGGCGGCCGAACGTCACCTTGTGTGCTCCCGGGCTGGCTCTTCCCGGGATCCGCAGGTGGGCCCTGAAGCCGCCCTGCCCGTTCACCCAGACGAGCCGCATCCGGGTGGAGGCGCGGTCCCATCGCACCTGGAGAATCTCGCCCCGCCGGAAGCCGCTCCCGATGAGCGTGACGAGCCTCCCCGGAACGGCGACGCCCTGGACAACGACCCGAGGGTGGGAGGTCGCGGCGTCCGCGGGCAGGATCGGGATGACAAGTGCGGGTACGAGGAGAAGGATCGGCAGGGTCGCCAGCCAGTTCCGGAGTCTGCTGGACCTGGCTGGTCGCGTGGACGTGACGGCTGGCCCCGTCTCGGGAATCCAGCGCTCGCCATCCCAGAACATGAGATGGGCTCTCCTTTCGGCAACCCGGCTGGCTACGTGAGCCCCGTGGCTTTGCGGCCCCGCCTCGCGACGGGTGTGCTATTTCGAGGAGGCCGGCCGATTGCCCGCGGTCAGCCAACACCATTGCAGGACGTTGGGGCAGCCTATGTCTCGCCGACGCGTCGGCCAAGCGGGCAATCGGTACTGTGCGGTCGGCGCAACGGACTAGCGCAGACCGTCGGGAACCACTGCGCAGACGTGCTTTCCGCCACGCCGCCGAGCGGAGTTGGCGGCACGCTGCCAGAACAGGTGTCCTGACCAGCCACAGTCAGGGCCAGCAGTGGGCCGGGCGGCGACGCCTCAAGATGCGTCGGCGAGCACAGGAGCGGCTGCCGTGAACGCGCCCTTCCACGACTGGCGGCCTCCGGCCATCCAGGAGACCGCACCGCCTGGGAGTCGTCACGCAGCGTGCCGCCGTGGCACAGTGCGACCTGCGCTCAGCGTGCGGGGATAGGATGTCCAGCGGCTCCATCGGTGTTGACCGTGGCTTGGGTGACGGAGGAAGCCGACCAGGGTCTCGATGCGAACGAGGAGCCTCGTCGATCGGATCCTCACCATGTGCCTGGGCGACGTTCGTCGAGCATCTGCCGATACATCTCCTCGTGTCGACGGAGCAGGATCTGGATGTCGTATCCCTCCACCATTCGGGCTCTGCCGCGCAGACCCATGGCCTTTCTCTCTCGAGGGTGATCGATCATCCAGTCGAGCGAAGCCGCCAACCCTGCAACGTCGCCAGTTCGGAAGATGAGCCCGCCATCGGTCCCGACCAGCTCCTGATTCCCCGCGAGCAGTGGAGGCGACGACCGGAACCTCCAGGGAGAGGGCCTCCATGACCGATCGCGAGAGACCCTCCCGCTTGCTGGGAAGGACCAGCGCCGTTGAAGCCGAAACGAGGGGGCGGAGATCGTCGACGAACCCCTCGATGCGCGTTCTGTCTCGTACGCCCTCGCGTTTCGCCAATGCAGCCAGGATGGCCTGGTCCCGACCTCCTCCGACGAGGAGCAACTCTGCCTCGCGATGACGCATCGACGCGAAGGCTCGGACGACGTCACCGATGCGCTTGTTGCGGTTGTACTCCGCAGCGACAACGAACAGCGGGGTCTCGGCCCCAAGACCGCGGTCCCGCCGAGCTCGGGCGGCGTCATCCGCCCCCACGCTCGACCGCGAGAAGTACCTGGTGTCGATGCCAATCCCTCGCATGCGTACGAGGTGACGGCTCCCAATGATCCGGTGACGTTGCGCCGCGAGGAAGTCCTCCTCGTTGATGACGACGAGGCGGTCCGTCCATCGACCGGCCAGTTGCTCCGCGGTCCGGAAGACAGCATTCGTCAAGAGCCGCCCACCCTTGTGGAAGTGGAACCCGTGCGCCGTGTACGCAACCCTCGGGCGCTCAGCGTCGGCCATTCGAGACGTGGCGATACGAGTGACGAAGGATGCGATCGGCGTATGCACATGGACGATGTCAGGCCCCGATGCGACGACCTTCGCGATGGCACGCTCGCCTCGGATCAGACCGCCGACGTCGAGGAGGGACCTCGAGAGCGGAAGCTCGTAGACGGCATCGAACGCCTCGCGGAGCACCGGGTCGGCGCTCGCTCCGTTGGCCGCTGCATCCACCCGCCAGCCCATCGCACGGAAGCGTGCCGCGTAGGGAAGGAGGAAACCACGGATCGTTTGCGCGACCGTTGCGACGTACAGAAGCGAGACGTCCGGTGGCTGTGACTTCGCCGGCATTGGCGCTTGTTCGATCATCGACACCTGGCCCTTCTAGGTCGATCGCGCTCGCTGATCGCGAGAGCGCCCTAATCCTCGTGCCGGTACAGGGGGAAGAAGCCCAACTGTGCCGCGGGGTCGAGATAAGGGTCACGGGCCGCGACGAGGCGGCCGTATTCCTGCTCGTCGATCTCTGCCCGCAACGTTGCGAACGTGTGGCGCAGCGGCGAGAAGCCGATCTTGAACTGCAGCAGCGAGTCGGCGGCGCCGCCGACGCCGCCGCCGAGGTGGAGAACCCGGTTCCCCCGGTCCTTCGCCCAGCTCTCGACGAAGTGGAGCATCAGTTTTGCCGGTTGGATGTCCCCGAACCCTTCGCCGGTGCCCGACAGGTGGTACTGGACGATGGTGTCCGTTTCGGCGAAGAGGCCAGCTGCCGCGACGACGCCCTCCTTCTCGACAATGCAGAGATGGAGCCTATGTCCGAGCGCATCCCTCAGCCCCTCGAAATAGGCGTCGTCGAAGAAGTACCTCCGCGCGGCCGCGCGACGGGCCATCGTCTCCCGGTACAGTCGGCGGAACGTCCCCCAGTGGAGCCATGTGTCGTCCATACGGGCGACCCAGCCGAGGCGCAGCGCCCTCGTGATGTCGGCGCGGTGGTCGCGGCGTACCTGCCGCCACCGGGCGGCGTCATGGGGGAGTGTCAGGTCCACGGACACCGTCTGGCCGTGCTCCACGACAGTCCCGATCCCAGCCGGAATCGTCGGATTCAGCAAGGGGTGGAAACGAACAAAGGCCGACACGAGGCCCGCCTCGCGAAGCACCTGCAGGCCGCCGACGAGCGCGTCCCGCAGGAACGCTCCGTCGTCGCTCCCGACGCCGATCGGGCCCGGGTAGCCGTACGGCGACGTGGCGTCGGACCCTCCGCCGGGTATGTCGCGGATCAGAAGCGGAAGCAGCATGTTCCGATCGTCGGCGCTTACGTACAGGGCGCAGGGGCGGGCGTGCTCCTGGGCGGCGCACAGCGCGACGTACGCCGGAAGGTGATAGAAGTCGTGCCGGGCCGTTCGGAGCACTGCCTCCCACTCCGGCGCGTCCACGTGAAGAAGTACCCCTGTCATGGTCGACGGGCCGGAGCCAGCGGCCCGTGAGGCCGCGGCGTCTTGCTCCAGGTCCACGCGCATGACGAGCTCGCCTCCGTCCGCGCCCCCATGTACGTTGCCAGGATCGTGTCGCCTGCTGGACCTTCCACGGATACTCCAGGTTCGCTTCCGCCGTTTCGATGCGCTGTTCCGCGTGATCTGCCTTCCCGACATGGGCAATGCCTTGGGGGTACGCCTCGTCTCCGGGTCACCTCCCGCATGCCGTCATCGTATCCCCGACAATGCGCGCCGATTGGTACGGAGACGAGGTGGCGCCCGCGATCGGAACCTCGCCCACGACCTGCCCGGGCGGACCGTCCCGGCTCCGCCGTGGATGCTGTCGCGGCCGCCAAGCGGATGCTCGGGGCGACTGGACCAGGCCCGACACACGAGTACACGTTGCTCGCACCGCGCGACGGGCGCAGCTCGGACGACGGCCCGGGCAGCCTACCTCACGGACATTGTCGCCGAGCCCTTCGATGCGCCGTACGTCGCCGATGCCGCGTAGCTGACGCTGATCGGGTAGTTCGCGGCTTTCGTCGGAGCCGTCGCGCTCGCCTTCGCGACACCGGACGCGTCCGTCGTCGCCGTGTATTTCCTGCTATTGAAGGTGAACGCAAGCGTCGCGCCGGCGATCGAGCCGCCGCCACTCGTCTTGAGCGTCGCCGTGAGCGTGACGGCCGATCCCTTCGCCGAGCTCGTCGGCCCCACGGCGCTGATGGCCGTGGGGATCCGAACGGTGAGCGTTGTGCTGGTCGACGCGGGCCCGTACATCGCGTCGCCGGCGAACGAGACCCCCACCGGATAGGCAGCGCCCGTGGCCGGTGCCGTCGTCGAGACAGAGGCGACGCCCCGCGAGCTCGTCGTCGCCGTCATCGTTGCGCCGTTCAGGGTGAATGACACGGTCCGCCCGGAGATGGCGCCGCCGCCGCTCGTCTTGAGCGTCGCCGAGAGCCTGATCGCGGCCGAAGGGTTCGCCGTCGTAGTCCCCGTGTAGGCGAGGACTGTGGGCGTGGGCGTCGGCGTGGGCGTCGGCGTGGGCGTCGGCGTGGGCGTCGGCGTGGGCGTCGGCGTGGGCGTGGGCGTCGGCGTGGGCGTCGGCGTGGGCGTCGGCGTGGGCGTCGGCGTGGGCGTCGGCGTGGGCGTCGGCGTGGGCGTCGGCGTGGGCGTCGGCGTGGGCGTCGGCGTGGGCGTCGGCGTGGGCGTCGGCGTGGGCGTCGGCGTGGGCGTCGGACCTACATCGGTTGCGTAGGATGCCGTCACGTCGTAGAGGAACGGTGTGATCGCCGAGGTCGACGTCCCCAGGCTGACCTCGTACTGCATCCAGGGGCCGGACGAGTCGGAGAACGGCGCACCACTGGCCCCATACCATCCGGACCAGGTGGCCGCGGCCAGCCCGGTGGAGGAACCGGCGGTCCGGGTCCGCAGCTGGACGCTCGTACCGGCCGGCGTGGCCGCCTGCCACGACAGCGCCTGCCACGTGGAGCCGGCGCCGGCGTCGAACGCGGACGAGACGAGCGAGCCGCTCGCGTTGAACGCGACCGGGGTCGTCATGGTCACGTTGTCGACGCTGATCGTCCCCGGCGGATACCTGTCGACGGTGATCCCGCTCCCGGACAGGGGGCTAGCGTCCGTGAAGTCGATGAGCGACGTCCCGTCCAGCCAGGCGCGGATCCGGGCACCGGCGAACTCCACCCTCAGGTCATGCCAGTTGGCGTCGATCGCGAGTGTCGTGCTCGACAGGGTCGTGTACGTCGTCCAGTTGGGCGTGAACTTGACCAGCGCAATGTGGTTCTTGTTCCCGGCGGGGCCGTCGGGTGGGTACAGCCAGATCCCGTAGTGCGCTCCGGTGGTCTTGTTGAGCCGTCCGCCGATGCCGCCGCCAAGGCTTCCGGCGGTGAGCTGTACCCGTGCCTCGATCACGTAGTCCGAGGGCGGGGAGGTCGGCGGGACATAGTAGAGGTTCCCGTAGCCCGAGGTCCCGGTACCCGAGAGGACGCCGTTCGCGACCGACCAGGATCCGGAGACGGACGTCCAGGGTGACAGGGGCGCCGGATCAGTGGGTTGGCGCGTAAACGTGTCGGAGAACAGCACGCCGCCACCCGGCGCCGCGCTCAGGCTGACCTGGCCCGCGACGCTGGTGTCGAGGTTCCCTCCCGACTGGTAGCGCGTCGGGTCGGACCAGACGTCCTGCCCGGCGCCGCCGGACCAGTCCGTCTGCATCCAGCTCTGGGCCGGGACGTAGTCGACCTCGACCGAGGAGACCGTGGTGCCGACCTTGATCTTGACACCATAGGCCGTTGCTCGCCACGTGCCGGCCGGGGCGGCCGCGCCGTTGAGCAGGACGCTGATGCCCGTCGTGGTCCCGGACCAGCTCGGGATCACGAGCTCGACCGCGGTCAGGGAGTCCGTCGATCCGCTGACCGTGGCTGTCGCCGCCCACGTGGAGCCGCTCCGCGTGAACGACGGGGTGACGGTGACGGGCTCGCGCCTGAGGGACCAGTCGCGGATCCCGACGGCGTTCGTCTTCCACAGGTTGGGCTTGCCGGCCAGGTATGCCACGTAGGGGGCGAGAGCGCTGTGGCCGTACAGGTTGACCAGCCCGCCGAGGTCGTAGTACCAGTCGACGGCCGCCCGCATGTCGGCCGTTCCCAGGTAACCGTCGAGCGACTCCTGGAGCGTGGTGCCGATGTACCAGTTGCCGACGCTCATGCCGACCATGGGGAAGTACGTGTGGGGCGCGAGGTAGGAGAAATCGCGGATCGGGAACGGACCGACCTTCTGCTCGCCGACCACCTGCGCGCCGAGGTCGCCCAGGATCTGGTGGGATCCCTCCCGGCCGGCATTGTGGTAGGGGCCCACGAACGTGCGCGGACAGGTGCCCGCCGCGCCGCATCCCGACCGACCGTTGTCGGGGCGCGCGAGGCCCGTGGCGCCCGCATAGGGGCTCGAGCTCATCCAGGTCTCGATGTCCTGGAAGGAGATCTGCACCGACTGCTGGGCGTAGGCGTAGCCACTGGGATAGCCGGCCGGGCTGAGGTCGAGCGCCTCGTCGGGTCCCCAGTGCCACATGGTGTGGGCATTGGCGTCGGTGAGGGGGGTCGGGTAGCCGGCCGGGTTCGTCAACCCCCCGTTGTGGGAGCCGACGGTGGCGCCGTAGGTCGAGACAGCGGCGCGGAGCTTGTCGATGTCGGCCTTCTTCTCGGCGTCCGACATCCGGGTGTCCGGGTTCGTCGGGCTGATCCGCAGGGTCCCGGTGGTGAAGTAGTAGTCCCCCTTCATCCCGAGGCCCTGCTCGTACTGGGCGGAGCTCAGGATGGTCGAACCGGGGTAGCGGGAGGCCTCCAGGTCGTGGCGCACCATGCCGGCCGCGTCGTAGGGGTACTGCCACGGGCTGACCTTGACGATGGGCATCCCCGCCGCCTCGAAGGCCCATTCGACGGCGCGGCGATAGATCGCGTACGCGAACGTGCTGGAGCTGTAGCCGGTGTCGCCGAGGAGCGGCTGCAGCTCGGCGTCGTAGATGAACCTGCCGGCCCCGTACGCCTTGGTGGCGAGTTCGACGCCGCCGTCGCCGGTCGCCAGCACCTGCGCATCGGTGCCGGTCACCCGCCAGACCCAGTGGGTGTTGCTGCTCCAGGGCGTCGTGTCGGCGGACTGCTTGCCGCCCCAGAGGAGGATCCCGGACGGGAGGTCGGCGGTCAGGCGGTGGCCGACGCTCTTGGTGAACGAGTCGTTCAGCGTCCAGTCATTCAGGACGGCGGTCGTGCTGCGGAGGCCCATCTCGGCCTGGAGCGCGAAGCTCCCGCGCGTGGTCCCGTTGGGGTTGCGCGTGAAGGAGGAGGAGCCGACCATGAGGAAGCCGCCGGCGCTCACGTAGCCCCGCAGGGGGGCGATCTCGTTGTCGGCGATGGCTTCCGCCGCCAGGCTGAAGACGATGGGGTAGCGCGCGGCGCCGTCGGCGGTCAGGAGCTTCCCCGCGGCGATGTCGGCGTCGCTGACCTCGACGTACGGGGTGCCGTCCGCCTTGAGGGCCTCCTCGAGGCTCTGGTAGGCGACGAAGTAGCGCCAGGTGGTGAACCACCACTCCTTGCCGGTGTAGCCGGGGCCGGTCGGCGTGGGCGGCGTGGCGGTCATCGTCTCCAGCGCGGCCGTGTGCTCGGAGACGTGGATCGCTACCACGGGACTCGGCGGGTCCGCCGCCGCAGCAACCGGCCGCGCAGGCACGCCGGCGAAGAGCGACGCGACCAGCGCGAGGATCGCGAGCGCCGGCAGGGCGCGACCGCGGACCTGGGAGCGAAGGGGCGACGTCGTCGTCGCACGCCCGAGCGTCGACAGCAGCATGGTCGGCATCTCCATCGGCGTCGCCCGGGACGCCAGGGACCGCGCCCCACGCGGCACGGTCGTGTCCTTCGATCTATCCCTCCTGGGACACGGGCCCCGGCCTGGGAGGAAGGCCGGGGCCGGGGATCAACACGAGGTGGAGGATGCGCGCTCCGGGACGCTTGGGCACAGTGCCAATGGCCCTTTCGTACCGGTTCGTTGCCAGGACGGTCGTACGAACATGTGAAGAATCGGGTCTCCCGGTGGTCACCGCGCGAATCCACGAGCCCTCCGGAATCCTGGTCGCCGAGATCCCGGCGAAAGGCGCTTCCGACGTCGCACCGTTGGACCGATTGGGACCGGTGGCTCCTGTGGCAGGTCAGGCCGCGGGGTGCAGGGACGACGCCATTCGGCGGCATGGGCAGGGAGAGAGATGGGCTGACCGATGTTGCCCGCCTCGGGGGCGGCCGCTCATCGATCGTGCGCCAGAGCACGTTCGCCGCAGCCACCACAATGGCGACGGCCGTCAGCCCGATGACGTCCGGCCGGGCACAACTAGGCCGGAGGCCGCCGGGCCGGTGTCCTGGGGCTCAACCGAAAGCTCCCGACCCGGCGGGCCTCCCTCCCGCTATTGGGGCACCGTCACGTCGTTCGGCGTGTCTCTCGGCGGCGTCTGGTCGGTGTCGCCGGTGGCCACATTGTGGACGGTGCCGGCGTTGATGTCGGCGAGGACGAGGGTGTAGCTACCGGTGCAGACGAGCGCGGCACCTGGAGCCACCGTCGCCGGCTGGGTGCAAGCGAGCGTGCCCAGCTTGGCGTCGACGATCGTGACGCCGGTGAGCGTCTGGTTGCCGTCGTTCGTCAGGGTAAGCGTGTAGTTGATCTTGTCGCCGGGGTTGGTCAAGTCGCTCGGGGCGACGACGGTCTTGTCGAGGACGCCCACCTTCGTGAGGATGAAGTGCGGCGCCGGCGCGAAGTAGCCGGTGACGTCGAAGAGGAGGTCGGTGGTGGCGCCCCCGGCCTCGCCCCGGTAGGTGGCCCATAGGACGCCGCCGGCCCCCAGGGGCGCGGTCACCCCGTTGGCCCGGTTGTCGCCGAGCGGGAAGTTGAGGGTGGAGGTGGCCGGGTTGGGGGTGGAGACCGTGGTGAGGGCCACGAAGCCCGGGCTGGTCTGGTTGGTCACGGTCAGGTTGCCGGTCACCGCGATGGCGCCCGCCGGGACCCCGGCGTGGCCGGTCACCGCGAGCGAGCGCGGGGTGCCCGAGGTGAAGACCCCCGAGAGGCCCGTGCCGACCCGGGTGTCGAGCAGGCGGGCCGGGGTGAGCGAGACGTACGTGGCCCCGGTCGCATCGGGCAGGAAGTAGCCGGTGACGTCGAAGAGGAGGTCGGTGGTGGCGCCCCCGGCCTCGCCCCGGTAGGTGGCCCACAGGACGCCGCCGGCCCCCAGGGGCGCGGTCACCCCGTTGGCCCGGTTGTCGCCGAGCGGGAAGTTGAGGGTGGAGGTGGCCGGGTTGGGGGTGGAGACCGTGGTGAGGGCCACGAAGCCCGGGCTGGTCTGGTTGGTCACGGTCAGGTTGCCGGTCACCGCGATGGCGCCCGCCGGGACCCCGGCGTGGCCGGTCACCGCGAGCGAGCGCGGGGTGCCCGAGGTGAAGACCCCCGAGAGGCCCGTGCCGACCCGGGTGTCGAGCAGGCGGGCCGGGGTGAGCGAGACGTACGTGGCCCCGGTCGCATCGGGCAGGAAGTAGCCGGTGACGTCGAAGAGGAGGTCGGTGGTGGCGCCCCCGGCCTCGCCCCGGTAGGTGGCCCACAGGACGCCGCCGGCCCCCAGGGGCGCGGTCACCCCGTTGGCCCGGTTGTCGCCGAGCGGGAAGTTGAGGGTGGAGGTGGCCGGGTTGGGGGTGGAGACCGTGGTGAGGGCCACGAAGCCCGGGCTGGTCTGGTTGGTCACGGTCAGGTTGCCGGTCACCGCGATGGCGCCCGCCGGGACCCCGGCGTGGCCGGTCACCGCGAGCGAGCGCGGGGTGCCCGAGGTGAAGACCCCCGAGAGGCCCGTGCCGACCCGGGTGTCGAGCAGGCGGGCCGGGGTGAGGGAGTGGTACGTGTTGGGGAAGAGCGAGCCAGACCCGCTGGTCGTTTGCCAGTCGAACGTCCGACCCTGAGCATCGATGGCGGTTCCTGACATGGCACCCGCCTGGTCGATGGTCCCAGTCATCACGAGGGGGTTGTAGATCGCCATCTCGGGTGGAGCGGTCCACGTCACATCGAGCGTGACGTCTGAGCCCGTGACGGTGCCTGTGATGGTCCAGGTGTAGGTGGTGTCATCGACCCAGTAGCCCGTACCCGTGACGGCGCCCGTAGTCCCGTCCGTGCTCAGGATCAGGACCGAGTGGTTGTACGTCGCCGCGCAACCGGATGTGCAGGTGAACAGGATGTAGTAGGGACCGTTGAGGTTCCACGGCGTGTACGCTAATGCACTCGCCGGCAGGACAAGGGCGATGGCTAGGGCCGCCGCCAGAAGCGATCGTCTCATTCGTGGGTCCCTCCCGCATACCTCTGTGCGCACGGTGTGAACGAGTCTCGCCAGCGGCTCGGCGTGGCCCGGGCGACCAGGGTTTGGGGCGCGTTTCCCAGCCTCCCACGATGGACAGTGTACGTGGCCCCGACCCCCACGGCGCCGGGAAACGGTCACCGCCGACACAAGGTGGTGCACGTGCGCAGCGCAGGCCGTGTCGCTGAACGCGCCGCCTGACTCGCGGCCGTGCCCGGCTGGGTCGTCTGCTGCAATGCCGAGCGGACACATGCTGATCTCGCGGCATCACCCCGCTGGAGGCGGGGGCCAGCGACCTCCGGAACCACGCCTAGGGCAGGAAGTAGCCGGTGACGTCGAAGAGGAGGTCGGTGGTGGCGCCCCCGGCCTCGCCCCGGTAGGTGGCCCACAGGACGCCGCCGGCCCCCAGGGGCGCGGTCACCCCGTTGGCCCGGTTGTCGCCGAGCGGGAAGTTGAGGGTGGAGGTGGCCGGGTTGGGGGTGGAGACCGTGGTGAGGGCCACGAAGCCCGGGCTGGTCTGGTTGGTCACGGTCAGGTTGCCGGTCACCGCGATGGCGCCCGCCGGGACCCCGGCGTGGCCGGTCACCGCGAGCGAGCGCGGGGTGCCCGAGGTGAAGACCCCCGAGAGGCCCGTGCCGACCCGGGTGTCGAGCAGGCGGGCCGGGGTGAGCGAGACGTACGTGGCCCCGGTCGCATCGGGCAGGAAGTAGCCGGTGACGTCGAAGAGGAGGTCGGTGGTGGCGCCCCCGGCCTCGCCCCGGTAGGTGGCCCACAGGACGCCGCCGGCCCCCAGGGGCGCGGTCACCCCGTTGGCCCGGTTGTCGCCGAGCGGGAAGTTGAGGGTGGAGGTGGCCGGGTTGGGGGTGGAGACCGTGGTGAGGGCCACGAAGCCCGGGCTGGTCTGGTTGGTCACGGTCAGGTTGCCGGTCACCGCGATGGCGCCCGCCGGGACCCCGGCGTGGCCGGTCACCGCGAGCGAGCGCGGGGTGCCCGAGGTGAAGACCCCCGAGAGGCCCGTGCCGACCCGGGTGTCGAGCAGGCGGGCCGGGGTGAGCGAGACGTACGTGGCCCCGGTCGCATCGGGCAGGAAGTAGCCGGTGACGTCGAAGAGGAGGTCGGTGGTGGCGCCCCCGGCCTCGCCCCGGTAGGTGGCCCACAGGACGCCGCCGGCCCCCAGGGGCGCGGTCACCCCGTTGGCCCGGTTGTCGCCGAGCGGGAAGTTGAGGGTGGAGGTGGCCGGGTTGGGGGTGGAGACCGTGGTGAGGGCCACGAAGCCCGGGCTGGTCTGGTTGGTCACGGTCAGGTTGCCGGTCACCGCGATGGCGCCCGCCGGGACCCCGGCGTGGCCGGTCACCGCGAGCGAGCGCGGGGTGCCCGAGGTGAAGACCCCCGAGAGGCCCGTGCCGACCCGGGTGTCGAGCAGGCGGGCCGGGGTGAGCGAGTGGTACGTGGCCCCGGAGGTCACCGGGACGTAGTCGACCTCGACCGAGGAGACCGTGGTGCCGACCTTGATCTTGACACCATAGGCCGTTGCTCGCCACGTGCCGGCCGGGGCGGCCGCGCCGTTGAGCAGGACGCTGATGCCCGTCGTGGTCCCGGACCAGCTCGGGATCACGAGCTCGACCGCGGTCAGGGAGTCCGTCGATCCGCTGACCGTGGCTGTCGCCGCCCACGTGGAGCCGCTCCGCGTGAACGACGGGGTGACGGTGACGGGCTCGCGCCTGAGGGACCAGTCGCGGATCCCGACGGCGTTCGTCTTCCACAGGTTGGGCTTGCCGGCCAGGTATGCCACGTAGGGGGCGAGAGCGCTGTGGCCGTACAGGTTGACCAGCCCGCCGAGGTCGTAGTACCAGTCGACGGCCGCCCGCATGTCGGCCGTTCCCAGGTAACCGTCGAGCGACTCCTGGAGCGTGGTGCCGATGTACCAGTTGCCGACGCTCATGCCGACCATGGGGAAGTACGTGTGGGGCGCGAGGTAGGAGAAATCGCGGATCGGGAACGGACCGACCTTCTGCTCGCCGACCACCTGCGCGCCGAGGTCGCCCAGGATCTGGTGGGATCCCTCCCGGCCGGCATTGTGGTAGGGGCCCACGAACGTGCGCGGACAGGTGCCCGCCGCGCCGCATCCCGACCGACCGTTGTCGGGGCGCGCGAGGCCCGTGGCGCCCGCATAGGGGCTCGAGCTCATCCAGGTCTCGATGTCCTGGAAGGAGATCTGCACCGACTGCTGGGCGTAGGCGTAGCCACTGGGATAGCCGGCCGGGCTGAGGTCGAGCGCCTCGTCGGGTCCCCAGTGCCACATGGTGTGGGCATTGGCGTCGGTGAGGGGGGTCGGGTAGCCGGCCGGGTTCGTCAACCCCCCGTTGTGGGAGCCGACGGTGGCGCCGTAGGTCGAGACAGCGGCGCGGAGCTTGTCGATGTCGGCCTTCTTCTCGGCGTCCGACATCCGGGTGTCCGGGTTCGTCGGGCTGATCCGCAGGGTCCCGGTGGTGAAGTAGTAGTCCCCCTTCATCCCGAGGCCCTGCTCGTACTGGGCGGAGCTCAGGATGGTCGAACCGGGGTAGCGGGAGGCCTCCAGGTCGTGGCGCACCATGCCGGCCGCGTCGTAGGGGTACTGCCACGGGCTGACCTTGACGATGGGCATCCCCGCCGCCTCGAAGGCCCATTCGACGGCGCGGCGATAGATCGCGTACGCGAACGTGCTGGAGCTGTAGCCGGTGTCGCCGAGGAGCGGCTGCAGCTCGGCGTCGTAGATGAACCTGCCGGCCCCGTACGCCTTGGTGGCGAGTTCGACGCCGCCGTCGCCGGTCGCCAGCACCTGCGCATCGGTGCCGGTCACCCGCCAGACCCAGTGGGTGTTGCTGCTCCAGGGCGTCGTGTCGGCGGACTGCTTGCCGCCCCAGAGGAGGATCCCGGACGGGAGGTCGGCGGTCAGGCGGTGGCCGACGCTCTTGGTGAACGAGTCGTTCAGCGTCCAGTCATTCAGGACGGCGGTCGTGCTGCGGAGGCCCATCTCGGCCTGGAGCGCGAAGCTCCCGCGCGTGGTCCCGTTGGGGTTGCGCGTGAAGGAGGAGGAGCCGACCATGAGGAAGCCGCCGGCGCTCACGTAGCCCCGCAGGGGGGCGATCTCGTTGTCGGCGATGGCTTCCGCCGCCAGGCTGAAGACGATGGGGTAGCGCGCGGCGCCGTCGGCGGTCAGGAGCTTCCCCGCGGCGATGTCGGCGTCGCTGACCTCGACGTACGGGGTGCCGTCCGCCTTGAGGGCCTCCTCGAGGCTCTGGTAGGCGACGAAGTAGCGCCAGGTGGTGAACCACCACTCCTTGCCGGTGTAGCCGGGGCCGGTCGGCGTGGGCGGCGTGGCGGTCATCGTCTCCAGCGCGGCCGTGTGCTCGGAGACGTGGATCGCTACCACGGGACTCGGCGGGTCCGCCGCCGCAGCAACCGGCCGCGCAGGCACGCCGGCGAAGAGCGACGCGACCAGCGCGAGGATCGCGAGCGCCGGCAGGGCGCGACCGCGGACCTGGGAGCGAAGGGGCGACGTCGTCGTCGCACGCCCGAGCGTCGACAGCAGCATGGTCGGCATCTCCATCGGCGTCGCCCGGGACGCCAGGGACCGCGCCCCACGCGGCACGGTCGTGTCCTTCGATCTATCCCTCCTGGGACACGGGCCCCGGCCTGGGAGGAAGGCCGGGGCCGGGGATCAACACGAGGTGGAGGATGCGCGCTCCGGGACGCTTGGGCACAGTGCCAATGGCCCTTTCGTACCGGTTCGTTGCCAGGCGGCACCGGTCGTTCCCTCGGGCACTTGGCTCGTGTGGCGCAGCGAAGCGGCGCCCGCACCGACCCAGCGCCCTTCCGTCGGCCGCCCCGTGGGCGCCTCGCTGCAGGCGATCAGCGTCCCGCTCGGCAACTACCGGACAGGATCCGTGATCCACCGGGCAACGATCCGGTCGCGCCCCCCTCCTTCCGAAGCCAGTGTCGCGAGGAGGGCCGCATCGTGCGCCGCCTGGGCCTCGCGGCCCTGCTCGTAGAGCAGCCAGGCGGGAGAACCGTGGAGCGAGCCCAGCTCACCCCGCGCCTTGGCGAGCGACAGCACGTCGACCATCTCGTCGAACCGAGTGAGGTCCCGGATGTACGTCTCGTACCGCTTCGTACCGAGGATCGCCGTCAGCGGCTCGTAGTCGCTGTACGCACCCGGCCGGTGCTTCTCGATCCCGGTGGGCGCCGGGTCGAACAGGCAGAACAGCGTCACGTGGCCGTCCGCGATAGACACCTCGTGCTTGTTGCGGAACGTGCGCTGCTGGCCCGTCGCCTGGTCGACCCAGCGCTCTTCCTCGTCGCCCTGCGCCGCCTCGTTCACGTGGTAGGTCGACTCGCTGTCGACGGTCAGCCAGGGTCCCCACTCCTGGCCCGCATCTCTATAGGGGTGCTCGGCCATCCGCACGCGAGCGTCGCCGCGCACGTCGTAGCAGACGTTGAATTCCGTGCGAGAGTTGTACTGCATCTTGAAGACGGGTTCGCCATCTTCGTTCGCCGGCAGACCGGCGACGTCGAACATCGTGGTGCGATACCAGGACACCGGGGCGCCCGACTTCGACAGCAAAGTCGCTTCGTGGTGAAGGAAGATGCGGCGGCTCAGATACTGCGACGTCAGGATCCACCGGAGATCCTGCGACCCGGTGGCGCACGCGGCGAGGAACGCTTCGTCGCGGACGATGAGGTCGCCACCGCGAGCTTGCCCCGCCGTCGCCGCGGACACCTGGAGGACCTCGGCACCCGCGTGAGCGACGATCCGTGCAGCCCAGCCTGGTGGGATGTAGGCGTGCGTGGCGACCGCGAGCTGAAGCGCCGGGCTGCCGTCCCGGTCGCTCGGAAGCGTGACCTCTCCCGAGAGCACGCTGACGAAGTGGCCGACCTCACGGTCCAGCGGAAGGGAACCGGCCCCCACGAAGCGGATCCGCCGGACGTCCAGCCCCTCCGGGCTCGTGTGATGGTCCAGGATCCGGGCGACCATGACCGGCCCTCGCGAGCCGGGTCTCCAGTCGTTCCTGATGACGTTGGGCAAGGTGCGACTCATGGGCGAACCAACCTCTGGCGATCGACCTTGCCGGACGGGGTCAAGGGAAGGGCGTCCCGAAATGTGATCTCGTCCGGAACCATGTAGCGGGGCAGCTCTGCAACGCAGTACGCGACCACCTCGTCGCGCGTGAGGCTGCCCGGCACGGCCGGCTCGATGAACGCCGCCAGCCGGTTGCCGATCCGTTCGTCGGGGATCGGGACGACCGCCGCGTTCCTGATCCCGGGGTTGTTGCAGAGTGCGGCCTCGATCTCGCCGATCTCGATCCGGTAGCCGCGGCTCTTGATCATCAGGTCCCGGCGGCCGACGAACACGAAGTCGCCGTTCGGGTCGAGACGAACGAGGTCGCCGGTCCGGTAGACCCGGTCGCTGTTGTGGCGCTCGAGGGGATTGGCGACGAACGCCTGACCCGTGCGAACAGGATCTTCCCAATACCCAAGGGCGACGGTCGATGACCTCACGTACAGCTCGCCCTCGCCCCCGGGGGTTGCCACGCGCCGTCCGTCGCCATCGAGCGCGAAGACCTCGAAGTTCGGCAGGGCGCGGCCGATCGGGATCGGCTCTCGCGACCCAACGGGGACATCGCCGACCCAGTAGTAGGTCGACGAGTTGGCTTCCGTCTGGCCGTACATGTTGCAGAAGCGAGCTGCCGGAGCCGCCGCCATCAGACGACGGAGGGGCGTGAGCGGGAACACCTCGCCCGCGAACAGGACCATTCGAAGGCTCGACAGGTCGTGGCTCTCGAGGTCCGCGAGGCTCGCGAGACTCACCAGGGCCGAGGGCACCGAGTTCCAGACCGTGATCCCGCCCAGGCTGATCGCCTGGGCGAGCTTGAGTGGGAACATCGCGTTCGTCTCGGGGATGCCCACGATGCAGGCGCCCGCCTTCAATGCGATGTAGATGTCGATGACCGACATGTCCGAGTGCAGCGGGCACACGTGCGACAGCCTGTCTGTCTCGGAGATGCCGAACAGATCGCTCGCCGCGTTGATGAAGGTCAGCGCGTTGAGGTGCGAGATGACCACGCCCTTGGGGATCCCGGTCGAGCCGGAGGTGAAGAGGACGTAGGCGGGATCGGTATCGATCGTCGGTGGAGGCAGGACGTCGCGCTGGCCGTCACCGGCGACGGAGCTCCAGTCGACGACGGCAGCCCCGCCGGACCGCGGGCTGGGAGGTACACCGTCCATCACCACGATGTGCCGGACTGGCGACGCCCCTTCGAGAGCGTCGTTCAGGGTCGGCAGATCCTCGCGCGTCGCCGCCACCACCTGGAGCCGGCACGTGTCCACGATGAACCGCAGGCGGCCGCGGGGGCTCTGGCGGTCCAGGGGGACATAGACGGCGCCGGCCTTCAGCGTCCCGATCATCGCGATGAGCGCGTCCACGCTGCGGCGCAGGTGGATGCCGACGAGCCCGCCTTTCGGGACGCCGAGGTCGAGCAGGAGGCGAGCGAACCCGTCCGTTGCCGTGTCGAGCTCGCGGTAGGTGAGCGTGCCAGCGCCAAAGTCGGCGGCCGGCCGATCGGGATGCCGGCGAGCAGTCTCCTGGAGGAGCTGGTGCAGCAGAAAGGCCACGTCGGTAAATCGCTCGTCTAGGGTGCCGGGGCCGCCCGGCGGGTGCCGTCGTGCTTCCTCGGGTCCGGGTCACGGCTCCTCGACGCTGCGAGCCACGCCCGAGGCCGGCGGCTGGCGACCGCATGCCTCACAGGCCGAGGTACCGCGCGATGATGTTTCGCTGGATCTCGGACGTGCCCGAGTAGAGGGTCGACCCGATCGAGTCCCTCAAGTCGCGCTCGACCTCGAAGTCCGTCGTGTAGCCATAGCCGCCGTGGATCTGCACGGCGTCCATGCACGACTGCTGCCAGCATTCGCTCACGTACAACTTCGCCATCGCCAATTCGACAGCGGCCTTCCCATGGACCTTCTTGGCCCAGCCCGCGTTGTACACGATGAGCCGCGCGGTCTCGAGCCTGACCTTCATGTCGGCGATCTTGTTGGCAACCGCCTGGAACTTGCCGATCGGCTTGCCGAACTGCTCCCGGGCGTTGGCGTAGGCAATGCAGGCCTCGAGCTGGCGTTCCATGGCGCCCACGACGCTCGCGAGGATGCAGGCTCGCTCCCATTCGACGGCTTCCCCGAAGATCGTCGCGCCATTGCCCACCCGCCCGAGGCGGTTGCCGGCCGGGACGCGACAGTCATCGAAGTACAGGTCAGCCATCGGGGCGGTGCGCAGGCCCATCTTCTCGATCTCGCTCCCCACGTGGAAGCCGGGCGTGTCGCGGTCGACGAGGAAGGCCGTGACTCCCATGAAGCCCTTGGACCGATCGACGGTCGCGAAGACCACGAAGACGTCGGCATGCGGCGCGTTCGTCGAGAACGTCTTGGAGCCATTGATGACGTACTCGTCGCCGTCGAGCCGGGCCGTCGTCCGCAGGCTGAACGCATCGGATCCCGATCCGGCCTCTGTCATGCCGTGGGCGCCGATCCACTCGCCGCTGCACAGGCGAGGGAGGTAGTGCTGTCTCTGCGCCTCGGTGCCGAAACGCAGGATCGGCATCTGGACCGTCCACATCTGCCCGGTGATGGCGAAGAGCAGTCCGCTGTCCTTGCACGCCTGGCCGAGTCCCTCCATGAGCAGCATCGTGGAGATGATGTCGGCGTCGCCACCACCGTACTCGGCGGGGAAGGCGGAACCCTGGATCCCGAACTCGGCGCACTTCTGCCACAGATCACGCGAGAAGGTCGAGGTTCGATCCCTGGCGATCACGTCGTCGGCGAGGGCTCGGCGGGCGAACGAGATCGCCTCATGCTTGAGGGCCAACTGCTCGGGCGTGAAGGACAGGTCCATTGCATCGTGCTCGACTAGCGGTCCGACCCGGCGCCCGCCCGCCCGCCGGCGCCCCCAGCGGACAGCTTGGACTCGACGAAGGCCGTGAGCTGCTCGAGGGTCTGGAAGTGCTCGGGAACCACGTCTTCATCCACGATCTGGATCCCAAACGTGTGCTCGAGTGATGCGATCAGGCCGATCAATCCGAACAAATCGATGACGCCACGCGCAAGCAGATCCTCGCGAGGGTCGAGGGGCATGTCCCCGAGTGCCCCGCGGAACTCCGACCGCAGCACAGCTTCGACGGCTTCGACCTGGCTCATTCACATTCCTCCTGATCCGACCGCATTATGGCGCTCATCCACCTGCGACCGAGGGTGCAATGGTCCTGCATCGGCCGCTGACGGGCCCGGTTGGTCGAATCCGCGGGCCTGGACGCGACCAGGCGTTGCGCGCCCGCACCGGTCAGAAGAGGAAGTAGTTGGAGATCGCGACGCTGATCGGAGGCACGACCTCCGAAGAGACGAGCAGGATCCCCGGCGGCGCGACAAGTCTGAGGCCGGCCGTGGCGGCGACCTCGACGAGGCCGCGCGCGGTCCCGGGTACCAGCACCGACGCACGCCGCGTGCGCCCCAGCTCCCCGCGCAGTGCCTCGGCCGCCGTCGCCTGGTCCAGCCCGGCGAGCGGTCCGATCGATCCCGTCAGCGAGCGATAGGCGTACGCGACCGCGACACCCTCGCGGCGCCACACGGTGCACGTGCGCTGGTGACGCCAGTGCTCATGGTCGACCGAGCGTTCGAACCCGTAGCCGCCACGGTCGAGCATCGCCAGCTCGCCGGGACGCGGCTGGCTCGGTTCGAGGACGGCCGGCATGTCGACAGACACTGTCCCTTCGAACATGAGCACAGGTGTCGTGGGGATGAGGCCATAGCGCATGTAGAGGGCGTTCGACACCGGTTGGATCGCGTCAGTGATCGTGATTCGGCGCGGTGGCGCGTTCCGGGCAGCAAGATCGAACAGCTCGCGACCGATGCCCCTGCCCTGGTGATCGGGATGAATGAAGAGGGCGGCCAGGAACCAGGCACCATCGCGCGCGAAGGCGGCGCTGAACCCGATGACTTGTCCGTCCGACTCGGCGACGAAGCAGCGCTCAGGGTCGCTTGAGAGGAGGTGCCGGGCGATCGGGGCGAACCACGCGAGCGGAGGGTCGGCCCATGCGAAACCGTGCCGGAGCCGGAGGTCCCCCTCGGCCCGACAGAACACCTCGTGCTCGGATCCGATGTCGGCGTCGGTCGCGGGTCGAAAACAGGCCGGCATCACCTCACCGGCCAGTTGATCCAGTCGCTCAGCACGTCGCTCGACTTGGCCAGGCGCTCGGGCGGCTTCGAGACGTAGACCCCACGCTCCGCGGCGCTCCTCGTCATCGTCACCCCGGCGCCGACGATGCACCCGGTTCCAATGGTGATGCCGTCGCGGCAGGTCGAGTTCGCACCGAGCACCGAGTACGACCCGATCGTCACGGAACCAAGCACCACCGAGTGCGCGGCCAGGAAGCAGTGGTCGCCAATGACCGAATCGTGTCCGATCGAGCTGCCGACGATGACCACGTCGTTGCCGATGGTGACGTACGGTCCAACCGCACTGTTGTCGTAGATGAAGCAGTTGTCGCCGATGACGAGACCGGGCCAGGTCGCAGCTTTGGAGCTGACGTACGAGATCAGGTCGTATCCCTTGGCCTTTGCCTCGCGGTACTTGGCCGCCCGCACCTGGTTGACCTTGCTGAAGGCGATGGGCACCGCCATAACGTATTCACCGGGAGGGTAGAGGGTCTGGATGTCCTCGAAGGGCACGATGGGCAGCCCGAGCATCGACTCCTCCGAGATTCGCGCCCCGTCGACGGTGAAGGCCGCGACGTCGTGGGGTGAGTCGTGTCGCAGGTAGAAGTACGTCATTCGCGCCATCTCGGCACTGCCAAACAGCACTACCCTTGCCACGTTCGATCCCTCGACTCACGCGATGGTCGTTGACCGGGCCTCTTGCGGCCGCAGGGGGTCCTGAATGACGAACGTGACTCACCTCCGCTCGTGGCCATCGGCATCGGCACCGTCATCACCGATGCTGCGCGTCCTTCGGGGGCGTGTCGCCCGTCACCGTCCGCTCGGTTGGCCGGACGGACCAGAACCGATCGGGCAAGCCCATGTCGGCCGGGCGCTGAACGGTCGCCACCCCACGCCGCAGCAGAACTGACGTGACGGTGAGGGCGATGATCTGCAAGTCGAGCGCGACGCTCCAATGGTCAACGTACCACACGTCCAGTCGGAGACGGTCCTCGAATGGGAGCTCGTGCCTGCCCCTCACGGCCGCCAGTCCAGTCATGCCCGGGCGCACGGCGTGTCGACGCGCCTCCTCTGGCGTGTACCTGTCGAGATACTCCATCAGCAGCGGTCGCGGACCCACGAGGCTCATCTCGCCCTTCAGGACGTTCCACATCTCGGGCAGCTCGTCCAGGCTCGTCGCGCGCAGGAGACGTCCGAGGCGCGTTACGCGCTGCGCGTCCGCTTCGAAGGATGTCTCCCCGGCGCGTGGGAACCTCATCGTGCGGAACTTGACCATGGTGAACGGCCGGCCACCGAGCCCGGGCCTCTGCTGCCGGAAGAGGATCGGTCGCCCCTGAGTGATGGCTGCGGCAGAGCCGATCACGACGAGGAGCGGAGACAGGACCGCGAGTCCGACGCCGGCGCCGGCAACGTCGATCATCCGCTTCGCACGTCGCGCGGCTCGTCCAGCACGCCGCGGGCTGGCGTTCGTCACCCGAGGACCTCCAAATCGTTCGTTGGTGCAGCGTCCGATCGAGGATACGTCGGATGCAGGCGACAAGTTGCTGCACCACCGCTCACTGGCTGATGGCCGTTGATCGTGAATCTGGTCCGCATAAGCGGCCCGGACTGTCGGCGAGAACGACCTCACAGGAGGGCTTCCGGCGATACCACGGGGCATAGCCCAGCCCCCGTGCTACCGTGCTGGCTGAGCGTTGTGGTGTCACCCACGGCTAGCCGAGTCGGGGCGCGATCGCCCGCCTCTTACCTCGACCTTCGGAGAATAGATGAGCCACCCCCGCCCACCTGGAGGGCCGACGATCCCTCTCGCGAGACCGGACATCAGTCCGCGGGAGCGCCAGCTCGTCTCGGACGTCCTCTCCAGCGACGTCCTGGCGATGGGCCCGTTCACCGAGCGGTTCGAGGCCGGCATCGCGGAGCTGGCGGGCCGACGGCACGGCGTCGCATGCTCGAGCGGGACGGCCGGCCTCCACATGGGGGTTCGTGCCCTCGGGATCGGCGAAGGTGACGAGGTCATCACGACGCCCTTCAGCTTCGTCGCCTCGGCCAACTGCTTGCTGTACGAGCGCGCGGTCCCACGCTTCGTCGACATCGAGGAGGAAACACTGGGGCTGGACCCGGATCGGCTGGACGCAGCCGCGTCGAACCGAACTCGTGCCGTGCTGCCGGTGCACGTGTTCGGCCGGCCGTGCCAGGTGGGGGCGATCTCAGTGAAGGCGCGGCATCGCGGGTGGGCGATCATCGAGGATGCCTGCGAAGGCCTTGGCTCGTCGGTGGACGGACGCCCGCTCGGCAGCTTCGGCGACGTTGCGGTCTTCGCCTTCTACCCGAACAAGCAGATCACGACCGGCGAGGGCGGCATGGTCGTCACCGACGATGCGGCACTCGCTGCGACGATGCGCAGCCTGCGCAACCAGGGCCGTGACGCCGATGGGGCATGGCTTCGGCACGTTCGCCTCGGCTACAACTATCGCCTCGATGAGCTCTCGAGCGCCCTCGGGGTGGCCCAACTCGAGCGACGCGCGGAACTGCAGGCCGGTCGGGCGCGGGTTGCGCGCGCGTACGCGGCTGCGCTCGCGGGCTACGACTGGGTTGGGCTGCCTCATGTGGGAGCCGGGGAGATCGTCGACTGGTTCGTCTATGTCGTCAGGCTGCACCCGGAGATCAATCGCGAGACCGTCATGGCAAGGCTGGCCGACCTTGGGGTTGCGAGCCGTCCGTACTTCGCACCGCTCCATCTCCAGCCGTTCTACCGTTCGATGTTCGGGTTCCAGCCCGGCGACTTCCCCGTGACGGAGCGCGTGGCCGCGTCGACGCTGGCCCTTCCGTTCTCGAGCCGCCTGTCAGACGAGGATGTTGGCTATGTCGCCAGCGCGCTCGTCGAAGCGGTCCAGTAGCCATCGAGCAGGGGTCGACACCCGTCGTCCCCCGTCGAACGACAGCGTTCGCCGTCAATGCGCCTGCCGGTTGGGCCGGCCAGGAGCTCGCCCCGCCCCATCACGCGACGGTCGTGGTGCCCCCCATGCGCGCCAGGAGCTCCCGGGCGACCCCCCGGTAGTCCTGCGCCGAGGCACTCCAGGGCGCATACCGGGTGATCGGTAGGCGGAGCGCGGGAGCCTCCGCCAGGCGGATCGTCTCGCGGACGGTCTGCTCCAGGACCGCCGACCCGTACGAGGCCCGCAGCTGGGCCACGACGTCCCGTGCGTGGAGCGTGGCGTTCACCCGGCAGACGACGATGCCCAGCAGGTCGAGGCGCTGATTGACCTGCGCCCGGGCCCGCTCGATCGACGCGACCACGGTGGCAACTCCCGGCAGGGCAAGCGCGTGGGCCTCGACCGGGATGAGCACGTGGTCGCAGGCAACGAGGGGGGCAAGGGAGAGGTAGCCCACCGTCGGGGGCGTGTCCACGAGGATGATGTCCCAGTAGTCGGGCAGCCGCGCGAATCCGCGCACCAGTGCCAGGCCTGTGTCGTTGAGGCTCTTCTCGCCCGACGGGACGAGGCTGGGGCTGGTCGGGATGAGGTCGACGTTCTGGGCCGACGACGTCTGCACGAGCTGCGCGACGCGCACGCCGCCCTCGGAGAACTCGACAAGCCCCACCTTCGATTTCCTGGCCGCCGAGCCAGAATGTCGCCGATCCCTGGGGGTCGAGATCCACGACGAGCACGCGCTTGCCGGTCTCGGCGAAGGCCGCGGCCAGGCTCACGGTCGTCGTGGTCTTGGCGCTGCCGCCCTTGTTGTTCGACAGCGTGATCGTGCGCATCTCAGGAGTGGCGTTCGACCCGCCGGACGACGCCGCCGAAGAAGTCGTCGACCGTGGTGGTGACGCTGCCGGGGACCTGCATCAGCTCGTCGGTCGTGGCGGGACCGGGTGACCGCGTGCCGCGGGGGAGGGGCGAGATGGCCGGTGGCGCGCCGGCGGTGGGGGGTTCTGCGGGCTCCGGCGCCGCGGACGCTGCGTTCGCCTTGGCGCCCTCGCTCCGAGCTGCCGGTTGCGCGAGTGGGCGGACAGGCCACCACGCCGGCGCACCCATGGGTCTCGTGTCGGCCGCGGGTTCGGGACCGCGCGAGATGGGCGAGGCGTGGGGCGCACGTGCGCTCTCTGCGGCTGGGCCGTCGGGCGGCAGAGCAACCCGGTTGAGCGGGGCTTTGGGCGCGCCGGCGCGGGCGGGCTGCGGCTGGGGCTCGGCGGGTTGCGGCAGCGGCTCCGCTGGCTGCGGCAGGGGGGCGTCGGGCGCCGCGGGCTCGGCGGCCTGCGCCGGGGCCCTGCCACCTTGTGTGACGGTTCCCGCCTCGGTCGGAGCCGAGGGCTCGACCCGACGCCGTACGGGGCTGGCCGGCAGGATCGAGTCGGCCGCGAGGAAGGCCCGCCGGACCGCTTCCTCGTACGCTGACGTCTCCGCAGCGGTCATGTGATGCGAACCGACGGATGGGCTCCTGCCCGGGAGCAGCCGACCGAAGCGTCCCGTCGCGCCACCGAGGGGATGACGCAGCGCAGACGACAAGCGCTCGGACAGGGTCTCCGGCGCCGCGTCCCGGTGCGCACCGAGGCTGGTCGCTGAAGCATCCGGGCTCGACCCTCCGGCGGCCGGCGCCGGTTGCGGCGGCTCGTCGGGCCGTGCGCGCTCCGGATCGGCGCGCGCGCTCACTTCCTGGCGCCCAGGTCGAAGCTGGTCGCCGCGATCATCATGGCAGTCACTCTACAGGTTCGGAGCTGCCGCCCGAGCCGGCTGCGCCGCCAGCCGCGATCCGCGCCGCCTAGGCATTCCGCCCAATAGACGCCCCTGACCGCACCTGACGATGCTGCCCGACGTTCGCTGCCGAGTCCATCGATCCATAGGAGCAGCCCGCCCGATATGGTGCTCGACCTTTTCCTGCCACTCACGACCATCCTCGTGGTCGGGCTGTGCGCGTTCGCCGTCAGCGCCGCGATCGGCCTGCTGGTGGGCAGCCTGGGCCTGGAGGATCTCGACGAGGCGACGGTGTGCGCGGACCCGTCGCCACTTGCCGTGCGCGGGGTCACCACGCCCGGGCGACGGTAGGCGCCGAGGCTCCACCGGCGGAGGCGGGCGTTCGCGACGGGTCGGATGGCAACGCGCCGCGCCCGCGCCGCGCCGCTCAGCGGAACCAGTCGGCCGAGAGGCGAAGGAAGCGCCCGGGGACCACCGTCGCGGCACCGACCGAGGCCCGGAGCGAGTAGCGGCCGGCGCGCAGCGAAGAAAACGCAATCGCGGCCGAGCCCGTGCCCACCACCTCGGCGACGACGCGGCCGGTCGCGCTCAGCAGCCGCAGGCGGAGCGCCGAGCCGGGCGGGGCGGTGGCGCGGGCCACGAACGGGCCGGTTCGTGCGAGCGTGACCTCGCGGACCAGCCGGTGAACGGTCGGGGTCATCCGCCGTGACGCCCGGAGGGAGGACACCGCTCGCTCGTTCGCGACCAGGATCCGCACCTTCGCCGTGCCCAGGTCGAGGCCGGCGTCGGTGCCGCGGGCGGTCCAGGTGTGGAGGCCGTCGGGCACGGTGCTCGAGCTCCAGCCCAGCGAGAAGCTCGCGTCGCGCCGGACCAGCAGGTAGGTGCTGTCACGGTAGAGGCGCAGCGCGACGATCGGCGAGGGATCCGAGGCCGAGACCGCCAGCGTGCGCTTGCCGCGGACGAGGGTGCCGTCGGCGATGCCGCCGATCGCAACGGACGGAGCGCCGCCGTCCGAGACGGGCGAGGCCACCGACCAGGCCGCCGCGCCCACGCGGAGGAGCCCGGCGCCGGTCTCCGGGTCGGGGCCCGGCGCGCCCAGGTCGAGCGCCGTGCCGACGAGAGCGGCCTCCACCTCGGCCGCGGTCAGCGACGGGTTCCGCGAGAGGACGAGCGCGGCCGCCGCCGAGACGAAGGGGGTTGCCATCGATGTTCCCGAGATGACGGCATACGAGCCCGCGCGCACGGGGATCGTCGAGATGATGGACGTGCCGGGCGCCGCGAGGTCCACCTCCGGGCCGCTGTTGCTGTAGGCCGCGTGGACGTACCGCCCGGCGGTGCCGGGGGCGCCGTATGCCTCGCCGAGGTCCGTCACGGCCGCGACCGCGAGCGTGGGCGCGTACGCCGCCGGTTGGCTGACGGCGCCGCCCTCGTTGCCGGCCGCCGCCACGACGACGACGCCGCGCGACCGCGCTCGATCGATCGCCGCGTTCACCGTCGGGCTGGCGTTGATCCCGCCGAGGCTCAGGTTGATCACGCGCGCCCCGCGGGCGATGGCCCAGTCCATCCCCCGCGCGACCGTCACGTCCCAGATGCTGCCGTTGTCGTTGGCGACCTTCACCGGCATGACGACGACGTGCGGCGCAGTCCCGCTCACGCCGCGGGCGTTGCCCGACGCGGCCGCGACGATCCCCGCCACGTGGGTCCCGTGGCCGTTCTCGTCGGTGGGGTTGCTGTCGCCGGACCCGACATCGGTGCCGGGGATCAGTCGGCCTCTCAGGTCGGGGTGGCGCAGGTCGACGCCGGTGTCGAGGACGGCGACGACGATCTCGGGGCGCCCCTCGGTCAGGGCCCAGGCGTCGCGGGCGCCGATCGCCTCGGGGCCCCACTCGCGGCCCCAGAGCGGGTCGTTGGGGGCAGCGACGGGTGCCGGCGGCACGGGTGTGGGGACCGGGGTGGGCGTGGGCTCGATCGGCAGGGGCGTCGGCACCGGCGTCGGGTCCTCGAGGATGTCGAACCGGACGGGGACCGCGGCGGCGGCCACGCCGGCGACCCCCTGGAGGGCGGCGCCGAGGCGCATGAGCCGTGCCCTGGCGCCGACGTTCTCGCCCTCCGCAGCGGTGACTGCGCCCGCGAGGGTGAGCCCGTCGGGCCCCGGGCCCGTCGAGGTGGCGCCATCGGGGTTGGATCCCGGCAAATCGGCGGCCGCAGCCGGCAAATCGGCGGCCGCAGCCGGCGAAGCGGCGGCCGCGGCCGGCTCGACCGCCTCGATGGCCACGTACTGCGCGGTCCGCAGGTCGGGATCCCAGGCCACGCGCACCAGGCCGAGCGCGCCGGCGGCCGCGTCGGCGGCCTCGGGACGCGCACCGGGGCGCAGGGTCACCAGCAGGCTGGTCGGCAGCTCGCGGAGCGGCCGGTCGTCCGATGCCGGGGCGTCGGCGCCGGGCGTGAGGTTCGCGCCGGCGAGGGCGTCCACGCCGAGCGTGACCGGGGCGCCGCCTGTTGCGGCCGGGGCCGCCGCGGTCGCCACGACGAGCGCGCCGGCAAGCGCGAGGGTGCCGAGGAGGGCATGCGGACGCCGATCCATGGCCGGAGGATGACATGGATCCCCGCAGGGGGCCATGGGACCTTCGATCTTCCCCGTCGACGCCCCGCCGGCCAGCCCGCCCGGAACCGCCGCAAGGCGGCCGCCCGGACCCGCCGGCCAGCCCGCCCCGGCCCCGGCTCGCCGGCCCCCGGAAGCTGATCGGCGTCAGGCCGAGATCGAATCCCCCGGCGCCCAGTCGTGCACCGCCACGCCCCGCTGGCCGCGCTCGTCGAGCTCGTGGCGCAGCGCGGCCGGCGTGCCGGCCAGGATCGGGAAGGTGCCCCAGTGGATCGGCGCCACCGCCCCAACGCCCAGCAGTTCGGCCGCCAGCGCCGCGCCGCGCGGGCCCATCGTGAAGTGGCCGCCGATCGGCAGCAGGGCGAGGGTCGGCCGGTAGAGCTCGCGGATGAGCGCCATGTCGGAGAAGACGTTCGTGTCGCCCGCGTGGTAGATCGTCGTGCCATCCTCGAGCCGCACGACGAAGCCCGCCGGCTCGCCCAGGTAGAGGGTCGTCTCGGCGCCGGCGTTCCAGTCGCCGGCCGAGTGGTCGGCGCCGACCATCGTGACCGCGATCTCGCCGAACGCGAAGGTCCCGCCCTTGTTCATGCCGACGACGGCGTCCCCGCCGCCCGGCAGCCGACGCGCCAGCCACAGGCTCATCTCGTGGATGCAGGGCCACGTCGGCCGCAGGCGGCTGGCGATCGCCAGCGCGTCGCCGAAATGGTCGGAGTGCCCGTGCGTGACGAGGAGCAGGTCGCAGGCCCGCACGTCGGCGGCGGCCTTCGGGCTCTTGGGGTTGCCGAACCACGGGTCGAAGAGGATCGTCTTCCCGCCCGGGGTTCGCACCTCCACGCACGCGTGTCCGTACCAGGTGATCGTCGCGCCGCCCGTTGCCATCGTCTGCACCTCCGGCGCGAATCGTACGCTCGCCGCGAGGCTCGAGGGCGCCGGGCGGCGCGCCGGGCGGGAGCGTTCCCCGGGCATGCTGCGCCGCTTCGCCGGGCGCGCCGTCTACACTCGCCCTCGTGCCCGCCGAGCAGATCGCCCGCAACCTGGCGTTCATCAACTGGACGCTCCTCGCGGCCCTGGCCGTGGGTTCGTTCGGCGCGGTCGCGCTCCTGCGCCTCCGCACCGAGGCGACGACCGGCTTCCTCGGCTTCACCGCCCTGTGCGCGGCGGCGTTCGGCGGGCTCGCCTGGCTGTCGGACGGGGCCCTGCCGGCCGCGGCGGCCGCCGGCTCGCCGGTCACCGTCGATCCCGCGTGGGACGTCCCGCGGCGGGCCGCGCTCGGATTGTTCGCCGCAGGCGCGCTCGTCTACGGCCTACTGCTGTTCCGCGGCCGGCGGGCAGCGCCGCTGGCGGTCGCCGTGGCTGCCCTGGGCATCGCGACGATGCTCTTCGGCGCCCTCACCTGGGGCGGCGGGCCGACGGGGATCGGCGCGCTGGGCGTGCAGCTCCTGGCGCTGGCGGCGGCGACCGGCGGCGTCTTCGCGGCGATGATCCTGGGCCACTGGTACCTCGTGACCCCGAAGCTCTCGACCGGGCCGGCGCTGCTGCTGAGCCGCGTCATGCTGGGCGTCGTCGCCACGCAGCTGGTCCTCTTCGGGCTGTGGGTGGGGTTGGGGATCGGGACGTCCAATCCGCCGCTGGCGCCGCTGACCGGGCCGTGGGCCCTGTTCGTCTGGCTTCGCCTCGCCGTCTCGCTCGTCTTCCCGCTGATCGTGAGCTGGGCGGCCGTGCAGACGGTGATGACGCGCTCGATGGAGTCGGCGACTGGGCTGCTGTACATCAACGTCGCGCTCATCGCGGCCGGCACGATCGCCGCGGCCGGCCTCTACTTCGGCGCCGGCCTGCTGGTCTAAGGTTCGACGATGAAGCACGACGGCAGCTGGATCCCCGACGAGACCGACCGCGAGTACATCGAGAAGCTGGCTCCGTCCGTGCACCCTGTGCTTGCAGCGATCGAGGCCGACGCCCATCGCGAGACCCCGCGCGTGCCGATCCTCGACCGCGAGGCCGGCCGCGTGCTCGCGGTGCTAGCCGCCGGCCGGCGCCACGTCGTCGAGGTCGGCACGGCCATCGGGTTCTCCACGCTCTGGATGGCCCTGGCGATGCCGGCCGACAGCCGGATCGTGACGATCGACCCCGACTCGTCGCGGACGGAGCGGGCCCGGGCGCACTGGCGGGCCGCCGGCGTCCCCGACGATTCCATCGGGGTGGTGAGCAGGCCCGCGCTGGAGGCGTTCGCGTCCGGCGACCCCGCGCTTGCCGGTCCCTTCGACCTCGCCTTCGTCGATGCCCTGAAGCACGAGAACGCGGAGTACGTCGAGGCCCTCGTCCCGCGCCTCGCCCCCGGGGCGCTGCTCGTCGTGGACAACGTGCTGTGGAGCGGCCGGGTGTCGGGTGCGCGCCCGGCCGGCGACGACACGGCCACCGGCCACCTGCGGGCGTTCAACGCGGCGCTCCTTCGCGACGACCGCTTCGTCGCCACGATCCTGCCGGTCGGCGACGGCCTCCTCGTAGCGGTGTTCGTCGGCGCCGGCCTGCCGTTGTCGGCCTCCGGCGCGGGAGCGTCGCCGGCCGCTGGCCCAACGCCCGCGGCCGGCCGACCCGGGTAGGGGAGGGGGCGCATGCGCATCCGGATCCGGCTCTTCGCTCGCCAGCGCGAGATCGCGGGCGCGCGCGAGATCGAGGTGGAGGTCGCCGGGCCGGCGACGATCGAGGACGCCTGGACGGCGCTCGTGGCGCTCCACCCGGCCCTCGCGGACGGGCGCCCGTACGTGCGCTTCGCGCGCAATGCCGAGTACGCGTCGCCGGAGACGGAGCTCGCCGACGGCGACGAGGTGGCCTGCATCCCGCCGGTCAGCGGCGGGTCGGGCGAGGATGCCGCCGACCCAGGGGAGGGTGCCACAGCCCCGACCGGCGTCGCTGCCGCCGCCGGGCCGCCTGGCACCGATCGCATCCTGGAGCTCGCGCCCGCCCCGCTGCCGCCGGGCCTGGGACGGGAGCTCGCCGACCGGCTGGCGACCCCGGCCGACGGCGCGGTCGTCATCTTCGAAGGGCGCACGCGCGAGACGCCCGGATCGCCCGCCCCCGGCGAGGAGGCGGAGGCGCGGCGCCATGCCGGCCGCCACGTGGAGGCGCTCGAGTACGAGGCGTTCGAGCCGCTCGCCCTGCGGGTTCTCACCGATATCGCCGACGCCGCGGCCGCGCGCTTCGGGGTGGAGCGGATCGCCATCGTCCACGCCGTCGGCGAGGTGCCGCTCGGCGCCGTGTCGGTGGTGATCGTGGCCTGCGCGCCGCATCGCGACGCGGCCTTCGACGCGGCGCGCTTCGCCATGGACGAGACGAAGGCCCGGGCGGCGATCTGGAAGGCGGAGCGCTTCGCCGACGGCCACGTCTGGGTCGGCCGGCCGGCGGCGACGGGACTCCCGGGCGAGGAGCCGGACGACCGATGAGCGCGCCGCTGCTCCCGCACCTGCCGCCGCACCCCGACCTCGCTCCGCTCCCCGACGTGGCACGGCCGCCAGGGCCGCCGTCCGCGCATACTCCGGTTCGATGAGCGCGGCTGCCCGCCCGATCGCCGCCCGCCTTGACTCGGTCCTCCGCCGGGCCGAGGATCTCGCCGGTGCGTGGGGCGCCCGCGCCCGCGCCTCGACGACGCCGGCCCGCGAGCGTGCCCTCCTGCGCCTGATCGGCGTGAGCGGCCTCGACCGCAACGACGTGCCCCTCGCGTCGGCCGTCGTGGAGCGCCACGTCAACGCCTCGCTCGACCGCCTGGCCGGCGGGATCAGCCTGCCCTTCACCGTGGCCCTCCTCGAGTACGACGTCTCCCCCCAGCAGCTGGCCCTCGACGTCGCGAGCGGGGCGATCGACCTCGCCTTCGAGGCCGAGCTCCTCGCGGACCCGGAGCGCCGCGCTGCCGCCGAGGCCGAGGCGCGGCGGCTGGCCCTCCTCGCGCTCGAGCGGATCGACGCGAACCGGACCGCTCGCCTAGAGCTGCTCGACGTCCTGGGCGACGCGCCCCGCCCGTGGTTCGGGCTGACCCTCCCGACCCCGATGCTCGCGGCGGCCCCGGACTCGGCGGCAGCCCTCGTGGCGGTGGGCGCCGACCTCGTCCGGATCCGGGTCCCAGCGGTCCGCGAGCTCGTGCTCCGACTCCACGACCGGGGCCTCCAACCCGGGTACTGGCATCCGCGGGAGGGCCACCACCCGGACGACGGCGAGGACGCCGGCTCGATCCCGGCCGGGAGCCAGCGGGCGCTCGCGGTCCTCCGGGAGTGCGTCGACGAGGCGTCGGCGGAGGCCGGCAGGTACGTCCGCCTGGGCACGCAGGCGCCGGCGCTCGCGGCCCCCGAGCAGGCCCTGGTCGCGGCGATGGAGCGGATCGACCTCGTCGAGGCCGACCCGATCGCGGAGATCGTCTCGGAGGGCGTCGACCCGGACCGCGCGATCGCCGACCACGCCTTCGGCCACCGGCTGATCCGCCGCGCCGGGGCCACGGTGCTGATCGGCCCCGGCCCGCTCATCGTGGCGCCCGACCTCGTCCACGGCATCCCCGCCGACCCGGCCACGCGGGCCGGCCGGGCATTCGCGATGCAGGCGCTGGCCGTGGCCCTCGCGCAGGGTGACGGCCTCGCCACCGGCCAGCTCGCCGCCGGCGCGCTAGTCCCGTGGCTGGCCGACGAGCGCGAGCCGGCGGCCCAGGCGCTCGCCGCCGTCGCCATCCGGCGGCTCGCCTGGCCGGACGTCACCTTCGCCTTCGACGAGCCCGACCTCCCCGGCGCGGCGGGCGCCCGCTGGCCCTACCTCGTGGGGCTCGCGCTCGGGGTCTCGGGTCCCGGCGCCCTCGTCGTTCGACGCGCGACCGACCTCGCCGCGGCCGCCCACGCGGAGGCGACCACCCGCGCCGCCGCCTCGATTGCGACGGAGATCGCCGAGATGCCCGAGGGCGTGCTCGGCCGACCGGCCGTCGCCGCGCAGGCCGACGCGCTCCTGGCCGCCGCCGAGGTGACCCTGGCCGGGCTCGCCGACGGCGGCTGGTCCACCGTCCTGGGGGCGGCGCTCGGCAGCCCCGACGCGGACCGGCTGGGCGCCGACGCCGTCGTGGAGCGGACCGAAGGGTTCGACCCGCTCGACGGATAGGGCGTCGCCGAGCCACATCACACTTGCGCGTTTGCGCAAATAGGCGATAATCGGAGCGAGACCGCCACGGTCGTCAGCCCATCGAAGCCGACCGACAATCACCCGCAGCCCCGGAGTCGTTGATGCCCCGCCCGCACGCCCGCCGCGCCCTCGCGATCCTGGTCCTCACCGCCGCCGCGGTCGTCGCGGCGTGCTCGCCTTCGGCGGCGCCCCCGACGGCCCCGGCGGCGAGCGCCCCGGCGGGTGCCGTCGCCCCGCTGCCCGCGGTCGTGTCTGTCGCCGAGGCCAGTGGGCTCCGCGACGGGGGCGCCTTCGTCCTCGACGTGCGCGAGCCCGCCGAGTGGGCCGCCGGCCACATCCCGGAAGCGACGCTGATCCCGCTGGGCGAGCTCTCGGCGCGCCTCGCCGACGTGCCGAAGGATCGCCCGGTGGTGGTCGTCTGCCGCTCGGGCAACCGGAGCGCGCAGGGCCGCGACATCCTGCTCGGCGCCGGCTACCCCGCGGTCACCTCGATGGCCGGCGGGATGAACGACTGGACGGCCGCCGGCTACCCGATCACGACCGGGAGCTGACGCCCGGCCGGCGCCCCGGCCCGCGCGGTCAGCCGGCCTCAAGCGAGCGCAGGGCGCGGAGCGCCTCGGCTACGCTCCAGGCCTGCGCGTGGCAGCCGACCGGCCGGTGCGGCGGATCGCCCTCCAGGCATTCGGAGATCGTCCCGAGGCCGGCGTCGCGCAGGTGGTCGAGCACCGGGCCGAGGACCGCCCGCAGCTCGTCCCGCGGCCAGCCGGCCGCCCGCGCCGCGTCAACGAAGGGCCCGATGAGCCATGTCCACGCCGTCCCCTGGTGGTACGCCGCGTCGCGAGTGATCCGGTCGCCGCGATAGCTGCCCAGGTAAGCCGGGTCGGACGGAGCGAGCGAGCGGAGCGCGCCGGCGACCAGCAGCTCCCGCGCGCACGCGTCGACGACCGCCCGCGCCTCGTCGGTCGCGAACAGGTCGGGCTCCACGGCGAGGGCGAGCAGCTGGTTGGGACGCAGGTGGAGCTCGTCGCCGTCCGGGCCGTCGAGCACGTCGGCGCACCATCCGAGATCGGCCCGGAAATAGCGCGCCCGGAACGAGGCCGCCGCCGTCTCGCCCCACGCCGCATAGCGCGCGGTGGCGTCCTCCTCGCCCCGCGCCGCGCAGAAGCCCGTGACGATGCGGCAGGCGTGGACCCACAGGCCGGCGATCTCGACCGGCTTGCCGATGCGCGGCGTGACGACCCAGTCGTCGGCGCGGGCATCCATCCACGTCAGCTGGACGCCCGGCACCCCCGCGCCCACGAGGCCGTCGGCCGGGTCGACCGCGATGCCGAAGCGGGTCCCGTCGTGGTAGCGGTCGACGATCGACCGCAGGACGGGAAGCAGGTCATCGACGAGCGCGTCGTCGCCGGTCGCGTCGCGGTAGGCGCGGACCGCATGGACGTACCAGAGTGCGGCGTCCACCGTGTGGAACCAGGGCTCCTCCCGCTCGGCATCGGGGAAGCTGTTCGGCAGTAAGCCGTCACGCACAAATGGCGCAAAGCTGCGCAGGATCCGCTCGGCGTCATCCGGGCGTCCCGTGGCCAGGGTGAGACCCGGCAGCGCGATCATCGTGTCGCGGCCCCAGTCGTTGAACCATGGATAGCCGGCGATGACGCTTCGCCCGGGGGTCTCCTCTCCGCGGATCGGGCGCGTGACGATGAACTGGTCGGCGGCGAGGACGAGCTGCCGGACGACGGGGTCCGTGGCGTCCGTCATGCCCGCCCGACCCAGCAGGTCCGCGTCTCTTGCCCGCGCGGCCGCGAGGGCGCGGTCCCCGTCCATCTCGACGGTTGCCAGGTCCTCCACCGTGAGCACCAGGGTCCAGGCCTCGCCGTCCTCGAGGGTCACCTCGAACGACCCGGCCATCGCGAGGTCGCCGACGTCGTCGAGCCCCCGCTCGGTCTCCGCGGCGAGGCCGATCCCGCGAACCCAGCCCCGATCGGTCCTGGGCGGCTGGGGCGTTGCCACGGCGCCGGGGCCAAGGAGCGAGAGGACCGTTGTGTGGCCATCCCAGCGCGCGGCCAGGCCGCCCGCCACCTCCGCCACGGCGGGCCGGGCCTCGGCCATCGGGTTCAGGTCGTGGTGGTCGCGGTGCACGACCAGCGGCTCGACCCGCAGGGCGACGGGCCCGCCGCGGAGCACGCGGTACTGGACGTACGTCGTGTTGGCGCCGTGGGCCATCCAGGCCCGCTTCTCCAGGATCGCGCCGCCGACCGCGTAGCGCCAGGCCGGGCGCATCCCCTCGAGCTCGAATGCCTCGAGATGACGTCCGCCGTCGGGGTCGCGCCCGCGCCCGGTCCGGGCCAGGGCGCTGAGGTCGTACGGCTGCCCGCCGACGGTCGCCGCCTCGAGGAGGGCGCCCACCAGCACCGTCCGCGCCACCGGCGGCTCGAGCGCCGCGACGAGCCAGCCCGAGTAGCGCCGGACGGGGGCGCCGTCGAGCGCCGTCGTGGCGTAGCCGCCGAGTCCGTTGGTGACGATCCACTCGCGCCGCGACGCGGCGGCGGGGTCGCCACACGTCTCGCGCCCGAACCGGACGAGGGGGATGTCGCGGCGCGCGGGGGTCATGCGTCCTCCTCAACGGCGAGCGGCGATGTCGGGGCCATCATCCGGCAGCGGCGGGCCGGCTGCGCGGCGTGACCTCCGGCCCTATCGCACATCGGCGCCAGGTCGGACGCTCGCGGCACCACAGGAGGTCGGTGCGATGGCGATCGAGCCAACTCCCGCGCCCGCGCCCGGGTTCGCGCCCGCGAGCGCGGAGGCGGCCACGAACGCGGACCTCATCGAGGAGGTCGGCGAGCGGCCCACCTCTCCGCTGGCCCTGACGTCGCTCATCCAGATCTCGATCTACTGGTTCGCGCTCAACGCCATCTGGGGCGGGTTCGAACTCTTCCAGCAGGAGCGAACCAAGCAGCTGATGGGCCAGGAGGGCCTCCTCGCGGTCGGCGTGATGGACCTGCTGGCTGCGCCGATCGCGATGCTCACGATGCCGGTGATGGGCTCGATCAGTGACCATGTCGCATCACGCTGGGGTCGTCGCAAGCCGTTCATCCTCGTGGGATCGCTGCTCGCCGCACTCTCGCTGGCAGGCCTGGCGTTCTCCCAGTCGTTCGCGCTGCTCCTGGTCTTCTTCCTGTTCCTGCAGTTCACAGCGAACCTCGCCCGCGGTCCGTTCTCCGGGCTCGTCCCGGACCTCGTGCCGGACAAGCAGGTGGGCGTGGCCAGCGGCCTCATGGGCCTGATGATCGTGGCCGGCCTCGTCGGCGGCTACCTCATCATGTGGACCGGGTACTCACTTGGGCCCGGCCCCAAGACGCCGGACTTCACGCTGCCGGTCCTCGTGCTCGCGGCCATCGTCGCCCTGACCGGCATCGGGACGTTCCTCTGGACCCCGAACGGGCCGCCCCCCAAGCCTCGCGAGGGTCGCTCCTGGGTGAAGATCGGGTTCCAGACCTTCGGGACGGACATCCTCAAGCAGCGCAGCTACGTGTGGCTGCTGGGCTCGCGCTTCTTCATGATGATGGCCACCGGGTTCTTCATGAACCTGAACATCTACTTCCTGACGAACGCGTTCGGCATGGATGCCGACGAACGCAGCACCTGGGTCATCATCGGCCTCGCCGTCACGACGGTCACGAGTGGGATCGGCACGTTCCCAGGGGCACGGATCTCCGACATCGTGGGGCGCAAGCCCGTGATCTACGCGAGCGCGGCCGTCGGAGCGGTCGGTATGGTCATCCTGTCGCTCGCGCCGGAGCCGTGGGTCGTCGTCGCCGGCCTCGGGATCGTTGGGCTGGCGTCTGGCGCCTTCCTCTCGGTCGACTGGGCCCTGATGACGGAGGTCATCCCCAAGGCGTCCGCCGGCCGCTACATGGGGATGAGCAACATCGTCGAGGCAACGAACGGGCCGGTCGCCTCCGCGCTGGGAGCGGCCGTCATGTACAGCATCGGGGCACTCCTGGGGGTCGCCGTCGGCGCCCGTTTCGGGATGTTCCTCGGCGTCTTCGCGTTCGGGCTTGGGGCTCTGCTGCTGCGGCCCGTCGTGGAACCGCCTCGCGCCCGTGGCCTCCGCACGAAGAGAGCGCCCGACGAGGGGGTTGCCCAGCCGGCGTAGCCAGCTGGCGGGTCGAGCCGCCGTTGCCGGCCAGGCGGTCAACTGCCGGTCGGGTCGAGCGTCAACCTGCGGTGGGACCGCCCTTGCGGGCTTCCTCGACGGCACGCAGGGCGTCGCGGAGGCTGCCGATCCAGGTCGCCTCGTTCTCGCCGACCAGTTTCACGCACCAGGCGAGCGCCTCGCTGCGGCTGCGGGCGACGCCGGCCTCGACGAGGGTGTCGAGCACGCGGCGCTCCGGCTGGCGCAGGCGCGTCATGACCGGGACGCTGGCCGTGGTGAAGAGCTGCGTCTCGCCGGCGACGCGGACGCCCCAGGACACGACCTTGCGGAAACGGTGCTGGGCCTCCTCGGCGATCTCCATGCGCTCGCCGCGGGTCTCCTCGCGGAAGCGCTGGACGCGGCTGTCGCGGGCGGCCGCGCGGGCGGCGTCGGTGGCGTCGGCGCCGAGGTCGACGTCGGCGATCTCGCCGACCACGAGAATCTCCTCGCGATCGACCGAGACGTCGGGGGCGCCGGTGAACCAGGCGTCGGGGAGGCGGCCGGCGAACCAGCCGGCGAGCTCGTCGGGGGTTGCGTGGTGACCCATCGGGGAGTGCTCCTTGTCGTGGCTGCGCGTCGGCGCGGGTGATCCGGGGGCGGGGCTGGGCGGTGGCCGTGCGTCCTGCCGTTGCGGGGATTACAACATTACACAACAAGTCGTGTCAAGCGCAGTCCCGTCGCCCCCGTGCCCCGCCGGTATCCCACACGCGCCCGGACCGGCGACAATGCGCGACACCGCCCCCGTGGAGGTCGCGTCCCGTGTCGTCGCCCGACAAGGCCGCCCGTCAGGACCCTGCCCGCCCACCGCTCGGCCCCTCGCCCCCCGCTCCCGCGCCGCCGGCCCCGGAGCTCGAGTCGCTCGCCGCCTTCATCGGGACGTGGCGTGGCGAGGGCCGGGGCAGGTACCCGACGGTGGCCGACTTCGACTACGGCGAGCAGATCACGCTCCTGGCGCCGGGCCGGCCGTTCCTCGTCTACGAGCAGCGGACCTGGTCGCTCGACGACGGTCGGCCGCTCCATGCCGAGGCCGGCTACTGGCGGCCGAAGCCGGCCGGCAGGATCGAGATCCTCGTCGCCCAGGCGACCGGCCTGGTCGAGGTGGACGAGGGGACGCTCGAGGACGGCCGAAATCCGCGTCGCGTCCCGCGCCGTCGTCTCAGCGGCGACGGGGCCCGACGTCACCTCGGTGGAGCGCGACGTGCGGGTGACAGGCGACGAGCTGCGCTACGAGCTCCGAATGGCGGCGGTGGGCCAGCCGCTCCTGCTCCACCTCTCGGCCGTCCTCCGGCGCGTCACCGAGGAGCCCTGAGCGAGCTGCGCGCGCCACGCGGCCGCGGGAGGAGGGAGTGCCGGTCGCGGGATCAGGCCGGGTCGAGCTTTTCGGCCTGCTCCGCCTCCGCCTCCGCCTCCATGCGATCGAGGCGCGTGTAGTAGTCGGAGATCTCGCGGAGGTGGGCCAGCGCGATCTTGCCGGTGGTGAGCGGGTCGTCGCCCGTGACGTTCGTGTCGGGGTCGCGGCGGCCGTGCTCCAGCTCGACCTCCATCCCGCGCCGGAACTCCTCGAGGGTGAACGGCTCGGCGTCGAAGTCGAGGCCCAGGCCCGTCGCGACCCGGAGGGCCTCGTCGGAACCGAATGTGCTGCGAACGGGCATCGTCGGGCTCCTTGAACGTGTGGATCGCCAGCGTCGACTCGGCCGCCGTCGGCGCGCCAGTGCCGGGCGTCCCGAAGCGGCGCTCATCCGGCCTGCCGGCCGTGGCACCATCTCCCCGACGCCCGCGACGGAGGAGACCAGGACCCCATGCGCACGCTCCTGCTCTGGATGGCCCGCAACCCCTGGCTGAAGGAGCGCTTGCCGCCCCTGCGCTTCGTGCGCAAGGCCGTGCGCCGGTTCATGCCCGGGGAGGACGCCGACGCCGCCTTCGCCGCGGCCGAGACGCTCGCCGCCGGCGGGCAGGGAATCCTCGTCACGCGGCTCGGCGAGAACCTGGTGGCGATCGCCGAGGCGGAGGAGGTCGCGGCCCACTATCACGCCATCCTCGACCGCGGCGCGTCGCTCGCGCGGCCGATCGAGCTGTCGGTCAAGCCGACCCAGCTGGGCCTCGACATCGACGAGGAGGCGTGCCTGCGTCATCTCGAGGGCCTGGCCACCCGCGCCGACGTGACCGGGACCTGGCTCTGGGTCGACATGGAGGGGTCGGCCTACGTCGAGCGCACGGTCGTCCTGTACGAGCGTCTCAAAGCCCAGCACCGCAACGTCGGGATCTGCCTCCAGGCATACCTGCGGCGGACCCCGGCCGACCTGCATCGGCTCCTGCCCCTCGAGCCGGCCGTGCGGCTCGTGAAGGGCGCCTACGACGAGCCGGCGGACGTCGCCTGGCGCAAGCGGGCCGAGGTGGACGCCTCCTACCAGGCCGCGGCGCTGGTCCTGGCCGGGGCCGCACGCGACGGGAAGGCCCGCCTCGCGCTCGGCACCCACGACGGGGGCCTCGTGGAGCGGATCGCGGCCTTCGCCGAGGCGGCGGGCGTGCCCAGGGAGAGGCTCGAGGTCCACATGCTGTACGGGATCCGGGCCGGCGAGCTGCGCCGCCTGCAGAAGGCGGGCTTCCCCGCGTTCACGCTCATCGCCTACGGCAAGCACTGGTACCCGTGGTACATGCGCCGGCTCGCCGAGCGGCCGGCCAACGTCGGGTTCGCGCTGCGCCAGCTCCTGCCCTGACGTCCAGGCGGCCGACGTCTCTCCGGGCCGTCGCGAGGGAGAGGCGGCTCAAGGGGCCGTCGTCTCGGGTCCGAGGCCGGGTGTCGGGGGCGGCGCGACGGGGGCGGCAACCGGGGTCGGGGCGGGCGGCGGGGGCGGCGCCACGACGATCGGCTTCACGGGCCGCTTCGTCGGCCGAGGCGTCGTTCGCGGGGCCGTCACGCCGGGGTTGGCCGGCGCGGCCCTCGGGGTCGGCCGGGGCGTGGCCCGCGGCGCGCGCGTCGCCCGGGGCGTCGCAGCGGCCGGAGCCGGGGTTGCGCTCGGAGTGGCGGTCGCGACGGGCCTTGGCGCGATGCTCCCCGGCTCGCCGTCGGCGCGTGCGGGCACGCCCCTCCCGGGCGCGGCGGCCAGGACGACGACGGCCAGCATGGCGACGACGACCCAGGCGCCGGTCGCGGCGAGGCCCACGCGGCCGGCGCGGCGACGGTGCCGACCAGGGAGAGGGGAGACGGGGGGCTGCGCCGGTTCCGCGGCAGGAGCGGTCCGCTGGGCAGTCGGAGCCGGCGGCGGTGAGGCGAGGCCGGCAGGCGGCGCGCTCGTGGGTCGCTGACGGGCGGCTCCCCGGCGCCCGCCCCTGGCGTCCCGCGGCGGATCGGCGCCCCGGAGGTCGGCGTACGGGTCGGGCGTCGCAGCCGGGCCCGCGAGCGCGGATCTCGCTACGGTCCCGGGCGCCACGACGATCCGCGGGCGGGTGGTCGCGTCGACCAGGCGGAACGGGGCGCACGCGAGGCACGCGCCGTCGACCAGGTTCCAGCAGTCGGCGCAGCAGGCGGCGCCACACGCGGGGCAGTCGTGGTACGCGTTCCGGGCGGACGCGAACGAATCCCGGTCCCGCCCGCACCGCTCGCAGAACTGGGTCCCGAGATCCACCGTGCACCCCGCGCCGGCGCAGTCCCCCGGCGGATGCGCCACGCCCCGACGATAGCGCCGGCCCGCGTGGTCGCAGCACGAAGGTGGTACCGCCCGGGCACGGCGTTGGTCTCGTTCGGTGCGTGCCGGCACCGAACCGGGTCGGCGAGCGCGGCCAGGCGTCTGCACATCTCGTCGCCGGTCGGGCCCGCCGACCCGCCGGCAGGGGCGTGCCGAGCGACCGGGAGTACGCTGCATGCCATGACCGAGCCCGAACCCGCGACCTTCTCCGCCCTCGGGCTGGCGCCCGCCCTGCTTGAGACGCTCGCCGGGCTGGGCTACGAGGAGCCCACGCCGGTCCAGGAGGCGGCGATCCCGCCCCTGCTCGCCGGCCGCGACCTGCTGGCCGAGGCGCCGACCGGCACCGGCAAGACGGCGGCATTCGCCCTGCCGATCCTGCAGCGCCTGGCGGTCGAGGGCCTCGGCAGGGCGGAGCAGGGGACCGCCCTGGCCCTCGTGCTCGTGCCCACCCGCGAGCTGGCGATGCAGGTGGCGGAGGCCGTCCACCGCTACGGGCGCGTCTTGGGCGTGCGCGTACTCCCCGTCTACGGCGGCCAGCCGATCGGGCAGCAGCTGCGCGGGCTCCGGCGGGGGCTGGACGTGGTCGTCGCCACGCCCGGCCGGGCGGTCGACCACCTCACCCGCGGCAGCCTGCGCCTGGACGCCGTCGAGTCCGTCGTCCTCGACGAGGCCGACGAGATGCTCGATATGGGCTTCGCCGAGGACCTCGACACGATCCTGTCGGCGACGCCGGCCGGCCGCCAGACGGCGCTCTTCTCCGCCACCATCTCCACGACGATCGCCCGGGTCGCCGCGCGCCACCTCCGCGAGCCGGTTCGCGTCTCCGTGCGTCCCGACCGACCGTCCGAGGAGGCGCCCGCGAAGGTCCGGCAGCTGGTCTATGTCGTCCGGCATGCCGACAAGCTCGCCGCGCTGGGACGAGTCCTCGACGTGGAGGACCCGGCGGCCGCGCTGGTCTTCGCCCGGACGCGCGGCGAGGTCGACGACCTGGCCGAGGCTCTCAGCGGGCGGGGGCACGACGCGGCGGCGCTCCACGGCGGCCTCTCCCAGGAGCAGCGCGACCGCGTGATGGGTCGCTTCCGCGACGGCGCGCTCGACGTCCTGGTGGCGACCGACGTGGCGGCGCGCGGGCTCGACATCGAGCACGTCTCGCACGTCGTCAACTACGACGTGCCGTCGTCGGCCGACGCGTACGTCCACCGGATCGGGCGCACGGGGCGCGCGGGCCGCGAGGGGACGGCGATCACGCTCGTCGAGCCGCGCGAGCACCGGCTCCTCTGGAACATCGAGACGACGACGAAGACCCGGCTGGAGCGGGCGACGGTCCCGACGGTCGCGGACCTGCGCGAGCGCCGGCTGGAGCTGCTCCGGGCGAGCCTGCGCGAGCGCCTGGCCGCCGATGGCGAGCGCGACCGCGACCGCGACGCGAACGGGGAGGGTGGCGAGGGTGGGCACGGCGCCGGCGAGGGCGGCGGGGCGGCGGGCGAGCGGCCGGGCCTGGAGCGCTACCGCGCGGTCGTCGAGGCCCTCGCGGACGAGTACGACGCCGTGGAGATCGCCCTCGCGGCGGTCGCGCTGCTCGACGCGGACGACGCGCGAGGGGATGCCGAGGTGGAGATCGCGCCGGCGCTCCTGCCGCAGGACCGGCCCGCGCGACCGGCCGGCCCACCCGGGTACGTCCGGGCTCCCGGCCGTGCCGGCCCGCCGGGGCGCGCGGGGACGCGCGCGTGGCCTGGTCCGCCCGATCCCGGCGGGCCGCGGGGTCCATCCCCGGGCCCCATGCCGCCGGGTCGCCGCGAGCCGCGGGCCGGCCTCCCCGCCGGCAGCGGGTGGGTGCGCCTCTACGTCGGCGGCGGGCGCCGCGCGGGGATGCGGCCGGCGGACCTCGTCGGCGCGATCACAGCCGAGGCGGGCGTCCCCGGGTCGGCGATCGGTGCCATCCAGATCGCCGACGGCTTCTCGCTCGTCGACGTTGCCGACGACGTCGTGGAGCAGGTGGTGCGCGCCCTCCGCACCGCGACGATCCGCGGCCGCACCTTGGCCATCCGCCTCGACCGGGACGCGAGGTAGACGGCGCGATCGCTCCACGCGTGGTTCACTGGCGGTCGTCACGCTGGAGCAGCAGGAGGGGGCCATGACCGGCACGCCACGAGGCAGCGGCACGCACGAGGACCCGTGGATCCTCCAGACCGCGAGCGGGGGCGCCGAATACCAGATGTGGCGCGACGAGGCGGCCGACCCGCCCGCGCTCGTGTGCCAGGTCGGGTCGACCCAGCTCCGATATCACCTGCGCTGCATCGAGGACCTCCACGCCTGGCTCCGGCAGGTCGGCGACTGGGTGGCGCTCGGCGCCGCCGACGAGCAGAAGCCGGCGGCCGAAGACACCGTCGAGGGGTGGGGTCGCTCGCCTGCCAACCCGGTCGGCGGCTGGTACGGCCTGCGCAAGGGCTACCGCGGTCGCTTCGGCATGTACGTGCCGCCCCTCCTGGAGGCGCTCGGCCTCGCGGAGCTGGAGCACCTGCCGCGGAACAACCGGGTCCGAGCCCGGTAGGGGCTCAGCTGCCGCCCTGGGCGGCTCCTTGGCGGCCGCTTGTCGGAGTGCCCCCAGAGGCGCAGCTGCCCTTTCCGGCGGAGCCAGAAGAACGCCACGAACCCGGGACGACGCCGACCACGAGGAAGATCCACTGGAGGATCATCGGCTCGGGCATGACGGCGAGCTGGACGACGATTCGACCCCTGGGCATCCCAACTCGCGGGTAGGGACGCCGTCAAGTACCACGTCGCGAACATCTCGACGAAGCTCGGCGTATCCGGGATCGTCGAGCTCCGCCACTGGCCGGGCTACCCGGCCGGAAGCCCAATCGCCGCTCGGAGGACCAGGATGACCGGACCCACCGCCCTCGGAGCCCTCGGCCAGGTGTCGCTGCTGACCCGCGACGTCGCGCGCGCCGAGCGCTTCTACCGCGACACCCTTGGCCTGCCCCACCTGTTCACGTTCGGGGACCTGGCGTTCTTCGACTGCGCCGGGACCCGCCTCTTCGTGCGCGCCGTCCCCGACGCCGAGTGGCGCCCGAGCTCGGTACTCTACTTCCGGGTCGACGACATCGTCGCCCAGTTCGCGACGCTCTCCGAGGCCGGGGTCACGGCGGTCGGGCAGCCTCACGTGATCCACCGCGACGAGGCGGCCGGGACGGAGGAGTGGATGGCCTTCTTCGAGGACCCCGACGGCAACACGCTGGCCCTCATGTCGCGGGTGCCGATCGCGCCCGCCTGACGCGGAGTGCGGGGCGCCCGGACGCCCCGGCCGTCAGCGCAGGACGAGGAAGGCGTCGATGTCCACGCGCGGCCGGCGGGCCGTCCCGAGGACGCGCACCTCCAGCGTGTGGCTCCGCGTCGGGTCGACCGTCATCGCGTGGAGCACCCACCGGCTGGCCGGCCGGGCGGCATACGCGCTCACGTAGGCGACGTGGACCCCGTCCAGGCGGATCTCCAGCTTGCCGCGCGTCGGGCCGACCGGGCCGACGACCGCGATCCCGCGGCCCTTGAAGGTGTACCGCAGGGTCGCCCCGGCTCGCGTGGCCATCGCGGCGTAGCCGCCCAGCGCGCTCGCGGAGGCGTAGCGGGTCCAGCCGGCGCTCCGGCGGACCGTCGAGGCCCACTCGCGGACGACCGCGACGCGGACGGCCGCCGCGGGTGCCCAGGCCCCGAGGTTCCCCGGGGCGTCGAGCGCGCGCACGGCGTAGGTCATGCCGGTGGCGAAGGGCATGGGCCGGGTCGCCATGCGCGTCAACGGCGGCGTGGTCGCCACGACGGCCGGTTCGACGCCCGGGGTCGCCTCGCCGAGGTCGTAGCGGGCGATCGGCGACTGGTCGCTGGCCGCCGGCCAGGAGAGGCGGACCGGGACGCCCGTGAGGCTGGCCCGCACGCCGCGGACGAAAGCAGCGATCGGCGCGGCCGCGACCGGCGGCTCGTTCTCGACGATCACCGTGATCGTGACGTCATGGACGCGCGAGGTCTTGTAGGCGGCGCGCACGACCACCGGGTACGTCCCGGCGGGGGTGGCCGGCGGCACGGTGATGGCGACGGCGGTGTCGGCGGCCGTGCCCGACAGGACGGCAGGCCCGGACATCGCCGTGGTCAGCGGCGCCGGGGCGGCGACGATCGTGAAGCTGATCGGCTCGATGAAGCCGTCCCCGCGCCCGGCCGCGATCGGCACCGTCCAGGCCGTGCCGGTCTCGTTGGCGATCAGCCCCTCGGCGGGAAGCCAGGCCGTGGGCGCGAAGTCGCCGAGCGGCCCGATCTTCGAGACGTCGAGCAGGATGTCCGGGACGCCGTCAGGATCGGTCGACGTCTTCCAGTCCAGGTTCCCGAGGAAGCGGAGGGCCGTGCGCACCTCGGACGGGGTGGCGTTCGGGCGCGTGGCCTTGTACAGCGCCACCGCGCCGGTCACGTGCGGCGCCGCCATCGACGTGCCCGACGAGTAGCCGTAGGTGTTGCCGCGGGTCGTCGACCAGGTGCACTTGCCGGGCGCGATGAGGTCGACGTCGCTGCCGTAGTTCGAGAAGTCGGCGAACGTGTCGTCGACGTCGTAGCCGCCCCAGCTCCAGCACAGGTGGCCCCCCAGGCCGCCGGGCTTGCCGTCCGTGTCGGCCAGGGCCGAGACGGTGATCACCTCGTTGTAGGCGGCCGGCACCCGCGCCGAGGCCGGGCCGGAGTCATTGGCGGCGGCGGCCACGACCGTGATCCCCTTGGCCACGACGCGGCAGATCGCCTGGTGGAGGAGGTCGCCGTTGACGGTGCCGCAGGCGGCATCGTCGCGGCCCCAGCGGGTCACCGACATGTTGACCGCCTCGAAGAGCGGGCGGGTCGGGTCGGCCGGGTCCGTCTGCGCGGCGATCCAGTCGAGGCCGCAGAGCCACCAGGACAGGTAGCCTTCGCCGTTGGCGTCGAGGATCCGGACCGCCCACAGGCGGACGCCGGGAGCGACGCCGACGACGCCGCTGCCGTTGTCGAGCGCCCCCACGGTTCCCGCGACGTGCGTGCCGTGGCCGTACTGGTCGATCCAGTCGGCGCGGTCGGAGCTCGTGCAGTTGTAGCCGCCGGCGACCGCGAGATCGAGGTGCGTCGGGTCGATCCCGGTGTCGTAGATGGCGACGTCGGCGTCCACGCGGTCGTCCACCCCGTCGATGCGCGCGGCCGGGCTCGTCGTGGCGGAGATGCGCCGGATCCCGGTGGGCACGCTCTGGCCGGCCAGCACGTCGGGCCCGCTGATCCGCTCGTCGGGGACGATGGCGGCCACGGCGGGGTCGGCCTCCAGGCTGCGCTCCTGGCCGGGATCGAGCGTGGCGGCGTAGGCGCGCACGGCGCTCCCGAAGGTGCGCTCGACGGTCGCGCCGAGCGCGCGGGCCCGGCCCGCGGCCGAGGCGACGCTCTCGCCCGGCTCGAGCACCACGATCATGCGCTCGGCGTCGTCGCCGGGCGTCGCGGACGGTTCGGGGGCGGGCGCGGGCCCGGCGCCCGGGGTTGCGGCAGGGTCCGCGGCCGGAGGAGTGGCGGCCGGGTCGGCCACGGGTGTCGCGGGGAGGGCCGAGGCGTCCGGGACGGGCGAGGCAGGCTCGGCAGGGGCTGCGGTCGGCTCGACGGGCGCCATCGACGGCCCGACGGGCGCCATCGACGGCTCGGCGGACATCCCCGGGGTCGGGGTCTCGGGCGAGAGCGACGGAGCCGCCGCCGGAGGGGGCGTCGGCTCGGCGGCGAGCACGCTCGACGCCGCCGTGAGCAGCGCGAGGACGACGGCGGGGAGCACATGGAGGCGTCGCGTGCGCATGAAGCAGGGACTCGCGTGCGTGGGCCCCGCGCCCATCCGCCCGATCCGTCGTCGAGCGGACTACCACCATGCCCGCCCCGGTGCGGGAAATCAACAGGACAATTGTCCTGTTCGGCACCGGGACCGCCGCGCGCGAGGGCCCGGGCGTGGTCCGGCTCGCCGGGGTCGCGCCTGCGCCGCGGCCGCCCGGGTGGTGGCCCGCGGCCGCCCGGGGCCCCAGGCCGCCCGGGGAGGTGGCCCGCGGCCCGTGTCGTCAGGCGCCTCAGCCGACGGGTGCGGCCTCCACGGGCTCCGGCGTCACGGGTTCGGCTGCCCGCCCGCCGGCCAGCCGGCCCGCCACGAGCACGCCGCCCCCGCTGACGAAGATCAGGAGGGCTGCACCGAGCATGCCCGCACCGAGACCAGCGACACCCGAGACGAGCCCCATGATGGGCGGGTAGGTGATCGACCCGGCGACGCCCGCGGCGGTGATGATGCCCGCGACCGCGGCGGCGCGGTGCGGGAAGAGCGACCCCGCGATGGCCATGATCATGGGGTAGACGGGGCCGAAGGCGAACCCGGCGAGGCCGAACAGGGCGATCCGGGCGGGGCCGGAGGCGACGGCGACGGCGGCGAGGATGGCGAGCCCACCCGCCAGCGTGCAGGCGATCGTGAAGTTCAGCGGGTCGAACCGGTCGGCGATCCGGCTGGCGACCAGCCGGCCGGCGGCCAGGCCGCCCCAGAAGAGGCCCAGCGCCAGCGTCGCGACGGCCATCGGCTGGTCGGACAGGAAGCCGACCAGCCAGCTGGACACGCCGGCTTCCGAGGCGACGTAGCAGGCGATGGCGATGCCGAGCGCGGCCAGCGCGAGCTGGAGGCCGAAGGTGAGGGTCGTCGTCCGCGCCCCGTCCGCGGTGCCCGCCGCCGAGCGCTGCCGCGCCGGCACCCGGCCGACGCGCGCGAGGGGAGCCGCGAGGGCAAGCCCGGCCAGGGCCGTCGCTCCGGCTAGCACGCGCCAGTCGACCCCGAGCTCGACGAGCGCACCGAGGAACAGGGGCGCGGCGAGCGCACCCACGCTGTAGAAGAGGTGGAGGCGGTTGAGGCCGCTCCCGCTGTCGCCGGCCGACGTCGAGAGGTCCATGATCACGCTGCTCACCACGGCGTCGATCGCGCCGCAGCCGGCGCCCGCGAAGGCGGCACCCGCCAGGAAGACGACCCAGGTCGGGGCGAGGCCCTCGAGGGCCATTCCCACGGCGATCGAGAGCGCCGAAGCGGCGAGGACGACGGGGCGGCCGATCCACCCGGCAATGAGGCCCGAGGAGAGCGCGCCCGCGGCGAAGAGCAGGGCGATGACGAAGTACGCCAGCCCGAACTCGGCGTCGGACTTCCCGAAGTCGTCCTGCAGGACGCGCAGCAGCGACGGCATGAACAGCCCGGTCCAGCCGATCAGGATGAAGCTGGCGAACGACGGGAGGAGGATGGCGCGCCCGGGGGGGCCCTCCGAAGGTGGGCCGCCGGCGCCCGGATTCCTGCCGCTCACGCGCGGTCCACGCCGACGCCCTGGGTGTGCTGCGAGACGCCCGGCGCCGCGCCCAGCACCGCCCGCACCTCGCGGACGATCTCGAGGTCCTCGCGGGCGCAGATCACGAGCGTGCGCACGGCCGCTCCCGAGGAGCCCACCTCCGCGTCCGGCCGCGCGGCCGCGTTGCGGTCCGGGTCCACGGCGACGCCGAGGAAGCCGAGGTCGGCCGCCACGCGCTCGCGGATCGCCGGCGCGTTCTCGCCGACGCCGCCGGTGAAGACCAGGACGTCGAGCCCGCCGAGGGCGGCGACCATCCCCGCGATCGAGGCCCGCAGGCGGTGGAGGTAGACGCCGACGGCGAGTGTCGCCGCCTCGTCGCCGGCCGCCTCTGCCTCCAGGATGGCACGCATGTCGGCGGTCCCGGCCAGGCCGAGGAGACCCGAGCGGTGCTCCAGCGTCGCGGCGAGCTCGGCCGGCGGCGTGTGGACGTGCTCCTCGAGCCACAGGACGAGCCCCGGGTCGATGCTGCCGGAGCGCGTGGCCATGACCAGCCCGTCCAGCGGCGTGAAGCCCATCGTCGTGTCCACGGACCGGCCGCCCGCGATCGCCGCCAGCGACGCGCCGGCGCCCAGGTGGCAGCTCACGATCCGCAGCTCCTCCACCGGCCGGCCGACCATGACCGCCGCTCGCCGCGAGGCGTACAGGTGGGAGAGGCCGTGGAAGCCGTACTTGCGCAGCGCCCAGCGCTTGCGCCACTCGGGCGGGATGGCGTAGGTCGTGGCGGCCGCCGGCATCCCGGCATGGAACGCAGTGTCGAAGCAGGCGACGGCCGGGACGTCGGGCAGGACCGCGTTGACGGCTTCGAGGGCCGCCAGCGACTTCGGCTGGTGGAGCGGGGCGAGGTCCGTCAGCGCGCGGAGGTTCGCCTCGACCTCCGCGTCGAGGCGAACGGGCCCGCTGTACCGGGTTCCGCCGTGGACGATCCGGTGGCCGACCGCCGCGATCGCGCCGAAGCCGGCGACGGCCTCGGCGATGAGCCCGGCGTCGGTCGATCCGCGCGGAGCCGGCAGGTCGGCGGTCGCGACCACCGCGTCGGCGGCGTCGAGCACGCGCAGCTTGAGGCTGCTCGACCCCGCGTTGACGACGAGGATGCGGCCTAGTGCGGCCATGCCCAGTCGGCGATCTCGGGGGCGTCCTCGCCCTCGAGGCGGGTGTAGGCGCGCGCCTCGATCCGCTTGTCGACCATCAGCTGGCGCACGTGGCCGGCCCGCGGGCCGAGGCCCGGGACGCGGTCGATGACGTCGATCACCAGGTGGTACCGGTCGAGGTCGTTGAGCATCACCATGTCGAACGGGGTCGACGTGGTGCCCTCCTCCTTGTAGCCGCGGACGTGCAGGTTGGCGTGGTTCGTCCGCCGGTAGGTCAGGCGATGGATCAGCCACGGGTACCCGTGGTACGCGAAGATGATCGGCTTGTCGGTCGTGAACAGCGAGTTGAACTCCGCGTCCGACAGGCCGTGCGGGTGCTCGGACGCCGGCTGGAGGCGCATCAGGTCGACGACGTTGACGAAGCGGACCTTGAGCTCCGGCAGGTGCTTGCGGACCAGGTCGACCGCGGCGAGCGCCTCGAGCGTCGGGATGTCGCCGGCGCTGGCGATGACCACGTCCGGCTCGCCGCCCTGGTCGTTGCTGGCCCAGTCCCAGATCCCGATCCCGCGCGTGCAGTGGAGGATCGCCTGGTTCATGGAGAGCCAGTTCGGCGAAGGCTGCTTGCCGGCCACGATCACGTTGACGTAGTGGCGGCTGCGCAGGCAATGGTCGCCCACCGACAGGAGCGTGTTCGCGTCGGGCGGCAGGTAGACCCGGATGACGTCCGACTTCTTGTTGACGACGTGGTCGATGAAGCCCGGGTCCTGGTGGCTGAAGCCGTTGTGGTCCTGGCGCCAGACGAGCGACGAGAGGACGTAGTTCAGCGACGCGATCGGGCGCCGCCAGGGCAGCTCGCGGGTGACCTTGAGCCACTTGGCGTGCTGGTTGAACATCGAGTCGATGATGTGGATGAAGGCCTCGTAGCAGTTGAACATGCCGTGCCGGCCGGTGAGCAGGTAGCCCTCCAGCCAGCCCTGGCACTGGTGCTCGGAAAGGACCTCCATCACCCGGCCGTCCGGGGCGAGGTGGTCGTCACCCGGGATGATCTCGGCCATCCACGTCCGGTCGGTCACGTCGAGCACCGCCCCCAACCGGTTCGAGGCCGTCTCGTCGGGCCCGAACATCCGGAAGTTGTGCCGGTTGCGGTCCATGACGTCGCGCATGAAGTCTCCGAGCACGCGCGTCGCCTCGGACGTCGTCGACCCGGGCTTCGGGACGTCGACGGCGTAGTCGCGGAAGTCCGGCAGGACCAGGTCGCGCAGCAGCTCGCCACCGTTGGCGACTGGGTTCGCGCTCATCCGCCGGTAGCTCTTCGGGGGCAGCTCTGCGAGCTCGGGGATCAGCACCCCGTTCTCGTCGAACAGCTCACCTGGGCGGTAGCTGCGCATCCAGCCTTCGAGGAGGGCCAGGTGCTCGGGGTTCGTTCGGACCTCCCCGAACGGGACCTGGTGCGACCGCCAGGTCCCCTCGCTCGGCTTGCCGTCCACCTCCTTCGGGCCCGTCCAGCCCTTGGGGGTCCGCAGCACGATCATCGGCCACCGGGGGCGCTCCGTGACGCCGTCCTCGCGGGCCGCGCGCTGGATCGCGTGGATCTCCTCGACGACGGTGTCGAGCGTCGCGGCCAGAAGCTGGTGGACCGTGGCGGGATCGTCGCCCTCGACGAAGTGCGGAGCGTGGCCGTAGCCCTCCATGAGCGCCGCGAGCTCGTCCCGGGGGATGCGGGCGAGCACGGTCGGGTTGGCGATCTTGTAGCCGTTCAGGTGGAGGATCGGCAGGACGGCCCCGTCGGTGACGGGGTTGAGGAACTTGTTCGAGTGCCAGCTGGTGGCGAGCGGGCCGGTCTCGGCCTCGCCGTCGCCCACCACGGCGCAGACCAGGAGGTCCGGGTTGTCGAACGCCGCCCCGTACGCGTGGGAGAGCGCGTAGCCCAGCTCGCCGCCCTCGTGGATCGATCCCGGTGTCTCCGGCGCGACGTGGCTCGGGATGCCGCCCGGGAACGAGAACTGGCGGAACAGCTTCCGGATCCCGTCCTCGTCGCGGGTGATGCTCGGGTAGACCTCGCTGTAGGTGCCCTCGAGGTAGGCGTTGGCGACGATCGCCGGGCCGCCGTGGCCGGGGCCGATGACGTAGATGGCGTCGAGGTCCCAGTTCCGGATCACCCGGTTCATGTGGGCATAGATCATGTTCAACCCGGGCGTCGTGCCCCAGTGCCCGAGGAGTCGCGGCTTCACGTGCTCGGGGAGCAGCGGCTCGCGCAGCAGCGGGTTGTCGAGGAGGTAGATCTGCCCGACCGACAGGTAGTTGGCGGCGCGCCAGTAGGCGTCGATCCGCGCCAGCTCGGTCGGGGAGAGGGGGCCCGTCGCCTGTCCGGTCATCGCGTCGCCAGTCCTTCCCATCGGGTGCTCGGCCTGTCGAGGGAAGTGTAGGTCGGGGTGTGGCCCGCGGTCGCCCCGGGGCGTGCGCGGGGGACGCCCCGGGGGCCCGGGCGCGTCAGGCGCCGGCGGTGGCCGGGGAGCCCGGAGAGTCCGGCTGCGGGCCCAGGGTCGTGCCCACGCCCGCCTCGGGCCCGGCGCTGGGCGCGGCGTCGGCGCCCGGATCGCCCGCGCGGTCCTCCGGCTCGGTCCCGAAGACCCGCAGCACCGTCCGCCACGTCGTCGCGACGACGCCGATCACCGGCACGGCGAGGAACATGCCCGCGATCCCCGCGACCGCGCTGCCGGCGGGGATCGCCAGCAGCACCACGGCCGGGTGGATGTTCACGGCCCGCCCGTAGAACAGCGGCGCCACGATGTTGCCCTGGACGATGTTGAAGACCAGCGTGAAGACGGCCATGATCACGATGTCCTGGGTCGATCCCACGGAGACGGTGACGAGGAACGCGAGCATCGTCGTCAGCAGGCTCCCGATGTACGGGATGAAGCCGCCGAAGAACGACAGGATGGCCAGCGGCCAGGCGAGCGGGATGCCCAGGATGAACATGACGAGGAACTGGCTCGCTGCCCCGACCGCGGAGATGGCGCCGGTCGCGAGCATGTAGCCGCCGAGCACCCCCGTCGCCCGTTCGGCCGCCCCGCGGAGCTCCGCCCGGCGCCACGGCGTCAGCGGACGCGTCACGACGTCGAACCCCCGCGGGGCGTCGCGGAGGAGGTAGAACGTCAGGATCGATCCCAGGACGACGATGATCGTGAGGCCGGCGATGCCGGCCAGGAGCGCGACTCCGACCTGCACCAGCTGGGGCCCGATCGCCGCCACCACCGACGCGACCGTCTCCGTGCCGAGCGCATCGTCGATCGAGCCCGCGCCGATGGACGCGTTGGCGACGATCTCCTGCAGCGGCGCCGCGAGGGACGACAGCGTAACCACCAGGATGACCAGGATCAGGCCGAAGCCGCCGACGGTCAGCGCCAGCGACGCGGTCGTCGGCTTCAGGCCGCGCCGGAGCAGGCCGGCGACGCCGGGCGCCATGGTCGCCGCCGCCACCGCCGCGAGCACCAGCGGGACCACGATGAACGGCACCTGCACGAGAGCGCCGATCGCGATGGCGCCGACGACGGTCAGGACGAGGAGGCGCCAGCTCCATTGGGCGAGCCGCTCGAGCCAGCGCGGGACCAGGTCGTCGTCCGGCTCCGGATCGGGGGTCCCGTTGAGGGCGGCGATGACGGACGGGGCGATCTCGCGCAGCACCATCACGACCGGCACGCCGAGGATGAGCCCCAGCGGGCCGCCCACCAGGGCCCCGATCGTGAGGGCCACCAGGACGACCGCCGGGTGCACGCCGTGCCCCTTCCAGCGGCTCGGCCCGAGGATGCGGGGGAGGAAGAGCGTCGTCGCGACGAGGGCCCCGACGGCGACGATGGCGGCGACAAGGCCGCCCGTCCCGAGCGCCACCAGCCCGACGGCCGCCGTCGTCACGATGAGCCCGAGCAGCGGGACGAACCCCCCGAGGAAGACCAGCACGGCGAGGGCGAGGGGAGCCGGCAGGCCGAGCAGGATCGCCACGGCGAGCGTGACGCCGCCCATGGCGGTGGCTCGCACGGCCGTCTCGCGGAGCGATCGCCCGAGCCGGCGACGCGCGGTCACGGCTCCCCGGGCGATCGTGTCGCGCTGCCAATCGGCCGCCATCTGGAGCATCCAGGCGATCGCTCGGTCGAGGTCAGTGACCATGAAGAAGAGGAGGAAGACGGAAAGCAGGGCCACCGTCGCCCCGGCCGCGACCGACGTGACGACCGTGCGGGCAGCGGCGGACACCCAGTCCGTCACGCCGGTCGCGACCTCGGAGGCGATCGTCGACACCGGCGGCTGCAGCAACCCGCTCTCGAGGGCCTTCTCGAGGCTGTCCAGCCCGGCGTTCAGCGCGCGGAGGAGGTCGGCCGTGGCGGGCACGAACGCGACGGCGACCACGACGACCACGACGATCGCGATCCCGATCGCCGCGAGCGTCACCAGCCCGGCCGTTGCCACGGGAGCGTGGCCACGCGAGCGCAGGCGGTCCGCGAGCGGGTCGAACGCCGCGGTGAGCGCCACCGCGAGGACGATCGACGAGACGACCGTTCCGAGGAGCGCCGCCGCCCCCAGGACGACGAGCCCGAAGGCAACGACCACCAGGAGGCGCCAGCTGACACTGGCGGCCTGCACCAGCCACTCGGGGACCAGCGGGCGCGGTTCGGGTTCGCGGGCGGACGAGGTCAGAGCGTGGTCTCCGGTGCTCCCGGTCTCGGCCCGGGTTTGGCACAGGATGCGTCATGCGCGCCCCGGGCGTCGCGCCGATCGCGCAGCGGGGTCCGCCTCGACGAGCCGAGCCGCCGCGGGGGCGAGGTGTCCGACACCCGCCCCCGCGGCCAGGGTCACATGACGGGCACGATCTCGATCACCTCGATCGACGCCCCGCCCGCCAGCACCGGGCAGGTGCGCGCATGCGACGCCGCGGTGTCCAGGCTGTCCGCGCTGATCAGCGTGTAGCCGCTGATGGAGCTCGGCGCATCCCGGCCGACGGTGCCGTCGGCGGTCACGGTGCGCGCGGTGAAGCACGGGTCGCCGGGATCGACGACGGCGTCGCCCAGGGTGCCGAACCAGGCTCCCCATGCCGCCATCGCCTGCTGCTGGGCCTCGGTTGTCTTCGGCATCGAGCCACCGTGGTACGCGAGGAGGAACTTCGCCATGGTCAGGACTCCTTCGTCAACCTCGTGAGCGACCTGGTGCCGCTCTCACCAGGACGACGAACGGCCGGCCGCGGAATTGACAGGCGCCCCCGGAGCGGGGAGCGCCTGACGTGTCGAACGCCCGAGCGCGGCTCGGACCGCTGCTCATCCGCCCGTCGCCGCCGCGCAGTCGTAGAGCGTGCCGCTCGACGAGCCGGTTTCGACGGCGCTGCAGGCCGAGGTGACCCACGCGTCGCGATCGCTCGTGGTCGCTCCGCCCGGGGCGCCGCCGCCACCGCCCCCGAGGAGCACGTAACGCAGCTCGCCGGAGGCGACGTACGCCTGGAGCTGCGCCAGGGTGGGGGTCGCGTCCGAGCCGTTGAAGCCGCCCATCGTCATGACCGGCAGGCCCGTCGCCAGCTGGATGGCGGCGGCCGTTCCGGAGCCGGAGACGGCGACGATCCAGCGTGCGGTGCCCGCGTTCTCGACGAGGTAGGCGGTCAGCGCCGCATCGGCCGACCCGCCGCCCATGGCTCCGCCGGTCGCACCGGCGAACCCGGTCCCCGTCGGCGGCGTCGTGCCGGCACCCGGGAGGGTGGCGCCGGTCGTCGTGCCGGCGCCCGGTGGGGTCCCGTCGCCGGTGCCGCCCGGGTTGAGCGCCGTCGGCCCGCCCGCGCCGCTCGGCCCCCCGAACGCGGAGCCGGTGGTCGGCCCGGCTGCGGGGTCGCCGCCGGAGTGGGCCGTCGCCATCGTCTGCGCGGCGTACGCGGCCGGCCCGACGAGGAGCGCCGCCAGTGCCACGCCGACGGCTGCCGCGCCCAGGCGGCGCCGTGCTGCGGTCGGCGCAGCCGGGAGGACCGCGAGGACGGCGGCCACGGTGCACGCGGCGAAGACCGCGACGCCCAGGCCCGGCGCGAAGTCGGCGGTCCGCCCGAGGAGCGTCCAGGCCCGGGCCCCGCTCACCAGGAAGGCGCCGGCCAGCACGAGCCCGCCGATCGGGGAGCGCTCCCGCCAGCGCCAGAGCTCCACGGTGCCGGCGCCGACGAGCGCCCCGATCGCGGGCGCCAGGACGACGCTGTAGTAGGGATGGATGACGCCGGACATGAAGCTGAAGACCAGCCCGGTGACGACGAGCCAGCCGCCCCACAGGAGGTAGCCGGCCAGCGCGCGGTCCGAGCGTCCCGCCCGGGCGCGCAGCACGAGGCCGCTCGCCAGCGCGATGAGCGCGTACGGGATCAGCCACGAGACCTGGCCGCCGAACTGCTCGTTGAAGAGGCGCAGGATCCCGGCGCTACCGCCGAACATGCCGCTGCCTCCACCGCCTCCAGCGCCTCCTCCGCCGCCGTTCCCCACGCCGCCGAAGATGCGGCCGAGGCCGTCGTAACCGAGGACCAGGTCGAACACGGAGTTGCCCGTGCTCCCGCCGACATACGGTCGCGACGCGGCCGGGACCAGGTCGACGGCGACGGGCCAGGCAAGGCTGGCGACGGCCACCGCGGCCGCCGACACCACCAGGCCCGCGACACGCCGGCGCCAGCCGCCGGGCGCCGCCACGACCCAGACCAGCGCGAAGACCGGCAGCACGAGCCACGCCTGCAGGAACTTCGTCATGAAGCCGAGCCCCACGAGCGCGCCGGCGAGCGCCAGCCAGCGCATCCGCCCGCGGTCGAGCGCGCGCAGGAGGGCCCACGCGGCGGAGACCAGCAGGAGGGTCAGCAGGGCATCGGGGTTGTCGTAGCGGAAGATGAGCACCGCCGCGGGCGTGAGCGCCATCACGACGCCGGCGATGGCGGCGGCCGCCGTCCCGAACGAGCGTCGCACCGCAAGGAAGAGCACGGCCACCGCCGCGACGCCCATGAGCGCCTCCGGCAGGAGGATGCTCCACGAGGAGAGGCCGAACAGCCGGACCGAGAGTCCCATGACCATGGTGGCGAGGGGCGGCTTGTCGAGGGTGATGAAGCTCGAGGCGTCGAGCGACCCGAAGAACCACGCCGTCCAGCTCTGCGAGGCAGCCTGGGCGGCCATCGCGTAGTAGGTGTTCGCGTAGCCGCTGACGGCCAGGTTGACGACGTACAGGACCGCGGCGAGCCCGGCCACGCCCGCCAGCGCGGGGAGGGCCCAGGGATCGGCCCGTTCGCGGACGCCGGCTCGGCCGACGAGGCGGGCGATCGAGGGCCGGATGCCGGCCCGGGGGGCGGGGGAGGGGCGGGCGATGCTGCTCATGCGACGGCTCCCGGGAGTGTGGCCGCGGACGATCGGCCGCCCGCCGGCGCGGAACGCCGGGGGCCCGCGATCCAGCGGCGGAGGATGAGGAAGCGGCAGACGGTGGCCAGCAGATTCGATCCGACGAGCACGGCCAGCTCGACGGCGCGCCCGGCCGTGGGTGCGACGGCGACGAGGATGCCGGCCGCGACCGTGGTGATGGCCAGGGCGATGCCGAGGGCGACGAACCCGCCGACCTGGTCGCGGAGGGCGCCGGCCCGATCGCGCACCTCGAACGTGAGGCGCCGGTTCGCGGCCGTGTTCCCGACCGCGGTGACCACCAGCGCGAGGGCGTTGGCCGCCACCGGGTCGAGAGCCTGCCGGAGGAGCAGGTACAGGCCCGCGTAGGCGGCGGTGCTGAGGACGCCGATCACGGCGAAGGAGGTGACCTGCCGGACCGAGGAGCCGGGCGACCGGGCAGCCGACGGGCGCCGGATGCCGGCGACGACGGCCATCACGAGCCCCCCGTCGTGACCTGGCCGGGCCCGGTCGCCGGCTGCGGGGCGACGCCGCTGCCGAGCGCCGGCGTGGTGGAGGTCGTCCCCGATCCTGCGGTGGTCCCGTCGGTGGTGGACGTCGTGACCGTCGAGGTCGACGTCGCCGAGCCGCCGTCGGACGCCGCCGCGAGGGCGCCGAAGCCGACGACGGCGATGGCACCGGCGAGGGCGACGCCGGTCGTGAGCTGGTTGAGGCGCCGGGTCGCCCGGTCCCGGGCCGCGAGATCGAGGGGTGCGGGTCGCTTGGTATCCATGCCGCCAGTCTCGGCGGCCGACCCTTTCGAACCCGTTACGACGCGCGGGCCGAACTCGTTACGACGCGCGGGCCGATCCTTCGTCCGCGTTTCCGAGCGCCCGCGGCCAGCTCACGCCCATGCTGGCGCCGCCCAGGTCGCTCTCGGCGACGCGCCAGCGGCCGTGCGTCGCCCGCACGATCCCGTCGGCGATCGCGAGCCCGAGGCCTGCGCCCGACCCGCCGTCGGTCGCCCGGTGGAAGCGGTCGAAGATTCGGTCGCGCTGCGCCACCGGGATGCCGGGTCCCGCGTCCTCCACGGCGAGGGTCACCCGCGCCGCATCGCCCCCCACGGCGATCCGGACGGTGCTCCCGTCCGGGGCGAACTTGCAGGCGTTGTCGACGAGGACGCCGAGGAGCCGGTCGAGCCACTCCGGCGGGATGGCCACGACGTGGTCGCCCGGGGCGCTCGCCACCGAGAGCGTGAGGCCCCGCGCCTCGGCCACGACGCCGAACCGGTCGGCGGTCGCCGACGCCAGGATGCCGACGTCGACCGGCTCCGCGTCGGGCGCGCCGCGCAGGGCGTCGAAGCGGGCGAGCCACAGGAGGTCCTCGAGGATCCGCCGGATGCGCCGGCTCTCGCGGTCGATCCGCTCGAAGGCGCGCCGGTCGGCGTCGGGCTCGCGTTGCCCCGCGAGCGCCAGGCTGGTCTGGGCCTCGATGACCGAGACCGGCGTGCGCAGCTCGTGCGATGCGTCGGCGCTGAAGGCAAGCTGGCGCTGGCGCGCGCGCTCGATCGGGGCCGCGACGCGGCGCCCGACGATGACGGCGCCGACGAACACCAGCACGAGGAGGACCGAGCCGATGACCAGCTCGGCCAAGAGCAGCGTCTGCTGGGTCGCGGTGACCTCGGCCGTGCGCTGGCCGACGATTACGTGGTTGTCCCCCACGCTGCCGCCCGTCACGCGCACGTCCTCGCCGCCGACGACGATCGTCGCGGGCGCGGCGATGTCGAGGGCACCCGCCGGGAGGTCCGCGCCGCTCGTGTTCGCGACGACCGTCCCGTCCGGGAGCACCGTCCAGACCAGGACCGGGGGCCCGAACGGCCGGTCCGGCGCGGGTGCCTGGAAGCCGCCGTCGGGCGGCGGGGCGCCGGGCCCCTCCAGGGTCCGCGCGAGGTCGCGGACCAGGCGTGCGTCGAGCTGCGTCATCAGGGTGTTCGTCACGATGACGAACACGCCGAGGGCCACGACCACGTACATCGCCGCGACGACGGCCGTGGCGCCCAGCGCGACGCGCACCGATGCGGCGCGGACGTCGCGTCGCGGGCCGCTCACCTCTCCTCCAGCCGGTACCCGGCGCCGCGGACCGTGACGACCCCGATCCCCGCCCCGGGGAGCTTCGCCCGGAGGCGGCTCATCTGGACGTCGATCGCGTTCGAGCCGAGCGGGTCGGTCTCGTCCTGCCAGGCATGCTCGGCGATCGCCTTGCGGTCCACGACCGCCGGCGAGCGGCGCATCAGCAGCTCGAGGATCAGGTACTCGGTGACCGTCAGCGCAACCGGGCGGCCGTCCTGGGTCACCTCGCGGCGGACCGGGTCGAGGGAGAGGCGACCGCGGTCGATCGTCTCGCCGTCGACGCCCCGCGGGCGGCGCTGGAGCGCCCGGACGCGGGCCAGGAGCTCGCCGAAGTCGAAGGGCTTGACGAGGTAGTCGTCGGCCCCCGTGTCGAGGCCGGTGACCCGGTCGCCGGGCGTGTCCCGGGCGGTGAGCATGAGGATCGCCGTCGGGCGCTTCTGGCGCCGCGCCCAGCGCACCACGTCGATGCCCTCCGCGCCCGGCATCCGCCAGTCGAGCACGGCCACGTCGTACTCGTACCATTTGAGCTGGTCGATCGCGTCGTCGCCGCGATCGACGGCGTCCACGTGGTAGCCGGCCTGCTCGAGCCCCATCACGAGGAGCTCTCGGAGGCCGGCGTCGTCCTCGGCGACGAGGATCCGCATCGGGTCAGGGCCGGGCCGCGGGGCGGGACGGCCCGCGGGCGACGGCTCCCGGGGATGGCTGCATGCCGGCCATTATCGGCGTCGCCGCCGGCGTCCGGCCCGTCGTGACGCGGACGAGGACCGCCGACCCGACGACCGCGACGCAGGCCAGGTTGACCGCCGCCATCCAGGGCGCCGCGGCGTCCGTCCCGGTCCCGATGCCGTGGAGGAGCGCCAGCGGCCAGGCCGCGTAGGCGAGCCAGTGGACGGCGCGCCACGTGCGGCGGCTCATCCGGTTCTTGAGGAGGCTCGTGACCAGGACCGCGGCGCCCAGGTCCAGCGCCAGGACGCCGAGGCCCAGCCAGAGCGTGCGGTAGGCAGAGGAGAACGGGACCAGCGCCGCGAGCGGGCCCAGGCTGGTGAACGGGTCGACGACGGCGGTGACGACGTGGACGCCGAGGAAGGCCACGGCCAGCAGCGACAGATAGCGATGGAAGCCCGTCGTCGCGAAGCGCGGCCACGCCTGGGTCTGCCACTTGAGGGACACCAGGATGCCCAGGTAGACGACCCCGGTGAGAAAGAGGAGCGAGACGATGCCCGCCCCGCGCGTGGTGAACCAGAGAAGCTGGTCGATCATGCCGGGACCTCCTGATCGGTCTCGAGCCGCGCCTCGGCGTGCTGTGCGGGCGCGAGTGGCTGGGGCCAGCCGGCGACGCGGAGGACGCTGCCGTCCTCCGCGACCAGCCGGGCCGGCAGGCCGTGGCCGGCGAGCCACGCGGGTGCGCGATCGCCCATCACGATGGCCGCCGTAGCGGCGGCATTGGCGTCGGCACAGGTGGCGGCCACGACCGTGGCGGTGCGCCAGGGCCCCGTGGCCGGCAGGCCGGTCGCGGGGTCCAGCAGGTGATGACGGGCAACGCCGCCCCGCGTCCAGCGGCGGAGGGTGGTGCTGGAGGTGGCGACGGCGCCGCCGGCGATCCGGATCACCTCGCCGGGCCCCTCGGGGGCGGCGGCGTGGTCGTCGGCGACGGTGATGCGCCAGCCGCCCGCGGGCGGTCGGCCGTCCGTGGCGATGTCCCCGCCGAGGCTGACCAGGACGCCCGCCCCGTCCATCGCGTCGAGCGCGGCCTCGGCGGCGAGGTCGGCCGCGAGCCCCTTGCCGGTCGCCCCGAGGTCGACCTCGACGCCCGCCGGGATCCGGACGTGGCGGGTGGCGGCGTCGAAGCGGATCACCCGCCAGCCGGGCACGGAGGTGACCGTGACGGGCACGGGTGCGCCGTCGCGCGGGAGGCGGGCGAAGTCGTCGTCGTAGCCCAGCAGGCGGAGCGCCCGGCCGATCGTCGGGTCGACCACGCCGCCGGTCGCGCGCGCCGCGTGGAGCGCCGTGCCGAGCGCCCGGGCGAGGAGTGGGCTGACGAGGTGGGCCCGGCCGGGATCGGACAGCAGCACGCGGAGCTCGCTGTCGGCGCGGAAGCGGCTGTACGTGGCGTCGCAGTCGGCGAGGACCTCGACGACGGCGCGGCGGGCCACCTCGAGGCGGCCGGGATCGGTCACGAGGAGATGGACGGTGGTGCCGAGGGCGCGCCAGGTGGCGCCCGCCGGGGCGGTGGTGGGCGCGCGCCGGGTGGCGCCCGCCGGGACGGTGCTGGAGGCCACGTCGAAGGTTGTCATGGCGCGAGTCTCGCGCCGCCATCCTTTCGGACGGGTTACAGGCCCCCGCCTTCCGTGCGAGCCCCCGCCGGTCGCCCCAGCAACGGCGCCACCTCGTGCCGGGGTCGCCGACGCACGCACGGAGGCCCCGGCCGGGTGACCGGCCGGGGCCTCACTACCGGGTCGCGTCAGATGGCCGCGCCACCCTGCCGCGCCACGGCTTCGGGGGCGCCTCCGGGTAGATGATGCCCTGGACGTTGCCCGTGGTCGCCCTACCCGTGATGAGTGGTAGTGCCGGTGGGCCCCCGGTCGGGCGCATGGGCGATCTCCGGCTCAACTGCCGCTGCCCTGCACTGCCGACACTCCTGCCAGAGGTGCGGCACCCGCACGCTACGCCACGTCCGCCGCGGGTCGTCGAGCGGTCGGAAGGCCGGCGGCCCAGCCGGGAGCACGACGGGACACCCCGTGCGCTCCCAGATGGTGTTAGAGGTGCGCGTCGTGCCCCAACGGCAGCATCGGGGGCCGCCCGGACCGACCCCAAGGTGCCTCCACGGCTCATCTGGCAGGAATGCGCTGGAGCGGGCCATGCCCGCCGTCGACCGGAGCGCCCGCGCCCCCGCCCGCGCCCGCGCCCCCGCCCGCGCCCGCGCCCCCGCCCGCGCCCGCACCCGCACCTCCCGCGTCGGCGGCCTCACCGCCGCCGGCCAGCATGTAGTAGCGCCGGTACTCTGCCGGCGACATCGCGCACGAGCGATCGAAGACCCGGTAGAACTGGTGGAGGTTCGTATAGCTGACCGCCCGCGCGATCTCGGCGACGGAACGGTCGGTCGAGAGCAGGAGGCGCTTCGCCTCGGCCAGGCGAACGTTCGTGACGTGCTCCTTGAACCCGACGCCGGTCACGTCCTTGAAGACGTGGCGGACCCGCGACGGGCTGACGTGGACCACCTTCGCAACGTCCTCGAGGGTGATGCTCTCGCGGCAGTGCCGGTCGACGTAGGCCAGGACCGGCCGGATCTGCTCGCGGCGGTCGGCGGCGGCCCGCGCCGCGGCGTCGGCGCATGACGTCCCCCGCTCGCGGACCGCGAGGCCGAGGATCCGGCGCAGCGTCGCGTCGAGGAGATGGCGGTCGGCGGGGTCGTGCCGCTCCCAGGTGGCCAGGAGGCCGCCCAGCTCGGGCTCCAGCGCGGCGGCCAGGCAGCAGCCCGCGGGCACGCGTGGGGAGGCGACCCGCTCGTCGACGCGGAACGGGGCGAGGTAGCCGCGGTCGAGCTCGCGGCAGCCGGGGCCGGCGATCAGCTCGGGGCGGAAGAGGACGAGGAGCAGCCGCAGCGGCGCGCCCGGCTCGCCCACCGCGACGTGCGGCTGCGAATTGTCGATGAAGAAGACGTCGCCCGGCTCCGCCGGGAGCTCCCGGCGGCCGAAGAGGAACGAGCCCCGACCCTGCAGCACGAGCGCGATCTCGAGGTGGTCGTGCCAGTGCATCGGGTCGCCGTCGTGCGTGGCGTACTCGATGACGGCGAGCGGGAAGTCGTTGTCGAGCGGCTGCGGCCAGACGTGGACGGTCACCCGGGAGCCTCGCACATGGGCGGATCGTCGCCGCTCGGCAGCCGCGTCCGACAGGGCCACATGGAGCGTTCCGCCCGCGCCGACCGGCACGCGCAGCCGCTTCTGCCAGTAGATCGGCCCGCTCTGGCATTGCGGCCGCGGAGCCGGCAGTCCAGCATCGGCCTCGTCGAGACCTGCCTCGTCCGGCCTCCGCGCGCCTCGCAGCCAGGAGATCCTCCCATGGCCTTCCCGCACCTGTTCAGCCCGCTCCAGCTCGGGAACATGGAGCTCCCCAACCGGATCGTCCACGTGCCGACGGACATCAGCTCCTCGCACGCCGACGGCGAGGTGAGCGAGCGCGACATCCACCACCACACCGACGTCGCGCGCGGCGGGACCGGCTTCGTCATCGTCGGCGCCACGACGCCCGACATGAAGACCGGCCGCCCGACGGTGACCTGCCTGGTGGCCGACGGCGACAACTACATCCCGGGCCTGGCCCGGCTGGCGGAGGGGATGCACCGCTACGGCGCGAAGTGCGCGGTGCAGCTCCAGCACCCGGGGCGCCAGTGCGCGATCCCGCGCTACAACACCTTGGGCGCGACCGACCGCGTCCTCAAGCTCCCGTGGTCGGCCGGCCACGAGATCATCTACGAGAACGCCGAGGAGAAGGGCAAGGAGATCCGCGAGGCCTCGATCGCCGAGATCCTCGAGCTCGTCGACCTCTTCAGCGAGGCCGCCTGGCGGGTCAAGCAGGCCGGCTTCGACGCCGTCGAGCTGCACGCCGCCCACGGCTACCTGCTCTCCGAGTTCATGAGCCCGTTCCTCAACATGCGCACCGACCGCTTCGGCGGCAGCTTCGAGAACCGGATGCGCTTCCCGCTGGCGGTCATCGACTCGATCCAGAAGAAGTGCGGCAGGGGCTTCCCGGTCCTGGTCCGCTACTCGTTCGAGGAGTGGTGCGAGGGCGGCCGTGGGCTCGAGGAGGGGATCGAGACGGCGCGCGTCCTGGAGCGGGCCGGCTGCGCCGCCGTCGACCTCTCGATGGGCATGCAGGAGAGCCCCGGCGCCGGCTTCGACCCGATGCACTACCCGCAGGGCTGGGCGACCTACGCCGCCGAGGCCGTCAAGAAGGCGATCCGGATCCCGGTCATCACCAGCCACTCGCTGCGCGACCCGGACTACTGCGAGCAGATCCTCGCCGAGGGCAAGACCGACCTCGTGGGCCTCGCGCGCCAGATCCTGGCCGACCCGTACTGGCCGGTGAAGGCGCAGTACGGCAAGGTCAAGTCGATCCGCCGCTGCATCTCGTGCCTGGGCGGCTGCTGGCAGGAATCGCTGATGGCCAAGAAGGAGATCGCCTGCTCGATCAACGCGGCCTGCGGCAACCCGGCCTACGCGGAGATGACGCGGACGACGAAGCCGGTCCGTGTCGCCGTCGTCGGCGGCGGGCCGGCCGGCATGGAGGCGGCCCGGATCGCGACCGAGCGCGGCCACCAAATGACGCTCTTCGAGAAGCACGACGAGCTCGGCGGGGCAATGCTCTACGTCTGCCTCGTGCCGGGCAAGGAGAAGATGCGCTGGTACCTGGACTGGATCCGCGACCAGCTCCTCGACCTCCACGTCGACATCCGGCTCGGCCACGCGCCCAGCGTCGACGAGCTGCGCGGCTTCGACCTCGTCCTGAACGCAACGGGCGCTGTCTCGTACGTGCCGGAGGTCGCGGGCGACGCGTCGCGGGTCGTCCCGTTCGAGGAGGCGATGGCCTGCCCGAAGGTCGCCTGCGAGTGCCATCCCGGCGGCCGGCGCATGCGCAAGCTGGGCGCCCGGGTCCTGCTCTGGGGTGACAGCTACGCGGCCACCGACACCGCGGCCTTCCTCGCCGACATCGGCAAGCAGGTCACGATCGTGACCGAGAACCGGGAGTTCGCCGCGGACTGCGAGGTCATCCACATGTACGTCCTGCGCAAGCGGTTCGCGCAGGGCGACGCGGAGGTGCTCCACTCGCGGCCGTACAAGCACCCCGTGACCGTGATCACGAGCACGACGGTGGCCGAGATCCGCGAGGGCGAGGTCGTCCTGCAGGACGCCCAGTTCGGCCGGACGACCCTGCCGGTCGACGACGTCGTGACGTGCCACACCCGGCCCGACGCCGCCCTCTTCGGGGCGCTCCGGGCGGCCGGCGTCAACGTGGTGAACGTGGGCGACTCGGTGCGGCCGCGGAACCTGTACCACGCGGTGAAGGAGGGCTCCGCGTTCGGCCTGGCGGTCGACGAGCACGTCCTCTTCAACCCGAACGGCGCGATCCTCAACCAGCTGCCGCTCGACGTCCTGGCCCAGCTCACCCGCGAGGAGGGCCCGGCCTACACGGCGAAGCGAATGGAGGAGCTTGTCGCCGCGGCCACGGCCGCAGGCGGCGGGAACGGGGCCCCGAAGGGATAGCTTCTCCTCTCGGCCGCAGCGCCGCGCCCCACGGCGCCGCCACCGCCTCGCGCGCCGCCCACCCTGTGCCGTTCGGCACATGCTGTCGGGTCCGTTCGATGCATTGACCGGGGCCGCGCGGCCCCCTACACCTGCCGCTATCCAGCGACTCCCCGCAATGGACGGGACGCAGGAGGGGCAGATGGGTCCAGAACCCGACCCCAGCGCGAGGCCGGAGGTCTCCCGGCGTCGCTTCCTGCGCTGGCTCCTGGGCTTCTCCGTCTTCACGACGCTCGCCATGGTCGCGGCGCCGGTGTTCTCCTTCCTGGTGCCCCCGAAGTCGAGCGCCGCCGGCAGCGGCGGCAAGATCCCCGCTGGCAAGACCACCGACCTCCCGCCTGGCCAGGGCAAGGTCGTGCCCATGGGCAGCAAGCCGGCGATCGTCGTCAACACCGACCAGGGGATTCTGGCCTACTCGGCGATCTGCACCCACCTCGGCTGCATCGTCGCCTTCGACGACCTGAGCAACACCATCGCGTGCCCCTGCCACGACGGGCGCTTCAGCCCGGCGACGGGCGCCGTGGTGTCCGGGCCGCCGCCGGCTCCCCTCCCGTCCATCGAGGTGAGCATCGAGGGCGACGACATCTTCCTCGTGAGCGGCTGAGATGACCGCGAGCGTCGAGCCCGGCCCGGCGGTCCCAGCCTCCCCGCCGCCCGCCGCCCCCGAGGGCTGGATCGAGCAGCGGACTCGCGGGCGGGCGCTCGCCGATGCCCTGCTGCACGTGCGGATCCCCGTCGAAGCACGAACGCTCTACTTCGGGGGCATCGCGCTCTTCCTCTTCGGGATCCAGGTGGCCACGGGCACGCTCCTCGCCCTCTACTACAAGCCCACGCCCGACGCCGCGTACGACAGCGTCCTGTTCGTGATGAGCGACGTCCACTTCGGCTGGCTGATCCGCAGCGTCCACCACTGGGCGGCGAACCTGATGATCCTGTTCGTCGCCCTGCACCTGCTGCGGGTCTTCTTCCAGGCCGCCTACAAGTTCCCGCGCGAGCTGACGTGGGTGCTTGGGGTGGGGCTCCTCGGGATCACGATGGTCTTCGGGTTCACCGGCTACCTCCTCCCGTGGGACCAGCGCGCCTACTGGGCGACAGTCGTCGGGACGGAGATCGCCGGCGCGGTGCCCGTGATCGGGGACCAGCTCCTGCTGCTCCTGCGCGGCGGCGCCGACGTGACCGAGGCGACGCTGAGCCGCTTTTTCGGCCTCCACGTGCTGGTGCTTCCCCTGGCCCTGGGTGGCCTGCTGGTCGTCCACCTGACGCTCGTCCACCAGCTCGGACTGGCAAACCCGAAGCGGCCCGACCCGCGCGGGCGCCCGCCCGAGGGGAAGACGATGCCGTTCTTCCCGGACTACATCCTCGACGAGCTGATCGCCTGGTACATCCTGCTGGCGCTGCTCGTGATCCTGGCGTCGCTCTTCCCGGCCGGGCTGGAGGACCAGGCCGATCCCCTCCTGACACCGCCCCACACGAAGCCCGAGTGGTACTTCCTCGGCGTCTACGAGCTCCTCAAGCTCGTGCCGCGCACGATCGGCATCCTGCTGCCCATCGTGGGGCTGCTCCTGCTCACGGTCCTGCCCTTCCTGGACCGCAACCCGGAGGTCCTGGCCCGACGGCGCAAGATCGCCGTGGGGGTGGCGACGTTGGTGCTGATCGCGGGCATCGGGCTGACGGCGCGGGGCCTGTTCAGTTGAGCAGCCCGACGTCCGGCCGGCTGCGGGCTCTGCGGCTCCTCGGCGCCGGCGCCCTGCCCGCGGCCGTCCTCGTCATCGCCTTCGCCGGCGGGGCCCGCGCACAGGACCCGACGCCCTCGCCCTCCGTCGCGCCGACGCCGTCGTCGCCGGTCGCGGCCTCGCCGTCGCCCTTGCTGCCGGTCACGCTCTTGCCGTCGCCGGGCCCTCCCTCGCCGTCGCCGATCCCGGCGCCGCCCGTTCCGACCCCGATCCCGCATCCGCCCGAGGGCGACACGAACCAGTGCCTCGAGTGCCACCGGGTCGTGAACCCGGAGCAGGCCGCGATCGCCACCGCCTGGCAGGAGAGCATCCACGGCAAGGGTGGCGTCACGTGCGCCGACTGCCACGGCGGCGATCCCACATCCGACCGGATGGGGATCGCGATGGACCGCACCAAGGGGTTCATCGGCAAGCCGTCCCGCGACCAGGCCGTCGGCCTGTGCGGCGCGTGCCACGCGGACCCGGAGCGCATGCGGCCGTACGGCCTGCCGACGGACCAGTACGCGAAGTACTGGACGAGCGTCCACGGCCAGCGCCTCGCCTCGGCGCAGGACGAGCGAGTGGCGATCTGCATCGACTGCCACGGCTCCCACGACATCAAGAAGGCGTCCGACCCGTCGGCCCCCGTCTCGCCGCTCAACGTCCCGAAGCTGTGCGCCAGCTGCCACGCCGACCCGGCGAAGATGGCGCCGTACGGCATCCCGACCGACCAGTTCGCGGTCTACTCGAAGAGCGTCCACGGCGTGGCGCTCCTCGAGGAGTCCGACACTCGTGCCCCGAGCTGCGCCTCGTGCCATGGGTCGCACGCAGCCAAGCCCCCGCGCGACACGGAAGTCGTCGAGGTGTGCGGCAAGTGCCACACGGCCACCCAGGATCTCTACCTGCAGAGCCGCCATGCGGAGCTGCAGACGGCCGCCCCGAAGTGCTGGACCTGTCACGGGACCCACGACGTCGCGCAGCCGTCGGAGGCGCTCTTCTTCCACCCGGAGCCGCCGCAGTACACCTGCGTGACGTGCCACGACCTGCAGACCCGCGCCCTACGCCTGGAGCTCGCCCAGTTCGAGAACGAGGCCGACCGGCGCTGCGACACCTGCCACCACCCGGAGTCCGACATCTACGCCCAGATCGAGGCGATCGCCGGGTCGCTGTCGGGCGCCGAGGGCGCCTACGCCAGCGCCGACGCCCGCATCCACGAGGCGGCCGGGGTGGGGATGATCGTCGAGGACGCCGACGTGACCCTTTCGGAGGCGAAGACCAGCCTGATCAAGGCCCAGGCGGCGGTCCACACGACCAAACTGCCCGTGATCTCGGTGGACGCGCTGGACGCGCAGAAGAAGGCGCAGGAGGCCGAGGCGATCGCCCAGGCGCGGCTCGACGAGAGCTTCTTCCGGCGCGAGGCGATGGTCGTCGTCGTCGCGCTGATCGTGCTGAACGTCATCGCCCTGGTCCTGGTCAAGCGCCGCCTCGGCCGCCGCGGCAGCCGGGATGACTCGCCCGCCCCCGGGGACTCGTAGGCCGCCGATCGCGCCCGACCATCGCGCAGGCGATCCGCCCACGTGCTGCGCTGGAGATCGTGCTCGTTCCAGGACTCGCTGTATTCGCCCGCATCTATATTGACACACATCGATATATGAGCTAGCCTTGGGTTCCTCAAGCGCGTCCCGGCATCAGAGGTACCCGACCGTGACGGTCATCGAGTTCGTGGGGCTGGTGGGGGGCCAGGTCGCGACCACGTTCATCCACAACTGGCCGTTCCTCGTGACGGGGATCCTGAGCGCCGCCGCGCTCAAGGTCTACGTCGGCGTGGAACGCGTGGCGGCGCTCTTCCGGCGCCGGACCGGGGTGGCGGTGGCCGGCTCCGTGGCCGCCGCCGTCGCCACGCCGTTCTGCTCGTGCGGGACCACGGCGGTCATCCTGTCGATGCTCGCGAGCGCCGTCCCGTGGGCGCCCGTGGTCGCCTTCATGGTCGCCTCGCCCCTGACGTCTCCCGACGAGCTGTTCCTCTCGGCCGGCCTGTTCGGCTGGCCGTTCGCGCTCCTCTTCTTCGGCGCCTCGATCGCGCTCGGCCTGGCCGGCGGCGGCGTGGCCTTCGCGGCGGAGCGGGCGGGGCTCCTGGCGAACCAGGCTCGGTTCGCCGATCGTAGCTGTGCCTCCGACGGGTGCGGCGCGACGGCGCCGACGCTGGTGCCGGCTGGTTTCGGCCCGGGCGCCGCTGCCGCCGCCGAGCTTCGCCTGCGGGCGGATCGCTGGCGCCTCCGCGAGCTGGCCCGCGAGACGGTCTCCATGGGCAGCCGGATGCTGTTGCTCTTCCTCGGCTTCGCGGGCCTCGGGTACGCCGCGATCGCGCTCGTTCCGACGGAGTGGCTGACCACGTACCTCGGCGGCAGCGGGCCGCTCTCGATCGTCCTTGCGGCGACGCTCGGCGTGCCCTTCTACTTCAGCACCGAGGCGAGCCTCCCGCTCCTGGCCTCGCTGGTCCAGGGCGGCATGGGCGAAGGTGCCGCGATGGCTTTCCTCATCACCGGTGCCGGCACGAGCATCGGCGCGATCACGGGTGGGCTCCTCATCGCCCGCTGGCGGGTGCTCGCGATCGTCGTCGGCGTCCTGTGGGTCGGGGCGGTGGCCTTCGGCCTGCTAGCTGTCGCGCTCCTGTAGCCCGCGCGCCCGGCGCACGCCCGGGCGCGGCTCGGCGACCGGGCGGCCGTGACCTCCGTGATCAGCGGCCGCGCGCCGCCTCGGCCCCGGCTTCGGCCCAGCAGGTGACCGCGTCCACGGCCCGCCGCCACGCGGCGTGGCCGGCGGCGCGCTCGTCGTCGCCGAGGCGTGGCTCGAAGCGCCGGACGGTGCCGGGCATCGGCGGGAGATCGGCCTCGCCGGCCCACACCCCGGCCCCGATGCCGGCGAGGAGGGCGGCGGCGCGCGCCGTCGTCTCGCCGAACGACGAGCGGACGACCGGGATGCCCAGCCAGTCCGCCTGGACGGCGCACGCGGCGTCGCTGGCGGACAGCCCGCCGCCGACCCGCAGCTCCGACACGGCCACGCCCGTCGCCGACCGGATCTCGTCGAGGATCGCGTGGAGCTGGAACCCGATCGAGTCGAGGAAGGCGCGGGCGATGTGGGCCCGCGTGTGGCCCAGGGTCATCCCGAGGAGCGAGCCGCGCGCCTCGCGGACGTCGTACGGCACGTTGAGGCCCGTGAAGGCCGGGACGAAGACGAGGCCGCCGGCGTCGGGCACGGACGCCGCCAGCTCCCCGAGCTCGTCGTCGCGGTCGATGATCCGGGCGCCCTCGCGCAGCCAGCGCACCGCGGCCCCCGTCACGGTCGTGTCGGCCTCCAGGCAGTACGTCGGCCGGTCGTCGAGGAGCCACGCCAGGTAGACCTTGATCGTATCGAGCTCGGGGACCACATCGCCCAGGCAGACGTTCACGAACGAAGCCGTGCCGTGCGTCGCCTCGGCGTCGCCCGCGCGCCGGCAGTCGTAGCCGAAGAGCGCGGCCTGCTGGTCGGCGATCATCGCGCGCACCGGCACGCGGGTCCCGTCGAGGTCGAGCGACCCGAAGTCGGCCACGGTCGGGGAGACCACCGGGAGAGCGGCCCGCGGGACGTCGAGGTACGCCAGCCAGTCGTCCCACCAGTCGCGAGCCCGGAAGTCGTACAGGTTGATGCTCTGGGCCAGCGAGACGTCGGAACGCGGCTCCGGCTCCCCGCCGAGTGCCGCGAGGACCCACGTCGCCGACGGCCCGACCCGCAGCCGGCCGTCCAGGGCCGCCTCGCGGATCACCGGGTCGTTCCGCATCCGCCAGGCGAGATGGAGCGCCCCGCTCCAGGGTCCCGGCCAGTACCCCAGGCGGCGTCGGCACTCGCCTGCCCGCGGCCAGGCCCGGAGCTCCGTCTCGAGCGGGATCGTGCGCAGGTCCTGCCAGGTGATGGCGTTGGCCAGCGGGGCGCCGGTCCGGGCGTCCCAGGCGAAGTCGGTGTCCCGCTGGGAGGCGATCCCGCAGGCTGCCAGGTCACCGGCCGCGATGCCGGCCCGCTCCAGCGCCTCGGCGATCGCCTCGCGGACGCCGGCCGCGACAGCGAGCGGGTCCTGCTCGACGCGGTCGGGGGCCGGGTGGAGCCGCGCGAGCGCCCGGTACCCGTAGCCGCGGACCGCCCCGGCGGCGTCGAGGACCAGCGCCCGGCTCCCGCTCGTGCCCTGGTCGACGCCGAGGACGAAGCCACCCATGCGCGTCATCCCGGCAGGAGGTCGGCGAGGCGTTCGAGGACGTACGTCGGTCGGATCGGGGACGCCGCGACGATCTCGGGCGTCGTGGCGCCGGTGAGGGCGATCGCCGCGGACATGCCGGCGTCGAGCCCCATGCGGACGTCGGTCTCGAGCCGGTCGCCGGTCATCAGGCAGTCGGCGGGAGGCAGGTCGAGCATCGCCAGGATGGCCTCGCTCGTGTGGCGCGACGGCTTGCCGACGATCGCCTCGCAGGCGACGCCGGTGCAGGCCTCGACCGCCGCGATCACCGACGCGGCGTCCGGCTCGCCGCCTCCCGGCACCGGGCAGAAGCGGTCGCCGTTCGTGGCGAAGAAGCGGGCGCCCGCCCGGATGGCGTCGAAGGCGGCCTGCAGCTTCGGGTACGCGAAGGTGCGGTCGAAGCTCGCGATCACCGCGTCGACGCCGGCCGCCTCGCGGGTGATCTCGAAGCCGCCGGCCACGAGGGCGTTCACGAGCGGCGTCTCGCCGAGGACGAGGAGGCGGGCGCCGGGCATCCGCTCCTGCAGGAAGCGGACCAGGACCTGCGTTGAAACGAGGATGTCCCCGAGGTCGGTCGGGAGGCCCAGCCGGGTCAGCTTCGCGGCGTAGTCCTCCGCGCGGTGGGTGGGGTTGTTGGAGAGGAAGACCGTGCGGCAGCCCAGCGCCCGCAGGCGGGTGATCGTCTCGCCGGCCGTGGGCAGCAGGGCGTCGCCCAGGTAGACGGTCCCGTCGAGATCGAAGACGTAGCCCCGGAAGAGGCGATCGGGGCGCGGCGTCACGCCTCGACGCGCTCCAGCACCCACGACCAGCGGTACGTCCCGGGACCCACCAGGTAGTCCGGCAGCGTGTCCGGCCCGCAGCTCGCCGTGCCGAGGCCGCGATGCGCCGCGTCGAGGTGAACGACCGCCCCCGGCCGCGGCACGAGCTCGCCGTGGTGGGCGGCCGCGGCGAGGTCGGCGGCCCGGAAGCGGGTCGCGGAGACCTGGCGCGGCCGGTCAAGCGTGATCCGGAGGCCGCGGCCGTGGCCGTCGACCAGCGAGATCCAGCGGACGTCGGCCCGCCCGCCGCTCTCCTGGGGGCGCACGTACGGCGTGAAGAGCTCGTCGAGGGTCGCCTGCCAGCCCCCGACGCGGCCCGCCCGCCGGCGGTCTGGGTACGTCTCGTGGGGGCCCCGGCCGAACCACGCGACCCGGTCGAGCCCGGGAGCGAGCTCCATCACCGTCCCGACCCGCGCGAGGTCGGGGAGGGCATCCGGGATCGCGGCTGTCTCGTCGACGCGGAGGACCCCGGCGGCCAGCGGCGTCAGCGTCATCACGTGGGGCACCTCGATGCCGGCCCCGGTGCGGTAGGTAGACCGGACGACGACGACCCCGTCGCGCTCGTCGATGCCGTCGAGCGTGCGCCCCAGCTCGGGCAGCCCGAGGCGCTCCCACTCGCCGGCGAGGCCTGGGATCCGGTCGTTGTCGGTGGGGGCGCGCCAGAGGCTCAGCCGGGGAGGGGAGGCGAGGAGGTCGTGGAGGAGCAGCCCGTCCGCGTCCACGAGCCGCGGGGAGGGCGTCGGGACCGCCGGGGCCGGGGCCGCCGGGGTCGAGGCCGGGACCGTCTGACCCGGGCCCGCCGGGGCCGCAGGGGCGGAGGCCGGCGTCGTGAAGACGGCACGCAGCCGGGGCGCCGGCAGCAGCGGCAGCTGGGCCCAGGCCACCTCGTGGCCGGCCTCGGCCCAGGCCTCCGCCTCCGCCGTCACGAAGCGAACCGTAAGCCAGGCCTCACCGTCCCCGAGGGCCAGCTCGGCGAGGCCGGGAACGGCCACCGTCGCGTCCTCGCCGGCGCCCAGCGCCGGCAGCGGGAGCTCCACGGCGAGCACGCGGGCGCCATCGACCGTCACCTCCGCGTGACCGCGGAGCCATCCAAGGTCGCGGAAGTCCTGGCGGTTGTGGACGGTCAGCCGGCCCGCACGGAGATCCTCCGGCGTCGCGGTGACCCGGACCGGGGCGGCGAGGGCGTGGTGCTCCCAGAGCGCCGGCTTCGGCGTCCGGTCGGGGAAGACCACGCCGTCGATGCAGAAGTTCCCGTCGTTCGGCTCGTCGCCGAAGTCGCCGCCGTAGGCCCAGCGGGTCGTGCCGTCCGGCAGCTCCTGCACGAGCCCGTGGTCCCACCACTCCCAGATGAAGCCGCCCTGCAGCCCGGGCGTCGTCTCGATCGCGTCCCAGTACTCCGCCAGCGTCCCGTTGCTGTTGCCCATCGCGTGCGAGAACTCGCACATGATCAGCGGGTGGCGCTGGAGGCCCGACCGCGCGTGGCCCACGATCGCGAAGATCGGCGGGTACATGGGACAGGTGAGGTCGCTCGCCGTCTGGCCGGACGCCCAGTCCCACTTGATCGCGCCCTCGTAGTGGAGCGGGCGCGTCGGGTCGTAGCGCCGGAGCCAGCCCGCCGCGGCGTCGTGGTTCGTGCCGTAGCCGGACTCGTTGCCCAGCGACCAGATGATGACGGAGGGATGGTTCTTGTCGCGCCGGGCCATCCGGGAGACCCGGTCGACGAACGCGTTCAGGTAGCGCGGGTCGTGGCAGACGCTATCGATGAACGCGTGCGACTCGATGTCGGCCTCGTCGATCACGTACAGGCCCAGCTCGTCGCACAGGTCCAGGAAGGCCGGGTCGTTCGGGTAGTGCGAGGTTCGCACCGCATTGAACCCGAAGCGCTTCATCTGGACGAGATCGGCCCGCATGTCGTCCGGCGCGATGACGCGCCCGGTGTTCCGGTCGAAGTCGTGGCGATTGACGCCCCGGATGAAGACGCGCCGGCCGTTGACGCGGAGGTCCAGCCCGACGATCTCCACGCGCCGGAAGCCGACCCGCAAGGCGACCTCCTCGACGACATCGCCCGCAGGCGAGCGGAGGACGATCGTGAGCGGGTAGAGTACGGGGAGCTCCGACGACCACGGCCGGATCCCGGTCACGTCGGCCCGCAGGGTCACGTCGCCGACGTTGGCCGGGGCGAGGTCCGCGTACAGGTGCGGCCAGCGCTCGGCGCGCTCCTCGTCGGTGAGCGGCATGCCGGCGATCGCCCGGTCCGCCAGCTCACGCCGGTGGCGGCTGGGGCGCGGGCCCTCGAAGCGCCCGGTGTGGGGCACGGCAGCCGCCAGGGTCCCGGTGAGGTCCGCGAGCCGCGCCTCCACGCGCCAGCCCGGCTCGGCCCGGGCGCCCACGAAGGCGACCTCGACCCGCACCTCGAGGGAGCCACCGGCGAGGTCGGCGGCGAGCGTCGGGATCGCGCGCACGTCCCCCAGGTGCACGGGGTGCGTCGCGTACAGGAAGACCGAGCGCGTGATGCCGCCGTGCCACCACTGGTCCTGGTCCTCGACGTAGCTGGCGTCGGACCACTTCACGACGGTCAGTGAGACCGTGTTCGTCCCGACCGCAACGACGTCGGTGACGTCGAACTCGGCGGCGAGGTGCGAGTCCTTGCTGATCCCGACCTCGTGCCCGTTGACGCGCGCGACGAGGACGCTCTCGGCCGCGCCGACGTGGAGGACGATCCGCCGGCCGGCCCATGCCGACGGGACCTCGACCTCCCGCTCGTAGAGGCCGGTCGGGTTGGCGGCGGGGATCGCCGGGGGCAGGCCCGGGAACGGCATCACGACGTTCGTGTAGTGAGGGAGGTCGCCCCAGCCCTGCATCGTCCAGCAGCCGGGGACCTCGATCTCGCCCCACGTGGTCGACGGCTCGGCACCGGGCGCCGGGAGCAACTGGAAGCGCCAGCGCCCGTCGAGCGCCACCCGGTCGGCGTGCGGGACGCTGTGCATCGGCACGCGGCCGACCCCGGTGAGCTCGGGCGCCTCCCAGGGGAAGACCCTGACGCGCGCGGCCGTCACCCCTTCGTGGATCCCAGCGTCAGCCCGCTGACGAACTGCTTCTGGAGCGCGAAGAAGACGATGAGGGTCGGGATGGCGACCATGATCGAGCCGGCCGCGATCAGGTTGTTGTTCGTGAAGAACTCGCCCTTCAGGTTGTTCAGGGCGGAGGTGATCGGGTACTTGGCGCCGGTCTTCATCAGGACGATGGCCCAGAAGAAGTCGTTGTAGATCCAGGTCACCTGGAGCGTCGCCAGGGCGGCGAGCGCCGGCCGGGTGAGCGGCAGGATCACGCTCCAGTACGTGCGCCAGACGCCGGCCCCGTCGACCACCGCCGCCTCGTTCAGCTCCTTCGGCAACGTCTTCATGTAGTTGCTGAGCACGAAGGTGCAGAAGCCGAGCTGGAACGCGACGTGGATTGTCATGAGCCCGAAGTACTGGTCGTAGAAGAGGCCGTTGTCGCTGAGGATCGGCGGCAGGGGGAGGGCCAGGAAGATCCGGAAGAGCGGCGTGATGATGACCTGCGGCGGCAGCAGATTCGCCGCCGTGAACAGCATCAGCAGGCCCAGGTTCAGGCGCCAGCTGTAGCGCGAGACCGTGAAGGCCATCATCGAGGCCAAGAACAGGACCAGGATCACCGCCGGCACCAGGATGATGACGGTGTTCAGGAAATACTTCGGGAGCTCGCCCTGGGTCCACGCGGCGGTGTAGTTGTCGAAGTTGTACGCGCCGCCGATCGAGACGTAGCCTCGCGGGTCGCCCGCGGTGTCGGCGTAGGGCCGGAACGAGGTGTAGAGGGCGAAGACCAGCGGCAGCAGCCAGATCAGGCTCATGACGATCAGGAACGCCTGCAGGCCGGCCCGGCGCAGCTGCTTGCTGCGGCGCGCGCTCTTCGCCCCGGCGGACTCCTGGTAGGGGACGGCGATGTCTGTCACTCGTTCTCCTCCCGGAGGGCGCGCACCAGGTAGAAGATGATCGGGCCGACGGAGACCACCAGCAGCACGACGGCGATGGCGGACCCGAAGCCGACGCGGCTCGTCTCCCCGATGATGTTGTTCGTCACGAGCGTCGAGAGCAGCTCGAGGCCGTTGATTCCCTTGTTCGTGATGAAGGCCAGGTCGAACGCGCGGAGCGACTCGATCACGGTGATCACCAGGACCACGATGTTGATCGGGCGCATCACCGGGAAGATCACGCGGAAGAACGCCTGGCGCTCGTTGGCGCCGTCGATCGCGGCGGCCTCACGGAGGGCCGGGTCCACGGCCTTGAGGCCGGCCAGGTAGAGGATCATCACGTAGCCCACCTGGCGCCAGCTCGCGGCGACGAGGATCGCCCACAGGTTGATGCTCGGGTCGCCCAGCCATGAGATCTGGTTGCCCTGGTCCGTCCGCCCCAGGAGGGTGTTCAGCACGCCGTAGTCCGGGGCGTAGATCAGCTCCCAGATGAAGCTGATGATCGCCAGCGAGAGGACGACCGGCATGTAGAGGGCGCCCTGGTAGAAGCGCGTGCCCCGGATGTTCTTGTCGAGGAGGACCGCGAGGAACATCCCGAGCGGGGTCGCAATGAACAGGAAGAAGAGGAGCCAGAGGAGGTTGTGGGTGACCGCCGGCCAGAACGACTTGTAGATCGTGACGAGGTCGGTGTAGTTCTTGAGGCCGATGAACTTGATCTTGTCCAGGCCGCCGACGCCGCTCCAGCTTGTGAAGGAGAGGATGATCGACGTGAAGGTCGGGAGCAGGATGAAGAAGAGGACGAGGAACGTCGGGATCCCCGCCATCACCCACAACGTGATCTTGTCGCCGCGCGACAGGAGGCTGTATCGCTTCTTGCGCTTCTCGGTGGGGGACGTCGCCACCCCGCCGGCCGGAGCCGGCGGGGTGGCGCTCGCGGACCGGGTCACGCGATCGGTCACGATCGGGTCAGCCTAGGCCGACATCACTGCGGGGGCAGCGAGTCGTAGTAGACCTGGATGTCGTTGAGGAACTTGTCGAGGTCCTGCTTGGGGTCGTTGAGGAAGCTCAGCAGGAAGTTCTGCATGCCGGACGGGCCCGCAAAGTCGGCCCGCGCATCGCGATCCAGGAACTGGGCGATGTTGCCGGCGCTCTTCAGGACCGCGGCGTTCAGCTTCTGGGCGTCGGTGTACTTGCTGGTGTCGGCCAGCGGCGAGACGGCGACGCTGCCGATGCCGGGGCTCGTGACGTAGGCGACCTGCGCCTCGGGCGAGCCGACGCACTCGAGGAAGGCCTTGGCGGCCTCCGGGTTCTTCGGGTTCGCGATCAGCATGAACCCGTCGATCGGGGCGTCCATCGCGTTCTCGTTGTCGAACGCGGTGCCCAGGGTCGGGAACGGGAAGAACCCGACGTCGGGGCCGTTGTCGCCGGCCTGCTCCAGGGCGAACGTGCCCAGGAAGTACATGCCGGCGATCTTGTCGACCAGGGCGGCCTTCGCGGCGTCCTGCCACGTGCGGCCGGGGGCGCCCTCCTGGAAGTACGGGAGCAGCTTTGCCCACTGCTCGAAGACGGCCTTGACCTGCGGGTCGGTCCACTTCGCTCGGCCTTCCATCAGGTCGATGTGGTACTTGTACCCGTTCATCCGCATGTTGAGGATGTCGAAGGTGCCCATCGCGGGCCAGCCGTCCTTGTCGCCGAACGCGACCGGGACGAGGCCGTCGGCCTTCATCTTGTCGCCGAGGGCGGTGAACTCGGCGAGCGTCTTCGGGACGGTGTAGCCCTTCTCCGTGAAGAGGCTCTTGCGGTACATGACGACCCACGGGTAGTTGTAGACCGGGACGAAGTACGCCTTGCCGTCCGCGCCGAGCGACGCGGCCTTGAGGCCGGGCGTCATGTTCTGCTCGATCTTGGCCCAGACGTCGTCGATCGGGGACAGGAGGCCCTGCGCCGCGAAGAAGCGGAGGCGGTTGCCGGCGAACCACTTGACGACGTCGTCGGGCGTGCCCTGCAGGTACGAGCTGATCTGGTTCTGGAACGTGCCGTGGTCGGTCGTGTTGATCTTGACCGTGATTCCTGCCTTGGTCTGGCAGTAGTCGACGATCGCCGCGACGGCCGCCTTCGGGCTGGCGTCGCTCTCGTTCGAGCCGAGGGTAGTGTCACCGAGGTTCGCGGCCGGGGTCGCGGTCGGCTCGGTCGAGGCCGGTGCGGATGCCGGCGCCGATGCCGGCGCCGATGCCGGCGCCGACGGCGAGGCGGTGGCGCCGCCGCCGCACGCCGCGACGATGATCGCAAGCGCGCCGAGGGCGACGAGCCCTGTCCTGCGCCACGATGCAGTTTCAGCCATGTTCTCTCCTCCAACGCAGAGGCGCCGGCTCGGGTCGGCCGCCTGTTAGCACGGCGTCACACTACATCGCCTGTCCAGCCGTCTGCGCACCAGAATTGCAGCCAGACGGGACGCCATACTTCGTGCCGTCGCCACGCCGCGGGGAGGCTCTCGCGGGCCTGGCGCGATCCACTCGGAGCGTGAGATGCAGGCCGCCTGGGACGCCGCGACGAACGAGATGCACCTCCACAACGGGCGCGTCAGCTACCTCGCCCGGGTCCTGGAGGACGGCTCGCTCGGCCACCTCTACTTCGGGCCGGCGCTGGCGCCGGGGCGGTCGTACCGCCACCTCGGGCGCGGGCCGTTCGAGGGCTTCGACAACCGGATCGGCGAGCCCGTGGCGCGCGAGTACCCGACCGGCGGCAGCGGCGACTTCCGGGTCCCCGCGCTCGCCGTGGTCCCGGCCGACGGCTCGCCGGTACTCCACCTCGCGTATGCCGGCCACCGGGTGATCCCCGGCAAGCCGGTCATCCCGGGCCTGCCGGCGACGTACGTCGAGAGCGACGACGAGGCCGAGACCGTCGAGGTCCTCCTCGCGGACGCCCCGAGCGGCGTCGAGGTGCGGCTGCGCTACACGATCTTCGCGGACCTTCCGGTCGTCGCCCGGAGCGCGATCGTCCGGAACGGCGGGACGGCCGCCGTGAGCGTTCGGTGCGCCATGAGCGGCTCGCTCGACCTCCCTGACGCGGACTGGGAGCTGCTCCAACTGAGCGGGGCCTGGTCGCGCGAGCGCCACCTTGTGGCCCGTCCGCTGGCGCCCGGGCGGCAGTCCGTGGCGAGCCAGCGCGGCGCCTCTAGCCACGAGCACAACCCGCTCGTCATCCTGCGCCGGCCGGCGACGACCGAGGACCACGGCGAGGCGTACGGCCTCAGCCTGGTCTACTCGGGCAACTTCCGGGCCGAGGCGGAGGTCGACTCGTTCGGCACGACGCGCGTCCGGATCGGCATCGAGCCCGACGGCTTCGCCTGGACCCTCGAGCCCGGGGAGGAGCTCGCGACGCCCGAGGCCGTGCTGGTCCACGCCTCAGACGGCCTCGAGGAGCTCTCCGACGCGTTCCACCGCCTCTTCCGCGACCGCCTTGCGCGCGGCACCTGGCGGGATCGCCCCCGGCCCGTGCTCCTCAACAGCTGGGAGGGCGTCTACTTCGACTTCACCGAGGAGACCCTCGTCGAGATGGCGGCCGCGTCGCGCGACCTGGGGGTTGAGCTGTTCGTCCTCGACGACGGCTGGTTCGGCGAGCGCGACGACGACACGAGCTCGCTGGGCGACTGGACGGTCGACCGCCGGAAGCTGCCGGGCGGCCTGGAGGCCGTGGCACGCCGGGTCGAGGACCTCGGCCTCGGGTTCGGCCTGTGGATCGAGCCCGAGATGGTCAACCCCCGGAGCCGCCTCTATGAGGAGCACCCCGAGTGGGCGATCGGCGTCCCGGGCCGGCCCCGCACGCAGAGTCGCAACCAGCTGGTGCTCGACCTGTCCCGGCCGGAGGTCGTGGACCACCTGTTCGACCGGCTCCGCACGGTCCTCGCCGGCGCGCCGATCAGCTACGTCAAGTGGGACATGAACCGGAGCCTGACCGAGCCGTTCTCGGCGGCGCTCCCGCCCGACCGCCAGGGCGAGTTCTTCCACCGCCACATCCTCGGCGTCTACGACCTGTGGCGGCGCCTGACGGAGGCGTTCCCCGGGATCCTCTTCGAGTCGTGCGCCAGCGGCGGCGGACGCTTCGACCCGGGGCTCCTGGCGTTCGCGCCGCAGGCCTGGACCAGCGACGACACGGACGCGATCGAGCGCCTGGCCATCCAGTGGGGCACGTCGCTGGCCTACCCCCTGAGCTCGATGGGGGCGCACGTCTCGGCGGTGCCGAACCACCAGACGGGTCGCCTGACGCCGCTCGCGACCCGGGCGGCCGTGGCCTTCTTCGGGGTGTTCGGCTACGAGCTGGACCCGCGGACCCTGGACCCTGTTGACCGGGCCGCGATCGTCGAGCAGGTCGCCTTCTACAAGGACCACCGGGACGTCCTGCAGCGGGGCCGCGTCCGCCGGCTGCGCAGCCCCTTCGAAGGGGACCGGAACGCCGCGGCGTGGATGGCCGTGACCGACGACGCCTCGCGGGCGGTGGTCGGCTGGTACCGCATCCTCAACCGCCCCGAGCCGGGCCCGGAGCGCCTCCGCCTCCGCGGCCTCGACCCGGCGCGGCGCTATCGCGTCACGCCGTGGCCGCCGACCGGGGACCGGCTCGAGCAGGTCAACGCGCTCGTGCGGGGCGGCGACGACCTCATGCAGGTCGGCCTGTTCTTCGAGGCGACGCGCCACGAGGCGCCGCTGCTTGGCGACTTCCACGCGCGGGTCTTCGCCCTCGACGCGGTCGAGGACGGGGAGGTCTAACCGCCGGACGGCCCGGCCGCGCAGCGCGGCGGAGCGGGCGGTCGGCCGTCGGCCTCGCGGGCGGTCAGCCGGTGCCCGCGGCGCCCGGCGCGGCGGGCAGCAAATGCCGCGGGGCTCAGCCGGTACCGGCGGCGCTCGGCGCTGCGGAACCGGAGGGATCCGTCGCGGCCGAACCTCGCAGCAGGCTTGCCGCGATCCCGATGCTGCAGATGAGCGCCGCCACGATGAACGCGTCGTGGATCGCCAATACGAGGGCTTCCTGCTGCGCCCCCGCGGGCGGCGGGGCCCCGAGCGCCGCGAGGTGTACCGGGAGGCGCACCGCCACCACCGCCGCGCTGATCACGATCCCGAACGCCTGCCCGACCACCCGCATCTGGGCGATCATCCCGGACGCCGTCCCCAGCCGCGGCCGGGGCACCGAGCCGAGGATCGAGCTGCTGTTCGGCGGCAGGAAGAGCCCCTGCCCGGCCCCGATGAGGGCGAGGCGGCACACGAGGTCGCCGACGGCGAAGTCGTCGGGCAGGGTCGTAAGGCTGAGCAGGCCGGCGGCGAGGACCGCGATCCCGAGGCTCGCCGGGAGGCGCTGGCCGATCCGGTCGGAGAGGGCGCCGCTGAACGGCGCGACGAGCGCCGACGCGATCGGGATCGGCGTGATGAGCAGCCCGGCCTCCAGGGGCGTGTAGCCCGAGCCGACCTGCAGCAGGAAGGGCAGCAGGAACGTCGCGGTGAACAGGCCGGCGAATGCCACGGCGACGGCGACGAGGCCGGCCGAGAACGCCCGGATCCGGAACAGGTGGAGGTCGATCATCGGGGCCGCCGAGCGGCGCTCGACGGCGACGAAGGCCAGGCCGAGCGCGAACGCGAGCAGCAGCAGCCCCACGACCGGCGGGCTCGTCCACCCCAGCGCCTCGCCCTGGTTCAGGGCCAGGAGGAGGGCGAAGAGGCCGGCCGCCGAGAGCGCCGCGCCCGGCACGTCGAAGGCCTGGCGGCGACCGGCCGGCTCGGGCGGGAGGACCCGGGCGGCCCACACGATCGCGAAGACCCCGACCGGCACGTTCACGAAGAAGATCGCGCGCCAGGTGCCCACCTCGGTGAGGAGCCCGCCGAGGGCCGGGCCGAGGCTCAGGCCGATCGCCACGCTGACCGCGTTGAGACCCAGCGCCCGCCCGCGCTCGCCGGCACCGAAGGTCCGGGCGATGATCGCCGGGCCCATCGCCATCAGCATCGCGGCACCGATGCCCTGGACCGCCCGCGCCGCCACGAGCGCGCCAGGGCCCGGTGCCGCCCCGCACAGCACGCTGGCGACCGTGAAGACCGCGAACCCGGCCAGGTAGACCCGCCGGAACGAGAGGACCTCGCCGAGGCGCCCGAACGGGAGGAGCAGGCTCCCGACCACCAGCAGGTACGCCACGACCACCCACTCGACGGCGGCGAGGTCGATGCCGAACGCGCCCGCAATGCTCGGCAGGGCGATATTGACGATGCTGCCATCCAGGGTCGCCATGAACGTCCCGACGGAGACGGCGGAGAGCACGAGCCAGCGGCGGCGATCCACGGGGGAACCGTACTTCGCGCCGTCGCCGCTCGTCGGGCCGCGGGCGGGGCGGTCGGCCATCAGGATCTCAGGCGGGGCGACGCCGATCGACCACCACGAACGAGGCGCCGACCGCGACAAGGGACGCCCACCCTGACCTCCTCGTTGCGATCTTGGGAAATGCTACCTTGACGATTCGCCCATCCAGGGTCGCCATAAACGTCCCCACCGAGACGGCCGAGAGCACCAGCCAGCGGCGTCGATCCACCGGGAAACCCGCGCTGCGCGCCATTGCCGGTCGTCGGGCCACGGGCCGGGGCGGTCGGCCATCAGGGTCTCAGGCGGGGCGACGCCAATCGACCACCACGAACGAGCCGCCGACCGCGACAAGGGCCACCGCGCCGTACAGGCCATCAGCCAGCGCGACGTACTCCGGCACCCGCGTTCCCGGGACCCCCACCGGGAGCTTCTCGTTGCGATCTTGGGGCCTGCTACCTTGACGATTCTCCCGTCGAGGGTCGCCATGAACGTCCCGACGGAGACGGCCGAGAGCACCAGCCAGCGGCGGCGATCCACGTGCGAACGCTACCGCGCTCCGGCGGCCGCCGTGCGGGTCATGGGCCGGGTCGGGCGGGCGCGGGCCCTCGCGCCCCCGCCGCGTTCCCGTCGGCCTCCCCCGGCGCCGGCCCGGTGACGGCGGCGACCGCGGAGACGACGGCCATCCCCGCGAGCCACCCGCCGAGGACGTCGCTCGGGTAGTGGACGCCGAGCGCGATCCGCGACAGCCCGACCAGGAACGGGATCGCGACGAGGAGGCCGACCACGATCTTCCGCACGGCGGGCGCCATGCGGCTGCGCCATGCGTACAGGGCGACGAGGCCGTAGGTGACCGTGCTGTTCAGGGTGTGGCCCGACGGGAAGCTGGCGCCGGCCGCGGGACCGATCCCCGCGCCGGGGGGTCGCGGCCGCGCGACCAGGTCCTTGACGAGGTCGGTGAACAGGGTCGCCCCGACGAGGGCGACGGCGACGATGACGGCGTCGGCGACGCGACGCTGCCACAGAAGCCACAGCACCAGGCCCGCCCCGACGGGAACGAGGGCCATGCCGCCCAGCTCCGTGATGGCGTGCCAGGCTTCCGGCGAGATTGCGAGGCCCGTGACGAGCTCGATGACCGGCGCGTCGAAGCCGACAGCCCCCTGGCCGCCCACCACGAGGGCGAGGACGACGAACCCGGCCAGGCAGGCCAGCGCCAGGAGGCCGAGCGGAACCGAGGGGTGTCTCGCGTGGGCGCGCACCGGCGGATCGTAGCGGGCGGACGACACGCCGATCGATGCCCGGCCCCATAGCCCTTTTGGGTGGGGTGTGGTGTGGAACTGTTGGGTCGTTGGCCGGGCGGCGTCCGATGGTCAGGCTTGTGCGACGTCGATGGAGGACGCCGTGCATCCTGCGCCCCTGCCCGCCGCGCGGGCGCCCCTGCCCGCCGCGAGGCCGCTGGAGCGCGCCGTGCGTGCGCCGCTGCCCGCGGCCGGGGTCGCCCTGCTGCTTGCCCTGCTGCTCGCCGCCACCACTGCCGTCGCTCCGGACGGCGCCCGGGCGGCCGCCTCGGCCATGGTCCCGGCCTGTGCCGACGTCAACCTGCGCAGCGGCGCCACGACGACGGCCGCGCTCAAGGCCCGCCTCTCGACCGGCAGCCTGACCGTGACCGGCACCCTGAAGGGCGCGGCCTGGCGCACCGACTGCGTGGGCCCGAAAGCGGGCTCCACGTGGTACCGCATCAGCCACGTCAACGGGAAGGCCGTCCGCTCCCTCTACGGCGTCACCGCCCTGTACGCCGCCACGGGCGTCCTGCGGGCCGCGTCGGCCAGCGTGCCCCCGGTCGCGCCCACCCCGACCCCGTCGCGGGCGCCGGCGGCGATGCCGGCCGCCCCGCCGGACGTCCTCGGTCTCGAGCTCATGCGGCTCATCAACCTCGACCGCGCCGCGCTCGGCAAGCCCGCCTTCGTCATCGACGCCGGCCTCGTCGCCATCGCGCGCGACGCGCAGTTCGCCTGCCCCACGAAGCCGTCGCTCGTCGTGCGCGGGAGGGCCGCGGACCTCGCGGCCCGCTCGTACTTCGGGCATGTCGTCAAGGACTGCCGCCCGGCCGGAAGCACGGCAGACTACCGGTCGCTCGACATCGTTCGCAGCGTCTTCGGCTACGCCCGGGCGCGAAGCGAGATCCTGCACTGGAACGCGATCGGGACCGGGTGGTCCGCCGCGACCGACTACGCGCTGGGCTGCGACATCGCGGGTCGTAACTGCAAGGACGCGACGACGTCGACGCCGCGGACGGTGGCGCTCGCCCAGCGCAACTTCATGAGCTCGTCGCCACACCGCGCCTCCGAGCTCGCCCCGTACCTGCGGTTCGGGTGCGGCACGGCCACGGTTCCCGGGTCGACCCGGACCTACTTCGCCTGCCTGTTCGCGGATGCCGGCTCGTCGACCTTCTCGTCGCCCCCGGCGCCGACCCCGCGCCCCGCGCCGACCCCGAGCCCGGCGCCGACCCCGACGCCCACGCCGCCGCCGACTCCGACGCCGAGGCCGACCCCGGTGCCCCCGCCCTCGGCGAGCCCGGCTCCCGGCCCGGCGATGACCCCGCCGCCGACCTCGACGTCCCGTGCCATGGTCCCCGCCTGCAGCGATGTCAACCTGCGCACGGGCACCACGACGAGCGCGGCCGTGAAGGCCCGGATCTCGGGCGGAACCGTGACCGTCACCGGGACCGTGAAGGGCTCCGCATGGCGCACCGACTGCGTCGGCTGGAAGGCGGGCTCCACCTGGTCGCGGATCAGCCACGTCAACGGGAAGGCCGTCGGCGCGCTGTACGGCGTCCCGGCCCTGTATGCGGCCAGCGGCGTCCTGCGAGCCGGAGCGACGAGTCCGCCGGCGACCCCGGCACCGACGCCTCCACCGACCCCGACACCTGCCCCCACCCCGGCGCCGACGCCCGCGCCGCCCGTCGCCCCCGAGCCCACGCCGGCGCCCACGCCGGCGCCCTCGCCCGCGCCCGTGCCGACCCCGACGCCCGCCGCGACTCCCGCCCCCACCCCGACACCGGCCCCGGCCCCTGCCGCCTCGGCCATGGTCCCGGCCTGTGCCGACGTCAACCTGCGCAGCGGCGCGACGATGACCGCTGCGCTCAAGGCCCGCCTCTCGAGCGGCAGCCTGACCGTGACCGGCACCCTGAAGGGCGCGGCGTGGCGGACCGACTGCGTGGGCCCGAAAGCGGGCTCCACGTGGTACCGCATCAGCCACGTCAACGGGAAGGCCGTCCGCTCCCTCTACGGCGTCACCGCCCTGTACGCCGCCACGGGCGTCCTGCGGGCCGCGGCGGCCAGCGTGCCGTCCGTCTCGACCGAGGGGATGACGATCCCGGGGTCCACGGTCACGCTCTTCGGCCGCGGCTGGGGCCATGGCGTCGGCCTCTCCCAGTACGGCGCCCGCGGCCGGGCATTCGTGGGCCAGGACGCGGCGACGATCCTGGCCCACTACTACCCCGGGACGACCCTGGGGTCGATCCCGACGAGCACCTCGATCCGCGTCCTCGTCGTCGACGACCTCGCGCCGACCCCGGCCGCCCCCCTGGCCGTGACCTGGCGCGGCGGGCCGTGGACGATCGACGGCCTCGCGACGGCGTTCCCGGCCGACGCCCGGCTGCGGCTGCTCCCGACCGCCGCCGGGGCCGCGACCACCTGGACTATCGTCGTCGACGACGCGGCCGGCAAGGTTCTCCACCAGGGCGCGTCACCCGCGGACCTGCGGCTCCGCCCCTCGTCGATGGCGACCACCTTCCAGCTGCCGGCGGCCTCGGCCACCTACGACCGCTACCGGGGCAGCCTGCGCGTCCTCGTCTCCGGCTCGAAGGTCGACGTCGTGAACGAGCTGCCGCTCGAGACGTACCTGCGGGGTGTCGTCCCCGCGGAGATGTCGTCGTCGTGGCCGGTCGCGGCGCGCACCGCCCAGACGATCGCCGCCCGCTCGTACGCCGCCTACCGCGTCCGGCCGGGCGTGGGGACGTTCGACGTCTACGCGGACACCCGCTCGCAGGTCTACCGGGGCGTTCGCGTCGAGACCGGCGCCGCGAACGCGGTCATTGCCGCCACGTCCGGGCAGGTGCTGCGGAGCGGCACGGCGATCGCCAACACGCTCTTCCATTCGACCGGCGGCGGCGCCACCGAGGACAACGAGGCCGTCTACGTGTCGGCGACGGGGGCCCGGGTCGCCACCCCCGTCTCCTACCTGCGCGGCTCGAGCGACCGGGACGCGGCCGGCGCCGCCTACGACGCCGGCTCGCCCTACGCGACGTGGAAGACGAAGACCTACACAGTGGCCGAGCTGTCGGCCATCCTCGCGGCCGATCCGCGCACCGACGTCGGCACGCTGCAGGCGCTCGACCTGCGCGACCGGGGCGTCTCGGGGCGCCTGGTCGGCGTCACGCTCGTCGGCTCGACCGGCGTGAAGGCCGTTTCCGGGGGTGTCCTCGTCGCCGCCTTCAACGCCAACCGGCCGGCGGGCGACCCGCCGCTCCGGAGCACGCTCCTCGATCTGGCGCCGATCCCCTGACGCCGGCTCGGCGGCGGGCCCTGGCGGACGCCGGCCCGCGGCGCACGCCCGGCCGCGGCCAGGCGTCCCGCGCGCTCAGGCGCCACGCGCGGCCGGGGGCAGAAGCGCGAGAGCGGGCCAGGCCGCCCGGTCAGGCGTGCGATGCTGGTCCGTGCTCCGTGGCATCGGTCGTCTCGGCGGCATGGCCGACCCGCCGTTCGAGTGCCTCGCCGGCGACGATGCCCGCGGCGGCCCCCAGGACGGCACCTGCGGCGGCACCGATCGGCCCGGCCACGACGGCCCCGATGGCGAGCCCGGCCGACGCGCCGACCCCGACCTCCACGACCTCGAAGCTGCGGTCCTCGACCGGGCGGCCCGCGATGAGTCCCTCCTCGAGGTCCGCGTCGCTCGGCGGCTCCACCTCGTCGGCCTCGGAGGGCTCCACGCTGGTCTGCGGCACGGGCGTGGTCTCGATCATGGCACGCTCCTTCCGAACGGATTGAACGCCCCGCGGGTCGGGCAGGGGAGTGCCGAACGACGCCTTTCCGGACCCTCCTGCCGGGAGGACGTGCCGGGCCGCTTCCCGCTTGCCGAGCGCCGCTCTCCGCAGGCCGTCAGCGCGGCTCGGTGGGAAGCGCCGCGCGCAGGGCTGCGATCTCGGCACGGAGGCTGGCGAGCTCCTCGATGATCGCGTCCGTCGAAGTGGCCATCGCAGCGGCGGTCACGGCAACTGGCCCGGCGTCCAGGGCGACGGACGCGGCGATCGGGGCCGCGCCCCCCTCCTGTCGCGCGGGCGTCGTCGCCTCGGCCGGCGCGGGCTCCCCGGGCGTGGAGGGCGCAACAAGCAGGCTGGCGAGGATGCTGGCGAGGGCGCCGATGATCCCGACGCCGGCGAACATGACGAATATCCCGGAGAGACGGCCCAGGAGCGTTACGGGGTAGAAATCGCCGTAGCCCACCGTGGTGAGCGTCACGATGCCCCACCAGAGGGCGTCACCGCCGGTTTTGATGTTGCCTCCCGGCGACCGGCTCTCGAACTCCAGGACGAGGATGCTCGAGGTCGAAAGCACGATCCCAGCCAGGAGGAACGTGATGAACGTCGCGTATTGGCCGCGGTTGTCGAGCACGTCCTTGACAAGCGCCTTCCGGTTCTTCCCACCGAGCAGCTTGCCGATCCGCGCCAGCCGGCTCAGCCGGGCGAGGCGGAGGAGGGCCCCGAGCTGGAAGACCCCGATGCTCGGGATCGACCCGAGAAGGTCCAGCCAGCCCCGCTGGCTGATGAAGTAGGCGCGCTTCGGTTTCGAGCCGGCCAGGTTCATCGCGAAGTCGATGAGGAAGATGACGCAGACCACGTTGTCGTAGGTTGTCAGGAGGTCGCGCTCGGCCGGGGTGATCGGCAGGAGCAGCAGGGCCATGATGACGAGCGAGAAGATCGTCAAGACCAGGATGAAGATGTTGTACGAGTTGCCGTGCTCGCGCATTTCTGGCGCTTGGGCAGTCATCGGGTCCGGGTCCTCCTCGCGCCTCGATCGCCTGGTCCGTGCCGCCGCATCGTAGCGCCCGGGCGCGTTCATCGAGGGCCATGTCGACGGACGCGCGCGACGGGTGCGCGCGCTACGATCCGGTTGCCGGGCCGTCCGCCCGGCCTGCCGCAGGAGCGAGCCCCGGGTCGTGATCAAGGTCGCGGTCGAGTACACGAAGCCCGCCGTCGATGGCTCCGAGCGCCTCGCATGGGCGTGGGCGCGCGTGCCCATGACCCCGACGCCGGCCGAGCGGGACGCCCACCAGGCCCGCGCCGCCGAGCTGCTGGGGGCGGCCGACGCGGTCCTCGTGGCGCACTTCTACGTGGACGGCGACATCCAGGACCTGGCCCTCGCCACCGGCGGGATCGTGGCGGACTCGCTGGAGATGGCCCGCTTCGGGCGCGACCACCCGGCCTCGACCCTCGTCGTCGCCGGCGTTCGCTTCATGGGCGAGACGGCAAAGATCCTGAGCCCCGACAAGCGGGTCCTGATGCCCGACCTCGAGGCGACCTGCTCGCTCGACCTCGGGGCCCCGCCCGACGAGTTCGCGGCCTTCTGCGACGCCAACCCCGACCGGACGGTCGTGGTCTACGCGAACACGAGCGCGGCCGTGAAGGCGCGCGCCGACTGGATGGTGACCAGCTCCTGCGCGCTCGCGATCGTGCGTCACCTTGCCGGCCGCGGCGAGAAGATCCTGTGGGCGCCCGACCGACACCTCGGGGCCTACATCGCCCGCGAGACCGGCGCGGACATGCTCATGTGGAACGGGGCCTGCGTTGTCCACGAGGAGTTCAAGGGCCTCGAGCTGGCGCTCCTGCGCGAGGAGCACCCCGACGCCCCGGTCCTGGTCCACCCCGAGTCGCCCGCCAGCGTCGTCGCCCAGGCGGACGTCGTCGGCTCGACCTCGCAGCTCCTTAGGGCGGTCGTGGACGGCGACGCCCGCGAATACATCGTCGCGACCGACAACGGCATCTTCCACCGGATGCGCCAGCTGGCCCCAGGCAAGACGCTCATCGAGGCGCCGACGGCCGGCGAGAGCGCGACCTGCAAGAGCTGCGCCCACTGCCCGTGGATGGCGATGAACGCCGTGTCGGGCGTCGTCGACTGCCTGGAGCGCGGCACCGGCGAGGTCCTCGTGCCCGAGGCGATCCGCGTGCGTGCCCTCGTCTCGATCGAGCGGATGCTGGCGTTCGTCGCCGCCAACCCGGACAGCGTCGTCCTGCCGCGGCACGGCTTCGTGCCGCACCTCGGCTCGACCTGAGCCCGCGGCGTGGACACGCGGGCTCGCGTTCCGCCGACGTTCGTCCCGCCGGTCGCGGACGAGACGCTCGAGGAGGCGCTCGCCCGGAACGTTCGTGACGCCCTGCGAGAGGACGTGGGCACGGGCGATCGGACCGCGCGGCTCGTCCCACCGGGCCCGGCGACGGCGCGCGTCCGCGTGCGCGCGGAGGCCGTCCTCTGCGGGGTCGACTGGTTCGAGGCCTGCTTCCGCGCGCTGGACCCGGGCGTCCGGATCGCCTGGAGGTACGCCGAGGGCGCGGACATGGCGGCCGACACGCCCGTCTGCGAGGTGGACGGCGAGGCCCGCGCACTGCTCACCGCCGAGCGGTCCGCGCTCAACTTCCTGCAGCTCCTCTCCGGCACCGCGACGGTCACCCGGCGCCACGCGCGCGCGATCGAGGGCGCGTCGCCCAACCCGCGCGGGTGTGCCGTTCTCGACACCCGCAAGACGATCCCGGGTCTGCGCCAGGCGCAGAAGCACGCCGTCCGCGTCGGGGGCGGCACCAACCAGCGGATCGCGCTGTGGGACGGGATCCTCGTGAAGGAGAACCACGTCGCCGCGGCCGGCGGGGTGGCCGCCGCCGTGCGCGCCGCCGTCGCGCTGCAGGCCGGCGTCCCGGTCCAGGTCGAGGTGGAGCGGCTCGACCAGCTCCGCGAGGCGCTGGCCGCGGGCGCGACCAGCGTGCTCCTCGACAACTTCACGCTGGACGGGATGCGCGAGGCAGTGGCGGTCACCGCCGGGCGGGCCCTCCTCGAGGTGTCGGGCGGGGTGGAGCTCGACAGGCTCGCCGAGATCGCAGCGACGGGCGTCGACCGCATCTCGATCGGCGCGCTGACGAAGCACGTGCACGCCGTCGACTTCTCGATGCGCTTCGCCTGACACCCGGCGACGGGCGCCGGATCGCGGGCGGCCGGCGGGCCGGGCACTCGCCGGCTCGATCCGCGCAGCTCGCAGGGGTCAGTCCGCGCGGCTCCCCGGGATCACGATCGTCGGCAACGTGGCGGGCAGCGTGTACGGGTAGTCGCGGCTGAAGTGGAGGCCGCGGCTCTCGTGGCGCGTCAGCGCGGAGCGGACCACGAGCTCGGCGCAGGCCACGAGGTTGCGCAGCTCCAGGAGGTCGCGGCTGACGCGGAAGCTGGCGTAGTACTCGTCGATCTCGTCCTCGAGCATGTGGATCCGCCGGAGGGCGCGCTCGAGCCGCTTCGTGGTCCGCACGATGCCGACGTAGTTCCACATCGTGAGGCGCAGCTCGTCCCAGTTGTGGCTGATCACGACCGCCTCGTCGGCGTTCTCGACGCGGCTCTCGTCCCACGGCGGAAGCGCGTCCTCGGTCGCCGGCGCTTCGGCGTCGATCCGCGCCGCGCACGTTCGTCCGACGACGACGCACTCCAGGAGCGAGTTGCTGGCCAGCCGGTTCGCCCCGTGGAGCCCGGTGTAGGTCGTCTCGCCCACGGCGAACAGGCCCGGGATGTCCGTCCGGCCGTCGAGGTCGGTGACCACGCCGCCGCAGGTGTAGTGGGCCGCGGGGACGACCGGGATCGGCTGGCGGGCGATGTCGATGCCCAGCTCGAGGCAGCGGGCGTGGATCGTCGGGAAGTGCTCCACGAGGAACGCCTCGCCGAGATGCGTGGCGTTGAGCCAGACGTGGTCCAGGCCGTGCTTCTTCATCTCGAAGTCGATCGCCCGGGCCACGATGTCGCGGGGCGCCAGCTCCATGCGCGCGTCGTGGGCGGCCATGAAGCGCGTGCCGTCGGGCAGCTCGAGGTAGGCTCCCTCGCCGCGCAGCGCCTCCGTGATCAGGAAGTTGCGCTCCTGCGGGTGGTACAGGCAGGTCGGGTGGAACTGGACGAACTCCATGTTCGCGATCCGGCAGCCCACCCGCCAGGCCATCGCGATCCCGTCGCCGGTCGACGTCTCGGGGTTGGTGGTGTAGCGGTAGACCTTGCCGACCCCGCCCGTCGCGAGCACGACGGCCGCCGCCGGCAGCGTCTCGACGCGCCCCCGGTCGATGTCGAGCGCGTAGACGCCGTAGCAGCGCGTCGGCTCCTCGCGGCCGAGGTGGCGCGAGGTGACCAGGTCGATCGCCATCATCCGCTCGCGCAACGTGATGTTCGGGTGGCGGCGAGCGCGGTCGAGGAGCGCCTCGTGGATCGCCCGCCCAGTCGCGTCGGCGGCGTGGGCGATGCGCCGGACGGCGTGGCCCCCCTCCCGCGTGAGGTGCAGGCCCAGCGGCCCCTCGGGGTCGGTGGTGAAGGGGACGCCCTGGTCGACCAGCCAGCCGATCGCCGCGGCGCTGTGCTCGGCGATGAACTCGGCTGCGTGCTCGTCCACGAGCCCGGCGCCGGCGACCTGCGTGTCGCGCACGTGGAGCTCGATGCTGTCGTCGTCGCCCAGCACGCCCACGATGCCGCCCTGGGCCCATGCGGTGGCGCCCTCCTCGAACCCGCGCTTGGCGAGCACCACGACGGGGTGCCGGTCGGCGAGGTGGAGGGCGACGGTCAGTCCGGCGAGGCCGGCGCCCACGATGACGACCGGCGCCGGGGTGCGATCGTCGGCGACGCGACCGGCGACGTCGCGATCGGCCGGCACGGCTTCGGGCAGGGCTGCGTCCACGGCGATGGGATCGGGCGCGAGGGGATCGGGCACGACAGGATCGGGCGCGACGGGCGGCATGGGGCTCATGCGCGGATCATAGGCGTGGCCGGGCGCCGGCTTCGACCGCTCAGCCGCCGCTCCAGCGGAAGAACCGTGGCAGGTGGGCGCGGTTGGCCTCCAGCAGCGCATCCAGGAGGGGGATCGCGATGGACGCCTGTCCCACGAGCGGGTTCGCGAGCAGCGCCCGGAGGGCCACCGTCCGATCGCCGGTGATCGCCGCCTCCACGGCCAGCTCCTCGTACGCCTTCGCCGCCTGGACGAGGCCGCGCATCTCGGCCGCCAGCGGGGCGAGCGGGAGCGGGTGCGCGCCGTCGCGGTCGATCCGCGCCGGGACCTCCACCACCGCCGTGGCCGGCAGGTCCGGGAGCGCCCCGGCGTTCCGGACGTCGACCACCTGGACGTCGCCTCTCCCGTCGTGGAGCGACGCGATCAGCTCCGCGGCCGCCTCGCTGTAGTAGGCGCCCCCGCGCTGCTCGAGGAGCGCCGGCTTCTCGGCGAGGCCGGGGTCCCGGTACATCTCCAGCAGGCTGCGCTCGATCTCCATGACCTCGCGGGCGCGGATCGCGCCGTCGCCCTCGCGCTGCTCGCGCAGCACCGCGTCGAAGTCGTAGTAGTAGTGCAGGTAGTAGGAGGGGATGGCGCGCAGGGCGCGCACGACCTCGACCGGCACGCCGACGTGGTCGGCCAGGCCGTCCGCGTCGCGCTCGATCAGCTCCGGGAGCCGGTCGACGCCGTCGACGAGGACCGCCCGCTCCCAGGAGAGGTGGTTGAGGCCGACGTGCTCCAGCGCCACCCGCCCGGCATCGATGTCGAGCCGCTCGGCCAGCATGCGCTGGAGCCCGATCGCGACGTTGCAGAGCCCGATCGCGCGGTGCCCGGCGTCGAGCAACGCCTGCGTGACGATCCCGACGGGGTTCGTGAAGTCGATCAGCCAGGCGCCGGGCGCGCCCCGACGGCCGACGAGCTCGGCGAGCTCGAGGACGACGGGCACGGTCCGGAGCGCCTTCGCGAAGCCGCCGGCGCCGGTGGTCTCCTGGCCGATCGTCCCGAAGCGCGGAGGCAGCGTCTCGTCGACGAGCCGGGCGGCCTGGCCCCCGACGCGCAGCTGGACGAGCACGAACGCGGCGCCGTCGATCGCGGCCTCGCGGTCGCCCGTGAGCTCGAGGCGGCCCGTCCAGCCCTGCCGCGCGAGCATCCGCCGGGCGAGCCCTCCCACGATCGCGAGGCGCTCCGCGTCGATGTCGAGGAGGTGGAGCTCGTCGATCGCCAGCCGCTCGGACCGGCGCGCGATGCCCTCGATCAGCTCGGGGGTGTACGTGCTGCCACCCCCGACGACGGCCAGCTTGACGCCCACCGGCGACCCTCCCGCGGGGCGGTCTCCCTCTTGACAGCCGGGAGATTGATTATAACGTTATCACCAAGCCGCAAGGGGGCGCCAGCCTGCCGGTCCCGCGGGACCGGTCGTGGACGCCCGGACGCGGGTGGCATGGAGGCGGCAGGCGAGCGGTGCCCCGGTTCAGGCTCGTCCACGGACCCGTCCCGCTGCACCACCAGGTCTACCTCGACCTGCGGGCGGCCCTGGACGGCGGCGAGCTCCAGCCCGGCGATCGGCTCCCGCCCGAGCGCGAGCTCGCCGCGCGCTACGGCTGCAGCCTGATCACCGTCCGGCGCGCGCTCGACGACCTGGCCCGGGAGGGCCGGCTCCAGCGCACCCGCGGGCGCGGGACCTTCGTGATGGCGCCGCGCATCGAGCGCGACTTCCAGGCCGCCATGAGCTTCAGCGAGGAGATCCGGCGCCAGGGGCTCGTCCCGGAGACCCGGGTCCTCGTGGCCCGCGGCGAGCCCGCCACGGAGCCGGTGGCCTCGGCCCTCGGGCTGGCGCCGGGAGCCTCGACGCACTACCTCGAGCGGCTCCGGCTGGCATCGGGCGAGCCGCTCCTCCTCGAGATGGTCCACCTGTCGGCGGATCGCTTCCCGGGGCTGCTGGACGCCGACCTCGCGCGCGAGTCCCTGTGGGGCCTGCTCGCCGGGCGGTACGCCACGTCGGTGGCGCGCACGCGCGAGGCGCTGGAGCCGGTCCGGCTGGCGGCCCGCGAGGCGCGCCTGCTCGGCCTCGGGACGGGCGGCCTGGCCCTCCTCGTGGAGGGCGTCGCCTATGCGGCCGACGGCTCCCCGGTGGAGCGCGGCCGCACGTACGTCCGGGTCGACCGGACCCGCTACTACGTCGAGCGCGCGATCGCGCCCACGCCGGGCGGCGCCGCGCGAACGCTCGAGGCCGTCGCCGACGGGGGCGGCCGCGGCATGGACCGCTGACGCAGGGGAGAGGAGGCCGCCGATCCACTGGAACATCGACCGACACCCGTCCCCGTCCACCTCGAGGAGCGCCATGAGAGCCCGATCCTTTCCCTGGCGCCCGCGGGCCGGTCGCCGACGCGTCGAGGAGGCGCTGGTGCGCGGCGCCGTCGACCGCGGTGACGGAGCGATCGTCCTGCTGTACTCGTGGCCGCGAGTGACGCGCGACGTCCTCGACCGGGTCGTGGCCCGGCTGCGCGACGCGGGCGCGACCTTCGTGACGCTCGACGAGCTCCCGGGAGGGTGAGCGTGCGCTCGCATTCCCGCTCCGCTACCGCGTCGGAGGCCGGGCCGGCGGACAGGTCCGTCGCCCCGCCCCTCGCCGGGGCGCCCGCGATCCTGGCGGTCGACGGGGGCAACTCGAAGACGGACGTCGCGCTGGTCACCGCCGCCGGCGAGCTGCTGGCCGCCGTCCGCGGCCCGACCACGTCGCACCAGGCCGTCGGGCTCGACCGCGGGATGGCGGCGCTCGACCGGCTCGTCGATGCCGCCGCGGCGGCGGCAGGCCGGCCCGGAATCCGGCCGGCCGCGGTGCTCGGCGTCTACAGCCTCGCCGGCGCCGACTACCCGTCCGACCTGCGCGTTCTCCGGCCGGCGCTGCGGGCGCGGCGGCTCGCCGACGAGGACGTCGTCCTGAACGACACGGTCGGGGCGCTCCGCGCCGGCACGCGGCGCCCGTGGGGCGTCGTCCTGATCTGCGGCCAGGGGGTCAACGGCGCCGGGATCGCCCCGGGTGGGCGGACCGCGCGGTTCGCCGCGGTCGGCGACATCTCGGGTGACTGGGGCGGCGGCCACGCGGTGGGGCTGGCCGGGCAAGCGGCGGCCGTGCGGGCCCGCGACGGCCGCGGCCCGCGGACGTCCCTCGAGCGGCTGGTGCCCGCCCACTTCGGGCTGCGGACGCCGGAGGCGCTGACCCGGGCGTTCTACGAGGGGCGGATCCCGGAGCGCCGGGCGGCGGAGCTCGCGCCGGTCGTGTTCGCGGCCGCGGGGGACGGCGATCGCGTGGCGCGCTCGATCGTCGATCGGCTCGCGGACGAGCTGGTGGTCATGGGCGGCGCGATCCTGCGCCGGCTCCGCCTCCGGCGCCTCGACCCCGACGTCGTCCTGGCGGGCGGCGTCTTCCGCACCGACGACGCCGCCTTCTCCGCCCGCCTCGACGCCGGCATCCGGGCCGTGGCGCCAAAGGCCCGGCTCGTCCCGCTGACGGCCCCCCCGGTGCTCGGTGCCGCGCTGCTCGGCCTCGACCGGCTCGCCGGCGGCGCCGTCCACCCGGCGGTCGAGGAACGCCTGCGCGCGGACTTCGCGGCCTGGCGCCCGGAGCGCGATCGCGCTCGCTGACCCGGAACGCGATCTCTCAGCCTGGCCCGGGGTGTGCGCCGGCTGCCGCGGGGGCGCGAGCGCGATCGCCCCACCCGGGCGCGCGGCGGTCGCCGGCTGCCGTCGGCCGCGGCCCGGCCCGAGCCGGGCTCAGTGGCGGGCGAGGATCGCGAGGATCTCGTCGCCGTAGCGCTCGAGCTTCGCGGGGCCCAGCCCCTTCACGCGCCGGAGGGTGGCAGGGGAGTCCGGGCGCGCCTCGACGATGGCGACGAGGAGGGAATCGTGGGCGATGACGTAGGCGGGCGTGCCGTCCGCGTGGGCATGGGCGGAGCGCCACGCCCGAAGGTCGGCCATGAGCTTCTCGTCCGTCGGCCGGCCCAGCGGGGCCGCTCGGGCGATCGGTGCGCCGGGCAGAACGGTCGGCTGCGGCGAACGGATGGGCGCGTGCGTCTCGAGGGCGCGCAGGAAGCGGCTCGGTCGACGCCGCGACTCGCGGTCGCCCGCCCCGGAGCGACGCTCCGTCCAGGAGAGGGCCAGCACGCGGCGGGCACGCGTCAGGCCGACGTAGAGCAGGCGGCGCTCCTCGGCGAGGGCCGCGTCGTCGTCGATGGCCTGGCGAATCGGCAGCGTCCCCTCCTCGAGGCCGGGGAGCAGGACGGCGTCCCACTCGAGCCCTTTCGCCCGGTGCAGCGTCAGCAGGTTCACGCCGCCGCTGGAGCCCGCCGCCTCTGCCGCCGCCCGTGCCTCGAACGCCGCCGCGAGCGCGGCGGCGTCGGCATCCCGCTCGTCGCGGGCGACATCGCGGGCGATCTCGAGGACCAACCCCAGGGCGGCCGTCCGCTCCCGCAGCTCCGGGCCGGCCGCGGCGTCGCCGTCGGGGTCGGGGTCGAACCCGAGGTCCACCCGCAGGCGCGCCTCGAGGGCGTCCGCGAGCTCGGACCCGCGGGCCGCGGGCGGCAGGCGACGCACGAGGCGCACGGCCTCGCGAACGTCGCGCCGCTCGAAGAAGCGCTGGCCCCGCACCTGGAAGGGGATCCCGGCCCGCGTGAGCGCCCCCTCGATCGGCGGGACCTGGGCGTTGACGCGGACGAGGACCGCGACCTCGGCGGCGGGCGTGCCGTCGGTCAGCAGGCGGCGGATCGTGGCGGCCAGGTGGTCGAGCTCGGCCTGCCCGTCGGCGCAGCGGCGGATGGCGGGCGTCGGCCCCGCGGGCCGCGTCGCCACGAGGCGCTTCCGGCGCCCCTCCGCGGCGAGCAGGCGATTGGCGAGCGCCAGGATCTGCGGGCTGCTGCGGTAGTTGCGGTCCAGGGTCACCTCGCGGGCGCCGGGGACGCGCCCCGCGAAGCCGGTCAGGAACGTCGACGTGGCGCCGGCGAACGTGTAGATCGTCTGGTCCTCGTCGCCCACGACGCACAGGTCGTCGCGGTCGCCGAGCCAGAGCTCGAGCAGGCGCTGCTGGAGCGGGTTGGTGTCCTGGTACTCGTCGACGCTGAACCAGGCATACCGGGCCCGGACCGTCGCGGCGGCCTCGGGGTCGGTCTCGAGGAGGTCGACCGTCCCGGTCAGCATGTCGTCGAAGTCGAGCCTGCCGGCCCGTTCCTTCTCGCGCTCGTAGCCGGTCCAGAGTCGGACGAACAGCTCGACCGGGATCGGCGGGATCCGGTCGCTCGCGCCGGCGGCGTAGGTCTCCGGGCGCAGGCGCCGGCTCTTCGCCCACTCGATCTCGTCGGCCAGGTCCTTCGCCGGCGTGAAGCGGTAGCCGCCCGGCAGCGCCCGGGCCAGGCGGCCGACGATCGGGACCTTCGAGTCGAGGACCGCGGGCGCGGGCCGCCCGTCGTGGCGGGCCGGCCAGAAGTGGCGGAGCTGCGCCAGCGCCGCCGCGTGGAAGGTCCGGGCGGCGATCCCGGGCAGGCCCAGGGCGGCGAGGCGCTCGGCCATCTCGCCGGCGGCCTTGTCGGTGAACGTCACGACGAGGACGTGCCGTGGGTCCACGGCCCCGGTGGCGACCGCGTACGCGACGCGCCGGCTGATGACCCGCGTCTTGCCCGAGCCGGCGCCGGCGTGGATCACGAGGGGGCCCCGCGTGATCCGCACGGCCTCCGCCTGGGCCGGGTCGAGGTCGAGGAGCAGCGCCTCCGGGTCGGGGGTCATCGCCGGCTCGCGGAGCTCAGCCACGACCCAGCCGGGCGAGAGTCTCGGCCGGCGTGAGGATCTCGATGCCGCGGGATGCCAGCCACTCCCGGAGATCCGCGTCGTGGAGCAGGTCGTGGTCGCCGGTGACGATGGCCCCGGTGGCACCCGCGAGCGCCGCGGCAACCACCACGACATCATCCTGGTCGCGAATCTCCACGCCTACGTCGACGTCGACGTCGGGCAGGAGCGGCCCCACCACCGTCAGCACGGCATCGATGTCTGCCTCGGTGACGCCATAACGCCGGATCTCGGGGCGTCGCAGCACGTCGATGAGCTCGCTCGCCAGCTCCCAGCTCATGACCGGCTCGAGGTCGCCCGTGCGCACGCAGTCGAGAACGCGACCGGGCACTCCGGCGGGGAGGATCAGGCCCGAGACCCAGACGTTCGTGTCAACGACGGCCCGCAGCGCGGGACCTCCTCACCTCGGCCACGGCTCGGGCGACATCGGGCGCGACCTGCTCCTCGGTCCAGCCTTCCGCGACAGCCAGACGTCCGCGCCGACCCAGCAGCTCCGCGAACCGGCGGCTCCATTCATCCTCGGTGACGACGCGGACGCCCTGCGCGTCCAGCCAGGCGTCGAGGGCCTCGCGCACCAGCGCTGCGAGCGGTCGCCCGGTCCGGCGACTCAGCATCCGAAGGGCCGTGATCTCCCGCTCGTCGAGGTAGATGTTGGTGCGCTCCATGGTGCATACATCATACATCGTGCGGATGACTCACCGCGATCAGCTCTCACCCGGGACCGGGACGAGCCGCAGGATCGGGATCGTCCGGCCCGCCGCGGCGCGGGCGTACCGCTCGTAGCTCGGGTCGCGCCGGAGGATCCGCGTCCACCCAGCGGCCGCGGCCTCGGGGGCGAGCTCCTCGGCGCGGACGGGAATGGTGCGGCCCATCACCTCCACGCGGGCCGCGTGCTCCGCGACGAGGTTGAAGTACCAGCCCGGGTGGCTGGCCCCGCCGTCGTTGGCGGCCGCGACGAGCATCGCCTCGCCGTCCCGGAAGTACTGGAGCACGACGGTCCGCTCCCTGCCCGAGCGACGGCCGCGGGTCGTGAGCAGGAGGGCGTCGACCTTCCAGGGCTTCGTGATGCCGCCCTTCGTCCGCCGGTAGACCCGGACGCCGAGCGGCGACAGCCACTTGTCGAGGCCCCGGTGGAGGAACAGGCCGACCTGCTCCCGGCGCGAGATCGACCGGCCGACCAACGCGGAGCCTCAGCCGACCGCCGCGGGGCGGAGGGCCGTCGCGATCTCGCCGGCCCAGCCGTCGATCGCCGGCCAGTCGCGGAAGTCACCCGTCGGCAGGGCCGTCTTCGCCGCCGGCATGAGGCGCATGAACCGCTCGGCCAGGCCGATCGCCGGAGCGGCGGGGTCCCACGCTCCGAAAAAGACATGGTCGCCGCGCGGGTGGAGCATCGCCTGGAGCTCGGCGAACTCCTTCGGACGGGTGGCCTCGAAGACGTCGCGGCCGTCCTTGTCGACGAGGTCGGTCCCGAGGGGGCCGCTGCTGAAGAGCCAGGTCGGCCGCTCGGCGAGGGCGGCGCGATGCCGCTTGACGAAGCTGGTGGCCTCCTTCAGCCAGTGGAACATGTACGCCGCGCTCCCGATGACGAACGCGTCGTACGCCGCCACGCTCTTCACCTCGCCGACGGGCCGGGCCTCGGCCTCGAGCCCCGCCGCGCGCAGCGATTCGGCGATGCGCTCGGCGATGCCCCGGGTCGCGCCGTGCCGGCTGGCGTAGGCGACGAGAACTCGCATCGGCGATCCTCCTCTGTTCGTCACCGCTGACGATACGTCGCGTCACGCGGGGACGGGCCGGATGCGGCTCGGCACTCGTCCCGCCGCACATCATGACCGGGGGGAGGCCCCTGCCCAGAGCCGTCGGTCCCTCCGGCGCGAGCCGCGCGGCACGAGCACTCGTGGCACGAGCAGCCGGGCACGGGCTGCGCGGCACGAGGGTCCCAGTGCCGACTGGGACCATCGTCCCGGGTTGACCGGTGCGCCGTCCGCCTCCTACAGTCGCCGGACGCACGGGGGGTTCGTGCCACGGGCGACGGATGCCGCGCGGCCCTCCATGCCGTGAAAGGGGGGGCCATGGCTCCGAGACGTCGCACATCGCCGAACGAAGGCTCGGACGGCCCGGGCGAGTTCCGGTCGGGGAACCAGGTCCGGACCGCGCTGATCGCCGGGAACACCTTCCGCGCGCGGGCGGTCCAGTACGTCGTCGTCGACGGGCTGGCCATGTTCGAGGGCGACATCATCCTGGGCACGGCCGAGGAGGTGGAGCGGACCAGCGAGCAGCTCCGCGCCGCCGTGGCCGGGGCGCTCCCCGAGAGCGTCGTCATCAGCGGCGCGCAGTTCCGCTGGCCCAACTGCACGGTTCCCTTCACGATCGACGCCGGGCTCCCGAACCAGGCCCGCGTGACCGACGCGATCGCCCACTGGCAGGCGAACACCGGCTTCCGGTTCGTGGCGCGGACGACGGAGGCCGACTTCGTCACCTTCCGGGCGTCGACCGGCTGCTCGTCGTCGGTGGGGAGGCGGGGCAACCAGCAGTTCGTGAACCTCGAGGCGGGCTGCACGACCGGCAACGCGATCCACGAGATCGGCCACACGATCGGGTTCTGGCACGAGCAGAGCCGCGAGGACCGGGACGCCTTCGTCACCATCCACTGGGACAAGATCCAGCCCGGCTTCGAGCACAACTTCAACCAGCACATCACGGACGGGGACGACGTCGGGCCGTACGACTACGGCTCGATCATGCATTACCCGCGCGACGCGTTCTCGATCGACGGCAGCGACACGATCACGCCCGTCGACCCGGCGGCGACGATCGGCCAGCGCACGGCGTTGAGCCCGGGCGACATCGCCTCGGCCAACCTCATGTGCCCCACGACCACGATCAAGGAGGTCCCCAAGGACCAGGTCTTCGACACGCGCAAGGAGCAGATCAAGGACCTCCGGCTCGACACGAAGAAGGAGCTGGTGCTCGACACGCGCAAGGAGGGCGTCTTCGACACCCGCAAGGAGCTGCCCTCGGACACGCAGAAGGAGATCGCGCTCGACACCCAGAAGGAGCTGGCGAACGACACGATCAAGGAGGGCGCCCTCGACCCGGTCGGGACGCTCGTCGAGCGGATCGATCCCGGCCGGTTCGTCAACCCCGTCGTCCAGCCCGGCCCGGGCGGGCGCGTTGGCGGCGGCGGCCTGCCGTTCGCGGTGGTGGCGCCCCACCAGGCTCCGGCCGCCGGGGACGCCGCGGCCATCGAGCCGGCGGCGGCGGCACTCGACGCGCAGCTCGTCGCGCTCGCCGACCAGCTCGGCCAGGTGGACGCGCTGCGCGAGCAGCTCCAGGCCCAGTTCGACGAGACCGCGGCGGCCCTCGGGCAGGCGATGGACGCGCACGATCGCGCGACCGGCGGGTGAGTCCCGCGCGGTCGTGATCCTGGTCATCTCGCACGTCGGCGATCCGCATGCCATGCGGGTCGCCGACGTGCTCCACGCCGGGGGGCACGCGGTCCTGGTGCTTGACCTGTCGGCGCTGCCCGCGGCGGCGGCGCTGACGATCGACTACGCGGACCCGCGCCGCCCGGCCCTCGAGTGGCGGCCGGCGGACGGGCCGCCGGTCGATCTCGGGGACGTTCGGGCCGTCTGGTGGCGGCGCCCGCAGGCCCCGGACGTGTCGGGGGTGGACGACTTCGACGTCCGCATGTTCACCGCCAACGAGTGGAACGAGGCGATCAACGGCCTCTGGCTCCTGCTCGACGTGCCCTGGTGCAACCCGCCCGGGCGGGACGAGATGGCGGGTCGCAAGGCGTGGCAGCTGCGGGTCGCCTCCGAGATCGGGCTGACGATCCCGCGGACGCTCATCACCTCTGACCCCGACGCGGCCCGGGCGTTCGTGACCTCGCGAGGAGCGGGTCGGACCATCTTCAAGACGTTCTCGGCAACGCACCAGGTCTGGCGCGAGACGCGGCTGGTGCGCGAGGCCGAGCTCGAGATCCTCGACGCCGTCCGGGTGGCGCCGGTCATCTTCCAGGAGTACATCGAGGCCGAGGCGGACCTCCGCGTGACGGTCGTCGGCGACCGGGTCTTCCCGGCGGCCATCGACGCCCGCGCCACGGACTACCCGGTGGACTTCCGGATGTCCCTGGGCCAGGCGACGACGTCGGCGACCGACCTCCCGGCCGACGTCGAGGCGCGCCTTCGCGCGCTCATGGCGCGGCTGGGCCTGGTGTACGGGGCGATCGACCTGCGCCGGACGCCGGCCGGCGAGCACGTCTTCCTGGAGATCAACACGGCCGGCGAGTTCCTGTTCATCGAGCAGCGGACCGGCCAGCCGATCACCCAGGCGCTGGCCGACTGGCTGGCCCGACCCGCCTGACGGCGACGACTACGCGCTCGCCGTCGCCGGCTGGAAGCGGGTAGGACGCCATCGTGACGTAGTCGCCGAGGCTGACGCGCCCGTCGCCGTCGACGTCGACGTGGACCCAGATCGTGGAGACGTCGGGGCGCCGGGGAAGCTCCAGCTCGACGACCGCGAGGGCGGTCCCGGGCTCGTCGCGCACGATGAAGTCGATCCCGGCGACCGTCTCCGCGGGGGCGTCCTCGTAGGTGGTGTCGCGCACCTCGACGCGGAGCGGGGAGCCCGCGGGTGGTCGGTCCCCCGGTTCCGCCGCCTCCACGACGACCTCGACGACGATCCTCACGCGGTGTACCTCCCCTGCGGCGGCGGCCGTGTCACGCGGCGGCGACCAGGGCCGCCATCCTACGCGGTCACAGGACGCGCAGGGCGGCGTCGACCGCGGCGCCGACGACCCGCGAGCTGAGGTAGTCGAGGGCGTTGTGGGCCCCCGCGGGCGCCGTCGGGACCGCCGACCGGCCCCAGGTTTCCAGGTCCTGGACGTGCTGGGCGTTCGGATCGGGCGCCGGGAACCGGGCGGCCATGTCGCGGTGGCCGGCGGTCGCCGGGTCGTCCTTGGTCCAGGCGTTGACCCAGATCCGCAGCTGCTTCGGGAACGGCGTCTGCGGCCGCATCCCGCGCGGCGCCGTGGCCTGCACCCGCCGGTAGAGGGACGGCATCGCGAGGGGCGACCCGCACGTGACGAGGGCGCCGACCGGCAGCGTCGGGTCCGCGCGCAGCGCGTCGTACGCCACGAGGGTCCCCATGCTGAAGGCGACGACGACGACTCGCTCCCCGGGGGGCAGGCCGTCGCGGCAGGCGGCCACGAGGCGGTCGTTGGTGAGCTTGCGAAGATCGGGCTCGGCGTAGTAGTCGTCCAGGTCGCGAAGCAGGACGTCGACGAGCGTCTCCCCGACGCCCAGGTGCTGGTCGACCCACAGGGTCAGGTCGCCCAGGCCGGGCAGGCCCAGCTGGGGGACGCCGGGTCCGAAGTCGATCGCCGGGAGCGGTTGGCGCTCGTCGGGGCGCCAGACCGACCCGTAGAAGGCGAACCGGACGTCGACCGTGCCCGGCGGGACCTTCGACCCCGCCCGCTCCAGTCCGAAGCGCAGCGCGGCCTCCCAGTCGCGGGCCATGATCTCCGGGATGTCCATTGCCGCGGCCCGGCCATGGATCAGCACGACGCGCATATCGTCCCCTCCTCCCCGGGGCGCCGCCGGCGACGGCGCTCCCGCCGTTGGTCACGCGTGGTTCGTCACACCTCGACGTAGTCCCCCCAGTCGACGGGGATGGCGGCGCTGGTGGCCACGGCCTCCGGGCCGAGGATTGTCTCCGGACGTCCGACGAGGCGCGTGACGCCGGTCCGCCAGTCGAGGTTGAAGATGGCGCGGAAGTAGCGCGCCAGCGGGGCGTGCCGGATCAGCAGGCCGGCCTCCCGGTTGCGCGTCAGGGCAAGGTCCGACCAGTTCTGCGAGCTGACCAGCACCTGCTCGTCGTCGACCAGGATCAGCTTGTTGTGGCAGTGCGCCAGGTACCGCGGGTTGAGGATCCGGACGTCGCGCCCGAGGCGGAGGTCGTGGCTCGTGGCCAGGTCGCGGATCGCGGCGGCCTCCTTCGCGAAGCGGGCGCCGGGGAAGGGGGCCGCGAGGACGATGCGGACCTGGAGACCCGGCGACGCGGCGCGCGCCGTGGCGAGCGCGTCGAGGAGGACCCGAACCTGCGGCTGCGTGCCGCGGATGTACTGCTGCTCGACGAACACCGAGCGGCGGGCCGACTGGATCAGATCGGGGATCACCGCCATGTAGTTCTCGGGCGAGAGGATCGGCGTGACCTCGACGGGGGCGGAGGGCTGGAAGGTCCGGCTGGCGAACGTCCGGAGGGGGCGGCGTCGTGGGGCGGCCTGGGCGGCGGCGACCGCGGGCAGGTCGGCCAGTCCGGCGCCCACGGCCTGCAGACCCGCTCCGTGCAGCTCGAGGTCGATGTCGCGACGGATCACCCCCGCGAAGAAGGCGGCCAGCTCGGGGGAGCGCACGGCCACCCCCATGTCGCGGTTGCCCGGCGCCCAGGCGGCCGGGTCGCCGCCGTCGACCTCGTTGCGCGGGATGCTGTTCGTCGACCAGTTGCCGCTCTGGACCAGGGTCCACTCGTCGTCGACGACGATGACCTTCTCGTGGGACGACGAGAAGTAGCGGCTCTGCCGGCTGGCGCAGGAGGGGGCCGGCACGCAGGTGGCGCCGGCGGCCGCCAGCTCGTCGTAGCGCGGTCGCTCGCCGCTGCGGCCGTCCAGGTCGAGCATCAGGGTCACGGCGACCCCGCGCCCGAGGGCGTCCTTGAGCAGGTCGACCACGTGGCGCGCCTCGAGGTCGTAGATCCCGACCATGATCGAACGCGTCGCCCCGGCGAGCAGCCGGCGGGTGACCGCGTACGTCGAGTCGGGAGAGGCGTAGGCGACGAACGGGCCCGTCGACAGGAGCGGGGCGATCGTGGGCAGGGGCTGGTACGCCTGCAGCGCGCACGTGCGGCTGACGAGCTCGGGCGTCCCGGCCGCCTCGAGCGCCTCGATCGTCGCGCGGCTCGCGGGTTCGGCGGTGCCTGCCATGGCGTCGTCCCCTCCCTGGATCGCGGGTGACCGGCCGGTCTACTCGGCGCGGAAGCGCTCCTCGCGCCGGGCGCGGAGCGGGACGACCTTCGTCCGCGACCCGGCCTTGACCTCGAGGCCGCGGGGCAGCGCCGCGGGCGGCTCGCCGGCGAACCAGGCGACCACGGCGAACGTCCGCCTGCGCCGCCGGCGCCGTGGCGGGCCGCTGGCCACCTCTTCCTCATCAGGCGTGTCGGCCGACGTCTGCTCCGGGTCGCCGGCCCGAGCCCCGCCCTGGGACCCTGGTGCGGCCGCCGCCGGGATCTCCGTCCCGGCGCCCGTGGATCCGGCCGCGGCACCCGCCGTCGCGACCGAGCTCGCGGCGTCCGCCGCGCTCGGAGACCCCGGCGCCGCGGTCCCGGCGCCGTCGCCGGCCGTGTCGGTCTCGTCCGGCAGCACCTCCTCGACCGAGATGGCGTGGGCGCCGAGCTCGCGCAGGAGCTCCGCTGTCTGCTCGCGGGCCTTCTCGGCTTCCCTCAGCGTCGCCATGCCCGTCGTCAGACCTCGTTGATCGGCACGCGGATCAGGCGGCCCCGGACCGCCCGCAGGATGGGGCGGATGGGGGAGAAGACGCTGCCCCCGTTCGCGCCGGCGAAGTGCAGCCCGACCACCCGGCCGGTGCCCTCCTCGAGCACGAGCGAGCCCGAGTCGCCGCCGTCGGTGTAGCGGGTGCACAGGACCTGGTCCATGAAGCCGACGGATCCCACGGTGCCACCATAGTCCAGGACGAACCGGAAGTTCACGTCTCGGACCTCCCCGTGCGTCAGGCCCGTCGTCCGACCCGCCTTGGCGACCTTCATCCCGCGCGTCGCGATCGCCGTGCCGCTGGGCACGACCCCCAGCAGCGCGACCCGCGAGCGCACCTCGGCCCGCCGCCCGGGCACGACCTCGGCGACCGCCGCATCCATCGTGTTGACGAACGCGCCGCTCGTGTCGAACGGCACGAAGTGGGCCAGATGGGCGATGACGTCGGTGTCGACGCCGCCGTCGAGCGGCCCCGGGTAGAGGATCGGGTCGCCGTTCGCGGCGAGACCGCTGTTGGCGAGGACGTGGCTGTTGCTCAGGATCCGCGGCCGGGTCCGGGGGCCGAGCACCGCGCCCAGGGTGCCGGCCGTGATGTCGGGGTGGCCGATGCTGAAGCCTGGCACGACCGGCGTCTGCTGCACCAGGGCCTCGAGCGTGATGACGCCCAGCTCCACCACGTCGGTCGGCACGTCGCGCCGGACGAGCGCCTCCGGCACGGCCTCCGGCACGGCCTGGTCCGCGGGGACGTCGTGCTTCTTCTGGACGTAGAACGTGAGGGCGAGCTCGCCGGTCAACTGGCCGCCGCTCTCCTTCTCGGCGATCCCGACGGCCACGACGTTCGGCTGGGCGACGACGGTCCGCAGGTGCGTGGCCGCCGCGACTGCCTCCGGGGCGGCGAGGAACTCCGGCCGCGCGACGGGCGCGGCCGGCCGCGTGATCGCGTCAAGCGCGAAGCGGATGCTCCGGTAGCGGACGGCCTCGCGGCGCTGCCCTGGGTCCATGGCCTCCCCCTCCTCCACGCGGCGCCGGGCGCCGGGCGCCAGGCCGCGCGCCGGCGCGATCCCGCCCTCGCCGGCTGGTGCGGCGTCCCCGGGGTCGACGTCCGTGGCCAGTGAACGATGCCGGCGGGCCGGGTGTCAATGGCGAGATCGGGCCACCGGCGATCGGGACACCGGCGATCAGGCCATCCGGTCGTCGCCGTCGAGCCGGCGTTGGTGCATGATCGACGCGTGGACGCCCAGCCGCTGCGAGTCGTCATCGCCGAGGATTCCGCGCTCATCCGCGAAGGCCTGGCGCGGCTGATCACCGATTCCGGGGGTGTCGTCGTGGCCAAGGTCGGCGACGGGCCGTCGTTCGTCGACGCTGTGGTGGAGCACGTGCCGGACGTCTCGGTCGTCGACGTGCGGATGCCCCCGACCCAGCGGGACGAGGGCCTGCGCGCCGCGATCGAGGCGCGCCGTCGCGTGCCCGGGACCCCCGTCCTCGTGCTCAGCCAGTACGTCGAGCGCCAGTACGCGACCGAGCTCCTCGCGGACCGCGCCGGCGGCGTCGGTTACCTGCTGAAGGACCGGGTCGCCGACATCCGCGAGTTCATGGACGCCCTGCGACGGGTGGCCCGCGGGGGGACGGCCCTCGACCCCGAGGTGGTCGCCCAGCTCATGGTCTCGCGCCGGGCCGACGACCCGCTCCACGCCCTGACCCCGCGCGAGCGGGAGGTCCTGGCCGCGATGGCCGAGGGGCGGACCAACGTCGGGATCGCGGCGGCTCTCGGGATCTCGGAGGGGGCGACCGAGAAGCACATCACGAACATCTTCGGCAAGCTCGAGCTGCCCGACTCGGAGAACGACCACCGCCGCGTGCTGGCGGTGCTGACCTACCTGGGCTCCTGACCCGCTGCGGGCGCGGCGTTCTCCGGCGCGGCAGCCGGAGTGGTGCCCGCGGCCGGAGGGCCTGCGGCCGGAGCGCCCGCGGCCGGAGCGCCTGCGGCCGGAGCGCCTGCGGCCGTGACCCCCAGGTCCTGCGCGACCGCCACCGGGATCTCGGCGCGGACCGTCGTCGGGCCTCCCGCGGGGCTTTCCACGGCCAGGGTGCCGTCGAGCGCCTCCACCCGGCCGGCCAGGCCGGCCAGCCCGCCGCCCGGCACGATGCGTGCGCCGCCCGCGCCGTCGTCCCACACCTCGACGACGAGCCCGCGCTCCTCCGCCCGACAGCGGATCTCGCATCGCGTGGCGGAGGCGTGCTTGGCGACGTTCGTCAGCGCCTCTGCGACGACGAAGTAGGCGGCCCGCTCCGTTGCGTCGGGCAGGCGGATCCCCTCGGGCAGCGAGCTCGCCACCACCGTCGGCACGGGTCCGCGCGCGGCCAGGGCGCTGAGGGCCGGCACGAGCCCGCGGTCGAGCAGGATCGCGGGCGCGATGCCGCGCACCAGGTCGCGCAGCTCGGCCAGCGCCAGCCGGGCCTGGTCGCGGGCCCCGGCGACGAGCTCGCGGGCTGCGGCCGGGTCGGAGTCGATCCGCTCGGCCGCCAGGCTGAGGTCGATCGTCAGCATGACCAGGCGCTGCTGGGCGCCGTCGTGGAGGTCCCGCTCGATGCGGCGCAGCTCGCTGGCCTCCACGTCGAGGACGGCCCGGCGGCTCCCCTCCAGCGTTTCCACGCGGCGCTCGAGCTGGCGCTGCTCCGATTCGCACAGGAGGCCGTCGACGACGCCGCGGTGGAGCGTCATGAGCCCCCGCGACACCCACGCCGCGACGGGCGCAAGGAGCAGCCCGAGGGCCCCGGCCGCGAGCGCCAGCGCCGCCGACGTGCCCGGCGTCCCGGCGACGGCCAGCGGCAGGCTCCCCGCCGCGTGCCAGATCGGCACGCTGAGGAGCCCGATCGACAGGGCCCACAGCGTGACCGTGACGATCATCTCGAGCGCCGTCAGCGGGAAGGCCACGAAGACGTAGACGACGTCGCGCCAGCGGTTGACGTCGACGAAGACCGCGAGCAGGAAGTCGCGCAGTCCCGTGCCGTACGGGCGGTAGGCGTGCGGCCGCAGGGGCCGCGGGTCCGCCAGCGTCGCCCGCGACCGCTCGATCCGCGCCACCAGGCGACTGCCCTCGATGGCCAGGCCGATGAGCACGAACCCGATGCCGAACAGCAGGGACGAGGCGCCGGACGAGAACGCGGCGATCGCGAGGCTGAACGCGAACAGCTCCACCCAGAACCCCAGCAGGATCGCCAGGGCGGCGTACCAGCTGGCCGGGTGGAGCGGCGCGAGGAGGAAGGTCCCGATCCCGCCTCGGTCCCGCTCCCGGACCCGGTCGCCGAGCACGGCGGCCAGGAGCAGGAGCAGGCCGAGGACGAGGATCGGGACGCCGATCACCGGTCCAGGGCCCCCCGGCGGGTCGCGCCGACGAGCAGCGCGACCCCGAGGGCCACCATGAGGCCGGCCCACAGGAAGCCGCTCCCGGCGAGCCCGGGAACCGCGAGGTTGGCCGTTGCCATGGCCCCGAAGACGACCAGGATGACGCCGAGGTAGAGGCTTCCGCGTCCGCCGCGGCGATCGTCCCGCCCACCGGGCTCCGCCGCCCATGCGGGGCTCGCCGCCCATGCCGGGCTCGCGGCCCATGCGGGACCGGCCGGGTCGGCGGCGGCCGCCGGGTCGACGGAGGCGGCGTCCATCGCGTCGGTCGTGCCCTCGGGCTGCGTCGCGGACCCCTCGCCGCCGGCCTGCTCCGTGCCGGCGCCGCCGGGTGCCGGCGCCGCCGCGGTCGCCTGCGTCGAGGAGCCACCACCGCCGGCGGGACGGGGCCCCTGCCACGGCCCCTGCCAGGGCCCGCCCGCGGGCGCCGCGTACGGCTCGAGCGGGACGATGAAGGCCATGACGATGTAGAGCAGGATCGTGAAGCCGCCGAGGAAGATCGACAGGATCCACAGGATCCGGACGACCGTCGGGTCGACCTCGAGGTATTCGGCGATGCCGCCGGCGACGCCGGCGAGCTGCCGGTCACGACGGCTGCGGTAGAGACGACGCGGGTTCACTTGCACCCTCCCATCGGGTTGACGTCCACGCTAGCAACGTTGGCCGAGACGGTCACGTCCGCGTGGTGATCTGCGGTTGCGTAGCCCGGGCTTTCCCAGGTGTCGCCGGTGCGCACGAGCCCGGCGTAGGTGGTGGCGGCGAGCACGCCCTGGTGGCGGATCCGCAGGCCGAGGTCGTCGGGCGCGCAGATCCGGAAGGCACCGGCGTTGACGACCAGGTCGGCGCCGAAGTCCTGGCTCGGCAGGCCCACCGAGGCCGAGCCGCCGTTGACGGTTGCCGACAGGTGCGCCAGCGTCGCGCCCTCGAGGTCGAGGCTCACGTCGCCGGCGTTGACGACCAGCCGCATCTCGCCCAGCCGGGCGCCGGCCAGGTCGAGCGTTCCGCGACCGGCGCTCACCTCCGCCGCGAGGTCGATCGACGTCGCGGTCGGGAGCGTGACCCGCCACGTGTCGGAGCCTCGCACGAAGCCGAACGGGCGGCCCCGGGTCGACGACGCCACGGCGAGCCGATCCGCCGAGGCGTCGATCGCGGCCTCCGCGCCCGTCCCGTTGCCGGCCTCGAGGTGCCAGCCGCTGCCGGGTTGCGTGGTCACAGTCAGCTCGCCGCAAATGAGCCGGAGGTCGACCGAGGCCGGACCCGCGAACGAGCCGTCGCGCGAGGCCAGGGTCGTCGGCGCGACGCCGTTGCAGGCCGGTCCGACCTCGGCGACGGCGACCGGCGCCGCGACCAGCATCCCGCCGAGCAGCAGCCCCACGACCGCGGCCGCGAGCATGCCGCCCGCGATGCTGAACCGCGTCCGGCGCAGGAGCACGCCCACGCCGAGCGCGATGACGAGGACGGGCCAGAGCCGCAGGGCGGCTGCCACGTCCCCGGCGTCGATGGACGCCGACTGGGCGGCGAGCACGACGGCGCCCAGCGCGATGAAGAAGACCCCCCAGTTGAGGAGCCGCCGATTGACCACCATCGTGTCCTGCCTCCGGGACGCTCGATCGGTGTCCTCGGTCGGCGCGCCCCGGGTCACCTGCCCGGTCCTGCCGCTGCACCCGGACCCCGAGCCGGGGCCGGAACCGTTCGCGATCGATGACCCAGACGCTACGATCGCCGGGCTCGCCGGGCCAGCCGGGCAGCCGCCGTCTTCGAGGTGGGGCCAGCCCCACCCCCATGGCCCGTCGACGCGCTAGGGTCCGCCGGGCCCTGCGATCGCGCCGCCCTCGCCGGGCGCACCCGCCGGCGCCAGCAGCCCGAGCCGCACCAGCTCCGGCCTCAGCGCCTCGGCATCGCGGAACTGGATGGCCCGGAAGCCGAGCCGCGCCGCCGCGGCGACGTTGTCGGCCCGGTCGTCGATGAAGAGCGTCGCAGCCGGGTCGACCGCATACCGCTCGAGGAGCGCGTCAAACATCCGGGCATCGGGCTTAATCGTCCCGACGTCGCCCGAGATGACCACGCCGTCGAACCAGGCCAGGAAGGGGAAGCGGTCGCGGGCGACCGGGAAGGTCTCGGCCGACCAGTTGCTGAGGGCATAGAGCCCGACCCCGGCCTCCCGGAGCTCGGCGAGGATCTCCGCCGTGCCCGGGATCGGCCCACCGAGCGTCTCGGGCCAGCGCAGGTGGTAGGCCTCGATGAGGGCGCGGTGCTCCGGGTGCTTCGCGGCCAGCGCCTCCACCGCCTCGGCCCACGGCCGCCCGGCGTCCTGGGTCTCGTTCCACGCGGAGGTCGCGACCTCGGCGAGGAACGCCTCCATCTCGGCCTCGTCGTCGAACAGCCGCCGGTAGAGGTGGCGTGGATCCCAGTCGATGAGCACGCCGCCGAGATCGAACACGACGGCCGTCGGCGGCTCGTCTGGTGCTGGTCTCACGGCCGCAACGCTAGCGGACCTCCGGCCGGCCTGCGGCCCGCGCCCGTCGCCCGCGCCGCGTCGCGCCCGTCGCCCGCGCCGCGTCGCGCCCGTCGCGCGGGGGCTCGACACGCGACGTATCCTCGTGGTGTTCATTTCTTTCGGATAGGAACAATGTCGCTCCGACACGCGGCGATGCTCGAGGTGAACGAGTTCCTCGTGCTGGACTTCGTGCGCGACCACGGATCCACCAGCCGCCGCGAGATCGCGCGGGCGCTCGACCTCTCGCCCGCCAGCGTCAGCCGCATCGTCGGACGCCTCCTCCGCTCCGGCCTGGTCGTCGAGGAGCGGCGCTCGCCCTCGGATGGGGGGCGACCGCCGGGTGTCATCACGTTCAACCGGCGCGCCGGGGCCGTCATCGCGATCGACCTCGGGGCGACGTCGTGCCGCGGGGCGCTGGCCGACCTCGGCGGCGGCGTCCTCCTGGAAGAGCGCCGGCCGACCCGGGAGCACGGGACGGCCTTCGACACGCTCGTCGCGGTCATCGGCGCCCTCTCGGGCGAAGCCGCGCGCCAGGGGGTGCCCGTGGCGGCCGTGGCGGTGGGGGTGCCGGCGATCGTCGACCCGGAGACGGGCATCGGGCTGGCGGGCCCGTCGGTGGAGTGGGACGCGTTCGACATCGTCTCGGCCCTGGCGGAGCAGGTGAGCGTTCCGTTCGTCGTGGAGAACGACGTCAACCTGGCCGCCCTGGCGCAGGCGTGGCGTGGCGGCGGCCGGCACACCGACGACTTCTTCACGCTCTACCTCGGGGCCGGCGTCGGCGGCGCGGTCGTCGCCAACGGCCGCCTGGTCAAGGGCCGCCACAACGGCGGCGGCGAGATCGGGTATCTCCTCGTCAACCGGGCGCAGACGCGGCGCCCGCTCGACGGGACCGTCGGAGGGCTGGAGGCCGCCGTCTCCGAGGGAGCGCTTGGGGCCCGCGCCCGCGCCCTGGCCGGACCGCGCGGCCTCGCCTGGGCGCCGGACCCCGCGGGACCGTCGATCGCGGAGCTCGTGGCGGCCGCGGAGTCCGACGATCCGGTGGCCGGGCAGGTCATGGACGAGCTGCTCGACCACGTGGGCATGGCGCTCGTGGCGGTCGGCGCGGTCGTCGACCCGGGCCTCGTGATCCTCGACGGCCCGGTCGGTCGGGCGCTGGAGCCCTTCGTCCCGACGCTGGAGGCGACGCTCGCCCGGCGCCTGCCGCGGGCGCCGCGGCTCGTGGTCTCGAGCCTGCGCGGCGACTCGACCCTCCTCGGCGCGGTCGCGGCCGCGCTCGAGCTGGCACGCCGGCGCTCGGCTCCGTCGGCCGTCTTCGGGGTCTTCTCGATCGGCGGGGGCGCACATGGGATGAGCTAGGCGATCAGCGGCTCGGCCGGCCCGGCCGAGCCCGGACGGGCAGTGGCACAGGAGAGGAGTCGACGGATGGGTCATCCCAGGAAGACGCGGCGGAGCCGGACCGGCCGATACGCCGTGCTCGCCATCGCGGCGTTGCTCGTTGCGGCGTGCGGCGGCGGGTCGAGCCCCAGCGCGGGCCCGATCACCCTGCACGCGCTGTTCATGAAGCAGGCCGCCTACAGCGACGCCGACGTGAAGACGATGACGGAGGCCTTCACGGCGGCCAACAAGAACGTCACCGTCGTCCCGGAGTTCGTCGCCTATGACGCGCTCCACGACAAGATCGTCACCGACCAGGTCGGCGGCTCCGGCCAGTACGACATCGTGCTGATGGACGCGATCTGGCCCGCGGAGTTCGCCCAGGCCGGCATCGTGACCGACATCAGCTCCAAGATCCCGGCCGAGTTCAAGAGCGGGGTCTTCGAGTCCGCCTGGACGGCGGCCAGCTACCAGGGCAAGGACTACGGCGTGCCCTGGATCAACGATTCGAAGTTCTTCTTCTTCAACAAGAAGATGCTGGCGGACGCCGGCATCGCCGCGCCCCCGAAGACGTGGGACGAGGTGGTGACGGCCGCCAAGGCGATCAAGGCCAAGGGTTTGGCCCAGTACCCGATGGTCGGCAGCTGGAAGCAGGCCGAGGCGGTCATCTGCGACTGGACGCAGCTGGCGGCGGTCTTCGGGGCGACCGACTTCGTGGACGCCGAGGGCAAGGCCCTCTTCAACACCGACGGCGGCCTCAAGGCCCTCCAGTTCATGAAGCAGCTCCTCGACGACGGCCTCATGAACCCGGCCTCGCTGGGCTTCACCGAGGATGACGTCAACGCCACGATGTCGGCCGGCCAGGCGGCCATGGCCCTCAACTGGACCTACGGCTACGCGGTCATGAACGACCCGAACCAGTCGAAGGTCGCGGGGCAGATCGACGTCATCGGGAGCCCGGGCCAGGGCGACATCGCGACGAGCGGCGTGAACGGCGGGATGGCCCTCGCGATCACCAAGAGCTCGCAGCATCCCGACGAGGCGCTCGCCTACGCGCTGTCGATCGCCAGCCAGAAGAGCCAGGAGCTCGACACGTCGCTCGCCTTCCCGATGTGGAAGGCGTCCTTCGAGAATCCCGAGCTGACGAAGTCGAACCCGAGCTTCTGGGCCGCCGCCCAGACCCAGTTCTCTGGCCTCGTGGCGCGGCCCGTCGTGCCGTACTACACGAAGCTGTCGAACGCCCTGCAGGTCGCGATCCAGCAGGCGCTCCAGGGCCAGGTGACCCCGGAGGAGGCGCTCAACGGCGTCGCGGCCAAGCTGCCCGACTTCCAGAAGTAGGAACCACGGGCTCCGGGCGCGCCCCCACGCGCGCCCGGAGCCCACGGGAGAGGCAGGCTGACCGTGGACGCCCCCGCTCGCTCCCGCATGCCGCGGGTGCGGGCGCGATCATGGCCCGAGTCATGGGTGGCGGCCGCCTTCATCGCTCCCGCCGCCCTCGTCATCGTCCTGGTCGTCGTCGTCCCGCTCGCGCGGGCGGCCTGGATGAGCCTCTTCGACATCACGCTCATCCGCCCCGGCAACGAGCCGTTCGTCGGCCTGGGCAACTACGTCGACCAGCTGACCAGCCCTGACTTCTGGGCCGCCGTCTGGCGCTCGCTGGTGTTCACCGTCGTCTCGACGGCGCTGGAGCTCATGTTCGGGCTGGCGCTGGCGCTCCTGATGGACCAGCCGCTGCGTGGCCGGTGGCTCCTGCGGACGCTGATCATCCTGCCGTGGGCGCTGCCGACCATCGTCAACGCGCTCATGTGGCGCTGGATCGACAACGCCGAGTACGGCGCACTCAACGCGCTGCTCACGCAACTGGGCCTGATCGACTCCTATCGCGTGTGGCTGTCGAACAGCGACCTGGCGATGTGGATGGTGATCATCGCCGATGTCTGGAAGATGACGCCGCTGGTGGCGATCCTCCTGCTGGCCGCGCTCCAGTCGGTGGATCGCGAGCTGGTCGAGGTCGCCAAGGTGGACGGGGCGAGCTCGTTCCAGTCGTTCCGCCTGATCGTGCTGCCGCTCATCACCCCGGTGGTCCTTATCGTCCTGGTGCTGCGGACGATGGAAGCCTTCAAGGTGTTCGACATCATCTGGATCATGACCGGCGGCGGCCCCGCGAACGCCACCCAGACGATCGCGATCTACGCGTACCAGACCGCGTTCCAGGGCTACGACTTCGGCGCCGGGGCGGCGCTGGGATACCTGATCGCCCTGATCATCATGGCCCTGGCCGCCGTCTACCTCCGGATGCTCGGTCGAACGGGGAGGGTCTAGGCCATGGCGCTCGCTCCCACGCCCGGTACCGTGCCCACCCCTGGCACGGTGCCCACGCCCGGCAGGGTGCCCACGATGGTCCGTCCGCCGCGCCGCCGCCGCACGGTCGCCCGCGTGCGCCGGTCCCTCCGCACCGCCTTCCTCTACGGCGCGATGATCGTGGCCCTCCTCGCGATCCTGGCTCCGTTCGCCTGGCTCCTGATCTCGAGCGTCGCCCTGCCGGTCGACCTCCTGGAGCGGCCGCTCCGGTGGATCCCGGCCCACGTCACGTTCGGGCGCTTCCTCGACCTGAGCGTGGGGACCAGCCCCGACGACAGCGCCCTGACCTTCCGGGCGGCCCTCGTGAACAGCACGATCATCGCCACGACGGTCACCGCGGTGGCCATGGTCGTCGGGACCCTCGCGGCCTACGCGTTCGCGCGGCTCCGCTTCCCCGGCCGCAGCTGGCTCATCCTGGCCTTCATGGCGACCTACATGCTGCCGCCGATCGCGCTGGTGCTGCCCCTCTACCAGATCATGAGCAGCCTGCACCTGCGGGACACGCCGCTCGCCCTGATCATCATCTACTCGTCGTTCGTGACGCCCTTCGTGATCTGGGTCATGCGCGGGTACATCGAGACGATCTCGCCCGAGCTCGACGACGCTGCCCGGGTCGACGGCTGCTCCCGGCTGGGCGCCCTCGTCCGGGTGATCGTGCCGATCTCCGCGCCGGGCCTGGCGTCGACCGCGCTGCTGTCGTTCCTGCTGGCCTGGGACGAGTTCCTGTACGCCCTGATCATCACCCAGACGAACGCGTCGAAGACGCTGCCGATCGCGATCAACGACTTCATCGGCCGCCACGGTGTCGACTTCGGCCTGCTCGCCACCGGCGGGGTGATCGCGGCGCTGCCGCCGGTGATCATCGCGTTCGCCTTCCAGCGCTACATCGTGGCCGGGCTCACCTCGGGCAGCGTCAAGGGCTGACGCGCGCCCCGCGCCCGTGGGTGCCCCCGCGCGGCGCCGCGGGCACCCCGGCGCGAGCGGCGATGTGCCCATCGCGGCGGCATCCAATCCGTCCGGGGGGCGCGTCACGAAGACCGGGTCGAGCAGCTCACCCGCGACCGACCCGGCAACCGGGCCGGCGATCCCGACCCGGCGCAAGGTGAACGCCGCTGCCGGCACGATCGATGGCGCCCCGATCATCGTCACCAACGTCCCGGCCTCCAACGGGATCATCCACGCGGTGGGCGCGGTTCTCCTCCCCTAGCCGCTCCGCTCACCGCACGCTCCGGGGCCCGGCCGATCTCCCCCCCGATCGGCCGGGCCTCTCCCTGTCCGGCCCACCGCGCAGGGCCCCCTGCGGGCCATCGGGCGCCCCACCGCGGGCGCAACGGCACTGACGTCCGTCGGGCTGTCGCGGCCTACCCTGACCCCGCGAGGCGGACCCGCCCTGGGCGCCGGCCGGCAACGGCCCGGCGCGGGCGGGCGAGCAGGGAGGAGAGCGGCATGCCCACGATCGATGCGGCGATCGACGACTTCCTGGCCCAGAAGCGGATCGCCGTGGCCGGCGTCTCCCGCGAGAAGGGCGGGAAGCACGGCGGGAACATCGTCTACCAGCGGTTCAGGGAACGCGGCTACGAGGTCTTCGCCGTCAACCCCAACGCGGACACGGTCGAGGGCGACCCCTGCTACCGCAGCCTGGCCGCGATCCCGGGTGGCGTCGACGCCGTCGTCATCGCGACGACGCCGGCGGTCGCCCCGTCGGTCGTCGAGGAGTGCCGCACCCTCGGGATCACCCGGGTCTGGATGCACCGCTCGTTCGCGGGCGGCAGCGTCTCGAAGGAGGCCCACGAGCTCTGCCGCCAGAGCGGGATCGCTTCGATCGCCGGGGGCTGCCCGCTGATGTACGGGCCGACGTCCGACGGCGGGCACCGCTTCATGAAACTCTTCCTCGGGCTCTTCGGGCAGCTGCCGAAGGAGGCCTGACGGGCGAGCCGCGATGAGCGACGTCGCGCCCGATGGCAGCCCCGTTGCCTTCTACCGGCGCCTGCCGGCCACCGGCGAGCCCGAGCTGATCCACGCGGCGATCGGGGCCGGGACCTCGATCCTGGACCTCGGCTGCGGGCCCGGCAGGATCGCCGGCCCGCTGGCGGCACTCGGGCACCCGGTCGTCGGCGTCGACGACGGGCCGGGCATGATCGCGGCCCTCCCCCCGGCCGTGGAGGGCATCGTCGCGGACGCCCGCGTCGTCCGCCTGGGGCGGACGTTCGGGGTCGTGCTCCTGGCCAGCCACCTCGTCAACGCGCCCGATGACGGGCCGGCCTTCGCGGCGACCGCCGCAGCGCACCTCGAGGTCGGCGGGCTCGTCGTGGGGGAGACGTACCCGCCGGGCTGGGATGCGGCCTCCTCGGTCGGCTGCCCGCAGCGGCTCGGCGACGCGCGCATCGAGGTGATCCGTGCGGCGGTCGACGGAGATCGCCTCGAGGCCGAGGTCCACTACGGGGTGGACGGCATCGACTGGCGGCAGGCATTCAGCGCCCGGCTGCTCGACGAGGTCGCGCTTCGCGCGCTCCTCGACGGCGCCGGCCTGGCGTTCGCGCGGTGGCTGGTGCGGCCGGGCTGGTTCCTCGCTCGGCGGCGACGCTGAGGCGGCGACGCCGAGGGCGCAACGATGCGGGCACACGCTGCGGCGGCGACGCTGAGGCGGCGCCTGGTCCCCGGCGGCTCACGGCGGCGGGCCACCGGATGCCGGATGCGGCCGCTGCCCGACACCCGTGCCGTCGGGCCCGCGGGCCGGGACGCCGTCAGGCCCGCGGGCCGGGACGCCGTCAGGCCCGCGGGCCGGGCTCGACGCCGCGGACGAGCAGCCGCATCGCCGACGCGAGGCGGTCCCGGCCCAGGCCCGCCTCGCCGGCCGACGGGTCGGCCGCGAGCCCGAACAGCGTCGCCAGGATGAGGACCGCGGCCTCTCGCGGGTCGATCTCGGGGCGGACCCGCCCGAGCCGCTGCTCGGCCGCGAGGTAGGCCGCGATCGCCTCGGGTGGCCCGGGCGGCAGCGAGCCACCTCCCGCGGCGAGGGCTCGCCGGCGCTGGGCCGCCAGCTCGGGATCGACCGCGATCGCCAGCTCGAGGGGGACGATCTGGTCGCGCAGGCCGGCGAGCTGCACCGCGGCACCGGTGAGGTTCAGCTCGACCGTGCTGAGGCCGGCGCGCCCCGGGAGCGTCGCCACCCATTCGACGATCGGTGCGTTCGATTCCAGGACGGCCGCGAAGAAGAGCGACGACTTGTCGGCGAAGTGGCGGTAGATGGTCCCCTCGGCCACCCCGGCGGCCTGCGCGATCGCCCGGGTCGAGGCGTGGGCGTAGCCGACCTCGCGGACGACCCTCAGCGTGGCCTCGATGAGCCTCGCCCGCGTCGCCGCGCCGCGCTCGGTCATGTCCGCACCTCGCGCCACCTGCCGTGATCGGTCATGTCAGCCCATCGCTCCCGGGGCGCCGCGCTCGGTCATGCCCGCACCTCGCCCCCGGCCCGCTCGCTGCGACGGCCGCTCAATCGGTGACATCGCGCCGGACGAAGACGATGCCGGCCACGCCCAGGCCAAGCGTGACATAGCCGGCGGCGAGGGCGACCGCCGTCCCGAACGCGACCGCCTCGCTGCCGCCGCTCGCGACGGCGCCCAGCGTCGTGCCGAGCAGCCAGTCCGTGGGTGCGTTCCCGACCATCTTGACGAGCGACTCGACGACGAGGACATACCCGGCACCGATCGCGATCGCCACCGCCGAGGAGCGGGCGAGGACGGCGATGACGAGGCCGAGGACGCCCCAGGCCGCGAGCGCGAGGAACAGGCCGAACCAGGCGCCCACGATGACCTCGAGGAGGTCCGTCCCCCAGGCCGCGGTCGAGATGCCGGCGCGGCCGGCAGCCGGCACGGCGGCCAGGACGTTGACGACGGCTCCGACGGTCGTCGCGCCGGCGGTCACGACGAGCAGCGCGATGACCTTGCCCGCGAGCAGGCGCCAGCGGCGTGGCTCCGCTGCGACGAGGAGGCGGATCAGGCCGCTGCTGTAGTCGCCGGCCGTCGCGACGGCCCACAGCGAGAGCGTGACGACGCCGAAGAGGTTCGACGCCGCCGCCAGGCCGGCCATGAGGCCGGACGGGCTCTCCAGCTCCGCGAGGGATGGGAACGCCACGCCGGGCGCCCCCGGCGGCAGGCTGCCGCCGCCGGACACGAACGTGACCATGACCGTGTTGACCATCGCGGCGAACAGGGCCATGAGGCCGAACCACGCGACCAGCAGGCGGGGCTGACCCAGCCGCGTCAGCTCGCTCCGCACCGCGGCGAGCATCATTCGATCTCCCCGGTGGCGGCTGCGCGGCCGTTCGCCAGCTCGCCGTCCAGCCGTCCGGTCATCTCCAGGAAGATCTCCTCGAGGTTGTCCTGCGCGACGACCAGGCGGCTGAGCGTGACGCCCGCGGCGGCGGCGGCGCGGTTGAGGTCGGCTGCCCGCGAGGCTTCGGCGGCGACCCGCAGCACCTCGTCGACCGCGGTCACCCGCCAACCCCCGGCAGCGAGGGCGCCCGCCAGGCGGTCGATGTCGCCGGCGTGCTCGGCCGCGATGTCGATGTGCTCGCGGGTCCGCTTCATCACCTCGGCCATCGGCCCGCAGAAGACGAGCTTCCCGAAGCGGATGACGACGAGGTGGTCGCAGACGGCTTCGATCTCCGACAGCTGGTGTGAGGAGACGATGACGGTCCGCCCGTTGCGCCCGAGGTCCCGGAGCAGCTCCCGGATCTCCACGATCCCGGCCGGGTCGAGCCCGTTCGTCGGCTCGTCGAGGATGAGCAGCTCGGGATCCGGGAGGAGCGCCGCCGCGATGCCCAGCCGCTGCTTCATGCCGAGCGAGAAGCGCCTGACCGGCTCCCGGTCCCGGCCGGCCAGGCCGACCTGCGCGAGCACCGCGTCGACCCGCGCAAGGGGGAGTCTCCGGAGGCGGGCGAGCGACACGAGGTTGGCCCGCGCCGACAGACTGGGGATGAACGCCGGGCTCTCGATGAGGACCCCGACCCGCGAGGCGTAGCGCTGCGGGGAGCTGATGGCCGAGCCCAGGACCTCGGCGCTTCCGGAGGTGGGCCGGATCAGTCCCAGGAGCACCCGGATGAGGGTCGACTTCCCCGACCCGTTCGGCCCGACGAGGCCGATGACCCCCGCTGGCGGGAGGTCGACGGTGAGCCGGTCGAGGGCGGTGACGGGTCCGAACCGGCGGGTGAGGTCCACGGTGGCGACGACGGACATCTGGTTCCTCGAGAGTGGGCGTGCGTGAGAGCGCGGGCGCGTGTACGAGCGTGGTAGCGTGTGAGCGCTCACTCACATCATGACCCGCGAGGGCGCCGCCTGTCAACCGTCGCCACCCCGGGGTGCCCGGGCACCGGGCCGAGCACGCTCGAGCGTTCGTGCCCGGCCGGGCCGATCGCGGGACGACCGGTCCCCGGAACGGGTCGTTCGGCCGTGGCGGCCACGGCCCGCGTCGGCTTCCATCGACCCCGCGGGCGGCGTCGGCCGCCCCGGCAGGGGAGCGGGCACAGGGGAGCGGGATGCGCGGGCTGGTCGGGATGCTGCCGTGGGCGATCGTCCTGGCGATCGCGGGCGCCGCGATCTGGGTCCTGCTCGACCGCCAGCCGGTCCTCGGCGCCTGGGTGCTCGCCGCCCTGTTCGTCGGGCACGGCCTGGTCCACACCCTCTACCTGGTGCAGCCGCCCGACCCGCCGGCCGACCGGCCCGCTGGCGGGAAGGCGCCGCGCTGGCCGTTCGATCTCGGCCGGTCGTGGCTCGTCGCCCTCGCGGGCGCGCGCCGCGGGCGACGCCTTGCGGCGATCCTCATCGGTGCCGTCGCGGGAGCCTCGATCCTCGCCGCCCTCGCGACCGTCGGCGTCCTCCCGGCCGCCTGGTGGTCGGCCCTCGTTGCCGTGGCCTCGCTTGGCTCGCTGGTACTCCTCGTCCTGGCGTTCGATCTCCAGCTGGTCCTCGGGATCGGGATCGACGTCGTGCTCCTGGCGATCGTGGCGACCGGAGCCTGGAGCCCGGGCCGGTGAGGCGGGACGTCCCAGGCCGCGTCGGTCGGCCTCGCCGCAGCGACGCTGTAGGCTGAGTCGCGGACACGCCCGTGCGTCGGAGGGTCGGGAGATGCAGCGCAGGGATCAGCTGGTCGGCGGAGCCGTCCTGATCGCGATCGGCGCGGGGCTGCTGCTCGGGCAGCTCGTCGAAGGCGCCGAGCTGTTCGTCCTGCCCGGGCTCGGGATCGTGCTGCTCGTCCTGTTCGCCGTGTCGCGGAACCCGGGGACGCTGATCGGCGGCGGGATCCTCACCGGCCTCGGCGCCGGCGTGCTGATCGCCGCCAACACGACCGGCGACATCGCCGGCGCGGCGGTCCTGTTCGGGCTCGGCCTCGGCTTCGTGGGCGTCTGGCTCGTGGGGACGCTCGCCGGGCTGCCCGAGACGCGGGTCTGGCCGCTCATCCCGGGCGCGATCCTGGTCACGCTCGGGTTCGTGGTGCTCGCCGGCACGGAGACGGCGCAACGGCTCGAGTGGCTCTGGCCGGTCCTCCTCATCGCGCTCGGCGGGGTCGTGATCGGCGGGGCGTTCCTCGGTCGCGGCCGCGGAGGGGGCGGCGGCTCGCGCTGAGGTGTCCCGCAAGCCGTGCCCGCAGCACACCGGTGTGTTGCGGCGCCCTCGTCGTCGCCGTGGCGCCCCGCGCCCCCCGCGCGCCTCGGGCGGTCGAGTCCTTCGGCCGCTACGCCCGGCTGAGCATGTGCAGGCCGAACGCCGCGCCATGCGGGTCGCTCACGATCGCGAAGCGGCCGCCCGGGAAGTCCGTCGGCGGCATCATCTCGCGGCCGCCGGCCTCGATGACCGTCCGGAACGCGGACTCGATGTCGTCGACTGCGAAGTAGACCAGCCAGTAGCTCGGGACCTCGGTGGGGACCATCGGGTTCATCTCCATGCCGCCTGCAATCTGTTCGCCGGCCAGCTCGAACTGGTAGTAGGGCGGCCCCTCCGGCATCTCCTGCGCGGTGGCCGACCAGCCGAACGCCGCGGCGTAGAACGGGATCGAGCGGTCGATGCCGCGCGCGCTCAGCTCGGCCCAGCGGAACGTGCCCGGGCCGTCCGTCCCGAAGCCGGCCATCGCGGCCGCCTCCCAGGCCGAGATGAAGGCGCCGCTGGGATCCTGGAAGACGGCCATGCGGCCCTGGTCGCCGACCGCGAAGGGCGGCATGACGACGGTGCCGCCGGCGGCCTGGACCCGCTCCGCGAGGGCGTCGCCGTCGTGGGTGCCGATGTAGACCGACCATGCCGTCGGCGCCCCCGGCGCCTGCGTGCCCCCGATCCCGGCGACGTCCCGGCCGGCGAGCTTCGCCAGCGCGTAGCCGCCGTACTGCGGATCGGGATTGACCTCGATCGTCCAGCCGAACAGTCGCGCGTAGAACGCGCGTGACGCGGCCGGGTCCGAGCTCGCCAGGTCGATCCAGGCGGGCCTGTCGACGACGGGAACCGTGCTGCCTGCCATGTCATCCCCCCTGCTGCCGGGGCGTCCCACCGACGCCTCGCCGCGCGCCATCCACGTCCCACCGACGCGGTCCGACGGGCGGGCCACGGCCATTCTTGCACCGATGGACCGGCCGTCCCCAGCTCAGGTCGCGATGACGACCTTGCCGCGGGCGCGTCCTTCCCGCAGGTACCCCAGCGCATCGGGGACGTCGGCGAGCGGCCAGGTCCGGTCGATCGCGGGCACCAGCGTGCCGGCCTCGAGGAGCTCGACCAGGCGGGCCACGTCGTCCTTCGCGAAGGGCTTCCACCACAGCATCAGGCCCATCCTGCGGCTGCCGGCCAGGGAGACCAGCGGCCCGATGATGAGGGCCTGCAGGATGCGGGTGGTCGGGCCGCCCACCATGACGTAGCGGCCGCCGGGCCGCAGCGCCCGTCGCCAGGCGAGGATCGACTGGTGGCCCGCGACGTCGACGACCCAGTCGAAGCGCTGGCCCCGCCGCGTGACGTCCTCCCGCGTGTAGTCGACCACCTCGTCCGCGCCGAGCCCGCGCACCAGGTCCATCTTGCCCGTGCTGCTGACGCCGGTGACGTGCGCGCCGAGGGCCTTCGCGATCTGGACGGCGAACGGGCCGACGTTCCCCGACGCGCCGTTCACGAGCACCCGCGTTCCCGGGCCGATGCCCTCGCCGCCGCGAAGGCCCTGGAGGGCCAGGATCGCCGCCTGGGGGATGGTCGCCGCCACGTCGAACGGGACGCCGGCCGGCTTGGCCGCCCAGGCGCGCTCCGGGGCGCACGCGTACTCGGCGAAGGCGCCGTAGCCGAACGCCGTCAGGTCGCCGAACACGTCGTCGCCCGGACGGAAGAGGGTCACGTCCCGGCCCACCGCCTCGACGGTTCCGGCAGCGTCCAGCCCGAGCCTCGGGCTCCTCGGTCGGCGGAGCCCCGTCCCCATGCGCGTGAGGAGGGGCCTGCCGGTCAGGTAGTCGAGGTCGGCCGCGTTGAGCGACGCCGCCCGGATTTGCACCAGCACGTCGCCGGACCCCGGCGTGGGCACCGGGACGTCCGCGAGATGGAGGACGTCGGGCGTGCCGTACCGGTCCCGAACGATCGCCTTCACTCAGGCGGACTTCGTGCCGGCGGCGTCGAACGACGTCGCGCGCTGGAGGGCCGCGGCCCGCAGCGCGGCCGGGATCGCGACCGGCCCGCCCAGCGCGCGGGCGTTGATCGCAGCCTGCGCCGCCTCCTCGACGACCCCGCTGACGAGGACGGCGAGCTCGGGCGTGCGATGGAAGACGAGCACGCCGTGGTTCGCCAGCAGCACGGCCGGCACACCCGGGCGCGCCGCGGCGCGGATGTTGGCGACCGCCTGCTCGGAGCCGCGGGGCCCGTAGCCGGCCACGGGGACGCCGTCGGCGAGGCCGAACATGGCGAGCGCCTCGATCCAGCAGTCGATCGACTGGTTGGCCACCGCGAAGGCGGTGGCGTACGGCGAGTGCGTGTGGACGACGCAGCCCACGTCGGGGCGGTCCCGGTACTGGGCCGTGTGCATCGCCACGACCGCGGCCTGGATCGGGGGCAGGTCGCCCTCCAGCAGCGTGCCGTCGAGGGCCACGCGGACGATGCCGCCCGGCCCGAGCCCCCGCAGCGACGGTGTCGCCGTGTAGTACATCTCCTCGGCGCCGGGGACGCGGAGGCTGACGTTGCCGTGCCCGTTGGCCGAGATCGCGCCGCCGGCGACCACGCTGGCCGCGGTGGCCACCACCTGCTCCACGAGCGCCTTGTCCACGGTTCGTCCCCTCCTTCACGTCCGTCCTCGTGCCCGGCCCACCCGGCGAGGCCGTGCCATCCTCGCAGGTCTCGGGCGGCCGGTCGAGGCCGCCGGATCGTCCGATCCGGGCGATGCCGGGCGGGCGGGCCGGCGTGACCATCGGGATGACCGCGATTCGGGCCGTCCCTCGACGACGGCGCCCGGATGGGCGCCGGCAATCGCGGTCGCCGCACAGGAGACATCGATGCGCAGACCGATCGGGCTGTTCCTGGTGCTCGTCGCGCTCGTCGCCGCCGGTTGCGGCGAGGGGACCACGACCCAGGCGTCGCCAGCTCCAGAAGGTTCCCTGGGCCCTGAAGGTGTACCAGACGCCGGCCGGGACGGCGGCCCTCGCCGCGCTCGCCCCCGCGACCACGGCGACCTTCACGCGGGGCACGCTCACGGGCTCCGGCGGCTGCAATCGATACACGGCGTCCTACGAGGCACGCGGCGCGACGCTCACGATCGGCCTCCCGGCCGCCAGCGCGATGGCCTGCCCCGACCCGATCGCCGCCCAGGAGCAGGCCTACTTCGCCGCCCTCGCGAAGGTCGCGCGGTACACGATCGACGGCGAGTCGCTGACGCTCAAGGACGACGGCGGGCGCCCGATCCTCGTCTTCGCGGCGGCCCACTCGCTGCCCCTCGTCGGAACCCCGTGGCAGGCTGTCTCGGTCAACAACGGGACCGGGGGCGTGGAGAGCGTCCCGGCGGGAAGCAGCCTCTCCGCCTACTTCGGCGAGGACGGCAAGATCGGCGGCTTCACCGGCTGCAACCGCTACGCGGGGACCTTCGAGGATCGCCGCAGCGAGCTCTGGATCGGACCCCTCGTCACGACGCAGATGGCCTGCGAAGGAGACGCCGCGGCCGAGCTGGAGACGGCGTTCCTGGCCGCGCTCGATCGAGTCCGCCCGCTACCAGGTCCGTGGCGCCACGCTGGAGCTGCGCGATCGCGACGGCGCACCCCAGGCAAGCTTCGTGCTGGCGCTCCTCCCCGAGCCCGAGCCGTCGCCATCGCCGACGCCGGCCCCCAGCGCGACGCCGGCGCCGACGCCGGCGCCGACGCCGACGCCGACGCCCTCGCCGACGCCGAAGCCGACCGCGACCCCCGCTCCCACCCCCGCGCCCACCCCGACCCCGGCGCCGAGCGCGCCGCCCACGGCCGGCCCGACCCCGGTCCCGACGCCGGTCGCCCTGGCCACCTGCCCGCTCGAGGCCGTCGGCATCGTCGTCTCCTACCCGGCGGCGTGGTACACGGTCGAGGACCTCGCCGAATACCGGTGCGTCCTCTACGGCCCCGAGCCGGTCACGGTGGACCCGACCACGCGCCAGACCAACGCCAAGGTCGTGGTCGTCGCCTCGACGACGGTGACCTACGCCGACACCGTGGCCAGCCTGACCAACCGGACGTCGTGGAGCGCGGTCACGGCGGAGCAGGTCGTCATCGCGACCCTTCCCGCCACCAAGATCACCGGGACCGCCACCGGCGCCGGATCGATCCCGGCCGGCGTCACCCAGTACGCCTACGTCGTCGACCGGGGAAGCGGCGGCATCGTCACGATCCAGACCGCGGCGAAGGAGGGCGCCCCGGACTTCACCGCGAACACGCAGGTCGTGGACCTGATGGCCTCGAAGATCGAGATCGCCAAGGTCTCCCCGTAGGGTTTGCGGGGGGCAACCGATCGCGGCGCTGGGGAGCGCGCGCGCGGGCACGGGGCTCGCGCGCCCACCGATCCGGCCGATGGCGCATCATCGCCCCTGCGCGACCCCGGGCGGACGGCCCGTCCGTGGTGGGGCGTGGCGCGAGGAACGACCGGTGGCCCGTCTCCAGGCGAAGTCGCTCGAGAAGCCCGACGAGGTCCGCCCGACCCCGCTCGGGCGCATCGACATCTACAACCTCGACGACCTCGTGATCGGCAGGATGGTGTTCCAGCCCGGCTGGCACTGGATGGAGCACGTCCGGCCGATTGCCGGCACGAGCCTGTGCCAGTACCACCACGTCGGCGTCTGCGTCTCGGGCAGGCTCGGCAACCGGCTCGAGGACGGCACGACCAGCGAGATCGGCCCGGGCATGGTCTTCGAGATCCCGCCCGGCCACGACGGTTGGGTCATCGGCGACGAACCGTTCGTTGCGTATGACGTTGCCGGCGTGCGCTCGTTCGCCAGGATCGACGAGAAGACCCAGCGGGTGCTCGGCGCGCTGCTGTTCACCGACATCGTGGATTCGACCGCGCTCGCCGAGTCGCTCGGTCCGGCGCGCTGGCGGGAGCTCGTGGGAACGCACAACGAGCGGATCCAGCTCGAGCTCGACCGTTTCCGTGGCCGGCTCGTCAAGACGACGGGCGACGGCGTGCTCGCCCTCTTCGACGGCTCCGAGCGCGCGGTCCGCGCGGCGGCGGCGATCTGCCTCGCCGCGAAGTCGCTCGGGCTGACGATCCGGGCGGGGATCCACACGGGCGAGGTCGAAGTCGTCCCCGGGGACGTGCGCGGCCTGGCCGTCCACGTCGCAGCACGGGTCATGGCCCTCGCCGGCCCGGGCCAGGTCTACGTGTCCGCGACGACCCGCGAGCTCGTCGCGGACTCCGGGCTGGTCTTCGTCGACGCCGGCACCCACGAGCTGAAGGGGGTCTCCGGCGCGCGGCAGCTGTACCGCCTCGCCGAGCCGCCGCAGGGGTGAAGGCCGTCCCGGCACGCTTCGGCACGGCTCCGCGCGTTCGGCACGCTGGGCGGCCCCGCGTCGACCGGGCTCCGGGTCCTTCTCGCCCGGCCGGAGTCGGGCGCGAAAGGCAGCTCAGCCCGAGTCCGTCCCCGATGCCTCCGTGAGGAGCGCGGCTGCCTCCGTCGCGAGCCACGCCGCGCCGAGCGAATTGAAGACGGCGCGTGCCGCCTGCGCACGGGAGACGGCGTCGGGTGCGCGCCCGAGGGCGACCAGGCAGCGTGCCGCGCCGAGCAGGGCCAGGGCCCGGTGGAACACGTGGCCGAGGGCAGCCCACGCCTCGGCGGCGCTGTCGAACGCCGCGAGCGCCTCGCCGTGCCGGCCCTCGGCCTCGGACACCTCGGCGCGACTGGCCAGCATGGTCGCCCGTCCGAACGGGTAGGCGGGGACGAAGTCGGGGCTCATGTGCGCGATGCGCCCGGCGCGGTCCACGTCCCCGAGCGCCCGGGCGAGGCGCGTCCCCTCGAGCATCCCGTAGGCGCGATCGTACGTGCCGGCGTCGAGGTCGTGCTCGAGCTCCGCGAGCAGCGCCTTCGCTTCCTGGAGCCGGCCCCGCCGCACCGCGATCAGCCCCGCGGTCGCGAGAGCGGGGCGGTACGCCTGGACATCCCTGATCTCCCGGGCCGCGGGCAGCAGGTCGTCCATCTGAGCCGCCGCGGCGTCCAGCTCGCCGCGGTACAGCCGCACCGCTGCCTCCTGGGTGCCGGCGATGACCACGGGCTGGGCCCTGCCGCGGTCCCCGTGCCAGCGGCGGATCAGCGTCGACACCTCGATCACGTCGTCCCAGCGCCCCAGGTCGAAGAGGCGCCAGGTGCTCTCGGCGCGCAGCCACATCCCGTTCGCGCCGAGCCCCCGGCGCTCGGCGAAGTGGATCCCCTCCTCGGTCACCGCGAGGCTCGCAGCGGTCCCGTCGAGATAGGCGACCCAGTCCGCGAGGTTCACGTAGGCGATCGCGGTCTCGGTCCCGAGCCCCAGCTCCAGGCCGAGCCTCAGGGCCTCCTCGAGATCGCCCCGGCCCTCGAGGTCGCCGGACATCACCCGGTGGATCCCCCGGTACTGCAGGGCACGCATGCGGTACTCGGGAAGGTCGAGCCGGTCGGCGAGGTCGAGGGCCGCCTGCGTCCACCGCACCCATTCGGCGAACCGCCCGGCCATCATGTGGCCTCCGGCCGTGGACGCGTAGGCGGCCGCGAGCTCGCGGCTCGGGCCGAGAGGCTCCAGGAGCTCGACCGCCTCGTCGGTGACCCGCTCGGAGCGTTCGGATCGACCCGGCCGTCTTCAGGAAGAGCCCGTACTCGCGCAGCATGGCTCCCGCGCCGACGACATCGCCCCGCCGGCGGAGGTGCTCGATCGCCGCCTCGTAGGCCGCCGCCAGCTCGGTGCTGGACCCTTCGCCGAGGTCGCCCGCCGCGGCGAGGGTCTTGACGCGGAGCGTCGGGAGCTCCGGATCCTCGGCCGGCAGGAGCGCCTCCGCGCGCCGGTAGAAGTCCAGCGCCTTCGCCACGTCCAGGCGCTGGGCCCGCTCGCCGGCGATCCCGAGGGCGCGGGCCGTCCGGTCCAGAGGTCGTCGCCCGGGTCCCGGCCCGCCGCCGTCGACAGCTCGAGCGCCTTTCTCGTAGTGGTACGCCAGCAACTCGGCCTGGTCGGAGATCCGCTCGCCGACCGTCGAATTCCATCCAGGCCGCCACCGAGAGGTGCTTGGCGGCCCGCTCCGCGCGCGGGATCTGGCCGTAGGCGACATCGCGCACGAGGGCATGCCAGAACGCGTACTCGGCCTGGTCCTGCACGGAGCTCGTGCGGACCGTGCGCACCAGCTCCTTCCGGGCGAGGTCGTGGAGCGCCTCGCGGGCCGGGCCTTCCCCGACGGCGGCCATGGAGGCGACCGCGCCCGACCAGAAGACCTTGCCGACCACCGAGGCGTTCTGCAGGAGGCTCTTGCGGTCGACCGACAGGGTGTCCAGCCGCGCCCCGATAGAGGGCCTGCACCGTCTCGGGGACGGGCACGCCACCCTCGTCGGCGACGGTCCGGAGTGCCGACCCGTCGCGCTCGAGGATCCCTCGGTCGGTGAGCATCCGGATGAACTCCTCCGCGTAGAGCGGATTGCCCCCGGCCCGCTCGAGGAGATCGCCCACGACGTCGGGCGGCAGCACCGCCTGCTCCAGGAGCGCCGAGAGCAGCCGGGCGGTGTCCGGCTCCGACAGCGGGGCGAGCGAGATGGTGGTCGAGTTGCGCTTCCCCCGCCCCACCCGGGGTGGCGCTCGTAGAGCTCGGGGCGCGCGGTGCAGACGACGAGCAGGGGGACCCCGCTCGACCACTCCACCAGGTGCTCGACGAACTCGACCAGCGGGCCGTCCGCCCAGTGCAGATCCTCGAAGACGAGGACGAGCGGGTTGCGCGCGGCGATGGACTCCAGGAACCGGACCCACGCGGTGAACGCCTCGTCGCGGCTGTCCCGCTGATCCGCTCCACCGACCCCGACCAGCGGGGCCAGGCGGCCCCGGAGCCAGTCGCTCTCGGCCTCGTCCTCGCTCACGGCGGCCACGGCCGTCCGGAGCTTCTCGAGGGCGAGCCCGGGTGGATCCGACTCCAGGACCCCCGCCTGCGCCTTGACCATCTCGCCCAAGGCCCAGTACGTCACCCCCTCGCCGTAGGGTAGGCATCGTCCCTGCCGCCAGAACACCAGCTCCGGGCAATCGTCGAGGTGGCGGCGAAGCTCCCACAGGAGGCGCGACTTTCCCACGCCCGGCTCGCCGGTGATGGTTACGAGCTGGACCGAGGGCTCCGCGACGGCCCGGGCGAACGTCTGGCTGAGGAGCGCGAACTCGTTCTCCCGTCCCACGAAGGGGGTCCGCGTCGCCTGGTCGACGTCGATGCCGAACCGGCTGCGGGCCGCCAGCGCGCGCCAGATCTCCACGGGCTCGGCCTTGCCCTTGACCACGACCGGCTCGAGCGCCTCGTATTCGACCCAGTCCCTGGTGGCCCGGAAGGTCATCTGCCCCACGATGACGCCGTTCACGGGCGCCACGGCCTGGAGGCGCGCCGCGGTGTTGACGACGTCGCCGGTGACGATGCCCTCGCCGTCCCCGGCACGCGCCCCGAGCGAGACGACGGCCTCGCCGGTGTTCACCCCGATCCGGACCGAGAGGTCGAGCCCCGGCCGCTCGTCGTTCATCTCGGCGATCGAGCCGATGATCCGGACCGCGGCGCGGACGGCACGCTCGGCGTCGTCCTCGTGCGCAACGGGCGCGCCGAAGACCGCCATGACCGCGTCGCCGATGAACTTCTCGACCGTGCCGCCGAAGCGCTCGATGTCGGCGCGCAGGCGCGCGTGATACGGGCGCAAGGTCGCGCGCACGTCCTCCGGGTCCGCGTTGTCGGAGCGGGCCGTGAAACCGACCAGGTCGCAGAACAGGACCGACACGAGCTTGCGCTCCTCGCGGGGAGCTTCGTGCTCCGCCGGGAGACCGGCGCCGCAGGCGAGGCAGAACCGCGCACGGGCCGGGTTCTCCTCGGAACAGGCCGGGCAGGTCAGCATCCCGCGAGCGTACACGGACCCGCTCCGTCCGGCGATGACCAGCCTTCTTCCGCCGACCGGGCGCGCCCCCTACACTTCCGGCGCATGGAGCGCGTCGACGTCCTGGTGGTGGGGGGCGGGTCCGCCGGCCTCTCGGTCAGCCACGAGCTCACCGGCCTCGGGGTCGAGCACGTCGTCCTGGAGCGCGGCCAGATCGGCCAGGCGTGGCGGGATCGCTGGGACAGCTTCTGTCTTGTCACCCCCAACTGGTCCGTCCGGCTCCCAGGCGGGGCGTACGTCGGGAACGACCCCGACGGCTTCATGCCCCGCGACGAGATCGTCGCCCACCTCGAGTGGTACGCGACAGCGTCCGGGGCGCCCGTCCGGGGAGGGCCTCGCAGTCGGGACGATCGACCGGACGGCCGACGGCCGCTTTGTCGCCCGGACCTCCGCAGGCGACATCGACGCCGCGCGCGTCGTCCTGGCCACCGGCGTGTTCCAGCGCGCCCACCGCCCCGCCGGCGCCGATTCGCTGCCGGCCGGCCTCCTGCAGATCGACATGGAGGACTACCGCAACGAGGCCGCCCTCCCGCCGGGGCCGATCCTCGTCGTGGGCAGCGGGCAGTCGGGCTGCCAGCTCGCCGAGGAGCTGCGAGAGGCCGGGCGGGAGGTCGTCCTCTCGTGCGGCAAGGCCCCGTGGGCGCCGCGCCGGATGGGCGGCCGCGACCTCGTCGGCGGCTCGAGGCTCGGGCTTCCGGGTCAGCCGGTTCCGCGCAGCCTGCCGTCGCCCGCCGCGCGCCCTGCTCGATTCCCTGTCACCGGCCACGGCGGCGGCCACGACCTGAACCTCCGGACGCTCCGGCCGATGGGCGTGACGCTGGTCGGCCACTTCCTGGGGGCCACGGGTCAGGTGGCGCGGTTCGCGCCCGACCTCGCCGAGACGGTGGCCTGGGGACGACCGGTACCGCGAGATCCGGGCGCAGGTGCTCCGGGTCGCCGACGAGCACGGGCTTCCACGGCCGGAGATCGCCGACCCCGCGCCGTTCGACGCGGCGGCGCCCGAGCAGGTCTCGCTCGCCGGCTTCGGCGCGGTCGTGTTCGCCGGCGGCTTCCGCCCGGACTTCCGCTCGTGGCTGCCCTGGGCCGACGTGTTCGACGAGCTTGGGTTCCCGGTTCAGGTCGACGGGGCGAGCACGGTCGTCGACGGGCTCTTCTTCATCGGGACCCACTTCCTGCGGACTCGCAAGTCGTCGACCCTGTTCGTGGTCGGTGACGACGCGGCAATCGTGGCGCGGACGATCGCGGGGCGGACGGCCTCGACCTGACGCCGCGGGCCGGCCCGGTCGCCGGCGACCAGCATCCCAGGCCGCGGGACCCAGCGACGCGGCATGGAGGAGGGCGGACGATGCGTGACGATCGCGTCCTGCGGGAGACGAGGATCATCGGGGCGTTGATCCCGCCGTTCCTCATCGTCGCCTTCGTGATCCTGTACCTGTTCCCGAACGACACCGCCGCGCTGTTCGCCTGGACCATCAAGCCGTCGATGACGCCGCTCATGATGGGCGGGGGCTACATCTCCGGCTCGTACTTCTTCGTCCGCCTCGTGATGGGTGGCCGATGGAGCTGGTACACCCTCGGCTTCCTTCCGATCGCGGCCTTCACGTGGTTCATGGCCGCTGCCACCGTCCTCCACTGGGACAAGTTCAACCACGAGCACATCTCGTTCTACGCGTGGCTGATCCTGTACCTGGTCACACCCATCCTGGTGCCGGTCCTGTGGTTCAGGAACCGCTCGACCGATCCGGGGGCGCTGGCCGCTGGCGACGTGACGGTCCCGGCACCCGTCCGAACCGCTGCCCTCCTCGTCGGCCTCGCGCTCGTCACGACGACCGCCTTCATGTTCCTGCTCCCCGACACGGCGGCGAGCATCTGGCCATGGACGCTCACGCCGTTGACGTCACGCGTGATCGCCGGCTGGTTCGCGCTCCCCGGGGTGCTTGCGCTGATGTACGCGACCGACTCCCGATGGGGCTCCTGGCGGATCGTCCTGCAGAGCCAGGCCATCGGCGTGGCCCTGATCCTCCTCGGAGCCGCGCGAGCGTGGGGCGACTTCAGGACGGACCGCCCGATGACCTGGGTCTTCGTCGGCGGCCTGTCGATGCTCCTCGTGGCGCTGCTGGGTCTCTACGCGGCGATGGAGGCGCGCCGCCGCGCGGTGGCGCTCGCGCCGGGTCAGCCCGGTCGGTGACCCGCCCGGCGGCCCCCGACCAGGGCCGACCGGGCGACGGCCCCCAGCACCCGGGGGGCGACGAGCACCCTGGGGCGAGCGAGGAGGTGCGACGCCATGGTCAGGGCCTGCGTCGTCGGCCGGTCGCGCGGAGCCACCCGCTGGACCTCGTCGAGATAGCGGCCCGCGACGCGCTCCAGGAGGGACGCTCGCTCGGTCCCGACGTGCGGCAGCCGGTGGTCTTCGGCTCGTCGCCATCAGCCACGGCAACCGAGCCGCCGATGCCAGGCGCCGCTGGATGCGCCCGGTGCTGGCGCCGTCGAACCCCTCGCCCGCGCGCAGCCAGCCGTCGAGGGCGACTGCCTCGATCGCCGCGACGGACATCCCCTGGCCGTAGACGGGGTTCAGCGCGCACATGGCGTCGCCCAGGACGAGCAGGCCGGCGGGCCACGGCGACAGCCGCTCCACGTGCCGCCACCGGTTCGCGGTCCGTGCGTAGCCGCGCACGGACCCGAGCGGGCTCGGCCACGCGCAGCGCGTCGGCCAGGACCGGCGAGATCAGGCTCCGGGCGAACGTCTCGAACCCCGCCTCGTCGGTCGGCGGACGGTCGTCGCCCGCGCCGCCCAGGGTGACCAGCCAGCGGCCGCCCTCGACCGGGAAGACGACGCCGCCTCGCGTCCCGTGGGGCGCCCGGTCGCGGACCAGCAGGACGCGCCAGTCGGACCATCCCGACGGGCGACGATACAGGCGTGTCGCGTACGCCAGCGACGCATCGATCACGGATTCGTCGGGTGCGGGCAGGCCGGTCGCCACAAGCCACTCCGGGGCCCGCGACGATCGCCCGCTGGCGTCGACCACCAGGTCGGCCGGCTCCAGGACCTCCGGCGCGCCGACCGAGCCGCGCCGGCGCAGGCGGACGCCGACGACCGCCCCGGCAGGGTCCACGAGCACGCCAACAGCCTCGTGGTCGTCGAGCACTCGCACGTTCGAGCGGGCGGCGACGCGCGCACGCACCCGCGACTCGAGCAGGTAGCGCGACGCCGCGCGGGTCATCACGCCGGAGCGCCAGCGGGGAGACGTCCCGCCGGGCGTGATCACCAGGATGTCGTGGGTGATGTCCACGGGGGTCGCCCCGGCCGCGTCGAGCTCGGCCGTCAAGCCAGGGAAGAGACGCTCCAGGAGGCGTGCCCCGCGGCCCAGCAGAACGTGGACGTGGTGGCCCTGGGCGGTACCTGGCCCGCGGCTCGGAGCCGCTCGGCGGGTGGTCGCGGTCGACGAGGACCACCTCGCCGACGTGCGCGCCGAGGACCCGCGCCGCGAGCAGCCCGGACATCCCCGACCCGACGACGATCGCCCCTACCCGCGTCTCGACGGGCCGGCGCCATGGAGCCCTCGATCATCGCGGGGCCCCGGCCGCCGAGAGCGCCTGCGCTCCAGCATCCCGGGTGCGCGTCGAGGACTCGATGTCGGTCAGGAGGAACGTGACGTCGGCAGTCGGAACGGCCATCGCGGCAGTATGGCCGGAGAGCCGGCGGAGGATACGGGGCTGCCACGGGCCCTCGGCGTGTTCGCCGGACCTCGGCCTGGCGCCGGCCCTCGGCCGACCGTCGGCCGCTACGTCCAAGCAGGTCGCGCGGGAGCGGCTCGGCTGTCCGGCCGATGACACCCCGCGCGTCCGCTCCGGGATCGGTGAGCCCGGGGCCTGCGCCTACACTCCCCGGACGGGCGACCGCTGAGCGTCCCCAGCAGGAGGCGACCGATGGACACGAGGAAGACCGGGCAGGTGCCGCGACCGACGGACGAGCCCGTCGGCGGGGCGGTCGGGATCGAACGAGCCACGGCCGTGACCGTCACCTCCCCTGGCGGCGACGCCGACACCGAGGGCCACTCCCTCACCGAGGAGCTCGCCCGAACGATGAGCACCGAGCGGGTGCGCGAGCATGAGCGGATGGGCCGCGAGAGCGCCCGCCTGCGCGAGGCTCGCCCCCGCCGCGAGGGCGGGTTCCTCGGGAGGTTCCGCCGGCGCTGAGCCGACGCCCCGCGGTACCGCCGGCGCTGGGCCGACTCCCGGGCGCGTCCGCCGACGCTCGGGCGCTCCCGCCGGCCCGCTCCAATCGGCGCGGAAGGCGGGCGCCGAACTCCACCGGCGCGCCAGAGGCGATCGATTGCCACGCGTGGGTCGGCGACTTATCCTTCGGCGACCGGGCGAGAGGCACGGGAACCGCGGGTTCCCGCCGGCGCGGCGTCCCGAACGGTCGCCCAGACCGTCGCGCAGGGCCAATGGCGAGACCGGCTCCTCCGACATCCGGGCGCGCCTGCGTCCGTCAGGGGGAACTGGTCATGGGCAACCCGAACGTCGAGACTTTGCGTGCGCGCGTCCGCGGCACGGTGACCGCGCCAGGCGACGAAGGCTACGACGAGGCTCGCCGCGTCTACAACGCCATGATCGACCGGCGGCCGGCGGCGATCGTTCGCTGCGCGGGCGCCGCGGACGTCGCGGCCGCCATCGTCTTCGCCCGCGAGAACGGGCTCGCGCTTGCCGTCCGTGGCGGCGGCCACAGCGTGCCGGGGTTCGGTACGGTCGACGGTGGCGTCGTGGCCGACCTGTCCGGCATGCGCGCCGTTCACGTCGACCCGGACAGGCGGATCGCCCGCGCCGAGGGCGGGGCGACCTGGGGTGACTTCAACGAGGCGACCGGGGCGCATGGCCTCGCCACCACCGGCGGGATCATCTCGACCACCGGGGTCGCCGGCCTGACGCTGGGCGGGGGGATCGGCTACCTCGCCCGTGGGTTCGGGCTCTCGTGCGACAACCTCGTCTCGGCAGAGGTCGTGACGGCGGAGGGCCGGACGGTCACCGCGAGCGAGGTCGAGAACGCGGACCTGTTCTGGGCGATCCGCGGCGGCGGCGGCAACTTCGGCGTGGCGACCACGCTCGAGTTCCGGCTCCACCCCGTCAAGGACATCTACGGCGGCCCCATGTTCTTCGAGCTGAAGGACGCGGGGAACATGTTGCGCTTCTTCCGCGAGTTCATCTCCGACGCGCCCGAGGCATTCGGCGGGTTCCCGGCCTTCCAGATCGCGCCGCCGCTGCCGTTCATCCCGGAGAGCCGACATGGAGAGCCCTTCCTCGCCTTCGTGGCCTGCTGGGCGGGGCCGATCGACGAGGGCGAGCGGGCGCTGAAGCCGCTCCACGACGTGGCGCAGGTCGTCGCGGAGCACGTCGGCCCGATGCCGTACCCGGCGCTCAACGGTGCCTTCGATGCGCTCGTCCCCGCCGGCCTGCAGCACTACTGGAAGGCCAACTTCGTCCGGGAGCTGACCGACGACGCGATCGCGGCACACCTCGAGCACGGCCCGGCGGGTCCCGACCGTGAACTCCACGGTGCACATCTACCCGATCAACGGAGCTTGTCACCGCGTTGCCGCCGATGCGACCGCCTTCGCCTATCGCGACGCCACCTTCGCCCCCGTGATCGCCGGGATGTGGCCGGACCCCGCGCAAAACGACGCCAACATCGCGTGGGTTCGCGACTACTACGCGGCGACCGCGCCCCTCTCCGAGGAGGGCGGCTACATCAACTTCATGGCCGGCGACGACCAGGACCGGATCAAGGCGAACTACAAGGGCAACTATCCGCGGCTCGTGGAGGTCAAGAGGGCGTGGGACCCGGACAACCTGTTCCGCGTCAACCAGAACATCCGGCCCTGACGGTTCGTGAACTCCTCCTCCGACGAGGAACGATGCTCCGAGCGTCCCAGCCCACCTGCTTCCTGATCGCCGACATCTCCGGCTACACCGGCTACCTCGCCGGCGTCGAGCTGGACCATGCCCAGGACATCCTCGCCGACCTCGTCGGTGCCGTCGTGTCGGCCCTCCGGCCCAACTTCCGGCTTGCCAAGCTCGAGGGCGACGCCGCCTTCACCTTCGCGACGGTCGAGAGGCTCGACGGGTCGATGCTCCTCGACACGATCGAGCGCTGCTACTTCGGCTTCCGCCGGCGCCGGCGCGACGTGCGCCAGGCGACGTCGTGCGAGTGCAGCGCCTGCAGCCACATCCCGGACCTGGACCTCAAGTTCGTCGTCCACCACGGCGAGGCCATCATCCAGAAGGTCGCCGGCCGGCAGGAGCTCCTGGGGTCCGACGTGATCGTCGCCCACCGGCTGCTGAAGAACGAGGTCGTCGAGCGGCTGGGCATGAGCGCCTACGCCCTGATCACCCAGGCGGCCGTCGATGCCTCCGACATCGACCCGGCCGCGCTGGGGATGCGCAGGCACACCGAGACCTACGACCGGATCGGCGACGTGCCGGCCTGGGCCCACGACCTGGAGCGCCGCTGGCAGGAGGAGGAGGCCCGCGGGCGCGTCTTCGTCTCCCCGGAGGAGGCCATCGTCACGGTCTCGGTTCCCACGAGCGTGCCGCCGCAGGTGGCCTGGGAGTTCCTGACCACGCCCGGGCAGCGGATGACGTGGCAGCCCTGGGTGACCGAGGTCGCGGTCAAGGGGGCTACCGGGGGGAGGCGGGGCCTCGGCTCGGCCAACCACTGCCGGCACGGCAAGGACGCCGTGCTCGAGGAGATCCTCGACTGGCGCCCCTACGACTACGTCACCGACCGAACGATCCTCGAGACGCCCGGGGGGCCGGTGAAGGTCCTCCACACGATCGAGCTGGAGCCGGGCACGGCGGGCACCACGATCCACTTCCGGTTCGGCGCGCCACGGACCCGCCGGGAGAAGGCGGCCATGGAGGTCATCGGGCCGGCGTACGGGGCGGCCCTCGAGTCGGGGATCCCCGGCCTGGTCGCCCAGCTCGACGCCGCCTTCGCAGCGCGCGTGGCGGACGGCGGTCCCGAGCCCGGGATGGCCGGGCCCCGGCCGGACGGCCCCCTGGCCGGCCTCCCGCCGCTGCGCCACATCGACTGACCATCCCGGCGGGGAGGCGAGGGGGTCCAGCCGATCGAGATCAGGTCGCCGCGGGTCTGCGGCCCAGCAGCGCAGGGGGGACTGGTGACCGTCGTCGTGGCGGGTGTGAAGCCTCGCCTACGCGACCCGACAGACGAGGACCCACTCACCTCCGCTCATGACGACCGCCGTCCGGCCGATCTTCCCATCGGGCAGGCGGCACGGGTATCTCGTCAGCGAGTGACGGTCGCGCCGAGCGAAGCGCAGGGTCGCGGCCGCGAGCCTCGCCGACAACGCCGGACGCTCGGCCCGCGTCTCGAGCAGGGCGCGATGGCGGGCGTGGCGCTCTGCTTCACCGCGGTGGCGCTCCTCTTCGATGTTGGCGCCCTGAAGCTGCGTGAGCATGATCGGTGGACGCATCGGGACCCAGGTCATCTGCTGGATGCCGTAAGGAGCGGGCCAGACGACTCGACGGGCGGCAGCACGTCAGCCGCCCGCGTGAGCGCGAGGATCGGGCACGCAGACCGCAGTCCACTCCCCGCCAAGGAACTTGATGGCGGTGCGGCCCAGCTCCCCAGTCGGGAGGCGGCACGCATACGGCGTGAGGTCGTGCTCCGGCCGGATTCGGTCGAGAAGTCGGAGCCAGTGTCGGTCGTGGACCCGGTTCGCGGGAACGACTGGCTCGATCGCCGGCTCGCGGAGCGCCCGCTCCGTGTCGACGCGCCGGTCCAACCGGCGCGCTCGTTCCTCGTGTCGCGTGGCGGCCAGCTGGAGATGCGAATACTGCATGTCCACCCCCCTGGGCCGATGCCCCGCGGGCATCCACAGGCCCTGCGCCGGAGGAGTCGGCTCCGCCAACCGGACGCCCCGCTGGTGGGAACCCGACCTCGGGTGCCTACCCTTCGGCGAGTCGAAGCATGGCAACCGCTTCATGAGAACTCGATGAAGGACGACCGGCCATCCGATCCGCGCGGTCCCGGCGTGGTCATGGGAAGCCGCCTCCGATCACGACCGCGAACAGCAGGAGCTGGAGCACGACCCAGCGCGCCTCGCGGCGGGCCGTCACGCGAGAGAAGCCAGCCGCCCGGTTCGGGCGATCTCCCCGAGGAAGCGCGCCGACGGCCGGACCGTCCGCTCCTGCGTCGCGCGGTCGACGCCGACCAGGCCGAACCGCATCCCGTAGCCGAGAGCCCACTCGAAGTTGTCGAGCGCGCTCCAGTGCACGTAGCCGCGGACCGGCTTCCCGGCCGCGATCTCGGCATGGATGGCGCGCAGGCCGCGATCGATGAACTCGACCCGCTCGGCGTCGTCGTCGGTCGCCACGCCGTGCTCGGTCACGACGATGTCCTTGCCCGGCAGCAGCGCGGCCGCCCGCCGGATCGTCGCCGCCACGGCCTCGGGCCGGAACTCGTGGCCCATCTGCGTCCGGCGCACGCCGGGGAGCGCGTTGCCCGCGGGCTCCTTCGCCGAGCGCCGGATGAACGGTGGGAGGACGAGCGCCGCGACCCGCCGGCTGCGCAGCGCCAGCCGGAGCAGCGCCGTCGTCGCGGCGCCGAGCCGGACCGGGACCCGGGTGTACGTCTGGACCCCGACGAAGTCGTCCTCGCGGCAGGCCTCCACGAAGACATCCTCGTTGCGGCGCCGCAGGTACTCCATCATCGGGCGGCCGCCCTCGTCTGCCTCCCACTCGTGTATCGAATGCGTTGCGCCGACCCTCGCCGACGGCCGCGCCGCGTGCACCGCGGCCAGGGCCAGCCGGTGGCCTTCGATCAGCCGGTCCGTTGCCCGCTCCCAGGAGCCCGCGTCGTGCGTGCCCGGCGGGAAGTCGAGGGCCCCGAGGTAGCCCCCGAAGGCCACGACCCCCGGCTCGTTGATCGTGCAGTACCAGTCGACGCGGTCGCCCAGCGCCCGAACCACCGCGTCGCAGTGGCGGGCGAAGCGGGCGGGTGTGCCCGGGTCGAGCCACCCGCCGCGGAAGGCGACCCAGCGGGGAAGCGTGAAGTGGTGCAGCGTCACCATCGGCGTCAGGCCCGCCTCGCGCACCGCGTCGGTCATGCGCCGGTAGTGGTCGAGCTCGACCTGCGCGATCCGGCCCTCCTCGGGCTCGATGCGCGCCCACTCGACCGAGTAGCGATAGGTGTTCAGCCCGAGGCCGGCCAGCGTGGCGACGTCCTCCGGGTAGCGCCGGTAGTGGTCGCAGGCGATCCCGCTGCGGTCCACGCACGGGCTGCCCGGTCGCTGCTCCCAGTCCCACCAGTCGCTGTCCCGGTTGCCGCCCTCGACCTGGTGGGCCGCCGTCGCCGCGCCCCAGAGGAACGTCGGCGGGAAGACGAGGTCGGTCATCGACGGTCCCTTCGCGCGGAGCGGCCGCCGCCCGGCCGCGGGCGGCGCGTGCTACGGGCTCAGGATAGCCACGGCATGAGCCGCCGGTCGTCGGTCGCGCTCAGCCGGGAGGATGGGCCGCGTGGAGCCGCACCGCGCCGGAGACGCCCTTGAGCTCGACCGGGCCGATCTCTCGGAATGCGACGGCCGTGCTGCTCGACGCGTCGACGACCTCCTGGCTGACCAGAACCTCGCCCGGCCTGGCGTACTCGGCGATCCGCGAGGCGACGTTCACGGTCTGCCCGTAGTAGTCGCCCTCCTGGAAGATCACCGGCCCGGCATGCACCCCGACGTGCGCTGGCGGCAGCCCGGCCTCGACAACGCCCGCCGCCATCTCGAGCGCGGCCATCACCCCCGGGCCCGGGTTCGGGAAGTAGAACATGACCCCGTCGCCCAGCCACTTCACCGGACGGCCGCCGTGCTTGACCGACGTTCGCTGCACCAGGCGACCGAGCTGCTCGGCCAGCTGGGCAGCCGCGGCGTCGCCGCGCTCCTGGGTGAGCCGCGTGTAGCCGGTGATGTCCAGGAAGCAGACGGCAGGGGGGTGGTCGAGGCGGCTGTGCAGGCCGGCCGCGGCCAGCTGCGCCTCCAGGCCCTCGATGATCGTGGGGGTCCATGCCTGTGCCTGCTGAAGGTGGTACATGCCGACGATCGCCCGCTCGGCCAGCACGCTCATCCGGTTGGCGAAGTCGACCCCGAGGATGTCGTCGGGCCGCCGGCCCGCCTCCACGGCGGGCATGATCACCTCGGAGTGCCACCAGGCCGTTTCCGTCTCCGTCATGCGCCGGAGGCTGTCGCCCTGGACCCGCAGCAGCTGCTCGATGGCGGCCGGGCGGAACCCTACCCTGACCTGGGCCTCGATGAACTCGGCGTAGGGCAGCTCCTCGTCGCGCATCCGGTCGTCGGGAAGCGGCGCGGGCGAGCCGGCCGCCTCGCGGATGAGCATCAGCAGCTGGACCGGTAGGCGGGTCCGCCGTGCCTGCTCCGCGAAGGTGACGCCGCTGAGGGCCGAGAAGCGCTCGTACGCGGGTTCATCGAGGAAGTCGAGCGAGACCTTCCCGCTCCGAATGGCAGCGCCCAGGCCGTCGAGCGGGACGCCGGCGGCGACCAGGCTGTGCACCATGCTCACGCGCCGGACGTCTCCGGGGGTGAAGCGATCGTCCACGCCCGGGCGGACGATCCCCAGCTCGACCAGCCGGCCCAGCTCGTCGGGGCTGATGCCGACTCGCTGGGCCGCCTCGGCCAGGTCGAATCGCTCCACGGTCCGTACTGTAGCGGCGCAGCGCCGGGCCGGACGCCGGCCCCTGTTCGCCGTCGAGCCGCAGCGGCCGTCAGCCTGGTGACACCGCCGCGACGATCTCCCGCGCTTCGACCAGGTCCATGGTCGCCATGCCCTCGGCGAACGTGTCGAAGACGGGGCCGAGCGTCCGCGCGGCCGCTTCCGGCTCGCCCGCGGCCATCGCAAGGCGAGCCAGCCTGGTTGCCGCCCGGAGCCGGGTCATCCGGGCGTCCAGCTCGCCGGCGCGGTCGAAGGCCAGCCGGTACCAGCGCTCGGCGTCCGACGGATCGGCCCCGCCGCTCGCGGCACGCGCCGCCAGCAGGTCGCCCTTCAGGAGGTGCAGCTCGGGCAGCAGGGTCGTGCCACGCCCGGGGCTCATCATCTCGACGGCCGCATCGATCGCGCCGAGGCCCTCGGCGTGCCGTCCCGCGACGTGGCTGGCGCCCGCCTCGACAGCGAGCAGCATCGGCCAGAACACCAGCGGCGATCTGAGCCCCCGGTACTGCTCCATCCCGCCGCGGATGTTGGCCAGGCCTTCCTCGACGCGACCGAGCGAGACCTGCGCGGATCCCTGGAGGCACCGTCCGGTTGCCGTCCAGATCGGGAACCCGTGCTCGTCCGCGATCTCTAGCAGGCTCACCGCCCGCTCGAGCACGAGGTCCGGCTCGCGACGCCAGAGATACAGCAGGCCGGAGTGGAAGCGGGCGAAGGCGGACGTGAACGGATGCTTCAGCTCGGCCGCGAGCGCGAGCGCGGCGTCCATGCGTGCGACCGCTCGATCCGGGTAACCCATCATCCACAGGGTGAATCCCGACGTCGTGTAGCAGGCGACCCGCGGATCGTCTCCCACGCGGGCCGTCCGCGCCTGGGTGGGGCCCGCCGTGAACAGCACGATCGCCGTGTCGAGGTGGTCGAGCCCGCCCTGCAGGTCGTCGATGAAGGCGACCGTGGTCCCGAGCACCAGGTGACCGTCGACCAGGATCCGCGGGTCGCGCTCACGCTCGCCGAGCGCCAGGATCTCCCGTCCGAGCACCTCCGCCCGGTCGAACTGCGCGCGGAACTGGTAGAGGCTGGACAGGCCCCGCAGCACCGCGTGCTGCTGGCGAACGTCGCCGCCGCGCTCGAACAGCTCCACGGCGCCCGCGAGCGCGTCCTCGACGTCCGGGGTGAACCCCCGGGTCGCCATGAGCGCCCGGGCGAGGCTGACCCGCAGGGCGATCTCCTGGCCGGCCCGGTCCGGCGACGACGAACCCGTCCCGAGGACCGCGAGCATGTCGGTGGTGAGCCCGACCGTGTCGAGATACCAGCCGCGGGCGTCGTCGAGGATCAGCAGGCTGTCGGCCAGCGCCTCGAGCTGCCCGAGGTCGCCCTCGGCCAGCCAGTAGCCCCAGGCGATGTGCAGGTTGGCGACCTCGACGGCCATCGCCTCGAGCGCGGCCTCGCGCTCGGGGCCGGTCAGCGCGGGGCGCCGTCGTCGCGCCTCGTCCGCGAAGAAGGTCGCGTGGGCTCGCCGGGCGCTCGCACGGAGATCGGGACGTCGCTCGAGCCGGTCGGCGGCGAACTCGCGGATCGTCTCGAGCATGGCCACCCGAGGCTCGATCCCCGGCGCGTCAACGTCGCGGACGAGGCTCTTGTCCGCGAGGCTGGCGAGCCCGTCGAGGACGTCGATGGCGATGCCGTCGATCGCCCCGACGCCGGCAACCACCGCCTCCACCGCGGTGATGTCGGCGTCCGCGAACACGGCAAGGACCTCGAACAGGAGCTGCTCCGCGGCCTCGAGGAGCTCGTAGCTCCAGTCCATCGTCGCCCGCAGCGTCTGCTGGCGCTCCGGGAGGTCGCGGGGCCCGCTGCGCAGGAGCCCGAGGCGGTCCCCGAGCCGGTCGCGGAGCACCTCGGGCGAGAAGAGCCGCAGCCGCGCAGCCGCGAGCTCGATCGCCAGGGGCAGCCCGTCCAGGCGGCGACAGATGTCGGCCACGGCCGCGGCGTTGTCGTCGGTCAGGCGGAAGTCGGGTCGAACGGTTCGCGCGCGGTCGACGAACAGCTGGACGGCCTCGTAGCCTCCAACCTCGTCTGCCGACGCACCCGCGGAGCCGCCCGGGGGCAGGCCGAGCGGCGGAACCGGGTAGACGTGCTCGGCCCGTATGTGCAGGGCGCCGCGGCTGGTGGCCAGCACCTCCAGCCGCGGGCAATCGCGCAGCAGCTGGGCCACGGCTCCCGCGGCCTCGGCCACCTGCTCGAAGTTGTCGAGAACGAGCAGCAGGCGCCGGTCCCGCAGCCAATCGGTGAGCTCCTCCTGGAGGGGTCGATCGATGACCTCGCCGAGGCCGGTCGCACGGGCGATGGCCACCAGCACGGCGTTCGTGTCGCGGGCGCTGGAGAGGTCGACGAAGGCGACGCCGTCCGGGAAGCCGGGCGCCAGGTCCCCGGCGACCCGGATCGCCAGGGTGGTCTTGCCGGTCCCCCCGGGCCCGGTCAGCGTGAGCAGGCGAACCGAGGCGTCCTCGAGCCGCGTCCTGATCTCGGCCAGCTCGGCCTGGCGCCCGACCAGCTCGGCGGCCCTGGCCGGCAGGCCGGCCCCGGCTGGACGCTGGGCGGCCAGCGGCTGGAAGTTCGACGCCAGGTCGGCGTGGACCAGCTGGAAGAGGTGCTCCGGGCGGCCGAGGTCCTTCAGGCGATGCTCGCCGAGGTCGAGCAGGCTGGCACCGGCCGGCAGCCGCTCGCTCGCCAGCGCCCCGGCCGACGCGGACAGGAGGACCTGGCCCCCGTGCCCGGCGGCCATGATCCGCGCGGTCCGGTTGACCGTCGGCCCGAAGAAGTCGCCGCCGCGCTCCTCCGCCTGCCCCGCGTGCACGCCCATGCGCACGCGCAGCGGCCCGGTCTCGCCCCACGGCCCCGCGGCCAGGTCTCGCTGTGCGGCCAGGCTGGCCAGCGCTGCGTCGCTCGCGCTGCCGAACACGGCCATCATGCCGTCACCGGTGGCCTTGACGACGCGTCCGCCCGCTGCCTCGATGGCCGCCCGGAGGATGGCGTCGTGACGCTCCAGGGCGTCCTTCATCGCCTCGGGGAACTGCTCCCAGAGGTGCGTGCTGCCCACGAGGTCCGTGAAGAGGAACGTGATCGTGCCCGTCGGTCGTGACTCCACGGCCGTATCTTCCACCTTTGGCAGGGTGTCTTCCCGAGATCAGGGCCGAGGTGCTGGAGCGGGAGACGGCTCGCGGGCTCCTCGCTCCATGCCCCTCATCTCAGCACGGCGAACGCGTCGAGGTCGACCCGTGGCCGCCCGGGCGTGCCGACGACGGCGAGCCGGACGGTCCGGGTGCCGGCGGAGCCCCACGTCCGCTGCCAGGCGATGACCCGGTACTGCGCCGTCGGCGCATACAGGTCGACCGTGGCGCTGTAGCGGCCGTCGACGTACACCCGGACCTTGCCCCGGGTCGGACCCAGGGTCGCGACGAGCCCGATCGAGCGCCCGGTGAACATGTACCGAGCCGAGGATCCCGCAGCCTTCGCGAAGGCGACCGAGCCGCCCGAGTAGGCGGCCCCGGTGCCGGTCTTCCACCGGCCGGCGTCGCGCACCGCGCTGCTCGACTCCTGGACGAGGCGGGTGCCCAGGACCGGGCCGGTGGCCCATGCGCTCGTGTTGCCGGCCCGGTCGATCGCCCGCACCCGGAAGCGCTGGGTTTGGCCGGGGGAAAGCGCCACCGTCGCGCTCCTGGCGGTCGCCGTCGCCAGCGGCACGGACGCCCAGGCGACCCCGAGGTACCGCTCCAGCTCGTATCCCGCCACGCCGCGGCCCCGGTCTGTGGCCGCGGCCCAGCTGACCCGGTAGGGGATTCCCGACTCGTCGAGGCTCGTCGACGCGACGAGCGTGCCGGTCGGGGCTCGAGCGATCGGCGCGTACGTGTCGGGGCGCACGGTCACCCCGGCGGAGCCCTGGATGCCCCGCGCGGTCGCGGCGACCGTCGCCGTGCCGGGCGCGGTCGCCGAGTAGCGGCCGGCGGCGCTGATCGTGCCGGGCCCGTCCACCGCCCAGGTCACCTCGCCGTCGGCGAGCGGCACGCCGTTGTACGCGGCGTCCTGGCCCTTCGCGGTGAACGTCGTGGCCTCGCCCTCCCACAGCGCGCCTGCCCCCGGCACGACGTCGAGCGTGGCGAGCGGGCCGGTCGGCGCGGAGCTCACCACGACGAGGCTGTTGGCCAGCGCGCGCTCGCGGCCGTCGGACGGGCGGTTGACGACCGACACCTCGACGTCGCCGGGCAGGCGGACGGCCATCGTCGTCGAGCCGCCGCCGTCCATGTTCAGCGCCTGCACCACCCCGCGCGACAGCATCAGCTGGGCCAGCTCCGCGAGGTCCACGCCCGTGCTGTAGCCGGACTCGCGCCCGTCCACCGTGGCCATGACGACGTCGCCGGCGGCGGTGATCCCCAGCGCCGTCCGTGGGTGAAGCTCGTCCGCTTTGGCGGGGTGCGGGGAGATGGACGCCGCCCCGTCGCGCACGATGCGCTCGCGACCGCCGATGGCCTCGCGGACGCTCTCCCACCCCGGCGTGATCGAGAGGCTGAGCGGCAGCGGATCGCCCGGCCTGAGCGCGTCGAGGGACGCCCCCGCCGGGCCGTTCAGCACGACCGTGTCCGGCGCGATAGGGATGCCGCCGAGCGCCGGACGGACCTCGAGCACAACCGCCGGGTGGACGCCCGTCGGGGCGAGCGGGAGCGCGACGCCCGCGAGCACGATGTCGGTGCCCCCGACGTCCTTCGGCGTCAGCGGGCCGAAGCGGGGCGTGTACAGCACGAAGCCCTGGCTCGTCCTCCGCTGGTTGACCCGGTCGATCGGCCGGATCGTCCCATCGGGCCAGGTGAGGGATGCGCTCACGAGGACGCTCCCGACGAGCGGGCGGCCCGAGGCGTCGATGCCGAACGTCGGCCGGGCCGTCGGTGCCGCGGTCACCAGCTCGCCCGCCTGGATGTGGAGCCCGTTCGGCGCGAACTGGGTCGGGCTGTCGAAGCCGCTCCACACGTCCCCGTTGATCGCGGCCACGGCGCGGTGACCCTCGCTCGACCTGCGGAGCGCCTGGCTGCTCACCGTCTCGAGGCGAGTGATCCGGTCCCCTGCGAGCGACGACTCGAGGCTGATCTCGGGAGTTCCGGCGCGGACCTCGAGGAGGTGGACGGCCTGGCGTCCCGAGCGCGTCGTCTGGATGGTTCCCCAGTCGTGGTGCACGCCGGGCGCCACCGGCGCTCGACCCTCGGAGAGGTAGCCGGACGAGATGGCCGCGAGGACGGTCGCCGTCCCCGGGGCGCCCGGCAGGAGAGGGGCCGGGGCGACGGCGCCCGAGACGGCGAGGAGGACGGCCAGCGTCGCGACGGCCGTCGCGCGAGCGCGCCCAGGGGCAGACCGGAGCCGGGGGACCATCGCGGCCCATGCTATCGCGCGGCCCAACCGTCGCGCCGGCCGTCGCACCGAGGCGACAGCGACCCCGACCAGTGCCGGACGGCGGGCTCCGGTCCCGGGGCCTCTGCCTCGACGGCGCGATCGTCCTGGCCCTATCGCGGCCCCGCCTGCGCGGAGGCGTCGGGCGTGAGCGCCTCGGGCGTCTCGACGATCAGGACGGCGTCACCGTCAGAAGGAGAGAACTCGCAGTCACCCGGACGGAGGAGGCACATCCGTCGGTCGCGGTCGTAGCCAGGGCACTCTTCGGTCATGGGGCATTCCTCGAGCATGGCTGAACGATCCACTCGGGACCCGGTACCTGTCAACAGGATCGAGCGCCGAACGTCACGGCCCCCGGACGCCAGGCCGCCCGTCGCCGGGTTGGCCGGGGGGCCGCTCTGGAGCGGTGCCGTCAACGCCCCCTGCCGTGCGCGCGGGAGCACCTAGCGAGGGCGGACCGGGATCGCTGGTCGGCCGCCTTCAACGAGGGCGACGAGGCGTGCTTCAGCCGGATGTTCGGAGCGCGCGAGATCGCCGGATACCTCGACGAGTTCTTCGGCTACTTCCTCATCCGCAAGGTGGCGATGCCCGAGGACGAGGTCGCCCGCACCGTCGAGGACGTGCGCGGCTTCGTCGAGTGGCTGGCGGACGAGCACGAGCTCACGCCGGCCGCGGCGAGGAAGGCGCTCGGCGGAATCGCCACCGCCTCCGTGGACCTCCCGGCCGCCGAACGCCTGGGTCGATTGCTCGACGAGATCGCGCGGGCGAACGCCGAGCCACCGCGCCGCTCAACCGGCCCGGAGTTCGACGAGGTCGTGGAGGACTTCCTCGTCATCGAGCGTGTCGCGCCCGGCCGGATCTGGTTCCCGGACGGGGTCGGCCGATCAAGGTCCCGGAGGCGGCCAGCGCGGCTGCCCGGCCCGGTTGGACGATCAACCTGGTCCTCGGTCGCCGCGGCGCCACGTGGGACGTCCTCGAGGTCGGCAACGTCTACCCGGAGACGCTCGCCTGACAGTGTGACGCCGGGAGCTGGCCTCGCGACCCGACTGCGAGTGGCACTGATGCTCGGCAGATCGGAGCGGAGCTCGAACCACATCCTGCCGCGACAGGAGAACGTGGAGCGGAGACGGGCTTCGAACCCGCGACATTCGGCCTGGCAAGCCCCGGCGTGTCTGCGGCGTGCTGCGAGCGTGAAGGGCGAGCAAACGGCACGCAGCCAGGGTGTCCCGAAGCGGCCCCGGTCGCCCGTCCCTGGGCTGGCCGGGGCCGCTGCGTGTCGAATTGCCAACGGGAGTTTGCCGCTCGACCCGGGGGCTTCTACACCGTGCCGGCGGCCCGCTGCTCGGGACTGGACGCAGGTCGCCGGTCGCGCAGGTCCTGCTCGGTCGGCTTGGGCCACCTCCAGGCATGCCAGACGATCAGGAGCCCGGCGGCGAGGACGGGAAGCCCGCCCACGCCTATACTCGCCGCCGCCGCACAGGTCGGTATCCCGCCCGGGAACCTCGTGGCGTCCCCGAAGGAGACTCCGCATGTCGCAGCTGTCGCGCACGTCCCGCGCACGGGGGAGCGCATCATGAAGCGCCTTCTCGCCCCGCTCTCGCTCCTGTTCGTGGTCGCGATCGCCGGATGCTCGTCGACGCCGAGCACGGTGGCACCAAGCGTGTCGCCCGCGGCGACCGCGGTCGCACCGTCGCCCTCGGCCGCGGCATCGCAGCCAGCCTCGGAAACGGCCGCGCCGAGCGAGGCTCCGACCTCGACGCCGGTTGCCGGAGGCACGGCCACCGACTTCTGTGGTGCGTTCAAGGAGCTTCAGGCGCTCAACGATGCCCCCTCCGGCGACCTCGCGAGCATGGGTGCACAGTTCCAGGCCGCTGCGGCCGATATGCGGAAGTACGCACCGGCCGAGATCGCAAAAGCCGCGAACACCTACGCCGACGTCATGGACAACATCGGGAAGGCAGCTGCAGGCGGGTCGATCGACGAAGCGTCGCTGGCAAAGGCGATCTCGGATGCGATGGCCGGCAACGCCACGGACATCGGCACGACCGCGGTCTGGGTCGCCAAGAACTGCGATCTCTGACCGCCCCCGGTTTGTGCCGGGCGCGCCGCGGAACGTCGCATCAAGTCATGGGGCGACATTCTGCTGGACGGAAGAGGGCGGAGCGGGAGACGGGATTCGAACCCGCGACATGGCGAACGCGCGGTCCAAGGTGGGGGCGACGACGACGGCGCAGCTCGGCTGGATCCTCGCCCCGCGCCTGCCCGAGCCCGTGGGTGGGGCGCCGACGGAAGAGTGACCGCGCTCGCACGTCGGTGCGGTTTGCCATGTCTGCGGGATTACGTCAGGAGCTCACGCACGATCCGCCCGGTCCCGATTGCGACGGCGGGTAACAGAACGACAGACTGAGCACCTTCCCGGAGAACGGATCCACGTACCCGATCGCCCGCTCTTTCTGGACGCCCACCTCTCGGAAGAGCCCCACCTCTCAGGACGGACCCGCCGGCACGATGCCCTGCGCTTTGCCCGGGTTCTGCAGCCACACGTTTGCGACGCTCCACGTGCTGGCCGGTTGCTCGGTCAGCCAGTTCGTGAACCGCTGGTTCGAGAGCAGCGCGTCGATCGCCTGGCCGGCTGTCACTACCTTCGGGGCATCCCCGGCCATCCGCAGCCCGCCGCCAGAGGTGCCAAGCGGTGCTGGATCGGGACGAGGTCGTGCGAGCGATGGGCGACCTCGACGAAGATCAGCGGATCGTCGTCGTCCTGCACTACTGGGGCGGGCTGACACTCGAGGGCATCGCGGACCGCCTGGTTTGGCCCGTTGGGACGGTGAAGTCGCGACTGCAGCTGGCTCGACCCTCGCACATCGAGCGAGGCGGGTCGAGCGTACGCACGCCCTGTGGATCGGACCGGCGCGCCGTCATGCCCCAAGCGTGGGGTCGGCGGGCCGCGATCGCTATTCGTCCGTTTGGGCCATGCTCGGGGATAGCGACCCGAGAACCGAAGCCCACGTCTGCTCGTCTATACGGGCACCATGGGAGCACTCGTGTAGGTCCTGACGCGTCCAGTCGGGGAGATCGACCTGACCGGGAGACGCACCGACGCTCATCGGCAGATCCTGACCGCGATTCGTGCCGGGCTCGACCGGCGCTACCGGCTGGCAGGTCTTCTGCTGGGCAACGCGGCCGACGCCGAATACGCCACGCAGGAGGCGATGCTCCGCGCCTGGCGGTCGGCCGATTCCTTGCGCGACCCGGCGAGAGTGGACGCCTGGCTCGACGGCATCCTGGTCAACGTCTGCCGGGATCGGCTGCGGCGCCGCAAGGTCGTTCGGTTCATCTCCCTCGCCGATGGTGCGGCCGGCCCCGCCCGTGACCAGCGGCGGGTGGCCCGGATCCACACAGCCTCGCCCACCGGGGGTGGTGGCCCGTGATCCATCTGCCCCCGTCGCCGTGCTCGAGCGGGCCGGGCGTGGCCTCATAGGAGCGTGGCTGGTACCTCAACGCACTGCTGCCCGCCCGGCCCGCGCCCATCGTAACGGCGCACGGGAGGACGGTCGATGGCAGGGGCAGCGACCGGGGTCGACACCCACAAGGACACGTTCGCGGCGTGCCTCGTGGACCGGGAGGGCATGGCCCGCGAGGAGCGGGCGTTCGGCAACGACCCGGCCGGGCACGCGGCGTTCGCGGCCTGGGTGACGAGGCTCGCGGATCCCGACGTGCGGATCGGGGTCGAGGGCTCGTCCTCGTACGGGGCGTCGCTCGCCCGGCACCTCGTCATGGCCGGGTCCGACGTCGTCGAGGTCCCGCCCCAGCTGTCCCGGCGGGAGCGTGGCCGCACGAGGCGCCAAGGCAAGAGCGACCCCGGGGACGCGTTCGCGATCGCCCGGGTGACCCTGGCCGAGGCGAACCTGCCCCCGGTGCGCCTCGCCGACCGGACCCGGGACCTGCAGCTCCTGGCCGAGGCTCGCGCGACCGCGGTCGTCGCCCAGACCCGGGCCCGCAACCGGCTCCACGCGCACCTGCGCGTCCTGGTCCCCGGGTACAGCGTGACCGTTGCCCGCCTGGTCACCGGGCGCGAGCTCGCGCAGGTCCGTCGGCTGCTGCGGGGGCAGCACGGGATCGAGGCCGAGCTCGCCCGTGCCGAGCTCGCCGAGGTCGTCCGGCTGGGACGGAGAGCCGATGCGCTCGAGCGGCAGATCCGCCCGCTCCTGGGCGACGACCCGCTGCTCGCCATCCCGGGCTGCGGGCTGCTCTCGGCCGCGGTCATCCGGGGCGAGGCGGGCGACGTCGCCCGGTTCCCCTCGCACGACGCCCTGGCCATGTTCGCGGGTGTCGCCCCGCTGCCGGCCTCGTCGGGGAAGACCTCTCGGGTCCGCTACAACCGGCGCGGCAACCGCCGGGTCAACCGGGCGATCTGGACGATCGCTGTCTGGCAGGCGAAGTTCGACCCGAGGGCTCGCGCCTACCTCGCGCGCAAGAAGGCCGAGGGCAAGCGCTCGAAGGAGGCGCTCCGGTGCCTCAAGCGCCACCTCGTCCTGCACGTCTTCGCGGCCCTGGTCGCCGGCCACCAGCCGGCCGGGATCTGACCCCTTGACGCCATAGGAGCATGACTCCCGGGCCACGTCCCCCGGGTAGTGCCAGAGGATCCCCTCCAGCTCCTCGACCGTCAGCCCGAGCCGGCGCCGCGGCCCCCCTCGGACCCCTCGACGAACGCCTGGCGGAGGCGCTGGCTCAGGCGGATGAGACGCAAGTCAGGGGCTTGGCCTGGTCGCCGGAGTCGGCTGTCACCCCTCCGCCTTCATCCCCCGCCCGCCGCTCCTTGAGAGATCGACGGCCGCGCGGTCCCCCGGCATGGGCCGCCCGGATCGCCGCCGCGGTTGCCGAGGAATTGCCCGTCGCGGCCCTCCAGCGCGGCTGGACCCACCGGGTCCGGAACATCCTCGAGCCGCTGCCTCTGGCCGAGCGGCGATCCTGCCTGCATGGCCTGCGGGCGATCTACTGGGCCCGCACGAGGCGGGCCGCCGTGGCGGCCTTCTGGCGCTGGGCGAAGGCCTGGCGCCCTCGCCACCCGGTCCTCGTGCGCCGTCTCGACGGCGACCTCGACGAGCTCCTCGCCGTGTTCGCCCTCCCCGAGCCGCTGCGGGCCAGCCTGCGCACGACGAACTTCATCGAGCGCGCCTTCCGGGAGCTGCGGCGGCGCCTCCGCCCCATCGGCGCACTGCCCGACCGGCGGTCAGCCGACCGGCTCCTCTACGGCCAGGTCCTCCGGCTCAACGAGCTCCTGGCCGCGCGCCCGCTCGCTCAATGTCCACAGGAGTCTTGACGTGATCGTGCCTCGATACGAGGAAGGACACCCAGTAAGGGTGTCTTCCTGAGATCAGGTTCGAGGTGTTGGAGCGGGAGACGGGATTCGAACCCGCGACATTCTGCTTGGGAAGTCCTGAGCTCGCGAGCGTTGTAGCGTGAGCGTGAGATGGCGCCCGGAACTCGTGCAGTTAGGGTGTCGTGACTCAATGGTCGCGAGGGAGGAGGTGCCACCTTGAACAGCGAGCCGAAGGCAGCGCCCCCGGTAGAGGCGGCCGAGCGCGGAGCCTCGGTCGTCGCGCCGCGGCCGTTCCCATGGAGATCCTGGGTCGTCGTCGTGTCAGTGGGCGTGCCCCTTCTGCTGGTCCTGGCCGTGGGCCTCGATGCCATCGGCCTCAACACCACCGCGACCGGGCTCGGCGCAAGCATCCTTGCCGCGTTGGTCGCGGGCAGGGCGGCGGGCATCCATGGGGCGGGCAGGTGGCTCGTCGCTTGGCTCCTCGTTCTCGGCATCGCCGGCCTGCTGGGCTTGCTGCTGCTTCCCTGGGATCTGCCCGGCTGAGACCGTGAGCGTGGAAGGGCGTAGCAATGAGCTGCTCGCGAACGCTGTCGCCGCGGGAGTGCCGGGTCGTGTCCCGGAGCGCGCCGGCGGAGGCCGCTGCACCGGCCCGCTCGAGGATCTGCGCTTCCTCGGCAGGCAACAATCACGGCGCGCAGCCATGCTGCGTCACGGTCCGAAACGTCGGGTGTCCACGCGATCACCTCGGTGAACGCTCGAGCGCTGCCAGACGTCGGGCGTCTCCCCGTAACGCGAAAGGAGCGGGCCATGTCCTATCTCGTGGACTTCAACAACGTCTCGACCACGGGCCTCGAGTCGTCACCGGTGGCGCCCGCGCTCGCCGGTCTGCGGGCGAACGAGGCTCGCTACTTCAAGAACAGGTACGACCACGACTTCGCCGTGGAACCGGCGAGCAATGCCAAGGAGACCGTCGACTGGGTGCACCGCATCCTCAAGGAGGAGCGCGACCTCGTCATCGCGACTCGGCCACTCGAGGCGACGGGGTTCCAGGTCGCGAACACCCGGATGGCGTATGTGTTCTACGAGAGCGGTCTGTCGATCAACGTGATGTACACCATCGACGACGCCCAGAAGCGGGCGGTCGGGTTCAAGCTCTCCGACGGGATGGAGGTCCCGGCCGAGCTCGCCTCGCGGTTCAAGTTCGCACGCCAGAAGTCGAAGCTGGCCGGAACCATCCGCGGTTCGTTCTTCGTGATCAAGGGCGAGTACTGATCGCGGCAGCGCCGCCCGTGCAGCAGGCCCTCGTCGGCTGCAAACAGGAACATCTGTCTGGTCGGGGCGTGAGGGTTAGCGCCGACACATCGTCACCAATCCTGCTGATCACCGTCACGAACGTCCGAAATCTTGTCAGCCGGCGGGCGGAGATCGCTTGATGGGCGGCAGCCCCGGACGCGACGGCGTTCGTGTCGCGCGCCCGGACGGCATTGGCGCGCAGGAACAACGACCCTACGGCGTGTCCGGCGCGACGAGTCGAGAGACCTGTTGCGCCCAGGCAGGCCCTTGAGCTCGTGGATCCCGGCATCCTCGAGGTAGATCCCCGACTCCTCGCGCATTCCACGCGAGTGGGCATCACACCTGATATGGAGAGGTTGGTCAAGGGTTGACCGCTGGCTGGGCGGACCCGGTCCGGCTGGGGCCGGGGGGTTGGCGGGACGGACAGGTGGCAGTGGCGTCTGGCCACTCTGATATACGCGGGTCGGAACCGCAGGGCAGTGGTACGCCGGAGGCAGCCTCGGACTAGGTCCGCGGGTCGGGCGAGGATCGCCCACCGCATAGGTGTGGCGAGGGTCCGTCCGGGAGAACACGTCCGTCCCGCCGGGGATCGTTCAGGCCGGCAGGCGCATCAGCGCCCAGCAGAAGCCGGTGAGCTCGCGGGCGACGGCGGTCGCGGCCACGGTCGTGGGCTTGCGCCGCTCGACGAGGCGCCAGTACCGGGCGTGGAGCCTGGCCTGGGCCTTGGTCGCGATCGCGAGCACCTCGGGCGGCTGGCCCGCCAGCCGCTTCCGGAGGGCAGGCCCCGTGTTCGGCCGGCGGCGGGCATGCCAGGCGGCCTCGACGAGGACCCTTCGCGCGTGGGTGTTGCCGGCCTTGGTGATCGAGCCCTGGCGGCGTCGTTCGCCCGAGCTGTGCTCCGAGGGCACGAGCCCGACGAAGGCCGCGAGGTCGTCGGCTCGAGCGAAGCGGCTGAAGTCACCGATCTCGACGACGAGGGTCAGCGCCGAGAGGGTGCTGATCCCGCGCAGGGTCGACAGCCGGGCGACCGGGCCGAGAAACGGCTCGGTGCGAGCGATCAGGGTCAGCTCGGCATCGAGCAGGGCGAGCTCGGCGAGGCGGGTGTCGAGGTCGGCCCGGTAGTGGGCGAGGGTCCGCGTCGCGGCGGGCTCCTCGAACGCCTGCCGATCGAGCCAGGCACGGTGGCGGGCGGTCCACTGACTGCCGTCGGCGTACACGTGGCCATGGCGGAGGAGGAACTTGCTGAGCCGGTGGCGGGCACGGAGGATGTCCTCGCGCAGGTCGCCCCGCGCGCGGAGGAGGTCGCGCACCGCTTCCTCGTCGGGTGTCGGCACGCGGACCGCGGTGAGCTCGCCGGCCCGGAACAGGCGCGCGAGCTTGACGGCGTCGCGGCGGTCGGTCTTGATCCGATCACCCGGACGCCGGGGCGTGAGCGACGGGGCGATGACGGTGCAGGCGACGCCCAGGGCGGTGAGCTCGCGGTACAGGGCGTAGCCGGTCGGCCCTGCCTCGTAGCAGGCACGGATGGAGCCCGGGTCGGCCCAGCGGCGGACGAGCGAGCGCACCGCCTCGGGCGTGTTGGGAATCCTGTCCTCGTCGATGCCGGTGCCGTTGGGGCGTAGCAGGGCGACGTTGATGCTGAGCTTGCTGACGTCGAGGCCGACGTAGATCTGCGGACTAGACTGGAGCACGGTCGGCGACCTCCGTATGTGGCAACTCCCGCGTTCAGGCGTGGGTGATCCACGACCTTACGCAGGCGCCGACCTCTCCATACTGACTAGGCGAAGAACGCGACGATGGCGGCAGTATCGTCCGAGAAGGCCCATCGCTCGACGGCCCTCCCATCGCGGATGTGGAAGACCTCCGCTGTCTTGTAACGGAGAGTCTTGTCGGCCCGGGCGGCGGTCGCGGTGCCGAGCGCGATCGCGTGGTCGTCGTTGGCGATGACGTCGTGAACCTCGTACGCGATCGTCCAGTCGCGCCCGCCCTCCATCATCGCTGCGCGCAACTGGTCCTTGCCGCGGCGCGGCTCGGCGCGGCCGATCTCATGCCAGATGATGTCGTCCGCCATGAAGGCGTCCACGATCGCCATCTCCTGCTGGGCCTTCGACATGTCCTGCTCGTTCATCGCCTGCATGGCGCGGCGGACGAGGGCCACGTTCGGGTGCTCGGCCATGAAGTTCTCCCTCCCGTTCGTTGCCCGCGGCGGGAACCGTCGTGGCGCAGCGAGTGCCCCAGCGTACCGTCCCGCGCAAGTTCCGGGCGCCGCGCAGACGCAGGAGGGATTGACAGCCAGCAGGGCGCCGTGAGCCGAGTCGCGTTGGCGCGCCCGGAGGTTCACGAGCAGGCGCGAACGACAACGCACGCTTTCGACTGGGCCGTTCGTTGCTCGGGCGTGGTTACGCGGCAGCCAACGCCGCGGTCACCTCGCTCGCTGCTGGGCGAGCGGTCGCGGTGTCCTCTCTCCGCCCGATCGCCCGTCAACCCGAGCGTTGTGACACCCGCGCGAGGCGATCCTGCACGACTACTGAGGACACCGCGCACGCAAGCAGAGTGTCGCGCTAAGTGAAGTTCCCTGGTGACGATGCGACTCCTCACGCCGCCGTCGCCATCAGCTCGGCGAGTAGATCGGCGATCGGAGCGAGAGCCGGGACGTGCTCGAAGCCGCGGTCGGTGAACGGCGTCCCGTCGAACCGCTCGGCGGGCGTCCGCCAGCCGAGCGCCCCATGCAGCCGGTGGAAGTTGTAGTAGGTCGCGTAGGCGGTGACGGCGGCATCGGCGGCGGCGAGGTCGGCAAGGTACTGGCGGTCGAGGACCTCGGCCTGGAGGATGGCCCAGAAGGCCTCGATCCATATATCGTTCTGGGTAGAGCCAGGAGGACGGACGGCGCCGTGGCCGGCGAACCGGACGCGATGGTTGCGCTTCGATGTGCCGCCGACCAGCCGGTCGCATGGCATGGGCAAGGAGTGCCAGCGATCGCCGGCCACGGGGCAGCCCGACCCAACGAGCCGGGTGAGGCCCACCGACTGCCGGACGAGGGCGATGGCTCGATCGCTCGATCTGCGGGTGCCCGCTTGGCACAGGACTGCCGCCCCTCGTCGGTTGGTCGCGGTCACCTGATGGACATCTGCGGACGATCGCTCATATGGGTCAGGTGCGTACCGCGGCTGGGCGTGTCGTGTGGGGTGCCGCGCCCGGCAGCGCGGAGGTGGGCGAGATGACCGAAAGCCTGATCGTCGGGATCGACCCAGGCCGGTACGGGCACGGGGTCGTGGTGCTCGGAGTCGATGGCGAGGAGGTCCTGCGAGAGCGCGTCGCGAACGAGGCGGCAGCGATCGAGGTGCTGGTCGACCGCGTCGTGGGGCTGGCCGGCGGAGCCGGTCGAGCACTCTGGGTCATCGAGGCCGACGGCGGCGACGGCGCCGTGCTCATCGGCGAACTGCTCGGCTCGCGACGAGCTCGTCGCGACGCTCACGCCGACCGAGGTGGCCGTCCGCCGCAAGGGCCGCCGCCAGGTCCACAAGAGCGACCTCATCGACGCGGAGCTGTGCGCCCGGATCGGACGCGAGGAGCAGGCGACGCTGCGGCGACTCGTCGCCGTACCCGAGACGGTCGCCGAGATCCGCGTGCTCGCGCGGTACCAGGACGGCCTCATCCGCGATCGGACCCGGCTCATCAACCGGCTGCGCTTCCTGCTCAGCCAGTACTGGCCCGAGTTCCTCGCGGCCCGCGCGTTCGCGGCGCTCGATGGCGACGCGGTGACGGCGCTGCTGGTCGAGCTCCCGACGCCGAGTGCCGTGCGGTCCGAAGACGCCCCTCGAGCTGGCGAGCTTCCTGGCCGCCAGCGATACCGGCGTCGACCGCTCGAGCGGGCGGAGCAGCTCCTCGCCGCGGCCCAGGTCGGGACACGGCCTCAGGAGGCGGTGTACGGCCGGCTCGTCGCCGAGGTCGCCGGCGAGCTCGCGGGCGCTCAAGTCGCGGATCGAGGCGCTCGACGAGGAGATCCGCGACCGTTTCTTGCTCCAGCCCGAGGCGCCGATCATCCTGAGCCTGCCGGGGATGAGCCACCGGACCGGCCCGCGCTTCCTCGCTGAGGTCGGCGCCCTCGACCGGTTCGGCTCGCCCGACGCGCTCGCGGCGTATGCCGGACTGACCCCGACGCTCTGGCAGTCCGGTCGGTCCTCGGGCACCCACTTCCTCAGCCGGCGCTGCAACCTTCACCTCCGCCAGGCGCTGCTGGTCGGCCGCGCTCGGGAGCCTCAAGACGCCGGCGTCGCGACGCTTCTATGACCGTAAGCGGAGCGAGGGCAAGTCGCATCATCAGGCGATCATCGCCCTCGCCCGGACCCAGCTCCGGGTGCTCTGGACGATGCTCCGGGCCGGCACACTGTTCAGCCCCGAGCGGGCCCTGCGAGGCCGCTTGACAAAGATGGACATCCTTGCCGTTCGTCCAGGGCGTGTCGACCTGGGTCCGGATGTGGCGGATCTCGAGCTCGGCGAGGCTGCGCTGAAAGCGACTGAGCATCGTCCGCACGATCGTCACGAACGGGGTGCCGTTGTCGCTCATCAGGGCGAGCGGCACGCCGCACAGCTCGATCGCCTCGGCCAGCGTCTCGAGCACCGGCACGGCCTCCTTGGTCGGCAGGGCGCGGATCCCGAGCAGGTAGCGGCTGTGGTCGTCGACGAGGGCGAGGAAGTGACAGGTGCTGATCGAGCCGTGCAGCGGGTGAAGGTAGAACGGGCCCTTGAGGTCGATGTGCCAGAGCTCGTTGGGCGAGCTCCGCTCGTAGCGCGGGCCGGGGATCCGCACCACGCTCGCACGGTGCGTCCCATGTCAGGCGAAGAGCCGGTCGATCTGGCCGTGCCCCACCGCCAGGCCCCGCCGGCCGAACTCGGCGACGATCCGCCGGCTGTTCCAGTTGGTCAGCAGGCGGACCGTCAGGATGACCCGCTCGAGGATCGGGTCGAGCTCGCACGCCCGCCCGACGTGGACCGAGTCCGCGAGCCCCACGAGGCCCGCCTCCTCGAAGCGGCTGCGCCACCGGAAGAGCGTGGCCCGGTGCACGCCGAGCTCGGCACACAGCCCCGTGATGGGCTCACCCTCCCGCCATCGACGGAGCGCCGCGGCCCGGCGACGGATGAGGCGGGCCGCAGCGCCGGGCGCGACCGACTCGGGAGGCCTGCCGCCCTGCGTGGCGACGAAGAGGAACCCGGGTGCCTCCTGGTAGTGGTTGCGTCGGGGCAGGCTCCGGGGATCGGACTTCAGCGGCATGCGCGCCCTCCTCGACGCACACGCTACCCAGTCGCATCGTCACCAGGGAACTTCACTAAGCACGACGGGTAGGGTGGAGCGGGAGACGGGATTCGAACCCGCGACATTCTGCTTGGGAACGAGACCGTCAGATGGTTCCGCGAGGCACGGCCCAGCGGGTGGGCTGGCCGGTGACACCGGCGATGAACGCGACCGTCACGCGTGAGGAAGGATGGTGTGCCCACGCACAGCAGAGGGCTGATAGGGCACGGCGCTCAACCTTGCCGGCGGTGGACTGGGCCGTCGGGATGCGGCGGTATGATCGGGCGATGGTGCTGCTCGAACGGGAGCCCATGCTGGCCCTCCTGGGCGAGCGGCTCGCCGAGATGCGGGGCGGGAGAGGCCGGCTCGTCCTGATCAGCGGCGAGGCCGGCATCGGCAAGCCGGCGCTACTCGATGCGTTCACGCGACGGCCCCCACGCGGCACGCGGATCCTTCGGGGCGCCTGCGACCCGGTTGGTCCTTGACGTCGCGTATCCGCTCGCGCCCGAAGCCGACCTGCGGGAGATGGTCGACGCGGTCAGGCAGGCCATGGGCTGGCTGGGCGGCGCTTGCGGGCGTGTCGCCTTGTTGCGCACAATCCGCCGGTGCGGACGTCACCGAGCTACGAGGAAGGGGCAGGTGCTCTGATTCGCCGAACTAATCGGCCGCAAGGATGAGGCCACAAATGACCGAGTCGCCGGAGACGCGCTACGCGACCGCCGAGGACGGGGTCAGCATCGCCTACCAGACGATTGGCGAGGGACCGACCGACCTTGTCCTCGAGCTCGAGAGCTGGGGAAACGTGGAGATCATGTGGGAGCTGGAGCAGCTCGCCGATCTCTTCCGCCGGCTGTCTTCGTTCTCGCGCCTCATCCTCCACGACAGACGCGGGACCGGTCTTTCCGGTGGAGGGTTCTTTCCCGACCTCGAGACCCGGACACGCGACTTGCTGGCCGTCCTCGACAGCGTGCGGGCTTCACGGGTCGCGCTGTTGGGAGAGCGGACCGGCGGGGCCGCGCTCGCGCTCTTCGCCGCGACCTTTCCGAATCGGGCTGCTTCGTTGACCTGGTTCGATCCGGTGGCAACGCGGCGGTGGTCGCCCGAGTATCCGTGGGGTCTGACGCCTGAGGAGCGCCGCCGAGAGGCTGCGTGGACTCGAGACGCGATGGGCGACAGGAGCTGGATGCGCGAGTGGCTCGCCGGTGCTGCGCCGTGGCTCGCCGGTGACGATCGCCTCGAAGCCCAGCTGGCGCGCCTCGACCGGCACTTCATGGCCCCGTCCAAAGCGCTCGAGTGGATCGCCGTAGAGAGCGAGACGGACGTGACCGCGATCCTGCCGTTGATCCAGTGCCCGACCATGTTGCTCGATCATGGGGAGCCCGCGACAGAAGCAGGTGAGGCGCGCTACATCCAGGGACTGATCCCCGGCGCGGAGCTCAGGCTGATCACAGGGAGGCGTGCCGGACTGGTGTTCAGCGACCTGACGGCGATCGTCGATGCCGCTCATCAGTGGGTCGGTTCCGAGCGGCCCGCCCACGTGACGAGGACAGTCCTGGGCAGCGTGGTCTTCACTGACATCGTTGGGTCGACCGAGCGACTCGCATCTATTGGCGACCGGGCGTGGAGCGACTTGCTGAAACGACATCATGCTCTCGTCCGGACGGCGATCGGCCGGTGGGGGGGCGTGGAGAACGACACCGCGGGCGATGGCTTCTACGCGACGTTCGACGGCCCGGCTCGTGCGATCCGGTGTGCTCTCGACATCGTCGACGGGGTGCAGGATCTCGGCCTCGAGATCAGGGCAGGCGTTCACGTCGGCGAGCTGGAGGTGGTGGACGGCAAGTACGCCGGACTGGCCGCCGTGATTGGAGCCCGGATCGCCGCCGCGGCCGGGCGATCGGAGGTCCTCATCTCCGGCACGGTGAAAGACCTCACGGCCGGCAGCGGTTTCGATCTCGAGGATCGCGGCCTGCATGAGCTGAAGGGCCTGCCGGAGGTGATGCACCTGTACCGCGTCGTGGGCTAGCCCCGTCGGCCCGGCGAGCCTCGGATCGTCGCGCGCGAGACCGCCAGAGGGCCGTCCGGCTCACGACCGGGGAACCCACACCAGCGGGGCTGGGCCACCAGAGACCCAGGATCGCGGTGGATCTCACGCTCTCGGGGCGGTGGATGTGCCTCTGCGAGCACGCGGATGAACCGCGCTCGGTCCACCTCCCGGGCCCGTCTTGCGGGCGGACAGGGTGTCGTGCCAAGCACGGAACAAGGGGGTGGAGCGGGAGACGGGATTCGAACCCGCGACATTCTGCTTGGGAACCAGCGGCCGCTCAGCGCAGTGGCATGAGCGCGGCCGGGGATCGTGAATCTGTCCAGTTAGAGTGTCGCCGCCGACGCGGATTCGCCTGATACTCCGGGGCAGTATCGGGTCGTCTCGGCGACGCAACCCATCTTGTCCAGATGATGCGCGCGGCGCCTGGGTAGCGGTCGGCGGGGCGCTGCGCTGCGACCGACGAACCGACTCGCGGCCGGCGTCGGACGGATCCGCGATCTGCGGGCCGGGGGCATGCACCTGGATTGACCGTGGCGTTCGAGCCGGACGACCTGAGGCTACCGCCGCCCGCAGCGGCCACACAACGCCCAGGCGCCACCCGGGTCCCCGCCGTCAGTCGGTCGAGGCTCCGCCGGGCCGAGGATCAGGCCCCGCCAGGCCCAGGAGCGCCCGCACCCGGTCCGGATCCATCACGCCGCTCGAGCCGCCACGGCCCCCTGCGCGCGTTGCCGCGCGCCGCGCCTCCCACTCCATGTCGTCGAGCAGGGCAAGGACCTCGCGACGCCCGGCCGGGTCGCGCACGGCGTCACGGGGAGTCCGTCCGCCCAGGGCCGGGATCCGCTCGTCGACCCAGCGACGCTCGTAGTCGCGCAGCATGCGGTCGAGGACCTCCTGGAGCTCCGGGTGCTCGGCCGGATCGAGGAGCCCACCCGGGTCGCCGCCCTCCTCGGCCGACGCGCGGTGCTCGTCCAGGGCCTCCTCCGGGCCGCGTTCCTCGCGCTTGATCAGGCGGGCGCCCGGCGCAGCCTTCAGGAGCGTCCGCACCAGCCGATCGGCACGCTTCTTCGAGTTCGCCTCGATCGTCGCCGTCTCCCCGGCGATGCGGATCGTGCCGCGCGTCCAGTCGCGTCCGCGCCGGACGACGCTCTCCGTGAAGACGCCGTCCTCGTCCTTGCGCAGCGTGCGCGCCAGCGCCAGGCCGGCCGCGACCGGATCCGCAAGGCGGTAGCTCGCGGTGACCAGGAGGATCGGCTCGCCTTCCATGTTCTGCAGGCGCGGGGCCGGCGTCGGGAAGCTGATCCAGCGAAGCTGGCCGATCGCGTCCTTCGAGCGGACGAGGTCGCTGACGAACGCCCGGCGCGAGCGCGGGACGAGGATACCGTCGGTCGCCAGCAGCCGGCCGTCCACGTTCGGCCGAAGGCGGAGGAAGACCAGGTCGAGGGGCTCCGCGGTTCGCGCCAGGGATCGGTCGTCGACGTCGACGGGCGCGGCGTCGGTGGCGAGGTCCCGCATCGTCACACCGGTCCCGGGGCGGACGGCGACCACCTCGTAGAGGCTGCGCCGTGTCGAGCGCCATGCTTCCGCGAGGGCCCGCTCTTCGGGCGGAAGGAGCGGTCCGCGCACCGCGAGGAGCCGGTCGAACCAGCCGCGGTCGAAGAGCAGCACGTCCATCGTCTGCGTGAGCTGGTCGCCGAGCAGCAGCTCCTCGGCCGCCGCCGCTGCCTTCGTATGCGGGCCATCGGCCCCCGGCTTCCCGTGCGGCTCGCCGATCACCGCGTGGACCAGCTCGACCAACGCCTTCTGGACGTTCGACTGCTCGACCCACAGCGAGAGCTTCCGGAACAGCGCGTCGGCCGGTCTCGGGGCCGTGACCGCCGGGCGACCCAGGTGGCAGGCCTTGAACTTGCGGCCCGACCCGCACGGACAGGGTTCGTTGCGCCCGACGGGCGCGAAGGGCGCCCCGACGATGGTCTCCAGCCAGGCGCGCGACGGATCGTTGGCCGGCATCCCGACCGTCCGCAGGTGCGCCAGGGCCGCCGCATAGTTGCCACGGTCGACGTCGAGCCGGTAGAGCGGGAAGCGCGCGGGGAAGTAGCCGGGATCGGCGCCGAGAGCCGCCCGGTAGTGCCCCTCGGCCTCCTCGATCGATCCTCTCGCCTCCGCGCAGGCGCCGAGGAGGAACTCCGGCCCGGCGACGCGCGAGCCCTTGGCATCGGCCCGCAGGTCGGCGACGAACACCTCGAACGCCGGGTCCGACCAGGCGTACTCGGCGAGCGCGAGCGCCACCAGCTCCAGCCCGACGAGCTGGGCCATGTTCCGGCGCATCGTCGGGGAGTCGGCAGGGCGCGATCCCTCGGCCGACGGGACGCCCCAGGCGACGTAGAGGTCCAGGATGAGGCCCAGCGTCTGCGCCTCCTCCGGGTCCAGGTCGAACTCGGCGACGAGCGCGTCCAGCGTCACGTCGTCGAAACCCGGGACGAGGTCCGCCATCGGCCGGTCCAGGGCGGCCTCGCCGTCGACGGCGACCGCGACGTCGTCCAGGCCGGCAGCGTCCCCGTCGGGGACGATGCCGTCGAGGCGTCGAAGTCCGGCCCGCGACAGCTCGACGAACTCGTCGAGCTTCGACCAGTCGCGCCCGGCGCGACCGACGTATCCCCGATGGGCCTCGAGGCCCGTGCCCTCGAACAGCTCGCCGAACGGGGGCAGCGGTTCCGCCATGAAGCCCGGGTCGTCGCCGAGCAGCTCGATGAGCACCTCGCCGATCGAGGTGACCGGTTCGCCGAAGATCCCCGGCGGCATCGAGTCGAACGCCCGGCGCGTCGCCTCGACCAGGCGGCGGACTCGCAGTCGGGCGCTCGGCGGTGGCGGTGTCGCGGGCTCGATCCGGAGCACGCCGGTGGCACCGGTGATCTGGACGAGCGTCCCGGCCGGGTAGCCGAGCCAGCCGGCGGGCCCCCTGAAGGCGAGGCCGCACTCAACGCCCGTCGCCCTCTCGGCGACGTCGCCGCGCAGGACCTGCGGCGGCTCGCCGGTCGAGAGCCGCAGCTCGAACAGAAGCCGCCCGGGAAGGTGGGCCAGGTCCGCCCCGACGGCCAGGCTGTGCGAGGCGACCTCCTGGGGCGTGAGCCGGTGCGCCGCCGGGACCGCCAGCAGCACCTCGACCAGGATCCACCGGTCGCCCGTGAGGCGGGAGAAGCGGGGGTCCCAGCGGAGCTGTCGGACGACGGAGGCCGCCGGGTCGGCCGCCCGCGAGATCCCCAGCTTCACGACCTGGGCGGCGATCTGGGCCGTGGTCCGGGTGTGGTGGGTCCGGAGCAGGCGGATCGCGGTGTCGGTGATGGTCGCGCGCTTCATCTGCGGCTCCCGGTGGTGGTCTCGCTCCCGGTCGGGGCCGTAGGCGGCCCGGGTCCACTCTAGCCGCCGGCAAGGCACGCGTCAGTGCTGGAGTCGGCGCTCCAATCGCCTGCTCGCACGTCGCCAAGGACGAGCCGGCATGGCGCCGCTCAGTGCTTCTGGCTGCGTCCCTTCGCGGGTGACGATCTCCGCGGCTCGCCGGTTCGGGTGGGGGTGAGCACCTCGAACTCGAACTCGTCCAGCAGGTCGAGAAGCGCCGGCGCCTCCCAGGCGCGGTTGCGTTTGCGCCTGATCGAGACTGGACGAAGGACTCTTGCCTCCTCGAGTCGGAGGACCGCCTCGCGCGCCTGCGGGTACGACACGGCGAGCAGCGTCGCCGCCGTCGGGATGTCGATCACCGGCCTCGCCGCAACGAGCTGGATCAGTCGTTGCGTCGCGGAGGTGCGGCGGGGACGGCCCGCGGCCTCGCGCCACGATGCCTGCAGATCGCCGAGCGCCGCACCCAGCTTCTGAGCCAGTGTCGTCGAGTCACGCAGCGCATGGGCAAAGCGTGTTGCCCACCCCGAGAGATCACCGTCTCGATAGGACGTCAGGCCCTCGACGTACGAGCGGGCGTTGGCAACCAGGACGAGGCTGATGGGGGGAACGAACCGCGCGGTGATGCCCCGGCGACGCAGGATCACGTGGATGAGCGCCCGGCCGACGCGGCCGTTGCCGTCAGCGAATGGATGGATGGTCTCGAATTGGGCATGGGCGATCGCGGCCTGGGCCACGGGCGGCACGTTCGAACGGTTCACGAAGGCGCAGAGATCGTCGAGCAGAGCCCGGACCTCGCCCGGCGGAGGCGGGACGAACTCCGCTCGTCGCGGGTTCACGGACGAGCCGCCGATCCAGTTCTGGCGTTCGCGGATCTTCCCGCCCAGCCGCTCGTCCTCGGTTCCAGTGAAGAGGGTGTGGTGCAGGTCCAGCAGGTTGTCCGTCCCGATCGCACCGGCACTCGCACCCAGCTCGATGGCCCGTTCCATCGCCAGGATGTTGCTGACAACTCCGCGCGCCGTCCGGTCGGCGGCCACCGGGTCGAACACCGCCTTGGCGAGCCGACGTTGGGAGAGTTGGAGGCCCTCGATTCGAGACGAGGCCACGCTCTCGGCGCGGAGGAGCTGTCGGCTGAGCGCCTCGAGCCCGGATAGCCCGGGGGCCGAGCTGAGGTCGCGGACGGCGCGCTCGGCCTCGGCGAGGGCCTCGGCGGCCGACAGTGGGAAGGCCGGATCGACCGAGGCGATCGGGTCCGGCACGTACGCGTCGTACCAGAAGGTACGGGCCGACTCCCCGAAGCCACCCGCCTGACCTTCCCACAGCTGATGAACCATCCGTGGCATGCGTAACCCTTCACAGCGGGACGCGTTGTGAAGGTTACGCTCGCAATCCTACATAAGCAAGCGGCTTGTGAAGGGCTAGCACGAGGAGCACGAAGCAGGCCTCCGGCTCCTTGACGATCCGGCCTGCCGGCTCCTCACCCTTGTCGGACCGGGCGGCGCAGCGGCTTCGAGGCCCGCCGGCAGCTCCTCGACTTCCTGCACGAGCGGACGACCCTCCTCGTGCTCGACAACTTCGAGCATCTCGTCGAGGGCTCGCCGCTCCTCGCCGAGGTCGTCCAGGAGGCGCCCGGCGTGGCGATGCTGGCCACGTCCCGCGAGCGCCTCGGCATCCGGAGCGAGTGGGTCCTCGACGTCGACGGGCTGGCGGTCTCGAGCAACGGCGGCCACGGTGATGGCGCCAGCCGGCTGTTCGTCGAACGGGCACGCCAGGCCCACGCCTCCTTCGCCCTGACCGACGACCTGCGGCCGCAGGTCGCGAGGATCTGCAGCCTCGTCGAAGGCCTGCCGCTGGGCATCGAGCTGGCGGCCGCCTGGACGCCGCTCCTGCCCTGCGCCACGATCGAGCACGAGATCGAGCACGGCATCGACTTCCTCTCGACGACCGCGCGCGACGTCCCCGAGCGCCATCGCAGCCTCCGCGCCGTGCTCGACAGCTCGTGGGGCCTGCTGACCGACCGGCAGCGCGAGTCCTCGAGCGGCTGTCGGTCTTCCGCGGGGGCTTCACCCGCGAAGGAGCCGCGGCGGTGGCCGGGGCCGACCTGCGGGCTCTCTCCGACCTCGTCGGGAAGTCGCTGGTGCGACGGCCGGGGCTGGGTCGCTTCGCGATCCACGAGCTCCTGCGCGAGTACGCCGCCGGGCGGCTGGCCGAGGACCCGCAGAGGGAGCGCGCCGCGTTCGAGGCCCACGCCGCCCATCACCTCGGCCGGCTGCGGTCGCGACATGCCGACCTGCAGGGGCCGCGCGTGGCCGCGGCCCGCGACGAGCTCCGCGGCGAGCTGGCCGACATGGCAGGTGCGGCCGAATGGGCGGGCGTCCACTGGGACGACGCGGCAGCGGAGGGAGTCTTCGCCGACCTGGCCGTCTTCTTCTTCGTCCACGGCGAGTACGAGGGCGGGCAGACGTTCGAGCGTGTCGCGGCCGCTCAGGATGCCGCCGGCAGGGGCGGCCTCGCGCACCTGGGCGCGCTCGCGTACCGCGCCCGGTCGGCGGCCTGGCTCGGCTACGACGAACGCCTGGAGCAGGTCGCCGGCGAGTGCCTGCCCCGGTTCCGCGAGGCGGGGCTCGCGGCCGAGATCGGTACGTGCCTGCTGGCCCTCGGCACGTTCGCCATCGACCGCGACGCCTACGACGCCGCCACGACCCGACTGGAGGAGTCCGCGGAGGTGTTCGGTGCCCTCCGCGATCCCCTGGGGAGGGGAGCGTCGCTCGCCTGGCTCGGGTTTGCCCGCGAGCAGCTCGGCGATCTCCCCGGCGCCCGCGCCGCGTACGAGGCCGGCTACGCGGCGGCGGACGAGTCGGGGAACCCGCTGTACCGCGCGTACCTCCTCAGCAAGCTGGGGCTGCTTGCCGACGCGGAGGGCGACTACCGCGCGGCGATGCGCCTCCACCTGCAGGCCCAGGAGCTGTTCACCAGCGTCGGCGACGTCGGGGGGACCGGCTACACGCTGAGCCGCTCGAGCATGAGCGCCTTCTGCCTCGGCGACTATCCGGAGGCGCTGCGGCTCGCCCGCGCCGGTTACGAGGCGTTCAACAGCGTGAGCCACCGATGGGGCGTCATCTCCGCCCTCTGCCGGATCGGGTTCGCCGAGGCCGCGCTGGGCGACGGGGCGGCCGCTCGCCGGGACCTCGACCAGGCGCTCGAGCTGGCGGCCCGGGCGCAGGCCAGACACTCGTGCTCCACGCGCTCAGCGCGGTGGGCGTGCTCCTGGCCCGCGAGGGCGACGACGCGCGAGCCGCCGAGCTGCTCATCGCCTCGCTCGAGCACCCCGACATGCCGGGGTGGTACCGGATGGTCGCCAAGCCCACCCTCGACGCGATCGTGGAGCGGCTGGCCCCGGAGGGCCTGGCGGCAGCGCAGGCGGCGGCTGCCTCGGCCGACCCGGTGAGTCTGGTCGACGCCGTCCGACGGGACCTGGCCAGCGGAGCTGAGAGGGCGGCAATCACGCCTGTCAGGCCGTCCGGATAGCGGGCCATCAGCGTCAGCCGTCCCTTGGAGCGTTGTACCACCGCGATTGGGGTTCCGGAACGAGGGAAGGCACTCACTCAGGGTGTCTTCCTGAGATCAGATCCGGGATGTTGGAGCGGGAGACGGGATTCGAACCCGCGACATCCTGCTTGGGAACGAAACCGTCAGGGCGGCGCGCGCTGGTCGAACGGACGCTCTTGTCCATGTCGGCTCGCTCTAGAATGGGTTCGCTTGAGTCGGCTCGCAGGCGCCGCAGGCCCACCGGTCCAGGTCCGCCTGAAACGATGGGCCCATGAGCATTTGAGCGCCTGCAACCCCGACGGCACTGGTGCTCAAGGAGGCAGGACAGATCATGTTGCGTGGGCAGGGTCTAGGCCGCGGCACTCGACTCACGGCCGGTCTCGTTCTTATCGCGATGGTCCTGACGGGCTGCTCGTCCACCGACTCGAACACCGGAAAGGACAAGCTCCAGGAGGTCATCTCCGCGGGCAAGGTCCGAGTCGGCGATTGCCTGTCGTTCGCGCCGTTCGGGTTCATGGACGAGAACGGCAAGCCAGCCGGTTACGACGTGGACATCGCGACCATCATGGCGGAGCAGCTCGGCGTCACGCTTGAGATGGTCGACACAACCGCAGACAACCGGATTCCGAATCTCCAGACCGACAAGGTCGACGTCGTCATCTGCAACTTCACCGAGAACCCGGTGCGCGCGAAGCAGATCAACTTCACGATCCCGTACGTGATCGCCGGTGAGGTCCTTCTCGTCAAGAAGGAAAGCGATATCAACGGCATTTCGGACCTCGACGGCAAGACCGTCGCCGTGGTAACCGGATCGACGAACGCGGAGATCATCGCGGCCGCGAACCCGAACGCGAAGACGCAGTCCTATCCGACCTCCGCGGCTGCGGTGCTGGCGGTCAAGTCCGGCCAGGCCGACGCGATGATCGAGGACTCGAACTTCCAGACGTATCAGGCGAAACTCGATCCGACGCTCCGCGTCACAACTGACTCGCTCATCCCCCTCGAGCACAACGGCTTCGGGGTCGCACAGGGCAATCCGGACTGGCTCGAGTGGCAGAACCAGTTCCTCTTCTGGCTCAACCACACGGGCAAGAACCGCGAGCTCTACAACAAGTGGTTCGGGATGGATCCCCTCTGGCCGGTCGAGTTCGAGGCACCTCCAGGCCTTCAGTGATCATCACGCAATCGATCGATTGAACCTGGTCCAGCGCCGGCGCGCCGTACCGCATCCGGTCTCGCGATCGGGCGGCACGGCGGCCGGCTCGCTGTACCGGCCCCGCCCACAGGTCTAGACCCTCGATGCTTGCCCCTTGGGCGACCGTCCTCGGCTACTGGCCAGCATGGCTCAACGCCCTGTGGCTGACGGTGTCAATGTCCGTCCTGGGTTTCGGCCTCGCATTCGTCCTCGGGGTTCTCGGGGCGCTCGCGCGGCGGTCGCGATTCCGGGCGTTCCGCCTCGTCGCGACAATCTACGTCGAGGTGATCCGGAACACCCCCGTTCTTCTCCAGTTGTTCATGATCTACTTCGCGCTGCCGGAGGTGGGGATCCGGTTCAACGCGTTCCAAGCGGGGGTGGCCGCGCTGGCCATCAATGGCGGTGCGTACCTCACCGAGATCATTCGAGCCGGCCTGCAGTCGGTCCCGCGGGGCCAGCTCGAGGCGGCCCGGTCGCTCGGGTTCCGTCCGGGCGACGTCTTCCGGAGCGTCGTGTTCCCCCAAGCCCTCCGGAATGTCTATCCGCCGGTGATCAACCAGTTCATCCAGCTGATCCTTGGCTCGTCGCTGGTGTCGCAGATCGCCCTCCCCGAGATCACGAACACGGCCCAGACGATCAACTCCCAGACGCTCCTGACGATGTACACCTTCACCGTCGCGCTCGTGCTGTACCTCATCCTCTCCAACATCACGGCGCTCCTCGCCGACTACGTCGGCCGGCGGGCCTTCAAACCCCCGCTGTACCCGAGCGGCCGGCGCGGCCGCGTCCCGCTGTCCGGCCGGATCGGTCAGATGGTTCGGGGGGGCTAGGCCGTGGGCTGGCAGGGGATCTTCGATAGCAGCGGGATCCTGTGGATCGGGTTCACCAATACCGTCATCCTGGCGGCTGCGTCGATCGTGACGGGCACCACCCTGGGCCTCATCGTGGCGCTTCTGCGGACTGCCAACGTGCGGGGGCTCCGCGTGCCGCTGCGTATCTACCTTGAGGTCTTTCGCGGATCGCCGCTGCTGGTCCAGATGCTGTTCATCTACTTCGGCGCGGCGTACCTGGGGATCCGAGGTGTCGACTTTTTCGTCGCAGCGCTCGTCGCCATGACCCTCTACGAAGGGGCGCTGATATCGGAGATCTTCCGGGCCGGGATAGAGGCGGTCCCGAGGGGCCAGCGTGAGGCGGCCCGATCGCTCGGCCTGACGCGGATCCAGATCGACCGCCACGTGGTCCTGCCCCAGACGTTCTCGCTCGTCCTCCCACCGCTCGTCGGCCAATACATCGGGCTGGTGAAGGACACCGCTCTCGCCGCTTCGATCGGCTACTTCGAACTCGTCCGCGAGGGCCAGGCGATCATCGACCGGATCGGCATGCCGATCGAGGTCTTCATGGTGATCGCGGTGATCTACTTCCTGATCTGTTACCCGATGTCACTCGCCGCCCGACGCCTTGAGCTGAGGTCTCTGCACGCATGACGATGATCGAGCTCCTCAATGTCCACAAGCGGTTCGATGAGCTCGAGGTCCTGAAGGGGATCAACCTGACCGTCGAGAAGGGCGAGGTCGTGATCATCATCGGGGCGAGCGGCTCCGGGAAGAGCACCATGCTCAGAGTCATTAACAACCTCGAGCCAATCCAGGCCGGCGAAGTCTGGGTCGCCGGGATCCCCGTCCACGATCCCAAGCGAGCGGGCGAGGTCCATCGTGTCGCGGGGATGGTCTTCCAGCAGTTCAACCTCTTCCCGCACCTCACGACCCTCCAGAATGTGACACTGGCGCTCCGGAAGGTCAAGAAGCTTGCCCAAGGGGAGGCCGACCAGCTCGGCGCCAAGGCGCTCGAACACGTGGGTATGATCGACAAGGTCGGCGCCTATCCGGCCGAGATGTCCGGCGGCCAGCAGCAGCGGGTCGCCATCGCACGGGCCCTCGCAATGGAGCCGGAGATCATGCTCTTCGACGAGGCGACGTCGGCGCTTGATCCGGAGCTCGTCGGCGAGGTGACCGGCGTCATGCGGCAGCTCGCCGGGGAGGGCATGACGATGCTTGTGGTGACCCACGAGATGGGGTTCGCGCGAGACGTCGGCGATCGCGTTGTGTTTGTCGACGAGGGCGTGATAGCCGAGGAGGGGCGACCAGACGTGCTGTTTGCGACGCCGTCAAATCCGCGAACCCAGCAGTTCCTGCACCGCGTGCTCGACCGATGAGCGCGGAGCGCCGCCTGGCCGATCTCGGCATCACGGTCCCGACGCTTCCGCCCCCGGTCGCCGCCTACCTCCCGGCCGTGAGGACCGGCCGCCTCGTCTTCGCCTCGGGACAGACGCCGACGATCGACGGCGTCCTCCAGGTCCGCGGGAAGCTCGGGGACGCGCTATCGGTCGAAGAGGGCCAGAGGCCGCGCGTCTGGCGGCGCTGAATTGTCTAGCCGAAGTCCGGGGCCTGCTCGGCTCACTCGACGCCGTCTCGCGGGTCGTGCGTCTCACCGGGTACGTTGCGTCGGCACCCGGGTTCAGCGAGCAACCCGCCGTGATCAACGGTGCGTCGCAACTCATCGAGCAGGTCTTCGGCGAGGAGGGCCGCCACGCGCGCTCCGCGATCGGCGTGGCGGAGCTGCCCTTCGGTGCCCCGGTCGAGGTCGAGCTGATCGTCGAGGTCCGGGAGGGGTCGTGACGAGGCCAGACGTTCGCATCGGTCGGGCCAAGGCCAGCGCGCCGAGCGGATCGACGCCCGCTTCAAGGGCCTGGCCCCGTGCACGTTCGGGCTGTCCCTGGACGAGCTCGTGGCCGCCCGCCCGGGCCTCTTCGACGGGGCGTTCACGCCACCGGTCATGGTCCTCCGCGAGGAGGCGCTTCGGCACAACATCGAGACGATGGCCCGCTACGCGTGGGCAGTCGGGGGTCGAGCACGCCCCGCACGGCAAGACCACGCTGGCCCCGCGGATCTTCGACCTCCAGCTGGAGGCCGGAGCGTGGGGGATCAGCGTCGGCGACGGCCAGCCAGGTCGTCCTGTGCCGCGCGTTCGGGATCTCCCGGGTCTTCCTCGCCAACGAGCTCGTCGACCCGGCCGCCATCGACTGGATCCTCCGACGAGCTGGCGGCCGATCCCGGGCTTCGAGTTCCTCGCCTACCTCGACTCGCTCGACGGCGTCCGGCTTCTCGCCGACCGCCTCCCGGCCGCCAGGCCTCGCGACGGGCTGCGCGGGCTCGGCCTGCTCGTCGAGATGGGGCCCGACCGGTGGCCGCACAGGCTGCCGGACCGTCGAGGAGGCGATCGAGGTCGGGCGGGCGGCCACCACCGCCGGACTGCCGGTCGCCGGTGTCGCCGGCTACGAGGGTGGCCTGGGAAGCGTGATCGACGCCGCCGTGCTCGGCCGCGTGCGGGCGTTCCTCGGGCTCATGCGGGAGGCTGCGGAGGCGCTCCTCGCGAAAGGGCTCGTCGCTGACCCCGGGCGGCCGATCCTGTCGGCCGGCGGGAAGCGTCTTCTTCGACGAGGTCGTCGCCGCATTGGCCGCCCCGCTGCGCAGCGGGATCAGACCCCGGACGATCATCCGGCCCGGCGCCTACGTCAGCCACGACGCCGGCCACTACGAGGGCCTGTCGCCGTTCAGCCGTCCCGGCGGCATCCCCGGGTTCACCCTCCGGCCCGGCGCTCGAGGCGTGGGGCCAGCTCGTCTCGGTCCCTGAGCCGGGGCTCGCAATCGCCAACGTCGGACGCCGCGACGTGTCGTTCGACCTCGGGATGCCGATCCCGCTGCTGCTTCGGCGGCCGTCCACCGGGATGTTGCAGGACGCGTCGGGAATGATCGTGACCGGCCTCAACGACCAGCACGCGTTCGTCCGCGTCCCCGAGGGCGTCGATACCCGGGTCGGCGACTGGATCGCCTTCGGGATCTCCCACCCTTGCACCGCATTCGACAAGTGGCACCTGCTGCCGGTCGTCGACGCCGACGATCGCGTCGTCGACGTGGTCCGAACGTACTTCTGAGCCCGGCGCGGGACGCCGGCCGAATTGCCGAGGAGGCATCCCACCGTGAATCGAGAGCCAGCGGGCCCCGTCGTGACCTTCGGCGAGGCGATGATCAGGCTCGCTGCGCCTGACCACCAGCGCCTCGAGCAGGTCACGTCCCTCGGGGTGACGGTCGGCGGCGCCGAGCTCAACGTCGCCGCAGGCGTGAGCCGGCTGGGGCTCGCCTCACGCTGGGTCTCGCGGCTGGCAGACAACCCGCTCGGGTGGATGACCCGGAACAAGGCGCGCGAGTTCGGCGTCGACGTCAGCTTCGTGTCGTGGGATCCGGCAGCGCGGGCCGGCCTCTACTTCCTCGAGGCGGGGGCTTCCCCACGCGCGAGCGCGGTCCTGTACGATCGGGCGGGATCGGCGTTCAGTCGGCTTGTCCCCGCCGAGATCGACTGGGCCGCCGCCTTGTCCGGCGCGTCCCTGCTCCACACCACGGGCATCACCCCGGCCCTCAGCGACGCCGCGGCATCCGCGGTCGGTGACGCGTTTCACGCGGCCCGCGCGGCCGGCGTGCCGATCTCGTACGACCTCAACTACCGCGCGAAGCTCTGGTCGGAGGAGCGCGCCCGGGCCGTGCAGGAGCCGCTCATGGCCGACGTCGACGTCCTCATCACGACCGAGGAGGACACTCGCCGGGTCTTCGGCATCACGGGCTCGGATTACCGCGACGTCGCGCGCCAGCTCGTCGATCGTTTCGGCTTCAAGGTCGTGACGATCACCCTCCGGGGTGATACTTCCGTCCTTCGGAACACGTGGACGGCGATCGCTCACGCCGACGGCATCGACTACGACGACCGGACGTACGACATCGAGATCGTCGACCGGGTCGGCGGCGGCGACGCCTATGCGGCGGGATTCATCTATGGCTGGCTGACTGGGGACGTCGCGACGGGCGTTCGGTACGGGAATGCCTTCAGCGCGGTCCAGCAGACCGTGCCCGGTGACCTCGCCTACGTGACCCGCGCGGAGGTCGAGGCCCAGCTGTCCGGAGCCGGGCTCCGGATCGCCCGCTGACGAGGAGGACCACGTGGACCGACAGGAGACCCTCGGGCGGATCCTCGAGACCGGGATCATCGCCGTCGTCCGCTTGCAGTCGTCGCAGCGGCTGCTCGAGGTTGCGAAGGCGATCGACGAAGGCGGGATCTCGGTGATCGAGTTCACGATGACCACCCCCGGCGCGATAGACGCGCTGGCAAGCGCGAGCGCCGCGATGGGCGACCAGATCGTGCTCGGCGCGGGCACTGTGCTCGACGGCCCGACGGCGAGAGCCGCGATCCTCGCCGGTGCGCGGTTCATCGTCGCGCCGACGCTCTCGCGCGAGACCATCGAGACCTGCCGTCGCTATGGCGCCGTCGTCATCCCGGGGGCCTACACCCCAACTGAGATCCTGGCCGCCTGGGAGTGGGGTGCGGATCTCGTGAAGGTCTTCCCGGCGACGGGGCTGGGACCTCGCTACTTCAAGGATGTCCTGGCGCCGCTGCCCCAGGTGCGCCTCGTTCCAACGGGTGGCGTCGACCTGGTGACCGTCGGCCCGTTCATCGAAGCAGGCGCAGCCGCCGTCGCCGTCGGCAGCAATCTCGTCGACCCGAGAGTCATCGCTGCGGGCGACCTGGGCGCTCTCACCGAAACGGCGCGTGCCTATCGGTCCGCGGTCGACGCCGCGCGGGACGGCCTGCGAAGGCGGTGAGCGCGCCGCAGGATCTGCCTCTTTCCCCGGCGGACGCGGAGGCGATCGCGCCCGAGGCCGCGGCCCGGCGGCTCGTCGAGCTCGTCTTCGGCCACGAGGAGTGGCGGACGAGCTGTCTCAACCTCGTGGCCGCCGAGAACGTCATGAGCCCGGCGGCGCGGGCGCTCCTCGACTCCGACCTGGCCTCGCGCTACGGCGACTATGTCGGGCGTGACCTCCGGGCCCGGAAGTACTTCGGGACCTCGATCATGGTCTCGATCGAGCAGCTCGTCCACGCGCTCCTCAGGCGGCTGTTCGACGCTCCCTTCGTCGAGACGCGCCCGCTGTCCGGCCACATCGCGGGGAGCGCCGCCGTCCTCGCCTTCACCGCGCCAGGCGACGTCGTACTCGAGCTCAACTCCCCTTGCGGCGGGCATCGGATCGCCGAGAAGCTCAACGCGACACATCACGCCCGGATCGACGTCCAGCCGCTCCCGTTCGATCCGGACGCCTACACCGTGGACGTCGGGCGGACCCTCGAGCTGGCGCGCGCCCGACGACCCCGCGTGATCATCCTCGGCAGCAGCCTGTTCCTGTTCCCGCATCCGCTCGCGGAGCTCGCGGCTGGCCTGGTGAACCAGCCGGAGACAGTCATCGCCTACGACGCCTCCCACGTCCTCGGACTCATGGCCGGCCATCGGTTCCAGGATCCGCTCCGCGAGGGCGCCGGACTCGTGTGGGCATCGACCCACAAGAGCTTCCCGGGTCCTCCGGGCGGCCTTGTCATGAGCAGCTCCGAGGAGTTCGTCGCACGGGTCGCGCCGGCGGTCTATCCGGGCCTTGTGACGAACCACAATCCCGGCCGCATGCCTGCGCTCGGGCTCGCGGCGGCCGAGATGATCGACTTCGGCACTGCCTACGCCGACGCAATCGTTGTGAACGCGCAGCGCCTCGGGGCGGAGATCGACGCGCGGGACGTCCCCGTCGTGGGGCGGGATCGCGGCTATACCGCGTCGCACACGCTCCTGCTGCAGGTCGCGCCGTTCGGCTCCGCACAGGAGGTCGGCGAGCGCCTGGAGGCAGCGGGGATCGTGACGACCGCGACGCGCCTGCCTTCGGCGCTCGGGGACGCGGGAATCCGGCTCGGGCTCGCGGAGATGACGCGGCGCGGAGCGCGACCCGACGACATGCCCGTGATCGCAGAGCTGATCGCGGATGTCGTCGCCGGGCGCAAGGCGCCGGGCACTGTCCGCGGGGTGACGCGCGAGATGGCGGCTGGGTATCGGCAGATCGGTTACACGTTCGATGGCCTCCGCGCGTACTGACCGCGCCGTGAGCGCGCAGACCCGACGCCGGCGGAGTGGGGGACGCGTGGGCGTCCCGAGGCTCGTGATGGGGATCGACCTCGGCAGCAGCTCTGCCAAGGTCGTGCTGGCCGACGAGCACGGCGACATCGTGGCGCGGGCGAGCACGCCCCAGCATGTAGCACGACCACGGCCGGGTGCGGCAGAGCAACCTGCAAGCGAATGGTGGCAGGCCGTCCGAGTGCTGGTCGCGGCGACCTGGGGAGCTCGACCGGAAGGCCGGCGACATGGGACTGCCCGGCTCGTCGGCTTGTCCGTCAGCGGGCACTACCCGACCCTGCTCCTGACCGATGGATCCGGTCGGCCGCTCGCTCGCGCGCTGCTGTACGGTGACCAGCGTGCTGACGCCGAGGTCGAGCGTGCCGCCCGTCTTGGCAACGAGGACCTCGCCGGCGACGAATGGCTGCCGAAGCTGCTCTGGCTCGCTGCTGAGCGGCCGGACCTCCTCCGTCGAACCCGCATGCTCTTCAACCCACACGACCACGTCGCGTTCCGGCTCACCGGCGAGCGGGGTCTCGACCATCGCAGCGCCAGGCGAGCCGGCGGGCTGTTCGACCCGCGCCGGCTCGCCTGGCGTCAGGACATCTGTGAAGAGGTCGGCCTCAGCTCCGCGGCGCTGCCGCCGCTTCGGCGAGCGGGTGAGGTCCTCGGCTCGGTGACGGCCCGTGCCGCGGCGAAGACCGGCCTGCCCGCAGGGACCCCGGTCGTGGTCGGGATGGGCGACACGCCGGCCGAGCTCTTGGGCGCCGGGGTGGTCCGGCCGGGCCACGTGCTGCTCTACTACGGTACGACGACGTCGGCCGACGTCTGCACGCACGACTTCGAGGCCTACCTACGTGATCCGAGCCCGATCGTCGAGTGGGCACCGTACCGAGAAGTGGCCTATGCGGTCCTGGGCCCCGTGCTCCCGTGGGTGTCCGCCGGTCTCGAGCCGCCGGCTCTCGCGGGCCCGGCCCCCGACCTGGCGATCCTCGACGCGGCCGCATCGAGGATCGCCCCGTCACTCGCGGGTCCGTACGTCGTTCCCCACTTCCTCGGTCACGCCCGTCCGGGGCAGGCCATACGGCGCCCGGCGATCATCGGCCTCGACGTCGGCCACTCGCGGGCCGACCTCCACCGGGCCGTGCTCGAGTCGTACGGTTTCTCGGCCCGGGCAGGGCTTGAATCGACCGGTCACGATCCGGTCGCGATGTGTTTCATCGCGACCGGCGGCGGCGCCCGGAGCGCGTTCTGGCGCCAGCTCGTGAGCGACATCCTTGGAGCCGAGCAGATGTGGCGACCGGCGGCTGACGCTGCGTTTGGGAGCGCGGCGCTCGCTGCGTGGGCGACCTGCCGGGCCGACGTGTTTGCCCCCACCGGGTGGGCGTATGGAGACGTGACCGCCCCGACCGTCCCGGACCTCGACCACCATCGAATTGAGGACGCGCGCTACCGGACGTGGCTGCGGCTCCGGGACGCCGTCGCTGAGGCGTTCGCGCCGAGCAGTGGGGCTACCAACGCGTAGTCGAGTGCCCCGAAACGAGAGAAGACACCCAGCCAGGGTGTCCTCCCGAGATCAGATCGAGGAATGTGGAGCGGGAGACGGTGTCTGACTCCAGGACATAGGTGACAGCTGATAGGGTACTGGTGAGTCGGGACATGCGCGACAGTCCGGCGCATGTCGAAGCACCGGGTGGCCGTCCTCAAGGTCGTCTCATCGCAGTTGTCGGTCACCGCCGCGGCGGCCGAGTACGGGATCAGCCGCGGCCACCTGCACCGGGTCCTGCGCCGGTACCGGGATGGCGGCCTCGAGGCGATCGAGCCTCGGTCGCGCCGGCCGCACACCAGCCCGCACGGCACATCCGACGCCATGTGCGGCCGGATCGTCGCCCTGCGGACGGAGCTCACTGGCCGCGGCCTCGATGCGGGCCCGGTCACGATCGCCTGGCACCTCGGGCGCGAGGGCCTGGCCGTCCCGTCGACCTCGACCATCCGGCGCATCCTCCACGCCGCCGGCCTGGTCGTCCCGGAGCCCCGCAAGCGCCCGCGCAGCTCGTGGATCCGCTTCGAGGCCGCGGCACCCAACGAGGTCTGGCAGTCCGACGTCACCCACTGGCGCCTGGCCGACGGATCCGAGGTCGAGATCTGCTCGTGGCTCGACGACCACTCCCGCTACCTGCTCGGCTGCACGGCCTGCCGGCGGGTCGGCGGCGACGACGTCGTGGCCACATTCAGCGCGGCTGGCGAGGCCCACGGCTGGCCCGCCGCCACGCTCACCGACAACGGCGCCGTCTACACGTCGCGCTTCACCGGGGGCCGCAACGGCTTCGAGTACCTGCTCGCCTACCTCGGCATCCGCCAGAAGAACGGGACGCCGGGCCATCCCCAGACCCAGGGCAAGATCGAGCGTTTCCACCAGACCCTCAAGCGCTGGCTCGGGCGCCAGCCGGCAGCACGGACCCTGGGCGAGCTGCAGACGCAGCTCGACGCCTTCCGCCTCGCCTACAACGAGCAGCGGTCGCACCGGGCGGTCGGCCGGGTCACGCCCGGCGAGGCGTACCGGGCGACGCCCAAGGCGATGGCCGCCGGCTCCCGCGCCGGGGGCCACTTCCGGCTCCGCTACGACGTCGCCGACGGCAAGGGCGCGATCACCCTGCGCCGGGCTGGCCGCCTGCACCACCTCAACATCGGTGCGGCCCATGCCCGCCGGCGGGTCCTCGCCATCGTCGACGAACAGCAGGTCACGATCGTCGCCCTCGACACCGGCGAGGTCCCCTCGACCCACCTGATCGAGCCGGACCGCCGGTACTGGCGCAACCAACGACGAGACCCCGGCCGATGGCCGGGGTCTCGAGCGACCGGGTGACGCATGTGTCGCTCATGTCGCGACGCATGTGTCGCCGATGTCGCGACTCAAGACATGGCGCGCCCGACAGGATTCGAACCCGCGACATTCTGCTTGGGAAGTGGTCGAGGACGTACGACCGGAGTTGGCTCAGGGGGGACCTGATCGCGGGCATCGCGGTCGCCGCGATGATCGTGCCCAAGGACCTCGGCTACGCAGGCATCGCCGGCGTCCCGGTGGAGAACGGGCTCTACGCCGCCGCCGCGGCCGCGATCATCTACGGCCTCTTCTGTACGTCTCGACACATCTCGACCGGCCCAAGCTCGTCGCTCGCGGCCGTCGCCGGCGGCGCGGTCCTCGTGACCGGGGTGAGCGGCAACGGGGCGGCGCAGCTCGTTGCGGCGATCGCGATCGTGACCGGAGCCCTGTTCCTGCTGGTCGCCATCCTCAAGCTGGGTTGGCTGGCCAGCTTCCTCTCGCGGGCGGTCGTGACCGGTTTCCTTGCCGGCGCCGCCATCGACGTCGTCATCGGCGAACTGCCCAAGCTCACCGGGACCACCGCCGACGGCGTGAATGCCTGGCAGGAGTTCGCGTCGTGGGTCCGCGGCCTGGGCGATCTCAGCCCGGCGACGTTATTGGTCGGGCTGGTGGCCCTTGCCGTCATCCTCGGGCTTCGGTTCGCGCTTCCAAGGATCCCCGGCGCGCTCGTCCTCGTGGTCGGCGGTCTCGTCGGCTCCGTCCTGTTCGACCTTGGAGCGCACGGGGTCGCGCTGCTGGGCCCCGTTCCGCGCGGCCTGCCGCTTCCGCAGGTGCCATCGCTGGAGCTGGTGTCGCAGAACTTCCCGGCCATCGTCATCGCGGCCTTCGCGCTGCTCCTGATCGGGTTCTCCCAGACCGCGGGCGATGCCCAGGCGTTCGCCACGAGGCATCGGTATCGCATCGACCTCGACCAGGAGTCGGTCGCCCAGGGGATGGCCAATCTCGGCGCCGGCGTGTTCCAGGGCATGCCGGTCTCGACCAGCCTTTCGGCGAGCTCGCTGAACGAGTCGGCCGGGGCGCGGACGCCCGTCGCCTCGCTCGCCACGGGAGGGATCGTCCTTGCCACGCTGATCCTGCTCGCGCCGCTCTTCTCCGAGCTGCCCAAGGCGGTCCTCGCCGCGATCATCATCGATGCCGTGGTGTTCGGGATGATCGACGTCGCAGAGTTCCGACGGCTCCGCCGGGTGAAGCGGTTCGACTTCTGGATCGCGGTGGCGGCGGTTATGGGCGTGCTGTCGGTGGGCGTGCTCCTTGGCGTGGTCGTCGGCATGGTGCTGTCCCTGCTCTGGCTCATCCACGTCGCGACCCGGCCGTCCATGCCGATCCTGGGTCGTGAACTGGGCACCCAGGTGTACCGCGAGCTCGACGAGCACCCGGGCGACGAGACCGACCCTGGCGTGGCGGTGATCCGCATCGACGGTGGCCTGTTCTTTGCCACGGCTGGGGCATTCGACGAGCGCGTCCGCGCGATCCTCGGGAGCCAGCCGGGCCTGCATTCCCTCGTGCTGGACCTCGAGGGCGTGAACTTCGTGGACTCGCAAGGTGCGGCGAAGATGAAGGAGCTGTTCGAACTGACCGACGCGACTGGCGTGGAACTCCGCTTGGCCCGCCTGAAGCCCGATGTTTCCGACGTCCTGGCGGCGGACGGGCTCATCGACCTGATCGGGCGAGACCGGATCCATGGCAACGTCTACCGGGCCGTCGAGGCAGCGCAGGCAGCAAGCGCCAGAAGGCGATCCGACGTGGCACGCTCGCGCACGCCGTAACCCGTCGGCCGCGCGAACTCGGACGAGCTGGATGGTCGCCGGTTGGTGATCTCCGGGAAGAACGGCCGCCGCCCATCGGCTTTGAGCCGCTTCGGTTGTGTCGTTCCGGCGCGCCCGGAGGGCATCAGGCCCTCAACACGCACGCAGCGCACTGGAGCGAGCCGTTGGTCCCTCGGGCGTGGTCACGGGGGCGGCACCCGCCCCCGTCCATCGCGGTCACAACGCTCCTCGCTGCGGGGCGAGCAGCCGCGAGTCCCTCCGCCCGATCGCCCGTCAACCCGAGCGTTGTGGCACGCGCGCGAAGCGATGCTGCGCGACTACCGGGACGTCACACGCGCAAGCAGAGTGTCGCGCTGAGCACGGAGGGGAAGGTGGAGCGGGAGACGGGATTCGAACCCGCGACATTCTGCTTGGGAAGCAGACACTCTGCCAGCTGAGTTACTCCCGCTCAGCTACACGCTCAGGTACAGCGTCTGCCTGAGCGCGAAGGCCATTCTAGACCATCGACCAACCCTACAGCGCTCCGCCAGCGTCTGCTTGACGACTCGCGACCGCGGCCTGGTGGAACGCCGAGCAACTCCCGTGCGGCGACCTCCCGCCGGTCGACTTCGAGGCGGCCTGCCAGGACCGTCCAAGGGCACCTCAGGGTCTCCACGGAACCCAGTACGGTTCAGGTCGAGCTCGTGCGCGGCTTCGACGGCCACGCCTTGGATTCAACCCCGTCAACGTCGGCCTGGTCGCGTCCAACCTCGCGACGAGTCCGGACCACGCCTGTGGTTCATCTTCACGTTTGTCGGTTCCTGCCGAGTCGCTCGTGACATCGTCTGACCCATGGCGGCGCTGATCCGGGGAGCTCGCTCACGCGCGTGAGCGGCGAGGGCGGAGGAGCGCCAGCTCGCTCGCGGATTCGTTTCGCGCTTTGCAGTAGACGGGAGGCTTCTGCCCCCCGGCGTCAGACATGTCTCAGAGGCCGTACTGGTCACAGGTGCTCGCGATCGCCCGAGGGCGTGGGCGTCCGCTAGTCCACCCTCGCGAGGAGCGCGTCGATCTCGGCGACCCGGGGCGTGGCCTTCAGGCGTTCCCAGATCGCCCGTGACTCCCTGAGCCGCGCCACCCCCTCCTCGGTCTCGCCGAGGGCGATCAGGCACCGGCCGAGCCCGGCGAAGGCGTACGCCTCGTCGGGCGGGCACCCCAGCGCCTGGAAGGATGCGGCCACGGATTCGTAGCCCATGCGAGCGGCGACGAGATCGCCGTCGGCCTCCGCGACCATGGCCTTGGCGGCCTGCATCTCCGCCCGGGGAAGCTTCGGACTGGCCCCGATCTCGACCGAGCGACGGGCGAGCTCGGGAGCCCCGACGCCGAGGCAGGCCCGGACGAACTGGGACGGGCCCCACAGCTCGCTGTCCGACGTGGCATCGAGGGCCTCGGCGAGCGTTCGTCGCGCCTCCTCGAGGTTCCCTCGAGCCGCCGCTGTCTCCGCCACGATCGGAGCGACCCAGGTCGGCGAAGCGTCGAGGTCGCGAGCCATGGACGCGAGGTCCGCGGCGGACTCGATGGATTCGCCACGTCCCAGGCGGGCGTACGCCGCCGCCACGCCGGCGATGAGGGCCGCGGGGACATCGCGGTGCTCGAGCGCCCACGCACACACATCTGCCGCTTCCCCGAGGAGCCCGTCCCACTCCCCCAGGTCGAGCAGGGCCGTGGTCCGGATCGCCCGAGTCCGCCCGGTGGCCAGGCCGTGCGCCGCGCAGAACGCGATCGCCTCGTCGAACGCGACGAGGCTTGACGCAGGACCCACGGAGTTGGCGCGCTGGATGGCGATCTCCTGGAACGCGATGGAGGCGGTGCGCAGGTCCCCGGAGATCACCGCCCCGTCGATCGCTGCCCGGAGGTCGCGCTCGCGTCCGGGCAGGTCGGTGCCTGACGGCGCGCTCGCGCGGATCACCAGCGCCCTCGGGGACGGGGGGAGCCCGAGGGAGGCGGCGAGGGCGATCGCCTCCTCGGCCCGGTCGTGAGCATCGGCGTGATCCGCGTTGCCCCTGAGCACAGCTTCCTCGGCCAGGATCGCGACAAGGCCGGGGCCCGGATGACGCTCGAGGACGACCCGGCAGGTTGCGAGGGTCGCCTCGCCCTCGTGTGCCCGCCCCGAGTTGCAGAGGGCGATCGCGAGCGGAGCTCCCAGCTCGGCCGCGGCGACTGCCTCCCCGCGGGCGCGCAGGGCCACGATGGCTTCTTCGAGCGGTGCCACCGCCTCCGCGTAGTCCGACGCGGCGATGAGGGCGCGCCCGAGGCCGGCAAGGGCGCGGGGACGCCTCGGGTCCTCGGGTTCGAGGAGCTCGAGGCCGCGGCGGAGGTGCGCGAGGGCTCGGGGAACCTCGATCCCTGAAGCGTGATCGGCCGCGACGAGGAGCGCCCGGGCCAGGCTCTCCCTGAGCTCCGCCACGGTCCCCGTCGTTCCCGTGGCGGTCGCCAGCTCGAGGGCCCGGTCGAGGTGGGCGACGACGATCTCGGCGTCCTCGCCGCGGGCGGCTCCCGCCCTCGTGGTGATCCAGGCCGCCGTGGCCCGGTGCTTCGCCAGGCGGGCACGCCGCGTCAGCTCCCCGTAGGCGACGTCGCGGAGGAGGGCGTGCCAGAACGTGTACTCGGCCTCGCCGACCATCGTGGACGGGAGGACGGGTCGGACGAGCTCCCGCCGCACGAGCTCCGCAAGGTGGGCCTCGACGTCGGTCCGCCCGAGTCCCGCGAGGGCGGCGACCGCCCCCGACCAGAACGTCCTGCCGACGACCGCCGCGTCGAGGAGGATGCCTTTCGTCTCGGGCGGCAGGGCGTCGATCCGGGCGGCCAGGAGCGCCGCGATCGAGGCCGGGATGGCATCTTCGTCCATCGCTCCGCCGGCGATCGGGAGGTCCTGGTCGCGAAGCATCGCGGCCAGCTGCTCGGCGTAGAGGGGGGAGCCGGCCGCGCGCTCGAGGACGGAGGCGAGCAGCTCGGGCGAGGCGTCGGGGATCGACGCCGCCACGAGGGTCGTCATCGCCCGGTCGGGGAGGGCGGCGAGGGAGAGGACGGTCGAGCGCCTCGTCCGGGACAGCCAGGCGGGGTGGCGCTCCTCGAGCTCGGGGCGGGCGGTCGTCACGAGGAGGAGCGGGAGACCGGCGGCGCGGTCGGCGAGGTGGCCGAGGAAGGCGACCAGGGTGTCGTCGGCCCAGTGGAGGTCCTCGACGACGAGGACCGTCGGACCTCCCTGGGCGACCTGCTCGAGGAAGCGACGCCAGGCGGTGAAGGCCTCTTCCTGCACGGGCGGCTGGGTCGTGCTCTCGAGGCCGACGAGCGGCGCGAGTCGTTCCTTCATCCAGGTGCGCATCGAGGGGTCGGGTTCGACGAGGACTGCCTCGAGCTTCGCGGCCAGCGTCGCCTGGTCGTCGGTGTCGAGGATGCCGGCGTGGCTCTTCACGATCTCGCCCAGGGCCCACAGGCTGATCCCGTCCCCGTACGGAAGGCAGCGACCGACCCGCCAGGTCACGGGGTAGGGGAGGGCCTCGACGCGGCGGGCGAGCTCCCGGACCAGGCGGGACTTGCCCAGGCCCGGCTCGGCCACGATCGTGACCAGCTCGACCGAGGGGGTGGACCGGGCCCGCTCGAAGAGACCGACCAGGAGCGAGAGTTCGAGGTCGCGGCCGACGAACGGCGTCGTCTCGGCGCGGAGCGCACCCGGTGGCCTCGCGAGCGGCGCCGTGGGCCGGAAGACGGCGACCGGCTCGGCCTTGCCCTTCACGAGCGCGGGCGGGAGCGCCTCGTAGGCGAAGAGGTGCGACGTGGCTCGGTACGTCGGCTCGCCGACGACCACCCCGTCCATCGGCGCCAGGGCTTGGAGCCGGGCCGCGGTGTTCACGGCGTCCCCGGTCACCGCATCGTCGCGCTCGCCTCCGCTGCCCGCAGCGAAGAGGACGGGCCCGGTGTTGACGCCGAGGCGCACGTGGAGGTCGAGGCCCAGGCCCGGGATCCGCTCGAGGATTCGGAGAGCCGCCCGGACCGCCCGCTCGGGGTCGTCCTCATGGGCCGTCGGCGCCCCGAAGAGGGCCATCACCCCGTCGCCCAGGAAGCGATCGACGTGGCCCCCGTGGCGCTCGATCTCGGAGGTGAGGACGTCGTAGTACGGGAGGAGGAACGCCCGCACATCCTCCGGGTCCAGCGTCTCGGCGCGGGCGGTGAACCCGGCCAGGTCGGCGAAGAGGACCGTGACGACCTTGCGCTCCTCGCGGGCCGACGGTGCGGCCGTCGACCCGAGCCTCGCACCGCAGCCGTTGCAGAACCGCGCCCCGTTGGGGTTCTCGCTGCCGCAGGTCGGGCACGCTGTCATGGCCAGGAGCATAGGTGCGGGGCGGCGCCGCGAGAAGGGGGGTGTGCTCGTCCGACACCGCACATCCGCCTCTGGAGCGAGGAGGAGTACTCACGCCAGGGTGATGCAGCCCGGGGCCCGCTGGGGCTGGACGGTGTTGTGGACCGTCTCCCGCGCGATCGAAGGCGCGTCCCTCTCACTCGGTCGCTGGGTCGAGTCGCTGGCACGGGCCGACGGGGCTAGCCCGGCATCCGCGCGATAGCGTCGTGAGCGGCCGCCCAGGCCGCCTCGCGAGAATCACTTGTCACCGGCTGGTGTCCGCATCGCGATGACGGCCGGCCCGTCAGGATCCGCGTCGATGATCCTCAGCACCTCGGTTTCACGGACGGCCGACCGCGATCGAGGACTCTCCTTCACTTGGCGTCGGCCGCGGGCAGTGCGGGCGCCGGGAACAATCGGGCCGAGACGAGTCGATCTCGCGCCTCCCGCTCGGTGGCCTGGTACGGGCGCCTCACCGCAACTCGTTTGGGCGCCTTGACGCCACTCATTTGGGTGCCTATGATCGGCTCAAATGGGTGCCCACGGGACTTCTGTGCATCAAGCGGCCGTGTTCGACTACCGCCCGAGGGTCGCTGACGGTGAGCTCGCGACCCGCCTCGCCGCAACCGGGGCGGTGGTGATCGAGGGCGCTCGCGGCTGTGGCAAGACGGAGACTGCCCGGCAGGCGGCGGCGAGCGAGGTGCGCCTCGACGTCGATGACGAAGCGCGCGCGGCAGGCCTTCTTGCTCCGGCACTGCTCCTCGACGGGGACCGGCCCCGACTGATCGACGAGTGGCAGCTCGTACCGGCCATCTGGAACCAGGTTCGCCGGGAGGTCGACACGACCGGTGGCCGCCCGGGACAGTTCATCCTGACCGGTTCGGCTGTTCCGGCGGACGACGTGACGCGCCACAGTGGCGCGCTCCGCTTCAGTCGCCTGCACATGCGCCCGATGTCGCTGGCCGAGGCGGGCTACTCGACGGGCGACGTCTCCCTGGGGGACCTTTTCGACGGTGCCGAGCCGAGAGCGGTCGATCCCGGGCTCACGATCAACGAGGTCGTCGAGCGGATCACGGTAGGCGGTTGGCCGAACCTCCAGGACCGAACGATCGACGAGGTGCTGATCGCACTTCGCGGCTACCTCGACGAGACGAGTCGCGTCGATCTCGTGCGCGTGGATGGGATCTCGCGGGATCCCGAGAACGTTGCCCGCGTCCTGCGCTCGCTGGCTCGCAACGTCGCCACCGGCGCGTCGGCGCGGGCGATCGCAGCCGACGTGGGAGGAGCGGAGGGTCCGATCGATCATCACACCGTGCTCAGCTACCTCGCTGCCCTGAGCCGGCTCTTCGTGGTCGAGGATCTGCCGGCCTGGTCTCCGGCGCTTCGATCGCGGACCATCCTGAGAGGTGCGGCGACGCGCCACTTCGTGGATCCGTCGCTCGCGGTCGCGGCCCTCGGCACGAGACCCGACCGCTTGCTCCGAGATGTCGAGACGCTCGGGCTCCTGTTCGAGTCGCTCGTCGTGCGCGACCTCCGGATCTACGCGCAGGCGCTCGACGCATCGGTGTTCCACTACCGGGACAGCACCGACTTCGAAGCAGATGCCATCGTCGAGCGTCGCGATGGCACATGGGCCGCGTTCGAGGTGAAGCTCGGCCAGGGCGCCGTCGACGGGGCGGCCCGGACGCTGCTGCGCGTCGCCGATCGCGTCGACCCGGGGAAGCACGGCAAGCCGGCCGTGCTCGGCGTGATCACCGGCTGGGGCTACGGCTACCGGCGACCCGACGGCGTCGCGGTCATCCCGATCGGAGCACTGGCTCCATAGAACTCGATGGCGGGCTCATGCGGTCGAGCCGTCCGGTCAGCGCTCCCCCCCGGCGACCACGATCTCCAACGGGAGTGGAGCCGGCACGAAGAGGTCGGTCGGGGCGGCTTGTCTTCGGTCGGGCCGACGATCTTCGCGACCCGGGCGAGCGCACCGGCGAACCAGCCAGGGACCACGATTCGGGCCATGGGAACGCCTGTTCCACACCGCCGGGTGGTCGAAGCAGTCGACTGAGGCCGACAGGTTCGCGGCGCGCATTCCCTGAGCATCTGGCGACCCGGTCACCGCGAGCGGGCCAGGACGGTCACCCCGAGCGCAGGTATGAGGCTCTACGGCGGGGCGACCCTATGGGCCCGGACGATCTCGAGCGACGACCTGACCTCGTGGCGACCGCTCGCCGAGGGCGAGAAGAACGGGGCACGGCCGCTCGCAACACCGGTGTAGGGCGAGTAGATCGGGGCACGGCCGCTCGCTACACACCGGTGTACACGTCGGGGATTGCTACAGGGCCGATCCGCTGCTAGGTTCCGGTTGGCGCCCCGCGTGCGATCCGGACGGCCCGAAAGCTACAGCGGATAACTGAGGCGATTTGGCGGTACCGCCACACGGGAGCCCACAGCGCTGAGACGCTCAGGCTTGGGAAGCAGACACTCTGCCAGCTGAGTTACTCCCGCTCAGCTTCACGCTCAAGTACAGCGTCTGCCTGAGCGCGAAGGTCATTCTAGACCATCGACCAACCCTACAGCGCTCCGACAGCGTCTGCTTGATGACTCGCGACCGCGGCCTGGGTGGCTGGTGGAACGCCGAGCATCTCCACCGGTCGGCCGGGCGCTCGAAGAGCTCGGGGTCCGCTGGATCGGGGCCCGCAGCCCCGAGGCGGAGGGCCGGGAAGAGAGCCTGTGGATCCAGGGCCTATCGGCGGTCTCGACACCTCGCCGTTCGTCGGTCCACCCCTGGCGCCGCTGATCCTGCGGTGCGACCCCGGTGACAGAAGTCGCTGGCCGCTACGCGGTCAAAGTCGCTGTCCTCCGACTTGACGCGCATTCTCGGCCCCGTGCGAACAGACCCGCCCAGGGAACTTTGAGCTCGAGCGCGTCGGCGTCCGCGATCGGCAGCGGCGAGGAACCGCGGCGCCCGTCGCGTAGCGAGCAGCGGGGTGCCCACGGTTGACGGTGGGTGGCATGCTGGACGTCCAACGCTGGGGGGACCTATGCCAGATCAGCCGCCCGTCGGCCCGCTCCTGCCCGATGAACGCCTGCTCACGCTGCGCGACGCAGCCGTGCGGGTCGCAGGCGACGACCGCACGCAATTGGCCCAGGCCGAGAGGGTCCTCGACAGCCTCGTCCGGCCGCTCACGATCCTCGCCGACGTTGCCCAGGATTCGCGAGACGCGCTCAACGGCTCGTCGTCCGCAATCGATCGCCTGACCACGGCACTCGCCCTCGTCGGCGGTCGTCGTGCGACCGAGGGCGGCGTCAAGGCGATCGTTGAGCTCGATCCGCGGGAAGGTTTCGATCGGGAGCCCAGAACGGCGGCGGTGGGGCGGGACCTGGTCGACCCCGATGAGATCAGCTTCATCGGCCTCGGTGCGGCGTACGCGGCGGTTGCCCGACCCGAGGCCGCGGACCTGATCGACCGCGGATTGCGCGTGGCGCTGGACGACCTCATGGCGCTCGACGTTCTGTGGGCGCTGACACCCGGCGTCCTGCAGGATGACCCGAGATCGATGCGCCTCTTTGGATCCGTGATCGACTGGCTCGAGCAGCGACTGAGGCCCATCGGACCGCCCGATCCACGCCTTCCCGAGATCCCCGAGATCCTCAAGAAGATCCCGTTCGATCGCCGCCAGCTGTTCGACCGTGTTCGCTGCGTTCTCCAGAGCTACGACCGCTTCAAGACGCTCCCGCTCGGTGCGCCGTATGTGATTGCGTCGATCGCGCCGAATGTCGCGTGCCCGGGCCAGAGGATCGTCATCACCGGGTCCGGTTTCGGCACCCAGGCGCAGGTCGTCCGGTTCCCGACGATCGGCGGCACGGCGGCGGGCCAGGTCTCGACCTGGTCCGATACCTCGATCGAGGTCGCCGTCCCCGCCGACGCGACGTGCGGCGACATCGAGCTCCTCATCCCGGCGGGGACCACCACGACATGCACCGGACAGAGCGTCGATGTCACGAAGCCCGGGTCCGGCAACCCGCACTTCGATGGCGGGATCGCCGCCATCAGGGGCTTCACGATCAACGGGAAGGCGACCCGCGTGAGGGTCGATCCGGGTGGATCGCTCGAGTTCGTCTGGCAGGCCTGTCCGTCGACCGCGACGGTCGCCGTGAAGGTTCGCGAGGTCCAGACGGGCTGGAGCCAGACCTCGAGCGGTTTCGGAGCGACCGGTCGCTGGGCGTGGACCGTGCCGAGGTACGCGACCGCGATGACGGTCGAGTGCACGCTCGAGGTGACGAGCACCTGCTCCCCGACGCCTGCACGGGCCGTGATCACCGCGGACGTGGCTCCGCTGCCGAACGTCAAGATCGAGGGCATCGAGGTGACCCAGGGGATCCAGACGTTCTGGCGGACTGGCGTGACCGACAACACCGTGTCGACCGTCGCCGGGAAGGACACGATCGTCCGCCTCTACGTGTCGGCCGACGTGGGCGGGTTCAACAACGGACAGGTGCCGAACATCTGGGGAACGCTGAGTATCGGCTCCACGAACCTGTCCCCGATCAACGCCTCCCCGTTCTTCACGGCGCGCAAGCGGTCGGACATCAACCGCGAAACGATCGACCACACCCTGAACTTCCGCATCCCGGCCGGCATGGCGAACGGGACGAAGGGACTCTTCGCCTACCTGATCGTGCCGGGCCCGAGTGGCACGGTCGACCAGATCGTCTCGAAGCTCCTGAACTGGACATGGGTCGTCGAGCCCGCGATCAAGGTCCGGTACGTCCGGATCCGAGATGAAGGTGATCCCGCGAACATCATTGCCGCTCCGACGGATGCCGATTGCCGATCGACGTCGTTCCGGGCGATCGACATGCTCCCGTTCCCGGCTGACGTCGCGGCCGCCCTGTCACCGACGCTCACGACGAACCGCGATTTCGCCGTGGACGCTGAAGGGGCGGCGCTCGCGACCGACATCGGCAACCTTCGGTCGGCTGCCGAGACCCTCCGGTCGGCCGGCGGGACGCTGCCCGATACGCAGGAACGCTGGATGGGCCTCACGACCCGCTGGTTCCGCGCCTGGGGCGGCTGGAACTCGTGCGCCGCACCGGTCTCAAACGCGACGTCCGGTGGGGAGCGGTTGCGCGCGGCCCACGAGCTCGGGCACACGCTCGGGCTTTGCCACATGCACGACTCGGCATGCTTCATGGCGGCCGGGCTGACGGCGGAGCCGACGCTCGACGACACGGCGCTCGACCCGTTCCACTACCGCACGATCGCGGGGACCGGCCACGACTTCATGTCGTACACGACCTGGGCAGACAACTGGACGTCGAAGCTCAACTGGGAAGCCATGAGAGCAGTGCTGTGAGGACGATTTATCATGGCTGACCCGCATGGCACGCTGATCCGCTTCACCGGGGTCCTGCGCGAGGACCTCCAGTTCGTCCACGTCCCGGCGTGGGAGACCGACTCCGTCTTCGAACGCCCGGACGAGGGCGACGGGCCCTATGTCGTCGACCTGCTCGACGGCGGCGAACGCCTCCTCACTCGCGCCTCCCCAGTGATCGACTTCCGGGATCCCTCGCCCCCGGAAGGAGGCGGACTGCGGCTCGCGAACGTTCTCGTCTATGTGCCGACGCACCCGGAGGCCCGACTGCTCGTCTTCCGACGACTCGAGCCGTCGCCGGCCGAGATCTTCCGGGCGGAGCTGTCGGAGCAGGCGCCCGTGATCGGCGACGTCGTCGTGGAGGGGACCCGGCGCCGGGGCGTGGTTCGGCTCCGGTGGACGGTCAAGCACGACCGGCAGGTGACGTCGAGCGTCTTCCTCGTCCGGGACGCGATGCCCGCTCTCCTCTTGGCCGCGGGGCTCCAGGAGTCCGCCCTCGACATCCACGCGAAGTCCCTCCCAGGGCCGGCCGGTCGCGTGGCGATCCTGGCGACTGATGGCTTCCGGGCGAGCACGGCGATCGGTCCGCCGGTTGATGGACTGTCGACCGAGATCCGGCTCGAGATCACGTCCCCGGAGCCGTCAGACGCCCTGCTGCCCGACCAGCCCGTGACGCTCGCGGCGCGCGCGAGCGATGTTGCCGGTGGAACCGTCCCCATCCAGAACGTCACGTGGACTGTCGATGGGAAGCCTGCGGCTGAGGGTGCCGTCGCCGCGACGCCGCCGCTTGAGCCCGGCGTCCACGAGATCGTCGCGAACGCTGCGACCGACGGGAACCCGCTGGGTCCGGCAACGCTCCGCATCACCGTCGCGAAACGCAACGAGGGCCAGGAGGCATACGCGAAGGTCATGGCCAGCCTCCCGCCCCTGGGCGAGCGCATGCGGGACACCGAGGGCTGAGAGACGGTTCGTCGTTCCGCCGTCCAACCGGCCCAGGGCTACCTGACGACAGGCGGGCTCGGCGTCGATGAGCGCGGGCGCGTCTCGGGCCGGAAGTTGCGGCGGCCGTCTTGCCACTCGTCGTCCTGCTCGGCGAGGATCATGCCGACGAGGCGCAGGACCGAGGGCTCGGGTCGGGAAGATCCCCACGACCGCCGTCCCGGCGCTTGATCTCCGCGGGTCAGATGCACTCTGCACCGCTGCCAGCGAACGTGCAGTTTCGAACTGCGGACCCGCTGTTTACGAAGCAGACACTCTGCCGGCTGAGTTACTCCCGCCCAGCTTCACGCTCAAGTACAGCGTCTGCCTGAGCGCGAAGGCCATTCTGGCGGTCACAGGCGCCTGCGACAACGCTCGTTGCGATAACGCTCATTCTCGATGCCATGGCGCTCGCACAGCGGATAACTAGCCACAGCGTCTGCCTGCTGACGTGCGCCAACCCCGGGCACACGAGCGGCCCTGCGACCACTTGCGCATCGCGCAAGATCGGATAGTATCTCCTGCATGCAGCAGGAACCACCATCCGAACTTGAGAGTCGCCACGTCCCTCGATGGGTTTCGCGCGCCGTCGCCGACTTCGAGATCTTCGGTCGCGACGTCGTGTCGACCGACGATGTCGCCACGGCGCTCGGCGTCGCCGCCGATTCGCGACGGCTGAAGAACGCGATCCAGACGCTGGTGCACCTCGGTTGGCTTCGACCGCTGCCGGCACGCGGGAGGTATGAGTTCCTCGGCGCGCGGGGAGGCCCGTTCCCGTCGGGCGACCCGCTGATCGAGGCACGCGCGGTGCGCTTGCGGCGGCCGGACTTCCGGCTGGCCGTGGTGGGCACCGGAGCCGCCTTCCTTCGCGGATTCGCCGAGCGCGCGCCCGACCGGTACGCGGTCGCCATCGACCGCGACCAGGGCGGGTCCGTCGCCCTCGCCGCCGCGTACCACGTGATCAAGACGACGGAGGCCCGCGCTCGCCGGCATCCCGGAGCTGCGCGAAGTCCCCGTGTCGGACGCTGCGCACCTCCTGGCCGACGCGGCGTTGTGGCCGTCGGCGTGCGGTGACCTTCGCGATGCCGACCACTGGCTGCGCCGGGCGCTCGAGGTCGCGGCACCGGACGAGACGGCGGCCGTGGCGCGCCGCGTCGGGCATTCGGCGGCGGCCCGGATGGCGTACCTCGCGGCACGGTTCGACGCCCCGGAAGTCGCCGCAGCGATCGCCGAAACGCTCAGCGGCCGCGCGCGCACGCGGATCGGGCCCGCCGGTGCCCCGGTCGTGGCGCGCGACGCCATCCCTCGGGCGTCGATGATCGACTGGGGGTGGCGACCCGGTGATCCCGCTCGCCGCGATCAATCAGCTCGCCGCCGTCTACCGCGGCCGGGGCCGGAACGAGGCCTACCTGGAGTTCGCCCAGGAGCACTTCCTCGACTGGCTCCGAGCTGGAGGGCCTGTTCGAGGACGACGCGGTCGTCTTCAAGGGCGGCACCGCGATCCGCAAGTTCGTGCTCGGCAACGAGGGCCGCTTCTCGACCGACCTCGACTTCGCGGTCACGGACCCCATCTACGCCGATCACATCCTCGAGCGACTGGGCCTGCGGGTTACGCACGAGGGCGTGACGTTCGTTCTCGACAAGTACGACCCCGCGGCGCGCAAGGGCACCTGGCATGCGGAGACGGTCGAGCACGGCCCATCGCTGCCCGCAAGCCTCGACTTCTCCTCGCGTCCCCTCCTGCTGCCAGCCACACATCCCGAGCGCGCGCGAATCCCCGGCATCGAGCGCCGGTTCCTCGGGTTCGATCCCGTCAGCCCGCCGGTCGCCGACCTCCTTGAGACCGTCGCCGAGAAGCTGTCGCGGTTCCGGCGGACGATGCTCGGCCGCGACGTCTATGACCTCGCCACGGTCGCGCGCCGCGTCGACGACCGCCTGGCGCTCCTCCGTGAGATCCTTTGCTTCAAGGCGTACTTCGACCGGGTGGAGGAGGGGCGGGACACGCTGCCCGTTCCGTTCACCGGCGGCGACGAGTTCGCGGGCCGTGATCCCGGTCTCGTGATCGGGGCCGATGATCTGGGGCTTCTCGTCCGTGAGCGGACCGACGTAGTCGAGCTTCTCGAGACGATCAGCGCGATCTATGGGCGCATGGGCGAGCCCGTCGGCGACACGGAGGCGCGGCTTGCCGCGTGCCGCTTTGGCGACCTGCACTGGGCTCGCGCCCGATATGCGGAGCGCGCCCAGGAACTGCGCCAGCCCCGCGAGCCAGCGTGACCCACGGATCGGCGGGGCGGCTCTCATGGATGACCGCGACGGCCCGAGTCCGGACGAGCTGCGCCGCGAGATCGAGCGCCTCCGCGCGGAGAATCGGCGACTGCAGTCGCTGCTCGGGCTGGATGTCCGCGAACCGGCGACCGTCCAACCGCGGCCGCCGACGACTGCCTGGGAGCCCACCCTCTTCCGCGAACCGTCGGCGAGTGCTGACCGTGTGAGCGTGGACGGCCATTCGTCGGCGGAGGCCAAGATCGCGCTCTTCCGGTCGCTGTTCGCCGGGCGCGACGACGTCTACGCCGCGCGCTGGGAGAACGAGCGCAGCAGGAAGTCCGGATGGAGCCCCGTCGTCGTCGGCGGGCCGGCCAATGCACGGAGACCGGATCGTGAGTACGTGCCCCTGGGCGACGGGATCATCGAGGCGCACCTGACGGGTCGGGTGCACGTCGGCCTGTACCCGCTGTTGCGCGACGACCGCTGCCGGCTCCTGGCCTGTGACTTCGACGGCCCGACCTGGCCCCTCGACGCGGGCGCGTTCGTCGACGCAGCCCAGGCTGCCGGTATCCCCGTGGCCCTGGAGCGCTCGCGATCGGGCGAGGGAGCCCACGTCTGGATGTTCTTCAGCGCGCCGGCTTCTGCATCTGCCGCGCGGCGGGTGGGCGCCTACCTCCTCCGCGAGGCGATGACGGTGCGAGCCGAGATCGATCTCGCGAGCTACGACCGGCTCTTCCCGGCCCAGGACTTCATGCCCAAGGGGTCGTTCGGCAACCTGATCGCGCTGCCGCTCCAGGGGGCGTGTCGGCGCCGTGGCACGACCGTCTTCCTCGACCCGTCGACGCTACAGCCGTTCGACGACCAGTGGGCGTACCTCTCGGCCCTCGGTCGCAGCTCGCCCAAGGCGATCGAGTCAATGGCCGAGTCCGTCCGCCAGGTCGCCGCTGGTCCGCTCGAGCCCACCTATCGCCCGCCGCCGGGCCGCGAGGCACCGAAGCCACCACCGACGATCGTGGCCAATGCCGAGGCGATGCTCTCGATCGACCGGATCGGCCTCCCACCAGCGCTGCTTGCGGCTCTCAAGCACCTGGCCTCGCTCCACAACCCCGCCTACTACGAGAAGGAGCGGCTGCGCCTGTCGACCTGGAAGACGCCGCGCTTCCTTCGCTGCTACGGCGAGTCGCTCGACCGGCTCCTGCTGCCGCGCGGTCTGCGCGAGGCGGCTGGAGCAGTCGTGGCCGAGGCGGGCAGTCGACTCGTCGTGCGGGAGCACCCCCGGGATCTGGCTCGGATCGGCGTCCACCTGCAGGCAACCCTGCCGAGCGGTCAGCGGGACGCTCTCGAGGTCCTCTGTCTCCACGACCTGGGGGTCCTCGTCGCGCCTCCCGGCGCCGGGAAGACGGTGCTGGCGTGTGGCGTCATCGCCAATCGCGCGGTGCCAACTCTGGTAATGGTCGATCGCCAGCCGCTCCTCGAGCAGTGGCGTGAGCGCCTCGTCACCCACCTCGGCATCGATCGTCGACAGATCGGCGTCGTCGGTGCCGGGAGCAGCCGTTCCCGGTCGCTTTCAAGGGTCGCCTGGTCCAGTACATCGGTCGTGTGCTCCGCCCGATCGACGGCAAGTCGCGGGTCGACGTCCACGACTACGTGGACGCGGGCGTGCCGGTTCTGGCCCGGATGCACACGAAGCGCCTAGCCGCGTACGCGAGCCTCGGGTTCGACGTGCGCCGGACAGGGGGCGGTCGACCGTGACGCAACACGACGCAGGGCTTCGGAGCCGTTCTGTTCCGACGTTCAGACCAGCGAGCTGGGTGGCCAGCCCAGCCGTACACAATCGCGTACGCACTGGACATTGACCATGCTTGGGCGCGCGCGCACGCTGACCGCGGGCAGATGGAGCCAGCGGATGCGCCCTGAGCGCTTCAGCGGCCTGCCACGTTCGGCGGTCGAACCGGAGGTGAGCTCCCCGGTGTGAGCTCCCGCGGCGGAGGCCGGTGTCCATCCAGCGCCGGCGTCGGGACGCCTTCCGATCCTTCCGCCGCTGGACGGGCCTCCGGTGCCCCCTCGGAAATCAAGACGGGGGACCTTTGGTCTAGGCGGGCCACGGCATGCACGACGCCCCGTCCGCGACCCCCCACACGGGGCCGAGACCTACAGCGGATAACTGAGGCGATTTGGTGGTACCGCCACACGGGAGCCCACAGCGCTGAGGCGCTCAGGCTTGGGAAGCAGACACTCTGCCAACTGAGTTACTCCCGCTCGGGAGTCACGCTCAGGTACAGCGTCTGCCTGAGCGCGAAGGCCATTCTAGCGGGCACTCGCGCCGGCCACAATGCTTGTCAATGGCCACAGCGCTCGGACAGCGGATAACTGAAGTTACGCCCCACAGCGTCTGCTTGACAGCGTTTGCATGGACTGACCAACGCACACTCTGGCCGCGACTCTCGTGGTGGCATAGAGATCGGCCTGCGAGTCGCACGCACGTCCGTCTTGGAGGCGCCCCCGCCGATGACGGAGATTGCGACCAAGCGGCGCGCCACCTGCTCGATGGAGGTGTCGCCCGTCCGCATATGGCGAGTAGCTGCGGGCACCCGCTATCCCCACCCCCGACCGCGCTCTTCGTGGCCTCGATTGTCGCGCCGTTCCCCGGACCTACGGCACCGTGACCGAGCCGATCTGGCTGGTCACGCGGACACCGCCCTCGACGGTCGTGACAAAGAACGTAAAGCTCCGGGAGGGATCCGCCATCACGGTTGCCACGTTCACTTGCTGTCCCTCGAGCTGCGCCAGCTCCACCGTCCCGCTCTCGACCCGCCTCTCAGGGTCCCCAGGCCACACAAAGACCTCCGGACTCGAATTGGGGGCAGCCTCGAAGATGATCTGCCAGGTCCCGGGTCCGATCTGGGTTACGTAGCGCAACCGGGCGGGGGAGGTCGCCGCGATCGACCCGGATGGCGCTGGGCCAGAGGGAGCCACCGCCTGTCCCACCAGCCCGGGCGGACAGTCACTCGGGGACGGCGTGACGGCGCAGCGCGCAAGCAGTTCGGCGAATCCCGACGAACCGGTCGTGGCCTCACCGCGGGGGGTCTCGGGAGACGAAGGGGGTGTCGTTCCCTGATCCACGTCGCCCAGGGGGCTCGTGTCCCCGGTGGGCATCGGATCCTCTGCTGCGCCCGGCGAGGCACCCGGGGAGGCGGTGGCACTCGGTCCGGTCGATGGATAGGCGCTGCGTGGAAGGATCGGATGACCGGTCGGGGCCGCGCCACCGGCGAAGCCCCAGAGCGCGAGGATCCCCCCGGACCCAAACACGGTGCCAGAGCGCTCCACGATGCTTGCAGGCCACCAGCCGCCACGGTAGCCGCTCCACGAATGGCCGAGAGGGTCGATCACGTAGTACGCGGCGGGACCCTCCGGACCCGCCTCCCTGAAGCCATCGAGGTAGATGGAGTGCCCTGCCGTGAAGTTCTTCTGGAGGCGCAGGCTCACCGGTACCTCCCCATACATTGCGGCGATCTCTGCACCTGCCCCGGCATACATGAGCGCTCTCAGCTGGAGCGGGCTGAGAACGCCAGCCGAGAAGCGCACGCCCCAGCCCCGGCTGACAGCCGTCTGGACGTCGAGCATGGACGTGCCGCCTTCCTGATCGTCCTGGAGCGCCCGCATCTGCGAGCCTGTCGTGACGATCCCGAATGTCAGCCTTGCCAGCATCGCGCCCGACGCCATCGCGCAGTTCACGTTTCCGAGGGGGCCGCCATCGAACTGTGTGATCGCCGGCACCCGGGGTACGCCCGCGCTCCACCACGGCGCGCGCTCGGCGCTGCTCTCCGTGTCGCCGGCCGCCGCGACGTATGAAACGAGCTGGAGTGTCTGCGTGGCAGGCAGAGACGGCAATGGGGCAGGCGAAGCCTCGGCCTGGGCCGCGACGTCGACCGGGCTGGGTGACGGGCCCCTTCCGGGAGGGGTGAAGTTGATGCCGACGGCGACCGCCAACACGACGCCGAGGACGGCTCCGACCAGGAAACGGAGAAGAGTAGGCCTGGTCATCGCCGTGCCGTCAGGAAGTGACCCGCTCGATCCGGTTCGCGCCGGCCGGAGGGACGATCGTGTTCGGCACCGGGAACCGGCGATAGGCCACTGGTCTGGAGCCCGATCGGCGATCGTGGCTCACGGAGGCACAGCCAACCGTGGACTCTGTACGCGGGTCCGCACCCACCTGACACCAGACCCATCGCGTGCTCCCGAACCGGCGAGACACCGGACCGAGGATAACGAGGAGGAAAGGCCGCTGACTACGTCCGCCGAGCCGCCAAGGGTAGGGCCGTTTGGCTCTTAGTCGGCTCCTTTCGCCACTGCTAGACTGCGCCCGCCATGGGTGCGTTGGCCGCCCTCGCAACGGGGAGCGTCCGGGTCGAGCCCGGGGGCGTAGCGTCCGTCGAGATCCGGGTCACGAACACCGGATCGATCGTCGATCAGTACACGCTCGAATGCCTCGGGGACGCTTCCGGCTGGACCTCCGTCGATCCGCCCACGTTGTCACTGCTTCCCGGGACCGAGGGAACAGCCCTCGTCGTCTTCCGACCGCCGCGTCTGCCGTCGCTGCATGCGGGCGTGATGCCATTCGGTGTCCTCGTCCGATCCAAGGAGGACCCTGGCGATACGGTCAGCGAGGAGGGGATCGTCGATGTCGCTGCGTTCCGCGAGCAATCGGTCGAACTCATCCCGCGGACCTCCAGGGGCAGTCGGGGCGCCAATCACGAGCTCGCGGTCGACAACCGCGGCAACGTCCCGCTGAACGCCGCGGCGGAGGGCGTCGACCCGGACCGGCTCGTGGAGCTCCGGATCGACCCGCCGGTCGTGGCGGTCGGACCGGGAGAAGCTGGCTTCGCGAAGGTTCGCGTGCAGCCAGTGCAGACCTTCTGGCGCGGGGTCCCGAAGACGCGGACGTTCCAGCTTGCCGTTCAACCCGACGACGGGCAGCCAATGACGCTGACCGGCACCTATCTGCAGGAGGCGATGCTGCCATCGTGGTTCGCGCGTGCGGTCGCGGCCACGATCGCCCTCCTGGCGGCGTCCGTCCTGCTGTGGGCGCTCTTTCTGCAGCCGCAGATCCGATCGAACGCTGAGGACGCGCTGCGAGAGTTCGGCTTCACCCCCGCCCCGGCCGCCGCCGCCCAACCGGCGGGCGCACCCGCAGCTTCGGGCTCGTCTTCAGGCTCGGCGCCGGGTTCCTCGCCCGCCGCTCCGAAGGTCGTCTCACCACCGGCCGGGGCGACCGGCCAGACGCCGATCTCGGGCCGTCTGGAGGGCGCGAGCGGGGTGACTCCGTCCGGGGGAACGCTCTTCGTCACCGACCTGGTGTTCTCCAATCCGACCGGTGCCACGGGCGACCTCGTGCTTCAGCGAGGAACCGAGTCGCTCCTTGTGCTGAAGCTCGACAATTTCCGCGACCTTGACTTCCATTTCGTGACGCCGATCACGATCAGCGATGGCCAGACGCTGCAGCTAGCACCGACATGTACCGCTTGCCAGCCGGCCGTGCTCTACTCGGGATACATCCAGCCCTGACGGCCGGCCGCGCGGCGCGTACGGCACCGCCTGCCGTCGCCCGGAGCGGGCCGGGTAGCGGCTGCGTCCGTGTCTCACACGTCCGCCTCGTGTGCGCCATCCTCGCTGCCGGGGCGCTGTCCACCACATGGGGCCTGCTGCCAGGGCCGCCCTCGGTCGCGGGTCGGGGCGCCGGATCGGCGGACGTCGGGGGCCGCCTCGCCGCCACGCTGGCGATGGTGCAGCCTGGGAACGGCCCGAGCGGCGGGATGCCCCCGGGATCGCGCGACCAGGCGGTCTCGGCTGACGGGCGATGGGCCGCGTTCGCGTCCGACGCCGACGATCTCGTCGCCGGCGACACGAACGAAACGCGCGATCTGTTCCTCCGCGATCTCGCCGCCGGATCGACCATCCGGATTCCATGGCTCGATGGTGTCCAGCATGGCGCCCAGCATGGCGCCCAGCTTCCGAGCGAGCTCGAGGCCGGTGAGCCGGCGATCGACGCGCATGGGGAGATCGTCGCCTTCACGGTGCAGCGCATCGCCCCGGCCACGTCGGCGGTCAACCCCGACCTGAAGTTCCCGCTCATCGCCGTCTACGACCGGGCGACGGGCTCGACGACGCCTGCGGCGGGTGGCGAACAGCAGTTCGCGGTAGGGACACAGCCTTCCATCTCCGGAGACGGGCGCTACCTCGCCTACACCTCCGGGACGGGGACCGGTCCGCGGGTGGTGGTCCTGCTCGACCGCGACAGCGGGGCGGCCAGCGTCATCTCATCGGGCGCGGCCGCATCGGGCCAGGATTCCTCCGTCTCTGGCGACGGCCGGTTCGTTGCCTTCGCGGCTCCGGCGGCAGCGGCCACGGCTCCGGCAGCCAACCCCGCGGGGACCCAGGTCTACCGACTCGACCGCACGAGTGGCGGTCTGAGCCGCATCTCGGCGGGGCCTGCCGGAATCGAAGCCGACGGTGCCAGCTTCAGCCCCTCGATCTCCGCGGACGGCAGCAGCGTCGCGTTCGCATCGACCGCGACGAATCTCGTCGATGCCGGCGGCCTCGACGGCACGAGCCAGGTGTATGTCTGGGAGCAGTCGAGCGGCAGGGTCCGGATGGTCTCGAGCGATCGCAATGGGTCCGGTGGCCGGGGCGCAAGCCTCGCGCCGTCCATCTCCGGGAGCGGGAGGTTCGTGGCGTTCCAGTCGGCCGCGCCCGATCTGCAGCCCGTCGACGCACTTGCAGAGTCTGCTGCGGGCGTCGGCATGGCTCCGGACGCCACGCGACTCGCCCGGCGGACGACGGCTGTCTTCGTCCGGGACATCATCAACGGCCAGCTTGCCCGAGCCTCGGTCGACGCGGACGGACGCTATACGCCCGGCGACAGCGGGCGGCCCTCGATCTCGGGCGACGGCATGGTGGTCGTCTACGATTCGACGTCTGCTGCGCTGGTTCCCGGCGACACGAACAGTGCGCGCGACGTCTTCTTCCGGGTGTGGTCGCCGAAGGCCTCGGTTGCCCCCGACCAGCTCGATCTCGGTTCAGTGGTCGTCGGGGGGCCTTCCGGCGCCGGCGTCGTGGCGGTCCTGGGAGCAGGATGGGCGCCGTACCAGGTCGTGAGCATGGCCGTCGTCGACTCGGTCGCGGGCGAGTTCGAGTTGTCGAAGGACGGCTGCTCGAACGCCGACCTCTTCTTCAGGGACAGCTGCGCGGTCGAGATCACGTTCTCGCCGACCGAGCTGGGGACGCGGAGCGCGACGCTCGCGATCGAGGACACGGCGCCAGGTAGCCCCCACCTCGTCCGGCTTGTCGGCGCCGGCGTGTCATCTCCGACCACACCGGCAGGATCGGAGGTGCCAAGTGTGAGCCCGTCCGCGCCCGGGATTCCGGGCGGTGGCGCCGTGCCCGGTGGCCCACCCATGCTGGTCCTTGACCCTCCGCTGGGACCGCCGGGTTTCGTGACGACCGCGATCGGCTCCGGATTCCCGTCCGGCGCCCGAGTCAGCCTGCGCTGGGACCAGGGGATCAACGCAGCCGGCAGCATCATCATCGTTGGCGGCGACGGTACGTTCCGTGTCAGCGTGCTGGTCTTTCCCAAGTCCGCAGCCGGACCCCGCTCACTCGTCGCCTCGAGTTCCGGTGGCACGAGCTTCGCCGACACGCCGGCGGCGTTTCTCGTCGTGACCGGATCGGCTCAGCCAGCGGCGTCCGGAGCGGTTCGCTTCATCTCCCCGGAGGTTCACCCGATCATCATCAGGTGATGGGGCGAACGGCATCCCCGCGCCCAGTGCTGGGAATCCTCTCGCGCGCAGGATCATCCGCCGACGCACGTACGCTGGCAGGCTGAGGCACCTTGGCGACCGGACGCTTCGCGGGTGAGCATTGTCACGCGGCTCATGCCACCCGGTGCTGACGCCCGAGTCGACCCGACGGAGGACAAGTCGCGGGCGCCTTCCAGGGATGCGCCTTGGCGGCTGGCGGCGGATGGAGAGGATCCAGATTCCCCTGGCCCCTTGTCCCTCAGCAGATCGTACCGATCGTAATCCGTCGCACTGCCGTGGAGGTCTTGCCGGCGGAGTTCACGACGGTGACGGTGATGGTGTGCGTCTCCCAGCCACAGCGGGAGGTCGAGAAGAGCCGAGCCGTGATGGCACGTCCCTTGCCGAGGAGACCTGCCTGGAAGTCGGTCCGATCGGTCGTCCACGCGATCGCGGTGTCCGGGAGAGGGCCGTCCACAGGGTCCTGGGCGTTCGCTGCGAGGTTGACGTCCGCGTAGCAGGGGCCGGGGGAGGGGTTGCAGCCGGTGAAGCCCAGCATGGCGACGTCCGCTGGTGGTTGCGTGATGGTGACAACGGGCGGAGGCCGCACGCACGTCGAGACGATGACCTGGAGAGATCCCGACTGCGACGTGTTTCGGGCGGAATCCTCTGCAACCACCCAGTACACGATCTTGCCACCCACCCAGTTGGACTCGGCCGTGATTGTCTTCTGCCACGTCGTCCGGGCAACTCTGTCCATGGCGATCGAGTCTTCCACGGCCACCGGCGATGTCGGCGGGATGTAGTGCAACGTGACCGAACTGACGCCCGAAAGATCATCGGTCGCGGTGACCGTCACCGTGGTTGCTGATGGCCCGCAGCCGGTGTCCCCGACCCAGATGGTCGTCGGGCTCGCCGCCAGGTTCGACAGCGTGGGTCCGGTGGTGTCGACCGGCGCTGGGGTGGGGGTGGGCGTCGGCGTGGGGCCGGGCGTGGGACCGGGCGGCACCGGGGTGGGTGTGGGAGTCGGCGTGGGGCCGGGCGTGGGGCCGGGCGGCACCGGGGTGACCGGCACCGGGGTGACCGGCACCGGCGTGACCGGCACCGGCGTGACCGGCACCGGCGTGACCGGCACCGGCGTGACCGGCGTGGGGCCGGGCGTGGGGCCGGGTCGCGGCTTTGACGTGCAGAGCGTGACCGCCACCGACTGGCTGCCGGTCGCCGGCAGGCGTGCCGTCTGGGGGCTGGACCCCGCGCTGGTGGCCACGACGTAGTAGGCGAGCGAGCCGGCGACGGCGATCCCGTCCGCGTCGGTCGAGAGCGTGGCGCGCCAGTGATCGGTGCCGGCCTGCTGGGTCATCGGCCTGGTCGCGAAGCTCCCGGCCCCAGGACGCTGATACGAGAGCGTGACGCTCGCGACCCCCGCGCTGCTGGTGGCGGTCACGCTGATCTCGGTCGCCCGGGGATTGCCCGGGCACGCCGTCTGGTCGCCACCGGAGATCGCCGCGGGGGACGCGATCAGCTCGGCGAGGAGCGGTGGCGGGGTGACCGGGGTCGGCGTCGGGGTGGGGCTCGGCGTTGGCGTTGGGGTCGCGACTAATGGCCCCGCCACTGAGACGAGCTCGGTGGCGCCCGAGGGTGCGCCCGCGGAGACCGCCGAGCTCCCGCACCCGGCCACCGGGAGCGAGCCGACCTCGCCCTCAACCCGGAGGGCCCAGGCGTGGGCCCAGGCCCGGTCGGCCGCCGGGCCGGGCAGGTAGACCTGCAGCCACCCCGCGGCCCCGGAGCGGGCCGTGACGAGGAGCTTCTGTCCGGCCGGCACCTGCTCGACCACGGCGGCGGAGTCCGGACACGCGTAGAGGGCGACCGTCGGCGCCGAGGTCGCGGCGGGTGACAGCAGGCCGCTGACGACGACGAGCGCACCGCCCCCCGCGAGTCCCGTCCCGAGCCCTGCAGCCACGACAGCGATCTTGGCGACAAGACCCGAGAGCGGGCCTCCGCTCAGCTCCGCCGCTCCCAGCGCGTGCATGCTGGTCCAGACTCTCGTCCCTGCCCGGGGAAGCGCATGCCACGGGCGAGCGTGAGTGTAGGCGTCGTCCGCCGGCCGGTACAGGGTCCTTGGTCCCGTATGTCTCGCGAAGCGGCGTCAGCGCGTGTTCCGGCTGCCCGAAAGGGCAGAACCGGGAGGTCTCTCGGGGCTCGCGTTAGGCGCACGTTGAGTCGGCGGAATCAGTCATGTGCGAGGCTTCGGTCTCGCACATCGAGGAAGCAGGCGACCCGGCCGCGAACGCGGAGGGGGAAGGATGGAGTCGCAGTCGAAGATCATCGTCCACCTGGTAGGGGCGGACTCGCTGACGCGGGCCGGCATCGAGGCGCAGCTCCGCAACCGTCCCGACATCACCCTGACGACGCGGCCCGCGCCGGAGGGCAGCGTCACGCTCGTCGTCGCCGACCAGGTCGATGCCGCGGCGCTGCAGGCCATCCGGGCCGCCCCGGCGACGGGCCGGCGGCGCGTCGTGCTGCTCGTCGGCCGGATCGACGATGCCGGGCTGCTCGCCGCCGTCGAGGCGGGTGTCTGCGGCCTGGTGCGGCGCACCTGCGATCCGGCCATGCTCGTGCGGGCGATCCGCGGGGCGGCCGAGGGCGACGGGACGCTGCCGCCCGACCTGCTGGGCCGGCTGCTCGCCCAGGTGGGTCGCCTGCAGCGCCAGGTCCTGTCACCCCGCGGCCTGACGCTCGGCGGGCTCACCGAGCGCGAGATCGCGGTCCTGCGGCTCATCGCCGACGGGCACGACACTGCCGAGGTGGGTCGCGAGCTCTACTTCTCGGAGCGCACGGTCAAGAGTGTCATCCACGACGTGACGGCGCGCTTCGAGCTGCGCAACCGGGCCCACGCGGTGGCGTATGCGATCCGCGAGGGGCTGATCTGACGTGCGTCGCTTCTTGGGCGACCGAGAGCTCTATTGGCGGGATGCCATCTGGCCGGTCAGTCACGCCGCACGAGATCTCTGGTCGTCTTGGGCTTCGGACCCCAGATGAACTTGAAGGGGATTAGCTTCTCGATTGCCTGGTCGGTCTCGCTGCGAAGAACGAGCAGCTCTTCCCTGTAGGTCATCAAGATTTGCCCGATCTGCTTTTGGTATCCCTCGAGTCCTCTAGGCCTCATCCAGAGGCTTGCCGTCGTTCGAAGCTCCGCCTGCCTCTCGAGAATCGACCTCTTCACGCTCAGCATGTTCGCCTGGATCTGAGTCAGATACTCCTTGTCACCGGTACGCGGATCGTCGGCGGTGCTGGGCCACCTGGCGCGATCCAGCGGCGCAGGGAGCTCGAAGAAGCCTGCGAGGTGCCCAGAGGAGGGCGCCCACCTCCCGACACCGCCGACGAGATAGACCCAGTTCTCGTCCTTGAATAGCCAACGGGCAAGAGTTGACTGCTCCCCAATCGCTCGGGACGTCGCGATCCGCCTCTGGTTCCCATCCAGAATCACCTGCGCGACGGCCCTACCAGGAGGTGGCCTGAGCGGCAAGGCTTCCTCGAGGGCAGCGATGAATCGCTGGGAAGGCGACATTCCCAAAGCGGATCTCAGATCCCCGCGCAGAGGACTGTCATGCAGGACGAGCCTTCCCCTCCCCTCGAAATGGTGAAACTGGGCAGGTGTACCCGGGTAGTCGACCTTCACGTATACCTGGTGAAAGTCTCGACTGTAGTTGACCTCAATACCCCTAAGCCACTCCTTCGATCTGCCCCCGAGAATCCGGCTCACGCCTGTGAGCTTTCTGCCCGGTCTCGTCGTGCTGACGATGATCCTTCGAAGGTCGCCCGCAGTGGTCGCGGTTCTGTCGACCGGCCTCTCAGGCAACTGCCGCTGGACGGAGTGACCCTCGCCGGCGGTGGAGGCGGGACAGAGGAAGGATTGTCCAGACCCTGGGGCCAACGTCGGACTCTCGTCCAATATCAGGCGCTGAACATCGGCATTGCCCTGCTCTCGCTGCAGCCGACCCATCACGTCCGCACGAAATCCAGGTTCAGCAGCCACGAGCGCTCTGACTAGCGCAGCGGGATTCCGGCCGAAGCCCTGTTTGGTGGCGTCGGATGCCGCGACACTCCCAGATCTTGTCTGCAGGGCCTTCTGTTCCGCCCGCCCATGGGTTGCATGTCGATCCACGTTCTGGCCCAACTGCATGCCGCGGCCTCTTCCCTGCATTGCGGCCCTCTCTTCAACCTCAAGTGGCCCAATTCACCTCTAGAGCCGTCGAAACCCTGCCACTACTCGCCCTGAAGACACCGCCACGGTCCCCGCAAGTTTCGGTCCGGTCACCGAACGTCCCGTCTAGCGCGCGGGACTGTCGGGCGAAGAGCGGCGATGGTCGAGCGGTGTGCGATCGACCGCCCTGCCTCTCGTCGGCGGCCCGGCGCACCGGCCCGCGTGGAGGGCGGTGATGGCGCCGTATCCGATTCCGTATCTCAGTACGTGGGGTGCTGCGGGGACTCGGCGGCGGATGTGCGGTTTCATCGCCGCCGAGCGCCCGTCGCGGCCACAGGGCCGCGGATGGGGACCTCGGCCGTGAAGGTCGGTCCTGTGGTTACCCCGGTAATCTGTCCGGACACGTAGTACTCGGTGCGAGTCGCGACCGCGGACAGCGGAACCTTTCGGCCTCGGGCGCGACCAATCGCCGTCGACCACGAGTATCGGTCGGGATCGCCGAGAAGCTCCTGAGCGCGCCTAATCGCCTCCACTCGCGCCGCGTCATCGACTGGAACCTCTGCGTGGCCTGGGATTCGCTCAGTGACAGGACGCCGCCTCACCCTCTGGCGGAGGTGGGTCCATTCGGGCGCTAGTTGCGGGTACTTGGTGGTGAACGCTGCCATCAGGTCATCGGGACTGGCTCGCCAGTTGCCCGGCCGTTCGACGAAGTAGTCGACGAAGTACGCTCGAGGCGCGCCGCCCTCACGGCCCAGCTCGAAGTGCATCCGGTGGGTGGGCGCATCAAGGCGCGACGAGCCGCCGAAGGCTTGGTAGAGCAGCTCGACGAAGGCCCGGTTGCGGCCGATGTTGCACCCCCGGACGTGGATGGTCGTGCCCGCATCGACCTGACCAGCCAGGCGGAACAACCCGCGCCGATTGGCGACGGCGTCGCGCAGCTCGGCGAAGGAGGTTCCCGGCGTCTTGTCGCCCTGCTCGAACGGAATAGCGAGGCCCTCCGTCGCCGCATGGGTCACCAGAAACAGGCTGCCGACGTGAAGCGCTGGCTGCGCGTACAGCCAGGCAAAGACGCCAGTGAGGGTGCGGTTTTCGGCCGGGAGGTGCACGATTCGGGCTGCCGGATACTGGCTCCGGTAGTACTGCTGGGCCGCGGCGAAGAACCGATGGCGCGGCACCGGAGCGCCCCGCCGAGTCCGGGGATCTTGGCCCATGATGAAGACAAGATCCTCCCTGCGTCGGCGACGCCGCGCCGGAAGCGGCGCCTCCGCCTCCGCCTGGCGCTGGAGCGGCAGCGTCTCGACCGCCGCCTCCTCTTCTTCCTCCGCCTCCGCCTGGCGCTGGAGCGGCAGCGTCTCGACCGCCGCCTCCTCTTCTTCCTCCGCCTCCGCCTGGCGCTGGAGCGGCAGCGTCTCGACCGCCGCCTCCTCTTCTTCCTCCGCCTCCGCCTGGCGCTGGAGCGGCAGCGTCTCGACCGCCGCCTCCTCTTCTTCCTCCGCCTCCGCCTGGCGCTGGAGCGGCAGCGTCTCGACCGCCGCCTCCTCTTCTTCCTCCGCCTCCGCCTGGCGCTGGAGCGGCAGCGTCTCGACCGCCGCCTCCTCTTCTTCCTCCGCCTCCGCCTGGCGCTGGAGCGGCAGCGTCTCGACCGCCGCCTCCTCTTCTTCCTCCGCCTCCGCCTGGCGCTGGAGCGGCAGCGTCTCGACCGCCGCCTCCTCTTCTTCCTCCGGCTCCGCCTGGCGCTGGAGCGGCAGCGTCTCGACCGCCGCCTCCTCTTCTTCCTCCGGCTCCGCCTGGCGCTGGAGCGGAGGGCCTCCACCCGTCATCGCGGGAGCTACCTCGCGACCCATCACCCGATCGGCGGTCGCCTCGGCGGCCCGCTCGAACCGATCGGACGGATCGGAGACCCGCACCCCCTTGCCGATCGGCGTCCCGTCCACGGGCCCGGCGCGCTGCTGGACGACGTGGGTGAGCTCGTGGGCGATCGTCCGCGGCTCGGGGGCGGTATCGCCGAGCACGACGTCCTCGCCCACGGTGTAGGCCCGGGCGCGGAACGCGGCCGCCGACCGTGCCGCCTCGGCGCCCCGGTGCACGCGGACCGACCCGAAGTCCGTCCCGAACGAGCGCTCCATCGCGGCCCGGGTCGCCGGCTCGAGCGGCTCGCCGCCACCCCGGATCGGCCGGGGCGGCTCGACCTGCTCCTCGGCCAGCAGCCGGGCCACCCCGGCGTTGCCCGCAGCCCGCTGGAGATGGAGGAGCGCGGCGGGGGTGAGCGTGCCTATCGGTGCCGGGTCGACGTCGGGCAGCCGCGTGAGCGGGGCGGCATCGGCGTCCCGCCTCGCCTTCGCCCGCCCTGCGTCGTCCTGTTCGAGCCCGATCCGATCTGGCCTGTCCATTGCTCATCTCTTCGTCGGCACGCGGGGAGGTTGAAGTGCGAACCGAACTCCGCCCCCAGATGGAGGTGGGCGGAGTTCGCACTCATCGTGTGGACACGGGCGCTCTCCTGCGCAGGCGCCGGTTGATGGCGAGCGTCGACCGCCACGGCGACTGTCGCAAGATGTGAGCGGGCAACGATTCGGGCGACGATGGCTTCCCTTTCGGGCATTCGACGCCTCAGGCGCCCGGTTTCTCGCCCCCGCCAGGCCGCGGCTTGACTGGTCTCTCATCGCCGCGGGCCGACGCTCGCTGGGGCAGAGGGGTGCAGCGCCCAGCGCGCATCAACGCCGGAGGCGCAGATCCGATCGACAAGATCGATGTCCGCCTGCAACGCCGCAATGATCGCGGCGTGTATTGCGGCAGCCACCTCCGCTGTGGCCACGCGAGCGCGCTTGCGGCTGGCGAGCCAACTCGCGCAGCGGGAGGCCGGGAGTGAGCAGCCCTACGACGATGAGCCAATCCCCCCTCGGTGGTCCTCGCCCCATCTTGGCGTCGGCTATGGCGGGTAGTCATCTGCCCGAGATCTTCAGGCCCTTATCCGCGAGGAACCTGTCGTAGACCGACCTGTAGGTAGTGTCGCCGTAGCCTTTGGAGACTATTGGCCCTAGGTCGACGAGGACGCGGCGCACGACGCCCTTCTCAAAATCGGCGTCCATCAGCGCCCACCAAGATGCTGCTCCCATGCGCACCTGCAGCGACGACTCAGCAGTTCTATAGCATTCCAGGATGAGCGGCCGGACCGCGGTGGCACTGATGGGCGTGCTCTCGCCTGCCGGCGGCGTGTAGGCCGTGCTGTGCACGTAGGCCACGAAGAGCCCACGCAAGAGGATCGCTTGCTCCTCTGGTCTGCCTCTCGCCAGGAAGCCGAGGCCGGTCTTCTCGGCTTCCAACTCCGCCGGACCCAGGACCTGTTCCCGCGCGCTGAAGCGCTTCCGGTACTCTGCCCAGGAGCCCTTGTCGGGCGATCGGTCCTGCTTATAGGCCTCCCACATCTGCTGGTACTGTCGAACGTGTACCAGTTCGTGGCTAATGACGGCCTCGGTGAAGGCCTGTGTCTCCATCAGGATTCCCCGGCCGAAGAAGATCCAGCGCCAATAGCTGTCCTCGTTTCCCGGGATCGCGGCAGGTCTGGTCTCGCCGCGGGCGGACATCTGTAGGTCCAGTTGGATGTCCGAGGCAACTGGCTTGTGGACTGCCATGCCGGTGGGGAAGGCAGCCGCCGCGGCCGCCACGACCAAGGCGCCGCGGTACAGCCTCTCAGCTGCACTGCTGTCGCCCCGCTTGAGTGCCGCCTTCGCCTGGCCCGCGATTGCCGTCCAGGTCGATCCTCCGCCGCCTGGCCTCGTCGCACCCTTCATTGGCGGTGCCGCCGGAGCCTTCTGCAGCTGCAGTCCGGTAGCCGTCGTCGACTCGCGAGAGGTAGGGAAGTCGGACTCGAGTACGACTGTCGCCTCACATTTGGGCGCAACGACACCGTCGGCGGCGGCCTTGACTTCACCGCCGGCATCCATGCCGTCGCGTAGCCTCGTTGCGCTACGGCGCACGGCATCGGCGGTGGCCCGGTTTCCTGCCAGGCGCTGCAGCTCGAGCACGTCCTCGGTTGAGCAGTCCAGGGCCGCCGGCCGCCATGACGTCAGGTCCTCGGCCGCGTGTTGAGAACCGCCGGGCATGCGTGCCGAGCCGGCCGCGTTCGCATGGCGACGCTGAGCCGGCCATGGGGCATGTACCCGCGCAACGGCCACGATGTCAGCCTATAGGCGCCGAGGCTGATGTCTCGGACGTGAGCATCGATGCATCGGCTCGCCCCTTCGTCATGACGCGACGAGATCGAAGTAGGGACCGAACTCGGCCTCCGTGTTGAGGTGGCCGAGCTTCCGGTACTCGCGGCCGGTGCCGTGGATCAGGTCGGCCATGCAGACCGCACGGCCGTCAGCGGCAGCTCGGTAGGCGGCGGCTGCGACGATGTTGCGGATGTTCCCGCCCGAGATGCGGAACCCGCGGCCGAGGAAGTCGAGGTCGATGTCACCCTCGACCGGCAGCGACGGGGGCAGGTGGAGCGCCCAGAGCCGCCGCCGTTGCTCCTCGTCCGGCATCGGGAAGTCGACCACGACGTCGAGCCTGCGCAGGAACGCCTCGTCGAGGTTGGCCCGCAGGTTCGTGGTCAGGATGGCCGTGCCGTCGAAGCGCTCCATCCGCTGCAGGAGGTAGGCGATCTCGACGTTCGCGTAGCGGTCGCGCGCGTCGCGGACCTCCGAGCGCTTGCCGAAGATCGCGTCCGCCTCGTCGAAGAGCAGCACGCCGTTCACGCCGTCGGCCTGGTTGAAGACGCGGTCAAGGTTCTTCTCCGTCTCGCCGATGTACTTGTCGACAATGGTCGAGAGATCGATGACGTAGAGGTCGAGACCCAGCTCGCCCGCCACGATCTCGGCCGAGAGCGTCTTCCCGGTGCCGGAGTCGCCCGTGAAGAGGGCGGTGAGGCCGCGACCGCGGTTCGGGTCGCCCAGGCCCCACCGGTCGAGGACCTCGTCGCGATGCCTGGCGCGGCTCGCCAGGTCGCGCAGGTGCTCGAGGATGTCGGGAGGCAGGACGAGATCTGCCCAGCAGGCTCGGGGCTCGATCCGGCGCGCCAGCCGCTCGAGCCCGGCGGCGTTCTGCGCACGCACACCCGCCGCAAGGTCCGCGGGCGCGACCGGTCGATCTGCGGCTTCGGCGGCTACCCGACCCGCGACAGCGGCGCGGGCGATCCCGCTCGCGGAGATGCGGAACGGGTAGCGCGAGGCGGAGGCGGCCAGGGCCCCGGCTTCGGGCAGGTCCGCCAGGCCCGCCCTCCATGCCAGCAGCCGTTCCTCGGCGCTGCCAGCGGGAAGCTCGAGCAGCAAGGGCACATCGCTGGACCATGCCGGGTCCCAGCCGCGCGAGCCGTGCAGGACGACCCGGCAGGCGAGATCCGCGAGCTGGCGGACGGCCCACGCACCTCGCTCGGCGAGCGGCTCGATGGGACCGGCAATGAGGCCGGCGCCCATGAGGCGAGCTTCGCGACCCGCGGCTTCGGACAGAAGGTCAACGTCGGCGTCCGGCCGGAGCCGCTCCAGGTCGAGCACGACGGGAAACGTCGTGGCAGGACTGAGCGACGCCAGCGAGGTCACCGCCGCGAGCCGGCCATCGGCGCCGATCCGCTCGTGGAGGTAGGCGAGGCGGCCGCCGCGGCGAAGGGATCGCTCGAGCTGGCCCATCGCATCGGCTGCAGGTGAGGCCGCGGAGGCTGGGCGCCCCGAACACGGCGCCGCGGACCAGAGCCCGGCGATGGCTGCATCGGGGGTGTCGTCACTGAGCAGGTGCCGGGCGACGCGATCCGGGACCCGCAGGCCCCGCGTCAGGAAGGGCCGATCCGGATCGTCCACCTCGAGCAACCTCCCGGCGACCAGTGGCCCCGAGGCACCGAGCCGGCTGCGCGCCTGCCCGTCGGTGACCGTCGCGCCGCAGAGCCGGAGGGCGATGCCGATGGAGGCGCGACGCCGGGAGACGTCGTCATTGAGGTAGCCGTACAGCCGCTCGAAGCGAGGATCGAGGTCGGGCGCCAGGGCGACGAGCAGCATCTCGACGTCGAGCGGCTCGAGCCCGAATGCCCGGGCGACATCGCGCAGGCGGATCCGGGCACCCGCGGCCTCGTCGGCGTCGGCCGTAGCCTCGATCGCCGCCAGAGCTCCCGCAACCTCGCCTGGTGCCGACCTTGGCCCCCAGCGGCCCAGCGGCCCGCCGGTCAGGATCGTCTCGACCTGGGCATCGGAAACGTACAAGCCGCGGAACCTGTCGTCGGGTTCCGGATCGGTCGAGCGCCGCTCGGCGACGGCGGCCCGGACCCGCGCCTCGATGACCGCCAGCCGGCCGGCCAGGTACCGGACCGAAGGTGCCGGATCGCGGATGCCCGTCGCGCCCGTCATGGGCGGCCGGACCTGGACCGCCGACGGGCCTTCTCGGCCGGTTGATCGGGCCCGACGACGGAGAGCGTCGGCGGCGCGATCACGGCGGCTCCGACCTCGGCGTGCCGGTCGACGACAAACGGCACCAGCGCCACCAGGTCGATCGACGGCTTGAGCTCGCCGCCCAGGGCGGACCAGACGTCGGCGATCGAGCGGTCCTGGGTCGGCGGGAGAGCGACGGAGAGTTCGACCGGGTAGGGCTGCCCGGCCAGCGCGCCCGCGAGGTGCTTCGGGGCAATCGCCTCATGGCGCAGGAACGCGGCCAGGCACGCGGAGAGCAGGCGGTGCTCGTCCTCGGGACGCTGCGTCCATGCCGTGACGAGGTACGAGAGCCGGAAGCGGTGCATGGGCGGACGCCTGTCCGTGACCTGCCCGTCCGCGTCGCGGATCTCCTCGTACTGGACCTCGCGGCGACCGGGGTCGTCGCGGATGTCGTACAGGTAGAGGCTGACAGCGGGCGCGTTCCGGCGCGCTGCCCACTCCTTGGTGGGCGCGTCGAAGGCGATCTCGACCTGGCTGCCGTTGAGCGCCTCGCGCTTCACGAGATCGCGAAGGGTCTCGTCGAAGAGCTCGATCATGCTCTCACCCGCTCAGCTCAAGGGGATTCGACCTCCCCGTCCGTCGGATCCGCCGGGCGATCCCATGCCTGCGCGCACGCCTCCACGGGCGGCGGCCCGTCGATGCCGAGCCTCGGGCGTCGTCGTCGCCCTCGCAAGCGGCCGCCGGGCAGCCGTCTGGGCGCCGATGGGTTCACCTTCGGGCAGCGCGTCCTGCCCTGCTGACGGCCCCAGCGCCTATTGCCGGCGGCCCTGCGCGCGCGGACGCTCTCCTCGTCCGATACGTCGCAGCGTTGGAAGGACGAGCCGTATGCCGCAGTACCTGTCACCCGGCGTCTACGTCGAGGAGGTCGAAGCCGGGTCCCGCCCGATCGAAGGGGTGGGAACCGCAGTCGCAGCCTTCGTCGGCCTGGCCCAGCGGGGTCCCGCGAACGCCCCCGTCCTGGTCACGAACTGGACGCAGTTCGCGTCCACGTTCGGCGACTTCATGGAGGGTTCGTACCTCGCACATGCCGTGTATGGCTATTTCCTGAACGGCGGCGGAACGGCGTACGTCGTCCGCATCGGGGCGGACGGGACGGTCCCGGCCGCCCGGCTCGAGCTCCCCAGCTCGACCGACAGGAAAGTGCCCGCCTTCCGGGTCGTCGCCCTCGAGCCAGGCTCGGGCGGTGACGCCATCAGCGTCGAGATCGCCGAACCCTCCGAGCCCGGCGAAGGCGTCTTCAAGCTCGTCGTCTCGGTCGACGGCAAGGAAGAGGAGGTCTACGACAACGTCAGCCTCAAGAGAGGCAAGCAGAACGTCTTCACGCAGACCAAGGCCTCGCGCAAGATCCGCCTGGAGGAGCTGGACAAGTCCGACCTGACGCCGGCGCTCGGCAAGATGTCCCTCGCGGGGGGCACGGCAACCGGCGCCGTGCAGGTCACGCCCGACGAATACGCCGGCAACGCGGCGGACCGGACCGGCTTCGGCGGGCTCGAGGCGATCGACGAGGTGACGATGGTCGCCGCGCCGGACCTCATGGCCCTCTACCAGCGAGGAGTCGTCGACCTCGAGGGCGTCAAGAGCGTCCAACTCGCGATGATGGCGCACTGCGAGCTGATGGGCGACCGGGTCGCCATCCTCGATGCGCCCCCGGACTTCGGTCCGCAGCAGGTCAAGGAATGGCGAGTCGATCGGGCCGGGTACGACTCCAAGTACGCCACGCTCTACTGGCCGTGGATCAAGGTCTTCGACCCCCTTGCCGGGCGGCCCGTGTTCGTCCCGCCCTCCGGCCACATGGCCGGGATCTGGGCGCGGAGCGACGGCGAGCGCGGGGTGCACAAGGCGCCCGCCAACGAAGTCATCCGCGGCGCGATCGCCCTGGAGACGCAGATCACGAAGGGCGAGCACGACCTGCTGAACCCGTTGGGGATCAACTGCATCCGTGCCTTCCCCGGTCGCGGGATCCGTGTCTGGGGGGCCCGGACGCTCTCGTCCGACCCGGCTTGGCGATACCTCAACGTCCGTCGCCTGTTCAACTACGTCGAGGAGTCAATCCTCGCAGGCACCCAGTGGGTCGTCTTCGAGCCGAACGACATGGCGTTGTGGGAGCGCGTCAAGCGCACGATCAACGCGTTCCTGGTCCGCGTCTGGCTCGACGGCGCCCTCTTCGGCGCGTCACCAGCCGAGGCGTTCTGGGTCAAGTGCGACGGAGAGAACAACGTCGCCGAAACGATCGATGCCGGCCAGCTCATCATCGACATTGGAATCGCCCCCGTGAAGCCCGCCGAGTTCGTGATCTTCCGGATCGCCCAGTACTCCGGCGGGGCATCGCTCGCCGAGTAGCGCTGGCCCGAACTGCTAGGAGCCGAGAGGAGATTCCAACATGGCTAGTGGTGTTCCGAGCCTGCCGCAGGATGCCCTGAGCGCCCAGCGATTCTCGATCGAGATCGACAGCATCTCGCTCGCGCAGTTCCAGGAGCTCTCCGGGACCACCTCCGAGATCGACGTGATCGAGGTCAAGGAGGTCGACAAGACCGGGAAGCTGTCCCTTAAGAAGCAGATCGGGGCGACCAAGCCGCCGTCGATCACCTTGAAGCGCGCCGCGAACCAGTCCATGGACCTCTGGAACTGGCACAAGGCGGCGCTCGACGGGAAGCTCAAGGACGCTCGCCGCAACGGCTCGATCGTCCAGTACGACTTCGAGCACAAGGAGGTCGCCCGCTACAACTTCACCAACGCCTGGGTCTCGAAGGTCGCGATGAGCGGTTTCAAGGCCGGCGACAACTCCCCGTCGGTCGAGGAGATCACGATCGTCTGCGAGACGTTCGCGAGGGTGAAGTGACGTCATGGTCGCCCAGCCCAGCCTAGCGCTTCCCGCGGAGATGGAGCCGCCTGGGCCGCTCCGCACGGAGTTCCGGTTCCTTCTCCCCCGCGGCTACGTGGACGAAGCGGGGGTGGTCCATCGTGAGGGCGTGATGCGCCTGGCCACCGCTCGCGATGAGATCAGCCCCATGCGTGATCCACGTGTTCGGGAGAACGAAGCCTACCTGGGCGTCATCCTGCTGAGCCGCGTCATCACGAGGTTGGGCAGCCTCCCCGTGGTGAACCCGGGGATCGTCGAGGGACTGTTCGCATCCGATCTCGCCTTCCTCCAGGACCTGTATCGGCGCATCAACCAGGAGGGCACCTCGCAGGCCGCGGTGACGTGTCCGGCATGTCAGCACGAGTTCACGGTGGAGATGGGAGGTGGTTCGCCGGGGGGATCGTGACGTACGCGACGGACAGCCTCTTCGAGGAGATCGCGTACGTCGCCTACCACTTTCACTGGCCGTTCCACGAGATCCTGGATTTTGAGCACCCAGTCAGGCGGCGCTTCGTCGACGAGATCGCCGCCATGAACCGACGCCTGACCGGGGAGGAGTGAGATCGCGGTGCGCTGGCCGTTCAGCTGGCCTCGTCGATCAGGCGAGGCTCAGCCCGCTCGAGACGCCGCAGCGCAGGGCGCGGGCGCGCTACCCGAACCCATCCCGGTCGCGCAGTTCGACGCCGCACCTGCGACGCCAACCGACGAGCGAGGTGCATTCGAGGTGCCGGTCCGCGAGATGCTCGCGTTGGGCGGCCCGGTTCCGCTGACCGTACGAGCCGCGGGCTTCGTGGCTGGCCTCGCCGGAACCCACCGTCTGGCCCCCATCCTCCGACCCCCGGCGCATGATCGCTCGGCGAGTGCGCCGGGGGGCGTCGTCGCGGGTCTCTCCAGGGTGGTCGCGACGCCGGTTCGGCGCCAGGAACCCGGGCTGCCAGGGCGCGTCGTTGCGAGGCTGGCGGCCGACCTCCCGTCTGTGGCCGACCTCCTTCCCGCGGCCGACCTCCCGCCAGTAGCCGAGGCGCATTCCGCGAGCGACCGCCGGCCGGGGGCAGACCCTGCGGACCGACCATTGCCCGCGGTCATGGCCGACGTGGCCCGCGCCGAGTCGGCTCGTCGCCGGCTCCCTTCGGTCGCTCCCGATGCGATCGTCATGCCGCACGCCTATACGTCGGTCGAACCATCGACGGCGTTGTCAGTCGTGGCTCCCCACCCGATCCTCTCCGTCGTGCCCCTTCAGCGCGACGTGGCCAGAGGTGAGCCGGGACCAGCTGTCGCGGACGGGGGTCTGGCTCAGGCAACGTCGCCCGCGTCGGGCCTAGTCACGGACGAGCCTCCAAACCCGGCCGCCATCGGCCCGGCGCCAGGCGGCCCACCGCCGGGCGTTGAGCCGGACTCCGGCACGAGCGCTGCCGTCCAGGATGTGCTCCCCACGCGCCGCGACCTGCCGGACGTACCGGCGACGAGCCCGCGGGCGCTCGCGCCCGCTGTCGAGTCGCACGCCCTTCCAGCGGCCGTGCCGCCCCACGATGCTGCGCCCGTGTCAGAGGCTCACGCGACGTCGGAGGACCAGGCACCACCCGATCAGCCGAGACGGTCGCTCGGGCAGTCGAGGCGTCTCGGGCTCGGACCGCCGCTTGCCTCCATGCCGCTCACGGCCCGCCCCGTCGGGGAGGCCGGGGAGGGCGCGGCAATCCAGCGCGAGGCGCCGGGGCAGGCCAGCCTGCCGCCGTTGACGTCGCTCGCGGTCCGCCCGACGGCCGCCGGTCGGCACGGGGGCGGCGGTCCTCCCGTCGGGGGTGGACAGGTTCGACGCCTCCCGTCACTTCGAGCGGTGAGCTCACCAGGTACCTCAGAGACGATGGCTGCGACGGCAGAATCGGGGAGCGGAGCGACACCTGGCGCGCCGGACACGGCGGAACCCGGGCAGCCATGGGTTCCCGTTGTGCACCCGATCGCCAGTGGACCAGTGGCCGGTTGGCGTCCGAGCTCCGAGTCGGTGCGGGCGGCCAAGCCAGGTGCACCCTGGTCAGAACACCTTGTCGGAGTGCAGAACGAGAGTGTGTACGGAGACGGGAACACCGGTGACGCCGGAGCGTCGGAGTCCACGGTGGCGCGCGAGGCATCGAGGCCCGCGCGCAGCCCCGTCCTCGCCGCGGAACCGACGCGAACGATGGGACGCGCCGAGCGCGATGCCCCTGCCGCGACGGACCGGGAGGGGATGCCTGCGGCCGGTCCTGGTGAGTCCTCGCCGACCGTAGCACGGCAAGGCGCCGCGCCGGTCAGCCGTGTGGTGCCGATGGTCGCCAAGGCGCGCGTCGAAGGGGTGCCGGTCGCGGCGCTGCCCGTAGCCGCGCCGGACAGCCAGGCCGCGCCACCGACAGCTGTTGAGTCAATTGTGCGGGGCAGTCTCCCCGCGCCAGGCGATCAAGCAGTGCGATCGGCCACGCCGCCCTCGATCGACCTGCAGTCGATCACGCGGCTGCCGATCGGCCTGGAGTCGACCGCGCCGCTATCGATCGGCCTGCAGCACACCACCCCGCCGGGCGTGGTGGCTGCCCCGCGCCTTCCGCCGGATGGCGTTCGTCCGGCGGCCGTCCAGCGCTCACTGCGCCCAACGGTCAGGGACTGGTCGACGCCCGCCGACGGTCGGCCGGACGACACGATGTCGTTGCAGCGGCCGGCGCGCGAGATTGGCTCGATGCCAGCTGGCGGGATCGCGACGCATCTCCTCGACGACGATGGACCGGTGCCCTTCCGGGCACCGGTCCTGGTGGGCGTTGCCGGTGGCCCGCGAAGGCAACCGCGGCCACAGGTCATCGCGCCTGTCGCGGCTGCGGCCCCGAGCGCTGCCTGGTCGGACGCATTGGTCCAGCGTGACCTCGCAGCTGCGGATGGGGCTTCGTCATCAGACGTGGATGCGACCAGCGGGGTCACGGTCTACCGAGCCGCCGCGGTGGAGCAGCCCGTCGCATCGTCGAACGGGCCGGGGCCAGCCGCGCCGGCCACGGCTGGCACGAGCGGATTCGGCGAGCTGTCGGAGATCCAGCTCGACCAGCTCGCCCGGCGACTGTACTGGCGTATTTCCGACCGCCTGCGCGCCGAGCTGCTCCGCGAGCGGGAGCGGGCCGGCACGTTGCCGGACCTGTGACGTGAGCTGCGGGAAGTGGGCGATGAGACGGACGACCGGACGCAGGCAGAGTCACGAGGGTGGCGGCGATGGGTGAGCCAGGGCTCAGCCTCACGTTCCGGGTGACCATCGACGGCCACGAGCTTGGTTCGTGGATGAAGTGCGAGGGCCTGTCGGTCAGCTACGACGTGTTCGAGTACAAGGAGGGCGGCAACAACGCGTACGTGCACCGTCTCCCGGGCCGCGCGAAGTACGAGAACATCAAGCTGACCCGGGTCGTCAACTCGTCCACGGCCGCCGTGATGACCTGGCTCGCCTCCGTCCAGGCCACCATGTCCTACGCCACAGCCAAGATCGCCGTCCTCGACGCGAATGGAGAAGTGGTGGCGAGCTGGAATTTGGCAGGTGTCTACCCTGCCCGGTGGACCGGTCCCTCCCTCGACGCGAGTGGCAGGGGGCCGGCCACCGAGACGCTCGAGCTCATCCACAACGGCTTCGTGGGGGCGTCCTGATGGGTCTCAACCTCGCCGCGCTCGAACGCGCACGCCTCGTCGCCTACGCCGACAAGGAGTGTCGTGTCGTGTTCTCCACGCTCCGGTGCGACTTCAACCCGGCTGACCTCAAGACGTCGCGCGCGGCCACCTGGCGCGCGGCAGACACGCAGACAGGCCAACCTCCCCAGTACACCAGTTCGGGGCCTCAGACGGCTGAGCTGACGATCTTCGTCGACGAATGGAACAACCCGGCAGGGGACGTGTCGAAGACGGTCAACAAGCTCATCAGCTGGACGAAACCCACCCGCGAGTCGGTCAACGACAGGGATCGCCCGATCCCGCCGATCGTCGAGTTCCAGTGGGGTCGGAGCCAGGCGCTGGCCAACGTGAAGTGGTGCATTGAGCGCGTCAACGCCGAGTACACGATGTTTCGCGCCGACGGGACCCCGATCCGGGCGACGTGTCGCATCGCTCTCAAGGCATTCTCGGACAGCAAGAAGACGGCCCAGAACCCCACGTCGGGCTCGCTGGAGAGCCGCCGGTCACGGGTGCTCGCCGAAGGCGACTCGCTGGCTGCGCTCGCCTTCCACGAGTACGGCGAGCCGTCGCTCTGGCGTGCGCTGGCCCAGTTCAACGGGATCGACGACCCGCTCGACGTCGTCCCCGGGACGCGCGTCCTGGTGCCCTCGATGGGCGAGGCGCGCCGGCTCGAAGCAGGGGGAGGCTGAGTGATGCCGATCGCGACCGCCACCGGCGCGACGATCGAGGTCGACGGGAAGGCGCTGCCGCCCGCCGTGTCCGACCGCGTCGCGGAGGTGGCGGTCGAGCACGACGTGCACCTGCCCGCGTCCTTCGAAGTGCGCATCGCCGATCCGGATCGGACGGCGACCACGGGCGTCCCGGTGCGGATCGGCTCGACCATCAGGATCTCGGGCGCCGCCGTGGACGGGGATCCGCGGCCGCTGCTGTCGGGCGAGGTGACAGCCATCGAGGCGGAGTACGCGGCCGAGGCCGGTTCCTTCCTCATCGTCCGTGGCTTCGACCTCGCGCATCGCCTGCATCGCGGTCGCCGCACCAGGGTGTTCACCCAGGCCAAGTACTCGGACGTGGTCGCCCAGGTCGCGAGCGCGGCCGGGCTCGCGGCGGGAGCGATCGACGACAGCGGGCAGGTCAAGGATCACATTCCGCAGGTCGGCCAGTCCGACTGGGCCTTCCTTCGTGAGCTCGCACGCGAGATCGACGCCGAGGTGAGCATCGTCGATGGCAAGGTCAACTTCCGATCGCCCACGAACGCCTCGGAAGCCCCGGCCCAGGGAACGTACGGCTCCCGTCTGCCCCTCCAGCTCATCTTCGGCGAGGACCTGCTCGAATTCCGCCCGCGGGTCAGCGCCGTCGGCCAGGTCGACTCGGTCGAGGTTCGCGCCTGGGATGGCGCGAACAAGCAGGCGATCGTCGGCAGCGCGCAGGCTGCCTCCTCGAGCGCCGCGCTCGCCGATGCTCCAGCGAGCCTGTCGAAGGCCCTGGGCAGCGCGAAGCTGGTCTCGGTCGAGCCTCGCGCCATTGACCAGGCGTCCGCCGACAAGCGTGCGGCCCGCGTCGCGCAGCTCGTCGGGAGCACCTTCGCCGAAGCCGTCGGGATCGCGCGCGGCAACCCGGAGATCGTGGCCGGGCGGGCGATCAGCGTGTCCGTGGTCGGGGACACGTTCGTTGGCAGTTACACCCTGACGCACACGCGCCATCGGTTCGACGAACGCGGCTACCGCACGGACTTCATCGCCGGCGGGCGTCAGGATCGCTCGCTGCTCGGCCTGCTCCGGAACGCCGAGCGGGAGGCCGTCTCTCCGCCTGCGGCTGCTCTCGCGGGCGTCGTGACCGCCGTGGTGACTGACGTGACCGACCCGATCCGTGCGGGCCGGGTCAAGCTTCGCTTCGAGTGGCTCGCCGCCGACTACGTGACCGACTGGTCCCGGGTGACGATGCTCGGGGCGGGCCCGAGCCGCGGCGCCGTCTGGCTGCCGGAGGTTGGAGACGAGGTCCTCGTCGCCTTCGAGCACGGCGATCCCCGCCGCCCCATTGTGATCGGCGGGCTCTGGAATGCCCAGGACGCGGCGCCGCCGTACGGCGTGCCCAACGGCAGCGGCAACGCGCGGGCATTCGTGTCCAAGAAGGGTCACAAGGTCGTTCTCGATGACGACGACGGTGCCGCGGGATCCATCAGGATCGAGACAGCGGGGGGTCTCTCGATGCTCCTCGACGACTCGGGCGAGATCTCGGTGGCCGGCCCGTCGGGCTCGAAGCTCACGATGGATACCGCCGGCGCCGTCAAGCTGACGTGCAACGGGAACGTGGAGATCTCCGCGGGCTCGATGCTCAAGCTCGTCGGGTCGGCGGGCGTCGAGATCAAGGGCGCGATCGTCCAGCTCAACCCGCCGGGCTGAGCGAGGTGCATGCGATGGCTCAACCGATCGTCCAGGGCGACATGGTCCAGGCGGTGTGTGCGATCCACCTCATCCCGAATCCCGCGACCGGCATTCCACAACCCGCGCCGCCGATGCCCTTCTCCGCGCCCCTGCTCACGGGCCTCGCGCCCACCGTGATGATCGGCGGCAAGCCCGCGGCCGTCGTCGGTTCCGGCGGACTGAACACTCCACCCCATGTCGGGCTTCATCCGGCCGATCCGTTCTTCGTGCCGTTGGTCCAGACGGCGCAGATCGTCAGTGGTGCGCCGAACGTCCTCATCGACGGCAAGCCCGCCGCCACCACTCAGTCGCAGGCGACGTGCTGCGGCATGCCCGGCGGAATGTGCGTGCCATCCATCGTCAACGTCATCATCGGGTGAGGGCGAGCATGCCGAACGAGTTCATCGGTGCAGGGTGGGCCTTCCCGTTGCGGACCGACGCCAGCGGCGGGATCGCCCTGGTGGCAGGGGAGCGCGAGATCGAGGAGAGCGTCCGGCTCATCCTCGGCACTGCGCCAGGCGAGCGTCCGATGCGCCCGGAGTTTGGATGCCGGATCCACGAGGAGGTGTTCTCGGGCAGCAGCGCCGGGACGGCGGGCCGGATCGCGCAGCACGTCCGCGCCGCCCTGGATCGTTGGGAACCCCGGATCGAGGTGGATGACGTGGAAGTGACCCTCGATTCGGCGGATGCATCCGCCCTCTACATCGACATCCGCTACACGATCAGCTCGACGAACCATCGGCGGAACCTCGTGTTCCCCTTCTACACCATCCCCGAGGAGGCTGAGTGATGGTCCTCCCCGTCCCGAACCTGGACGACCGGCGGTTCCAGGACCTCGTCGACGACGCGAAGCGACTCGTCCAGCAACGGTGCCCCGAGTGGACCGACCACAATGTGTCGGATCCCGGGGTGACGCTGATCGAGGCGTTCGCCTTCATGACTGATCAGCTCATCTACCGGCTGAACCGCGTGCCTGATCGCAACTACGTCAAGTTCCTCGAGCTGATCGGGGTGAGCCTCTTCTCGCCCAAGGCAGCCCGGGTGCCGCTCACCTTCTACCTGAGCGCGCCCCTGCCCGACACGGTCCGGATCGCGGCCGGGACCGAGGCAGCGACTGTGCGAACGGAGAAGGACGAAGCGATCGTCTTCGCCACGCTCGAGGATCTGCCCATCGTGGCCTGCTCACTCTCGTTCGTCGCGACGAGCCCAGATGGTGAGAAGGCCGTGGATCGGACGGAAGCGCTCGCGAAGAGGAGCCCGTTCGGCGCCTTCGACGAGGCGCCCAAGCCGGGCAACGTCCTGCTCGTCGGCCTCTCGGAACCGATCCCGTCGTGTGCCGTCAGCATCACGATGCGCTGCACGATCGAGGGCATCGGCGTCGATCCTCTTCGGCCGCCCATCACCTGGGAGGCCTGGGGCGGCGAGGCCTGGATGCCCTGCGACCTGGAGTCGGACTCGACGGGCGGGCTCAATCGTGACGGCCGGATCATCCTGCACGTCCCGAGGGGTCATGTCGCCTCGCTCGTCAACAACCGGCGAGCGGGCTGGTTGCGTGCCCGGGTCCTGCAGCCCGAACCGGGTGCGCCCTTCTACTCGGCGTCGCCGAGGATCCACGGGGTTGCGGCGGCCACGATCGGCGGCACGGCTGCGGCAGTCAACGCGCGGTCCGTCGGCGTCGAAGCGGAGGCTGGCGATGGCGTTGTGGGCGAGCTCGTCGGGACGAGCGAGGGCATCCCGAGCCAGCGGTTCGGGGTGCTGCACCCACCGGTCGTGCCAGGCGATGACCCGGCGATCCTCTGGGTCGCCGACGGCGGCGGCTGGGAGGAATGGAAGCAGGTGCCGGACTTCGCCGCCAGCGGCCCCGCCGATCGACAGTTCGTCCTGGATGCGACGGCCGGAGCCATCCTGCTCGGTCCTGCGGTCCGTCAACCGGATGGCACGCTCCGCCAGTACGGCCGCATCCCTCCGAAGGGTTGCCGGCTGCGCCTGGCAGCCTATCTCACGGGCGGGGGAAGACGCGGCAACGTCGCGACGGGAGCCGTGAGCGTCATGAAGACGACCGTCCCCTTCGTGTCCCGGGTCACGAACCGTCGGCCGGGCATCGGCGGCGTGGACGGAGAGACGATCGAGAACGCCAAGTTGCGCGGTCCGATCTCGCTGCGCTCCCGCGACCGGGCAGTCACCGCCGAGGACTATGAGCAGATCGTCATGGAGGTCGCGCCGGAGGTGGCGCGCGTCCGCGCCGTGCCCGCGTCGGAGGCGGCCGACGCGGGTGCCGTGCGGGTTCTCATCGTCCCGGCGGCGGCCGACGTGGAGGGCCGGCTCAGCTTCGATCAGCTCGTGCCTGCCGAAGAGACACTTGCCAGGATCACGAACCGGCTCGATGAGTGCCGTGTCATCGGCGCGCGGATCGTGGTCGAGCCCCCCGCCTTCCGCGGGATCACGGTGGTGGCGAAGGTCCTCGCGCGTCGAAAGGCCAACCCAACTCGCCTGCACGCCCAGGCGACAACGGCGCTGTACGCGTACTTCCATCCGATCTCCGGCGGTCCCGACGGGACGGGCTGGCCGTTCGGGCGCCCTGTGCAGATCGGCGAGGTCTACTCCGTGCTCCAGGCTCTGCCCGGCACCGAGCTCGTGGAGGACGTGCGATTGTTCGGCGCCGATCCGATCACCGGTCAGCGCGGCACCGCGACCCAGCGTCTCGAGCTCGATCCGAACGCGCTCGTCTTCTCGTACGAGCACCAGCTCATGGTGGAGCCAACGTGATGCGCGGCCTCGTCACGGAGCTCGCCACGCAGCACCCGCTCGGGGCGACGCTCCCGGCGCTCTACCAGGAGGATGAGCTGGCCCGGCGCTTCGTATCCGCGCTCGACGCCATCCTGGCCCCGATCTTCACGTGCCTCGACTGCCTTCCCGCCTACCTCGACCCGCTGCTCGCCCCGGACGACTTCCTCGACTGGCTTGGTGGCTGGGTCGGGGTGACGCTCGACCACACGTGGCCCCTGGAGCGTCGCCGGCTGATGGTCGCGTCGGCGGTCGAGCTCTACCGGCTCCGCGGCACGGCCGGCGGGCTCGCGGCACAGGTCGCGGTGTTCACCGGCGGCCGAGTGGAAATCGTCGAGTCGGGAGCTGCAGGCTGGTCGAAGGTCGCCAACGCGGCTATCCCCGGTGACGAGCAGCCTTCCCTGACCGTCCGCGTGACGGCTGCGGATCCGGACGCCATTCCCAGGGCCCGCCTCGACGCCATCGTCGCGGCAGCCAAGCCCGCCCACATGCCGCATCGGATCGAGATTCGCAAGGAGTGACGAAGGAGTGACGAAGGGGCGACTCCCGTGATCGTCTGTACGAAGTGCGGGTTCCGGAACGCCGACAGCGAGAGTTTCTGCTCGTCGTGCGGGAGCTTCCTCGAATGGACGGGAGAACGCGTCGAGGCACCCGCGCCTCCGCCTCGCGTAGACGAGCCGACGGGTCCTGGGACGGCGCAGCCGCCGGGCGGCCTCATCGACCGTGCGCGCGAGCTGCTCGGCCACGGGTCTGCTGGCGAGCAGGACTCCCGTGCATCGACGTCGGATCGGGAGCGAGGCGGCGCCCCGGAGGAGGCGCCCGCAACGATCCCGCCCGGGGGACCGCCGGACGTTGCCGCAGGCGCTCCCGTGACGACTCCTGGGGCGGAGCCCGTCCTTCCAGCACCGAAGCCGGTCGTCGTCAGCCATCCGAGAACTGTTGAGGCTTCGCCCGCAGGAAACGCACCAGAAGTGGGAGCGCCGGCTGAACCCTCGGCTGCTCTCGAGCCGATCCTGCGGGCGCAGGAGCCGTCGGTGACCGGTGAGTCTGTCCCCCAGGCCGAGAACCCTCCGGCGACCGCGGAACCGCTCCCCGGCGCCGCGGCGCGACCGAGTGCAACCCCGGCCGTGGCCGGTGCGACGGACGTGGCCGAGGCGGTGTCGGCCGCCGCTGTCGATGGGACCGCCGAGCGCGGCGGACGCACGTCGATGTTCGCCGCCACCACCACCCAGCCGCCGGCGGTCCACCCGAGCGCCGCGAGACCGGCAGCCCCCCCACCCCCGGACGCCGTCATCCCGGCGGAGCGCGGGGTCCGCGAGGAGCCGGAGCCCGCCCAGCCCGGCCTGGTGAAGCCCGCCGCGCCGAGACCGCGCCCTGCCGTCCTGCCCGCTGAGGGCGCCGAGGAGGCGCCGCAGCCCGGCGACGTGATCTGCTCTCGCTGTGGACGGGGGAACGAGGTTAGCCGCCAGTTCTGCAGGAAGTGCGGAGCCTCTCTGGCCACCGCGTCGTCCGGCCGCCAGGCTCGCGAGCGCTGGTGGCGACGGCTCCTCGGTCGCCGGCGGGGGCCGGTTGCCGCGGGTGACCGGCCGGCAACCCTTCAGCGCCGTGCCGTTGGCGCCGCGGCCGGGCAGCGCGGCCTCGGCAACCGCGCCATGCGCCTCCTGGCGCTCGTGGGGCTCGGGGCGGCCGTCGGCGGTGCCCTCGGGTATGTCGCCATCCCGAGCTTCGGCGCGGCCGTCGGCGACGCCGTGAACCAGATCCGGACGATTGTCTTGCCGGAGTACGTCCCGGTTCACGTGGCGGGGAGGTCGCCGATCGGCAGATCGCTCACGGACCACCCAGCCGCGATGGCGTTCGACGGGAAGTCCGGCACGTACTGGGCGGCGCCCGCCGGTGCCGGCTCGCCGTCAGTCACGGCCTACTTCACGCCGTCCGTCGCGGTCGAGAAGGTGCTGATCACGTCGGGTGCCTCGAAGGACTTCCAGGCGCAGCCGAGACCGCGCAAGGTCCTCATCGAGTTCCTCGACGCGAAGGGCGCACAGGTCTTCAATGGCAAGTACGACCTGGAACTCGAGGACACGAAGGATCCGCAGACGCTCGGCGTGAACCCCGCTGAAGCCTCGACGTTCAGGATCACGATCCTGAGTGTCTACGAGTCGACGCAGGGCGACAGCGTCGCCATCACCGAGATCGAGTTCTTCGCACGAAAGTGAACCTGTCGGAACTGAGCTCGTGGTGCGGCGGGACCGCCGGCCCAGTCCGCACGGTCGGATCCTCCTCGACTCGAGCGACCTCGCTTCCCGCTGCGCGCATGGTCTCGGCGCGTGCCTTGCGGCGGGTCCGATGCCCTAGCCGTCCGCCGGTTCGACGCCCAGCTGATCGAGCATTCTCGCGTAGCCCAGGCGGGCAGCCTCAGCTGATGCGAAGTCACCCGCGTGTTCGTGGGTCTCGATCAGCAGACGCCAGAGACCGTCGTGGTGAGGATCGAGTCGCAGGCCTACCGCGCACACTTCGGCAGCCGCGGCTGCGTCCTTCGTCATGGTTGATTCCGCGAGCGCGCGTGCCGCGTTTGCGAGCTCTGTCCGGAGCTCCTCGCGGCGATAGATGACCCATTCAGCAGGGCCGTCCTCCGGCAGGAGCTCGCGCGACCCGAGGTCGATCGCACAGCGGAACGCCGACGCCTCGGCCTCGACGTCCTGTCGGGTGCGAGCAGCGCGGGCCACCGAGAGGGCTTCCTCGGCTGCGATGAGATCGATCCACGATCCGGGCGGCACGGCCAGGCGGTAGGCGTCGCCGTCGCGCACGAGCAGCGCCGATTCGGAGCCGTCACCGCTGCCGAGCTCCCTGCGAAGCCCGGAGATGGCGACCTGGACATTGCGCGAGGCCGTCAGGGGATCGGCGTCCGGCCAGAACGTCTCGGCGAGGACCTCGCGGTGGACCGGCTGGCCCGCGTTGAGGGCCAGCAGCCTCAGGATCGCGCGGGGCCGGGGCTTGATCGTCGCGAGGTTGACAGGCCTGCCGGCGACCCGCATCGCGAAGCCGCCAAGCAGATGGATCTCCAGCGAGGGCTCGGCGGCAGCGCCGCCGGGCCCGACGTCCGGCGCGCTCGCGTCCTCGTTCAGGTCCGTGGACTCCGCCCGCTCAGCTCGGCTCGCCCCGTGGTCCTGGTCATGTGCCGCGTCAGGGACCCTGAGGCCCGTCTCGCGCCCGACTGCCTCTGCAAACGCCCGATGCTGGCCGGCTCTGCCCGAGTCGCTCTCGGCGAGGGCGAGGTAGACCGGAACGAGGGCGCCGCGGACTCCTGCCGCGCGCGAGACGCTCTCCGCGCGAAGCGCCGCGTCGCGTGCCCCGGCGGCGCCCATGCGAGCAAGCGCCCTCGAGGCGAGCGCCCGCGACCAGGCCTCGAGCGATCCCGCCCCGAGTCGCCGTGACGCCTCGGCCGCCGCGTCCAACGCTGCAGCGCACGCCGCCATCCCGCCGTCGGAGTCGGCAGGGGGGGCACGCATGAGTCGTGCCCAGCCCTCGATGAGCGCATACAAAATCTCGCCCCACCCGTCGCAACCTCGCTTTGCCCCCTCGCGGAATGCCCGGATCTCGGCGACGCCCTCGGCCGTCGCAGACGACGTGCCCAGGGCGAGCACACCCCGGCCGAGGCGCGCGAGCCAGTTCTCACCGGCCCGCTCCGCCATCGCCGTTCCGCGCTCGAGCTCCTCGCTCCCGGCGGCATCACCGGCCAGTACCGCGGCCGTCCCCGCCCCGATCGTGGCCGCCGCCGTGATCGCAGGCTCCACCTCGGTGTCGGCCGAGACATCGAGCAGCGTCACCTGGGCATCCCGAACGAAACCCGCCGCAAGGTCCAGGAGCCCGATCGCCAGCCGCTCGCCCGCGCCCCCGTGTCCATTGGGGGCCGCCATCCTCCACCCAGTGGGTCCGCTGGCCAGAGGGTCGCGTCGCAGCCCGGTCAGGAGGATGCCCGACCAGTGCGACGGCGGCCGCGCATCAGGGCCCAGGAAGGCCGCCAATGCGAGCCGCTCGGCGCGGCATCTCGCGCTTGCCTCCGAAGCACCAAAGGCGCTCTCGGCCTGCGCGAATGCCTCCTTCGAGGACTCCCAGCTGCCTTCTGCGCGGTATCGTCGTGCACTCGCGAGCCTCAGCCAGGGGTCGTTGCGGATGAGGGCAGGCGCCACGTCCGCCAGCCATCGCGCGGATCCGTTCGGCTCCAGGCGATCCCCGCCGCTTCCGAGGACGCGTGCGGCGTCCTCCCACTGCTCGGCCCGGCAGAAGGCAACGAGCGCCTCGGCCAGAGCCCCTTCGTCCTCGAGGAGCGCCGCAGCTCGCGCCGCCAGCTGGCGGACGCCAGCCTCGCCACGTGCCTCCGTGAGGATCTGCTCCAGTTGGGCCTGGAGCACCTCGTGGTACCGGTACGTCCCGTCCTCGAGCGAAACCGTGAACACCTGCCGGCGCTCCAGCTCCTCCAGGCGCGCCGCGCTGCCGGCGGTGCCAAGGAATCGGTCACACAGGGGCCCCGACAGGCGACGGAGGAGGCAGGTCGCCACGAGGAACTCGCGGAGCTCCTCCGGCAGCTCGTCGAGGACGTTCCTGGCGAGGTACTCACGGATGAGCCGAGCGCTTCCGGGAAGCGCCTCGAGCAGCCGAGCGCGTTCACCCGGTGACTTGCCCTTTGTCGCGAGGTGGAAGAACTGCAGCCCTGCGGCCCAGCCTTCCGTGCGCCGAGCGAGCCGGCCGAGCTCGTCTCCCCGGAGCACCTCCCCGTAGTGGTCGCGATAGAGGCGCTCCACCTCCCAGAAGCGGAACCGAAGGTCGTCACCGCTGACCTCGAGGAGCTCTCCGGCCAATCGCCAGCGTGAGACGTCAACCGTCGGCACGACGCGTGTTCCGAGGACGACCGCGAAGCCCGGTGGTGCGAGGTCGAGCAACCTCGCGAGGCCACTCTCGGCAGCCGAGCCGGCGAGATGGTGGTAATCATCGATGATCAGCAGGAGCTGGCCGACGGCGTGCCGCTCGAGCCAGGCCGCGACGTCCTCGATGGAGCGCCACGTCTGCCTTGCTCCGCGGGCCCTCGACGCCGGGTCGGCCGTGAGCGCTTCGCCGATGGCGAGCTGGAGGTAGGCGAGGAATGCGGGGAGCGCCGCATCAGTGCTCTCGACGCGATACCACGCGATGCGATGTCCCGCGTCGCGGCCCGCGGCTGCCCAGGACGCGAGGAGGGTCGTCTTGCCTGAGCCGGCGGGGGCTGCCACGATCGTGAGCCGGTGTCGCCATGCTTCGTCAGCGAGCCGCTCGAGGCGTTCACGCGGCATCGATCGGGCCTGTGGGATGCGCACCTTGGTCCGCACGAGCGGCACGGTGACGCTCTCTCGTGGAGGACCCGACGCGTGATCTCGCGCGGCGGATCTGGAGTCCCGCGACGATGGGCCGGGCGACCTACCGCCGACCGCCATCACCCCTTCCCCCTGTAGACCGCGCCCGTGGTGGGCTCTGCCCTGGCGGGCCAGCCCGAGTCCGCCTCGACAGTCGAGGCATAAGGGCCGGATGCGGCGGGAGTGCCGTTGGATCGTGCGGATCTGGGCCGGCCCTGGTCCAGCGCGAATGGGCCCGACGACGCGTGGACCGCGATCGCTAAGTGGCTGTTCGAGGCATCTGCAGGCTCCAGCGGCAAACGTACCGGACCTCGAGCAGCGATGACCAGAGGCGAACGGCCCCGCGGCAACGGGTCCCACACGCGCACGTGGAGGCTGCGCTCGGGTCCGGGGTCGTTCGCCTGTCGATCTTCAGGTGGTCGGCAACGCTGACCGTCAGGTGGGGACCCACATCCTTACGCGCGTCTCGGTCTCTGACGCCGACCCAGTCGTACACAATCGCGTACGCATCTGACATTGACCATGCTCGGGTGCGCGCGCACGCTGACCGCGGGCGGATGAGCCAGGGGATGCACACCTGAGCGCTTCAGCCGCCCGCCACGTTCGACGGTCGAACCGGAGGTGAGCTTCCCCGGTGTGAGCTCCCGCGGCGGAGGCCGGTGGTCCATCCAGCGCCGGCGTCGGGACGCCTCCTGATCCATCCGCCACTGGAAGAGCCTCCGGTGCCCCCCTCGGCAATCAGGGCGGGAGAACCGTTTGTCTAGGGGCGCCGGGGTACCCGAAAGGACTCACTAGGGGAGCGGGCCTGACGTGCACGACACCTCGCCCGCGACCTCAGAGGGCCGAAAACAACAGCGGTTGACTCAGGCGATTTGGTGGGACTGCCACACGGGAACCCACAGCGCTGAGGCGCTCAGGCTTGGGAAGCAGACACTCTGCCGGCTGAGTTACTCCCGCTCAGCTTCACGCTCAAGTACAGCGTCTGCCTGAGCGCGAGGGCCATTCTAGCGGGCACCGGCGCCTGCGGCAACGCTCGTTCTCGATGCCACAGCGCTCGTACGGCGTCGATGTGGTGATCGCTGGGCCCCGCAGTCCCTACGAGTGGGACCTCGAGTGCGGCTCACGCTCTCTGGAGGTTGCGCTCGTGACCGCCCTCCACCGCCGGTTGCTCCTGTGCGGCGCTGCCGGCTCTGTCTTCCTGCTCGCTCACGCGATCCTCGAGGCCGTTTGGCCCGTTGGTCGCGATGACACCTGATAGTGCCTGTGGGCGGAGTCGCCGCACGTGCGCTGGTTGCGGGACGAGCGAGGCGCAGCGTCGCCAGATGCCCTCCGGCGAGCCTCAGCACCATCGGTCTTCCCAGCCCGTTCATTGGATCGACTCAATGTCGGCAGTGTGGCCGACGAGGTAGCGCCATAGGCTCTTCCCGTGTTGAACGGCGGATCGATGCAGCAGAGCTGGACCTTCCCCCGGTAGCGCTCGCGCAGTTCCAGCACGCGGCTCAGTGCGCGAAGGGCATGGAGGGCGTCGCCGTGGATGAGAAGGTTGTCCGAAGGGCTCGTCACGAGCCCTCTTGGGCCTCCGGCTTCCGGAGCGCGCCGCCCGACCCGGCTCGAACCTCGCCCAGGCTGAGGCGACCCGTGGTCGCGACACGCGACAGCCGCGCGCCACGAGCCTCGCGCGCCATGTCGACGCGCGACGGCTCCAGCACCAGGTTCTCCGAGGCCCGGTAGAGGGCTATCTCAAGCGGCGTCCGATCGCGCCCTTTCGCTTCGTCGGGCGATCCCTGGAGGTCCCGCGCGACGATGGCCTCCATCGCGTCGATCGGCACACGCACGACGACCTCGTACGACGCGAGCTCCACCTCGCGGTGCCCACGGAACTCCGTCGTGTCGCGCGGATCCGGGATGCCGACCGCGACGCCCGGATCGATCAGCGGCTCCAGCGCCAGCACCTCGTCGCCGGCGCGGACCTCGAGGAAGTCGGTGCCCCGGACTCGCTCCGGAAGCGGTGCCCGCACGTCGACCTCGATCGCGTCCAGCACCGTGATGCGCTCGCCCTCGACGAGCAGGCGGAGTCGGAGGCTGCGGCCCCCACGCGGATCGGTTGCGCCCGGGTTCTCAGTCGGCAATGGGAGCTCCCGTCGTGGGCTCACTTCGCGCTCGGCATCGACGGCGATCCGCCTTGCCGTGGTCACCGAGACCTTGGCCGAACCGGCCCGCACCTCGTCCGCAAGCAGCTTGCCCTTCAGCTCGCCCTTCGGCACGCCCTTCGACACCGCCGGATGTCGACCGGCAGCCGACCTGCGGCCGGCGTCGTTCCGCGGTGCCGCGATCTCCTTACGAGGCCGTCCGTGCTCGTCCATCGTCTCATCCCCCCGACGCTTACCAGTTCCGGCCGTAGCGGTAGTCGTGGATCCAGCGGTTGTAGATGCTGTCCAGGGTCAGCGGCACCGACGTCCGGCACGTCCCCAGCCAGTCCCGGTTGTGCGCGATCACCCGTTCCGGACCCGTCGCCAGCAGCACGATCCCGGGCAGGTCCAGCCTGGACCGCACGATGAGGCCCAGAGATCCGCTGTCGATGCCCTCCACGTTCAAGCTGCCCCAGTGGCGCCCGATCCCCCGGGCCAGCGCGGCGATGTGGACGTCGGGGTCGAGGACCAGCCGCCGCAATGCCGGCTTCACCACCGTGAATGCGTCGACCGAACCGAGATGCCATTCGCCCACCCAGTCCTCGCGCCAGTCGGCCAGGACGGCCGACCCGGTGGACCGCATGCGCCCAGCATAGTTCGGCCCCCAGTCGACCATGTTCCAGGCGAACAGCCCGATGCGCCCCGTGCCCTCCAGGTCGGCCGGCAGGAACTGGTCGTGCTCGGCGAGGCCGCCCCAACCGGGGACGTCGCCGTCATACAGGCGGACGGGGGCGAAGTCGCTGCCCGTCGAGCGGAACATGCCCAGGTAGGGGTTCGCCCAGTCAGGCCCGTTGAACAGGTACAGGTCGTCTTTGCCGTCGCCGTTGAAGTCGCCAACGCAGAAGCGGTCGTTGCGGGCGAACCCGCCCCAGCCGGGCAGGTCGTCCGTGTACATCCGGATGCAGCTGAAGCCCCCGCCGCGCTGCTGACGGAACAACCCGAGGTACAGCGAGCTCCAGTCACGCGAGTTCCAGATCAGGAGGTCGGTCCGTCCGGTGCCGCCGAAGTCGCCGAGATGGATCTCGTCGTGCTCGCGTAGGCCGCCCCAGCCCGGGATGTCGCCGTCGTAGCGGCGCGTGAGCGTGAACCCGGTGCCCGTGGACTGCAGCGTCGCGACATACGGCATGACCCAGTCGGTGAAGTTCGTGACAAGGAGGTCGTCACGGCCGTTGCCGTCAAAGTCGCCAACCAGGAAACGGTCGTTGGTGGCGAACCCACCCCAGCCGGGGATGTCCGCGTCGTACCGGCGCAGGAGCCGCAGGCTGCCGTCCGTGTCCACCTTGATCAGGCCCAGCAGCGGGATCGTCCACCAGGTGGAGTTGTACACGACGAGCTCGTCCCGGCCGTCGCCGTCGAAGTCGCCGGCGATGAAGGTGTCGCCGGGTCGGATGCCCCAGCCGCCCTGGATCATCCCGGCGGTGGTGCGGACGTGCTGCCAGCGGGTGCCGTCGGCGCGGTAGAGGCTGATGCCCCGCTCGGAGATGCCGAACAGTTCGCTGCGTGAGGCACCCGTGAAGCGGCCCGGCACGAGCGTCTGGAACGAGCGACCGCTGGCGGTGTGGTGCTTCTCCTTCATCTCGGAGTAGCAGGGAGGGCAGAACGCGCCGGCGTTGTGGCGCATCCGGCAGTTGATGGCCGGGCGGGAGATGCCGGTCTCGTAGGTGTGGGCGCCCTCGAACAGTCCGGCGTCGGCCTGGTCGTCCCAGCCTGCCGGCTTTGCGCCGGCCGTGTAGTCCGAGTCGGCGCCGACGCCCGTGGGCACCGGCGTCCCGGGGGCGATGTACTGCCGCCACTTGACCTTCGACCGAACGGTCTCCTTCGTGACATTCACCTTCGGGGGCTCGCTGCCGGTGAAGTTGCCCTTGCCGGACGCGCTGTATTCGTCGGCCAGGTTGCCGAACCCGTGCCCGAACTCGTGGGCGATGGTGGAGGCGACCTCCTGCGTCGTGACCTTCAGCTGGTTGCCGGTGCGCAGGCCGCCGGGCATCGCCGAGTTCACGACGATCAGCACGAAGTCTGCGCCTGGCGCCCACCTGGCCAGGGCAGAGTTGATGTTCGCCTGGGTCGTGGCACCGTCCTCGAACCAGTTGTGCCACCACTCACCGTTGGAGATGATGTTGAGCGCCGTGGCGACAATGTTGCTGGTGGAGGTGTCGTCGGCCAGGTTGGACGGCGTTCCCATCAGGTTCCACGTCCGCGTGCTGGCCCCCGAGTTCGCCGACTCGAGGTTCACCCGGCGAATGTTCCACGCGGCCGCGTCCTCGTTGAAAGCGTCGCTTAGGAACACGCCGCGCATGACCTGATCGCGGACGTAGTTGTTGTACGTGGTCTGGTCGGCACCGGCTGCGAAGCCGTCGCCCAGGATGGCGAGCGTCTTGGTGCCGGATGTACCCACGTCCTGCAGGACGGTCACGCTGTCTGTCATGTCGGATCCCCCCGATTGCGTGCCGGTAGGCCGGGGAGTATATGCATCGTGGATGCACGCGCGCAAGGGTCGACTCTGGCCGCCGTCCGACGAGTCGAGCTGCTTCATCCACACGGGCGCGGACACCGTGGAGCAGCTGGTCCTCTACCTTGGCGCGCTCGAAGGAACGATCCGCCGCTCTCGGACGCCATTCAAGTCGGAGCCGGGTTCGCGCTTCTACATACGTGAGACTCTGCGCCCACAGTTGTCCGCGATCAAAGCGATGACCTGCAGGTTGGGGGACAAGCGAAGTCTGTCGAGCTTCAGCTCATGCCCGAGAAGCTCGGGGCGATCCTGCGTGAGCGCGTCGACCCATTGCTCCTCTGCGTCGACCTGGAGTTCGCGTACAGACGACCAACCTATCGACTTCCGCGCGCCTGAAGCTCTCGGCATCGCGCGAAAGGCCAGCCGTGGTGGACGACCGCTTCGGACAGACCGCTTCGGCCCTCGTTCGTCGCCTCACATCATGGCGCCGGCGACGGATGGGGGCCCCCATGGCCGGCCACCTCGGGTTGGACTCCGGCGCGGCGCCGCGACAGCTCCGGCGGCGGCGCGAACGTGACGTCCTCGGAAAGGACCTCGACCCTTTCGATGGACTCGAAGCCGCCGGCGACGAGCACCCGGACGACGGCCTGGAAGACGTCTTCCGGCGTCGACGCGCCCGCCGTCAGGGCGACGTTCGTGGCGTTCGCGAGCAACTCCCAGGGGACCCGGTCGGGGTGCTCGACGAGAGCCGCGGCAACCCCGGCTCGACGGGCCGTCTCCACGAGGCTGCCGGAATTGGAGCTCCTGGTCGAGCCGACGACGAGGACGGCGTCGCAGAGCCGGGCGACCGCCCGGACCGCGGACTGGCGGTTCTCGGTCGCGTAGCAGATGTCCTGCGAGGCCGGCGGCCGGATCCGCGGGAATCGGCGTTCGAGGACGGCCACCGTGTCGCGGACATCGTCCAGGCTGAGCGTCGTCTGAGTGAGATAGCCGACGCGATCGGGATCCGGCAGTTCGAGCGCCTCCGCCTCCTCGACCGATGACACCACGATCGTCGACCGGGGCGCCTCGCCGCTGGTCCCGGCCACCTCGACGTGGTCGCGATGCCCGACGAGGACGATCGTGAAGCCCTGCCGATCCAGGCCGATCGCCTGGCGGTGGACCTTCGACACGAGGGGACAAGTAGCGTCGATCGTGGCCAGCCCGCGCCGGGCCGCGTCCTCCCGGACTGCGGGCGACACGCCGTGCGCGCTGAAGAACACGCGGGCGCCCGCTGGGACCTGGTCGAGGTGCTCGACGAAGATCGCGCCCGCCGCCTCGAGGGCCTGGACCACGTGCTGGTTATGGACGATCTCGTGGCGGACGTAGACGGGCGCCCCGAAGCGTTCGAGCGCCGTCCAGACGGCGTCCACGGCGCGTTCGACACCCGCGCAGAAGCCGCGCGGCTCGAGGAGCAGGAGCTGCTTCGGGACGCTGGCGACCATGTTCCCCCCAATCACCCGCCGCTAAGCCTATACCGGCCGTCCAGACGCCAGGGCTGTACATGCGGGGTCTCGAGGGGTACGCTCCCGGCACGGTCCGGGGTCCCCTGAGGCGCCCGCGACCGGTCGACCTGGTGGGGGGCAACCGTGAGAAGGCCACCGGGGCGGATCGACACGATCGACTCGCTCCGCCGACGGATCCCGACGATCGTCCGCGCCGTCAATGCCGACCCCGCGCTGGCCCTGCGCGCCAGCGCGAACCCCCTGCTGGCCCTCGAGGAGCTCGGCTTCGAGCTCACGGATCGCGTCCGGCGCGAGGCCGATCACCGCGTCCGATTTGCACCCGACGAGGCAGCGCGCCTGACGGCGCTGGCCCGCGACATCGACACCGCCGCGGGAGAGCCCGTGGACATCCAGTCCGCGATCGCGGTGAGGCGAGTCCTCGCCGCGTTGGGCCTCGAGGTCGGCGAGCGGCCGACCGACCAGCCGGAAGCGGCGGCCCGCGGTGCCCGTCGATCGGGCTCGCGACGCCGTGCCGGGACGGGCTCGACGGCGTCGGACCGGGCCGGCGGGTTCCGTCCGCGGGACGATCGCGAGCCCCTGGCCCCGCTCGTCGAGCCGATGCGGGGCCGGCACCCGATCGTCGAGCCGCTCCTCGCCTACCTCGCTCTCGACGCCACCCGGCCACGACTCGCGCCACGCGACGTCTACGAGGCGCTGCGGGAGCGGAAGCCGGACGCCAGTCGCCCCGACCCCCGCGTGCGCTTCGTGCTCCAGCGTGCGCCCGGCGGCGGTTGAGGAGCGCCATGCCCAGCACATCCGGGTTCGAGGTCGTCGCCGAGCTCAGCGTCGACGTGCTTCGGCAGGCGCTCCGGGGCGCCTGGGACAACTCCGTCGTGCCCCACAGCGTGCCGATCGCGGCCGGCCTGCCGTTCGGTCCCTACCGCGTGGCCCAGGGGACGGTGAACATCCCCCGCAACCAGCTCGACCTCGACCTGGTGCCGGCATCGAACCGGGTCCGCGTCATCCTGGGGACGAACGTCCAGGTCGAGGTGGCCGACCCGCCCGTGCCGAGCGCGCGGTTCTTCGACCTGGCGACCCTCACCCAGCTCGACCTGCCCGTGGGGACGCTCCCGAACACCGTGAATGTCGGGATCCTGCTCTCGCAGGTCACGCGCGGCGATGTGGCGGTCTCGATCACCAGCGGCGATCCGGTGGCACCGCTGACCCTCGGGCTGATCGCCGAGTACCTCCACGCCCGGTACCTCGACGGCACGATCCCGCACTCGCAAACCCTCACTGGGGCGAACCTGGGCGGGATCACCGCCGACGCCTACCTCGAGCTCTTCGACGACGCCGGGGATCCCGCCCGGCGGATCTCCGTGAGCGCCGGTGGGGCCCCGAACACGGTCAAGATCGTCCTCCCGGTGCGCCTCCGCCTCTCCAACGTCAGCAATGCGGCGGTGCGGGCGCCGCTCGCGGTGGTGGCGGGCATCGCGGTCACCGTGCCGCTCGTCGTGGTCCCGGGCAGCGTGTCGGCCGACCTGTCGGGCGCGGCGGTCGCGATCGAGAACCTCGCGCCGGCGCCCGGGTCGGAGGGGGCCAACTACAGCCTCGACGTCGCCGGCTACCCGCCCCTTGCCGGGATGCTGGCCGGCCAGCTGCAGAGCCGCGGCCAGGCCGTCGTCAACGCGATCGGCAGCATCACCGTCGCCGTGCCGACCGTCGCGACGATCGGGGCCTTCATCGCCGACCGCACGTTCGAGGCACTCCGCGCCCGAGGCGACATCCCCATCTGGACGCCCCAGACGGCCGGCACGCCGGTGGCCGTGCGCGATGTCCAGGCGAAGGTCCTCGCATCGAGCATCGCCTTCGGCATCAACGCCGGCGGCGGGGCCAACGCCGGCGCGATCGCCGACTTCATCCCCGCCGGCAAGAGCTGTGCCGTGGCCATCGACGGAGCCAAGGTCCTGGCGGTCATCGATGCCGCCATCCACTCGGACGGCGAAGGTGGATTCGGGTCGAGCTTCCCGCCGAAGACGTTCGACAACATCGAGGGCCGGCGCGTCCGGCTCAACTCGCTGACGCCATCGCTCATCGACGGTTTCATCCAGCTCGAGGGCAACGTCACGGTCTTCGACGCGATCGCCGGCAGCATCGACGTCGACGCCGACTTCACGGCCAGGCTCACCCTCGAATGGGTCGACAACCCGAACGGCAGCCAGAGCCTGAAGGCGAGCCTGGCGGGCGACCCCGACGTCGACCTCGGGATCGGCACCTGGATCCTGGGCCTCATCCTGGGCTTCCTCACCCTCGGTGCCGTCGGCGTCGTGATCGTGGCCATCGTCCTCTCGATCGCGGACGACCTTGCCGAGACGGTCGGGGGCAACGTGGTCCGCGACCAGGTCACGGGCCGGGTCCAGACGCTCACGGCCTGGCCGCCGGCGCTGCAGGGCATCGGCGACGTCGTGTCGCGGTTCGAGAACCCCGTGACGATCGACCCGCAGGGGATCATGTTCCCGGACGCGTACGAGGTCCATGCCACGTTCGAGACCACGGCGGACGCCCTCGCCCAGGCGAACGGCCCGTACGCCGTCGACGCCGGCTCGCCGATCCAGTTCGTCGGCGGCCCGGCCCGGCCGGACACCGACTACGAGTGGGATTTCGGCGACGGCTCGACAGCGGCCCAGATGAGTCCGGTCCACGCCTACGGCGACGATGGCGTCTACGTCGCCCGGCTCACAACCCGGGTGAACCAGCCGGGCGGCGTCGTCACCAGGCACTTCGCCGCGATCCGGGCTCGGAACGTGGCGCCGGTCGTCGACGCCGGCAACGCGATCACGATCGACGAGGGCCAGGAGGTCGACTTCGTCGCCTCGTTCACGGACGAGGAGTGGCTCGACACCCACGAGGCCACGTTCTTCTTCGGCGACGACAGCCCGCCGCTGCCGGGCGCCGTCGCCGAGACCAACGTCCCTCCGCGCGCCCGCGGCACGACCCACGCCAGGCACGCCTACTGCGACAACGGCGAGTACATCCTCACCGTCGAGGTCCGCGACGACGACGGCGGCGTCGGGCTGGCCACCCGCACGGTCGTGGTCCGGAACGTCCCGCCGACCGTCGACGCCGGGGTCGACCTCTTCCTGCTGCCCGACATCCCGGTCACCCTGCGCGCCTGCTTCAGCGACCCGGGCTGGTGCGACACACATCGCGGCACGTGGGACCCGGGCGACTGCAGCCCGGCGCGCACCGCGATCGTCCGCGAGCGCCACGAGCCACCGGCCGGGATCGGGACGGTCGCCGCGACCCACGTCTACGAGCGCTGCGGGACATACGTGGCGACGTGCGTCGTGGTCGACGACGACGGCGGCGAGGGCCGGGACTCCATCGTCGTCCGGGTCGTGGACGTACAGAACCGGGACTTCGAGGGCGGCTTCCGCGGCCGCGCCGAGGGGACCGTGGCCACTGCCTGGGAGCCGTACGGCGCGGAGCCGGGCGAGGCGCGGGCCGGCGGCCCGTTCGTCGCCGAGGAGTTCGTCGTCCACGGTGGCCAGAGGGCGCAGCGGATCGCCGCGCCGCCCGGGGCGCGGATCGGTCTCCGCCAGACGTTGGGGGCCAACGTCGGCTGGGACTACCAGGTGGCGGCGTGGCAGCAGCTGCCAACCGCCGGCGCGGGCTGTCGAGCCCGGCTCGGGATCGATCCGGCCGGCGGCGACGACCCTGACGCCGCCGGCATCACGTGGTGCGAGCGCGGCCCCTCCGACGCCTGGCAGCAGCTCGCCGAGCGGGTGACCGCGACCTCCGGAGCGATCACGATCTTCGCCGAGATCGTGGCCGGCGACCGTGGCGGGCTCCTCTACCTCGACGACGTCGAGGTCATCCCCGAGGCCTGCCCGCTCGACGAGTGCGTGGCCCCGAAGCCGTCGCCCGACGAGCGACGCTGCCTCGATCTCCGGCCCGAGTCGCCGCGGACGATCGAGCCCGAGGCCGAGATGCAGGCATTCGGGCTCGCCTCGCTCGACCAGCGGCCGCTGCGGATCGTCGAAACCGGGAACCCGCCGGCTGGGGCCCTGCGGATCCCCGCCAAGGGGCTCCAGGTGACACTCCCCTTCACGAGCCGCCGGGTCACGGCCGAGGTCGGCAGCTTCGCCGGCGGGCCAGTGACCATGGTGGCTCTCGACCAGGGGGGGCTGCCGGTCGCCAAGACGACCTCCACCGCCGATCCGCGTGAGAAGCTGGTGGTCGAGGCGAACGACATCGTGTGGGTCGTGCTGCTCGACGGGGGGAACGAGGCCGTCCTCGTCGAGCTGTGCGCGGACCGGGCGACCGCGGGCGAGAGGCGCCGCGGCGCGGCGATCGAGCGACAGGGGCGCGCCAGCGCCCGGAAAGGCAGGTGACCGATGTCCGAGGAACGGCAGGTCCACATCGCGGACTGGCCCAAGGAGCCGGCCCGCCTCGAGCATGCCTTCGATGCCGACCGGCCCTGCCCGGTCACGCTGAGCTTCGAGCCGAACCCAGCCAACGTCAACGTGCGCACGCCCGATCCCCTGTCGGTCGACATGCGGATGGCCCTCACCGTGAGGGAGGACGTGCCGCTCTGCATCAAGATCTGCGAACCGATCTGCGTCCGCAGCGAGTACACGATCGGGATCGACATCTTCGACCGGCCGGTCGCGGCGATCACCGTCCGGGGAACCACGAAGCTGATGGGTTGCGATGACCGGTAACGAGCCCCGGCCGCGAGTCCCACGCGGGAAACGGGTCGGCTCCGCCTCGGCTCCGGCAGCCGCCAGCCGGGGGGGCTCAGGGCGGAGGACCGCCGCCTCGCGGCCCCCGATCGACGCTCCCGCCGCACCACGCGGGAAGGAGGGCGGGGACGTCGCCGGGGCGAAGGCGGGCCCGTCCGTGTCCGCGGCGGGCGCCGGGCCACGCCCGACGAGCGAAGACCCGTTCTCGGCGCCGGCCGCCGGGGGCGAGGGTCCCCTCGGCGGGTTTGCCGAGACGACCTCGCGGATCGTGCGCCAGGCCGCGTCGATCCTCGAGGAGGAGATCGCGGCCGGCGTGGTGGCCGCGAAGCAGGTCGAGCAGCGCTTCATCGACGTCGACACCCTGCGGACGGGCGATCCGGGGGAGGTCATCCAGCGCTTCCGTCGGGACACCCACGAGGTCGTCGACATCATCCTGGACCTTGCCCACGCCGCGAGTCGCTCGGTCGGTGACGTCGCCGGGCGGGCCGTGCGTCTCCGTCCCGCCGGGATGGCCCCGCGGTCCAGGACGGCGGAGACCCTTATGGGCGGCGCCTCTACGCCCACCCTGACCCTTCCGGAGCCGCTCGAGCCCGGCGGTTCGAGCGAGGTCGTGATGAACGTGGAGAACGACAGTGATGCGCCGACCGCCGCCTTCGAGTTCCACACCACGGACCTCGTGGACCAGGAGGGCAACCGCATCCCGGCCGATCGCGTCACGTTCTCGAGCGACGCCCTGACGGTGGGCCCCCACGAGACTGGGAAGGTATCGATCCGGGTCACGGTGCCCGAGGGAACGCCGGCCGGCATCTATTCCGGGCTGCTGCAGGCGTCGCGGCTCGAGAACCTTCGCGCGATCCTCGTCATCAAGATCACCTGACCCCGGCGCACGAGATGGCTGGCTCGGTGGGGCTCGGCGCCGTCGAGCAGGCGCTCGACGCCTATCGCGCGGTCGCCGTCGACCGGCTGCTCGCGCTCCTGCCGGATCGCGAGCCGCGGCGATACCTCTACGACCTCATCCCGTCCTACCCCACCCGACCGGGGAAGGGGCTGCGGCCCGCTCTCTGCATCGCGACCTGCCGGGCTTTCGGTGGGTCGACCCGGGCGGTTCTCGATTCGGCCGTGGCGCTCGAGCTGTTCCACAACGCCTTCCTGATCCACGACGACCTGGAGGACGGCAGCGAGTACCGGCGCGGCGGACCCACGCTCCACGTGGAGCACGGCCTGCCGATCGCGGTGAACGTCGGCGACGCGATGAACGTGATGTCCATCCGCGTCCTCATGGCCAACCTCGTGACGCTCGGCCCGAGCCTGACGTGGCGGGTCTTCGCCGAGATCGAGCACATGGTCCGCGAGTCGGTCGAGGGCCAGGCCATGGAGCTCGGCTGGATCCGGGACAACGTCGTGGAGCTCACCGAGACCGACTACCTGCGCATGAACCTCAAGAAGACGTGCTGGTACACGTCGATCCACCCCTGCCGGATCGGCGCCCTCATCGCCACGGGCGGTGCCATCGACCCGTCGCGCTTCGACCGGTTCGGCTACTACATGGGCGCGGCCTTCCAGATCCAGGACGACATCCTGAACCTGGTCGGGAAGCGGGCCACGTACGGCAAGGAGATCGGCGGAGACATCTGGGAGGGGAAGCGAACCCTGATCCTCATCCACCTCCTCAATGCCTGCGGCGGCGACGAGCTCGAGCGGCTGCGGCAATTCCTTGCCCAGCCGCGGGCCGATCGCACGTCGCGCCAGGTACGAGCCGTCTATCGGCTCCTCGACAAGTACGGCAGCATCGAGCACGCGCGATCCTCCGCCCGCCAGCTCGCGGGAGCCGCCCTGCGCGAGTTCTTCGTCGCCTATCGCGATGCGCCCGAATCGGACGACCGGCGTCTCATCGAGGGCATCGTGATGTACATGGTCGAGCGGGAGCTCTGAAGGGCTGCGGGCCCGGGCCTAGGGTCTCGGGACGATCGGGCGATCGGCCGACGCGACGATGTCGCGCGACGCCTGGAGGCCCAGCTCCGCCAGGGCCGCCAGCAGGCCACCCATCCAGCGAGCGGTGCCGGCGGGATCACGCACTCCCTCCCGCCCGACCTCCGCCACGGTGTGGGCCACGTCCCCGGCGGCTCGCCGGACGCCGCTGGGACCGCGCCAGATCGTGAAGGCGGCGTTGGTGGCGATGGACGTCACCGCCTGCTGCACCGTGCCGGCCACCACGCCGGGCCGGAGCACTTCGCGCGCCGGGACGAGTCCGGCCAGGACGCCGCCGGTGATCCGGGCGTACTCCGGGTCCCGCCGGGCGCGAACCGTGATGATCCGCAGCGCCTCGAGCCAGACCGGGTTCAGCGTCCGGTTCGAGATGACCTGGATGATGAGCCGGGCGAGCGCCATGTCGTAGCGCAGCTCGTCGTGGACCCGCCGCTCGTAGGACGCCAGGCCGGCAGCCGAGAAGTCCCCGCTCGCCAGGGCGTCCCTGATCGTCGCCTGGGCCCAGCGGCCGCTGCTCAGCGCGTACTGGATCCCCTCGCCGTTCAAGGGGTTGATCAGGCCGGCCGCGTCGCCCACGAGGAGGACGCGGCCGCCGACGAGGCGCGCCCGGGGATTGAACGTGGTCAGGGGCCAGCCGACGATCTTGCCGCTCAGGGTGGCGCGGCCGAGTCGGGCGCGCAGGGCAGGGTCTCCGTCGACGAGCCGCAGCAGGAGCTCCCGGATGTGCTCCGTCGTGGGCGGCAGGGTCTCGAGCAGCATGCCCACGCCGACGTTGGCCGTCGTCGCGGAGGTCGGGAACAGCCAGCAGTACCCGGGGAAGCTGTCGCCGGTGAAGTAGAGGTCACTCCGGTCGGCCGGCCCCTCGACGCCCTCGTAGTACGCGCGAACGGCAAGGATCCGGTCGGCGCGCTGGCTCGCGCGGCCGCGCAGGGCCCGGGCGATCGTCGAGCTGCTGCCGTCCGCGCCGACCAGGGCGCGGGTCGTGACGGTGCGGGGGCCCTCGGGGCCTGCGAGGCGGACCGTGACGCCGTCCGCCGTCGTCTCGTACCCGTCGACGGAGGTGGAGAGGAGAACGTCGGCCCCGGCCCGGCGCGCGGCACCCAGGATCGCGTCGTCGAGGACGAGTCGCGGCACGACCCGGCCGAAGGTCGGCAGACCGCGGATCCGGGGAATCGGCTGGCGGATGATCTCGCGGCCGTCCACGTACAGCCCGGCCTCCCGGATGACGTTGCCGTCGCGGACCACCGGGTCGGCGCCGACGCCGAGGCCATCGAGCTCGACGAGCGCCGCCGGCCCCACGAAGTCACCGCACACCTTGTCCCGCGGGAACGCCTGCCGATCGACGAGGAGGACGCTCACGCCGGCTGCGGCCAGGTGAGCGGCGGTCGAGGCCCCGGCCGGGCCGGCCCCGACGACGAGGACGTCCGCGTCGTAGCGGGGTTCGAGGCGCAGGCGGATCATGCGTGGTCCCCCCAGTTGTCGACCCATCATGCCAGCCGACGCAAGCAGGTGCGCTCGATCCCCGGCTCAGCCCGGCCGCGACCCTCCCAGGACCCAGTCCGGGCCCCCCGCGCCGTCGCGGACCTCCACGCCCAAGGGCACCCGGCGTCCCCAACGAACGCGCCATCCGGCGATCAGGAGGGCGGCCTGAGGAGGTCTCTTGCGGGCTGAGCTACGCTGGGCCCGGCCTTGACGCGGGGGCGTACGGCCGCAGGACAGTCGCGAGGGGGGGTCCCGCATGAGCACGACCAACTACAGCTGGACGCCGCAGCACCCGCGCGTGGTGGCGGACCTCACGGGGGGCGGCCGCTGCGACATCGTGGGCTTCGGCGCCGACGGCGTCTGGACGAGCCTGAACGACGGCGCGACCGGGTTCGGGGCGCCGGTGTTCCGGACCGTCGCGTTCGAGGCGAACACCGGCTGGCGGGTAGGCAACCATCCGCGCTTCGTGACCGATCTCACGGGCGACGGCCGGGCCGACCTGCTGGGCTTCGGGGACGACGGCGTGTGGGTCGCCCTGGGCGACGGCAACGGCGGCTTCGGGCCGGCGCAGTTCGTGCTCGCCGAGCTGGGCTTCAACCAGGGCTGGAGCGCCGACTACCCGCGCTACCTCGCCGACCTCACGGGCGACGGCCGCCCGGACATCGTCGGCTTCGGCATGGACGGCGTCTGGGTCGCGCTCAACAACGGGAGCGGGGGCTTCCAACCGGCGGCGCTCGTGTCGGCGGACCTCTCGTACAACACCGGCTGGCGGGTGGGCAACCATCCGCGCTTCGTGACCGATCTCACGGGCGACGGCCGGGCCGACCTGCTGGGCTTCGGGGACGACGGCGTGTGGGTCGCCCTGGGCGACGGCAACGGCGGCTTCGGGCCGGCGCAGTTCGTGCTCGCCGAGCTGGGCTTCAACCAGGGCTGGAGCGCCGACTACCCGCGCTACCTCGCCGACCTCACGGGCGACGGCCGCCCGGACATCGTCGGCTTCGGCATGGACGGCGTCTGGGTCGCGCTCAACAACGGGAGCGGGGGCTTCCAACCGGCGGCGCTCGTGTCGGCGGACCTCTCGTACAACACCGGCTGGCGGGTGGGCAACCATCCGCGCTTCGTGACCGATCTCACGGGCGACGGCCGGGCCGACCTGCTGGGCTTCGGGGACGACGGCGTGTGGGTCGCCCTGGGCGACGGCAACGGCGGCTTCGGGCCGGCGCAGTTCGTGCTCGCGAACCTCGGCTGGAACCAGGGCTGGCGGGTGGACGACCATCCCCGCTACCTCGCCGATCTCACGGGCGACGGCCGCCCGGACATCGTCGGCTTCGGCATGGACGGCGTGTGGGTGGCGATCAACAACGGCTCCGGGGCGTTCCAGGACGCCGCGTTCATCCTCGCCGACCTCGGCCGTGGATCGAACCGCGACCTCGTCGTCCGGCGGGAGATCGTCCGCGACCTTCGCCCGCGGTCGCGCATCAAGCACCTGTTCGTGCTGATGCTCGAGAACCGCTCCTACGACCACCTCCTGGGCTGGGCGGACATCACGGGGACGGACGCGGCAACGGGCCTGCCGACCACGGCCGACGGCCTGAAGGGGACCGAGTTCAACACGCATGCCGGGGCCGTGTACCCGGTGACCCGCGGCGCACCCGACGTCACGGTGGCCCCGGGCCACGATTTCCCCGACGCGCTCGAGCAGCTCTGCGGCGCGCAGGCGACCTACCCGAGCGGTGGACCCTACCCCGACATCACCAACACCGGGTTCGTCTCGAACCTCGTGGGCGGGAAGCGCGGCGGGCCGGCCGAGATGATGCGCTGCTTCGACCCGAAGGACGTGCCGATCCTGACCCAGCTGGCGACGGAGTTCGCGGTCTGCGATCGCTGGTTCTCCTCGCTGCCCGGCCCGACGGAGCCCAATCGCTACTTCTCGCACGCCGCCAACAGCAATGGCTTCGATGAGTCGCCGGAGCCCCACGAGATCGTCAACGCCAGCACCAACCACTGGGGCGGCTTCGACGTCGGCGAGCACATCTTCGAGGCGCTCGACGAGGCGGACGTCGAGTTCGCGATCTACGCGGGCGATTGGTTCCCAGTCGTCGGCGAGCTCGACGGCGTGAGCAACACGTGGGACGTGGAGGATTGGGACGAGTTCCTGGAGGACCTCGAGGATCCCGACTTCGACGCGTCCTTCATCCACCTCGAGCCGCAGTACTTCGCGAGCATCGGCGACACGATCGGCGCCGACTTCTCGAGCGGCAACTCCCAGCACCCGTCGGGCGGGGTCGCCGCGGGCGAGCGGCTCATCAAGCAGGTGTACGAGGCGATCCGGAACTCCCCGCACTGGGACTCGAGCATGCTGATCGTGACCTATGACGAGCACGGCGGGTTCTACGACCATGTGGCGCCGGGCCCGGCCGCACCCGCGGGCACGAAGGGCAACTCGCACGGCTTCATGTTCGACCAGCTCGGTCTGCGCGTTCCCGCGGTCGTGATCTCGCCGTACGTCCCGAAGGGGACGATCGAGCACCGTGAGCTCGAGCACTGCTCGATCATCAAGACGGTCTGCGACCTGTTCGACGTCCCGCAACTCAAGCAGGGCCGCAACCTGGACACCGTGTGCGGGGTCCTGCATCTCGCCCAGCTCGAGCAGCCACGCACCGACACGCCGGCGACGCTGCACGACGTGGTCGTGAGCGATTTCGTCCCGCCCGAGCACGGGTGGATGTACCGCGACCTGTCCCCCCTGGGCGACGTCCTCGCCGGGCATGTCGCGACCGACGCCCAGGCCACCGCGACCCCCGCGACGGCGATCCCGGCAGCCGACGAGCCCGTCTGGGGCAGGCAGGACAGCTTCATCGCGACGACCCTGCGGGCGGCGGCGGTCCGCTACGCGGCCGCCGAGCCAGCGCGAAAGAAGGAGATTCTCGAGCAGGCGGCGAACGTGCAGACGGTCGGCCAGGCGGTGGCGTTCCTCAACGAGGCGCAGGCGAAGCTCCGTGCGCCGCGGCCCACGCCGCCCTCGACGCCACCCGGTGGGTCGCTGGACGCCCGGGACGTTCGGCGCGCGACCCGCCCGCCGACGGGCCGCCGGCCGCCCGGTCCGGGGTGACCGGCGCTCGCCCCGCGCTTGCTCCGCGGACCGGCTCGGGCACGATCGGCAGGACGCCCCCGTAGCTCAGTCGCAGGGCACGCCTTGGGCCCTCGCCCCTACTCCTTCTCCGAGCCGAATTCGCGGAACCGTCGTGTCTCCGCGCTATCTCGGACGGCTTCCTCGAAGACCTAGAAGTCACGCAGCCGAAGCCTGACATGCTCGACGAGGAGCGGTACACACGACGATCTCTCGTGATCAACTCTCTGCGCTATTCATGACCCCCCACACCCGGTCGCCGATACCGTCGCCGCGTTCACCTCCGGGAGCACGGCCCACGCTGCCTTCGAGGCCTTCAAGAAGGAGCGCCGCGAGCGTGCTGCAGCTGGGGAGCCGCCGCCCGCCCGCGACGACCTCCGGCGGCACTTCGAGCCCGCCTGGAAGCCGTCCCGCTTCCCCGACCGGACCAGCGAGGAGACCTACCCGCGGCGCGTGGGCACGCTCCTCGACAACTTCTGGGGTGGCGAGCTCGCCAGCACCCGGCGAGGCACCCCACGAGGAGCTCAAGTTCGAGCTGCGCCTGGAGCCCGCCAACCGGAGCCCGGTCGTGCGCTTCCGTTCGGGCGGCCCGGTGCTGATCCTGGCCTCCAAGACCCTGCGGCCTCACCGAGCTGGAACTCGAGCAGCAGTATCGTCGACGAGGCACACCCGGCCCGCCGGCGACCCGGGGCCATTCGCCTCTCGACGGGCTCATCCGGCCGCCGCATGGTCTGGTTCGCGGGAAGCCATCGCCGTTTGGGTGCGAGCCGCCGGACGGCGACGGGCGACGGGGACCGCCGGCAAGGCAGGCATCCCACGAAGGGGATCGGGCGTGCGAGGAGCGGCGTCGCCGGGAACGATCGCTCACCGGGAGCAGGGGAGATGACCGAGGAGCGGCCGCCCGCGTCCAACGACGCGCCTGCGCCGAGCACGCTCGGCACGCTCGGCATCTGCACGTTCATCGTCGGGCTGGGACTGGGCCTGTTCCAGCCGTTGGCCATGGTGGGCATCGGCGCCGGCCTTGTGGCCGGCCCGACGTACCTCGGCCTGCTCTTCCTGCTGTGCGTCGTCCTGGCGCTGGTGATGGGCGCGCTGGCATTCTTCGGGGCCCGTTGGTTCACCGTCCCCGCGTTCGTCGCCTGCGGGTCGCTGGCGCTCGGGCTCTTCGCCGGCAACTGGGCTGCGGCTTCCTTCGGGATCGGCTTCGCGTCGAACCGGCACGCCGCGGTGGTGCCAACGTTCGTGCCGACCTCGGCGGCGCCCATCAGCGTGGTCCGCGAGGCGCCGGCGACCGTCGTCCTCCGGCTCGACGGCGTGCCGGGCTTCACGCCGAATGCCGGCGACCAGCGGTACACGGCCGTCGACACGGCAGGCAACGTTGTGGCGGATGGCGTGTTCGACCAGTGGTGCATCTCCGGCCCCGACACCGACGAGATCGCCTCGGTCGAGACGATCGACGTGGGCAAGATGGGCGAAAAGACGGTGTGGGCCGAGGTCCGCCTCATGCCCTTTGGCGGGCTGGTGCCCATGTCGATGGCGCTGCCTCGCGTCCAGATCCGGCTCGTGGAGCCTGATGGATCGATGCCGTATTTCTGGACGGGGCAGGGCCAGGTCGAGGCGATGGATCGGATGGGAGGTCGGGTCGTGTTCTCGGACCTCGCTCCGGATCACGGCGGCGCCGCCGCCCTCGGCCTGTACGGCGAGCTCTCGTGGACGTGCAGCACCTGGATGGATCCGAACCCCTAGAGGGGCACGGGTCGCCGAGCGAGTGGGGCTTGCGGAGCGAGGATGGCATCGAAAGCAGTGGGCGAGCCGTTGACCTGCGAGCACTGCGGGCGGGTCGTCACTCCCGGCTGGACGATCGTCTGCGACCATTGCCGGCTTCCGCTCGGCCCGGTTGCGGAGGGCCCGCCCGGGGAACCGCCGTTCCGGTCCAACGGCGGCCGCCGCGGGCGGCTGGTCCCGAGCCTCCTGGCGATCGCGGGGCTGGTGTGGGCGGCCATTGCCGTCCTGTTCTTCGTGACCTACGACCAGGTGGAGGCCCTGGTGATCCCCGGGGTTCCGGGTGCGCTCTTCGTCGCTGCCGCCGCGGGCTGGTGGGACGGCCGCCGTTGGGCTCTTGGGGTTGCCGTCCTGGCCGTCATCGTGACGGTCGCGCTCCCATGCGTGATCCTCGTGGGTCGCTTGGGCCTGGCCGGTGTGCCGGGTGCGGGCTAGCCTGCGCCGGCGATGATCCGGCCACCTCGCCGGACATTGGAGAAGGGGCGAACAACCGGTCGCGCCACGCCGCTGCGGACGGGGCGTGGGTCCGCCTCAGGGGCGCCGCGTGCCGTAGCCCGGCGGAGGCTTGTGGGCCCGGCGGTCGTCCCGCCAGCGTTCCCTGCGTCGTTTCGCCGATCGCCCGTGACCGCGGGATGCCTCCACGGGCGGTGGCGGCGCGTTGACGAGGGCGACCGCCAACAGGATCGCCGCGAGCAGGAAGAGGGCGGCAAGGACGAACGGGATCACGAGACCCTGGTCGAATGGCCGGCTGCTCTGGCCGAACAAGAGCAGGAGGAGGCCGCCATAACCACCACCGACCACGGTGCCGATCCCGAGGGACACGGGCCCTGGCCGAGCAAGGATCCAGCTGCCGGCGCCGACCGGCACGCTCCCGACCACGATCAGCCAGATCGCCACCCCATAGCTGAGGCTGGCGAAGGAGATCCCGTCGGATGATGTGCTCGACGGTCTCGCGGCCTCGAAGGCCCACGCGTACGCTCCGAGGGCGATCGCCACCAGCCCCAGGAGCACCAGGATCGTGGCGCCCCCCAGCGCCGCGCCGCTGGCCTTTCGCGGGTGGCTGCCCGTCCGGTTCCCGCTCATGCGTGCCTCCGCCTCCGGGTCGGCACAACGCTGGTCCGACGGTCGACGGCGGGACAGAGCCATTGGTCACGGGGCGGGCAGCGGTCCTGGCGTGCGGGGAACCGACCCCGGGATGGACTGCGCTCCGGGGGTCCATGGACCGTTCGCTCGGCCCCGCGGTCGCATGCCGATACACTCGGCGGCGCGATGAACGTGGTCTTCCTCTCGCCGCACTTCCCGCAGCACATGCGGCGCTTCTGCATGCGGCTGCGCGACGAGGGAGCCACCGTCCTCGGCATCGCCGACGAGCCTTACGACCACCTGCACCCGGAGCTTCGCGCGGCGCTGGCCGAGTACTACCGCGTGGACGATCTCAACCGCTACGACGACCTGGTCCGCGCGCTCGGTTGGCTCACCCACCGTCACGGCCGGATCGACCGCGTCGAATCGCTCAACGAGCACTGGCTCGAGACGGATGCGCGCCTGCGCACCGACTTCAACGTCCCCGGCATCGGGATCGCCGACGTCGACCGGATCAAGCGCAAGTCGGTGATGAAGGAGGTGTTCGAGCGGGCAGGGATCGCGACGGCCCGTGGCCGCGTCTGCCGCACGAAGGCAGCGACGAGGCGCTTCATCGGCGAGGTCGGCTACCCGGTCATCGCGAAGCCGGACATCGGCGTCGGCGCCGCTCGCACGTACCGGCTGGACGACGATTCGGACCTCGCCGCGTATCTCGCGGACAGGCCGCCGGGGGACTACATCGTGGAGGAGTGCATCGAGGGCATCCTGCTCACCTACGACGGCCTCGCGGATCGTGATGGCAGGGTCGTCTTCGACTCCTCCCTGACCTATGCGACGTCCGTCCTCGACGTCGTCCGGGGCGGCGACATGACCTACTGGATCCCGCGCTCCATCCCGGCCGACCTTCGCGCGCTTGGCCGGAGGACGGTGGCGGCGTTCGCCGTCCGCGAGCGGCCCTTCCATTTCGAGTACTTCCGGCGCCCCGACGGGAGCCTTGTCGCGCTCGAGGTGAACATGCGCCAGCCCGGCGGGCTCACGGTCGACATGTGGAACTACGCGAACGAGATCGACTTCTACCGGGCCTGGGCGCGGGTGGTCGTGCACGGGACGACCGAGGTCGCCACGGAGCGACCGTACGCGACGCTCTGGGCCGGCCGCAAGGACGCCAGGGCATACCGCCTCGGCCACGCGGAGGCGCTGGCCCGCGCCGGTGACTGGCTGGTCCTCCAGGAGCGCGTGGAGCCGGTCTTCGCGGCGGCCATCGGCGACGAGGGCTTCATCCTTCGGGGCCCCGACCTCGAGGAGCTCATGGCCGTCGCCGCCGACATCCAGGCGCCGGCCATCGGCGGCGACCCCGGGACCCGATGACGGCCCCGCCGCAGTCAAGGTCGTGCGCCCCGAGGCCGTCACGCCGCGTTGCCGCGTGACGTCTCAGCCCCATCCGGCGGCCACGATGTGCCGCCGGGCGATCGGAGCAGGGGGGAAGAATCCCATGATCCAGGTACGGCTCTCACGCATGGCCGTGGCCACGGCTCTCGCCACGAGCCTCCTCCTCGGGACGGTCACGCTGGTCGGGGCGTCCGGTTCGGCGCCCGCACCTGCCGATCAACCGGGCGTCGCGACCGTGCAGGCGGCCTGCACGCCGGGCCGGGCCGCGTGCCCCATCCCGATCAGGTTCGCCCGCGGCGCCTACTCGGCCCAGGCGACCTCCACCCTCACGGGAATCTCGTCGCAGCGCTGGTTCTCGGTGAAGGCCCATGCAGGCCAGGTGATGATCGTCCTCGTCGAGGGTCGGGGACCCACGCGCGGCGTCGTCCACTTCCCGAACGGCGCGATGGATGGCCAGCCTGGAGGGCGCGTCTTCGACGGCCTGGTGCCGGTGACCGGGACCTACCGGATCCGGGTCACGGAGAGCTCCATGGGCACTGCCTGGCGCGGTCCCGTCACCGTCGTCGTCCTGATCTACTGACCGGCCCGACAACCACGCGCCAATCCCCGCATCGACGGAGATCGGCGCGGATCCCTCGCGGCGCGGCCTGCCCCAGTCCGACGGGCTCCGGTGTCCCCGCCGCTATCCTGCATCCATGTCGACCGCCCGGTTCCCCATTCGCCTCGGCGCGCGGTCGCGGCCGCTCCTCCGGCTGTTCGGGGCGCGGCCCGACAACGCCTACGTCGACGTCGACGGCGACTTCGACGCGCACTTCGGCAGGTTCCGCGTGCGCACGCCGTTCGACAACATCGTGTCCTGGCGGATCGAGGGGCCGTGGCGCTGGATCACGGCGATCGGCGTCCGCCGCAGCATCCGCCACGCCGACGTGACGTTCGGCGGCAACCACCGGGGCGGCGTCAGGGTCGATTTCCGGGAGCCCGTCCGGCTCTCCGGTCTGCGCGTCCCGGCGCTCTACGTGACCGTCCAGGATCTCGACGGGCTGGCTGCCGCCCTGGCGGAGCGGGGCATTCGCGGCGAGGACGCCCGGAAGCATCCGCGCTGACGCGTGCGTCAGTTCACAATCGTCACGTCCGTCGCGGTGACTGTCGTCGGGGCCGCGCTGGCGGCCGCGTTGCCGGCGCCGCCCTGGCCGCCCGCCCGCCGCCCATCCCCGTCACCTGGAGCCGGACCGCGGTGCCGCTCGAGACGTCGGCCGCGATTGCCGCCGCCTGCGCGTGGTATGTCGCCGCGGACGTGTCGACGCTGACGCTGCGGCCGTCGGAGGTGGTGACGGTCAGCGTCGTCCCGGAGACGGCCGTCACGGTGCCCTCGAGCGACATCGAGCCGCCTCCCGGCAGGCCGCCGGGGGCGCCGCTCGCGTTGGGGACGAAGCTGGCGTCGGGGCCCTGGCCGGGCGCGCCGGCGAATCCGGCCGGCGCGGTCGAGGCGGGGGCCGTCACCCGACCCGCGGCGAACGCGATCCCGCCCGCGGCCACCACCAGGGCCAGGACAAGGGCGATGTTGCCGCCCGACCGTCGGCGGGGTGCCACGAGCTGTTCGATGGTCGCGGGGGACTCGGCTGGAGTGGTCATGCGGAGGGCTCCTGCTACTCGAAACGAAGGGCGAGGATGGGATCGAGGCGGGCCGCCTGCCGGGCGGGCCAGACCCCGAAGACGACGCCGACGACCAGGGAGAAGCCGGCGGCGGCGACGAGCGTGAGCGGGTTGAAGGCGAAGTCCCAGCCGGCGAGCGCGGCGATGACCGCCGACGCCACCAGACCGACGGCGATGCCGATGAGGCCGCCGAGCAGCGACAGCACCAGGGCCTCGATGAGGAACTGGAGGAGGATGTCCCGGTTCCGGGCGCCGATCGCCTTGCGGATGCCGATCTCGCGGGTCCGCTCGCGGACCGAGACCAGCATGATGTTCATGATCCCGATCCCGCCCACGATGAGGGAGATCGAGGCGACCCCCGCCAGCAGGACGGTCAGCAGGCTGTAGACGGACGTGGCGGTGCTCAGCAGCTGCGTCTGGTCGGCGACGGTGAAGTCGTCCGACGCCGTGGACGCGATGTTGTGGCGATCCTCGAGGGTGGCCGCGATGGCGGCCTTCACCTCGGTCATCTCGGCGGCGGTGGCGACGCTCACCCCGATCGAGCGGACGCCGCTCGAGCTGCTCCCGGTGACGTAGCGCTTCATCGTGGTGACCGGGATGAGGATCTCGTCGTCCGGGTTGTCCATCCCGGTGCCGCCCTTGGCCTGCAGGATCCCGACGACCTGGAACGGGATCCCTCCGATGCTGATGTCGGTGCCGACGGCGCTTGCATCGAGGCCGAGGTCCTCCGCCGTGGTCGCCCCGAGGACGGCCACGCGCAGCGCGCCCTCCACGCTCGTGTCGGTCAGGAACCGGCCCTGCCAGACCGTGTAGGCGCGGACCGTCGGGTAGTCCTGCGTGGTCCCGATCAGCGTCGTCGTCGTGTTCGTGGTGCCCGCCTCGACGAACGCCGACGAGCTGAGCTGCGGCGCCACCGCGGCGACCCCGCTCAGCGATGCGATCGCGGTCGCGTCCTCGAGGGTCAGGGTCGTCGCCGACCCGGCGGCTCCGCGCGTGCCGCTGCTGACGGCCGCCCCCGCGTTGACCGTCAGGAGGTTGGTGCCGAGGCTCTGGATCCGGTTCGTGATCCCCGACGAGGCACCCTGGCCGACGGCCACGAGGGCGACGACGGACCCGACCCCGATGATGATCCCCAGCATGGTGAGCGCGGCCCGCATCCGGCTCGTCCCGAGGCGGGCGATCGCGAGCCCGACGAGCTCGAGGAGCTTCATGCCGCGATCCTCCCGTCGCGCACCCGGACCTCGCGGTCGGCGGAGGCGGCGACATCGGCGTCGTGGGTGATGAGGACGATCGTCACGCCGCTGGCGTGGAGCTCGTGGAGCACCCCGAGCACCTCGGCGCCGGACGCGGTGTCGAGGTTTCCCGTGGGCTCGTCCGCGAGCAGCAGGCGCGGCTCGGTCACGAGGGCGCGGGCGATCGCGACGCGCTGCTGCTGGCCGCCGGAGAGCTCCTGCGGCTCGTGCTCGACCCGGTCGCCGAGGCCCATGCGCTCGAGGGCGGCGCGGGCGCGGGCCATCCGTTCGCGGCGCCCGATGCCCTGGTAGAGGAGGGGCGTCGCCACGTTCTCGATGGCGCTGGTCCGGGGCAGCAGGTTGTAGCTCTGGAAGACGAAGCCGATCGTCCGGCTGCGGACGGCCGCGAGGCCGTCGTCGTCGAGCTCGGCGACCGACCGGCCGTCGAGCATGTAGCGGCCGCTGGTCGGCCGGTCCAGGCAGCCGAGGATGTTCATCAGCGTCGACTTCCCGGAGCCGGAGGGTCCCAGGATGGCCACGAACTCCCCCTCCTCCACGCGAAGGCTTGCGCCGGCGAGCGCGTGGACCTGCACGCGGCCGAGGTCGTAGGTGCGGGTGACCTCGGCGAGGTCGATGATCGGGGTGCCCATCTCAGTTGCCCCCGGGCGCCGCGGGCGGTCCGCCGGCCGGCGGACCGCCCTGCATCCCGTCCAGGCCGCCGAGATTCGTGCCGCTGGTGCTCGACGTCGTGGTCGTCTTGTCGGCGGAGGTACCGGTCACCACGGTCTCTCCGGCCGTGATCCCGCTCGTGATCTGGGCGAGGTCGGAGGTCACGAGCCCGACCGTCACGCTGCGGGTCTCGGTGGTGCCGGCGCTGGTCAGCACCGTCACGCTGTAGGTGCCGCCCGTGCCGTTGAGCGCGATGGCCGGGATCGCGACGGCGTCGTCGACGGAGGCCGTCACGATCGTCACGTCGGCGGACATGCCGGGCAGGGGCGTCGCGGTCGTCGTGGCCGCATTCGTCGTGGCCGCGGTCGTGGCGGCAGCCGAGGGGGCGGCGGGTGCGGGCGCGCTCGACGCCGCCGGGCTGATCGTCGTCGCGCCGGCGGGCGTGCTCCCGTCCAACGCGCCGGGAGCAGCCGTCTCGTCGAGCGTCACCGTGACCTTGTACGTGACGACGCTCGAGCTGCCCGAGCTCGATGCGGTCGGGCTCACCGACGTCACCGTGCCCGTCGCGGTGCCGCCCGCCGCGCCGATCGCGACCGTGGCGGCCTGGCCGACCTTCAGGCTCAGGATGTCGTCCTCGCTGAATGCGGCCGTCACGGCCAGGCCGGTCGACTGGATCTCGATGGCCGTCCCGGACGGTGCGGTCGAGCCGGCGACGATGTTGACCGCGGTGACTCGGCCCTCGATGGGGTCGGTCAGCGTCGCATGCGCCAGGGCGGTCTTGGCCGCCGCGACGTTGGCCTGCGCGGTGGCGACCGCTGCCTCGTCGGACGCGATGGTCGCGTCGTCGGCCCCGGCCACCGTCTTGGCGTAGTTATGCCGGGCCGACGTCACCGACTGGCTCGCGCTGGAGACCTGGTTCGCGGCCTGGTGGTTCGACGCGGTCGCCTGGGCCTTCGCCTGGGCCAGCGCTTCCGAAGCCTGCGTGACGGCGCTCCTGTCCTGGCTGATCGTCTGGGCCGGAGCGTCCGCGGCCGTGTCCGCCTTGAGCTGTGCCTTCGCCCGGGCGAGGGCCGTCGTCGCGCGCGTGACCGAGAGCCGGTTCTGGGCCACGGTGTCCGCGTACGACTGGCGCGCCTGGGCAAGCTGGAGCTGCGCCTGGCTGACCTGGTCCCCGGCCGACGCGCGGGTCGCGGCGTCCGCGCCGGCTCGATCGGACACGAGCTTGGCCTTCGCCGCGGCGAGGGTGGCCGCGGCGATACGGACCTGCAGCGCCGCGTAGGTCTCGTCGGCGGTCGCGAGGACCTGGCCGGCAGTCACGACGTCGCCGACGGAGACGTCCACCGTGGTCACCAGCCAGGTGGTGGAGGCGGCGGTGCTCGCGCCGGTCGACGACCCGGTCGACGACGCGGTCGACGTGGTGCTCGCGGTCCCGCTCGTCGCCTGCGGGGTCGTGCCGAAGGTGAGGTCGTAGACCGTCGCCGCCACGAGCGCGCCGCTCGCCACGGCGCTGTCGGCCACGGTCGTGGTCGTCGCCTGCGAGGTTCGGTACGTGACGGTGCTGGTGGCGGAGCTCCCTCCGCCGACGGTGGCGATGCCCACGGCTCCCACGCCGAGGGCCACCAGGCCGAGCGTGGCGAGGGTCTTGACGTTCATCGGCGCTACTCCCGAGTCGACCGGGCCTGCGCCTCCGTGCATGCGGGGGGCGGTCTTCCGGGTGGAGGTGGACTGGCCAGCCCAGTCTCGTCGGGAATCCTTTCGATCCGGTTACGCCCTCGCGGGTGCGCACGTCGACGGGCCGGCGGCGGTCTCCGAGCCGGTCGGCGGCGCACTGCGCAGATGCCGAGCGAGCCCCGCCTCGCCGCAGGCTGGCCTCGCCGTCCCCGCCGGCGCGGCATGATGGACGGGATCTCCCGCCCATGCCACGCCCCGGAGGCACGCCCGTGACCTACCAGCCCGCGCCCGCCCGCTACGACGCCATGACGTACCGCTTCTGCGGGCGCAGCGGCCTCCAGCTCCCGCCGCTCTCGCTGGGGCTCTGGCACAACTTCGGCGACACGACGCCGCTGGCCCGGCAGCGGTCGATGGTGCACACCGCCTTCGACCTCGGCATCACCCACTTCGACCTGGCCAACAACTACGGCCCGCCGTTCGGCACGGCCGAGATCAACTTCGGGCGGATCCTGCGCGAGGACCTCGCGGCCCACCGCGACGAGCTGATCATCAGCAGCAAGGCCGGCTGGGACATGTGGCCGGGCCCGTACGGCCAGGGCGGCGGCTCCCGCAAGTACGTGCTCGCGAGCCTCGACCAGAGCCTGCGCCGCGTCGGGGTCGACTACTTCGACATCTTCTACTCGCATCGCTTCGACGCTGATACGCCCCTCGAGGAGACCATGGGCGCGCTCGCGACGGCCGTCCGGCAGGGGAAGGCGCTGTACGTGGGCATCTCGTCGTACTCGGCAGCGAGGACGCGCGAGGCGGCCGCGCTCCTGAGCGCGGAGGGCGTGCCCCTCCTCATCCACCAGCCGAGCTACAACCTGTTCAACCGCTGGATCGAGCCCGACCTGCTCGACGCGCTGGGCGAGCTGGGCGCCGGGATGATCGCCTTCACGGCGCTGGCCCAGGGGCTCCTGACCGACAAGTACCTCGAGGGGATCCCGGCCGACGCGCGGATCAACCGCCCCGGCGGCGACTCGTTCGAGCGGCGAATGCTCTCGGAGGAGAACCTGGCCCGGGTGCGGGCGCTCGACGCGATCGCCCGGCGGCGCGGCCAGTCGCTCGCCCAGATGGCGCTGGCCTGGGTCCTCCGCGACCCGCGCGTGACCACGACGCTGATCGGGGCGAGCTCGCCCGAGCAGATCCGCGAGAACGTCGGCGCGCTCGCCAACCTCGCGTTCTCCGCGGAGGAGCTCGCGGAGATCGACCAGTTCGCCGTCGAGGGCGGCGTCAACCTCTGGGAGAAGCCGAGCACCGACCAGCGGGTCTAGCCGGGGCCGGGCCGAGGGCCCCGGCAGGGTCCGGCCCGCGGAGCCCCGCCGGTCGCGGAAGCGGCGCCCATCGCCGTGCGAGTCCGGTTCGGGCAAGGCGGACGTCGCGCCCATGGTCGCCGGAGCTGCCGGTCAGTCGAACGCGCCGATCACCTCGGCCGCGAGGTCGAGCGACTCCGCCGGCAGCATGGAGTTGCCGAAGGTGAGGCCGCCGAAGCCCGCCTCGACGTACTCCGCCAGGATCTCGACCGCCCGTGAGGGCGTCGCCGGCACGATCGCGCCGCGGCGCTCCGGTGGCACCTGCGCCAGGCGCGCCTCGGCGTCGCGTTCGTCGGCCACCAGGAGGACCGGCGCGGCCATCGTCCGCGTGATCGTGGCCGGGTCGCGCCCGATCTCCTCGCAGTAGCGCGCGAGGAGATCGGTCTTGTGGCGCAGCGCCTGCATGCCCAGCGGGAACCAGTGGGCATAGTCCGCGTGACGGGCGACGAGGCGCAGGGTGCGCTGCTCCCCGCCGCCCCCGACCAGGATCGGCGGCCCGCCCGGCTGGACCGGGCGTGGCACGTTGAGGGCCGCCTCGATCCTGTAATGGCGTCCCTCGAACGTCGGGCGCTCCTCGGTGAACATCAGGCGGCAGATCGTGAGCGTCTCATCGAGACGGTCCATCCGCTCGCCGACCGGCGGGAAGTCGTAGCCGTATCCGCGGTGCTCGGATTCGTTCCATGCCGCGCCGAGCCCGAGGATCGCCCGTCCGCCGGAGATCACGTCGAGCGTCGTCACGGTCTTGGCGAGCAGGCCGGGGTTGCGGTACGTGACGCCGGTGACCAGCGCGCCGACGCGGATGCGCTCGGTCCGGGCGGCGATCCCGGCGAGCGTCGAGTACGCCTCCAGCATCGGCGCGTCCTCCGGCCCGACGCCGGTGATCTGGTAGAAGTGGTCCATCACCGTCAGGAGCGCGAACCCGGATGCCTCGGCGCGCCGGGCGACGCCCACGATGTGCTCGAAGAGGTCATCGGGCGCGACGCCGGGGAACGTGAAGCTCGGAAGGTGGTATCCGAACAGGGGACGCATGGATCGGACCTCCGGTTGGCCAGCGGACGCTGACGGGGGACGGCGTCGTGGGGCAGGTTCCCCGGCCGACGGTGTCCCCGCCGGCTGGCGCGTCGCGGTCGCCATTCTCGTCTGAACCGGCGGGGTGTGCCCGAGCCCATCGCCCCGCGGCGGCCGCCGCTTTGACATCCGGAGGATCGGCCCCGCCGATAGGATGGACGTGAACGCCATGCCAGACGACATGTCTGCCGCCCGCTCCACGCCGGGTGCCGCCGGCTCCGCACCCGACCTCGCCGGCTCGGTGCTGGATCTGCGGCTCGCCGGCCCGGGCTACTCGCCGGCCGGCGATGCGCGGGCGGCCTTCGAGACCCACGGCACGTCGCTCGTGCGGTACCTCGCCCGGCGCACGGCGAAGACGCGCCTCTTGCTCGAGCTGGCCGACTGGCTCCCGTCCGACGGCCGCCCCACCGACACCGCGCGCGCCCTGGCCGCCTTCGGCGTCTTCTGTGCCGCGGCCGCGGCTTCCTTCGGACGCGGATACCGGCAGCCCAGCTTCGACGCGACCGGCACGGAGATCGCAGAGGTGGATCCCGAGACCGGGGCCCGGATCGTGGCCTCGCTCGAGGGCCGCGGCCCCGGTTCGCGGCTCCGGCTCGCGGTGGCAGCCGACCTCGCGGGGATCGGCCGCGTCGAGGGGCGCGAGGAGATCGTCGGGACGACGGTCGGGCTCCACGGCCTCGGGATGCCGGCGCCGTCGACGTTCGAGCTGCGGACGGTGACGCCGCTGGCGCCGTGGTCCGCGCGCGCGATCGGGACGATCACCGCCGAGCTGACGCCCCGGCTGTCGGGGACCCTCGTGCGGGGGCACGGCAGCCTGGAGCTTCGCGACGACCAGGGGACGCGCGGCGTCGTCGAGCTGTACCGGAATGGGCGCGTGCTCGCCCGGGTGGACGGCCTGCGGCCCGTACGGGTCGAACGCTCCCTCGCGGGCTGACGCCGTGGGCGCCGGTCCGGCCGCACCCAGCTTCGCCCATCCGCTTCGCCCCCTTGCATCGGCGTGGGACAATCCCCGCATCGACCTCCTCTCCCCGGGCAGCCGGGGCCGACGTCTCGGAGGTACGGCAGTGGCGATGCCCTGGGCCATCGGGCCCGTCCCGCGGCGGCGCAGGCACATGGGCCTGGCGCTCACGACCACGGCGGATGCATCGCGTGGTGCTGCGAATCTCCTGACGCGCCCTCGCGCGGGGAACATCTCGAGCGACACCCGCGCCGGCGTCGCGCGGCGGTCGGCGGCCTGAGGCCGTCCGCCCGCCCGCAACATCAAACGACGAGCCGGCGATCTCGCCTCCCCCGACGGGGACCGAGCGGGGTGCCGGCTCTCCCATGTCCGGGGCACGGGGCACGGGGCATGGGGCGCGGCCCGGACGCCGCCGCGAGTCGGGTCAGGTTCGCGGGACGTTCGTGCGGCGGGTGTCCTGCGGCTGCCGCGTGGGGATCCACCGCTCGACCGCGTCGGCGTCCCAGATCGGCCCGTCGCGGAACTGGAGGATCGGCCCGGGGAAGCCCGGCTCGCCGTGCTCGACGAAGCTCAGCAGCGCGGGGTTGACCCGCAGCGCGCGGGCGATGTCCTCGCGGCTCATCGCGTCGAAGCCGGTCTCCGGCGCCTTCGCGTGAGCCCGGCCCTCGATCGGGATGCGAGCCTGGTCGGTCCACGTGAAGGGCTCGGGGTTGCCCCCGCCGGCGTCCGTGAGGTATGCCTGGCCGCGGTATTCGATCACCCAGGCGCCGTCCGGGCGCCCCTCCACGGGGTCGGCCAGCCGCCAGGCGCGCACGAGTCGCGAGTTGATAGCCACGCGCGACAGCATGCACCCGTGGCCGGGCATGTCAAATGGCCGACGCCGGTCGGCGAACGGCCGCCGCCGGTCGGTCCCCGCCGGCGCGGGATCGAGGATCGCCCGCCGCCCGGCCGCAGTCGGGCCCGCCCGGCCGATGCGTGGCAGGATGCACCCGTCAGCAGGAGCGCCGAATGAACGTCCGCGCCGAATGAACGTCCGCCACGACCGCATCGCCCGCGTCCAGGCCCGCATGCGCGAGGAGGGCCTCGTCGCGCTCATGGTCATGAACCACGACGACTACCGGTATCTCTTCGGCACCGACCGCGTCCAGCCGCGCGCCATCGTTCCGGTCGAGGGCCCGCCCACGATCATCGCCTTCGCCGGCGAGGAACCCGAGATCCGGGCCGGCCTTGCCGCCGAGGCGGCCGAGGCACGTGACGGCGCAGGCGAGGTCCACGTCTTCGGCTCCGTCGGCGGCCAGATCCACGAGGTGGTCGGGCTCCTGCGCGAGATCGTCGACCGAGTCGGGGCCCCCGCGACCGGTCGCCCGAAGGTCGGCATGCAGATGTGGTTCGAGACCCCGGCCTTCCTCGTGGAGCTGTTCCGCAAGGTCAACCCGACGATCGAGCTGGTCTCGTCCGATCCCGTGATGGACCCCCTGCGGATGGCCAAGGACGACGGCGAGCTGGCCCTGATGGCCGAGGCCCAGCGCGTGGCCGGGGTCGGGATGGATCGCGCGCGCGAGCTGCTGCGACCGGGCGTCACGGCCCACGAGATCGCGACCGAGGTGACCTACGCGCTGATGCGCGCCGGCGCCGAGCGGACCAGCACGCCGATCTACGTCACCTTCGGGATCGAGACCTGCATGCTCCACGGGCGCCTGAGCCCTGCCCCCCTGCGGGCGGGCGAGCTGGCCGTGATCGACCTCACGCCGCAGGTCGAGGGCTACTGCGCGAACCTGGCCCGGACGTTCGTCGTCGGCCGGCCGGACGAGCGCCAGCAGGCCCTGCTCGACGCCTACGGAAAGGTGATCCCGGCCGTGCGCGAGGCGATGCGCCCGGGGGCGACGGTCGCCGACCTCGACCGCGTCGTCGGCGGGGTGCTGGCGCGCCACGGGCTGGCCGAGCACCACGTCCTCGGGATCGGGCACGGCCTGGGCCTGCGCTTCGAGGAGACGCCGGCCTCGACGATCATCCCGCCCCACCGGAACGTGCCGCTCCGGGAAGGGATGACGATGACGATCGGCCACACCGTGCTGGCGATTCCCGGGTTCGGCGGCGTCCGCCACGAGGACGTCTACCGGGTCACGCCGGCCGGCGGCGTGGTCCTCCACGCGTATCCGATCGACCCGGTCGTCGTCGTGTAGCGCCCCGCCGTGGTAGCTGGCTGGCATGGCAGCGAGGTAGCACGCCAGCGGGGTAACGAGGCAGCACGCCAGCGGGGTAACGAGGCAGCACGCCAGCAGGGCATCGGGTGCTGCGAGAAGGAGGCATAGATGCACGCATCGCTCATCGCCTTCGGGGTGCTCGAGATCGACGGCGAGCGCTTCGAGCGTGACGTGGTCATCGCGGGCGGGACGATCAGCAAGCGCGGGAAGAAGGCCTCCAAGCCGCTGCGCGGCCGCTACGGCCACACGCCGCTGAGCCTGCTCGAGCCGATTCCCTGGGACTGCCGGCGCCTGGTCGTCGGGACGGGGGCGGACGGCGCCCTCCCCATCGCCCCGGACGTGCTCGCCGAGGCGAAGCGCCGGGGCGTCGAGCTCGTCGCGGTCCCGACCGACGAAGCCTGCGATCTCCTCGACGACGCGGATCTCCGGACGACGAATGCCATCCTGCACGTGACCTGCTGACGATCGCGTCCTCGGGCGCCGCCCCGGCGACGCCACTGGTGGAGGTCACTGTTGAGGGATCGACGCCGCCCCTGCCGGGGCGTACGATGAGTCCTTGCCGGGGGACACGCAACCACTCGCTGGAGGTGTCCATGCGTCGCAGACCCTTTGCCCTCGCGCTCGCCGTCGGCGCCCTCCTGGTGACGTCCACCGTCGCCGTCGGCGCGCCCGCCGAGAACTCGCAGGCCTCGCACTCCCAGGACCACCGGATCATCGAGAAGGTGGTCTGGATCACGGCCGGCGACCACCAGGTCCCGGGGACCTTCGCCTATCCCAAGAACGGCGGTTCGAAAGCCCAGTACCCGGCCGTCCTCATGCTGCACGGCTTCGGCAGCGTGCGCGACGAGGTCGGAAACATGTACCGCACCGAGGCACGCGCCCTCGCCCTGCGTGGCTACGCTTCCCTGCGCATCGATTTTGCCGGATCCGGCGACAACAAGCAGCCGTTCACCGCCAACACCTATACCGGGATGCTGGCCGACAGCAAGGCGGCGCTCGACTGGCTGATCGGCCGGAAGAACACCCGCGACACCCGGATCGGCGTGCTGGGCTTCTCGCTCGGCGGCAAGCTGGCGATCGACCTCGCCGGGACCGATCCGCGGATCAAGGCGCTCGCGACCTGGTCGGGCGCGAACGAGAACGGCTTCGGCTCGCTCGCCTTCCTCGAAACGTACCGCGCCCAGGCGAACACGGCCGGCCACGTCGTCGTTGACCTCGGCTGGCGGACGGTCGACCTCTCGAAGGCCTGGTTCGACACGATGGAGGCCTCGAAGTCGCTCGACCACCTGGCCGCCTACGCCGGCCCGATGCTGGCCGTGGCCGGCTCCGTTGACACCACCGTGAACCCGCAGGTGTCGCGCGACTCGATCGCGAAGTCGGGGAGCTACGACGCGACGCTCCGGATCATCAAGGGCGCCGACCACATCTACCTGGTCCTCACCCCGGACCAGTCGCTGGCGACCTTCTGCATCAACCTCACCGCGAAGTGGTTCGCGGCCAAGCTGTAGGCCAGCGCTGATCGGACGGGGCGCCCCGCGCCGCGGGTCGCCCCGTCTTCGTGTCCGGGTCGCGTGCCGGCCGCTTACGGACTCGGCGGCAGCTTGCCCCTGAGGGGCCGCCGTCGACGGCGATCACCTGGCCGGTCATCCACGCCGCTCCCGGCGAGACGAGGAACGCCACGAGCGCCGCGACGTCGTCGGGCTCGCCGACGCGCCCCAGCGGGTGCATCGCCACCGACGCCCGGAGGGTCCCCTCGTGCTCGACGAGGCGGCGCGTCAGGTTCGAGCGGACCAGCCCCGGCGCCACGGCGTTGACCCGGATGCCGCGACTCGCGTAGGACGCCGACGCGGCCGTCACCAGCCCGTCGATGCCGCCCTTCGCGGCGGAGATGGCCTCGTGGTTGAGCAGGCCGATCCGCGTTGCGGCGGACGAGAAGAGCACAGCGGCCGCGGGCCGGCCGCGCGGCACGGCGCGCACGAACGCCCGCAGCACGTCGAAGGCCGACGTCAGGTTGACCGCGAGGACGTCGTCGATCTCGGCGTCGGACAGCGCGTGGACCGGCTTCAGGACGGTCGAGCCGACGGCGTGGACGAGGGCGTCGGGCGGCCCGAGGAGCTCGACCGCCGCGCCGACGGCCGCGTCGACCTCCGGCGAGGCGGTGGCGTCGGCGACGAGCACGACGGCCGCGGGCCCGAGCTCGGCGGCCAGCTCGTCGACACGGGCGCGATCTCGCCCGACGAGGGCGACGCGCCACCCCGCGGCGACCAGCCGCCGCGCCGTCGCGGAGCCGATCGCGCCGGTGGCGCCCGTGACGATCGCGACCGGCGTCGCGCGCGCCGGGATGGGCGCGGGGTCGAAGCCGGGCGACGAAGCGGCGGCGGGTCCGGTCACGAGGGCACCTCCGTGGGTCGGGCCGGCGATCGCGGCGTCGCGGGGGACGGCGTCGGTTACCGCGATCCGTCGGGCCGGTCGGGCCCGGCGGGCTCGGCCTGGAGCTGCCCGCCGCGGACGGTGGCACCGACCACCATGGCGGCCGCCACGAGCACGACGTTCTTCAGGATGTACTGGCCCTCGAGCGTCGGCGCGATCGGGAAGACCGAGAACGTCTCGGTGGGGAACAGGAGGAGCGGGGTCAGGGCGCCCCCCATCTGGACGGCCAGCAGGAGCAGCGTCGCCCGCAGGAAGCGACCCGCCAGCAGCCCGATGCCGATCAGGACCTCCCACCCGGCGAGCACCGGCAGCGCGACGGCGGGCGGGACGAGGCCCAGCGTGAGCTGCTCGATGGTCCGCGCCGCCAGGTCCTGCGCGGGGCTCAGGCCGGGGAAGAACTTGAGGATGCCGAACCAGATGAAGACGACGCCGAGCGCAATCCGCAGCAGCGGGATCGCCGAGGCGGCGAGCGCGCCGGTGATGCGGCGGTCGAGCCGGTCGAACCCGGAGCGCTCGGCTTGAAGGTTGGCGGTGGAGGTGTGGGTCGCGGACGAGTGGATCATGGAGGCCTCGCGGTGACGGTCACGGGACGCGTCGGGCCGGGGGCCGGCGTGTCCGTCACCCTCCTCTTCGCAGCCCGGGCTGAACGGGATCGGCGTGCCGGCTCGACCCGGCAGCGGCGCGCATACTCCGGCCATGAGAGTCCTCGTCGTCGGCGCAAGCGGCTACATCGGCGGTCGCCTCGTCCCCCTCCTGCGCGCGCGCGGGCACGAGCTCGTTCTCATGAGCCGCGACGCCCGACCCCTGGCGGGACGCTTCCCCGGGGCGCGCGTAGTGGCGGCCGACCTGCTGGACCCGGCGACGCTTGGTCCGGCCGTCGACGGCATCGACGTGGCCTACTACCTGGCCCACTCGATGGGGGGCGGCGAGAAGGGCTTCGCGGAGCGCGACCGGCAGGCTGCCCGCAACTTCGCGGAGGCCGCGGAGCGCGCCGGCGTCGCGCGGATCGTGTACCTCGGCGGCCTGGGCGACGACGCGGCCGACCTGTCGCACCACCTGGCCAGCCGCCACGAGACGGGCGTCGAGCTGGCGGCGCATGGCGTGCCGGTCACCGAGTTCCGGGCCGCGGTCATCATCGGCTCCGGCAGCGCCTCGTTCGAGATCCTGCGCCACCTTACGGAGCGCCTGCCGGTCATGATCACGCCGCGCTGGGTGGGCACCCGCTGCCAGCCGATCGGCATCCGCGACGTCCTCGACTACCTCGCCGGGGCTCTCGACCACCCGGAGGTGACCGGGATCGTGGAGATCGGCGCACCCGACGTCCTCTCCTACGGCGACATGATGCGGACCTATGCCCGGCTGCGGGGCCTGCGGCGCCTCATGATCCCGGTCCCGGTCCTGACGCCGCGCCTCTCCTCGTACTGGGTGCAACCTCGTCTCGCCCGTCCCGGCCGGCATCGCCCGGCCGCTGATCGAGGGCCTTCGCAACGAGGTGATCGTCCGTGACCCGGGGCCGGCGGCGACCTTCGGCCTGGCGCCGCTCCCCTTCGCCGAAGCGCTCCAGCGGGCGATCGATCGGACCGACCGACACGACGTCGAGTCGACGTGGTTCGACGCCCTCGCCGCCCCGGACAAGGCGAGCCTCTCGTCGGTGACCTCGCGCGAGGGGATGATCGTGGAGCGCCGGCAGCGGACCGTGGCGGCCCCGCCGGAGCGCGTCTTCGCGGAGGTGGAGCGCCTCGGCGGCGACGCCGGCTGGCCGTACGCGAATGTCCTGTGGCGGATTCGTGGGCTCATGGATCGCGCGGTCGGCGGTGTCGGGATGCGGCTGGGTCGCCGCGACCCGGATCACGTCCGGGTCGGCGACGCGCTCGACTTCTGGCGGGTCGAGGACGTCCGCCCGCCGGCGCTCCTGCGCCTGCGGGCCGAGATGAAGGTCCCCGGCCGGGCCTGGCTCCAGTACGAGGTCGTCCCGCTCGATGACGGCGCTCGCTGCCGCCTCGTGCAGACGGCGTTCTTCGAGCCGAAGGGGCTCCCGGGGCTGGCCTACTGGTACGTGCTCTACCCGGTTCACGGGCTGATCTTCCGGGGATCGGTGCGGGTCCTCGCCGAGCGCGCCTGCCGCTCGACCGCCGACGCCTGACCCGCTCGCCTCCGCCGGCGGTGCGCCGCGCGGGCCGGGTGCCCGGCGGCCATGTCGCGCGGGCCGGGTGCCCGGGCGGCCATGTCGCCTGGCCCGGACGCGAAACGAACCCGGGCCGCCCGAGAAAGGAAGAAGGCGGCGCGGGTCCGGTTTCGCTGCCGGGTGACCGGGAGGAGAGCGGTCGTCCGGCGGTGGTGGCCCGGGGAGGAGCCGAGCTGATGCAGATTCAGCCACCCGCCGCTGAAGCAATCCTGAAGAGATGATGGGCGTTCTCACATGCAGTGACGCCGTATCGGCTGCCGTTCGAACGACCCCGACGACGGGCGGATCCGCCGCCGCGGCCGGGTTCCGGGCCGCGTCGTCGACCCATGCCAACGCGCCGGGCGCGCCGGCGAACCGCCGGCAGAGCCGGCGCTGGTATCGTGCACGCGTGGAGCGCGTGACGATGGAGGAGCACTCGGCGCCACCCCGGCGCCTCCGCGCCCGCTGGCTGGGCCGAATTGCGTATCGCGACGCGTGGGCGCTGCAGCAGGCGCTGGCCGCCGCGCGCGCCGACGGGAGCCTCGACGAGGACCAGCTCCTGCTCCTGGAGCACGACGCCGTCCTGACCCTCGGACGCAACGCCAGCGAGGCGCACGTGCTGGCGCTCCCCGGGCTGCTCGACGCGCGCGGGATCGAGGTCGTCCGCGTCGAGCGGGGCGGCGAGGTCACGTACCACGGGCCCGGCCAGCTCGTGGCCTACCCGATCGTGGCCCTGGCGCAACCGGCAGTCGCCACGCCGCCGGCCGCATGGCCCGGACCCGCCACGCCGCCGGCCGCCGCGCCGCCGGGTGCCGGAGCGCCGCGTCCCCTCGGCGTCCGTCCCTTCGTGGAGGCCCTCGAGGGCGCCATGGCAGACGCCTGCGCGTCCGCCGGCGTGGTCGCCGGACCGCGCCCCGGCCACCCGGGGTGCTGGGTCGACCCCGGCGGACCGCTGCCGCGCAAGGTCGGGGCGCTCGGGATCCGCGTCGCCCGCGGCGTCAGCTTCCACGGGATCGCGCTGAACGTGACCACGAACCTCGCCGACTTCGACCTCATCGACCCGTGCGGCATGCCGGGCCTGCGCTCGACGTCGCTCGCGCGTGAGCGCGCCCGCGCGGGCGCCGCCGGTTACGACGTCGCGCCGAGCACCGAGAGTGTCGCCCGGGCGGCGGCGGCGTTCGCCCCCGCCCTTGCCCGTCGCCTGGGCAGCGACCTTGCCGGCCGCCTGCCGCCGACCGCCGATGCGGCCGAGGAGCGGCACGCGCTCGACGCCCTCGTCGGCGCCCTAGCGGCCGCGCGAGCGGGGAGCGGTTCGACGGGTGGGTCGACCCCCGTTGCCGTGCCAGCCGCACCGGCGGTCGCGGGAGCCCGCTGATGGCCGCCGGGCTCTTCGAGCTGCGCCGCGACGCCATCACCGGCTGGTGGGTGGCCACGCTCGTCGATCGAGAGTTCGAGCGCGAGCGCTTCGTGACCCACGCCGAGCCGGTCGACGACCACGGCGACTGCTTCAACTGCCGGATTCCGCCCGGCGACGGCGTCCGCACGCGGATCCTCAAGGACTTCGCGTTCCGCACCGTGGGCACGGAGGCCGAGGCACGCGAGCTGGAGAAGAGCGTCACGCAGATCGCGCTCTCGCAGGCCCGGGCCGCCGGGAGCTGGCGGACCATCGTGGCCCCGCCGGGCGAGCACCGGGCGCTCCACTCGGTCGGCACGGAGCTGATCTCGGAGCTCCTGACCGCCGCCCGTGAGGCCCTCCGCGACGCCGAGCGATCGGGCCAGACCGCCTATCTCCAGGTCCTGCAGAACTGGGGCCGCCAGGCGGGGGCACGGACGAACCACCTCTGCCTCGACCTCTACGACCTGCCCCAGATCCCGCACGAGGTGGCCGAGGAGATCGGCGGCGCCGCCCGCTTCGTCATCCGCGAGAGCGAGTGCCCGTACTGCCGGGCGGTCCGCGTGGAGCGCGAGCGCGGCACCCGCTTCATCTGGGAGGACGTCGCCTCGGTCGCGTTCGCCCCGTTCGCGTCGCGCTCGCCGTTCGAGGTCTGGATCGTTCCGCGGCGTCACGCCGCCGACTTCGGACGGGCGACGGACGAGGACATCGCGTCGACCGCCGAGGGCCTGCGGCAGGTGCTCGGCCGGCTTGACCACCTGGGAGGGCCGCCCTACAACCTGGTCCTCCACACGGCGCCACTCGCCGGCCAGGTCGACACCACCTACCACTGGCACTGGGAGATCCATCCGCGGCTCCGCGAGATTGCCGGCCTGGAGCTGGGAACGGGCCTGCCCGTCAACTCGGTGAGCCCCGAGGAGGCGGCCGACCAGCTCGTCCGCCGGCTGGGACGGCACGAGGACGAGGACCGGCCGGACCCGCGTGCCGAGCGACCGGGAGGCAGGCCGTGAGGCATTCCCCGGGACCGCATCGCGGGCCGCCCGCGCGTCGCGCCTCGAAGCCGTCCACGGCGCGTCACACGCCTCCGCCGCCCGTCGTCATTGGGCCGAAGCGCGGGATCCGCCCGCGCGGCGTCGGCATCCCGGAGGACTCGTGCTCGTCGATCTCTCGCTCCGCTGGGGAGTGCGCCCGGTGATCCCGGGTCGCGACGTCCCGCCGCCGGAGCCGGACGAGATCCCGGCGGGCATCACCGCGCCGGCCCATGCAGTCGCGCTCCCGGCCGACCCGATCGCGGCGCGGGCGTTCGTCGAGGAGCTCTTCGCCCGCCACCAGGGAGAGATCTACGCCTACCTCGTGCGGATGCTCCGGGATCCCGAGCTCGCCGCCGACCTGACGCAGGACGCCTTCATCCGGGCCTACCGGGCCCACGCCGACCTCGACGATTCGTCGAAGGCCCGGGCGTGGCTCTACCAGATCGCCCACCGCGTCGCCCTCGACGAGATCCGGCGCCGGAAGATCATCCGCTTCGTCCCGTGGACCGGCGAATTGCGCGGCTCCGTCCCGTCCGCCGAGCGGACGGCGATGGACCTGCGCCTCTCGGGTGACATGGAGCGGGCCCTCAAGCGCATTCCCGAGCGCCAGCGCTCCGCCCTCCTCCTCGCGGAGGTCCACGACATGACCGGCCTGGAGCTGGCCGCCGCGCTCGGCACGTCGCACGTGGCGGCCCGCGCGCTCCTGACGCGGGCCCGCGAGAGCCTCCGGCGCGCCCTGGCCGAGGAGCAGGCCGTCACCGCCGAGCGCGAGGCCGCCACGGCGCGCAGCGGCCGCCCGGACCCGTCTCGCGAGGTTCGGCGATGAGCGGCCTGCAGCGCATCGTCCGGCACCCCGATCGCGTCAACGACCCCCACCTGCGGGCCCACGAGCTCGCGTCGGAGTCGCTGCTCGGGGCCCTCGACGAGGGCGACGCCGCCTGGCTCGACGAGCACCTCGCCGGGTGTGACGCGTGCCTGGCCACGGCCGACGCGTTCGCCGCCGACGCGGCGCTCCTGCACGGGCTCCGGGAGGACCTTCCGACGGCGCCGCGTGACCTCGGGGCCCGCGTCTCCCTGGCCCTCGACGACGAGGTCCGGCGTGCCACGCGGCGGCGTGCCGGCCGCACCGCCCGGGGCGCCGGGGCGAGCGGTCCCGGGCGTCCCTGGTTCGCGCGCACGCCCGCCCTCGCGTTCGCCGGGCTCGCCGGGCTCGCCGTCGTGGCGCTCGTCGCCGGGCCGCTCCTGGCCCCGCCCGGATCGCCGTCCGGCACTCCATCCACGGCGCTCGGGAGCCTGCCACCCGCGCCCACCCCGATCACGGTGGACGCCCAGACGGTGGCCTGGGTGAGCCGGGATGCCGATGGCAGGTACGTGATCTCGAGCGCGGAGGTGGACCAGGTCTGCCCAGGCGTCGACGCCACGGCGTGCGGGACGCTCGACGGCAGCGCCCGGACGGTCGGCTCGCTCGACGTCAAGCCGTCGTCGATCACCCTCTCGCGCACCGGGAGCCCGGCCGTCGTCGTCGGAGAGGGCTCCGTCTACGCCGTGGCGGTGAACCTCGCGCCGCCCGTCACATCCCCGGATCCCGGGACGTCTCCCGTGCCAACCAGCGAGCCTGTCCAAACGCCGACGGCGTCGGGGGAGCCGGCTTCTCCTCCGGTCGACACCCCGACGCCGTCGGACGTTCCCGCCTCCCCGGAGCCGCCGTCGCCCTCGCCGTCGCCGTCGGACCCGCCGCCCAGCCCGGAGCCGCCGTCGTCCGAGCCGGCCACGCCCGCCCCCACGCCAAGCGAACCGACGCCCAGCCCGGCCGCGACGCCCGAGCCGACCCCGGAGGCCACGCCGGTCCCCGCGACGCCGCTCCCGACGCTGCCGCCCGCGACACCGGCTCCCACCCCGGCGGCGGCAGTCAGGATCGCCGAAGCGGTCGTGCTGGTCGGCGCGTCCCCCGCCTACAGCCCCGACGGCCAGTGGGTCGCCTTCTCCGCCCGGCCGGCCAACGGGGAGCACGGCCCCGACATCTACGTCTGGCGCGTCGGTGAGGCACGGGCGGTCCCGCTCACGGACGACCACGGATCGGTCTTCTCGGGCTGGATCGACGGGCAGATCCTCGCCAGCTCGGCGCGCGTCGCCCCGACCCCGGATGGCGAGCCCCTCGACGTCGTGCCGCCGGCCGACGCCGACCCGGCCACCGTGGTGGCCCGCTCCTTCCTCCTGGATCCCGCCGCGGGCAGCGTCACCGAGATCCCGCGCGTGGGGGTCTGGCGGCCCGTGATCGATCCCACCGACCGCCTGGTCGTGTACTGGACCGGTTCCCTTGCCTGGAGCAACGTCCAGCGGGCCTGGATCCCGGCGCAGGGTCGCCTCGTCGGCGCCGACTGGCGGACGCTCCTCGACCCCGCGGCCGAGCCGGCGTACGAGCCGCTTCCGACCCGCGCCACCGGCGACTCGGTCGCCGACTGGGAGGTCCGGTTCGATCCCGCCGGCCGCCGGCTCGGCGTGTGGGTCGCCGATCCCTCCGAGGCCGGCATCGGGCGACTTGCCCTCGTGGCCGTCGACGACAACGGGAAGCTGGGCGCGGTCCTGCTCTCCGACGCCGCCGCCCTGCCCGGCTTCTCCCTCGACTCCGACCGGTTGGCGTGGTCGACGCCGTCGGGTCTCAACGGCGAGGGCAGCCTCATCACCGTCTACGCGTGGCGGGGCGATGCCGCGGGCCAGCTGCACAGCCTGCCCAACGCCGGGGACGAGCCCGTCGTCGTCGTCCACTGACCCGCAGGCGCCGGCGGGCGCGCGGCGCGACCGGCGGCGCCGCGACGGTATCCCGCGGACGCAGCATCCCGCGGGAGCGACGCTCCCGGCCCACTCCGCCCCGCGCCGCGCGGTAGACTGCGCGCGACCCTTTAACGACCGGTCCAGCGAGGCCGGGAAGGAGGACGCACGTGCCACGTCGCGCCGGGTGCGCCGGGCTCCATGCCGGGCCGGTCGCCTGATGGACGGTCGCCAGATCATGACGGCGGACGAGATCCGCCGGGCGATCGTCCGCATCTCCCACGAGATCGTCGAACGCCAGGCCGGGACCGAGGGGCTGGTCCTCGTCGGGATCCAGCGTCGCGGCGTCCCTCTCGCCGAGCGGATCGCCGTCGCGATCGCGGAGCACGAGGGCGTGCCGCTCCCCGTCGGCGCCCTCGACATCACGTTCTACCGCGACGACCTGTCGCTCGTCGCCCAGCAGCCGATCGTCAAGGGGACCGCCATCCCGGTCGACCTCAACGCGAAGACCGTGATCCTCGTCGACGACGTCCTGTTCACGGGCCGCACGATCCGCGCCGCGATGGACGCGCTCGTCGACTTCGGCCGGCCCCGGGCGATCCGTCTCGCCGTCCTCGTCGACCGGGGCCACCGCGAGCTGCCGATCCGGGCGGACCACGTCGGCAAGAACGTGCCGACCGCCCGCGACGAGCTCGTCAAGGTGCACCTGGCGGAGACCGACGACGAGGATGCCGTCCGGATCGAGCGCCGGGAGGACGTGGCATGAGCGCCCCCGGGACGACCGGGTCGGCTGCGCCGACCGTGGAGCACCCCTGGCATCACCGGCACCTGCTCGATGTCGACGTCCTGTCCGCCTCCGACATCGGCCTCGTGATGAAGACCACCGACGCGATGAAGGAGATCCTCGCCCGGCCGATCACGAAGGTTCCGGCCCTGCGCGGCCGCAACGTGACGATCATCTTCTACGAGGCTTCGACGCGAACCCGCGTCTCGTTCGAGGTCGCCGCCAAGAACCTCTCGGCCGACGTCGTCAACATCGCCGCGAGCGCCTCGTCGGTCACGAAGGGCGAGTCGCTCGTCGACACGATCCGCACGATCGAGGCGCTGGGCGCCCACATGATCGTCATGCGCCACGGGACCTCCGGTGCGCCGTACCTGGCGGCCGAGGTCTTCTCGGGCAGCGTCCTCAACGGCGGCGACGGCTGGCACGCCCACCCGTCGCAGGCCCTCCTCGACCTGTACACGATGCGGGCCCACCTGGGCGACCTGCGCGGTCGGAAGGTCGTGATCCTCGGCGACGTGCTCCACTCGCGCGTCGCGCGCAGCAACGTCTGGACCCTCACGGCGATGGGCGCCGACCTCTGGATCTGTGGCCCCACGCCGATCCTGCGCGGCTTCGAGACGTGGGCGGGGCGCTGGGCGAACGCGAGGGGGCCGGCGGGGCATGCCGGCTTCACCGTGACCTCCGACGTGGACGCCGCCCTCGCGGACGCCGACGTCGTCATGGCCCTCCGCCTCCAGCGGGAGCGGATGGACGCCGGCCTGCTGCCGTCGCTGCGCGAGTACGCGGCCCGCTTCGGGCTGACGCGGGACCGCCTGGCCGCGGCGAAGCCGGACGCGCTCGTCATGCACCCGGGCCCCATGAACGAGGGCGTGGAGATCGCCCCGGACGTGGCGGTCCTCGACCGGAGCGTCATCACGGAGCAGGTGACGAACGGGGTCGCGGTGCGGATGGCGCTGCTGTACCTCCTCTCGGGGGTTCACGGCGGCTGGCACCCGGAGGGCGGGATCGGTGGTTGAGAGCAGGGATGCGGGCGCCGACGGCGCGGGCGCGACGGAGGCGAGCGGGATGCGGATCGGCGAGACCGTCGAGCTCCTCGAGATCAGCCGGGCCTGGCTCGTCGACCCGGTCGCGGGACGCGAGGGCCCGGGCGAGATCGTCGTCCGCGACGGCGTCCTGGAGGCCGTCACCTGGCTCGAGGGAACCGAGGCCGACGCCGCGCGGGCGGACGGGGTCGGGCCCGACGGCGTCGTCGTCGCCCCGGGGTTCCTCGACCTCCACGTGCATCTCCGCGAGCCCGGCAACGAGGACGCCGAGACGGTGGCGACGGGGCTCGCCGCCGCGGCCCACGGCGGCTTCACGACGGTCTGCGCCATGCCGAACACGACGCCCGCCGCCGACGAGCCGGGGGTCTTCGCCCGGGTCCGCGCCGCGGCGGCCGGGTCCGGCTCCCCGGTGGAGCTGCTGCTCCACGGCGCCGTCACCGTCGGGCGAGGAGGGGAGCGCCTGGCTGCCCTCGGCGAGCTCGCGGACGCAGGCGCGGTCGGCTTCTCGGACGACGGCTCGCCGGTGAAGAGCCCAGTCATCCTGCGCAATGCGCTCCTGTACGCCGGGATGCTGGGCGTCCCGCTCCTCGAGCACGCCGAGGATCCGGATCTCACGGCCGGCGCCGAGGCGAACGAGGGATACGTGGCCACCGTCCTGGGCCTCAAGGGCTGGCCCGTCGCCGGCGAGGTCGTCGCGGCGGAACGGGCGATCGCGGTGCTGAGCGCGACCCTGCCCGACGCCCCGGGAGCCCGGCTCCACCTCACCCATCTCTCCACGGCCGGTGCGCTCGAAGCGGTGCGGCGGGCGAAGGCGGCCGGTCTCCCCGTCACCTGCGACGTGACCCCGCACCACCTCGCCTTCACCGACGAGTGGCTCGCGGGTTCGCGCCGCTGGGCCTGGGAGGCGATCGGGGAGGACGGGGCCGCGCGCGACCCGTGGGCGGACGGCGCGCTCGTCGCGCCTCCCTACGCGACCGCCTGCAAGGTCAACCCGCCCCTGCGCGCGGCCGAGGATGCAGCCGCCGTCCTGGCGGCGCTGGTCGACGGCACCGCGGACGCCGTCGTGACGGACCACGCCCCGCACACCCAGGTCGACAAGGAGGCCGAGTTCGGCCTGGCGGCGAACGGGATCAGCGGCGTCGAGACGGCGCTCGGGGTGCTGCTGGCCACGGTCGGTGCGCGGCGGCTGACGCTTCGACGAGCGGTGGATGCCCTGACCGTGGGGCCGGCCTCGGTGCTGGGTCGGCGTCAGGGTCGCGTCGGTACGCGTGGACTCACGGAGGGCGCGCCTGCGGACCTCGTCGTCTTCGACGCGGGCGCGTCGTGGACCGTGAGCGCCGACGCGCTCCGTTCGAAGGGCAAGAACACGCCGCTTCTCGGCCGCGAGCTCCCGGGTCGGGTGCTCGTGACGGTCGCGGGCGGCAAGCTCGCCTATCGCGACTCGGAGGCGTAGGGGCGCCGGTCAGGGCTGGGCGGCGGCCGCCGCTGCGACGACGAACTCGGGAACAGGACCCGCGAGCCGGGTTGCGCTGGGGCCCGCGGGGTCGATCTCCGGATCGCGGCTGGCTCCCCGCGCCAGCCAGACGTCGAGCGTTGCGGCCGTTCCGTCCCACGCGTCCGGCACGAGGACGACGTTTAGCGACGGCCGCAACTGCGCCGCACATCTCGCATTCGGCGGACAGGTCCCCGCGACGACGACCCGAGCCGCCCGCGCGAACGCCACGGGATCGGCCCGCCGGACGAGGTCGACGAGCGCGGCGCAGGTGCCCGTGCTGTCGTGTTCGCAGGCGGCGGCGATGCCGCCCGGCGACGGGCTCGGGCTCGGTGTCGGGAGGCAGGTGGCGCGCAGGCTGAACCCGGTGTTGTCGTCGAGGAGGACGTCGTAGCTGCCGCAGGGGCCGGAGAACGCCAGGGAGACGAGCCTCCGGCCGGCGTGCCGCTCCGCGACGAACGCCTCCATCTCCGCCGCGCGGCGCAGGCAGTCCTCGCGGGCGAGCTTCCCGCACGAGAGCTCGTACGTGGGCAGCGGCTTGCCGTCGACCTCCCTGATCACGGCTGCTGTCGGCCCGCCGCTTCGCGTGACGAGGATGCAGGCCGTGAAGCGGTGCCACCCGGGCGTGACGACGACGTGGCCGCCGGGCTGGAGGATGGAGACCTCGCCATCGAGGCGACGTGCGACCAGCTGATCAGGTGCGTACGTGAAGACGACCGCCCGGTCCTGCATGCCCCGGTTGAGCCCGGAGAGCCGCACGGGCGATGCCGCGCCTCCGTCCCAGACGAGGAAGCCACCGATGTCGGCCGTCTCGGTACACGGCGCATTGGCCAGCTTCGGCAGCGAGGCGATCTCCCCCGTGAGGCCGTCGACGACCGGTCCCCGGTTCGGCCAGGGAGGCAGCTCGGTAACGGCGCCGCCACGGTCCCAGACGAGGAGTGTCACCGGCTCCTCACCGCCGCGGACGAGCCGCACCAGCCACGCGAGAGCGTCCGGGTACAGCACGTCGACGCTCGCCAGGCGCGGGTCGACGGCCCGCAGGTCGCTCGCGGAGTAGACGGCGAGCGAGGCGACCGTCCAGTCGGGCATGGCGGCCTCGGCTAGGCCGGCGACCGCGTCGGCGGTCAGGGAGGGCGTCCGGTCCGTGCCCACCTCGAGCAGCGGGGCGACGAACGTGCCATTGGCCCAGGCGACCCCGTCGACGACGAACGCGCGGGCGCAATCGGACATCGCCGCGGCGGTGCAGAAGGCGGCCCGGCCGTCGTTCCAGTGACCCACGAGGACGACGGGGATCGGGTCGGGGTCGAGGCTCCGGCCCGCGGACCGACCGGCCAGTGCATCGGGCGACGTGACGCCGCCGACGAAGCGCGGGTTCAGCGCCGGGCCGGTCGGCGGGTGACCAGAGACGGAGCTCTCCGTGGCCGTGACGAGGTCCTCGGGTTCCTCGGTCAGCCAGGTGAAGGCGTCCGGGCAGTTGACCTCGAGGGCGTCCACCGGCCCGGGATACGGGCACGGGATGGGAAGGGACCTCTCATACCAGCCCCGGACGCCGAGCGGAACCGGCGTGCCGGGCCCCGCCGGCGCGTCGCGCACCGCCAGGGCGTCCGACACCGAGACGACGTCGAAGTCGAGGATCGTCGTCGGGAAGTCGGCGGATGGCGTGGCGGAGCCCGGCGGCGTCGGCGCGGTCGTGGCCCCGGGCGAGGGGATCGTCGTGCTCGGCTGGGCGGTCCCTGCGGGCTCGGCGTCTCGCGGGACGACCACCGCGATGGCCCCGATGAACGCCACGAGGAGCGCGGCTGCCGCGGCGACGAGAACCCCGAGGCGCAGGCCCGGGCGATCCTGGCGTGTTGCCCGGACGGCCGCCACCGTCGAATCGACCAGGCCGTCGGGCACGCCGCTCGTCGAGGCGAGGGCATCCCGAAGGCGACCGTCGAGCGGGTCGGGACCCGGGATGGGATTGGGGCCCTGGAGCGGATCGGAGCCCTGGGGGGCGCGCTCGTCGGCGCTCACGGTCGGCTCCGGGCGGTCGCGATCCGCCCCGCCCTGGTCATGGCCGGTCCTCCGCGCGTAGGGCAGCGTCCAGCGCCGAGCGCGCGGCGTGGAGCCGGGATTTGACGGTGCCCGACGGGACGTCCAGGACCGCGGCCAGATCCTCGATCGAACGGCCCTCGACGTGGTGGAGCACCAGGAGGCCACGCTGCTCGACGGGGAGGCGCTGGAAGGCCCGCCGGATCGCGTCGCGGTCGGCGGCCGAGGCGGCGCCATTCGCGTCGTCGCTGCCGGCCTGCAGGCCCGCCAGGCCGTCGGCGGGGATCTCGCGCACGCGGCCGCGACGACGGATCGCCATCCGGCAGGCGTTGAGCGCGATCCGGGCGATCCAGGCGTCGTATCGGGCCACATCGCGGAGGCGGGGCAGCTCGCGCCACGCCGCGACGAAGGTCTCCTGGGCGGCGTCGCGCGCGTCAGCCTCGTCGCCCAGGATCGCGAGCGCCCGCCGATGAACGGCCGGCATCCCGTCGCGGACCAGCACCTCGAACGCCTCCACGTCGCCGCGCCGGGCTCGCTCGACGAGTTCGCGCTCCACCAATCCTCCTGCCCGGCGAACGGTTCACCTCTCTGATGCCGCCGGAGTCGCCCGGGTTCACGTCCCGGGCCCGGTCGTGTGCCCCCGGGCGCCGCATGCCCACGCCCTGCCCGGGGTCATCCTGGCGGCTGATGAAGCGCGTCGGCAGCCTGCGAGCCGGCCCTCCGCGCGCGAAGGGTCAGGGCAGCGTCCCGGGCGCCGGCGGGCCCGCCTCGTAGGTCGTGGGGACCGTTCCCTTGAAGCGCAAGGCCCCCTCCTCGAACGCGAGCGTCTCGATCGCGAGGCCGGTGATCTCGGGGAGCCGGGACGAGAGATAGTCGTTGATCGCCGACTCGGCGCGCGCGAGGATGTCCGCGGGGACTCCCAGGCGCCCGAACTCCAGCGCGTCGATCGCCACGCTCACCTGCTGCGGACCGTCCACCGCAACCCCGAAGGAGGCGTACACGGGACCGGCGAGCGGGTAGCCGTAGGGAGTGAGGTCGATGAAGGCGGACGCCTCGGCCGAGCCATCGTGGAATCGGACGGAGACGTCGCGGAGGCCGGGGGTGTCAGTCTGGAACTCACGGATCGCGAGGATCGTCGCCTCCGGGATCGTGTCGTCGACGGCGACCGAGCCTGAGAACGTGTGGGGCGATGTGAACGTGTAGTTCTCGACCGGCGACGGCAGCGTGACGCCGAGCTCCCGCGTCCACGTGGCGTAAGCGGCGTCGTCTGGCTCGGCCGCGCCGAGGTCGCGCGCGTTGCTCATCCCGACCACGTCGGACACGACGGGCACCTGGACGACCCCCAGCCAGGCGGCGATCCCCGCGGCCGCCAGGACGACGACGAGCAGGACGACGACGAGCCGCAGCAGCCAGCGCATGTATGCCTCCGACACATCCGCGATGGGCCGGCGCCCCCGTGGCGGGCCTGCTCGCGTGCCGCCATCGTTCGCCGCCGGCGGCCGGCCCGACAGGGCCGCAGGTCGTCATGGCCAGGCCGAACGGACGTGCCGGGTCGGCCCGCGGCCCCGGGCGCGACGGTCGAGCCGCACGCACCCTCCGCCGAGAGCGGCTCCGGTCGTCAGGTGGCGGCGGCCGGCTCGGCAGCCTCGGGCAGCGCGCCGAGGATCGCCGCCACGAAGAACGCGGCCGCGACGGCCAGGCCCAGGGCGAACCACGGCGCGTCGAGCGGGACCGCGGGGGCGGCAGGCGCGACGGTCGGGGGCATGGCGACGTAGCGGGAGTCGGCGCGCGCCAGCCAGGCCGCCCCGACCGGCAGGTCGACGTCGGCGAAGATCCCGCAGGCCACGCTCACCCCGGGGTTCGCCGCGAACCACGTCCCGGCCACGAGGAACCGCGATCCGACCCGCGGCAGACGGGCCAGGGCAACGCGGCCGGACGCGGCCAGGCTCGGCCCGAGCGCCACGTCCACCGTCGGCGGATGCTCTCCGGGCGCGAGTCCCAGGACCAGGCCGCGGTGATACCACCTCGCGACGGCGAGCCGCACGCCGCCAACCTCGGGGTCGACGGAGGCCACCGTCCCGAGGAGGATCAGTCCGCCGGGTGCCCGCTCGACAGCCTGGAGGGAGACGTCGGGCGGGCACGCCGGCGGCGGGACGCGAGGACCGGCGGACGCTCCCGTCGGGAGGGCGACGAGCGCGAGCGCCGCCGTGGAGGCAGCAACGGCGAAGGAGAGCGGGAGGGGGCGCAACAGCCGGCACAGGCCGGCGCGCAGACGGACACGACGGGACGTCACCCGCTGCCCGCGGGCCTGGCTGGTCACCCCCATGGCCGCGCCCTCCACGACGCGAGCCTCCCGGTGCTCCTTCCGGTCGACGAAGCATGCCCCGGCGGCGCCGCCACGTCGAGAGCCGTCCGGCCCTCCCAGGTCGCCCGCGCAAGGATCGCGGGCCTGCGGTCGTGTCAGTCGACGGCGGGCAGCCCGGCCCCGCGCGCGGCGTCGGGCGCGAGGGACCGGAGCCGCTCGAGGAGGACGTCGACGGCCTCCGGCGAGCTGAGGATGTTCACGATCCCCGCGCGCAGGTAGGTCCGGCCATGGAGCACCGTCGTCGAGAGCCAGCCGTCGCCGGAGTGCTGCAGCAGGGTCGCGAGGCGGTCAGTGTAGCGGTCGAGCGCCCCTGGGTCCACGCGCTCGACCGCCGCGGCACGGGCGACGCCGCCCGGGACGTGCCGGAAGCAGACGACCGACAGGTCGGGCCGGCCGTCCGGGATCGCCTCCAGGTCGTCGGCCGCCGCGATCCGGCCGGCAAGGTGCGCCGCCAGGTCGTCGTTCGCCTCCACCAGCCGCCCGAAGCCGGCCGTCCCGAGGTGCTTCCAGCTCATCCACAACTTGAGGGCGCGCCAGCGCCGCGTTCCCTCGAGGGACAGCTCGTACCAGTTGAGGGGCTCCTCCTCGTGATGCGCCGTGCGGTAGTACTCCGGCCGACGGTGGAAGGTCTGCTCGAGGTCGCTGCGGCGGCGGACCAGCAGGCCGCCGATGTCGTAGGCCTGGAAGAACCACTTGTGCGGGTCGATGGTGATCGAATCGGCGCGCGAAAGGTCGGGGACGCGGGCCGCGTCGCGGCGCGACAGCAGCGCGGCGCCGCCGTAGGCCGCGTCGACGTGGAGCCACAGGCCGTGCCGGGCGGCGACGTCGGCGAGCTCCCCGGTGGCGTCGACGCTCCCCGTGTTCGTCGTGCCGGCAACCGCGGCGATCGCGAGGGGTCGCAGCCCGGCGGCCAGGTCCGCCTCGACCCGGGCCTCCACGGCCGCTCCCCGCAGCCGGAAGCGCTCGTCGGACGGGACGACGACCAGGGTCTCCTCGGGGAATCCGAGCACGTCGAGGGCCTTCGCGATCGAGAAGTGCGCCTGGTCCGAGGTGTAGACGCGCCAGCCCTCGAGGGCCGCCCCGCGTGGCGGCGGCGGGTAGGCGCGCAGGCCGGCACCGGCCATCCCGTCGGGGTCGAGGGCGACGGTCGCCGCGAGGCCGGCCGAGGCGACCTCCCGTCGGCGAGGAAGATGGACCTCGCGGGCGATGAGGAGGCCCATGACGTTGGCCATCGTCCCGCCGGAGGCGAGGACGCCGAAGCTCTCCGGGGCCGGCGCCGCGGCGCCCGGATCGTGGTCGGGGTCGTCGGCGGCATGGGTTCCGCGCTCGTCCGCGTAGCCCACGAGGTCGCACAGCCAGCGCACGACCTCCTCCTCGACGAAGGCGCCGGCCGGGCCGCAGGCCCAGACGTCGATCCCCTGGTTCGCCCACTGGGCGAGCACCTCGCCGGCGATCGACATCGGCAGCGGCGCTGGCGTGAAGTAGCTCAGGGTGCCGGGGTGGTAGGCGTTGAGGAGGTAGGGCGCGAGGCGGTCGCGGAACTCGGCGAGGATCTCCGCGGAGGGAGTGGGGTCGCTGGGCGCCGACGACGGGCGGCCGCCGCTGGGGGCGAAGTGCCGCTCGCGAAGCTCCGGGTACGAGACGGGCGCGACGCCGCGCCGCACGCCGTGCTCGTAGAGATAGTCGAGGGCGATGCGCCACGTCGCCTCCCCGAGCCGCTCGAGGGCGTCGCGGGCCGCGGCCTCGTCGCCGAACGCGATCAGCTCGGGCTCGGGGTGCCAGCGTCCGGCCGCGAGGGGGTCGTGGACCGCTGGCTGGGGCGGCAGCGCGGGGTCATCCGGGTGGGGCATCGGCGGAAGGGTATCGCGCCCGGGCGGTGGACCGCCCGCCGCGCGATGGGATCGCGAACGGCGTATCGTGGCGCGGATGATCCAGCGCCCCGCGGCGGGCATCGCGAGGTCCCCAGTGACGGACGACAACCCCAACCCGACCATGCCCGACGCAGCGCCGATCGCCGACCCGGGGTCGTCGGGCGGGCAGGGCGTCGACGCTGCCGGTTCGGCCCTGCCGTCCGGCCCTCGTCGCTCGCCATCGTCGGCCGACGTCCGGCCCCACCGCCCCGAGTACAAGGGCGCCGAGCTCGATCCCGAGCGGGGACCCGGCCTGGGCTGCTTCTGGTTCCAGGTGGCCGTGCTCGGCTTCTTCATCGTCCTGATCCCGATCGGGCTCAACCTGGCATGGCCGTTCGAGCTGCTGGCGATCCTCCTGTTCGTCGTCATCGGCCTCCTGCTCCTCACCGGCCAGACGGTCATCTTCCTGCTGCGGCTCGTGGCGGCCGACCGGCGAGCCCAGGGCAGGCGGCGACCGCTCTCCAGCCCCACGAAGACGGTGGGCGAGCTCGAGGACGACCACCGCGTCGCCCATGCGGTCGGCTCGACCCCGCGCCCGCCTGCTCCACCCGAGCCCGGCGGCGCGCCCGGGCATGCTGCCGACGCCCAGCCGGCCGCGCCCGCGGCCGACGCCGAACCGGCCGAGCCCGCTGCCGCACCGGCCGCACCCGCTGTCGAACCGCCCGAGCTTTCCGAAGCCGAACCGGCCGAACCGCCGGAACTCGCTGCCCACGCCGAACCGGCCGAACCGGCCGAGCCCGCCGAGCTCGAGGCGCCCCTCGTCGAGGTCTCGGGTGACGTCGAGACTGCGGCCGACACCACCGACTCGGCAGCGGACGAGCCCAGCGCCCCGGACGAGCCCAGCGCCCCGGACGAGCCGAGCCCCCCGGACGAGCCCGGCGCGGATGGCGGCGCGGCCCCCGAGGAGCCCGGCCCCGGCGTGCGACAATAACGCCCGCGCCCGGGCCTCCCGGGCGTCGGCACGCGGTCGCCCCGCGCGGAATGGCCAGCAGCCCAACCACCACCTGGAGGAGGGATCCCGCCGGTGCCGGTCCTCGCGACCTTCTTCAACGTCCGTCGCGGCCGCGACTCGTTCTTCAAGTTCTTCATGCGCACGATCTTCCCGCGGCAGGTCGGCGACTACGAGAAGAAGTTCGGCATCAAGTTCCTGGGCTGGTACAACGTCGCGTACGGCTGGGACTACGACAACGTGATCCTCCTCGAGCTCCCCGACTACGCCACGATCGACAAGCTGGAGGCCGACGCCGGGACCGCCGCCCTCGGCCATCGAGCCGGCGAGTGGATCTTCGAGCGCCACCACGCCATGTTCCTGCGCGAGCGCATGGGCCCCGACCTCGAGTATTTCGGGATCGAGACCCTCGGCAAGGAGGGCGGCTGACGCCGGCCGGCGGCTCGACGCCGCCCCGGGCCGCAGCCGACCAACCCATCGAATTGCAGCATCGATCCCGACGCCCACCCCGCCCCTCGGACGAAAGGAGCCGCCCGCCATGGACGTGAACCGCGCCGACCTCCTCGGTGAGCTCGCTCGCGACGCGGCGCTCGAGCGCTCCGACTTCCTCGCCCGCGCCGCCGAGCAGCTCGACAAGTTCCTCGAGGCCAACGCCGCCCGCATCGACGAGATCGGGGGCCTGACCCTGATCGACGACGACCCGGACTACCTCTCGATCGCCCCCGACCTCACGTTCCGCAGCCGGACCCGCTTCCAGGACGAGGAGACCGGCGAGTGGGTCAGCGAGACCGAGGTGATCGAGTCGGCGGCCGAGCTGGTCGAGCTGTACAACCCGTCCGACGTGTACGCCGCCTTCTCCGAGGCGGCACGCGAGGCGGCGGGCCTCGGGCCAGAGCCCACCGCGGCGGACGACCTCCTCAACGTCGCCGGCATCTCGCCGGAGGAGTCGGTCCCGCCCCGCGAGCAGGACGCCTACGCCGCGGCGGCCGACGAGTGGGCCGCCGCCCAGCCGGCCGACGCCGACGATCCCGAGACCGCCGCGCACCAGCTCTACGACATGGCGCTCACGTACCAAGAGCGCAGCCAGATCTCCGAGGCGCACCTCCTGGAGCAGTTCCAGGCGACCGTCGCCGGGCTGGCCGGTCACCTCGGGGACCTGATCGTCATCGACGACGACGACGAGCGTCTGACGCTCACCGGCGCCGGGCGCATCGTGGCGGAGGTGGTGCCGGAGGGCGCCGAGGGCGAGTGGCGGAAGCTGGGCACGCCGGAGGAGCTGGTCGAGTTCTACGACCCGACCGACGTCTTCGGGGACATCGCCGACGCGGTTGCCGAGGCGTACCCGGCGGTCGCCCCCGAGCTTGACGACGTGGAGGACGTCGAGGACGTCGAGGACGACGAGGACCGCTGACCGCACGCCGGCCGGCGCTCCGGCAGCCGCGACGACCGTCCCCCGCCCGATGCAGCTGGTCGACGCCGAGCTCCTCGAGAGCCGGCAGATCCTGCCCGGGCAGTGGCTCCAGCAGTACCACGCCCCGGCCCTGGCCGCCGCGACCCGGGCGGGCCAGTTCGTGCACGTGCGCACCGGGGACTGGTCGGGTCTCGTGCTGCGGCGCCCTTTCACGGTCAACACGGCCGACCCGGCAACCGGCGCCATCTCGATCCACTTCCGGGCGGTGGGCCGTGGGACCGCCTGGCTGACCCGGATGCGGCCGGGTGACCGCCTGGACATGCTCGGCCCCCTGGGCCAGGGCTTCCAGGTCGACGCCCGGAGCCGGCACCTGCTGCTGATCGCGGGCGGCCTGGGGATCGCCGACCTGCGTCTGCTCGCCGACGAGGCGATCCGCGACGGGCGCCAGGTCGTGCTCCTCTTCGGTTGTCGCGACGCGTCCGAGGTCTACCCGAGCTCGCTCCTCCCCGACGAGGTCGAGTACGTCGTCGCGACCGACGACGGCAGCCTGGGCCATCCCGGATTCGTGACCGACCTGGTCGTGGAGTACGAGGCGTGGGCCGACCAGGCGTTCGCGTGCGGGCCGCTCCCGATGCTGCGCGCGCTCGCCGCGGTGGCCGCCGGGCGCACGGGCCGCCTCGGTGTCGCGACGCTCGGGCGCAAGCGCGGGGCCGGGAAGCCGGTCCGCACGGGTTCGCCGGAGGCACGCCGGAAGGCGTTCCTGCAGGTGGCGATGGAGCAGAACATGGGTTGCGCGGTGGGGGCCTGCCTCGGCTGCGTCGTGTGGGGCGTCGAGGGACCGCAGCGCGTCTGCCGCGAGGGCCCCGTGTTCGCCAGCGACGAGATCGACTGGGCGGCGACCGCCGGCGCCGGGACGCACGCGCGATGAGCGCGCGAACGCCGCGCCTCGCGGTCGGGGCCGGGGCCGGCGGGCGGGATCCGCGATGAGGCCCAAGAAGCGGGCCATCACCCACGGCAAGGGGCCGGGGCCCGTCGTCAAGCCGAAGCGGACGCCGACGGTGCGCACCATCCGCAGCGCGATCGTCGAGCCGAAGGCCTCCCGCGCGCAGGGCCCCGGGGGCGCGCCGGCCGGCGCGGGCGGCGGCCCCGGATCGGCGGGATCACGCGCGGGCGAGCCGGTCGGCACGGGCCGCTCGCCGGTCGTGGCCCCCGGCAGCCCGGCCATCGCGCCCGTGGGCCCGGGTGGGCGCGGCGCGGGAGCGGCGCACGGTCACGACCCGGCGTCGGTCGACCTGTCGGTGGACCTCGGACGCGGCCTCGTCCTCGCGAACCCCGTCCTCGTCGCCTCCGGCACCTTCGGCTACGGCGTCGAGTACGCCGACGTCGTCGACGTCCAGCGGATCGGCGCGATCTGCTGCAAGGGCACCACGCTGAAGCCCCGGTCGGGGAACCGGCCGCCGCGGGTCACCGAGACGCCGGGAGGGATGCTGAACTCCATCGGCCTGCAGAACCCGGGCATCGACGCGGTGCTGGACCGGTACGCGCCGCTGTGGGCCGCGTGGCAGGTGCCGGTCATCGTCAACGTCGCCGGCGAATTGATCGAGGACTACGTCGGCGTCGTGCGCAAGCTCGACCAGGTGCCCGGCGTCGCCGGGGTCGAGCTCAACATCAGCTGCCCGAACGTCGGCCGGGGCGGGCTCCAGTTCGCGATTGACCAGGATGCCGCCGCGGCGGTCACCCGAGCCGTGCGGCGCGCGACCGACCTGCCGCTCATCGTCAAGCTCTCGCCGAACGTTGCCGACATCCGCCCGATCGCCGCCGCGATCGCCGCCGCGGGCGCCGACGCCCTGTCCGCCGTGAACACGCTCTCCGGGATGGCGCTGCGCGCCGATCGGAGCGGGCCGTTCCTCGGCAACACCTACGGCGGGCTCTCCGGCCCGGCCATCAAGCCGGTCGCCCTGCGCATCGTCTACGAGGTCGCCCAGGTGGTCGACATCCCGGTCATCGCGATCGGGGGCGTCACGGGGATCGACGACGTGCTGGACTACCTTGCCGCCGGCGCGGTCGCGGTCCAGGTGGGAACGGCGATCTTCGCCGACCCCACGCTGCCGGTGCGCCTCGTCGACGAGCTCGCGGGCGAGTGCGCCCGGCGCGGCCTGGCGCGGTACGGGCCGCTCATCGGGACGGCGCTCCCGAAGCGGCCGGGCCCGGCGTCGGCGAAGGGCGCCGAGTACCGGCCCTAGGCCGGGCCGCCGTGGTCACGCCGGACGAGGCGCCGGGCGTCCTGATGACGATCCTCCGGGTCGCGCTCGTCGTCGCGATCGGGGTCTTCGCGCTCGCGGCGGTATGGATCGCCGCCCGCTTCGTCTCGACGCGCCTCGAGCGGCGGTACCTCCCCGGCGTCTCGCGCTGGAGCCGTCGCCGGGCGGGGGTCCCGGAGGACGCCGGCCCGTGGGCCTGCCCGGCCTGTGCCTCGGTCAACGCCTCGACGGCCGTCGCCTGCTATCGCTGCGGCGGGCCGCGAGCGGCCGACGCCCGGGAGCTCGCGGAGGCGACGACCGATCCCACCGTCTTCCACGGCCCGGCGGCCCCGAGCCGGTTCGATCCATCGCTCTACCGCGGCCCCGGCGCCCCAGCGGGCGACGCCGTCGAGCCCGCGGCAGGGGTCCGGGCCGGCCCGAGCCATCCGGCGCCGCCATGAGCCTGGCGCAGGCAGTCCTCCTCTGGCTGCTCGCCGTCAACGTCGCGACGGCGGCTGCGTACGCCTACGACAAGCGTGCCGCGCCGCGCGGCGGCCGGCGGGTCCGCGAGCGGACGCTCTGGATCCTGTGCCTCGCCGGCGGCGTCGGTGGGGCGTGGCTCGTCTTCTTCGGGATGCGCCACAAGACTCGCCACCGGAGCTTCTGGATCGTCCAGTCGGTCGCGACTGTGCTGTGGGCGCTGTTCCTCGTCCGGCTGGCGACAGCCTGAGCCCTGGCGACGGCCTGACCCTTGCCGCGGTGCGAGCTCGCGACGGCGCAGCCGGCCTCGCGGCGGCGGCCTTCGCCTCGCCGACGTACCCTGCGGCCATGAGCAGCGCTGCCGTCCCCGGGTTCCTGCCCAGCCTTCACGGGTTCCACTTCGCCAACCGCTGGCCGAAGGGTCCCACGGTCCGGTTCGGCCCGTTCGACCCGCGGGTGATCGGGATCGGCGACGCGTCGACCGGCCTGTGCGGCGGCATGGTCTCGACGATCCGCGACCTGTTCGAGGCCGGGATCCTCCCGCCGGCCGACCCGGAGCCGCCGGCGAACGGGAGCCCGCGGTTCCAGGCCATCGTCCGTCGGCAGGTGGAATTGCTGGACTGGCTTCGTACGCCGGTCCGCTTCTTCGACCTCCAGGCGTGGCGTCCGGACCCGCCGACGCTGCTCTCCGGCCTCCTGCGCCGGGAGGCGGTCGGGGTCGTGGCGGTTCGTGACGAGTGGCCGAAGATCCGCGCCGAGATCGACGCCGGACACGCACCGATCCTGGGCCTGATCCGCACCGCGAGCGCGTCCCCGTGGGACCTGACCCGCAACCACCAGGTGCTGGCCTACGCCTACGACGAGGACGGTGCCGGGTTCGGCATCCGGATCTACGACCCGAACCACCCGGACCGGGACGACGTGGCGCTCCGGGCGGACGTCGGCCGGGACATCGCCCGCGCGGGATCGGATGCGATCCGGCTCGCCCAGTCGACGGGCGAGCCGCTGCTCGGCTTCTTCCGCCAGGCCTACGCTCCGCCGCGCTCCATGGCCGCCTGGCGCTGAGCGATCGCGCCGCACCCGGCGCCGGCGGTCGTAGAATTGGGTCATGACCACGATCCGCCCTGCCCTGGAGATCGCCGCGCGCGCCGCCGTGGCCGCCCGCACCGAGGCCCTGTTCGAGCGCGCCGGCGCGCTGAAGGACGGCCACTTCCTCCTGAAGTCGGGACGCCACAGCGAGCGGTACCTGGAGAAGTTCCTGCTCCTGCAGGACCCGGCCGTGACGAGCGAGCTGTGTGGCTTCTGGGCGGCGGCGGCGCGCGGCGTGGACGGGGCCCCGCTCGTGGACGTCGTCGCCGGGCCGACGACCGGCGGGATCGTCCTCGCCTTCGAGACGGCCCGCCAGCTCGGCGTCCGCGGCATCTTCGCCGAGGAGGTCCGCACCGCCGACGGCTCGACCCACCGCGCGTTCCGGCGCGGCTTCCGGATCGAGCCCGGCGAGCGCGTCCTCCTCGTCGACGACATCCTGACGACGGGCGGCTCGCTCCTGGCGATGGTCCCGGCCGTCGAGGCGGCCGGCGGCGAGATCGTGGCCTGCTTCGTCATGGCCGACCGGTCCGGGGGCACGGCCGTCCTGGTCTCACCGACCAGCGGGCGGCGCTATCCGGTCCAGGGCCTGTGGCAGCTGGAGATCGCGACCTTCGAGCCGGGCCCGGACACGTGCCCGCGTTGCGCCGACGGGACGCCGCTGCATGCCCCGGGGAGCACGGGGACGGGCGCGGGCTGACGGTCGCGCGACGGCGCGCGCGAGCCGGGTTCGCGCCCCTACGGCGTCTTCGGCGGCTTCGGCTTCTTCGGCTTCGGCGGTCGCTTGGGGGTCTTGTCGCCCATGGGTGCACCTCCTGGCAGGCGAGTATGCCGCCTCGGATGCCTCGGCACCAGCCCAGATCGGGCGAGGGGCCCCGAGCGCGATCCGTCAGGTCAGCGCGTCAGGCGACCAGCAGGCGGTCGCGGCCGGCCGCCTTCGCCTCGTAGAGCGCCTCGTCGGCCTGGGCCACGAGCTGCTCGGGCGAGCTCGAGCCGCTGTCGCGGTAGGTCGTGCCGCCCAGGCTCACGGTCACCGCGATCCGCTGGTCGCCTTCGGCGACGGAGGTCTCCGCGACGGCGCGCCTGACGCGCTCCCCGATCTGCGCCACGTCGTCGGCCCCGGCGCCCGGGAGCAGCACCAGGAACTCCTCCCCGCCGAAGCGGATCAGGACGTCGCCCTCGCGGATCACGCGGCGGCACGCGCGCGCCACGGCGCGCAGCACCCGGTCCCCGACGAGGTGGCCGTACACGTCGTTGACGGCTTTGAAATGGTCGAGGTCGAGCATGAGCAGGCCGAGCGGCGCCTCGGCGCGGACCGCCCGCGAGTACTCCTCCTGGAGCCGGGCGAGCCCGAAGCGCCGGTTGTAGGCGTCGGTCAGCGGGTCCACCGCGGCGAGCCGCTCGAGCCGGTCGTGGGCGAGCGCGTTGTTCACGGCGAGCCCGAGGTCGGCCCGGAACTGCTCGATGAGCGGGATCGCGTCGGCGTCGAAGGCGGAGGCGGTCGCCAACACGATGGCGCCCAGGGCAACGCTCTTGAACGCGATCGGCGCGACGAGGATCTCGTGGGCGGGCTGGCCGACCACGAGCGAGTCGATGACGGCCTCCGGGGAGCCCACCGTCATGCGCTCGATGCGCCCGGTGCGCAGCGCGCGCCGGACGTGGTCGTTGGCCGCCATCTCGCCGGGCGTGCGCAGGCCGTGGGTCGCGAGGGGCTCCAGGCCGTCGTCGCGGACGACGAGGATCGCACCGGCGTCGGCGCCCGTGTGGCGCAGGAGCCCGTCGAGCGCCGCGTCGCCGAGGCCCTCGAGCTCGAACTCGCTCGACAGGACGCCGCTGAAGTCGCGCATCGCCCGCTCGACGGCGTGCGTCCGGGCGAGCGTCTGGATGAGCTTGTTGAACGATCCCGCGGCCGCGCCGACCTCGTCGGTCGAATCGACCGGCAGGGCGCAGGCCTGCGGGTCGCAGGAGCTCCAGTCCTGCGTGTAGACCGCGCGCCCGAGGCGCTCCTCGACCGTGCCCATGCGGTCCGCGAGCAGCCGGAGCCGTCGGCCCACGACCAGTCGGGCCAGCCCGAAGTTGACACCCCCGACGACGAGCCCGGCACTCACGGTGGCCGCGAAGAAGAGGGGCGTGAGGATCCGATCGGCGGGCAGGCCCATGAGCAGGCAGAAGGGCGGGAACACGAGCCCGATGAGGAGCCCGAACCCGGTCATCCAGATCGCGAGGTCGACGAAGACCTTCGAGGTGAGGCGCGGCATCGATGGCGCTCCGACACGGTGGCTGGGACGCGCCGCCCACGATGCGCCGATCATCGGGGCCGACACAGGACGCGATGGTCCGGGTGCGTCCGGTACCGTCGGCACCGAGCGGCCCGTCGGGTCGGGCCGAACGGGACGCGACGGCCACGGCGCGCGGGAGCATCATCCAGGCATGCGACGCTGGAACGGCTGGGGCGACGAGTCCATCCGCGACGAGCTGCCGGCCGGCGGAGCGGCGGCCATCGACCGCGTGGTCGGCCCGGCGACCGCTCCGCGAGACGCCACCCTCGCGGAGGTCGTGGTGGCCGTCCCCGCCACGCTGCTGCCGCGCCACCGGCTGGTGGTCGACGAGCCCGAGGTGCGCGTCCGGCACGCGCGCGGCCAGAGCCTGCCGGACTGGCTCGCGCTGCGGAGCGGGCGGCTGGGCGCCGTCCCAGACGGGGTGGCTTTTCCGGGCGACGCGGCGGAGGTCCGGGAGCTGCTGGCCTGGGCGGCGGCGGTCGGCGCCCGGGTGATCCCCTACGGGGGCGGGACCAGCGTCGTGGGCGGTGTGACACCCCAGGCTGACGGTGCTCCGTGGCTTACGATTTCGCTTGCCCGCTTCGCCGGCCTCCGGACGCTCGACGACGGGAGCCTGCTCGCCAGCTTCGGCGCCGGCACCGCCGGGCCGGACGTGGAGGCGGCGCTCCGGGCCAGGAACCTGACACTCGGGCACTACCCGCAGAGCTGGGAGCTCTCCACGGTGGGCGGGTGGGTGGCCGCGCGCAGCTCGGGGCAGCAGTCGGCGGGCTACGGTCGGATCGAGGCCCTGTTCGCCGGGGGGACGGTGGAGGCGCCCTCCGGGTCGCTCGAGCTGCCGCCGCACCCCGCGTCGGCCGCCGGGCCCGACCTGCGCCAGGCGGTCCTCGGCAGCGAGGGCCGGCTGGGAATCCTGACCGAGGCGACCCTCCGGGTCGCGCCGCTCCCGGAGGTGGAGGCCTTCCCGACGCTCTTCTTCCCCGACTGGGAGCGGGCGCTCGGGTTCACCCGGGCCGTCGCCCGGGCGCGCCTGCCGCTGGCGTTGGTGCGGACCTCGACGCCGGCGGAGACATGGACGAACCTCGCGCTCGCCGGCCACGAGCGGACGCTTGCCGCGCTGCGCCGTTACCTGTCCGCGCGGGGCGCCGGGCCGGGGCGCTGCATGGTGCTGCTGGGCCTCGTGGGGCAGCGCCGCCTGGCGGCGGCGACGCTCGCCGAGGCGCTCGGGATCGGGAGGCGGTTCGACGCCGTGCGCGCGCCGGCAACGTTCGGGCGCCAGTGGCAACGGAACCGCTTCCGGACGCCCTACCTGCGGAACACGCTCTGGGACGCGGGCTACGCTGTCGACACGCTCGAGACGGCGGTTGCCTGGGACCGCGTCCCGGCGATGGCGGCGGCCCTCGCCCCGGCGATCCGGCGCGGGCTCGCCGACGAGGGCGAACGGGTCCACGCCTTCACCCACCTGTCGCACGTCTATCCCACCGGCAGCAGCCTGTACACAACGTTCGTGTTCCGGCTGGCCGACGACCCGGACCGCACCCTCGAGCGCTGGCGCCGCCTCAAGGACCTGGCGTCCGAGGCGATCGTCAGGCTCGGCGGCACGATCAGCCACCAGCACGGCGTCGGCAGCGACCACGCCCGGTACCTCGTCGCCGAGAAGGGCGTGCTCGGGATGGCGGTGCTGGCCGACCTCGCGCGGCGCTTCGACCCTGCCGGGATCATGCACCCGGGAGTTCTCCTGGCCCCGGGGCCCGGCGACGGCGAGCCGCGATGAGCACGGCGACGCTCCGCGGGACGGTGATCCCGCGCCGGGCCGACCCGGGTCGCGCGGCGCCGGTGCGGCTGGGCCAGGGGTGGCGGGACCGGGCCTGGGAGCGCCTGGCGGCGTCGTCGTTCGACGTCGTCGTCGTCGGCGGTGGGGTCACGGGCGCGGGCATCGCCCGCCGGGCCGCGCTGGCCGGGCTGCGGACCGCGCTCGTCGAGAAGGGCGACCTCGCCGGGGGCACCAGCGCCTGGTCCAGCAAGCTCGTCCACGGGGGGCTGCGCTATCTCGCCCACCTCCAGGTCGGCGTCGTGCGCGAGAGCGTCCGCGGCCGCGAGGCGCTGCTGCGGGCGGCGCCGGGCCTCGTCGAGGAGCTCGGGTTCCTGATGCCGGTCGCCCGGGGCTCCTCCCCCGGCCGCGTGATGATGGAGGGCGGCCTTACCGCCTACGACCTGCTGGCGCGCCGCCGAACGCACCGCCGGCTCCACGGCGGGGAGCTCGAGCTGCTCGCGCCGCGGGTCCGCGACACGGACCTCGCCGCCGCGTTCCGCTACGGCGACGCCTGGACGGACGACGCGCGCCTCGTCCTGCGGGTCGCCCTCGACGCGGCCGCCGCCGGCGCCGCGATCCTCTCCTACGCTGAGGTCGAGGAGTTGCTGCTCGACCGATCGGGTGAGGTGGTCGGCGTACGGGTGGTGGATCGAGCCCCCGGGAGCGGGGAGCGCGCCGCCGACGTGCCGGCGACGGCCGTCGTCAACGCCACCGGCGCCTGGGCCGACCGCCTGCGTGGATCGGTCGGCGGCGCGGCGCGCCTGCGGCCGTTGCGCGGGAGCCACCTGCTCTTCCCGGCCTGGCGGCTGCCCGTGGCGCAGGCGGTCAGCTACGCGCACCCGCTCGACGGCCGTCCCGTCTTCGCCTACCCGTGGGAGTCGGTCACGCTCGTCGGGACGACCGACGTCGACCATCCCGACGACCTCGATGCCGGTGCGCGCATCTCGCCCGCGGAGGCGGAGTACCTGCTGGCGTGGGTCCGGCACGTCTTCCCCGCGCTCGAGCTCCGGATGGGCGACGTCCACGCGACGTTCGCCGGCGTCCGGCCCGTCATCGGCTCGGGGAAGGCCGACCCGTCCGCGGAGTCCCGCGACCACGCCTGCTGGGAGGAGGGCGGCCTCCTCACCGTGACCGGCGGCAAGCTGACGACGTTCGACGGGATCGCGCGGGATGCGCTGGCCCGCCTGCGCCCGCGCTTCGGGGGCCGAACCCTCGACGAAGCGGGGTTCGACCGGGCGACCCCGCCCCTCGACCTGCCCGGCGCGGGGGATCACGAGCCCGAGGCCTTCACGCTCCTGCCGCCCGCGCTCCGGCGCCGCCTGGCCGGCCGCCACGGTGTCGACGCGACGGCGCTCGTCGAGGCCGCGGCCGACCGCTACGAGCTGGCGCCGATCCCCGGGGCCCCCGACCCGTGGGCCGCGCTCCGGTGGGCGGCCCACGCCGAGGGCGTCGTCCACCTCGACGACCTGCTCCTGCGGCGGGTCCGCCTCGGCCTCCTGCTCCCCGACGGCGGCGCCGCGCACCTGCCGCGGATCCGCTCGCTCGTCGGGCCGGAGCTTGGCTGGGACGACGCGCGCTGGGCCGCGGAGGAGGCTGCCTACCGCTTCCGCTGGGCGCGCGACCACGCGCCGGTCCCCGGCGCGGCGACTGCCCCCGGCCTGTTGCCGATCCCGGGCGCGGCGCCCGCGGGGAGCGCGGGGTGAGCGGCGACCAGCTCCTCGCCGTCGACGTCGGGACGCAGAGCATCCGGGCGCTGCTCTTCGACCCCGCGGGGACGCTCCTCGCCCGCGTCAAGGTCCCGATCGAGCCGTACGTCGCACCGCACCCGGGCTGGGCCGAGAACGACGCCGAGATCTACTGGGCCGCCGTCGGCGAGGCCTGCCGGGCGCTCGTCGCCGACCCGGCCGTCCGCCTCGACGCGATCGCCGGGCTCGCCCTGACGACCCAGCGGTCGACCGTCGTGGTCGTGGACGCCGACGGCCGCCCCCTCCGCCCCGCCATCGTGTGGCTGGACCAGCGCCGCGCCGCGGGGCTGCCGCGCCTCGGCGGCCTGAACGGCCTGGCGTTCCGGGCGGTCGGAGTGTCGGGCACGGTGGCAGCCTTCCAGGCGGACTGCGAAGCGAACTGGCTGATCGCCAACGAGCCGGCGACCTGGGCGCAGACGGACAAGTACCTCCTCCTGTCGGGCTTCCTGGTCCATCGCCTCGTCGGCCGGTTCGTGGACGCGGACGCCGCGCAGGTCGGCTACATCCCGTTCGACTACAGGCGCCGCCGCTGGGCGGCCACGGGCGACTGGAAGTGGAAGGCGATGCCGGTCGAGCGCGACATGCTCCCCGAGCTCGTCCCGACGGGCGGCCGCCTCGGAGATCTCACGGCCCGCGCCGCCGCGCACCTCGGCCTGCCCGCCGGCCTGCCGGTGATCGCCGCCGGGGCGGACAAAGCCTGCGAGGTGCTGGGGTCCGGGTGCCTCGCGCCGGACGTGGGCGCGCTCTCGTTCGGGACCACCGCCACGATCAACACCACGCACCGGCGCTACGTCGAGGCGATCCCCCTCGTGCCGCCCTATCCCGCCGCCGTCCCCGACGCCTGGAGCCTGGAGATCCAGGTGTACCGGGGGTTCTGGCTCGTCGAGTGGTTCCGCCGGGAGTTCGGCGCCGCCGAGGAGGCCGCCGCGCGGGCGCGCGGGCTGGAGCCGATCGACGTCCTCGACGAGCTCCTGGGACAGACGCCGCCCGGGGCGATGGGCCTGATCCTCCAGCCGACGTTCTCGCCGGGCGTCCGGATCCCGGGACCGGAGGCGAAGGGCGCCGCGATCGGGTTCGGCGACGTGCACACCCGGGCACACCTCTACCGCGCGGTCGTGGAGGGGCTCGCGTTCGCCCTGCGGGAGGGACGCGAGCGGACGGAGCGCCGCACCAAGGTGCCGATCACGGCACTGCGGGTCGCCGGCGGCGGCGCTCGGTCGGACCGGGTGGTGCAGATCGCCGCCGACGTGTTCGGCCTGCCGGTGGGCCGGCCGCACACGTTCGAGACGTCGGGCCTGGGGGCGGCGATCGACCTCGCGGTCGGCCTCGGCATCCACTCGTCCTTCGAGTCCGCCGTCGCGGCGATGACGCGGGTCACCGAGACGCGGGACCCGGAGCCGGCCGCGGCGCGGCTCTACGACGAGCTGTACCGGCGGGTCTACCGGCGGATGTACGAGCGCCTCCAGCCGCTGTACGAGGAGATCCGGGCGATCACCGGCTACCCGGCGTAGCGGCCCGAGGGAGGCGCCGCGACGGCGCGGGCACAGGCGCCGTGGCGCGCAGGCGCCGTGGCGCGCCGGCGCCGTCGTGACCCCTACGGCGCCGTGACCGAGCGGATCGCGTCCGCGAGCTCCTGCTCGCCGACCACCGCCTCGAAGGAGCCGGCGATCGTCCCGCTCGCGTCGACCAGGAACAGCCAGGGCTCCGTCGGGATGCCGTAGGCGTTGGCGGCCTCGACCGGCACGAAGTTGTCGTCCTTGACGACCGGCTTCAGCCGGCCGTCCTCGTAGACGAGCTGGTACGGCTCGACCGCGACGACCCGGATCGGCGCCTCCTTCACCGCCGCCTTCACGACGTCGAAGGTGGGGCCGCACTGCGCGCTCTTGCAGAACCCGGGCGTGACGAACGCGAGGAGGAACGGCTCCTTCGCGGCGAGGGCCGCATCCAGCGATGTCTCGTAGAACGCCGGGTCGGGGTTCGGGTCGGTGGAGATGCGGCGCGCGTCGCCGCCGACGTCGGCCAGCGTCGGGGTTCGAACCGCGGGCGCCGGGTCGCCCACGCGGGGCCCGAAGCCGCCCTCGGATACGGAGAACTGGAGCTTGGCGCCCGTGGTGGTGCCCGTCGCGGGATCCGTGACCGCGATGGCGGCCCCCCAGGGCCCGGCGTGGCTCAGCTCCGGCGTCGCCACGTAGAAGGCGCGCTGGCCCACGATGCCCCACTCGAACGTCGGCGTGAGGGTCTCGGTCGTCGTCGCGGGGTCGGTGCACAGGTCGTAGAAGCCGATCTCGACCTGCAGCGCCTCGTTCGCGATCGGTCGGTTCTGCTCGTCGACCAGGGCGAAGAGGAGGCGGCCCTGGCCGACGAGCTTCTCCGAGCTGGCGAGGACCGGGATGATCCCGCTCGTCGTGACCTGGCCGGGCTTCGGCCAGCCCGGGAAGACGCCGGTGTCGCACGCCGACGCGGCCGTGGCGGCCGGCGTCGCGCCCGGCGACCCGGCCGGGGTCGAGGTCACCCCGTCCGTCGCCCCGCCGGCGGCCGTGCAGGCGGCGAGCACGAGCGCGAGCGCCACGGCCGGGAGGGCCGCGAGCGATCGCCGGGCGGTGGACGCCGGGGGGGTCGTGAGGGTCCGGGGGCGCGGCGTCTGCGCGAGGAGTGGCACGCGGGGATGCTAGCCGGAAGTCCCGCAACGCGCCGCCGACGGTGCCGGCGACGCCGGCGGATCGCGCCCGACCGGCACCCACGCCGCGGCCCAACGAAGCGCACGCCGCGGCCGAGCGGCACCCACCCCGCGGCCCAGCGTTCCCCACGCCGCGGCCGGTGGCGACCTGGCGTGGGGCGCGGCCGGCCGGGTCGGGGCGCCGCACCTGCCGGCGGGCGGGGCACGGTACAATCCGCCCCGCTCGTCCCGAGCGTGCCCTGCCCGCGCCTCCGAGCGTGGCGCGTCGGCCCGGCTGCCCCGGACGGTCCACCTCCGGAGGATCGGTGACCCGCTTCCAGAAGCTCGTCGCGGCGACGCTGGCGATGACGCTCGCCCTCGTGATCGTGGGCGTGATCGTGCGCGCCACCGGCTCGGGCCTGGGGTGCCCGGACTGGCCCTTCTGCTATGGACAGGTCGTCCCGCCCCTCGAGTTCAAGGCATGGGCAGAGTGGATCCACCGCCTCATCGCCGCGGTCATCGGCGTGATGGTCCTCGGCGTGGCGATCCTCGCCCTCCTCGACCACCGGGATCGCCGGAGCCTCGTGGCGGCTTCGGCGGGGGCGGTCGCGCTCGTCGTCTTCCAGGCCTGGCTGGGCCGCGAGACCGTCCGCCTGGGGAACTCGGGGGAGTCCGTGACGGCCCACCTGGCCGCGGCGTTGGCCGTCGCCGGGCTGCTGGCCTTCCTCCTCGTGCGTGCCGGCTACCCGGCCCGGCTCCCCGCTCGCGGCGGCAGCCAGCGCTTCACGATCCTCGCCGCGTTCGCCGCCGCCGCGACCTTCGCCATGCTCATCTTCGGCGCGAACGTCACGGCCGCCGACGCGGCGCTCGTCTTCCCGGACTGGCCGCTGATGGGCGGCACGGTCGTCCCGCCGTTCGGCCAGATGCAGGGCGAGACCGCCGTCCTCGCCTTCACCCACGCGCTCCATCGCTACGTCGGCGTCGTGGTCGGGGTCGTCCTGGCGGGGACGTGGCTCGCGGCGTGGCGCGCCCGGCGCGCCGGGCGGATGCCGCGCCGGCTCTTCGTGCTCATCTCGATCGCCGCGGTGCTCTACCCGCTCCAGGCGGTGGTCGGCGCCCTGCAGGTGTGGACGAAGCTGGCGCCGTGGACGCAGACGCTCCACGTGGCGCTGGCCGCCTTCATCTGGGTCGCCGCCATCGGCGCCGCGTTCGTGAGCTACTACGGTGCCCGGGCGATGGCGCTCCGTGCCGGCGCCGTGACGGGGGCGACCGGGGGCGCGTCGTCGGGCGGCACGACCCCGGCCGACCGCGAGGGAGGCGGAGTCTCCTCGGGCGGCACGACCCCGGCCGACCGCGAGGCAGGCGGAGTCTCGTCGGGCGGCACGACCCCGGCCGATGGCGAGCCCGCCGGCGGGCGACCGCTGTCGGGCACGATCCGCGCCTACATCGCCCTCACCAAGCCGCGGATCATCGAGCTGCTGCTCATCACGACCGTCCCGGCGATGGTCCTGGCGACGCGCGACCTTCCCGGCGTCGACTGGCTCGACTGGACCTGGCTGGTGGTCTGGACGCTCGTCGGCGGGACGCTCGCGGCCGGCAGCGCCAATGCCATCAACCAGTACCTCGACCGCGACATCGACATCCTCATGACGCGCACGCGCCGGCGTCCGCTGCCGGCGCACGCGGTCGAGCCCGAGCAGGCGGTCGTCTTCGGGATCGTCCTGGGGGTGATCGCCATCGCCCTCCTTGCATACTTCGTCAACCTGGTGGCGGCGTTTCTCACGCTCCTGGCAATCGCCTTCTACGTCTTCGTCTACACGATCCTGCTGAAGCGGACGACGACCCAAAACATCGTCATCGGCGGCGCCGCGGGGGCGCTGCCACCGGTCATCGGCTGGGCGGCGGTGACCGGCCGGGTGGAGGTGCCGGCGCTCCTCCTGTTCGCCATCGTCTTCTACTGGACGCCACCGCACTTCTGGGCGCTCTCGATGCGCATCGCGAAGGACTACGCGGCGGCCGGCGTGCCGATGCTCCCCGTCGTGCGGGGCACGGCCGAGACGACGCGCCAGATCCTGCTCTACACGATCCTGCTCGTCGCGATCAGCCTCATCTTCTTCGCGGTCGCCCGGATGGGCCTGATCTACCTCGCGGCCGCGGTGGTGATGGGCGCGATCTTCCTGTGGCAGGCGGCGAAGCTGAACCGGACGGTGACGGTGGAGGGGACGACCGCCGGCGCGATCAGGCTGTACAAGTTCTCGATCAGCTACCTGACGGTGCTCTTCATCGCGGTGGCGGTCGACGCCCTCGTCGTGATCCGCATCGCGTAGGGCCGCGCCGATGCCTGAGCAGGTCACGGGTCCCATCGTCGTCGGGATCGCCGCCGCTCTGGGGGTCGTCGCGCTCCTGGTCCTCCGGCTCCGCTCCCGCGGTCGCCCACGGCGATGAGCCCGATCCACCGCGACGGCAGCGGCGAGAAGACCGCCGCTCCGACCTGGGAATCGCTCGCCGATCGCCTGGTCCGCGAGGCGCAGGAGCGCGGCGAGTGGGACACGGGCGCGTGGGCCGGCCGGCGGCTGCCGGCGCAGGACGGGGCCTACGACAGCGAGCTGGCCGCGGGGAACGCCGTCCTCCGCAACGCCGGCGTCGCGCCCCATTGGGTCGAGACGGACAAGGAGGCACGGCGCCTGCTCGCCGAGCGGGATCGGCTGGTCGGCATGGCCGGGCGGACGACGGCCGCCGGGGCGGCCTCCCTGCGGACCCGCTTCGCGGCCGTGCTGGGGCAGCTCGACGCGATCCTCCTGCGCCTCGAGACCGAGGCTCCGACGCCGGCGCAGCAGCGGCCGCGGGTCGACCGTACGGCGGAGCTGGCGGCGTTCGACCACGCGCTGGGACGGGACCTTCGGCCCGGAGGCGGCGAGGGTCCGTAGGAGCCTACTCGCCGACGGTGCCCGGAGATTCGAGCTCCTCGGCGAGCTCGGGTCGCCGGCGGCGCGAAACGTGACCCTCCGGGTCGAACACGCGCAGAAGGGCCTGCACGACGGGCCCGATCCCGAACGCGAAGAGGATCGTTCCGAGCCCGATCGTCCCGCCCAGCAGGAACCCGACGACGAGGGCGAGCACCTCGATGCCCGTCCGGGCGCGCCGGATCGACCACCCGAAGCGGTGGTGGAGCCCCGTCATCAGGCCGTCGCGCGGCCCCGGGCCCAGGTCGGCCGCGAGGTAGAGCCCCGACCCCAGGCCGATGACCAGGACGCCGCCGACGCTCATCGCCAGCTTGGCAAGCGGCTCGGTCGGGCGCGGCAGGAGCGGCAGGGCGAGGTTCGTCGCCACCCCGATCAGCGCGATGTTGAGGACCGTCCCGATGCCCGGCCGCTCGCCGAGCGGCCACCAGAGGACCAGGACGGGGATCCCGACCAGGATGCTGACGGTGCCGAGGGCGAGCCCGGTCCGGTTGGCGATCCCCTGGTGGAAGGCTTCCCACGGCCCGAGGCCCAGGCCGGAGGCGGCCATGAGCGCGATCCCGACCCCGAACAGCACGAGGCCCAGGAGGAGGCCGGGGAGGCGTCGCAGCACCGACCGGCCGAACCAGCGTTCGCGCATCGCGAGATCGTACCGGCCGGCGGTGGCCCGGGGCGCCGCCGACGGGCGGGTCTGGCGCCCCGCGGGAGAGCCGCGCCTCCGCGGGAGGGCCGCGCCGCGGCGCGTCGGAGTCGATCGCCGCGTGGCACCATGGAGCCATGGAGCTCACCTTCCTCGGCGCCGCCACGACCGTGACCGGCAGCCAGTTCCTGCTCGAGACCCGACAGGCCCGGATCCTCGTCGACTGCGGCATGTTCCAGGGCGGGCCCAACGAGTCGATCCGGAACCGCGTGCCCCTCGGCTACCGCCCCGGGGACCTCGACGCCATCCTTCTCACCCACGCCCACCTCGACCACTGCGGCCTAATCCCGGTGGTGGTGCGCGAGGGGTTCCGCGGGCCGGTCCGGGCGACGGCGGGGACGATCGAGCTGGCCCGGCTCGTGCTCATGGACTCGGGCCGGCTCCAGGAGGAGTTCGCCAAGCGCGAGGCGCGCTGGGAGCGCCGCCACCCGGAGAAGGCGGCGACGGAGGATGCGCGCGACCTCCGGCGCCTTGAGGCGGCGATCGGCGAGGCCGAGGCGGGCGACGCCATGGACGGCGCGGCCGACGACCGCGCCGCGGGCCGGTCGCCGGCCGCCGATCCACGCCGGGCCGTGACCGCCGCTCCGGCCGCTCCGGGCGTCCCCGACGAACAGGCACCCGCCGATCCGGGTGCCCCGGCCGACCCGGGTCACGACGAGGCCGGAACACCGCCCGCCCCGGGTCACGAGGAGGCTGGCGACGGGACCTGGGACCGGGGCGCCCTGCCGCGCGTCCCGCGCGAGCTCCCGGGCGAGCACCTTGCCCGGGCCCATCCCGACACGGGCCCCCTGGCCGCCCCGCTCCTGGCCGCCCCGCTCTCGGGCGCCCCGCTCTCGGGCGCGCAACCCGTGGCCGCCCCGGCCCCGGCCGCGGCTGCCCCGGTGCCAGCCGCCCACCCGGAGCTCCACATCGACCTCGACGAGCCCCTCTACACCGAGGACGACGCGGTCGTCGCCCTGCGTCGCTTCAAGCCCATCCGCTACGACGTCGAGGAGGAGATGGCGCCGGGGATCCACGCCACGTTCCTCGACGCCGGTCACATCCTGGGCTCCTCGATCATCCGGCTGCGCGTCGCCGACGAAGCGGACGGCGCCGAGCGCGTGATCGTCTTCTCGGGCGACCTGGGCCAGCGCAACACGCCGATCATCCGGGATCCCACCCGCCTCTCCGGCGCCGACTACGTCCTGTGCGAGTCGACGTACGGCGGCCGGGAGCACGAGCCCCAGGTCGAGGCGCGGCGCGTGCTGGCGGAGGTCGTCCGGCTCGTCGCGGAGCAGGACGGCGTCCTCCTCGTCCCGTCCTTCGCCATCGGGCGCACACAGGAGCTGATCTGGGAGCTGGACCGGATGGCGTCGGCCGGCGAGATCGCGTCGCTGCCGCTGTACCTCGACTCGCCGATGGCGCGCGAGGCCACTTCGATCTACCGGTCCCACACGGAGTACTACGACGAGGATACGCGGAAGCTCTTCGAGGCCGGCGACACGCCGCTCGACTACCCCCAGCAGCACATCGTCAAGACCGTCGAGGAGTCGCAGGCGATCGCCCGGGCGCCGCGGCCGTACATGATCGTCGCGTCGAACGGGATGCTCACCGGGGGGCGGGTCCTCGGCCACCTGCGCGAGCTCATCGACGACCGGCGCGCGGTCCTCCTCTTCGTCGGCTACCAGGGCGAGGGAACGCTGGGGCGCGCCCTCCAGGAGGGGGCGAAGACGGTCCGGCTCGACGGCGCGATCCGGGAGGTCCGCTGCCAGGTCCGCTCCGTCGGCGGCTTCTCGGCGCACGCGGACGAGCCCGAGCTGCTCGAATGGCTGGCCGGCTTCGCCGCCGACAGGCGCCCCGGCACGCCCGGCTTCCCGCGGCGCGTCTTCCTCGTCCACGGCGACCCGGGTCCGCAGGCGGAGCTCGAGCCGAAGGTCGCCGCGCTCGGCTTTGACGTCGCCGTCCCGCGCTGGCACGAGACGGTCACGCTGGACTGATCCCGCGAGGCGCGCTACGGTGCGCCGGCCGGGCCTCGCCCGGTCGCCCCCGACGCTCGTACTTCGGGTGGCGTGACCATTGGCCGGTGCCAGCCGGCGATCGACAGGAGCACCCTACGGCCATGCATACGAAGCTGTTCGCCGCCGCTCTTGCCCTCGTCGTCGGAATCGGCGGCTCCGTGGCCGTCGCGACGGCGGCGCCCGCCATCGCTGCCGTGGCGCCGACCGTCTCCAGCCTGGCCCGCCTGGCCACGAATCCCGGCGCGCTCGTCGACGCGACGGGCAGGCTCGCGGACGCGGCCGTCGCGTTGGCCGGCACATCGATCGCCGGCGAGCTGGACCCGACGGCGATGGACACCGCGGCCGCGCGACGCATCCTCGGCAAGGACGGCCGCTTCACGGTGCTGCTGCTCGGCGCCGACGCGCGAGGCACCGGCCTCGGGGGGCGCACCGATGCGATGATGGTCGCGTCGGTGGACCCGCTGACCCGCAAGGCGGCGATCGTCAGCATCCCGCGCGACATCGTGCAGTTCCCGATCTCCGCCACCCGGCGGTTTGCGGGCAAGGTCAACGCGCTCTACCAGAGCCTCCCCGCCGCCACGCGCGGGACGACGCTCCGGGGGATCGTGGGACGGGCCCTCGGCATCGAGATCGACGCCTACGTCATCGTTGGCTTCACGGCCTTCCGCAGGCTCGTCGCCAAGGTGGGCGGCCTCGACGTCACGCTCGCCAAGCGCTATTACGACCCGTACTACTGGGTCAATCGGCACAGGAAGGGCTGGGGCCTGAGCGCGGGACGCCACCACCTGAGCAGCTTCAATGCGCTGATCTTCGCGCGGTCCCGCAAGGGCGACAACGACTACGGGCGCGCCCGGCGCCAGCAGCAGCTCGTGATGTCGGCAGTGACCAAGGTCCGCACGCTGGGCCCGGGCGTCATGGCCGCCCTCGTCGCCGCCGGTCGGGGCTACTACAAGACCGATCTGCCCATGGCCGACCGGGCGCTCATCTTCGCGATGGTCGCGCGGGCGGACCTCTCGCACGTGAACCGCACGGTCTTCGGCCCGACGGTCTACGCCTCCTGGCGGTACGGCGCCGGCTACGTCCTCAACCTGGCCCGCTGCAAGGCCTGGATCCGGACGTACTTCCCGAAGCCTCGCTCGTACGGGACCTGGCTGCCACCGGCGCCGACGCCCGCTCCCACGCCGGTCCCGACGCCGGTCTCGACCCCGTAGCCGGCGGCGCGGCCGGATCGACCGCGCCAGGTTCCTTCGGCCTGACCGGCAGGCCGTGGCGGGCATTCCCGTGGCGTCGTCCGGTACGATCACGGCTCCGCACGAGGAGCACCCGTGGCCGTCACCCGCCTGCCCGCCCGTTCGCCGCTGACGCCGGACGAGATCTCCGCCATCCGGGCGCCGTTCCGGAAGGCCACCCTGCTCCCGGCGCGGGCCTACCAGGACGAGGCGATCTACGCCTGGGAGACCGAGCACGTCTTCTTCCGCGACTGGATCGCGGTCGCCCGGTCGGAGGAGATGCCCGAGCCCGGCAGCTTCGTCCTGCGCGACTTCTTCGGCGAGAGCGTGATCCTCGTCCGCGGCCGTGACGACGTGGTCCGCGCCTTCTACAACGTCTGCCGCCACCGCGGCACGGCGGTGGAGGAGCGCGAGTGCGGCACGGCGGTCCGCTTCCAGTGCCCCTACCACGCCTGGATCTACGACCTCGACGGGCGGCTGATCCGCGCCAGGCACACGGACGACCTCGAGGACTTCAGCCTCGAGACCCACGGCCTCACGCCCATCCGGACGGAGACCTGGCAGGGCTTCGTCTTCCTGTGCTTCGCCGACGAGGCCACGACACCGGACCTGCGGACGTTCATGGGCGACTGGTACGAGCATCACGCCGGCTTCGGGCGCGACATGAGCCGCCTGCGCCGGGCCGCCCGCCTGACCTACGACGTGGCCGCCAACTGGAAGATCGTCGCCGAGAACTACAGCGAGTGCTACCACTGCCCGCCGGTCCACCCGCTGCTCAACAAGCTGACGCCCTACGACCTCGGGGAGGACTTCCTGGCCGACGGCCCCTGGAAGGGCGGCTGGATGATCTTCGCCGACGGCTGCGAGACGATGTCGATCGACGGGAAGCGCAACGGCCGGCCGCTCCTCTACGCCCGCGACGAGACCGAGGCGCGGCGGATCTTCTACTACATCCTGTGGCCGAACCTGATCGTGTCGGTCCACCCCGACTACGTCCTGACCCACCAGGCCTGGCCCGACGGACCCAACCGGAGCACCGTCCACTGCGACCTGTATGTCGCTGCCGCCGACCTCGGAAAGGTCGACGTCTCGGGCGCCGTCGAATTCTGGGACATCACGAACCGGGAGGACTACCACGTCGTCGAGATGCAGCAGCAGGGCACGCGCTCGCGCAGCTGGACGGCGGGCCGGTACTCGAACCAGGAGGCGTCGGTCCACGCCTTCGACCTGATGGTCGCCGACCGCTACGCCATGGACGGCGTCCGGACGGTCCGCGGGTGGCGGACCGAGGTGGAGGGCGCGGAGGAGAAGCGCCTCCGGGCCCGGGCCGCGGGCGGTCGCGCCTCGGCCGTCGCGTCGGTTCCCGTTCCCCCCTCGCCGGCCGATGGGGAGGAGTAGGGTTCGCGCATGAAGCTCCTGCTGGCGATCGTGCAGGCAACCGATGCGGATCGCGCCGCCGAGCGGCTGCGCGAGGACGGCCACCGCTTCACCCGGATCGGGTCCACGGGCGGCTTCCTCGAGACGCCCAACGTGACGCTGATCATGGCCGTGGAGGACGCGGCCGTGCCGGCCGTCGTGGAGATCCTCCACGAGACCTGCCGCAGCCGCGAGGTGGAGGTCCCGCTGGTCCTGACCGAGCGGCTCCAGGACTGGCAGGCGAACCTCGTCCCCTACGCCGGGGCCACGATCCTGGTCCTCGACGTCGCGGAGATGATCCGGATCTGAGCCCCTCGCTGCGGGGCGGTGTGCGCGCCGGAGGGCGAGGCCGTGGACGCGCTCGGGGACGGGCCGCCGGACGCCCTCGCTACGGGGCGGTGTGCGCGCCGGGAGACGGGGCCGCGGATGCGCCCGCCGTCGGAACCGCGGACGCGGGGGCCGGAGCGGGTGACGGCGCGAGCGCAGGCGCCACGACCACCTGGTCGCCGCCGACGTCGCTGAAGCGGATCTCCGTCGTGCCGTGCACGGTCGTCGTCGCGCCGTTCGCCTCCCCCTGCGCGCTGAACGAGAACTCGATCCGGACCGGCGTCCCGTCGGCCTCCACGTAGGCGTCCAGGTCGTCGATCGTGCCCGTGCTCGCCCCAGCCGACTCGAACCCGGCCGGGCTGTACGGGAGCGGCCGCGTCGCCACGAAGTGGTAGAGCGTCGCTCCGCCCTCGACGACCTGCCCGGCGAGCTCGAGGTCGTGGGGGTCGGAGACGACCACGAACGCCGTGGCGATCTCCGAGCCGGCCGTCGATCCCGGCGGTGATTTGGACCAGCCCTCGCCGAGATCCACGTACGTCCGGCCCCCGGCCACGATCACGCCGACACGCGTGGCCTGGCCCTCCGTCTCGACGACCACCTCGAGCCGGGCGTCCGGCAGCGCCAGGTCTCCCGACATCGTCGTCCGGACGTCCAGCACGTCGGTGCCGGACTGCGCGGTCGACGTCGCCTGCTGGACGACGCTGGCATGGAGCGCCGGGTCGCCGAGGATGTCGACGAACGCGGCGGCCAGCTCGTCGCCCGGGGAGGGGGTCGCCCCGGCGCCGCATGCCGTCGCGAGGAGCCCGGCCGCCACCACCGCGCCGACGAGGACGACGCGCCGCCGGTGCCTCATCCGCCCTTTGCCGCACGCCGGGCCGCGAAGCGCGCCTCCGAGCCGCTCCACCCCGCGTCGAACGGCTTTCCCGGCTCGTCGAGGTCGAGGACGAGCGGGGCGTGGTCGGACGGCGTCGGCGTCCCCTTGCGCGCTTCGCGGTCCACCTCGACGGCGACGCGGCGGGCGGCGACGGGCCCGGTCGCCAGGAGGTGGTCGATCCGCATCCCCTCGTTGCGCTGGAAGTTGCCGGCCCGGTAGTCCCACCAGGTGAAGCGCCGGAGTCCGGGATTCGCAGCGCGCCACGTGTCCGTGAGCCCCCACGAAACCAGAGCCCGGAACGCGTCGCGCTCCGGCTTGGACACGTGGGTGCCGCCGTGGGCCGCCGCGGCGTCCCAGACGTCGTCGTCGGTGGGAGCGACGTTGAAGTCGCCTCCCACGACGAGCGGCGTCGAGGCGTCCTGCGTCTCCGCGAGCCAGCGCCCGAGCCGCTCGAACCAGCGAAGCTTCCCCGCGTACCACGCGGAGTCGACGATGCGGCCATTCGGTGCGTAGACACTTACTACGCGGATGCCTGCACAGACGGCGCTCACCATGCGCGCCTCGTCGAACGGGTCGAAGTCCTCTTCGCCCTGGGGCGCCGCGCCCGGGCCGCTGTTGCGAACCGGCCCATCGCCGAAGTTCGTGACGACGGCCTCGAACCCAACCCGGCTCGCGATCGCGACGCCGTTCCAGCGCCCCTCGCCGTGGTGGAGCAGGTCGTAGCCGAGCATCCGGAAGGGGAGGACCGGGGCGTCGTCGTCGGCGAGCTTCGTCTCCTGCAGGAGGAGGACATCGGGAGCGGCCCGCTCCAGCCACCACGCGACCTTCTCGAGGCGCGCCTTCAGGGAGTTGACGTTCCAGGTGGCGATGCGCATGGTGCGCCTCCGGCCGCGGCGGCGGCGATGTGGGCTCGGTCAGTACCGCCGGCCGCGCTGGCGGGCGAGGTCGAAGGTGGCCGTGTCGGCGACGGCCATGACGGCCATGGTGCCGGCCTGGACGGGGTCGCTCACCACGAGGTCGACGTGGTCGGTGATCGAGCCGACCATGTTCAGGGCGACCACCGGGATCCCGACCGCCCGCAGCTCCTCTGCAGCGACGCTGATGTCGCCGCCCATGATCGAACCGGCGAGGACGAGGAGGCGGGCCCGGGGCAGGTCGGCGACCGCGCGCACGGCGCCGGCGATGTTCGCCTCGCCGACGAGCGGGATCGTGTCGACCGAGATCCGCTCGCCCCGGATGTTGTGGCGGTCCGCCTCGCTGACGGCGCCGAGCGCCACCTGCGCGATCTGCGCCCCGCCACCGACGACGATCACGCGCTTGCCGAAGATCCGGTCGAGGGCGCGGGTGGCGTGGCGCTCGCGGACGCCCGGCGCCGAGGCAACGGTGGCGTCGACGGCGTCCTCCGTCAATCCCTCGATCTCGACCTCCGTCTCGACGGCCGGCGGGCCGTCACCCTCGGGATCGATCCGCCGGACGGTGCTCATCGTGCGCACGGTGCCGCCCGCGGCGGCGACCACGGCGAAGATCGCCGGGAGGGCCTCGGGGCGATCCTCGTGGATCACCCGGATGGCGACGGTCGGCGGCTGGTTCGCGGCGCGGCGGGGGCTCATCGGGCGAGGCTCATCGGGCGATGCTCATCGGGCGGGGCTCGTCAGGAGTCCGGGGGGGGCAGTCCGGCACGCGGTCAGCGATCCGCCAGCGTGCGTGCCATGTCCGCCAGCGAGCCCGGCTCGGCGAGGCCGTGCGGGTCCGTCGGGTCGTGCTCGTCGAAGGCGACTCCGAGGGCGGTGAGCGCTTCGCGGGTCGCGTCTGCGTCGCTCGTCGTGAGCATCAGCTCGCCGTCGGTGTCCTCGGCGACGCCGACGATCCCGGTGATGTTGACGCCGCGATCGGCGAGCGCCTTCGCGGCGCGGGCGAGCGAGCCGGGGCGGTCGTCGAGGCGGACGGTGAACCAGGCGGACATGGGGCCTCCTCTGATGGCCGAGTCATCGTAGCGTGCCGGGGGTGAGTAGCATGGGAGTGCACGCGACACGCAGCGCGTCAGCTCGGAGTCCGCGATCGATGAGCCGTCTCCCGCGAGCGATCCTCGGCGCCGCCGTCGCGCTCGCCGTCATCCTGCTGGCCCCCGGCGGCCCGGCGCTGGCCAATTGCGACGGCTTCGGGCCCTCGGTCGCCGCGGTCCGGGACACGGCCCTCGTGATCGTCGACGGCACCGTCAGCTGGGTGAAGCCGAGCGCGGGCCATGTGCCCAGCTCGTGGTTCGACGTTCAGGTCGAGCGGGCGATCCGCGGCGCCCCCGGGGCGGTCGTCCGGGTCCGTGGCCTCAACGGGTCGTCGTGCGGTGGCCAGCCGATCCTCATGTCCACCGGCCAGCACGTGATCCTCGCGATCGGGGCCCGCGAGTTCGGCCGCACGATGGGCGCCTTCTACGTCTACGACGGCGCGGGGCGGATCACCAGCTCGACCTTCGCCGCTTCGGGGCCGTTCCCGGCCACGAAGGGAGACCTGCTGCGGATCCTGGCCGTCGCGCCCGACACCGCTACGGCCGAGGCGACCGAACGGCCGGCTGACGTCCCGTGGCTGCCCATGATCATGACCTCGCTCGGCGGCGCGACCGCGATGGCCCAGCGCCTCCGGCGCCACACGCCAGGCTCGCCTCGCGCCTGACTTCGCCCGGGGGTCCCCGCGCTCGCCTCGCGCCTGGCTCTCGCCCCGGGTCCCGCGCAGTGGTGCGTCCGACCGCAGGGCAGTGCGCAGGGCCGCGCCGGGCAAGGCGCAGGGCCGTGGCGGACCGCGCGGCGGCGGATCGCGCGGCGGCGGACCGCGCCGGACCGCGCGGCGAGGAACCGCGCGGCGGCGGACCGCGCCGGGTGCTCCGCTGACGGACCGCCGGGCCGCGCAGCGCCGACCTGATCAAATGCTCCGTTGCCAGACCGTATGGGCTGCGCGCGGGGATGGACCGCCGTCGCCGAGCGTGGGAGGCGTCGCAGATCAGATCAGACTGCCCGCCTGGCGCGCAATCGAGAGGATGCGGGCGTCTGGAGCCGCCATTCGGTTGGTGTCGCGAGCATTCGAGAGGATGGCGGCGCTCCACCCGACCGGATCCGCGTCCACCACACCGCCGGGCTGCCGCGCGACCCCGCTCCACCACACCGCCGGGCTGCCGCGCGACCCCGCTCCACCACACCGCCGGCCCGCAGTACGATCCCGCCACCGCCGCTCCACGGCGACGGAGACGCCGCCGCTCCACGCCACGGAGACCTCAACCGATGCCCGACACCAGCGCCCCGCGGCCCGATCGACCCAGCCGCTCCGACGAGTCGCGGGAGACGGCCCCTGCCGGCGGCGGCGAGCCGATCACGTCCGGCCGCGACCGCCTGCGGGCCGGCCGGCTCGTCGTCCGTCGCGACGCGGTCGAGCGCCAGGTGCCGGATTCCGCCCTGACCGCCGACGAGCAGTTCCTGCGCCCGGTCCGGGCCCAGTTCACCGACACAGACCCCTGGCGCGTGCTGCGGATCACCTCGGAGTTCGTCGAGGGCTTCGATGCCCTGGCCGACGTCGGCCAGGCGGTGTCCGTCTTCGGATCGGCAAGGGTGGAGGAGGGGAGCCCGCTCTACGAGACCGCGCGGCTCCTGGGCGAGCACCTCGCGAAGGCCGGCTTCGCGGTGATCACGGGCGGCGGGCCCGGCCTGATGGCGGCGGCGAACCGCGGCTGCCACGAGGCCGGCGGCTTCTCGATCGGCTGCAACATCGAGCTGCCCCGCGAGCAGTGGCTCAACCCGTGGGTGGACCTGGGCGTCGAGTTCCGCTACTTCTTCGCCCGCAAGACGATGTTCGTCAAATACGCCGACGGCTTCGTGATCCTGCCCGGCGGCTTCGGGACCCTCGACGAGTTCTTCGAGGCCGTGACACTCATCCAGACCGGCAAGATCCGCCACTTCCCGGTCTTCCTGGTGGGGACGGACTACTGGGCCGGCCTGTTCGACTGGCTGCGCTCGACCGCCCTGCCGATGGGGATGCTCGCCGAGGCCGACCTCGCCCTGGTCCGGGTCACGGACGACGTGGCCGAGATCGCCAGCGCGATGCGGGCCTTCGTCGACGCCGGAAACGGGCGCAGCGGGCGAGCGGCGCCGACGAACGGCACCTGACAACAGCCAGCCCGGGACGGGTCGTCACGCGGCGCCATGTCGCCCTCGCTCCTGCGCGGTCGCGGCGCCTTCGCACGTAGGCGCCCTCGCGACGCGCCTTCGCCGAGCCTCAGTGGGCGGTAAACGTCGCCGGGACCAGCGTGGCGTCGGTCAGCCAGAGCTCGCCCGTGTAGGCCACGCCGTTCGAGTAGAGGCGCCAGAGGTCCGTCCCGAGCGGGGTGCCGGCCTCGTCGGCGCCGCGGTCCACGAACGCGAGCAGGTCGCTCCGGCCGTCGCGGTTCAGGTCGCTGGTCGTGAACCGCGTGCCGGCGAAGGGCACGGGCAGCGGGCCGCCGAACCAGGTCCTCGTGAAGGAGGTCCCGCTGGATCGGTCGACGAGCACGCGGATGCCGGCCGCGGCCCGGCGCACGAGGAGCACGTCGTCGCGGCCGTCGCGGTTCGGGTCGCCGACGACGGCGCTGATGTCGGCGAGCGGGGCGCCTTCCGTCGCCCAGCTGGTCGGCCCGTCCATCCGCAGGGCCGTCGCGGAGGTGACGGCGACGCCGATGTCCGTCGTGGCATCGGTGCCGGCGAGGATCGCGAGGTCGGCCCGGCCGTCGCCGCTGAAGTCGCCCACCAGGAACTGCGCGGTCGTGAAGTCGCCCGCGGCGAGCCAGCGCCGGCGCACCGGCTCGAAGGAGGTGCCGGTCGACGCGCCGACCCACAGGGCCGCCTCCTGGGGAGCGTCGGCCGGAGGCGTGCGCACCAGGCCGGCGTCCGCCCTGCCGTCGGCGTTGAAGTCGCCGGCGACGAGCCGCAGCGTCCCGGGGAGCAGCGCGGAGGGGTCGCTGGCGCTGGACCACCAGGTCTCCGCGGGAGCGAAGCCGTCCGGCGTGCCCCGCAGGACCTGCAGGTCGGCAACCGCGTCCGCGACTGACACCAGCTGGACGATGTCCGGGCGGCCGTCGCCGCTCACGTCGGCGGTCAGGCGTCCAAGCAGCGTGCCCGCCTGGACGATGCCCAGGACGAGGCCCTTGGTCGCCAGGCTGGTGGCGGCGTAGGCGCCGTCCGCGGTGAAGACCCGCGCCGTGAGCTCGCCCGTCGCCGGATCGGTGACCGCCGCCACCGCGTCGCCCCGGGCGTCGCCGGTGACGTCGTTGGCGCCGGGCTCGACCCACGAGACCGAGCTGTAGAACCGCCGCGCCAGCGCCTCGTCGCTGTCGCGGTAGCGCCGGACGCAGTTGACCGCGTCACCCTGGTACAGGCGCCAGCCGTCGATGTGAGCCGTGCAGGACCCCGTGCCGGGGCGATAGCCGGTCAGGAAGAAGCGATCGCCCTTGCGGAGGCTGATCCACCAGGTCGCGGCGACCGCATCGACGTGGCTGGGAGGGGTGCGGCGTGATGGGTCGTAGACCTGGTCACGCGAGCCGTCGACGACGTCGTAGCAGCGCCCGGCGCGATCCACGCCGCCGCGCCAGTGGATGGCGTAGTACCAGGCGAACTGCTTCACGGTGATGGCGCCGGCGCGCAGGGCGGCCGGTGGTGCCGCCGCGCCCCACTCGGCGGCCATCACCTTCTCGACGTACGCGCGAAACGGCACCGTCTCGGTGCGTTGCTTCGCGGCGCGATATACCCGGATCGACGTCGGAGGCACCAGCGTGCTGGTCCATCCGGTGCAGGTCGAGCGGGCCTGGGCGGGCTCTGCGCTGGGGAACGCGAGAGCCCCGAGGGCGATCGCCAGCGCGGCGACGGCCCCGATCAGGCGGGTTCGCATGAGAGCCGAAACGATAGCGGCGACCGGCGTCGAGAGTCAAACGTCCTGCCCGGACCAGGACTTTTGGGTGGTGCATCCGGGCACCGGCGGATCGAGCGCCCCAGCCCCGACGAGAGACAGCGCTGCGCCCGTGGAGACGCCGCGGCGCGGTCGGGGCCGCTCAAGGTCGCGGGAAGCCCACCTCGATGGTGCCGTCCACCACCCGGACCGGGTAGTAGCGCAGCCGCCGGATCCGGGTCAGGCGACGTGCCTCCGCCTTCGGCCCGCTCGGCTCCGGCTTCGGGAGCGATCCGGGCGGCGACCACGTCGGGTGCGCGACGCCGTCGGCGTCGAGGCCGCCGGTCGTCGGGATCTGGACCGTCTCGCCGGTGCACAGGTCGAAGCGGCCGTTGTGGAGCGGGCAGCCGACCACGCACCCGTCGAGCGTGCCGATCGAGAGCGGCGCGGCCATGTGCGGGCAGCGATCGTCCGTCGCGAGGATGCCCTCCGGGACGTGGGCCAGCAGGACGTCGAGGTCGCCGCGCGTCACGCGGACCAGGGCGCCGGTCGGCAGGTCATCGGCCCGCAAGACCGGCTCGAACGGGGCGCCGGCCGTGCCGGGGGCGGCCAGCGCCGGCGGGGTCGGCGCGATCTCGGTCACTCCGCCACCGGGATCGGGTCGACCGACCCGCGCAGCGGGAGCTCGCGGATCACGAGCACGCCGATGAAGGCCACGATGGCCGCGATGACGCCGAGCCAGAACACCGAGGCGATCGCGAAGGAGATCGCCTCGTAGATCGAGGTCACGATGTTCGGGATCAGCGGCTCGACGATCGGCTTCGCCTGCGCCGGCACGCCCGCCAGGATGGCGGCCCCGAGGTCGGTCCCGACCCCGACGAGGTTGTTCAGGTCGGAGGCGGCGCCGCCCTGGGCCCGGAACTGGTCGATGAACTGCTGGGGGATCCCGTTGGCCACGAGCCGCTCGGGGAGGAGGGTCCCCAGCTGCGTCCCGAAGACCGACCCGGCGATCGCCAGGCCGACCGTGCCGCCGATCTGGCGGAAGAACGTCAGGTTCGACGTGGCGACGCCCAGCTTGCGGAACGGCACGGCGTTCTGGACGACGATCGTGAAGACCGCCAGGGTGGGCCCGATCCCCACGCCCAGCGCCAGCTGCCAGAGCCAGATGGTCGTCGTCGCGGTCGTCGCCCCGAGGTTCGTGAAGAGGTACGAACCGATCCCCAGCAGCGTGAGGGCAACGAGGAGCAGGACCTTGTACTTCCCCGTCCGGGCGACGATCTGGCCGCTGACGATGCTCGAGCCGATGACCCCGACGAGCAGGGGCACGAGCGCGTAGCCGCTCGCCGTGGCGCTCTCGCCCAGGACCACCTGGTAGTAGCGCGGCAGGAAGATGATCGCCGCGAAGAACCCGAACGAGGCGAAGAACGTGGCGACGATCGAGCCCGCGTAGGTCCGGTCCCGCCACAGGTCGAGCGGGACGATCGGCTCCTTCACGCGGCTCTCGATGTACAGGAAGACGGCCAGGAGCGCCAGGCCGATCGTGACGAGGCCCCCGACCTGCGGCTCCGTCCAGTCTGCGAACTGCTTGTTCGTGAGGCCGATGAGGAGCGGGATCATCGCCGCCACGAACACGCCGCCGCCCAGCCAATCGAGGTTGAGCGGGCCGTGCGGCCGGCGGATGGAGGGCAGGACCCGGGCGACGACGGCCAGCGAGACGATGCCGATCGGGATGTTGACGAAGAAGATCCAGTGCCAGCTGATGTTGTCGGTGATGAAGCCGCCCAGGGCCGGCCCGACGAGGGCCGAGAACCCGAAGACCGCGCCGAAGAGGCCCTGGTACTTGCCGCGCTCGCGGGGCGTGAAGAGGTCGCCGATGACGGCCAGCGAGATGGGGAAGAGCGAGCCGGCGCCGACGCCCTGGATCCCCCGGAAGAGGATCAGCTGCTCCATCGTCTGGCTCAGCCCCGACAGGGCGGACCCGATGAGGAACGTCGTGATCCCGAACAGGAGGAGCGGCTTGCGCCCGAACTGGTCCGAGAGCTTGCCGTAGAACGGGACCGCGATCGTCGATGTCAGGAGGTAGATCGTGACGACCCAGACGTACAGGTCGTTGCCCTTGAGATCGGTGACGATCGTGGGCAGGGCCGTCCCGACGATCGTCTGGTCGAGGGCGCCGAGGAGCAGGGCGAGCAGGATCGCCCCCAGGACCTCGAACCGCGCGCGGCGCGACAGCTCGATCGCGGGGTGCGGGGCGGCGCCGGGTCCCGCCGGGCTCGTGCCCGCGCCCGGCACCGAGCTCAGCTCGGGCATTCGATCCGGCTCGGCGGCCGGGTTGCCTTCCATCATCGCGCGAGGGCTCCTCTCTCGGGGACGGCGCCTCCGGGGGAGGCGGGATCGGTCGGACGGTGATGTGCCGCGGGGTCCGCGGCGGGGAGGTCCGGGGCCGCGAGATCTGCGACCGCCCGGTCCGGAGCCGCGTGCTCGAACGGCGTGCGGTCGGCTTCGCAGGTCCGGCGAACGCCGGCCGCCACCGCGACCACGTGCTCCGTCGGCAGGGGAGCCAGGATCTGCTCGATGAGCCCGACCCGCCAGCCGTCGTGCTCGGCAACCGCCGCGCGGCCGGCGTCGGTCATGCTCGCCAGCACGACCCGGCGGTCGTCGCCGCCGCGCTCGCGCGCCACGAGGCCGCGCTGCTCCATCCGGTCCAGGAGCCCGGTGGCGTTGGGCACGCCGATCCCGAGCCAGTCCGCGAGCCGGCTCACCGGCAGCGGCCCGTGTTCCTGCAGGACCCAGAGGATCTGGAGATGGCCCAGGCTGATCCCGCTATGGTGGACCTGGCGGGCGGCGGCGCAGCGCCGCCGGCTGGCCAGCGTCGCGATCCCCTCGGCGATCTCGTGGATGGCCGCGTCGCGGGACGACGGTGGGGCCGACGAATCATTTAACATCATCGCAACAATGTAGGTTGCCTCAAGCATTCCGTCAAATACCCGGCCCGACGCCCGACAAGGCGGGCCGACACCCACGCGAGGAGCTCCCATGCGCTATGCCCTGATGATCGAGCCCCAGCAGGGCTGCACCTACGCGGACCAGCTCGCGATCGCCCGGCGGGCGGAGGCGGCCGGCTTCGAGGCGCTCTTCCGTTCCGACCACTACGACAGCTTCCCGGGGGAGAGCGGGCGCCCGACCACCGACGCCTGGACCGTGGTGGCAGGCCTGGCCCGGGAGACCGAGCGGATTCGCCTCGGCGTCCTGGTCTCGCCGGTCACCTTCCGCCACCCGGGCACGCTCGCCAAGATCGTGGCGACCGTCGACGAGATGTCCGGCGGGCGGGTCGACCTCGGCCTCGGCGCCGGCTGGAACGAGGAGGAGCACGCTCACCACGGCCTGCCGTTCCCGCCGATTGAGGTGCGAGCGGAGATGCTCGAGGAGCAGCTTGCCGTCCTGCGCGGCCTCTGGCAGGAGCCCGACGGCTGGTCGTTCGCCGGGCGCCACTATTCCGTGCCCGGCTCGATGTTCCGGCCGCGCCCGGTCCAGCGGCCCGCGCCGCCGGTGATCGTGGGCGGGGAGGGGAGCCCGCGCTCGATGCGGATCGCGGTTCGCTTCGCGGACGAGTTCAACGTGACGAGCTCGTCGCCGGAGCGGGTCGCCGACCGGTTCGCGAAGCTCGACGAGACGGCGCGGACCGCGGGCCGGGACCCGTCGACGCTCCTCCACTCGGCGATGGTCGGAGTGCTCGTCGGGCGCGACGCCGCGGAGGTCGAGCGGCGCAGCCGCGTCGTCCTCGAGCAGTTCGGGCTCGCCGAGGAGGGGCTGGCCTGGTTCGACACGCGCCGTCCGCGCTGGGTGCTCGGGACGCCGGAAAAGGCGCGCGCGGCGGTGGAGCGGTTCGCGGCGGCGGGCGCCGAGCGGCTGATGCTGCAGGACTTCCTGCCCTGGGACCTGGACATGATCGACCTGCTCGGCGAGGTGCTCGTGCGCGCCTGACGCAGGGCGGCCCCACCCCCTTCCGGCCGCCCCGCCCCCCGGCGCCCCGAGAGGGCCCTACTCCGCGAGCGTCGCTGCCTCGCGGTAGGCGAGCTGGTCGCGGCGGATCGGGTCCGGGTCTGTGCCCCGGGCACGCGCGAGGCGCTCGGTCACCAGCTGGAGCGGCGTCGCCGTCCCGACGAGGGCGGCCACCGGCGCGGGAAGGAGCTCGGTCTCGGGGACCAGAACGCGGCCGGCCGGCAGGAGGAACGCCGGCCACTCGGCGTCGAGCGCGGCCGCCAGGATGCCCGCGGCGCGCACGCCCACGCGTCCGGCCGCCGCCATCGCCTGCTGGGCGCGGGCGGAGCGAGCGGCCCGCCCGTCACGGTCGGTGAGCACCAGCAGCAGCCCGGTCTCCTCGTCGAGCGCGGGGAGATGGCCGTGGAGGAAGGTCTCGAGGTCGCGCATCGCCGTCGGCAGCCAGGCCGCCTCCTCGACCTTGAGGGCCAGCTCGCGACCGGCCGGCCGGTCGGCGCCCGAGGCGACGACGATCAGCCCGCGCTTGCCGGCCAGCTCGGCGGCGATGCCCTCGGCGGCCGCCGCCGCGGCGAGGCCCGCCTCGAGGAGGCCCCGCACCGACCCCGGGTCGGCGTCGTCCGGCTCGCCGGTGAGGGCGGCGCCGACCGCGACCGCCGCCAGGATGGGCGAGAGGTAGCCGATCGTGTGGCACCAGCTGCGGTCGATCTCCCCGGTCGCCAGCACGATCCCGAAGCGCCCGATCGGCGACGCCGGGTGGACCGTCACGGCGGCGGTCCGCGCCCCGCCCGCGGCCGCGGCCTCCAGGGCCGCGAGCGTGGCCGCCGTGGCGCCCTCGTGGCTGATCCCCACGACCAGGCCGCCCCGCTGCGGCGCCAGCGCCGCCTCCAATGCCTGTACCGCGACCACGCTCCCGGGCTGGCCGGCGCCGCGGATGCCGCCCCGGGCGGCGGCGTCGCCCACGATGGCCGCGAACGCCTGCGCCCCGTGCTCGCTCGTGCCGCAGCCGGTCACCACGACCGGCTCGCCCTTCTCCAGGGTGCTGCGGATCGCCAGCGCAAGGCGCCCGGCGGCGGTGTCGCGCCCGGGCACCTCGAGGCGGGCGGGGACGCCCGGCACGCCCGAGCTCCGGCGCACCACGCCCAGTCGCCTGAGCACGCGCCCGGCGAGGGCCGGCTCGGCGGCGATCATCTCGGTCATCCACCACGGCGGCCCGTCGCGGCGGGACGGCTGGGGGAGAGCATCCCAGGGCTCGGGCGGCCCGGACAGCATGGCCTCGGGGTCCGGATGGCCGGTGACGGACGGGTCGAACGGGGGCGGCGTCTCCATGCCGCCGATGATAGGCTGCGCCGCCGGACGCACCGATCCGCGGCGCACGCCGCGCTGCTCCCAGCACATCGCGAGGACTGGACACGCATGGACGTCGGGGTGATGGTCCCCCAGGGGTGGAAGGGCGAGTACGACCGCTGGAACGCCGTCGATGCCTGGTCGAACGCCGTCGAACGGGCGCGCCAGGCAGAGGCTCTCGGCTTCGAGTCGCTCTGGGTCTTCGACCACTTCACGACGGTGCCGGAGCCCACGGACGAGATCACGTTCGAGTCGTTCACGATGCTCGGAGCCATCGCGCAGGCAACCTCTCGGGCGCGCCTCGGTCACATGGTGATCTGCACCGGGTTCCGTAACCCGGCACTCACGGCAAAGATGTCCTCCACCCTCGACGTGATCTCCAGCGGCCGCTTCGAGCTCGGCATCGGCGCCGGCTGGAAGGAGGACGAGTGGATCGCCTACGGGTATGGCTTCCCGCCCCTCCGGGAGCGGCTTGCGGTCCTCGCCGACCACCTCGAGATCATCCGCCGCATGCTCGAGCCGGGGCACGCGAGCTACGAGGGGCGCTACGCGCGCGTCGACGGCGCGATCAACGTGCCCAAGGGCGTCCAGCAGCCCCGGATCCCGATCGTCGTCGGCGGGAACGGCCAGAACGTGACGTTCCGCCTCGCGGCGCGGTACGCGGACGAGCTCAACCTCGTGTTCCTCGACCCGGACGAGGTGACGGAGCACATGGCCGTCGCCCGCCAGCGCTGCGAGGAGGAGGGCCGCGACCCGGCCACGCTCCGGATCTCCCTCTACAGCCGGGACGGCGACGTGCGTCCCGTCGGCCAGGAGCGCGTCGACCGCCTGGGTGCCTTCGCTGCCCTCGGCCTCGACCGGCTCGTCGCCTTCCCGTCCCGGTGGGACACGTCGGAGGACGGGCTGGCACGGTTCGCCGAGGACGTTCGCGCGGCCGGCCTCCCGCTCGCGGGGGGATAGCGAACGGCCGGCCGCCCTGGTCCTTCGCGGGGCGTGGGCCACGGCGTGCGGCGCGCCGATCAGCGGAGGCGGCCGATCCTCCGCGGGGGGCCGTAACGGAACCAGGCCCGGGCGACCAGGTCGTCGGCGTCGACCGCGCCGTAGCGCCGCGAGTCGATCGAGCCGTCGGTCGCGTCGCCCAGCAGCCACGCCTCCCGCGGCCCGAGCGGCTGTGCCGCCCCATCCGGGAGCACCACCCTCCGCGCCGAGTCACCGACGCGCGAGCGACCGGAGCCCCGTGCCGCCACCCGCTTGATCGCGAGGATGCCGGTCATCGGCTCGCGGATCACGACGATCGAGCCGGCGCGCGGCCAGCGCCGACAGGTCGGGTCGAGGAGCAGCCAGTCGCCCGGCTGCATGGCCGGGGCCATGCTGTCCTCGGCGACCTCGGCCCGCCACGGGCCGTGACGGGCGCGCCGAAGCAGGTTCGCAGCGTCGAAGACCCGGGCCAGGACGTCCAGCACGCCGAGGTAGATCGTGATGCGGCGGGGCCTGCGGGGCCGGGCGAGCCGGCGCACGGGACGCTCCGGGAACGTCGGACGCCGGGCGGGAGGCCCGGCGTCCACGTCGCGCTGCATCGATCCTCGCCTCGTCATCGGGCCGCTCGCCCGTCCGGAACCGCACGGGCCCGGCGCCCGGAACCGCGCGGGCCGGGCGGGCCGGGCGCGGCGGGGCACGTCGGCCGGGCCGCGGCGGGGCACGTCGGCCGGGCCGCAGGGCGGGCCCGACGGCCGAGCGACCGGGCGGGCCCGAGTGCCGCTACTTCTTGGTCGACCAGAAGAGGTCGCTGAACTCCTGCGTCGCGGCGACCAGCTGGGCGGCCGCCTCGGCGTCGACGTTCTGCTTGTTCTTGCCGGCGAGCTTGAGGAGGTTCCAGACCTTGTTGTGGAGGTCCGGGATCGCCTCCAGGTGCTCGGTCTTGAAGTAGTCGGACCAGATGACCTGGACCTCCTTCTTCACCTTCTCGGCGTGCTGCTCCTTGACGGCGACGCAGCGGGAGAACTTGTTGCGGGCGGCGGTGTCGTTGCCCTCGAGGCCGTTGATCAGCTCGACCATGCGGGCCACGGTCTTGGCGGCGAGGACGGCCTCGGCGGGGTCGTAGATCCCGCACGGCACGTCGCAGTGGGCCCGCACGACGGTGGCGGGGCGGAGGGAACGGGTCAGGCGCATCTGGCACTCCTTCGGTCGGCGTGGGTGGGCGATCCCCCGGGAGAAACGGGAACGGGGCGGACATCCTCCGTTCGACCCGGCAAGTGTCGGAGCGCCCCGCCGAGGTGTCAAACGTCCGTAGGAGAACGGCAAGCGGAAGAGAGGTAGTGGCGGGGCGAAACGCCGCCGACCCGGGCTCGTCCGGCCGGGCGCGCGTTCGCCGCTGCGGGTCGGCGACCGCTGCCGCCCACACGAGCGGCCAATGAGGTCGGCCCAGGGATCTGAGCTCACATGGCCTCCATACGCCCTCGCTTGCCCGGACATCGCAAACGCATAGGGCCATCTGGCCCTATGCGGAGGGGCCGTTTGTAGTGTCGCTTGACTTCCTTGGTGAAGGCGCGCACCGTGCGGATATCGGGTGGAGGCACGGGAGCCAACGGGTTCTCACCAGCGCGGCGCCCTCACACGGTCGCCAAGACCGTCGCGCAGGGCCAATGGCGAGTCCGACCCCCCGTCGCCGGGTACGCACGTGCCCGTGGAGGTCCCATGCCATTGATGGCAGCCGCATTCCCGATCCTGCCCGGAAAGACGCCCGAGTGGCGGTCCTGGCAGGCGGAGCTGAACGGCCCGCGTTACCAGGAGTTCGTCGAGTCGCGTCGTCGTGCCGGCGTCCACGAGCGGACATTCCTGCAGGCCACCCCGATGGGCGATCTCGTGATCGTGACGCTCGAAGGCGACGATCCCGAGCACGCGTTCGGCAAGATGATGGGCGCCAACGACGCGTTCACCACGTGGTTCATCGAGAAAGCCATGGCGATCCATGGCCTCGATCCGTCGGCGTTGACGACCGGGTCGCCGTCCGAGCTCATCGTGGACTCGGAGCGGGTGGCCGTACTGGCCACGTAGTCGGAAGCTGCGTCCCACGCACGAACGCGGAGGCCGCTCGCTCCGGTGGGCGGCCTTTCGGCGATCGGCACCGACCCAGACAAGAGGCGTGAGCGCCCGTCACAAACTCACTCACTCGAGTCGTGCGGATGTCTCGATGCTGGGTCGTTCGCTCCGACAAGGGCGAGAACGTGTCCCGGCCGCGAGGTCGAGCACGGATGACCCGTCAGCGGTCCGAGGCGGCGCAGACCCCGGCATCGGTCGACACGGGCACACAGCCATCGACGCTATTGTGCGGTCTGGTAGCGTATCGCCAACTAGGGCGTACGAGCCCGACGACGGCTGACCGGGGCGCGGTGGGTGTCCCGGTGCGTCATCGCTCACGCCGGGGGGGACCGATCGTGAAAAGAGCATTGGCTGCGGCCGTCTTCGCGATGGCGCTCATCTTGCCTGCGAGTGTCGCGGCCGCCGTTCCGTTGGCCACTTTCACCATCGCGCCCGCCTCGCCGACAAACGCGGCGACCCTGTCGTACACCGTCACCTTCAGCGAGCCCGTCACCGGCCTCACCGCTTCGGACTTCACCCGCACCGGCACCGCGACCGGCTGCGTGGTCGGGGCTCCGACGGGCTCGGGCCCCTACACCGTCGCGCTCACGGGCTGCTCCGCGGGCACCGTGATCCTGGCCCTCAACGCCAACAGCGTCAGCACCGCGGACAACACCGGGCCGGCGGCCGTCGTCACGGCGGCGACCGTCACCATCGACCGCACGGCACCCACCGCCACCGTCACCCCGCCCGCGTCCCCGACCAATGCGACGACCCTGTCGTACACGGTCGCCTTCAGCGAGCCCGTCAGCGGCCTCGCCGCATCAGACTTCGCCCGCACCGGCACCGCGACCGGCTGCGTGGTCGGGGCTCCGACGGGCCCGGGCCCCTACACCGTGGCGGTCACGGGCTGCTCCGTGGGCACCGTCATCCTGGCCCTGGCGGCCAACAGCGTCACCGACACCGCGGGCAACACCGGGCCGGCGGCCATCGTCACGGCGGCGACCGTCACCATCGAACGCACAGCACCCACGGCCACCCTCACCGCGCCCGCGTCCCCGACCAACGCGGCGACCCTGTCGTACACCCTCACCTTCAGCGAGCCGATCACCGGCCTCGCCGCTTCGGACTTCACCCGCACCGGCACCGCAACCGGCTGCGTGGTCGGGGCTCCGACGGGCTCAGGCCCCTACACCGTCGCGCTCACCGGCTGCTCCGACGGCACAGTCATCCTGGCCCTGGCGGCCAACAGCGTCACCGACATCGCGGGCAACGCCGGGCCGGCGGCCGTCGTCACGGCGGCAACCGTTACCATCGACCGCGTTCCCACGGCCACCCTTACCGCGCCCGCGTCCCCGACCAATGCGGCGACCCTCTCGTACACCGTCACCTTCAGCGAGTCGGTCACCGGCCTCGCGGCGAGTGACTTCACCGTCACCGGCACCGCGACCGGCTGCGTGGTTGGGGCTCCTGCTGGATCGGGCGGCTCGTACACCGTCGTGGTCACCGGCTGCTCCGAGGGCACGGTCATCCTGGCCATGGCCGCCAACAGCGTCACCGACGCCACGGCCCACACCGGGCCAGTGGCCATCGTCACCGCGGCGACCGTGACCATCGACCGCACAGCGCCCACGGCGAGCTCGCTCGCCGTGAAGCCATGGACCGGCGCCGCGCTGTCGGGAAGCTCGATCCCGCTCCTCCTCACCTGGTCCGCTGGCGACAACGCCGGCGGCTCCGGGGTCGCCCGCTACGAGCTCAGCCAGAGCACGAACGGCGGGGCGTGGACGGTTGTCTCGACCTCTCTCACATCGAACTCCGCGGCCGTCACGGCGGCCTCCTCGGGCACGGTCCTCTACGAGGTCCGAGCGATCGACGCGGCCGGTAATGCCAGCGCCTGGGCAACCGGCATCACCCTGAGCCCGCGCCTCACCCAGCAGTCGAGCTCGTCGGTGAAGTACACGGGCACCTGGACACAGAGGTCGTCGAGCTCATTCTCGGGCGGCTCGATCAAGTACTCGAAGACAGCTGGTCGCTCGGCGTCGGTCAAGTTCACGGGCCGCTCGATCGCCCTCGTCACGACCACGGCGCCGTCCCGGGGCAAGGTCAAGATCTACGTCAACGGCAAGTACCTCACCACCGTCGACCTCTACGGCTCCTCGACCCAGTACCGCGTCCTCGCCTGGCAGAAGACCTGGTCGTCCTCGGGCACCCGCACCGTCAAGCTCGTGGTCGCCGGCACCTCCGGGCGGCCACGGGTCGATCTCGACGCGTTCGTCATCGTGAAGTAGCGACGGAGGGTCCGCAAGGATCCGCCACTGCTCCGAAGGCCCGGCAGATCGCCCACGCGATCACCGGGCCTTCTGGCAGCCGCAGGAGCACGAGGCCGCGAGACGCTACGCCCGGACGACGCGGCGCTGCTTGATGCGCGCGGCGTCGGCGCCGAAGGGCCCCCCGCCGAGACCGTAGGTCCGCACGATCGGCTGCATCGCGGCCGGGAACTCCGCGATCGAGGACCGGTAGTCGATGTTGAGGTTGCGCAGCCCGTCGCGGAGGCGATCCGACATCCGGGCTCGCCAGGCGTCGTCGACCCCGTCCTCGTCGGTCAGCTCGAGGGCGACCGCCGGCCGCGGCGTCCCGGTCTCGTCGTCGATCGTGGTCAGCAGGAACGAGTGGAGCCTGGGGACGAGGTCCGCGTCCCGGTAGACGATCGTCTCGATGTCCTCGGGGTAGATGTTCGCGCCCATGACGCTGATGGTCGCGTCCTTGCGACCGTGGATCCACAGGAACGGCAGGGGGATCGGGCGGACCCACGGCAGCGGGCCGCGCGGGCCGGCCGTCTCGGGCGCCGACCCGAGCGTCGCGATGTCGTAGCCGAAGCGCGCCAGCGTCTCCGCCGCCGCGCGGTACTCCACCAGGCCGCCCGCGTCGTGGACGTTGTAGCGGATCCGCGGCTGCAGCAGGTCGAGGCGGCTGACCGTGCACACGACCTCCCCGTCCGCGTTGACCTCGAGGAAGTGGATCAGCGGGTTGTACTGGAAGACCATCGGCAGGCGCGGGTCGTGGCCGAAGAGCTCCGCGCGGACGTCCGGCCGGGCCCGGGCGAGGCGCCGGATCGCGATGCTGACCGGCGATTCGCCGGCCATGCCGATCTCGATGTCGGTTGCGCCGTAGCCCGAGAACACGGACCGGAAGCGCACCAGGAGGAGATCCCGCAGCTCCTCGGTCATCCCCTCGCCGCCGACGAGGGCGTGCAGTTCGTACGAGGCCCACGGGAACCCGCGACGATCGCCCTCGTCGAGGAGGTGCTTGAGGAACGGCGGGTACCCCGAGATGAGGAACCGGTAGTGCGGGCCCAGGTAGTCGAGCGTCGAGAGGATCTTGTCGAGGTCGGGGCCGATCGACTTGACGATCCCGTGGCGCATCATCCCGAGGCTCATGTTGAAGCCCGCCGCCCACGCCCCCATCGAGAAGGCGTTGATGGTCACCAGCGGCCGGCTGCCGAAGGCGTAGCGGGCGAAGAAGCCGATGTTCCGGTGGGCGACCTCGCGCTCGTGGCGTCCCCGGATCCAGTTGTACGGGGTCCCCGTCGAGCCGCTCGACTCGTCGATCGTCGTGCCGGGGTAGGGGAGGGAGCGATCGACGCAGCGCTGGAGGAAGCCGAACCGGTCGATGTACGAGCGCTTGTCGGTCTCGGGCAGGCGCGCCAGGATGCCGAGCGGGAAGAGGGCCCGGCCGCTCACGCCCTCGTCCCGGAGGAAGCGCCGGTACGCCGGCACGTTCCGCACCGCGCGCCACGCCGCGCGCTCCGCACGGAGCTGGCCGAGGCTCGCGAGGAGCGGGGCCGGGGTCCGCTCGAACAGCAGCTTCAGCCAGCCGTACCGCAGCCCGACGGTCTTGAAGGTGACGTCGAGCGGGAGGAGCCAGAGGCCGCGCCCGACGCCGATGACCGAGGCGGCCGATTCGCGCACGACATGTCCGGTCGAGTACGGAACCGTGGCGCGAGCACGCTGCACGTCAGACTCCTCTCGGGGGAGCGTGCGGCCTCGGTCCGGCTGCTGGATAGTGCCGTTCGTCGCGTCGCGGGGTGGGTCGGCCGCCGAGGGGACGCGGGCCGCGGGGCCGGGCGCCGCGGGGCGGGGGCCGGCCGCCGGGGGGCCGGGGCCGCGCGTTGGTGCGGACGCCGCGCGGCTACTCTGTCTGCACCTGGATGACCACCCGGCTCGTCCCATCGGGCGGGAGGATCCGCACACACGGCGGGCCGTCGAGCCCGACGATGAACGTCGAGACCGCCTCGAAGTCCCCGGCGCGCTTGAGCTCGACGATCGGCCCACCCTCGAGCGCGATGTCGAACGGGCCCCCGAAGGTCGGCTGGGAGCTCGCGTCCAGCGCCGTGCCGCCCTGCAGCACGATCTCCAGGAACCGAGTGCCCTCGACGGCCAGGGGCAGGCCGCTCGGATCGCGGGTGAACGGAGGGCTCACGGGCCGCACCGTGACGTCGGAGGTCGCGGCCACGTTGCCGCTCGGCCCGAACGTGAAGACGATGGACCCTGCGACGTCGCCGTTGGCCGCCTCGAGCCCGCGCAGGTAGGCGATCTGGACGGAGCCGGGCTGCGCCACCTCCCGGTCGCAGGCGAACGCCGGCAGCGATCCCGCGGGCGTCGGGACCTGCGTCGGCTGGGCCGGCGTCGGGACCTGCGTGGGCTGGGCCGGCGTCGGGACCTGCGTGGGCTGGGCCGGCGTCGGCGTCGCCCGGGCGGTCGGCGTCGCGACCCCGGTCGGCGGCGGGGACGACGCGCCCGGGGACCCGCACGCGCCTGCGGCAAGCACGACTGCGAGCGCGAGGCCGACGAGAGCTCGAGGCGCGCGATGCATCGTGGAGGCAGTTAGCGCCGACGGAGCCCGGGCGTCAAGGGTCGCCGGTCACGGGTGGCGACCCCGGTGCACCGGGTATCATCCCGCCGTGAGCGAGCGCATCGCCGATCCGAGCGTCGTCTGCCCGTTCGTCGCCTTCGACGACGACCGCGACTTCCGGGCCCCGGTCCCCGACCACCGCCACCGCTGCTTCGCGGAGAACCCGGCCGCCCCGCGGGCGCTGGCGCACCAGGCCGCGTACTGCCTGTCGGCGTCGTTCGCCGGCTGTCCCACGTTCGTCGACTGGGCCCGCCGGGAGGCGGCGCCGCCGAAGTCCGAATCCCCGGTTCGATCGCTGCGGGGTCCCGCCGGGGCGCCGCGCGCGGCATCGGGACCTCCGCCCACGCCGGGGGCGCCGGTGGAGATCGACTCGTCGACGGGCCGCCCGGCGGAGCCGGCGCCGCGCCGCGAGAGCGACTGGACCGCGCCGCCGCCGTGGGCGGGAGCAGCCGGGCTCGCCGCCGGCGCCGCGGCGGCCGGACGGGTGCCGCGCGACGACGTCGGCGACGAGGCGTACTCCGCATCCGGCGACCTCGTCCCGGGGTCGACGCCTGCCGCCGGCGCCGGCCTGCCCGACGACCTCGCCCGTCCCCCGGCCCCGCCGCCCGACGCGCGTTCCGCCCCGCCGCCTCCCCCGGCGGACGCGCCGGCCTTCCTCGCGGGCCGAAGCAGCCGCCCGGCCGCGCCTCCACCGGCGTACCAGGACGACGAGCCCTGGGATGCGGGCGACACGGCCGACGAGCGGTACGAGGAGCCGCCGTCCCGTCCCGCGGTTGCCGCGCCTCGTCGGATGCCGGTCGGCTATGCCCCGGTCGCCGCGGGAAGCGAGCGCGTCGCCGGCGGATCCCGCCGCGAGCGGAGCGATCCGGCCGCCCCGAGCTGGGAGCAGCCGCGCCGCTCCGAGGCCTATCCCACGCTCAAGTCGCGCGGCGGCGGCGGCATCCCCAGGCCGGCGCTCTACGCGCTCGTGGTCCTGCTCGTCGGGGTCGCCCTCTTCGCGACTCCTGCGCTGCTGCGCGGCCTGGGGGGTGGCGGCGACGGCGCCAGCCCGACGCCCGCGGCGTCGGCATCGGTGGTCCCGACGGTTCAGCCCAGCCCCACGCCGGTGCCGAGCCCGGAGCAGGTCGTCCACACGGTGAAGTCTGGCGACACGCTGTCCAAGATCGCGGCGCAGTACGGCGTGACGGTCGACCAGATCCTCGAAGCGAACCCGAGCATCAAGAACCCGAACTCGATCGCCATCGGCGACCAGATCGTGATCCCCCAGCCGCTGCCCTCGGAGATCGTTAACTCGGAGATCACCCCGGCGCCGTAGTGGCGCGATGGCGGGCTGCCGGACCGGTCTGCCGGTCCCGCGGCGCGTGAGCGGCTACCGGCGCGGCGTGAGGTTGATGGAGGTGATCTTGCCGGCCTCGACCCGGAACGCCGCGTCGAGATGCTGCGAGGGGGCGCCCGGCCGCAGGACGAGCACGTCGGCCTGCCACGTGTTCCCCATGTCCTTGACCTCGCCGGGGACCATCTTGAGCCCGGCGTCGGCGCGCAGGAACCAGCCGCTCACCTGGTCGAAGCCGCGCAGCGTGCGTGCGCTGTCGCCGACGTGGACGCGCATCTCGACGCGCTCGTCCATCAGCGCCACGGCACGCTCGCGCGCCCCGGCGTTCAGCTCCTCGAAGAAGACTTCCATCGTGTCGACGGCACCCATGGCCCGAGTCTAGCCGAAGCGGGCCGCCCGCACGGCTCCGGGCCGCTCCGACCGGCTCCGGGCGCCCCCGCCGGCCGGCTGCACCGCCTCAGAACCCGCCGCCCGCTCCGCCGCCGCCACCGCCGGACGACCCGCCGCCGAAGCCGCCGCCGCCCGACGACGACGGCGTGTTCCCGATCGTGCCGAGGGCCCCGAACATCCCGCCCAGGTTCGGGATCGCCGATCCGGACATGAGCCCCGGGGCCACGCCGCCCCAGCCGCCCGATCCCCCCGGGCCGCCGCCGCTCGACGCCCCGTACCAGGTCGGCAGGTAGGCGGAGCTCGTCCGCCCCGCCCGCAGGTCCTCCAGGCTCCGCTTCAGCACCTCCTCGACCTCGTGCTCCAGCCCGAGGGCGACGGACCAGACGACGGCCCGGTCGGGCGTCTCGAGCCAGCCGAGTCGCGGCTCGGCCATGACCTGCTCCACGGAGCGCGCCCCGGCGAGCGCTGCCTGGAGCGTGCGCTGGTAGGCCGCCAGCATCACCCGCAGCGTGGCGCCCGTGAGCGTCCGGGCCGGCATCGCCCCGGCAAGCCCAAACGTGAAGACGCCGGCGGCGCCGAGCCCGATCGCGAACAGGGTGAACCCGCCCGACGGCAGCCACTGGCCGACCAGGAAGGCGAGGAACCCGGCCGCGATCTCCGCGCCGCCGATGAGCCGCCAGCGCGTGGTGACCTTCGACGGGGCCGCGGCGAACCAGCCACGGTCGACGAGCTCGGCCTCGAGGAGCGCGTCGAACTCCCCGACGGACTCCCCGAAGATGAGGAGCGCGCCGCGATCGACCTCGCGGACACGGTCCGGGCCGGGTTGCGCGGCCGCGTCGGGGCGCTGCAGCACGCGCGCCTCGGTCTGCGCCGCAGCGTCGAGCCGCTGCAGCACGAGCGCCTCGGCGGGCGAGAGGGGATTGCGACGATTGAGCCGCACCCTGGGGTCGTCGACCGCCGGCGGGTGAATCTCGACGGTCACCTCGTCCGCGCCGATGCGCTGATCTTTCGCCCGGAACGCCAGCTCGTCGCGCGAGGCGAGGTCCAGGAGTGCGGTGGTCAGGGTCCGGCGGGACGAGCGCCCGTCGTGCACGAGCGCCCCGCCCGCCGCCGTCAGCTCGGGCGGCGGGGCGGGGAGGTAGATCGACGGGCTGTCGACGACGTACGGGTCGCGCCCGTAGCGCCGCCAGTGGAAGAGGGCGTACCCCGAGAGCAGGAGGAGGCCTCCGAGGCCGCCGATGATCCCGATCACGGCGTCGGCCTGCCGCGCGAAGGTGAGCTGAGCCGCCTTCTCGGCGGTGGCGACGGCGTCGACCCGCGCGAGCGCCGCGAGCAGCGCCCCGTCGAAGTCCTGGGCCTCGAGCCGCGGGAGCATCTCGTCGTCGTAGATCTGCTGGCGCTCCTCGTTCGTCAGGTAGAGCGCCCGGAAGCCGGGCGCCGCATACAGCTGGACCTGGCCCCGGACCCGCCCGCCGGGCTCGGTGTAGACGTTCATGAGGATCGCCAGGCCGTCGTCGAAGCCGGCCCGGCCGACGCCCCACTGGTCGATCAGCCTGATCGCGTCGGACTCGGTCGAGTCGGCCGTCGCGCCGGGCTTCACCTGCGTGTAGACGACGACCTCGGCGCCCGAGCGCTCCTCGATCCGGTCGATCGTCGCCTCCGCCGCGGCGATCGCGGCGTCCGTGAAGAGGCCGGCCGTGTCGTAGACGGCCCGCCCGACGACCGGGTCGGGGAACGGTGGGCCCGGCGGCGTCTCCGCACGGGCAGGGGAGGCGGGCGCCAGCCAGGCCGCCACGACGAGCAGGATCCCGAGCGCCGGGAGGAGCCGCCTCATGCCAGCGACGCCAGGGAGCCGCGCCGACGGGCGAGCGCCAGGGAGCCGTCCGGCTCGACGATCACCTCGGCGGGTCGCGGCCGCCCGTTGTAGGCCGACCGCATCGACGCCGCGTAGGCCCCCGCGTCCGCGATCGCCACCAGGTCGCCCCGCCGGAGCGGCGGGAGAAGGTGCTCCCCGAGCGTGTCCGTGGCCTCGCAGATGGGGCCGTCGACGCGGGTCGGCCGGACGGCGATCGCGGCGCTCGGCACGCGGCCGAGCGAAGTGAGGGCGACGACCACGTGCTCGGCACCGTAGAGGGCCGGCCGCACGAGCTCCGCCATCCCGGCGTCGACCACGACGAGGCGACGGGTCCGGTCGTCGGTCGTCGAGCCGGGCGGGAGGACGGCGAGGCCGTGAGCCCCGGAGCGGTCGACCGGGGCCGGCGTCGGCGGCAGGGTCCGCTCGCGGACGTGGAGGACGCGAGCCACGAGCCAGCCGGACCCCGCCACCACGAACCGCCCGGGCTCGACGGCGAGGCGCCGCGGCCGGCGGTCGGCGGGGAGCGCGTCGAGGAGCGCGGGGATCTCCGCGGCGAAGCGGTGGGGCCCCGGAGCGACCGCAGGCTCTGCCTCGAGCTCCCGGTCGTGGACCGGGCCGTGGTCGTGGTCGTGGTCGTGACGGCCGGTCGCGTGCCGACCTGCGCCGCCCGCGCCACGCCCGGCTGCGCCCGCGCGGCGCCCGTCGCCAGCACCGCCGGCGCCGGCGCCACCGACAACGGCGCCCGGCGCGCTCCATGCGCCCGCGGCGCCCGACGCGGCCGCGGATCGACGCGGAGCCGGCATCCCGCCGCCCACGTCGAGCGTGTCGAAGTCGGCCAGCCCACCCTGCAACAGCGCGAGGAGCGCGAGGGCGCGCCGGACGGCATCCCGCCAGGCGTCGACGGCGCCCAGCTGCGACCCGACGTGGATGTGGATGCCGCGCCAGTGGATCGGGCCGTCCGCGCCGCCCCCCGCCTCCATCATCGCCCCGACCTCGTCCGGACTCACGCCGAACTTGGAGACCCGCGACCCGGTGGCCAGGCCCGCGTGCGTCTCCGGCTCCACGCCCGGGTTGAGCCGCACGAGCGCATCGATCCGTAGATCGGCGTGGCCGCCCGCCCGGACGATCCGCGCGAGGGCCGCGGCCTCGTCCGCGGATTCCACCGCGACCCAGCGGAGCGGCGCTCCCGCGGCCGTGGCCCGGACGGCCGCCCGCAGGTCGGCGTCCGTCTTGCCGATCCCTTCGAGGGTGATGGCGTCGTTCGCCAGCCCGGCCCGGCGTGCCAGCGCCCACTCGCCCCGCGAGACGACGTTCGCCCCGAACCCGTGGCCGGCGATCCGCGCCACCAGCGCGGGCAGGTCGTTGGCTTTCAGGGAGTAGGAGCGCAGCCACGGGTCGGGGAAGGCGGCCCGCACGACCTCCGCGGCCGCGTCGAGCGCGGCGCCGTCGGTCACGTACAGCGGCGTCCCGTGGCGCTGGGCCGCCGCGCGCAGCGCGGGCGCCAGCGCGGGCAGCCGGTCGCCCCCGAGATCCACAGTCAGCCGGGGATGACGAGCCGGACGGCCGCCCCGACGAAGCCCACGACGAGCGATCCCAGGGCTGCGGCGACGATCGTCGCTTGGGTCAGGATGTCGGGCGGGTAGTCGCCCACCGTGATCGAGCCGCCGATCTCGTTCGAGACGTAGGCCGCGACGATGAAGAGGGCGATGTTCACGACGAACCCGGCGAGGCCCATCGTGAGGAAGTTGAACGGCAGGGCCAGCGTCTTGACGACCGACCCGATCAGCCCGTTGGCCACCCCGAAGACGACCGCCACCGTCCCGAAGGCGACCAGGTCTCCCGGCATGGTCTTGAACGACGAGGACGGGATCTCGAGCCCGGGGACGAAGCGGGCGGCCACCCACAGCGCCACCCCCGTGGCGACGAACGTGGCGATGAACCCTTTCATGCGCGCCTCCCCGTAGACGATCCGCCCGCCGGCGCCCATCGCACCGACACGGGTCACCGCGAGCGCCGGGCGGGTCCTCGCCGAGCACTCCCGATCGAGCGCGTCCCCGGTCGGCGTCGCGGCCAGGGTCGATCATCCCACGCCCTGTCCCGGCGTGGAACAGCGAACGGGAGGAGGCCCGGTGGCACCCTCCCGTGTGAGCTGCGATGACCCGGCCCGCCCGGTCAGCGCAGCAGGAAGCCGGTGCCGACCGGGTCCGTCGGGTCCAGGACGAACCGGCTGCGGCCGGCCAGGTGGGCGCTCCCCTCGACCTCGGTGATCACGGCGGGACGCCCGGCCACCGTCGTCTCCCCGGTGACGCGGCCGGCGAACATCGAATCGACGATGCTCCGGTGGCGCAGGGTCTCGCCGGTCCGGATCCGGCCGGCGGCGTGGAGCAGGGCCAGGCGGGCCGACGTTCCGGACCCGCACGGCGAGCGGTCCACCTCGCCGTCGGCGAACACGGTGACGTTGCGCTGGGTGAGCGCGGCCCCGTCGCCCGCCGCGGTCGGCTCGTCCTGCCACCAGATGATCCCGTAGATGCCACGCAGCTCGGGCTCGTCGGGGTGGACGACGTCGAGGGCGGCGTCGAGCGCCGGGCGCAGCTCCCGCTGGAGCTCGACCAGCACCGGCAGGCTGGCCCTGTCGACCGCGAGCCCGAGCGGCCCCACGTCGGCCGAGCCGTAGAACGCGCCCCCGTAGCCCACGTCGAGCGTCACGGGGCCGCGCGAGGTGGGGAGCACGATCCCGGTCGCCAGGACGAAGGAGGGCACGTTCGTGAACCGCACGCTCGTCACCCGGCGAGCTCCGACGTCGCAGCGCGCGACGCACGCGAGCCGCCCCGACGGGACGTCGACCACCACGGGCGTCTCCGGCCCCGCCATCGGCAGGCGTCCGCTCTCGAGGGCCCACGTCACGAGCGCGATCGTCCCGTGCCCGCAGGCGGTCGAGTAGCCCTCGTTGTGGAAGAAGACGACCCCGAGGTCGGCGCCCTCGTCGTTCGGGGGCACGACGTGGCAGCCGTACATGTCGGCGTGGCCGCGCGGCTCGTACACCAGGAAGCGGCGCACGTCGTCGAGATGGTCGCGGGCGAAGCGGCGACGCTCCAGGATCGTGGCGCCGGCGGGTGTCGTAACGCCGCCGACGATGATCCGGAACGGCTCGCCGCCGGTGTGGTAGTCGACGGTCTCGACCTCGAGCGGGCGGTCGGTCATCGTCCCGCGTCCTCGGGCGCCCGTTTGGCGGAGCCCTCGGTCGGTGCGGCGAGCCGTGCCCGGAGGCGCTCGCGCACCGCGGGCCAGTCCTCGTCGGTGACGGCGTACCACGCGGAATCCCGGACACGACCGCTGGCCATCAGCTGGTGGCGCCGGAAGACGCCCTCGAAGGTCGCGCCGAGGCCGGCGAGGGCGGCCCGGGAGCGGGCATTGCGGGCGTCCGTCTTGAACTCGACGCGCATGGCCGCCAGCCGCTCGAAGGCGTGCTCGAGCATCAGGTACTTCGCCTCCGTGTTGGCACCCGTCCCGTGCGCGGCTGGCGCCAGCCACGTCCAGCCGATCTCCATGCGGCGGTGGGCGGCGGCGATCGACATGAAGCGGGTGCTGCCCAGGACCCGGCCCGTGACGACGTCCAGGGTGGCGAACGGCACCTCCGCCCCGGCGTCCCGTGCCCGCATCGCCTCCGCGACCCAGGCGCGCATCGCGGCCTCGTCCGTCAGCGGGGCGTGCATCCAGGTCCAGGTCGCGGGGTCCGCGCCGGCCGCGACCAGGCCGGCGAGGTGGCCCGGCTCGAGGGGCTCCAGGCGCACGCGCCGGCCCGCCAGCGTGACGGGCGTCACCCAGGGTGTCACGGCCGGGACGCTGCGGATCGGATCGCTCATCGCGGGATCGTACCCGGCACGGGCACGACCGCGATGCCGATCGCGATCCCCGTCGGCCGAGCCGCGGGGCTATCCTGCACGGACCGCCCGCCTCCCGACCTCCGGAGCCCCGCGTGACCACCTTCGACGAGCTCGTCCACGGTCTCTTCGCCGACCTCTTCCGGGCCAGCCCGGTCTTCGCCACGTGGGTGGGCGACCACGAGCACGACGGCGAGTGGCCGGACCACTCGGCGGCCGGGACGCACGCCTTCATGGCGCTCGTCGACCGCTGGACCGAGGCGTTCGCCGCGCTCCCGGCCGGCGGGCTGACCCCCGACGAGGCGATCGACCGCGACATCGTCCTCGGCGAGCTCGCGGCATTCCGGTTCGGCGCCGCCGAGCTGCGCGCCGAGGCGTGGGACCCGCTCGGGTGGGTCTACCTGCTGGGCGACGGCCTGCACCCGCTCCTCACGCGCGAGTTCGCGCCCCTCGGGGTCCGGCTCGCCTCCGCCGCCCGGCGGATGGAGGGCATCCCGGCCGTCCTCGCGACGGCGCGGGCGCGGCTGGTCGGTGTCGAGGGCCGGCCGGTCGGCCGCCTGCACGCGGAGGTCGCCCTCGCCCAGCTCCCCGGCATCCACGAGCTCTGCCGCGACGCCCTGGCGGCTGCAGCGGACGCCGACGAGGAGGGCGAGCTGGCGCCGGTCCGCGCGCGGCTGGAGCCGGCGGTCGCGGGCGCCGAGGCGGCCCTCGAAGGCTTCGCCGCCCACCTGCGCGACGTGGTCCTGCCCGCCGCCGAGGGCGAGGGCCGGCTCGGGCGGGACCTCTTCGCGGCGAAGCTCCGCCACACGCTGCGGATCGACATGTCGCCCGACGAGCTCGAGGCGCGGGCCCGCCGGGAGTTCGCGGCGGTCGGAGCGGAGATGGTCCGCCTCGCCAGGGAGCTCTGGCCCGGGCTCCGCCCCGGCGCTCCGGCCCCGGCCGACGACGGCACCCTGGTCCGCGGCACGCTCGACACCATCGCCGAGCGCCACCCGGCGCCCGACGGGCTGCTCGACTTCTGCCGGGCCGAGCTGGCCCGCGTCGAGGCGTTCTGTCGCGAGCGCGACCTCGTGAGCCTGGCGGAGGAGCCCCTCGCGATCGACTGGACGCCCGTCTTCCTGCGCTCCTTCGGCGGGGCGATGCTCGTCTCGCCCGGCCCGCTCGACCGAGGGCTGCGGAGCTACTTCTACGTGACCCCGCCGCCGGACGACTGGACGGCCGAGCAGGTCGAGTCGGCCCTGCGCGAGGACAACGACCGGATGCTGGTCACCCTCGTGATCCACGAGGCCGTCCCGGGCCACTACCTGCAGCTGGCGGCGGCGAACCGATCGTCGTCGCTCGTGCGGGCCGCCGCCGCCTCGGACGTCTTCGCCGAGGGCTGGGCGGTCTACGTGACCCAGGTGATGATGGACGCCGGCTACGCAGCCGACGACCCGGCGCTGCTCCTCGTCCACTGGAAGCTCTACCTCCGGGTGGTGACGAACGCCCTCATCGACGTCGGGATCCACGTCCACGGGATGTCCGAGGAGGAGGCCGTCGGCCTGATGGTCGAGGAGGGCTTCCAGGAGCGCAGCGAGGCGGTGCGGAAGTACGAGCGGGCGCGGCTGACCTCGACCCAGCTCAGCACGTACTTCGTCGGCTCCGTCGCGATGTGGGACCTCGAGGAGGAGCGCCGCCGGCGGCTGGCGATCGCGTCCGGCGATCCGCGGGGCGCGGCGGCAGTGCCTGTCCCGCGCGTCGTCGGCGGCTTCGGGGAGACGCCCGGCTTCACCTACCGGGAGCACCTCGAGGCGGTGCTCGCCCACGGCACGCCGCCGATCCCGGCGCTGCGGCGGATCCTGCTGGACGAGTGATCGGGGCAGGCGAGCGTGGCCCTGTGGCCACCCCCATGCCGGACGGCCGGACCTCGCGTCCTCGGTTCGTCCACGTCGACCGAGCCCTACGCCTCCACGGCGCGGGCCGCCCGAGCCCGCTCGATCGCCATCCGGAGGAGCTCCATGCCGGCCGGGTCGAGGTCGTAGGTCCACTCGCGGATCCGATCGGGTCGGTGGAAGCGGGGAGCCAGGCCGATCTCGAGCGCCTCGCGGGTCAGGAGGAGGATGTCGGCCTCGCGGTCGACCCGCTCGAGGGCCGTGTCGTCGCCGGCGACGGCCTCGATGAGGCGCGTCCCGCGCCCGGACCTCGCCAGCCAGTCCTCCATGTTGGCGGTGCTCCGGGTCGAGGAGCACACCATGCCGACCGTGCTTCCGGGGGGCAGCGCGCCGATCTCGTCAAGGAGCTCTGCGTACGACGGCGCCGCCATCAGCGCGATCACGGGGGCGCGGCCGGCCACGAGCTCCATCGTCTCGTCGGCGTGGAAGGTGGACGTGGCGACCAGGTCGTAGTGGTGCCGCTCCAGGCGCTCCACGACCCGGTCGATCAGCACGCCGTCGGCCTCGGCGATCCCGTCGAACGCCTGGCTGATCTGCTCGGCGGCCCTCCGGGCGTCGGCGGCGGTGCACTCCGCGAAGAGGACGTGGACCTGCGGACCGGGGCGGCGGCGCTCCGTGGCGGCGGCGTAGACCGCCGACGCCACCTCGTCGGCCGAGTAGCCGGCCCGCGCGGCCTTGCGGAGGAGGTCGGCCACCAGGCCGTCGAGGGCGCCCGTCGTGCGGCGGACCGGAGGCCGGGCCGCGACGCGCGTGCCGGCGCCCTGGCGGCTCACCACGTACCCCGCCTCGGCCAGGCGCCGGTAGACGGACCGAACCGTGTTGGGGTTGACGCGCAGCACCGCGCCCAGCTCGCGCACGGTGGGCAGGCGCGCCCCGGCGTGGAGGCGCCCGCTGTCGACCTGGTACGCGAGCTGCCAGTACAGCTGGGTCGAGATCGGGACGTCCGAGTCCCGGGTGATGTCGAGACTGCCGGCCGCGGCCGCCCCGCCCGGCGTGGTGGCGGCGGCGGTGCCCTCGGCCGACGCGCGCTGCGACGCGGCTGTCCCTGTCATGGGCTCGCCGACGGCCCGACCGGTGCCCTCCGGCACCGGGCCGACACCCTGCGGGCCGGCGCCCTGCGATGCGGCACCTGCATCTCGGGACTTCTCGCCCATTGACATAGTTCGATAGTCCAACTAGGATGCCCTTGTACTACTCGACTATATCAACGCACCCGATCCACAACCAACCGAGGCAACCGTTCCGATGGAATTCCTGCTCCTCTTGCTCGCCGCCCTGATCGGGCTCAGCGCGTTCGACTTCCTGGCCGTCGAGCTCGGCGTCGACTCGCGCAACGGCTCGGACGACCCGCACGCGCCGCTCTTCGGCGCCCACTGAGATCCGGCCCGCGCGCGGGCCCACCATACACGCTCGGCGAGGCACCCTCCCCCTCCTCCTCCCTCCCGCCGACCCGAGCATCGACGAACCGCCGGTCACCGGCGGTTCGTCCGTTTCCAGGTCCTCCTGCAGGGCCGAACGGACCGTGGAGCGCCGCGGCGTGGCCTCCGAGGAGCAGCCCTGACCGTCTCCCCCGGAGCGACGGGTGGGGAGGCCGATGGTCACGAGACATATGCGCCTATCGGCATAGGAGCATCGATCGGACTGGCCCAGACGATCCCGAAGACTTGTGCCCATCGGTATCTGGGTCGACCTCGCGTCGTCGGTCACCATGGCCCAAGGCGACGCTGATCGGAACGCGTCGCACGACATCGCCTCGATTGGGGTCCGCGCCCCCTTTCGACCCACGCGAGGAGGATGGTCATGCCCGAATCCCCAGGTCGACCGACCGCGCCCGGCGCACGGCGTCCATGGAGGCTGCGCGCACCCCGGCGGCGAACTGGCAGGGCACTCGTGCTCGCCGGCATCTTCGTCCTGGTGGTCCCCGTCGCCGTGCTCGCGCAGTCCGGCTACCTGACCTCCTGGAAGGCCAAGTACCCGACTTCCACGTCGGGTGGCGTGGCGAGCTGCTACCTGTGCCACGGGACGGCCGATCGGTCGACCCTCAACGCCTATGGCGCGGCCGTGTTCCTGAACGGCGCCAACGCCGCCGGGTACGCGGCGATCGAGAGCGCAAACTCGGACGGCGACGCAGGCGGCGCGTCGAACCTCGCCGAGATCCTCGCTGGGGCCCAGCCAGGATGGAAGGCTGGCCCCAACAACACGCTCTACGACGTCACTGACGGGACGACGGTGGTCCAGAGCAACGTGTCCCCGCCGGCAACGATCACCACGCCGATCGACCCGTCTGCGACGCCGACCCCGACGCCGACCCCGACGCCCGTCCCGACCCCGGTCCCGACGCCCGTCCCGACCCCGGTCCCGACGCCCGTCCCGACGCCTGTCCCGACCCCGGTCCCGACCCCGGTCCCGACCCCGGTCCCGACGCCCGTCCCGACGCCCGTCCCGACGCCCGTCCCGACCCCGGTCCCGACGCCTGTCCCGACGCCCGTCCCGACCCCGGTCCCGACCCCGGTCCCGACCCCGGTCCCCGCACCGCCGACCACGCCGGCACCCCCCGCCCCGGTCCCTGCACCGCCGACCACGCCGACGCCCACCAAGGGAGTTGACCTCGACATCCGAAGCTTCCGCGCCGATCGCAAGGTCGACCAGGGGCACGGGCGCGCGATCACCCTGAGGATCAGGATCGTGAACCGCGGCACGGTCGACGCGACCGGGACCCTCACGATCGTCGGCCGGCAGCACGGCAAGATCGTGTTCAGCAGGGTCATCGCGGTGACCGACGCGCTCGGCGGTGGCGCGGCGAAGTACATCGTGCACGTCCGGCATCTCGGCCGCTTCGACCTGGGCAACGTTCGCTGGATCGCGTCCCTGCAGACGCCCGGCGACACGGACACCCCGAGGAGCGACTCCGCCCGGACCTCGACGCGGCTCGTCGAGTACCACCGAGGGCTCGCGCGCCGCTGACCGCGCGAGGCGTCACGCACGACGGGGGCAGGCGACCGCCTGCCCCCGTCGTCGCACGTCCGGACCTGCGGGCGAAGGCCGCGAGCCGTCGCGGCGCCCCCTGGTGCGCTTGTCAGGCCCGCTGCCCGACCTCGCCCAGCGCCTCCCGGTAGATCGCCGCACCATCGATCCCGCGGGCCGGCGACACGAACAGCGCCAGATCCTCCAGCAGTGCGGCCTCGAGCCGTGTGCCCGCGATCCCGTCGAGCAGACGGGCCGCCCGGGCGGCCGACCGGAGCACCTGCTTCGTCTCCGGCCGCGTCGGCTCTTCCCAGAACCAGCCGTCGCTGGCGAACATCGCGAGGCGCCAGCGCTGCGCTTCGAGCAGGATCTCGAGCTCGCGACGCGCGTGCACGGGAGCGAGATCCCCGAGGATCCCGGCCGAGAACGCCTGCGGCGTCGTCAGCCCGATGACGACGTCGACGTAGGCGTCCCGGGCCGCCCACGGGTCGATGCCGGCGCCGGCGGCCGGGCTTCCGGGGGCTGCGGCGAGCGCCGCGGCCCGCCGCTCGGTGACCATGTCGATCGCCCCGGCAAGTCGCTCGAGCGCCGCCCGCAGCGGCTGCTTCCAGCGCCCGTCCGTCGCGCACGGGCACTCGGCGGACCAGCGGAGGACGCCGTGGTGGCAGCTCCACGATGTCCGGTCGGCCACCCTGACACGCGGCAGCCGGTCCCGGTCCTCGGCCTCGAGCACTCGCGCCAGCGGAACGACGTCGAAGCCGCGGTCGACGGCGGGGTCGACCAGCCGCTGCAGGAACAGGTCCCGGAACCGCTGGTGGTGCCCGTACAGCTCGCCGTCGGTCGCGACCAGGACGAGCGGCGGACCGGCCTGCCAGCTCGAGGAGCCGTCGTGGTGGAGCGGGCTCGAGGTGCGCGGCAGCACCCAGTCGCGCGCGAAGCGGTCGGCGTCGCCGGTCACGTCCGGCTGGAACGAGACCGCTCCCGAGACGTCGCCGTCGTAGAACGCGATGACCAGCGACCGCCCGCCGCCGAGGTCGGCGCGATGGGGTCGCCGGGTCTCGATGCCGGGCGTCGCCGCCTGCCACGGCGCCAGCACCGTCCACCGGATCCCTTCCTGCGCGAGAATCCGCAGGATGCCCTCGTCGACCGCGGTCTCGGGGAGCCAGAAGCCGGCGGGCGCATGGCCGAAGCGCACCTGGTAGTCCCGCAGGCCCCAGCGGACCTCCGTCCGCCGGTCGCGCGCCGACGCCAGCGGCAGGATCGCGTGGTGGAAGCCCTGGGCGACGGCGTTCGCGCCGTGCGCGGCTCCCGTGATCGCGGCAAGGGTCTCGGGGTCCTGGGCCGCGAGGGCTGCCGTCAACGTCGGCCCGAAGTTGTACGAGATCCGCTCGAGGTTGCCGCGCTCGGCGTTCGGGCGGTAGCACTCCGCGATGATCCGCGCGTTCCACGAGGCGTAGGGCGCCGCGGTCGGGTCGGGCCGTGACGGACCGCCGAAGGGGTCGCGGCGCTCCGGCTGGTAGAAGTGGGCGTGGATCGCGAGTCGGCCGCGCGTCATCGCGGGCCTACAACCCCTCCTCGACGGCCCGGTCGCGCGAGGTGGTCACCGTGTGCTCGATGCGCACCGTCGTGGTCGCGCCCGGCGCCAGGGCCAGCGGCCAGGCGAACACCAGCGCCGACCCCTGGTAGACCCGCTCGAAGCCGGCCTCGGAGTTGGAGATGGTGTCGATCGAGGAGATCCACGCCTCGGCGGCCGGCCCGACCCATGTCGCCACGTCGAGCCCGACGTACTCGTTGCCCGACCGGATCGCGGTGATCGAGGCCCGGCTCCCGGCGGAGTCGTGCGGGACGCGCTCCCCGTCGACGAGGTAGTAGGCGGCCGGGTTGCCGCCCCCGCCGAGCATCGTCGTCGCCCACTCGACCGCCAGCACCGCCTCGAGCGGCCCGCCACCCCGATTCTCCACCCGGACCTCGAGCGAGAGCGTGGGAGTTCGGCGGTCGCCGCCCGCCGCGATCGTCTTGACGACGCGGACGGGCAGGTCGCCGGCGGGCGTGTGGGCGGTGCCGTCGCGGGCGAGGCGCACCCAGCCTGAGCCTTCGTCCGTGCGCGTCTCCTCCACGGAGAACGGATGCGCCACGAAGTCGCCGAGCTCGTGCACGTCGGCCCGCGCGAAGGCGCCCGGCGTGGTCCCGGGCGCCAGGAGGTGGACGAGGCCCGAGCGCCGCTCGTGGGTGTCGTAGTGGAGCCGCTCGGCGAGGCCCGACTCCTTGGTGCTCACCCGGTCGTGGATCGACCCGACCCCCGCGCCGGGGGCGGCCGCGGCGCCGCCCTTCGCGGCCAGCGACCGCTCATGGGCGACGAGCGTCTCGTGGGACGCCTCCGGCCGGCGCCGGAGCACGGCCGCGAGGGCGTGGCGCACGGGACGGATGTCCCAGCTCCCGATGCCGGCGCCCTCCGACGGCTTCACCGCGACGACCTGGCCCTTCGTGGCGAGCACCACCTCCGGCATGCCGTCGAGGTCGATGTCCTCGACCCGCACGCCGTCGACGGCCGCGTCCTCGTCACGCGCCGCCCGATCGGCCGCGTCCTCGGCGGCGACGAGGTGCTCGTAGGTCGCCAGCCGCATGTGGCTGATGTAGATGCCGCCGAAGAGGCCGTGCCAGTAGCAGTCGTTCGACTGGCCCTGGTAGAGGTGGTCGAGCGCCGTCGCCTTCGCGGGCCCCTCGGGCATCGCGGCGACCTTGGCCGACGCCCGGAGCATCTGCTTGTGGAGGTCGTTGATCTCCCGGTACTTCACCTGGAAGTTGCGCCAGAAGCCGCCCCGCAGGTAGCGGTACTCGGGCGCCCCAGCGGCCTCGGCGCGGTGGAGGAGATCGGCGAAGACGCGGCTCTCGTCGGGCGGCAGGGACCACTCGCCCATCTCCGCGTAGGACGCGGTGGGGAGGTAGACCCGGCCGATCGGCGGGTTGCCGTCCAGCCAGTCGGACGGCGTGATCGTCGTCAGCCAGCCCGCGTTCGCCTCGAGCGCCTCGAAGAAGCGGTCGACCCAGCGCGTGGCCCCCCAGCAATGCTCCCACGTCGTCGGCCACGAGCCGAACTTCTCGCCGTCGTCGCCCATCATCCCGACCCGGTCGCCCTCTTCGGTGGCGTGGTCGCGGAGGTAGTCGATGACGTCCTCCACGTCGCCGAACGGGATCCGGTAGCGCAGGCCCTTCTCGGTGCCGAAGACGGTCAGGAGGTGGCCCTGGTCGTCGGTCGTGTAGGGACCCCAGAGCCGCTCCTCGGGGATCGCGGCCGCACGGAAGTGGTTGTCGTCGAGGATCGTCCAGCCGTAGCCCGCGGTCACCAGCGACGTCGGCAGGTCCGGCTCCCAGACGCGCTCGGCGAGCCACGCGCCGCGGGGCCGGCGACCCGTGATCGCCTCGATCGCGTCGGCCATCTTCGCCAGCTGGCCCAGCCGGTCGCGCTCGGGGAGGGACGCCAGGACCGGCTCGTAGTAGCCGCCGCCGAGCAGCTCGACCTGCCCCCGGTCGACCAGCGCCCGCAGGCGCTCGAGGAACTCGGGCCGCTCGGCCCGCAGCCAGTCGAGGAGCGGCCCCGTGTAGTGCAGGGCGAGCCGGACCCCGGGATGGCGGTCGAGCGCGTCGAGCATCGGCAGGTACGCCTGGTCGTAGACGTCGCCGAAGACCCAGCCGAAGTTGCCCACCGGCTGGTGGTTGTGCAGCGCGAGGGCGAGCGAGATGCGCGGCGCCACGGGTCCTCCCTGGATCGGCTGGTTGCGGATGTCCTGTGCTGGCGGGGGTCTGGCGGGTCAGCCGGCCTCGGTGACGACGCGCCGCCGGGTCTCCACCGTGGGCTCGATCCCCGCGGCCGGCAGGTACAGCTGCTCGGCGTACTCGTGGAGCATCCGGGTCGTGGAGAAGCGCCAGATCGTGGTGGACATGGCGCGCTTCATGAGCTCCAGCCAGCCGCGCGGCAGGCCGTCCGCGCCGCGCGTGTAGTACCGCGGCACGACCTCGTCCTCGAGGATCCGGTACAGGTCGAGGGCGTCGGCCCAGTCCTGGGCCCCCTCGTCGTGGGTCGTGACGCGGCCGCCGATGGCCCACCCGTTGTCGCCCGTCCAGCCCTCGTCCCACCAGCCGTCGAGGACGGAGAGGTTGACGATCCCGTTGGCCGCGGCCTTGATGCCGGAGGTCCCCGAGGCCTCGAGCGGCCGGCGCGGGTTGTTGAGCCAGACGTCGACGCCGCGGACCATCAGCTTCGCGACCCGCATGTCGTAGTCTTCGAGGACGAAGACGCGGCCGCGCAGCTCGGGCGAGCGGCTCCGGGCGAAGATCGACTGGATCACCTGCTGGCCCGGGCGGTCGGCCGGGTGGGCCTTGCCGGCGAAGACGAACTGGACCGGCCGGTTCGCGTCGTGCACGAGGCGCGCGAGCCGGTCGACGTCGGTGAAGATGAGCGCGGCCCGCTTGTAGGTCGCGAAGCGCCGGGCGAAGCCGATGGTCAGGATCTCGGGTTCGAGCGCCTCCTCGAGCTCGGTGAGCGTCGCCGGCGACTCGCCGTGGCGTGCCAGCTGCGCCACGAGCCGCTGGCGGGCAAAGGCGGCCAGCTCGCGCTTCTGGTGCAGGTGCGCCTCCCACAGCTCGGCGTCGGGCACCCGTCCGACGTGCTCCCAGAATTGCTCGGCGTCCGACTGCCCGTCGAGGTCGTCGAGGTCGGCGTCGAGGCGGCGCTCGAAGAGCTCGCGCAGGGGCCGCCCGATCCAGGTCGGCGTGTGGACGCCGTTGGTGACCGCCTTGATGGCGCGTCCGCCGAGCACGCCCTGCCAGGTGTCGTTGGCCGTCTCTGCGTGGAGCTTCGAGACCGCGTTGGCCCCGTTGGCCAGGCGCAGGCTGAAGGCCGTCATGTCGAACTGGTCCTGGTTGCCGTCGGCGCCCCGGCCGAGGGCCAGGATCTCGTCGACCTCGACGCTCCCCGAGCCGGGCCGCCCGTCGCCCGCGCAGAACGGGCCGGCGACGCGCCGGACGAGCTCGGCGTCGAAGCGCTCGTTGCCCGCCGAGACGGGCGTGTGGATCGTGAAGGCGCTCGACCGCTTGACGTCGGCCCACGCGTCGACGAGCGGCGTGCCGGAGGCGACCATCTCACGGGCGCGCTCGACGAGCAGGAAGGCCGAGTGGCCCTCGTTGAGGTGCCATACCGCCGGGCTCACGCCCAGCGCGCGCAGGGCGCGCACGCCGCCCACGCCGAGCACGAGCTCCTGGTGCAGCCGCATCTCCCGCCCCCGCACGTAGAGGATGTGCGTGATGTGGCGATCGGCCTCGTCGTTGCGCGGGTTGTCGGTGTCGAGGAAGAGGACCGGGACGCGGCCCACCTGGAGCATCCAGACGGCGATGTGGATCGTGCGCCCAGGGAGGTCGATCGGGACGTAGAGCGGGTCTCCCATCCGGTCGAGCACGCGCAGCACGGGCAGCCGGGCCAGGTCGAAGTCCGGGTAGGCGTGCTCCTGGTGCCCGTCGGCGTCGATCGACTGGCGGAAGTAGCCCTTGCGGTACAGGAGCCCCACGCCGATGAACGGGAGGGCCATGTCGCTCGCGGTCTTCATGTGGTCGCCGGCGAGGACCCCGAGGCCGCCGGAGTAGATCCCGAGCGACTCGTGGAACCCGTACTCGGCGCAGAAGTAGGCGATCGGGCCGCCCAGCTGGTGGGCGTGGGCGCGGTGGAACCAGTGGTCGGCGCCGTTCGCCATGTAGTGGTCGAACGTCGCCAGGACATCCTCGTACTCGGCGATGAACCCGGGGTCGTCCAGCAGCGGCTGCCAGTTGATGGGACTCTCGAAGAGCGCGATCGGGTTGCGGTAGCGCGACCAGGTGGTGGCGTCGATCCGCTGGAAGAGAAGCGCCGCGCGCGGGTGCCACATCCACCAGAGGTTGTAGGCGAGGCGGCGAAGCCCCTCGAAGCGCGGCGGCAGGCGGAAGGGCGCGCCGGGCTGGGCGGCGACGCGGACGAGGGGTTCCATGAACGGCGATGATAGCGCGCCCAACCGGGGGCGTGAACCGGTTTAGTGCCACGCTGGCCACCACCGCGCCGGGCGCCGGGCGCCGAGCCGGCCGTCGCGCGCCGGGCGCCGGGCGGGCGGCGTACCATTCGGCCCCATGCGCGTGATCTTCATCGCGGCGGAGTGCGAGCCGTGGGCCAAGACGGGCGGCCTCGGCGACGTGGTCGACGCCCTGGCGCGGGCGCTGGGGCGGGTCCCCGGCGCCCTCGACGAGCCCGTCGAGGTCTTCCTGCCGCGCTATCGCTCCGTCCCCGTGCCGGATGGACGGCCCCTTGCCGAGCTCCGCGTGGCGGTGCCCGATCCCGGGTCCCGCGGTGGCACCGCCGACGTCGCCGTGCGCTCGCTGGATGCCTCCGGCTACCGGCTGCGCCTCATCGACCACCCCCCGGCGTTCGACCGGGACGGTCTGTACGGGGACCCGGCCGGCGAGTTCCCCGACAACGCGCGGCGCTTCGGGCTGCTGGCGCGGGCGGCGCTCGAGGCGCGGCGTGCCGAGGGCCGGCCCGTGGACGTCATCGCCCTTCACGACTGGCACGCCTGCTCGGCGGCGATCCTGCGCGACCTCGTGTACGCCGACGACCCGGTCGTCGGCCGGGCGGCGATCAGCCTGACGCTCCACAACCTCGCCTACCACGGCTGGACGCCGCGCGACCGGGTCGCCCAGCTCGGCCTGGGGCTCGACCCGCCGATCGGCGACGCGTGGGGCGTCGACCTGCTCCGCGAGGGGATCCGGCGCGCCGAGGCGATCAACACGGTCAGCCCGGGCTACGCGTCCGAGGTTCTCCGGCCGGCGGGCGGGATGGGCCTCGACGGCGACCTGCAGGCGCGCCGCGACGCCTTCATCGGGATCCTCAACGGCCTCGACGTGGAGCTCTGGGACCCGGCGACCGATGACGGGATCGCCGCGCGGTACTCCGCCGGCGACCTCGCCGGCAAGGCGGCCTGCCGGGCCGACCTCTGCGCGCGCGTCGGCTTCGACCCGGCGGACCCGGCCCCGATCCTCGGCGTGGTCGGCCGGCTCGACCCGCAGAAGGGGTTCGACCTCGTCGCGGGCGCGGCCCCGGCGCTCGCGGCGGGCGGGGCGCGGGTCGTCGCGCTCGGGAGCGGCGATGCGAGCCTCGTCGCGGGCATGCGGGCCGCCGCCGCGGCGCACCCGGGGCAGATCGCCATGGTCGAGCGCTTCGACCGGGACCTGGCGCGCCGGATCTACGCCGGGTCCGACCTGTTCCTGATGCCGTCCCGCTTCGAGCCCTGTGGCCAGGGCCAGATGATCGCGATGCGCTACGGCACGCCGCCCGTGGGGCGCCGGACCGGCGGCCTGGCGGACACGATCGTCGACCTCCACGAGGACCCCGCCGACGGCACCGGGTTCCTGTTCGACGAGGCGACGCCGGACGCCCTCCGCTTCGCCTGCGAGCGGGCCGTCGCGGTGCTGCGCGACCCCGACCGCCGCCGCTGGGACGGCCTCGTGGGCCGGGCGATGGCGATGGACTGGTCCTGGGAGCGCGCCTCCGCCCCGGCCTACGCGTCGATGTTCCGGCGCGCGATCGACGCCCGGTCCCGCGTCCTCGACGGCCGGCGGGCGGCGGGCGGTGCCCGGGACGGCCGGCGCCCGGCGGGCGGGGCGCGGCGGACCGCGGGCGGCGGGTTGTGAGCGAGGCTGCGCGCCCCGGGCCGCGGGGCGATGCTCCGCCGGCCGTGACCGAGGCGGCCCGGTCCGGGGCGCGCGTGCCGGGTGCTGCGCGGCCCGCCGGCCCCGGCGTTCCCGCGACCGTGGAGTTCCTCGCCGCCGGCCTCGGGGACCGCAGCTATCTGGTTGCGAGCGGCGGCGCGGCCCTCGTGGTGGACCCGCAGCGCGACGTGGCCGCCTACCTGGAGGCCGCCGAGGCGCTGAGGGCGCGGATCCGCCACGTGCTCGAGACGCACGTCCACAATGACTACGCGTCCGGGGCGACGGAGCTCGCGCACCGCGCCGGGGCCACGGTCGTCATGCCGGCCGGCAGCGACGCGCGGTTCCGGCACCGGGCGGTGGCGGACGACGACGGGCTCGACGTCGGGCCGCTTCGCGTCCGCGCGCTCCACACGCCCGGCCACACGCCCGAGCACACGAGCTACCTCGTGACCTCGGGGGAGACGCCGTCCGATCCCGGGCTCCTCTTCTCGGGGGGCTCGCTGCTTGCCGGGTCCGCCGGGCGCAGCGACCTGCTCGGCCCCGCCTGGACCGACCGCCTGATCGCCGACCAGTTCGCCAGCCTGCGCCGCCTGGCCCGGCTCCCGGGCGGCACGCGCCTGCACCCGACCCACGGCGCAGGCTCGTTCTGCACGGCGTCGGCGGCCACGGGCGGCGGGGTGACGACCATCGACGATGAGCGGGCCTCGAACCCGGCGCTGGCGGACCCCGACGAGCCGACCTTCCGGGCGCGCGCGCTGGGCGGGCTGCTGCGCCACCCGGCCTACTACGCCCACATGGCGCCGCTCAACCGCGCGGGGGTGCCCCCCCTGGGCGCGGTCGTGGATCCGCCGGTGGTGACGCCGGCGCAGGCGGCCGCGATGCAGGCCGCCGGGGTCGCCGTCGTCGACGGGCGGCCGCGCGACCGGTTCGCGGCGGGCCACGTCCCCGGCTCCCTCAACGTGGAGCTCGACGAGACGTTCGCGACGTACGTTGGCTGGCTCGTCCCGTGGGGGCGGCCGCTGGTCCTGGTGCTCGACGGCGACCAGGACGGCCGCGAGGCGGCGCTCCAGCTGGCGCGGATCGGGTGGGACGCCGTCCGCGGCCGGCTGCCGGGCGTCGAGGGCTGGGAGGCGTCGGGACGGCCGCTCGGCCACTTCGGCCGGGCGACTCCGGCCCGCCTCCGGGCCGTCCTCGACGGCCCGGAGGACGAGCGTCCGGTCGTCCTCGACGTGCGCCAGCCGGACGAGTGGGCGACCGGCACGATCCCGGGCTCGGTGCTCCGGTTCGTGGCGGACCTCGCGAACCCGCGAGCCTGGCTGCCCGCCGGCCGGGAGGTCTGGACGATCTGTGCGGGCGGCTACCGCGCGGCGATGGCGGCCAGCATCCTCGCGGCGGAGGGCTACCCGGTGGTCGCGGTCGACCGCGGCGTGGAGGACGTGCTGGCCGGCCGCTGACGGGCGGCGCTCGCGCCCGGCGTCGGCGTCACGGGGCGCGTCGCGGCCACGATCACGGCCCCGACCGTGAAGCCCGACCCGTCGGGGGCGATCTCGAACGCCGCCCGGACCGCCTCCGGGGCCTCGCGGAGCATCCGTCGCACGGCGTCGGCCCGCCAGGCAGCGGGAGCCGTCCGTCCCAGCCAGTCGTCGGTGGCGTGGCGGAAGCGCCATTCGCGGACGATGTCGCCCGTCAGACCCGCCGCGCCGATGAACGCGCGCCAGTCCGACGCGCGCGGGGTCCGGCCGTGGGTCGGGTCGCGCAGGATCTCGACCGCGTTGAGGAACGTGTCGAGCCCCGCGTCCTCCGGCGCGACGAGGTCGACCAGCACGACGCGCCCGCCGGGTCGCAGCACCCGCGCGACCTCCCGCAGCGATCCCGAGGGGTCCGGCCAGTGGTGGATCGAGAAGCGGCTGACGGCGACGTCGAACGTGGCGTCGGCGAAGGGAAGCGCGTCGGCCCGCGCCTCGACGAACGCGACGTTGGCGACGCCGCGCTCGGCGGCCAAGCGAGCGGCCACGGCCAGCATCTCGGGCGTCGGGTCGACGGCGTCGACGTGGGCGACGTGCGGCGCGAGCGCGAGCGTCGCGTGCCCGGCGCCTGCGCCCAGGTCGATCGCGCGGTCGGTCGCCAGCGGAGCGGCGGCGTCGACCATCCAGGCCAGGTCCGGGCCGGACGCGTGCGACCAGCCCATCCCGTAGTGCTCCGCGACCGACGCCCACTGGGCGCGGAGCGGGTCGCTCGTCACGACGGGTCGCCGACCGTGGCCGCCACGGGCGGGCGGTGGCGCACCGGGCGGGGCGGCCACTCGGCGGGCGGCGTCGGCGGCCCGGCCACGACAGGGGCGCCCATCGCGGCGAGGAGCCGGCCCGTCGCCGCGGCGATCTCCTCGATCGCGGCATCGAAAGCCGCGGCGTCGCGGGCAGCGGGGGCGCGCGTCGCGGCGACCTTCCGGACGTACTGGCGGGCGGCTTCGGTCAGGTCGCCCGTGGTGGCGGGCGGCGCGGCGCGGCCGCGCAGGGGGCGGATGCTGCGGCACATGCCGCTGAGGGTACCCGAGGTCGTGGACGGGCACGGATGGCGGGGCCCGGTGGTGCCCTCCGGCACTCGCCGCGCCGGCGCCACGGGGCGCATCATCCGGGGCCGGAGGTGCATCGCATGCGTGCTCGATCGCTGTTCGTCGTCGGCCTTGCCGCAGGCGCCGCCGGCGCCGCGGCCGTCTATGCCTTCGCGGTCCGGCCGTGGTGGCGGTCGTGGGGCGTCGACCCGGCGGACGCCGACGTCGTCCACGCCGGCGACGATCTCGTCCCGGACGCGACGGTCGTCGAGACCCGCGGCGTCGACATCGGGGTGCCACCCGACGCCATCTGGCCCTGGCTCGTGCAGATGGGCTACAACCGGGCCGGCTGGTACAGCTACGACCTCGTAGACATGAAGGGCGCCAGCGTCGACCGGATCGTCCCGGAGCTGCAGGAGCTCGCCGTCGGCGACCTCGTGCCGAACTCGCCCGACACGGCGTTCGTCGTCCGCGTGCTCGAGCCCGGGCGCGCGCTGGTGCTCTACGCGGACGAGAAGCTCGTCGAGGAGCAGGTGGCGGCGGCGCGGGAGCGCAAGGCCGCCGGCGAGTCCGTCGAGGCCGCGCCGGTCAACCTCCGTGCCGCGGGAAAGGCGATGCCGTCGATGCCGGGCTTCGCGGCCAGCTGGGCGTTCATCCTGCGGCCGCTCGACGACGGGACGCGCACGCGGCTCGTGGAGCGATTCCGGGTCCGGATGCCGGTTCCGGACGGGCCCGCCGCCGGTGTCATGGCCAACGCGTTCGGGCTCGGGGTCTTCGCCATGACCCGCAAGCAGATGCTGGGAATCCGGGACCGTGCCGAGGCGGCGCTCATCGCCGCCGGCATCTCGGCCGAGTTCGCGGCGCGTGCGGCCCCGATCGTGGCGCCCGAGCCGGTTCCCGAGCCCGCGGTCGACGCGGCGCCGGAGCGCGTCCCCGATGCCGAGCCGGCGTCGCAGCCGCCCACGGCCGAAGCGGCGCCGGAGCGCGCCCCCGATGCCGAGCCGGCGCCCTGACGCGACCGGCCGACGCGGCGCCGGAGAGCGTCCCCGATGCCGAGCCGGCGCCCTGACGCGACCGGGCGGACCCCGGCACGGGCGTGCGGGCAGGGCGCCGCACCAACGCCGATCGGTCGTGCGATCGCAATGACGAGGACCGAGCGTGTCGCGCCGACCAGCCGGGCTGATCCGGCCGATCACCGAACGTGAGTGTCGCCGCCGTGATCGCAGGACCGATCCGGTGGGCCGCCTCCGGCACCGGCCCGGCTCGTGCACGCTCGGGCCGTTCACAGCACGCCCGGACCGGCTCACGCACGCTCGGGGCGGTTGACCGATCCGCCGCGACGTGGCAAGGTCGGCACGGATGATCTCTCGCCTCTCCCGGCCCCTGGCCACCTCGGCGCTCCTCCTCTCGGTCGTTCTCGGGCTGGCGCCCGTCGCTGGGCCCGCGGCCCGCGCCGTCGATCTGACCCCGCCCGCCGAGTCCCCGCTGCCGTCGACCGACCCGACGCCGGTGCCCACCCCGGCGCCCACGCCGGTGCCCACCCCGGCGCCCACGCCGGTGCCGACGCCCGCCCCCACCCCGGCGCCCACGCCGACCCCGACCCCGGCGCCGCCGGTCGGCAGCCCCGACTCCCCGATGAGCAAGCACCTCTCGGCGGACGTGTACGGGTACCTGCCGTACTGGGAGATGAACGCCACCACCCTGGACTACCTCGACTTCAACGCCCTCTCGGTGATCAGTCTCTTCTCGGTGTCGTGGGGTGGGTTGGGGACCCTGGACCGCACGGCGACCGGCTACCGGGCGATCACGGGCCCGACCGGCCGCTCGGTGATCGCGGCGGCGAAGGCTCGAGGCGTGCGCGTCGAGATCACGTTCACGAGCTTCGGCCTGGCGAACAACGCCAAACTCTTCGGGGACCCCAGCGACGTCCCTCCCTCCGTCGACCAGGCGGCGGCGCTCCAGGCCACGCTGATCGGCGAGCTGCGCACTCTCGTCCGCGATGTCGGCGCCGACGGGGTCAACGTGGATGTCGAGCTCCTCGAGGACAAGAGGTTCGACGAGTACGGCATCTTCCTGGCCAACTTGGGGGCCGCCCTGCGGACCGACAACCCGGCGGCGACCCTGTCGGTCGCGACCAACGCGGCCGTGTCGGGCGCACGGATGGCGAAGCGGGCCGCGAACGCCGGGGTCGACCGCATCTTCATCATGGGATATGCCTACCGGTCCGCCGGGTCGAACCCCGGCGCGATCGCCCCGCTCGTCGGCCGGACGTCGCCCAGCGGGCTCGACATCCGCTGGACCCTCGACCGCTACGCGCTGGAGGGCGTCCCGCTCGGCCGGGTGCTCCTCGGCCTGCCCTACTACGGCATGACCTGGCCGACCAAGTCGGGGGCGCTCGGTGCCGCCCGCACCGGCGGCGGCACCACCTACACGCCTCGCGTGAACATCGCGAAGCCGGCGTCGCTCGGGGTGCCCCTGCTGTACGAACCCGGGGAGTCGGTCAGCTGGTACGCCTGGTACGACACGAGCGTCACGCCGCCAACCTGGCGCCAGGTGTTCTACGACACGCCGGCCTCGCTCCGCCCCAAGTACGCGTACGCCGTCTCGAGGCAGCTGGCCGGCGTCGGGATCTGGGCCCTCGGGTACGACCGCGGCGTCCCCGGCTACTGGGACGTCCTGAAGGAGATGTTCGGCCCGCCGCGCGTCACATCCTTCACCCTGACGCCGAGCCCGACCCGCACCCTCGCGCTCACCGCCGGCGTGACCGCAAGGGCGGGCAGCCGGTCGGTGACCCACGTCCGCTTCGGGTCGGACGGCCGGACCTGGGGCGATTGGCAGGCCCTCCCGACGCCGGTCACGGACACGGCCAGCCTCGGCGTTGTGCCGACCTTCGCGGTGACGCTGGGCGCGGCAACGGCGGACGGAAGGCGCCGCCTCTACGCGCAGGTCCTCGACGAGGGCGGCACGATCTCCCCCGCCAGCAGCGCGACCGTCGTCGTCGACCGCACCGGCCCGCGGCTGGCGTCGGCGCCGGCGCTCTGGTACAGCACCGCGACCCGGACGTGGCGCGCCCGCTGGCCGGCCGCCAAGGACCCGAACGGGCCGGTGCTCTACAAGGTCACCTACGCGGTCAACGGGGGCCCGTGGAAGGTGGCCGCGCTGCGCACCTCGCGGGTCTCCATGGCGCTCCCCGTGAAGAGCCGGTCGGCGCGCGTGACGGTCGTCGTCCGGGCGGTCGACGGCCTGGGGAACTGGGGCAGCTCGCGCCGCACGACGCGCTGAGGCTTCCTCCGGCGGCCTTCGCCCTCCACGGCGACCTCGACGTCCGCGCAGCACCGGCGCTCGGCTCGGAGGCGCCCGTCGATTCGTCGGTCGCCGTCGACCGTGACCCCGTGGTACCGTTTCGATGCCGCGGCCCGCGCGCCGTGCGCCCGGGCGGGAGTAGCTCAGCTGGCAGAGCGGCAGCCTTCCAAGCTGCATGTCGCGGGTTCGAACCCCGTCTCCCGCTCCAAGACCCCCAGTTCGTGCTCAGCACGACACGATAACTGCGCCCGCGGGTGGTCTCACCCGCCGGCCGATTGCGCCGAAACGCGTGCTGTAACGCTCGTAGTGGGGGAGAGCCACCTATCGGTGGCGAGCTTCCTGCTGTACTCTCGGCCCCTTACGTCGCAATGGAGCGCCGGGTGGTCTGCGCGCACTGCGGGACCGAGAACGAGGCGGGGCGCAGGTTCTGCAAGGAATGTGCGGCTCGACTCGCGTTGGTCTGCCCCTCGTGCGGAGCCGCCAACAGCGACGACGCGAAGTTCTGCGGCGATTGCGCGGCCCCGCTCGTCGCGGGCGCCGCATCGTCCGTGACCGCAACCTCCCAGCCAATCAGTCCGATCGAGAGCGTGGCACCGGTCGCCGAGCGTCGGCTCGTCTCGGTCCTCTTTGCCGACCTCGTTGGCTTCACGACGCTGGCGGAAGGCCGCGATGCCGAGGACATCCGGGAGCTCCTGACCCGCTACTTCGACCTCTCGCGGGACGTGATCGGTCGCTACGGGGGAACCGTCGAGAAGTTCATCGGCGACGCCGTCATGGCCGTCTGGGGTGCGCCCACGTCGCACGAAGACGACGCCGAGCGGGCAGTTCGGGCCGGCCTCGAGCTCGTCGACGCGGTCAAGGCGCTTGGACCCGGCATCGCAGCCCGGGCCGGCATCCTCACCGGCGAGGCCGCCGTCACCATTGGTGCCACGAACGAGGGCATGGTCGCCGGCGACCTCGTCAATACCGCGAGCCGGCTGCAATCGGTGGCTGCCCCGGGCACAGTGCTCGTCGGCGAGGCGACGCAGCGCGCTTCCTCGAAGGGGATCGCGTTCGAAGAAGTCGGGGATCGGCACCTCAAGGGCAAGACCGCCCCGGTCTCCGCCTGGCGAGCCCTCCGCGTGGTGGCGGAGCGGGGTGGCCGCAAGCGAGCGGACACGCTCGAGGCCCCCTTCGTCGGCCGCGACGACGAAATGCGGATCCTCAAGGACCTCTTCCACGCGACCGGCCGAGAGCGGCGCCCCCGGCTTGTTTCGATCACCGGGATCGGAGGGATCGGCAAGACGCGGCTCGCGTGGGAGCTGGAGAAGTACCTCGATGGCCTGGTCGAGCCCATCTTGTGGCACGAGGGCCGGAGCCCCGCGTATGGCGAGGGGATCACGTTCTGGGCGCTGGGCGAGATGGTCCGCCGCCGGGCCGGCCTCGTCGAGGCCGACGACGAGCGCACGACACGAACGAAGATCGCGGAAGCTCTCGCCACGCACGTCCCCGACCGAGATGAGCGGCGCTGGATCGAGCCGGCCCTCCTCGCTCTCCTGGGTATCGACACCGATGCGGTCGACTCCGAGCAGCTCTTCGCCGCGTGGCGGACGTTCTTCGAGCGGCTGGCGGCCACGGGGACCGTCGTGATGGTCTTCGAGGACCTCCAGTGGGCCGACCCGGGGCTGCTCGACTTCGTCGACCACCTCCTCGAGTGGAGCCGCGGGTTTCCCATCTTCGTCCTCACCCTCGCCCGGCCCGAGCTCCTCGAGCGGCGGCCGGACTGGGGTGCCGGCAAGCGCAGCTTCACCTCCATCTTCCTCGAGCCACTCCCGGCGACGGCGATGCGCGAGCTCCTCGCCGGGCTCGTGCCCGGGCTCCCAGGATCCGCCGTCACCGCGATCGTCGAGCGCGCCGACGGGGTGCCCCTCTATGCCGTCGAGACGGTCCGGATGCTCCTCGCCGAGGGGAAGCTCGGTCTCGAGGGCGGCGTTTACGGGCCCGTCGGTGACCTGACCACGCTCGCCGTCCCGGAGACGCTCACCGCGCTCATCGCGTCCCGTCTCGACGGCCTGGAGCCGGCCGACCGGAGCCTCCTCTGTGATGCCGCGGTCCTTGGCCAGAGCTTCACGCTCGACGGGCTCGCCGCGGTATCGAAGATCGACGGGGTCGAGCTCGAGCCGCGCCTCCGCGCCCTCGTCCGCCGTGAGCTCCTAGCGCTGCAGACCGACCCCCGCTCTCCCGAGCGCGGCCAGTATGGCTTCGTCCAGGCGCTCATCCGCGAGGTCGCCTACAACACGCTCGCGAGGCGGGACCGCAAGGCCCGCCATCTCGCTGCAGCCCGCTTCTTCGAGAGCTTGGGGTCCGACGAGCTCGCGGGCGCCCTCGCAGGGCACTACCTCGCGGCCCACCGGAACGCGCCCGAGGGAGCGGAAGCCGACGCCGTCGCCGCTCAGGCCCGCATCGCGCTGCGAGCGGCTGCGGAGCGGGCCACCTCTCTCGGCTCTCCGGACCAGGCCCTCACCTTCCTCGACCAGGCCCTCACCGTCACCACCGACTCGGGCGAGAGAGCTGAGCTCCTCGAGCGCGCTGGCGAGGCTGCCTCGGCAGCCGGGCGCCACGAGGCAGCCGAGCGCCACCTCCGCCAGGCGATCGCGGCCCAGCGCGAGCTCAGAGACCGCACGGCGACGACGACCGCCACCGCCGCCCTCGGCCGGGCCCTCCTCAGCGCGTGGCGGACCACTGAGGCGCTCGCGCTCCTCGAACCTGCCGCCGACGAGTTCGCCGATCTCGCGGCCGACCCCGCGGGGATTGCCTTGGGCGGCCAGCTTGCGCGGGCCTACTTCCTGCGCGGCAACAACCGCCGGGCAATCGAGGCTGCGGACAAGGTCCTCGAGGCCGCCGAGCACGCGGACCTCGCGGCGATCGTCGCCGACACGCTAGTGACGAAGGGCACGGCGCTCGCCTACCTCGGCCGGCCGATCGAAGGGCTGGGCGCTCTCGCTGCCGGCGAGCTCGCCGCTGCGCACGGCCTCGCGGCGACCCGCGGCTACGGCAACCGCTCAGGCATTGAAGGTGGGCGCGACCCGCGGGCCGCCCTCGAGATCGCCCGGGCGGGTCTCGCTCTCGCCCGTCGCCTCGGCCGGCGCCATCACATCGCCGTCCTGCTCGCCAACGGCGCCGATAGCGCCTTTCGGACCGGGGACTGGCCCTGGGCCCTCGCCGAGCTCGAGGCCGCGCTCGGCGAGGAGTTCGAGGCGCTGGAACGGACAATCTTTCTCGGGGTCGATGTCGAGTTTCGGGCCTTCTGCGGCGAGCCCGTGGCCGACCAGCTCGACGAGATCACGCGGCTCGTGGGCGACAGTGACGACCCACAAGTCCTTGCGACCGTTGCCTCGTGCGACGCCGTCGTGGCGTTCGCTGCCGGTCGGCTCGGCGACGCCGGGTCGGCCTGGCGGCGGGCGGCAGGGCTCGCGCCGGGAGACGCGCCTGGTGCGCTGCCAAAGGCGGCCCGGTCGGCGCTCTGGACTGGCGATGCAGACGCCGCCCGAGCCGACCTCGCGGTGCTCGATGCGTCCGGGGTCCACGGTCCGGCCGTCGAGGCGGACCGGCGGACGATCCGGGCCGGCCTCGCCGCGCTCGAGGGCCGCCCGGCCGAGGCCCTGCCCCTCTACCGCGAAGCCCTGCGTGTCTGGCGCGAGCTCGGCTTGGTCTGGGACGAGGCGCTGTGCGGACTCGACATGGCCACGCTTCTCGACCCGGCGGACTCGGAAGTCCGGACGGCGGCAGACGCGGCTCGCGAGATCCTCGTCCGGCTCGGAGCCGCGCCGTTCGTCGCCCGGCTCGACGCAGCGTTGGCTGGCTCACCGGATGGGGCTGGTCAGTCCGCCGCGCTGAGGTGGTCGTCGTCGGCGCCCCTCGCGACGACACGATAACTGGACACGTTTCGCTCGGGCCCCTCAGCACGATGCTGTTACGCATAGCCGTCCCGGCCTTCCAAGCTGCATGTCGCGGGTTCGAACCCCGTCTCCCGCTCCACTCTCCTTAGATTCGTGCTCAGCACGACATGCAGCCTGCGTCGTCTCGGCGGACGACTGATGCGGGCCGGACAGCCCGACATCTGGTCGAGCGCAGGAATGCGCGATGTAGGCTGCGAGCCATGGACTTCGGATTCACGCTCAAGCCCGACCACGACATCAAACGCTTCATCGCGCTCACGAGGCAGGCGGAGGCTGCCGGGTTCAGCTACGGCTGGCTCTTCGACAATCATGTGCCGTTCAGGGAGGTCTATCCCCTCCTCACGCTGATGGCCCTCAACACCACGCACATGCGCCTCGGCACCTGCGTGACGAACCCGGCCACGCGAGACCCGAGCGTGACGGCGAGCGCTCTCGCGACGCTCGACGAGATCTCGGGTGGCCGCATGGACCTCGGCATCGGCCGCGGCGACGCCTCGGTCCGCTCGCTCGGCAGGCCTCCCACGACCATGAAGACGCTGGAGCAGGCGGTGACGGTCATCCGCGACCTCGTGGAGGGCCGCTCGACCGGGTACGAGGGAGTCAGCCTGGAGCTGCCCTGGACAGGCCGGTGGCGGCTCCCTGTGTGGATCGCCGGCTACGGTCCGATGGCGCTCGCCCTTGCCGGCCGGATCGCCGACGGGCTGATCCTCCAGCTGGCGGATCCAGACCTGGTCCGCTGGATGGTCGGCCTCATGCGTGATGCGGCCGAGACAGCCGGCCGGGATCCGGCCTCGATCAAGGTGCAGGCCGCGGCCCCGGCACACGTCGGCGCCATCGAGGAGTGCCGGGAGCATGTGCGCTGGTTCCCGGGGCTCGTCAGCCGTCACGTCATCGACCTGCTGAACAGGTATCCACGTGACCAGCTGCCCGAATCGTTGACCGGCTACATCCGAGATCGCGAGGGCCACGACGATCGCCGCGACGCCGAGTTCGGCTCTTCGAACGCGGCGTTCGTCACGGACGATGTCGTGGATCGCTTCGCCATCGTCGGCCCGCCGGAGGAGCACGTACGACGGCTCAGGGAACTCAGCGGGGCCGGTGTCGACCAGTTCAACCTCTATCTCATGAGCGGGGACGAGGAAGCTCAGCTGGAGTCCTTCGGCTCCACGGTCATCCCGGCGCTCAAGGCAGCGCTCGACGACGCCTGATCCGAGCCGATGACACCGGCCGTGGCCGCGACACGGGCGCCCTGCCTGCCGTGGACACGCCTCTCACGCATCCGCCGGTGAGCGCATAGACTCCGCCGACCGGGAGTGAGGCACGGGAACCCTCGGGTTCCCACCGGCACGGCGTCCCAATCCGGTCGCCTCGACCGTCGAGCTGGGCCGGTGGCGAGACCGACCTCGCCGGGCAGGGCGTGTTGATGCGCCCAGCGAGGGGGATGCCGAATGGCGAAGTACCTCTACCGCCTCCAGTACACCAGGGCCGGCCTGGAAGGCACGCTCAAAGAGGGGTTCAAGAAGCGGGAGGCGTTCTTCCGCAAGACCGTCGGGAACCTCGGCGGGACGACCGAGTCGGCGTACTGGGCCTACGGCGACGAGGACCTCTTCATCGTCGTCGACTTCCCGCAAGCGGAGGCCGCAACGGGTCTCGCGCTCGCGCTCGGCCTGACCGGCTCATTCCGGGTCACGACGACGCCGCTCCTGACCGCCAAGGAGATGGACGCGGGCGCGAAGCGGATGCCCGCCTACCGAGCGCCCGGCACCTGAACCGGCGAACCTGATCGTCGCTGCCGCAGCGAGACGAGCCCCGGCCAATGCGGCCGGGGCTCGCCGAAATCCCGGACGCGCTCGCGCCAGGGGCCGGGGCCGTTCGCGCGGCGGGGCACGGCCCGCGTGCCGGAAGGTTGCGGCATCTACATGATCTCCGCGCTCCAACCGCAACCCACTCCCCGCACACTCCGCGAACGGAGAGGTGGTGGGGACTCTCGGGGGGTTCCACCGGCACGGCGTACCTAGATTCGGTCGCCCAGCTCGTGCCGGATGCCAATGGCGAGACCGGCCTCTACCGGTGGGCGCGTTGCGCCCAGAAGGGGGGAACATCGTGTTCCATCGTCGCCTGCGGCCTCGTCTCGGCCGCGCCCTGGGGGTGGCCGCCAGCCTGCTGCTCGTGCTCGCCGTCGTGGGACCGCCGGTCGCGGCCCACGATCTGGACCGACACTCCGGATCTCCCGCTACCTACACGGTCCTGGTCGGCCTGTCCCGACCGGAACGTGGGGTGAACGTCGACGCCTACTTCCCCGACCAGCTGACGGTCCACGTGGGCGACACGGTGAAGTTCAAGCAGAACGCTGCCGAGATCCACACCGTGACGTTCCTTGCCCCGTCGCAGAAGCTTCCGGACTTCGCGGCGACGTTTCCCCTGATGGACCCGGCGGTCTTCCGGCCCGTCGTTCCGGCAAACCACCTGTATGACGGCACGAGCTATGCCAACTCCGGGATCATGAGCACGGACCCGTCCTACAGCCTGCCCGGACAGCAGCTGACCAGCTTCCGGCTCACGTTCACGCACGCAGGCAGCTATCAGTACTTCTGCATCGTGCACGGGGCGATGATGTCGGGCACGGTCAAGGTCGTCGATCCGACCGTCTGGATTCCATCGCCGGGCACGGTGCGACACCAGGTCAGGAAGTCGATCACCAGCGTGCTGAGGCAGGTCCCGGCCGCCATTGCCGCGGCCAAGGCCGCGATCATCCCCCCCGTGCACCACAGTGATGGCACCACCACCTATCACGTGAACGTGGGATTCATGCACGGCATGATCGACCTGATGAGCTTCTTCCCCGGCAAGCTCCAGGTGCATCCCGGCGACACGGTCGTCTGGCACATGACGACAACGCCGCACACCATCACCTTCCTCAATGGGAATCCCGAGCCGCCGCTGCTGCTTCCCGCGACGTGGCCGCCCACGTCCAGCCCGACGGTGATGTTCAACCCGGCGATCCTCGGCCCGTCGGCCAGTGTCCTCGCCAACCAGCCGCTGAACACGACCGACATGTTCCACTCCGGCTTCCTGCCGGCGCCGGACTCGACCTTCTCGTTGACGATCGGGAACGTCGCGGGTCCGGTCCCGTACCTCTGCCTGCTGCACGACGCCAGCGGCATGGTGGGCAAGCTGGTCGTTGTCCCGGCCGGTCAGCACGACTGATCGGGCGACCGAGTAGCCCCGTCCGAGGGCTACGCGGGGGCTCCGGCCCCTGCAGTGCACGATCTCGAGAGGCCCGCCGCGAGGCGGGCCTCTCGCTGCCTCCGACGCGCTGCACCGGTGTGGGTCACTCGGTCGACAGCGTCGTGGTCACCGCCGTCGCGGAAGCCGCGGGATCATGAACGGCGTCTCGCGCCTGTACGCCAGGTAGGCCTCGCCGAACCTCTCGGCCAGCTCCCCCTCCTCGAGGCGCTTGAGGTAGACCAGCAGGCCCGTGGCAAGGGAGAGGACGAGGACGGTGCCGCCGATCGTCCCCCTGGCGATGGCCATGCCAAGGTAGGCCAGGATGGCTCCCAGCGTCATCGGGTTGCGGCAGTAGCGGAACGGGCCATCGGTCAACAGCTCCTGGGTGGGCATGACCGGCAACGGCGTACCCCGGCCCCGCGTCAGCTGGGCCTCGACCGACCAGAAGCCGAGCGAGAACCCCAGGACCGTCACGAGCGCGCCGAGGATGCGGCGCACGCTTGCGATCCCGAAGGGCGGCAGACCGAGCCGGCGGTCGAGGCGTGGGGCGACTGCGGCCACGAGGAATGGGAGCACGCCCAGGAAGACGGGACCTGCAAGGAGCGTGGTCCTGAGCCTCGTGGCCTCGCTTTGCTCGTCCTGGGCCCACCTGGCGTAGCGGGACATCTGCACTCCCGGCTCTCCTCGCGACCGCCGTGTCGCGCTCGTCACGCGGCCGACCTGTGCTGCCCAGCAGGGACGCTGCAGTCTGCAGGACGACCCTCGACGCGAGCCTACCACTAGGCCCCGGCAGCACCGACCACGGGACGGGCCGCGCCCCACGCTGGCTCAGCCCGCCGGCCGGAGCCGCTCCAGGCCGTCGAGCAGCAGGTCCAGCCCGAACTCGAAGTCCAGCAGCTGCGCGCCCGACATCGCCAGCTCGGCCATCGCGGCGAGGTTCGGGTAGCCGTCCGCGAAGACGCGCGTGGTCATCTCCTCTGCGACGCCCGGGGCGCTGGCCGCGTCGAACGGCAGGGCGAGCTCCTGCATCGTGAAGCCGTAGGTGTGGCTGTCGAGCGCCATGAAGGCGCGGGCGACCGTCGGGGTGTCGAAGCCGGCGCCCCGGAGGATGCCGACGACCGCATCGAGATAGCGGAGCCGAGCGGGCCCCGGATTGAGGCGCGACTCCAGGACGAGGCCCGCCCACGGGTGGCGCCGAAAGGCCTCGTGCGCCGAGATCGCGCTCCGCCGGATCGACGTCCGCCAGTCGAGGTCCGGCGAGGGCACCTCGACCTCGTCCATGACCAGGTCGGCGATGCCGTCGAGGATCGCCTCCTTGTCCGCGACGTGCTTGTAGAGCGACATCGCCTCCACGCCCAGGACCTGGCCCAGCCTGCGCATGGAGACGGCCTCGACGCCACCCTCGTCCGCCAGCGCGAGCGCGGCGCGCAGGACCCGATCCCGGCTCAGCGGGACCCGGGGCGTGGCGTTCCCTCCGTCGGGCACGGGCTGCTTCGGCATCGGTCGGCTCCAAGGCGGGCTTGACAGGCTTACGGTGTAGTCGTATTCTGGCTTACGCCGTAGGCTTACAGTGTAGCAGAACGACAAGGAGACATCACCGATGCCGCAGATCCTCGCCATCCTCGGGGCCGTCGCGCTTGGGCTGGCCGCCCTGGCCATCGCGTTCGTGGTGGGCTGGCGGAAGAAGTCCGGGCTCGTCCTGGGGCCGATCGTCTGGATGAGCAAGAAGGTCATGAACGATGCAGATGCGCTCCGCCGGCACCCCCGGGGCCTACGCCTCGATCGTCCGCCACCGCGGCCGCGTGTCCGGCACCGAGTACGAGACGCCGGTCGGCGTCGTGGCGGACGGGGACACGTTCCTCGTCGCGCTGCCGTACGGCTCACGCGCGCAGTGGCTGCGCAACGTTCTCGCGGCCGGCTCCGCGACGCTCGTCCATGAGGGGGCCACGTACCGCGTGGACCGGCCGGAGCTGATCCCGCTGGCGACCGTGGCGGACCGGTTCTCCGCCGGCGACCAGAAGGGGTTCCGATGGCTGAACGTCGAGGACTGCATCCGGCTGCGCAACGCCGAGCGAGAGGAGGCCGCCGGGCGCGCGGCATGAGGCAAGGGCCGGCCGCAGGCGCGGCGTACGATGAGCGGCCGGTGGCCCTCCACCGACCGCCACGATGAAGGGAGCCACGTGCGACAGCGGCCATTCGGGCGGACCGGGCGATCCGTGAGCGAGCTCGGGATCGGCATGTGGGGCATGGGCGGCGGCATCGGCGGCTGGACCGGCGCCGACGACCGCGGGTCGATGGCCGTCCTGCAGGCCGCGGTCGACGCCGGCGTCACCTTCTTCGACTCGGCCCAGGTCTACGGCTACGGCCACACCGACCGGCTGCTCGGCGAGCTCGTCCGGGCGAACCCGGGTCGCGAGCTGTTCGTCGCCTCGAAGGTGCCGCCGAAGAACCGCCAGTGGCCGGCCCGCCCCGGCGATCGTCTGCGCGACGTCTTCCCGCCCGACCACGTCCGGGCGTCGGTGGAGGGGATGCTCCGCCAGCTCCACGTGGACACGATCGACCTCGTGCAGTTCCACGTCTGGCAGGACGCCTGGGCCGACGATCCCGGCTGGCCGCGGGCCGTGGAGGAGCTCCGGCGCGACGGCCGGGTCCGGCACGTCGGCATCAGCGTCAACCGGCGCGAGCCGGCGAACGTGCTCCGGACGCTCCGGACGGGGCTCGTCGACGCCGTCCAGGTGGTCTACAACGTGTTCGACCAGGCGCCCGAGGACGAGCTGTTCCCCCTCTGCCGCGAGCTGGGCATCGCGGTCATCGCGCGGGTGCCGCTCGACGAGGGGAGCCTGGCCGGGACGCTCACCCTCGACAGCCGCTGGCCCGACGGGGACTGGCGCGCCACGTACTTCGGGCCCGCAAACCTCGCGGCGACGGTCCCGCGGGTCGAGGCGCTGCGGCCGCTGGTCCCCGGGGGGCAGTCGATGGCCCAGCTGGCCCTGCGGTTCATCCTCTCGAACCGGGACGTGACCACCATGATCCCGGGCACCAGGACGCCGGAGCACCTGGCGGCGAACGTCGCGGCCGCCGAGGCAGGGCCGCTGCCCCCTGACCTCCTCGGCGCCTTGCGGGCACAGCGCTGGGACCGCCCCCAGTCGCGCGCCTCGCAGTCGTAGGTGGCCAGCCGCGACGTCGGGGCGCCCCGGCGGCTCGTGAGCCCCTCGCTCGTCAGCCCCAGAGGGCGTCGATCGAGAGGTACCGCTCGCCGGTGTCGTAGGTGAAGGTGAGGATGCGCGAGCCGTCGGGCACCGACGGCAGGAGCTGTGCGACCGCCGCCAGCGACGCCCCCGACGAGATGCCGACCAGGACGCCCTCCTCGCGGGCCGAGCGCCGCGCGTAGGCCATGGCGTCCTCGGGGGCGACCTGGAGGATCCCGTCGAGGAGCTCGGTCCGCATCACGCCGGGTATGAAGCCGGCGCCGATTCCCTGGATCGGATGGGGGGAGTGCGTCCCGCCAGAGAGGACCGGCGAGAGCGTCGGCTCGACGGCGTACACCTTCAGGTTCGGCCAGCGGGGCTTGAGGACCTCGGCGACGCCGGTGATGTGGCCGCCGGTCCCAACGCCGGTCACGACGTAGTCGAGGCCGTCCGGGAAGTCGCGGAGGATCTCCTCCGCGGTCGTCCGGCGGTGGACGTCGGGGTTGGCCGGGTTCTCGAACTGCATCGGGATCCAGGCGCCGGGGATCTCGGCGGCCAGCTCGTTGGCCCGGGCGATGGCGCCCTTCATCCCCAGCTCGCGCGGCGTCAGCTCGAGCTCCGCGCCGTAGCCGGTCATGAGCTTGCGGCGCTCGATCGACATCGACTCGGGCATCGTCAGGATCAGCCGGTAGCCTCTCACGGCGCACACGAGCGCAAGGCCGATCCCGGTGTTGCCCGACGTCGGCTCGATGACGACGGAGCCCGGGCCGAGGATGCCGCGGGCCTCGGCGTCCTCGATCATCGAGAGGGCGATGCGGTCCTTGATGCTGCCGCCCGGGTTGGCGCGCTCCATCTTGAACCAGACCTCGACGCGCGGGTCGAAGAGCCGGTTCACCCGGACGTGCGGCGTGCTGCCGATGGTGGCGAGGATGGAGTCGGCCTTCATGGGGCGGTTCCTTTCGGGTGACGGGGATCTCGAATCTGCGCAGGGGCGCCGGGGGCTCTGGACGCCGCGACGTGCCGCCGGCGGCCGGGCCGGTGGGTCAGATGACGAAGTCGGCGTCCTCGAAGCCGTCGTGGACGCGGCGGACCCGGAACTGGCTGGTCTGGTAGACGATCGATCCGGGTGGGACGCTGTTGGTCAGGAAGACGTTGCCGCCGACGACGCTGTCCTCGCCCACGACGGTGTCGCCGCCGAGGACGGTGGCTCCGGCGTAGATCACCACGCGGTCGCCGATCGTCGGGTGGCGCTTCGTGCCGGCCGCGCTCTTGGCGACGGAGAGCGCGCCGAGCGTGACGCCCTGGTAGAGCTTGACGTCGTCGCCGATCGTCGCGGTCTCGCCGACGACGATGCCGGTGCCGTGGTCGATGCAGAACGAGCGCCCGATGCCGGCGCCCGGGTGGATGTCGATGCCGGTCCGCGTGTGTGCCACCTCGGCGAGCAGGCGCGGCAGGATCGGCACGCCCTCGTGGTGGATCGCGTGGGCGATCCGGTGGATCGCGATCGCCAGGAACCCGGGGTAGGCCGCGACCACCTCGTCGACGGACTCGGCCGCCGGGTCGCCGGCGCAGATCGCCTCGGCGTCGAGGACCAGGCGGGCGTGGATGTCCGGGAGGGCGGCCGCGAACCCGGCGACCACCTCGTCGGCGCGGCCCGGCTCGGCCAGCGGCTCGACGAGCCGCCGCAGGTCGCGGCGGGCCAGGACGAGGCGGGCGGACAGGTCGCCCGGCGTGGCGAGGGCGTCGTCGGAGAGCTGGGGGAACAGGATCCCCAGCAGCACGTCCGCGAACGCCGCGACGTCGCGCTTGAGGGGGTAGATCCGGCCGTGCTCGGCACGCCCGCCGGCCAGCGCCTCCGCGAAGGCGTGGTCGCGGCCGTGGTCGACCGTCTCGATCATGGGTCTCCTTCGGACCTAGCGATCCGTGTAGCGGATGGGCGCCGGCACCGGGATGCCGACGAGCTGGTCGGTCCGCCGGAAGAGTCGGGCGAACAAGGTGGGGACCCACCAGCGCAGGGCGTAGAGCCGGCAGCCGACGCAGATCCCCGTGGCGGCCAGCAGGACCTGGAGGGCCGCTACGGCGCCGACGAGGAGCCAGCCGAGCGGGGTTGCCCCCAGGACGAAGGCGATAGCGGCGAGGCCGACGAAGGTCGCGCCCAGGGCCTGGGCGAAGCGGGGCGGGTACTCGTGCTCGAGCTCCGCGGGCGGGCCCAGCCGCAGGGCCCGGCGCACGGTCGGCCACGCGCGGCCCGGCAGGTAGAAGCGGGTGCCGAAGGCGGCCGAGACGGCGAGGTTCAGGCCCACGAGGACGGCGAGCCAGGGAAGGGCGAGCAGGAAGGCGACGGCCAGCACGACGGCCGACACACCGGCGCCGAAGCGCTGGCCGCGGGGGTCGATCTGGCGGGCGGGCGGGGTGAGGATGGACACGGGAGGCCTCCGGGGACGCGGAAGGGATCGCGGGAACGCGTCGCGCACCGGCGTGCGCCGCGAGGGTGGGGGCCGCGAGCCCGGCGGTGGGGGCCGGAGGTCAGCGAGCGACCGCGACCGTGCCCCACGCCGGCACTCGCCGGGGACAGGAGCAACAGGCGCCGCTCGGGTTGCGGCGATCGCGCGTCGTCATGGCCGAGAGCATAGCGGGGAACGCAAGAGTCGTCCGCAACGGGGTCGGGCGCGGCGACGGGGTCGGATGCGGCCCCAAGGGTCAGGGGTGGCGGTCGCGGGTCGGGGCGCGCCTCCGCGGGTCAGGCGCGGCGGTCCTCGACCGATTCGCGCAGTCGCCGGAGCGTGTCGGGCACGGAGGCACGCAGCTCCTGCTCGATCCGGCCGGCGGCCAGGGTCGCTAGGCCGCGCGGCTCGATCGTGGCACGCACCGCGATCCGGCAGCGCGCCGCGCCGAGCGCCGTCACCTCGCACGCGGCGGTGAGAGCGAAGAAGCCCGAAGCCGCGGAGATCGCGATCGAACGGGGCGCGTCGACCGCCTCGACGCGGCCGTTCGAGACGATCTCCATGCCGCCCGGCCCTGCCGATACCAGGCGGAAGCCGGCGCCGACGGCCGGAGCGCCGGCGCGCGGCCCGGGTTCGCTCGTCGCCGCGGGGCCGTCAGTCGCCGTCGGTCGCGCGGGTTCGCTCGTCGCCGCGGGGCCGTTCGTTGCCTCGGCGCGCAGGACGCCGGGCAGCCACGCAGGGTAGCCGTCGATGCGGGTGACGAAGGCGAAGGCGTCCTCGGCCGATGCCTCGACCTCGACCTCGTCCTCGATGCGGATCATGGCGCCAGCCTACCAGCGCCGGGCCGGGTGCCGGGGGAGCCGCGGCGCCCGTCGCCGCCGCGACCCCCGTCGCCCGTGCCGGGTCGTTGGACCGGGGCGGCGCGGGCCATCCCGTCCGCCATCCCGTGCCGCGGGACTCTGGTGGAACGTGTACCCGACATCCGACCCTCGTCGGCGATCGAGCCTGCGCCGCGGGCCAGATCCTCACGCAGGGGAGCCGATGAGCGCAAACCGCCCCGTCCGCATCGCAGGCGCGCTCATGCTCGTCGCCGGCGCCGTGATCCTGATGGGCATCATCACCGCCGAGGCGCTCTACCCGGCCGCCTACACCACGGGCGGCGACGAGATCTCCGACCTGGGCGGCATGGAGCCGCCGCAGGCGCTCGTCCTGCAGCCCTCGGCGACCATCTTCGACCTCACCATGATCACGGGCGGGTTGCCCCTGCTCGGCGCGGCCACGTTGCTCCAGCCGGGCCTGGGTCGGCGGTCCGTGACGCTCGCGGTGGCCGCCGTCGGGCTCGGGGCGCTCGGCGTGGGCCTTTTCCCGGGCAACACGGGCGGCATCCACGCCCTGTTCGCGATGCTCACGTTCATCGGGGGCGGCATCGCCGCGATCGTGACCTCACGCGCGACCGACCCGCCCTTCCGGTATCTCTCGGTGATCCTCGGCGTGATCGCCCTTGCGACGCTGGGCTCCTACGTGCTGCTCGGCGACGCGAGTCCGCTGGCATCGCTCGGGATCGGAGGGGTCGAGCGCTGGGTCGCGTACCCGATCGTCATCTGGGTGACCGCCGTCGGCGGCTACCTCTGCGCGTGGCAGCCCGCCCCACGCTGGTGACGCGGCGGTCGGAGGGCGGGCCGCGGTGGGAGGGCGGGCGCCCGTCGTAGACTCCAGGAATGTGGTTCCGGCGGTTGGTGGACGTCGCCTTCGTCGTCGCCCTCGTGCTCGGCGCGGTCGTGCTGCTGGTCGCGCTCCTCGCCGGCCGCTGACCTCCCCGGCGCCGCGACCCCGCGGCGCCGGGGCCCACCGCTCCGGCAGAGCCGCCGGCCGTCGGCAGAGCTGCCCTTTTCCCTCTCGACGGAGCGAGGCCGACGCGCCACACTCCGCCGGTGATCTGCGGCACGTGCGCGACGGAGAACCGGGAGGGGCGGAAGTTCTGCCGGTCCTGCGGTGCCGCCATGGCCGCGACCTGCCCGGCATGTGGTGCGGCCAACGACCCGGAGGACCGCTTCTGCGGCGACTGCGGGGCCGTGATCGGCCCCGGTGCGCCCGCCGGTGCCGACGCGGGCGCGAGACCGACCGGCCGGGACGGCAGGGACGCCCGCCCCGGCGTCGGACCGGTCCGAGCAGGGGTGGCGGCCGCGGCGCAGCTCCCCGCCACCGAACGGCGGCTGGTCAGCGTCCTGTTCGCCGACCTCGTCGGCTTCACGACGCTTGCCGACGACAGCGACCCGGAGGCCGTCCGCGAGTTCCTGGGCCGCTACTTCGACCTCGCCCGCGAGGTCGTCGAGCGGTACGGCGGCTCGATCGAGAAGTTCATCGGCGACGCGGTCATGGCCGTCTGGGGCACGCCGACGGTCCGCGAGGACGACGCCGAGCGGGCGGTTCGCGCGGCGCTGGACCTCGTGGCCGCCGTGCCGAACCTCGGCACGGAGCGGCCCCAGGCGCGCGCCGCCGTGCTGACAGGCGAGGCCGCGGCCGTGGTCGGCGCGCAGGGCCAGGGGATGGTGGCCGGCGACCTCGTCAACACCGCCTCGCGCCTCCAGGCAGCCGCGCCGCCGGGCACCGTCCTCGTCGGCGAGGCGACCCAGCGCGCGGCGGCGGACGCGATCGTCTTCGAGCCCGCCGGTGAGCGGGTCCTGCGGGGCAAGGCAGCGCCCGTGGCCGCGTGGCTGGCGATCCGCGTCGTCGCCGGCCGGCGCGGCGCGGGGCGCAGCAGCCGCGTCGAGCCGCCGTTCGTGGGCCGGGACGAGGAGCTCCAGCTCCTGAAGGACCTCCTGCACGCCACCGCCCGCGACGGGCGTGCCCGCCTGGCCTCGATCGTCGGGATCGCGGGGATCGGGAAGAGCCGCCTTGCGTGGGAGCTGGAGAAGTACGTCGACGGCCTCGCCGCCGACATCTACTGGCACCGTGGCCGCTCGCCGGCATACGGCGAGGGGCTGGCGTTCTGGGCCCTCGGCGAGATGGTCCGGGAGCGCGCCCGGATCGCCGAGAGCGATGACGCCGCCACGTCGCGTGAGAAGCTGGGCTCGACGCTGCGCGAGTACGTTGCGGATCCGGCGGAGCGTGCCTGGATGGAGCCGCGCCTGGCTGCCCTGCTCGGGCTGGAGGCCGCACCCGCGGGCGAGCGCGAGGAGTTCGAGGCCGCCTGCCGGACCTTCTTCGAGCGGGTCTCGGAGCGGGGGACGGTCGTCCTGGTCTTCGAGGAGCTCCAGTGGGCCGATCCGGCGCTCCTCGACTTCATCGAGACGATCACCGATCGCTCGCGCGCGCGCCCCATCCTCGCCGTCACCCTCGCCCGGCCGGACCTCCTGGAACGCCGGCCGACGTGGGGCGCCGGGATGCGCTCCTTCTCGAACCTGCCGCTGGACCCGCTGGCGCCCGACGAGGTGACGATGCTCCTCGTGGGCCTCGCTCCGGGGCTCCCGGCCGCCGCCATCGCGGCGATTGTCGAGCGCGCCGAGGGGATCCCGCTCTACGCGGTGGAGATGGTCCGCATGCTCCTCGACCAGGGCGTCCTGCAGGAGCGCGAGGGGCGCTACCACCTCGACGGCGAGCTGGGCCAGCTGGCGATCCCGGAGACGATGGCGGGGCTGCTGGGCTCGCGCCTGGACGGCCTCAGCGAGCCGGAGCGCCTGCTGGTGGGCCATGCGGCGGTGCTCGGCCACTCGTTCACCGTCGAGTCGCTGGCAGCCGCCACGGGCCACTCCGCGGACCACCTCGGCCCCACGCTCGGCGCGCTCGTCCGCAAGGAGATCCTGGACCTCGAGGAGGACCCACGCTCACCCGAGCGGGGCCAGTACCGCTTCGTGCAGGGCCTCATCCGCGAGGTCGCCTACGAGCGGCTGGCGAAGCGCGACCGGCTGGCGCGCCACCTGGCCGCAGCCCGCTACTTCGAGGAGCTCGACGACCCGGAGCTGGCGGGGCTGGTGACGACGCACTACCTGGAGGCGCACCGGCTCTCGCCCGAGGGCGCGGACCGCGACGCGATCGCCGCCAAGGCACGCGCGACGCTCCTGGACGCGGCCGCCCGCTCGCGCGACCTGCACGCGTACGCGGGTGAGCAGCGCTTCCTGGAGCAGTCACTTGCCTTCGTCGCCGATCCTGCCGATGAGCTGGAGATGCTGACCCGACTCTCCGTCGCGGCCGGCGACGCCGCCAAGGAGGTCGCCGACTTCGACCGGGCGGAGGGCTATGCCCGTCGGGCGCTCGAGGCCGCGCTCGCCGGCGGCGACCCCGGGGCGGCTGCTCGGGCCTACACGACGCTGGCTGGCATCCTCTCCCTGAACTGGCACAGCCAGGAGGCCCGGGACATCCTGCACCGGGCGGTCGACGATCTCGCGGGCAGGGCTCCCGACGCCGACATGGTCCGGCTGGAGGCCGAGCTCGGGCGGGCGTACCTGATGTCGGGCCAGCCGGAGCTCGCCCTGCCCGTCGTGGAGCAGGCGCTCGTCCGCGCGGAGGCCAGCGCCCAGCTGGAGTCGATCGCGGAGCTGCTCGTCAGCCGGGCCTGGGCGGTGATCGGCGCCGGTCGACCGAGGGAGGCGTTGGCCCTCATGCGCGGCGTCGTCCCGTTCTGCGACAAGCACGGCTTCCTGAACGCCCGGATGCGATGCGCGATGAACCTCTCGTCCTTCGGCTCGGTGGACGACCCGGGAAGTGCCATGGCGGACGCGGCGGCCGGACTTGCGATCGCGCGTCGCCGCCGGCTCGCCGGCTGGGCCGGTGCCCTGGCCGGCAACTGGGCGGAGCTCGCCTTCGAGACGGGGGAGTGGGACGCGATCCTGGGCCTCGCCGCCGACCTCGACGCCGAGGGCCTGCTGCCGGTCGACGAAAGCGCCAACATCTTCATGGGGGTCTATCTCGTGCGCGCGTACCGGGGCGGCGTGGGCGAGGCCACCGTCGCGCTCGACCGGGTGCTGACCGCGCTGCTGGACGATGTCCAGATCGCCCGCAGCTACCACGACGCCTTCGCCCACCTGCGCTTCGCCGCGGGCGACCTCGAAGGCATGAGGCGGCACGCGGCCGAGCTGCTCGGCGGCCTCGCGATGTACCCGTACGACACCATCCCGGCGGCGCGGGCGTCCCTCTGGCTCCGCGATGCCGCGGGCATGCGAGATGCGTTGGGCGAGCGCGGGGCCCCCGAGGGCCGCGCAACCGACCTCCGGTTCGACGGCATCCGCGCCGGCCTCGCCGCGCTCGAAGGCAGGACGGACGATGCCCGTGCCGGCTACCTGGCGGCCGAGGCCGGCCTCCGCGACCTCGGCATCCGCTTCGAGCTCGGCCTCGCGCTGCTCGAGCACGCCGTCTTCCTGGAGGGGGACCCGTCCGCGGCCGCCCCGGCGGAAGAGGCGCGCACGATCTTCGAGCACCTGGGGGCAACGACGTTGCTGGCGAAGCTTCCGGTCCCGGCGGTGGCGGCCGGCTGAGCCGTGCGGTCAGCCGGGGAGCGTGACCCGGACGCGGAGTCCGGGCCGGTTGTCCTCGAGGGCCATCCGCCCGCGATGGGCATCCACGATCCAGCGGGCGATGGCGAGCCCGAGCCCGGCCCCGCCCCCCGAGCGCGCCTCGTCGCCGCGCACGAAGCGCTCGAGCACGCGGGACCGCTCCGCCTCGGGGATCCCCGGCCCGTCGTCGGCCACGACCAGCTCCGCGCCGCCCGCGCGGCGCGCGTCCACGCGCACGCGCACGCCGGCGCCGCCGTGGGCCAGCGCGTTGTCGACGAGGATGCCGAGCAGCTCGGAGATCCGGTCCGGGTCGACCCGGGCCATCCCGGCGGTCGCCTCGCCGAGCTCCACGGACGCGCCGTGGCCCGCGGCGAGCGGCGCATAACCGGCGACCGCGCTCCGGACCAGCGCGTCGAGGTCGGTGTCGACCGGCGCGATCTCGGCGGCCCCGGCGTCGGCGCGGGCCAGCGTCAGCAGGCCGCCCACCAGGCGGTTCATTCGCCCCACCTCGTCGCGCATCGCGCCGACCGTCTCAGCGTGCTCGCCGACGGCGTCCGAGGGGTGGCGAGCCAGCACCTGCAGCCCGGCGTCGACCACCGCCAGCGGCGTGCGCAGCTCGTGCGAGGCATCCGCGGCGAACTCGCGCTGCCGCTCGAACGCCCGCCGGACCGGGCGCATCGCCCGCTCGGCGAGGATCCAGCCCGCGACGACGCTGAGGGCCAGGCCGATGGTCCCGGCGATGAGCAGCAGGACCATGACCTGGCGCTCGAGGTCGCGCACCGGGGCCAGGTCCTGGCCAACCTGCAGCACGATGCCGGACCCGGCGAGGAACGACAGGACGAGGACCTGCATCCCGGACGGCAGCCGGACCACGGCCTGCGAGCCGTCGGGCGTGGCCGCCGCCGCCGGGGCGCGGAGCGCGTCCGCCGGCAGTCCCGCCGGGTTGATCGCCAGCTCGCCCGCCGCCGTCCAGGCGGCCGCGAACATGCCGGCGAACGTGCCCTCCGGCGGCAGGGCCACGTCGCGCGGATCCGCCCGCAGGCGCTCGGCGACCTCGCGGGCGACGGAGCGGATCGCGTCCGCGCGCTGGTCGACGAGGAAGCGGTCCATGGCTGCGACGACGCCGATCCCGAGCGCCAGGAGGATGGCGCCGATCACGAGGACGTTGGCGGCGACGAGCCGCAGGCGAAGCCGGTCGAACACGGGTCGTGCCTCAGGCCCGCAGGACGTAGCCGACGCCGCGGACCGTGTGGATCAGCGGCGCATCGAAGCCCTGGTCCACTTTGCGCCTGACGTAGTGGATGTACAGGTCGACGACGTTCGAGCTCGGCTCGGCGTCGTAGCCCCAGACGTGCTCCAGGATCCGGTCGCGCGTCAGGACCTGCCCGACGTGGCGGGCCAGCAGCTCGAGCAGGGCGAACTCCTGCGCCGAGAGGTCGAGGATCCGGCCGGCTCGCGTGGCCGTGTGGGCGTCGATGTCGATGGCGAGGTCGGCCACGTGCAGCAGCCCGGTCGCCACGCCGGTGCGCCGGAGGTGGACCCGAAGCCGGGCCAGGAGCTCCTCGAAGGCGAACGGCTTCACGATGTAGTCGTCGGCGCCCGCCTCGAGGCCGGCCACGCGGTCGGGCACGGCGTCGCGCGCGGTGAGCATCAGGACCGGCATGCGCAGGCCGCGCGCCCGGATCGCCCGGCAGACGGCGAGCCCGTCGAGCCCCGGCAGGCCGACGTCGAGGATCACGGCGTCGGGCGGGCGCGCGAACGCCGCGTCCCGTCCGCTCGGCCCGTCGTGGGCCATCGTCACGCGGAAGCCCTCCTCGTCGAGGACCTTCGCGATGAGCCGGGCCAGCGCGGGCTGGTCCTCCACCACGAGGACGGAGGGAGCCCGGGCATGCCGTTGCGCCGGGCTCCGGGGCGTGGTCACGAGTTGGTCGATCGCTGCGGCACGTTCCAATGATGCTCCAAGACTGCTCGGCGAGACTCCACCCATGATCACGCCACGGCAACGCCGTCCGTCCGCGACGCCGGCGCCACCCCCATCTCTCCAGGGGAGCCCTCGGCGCTTCGCCCATCGCCTGAAGCGCCTGACGCTCGCCCTGTCGGTCGGCGCGTTCGGCCTCGCTTGGGGCCTCGTCTCGCAGAACGTCGTCGGCGCGACGAACGCGACCCCGGCGCAGGACTCGTCGAGCGCGAGCCCCACGCCGCACCGGGCGACGGTGCCCTCGACCGACTTCTTCGGATCGGCCGGCTCGCAGCCCCAGCCGTTCCTCGGGAACGGCGGCTCCGGCTCCGGCCCGGTCGTCCGGGGCCGAACCTCCTAGGCCGTGGCGACCCCGGCGCTCGCCTCCGCGCGTCCCGCGACTCGCGCGGCGAGCGTGTTCACGTCGCTCCACACCCCTCGCGGGCTCGTCCGCCGCGAGTTCGGCGCGATGGGGACCTGCGTGACGGTGGTCCTGCCCGATCGCGACCGGGCGGCCGCGGCGATCGTCGAGGACCTGTTCGCATCCTGGGAGGCGCGGCTCTCCCGCTTCCGCCCCGCCAGCGAGCTCTCGCGCCTCAACGCCGCCGCTGGCCGGCGCGTGCGCGTCTCGGGCCTGCTCCTCGCCGTCGTCGAGGAGGCGCTCCTGGCCGCCCGCGCCACGGACGGCGTCTTCGACCCGGCCCTCGAGCCCGCCATGCGCGCGATCGGCTACGACCGCACCTTCGACGACGTGGACCGCGACGGTCCGGCGGCCGCGCGTGGGCGCCCCGGCGGCGCCTGGCGCGGGATCGAGGTCGACCACGACGCCGCGACGGTCCGCCTGCCGACGGGGGCGGCGCTCGACCTCGGCGGCATCGCCAAGGGGATGGCCGTCGACGCGTCGATCGCCGAGCTGGCCGCCCGGGGCGTCGCGGCCGCGGTGGTCGAGGCGGGAGGCGACCTGGCCGTCCTGGGGCTCCCGCCCGGCGAGCCCGCCTGGCCCGTGATCGTCGAGACGCGGCCGGGCCGGCGCGAGGTTGCCATCGCGTCGGGGGCCCTCGCAACGTCCGGCGTCTCCCGCCGCGCCTGGCGGCGGGGCGGGGTCGAGCAGCACCACCTCCTCGACCCCCGGACGGGCGAGCCGGCGCGCAACGACCTCTGGTCCGTGACGGCCGCCGCGAGCTCGTGCGCCCGGGCCGAGGTGGCGGCCAAGGTCGCCTTCGTCCTGGGCCGCGACTCGGGCGTGCGCTTCCTCCTCCGGACCGGCATCTCCGCGCTCCTCGTCCACCGCGACGGGAGCGAGGTCCTCGCCGGGGCTTGGGCCGACGGGCGCGCGTCCGCGCCGCGACCGCCCGTGTCGGCCGCCCTGCCCGCGTCGCCCGTGTCGCTGTCCGCTCCTCCTCCCGAGCTCCCGCTCGTCGCCCGAGGTCCCGCATGAACGTCGGCTCCCTCACGTGGGACGTGGCCCGCACCGGCGGGCTCGTCGCCTACGCCCTGCTCACCACGTCCGTGGCGATGGGCCTCGTGCTCAGCCTCGGGTGGCGCTCGCCGCGCTGGACCCGCTTCGTCACCACCGAGATCCACCGCTTCGTCACCCTGCTGGCCCTCGTCTTCGTGGTGATCCACGGCGCGGCGATCGTGCTCGACCCGTTCATCAAGATGAGCCTGCCCGATGTCCTCGTGCCCTTCCTCACCTCCTACCGGCCGATCTGGGTGGCCCTCGGGATCGTCGCGGCCTACCTCGCCCTGGCCGTCCACCTGTCGGAGCGGATCCGGGGCCGAATCGGGTACACGTGGTGGCGCCGTTTCCACGGCCTCGCGTTCGTCGCCTTCCTCGGCGCCCTGGTCCACGGGATCGGCACCGGCAGCGACACGCGCACGCCCTGGGCGATCGGGCTGTACTTCGGGAGCCTCGCCCTCGTCGGGTTCCTGCTGATGCTGCGCCTCTTCCCGGAAGCGCCGAAGCGGCCCCGCCCGCTCGCCGCTGGCCTCGCGATCGTCCTCGGGGTCGGCGTCGTCGGCTTCGCGTTCTTCGGGCCGCTGCGAACGGGCTGGAGCGTGCGCGCGGGCGGCACGGTCCCATCGGCCGTCACCGACGCTCCCGTGGCGGCGGCGAGCAGCCCCGTGCCGACCGGGCTGGGCGTCGCCGTGGCGACGCCCCTGCCCTTCAGCGGGCAACTGGGCCGGCACGGCAGCGACGTACAGGTCCGGGGCCAGACCCAGGACGGGACCGCCGCCTTCCTGGTCCAGCTGACCGGCCAGAACGACGGCTCGATCGCCGGCAAGGTCGTCCTCCAGACGGGCACGGACCAGGTCTGCCAGGGCAGCGTCAGCAGCGTCGGCGATACGACGATCGACGCGACGTGTGCCACGACCGACGGCGCGACGTGGTCACTCCGCCTCGCCGTCACCCAGGCACAGCAGGACCAGATCAGCGGGACGCTTCGCGTGGCACCCGCGTCGGGTGGCAGCCAGCCGCAACCGAGCCTGCCACCCGCCCCCGCGGGCCGCGTGCCCGGCGGCCTGCCCGCCTGAGCTCCGCCTCGCCCGCGCGACGACCACGAGGACGCACCGAAGGCGCGCCTGAGCTCCGCCTCGCCCGCGCGATCGCCGCCCGCCGGCGGCGACCAGGGGGCAGGGGCCGACGCCGGCGAGGCGGGTGGCCGGCACCACCGCCCGCGGCACCGCACGGCACCTCTCGCGACCGCCGCGGACCCCATCGCCGGGCACGCGACAGTCCCATCGCGGCCCGGATCATCGGGCCATGGCCGGGAGAGCGCCCGGCCATCAGCCTGTCGACATGCCCCGCCTCGCCGGCGTCCTCGCCGCCCCGATCCTCGCCCTCGCCCTCCTGAGCGGCGTCAGTCCCCTCGCCCAGGTCGTCCCCGGCGCCGAGCCGTCGTCCGCCGCGGCCCTCGCGAACGGGGGGTCCCTGCGCTTCCCCGGGCTGGGCGCCTCGGGTCGCGAGACGCTGAGCGGGACGATCTACAACTGGGGCTGCCGCGGCGGGACGATCGGCGAGTCGATCTACCGGTGGGGCTGCGCCGGCCGGAACAACCGGTACCTCATGGGCCACGCCTATGCCTCCTTCGAGCCGCTCCACGACTTCGTGGCGGCCCGCGGCGTCGGCGCCGGGACGCGCGCGCTGGTCGGCAAGCCGGTCTACCTGCGGACCGGCACCGGTGCCGTGCTGCGCTATCGCGTCGCCTGGGCGCGCGTCGCGTCCGTGGGCTCCTGGGGCGCGACGGGGGACGCGTGGGCGTGGAACGCGACGGCGGATCCCTCCCTCACCTTCCAGACCTGCTACGGCGCCCGGTCCCAGTACCGGATCATCGTCCGCGCGGTGCTCTCGGGCTGATCGCGAACGCCGTGCCCCGGGGCGGCCTCGAACGCCGCCGCGCCGGACAAGGTGGCACGCCGCCCCCGTAGGATGGCCCGCGATGCAGCTGCTCGACGGTGCGCCCGTCTACTCGGCCACGGACCTCGTGGGCTTCCTCGCCTGCGGCCACCGCTTCGAGCTGGAGCGGGCGGCGATGGCGGGGCTGGTCCGCAAGCCCGTCCGCAGCGATCCCACGATCGAGCTGATCCAGGAGCGCGGCTACGAGCACGAGCGGCGGTACCTGGAGGACCTTCGCGCCGCGGGACGGACCGTCGTCGAGATCACCCAGGACGGTTCGAGCGCCGGCACCCGCGACGGCCTGCGCGAAGCCGCCGCGCTGACCCTCGCGGCGATGCGGAGCCGGGTCGACGTCGTCTACCAGGCCACGTTCTTCGACGAGCGCTGGCGCGGCCACGCCGACTTCCTCCTGCGGGTCGACCACGCCGCCGGCGAGCCGCCCGGGACCCTGGGCGACTGGCATTACGAGGTGGCCGACACGAAGCTGGCGCGCCATGTGAAGGCCGGGGCCGTGCTCCAGGTCTGCTCGTACGTGGAGCAGCTCGAGCGCGTGCAGGGATGCCGGCCGGAGCACCTCCACGTGGCCCTGGGCGGCAGCGCCCACGAGACGGTGACGCTTCGCGTCGACGACTACATGGCCTACTACCGGCGCGTGAAGGCGGACTTCATGGCCGCGGCGGCGGCCGGCGCCCCGGCCTATCCGCCCGCCGCGACATACCCGGAGCCGGTCGAGCATTGCGAGGTCTGTCGCTGGTGGGCGGACTGCAGCGACCGACGGCGCAGGGATGACGACCTGAGCCTCGTCGCCGGCATCAGCGCGCGCCAGCGACGCGCCCTCAAGGAGCTGCCCGGCGACGAGCCGCCCGGCCCGATCGCCACGCGGCGGGGCCTCGCCGGGCTGGCCCTTCCGCTCGGCCGGCCGTTCGCCGGGGGCGGCGCCGGGGCGCTCGAGCGGGTGCGGGAGCAGGCCCGGATCCAGGTGGCGGGCGAGGACCGCGGCGCGCTGCTGTGGGAGCTCCTCGAGCCGGAGCGCGCGCCCGACCCGGCGACCGGGGAGCTGCGTCTCGTCGCCGACCGAGGCTTCCTGGTCCTGCCCGAGCCCTCGCCCAACGACCTCTTCCTCGACCTCGAGGGCGATCCGTTCGCCTTCGACGACGGCATCGACTACCTGTTCGGCATCCTCGACCCGGCCAGCGTCGAGGTCGACCCGCGCTGGGCCGCGGCGCCGGGCGGCGATCGCGTGGCGGCGTTCCGGGCGTTCTGGAGCCGTGACGCCGACGGCCTCGTGACGCCGACGGCCGAGAAGGCGGCGTTCGAGCGGACCGTAGACTTCATCATCGAGCGCCTCGACGCCGACCCGACGCTCCACGTCTACCACTACGCGGCCTACGAGAAGACCGCCCTGTCACGGCTCGCCCAGCGCCACGCCACCCGCGAGGAAGAGGTCGACCGGCTGCTGAAGGGCCGGGTCCTGGTCGACCTGTACCGCGTCGTGCGGCAAGGGCTCCGGGCGAGCGTTGAGAGCTACTCGATCAAGCGCCTGGAGCCGCTCTACGGCTTCGAGCGGGACGTCGCCCTGCGGGACGCCGGGAGCAGCATCGTCGCGTTCGAGGTCTGGCTCGGCCGCGGCGCCACGGCGGACGGGCTCGTGGGCGACGCGATCCTGCGCGGGATCGAGGGCTACAACCGCGACGACGTCGTGTCGACCTGGCGCCTGCGCGACTGGCTGGAGGCTCGCCGCCTCGACCTCGAGCGGACGGTCGGTGCCCCGGTCCCGCGCCCGCGCCTCGAGGAGGCGGCGACGGAGCCGCCCGAGCCGACCGAGCGTCAGCGGGCCGCCGCCGAGGCGGTGCATGCGCTGCTGGCGCGGGTCCCGGTGGCCGATCCCGCCGACCTGCGGGGAGCGGAGCATGCCACGTGGCTCCTGGCCCAGCTGCTGGGCTGGCACCGCCGCGAGAACAAGGCCTTCTGGTGGCGCTACTACGACCTGTGCGGGCTGACCGACGCGGAGCTCACGGCCGAGCGTGAGCCGATCGGGCAGGTCAGGTTCGTCGAGGAGCTCGGGCCCGCGGGGCGTGGAGGACGGCGCGAGCGCTACGCCTTCCCACCGCAGGACCACGCCGCCAAGGAGGGCCGTCGGGTGGACGACCCGCGGGTCCAGGCGGCCGTCGGCACGATCGAGGAGCTCGACGAACCGGGCGGGATGCTGGTCCTGTACCGCACCGCGACCCAGCTGGCGCACGGGACGCCGACGTCGCTCATCCCGTTCGAGCTGGTACCGACCCGCGTCATCGAGGATTCGCTGCTGCGATTCGGTGTCCGTGCCGCGGCAGACGGCCTCCAGGGATCGTCGACCGGGGACCGGGTCGGTCGGGACCTCCTGCTGCGCCGGCCACCGCGGATCCCGGGCGTCGTCTCCGGGGCCGCGCTGCGGGCGGACGGCGAGACGGCGCTCGACGCGGCCCGGCGACTCGTCCTCGCCCTCGACGGCACCACGCTCGCGATCCAGGGTCCGCCCGGCACCGGGAAGACGTGGACCGGCGCCCGCATGATCCTCGAGCTCGTGGCGGCCGGCAGGCGCGTGGGGGTCACCGGGAGCAGCCACAAGGTGATCGGGAACGTTCTCGACGCCGTCCATGCCGCGGCCGTCGAGGCCCACCTAGCCGTCCGGCTCGGGCAGAAGCCCGGCCAGGAGCGGGAGCCCGCGTGTCGCCACGCCGAGGACCTCGCCGGCTGGAGCGGCGAGCGGGTCGCCGGGGCGCTCGCCGCGGGGGATCTCCACGTCGTCGGCGGGACGGCGTGGCTCTGGGCGGCCGAGGCGATGCAGGGCAGCGTCGACATCCTGCTCGTGGACGAGGCCGGCCAGTTCAGCCTGGCCAACACGATCGCCGTCGCGCCCGCCTGCGCCTCGCTCGTGCTGCTCGGCGACCCCCGCCAGCTCGACCAGCCGCTCAAGGGCAGCCATCCCCCCGGGGCCGAGCGGAGCGCCCTCGGCCACCTCCTTGCTGGCGCCCCCGGCGAGCCGGACGCGGGGGAGCACGCGACGATGCCTCCCGAGATTGGGCTCTTCCTCGACCGGACCTGGCGCCTCCATCCCAGCATCTGCCGGTACACGAGCGAGGTCTTCTACGCGTCGAAGCTGGAGCCGGTGGCCGGTCTGGAGCGCCAGGAGATCGGGATGGGACGCCCGGCCGGGCCCGCCGCCGGCATCGAGGGCAGCGGCGTCCGCTGGCTGCCGGTGGCCCACGCCGGAAATGCCACGGAGTCCCCCGAGGAGGCCGCCGCCATCGTGAGCCTGCTGCGCGGGGTCCTCGGGTCGGGTGCCCGGTGGACGAACGCGAGGGGCGACCCGGTGACCCTGCGACTGGAGGACATCGTCGTCGTGGCGCCCTACAACGCCCACGTCGACCTGATCGCCGCCGAGCTGGCCCGGGCGGGCCTCCCCGACGCCCGCGTCGGCACCGTCGACAAGTTCCAGGGCCAGGAGGCGCCGCTTTCCATCTACGCGATGGGCTCCTCGTCCCCCGAGGACGCCCCGCGCGGCATGGAGTTCCTCTACTCGCTCAACCGGCTCAACGTCGCCACGTCACGAGCGCGCTGCGTGGCCGTCGTGGTCGCGTCGCCGGCCCTGGTCCGGGTCGCCTGTCGGACCCCGCGCCAGATGCAGCTGGCGAACGCGCTGTGCCGCCTCGTCGAGGTGGCCCCCGGAGGGCGATGACACGCATGTGTCGACGCTCAGTGACTCTGACAGTTCATCTGGTCAGCGAATCTGTCAGTCGCTCCTCGCGTGGCGCGAGGAGGCGGCGCCTCCATGGATGGTTCGCAGCGGGACGATAGCCCACGTTCCGGCTCGTCGGCTCGGGAGCCGGGCGGCCGGGCGCCAGGACCTGGACCTCGCGCAGGCGGCGCGGCTCGGGGGGTGCCGGGACGGCGGCGAGGAGGCGTCCGTCGGCGAGCACGAGCAGCCGCCCGTCGAGGCGGAGCTCGACCTCCACCCGGCGCCCGGCGAGGGACCGGCCGCCCGCCCCCGGCGGGAGTTGCAGCACCATCCCCTCGAGCCGGATGCAGCTGTCGGACCCGACGGCCCGCCGCCAGCGGAAGGCGCAGACCCGGGCCAGGTCGAGGTCGTCCGGCACCGGGCGCCAGGCCTCGACGTCGCTCGCCGGCGGGACGGCGAAGCGGCGGTTGAAGCGGGGCAGGAAGGCCCGCAGCACCGCGTTCGCGGACGGCAGGTCGCAGGCCTCCGCCCGGCGCAGCTCGGAGACGAGGCGGTCCTGGAGCGTCCCCCAGGCCCGCTCGATCCGGCCCTTGGCCTGGGCGGAGCCGGCGAGGATGGTCGCGATCCCGAGCTCGGCGAGGGCGCGGCCCACCTGGGTCGCCTCGTCCCGCCCGGGGCCGTCCAGCCCCGTCGGGGCGAAGACCGCCGAGCCGTCGCGGTACAGGGCGGCGGGCAGGCCGTGGCGGCGGGCCATGTCGCGGACGACCGTGAGATACCCGACGCCATCCTCCTGCTCGCGGAAGACGGCCCCGACGAGGATCCCGGTCGCGTCGTCGATCCCGCCCACCAGGGTGAGCCAGGGCCCGCGGCCCTCGAGCCAGTCGTGCCGGCTGCCGTCCACCTGGACGAGGAGCCCCGCCTGGGCCATGCGCTCGCGGCGGCTCCGGTACCGCGGCCCCCGGCGGGTGCGCGGCGAGGGCATCCCCGAGGCGCGCAGCAGGCGCCGCAGGGTCGGGCGACTGATGGCGATCCCCTCGTCCTCCGCGAGCGCCTCGGCAAGGTGGGTGTCGTTGTACCCCTGGTACACCGTCCGGGCCAGCTGGAGGACCCGGTCCCGGTCGGCGTCGGACAGTCGCATGGGCGACGCCCGGCCCCGGTTGCCGTGGGCGAGACCGGCGGCGCCATCGGCGAGCATCGCCGCCCGCAGCCGCCAGGCCGTCCGCTCGCTGCACCCCAGCAGGGCGACCGCCTCGGCCGTCGTGATGATCCCGGCCAGCCAGCGGCTCACGACCCCGCTGCGCTGCTGCTCCTTGGCGCTCAACGTCAGGCTCTCCCTCATCAGGCGAGACTGACAGAATCACTGAGCAGTTGGCCCTGACAGATTCAGTGAGCAGGGACAGGGCGATGACACGCATGGCCGCTCCCGGCTACGCTACCGGGGCACCGGATCGCCGCGGTGCCGCGGCGCCCATCGCTCATCCTTGGAGGTTGTCCACGTGGCAGTCGGACCCTGCGACCTGATCGTCGTCAAGTTCCCCGGGAACAAGTTCCATGGCGAGATCGCCCCGGCGATCGCCCGGCTCCATGAGCAGGGCATCGTCCATGTGATCGACGCCCTGTTCGCCATGAAGGACGAGAGCGGCGAGCTCGCGGTCGTCGAGCTCCAGGACCTCGACGGCGACGGAGTCCTGGACGTGGTCGCGGCCGTCGAGGTCAGCGGCGCGATCGGCCCCGAGGACGTCGAGCTCGCTGCCGACGGCCTCGAGCCGAACTCGAGCGCCCTGCTGCTCCTCTTCGAGAACACCTGGGCCGCCGAGGTCACGCAGGCGATGCGCGACGCCGACGGCGAGCTCCTCTTCATGGAGCGGATCCCGGCCGCCGTCGTCGAGCAGGCCCTCACGGCCAAGGCGTAGTCCACACCCGAACCAGCGATACCTGGAGGTCCATCACTCATGATGCGTCGACGCGGCGGGCTCGTTCGAATGGCTGCCACCACCGCGGTGGTCGCGGGAACGGCGGGCGCGGTCAGTCATCACCAGCAGCAGAAGTACGCCAACCAGGCGGCCCAGCAGCAGGCCGCGGCGGAGCCCGAGGTGGTCTACGTGGCCGCGGAGCCTGCAGCCGCTCCGGCCGCACCGGCCGCCCCGGCCGGGATCGACATGGAGCAGCTCAAGCAGCTCGGCGACCTGCACGCCGCCGGGATCCTCACCGACGAGGAGTTCGCGGCCGCGAAGGCGAAGCTGCTCGGCTAGGTCCACGACAGGCCGAACCCCGGGGCCGGCGGCCGCCGCCCCGGGGTTCTTCGATTCCCGGGGGCCGGATGCGGGCCCGGCGGTCCCGCCGCGGTCAGGCGCCGCGGCGCACGCAGCGGATCGCCCAGCGCCCGTCGAGGTCCTGGCGAGCCCCCTCGATCTTCCCCGCGCGCAGCAGCTGGCCGAGCGCGCTCGGCGGGCGCGACGGATCCTCCCCGAGGAGGCGGCGCACCGCCCCCTCGGCGTTGGCCTGCGAGGGGGTGATCTGCAGGGCCGGCTCGCCGCACGCGAGGCGCTGGAGCAGGTCGTTGAGGCGGGCCAGGTCGTCCTCGGAGTACTCGGCCGGTCGCCGACGGGCTCCCGGGGTCACCGCCGCCGTCGACTCGGTCGGGGCGACCGGCTCGGCGGTCGAGCCCGTCACGCCGTCTGCTCGCAGCCTGCCGCCCGGGCGTCGGCGATTTGCGAACGGCAGCACGAGGGTCGGGTCCGGCAGCCCCGCCGCCGTCGCCGCCGGGACGCCTGCGCCGAACGCCTCGAGGAGCGCGTCCTCGTACTCCTCGCCCGCGTCGGTTGCCGCCCACCAGAATCGCGTCGTGTCAAACCCGCGGAGCGCCTTCAGCCATTGCCCCGCGGGGTTCGGCCGCGCGTCGCCGAGCGGCGTCCGGAACAGGGCGTCGAGGCGCTTGCCGAGCGACTTCGCCGAGCCCACGTAGACGATCGTCTCCCCGGGGAGCCACCACGCGGCGAGGCGCGCGGCAAAGGCCTTCCCGGTCGGCCGGTCGCCGTCGACGAGCAGCGTGGGCACGCGGGCGAGCCAGGTCCCCACGGCCGAGATGTCGACCGGGGCGCGGTCCAGGGACGCTGGCCACTCCACGAGGAAGACGCCGGGGCCGGTCGCCCGGATCGGGGCGCCCCAGCGGGCGGGGCCGTCGGGCGTCAGCCCGACGGTGCGGAACAGGGCGCCAGGCTCGATGGGCATGCCGCGATGGTACGCGGCCTGCCGGACGCGGGTGGGGCCCACGAGGGCCTCGCGGCGCACCCCGGTGGAACGCCGCGGCGCCGCGGCCCGGGGTGCTCCTGCCGCGGCCCGGTCACCCGGGGCGACGCCGGGGCGGGCGTTCAGCCGGCGATCACGGCCGCCAGCGCGTCCGCGAACGGGTCGAACGTCGCCGATGTGAAGCCGGCGACGTTGATCCGGCCCCTGCCCACGACGTACACCGCGTGCTCCTCGCGCAGCCGGGCCACCTGCTCGAGGGAGAGGCCGAGCAGGGCGAACATGCCGCGCTGCGTCGCGATCGGGTCCCAGTCACCCGGGATGCGGCGCGCCGTCAACGCCCCGACGAGCCGCGCCCGGCTCTCCTTGATCCGGCCGCGCATCCCCGCCAGCTCGACCTCCCACTGGGCCCGCAGGGCCGGATCCCCGAGGATCGTCGCGACGATGTCGGCCCCGTGGCTGGGCGGGTTCGAGTAGTTGGCACGGATGGCGATCTTGACGTTGCTCTGGACCGCCGCGGCGTCCTTCTCGGAGCCGGCCACGAGCAGGAGGGCGCCGACGCGCTCGTTGTAGAGCGCGAAGCTCTTGGAGAACGAGGTGGAGATCAGCAGCTCGGCGCCGGGCCGGATCAGGCCGTCCATCCAGTCGGCGTCCTCGCGGATCCCGTCGCCGAAGCCCTGGTAGGCGAAGTCGACGAACGGCAGCAGGCGCCGCTCCTCGACCAGGTCCCCGATCGCCCTCCAGAGGGCCGGCGAGGGGTCCACGCCGGTCGGGTTGTGGCAGGACCCGTGCAGCAGGACGACGTCGCCCGGCGACGCCCCGCCGAGAGCGGCAAGGAGGGCTTCCTCGTCGATCCGCCGGCCCGACAGATCCGTGTACGGATAGGTCCGGATCCGGAAGCCGGCCAACTGGAAGAGCTGGGGGTGGTTCGGCCATGTCGGCTCGCTCATCCAGATGGTGGCCGACGCGCCCGCCTGGCGCAGGAAGTCGGCCGCGACGCGGAGGCCGCCCGTCCCGCCCGGTGTCTGGCTCACCGCGACCTTGCCGCTCGTGGCGAGCTCGTGGCCCACGCCGAAGACATGGGCCTGCACGGCTGCCCGGTAGGCGGCATCCCCGTCAATGGGCCGATAGACCTTGGTGGCGCCCTTCGCGAGGATGCGCCGCTCGGCCTCGGTGACGGACGCGAGGACCGGCGTCGTCCCCGTCTCGTCGACGAAGACGCCCGACGAGAGATTGATCTTCGTGGGCCGAGCGTCGTTGCGGAACGCCTCGGCCAGGCCGAGGATGGGGTCGGGCGGGGCGGGGATGCGGGCGAGGGATGGAAGGGCCACGGTGGTCTCCTGGGATCGAGCGGCGGCGGGCGAGATGACCGACGGCGGCGGCGGAGCCGAGCGGCGGCGCCCCCAACTCTAGCGGGACCGGCCCACACCGCGAACCCGGGGTGGACAAGCCCGGGACTTCTGGGTATAAGTGCGCGCATTCGACGCCGCCGCCCGAGAGGTGGGCCGGGGGGCCGCGGGCCGGCGTCACACCAGGAGGGGGTCCACGGGATGGTTCGTCGTCGTCGTTCGCGCGCGCTCGTCGCCGCGACCCTTGCCGCCGTGCTCGCCGCGGCGCTCGTGCCGGGCCTGGCCGCCGCCGATTAGCACGTCACCGTCGTCGCCGGCGGGCTCAACAACCCGCGGGGGATCGCCATCGGTCCGGAGGGGCGGATCTACGTCGCGGAGGCAGGCACGGGTGGTGCAGGTCCGTGCGTCACGAGCCCGGAAGGCGAGCAGGCCTGTCTCGGCGCGACCGGCGCGATCGCCCGGGTCAAGCGGGGTCACGTCACGCGCGTCGTCACCGGGCTCCCGTCGCTCGCCGCGGCGGACGGAAGTGGAGCCGCGGGCCAGCACAAGCTGTCCTTCGGCCGCCACGGCAAGCTCTACGTCACGATCGGCCTCGGCGGCAGCCCGGACACCCGCGCGACGCTCGGGGCCGGCGGTGCGCGGCTCGGGACGATCGTCCGCGTCAACGTCGATGACGGCAAGGTCCGGCAGGTGGCCGACCTCGCCGCCTACGAGGCCGCGAACAACCCCGACCAGGGTGATCCGGGCTCCGCGGTCGACAGCGACCCGTACGGCATCCTGGCGACGCCCTTCGGCGTCTATTCGACCGACGCCGGCGGCAACGACCTCCTCTTCACCAACCGCCGGGGCCAGACGAAGACGGTGGCGGTCTTCCACGCGACCATGGTGGACGCCCCGCCGTTCGTCCCGTTGCCGCCCGGGGTGACGAAGATGCCGATGCAGGCAGTCGCGACCGGCGTCGCACGCGGCGCGGACGGCGCGCTCTACGTCAGCCAGCTGACGGGCTTTCCGTTCCCCGTCGGCGGCTCCACGATCTGGCGGGTCAAGCGGGGGCAGGCCCCGACCGCCTTCGCGACCGGCTTCACGAACGTCGTCGACCTCGCGGCAGGGCGGGACGGCAGCCTCTACGTCGTGGAGATCGCCAAGAAGGGCCTGCTCGCCGCGTTCGCGCCCGGCGGGGACTTCACCGGCCGTCTCGTCCGGGTGGCGAAGGATGGCACTCAGACGACGCTCCTCGAGAGCCCCCTGTTCGCACCCGGCGGCGTCGCCGTTGGGCGCGACGGGTCGATCTACGTGACGACTATTCCGTCGCCGGCGGCGGGCAGGTTCTCCGCGTCAAGCCCTAGCTAGCGCCGCCGGGCGGCTCTCCTCCTGCCCGGCCTTCGCCCTCCCGCGGGCCGAGCCACGTGCTCGGCCCGCGGCGCGTCCGATCCCGCGGGCGCCGGTCGCGCCCGCTACCCTGCGTGCATGCGCCTGCTCGCCCTCACCTGCGAGGTTCTCGCCCGCCCGGTCTACCTCTGCGCTGCGCGATCTCCGAACGTGGTCGACGTGCGCTTGAACCGGCGCGGGCTCCACGACGACCCTCCGAACCTGCGGGTCTTCCTCCAGGCGGAGATCGAGGGCATCGCCGCGCCGTACGACGCGTTGGTCCTGGCCTACGGCCTGTGCGGCGGCGCCACGGCGGGGCTGCGGGCGGGGTCGATCCCGCTGGTCGTCCCCCGGGCCCACGACTGCATCACGCTCTTCCTCGGCTCGCGCGACCGCTACGCCGCCGAGTTCTCCGGTCATCCCGGGACCTACTGGTACGTCCAGGACTACCTCGAGCGCACGGACGACGGCAGCGCGTTCGGCGGCGTGGGCGCGGTGTCGGACGCCTCGGCGCGGGCGACCCACGAGGAGTACGTCGCGAAGTACGGAGAGGACAACGCGGCATACCTGATGGAGGTCCTGGGCGGGTGGCGCTCGCATTACGATCGGGCGGCGTTCGTCGACATGGCCGTCGCGGCGCCCGAGGCGACATCGGCGGCCGAGGAGCGTGCTCGCGACGACGCGGACCGGCGCGGCTGGGCGTTCGACAAGCTGGCCGGCGAGCTGATCCTGGTGCGCCGGCTCATCGACGGCGAATGGGCCGCCGAGGACTTCCTGGTCGTCCAGCCCGGTGAGCGCCTCGCCATGTCATACGACGAGCGCGTGATCCGCGCCGAGCCGACCGACTGATCGGCGGCCTGGGCGGGTGCCCCCGGGCCCCATCGCGCCGGACGACCGATCGCACCGCCCCCCGCTCCGCACCGCGCCCGCTGCCAGGCCCCCGAGCTGCGCCGGTTCCGTTGCGCGCCGAGTGGTCTTGCGATCGCCTCGGCCACGACCGTGCACCGTTGGTGGCCGAACACGTCGGAACCGACCGGTGTCCACGCGTGGCTGCGGCCATCGTGCGTGCACCACCGATCGCGCCGCCCATGAGTGGCCCAGCCGCCGATGAGTGGCAGGTGAGCGCCCCGGGCGATCATCCCGCCATGAGAAGGCGACAGCGACGGTCCACGGCCGTCAGCCGGGGCATTGCGTCGCAGGTTGCGGCCATGGCGACATCCGTACGCCACGAGATGGGAATCGGCCAGCGCACGGTCGCCGCCCGAGCCAACGTGCCGCAGTCTTCGGTATCGGCGGTCGAGACGGGCAGTGCTGACAGACTCGCACTCGACACCTCCCTGCGCATCCTCGAAGCGCTGGGGGTCGACGTGCGCGTCCAGCTCGACGGCCCGGTCGTGCGCGGTCGACGCCGTCGTCGAGACGCCGTTCATGCGTGGACCGCCGGCCGCGTCGGGGAGCGGCTGCGCCGGGCCGGTTGGGAGGTGGTCGACGAGGTCGACGTTGGATCCGGACGGTACCGCGGCTACATCGACCTGCTCGCCCACCGGCGATCCGACGGGTCGGTCCTCGTCATCGAGGTCAAGACCGAGATCCGAGACCTCGGCGCGATCATCCGGACGCTGAGGTGGTACGCGGAGGAAGCGCCTTCGGCTGCCCGACGCCTGGGATGGCGTGTACGCCGGATCGTCGTTGCGCTGGTCGCGCTCGACTCGCGGGCGGTTGACGTCGAGCTGCAGATGACGGCGGACGCGGCCCGGCGCGCGTTTCCTGGCGACCCGCTCGTGCTGGGAACGTGGCTGACCGATCCGACCGCACGCGCACCCACGGACCTCACGGTCGGTTTCGTCGACCCGGCAAGTCGTCGCCGAGTCTGGATGCGCCGGGGCAGGTTCCACGGTCGCCGGACGGCCGCGACCTACATCGACTACCGGGACGCGGCGGCGCATCTGCCGCAACGCCCCCGGTAGTCGACCGAGCTGCGCCGGCAGAGCGATCGGTTCTGCACGCGGAACGGCGGCGGCCAAGAGTGGACCTCGGCCGTTTCGACCAGTCTGGCCGGCGGTCCAAGTACCATGGTGTCCAAAGTGATCGCTGGATCGATCACGTGCTGCCGAGCACGGGGGGAGCCGGGCCGCGGGTGCCACCCGCATCGGGCCGAGCCGCCCCGCCGGTGCCGCCGGGGTCGGGCCGGAGGGACGCCTCGCCGGTCGTTCTACGGGTCGGGCCGAGCCGCCCCGCCGGTGCCGCCGGGGTCGGGCCGGAGGGACGCCTCGCCGGACGCCACGGTAGTGCTGCCCGGCGTCGCGGACCCCCGAGCTCCTACGCCGCGCCCACCGCCCGCCTGGCCACGTCGACCGCGGAGACCGCGTCGGGAGCGTACGCGTCGGCGCCGATCGACGCGGCGTACTCGGCGGTGACCGGGGCCCCGCCGACGATGACCTTGACGTCGACCAGGTTGGCGGCCCGGATCGCCGCCACCACGTCCTGCATGCCGACCATGGTCGTCGTCAGGAGCGCGCTGATCCCCACGATGCTGGCCCCGTGCTCCCGGGCCGCCTCCACGAACGTCTCCGCCGACACGTTCGTGCCGAGGTCGACGACGTCGATGTTGGCGCCCTTCCACATCATCGCCACGAGGTTCTTGCCGATGTCGTGGAGGTCCCCCTTGATCGTTCCGATGACGGCGGTGTGCTCGGGGCGCACCCCGGCCGCGGTGAGCACCGGCTCCAGGACGGCCATCGCCTCCTTCATCGCCCGGGCGCTGATGAGCATCTCGGGGACGTAGATCTCGTTGCACTGGAACCTGCGGCCGACGGCCTCCATCGCCGCGGTCATCGCATCGAGGACGCTCCGGGGCTCCGTCCCCTCGGCGACCGCCCCGGTCGTGATCCGGACCGCCGTCGCGCGATCGCCGGCCTCGATGGCCGCGGTGAGGGCCGCCAGGTCTGCCATGGGATGCTCCTTGTCGCTCGGGGTCCGGTGGTGGTCGATGATGCCGTGTTCGGACGCGGGTCGCTCGAACAGTCTCGCGGCGGCTGCCGTCCACGAACGCGGGTCGCTCGAACGGTCTCGCGGCCTCGGCTGCGTCGCCGGGCCGGCCGGGCGCCGCACCCACCTCGGTCGTGTCCTCGTTGGCCGCGTCGGCGTTCCGGCCGCGTCGGCCGCGTCCGCAGGCCGGCCCCGTCGGCCGCTCGGGCGAGCCCGTCAGGCGAGCTCGCCCGCGCGGTAGGCGGTGAGGAACCCCATCCCGAAGGCGTCCCGGCCCGTGAGCAGGTCGGCGGCGAGGGCGTACGCCCGGGTTCCGCGGTCCTGCGTGAAGATGCGCCGCGGGTCGGACGCGACCGGGTCGATGATCCCGCTGTCGGCCCCCGCCTCGGCGGCGAGGTCGATGAAGACGTCGTTGAGGAGCTTGCGGAGCGGCAGCCCGAAGCTCACGTTGGACAGGCCGCCGGTCAGGTGGATCTCCGGCCCGTAGGTCCTCCGGAGGGTCGCGACGGCCTCGAGAAACCAGGTCCCGACCTCGGGCTCGACGGCGACCGGCATCACCAGGGCATCGACGTGCATGGCTCCGAGGGCGATCCCGCGCCGGGTCGCCTCCTCGACGATCCGGGTCGCGTTGGCCACGCGCTCCCCCGCCGACCCCGGCATTCCGCCTTCGCCGGCGGCGCCGAGCACCACCGGGCAGCCCTCCGCCGCGGCGAGGTCGAGCACGTCGAGGCGCTCGAGCGAGGCCGAGTTGAGGAGCGGTGCGCCGGCCGCCCGGGTCGCGGCCGCCAGGCCGGCCCGCATCACCTCGGGCGCCGACGAATCGAGCGCCAGCGCGGCGGGCGTGGCGTCCTCGACCGCGCCGACCAGCCAGGGCATCGCCGCGACGCGGACCGCGACGTCGTTGCTCACCTCGTCGACGTTGAGGTCGAGGTAGTCCGCTCCGGCCTCGACCTGCCGGCGGGCCAGGAAGCGAACGTAGCCGCGTCCGAGCACCGCGTCCGTGCCGCCGGCCATCCCCGCGAGCACGGCGGCCTTGACGTGCTTCACCTTCTGCTTCTCGCCGGCTCCCTCGAGCGCGGCGTCGGGCACGGGAAGGAGGCGCTCCGCGCCGCCGTCGTCGAGGAAGGGTAGCGCAGGCCTGCCGTCCGGGAGGGAGGTCACCCGTGCCCCGGTCCGCAGCAGCACCCGCGTGGCGTGGATGTTCTCGCCGATGACGATGAACGGGCCTCGGGCAGTGTCGGTCATGCTGGGGTCTCCTTCGTCGGCGAGGCGGCGGGGCTGGAGCGCCGACCGGCCGCCACCCCGGCCGCCGCCGCGGCCGCGGCGGCGCGGCCGTAGTGATCGCGCCCCAGGTAGGTGTTGGCCCACGCGCTCGTGCGGCGGAGGGCGTTGTCGGTGAGGACGGGCGGCCGGTCGAGCATCGCCAGCTCTTCCCCGTAGGGCTTGAGCCGATCGTAGGCCCGGACCCAGACGCAGGGGCGCGGCAGCACCTCGCACGTTCCGTCCTGGCTGCCGCCGCAGGGCCCGTTGCGCTCGCCCTTCGGGCACTGGCTCTCGGGGCAGAGGTAGGCGACGTCGGGCAGCGAGCAGTCGCCGCAGTCCCGGCAGTCGAAGAGCGGGACCTTGACGGCGTGCTCGAGCACGTGGGCCAGCCGCGAGAGGTGGTACTTCTCGACGGCCCCGTAGAAGCGTGCCGCGGCGCGGTAGCCCGGCGTCCCGGGCGTGAACGCGAGATCGTGGGTCAGCCGGTTCGCCTTGTAGACGAGCGAGCTGCGCCGCCGCGCGCGGGCCCGGGCGGCGGGCGTCAGCGACCGGGCGTAGCGGGGGTCGAGCTCGTCGGTGTTGAGGCCCGTCGCCGGTTCGCGCCGGTAGACGAAGAACGTGCCGGCCGGCGAGTGCTGGACCTCCTTCGCGAGGGCGTCCCAGTCGCGCGCGAACCCGTCCGCGAGGGCCAGGATCCGGTCGACGTCACCGGCCGGCAGGGAATGGCCCGCGAGGTACGCGCCCCGGAAGCCCAGCCCGCGGGCGATAGCGACCTGCTTCGCCGCGAGCTCCAGGAAGAACGCCTTGCCCTTGTCCGGCCCGGCCGACGCCTTCTCGATCTTCCGGAGGAGGTCGTTGGAGACGACGCAGCCGGGGATCGCGTTGGCGTTGAACAGGCGGGCGACCGTCCGCGTGAGGACGTAGACGTTGGCCAGGACGGGCAGGTCGATCTCGTGGAGCCGCATCCAGCGCAGGAGCTCGTCCCACTTGCGGCTGTCGTACCCGAGCTGCGGGATCACGAAGTCGGCTCCTGCGCGCGCCTTCATCCCCAGCTTCAGGTACTGCAGGATCACCTCGGACTCGAGGCGCTTGAAGGGCGACACCGCCGTGCCGAGGAAGAGGCCGGGGGCGCGGTCCGCGCCGTCCGGGCCCGGCTCGTTCACCAGGTCGTGGTAGAGGGCGAGCAGACCCACGGAGTCGAGGTCGAAGACGGGTTCGCTGAGGCCGCCCGCCCCCTCGACGGGATGGTCGCCCGAGATGGCGAGGACGTTCCGGATGCCGCGCGCCTCCAGCTCCCAGGCGAGCGAGCGGAGGCCATTCCGGCTGCGATCCCGGCAGGCGACGTGGACGATGACGTCCTGGCCCCTCGCCAGGAGCTCCTCCGCCAGCGGGACCGGGCTGGCCATCGCATGCCCGCCGGCGTTGTCGGTGATCGAGATCGCGGCGATCCGGGGGTCGTCGACGAGGGCCCGCGCGGCCTCGAGGCTGCGCCGGGCGGGGCCGTCGAGGGCCAGCCCGTGCGACGGCACGATCTCGGTGACCGTGACGAACTCGTCGGTCTCGACGAGGCGGGTGCGGAGCGCTGGCTTGACGGCGATGCTCATGCGGGGGAGGCCTCCACGGCGGACGGCAGGGGCTCGAAGCGCAGGCCGTCGACGAACAGATCGAAGAAGTCGGGCTCGGCCTCGAGCTCCACGTGCTCGATGCGGCCGACGAACGCCTCGAGGCGTGCCCGGGCGCCGCGGGACAGGAGCAGCGCCGCGGCGCCGCGGACCGAGGCGTTGCCGTGCTGGAGCACGCGATCCGCGGGCACGGGCGGCAGGAACCCGATCGCCTGGGCGTTGGGGACGTCGAGGTGCGACGCGAAGCCTCCGGCGAGGTGCAGGGCCGCCAGGTCGCCCGGCGCCAGGCCGAGCCGCCGCAGGAGCACGCGCATCCCGACCGCGTTGGCGGCCTTGGCCTGCGCGAGCTGGGCGGCGTCGGCCCGCGAGAGCGTGATCCCCCGATCGGGGACGATGGCGACGTCGGAGGCCCCGTCGGCGAATGCCGACGTCGGCGACATCACGCCGGTCCGGCGCAGCTCGGCGAGGACGTCGACGAGGCCGGAGCCGCAGATCCCCTCGGGCTCGACGTCGCCGATGGTGCGGACCACCCAACCGGCATGGTCGCGGCGAGCGGCCTCGATGGCGCCCTCCGAGCCCGGCATGCCGTAGCGGACCAGGCCGCCCTCGAAGGCGGGGCCCGCGGGGCACGAGGCTGCGAGCATGCGTCGCCCGTCGGTCACGACGACCTCGGTGTTCGTGCCCACGTCGACGAGCATCGCCGGCCCGGTCCAGGCGGCCGGCGCGTCAGCCCCGAACATCCCCGTCGCGAGGAGGTCGGCGGCCGCGTCGGCGCCCACGTGGCAGGCGACGAGCGGTGCGCCCCACACGCGCGCCCGCGGATGCACGAGGACGCCGAGCTCGTGCGCGTGGCGGACGACGCCGCTCGTCGGCACGATCCCGGCCCGCCAGGCGGTCTCGGTCACGCTCCGGAACGGGGAGCGCCCGATCGGTGCGACGTCGAGACCGAAGAAGAGGTCGCGCATCGTGGCGTTGCCGACGACGACCACCTCGAGCACGTCGTGCCGCTCGATCCCGTGCTCGGCGTAGAGCCGGGCCAGCTCGTGGTTCAGCGCCCGCCGCAGTGCGCGCCGGAGCTCGCCCGGGCGCTCGGACTCGTAGGCGATCCGGCCGATGACGTCGCTGCCGCCGAAGCGCTGCGGATTCTCGAAGGCGCCGACCGCGAGCGCCTCGCCGGTCTGCAGGTCGAGCACCTGGAGGACGACGGTGGTCGTCCCCACGTCGAGGGCGATGCCGATCAGGCGAACCCGGGCGGCGTCCACGTCCTCGTCGAACCAGCGGACCCGGCCGTCGCGGACCGTGATCGCAGGATCGACCGCGAGGTGCGGCCCGTCGGGCGGCATCAGGATCTTCAGGTGGCGCCGCAGGACCACGAACTCGAGGTCCGCGTCTGTCGGCTCCCGCGCCACGACGGCCCGGCAGGCCAGGCGATAGCCCGGCCGGAGGAATGCCTCCTGCGCGTCGGGCGGTGCGAGGGCATCCTCGCCGCGGAGAACCTCGACGACGCACTCGTGACAGCGGCCGGAGCGTCGGCACGATGCCGGGACGACCATCGCCAGCTCGTCGGCCGCGTCGAACAGGGTCCCACCCGGGACGAGCGGGACGCGGCGGCCGGCATGGACAAGGTGGCGGGCCACGGGCACAGGATAGGTTCGGGCCGGGTCCGCGCGACGGAGCGCAACGGCCCCAGCGGGCGGGCCGAACGGCCTCCGGCTCCGAGCGCGCCCGGGCGGAGGGGGGGCGCAGGGAGGCGGAGGGGTGCGGCGGGGTGCGGCGGGCCGCCGGGACTTGACATCCCGGCCCGCACGCCGCACATTACCGTTCGTGAACGCTTACCGAAGCGCCGTTGACCCACTCGACGCGCTCGGCGACGCCACCCGGCGGGCGATCGTCGAGAGCCTCCGCGACGGCGAGCGGACCGTCGGCGACCTCGCGACCGGGCTGCCGGTGAGCCGGCCCGCCGTGTCACAGCACCTGGGCGTCCTGCGAGCGGCCGGGCTGGTCCTGGAGCGGCCGGAGGGCACGCGCCGCTACTACCGACTCGATCCGATCGGGCTCACCCGCCTGCAGAACCGCCTGGATGCCATGTGGGGCGGCGAGCCGCCCGCGGACGAGATCGCGGCTCCGACCGCCGCGACGCTTGCCCCGCCGCCCGCGGCGCCCGCCCCGGCAACGGCCCTCGTCGCGCCCACGGAGCCGCCCGCCCCTGAGCCGCGCTCCGGCAAGGGCCACAAGAAGCGCAAGAAGAAGAGCGGGCGCAAGTAGGCGCGGCCGACGGCCCGTGCCCGGGCCGCGTCCCGGATCCCCGCCGCCCGACGGGTCGCTGCCGGTCCTCCTGACGCGCCTGGGACGCGCCGCCTGGCCGTTCCAGGCCGCGTTCTTCCGGGTCCATCGGGCGCTGCTCCGGGGGACGGGCGGCCGCCTCGGCAGCCGCCTCCTCGGGCGTCCCGTGCTGCTGCTCGAGACGACCGGGCGACGCACCGGCCGGCCGCGCGTGGCCGCCCTCATCTACGTTCGCGACGGCGCGCGCCTCGTGGTCGCCGGGTCCCACGGCGGCCGCGACGACGACCCGGCCTGGGTCGAGAACCTGCGTGCCGATCCGCGCGCCGTCGTCGACCTCGATGGCCGCCGCCGGGCGGTCCGCGCCCGCCCCGCCGAACCTGGCGAGCGCGCTCGGCTCTGGCACGCGCTCGACGAGGTCAACGACGGGCAGTACGCGCGCTACCAGGCCATCACGAGTCGCGAGATCCCCGTGGTCGTCCTCGAGCCCGGCATGGGAGCTGCGCCCCGCGGGAGCGTTCGGGGGAGCCCCCCTGGGGGCCCGATGGCCGGCCGGGTCGTCGTGGTGACCGGCGCGACGTCGGGGCTCGGGTATGCGGCCGCCGAGGCGCTCGCCCGGCTCGGCGCCTCGCTGGTGCTCGTCGGTCGAGATCCGGCGACCGCCCACGGCGCCGCCGTGCGCATCTCGCGGGCCACGGGCAGCCGCGACGTCCGGGCGCTCACCGCCGACCTGGCGTCGGGCCGCGACGTCCGGGCGCTGGGCGACGAGCTGGCGCGGCTGCCCCGGCTCGACGTCCTCGCCCATGTCGCCGGCGTCTGGCACCTTCGTCGGCGCGAGACGGCCGACGGGATCGAGGAGACGCTCGCGGTGAACCACCTGGCGCCGTTTTCCCTCACCCGGCGCCTGCTGCCGCTCCTCGCGGCGACGCCCGGTTCACGGGTGATCGTGGTCGGCTCGCACGCCGCCTACGGCGGGCGGGTGCGCTGGGACGACCTCGGCTGGTCGCGCCGGCGCTATGGGCCCTACGGCGCGTACGCCCAGGCCAAGGTGCTCAACGTCCTGTTCGTGCGCGAGCTCGCGCGCCGGGTCGCCCGGGACGGCGGCCCGGGCCCGCTTGCGGTCGCAGTGGCGCCGGGAGCGGTGCGGACGAAGCTCCTCGCGGAGGCCGGGCCGCTGCTCCACCGCTTCATGTGCCTGTTCGCGGTCAGCCCGTCGCGCGGCGCCGAGGGCCTCGTGTGGATCGCGTCGACTCCCGACCTGCCGGCCGACGCCGCCGGCGCCTGGTACTTGGGCAGGCGACGGATCCCGGGTCCGCCCGCGGCGCGCGACCCCGGATCCGGGCGCAGGGCGTGGACCGCGAGCGAACGGCTCGTCGCCGACCGGGAGGCCGGCTGACCCGCGCGCAGCGACCGGCGCCGGCGCGGGTCGGGGGGTGTCCGGCGGGCCCGCCGGACGATGGTCAGTGCGTGACGACCTTCGGCAGGGTCTTCGCCTCGGCGATCCAGCCGGCCACCTGCTCCTCGGTCGGCAGTCGGCGCACGAAGTTGCGTGCCGCGTTGGCCTCGGCCATGGTGGCGCTCAGGTTCGTCGGGTTGCGCTGGGCCAGCTCGCTGCAGGAATCGACCCCGCAGGCCTCGAGCAGGCTCGCGTACTCCGACCCGACCCCGGTGAGTCGGTACAGGTCGGCGTGGTTCACCCACGTGAGGAGCAGCTCGCCGCTGATGCCCGTCGCCTCGGCGAGGGCGCGTCGGCCGGCGGCCGGGCCGGCCTTCTCCAGCAGCGCCTCGACCGTCGCCACGCCCGCGTCGCGCAGCTGCGTGCCGTACACCGGGCCGATGCCCTCGACGTCGTCGATCTTCACGTTCCAGCTCCTTCTCGTGGCCGATTGATGGCCCATTCTCTCACTCGACACGAGTGGCGGCCGGCCGTGGGCACGCCGCCGTCGGGGGTCGCCTCGCGCGTCGCGGGCGCCTCAGCCGCCCGCCAGCATGCGCACGACCCACGCCGCGAGCACCCGGGCGCAGGTAACGACCTCCTCGAGGTCGACGTGCTCGTCGGCGGCGTGGGCGACCCGCACGTCGCCCGGCCCGTACATCACGGTCGGGGTCCCGCCTTCGCGCACCAGGAGGCGCATGTCCGAGCCGTACGGCACGCCGACGAACGCCGGCCGCCGCCCGAGGATCTGCTCCGCGGCCGCCGCGAGCCCGACGGGCAGCGGGTGATCGGCCGGCACCTCGGCCGAGGAGAACCGCCCACCGGGGATCTCGAGGAGCGGCGGGTGGTCGCGCAGCCAGCGATCGGACGCGCAGGCGGCCTCCACGGCCGCGCGCAGATCCTCGACGGCGTCGGCAGCCGTCTGGCCGGCCCGGACGCCGTACCGCCCCTCGGCCACGACGCGGTCGGGGACGGTGCTCGCCCAGTCGCCGCCGTGGATCGTCCCGATGATCGTCGGGTAGGGGAGGCCGAGGGCGCGCATCTCCGGTCGCGTCTCGGCCGCGTTGCGGTGCGCCTCGTCGCGGCGCAGCGCCGCGTGGAGGACCTCGAGCTTCTCGAGGGCCGAGACGCCCTCGCGCCGGGTCGAGGCGTGGGCCGCCCGCCCCCGGACGGTAAGACGGAACGTGATCGCGCCGGCCTGCACCGTCACGATCTCGAGGCGCGTCGGCTCGGTGATCACGGCGGCGGTCCCGACGTGGCCGGCCCGGATGGCCGCCAGCATGCCTGCGCCGCCGTCCTCCTCCGAGGGGACGGCCACGAGGGTGGCCTCGCCGGCGAGAGCGTCGGGATCCACGGCGGCCCGCACGGCGGCGAGGGCCGCCGTCGCCGCCACCAGGCCGCCCTTCATGTCGCACGCCCCGCGGCCGTAGGCCCGACCGTCGCGCACCTCCGGCCGGAACGGGTCCAGCGACCACGCCGCCGGGTCGCCGGGCGGCACGACGTCGGTGTGCCCGGCCAGGAGGAGGCGAGGCCCCGGCCGGGGGCCGCGCAGGCGGCCCACGGCCAGCGGGAGCGTCGTCCGCGGCCGCTCGGAGCCCGGGAAGGCCGGGTCGGCCGCGACGGCGGACGGGTCCGCGTCCCAGGTCTCGACCTCGAGGCCCGCGGCTGCGAGCTGGCGGGCGAGCAGGTCGCGGGCGGCGCCCTCGCCGCCGGTGATCGATGGAACCGCGAGCAGCTCGAGCAGGTGTGCCTGGAGGGTCGCCCGTTCCACGGCCTCGGCGGCCCGCAGGGCCAGCCGCTCGACGGAGGCGGGCACGCCGCCGGGCGCCGGGAGCCCCACGGGGTCGGCCGGCGTCATGCGCGCCGGGTGACCGCCGGGCTCGGGGAGCTCCCCGGGGTCGGCCGGCATCATGCGCGCCGGAGGAGCGGCCGCGTGAGGCACGTCGGGCCGCCGGATCCGTTGATGCCGATCTCCCGCGCGGGGTACGCGTGGACCTCGCAGCCGGCTCCCTCGAGCGCCCGCCGCGTCGCGGGGTTGCCGTCGGCCACCACGCAGACGCCGGGGCGCACCGCGAGCACGTTGCACCCGAGTTTCGGGAACTCGTCGTTGGGGACCGGGATCACCCGGATGCCCAGGTCGCCGAGGAGCTCCCAGAGCCCGGCCGGCAGGAGCGGCAGGTAGACGACCGCGAGATCGTCGGCGACAGGCGAGATGACCGAGAGGAGATGGACGAGCTCGGCGTCGCCGCGCCAGTAGGGGACGTCGAAGGTCCGGACGTCCCCCCCGACGAGCGCCGCGAGCTGGCGCGCCCCGTCGCCGTTCGTGCGCAGGCTCCGGCCGACGCAGAGGAGATCCGGCCGGAGCCAGAACGTGTCGCCGCCGTCCACGGTGCCGGGAGCCTCGATCCGCCCGACGGCCGGCACGCCGCGAGCGGCCAGCCAGCGCTCGATCACGACCTCCTCGCCGCGCCGCGTCGCCTTGCCGGATCGCAGCGGCACGGCGCCCCGGTCCGTCACCAGCAGCGGGTCGAACGCGTAGACGAGGTCCGGGTGCGGGGCGTCGGACGCCAGCTCGTGGACCCGGACGCCGAGGCCCGCGAGGATGCCGGCGAACGCGTCGTGCTCGCGGCGCGCCACCTCGAGGTCGACGGAGTGGACGAACCCGTGGGCCGGATCGTCGAAGGCGGCGCCGAACGCCGGGCCGGGACGCTGCAGCAGGACGTCGCGGAGGGGCGCCGTCATGGACTGCGCCCCGAAGTCCGCGAGGGGCGTCGCTGGGCCGGCCGAGCGCTCGAAGGTCATGGCCGGCAGGATACCCACCCACGACCTCCGGGGGATGGCCGGGCGGGGCGGCGGCACCCGAGACTCGGGCGACGCACATGTCTGCGCCGCCCTTCGCACTGCCCGTTCCGGACCCCTGCGACCCGGCCCCTGGCCGGGGTGCGGTCTCGCGCGTCGCGCGCCTGCGCGCTGTGGCGGCCGCCGGGGCGCTGGGCGCCGCGGCAGGCGCGGCGACGCTCGCGACGGCCGCCGCGGTCGCCGTCTTCGAGGTGGACGTCGTCGAGGTCATCGCCCGGCCCGCCTCGGTCGCGGCCGACCTGAGCGTGCAGCGGCTGCGCGACCTGGCGAGCCTCCCCGGCCCGTCGCCGTTCGTCCTCGTGGCGCTGCTCCCGGCGATCGGCCTGCTCCTGCTCGCCGGGGTCCTGCGGCGGCTCGGCGAGGGCTCACCGCCGCTCCACGGTGTCTCGCCCGAGGCCCTGGAGGCCGCCGGGCGCGCGATGGCCTGGGCGGTCCGCGTGATCGTGACCGGGGCGGTCCTCGTGTTCGTCGTGCCGGCTCTCCTGCAGGTCGCTGGCGTCCGGACGATCTCCCTGACGACGGGTTCGATGGCGCCGGCGCTGCCGGCGGGCTCGCTCCTCCTGGTGGTGGCGCCGCCCGACAGCGATCCTATCGCGGTCGGCGAGGTGGTCGTGATCGCCGGCACGGACGGATCGCGGATCACCCATCGCGTCGCCCTCGTGGAGCGAGGCGTGGACGGCAGGGTCGTCGCCTACCGGACCCGGGGCGACGCCGTTGCGGTGCTCGACCCGGAGCCGGTTCCGCCGGCCGCCATCGACGGCGTCATCGTGGCGGGCGCTCCGGTGCTGGGTGCCCTGCGGGCGTGGATGGCGAGCCCGCTCGGGATCGCGACCGGGCTGGTCCTCGCCTGGGCCTTCTCCGGCCTCGGCGCCCTCGTCGCCGATGACCGCAGGCGCGCGACCGCGGCGCGCGCATCCGGCTGAGGGACGCCAGCGCCCGGCCAGCGCACCCCGGCGCCCGGCCAGGAACGTCGGCGACAGGGGGACGCCGGCGGCAGACAACCGCCGACGCCCGGCCGGGGACGCCGGCGCCCGGCCAACGCCGGCCGCTCCGTCAGGCCGTGGCGCGCTCGACGATCCGCCCGACCTCGTAGCCAGCCGCCTCGGCGTCGGCCGCCAGGCGGATCGCCAGTGCGTGCGCGGCTTCCCGTGCCTCGACGGCGGCCGGGGCCGCAGGATCGTCGCCGGCCGTCACGACCGCCACGACGACGACCAGCCAGCGCAGGGCCGCCTCGAGCGACTCGCGGTTGACGTACGCGATCCCGGCGTGACGGTTGACGCCGAGCCAGCGCGCCAGGTCGTCGTCGGCGAACCAGGCGCGCGCGAGCCGGCCGGGACGCTCGGGGGCCGGCGCAGCCAGGGCCGCCGCGCCCGGGCGGGCGATGAGGTGGCGGATCGTCTCGACCGTCCACCACGCCGCCCCCTCGTCGAGGCCGCGCCAGCGGAAGGCGTCGGCGAAGACCCGGCCGAGATGGCTCCGGTCGAACCAGCCACGCGACCGGCGGGCCGCCGGGTCGGGTTCGACGATCCCCGCGATCGCCTCGGCCGCCAGCCAGCCGAGGAGCGCGCCCCAGCTCGCGGTGTCGGGCGGCAGGGCCGCCGCGACGAAGGCGCGCGGCGGGTCCCCGGCGGCGTCGGCCGCCGGGACGAGGGCGGCGTCGAGGGCGGCCCGCAGGTGTTCCGCGAACCCGTCGACGAGGAGCTCGACCTCGGCGTCGGGGACGGCGGGTCGCTGGATCGTGCGGATCGCCCGCAGGGCGTCCGCGGCCCGCGCCCGCCATGCGGCGACGAGCGCGTCGAGGTCCGGGAGCGGCGGCGGCACGGCCGCCGTGCCGGACGCGGCGGGGGCGCCCGCGCCCTCTCCCACGTCGCTCCGCTCCGCCGCCGCGGCATTGCCCGGGCCGGCCTCGGCCGGCTGCGAGGTGGATGCGCCCGCGGTGGCGGCACCGGCGGGCGGCGTCGCCACGGCTCCCGCAGCGGCCCCGGCCGGCGTCGCCGCGGCTCGCGCGGCCGCCGCGAGGTGGGCCGCCACGGCGTCCGTCACGTCCCGCACCAGGCCGTCGTTGACCAGGATCGCGACCGCGTCGTGGAGCGGCCGCAGGCGCCGCTCGACGAGCGCGCCCTTGACGCTGGGAACCCCCGCCCCGCCGAGGTCGCCCGCCAGGGCGCGGTACTCGGCGGCCGCCTCGCCGGCGATCTCGCGCCAGTCGAGGAGGACCCGGGCCGCGTAGGCCTCCAGCTCGACGCGCAGGCCGCGGTCCCGCAGGTCGCCGACCTCCCGGATGTACTCGAGGCCGTCAAGGGCGTCGCGGTAGATCACGACGGCGCCGGGGTCGCCCCCGAGCCCGAGCCCGTCGGCGAGCGAGGTCCGCACCAGGTGCCTCGCCCCGGACTCGTCCTTGACCGCGAAGGCGACCGAGTCGCGGACCCGTCCGCGCATCGACGCGAAGCGGTTGTGGTAGACGACGAGCGACCGCTCGCCACCCGAGCGGTTGGAGTAGGCCAGCACGTCCTCGTTGACGTGGCCCGCGTCGTCGAGGACGTCGTAGAAGCGGAAGTCCCGGACCTCGGCGAAGAGCCGGCGGCGGTGCAGGAGGGGGAACAGCTGCCACTCGTGGCGCGCGACGAGGCCCTCGTTCGGCCGCTCGTCCCAGTAGGCCCGCCGGAACTCCATGCCGTATTTCTCGGCGTAGCCCTCGACCTGGCCGTGGCCGAACATCGGGAGTCCGGGCATCGTCGCCAGGACGGTGGCGATCCCGAAGTACTTGTCGCCGGTCCCGAACTGCTCGATCGCGGTCTTCTCGTCGGGGTTGTTCATGAAGTTGACGTAGCGCTTGAGGATCTCGGGATCGAACTCCAGGGTGTTCTTCACCAGGAGCCGGTAGTCCGCGTTCTTCTCGTCGCGCAGCATGTGCATGAATGCGCTGTTGTAGACCCGGTGCATGCCGAGGGTGCGGACGAAGTAGCCCTCCATGAGCCAGAACGCCTCGGCAAGGAGGAGCGTGTCCGGGATCTCGGCGGCAACCCGGTCGACAACCTCGCGCCAGAACTCCTCCGGCATCGCGGCGTCGAAGTCGGCCCTCGACAGCGCGGACTCGGCCCGCGACGGGATCGCGCCGCCCTGGCCCGGCTCCGGGTACCAGAGGCGGGCGACGTGCTTCTTGGCGAGCGTCATGGCAGCGTCGAAGCGGATGATCGGGAAGCGCCGGGCGACGGCCAGGATCGTCTGGATGACGGCCTCGCGGACCTCGGCCTTGAGGTAGTCGAGCTGGGCCGTGTCGTTCCACGGCATGCTCGTCCCGTCGTTGCCGTGGTAGATGTAGCGGACGTCGCCGGACCAGCGGTCCTCGCGCCGGAAGACGACGGCGGCGTCGGTGGCGTCCCAGTAGTGGTCCTCGATCTGGATGGCCACTCGCGGGTCGTCGGAGAGGTCGCCCCCGCCGAAGGAGTACGCCGGGTAGGGGCTGTCCGGCCGAGACAGGAACCAGTCGGGGTGCTCGACCACCCACCGGGAGTCGATCCCCATGTGGTTCGGGACCATGTCGGATGCGAGGCGGATGCCGCGGGCCCACGCGCGGTCGCGCAGGTTGGCCCACGCGCCCTCGCCGCCGAGGTCGCCGGCGATCGCGTAGTCGCGAAGGGAGTAGGCCGAGGCGACGGCGTCGGGGTTGCCCCGCCACTGCTTGATCAGCTGGCTGGCCCGGCTGCGCTCCCAGAGCCCGATGAGCCAGAGGCCCGTGAACCCCCACCGCGCGAGCCGATCCAGCTCCTCGTCCGGGACCTGGTCGAGGCGTCGGATCTCGCGCCCGTAGGCCCGGCTCAGCTGGTCGAGCCAGACGTAGGAGCTCTTCGCCATGAGCACGACGCGCGGCATCCAGTCCTTGTCCTCGGAGAACCGCTCGGGCTCCGCGTCGAGGCCGCCGTACGACGGTGCCTGCCCCGAGCCGCCCCCGCCGGGCCCCGCGTGATAGCGCATCCAGAGTGCCCGCTCCTCCTCCGCCACGACGTCGAGGCCCGTGATGAGGCGGTCGAGGAGAGCCCCGAACCGGTCGCCGAGGTAGGCCGCGAGGAACGCCCCCCAGCGGACGCGGATCCAGCGCAGCTGCCCGGCCAGCGAGGTGGGCTCCGCGAGGGCCGGCGCGCGCAGCATCGCCACCAGGTCCTGGCGGTCGGGACCGAACGGCGTCCGCGCCGCGAAGAAGCGGCCCAGCTCCGCGATGACCGCGTCGTAGGCGGTCGCCTCCGCCAGGCCCCGGTCGTCGAACAGCTCGCGGTAGGGGGCGAAGGCGGGGTTGGCGTTCTCGAGCCAGCAGGCTGCCAGCTCCTCGAGCGCCACCTCGCGGTTCGGGGTGCCGGCCGTCTCGTCGGCGAGGTACGCCTCGGGCGTCAGCTCGCCGCGGTGGACGGCGAGCGGCGGGAAGTCGGTCGTGAACCGCAGCAGGACCTCGTCGACGGCGTCGGTGCCCAGGACCTCGTCGAGGTGGTCGAGCGCGTCGTCGATCGCCTCCGGGTCCTCGTGCTCGCGGTAGACGGCGACCACCGCGTGGAGGATCTCGTCGATCAACCCCATCGCGTTCAGCGACCCGGGTGCGACGACCGGGTCCGGCTCCCCCGCGGCGCGGCGGTCGGCGGTCATCGTGGCCGCCAGCTCCCGGACGGCGCGCAGGTTCGGGAAGATCGCGTTCCCGGCGAGGGTGAACAGCCCCTCGTTGACGCCATACCGCGCCCGTGCGTCGCGCCGAACGTGCAGCTCGCGGACCTGGTGGATCACGCTCTCTCCTTGTCTCGGCGTCGGCCGCGGGGCCTGGCGGACGACGGGACGGTCGGCCTGGCCCGTGATCCATGCTGGCTCCGGTGACGTGCCGATCGTAGCCGACAGACGGCCCGCCGGCACGCGCGAGTCTGGTGTGGGAGACGCGATCGCCGGTACGCGCGAGTCTGGTGTGGGAGACGCGATCGCCGGTACGCGCGAGTCTGGTGTGGGAGACGCGATCGCCGGTACGACGCGCGAGGCGCCGGTCGGCGGGTCGGGGTCAGCCCGGGTGCGAGCGAAGTCCGCGCAGGCGCTCCAGCAGCGCCTCGGGATGGGCGTCGTGGACGCTGGCGTCCTCCATCAGCCGGTCCGGGCGGTGCGAGACCGCCACGAACTCCCGCTCGAAGGCCGTTCGCTCGGCAGGCGCGCCGAGGATCAGGACCGGCGCGCGGTCACCCAGCTCGTGGAGGATCCGGACGTGGAACGGGGGCGCGCCCGCGCGCCGGGTCCGGCGGCGGACGCGGGTGATCTCGTCACGGCCGTCGCGTCGTGAGAGGGCGATGACGGCCTCCGTTGCCGCCAGGAGCACCACCGCTCCCCCGAGGCGACCGTGCGGCATCGTCGCCGGCGTGGGTCCGGTCGCTCCGGGGCTCGTCGTCCGCTCGCCGGGGCTCGGCGCGTGCTCCACGCCAGGGGCGGGCGCCGCGGGCGGATGACTGGTTCGTCCGTGCATCAGGACACCTCCACCCGGCCATCCTGCCGGACCCCGGTGGCCCGCTCGACGGCCGTTCGGATCGGATCGCGCCGCCGAAGGTCACCGGAACCGGGCGCGGCGGAGTACCGTCTGGAGGCCATGCATGACCGCCGCCCCCGCCATCGCGGGTCGATCCTGCCCCTCGCCGCCCTCGTCGGCGCAGCCATCCTCGTCGCGGCCTGCGCCGGCGCGGCGGGCACTGCCACGCCGCCCGCGGCCTCGTCCCCGGTGACGTCCCCCGCGGCCTCGCCGACCGTGGGTGCCGCGCTGAGCGAGCAGGAGGCGATCGCGAAGGTGCTTGCCCAGGACCCCGGGTTTGCCGGGATCGGCCCGCTCAACCCGGACCTGATCGGCCAGTCGGCGTGGTACGAGGTCTCGCCGGCGACGGTCGGCTGGCGGGTCACGATCACGAAGGGCTGGGGCGACTGCCAGGCCGGCTGCATCAACCGCCATACCTGGACCTACGACGTCGACCCGGCGGGCGCCGTCACGCTCGTGGGCGAGGGCGGGGACCCGCTGGGCGCCGGCACGGACGGCGAGTCGGGCGCGGGACCTTCCGGCCCGCCGGTGACCATCCCGGCGGAGGGCGGCCCGTGGGTCGCGGGCCGGGCGCTCGCCGGCCCGACCTGCCCGGTCGAGCAGAGCCCCCCGGACCCCGCGTGCGCCGGGCGGCCGGTCGCCGGTGCGACGGTGGTCGTCCGTGACGCCGCCGGCGCCCAGATCGGGCGGGTGGTCACCGCCGCCGATGGGACGTTCCTCGTCCCGCTCCCGCGAGGTGGCACGTACAGCGTGGAGGGCCAGCCGACGGAGGGGCTCATGGGGACGCCGGCCGCGATCCTGGTCGACGTCGGTGATGCGCCGACGGCGTGGGCCGCCGCGCTCCTGGGCTACGACACCGGGATCCGCTAGCTCCGCCGCGGTCGGCGTTCAGGCGGGCGGCGGCCGGCGGCCGGGTCGCGTCCCGGCGCTGACGGCCCGGCTGGCGGCGGGATCTGGGTGGCGTGCGCCGGCGCCGGGTGTGCGTCGCCCGTCCGATCGCGGGATCGGTGGGCCTCCGGGCGCTTCCTGCTACGCTCCCGCGCATGCCCGCACGCCGCCTCGTGTCAATGGTCCTCGCCGCGCTCCTCGCCCTCTCCCTGGCAGGTGTCGCCGCCGCCCACTCCGAGCTCGTGACGTCGGACCCGGCGGACGGCGCGACGCTGGCGACGCTGCCCACCGCCATCACGGGCGACTTCAGCGAGGAGGTCGACCCGGGGCGCAGCAGCATGGAGCTCCGCGGGCCCGACGGGGCCCGGGTCGCGACGGGCGGCGTCCCGGCCGACGGCCCGGCCACGCGGATGACGATCGTCGATCTGCCGGCCCTCGGCCCCGGCACCTACGAGGTGCGCTGGACGACCGTCACGCCCGATGACGCGGGGGTCGAGCGCGGCACCTTCGCGTTCACGCTGGCCGAGGCGAGCCCCAGTCCGGCGCCCGCGACGACGCCGCCAACGGCGCCCGGCGCGTCGGCCGCTCCCGGATCGTCGGCTCCGATCGCGACGCCCACACCCGCCCCGTCGCCCGCTCCCACGCCCGCCCCCGCGCCCGAGCCCGCCTCCGGCGCCGCCGACATGCTGGTCCCGATCCTCGTCCTCGGCGCCGTCCTCGTCGGCGGGGCGGCCCTGTTCCTGCGCCGGCGACGGTGATCGACGCCGCGGCGGTAGCTGAGCGGCGGCCGCCGGTGCCGGTGATCGAGCCCAGCCGCCGCGCCGGGAGCGCGGCGAGGGGGCATCCGGGGTGGCCCCGACGCCTGGTGATCGCGCTGCCCATCTTCGTCGCGGCCGTCGCGCTCGCCGCCTGCGGCGACCCTGGGAAGTCGGCCGCGGGGATCGTCACGTCGGTGGACGCCCCAGCGGGCGCGGTGACCGGCTTCACGCTCCGCACCCAGCAGGGCGAGATGATCACCTTCGAGATCGGCGCGCTCGAGGTGGACGGAGCGGCGTTCGCCGCGTCGCACCTCGTCGAGCACGCGGCGACCCTGCAGCCGATCGCGGTGGCCTACCGGGTGGAGGACGGCGTCAACGTCGTCCACCGGATGGTCGACGCGCCGTGGGCGGCTCCGTCATCGTGAGCGCGCGTCTCGCCCGGCTGGCGGCCCGGCTCGCGGGGGTCGCGACCGCCTCCATCCTGGTCCTCCTGGGCCTGCCGGCCGTCGCGCTCGGGCACCAGCTGAGCGGCGTCTTCGAGTCGCCCATCCCGCTTCCGATCTACCTGGTGGGGGCCGCCGCCGCGGTCGGCCTCTCGTTCACCGTGGTGTTCGTGCGCGACGTGCCGGCCTTCCCGCCGGGCGACCCGCGCCCGCGCGCCGTCCCGCGCTGGCTGCGTGGCGGCCTCCGGGTCGTGGGCGTCGTCGCCGTCGGCTGGATCGTGGTCCAGGGGGTCATCGGCGGGACGAGCGAGGCCGATGTCTCCGGGCTCTTCCTGTGGACCTACGGCTGGGTCGGCCTGGCCCTCGTCTCCGCGCTGGTCGGCCCGGCGTGGTCCTGGCTCGACCCCTTCACCACCATCCACGACGCCGGCGCCGCCATCCTCCGCCGCGCCGGGATCCGCGGCTGGACGCCGGCCCCGTACCCGGCGCGCCTGGGCAGCTGGCCCGCGGTCGGCGGCTTCGCGTTCTTCGTCTGGCTGGAGCTCGTCCTCACCGGGGGCGGCGGCGGCCGGGCCCTTGTCGCCGCAACGCTGGTCTACACGGTCCTGACCCTCCTCGGCATGGCCCAGTACGGGCGCGATGTCTGGCGCGCGAACGGCGAGGTCTTCTCGACCTGGTTCGGCCTGCTGGGGCGGATCGCGCCGTTCGCCCTCGCCGGGCCACCGGAGGCGGGGACGGTGCGCCGCCGCCCGTTCGGGGCCGGACTCCTGGAACCGGGGTGGACGGCCGCCCTCGCCGCGCTGGTCGCGGTGGGCGTGGCCTCGGTCCTCTACGACGGCCTGTCTCAGACCCAGCTCTGGTTCGACGTCGTGGGGCTGCCCGGCCTCGCCGGCGGCACGCTCACGCTGACCATCTTCCTCGGGGGCGCCGTCGCCCTCGCGCTCGGCGTTGCCCGGCTCGTCGGATCGCCGCCGCTCGGCCGGGTAGCCGGCATCGCCGCGGTCGGGGCGGGCCTGGCGCCGATCGCGACGGGCTACATCGCCGGCCACTACCTCACGTCGCTGCTCGTGGACGGCCAGCGGATCGTGGTGGCGATCTCGGACCCGTTCCAACAGGGCTGGGACCTCTTCGGCACGGCCTTCTTCACGCCGTCGTCCGGCGTCCTGGCGCCCGGCGTCGTGTGGGCCGTGCAGCTCGCCGCGGTCGTCGGGGGGCACATGCTGGGCGCGGTGGCCGGGCACCTGGCCGCCGTCTCCGGACGCCAGGCCGCCGACATCCCGGCCGCGGAGCTGCGCGCGGTGCGGCTCCGGCAGGTCCCCCTGGCCGTCTTCATGGTGGCCCTGACGGTCACCACCCTCTGGTCGCTCGGCCAGTCGCTCGTTACGGTGGCGCCGCGGGGCTAGACTGCGGGGCGATGGCTCTCGTCACGACGCAGGCGCTCTCGCTCCGGTACCCGGGCGCCGGAGGCGGTGTCCTGGCGCTCGACGACCTGAGCGTCGTGATCGAGCCCGGTATCGTGGGGCTCGTGGGGGCCAACGGCGCCGGCAAGAGCACCCTCCTGCGGATCCTGCTCGGCCTCCTCGCGCCGACGGCCGGCGCCGCGACGGTCTTCGGCCTCGACGTGCGCCGCGAGGGCTCGCGGATCCGCGAGCAGGTCGGCTACATGCCGGAGCACGACGTGCTCCCGCCGGACGTCTCGGCCACCGACTTCGTCACCCACCTCGCCGAGATGTCGGGCCTGCCGCGATCCGCGGCCCGGGAGCGCACCGCCGAGGTGCTGCGCCACGTGGGGCTCTTCGAGGAGCGCTACCGGCCGATCGGCGGCTACTCCACGGGCATGAAGCAGCGCGTCAAGCTTGCCCAGGCCCTGGTCCACGACCCGCGGCTCCTGCTGCTCGACGAGCCGACGAACGGACTGGATCCCGCCGGCCGCGACGAGATGCTGGACCTGGTGCGCCGGACCGGGACCGAGTTCGGGATGGCGGTCATCGTCAGCTCGCACCTTCTCGGCGAGATCGAGCGGGTCTGCGACCACGTCGTGGCGATCGACGCGGGCCGCCTCCTGCGGGACGCCCCGCTCGCGAGCTTCACGTCGCGGACCGGCACGCTGGTCGTGGAGCTCGACGAGGGCGCCGCCGAGGTGACCGCGGATCTTGTCGCGGCGGGCGTCGCCGCGGTCGCCGACGGCCCGCGCCGCGTGCTGGTCCCGGTTGCCGACGCGCGGCCGTTCGACCTGGTCCGGGACGCGGTCGCGGCGCGGGGCCTGGCCCTGACCCGGATCGAGCCGGCCCGCCACCGCGTCGAGGACATGTTCCGCGATGTCCTCGAGAGCGACGAGCCGGAGGGGGGAGCCCATGGCGACGCCGCCTGACGTCCTGGCCGGCTCCGCGACCGGGAGCATCTACGACCTCGGCTACCGCGGCTACGACGGCCCGCGGCTGGGCCGCCGCCACGCGGTCGAGGCGCTCTACGTCCACGGCCTGCGCGCCGTCTTCGGTCTCGGGCGCAGCGGCCGGGCGAAGATCGCGCCGCTCGTCCTGGGCGGGCTGATCGCCCTGCCCGCCGTCGTCAGCGTCGGTTTCGGCGCGCTCGCCGGCGGGGCGGGGGAGGAGTTCAACCCCATCAGCCTGCCGGGCTACATGTCCTTCATCCAGACGCTGCTGGTCTTCTTCGTCGCGGCGCAGGGACCCGAGCTCCTGGTCCGCGACCAGCGCCACCGGGTGCTGACGCTCTACTTCAGCCGGGCCCTGGAGCGACCCGACTACGTCCTGGCCAAGTACCTGGCGCTGCTGTCCGCGGTTGCGCTCGTGATGGCCATCCCGCAGGTCGTCCTGCTCCTTGGGACGCTCTTCGGCACGCCCAGCTTCACGGACGGCCTGGCGGAGGTCGTGCCGCTGCTGTGGCCCGTCGTCGGGCGCACCCTGGTCGCCGCAGCGCTCCTCGCCGGCGTGGGGCTGGCCGCCAGCGCCTTCACCGTCCGCCGGGCCTTCGCCGCGGGGACGATCATCGCCGTCTTCCTCGTGCTGAGCGGGGTCGTCACGGTCCTCGTCAACCGGGTCGGGCTCGACGGGCCGCTGGCGCTCGTCGCGCTGCTCGACCCGTTCGCCCTGCTCGACGGGGTGTCGGCGCTCCTATTCGGGGTGGACCCGACGATGCCGGCGATCCTGCGCACGGACCTCCCGACATGGCTCTTCGCGGCGACCGCCGTGGCGGTCTCGCTCGGCTGCGTCGGGGTGCTCCTCCTGCGCTACCGGCGGATCAGCGCATGACCGCCGGGATGACCCCCGGGCCGACGGGCGCGGCCGGCGCGGCCGCCGGTGCGGGGGCGGCCGGCGCGGGCGCGGCCGGCGCGGGCGTGGCCGCCGGTGCCGCGGCCGCTGGGGCTCTCCGCGTCGAGCTCGTGGACGTCTCGCGGTGGTACGGCAACGTCGTCGCGGTCAACGGCGTGACGTTCTCCCTGGCGGCGGGGGTCACCGGTCTCCTCGGCCCGAACGGCGCTGGCAAGTCGACGCTCCTCCACATGATCGCGGGGCTGCTCCACCCGTCGGCCGGCGTCGTGACGGTGGACGGGCGGCCGACGTACGGCGACCCGGAGGTCTTCCGGCGCGTGGGCCTCGTCCCGGAGCGGGAGGCGGTCTTCGGCTTCCTCACCGGGCGCGAGTTCGTCCGGCTCAACGCGGACCTGCAGGGCCTCCGCGATCCTGCGGCGGCTGTCGACCGGGCCCTTGCGACGGTCGAGCTCGAGGCGGCGGCCGATCGCTCGCTCGCGACCTACTCGAAGGGGATGCGGCAGCGCGCCAAGGTGGCCGCGGCCCTCGTCCACGACCCGGCGGTCCTCGTCCTCGACGAGCCCTTCAACGGGATGGATCCGCGGCAGCGCCTGCACATGATGGACCTGCTGCGCGACCTCGCCGCGGCCGGTCGCACGATCCTCTTCTCCTCCCACATCCTCGAGGAGGTGGAGCGCGTCGCGGAGCGGGTCCTCGTCGTCGTCGCCGGGCGGCTGGCGGCGTCGGGCGACTTCCGCGAGATCCGGCGCCTCATGACCGATCGCCCCCATGCGTTCCGGTTGCGCACGTCGGACGACCGCACCCTCGCCGCTGCGATCGTCGCGCGCCCCACCGTCGCCGGGGTCGCCCTGGAGGACGGGCGCCTGGTGGTCCGCGCGACCGACTACGCGGCCTTCACCGGCGAGCTGGCGGGGATCGCGCGCGCATCGGGGATCTCCATCTTCGAGCTGATCCCGGCCGACGAATTGCTCGAATCCGTCTTCGCGTACCTGGTGCGGCCGTGACCGCGCCACTGCCGTCCCTCGCCGCGGGCGCCGGGGCCGGCCGTCCGGCGGCCCTCGGGCCGCTCGTCCGCCTGACGGCGCGCGGCCTGCTCGGGCGGCGCCGATCGCTGGGTGTCGTCGCGCTCGCGGCCGCGCCGGTTCTGGTCGCCGCGATCATCGCCGTTGCGGGTGGCCTCGGCGATCGCGAGGAGCTCGCGTTCGACGTCTTCTCGACCATCACCCTCGGCCTGGTCGTCCCGCTTGCCGCCCTGATCCTCGGGACCGCCGCCCTCGGGACGCTGATCGACGACGGCACGATCGTCTACCTGCTCGTGAAGCCGTTCCCGCGCTGGAAGGTCGTCCTCGCGGCGATGCTCGTGGGTGGGGCGGCGACCGCCGCGCTCACGGCAACGGCCGCGCTCCTCGCCGGGCTGCTGCTGCTCGGGTTCGCGTCGCCGGGCCTGCTCCTGGGGATGGTCGCGGGGTCGGTCCTCGCCTCGGTCCTGTACGTGGTGGTCTTCGTGACGCTGTCGGTGTTCACGGGACGTGCCCTCGTTGTGGGCCTCGGGTACGTCCTCGTCTGGGAGGGCTTCGTGACATCGCTGCTGCCCGGCACGCGGATCCTCTCGATCCGCGAGTACGCGCTCGCCGTGGTGGCCGCGTTCGCCGGGGAGGCCAGCGGGGCGGCCGGCAGGGCGTCGGTGGACCTGCCCGTTGCCCTCGCGCTCTCGGTCGCGGTCCTCGTCATCGCGTTCGCCCTGGGCGCCTTCCGGCTTGCCCGCTTCGAGGCCGGCGAAGCCGGCTGACGACGGCGCCGCGAGCGCTGCGTCACGCCGCGCCAAAGCGCCCACCCCGCGCCACAGCGCCACAGCGCCCACCCCGCGCCGCGGCGTCACGCCGCGCCACAGCGCCTGCGACCGGCCGCCGACAGGCGGACCGGCTCGCCCCGCGACCCCCGACGGGCTCGCAGCCGATGCGACCGCCAGCCTGCGCACGTACAATCCGGCCCGATGCCCGACCCGCGGATCCGACGCACGCGACCCCACGGCGCCCGCCACGGGCGCTCGCCGGGGTCGGACCTGCCCGGCGACTCCACCGGGCTCGACGACGGCTCGCCGCAGCCGCCCGTTGTCGACGACGCGCAGGCGTCGGCCGGCGGTCCTGCGGCGGACGAGATGTCCGACACCGCCTCGCCCCTCGACGCCGGCGCGGCTGCCGCTGCCGAGGCCGCTGCCGAGGAGCAGGCGGCCGAGGACGTCGCGGGTGACGCCGGCGTCGGCGCCACGGCCGAGGCCGTGGCCGCTGCCACCGACGCCGGCGCGCCTCCCGAGGACGTGGCCGGTGCCGCCGACGCCGTGGCCCAGGCGGCCGTGGCGGAGGCGGCCCCCGAGGAGACCGGCGAGGCCGAGGAGCCGAGCGCCGAGGAAACCGGCGAGGCCGAGGAGCCGAGCGCCGAGGTTGCCGAGCCGGTCGGCTGGTTCCGCGACGAGCCGATCGACGACGGGGTCCAGGCGGCACCCCCGGAGTCGGAGGCCGAGCCGCCCGTGGAGCCCGCCCCCGACGGGGACGCCGTCGTGCGCGAGCGCGACCGGCCGGTCCTGGTACCGCTCGAGGTCGCCCCGCCCCCGCGGCGCGGGAGCCGCGTGCGGGGCGCCGTGATCGGGATCGTGACGATCGCGGCCGTGGCGGCCGTCGGCTTCGTGGCGGGCCTGATGCTCCCGACGATCCTTCCGGGCCCCGGTCTCGGCACCACGCCATCGCCGTCCGTGGCGCCGAGCGAGGCGGCGTCCCCGACGCCTGCGCCGACTCCCGCCGCAACCGGCACCCCGACCCCGGCGCCGACGGCGTCGCCCACGGCCGCCCCCACGCCGGCCCCCTCGCAGGTCGTCTACATCGTGAAGGCCGGCGACCAGCTGGCGCGCATCGCGGCGACCTACGGGGTGACCGTCGCCGCGATCCAGGAGGCGAACAACATCACGGACCCGAACCTGATCAAGGTCGGGCAGAAGCTCGTCATTCCGCTCCCCGTGGCGACGCCCGCCCCGTAGCCACCCGGGTGCCCGGGCCGACGCGCCCTCCGGGCCGGTGACCCTGGGCAGCCGCCCGCCGGCTAGGGCCGCTCCAGCCCGTGGGCCTCGAGGAAGACGTCGTCGGCCAGGATCTCAGCTGTCGGGCCGTCACCCACGATGAGCCCGCCGTCCATCACGACGACACGCGGGAAGACCTCGGACACCAGGCGCATGTCGTGCGTGGAGACCAGCATCGTCTGGTCGAGGGAGCGCAGGAGCGCGATGAGCTCGCGCCGGCCGCGGGGGTCGAGGCCCGCCGAGGGCTCGTCGAAGACCAGGACCGAGGGATCCATCGAGAGGACGGTCGCCAGGGCGACGCGCTTGCGCTGGCCCAGCGAGAGCCGGTGGGGGAGCCGCCGCTCGGAGCCGGACATCCCCACGGCCGCGAGGGCGCGCTCGACCCGCTCGTGGATCTCCACCTCGGGGACGCCCATGTGGAGCGGCCCGAAGGCGACGTCCTCGAAGACGGTCGGGCTGAAGAGCTGGTCGTCGGGATCCTGGAAGACCAGGCCGACCTCGGCGCGGATCCGCTTGACGCTCTTCCGGTCGACCGGCGTGCCGCCGATGCGCACGGCTCCGTGTGTCGGGAGGTTGATCCCGTTGAGGTGCAGCATGAGCGTGCTCTTCCCGGCGCCGTTGGGGCCCACCAGGGCCACCTTCTCGCCCCGACCGATCCGCAGGTGGATGCCCCGCAGGGCCTCGAAGCCGTCCGGATACACGAAATGGAGATGCTCGACGTCGACCCAGCGACCGGCGACCTCGTCCGGGGGCGCCGGAGCCTCGACCGGGCGCCCATGAAGCGCTCCCGGGGCATGCGGGTGCTCGTGGGCGAGGCGGTCCGGCGTCCCCGCGCCGTGCTCGTGCGGGTGCTCGTGGAGGTCGGGGGCCGGCAGCCTCACGTCGGGCGGCGGCGTCATCGTCGGCGGGGCGGCGTTCACGTCGGGGGAGGCTCCGTTCATGGTCGGGGGAGGATGAGCTGGCCGGCGAGCACGAACGCGACGATCGCGGCGGCGACGACCGCGAAGGCCGCCCAGTCGGTGGCGGTCAGCGCGCGCGCCCCCATCGACCGGAACTCGCCGTCGAAGCCCCGGGCCTGCATGGCCGCGTAGACGCGCTCGCTGCGCTCGTAGGAGCGCAGGAACAGCGAGCCGACCATCCCGCCGACGACGCCCGCGCGCCAGCGGATGCTGCCGCCGCCCCGGCCCTCGACCACCGCGGATCGGCTCAGCCGCGCGCGGTTCAGGCGACCGGCCTCCTCCGAGAGGACGGCCAGGTAGCGGTACATGAAGCCGATGATCGCGACGAGGAGGCGCGGGACGTGGAGCTGGCGCAGGGCCTCCACGAGGTCCGGGAACCGGGTCGTGAACGAGAGCAGGAGGGCGGCCTGGACGCTGATCCAGCTCTTGAGGGCGATCGTGGCGAACTCGCGCAGCCCCTGGCCGCTGATCGTCAGGACGATCGGCCCGATCTCGATCGTCGCGAGGGGGTCGCCGGGGCGGGTGAAGACGAGGGGCAGGGCGGCGAGCATGAACGGCAGGGCGAAGAACGCCGACTTCGCCAGGCGAAGAGGGCCCAGCCGGGCGAGCGTCGAGAGCGCGGCCAGCCCCAGCCACGCGATCGCGAGCGCCAGGAACGCCCCGACCGGCAGCAGGCTGATCGAGACGATGAACCCGACGGTGAGGATGAACTTCAGCCGCGGATCGACGCGGTGGACGACGCTGTCGCGGGCGAGGTAGCGATCGAGGTTCAGGTCAGGCCGCCCCGCCCTTGCGCCGGCGGGCGAGGAGCCGCCCCAGCAGGAACACGAGGAGGAAGACGACCGCGATGCCCACGATCCCCGCGACGATCGTGGACGCGGTGCCGTCGAGACCGGGGATGGTGTACCCCGGCAGGACCTCGATGCCGGGCTTCGTTGCGGCGCCCTCGAAACCGTTCTTGATGGCGACGGAATCCAGGCCGTCCGGGTCGCCGGAGGCGAAGGCTGCCGCAAGGGCGGCGATCACGCCGGCGATCACCAGGCCGACCACCCACCAGTAGCGGGAGAGAAGGCTCCTCGAGGTGGTGGCGGATGCGCCGGGCGGCACGCCGGCGGGGGAGTCGTCGGTCATCTCTGTCACCTCAGGTTGCGGCCGCAGGTGTGGTCGCAGCCGCGACGCGCGCGTCGCGAAGACCCAGCAGATCTGGCCGGGTCACCTGGACGAAGGCCAGCGCGGCCATCGTGACCAGCGCCTCGCCGATCCCGATGAGCACGTGGATCCCGACCATCGCGGTGAGCGCAACCACGAGGTCCGTCGTGCCGGAGATGCCGAGCTCGAGGGCCATGGCCGTCGAGCCCAGCACGACCGAGAGCCACGCCGCGATGCCGGCCGCCGGGATCCGTGCCCGCTGCTCGCCACCGAGCAGCGCGCAGAGCGCCCGGTAGATGGCGTAGCCGCCCATCGTCCCGACGATGCCCATGTTGAAGATGTTCGCGCCCATCACGACGAGCCCGCCGTCCTGGAAGACGAGGCCCTGGACGGCGACCACGGCGACCATCACGAGCGTGCCCGCCCACGGGCCGAGGAGGACGGCCGCGAGGACGCCGCCGAGCAGGTGGCCGGAGGTCCCGCCGATGACCTGGAAGTTGAACATCTGGGCGGCGAAGATGAAGGCGGCCGTGACGCCCATAAGGGGGATCGCCCGCTCGTCGAACGTCTCGTTCGTCTTCTTGACCGACACCGCGATGGCCACGAGGGTCAGGGCCCACATGAAGGCAGCCACCGGAAGCGACAGGAAGCCGTCCGGGGCGTGCATCTCGAGCGGCCCCGGCGACCATGCCGGAGCGATCGCGCCGGCGATCGATGCGAACACGACGGTCCCCCTCGTCAGGTGTGCCGCGGGTGCTCTCCCGCGTGGGCGGATTGTAGGCGCACGCCGTGTCTCCTGCAACATGTTGCAGGAACAGCCGGTACTCGCGACGTCTGCCTATACTCCGGGCCATGAGCCAATCCGGATTGCCCGCACCCGCCCGCCGCGACGATCCGCGGGCCTGGGAGACCGTCCGCGAGCGCCTGCACGACCGCGGCCTGCGCTGGACGCCCCAGCGCCGGACGCTGGTGACCGTCCTCGGCGAGACCCACGGGCACGTCACCGGCGCCGAGCTCGTCGAGCGCTGCCGTCAGCGCGACCCGGCGACGATCCCCTCCACGGTCTATCGGACGCTCGACGTCCTCGAGGACCTGGGGATCGTCCGGCATGGGCACGGGCCTGACGGCCGGGAGGAGTACCACGTCCTGCCGGAGGCGGTCCACGGCCACCTCCACTGCCAGCGCTGTGGCGCCAGCTGGGAGATCGGAGCCGACGAGGCCGCCTCGATCGTCCGCTCGCTCGACGTGGAGCGCGGCTTCGAGGTCGACCTCAGCCACGTCACGATCGTCGGGACGTGCCGCTCCTGCCGCTGACGCGGCGCTCGAGGTCGATCACGGCGGCCGCATGCGGGATCCTCACCGGGACCGGGTCGGCCGTGTCGGGGCCGAGCCCGGGGCCGACTGCGTCCCCGTCGCCGTCCCAGGCGAGGACGACCCGGTTCCGGCCGGTCGCCTTGGCAGCGTAGAGCGCCGAATCGGCGGCGAGGAGGACGGCCTGGGGCGTCGACCCGTGGGCGGGTGCCGCCGCGACGCCGGCGGACACGCTGATCGTGGCGCGCTCGCCGCTGCCGGCGGCGATCGCCAGGCCCTCGGTGCGCTCCCGGATCCGCTCCGCGACGCCGAGGGCGGCGGAGGCGTCCAGCCCGCGCAGCAGGGCCACGAACTCCTCGCCCCCGTAGCGCGCCGCCACGTCTCCTTCGCGGAGGCTGCCGCGGACCACGCCGGCGAACGCCCGGAGCGCCTCGTCGCCGACCGCGTGGCCGTGGCGGTCGTTGAACCCCTTGAAGTTGTCGAGGTCGAAGAGGACGATGGCGTTCGCCTCCCCGGCGTCCGCCGCCGCGAGCGTGCGCTCCAGTTCGTCGTCGAAGGCGCGGCTGTTCGCCAGGCCGGTGCGGGGGTCCGTGACGGCCATGCCGTGCATCTCGAGCAGGAGCCGCCGGTTGGCGATCGCCAGGGCGGCATGGCTGGCGAGGCTCGCGATGCGTGCGGCGTCCCAGCCGGATGGCGGGCCGGCCGTCGCCCACCGCAGGTGGACCGTCCCGACCACGTTGCCCAGCGCGGCGAGCGGCACGCAGGCGACCGCCCCGGCGCCACCCGACGCGACCGGGCAGCGGATGGCCAGCGGGTCGTGCGGGTCCACCACGAGGTGCGCGGACCCCCGCCGGACCCCCACGCACCTGCGGACCGACGGGACGGAGGTCCCGGGCTGCTCGTCGTCGCCCGGACCCGTGATGGAGCCGCGTCGCTCGCGGCCGCGTCCCTCGAGGCGGAACGTCGCGCTGTCGGGGGTCACGAGCTCGCGCAGGGCGCCGACGAGGGCCCTTCCGACCTGCTCGTCGTCCTCGGCGTAGGAGATGGTGTCGGTGAACCGGTTGACGACGCCGGCCTCGGCGGCCTGGCGGGCGGTCGCCGCCTGGATCTCCCGCAGGCGTCCGCGCATCTCCTCGAGCGCGCGCGCGAGCGCCGCGGCCTCGGGAGAGTCGGGCGCTTCGAACGCGACGTCCTCGCCGGCGGCGACGCGGGTGGCGATCTCGGCGAGGCCCTTGAGGGGAGCCGTGAACCACCGGCGCAGCAGGAGCGCGGCCACCACGCCCGTGCACGCCGCGAGCGCCGTGCCGACGCCGAAGACGACGCCGTCCGTGGCGAGGACCTGGTCGATCCCGCCCGCCACCGAGGGGTCGAGCACGTCGCGCAGCCGCACGAGCAGGGCGCTCGTAACGACGAACGGCACCACGAGGACCAGGGCGACGATGAAGCCGATCGCCAGGACGACGGCGACGAGGCGGGTCCTGACGGGAATGTGCGATCCGGACATGTGTGCGGCCCCCCGGTGCCGGCGACGATCGTGGCCGATCCCTGGTGGTGTCGCCGACAGGTGTCATGGTCCGGTGCGCGAAGGCACCGCACCATGGGATGCTCGTACCGGGCAGCCGCATCCGAAGGTCCGCCCCAGCTCCTGGAAGGCCCGCCCGCCGCCGCGCCCGGACATCCGAAGGCCGCCGCCGTCCGATCCACTCTCGGAGGTGCAACGCTCGTGGATCGCCCGTCGATCGCCGTTCCAGGCCCGGGCCAGGAGTCCGCCAGGGACTACCCCCGGCCGCCCCGCGTCGAGGCCGTCCCCGAGCGCATCCGGGTGGTGGTCGCGGGGATCCCGATCGCCGACTCGCGGCGAGCCCACCGCGTGCTGGAGACGAGCCATCCGCCCAGCTACTACCTCCCGCCGGAGGACGTGCGGCTGGACCTGCTCGAGGCGTCGCCCCGGACATCGTCGTGCGAGTTCAAGGGTCGCGCCACCTACCGGACCCTGGTGCTGCCCTCGGGACACAGGGTGGCCGACGTGGCGTGGCTCTACCCCGACCCCACGCCGGGCTTCGAGGCCATCGCGGGCCACCTGTCGTTCTACGCCAGCCGGGTGGACGAGGCATGGGTCGGCGCGGAGCGAGTCGTCCCGCAGGCCGGCGACTTCTACGGCGGCTGGATCACGTCACGGGTGGTCGGCCCGTTCAAGGGCGGGCCCGGCACCTGGGGCTGGTGACGGAGCTCGCGGCACGCGGGCCGCACCGCGGGCGTCGACCGCGGAGCTCCGTTCAGCCCTCCGACGTCGGCACGCCCAGGATGCTGAAGCCGCCGTCGACGTAGACCGTCTCGCCCGTCACCTGGCGGGAGAGGTCGCTGGCCAGCCAGACGGCGGTCCCGGCCACGTCGTCGATCGTGATGTTCGAGCGCAGCGGGGCCACGTCGCGGAACGTGCCGTACATCGTCCGAAAGCCGGGGATCCCGTGCGCGGCGAGCGTCCGGATCGGCCCGGCGGAGATCGCGTTCACGCGCACGCCGTCCGGCCCGAGGTCCGCCGCGAGGTACCGGACGCAGGCCTCGAGGGCGGCCTTGGCGACGCCCATCACGTTGTAGTGGGCAACGACCTTCGCGGCCCCGTAGTACGACAGGGTGAGGATGCTGGCGCCCGGCCGCAGGTGTGGTCGCGCCTCGCGGGCGAGGGCCACGAGCGAATACGCGGAGACGTCGAGCGCGAGCGCGAACCCGTCGCGCGAGGTCTCGACGAAGGGGCCGTCCAGGTCCTCGCGGTTGGCGAGGGCGACGGCGTGGACGAGGATGTCGAGGCCGCCGACCTCGGCGCCCCAGCGGTCGAAGACCGCCTTCACCTGGGCGTCGTCGCGCACGTCGCAGGGGACGACGAACGGGCTCCCGAGGCTTGCCGCCAGGGGCGCCACGCGCCGCTCGAGGAGGCTCTCGACCGAGCTGAATCCGACCGTGGCGCCGTGCTCGTGGAGCGCCTTCGCGATCCCCCAGGCGATCGAGTGGTCGTTCGCCACCCCGAAGATCAGCGCGTTCCTTCCCTCGAGCAGCCCCATCCCGTTCCCTCCCGCGTAGCCCGCCGCAGAGCCATCCTAGGCTCCCTCCCGGGTTCCCGCCGAGGGCGCGCGGGCGCTACGCTCTCGCCGTGAACGCAGAGACGCGGGTGGCCGACCGCGACGCCGTCCGCGAGGCCCTCCGGGGCGTCCGCGCCCTCGTCCTCGACGCCGACGGCGTCCTGATGCTGCGCGGGGCCGCCCTGCCCGGGGCCCGCGAGAGCCTGGCCCGCCTCGACGCGCGGGGGATCCCGTGGCGCGTCGCGACGAACTTCTCCGCGACGCACCGCGAGACGCTCGCCGCGCGGCTCGCGGAGATCGGCCTCCCGATCCCGGCCGGCCACATCGTGACGGCCCTCTCCGCGACGGTCGACGACGTGCGCCGCACCTACCCCGGCCGGCCGGTCTTCGTCCTGACCCACCCCGACGGGCTGCGCGAGTTCGGCGACCATCCACGGATGGCCCCCGGGGACGCCGACGCCGACGACGCGCGGGCCGCCGCCGTCATCTTCGGCGACGCCGCCCACGACCTGAGCTACGAGAACCTCGACCGGGCCTTCCGCCTGGTCCGCCGCGGGGCCGAGCTGATCGCGATGCACCGCAACGGCTGGTGGTACACGGTCCGGGGCGAGACGATCGACACCGGCTCGTTCGTGGCCGCGATCGAGTACGCCACGGGCGTTCGGGCCCGCGTCACCGGCAAGCCGGGCGCGCTGATGTTTCGCACGGCGTTCCGGGGCCTCGCCGCCGACGTCGCCGCCGCGGGGGGCGCGCCGCTCCGGCGCCACGAGGTCGCCATGGTGGGAGATCACGCGCCCCAGGACATCGTGGGTGCCCACAGCGCCGGCCTCCGCGGCATCCTCGTCCTGTCCGGCCGGACCGCTGCGGAGGAGGTGGCCCGCCTGCGGGGGCGCGCCGTTCCCGAGGGCGTCGCGCCGGCCCTGAGCGACGTCGTCGCCGCGCTAGACTGACGCCGAGACACCGAATCGCAACCGATCCCGCCCGCGGGCCACCGTCCGCCGCCGGCAGGGCCCGGTCGCGTCGAGCGGGACCCAGCGCAGCGAGGAGCAGTTCCATGGCCGAGCGGATCAAGATCACGTACGCGACGCTCCGCAACGACAATGAGGAGCTCCACGCCCTCTACGACGCCGGCATCGAGAAGGCCCGCGCGCGCCTCGGCGGCCATCACCAGAACTGGATCGGCGGGAAGGGCCGCGACGGTGACGGCGCCTTCGAGCTTCGGTCGCCGATCGACCGCGACGTCCTCGTCGGGACGTTCGCCCGCGGGACCCGCCAGGACGTGCGGGATGCGGTCGCCGCCGCCCGGGCCGCCCAGCCAGCCTGGCGGGCGACCCCCTGGAAGGACCGCCTGGCGCTCATGCGCAAGGCCGCGGAGCTCATCTCGGCCCGCCAGATGGAGTACGGCGCGCTGATGGCGATCGAGGTCGGCAAGAGCCGCCTCGAGGCGCTTGGCGAGGTCGAGGAGTCGGCCGACCTGCTGCGCTACTACTCGGACGTCTACGAGCGCAACAACGGCTACCTCCACGCCATGGACAACCTGGGCGACCCGTCGGTCCACACCCGCTCGGTCCTGCGCCCGTTCGGCGTCTTCGCGGTCATCAGCCCCTTCAACTTCCCGATGGCCCTCGCCGCGGGCCCGTCCGGGGCGGCCCTCATGGCGGGGAACACGGTCGTCTTCAAGCCGGCGAGCGCGAGCGCGATGAGCGGGGTCCTCCTCGCGGAGGCCTACCGCGACGCGGGCGTGCCGGAAGGCGTCTTCAACCTGGTCATGGGCCCCGGCGAGAGCGTCGGCCAGGAGATCCAGGAGAACCCGGGCATCGACGGGATCGTCTTCACCGGCTCGTACGAGGTCGGGATGGCCCTCTTCCGCACGTTCTCGAAGCGCTGGCCGAAGCCCTGCATCGTCGAGATGGGCGGCAAGAACCCGGCCATCGTGACCGCGAAGGCCGACCTCGAGGAGGCCGCCGAGGGGATCATGCGGAGCGCCTTCGGCTTCGGCGGCCAGAAGTGCTCGGCGAACAGCCGGGTCTACGTCGAGCGGCCGGTCCACGACGAGCTGGTGAAGCTGCTCGTCGGCAAGACCGAGAAGCTCACGATCGGCGACCCGCTCCTCCGCACGAACTGGCTGGGCCCGATCATCGACGACACGGCCGTGGCCCGGTACGAGGCAGCCGTCGCCGAGGCGCGTCGCGACGGCCGCGTCTTCATCGGCGGCGAGCGCCTCGCCGACGGCGGGCTGGAGCGCGGCCTCTTCGTCGAGCCGACGGTCGTCGGCCTGCCGGCCGAGCACCGCCTCTTCCAGGACGAGCTCTTCGTGCCCTTCACCGCCGTCTGCGCGGTCGACTCGCCGGCCGAGGCGCTGCGCCTGGCCAACGACAGCGCGTACGGCCTCACCGCGGGCGTCTACAGCGAGGACCCGGCGGAGGTGGCGCAGTTCCTCGACGAGATCGAGGCCGGCGTGCTGTACGTCAACCGGCGCGCCGGCGCCACGACGGGCGCCTGGCCGGGCGTCCAGCCGTTCGGCGGCTGGAAGGGCTCGGGCTCGACCGGCAAGGCCGGCCTCAGCCTCTACTACCCGGCCCAGTTCCTGCGCGAGCAGAGCCACACGATCGTCGACTGACTCGTCAGCAGGGGCTGACCATCTCCGTCAGCCGCAGCTGACACACCGACGGTCACCGGCAGCTCAGCTCGCATGGTGGCAGAGGCGCGGCCGTCTCACCAATAGTCCTGCCGAACGGCCCGGGGGGCCGGACCGTTCGACTATACTCGCGCGTATCCAGCCTGCATAAACTGTATGCGTCCCGGCACGCGCGTCGCCGGCGCCACCCAGGAGGTTCACGCGTGAGCACGACGCTCCAGGCGCGGCCGGTGCCGAACATCGTGACCGAGCTGCCGGGCCCGAAGGCCCGCGCGCACATCGAGTTCGACCACGCCTGGACCAGTCCGAGCCTGCCACGGGCGTACCCGATCGTCCCGGTTCGCGGCGAGGGCTGCGCCATCGAGGACATCGACGGCAACGTGTTCCTGGACTTCACCGCCGGCATCGCCGTCAACTCCACCGGCCACGCCCACCCGCGCGTGAGCGCGGCGATCGCGCAGCAGGCCGCCGAGCTGATCCACTTCAGCGCCTCCGACTTCTACCTGCCGATCTACGCCCAGGCGGCCGAGAAGCTCGCCCGGATCGCGCCGATGAAGGGTCGCAACCGCGTCTTCATCGGCAACTCGGGGGCCGAGGCCGTGGAGGCGGGGCTCAAGCTGGCCCGCTACCACACGCGGCGCCAGAACATCGTCGCCTTCCTCGGCGCGTTCCACGGCCGGACGATGGGCGCGGTGAGCCTCACCGCCAGCAAGGCGAAGTACCACGCCCACTTCGGGCCGCTCCTCCCCGGCATCTACCACGTGCCCTTCGGGAGCGCCGGCCTCGACGAGCTCGAGCAGCGCGTCTTCAAGCGCCTCATGCCGGCTGACGAGTTCGCCGCGGTAATCGTGGAGCCCATCCAGGGCGAGGGCGGCTACGTCGTCCCCGACGCCGAGTTCTTCCCCCGCCTGCGCGAGATCTGCGACCGCCATGGGATCCTGCTCATCGCCGACGAGGTCCAGTCGGGGGCGGGCCGCACCGGGAAGATGTGGGCCATCGAGCACTTCGGCGTCGAGCCGGACATCCTGCTCACGGCGAAGGGGATCGCGTCGGGCATGCCGATCGGGGCCATGATCGCGCGGGCCGACGTGATGGACTGGACGACGGGCTCGCACGGGTCGACCTTCGGCGGCAACCCGGTGGCGCTCGCGGCGCTCATGGAGACCGTCGCCCTGCTCGAGGAGGGCCTGATCGCCAACGCAGGCGAACGCGGGGAGCAGGGCATGCGGGGCCTGCGGCCCCTCGTGGATCACTACCCGGCCCTCGTCCGCGAGGTCCGCGGCAAGGGCCTGATGATCGGCATCCAGTTCGACTCCGGGGATACCGCGGAGGCGGTCCAGATGCAGGCCTTCGAGCGGGGCCTCCTCGTCCTGGAGGCGGGCGACGACTGCGTGCGGATGTCGCCCCCGCTTGTCGTCACCGCCGACGAGATGGCGACGGCCATCCGGATCTTCGCCGAGTCCGTCGCCCACGTCGCCGGCCACCGTGCCGAGGACGTCGAGGAGGTCCAGGCCGCCGAGCGGGCGGGCCTCATCCGGGAGGAGTTCGGCACCTCGATGTAGGGCGGGCGCACGCCGACGAAGCCGGCCCGTCACCAGCACCGCACCGGCCGGGCCGGAGGAGGACGCCAGGGTGAGCTCCAAGGTCGCCACGATGCGCGACGCCGTGGCGGAGCTCGTTCGCGACGGCGACACCGTCGCGATCGAGGGCTTCACGCACCTCATCTCGTTCGCCGCCGGCCACGAGATCATCCGTCAGGGCCGCAGGGACCTGGTCCTGGCACGCATGACGCCGGACGTGATCTACGACCAGATGGTCGCCGCCGGCGTGGCCCGCAAGCTGATCTTCAGCTGGCTCGGGAACCCCGGGGTCGGCGGCCTCAACGCCATCCGCCGCGTCACCGAGGGCCCCGGGGCCAGCCTGGAGCTGGAGGAGTACAGCCACTTCGGGATGGTCGCCCGCTACGCGGCGGGGGCCGCGAAGCTGCCGTTCATGCCGCTCCGTTCGTACTTCGAGACGGACCTCCCGAAGGCGAACCCGCTCATCCGGCCCGTCGAGAGCCCCTACGGCGACGGCACGGTCTACGCGGTGCCGCCGCTCCGCCCGGACGTCACCGTGATCCACGCCCAGCGCGCCGACGCCGCCGGCGACACGCAGGTCTGGGGCCTGCTCGGGTGCCAGAAGGAGGCCGCCTTCGCTGCCGACCGGGTGATCGTCGTCGTCGAGGAGCTCGTGGACGAGGCGGTCGTCCGGGCCGACCCGAACCGCACGATCATCCCCGGGATCGTCGTGGACGCCGTGGTCGTCGAGCCGTGGGGCGCCCATCCCTCGTACGTCCAGGGCCACTACGACCGCGACAACCGCTTCTACCGCGACTGGGACCCGATCAGCCGCGACCCGGCCGCCACCGAGGCGTGGCTCCGCGAGTGGGTCCACGATCTCGACGATCGGGCGGCCTACGCGGCGAAGTTGGGCCCCGAGCGCCTGGCGTCGCTCCGGCCGTCGGGCCCTGCGCCGTCCGGCGTCGTCGACTACGGGGAGTACGGTCCCCGGAAGTAGCAGGCTGTCGCCGACGGTCCCGTGAGCACATACCGAGCGTGAGCCGGCCCCCTGGCGGTCAGCAGTATCGGCCCTCGCGCGCCCGGTGCGGCTGGCCGCCTGGGCTCTAGTTGGGGAGCATCGGCACCAGTGTCTTGAGCGCGAGGTCGGCCATCCACTTCTGCCCGGCTTCGTTGAGGTGCACCGTGTCGGCATAGAACGCGCTGGCCCGCTTCGCCCCGAGAGCCCGCATCGCGGCGTCGTAGTCGACAAGCACGCGACCCTTGGCCAGCCCGCGGATTGCCTCCGCGACGGGATCGCTGGGTGTGATGAAGGTGCCGTTCACGAAGACCGGTGGACCCGTTGCCAGGATCACCTTCGCCCCGCTCGCTTCGACGTGGTCGGCAAGAGCCGCCAGGCGGCGCTTCCACTCGGCGCGGTCGACGGGCGAGTCGTTACGGCCCGTCAGGATGAAGACGACGTCGTACAGGCCGACTGGAAGGGAACGGAACTGATCCTCGGCCCCGTCGATCTTCGTTCCGCCCTGCGCGAAGACCGACACCGAGTTCATGTCGTGGGGCTTCGCGCCGCGGAGCCCGTACGCGACGATCGTCGGCCAAGGGTCCTCGCCCGCCTTGACGCCTTCTCCTTTCGCGAGGCTGTCGCCGATCACCGCCACATCGAAACTCTCAACGACTGCGGCGGATGGCATGGGCGTAGCCGTCGGCGCGGGCGTCGAGGAGGGCCGTGGGGTCGCCGCGGGACTAGCGGCCGCCGAACACCCGGCGAGGAGCGCGATCAGCGCGACGTCCCCGAGCAGGAATGCAACTGTGCGCGTCCGCATTGTCTTCGCCTCCAACGCCGTAACGGAGCGGAGCGTCCGGTTCGGAGCCGGGGCCATCGTCATGGCGTCCGGCACGACCTGTCGCCTAAGTGACTGCCCCCAGCAGCGGCCGTCAGCGCACGCAGAGCCGCGGTCTCGGTCGGCCCGGTGGCTCACGCGGCACCAGTTCATCATCCCAGACCCGCCGGCCTTTCGGCGTCAACACCGGCATCCCATCTTTGCCGACCAGCCAGTGTGGTCGACTTGCCTCTGTCACCCCCCGTCTCGTGCGGCCTCCGCTCGCCGGCGGTGCACTCGTCTCGCGCTTCGGCGTCATCGGAGCGCCCGAGCGCCGGGAGGACGTGGCCCACCATCGCCCGCCGCTCGCTCGCCATCATCTGCGGGAGAACCCGTAGGCGCACGGCACAGAGCCAACAGGTAGCCCACCATGCCAGGGTGGTTCTCGCCGAGGAGGGCGGCAGCCTGGTCGGCGTCCTCCCGGGCGGTCCTCAGCTTCGACCACCCCATCCGACGCTGACCCGGACACGAAGCGCCGAACGCGCTTGCCGTCCTCGCCCATGACGAACACTGAGAGCCTGTGAATGAACTCGCCCGCACGGACCGGCCCATTCGTGCCATAGAACCTGTCATCGGCTGGTGCCACCATCAGCCCGATGACGTCGATGATCGAGCTGGACAGCACCGAGTGGGCACTCGTCGAGGACCTGTTCGACCCGCCCGGGCCTACTCGCGGCGGGAGATGGTCGACGCGATCCTGTTCATCGCGCGCACTGGCTGCCAGTGGCGATACCTGCCGGCCTGCTACCCGCCCTGGGAGGCGGTCTGGCAGCAGTGGCGGCGGTGGCGCGCGAGCGGTGTCTGGGCGACGGCGATGGAGCGGATCGCCGAGATGATCCGCAAGCGCCACGGGCGGACGGCGACACCCTCGATGGTCATGATCGACGGCCAGACCGTGCGCGGCGGTCGTGCCGGCCCGACCTTCCACGAGAAGGGCGGTCGCGGCGGGCGCACCAACGGGGCCAAGCGCAGCGTGGTCATCGACATCCTCGGGCTGCCGCTCGCCGTCTCGGTCGAGTCGGCCCGCCCGCACGATGTCAGCGCGGGCCGCCGGCTGCTCGACACGACTCTGCCAGCCCTCGGCACGGTCAAGGCGGTCGTCGCCGACCGGGGCTATCGCGGCCTCGGCAAGATGGCGAACAAGAAGGGCATCAGGCTCGACATCAAGGCACCGCCGAAGGGGACCGTCGGCTTCACGCCCATCGCCCCGCTCTACCGCGTCGAGCACGCGTTCGCACGGCTGGGCCGCTGGCGGCGGCTGTCGCGGTGCTACGAGGGGACGCTCGAGAGCGCCCGAGCCTGGCTCGAAGTCGCCGCCCTGGGCTACCTGTTCGCGCGACTGCGCGCCGAGCCTGCCTGACTCCGTCGAGGGATCAGCCGTAGGCGATGAGGGTCGGGACCCCGGTGGACTGGTTCACCTCGATCCAGTAGTGCGCCGAGTAGGCTGCCCCGCCCTTGACGCTCTCCGTGGTGTCGATCTGGACCGCCCAGACAGGCTGCCCGGCATTCGGGCTCATCGGCCCTCCGCTGCCAGCCTTCACGCTCGAGGTGAGGTCAGTGATCGTGACGGTCACCGAGGACTCGTCAGGGGTCGCAGCGCAAGCCCGGAGCATGGCAACCGCCGTCTGCTCGGCCGCCGCCGACGTTGTGGGGCCGGCCGCGTAGCCGAACGTGATCAGCACAGGGGCGTAGCCATAGGGCTGGCACGAGACCTGCGCCGGTGCTGAACTCGATTTGGGCACCGAACTCAACGCAGGCGCGGAGCCTGACGGGCTCGCGCAGCCTGCGAGAAGCACCAGCAACAGCAGAACGAGGGGTCGGCCCATAGCAGTCTTCAGACGTCGAGATGACGGCGCGAGTTTCACACGACTCCCGAGTTCATTCACAGGCTCTGAGTCGCGCCAGCGGTCAGCGTCACGGGATAGACGGAGCCCATACCACGGGCCGCGTGGCGCTGGCGGGTGGTACTCTGGTCCATCGAGTCACATGCATTGACTGGGTCGCGGTGCCGGCCCGGTGGGTGAATTGGCCGGGCCGCCGCGATGCGTGACAGCGTGTACCAAGGGATGATGCCGGAATCGATGCAGACTCCGCGTTCCACGCTCGTCGTACACTCTGGGCGGTACCGCTGATGACAGACTCGCGCGCCGGCGCCCCCGCCGCCGCTCCCCGGTCCGACGGCGCAGCTCCCGGGTCCGACGGCGCCGGCACCGTGCCCGGGACCGCCGCCGCCGCGTTCTCGAAGTCCGAGATGATGATCGTCGCGGCCGCCCGCGAGCTCGCCGGCCAGCGGGTCTGCTTCGTCGGGGTCGGCCTCCCCAACATCGCCGTCAACCTCGCCAAGCGGACGGTCGCCCCGGACATGGAGCTGGTCTACGAGGCCGGCGTCTTCGGGGCCCGGCCGGCGCGGCTGCCGCTCTCCATCGGCGATCCGACGATCGTCACCGGGGCCACGGCCGTCGTCAGCATGTGGGAGCTGTTCGCCTACTACCTGCAGGGCGGCCTCGTCGACGTCGGGTTCCTGGGCGCGGCCCAGATCGACCGCTACGGCAACATCAACACGACCGTGATCGGCGACTACGCCGCCCCGAAGACCCGGCTGCCGGGCTCCGGGGGAGCCTGCGAGATCGCGATCAACGCCCGCCAGATCTTCGTGATCATGCGCCAGTCGGCGCGCTCCTTCGTCGAGCGGATCGACTTCCGGACGTCGCCCGGCAACCTCGGCGGGGCGGAGAAGGCGGAGCGCATCCGGCGCGAGCAGGGCTGGCTGGGCCGGGGTCCGTCGGTCGTCGTCACCGACCTCGGGATCTGGCACTTCGACGAGGACGGCGAGATGCGGCTCGACTCGCTGCACCCGGGGGCGACCCTCGAGAACGTGCGCGCGACGATCGGCTGGGACCCGAAGGTCTCGCCGGCGCTCGGCGTGACGCCGGCGCCCACGGCGGAGGAGCTCTGCCTGATCCGGGCCGAGCTCGACCCGGAGGGCATGTACACGAAGTAGCGGTCGGCGCTATGAGGTTCCGGAGGCGGCCGCCACGCGCGTGGGGCGGACCACCATCACCGGGCAGCGGGCGTGGCGCACGACGTGGTCGGAGACGCTGCCGAGGAACAGCCGCCCGACGGCCCCGCGCTCGTGCGTCCCGACGACGATCAGGTCGGCCGACTCGGCCTCCGCCACGTCCACGATCGACTCGCCCGCAGCGCCGTCCCAGGTCATCCCCTGGGCGTCGGCGCCGGCGGCACGCGCGCGCTGGACGATCGCCTCGACGGCGAGCTGGCGCTCGCCCCGGACGGTCGGGGTGCCGCTCACCACGGACAGCACCAGCAGCCGGGCGCCGAGGCGCGCGGCGAGGTCGACGGCCTGGTCCTCGGCGGCCACGGACGCCAGCGAGGCGTCGGTGGCCAGGAGGACCGTCTCGATGCGCGACATCGTCATGGGGCCGGGGCGGTGACGCGCCCGGGCGGCGACCTCTGCTACGCGGGGGTGTACTGCTTGGCGACGGCCTGGATGACCGCGTCGACGTCCTTCGCGGTCGGCAGGGTCATGAGGGTGCTGACCATGCCGAACATGCCGTCGAGGCCCTCGACGTGCGGCAGGATGTGACAGTGGAAGGCCCAGATGCCGGGTACCTTGGCGGTGATCACGACATCCCAGCGCTCGCCCGGGTTCACGCCGAGCGTGTCGCAGTCGAACGAGGCGCTGCCCAGCGGCCGGCCGTCGCGGGCCACGACGCGCATCGTGTTCCCGTGGAGGTGCCACGGGTGCATCATGATCCCCTCGTTCATGAACCGGACGAGGACCTTCTCGCCGACCGCCGCCAGGACCGGGACCACGGCCGGGAAGCCGTGGCCGTTGATCGTGAAGCCGCCGAGGGTGTCGTTCGAGATCCAGGTGTACTCGCGGTCGTAGCCGATCCCGTACCGCTTCTCGTACGCTTTCTTCGGGTCGGGGTCGTCCTTGGGGTCGATGATGAACGCCGCCAGCAGGCCGCGGCCCACCTGGTCGCTGGCGTTGTGGTGGGAGTGGTACATCATCGAGCCGGCAGGGCTGGCGGTGAACTGGTAGGGGAAGGTCTCGCCCGGCGTGATCGGCTTCTGGGTGACGAACGGGACGCCGTCCATGAAGAAGTTCTCGAAGTCGACGCCGTGGAAGTGGACCCCGGTCGTCTCCTTCAGGTTGTTCGTGAAGTTCACCCGGAGCGTCTCGCCCTCGGTCACCCGGATCGTCGGGCCCGGCCAGGCCTTGTTGTAGCCGACGGCGGCGACCGGGGCCATCTTCTCGTCGATCTTCTGCTCGAACTCGTCAACCGTCAGGTCGAAGGCCTTCACGCCGTTGACCGTCTTCGGCACGAGCGGGCTCAGGATGTCGTCGATGTAGACCTGGCGGACCTGGGCGAACGCCGGCGCCATCGACAGCTCGGGATAGCCGTCCGCGACCCCGAGGATGTCGACGAGGTTCTCGAAGATCTTCGGATCGACGGGATCGAAGATGTCCTTGAGCGCGGGAGCCAGGTTGCCGACGTAGCGGCGGATGACGTTGCGGGCGTTGACGTCGTGCTCGCTCCAGCCGGCAGGGATGTCGGCGGGGGGCTGCGACGGCGCCGGGGTGGGCGAGGCGGGTGCCATGGACATGGCGGGCGTCGCGCTCGGCGCCGCGCTGGGCACGGGGCTCGGCGCGGCCGATCCCGGCGCCGCGGACGGCAGCGGCTTCGCCGTCGCGTACTCCCAGACCGGGGCGGCGGCCGGCGCACAGGCGGCGACCGTCGCGGCGACGAGGCCGGTCCCGGCCAGGGCGGCGCCACGCAGGAACCCGCGGCGCGTCAGCGACGGATCGAGCCCGGAGGGCTCGGTCGTCCCGGGGTCGGGCTGAGGCGGCGGAAGGGTGCCGTGGGGTGTCGTCGTATCCATGACCCGGGATGGTACGCGGCGCGGCACCGCGGCCGTCGTGACATTCGGCCCGTTCACGGAGGGCCGACCGTCGCGCTCGATACGCACGTGCGCATGTGTCCTCGCGCGGGCACGCACGGGCACGGCCCCTGCTACGCTCGACCGGATGACCAACCCGGACCGTCCGACCACCGACGCCGGCGACCTGCTCGACGCGCTGAGCGCCCTCTCGGCCTGGGCGGCCGATCCCACCCGCCCCCGGCGCCTTCTCGTCCACGGCCTCGCCACCCTGGCGCGGGCGTGCGGGGCCAGCGGGGTCCACGTGGAGGCGACGCTGGAGCCCGGCAGCAGCGTCGGCGGCGGCTGGGGCACCCTGGCGCGTCGCCCGGGACGGACCCCGCGCCGCGGCGTCGTCAGCGTGCCGCTGGACGTGGCCGCGCCCGGCGCCGGGCCCGGAGGCGCGAGGCGTCCGGTCGGGAGGCTCTGGATCGACGAGCCGGGGCTGCCCATCGAGCTGCCGGCTCGCGTGACGGAGGTCGCCCTGGCGGGGGCCCGCGACCGTGTCGAGGTGGCCCGGGCGGGCGAGCGCCTCGAGGCGCTCGACGAGGCGATCCGGGCGATGGCCGGCGTCCTGGCGGTCGATCGCGTGCTGCAGGTGATCGTCGACCGCGTGCGCGAGCTCACCGGGGCGCGCTACGCGGCGCTGGGCATCGTCGACTCGGCCGGCGTCATCGAGCAGTTCGTCACGAGCGGGATCAACCGCTCCGACCGCGCGCGGATCGGGGCGCCGCCGCAGGGCCACGGGATCCTGGGGCTCATCATCCGTGAGAACCGCACGATCCGGCTGCCCGACCTGATGGCCGACCCGCGGGCCGTCGGGTTCCCGCCGAACCACCCTGCCATGCACGCCTTCCTCGGTGTGCCGGTCAGCGTGCGCGGGCGGACGATCGGCAACCTCTACCTCACCGAGAAGGTTGGCGGGTTCACGGACGACGACCAGTGGGTCGTCGAATCGTTCGCCCGCCACGCCGGCGTCGCGATGGACAACGCGCGGCTCCACGAGCAGGTCCAGCGGCTGGCGATCGTCGAGGAGCGCGAGCGAATCGGGAAGGACCTCCACGACAGCGTGATCCAGGCAATCTACGCGGTCGGCCTCTCGCTCGACGACGTGCCGGAGATGATGGACGAGGAGCCCGACGAGGCGCGCCGGCGGGTGGAGCGCGCCATCGACAGCCTGGACCAGACCATCCGCGACATCCGCAACTTCATCTTCGGCCTGCGGCCCGCGCTGCTCGACGGCGTGGGCGTGGTGGAGGGCCTCGCGGCCCTGGCCGACGAGTTCCGGGTCAACACGATGATCGACGTCGAGCTGCGCGCGGGGCCGACCGTCTCCGCCCCCTACATCGGCGCCGACCGGACCTCCGAGCTCCTCTCGATCGCCCGCGAGGCGCTCAGCAACATCGCCCGCCACGCCCGCGCGACGCGCGCCGAGCTGACCGTCGACCCGGCGCCGTCGATCGCCGGCCTCGAGGTCGTGATCGCCGACAACGGGACCGGGTTCGACCCGGCAGCGCCGAGAAGCCTCGGGCACCAGGGGCTGCGGAACATGCGCACCCGCGCCATCTCGATCGGGGCGACCCTCCTGATCGACAGCCATCCCGGCGCGGGGACGCGTATCATCGTCCGGGTGCCGGGCGCCCAGTCGGACGAGGACGAGAACTCCGACGACGTCGACGGCACCTGAGCCGCGCGCCCGCGGATCGCGGGCCGGCGTCGGCCGCACGGGAGGGATCGAGCACGAGATGACGGAGCAGCCAGAGCCGCGTCCCCTCCGCCTGCTCGTCGTCGACGACCACGAGGTGGTCCGCCAGGGCCTCGTGTCGCTGCTGGAGCGCCGCGAGCGCTTCCAGGTCGTCGCCGAGGCGGGGACCGTCGAGGAGGCCCTCGAGGGTGCCCGCAAGTACCAGCCCGACCTCGTCGTCATGGATGTCCGGCTGCCGGACGGATCCGGGATCGAGGCCTGCCGCGACATCCGGTCCGAGCTGCCCGGCACCCGGGTCGTGATGCTCACGAGCTACCCCGACGAGGAGGCGGTCCTCTCGGCGATCATCGCCGGCGCCTCCGGCTACCTCCTCAAGCAGATCCGCTCGCGGGACCTGGTCGCGGCCCTCGAGGCGGTCGGCCGCGGGGAGTCGCTGCTGGATCCCGCCGTGACCGAGAAGGTCCTCGAGCGGGTTCGCCGCATCGCCTCCGGCACCTACACCGACGAGCTCGCCCAGCTCACCGCGCAGGAGCAGAAGATCCTCCAGCTCGTGGCCGAGGGCAAGACCAACAAGGAGATCGCCCAAGAGGTCTTCCTGTCGGACAAGACGGTCAAGAACTACGTCAGCTCGATCCTCTCGAAGCTCAACCTCCAGCGGCGGGCCCAGGCCGCCGCGTTCGTCGCGAAGCACCGGTTGCCGGGCTCGGGCACGTAGAACCGCGCGGCTTCAGGCCCGATGGGCGGGCCAATCGGTCCGGTCGGCACACGCCGCGACGAGGCCGGGGCTCCCTAGACTGCCGCATGAAGATCGTGAGCGCCGAGGAAGCCGTCGCCGACATCCGATCCGGCGACCAGGTCTACCTCCAGTGCGCCGCGGCGACGCCGTCCGCCGTGCTCGACGCGCTCGTCGCGCGGGCGCCGGAGCTCCACAACGTCAGCATGGTCCACCTGCACACGGAGGGGCCCGGGCCGCACCTCGCCCCGGAGATGGCACCCCACTTCCGGCACCGCGCCCTGTTCATCGGCCCGAACGCGCGCCGGGCGATCAACGAGGGGCGGGCCGAGTACATCCCGGTCTTCCTCTCGGACGTGCCGCACCTCTTCTCGAGCGGCCTGGTGCCGCTCGACGCGGTGCTCTGCAACGTCTCGCCGCCGGACGCCCACGGGTTCTGCTCGCTGGGCACGTCGGTCGAGGCGATGCAGGCCGCGATCCAGGCGGCCGGCCTCGTCGTCGCCCAGGTCAACGCCGGGATGCCGCGCACGCTTGGGGAGAGCTTCGTCCACGTGGACGACATCGACTACGGCGTCGAGGTCGACATCCCGCCCTACGACTACCCGGATCCCGTGATCGGGGAGGTGGAGCGCCGGATCGGCGAGTTCGTGGCCGACCTCGTGCCCGACGGGGCGACGCTCCAGATGGGGATCGGGGCGATTCCCAGCGCCGTCACGCTCTTTCTCGGCGACAAGAAGGACCTCGGCGTCCACACCGAGATGATGACCAACTCCGTCGTCGACCTGGTCGAGGCCGGTGTCGTCACTGGGATGGCGAAGGAGCGCAACCGCGGCAAGATCCTGTGCTCGTTCATGATGGGGACGCAGAAGCTGTACCGCTTCGTGGACAACAACCCGATGGTCGAGATGCGGGCCTGCGACTTCACGAACGACACGCACGTCATCCGCGGCTTCCGCCGGATGACCGCGATCAACTCGGCGATCTCCATCGACCTCACCGGCCAGGTCTGTGCCGACTCGATCGGCTGGCACATGTACAGCGGCGTCGGCGGCCAGATGGACTTCATCCGCGGCGCGGCCCTGGCGCCGGAGGGCCGGGCGATCATCGCCCTGCCGTCGACGGCGGCCGACGGCCGGGTCTCGCGCATCACGCCGTTCCTGGCGGAGGGCTCCGGCGTCGTGACGACGCGGGCGCACGTGCGAACGGTGGTGACCGAGTGGGGCGTCGCCGAGCTGCACGGCAAGTCGATCCGCGAGCGTGCCCAGGAGCTGATCGCGATCGCCCACCCGGACTTCCGCGACGAGCTGACCGCCCAGGCCCGCCGGACGCACTACCTGTAGGGCTTCCCCCCGGGCTCCTGCGGGGGCCTGCCCGGCATGCCTCGCCACCCCTGCCGGACCGCCCGAATCTCCCGGCGAAAGACAGGTAGTGGTGGACGCCGCGCGTCCCCTGCGACGTCCACCACGCGCCGAAGTGTCGTCGTCCTTCACGACGGGTGGCAGGGCCGAATGGCCCAAGGTTTCGGGACGGAGCGGGGGTCCGGTCCAGCGGCCCACGATGGACCCTTGCCCCATGTTCCGTCAGCGTCCCGACACGGTTCGCCGCCTGCTCATCGTCAGCGACCACCTGGCCGCGAGCGACGCGCTGGCCGCCCACCTCGGCCGCCACGGCTTCGTCGTCGTCGGCGAGGTCCGTTCCGCACGCTCCGCGGCCCTCGCCGCCCGCACCTGCGACCCCGACCTCGTCCTGGTGGACGGGGCGCTGCGCGGCGGGTGGCGCGCCGTGGCCGAGGCGCTCGACGGCGTCGTGCCCCGCAGCCGGATCGTTGTCCTGGAGGCCTACCTCGGGGCCGACGAGGCCCGGAACGCCCGCGACGCCGGCATCGGAGCCACCATCCTCAAGCACGTCGAAGGCGGCAGCCTCGCAAGCCGCCTGCGCGCCATCGGAGGTCTCGCATGACCCTGCTCACGCCGCCGGAGCGGCCCGCCACCGGCACGGATGCCGTCCCCCTCGACCCCGGGATGCCCCAGCAGCAGTTCGAGTGCATGGACGGCAACGAGGCCGCCACGCGGGTGGCCTACGCGCTGAGCGAGGTCATCTCGATCTTCCCGATCACCCCCGCCTCGCCGATGGCGGAGCACGCCGACGACTGGGCCGCGGCCGGCAAGCCCAACCTGTGGGGCTCCGTCCCGGACGTGGTCGAGATGCAGTCCGAGGGCGGCGCCGCGGGCGCCATGCACGGCGCGCTGCAGAAGGGCGCCCTGGCCACGACGTTCACCGCGTCGCAGGGCCTGCTCCTGATGATCCCCAACATGTTCAAGATCGCCGGCGAGCTCACGCCGGCCGTCATCCACGTGGCGGCCCGCACCATCGCCACGCACGCGCTCTCGATCTTCGGCGACCACAGCGACGTCATGCACGCCCGCGCGACGGGCTGGGCGATGCTGGCCGCCGGGTCGGTGCAGGAGGCGCACGACTTCTCTCTCGTTGCGCACGCCGCGACGCTCCGCTCCCGCGTCCCGTTCCTGCACTTCTTCGACGGCTTCCGGACCTCCCACGAGGTCAACAAGATCGCCGTCCTCGACGAGTCGGACCTCCGGGCCCTCGTCCGCGACGAGGACGTCCTGGCCTTCCGCGCCCGCGGGCTGACGCCGGACGCGCCGGTCGTCCGGGGCACCGCCCAGAACCCCGACGCCTTCTTCCAGGCCCGCGAGGCCGCGAACCCCTTCTACCTCGAGGTGCCCGGCATCGTCGAGGAGGTCTTCGCCGAGCTCGCCGCCCGGACCGGTCGCCGCTACGGCCTCGTGGACTACCACGGCGCCCCCGATGCCGACCGCGTGGTGGTGGTCATGGGCTCCGCGATCGGCGCCGTCGAGGAGACGGTCGACACGCTCAACGCCGCCGGCGAGCGCGTCGGCGTCCTGAAGGTCCGGCTCTTCCAGCCGTTCCCCGTCGACCAGGTGCTCGCGGCGCTGCCGCCCACTGTCCGCGCCATCGCCGTCCTCGACCGGACCAAGGAGCCCGGCGCCGTCGGCGAGCCGGTGTACCAGGCGATGGTCACCGCGATCGTCGAGCGGATGGACGCCGACGAGCCCGCGTTCCCGGCGATGCCGCGGGTGATCGGCGGGCGTTACGGCCTCTCCTCCAAGGAGGTGACGCCCGGGATGATCAGGCCGATCTTCGAGGAGCTCGCCGCCGAGCGCCCGAAGCGGCACTTCACGATCGGGATCTACGACGACGTCACCCACCTCAGCCTCCCGATCGACACCGAGTTCCGCCGGCCGCGGCCCGCGGGCGAGGTGCAGGCGGTCTTCTTCGGCCTCGGGTCGGACGGCACGGTCGGCGCCAACAAGGCCTCGGTCAAGATCATCGGGGAGGGGACCGACCTCTTCGCCCAGGGCTACTTCGTGTACGACTCGAAGAAGTCGGGCGGCATCACGGTCTCGCACCTGCGCTTCGGGCCCGAGCCGATCAAGTCGGCCTACCTGATCGACGCGGCCGACTTCGTGGCCTGCCACCAGTTCGGGCTCCTCGAGAAGGCCAACGTGCTCGAGTTCGCGAAGCCGGGAGCCACGTTCCTGCTGAACTCGCCCTACGGCCCCGCCGAGGTGTGGGACCACCTGCCGCGCGAGGTCCAGCAGCAGCTGCTCGACAAGGCGATCGACCTGTGGGTCATCGACGCCTTCGCGGTGGCGACCGATGTCGGGATGGGCAACCGCATCAACACCGTCATGCAGCCGTGCTTCTTCCATCTCGCCAACATCCTGCCCGCCGAGGAGGCGGTCGCCCGGATCAAGGCGTTCGTCGAGAAGACGTACATCAAGCGCGGCCAGGGCGTCGTCGACCGCAACTTCGCGGCGATCGACGCCTCGATCGCGCGACTCGGCCACGTCGAGCTCGGCGCCGCGGCCACCGGCGCGGCGATCCCGCCGATCGTCCCGGACGACGCCCCCGACTTCGTGAAGAACGTCACGGCCGTCCTCATGGCCGGCCGCGGCGACCAGCTGCCGGTCAGCGCGTTCCCGGTGGACGGGACCTTCCCGACCGGCACCACGAAGTACGAGAAGCGCGCCATCGCCCACGAGATCCCCGTCTGGGATCCGTCGATCTGCATCGACTGCGGCAAGTGCGCCATGGTCTGCCCGCACGCGGCGATCCGCATGAAGGTCTTCCCGGCCGACGCCGTCGCGGGCTCCCCGGCGGCCTTCCAGAGCAAGGAGTTCAAGTCCCGCGACCTGGTCGACCACCGGATCACGATCCAGGTCGCCCCCGACGACTGCACGGGCTGCGGCGTGTGCGTGGACGTCTGTCCCGCCAAGAGCAAGACGGAGGTCCGCCACAAGTCCATCAACATGGAGCCGGCGGAGGACCACCGCGACCGCGAGCGCCCGAACTTCGAGTTCTTCCAGACAATCCCGCCGCTCGACCGCAGCCTGATCGCCCATGACACGGTCAAGGGCGCCCAGGTCCTGGAGCCGCTCTTCGAGTTCTCGCTCGCCTGCAGCGGCTGCGGCGAGACGCCGTACCTCAAGCTCGTCTCCCAGCTGTTCGGCGACCGGATGATCGTGGCCAACGCCACGGGCTGCTCGTCGATCTACGGCGCCAACCTGCCGACCACGCCGTGGACGGTGAACGCCGAGGGTCGCGGGCCGGCCTGGAACAACTCGCTGTTCGAGGACAACGCCGAGTTCGGGCTCGGCATGCGCCTCGCCCTCGACGCCCAGACCGACCACGCCCGGCGGCTGCTGCAGCGGCTGAGCCCGGTCGTCGGCGGGGACCTCGTGCGCGAGATCCTCGACGCGGACCAGGCGACCGAGTCCGGGATCGCCCGCCAGCGCGAGCGCGTGGAGCGCCTCCGCGCGGCGCTCCTCCGGGCCGACGGCGCCGCGGCCAGCGACGCCCGGCACCTCCTCGCGCTTGCCAACGACCTGGTCCGCAAGGGCATCTGGATCGTCGGCGGCGACGGCTGGGCCTACGACATCGGCTACGGCGGCCTGGACCACGTCCTCGGGTCGGGCCGCAACGTCAACATCCTGGTCCTCGACACCGAGGTCTACTCCAACACGGGTGGCCAGGCCTCGAAGGCGACCCCGCGCGGCGCCGTCGCGAAGTTCGCCGCGGCGGGCAAGTCGCGAGGCAAGAAGGACCTCGGCGCGGTCGCCCGCGCCTACGGCGACGTCTTCGTCGCCCAGGTCTCGATGGGCGCCAACGACGCCCAGACCGCCAAGGCCCTGCTCGAGGCGGACGCCTGGCCCGGACCGTCCCTGGTGATCGCCTACAGCACGTGCATCGCCCACGGCATCGACATGGCGAAGTCGATGACGCACCAAAAGGACGCCGTGAAGAGCGGCTACTGGCCGCTCTACCGCTTCCACCCGAGCGAGATCGAGGACGGCCAGCCGTTCAAGCTCGACTCGGCCAAGCCGTCGATCCCGGTCAGCGAGTTCGTCGCCGGCGAGACCCGCTTCGCGATCCTGGCCCGTACGCATCCCGAGCGGGCCGCGGAGCTGGCCGAGCTCGCCCAGGCCGACGTCGACGAGCGCTGGCGCTACTACGAGCAGCTCTCCGCGATGCACCGGAGCATCCCGCACGTCCAGCACGGCCCGGGCGCCCTGCCCGGGCCCTCGGCCGGCGCCGCCGGCACCACCACCGACACGGGAGACGAGGCGTGACCGTCGATCTCCGCACCCGCTACCTCGGCCTCGAGCTGCGCTCGCCGCTCGTCGCCTCGCCCTCCCCGCTCACGCGGGAGCCCGACTCCGTGCGGCAGCTCGTCGCGGCGGGCGCCGGCGCCATCGTCCTGCCCTCCCTTTTCGAGGAAGAGATCGTCCACGACGAGATCGAGCTCAGCCGGTCCCTCGACGCGGGCACCGAGCAGTTCGCCGAGGCCCTCGACTACTTCCCCGCCGTTCCCTCGTTCCCGGGCGCCGGCGACCAGTACCTCGGCCGCCTCGCGCGGATCAAGGCCGCGGTCGACGTCCCCGTGATCGCGAGCCTGAACGCCAGCACCGCGGGCGGCTGGGTCCGGTACGCCCGGCTGATGCAGGACGCGGGCGCCGACGCGCTGGAGCTCAACCTGTACCACCTGGCCGCGGATCCGGCGAAGGACGCCGCGGCCATGGAGGCCATCGACCTCGAGCTCATCGCGGCGGTCCGCGCGGCGATCACCATCCCGCTGGCCGTCAAGCTGAGTCCGTACTACTCGGCCATGGCGAGCTTCGCTCGCCAGGCCGTCGAGCGCGGGGCCGACGGCCTCGTGCTGTTCAACCGGTTCTACCAGCCGGACCTCGACCTCGAGACGCTCGACGTCGTCGCCCGCCTGGAGCTGAGCCGGCCGTCCGAGCTCCGGCTCCCGCTGCGCTGGACGGCGATCCTGCGGCCTCAGCTGGGTCCGGATGTCAGCCTCGCGGCGACGTCGGGGATCCACGGCGGCACGGACGCCATCAAGGCGCTGCTCGTGGGCGCGGACGTGGCGATGGCGACCTCCGCCCTCCTGCACCACGGGCCGGACCACCTCCGGGTCATGGGAGACGAGCTCGTGGCCTGGATGACCGAGCACGAGTACGAGTCGGTCGCCCAGCTGCGCGGCAGCGTCAGCCAGGGCGCGGTGGCGGACCCGTCCGCCTTCGAGCGCGCCAACTACATGCGCACGCTCCGCTCCTGGAGCACGACCAGCGAGTTCCCGGTCCCAGCGCGCGGCTAGGCGCGTCGAGCCGCGGCGGGTCGCGCCCGCCGGACGCCCCATCGCAGGCCGGGCGCGAAGCGCCCGGCCTGCTCGTTCCCGCATACTCCACGCCTGTCGAGCCCCGAGCACCGCGAAGGAGGCGCCTCTCCATGCAGCCGATCGCCAGCATGTGCCGCAGCGTCTGGTGGGCGTTCGCCGCCGCCGGCGCTCTCGCGCTGGCGGCGGCGGTCGTCGCCGGCCTCCAGATCGTGGCGCCGCCCATCGTCACGGGCGCCTGGCAGCTCGTCTCCGGCGTGCTCCTCCTCGTGGCGGCCGTGCGCGCCCCGGGCGGCATCCGCAGCGCGCTGCCGATCCTCGGGGCCGCGGCGGTCGGGATCCTGCTGGGGATCGCCGTGGCCGTCTTCCCGTCGAACGACCCCCGGGTCGCGCTCAGCATCATCGGGATCTGGTCCCTGATCACGGGGGCCGGCTACCTCGCGATCTCGAGGATCGCGCGGGCGTTCAAGGTGCCGGACGGCGGGCTCTACCCCGCCGCGTGGGCCGCGATCCTGGCGGGCGTCGTGATCTCGACCTTCCCGGCCTTCGGCCTGGGGAACGTCCCGCTGGCCCCGGCCGCGGCGCTGGCCGCCGTGGGCGCGATCACGATCGCCGCCTCGACGCGGCTGCGGACCCTGCCCGACGAGGCGCCGCCGGTCCTCTCGAACCGCGAGGCGCGCCGCCGGGGGCGTGCCGGGGGCCGGTAGGCCGGCACGCGCCCGGCGGGGGCCGATAGGGCGCGCCCGCCCGCGGGAGAGCGAGGGCGCGGCGGTCAGGCCGGGACGGCCACGCGCTCCGTGCGCGGCCCGCGGCTCCGGACGCCGACGCGATGCCCCACCTCGAACGCCGCGAGGTCGGCGTCGAGGACCTCCAGGTGCCTGGTCCCGACGGTCTCACGGATCGCGTTGCGGACCGATGACGGGCGGACGAGTCGCAGGTGCCCCACCAGCGCCCCGAGCGCGACCACGCTGACGAGCGAGTCGTCCCCGGCGTCCCGGGCGAGGCGCGTGCACGGGATGCGGAGCTCGGTGATGTCGTCCCGGCCGGAGGTCTCGCTGACCAGCGTCTCGTTCGTGACGAGGAGGCCGGCGAGGGCGACCTTCGCGGCGAACTTCGCGTGGGACGGCGGGTTGAGGACCACCGCGGCGTCGGCCAGGTCCACCACCGGGGACCCGATCGGCCCGTCGCCGATGATCACGGTGCAGGACGCCGTCCCGCCCCGCATCTCGGGCCCGTACGACGGGATCCAGAGGACCTCGCGGTCCTCGTTCATCGCGGCCCTGGCGAGGACCTTCCCGGCGAACAGGATCCCCTGGCCGCCGAAGCCCGCGAAGATGATCGAGCGCTCCACGGTCAGCGCCCGCCGGCCGGCGACGGCACGCCGGCGACGCTGTCGGGCGCCGGGGTGCCGGGCCGGGCCGCCGCGGCCGCGTCCGCGACGCGGTCGACGATGACGCCCGGCTTGTACTGCAGGGCGACGACCTCCTTGAGCCGTTCGATCGATTCCTCGGGCGTCATGCCCCAGCCGACCGGGCAGTTGCTGATCACCTCGACGATCGAGAACCCGCGGCCCTCGAGCTGCATCTCGCAGGCCCGCTGCAGGTAGCGCTTGGTGCGGCCGATCGACACGGCGTCGGCCACCGAGCCGCGCGCCGCGTAGGCCACGCCGGGGAGGACGGCGAGCATCTCGGTCATCGGGACCGGGTACCCGTGGAGGGCGGCGTCGCGGCCGGTCGGGGTCGAGGTGGAGCGCTGACCCAGGAGGGTCGTCGGCGCCATCTGGCCGCCGGTCATGCCGTAGATGCCGTTGTTGACGAAGACCGCCGTCAGGAGCTCACCGCGCGCAGCGGCGTGGACGATCTCGGCCGTGCCGATCGCCGCGAGGTCGCCGTCACCCTGGTAGGTGAGGACGAAGGCGTCGGGGCGCACGCGGCGGATGCCGGTCGCCACCGCCGGCGCCCGGCCGTGGGGCGCCTCGACGAAGTCCACGGCCAGGAACTCGTAGGCGAAGACGGCGCAGCCGACGGGCGCCACGGCGATGGTCCGGGGGCCGAGGCCCAGCTCGCCGAGCACCTCGGCGATCAGGCGATGCACGACGCCGTGCCCGCAGCCCGGGCAGTAGGTCGTGGTCCGGTCGACCAGCAGCTCCGGCCGGCCGAAGACGACCCGCGCGCCCTCGGGGATCGCGACGCTCATCGGGACGCTCCTTCGGCTCGCGGCGCCGTCGTGGCCCACAGGTGGCGGAGCGCCTCGACGACCTCGCCGGGCGTCGGGACGATCCCGCCCATCCGCCCGGTGAACGTGATCGGCGCCCGGCCCTCGATCGCCAGCCGCACGTCCTCGACCATCTGGCCGGCCGACAGCTCGACGACCAGGAAGCCGCGCACGCGGACGGCCAGCTCGGCGAGGGCCGCCGAGGGGAACGGCCAGAGCGTGATCGGTCGGAAGAGGCCGGCCCGGAGGCCCTCGGCGCGGGCCTGCGCCACGGCCGTCCGGGCGACCCGTGCGGCGGTGCCGTAGGCGACGATGACGAGGTCGGCGTCCTCGAGGTGCTCCGTCGCGTGGCGCACCTCGCGATCGGCGATCGCGGCGAACTTCGCCTGCAGGTGCCGGTTGTGGGCCTCGAGGTCCTCGGGCTTCAGGTGGAGCGACCGGACGACCCGCGGCGGGCGCCCGTCGGCACCGGTCAGGGCCCACTCCGCCACCGCGCGGGCCGGCTCCCGGAACGTGAGCTCGACGGGCTCCATGGCCTGGCCCAGGATCCCGTCGGCGAGGATCATGACCGGCGTCCGGTAGCGCTCCGCCAGCTCGAAGGCGTCCGCCGTGAGGGCCATCGCCTCCGTGATCGACGCCGGCGCGAGGACCGGGACCCGGTAGTCGCCGTGCCCGTGGCCCTTGACCGCCTGGAAGTAGTCGGACTGGCTCGGTCCGATGGAGCCCAGGCCCGGTCCGCCGCGCATCACGTTGACCAGGACCAGGGGGACCTCGGAGCCCGCCATGTAGCTCATCGCCTCGGCCATCAGGCTGATGCCCGGGGAGGACGAGCTGACGAGGACGCGCGCGCCGGTCGCGGCTGCGCCGAGCCCCATGTTGATCGCGGCCAGCTCCGACTCCGCCTGGACGAAGGCGCGGCCCTCCTCCGGCATCCGGCGGGCCATCCACTCGAGGAGCTCTGCCTGCGGGGTGATCGGGTAGCCGAAGTAGCCGTCGCAGCCCGCCCGGATCGCGGCCTCGGCGATCGCCTCGTTGCCCTTCATGAGGACCCGGCGGCCGTGGAGCGGCGTGCCGTGATGGCTCGCGCGCCCGGCCGCCGGCTGCGCCGGCGCCTCGCGGGTCGTCATGCCGGCACCTCCCGCGGGGGCTTCGGGCGGGCGAGGATGGTGAGGACGCAGTCCGGGCAGACGCGCGCGCAGTGCGCGTCGGAGGTGCAGGCGTCGGGGTTCGTGATCTGGACGGGGTGGTAGCCCTGGACGTTGACCCGGGTCTCGTCGAGGGCGAGGATCCCTTTCGGGCAGGCCACGACGCACAGGCCGCAGCCTTTGCAGCGCTCCGTGTCGATGAGGACGGGCTGGAATGGCGCGGGCGCGGCCCGGCCTGCCCCGGCCGGGTCCGCCGCGCCCGCTAACGCCAGGGGGTCGGCTGCGGGTTCGGCGACGGCGATCATGCGGTTCGATGCCTCCAGGGCGCACGACGGTTGGGTCGAGGTTCCCTCCCGCGGCGCGGGGTGGGGGAGTGCCGAACGGTTGCGTTTCGGTGTCGGAACGGCACGTTCGGCACTCGCCGCCGCGGGGCTCCCGACGAGGTGACGCCGGGGGGTCAGGCGCGCGACCCGGCGTTGGCCGGGAGCTGGCGCTCCGGTGACGTGCCGTCAAGCTCGCGCCACCGCGCGCGAAGCTGGCGCTCGGTGAGCGGCCCGGCGGGGGCATCCTCCACCGGCCGCGAGCGCCGATGGCGCTGGTCCGCGGCGCGCAGCTCGCTCGCCAGCCGGCCGTGCACCGTGCCCGGGCCCATCACCACGACCCGGTCGTCCGCGGGGACCAGCGCCGCGACCTCGCGCAGGTAAGCCGCTAGGAGGTGCTCGCGGCGCCGATCGGCGAGGTCGTCGGGGTCGGCGCCGCCCCCGGACCGGACGCGCGAGTCGTGGTGAGCCTGCCCGGTCGCCCGGCGGTGGGGAGGAACCTGCGAGCGAACCCGCCGGATCGCCGGCGGATCCGCACCGTCGCCGATGGGACCCTCGCGGTTGAGGAGGATCGCCTCGTCGGCGTCGAGCCAGACGAGCGTGACGGGCCGATGCGGATGCTCGCCGTGGAGCCTCATCGGATCGCCTCCGGGCGTACGGTGGCGGCCGGGTGGCCGCCCTTCGTGGGAGAGCGTGCACCGCCGGTCGGCGCTCGGCCAGAGTCCACGGTCACGAACGGCCCTCGGCGGGCCATCCACGGGCCATTCGGCCCATCCCGGCCGCCTGCCCCGCGGGCAACCTATTCGCATGGCTGCATCTGTTCAGCCGGGCGCGCGCGTCCCCGCCGCCGGTGCCGGGGGCGCGGCTGCAGCCCGCAGGATCGTCGTCGAGGGCGTCGTGCAGGGCGTCGGCTTCCGGCCGTTCGTCTGGCGCCTGGCGACCGAGCTCGGGCTCGGCGGGAGCGTCCGGAACGCCGCCGGCCGGGTGGAGATCGAGGCCGCCGGGGAGCCGGCCGCGCTCGACGCGTTCGCGCGCCGCGTGCGCAGCGACGCGCCACCCCGGGCTCGCGTCGACACCGTGACGGCGACGGCGCTCCCGCCCGATGCGGCTGCCATGCTGGCCCGCCCCTTCACCATCGACGAGAGCGTCGCCGCGGCGGCGACCGAGCGCCTCTTCCCGCCCGACATCGCGACGTGCGACGACTGCCTGCGCGAGGTCCTCGACCCGGCCGACCGGCGCCACCGCTACCCGTTCACGAACTGCACCAACTGCGGCCCGCGCGCGACGATCATCGAGGAGCTCCCGTACGACCGGGCCCGGACGACGATGCGGGCCTTCCCCCTGTGCCCGGCTTGCGCGGCGGAGTACGCCGACCCGGCGAACCGCCGCTTTCACGCGGAGCCGGTCGCCTGCCTCGCGTGCGGTCCGCGCTTGGCCTACCGCCCGACGGCCGCCCCGGCCGCGATCGCCCGGGACGACGACGCGCTCCTGGCGGCGGCGGCGGACGTCATCGCCGGGAGGATCGTGGCCGTCAAGGGGCTCGGCGGGTACCACCTCGCCTGCGACGCGACCGACGAGGCGGCCGTCCTGCGCCTCCGCGACCGCAAGCGTCGCTGGGCCAAGCCGTTCGCGGTGATGGTCGCCGACCTCGACGCGGTCGCGCGCCTCGCCCGCGTCGGGGCGACGGAGCGCCGGCTCCTCGCCGGGCCCGAGCGGCCGATCGTCCTCCTCGTCGCCCGTCGCCGCGGCGAGCCCCGCCTCGCGCCGTCCGTCGCGGCCGGCAACCGGCGGCTCGGCGTCTTCCTGCCGTACACGCCGCTCCACCACCTCCTCCTCGCGGCGGTCGGCCGGCCGATCGTCCTGACCTCGGGCAACCTCGCGGACGAGCCGCTGGCCACCGACGACGCCGACGCCGCGGAGCGCCTGGCGGGCCTTGCGGACGCCTTCCTGGTCCACGACCGGGAGATCCGGGCCCGCTACGACGACTCGGTCGGGCGCGTGGTCGCCGGCCGGGCCTCGATCGTGCGGCGCGGCCGCGGCTACGCGCCGGACGCGCTCCCCCTGCCGATCGCGGCCGGCCGGCCGATCCTGGCCGTCGGGGCCGAGCTCAAGCACACGTTCACGCTCGCCCGCGGGCGACGCGCCCACGTCGCCCCGCACAACGGCGATCTCGAGGACCTGCCGACCCACCGGGCATTCACCGACGGGCTCGCCCACCTCTCCCGGCTCCTGGCACTCGAGCCGGAGGTCGTCGCGCACGACCTCCACCCCGAGTACCTCTCGACGAAGTACGCCGCGGCCGAGTACGGGCGGGAGCGCCGGATCGCCGTGCAGCACCATCACGCGCACGTCGCGTCCTGCGCCGCCGAGCACGGCATCACCGACCCGTTCATCGGCGTGGCGTACGACGGCCTGGGGATGGGCGACGACGGGACGCTGTGGGGCGGTGAGATCCTGGCGGCCGATCTCGTCGGCTATCGCCGCCTGGCGCGCTTCGGGCGGGCGCCGATGCCCGGTGGTGCCCTCGCGGTGAAGCGGCCGTGGCGGATGGCGCTGGGCTACCTGCTGGCCGGCGAGCGGGTCTCGGAGGATGGCGCCGGGTCCCCGGGCGCCGTCGACTCCGAGCTCTCCGCGGCGTTCCTCGCCCGGCTCGACCCCCGCGAGGTCGCCATCGTGCGGACCCAGGTCGCGCGGGGCCTGAACGCCCCCCTGGCGTCCTCGGCGGGCCGGCTGTTCGACACCGCCGCCGCGCTCCTCGGCCTGCGCGACGTGGCCGAGTACGAGGCCCAGGCGGCGATCGACCTCGAGATCGCCGCCGGCGACCGGCCGGCGGACCCGCTGCCGTCCCGGGTCGCCCGCGTCGACGGCCTCCTCGTCTACGACCCGCGTTCAACGTTGCGGGCGCTCCTGGAGGGCCTGGCCGATGGGAAGCCGGCCGGCCACCTCGCGGCGGCCTTCCACGAGACGATCGCGGAGGTGACCCGCGAGCTCGTTGCGGCCGCCGCGAGCGAGACCGGCCTGCGCACCGTCTGCCTCTCCGGCGGAGTCTTCCAGAACCGGCGCCTCGCGTCGGCGCTGCTGCGGCGCCTCGCCGGCGACGGGTTCGAGGTCTTCATCAACCGCCAGGTTCCCGTCAACGACGGCGGGATCAGCTATGGTCAGGCGGCAGTCGCCGCCGCGAGGATGGCAGCCCCCGGGATCGCCGGTCCCGCCGCCAGCCGCGCCTGAGGAGGAACGCGCCATGTGCCTTGGGATCCCGGGCAAGGTCATCGAGATCCGCGACGACGCCGGCCTGCCGATGGGGAAGGTCGACTTCGGCGGCGTCCGCAAGGAGGCCTGCCTGGCGTACATCCCCGAGGTGCAGCTGGGCGACTACGTGATCATCCACGTCGGGTTCGCCATCAGCCGCGTCGACGAGGAGGAGGCGCTCAAGACGCTCGAGATCCTGGCCACGATGGGCGACCTGGTCCGCCAGGAGCTGGCGACGATGGGGCCCGGCATGGACGAGCCGGCCGTCATGTCGGACGACGGGACGCCCGCGACCGGAGCGTTCGGCGCGCCGGGTGCCGCCCCGGGGGCGCCCGCGTGAAATACCTCGACGAGTACCGCGACCCGGTCCTCGCGGGGAAGCTGGTCGCCGAGATCCACCGCGTCACGACCCGGCCCTGGACCCTCATGGAAGTCTGCGGCGGGCAGACCCACACGATCGTCAAGCAGGGGATCGACGAGGCGCTGCCCGACGGCGTGCGGATGATCCACGGCCCGGGCTGCCCGGTCTGCGTGACGCCCCTCGAGCAGGTGGACAAGGCTCTCGCGATCGCCGCACGGCCGGACGTCATCTTCACGAGCTACGGAGACATGCTGCGCGTCCCCGGGTCGACGACCGACCTCCTGGCCCTCAAGGCGCGTGGCGCGGACGTGCGCATCGTCTACAGCCCGCTCGACGCGCTCAGGATCGCGACCGCCAACCCGGATCGGCAGGTCGTCTTCTTCGCGGTCGGCTTCGAGACGACCGCGCCGGCCAACGCGATGGCGGTCTCGGAGGCGGCGCGGCGCGGCATCGACAACTTCAGCGTGCTCGTGTCGCACGTCCTCGTGCCACCGGCCATGACGGCGCTCCTCGACTCGCCGCAGAACCGGGTCCAGGCATTCCTGGCGGCCGGCCACGTGTGCGCCGTGATGGGCTGGACGGAGTACGAGCCGATCGCCGCGAGGTACCACGTCCCGATCGTCGTGACCGGCTTCGAGCCGCTCGACCTGCTCGAGGGGATCCTGATGGCGATCCGCCAGCTCGAGAAGGGTCGCGCCGAGGTCGAGAACCAGTACGTCCGCGCGGTGCGGCGCGAGGGCGTGCCCCTTGCCCAGCGGCAGATCTTCGAGGTGTTCGAGGTCGGAGAGCGCAAGTGGCGCGGGGTGGGGGAGATCCCGCAGTCGGGCTACCGGCTCCGGGAGGCGTACCGGCGCTTCGACGCGGAGGAGAAGTTCGACGTCGGCGAGATCCGCACCAACGAGCACCCCGCGTGCATCGCCGGGGCGATCCTGACCGGCGAGAAGGTGCCGACAGACTGCACGGCGTACGGGACGCTCTGCACGCCCCAGAAGCCGCTCGGCGCCCCGATGGTCAGCTCCGAGGGGACCTGCGCGGCGTTCTACGCGGCCGGACGCGGGCTCGGGGGGTTGCGCTCCCCGCTGCCGGTGACCCCGCTCCTGCAGGTCGCGCCGATCGGCGGCGCGGAGGCCTCGCGGTGAGCGTCGAGCGGGATCGGTCGGCCGTCACCGACGGTTCGTCGAGGCCGACGGAGACACGCTCGCCGACGATCGACGCGGAGGGCGTCGCCTGCCCGGCGCCGATCCCCGAGGGCGATCGGGTGATCCTCGGCCACGGCTCGGGGGGCCAGCTCTCGAACGCGCTGCTGCGCGACATCATCGGCCCGGCGCTGGCGGCGGCGGCCCCGGGCGGCCCGCTCAACGACGCCGCCGTCGTCGACGTCGCCGGCACGCGCCTGGCCTTCACGACGGACTCCTTCGTCGTGAGCCCGATCAGGTTCCCCGGCGGCGACATCGGGGAGCTGGCGGTCAACGGCACGATCAACGACCTGGCGATGATGGGCGCCCAGCCCCTTGCCATCTCGCTCGCCTACGTGATCGAGGAGGGGCTGTCGTTGCAGGAGCTCTCCGACATCACCGCCTCGGCGGCCCGGGCGGCGGCCCGGGCCGGCGCCCGGATTGTCACGGGCGACACGAAGGTGGTCGGACGCGGCGCTGCCGACCGTCTCTTCGTGAACACGGCCGGGATCGGCATCGTCCCGGATGGTGTGGCACCCTCGGCCGAGCGGGCGCGGCCCGGCGACGCGGTCCTCCTCTCGGGACCGATCGGCCTCCACGGCGTCGCGATCATGAGCGTCCGCGAGGGCCTCGAGTTCGAGGTCGAGATCGCCTCCGACACGCAGGCGCTCAACGGCCTGGTCGCGGCGATGGTGGCGGTGGAGCCCGGCGTGCGCGTCCTGCGCGACCCGACGCGCGGCGGGCTCTCCTCGGCGTTGAACGAGATCGCAGCGACGTCCGGCGTGGGGATGGCCCTCGACGAGTCGGCGATCCCGATCCCCGGGCCCGTGCGGGCCGCCTGCGAGATGCTCGGGCTCGACCCGTTCCACGTGGCCAACGAGGGCAAGCTCGTGGCGATCGTCCCGGCGGCGTCCGCGGACGCCCTGCTCGCAGCGATGCGGTCGCTCCCGGAGGGCGCGGAGGCCGCCCGCATCGGGGAGGTCGTGGCGGACCATCCCGGGATGGTGACGATCCGGACCCTCGTCGGCAGCGAGCGGATCGTCGACATGCTCGTCGGGGAGCAGCTGCCCCGCATCTGCTGATCCGTCGCGCCGTCGCGCCGTCGCGGACCGGGCCGGTCCCGGCGGCGATGGCGGCGGGGCCGCGGCGCCCTGTCGCGAACCCGACAGGCCGGGTGTGGCGAGGATCCGCTTGCCGTGTCGGCGGTGCGATTGGCGTCATCGCTGCCGTGCGGCAGATTCGGCGTGCGCCGCACGGGCGCGCCGATGGGGGATCGAGATGCGGTACAACGGGAGCCTTTACCGTCTGTTGACCATCGGGCAGGGCACGCCGATCCCCGGGTCGGACGAGTCGCTGCCGGAGGTCGAGCCCGGCGCCTTCGCAGCCTGGGCGAAGGCCGCCTCGGCTCGCGAGGCCGGCCGTGCCGCCGCCGGCGACGTCTGCACCACGCCCGACGGGCGAACCGGCCACGTCGTCGAGATCCTCGACGGAGGGCATCGCGTCCTCGTCTGCCAGCCGGCCTGACGCGTCGCCGCTCGCCCAGCTCCGACCGCCGGGTCGCCGGGTCGAACGAGGACGTCGCCTCCCCGCCGGCGCACCCTGCCATTCGGCCCCCCGTATCCGTGCCGGGTGGGTGTCGGAAGGGTCCATGTGGCTATGATGCGCAAGTGCGCATGTATCCAGAATGCGCACATGGACCCGATCTGGAGCCTCCAATCCGAGGTCATGAAGATCCTGGCAAGCCCCCGCCGGCTCGAGATCCTGCACCTCCTCGCCGCGGAGCCGAAGGAAGTCGGCCGCCTCGCCGAGGAGATGGGGATCACCCAGCCGAACGTGTCCCAGCATCTCGCGGTCATGCGAGCTGCGGGGATCGTCGAGGCGCAGCGCGAAGGCCGCGAGGTCAGGTATCACCTGACCGACCCCGAGGTCATCGACGCCTGCAACCTCATGCGTGGGGTCCTGATGCGCCGGCTCGCCCGCCTTGGCGAGCTTTCCGATCGCCCGACCCCGTCCGACGAGCGGCCGATGCCTGCCGCTTCGCCCGCCGGGGCCGGCTGAGGAGATCGAGTGGAAGACGAACCCCTCAACATCGTGCTCTTCTCCGGCACCGAGGACCGCCTGCAGGCGGCCGCGGTCATGGCCAGCGGCGCCGCGGCGCTCGGCCGGAGGGTGAACATCTTCCTCCAGTACTGGGGCCTGGAGGCCTTCCGCAAGGACCGGATCACGGCCGGCCTGGGGCTCGCGCCCGAGGCCGGGGAGCGCGGCGCGGCCCTGGTGGCCGAGGCCGCCAAGGCCGGGCAGCAGCCCTGGCACGCGACGATGCGCGTGGCCAAGGAGCTCGGCGAGATCGACATCCAGGCGTGCTCGCTCTCGATGGACGTCCTCAAGATCGAGGAAGAGGACCTGGATCCGCTCGTCGACGGCGTCGAGGGCGTGACCGCCTTCTACCTGAATGCCGGCGACGGCCACATCCTCTTCATCTGAGCCCGGCACTCGCGGCCGCCCGGGTGGCCGCTCCACCAAAGGAAAGGAACCGATGTCCACCGAGCAGATCGCGCAGGTCGTCGACGCCAAGGGGCTGTCCTGCCCAATGCCGATCGTGAAGACCGCGCAGGCCGTGAAGGCCCTCGCCTCCGGCCAGCTGCTGGAGGTCCTGGCGACCGATCCGGGCTCGACGAAGGACTTTGCCGCGTGGGCCAAGTCCACCGGCAACGAGCTCGTCGAGCAGACCGTCGAGGGCGGCGTCTACCGTTTCGTCCTCCGCAAGAAGTAGGAGTCGACCCCCGATGACCGCCGTCGCGGAAACCACCGATCCCCCCGTCCCCGCCGCCGAGCCGGAGCCCGCTCCGGAGCTCGAGGGCGAGGCCAAGCCCCGGGACATCCTGATCATCTGCTACAGCGGTGAGCTGGAGAAGATCTGGGCCGCGATGATCCTGGCCACCACCGGCGCCGCCATGGGCGCCACGGTCCGGGTCTTCCTGACGTTCTGGGGCCTCCAGGCCTTCGTCAGGGACGACGTGCGGATCACGGGCGACAACACGATGCAGAAGATGATGTCGTTCATGCAGCGCCCGGGCATCTCCCACCGGAAGCTCAGCAAGATGAACTTCTTGGGCATGGGGCCGTGGATGATGAAGAAGCTCGCCAAGCAGTACAACTCCGCGGAGCCCAAGGAGCTGCTCGAGATCGCCCAGGCGATGGGCGTCGAGTTCATGCCCTGCCAGATGACCATGGAGATGTTCGGCCTCAAGAGGGAAGACATGATCGACGGGCTTGGCGACCCGGTCGGCGCCGCCACAGTCATCGGGCTCATGCAAGGTGGGGACGCCCCGCTCTTCATCTGATCTCCGTCCGGGCGCGGCGGGCCGCCTCACCCCCCGGGCGCCCCGCTGGACGCGCACCGGCCTCCCACGCGTCCCGACCCTCGTCCCGACGCGTCCCGGCCACGAAAGGAACATCTCGATGTCCGCCACCATCGCCCGCACCATCGACGCCCGCGGCAGCTTCTGCCCCGGGCCCCTGATGGAGCTCATCCGCGCCATCAAGGAGTCCGAGGTCGGCGACACGATCGCCGTCTGGTCCGCCGACAAGGGCAGCAAGATCGACATCCCGAAGTGGGTCGAGAAGGCCGGTCACACCCTCGTCAGCATCGAGACCAAGGACGGCTACGACGAGATCGTCGTCACGAAGGCCCGGTAGGACGCCCATGCAGCGCGTTCTCATCCTGGGCGGCGGGGTCGGCGGGACGCTCACCGCGAACCTCGTCGCGCGCAAGCTGAAGGCCCGGATCGCGAAGGGCGAGGCGAAGGTCACCGTGGTCGACGCCACGGGCAGGCACCAGTACCAGCCCGGCTACATGTACATCGCGATGGGCAACGAGCGGCCAGAGAAGCTGGAGCGGCCCGAGAGGAAGCTCCTCGACGGCAACGTGAACCTCGTCGTCGACACGATCGTCAAGATCGACACCGAGGCAGCCCGGGTGGACCTCGCCTCCGGTGAGACGCTGGTCTACGACCAGCTCGTCATCGCGACCGGCTCGCGGATCGTGCCCGAGGCGATCGAGCACTTCGACGAGGAGGCCCACCACTTCTACACGGCCGAGGCGTCGGCGAAGCTGCGCAAGGCGCTCGACGCGTTCACGGGCGGGAAGATCGTCATCGGCATCGCCGGGATCCCCTACAAGTGCCCGCCGGCGCCGCTCGAGGTCGCCTTCCTGGTCGAGTCCGAGCTCCGCGATCGCGGCCTGCGCGACAAGACCGAGCTGCAGTTCCTCTCGCCGATCAACCGCGCGTTCACGATCGAGAGCGTCAGCGAGATGGCGACGCCGATCTTCGAGGAGAAGGGGATCGACCTCCAGCTCCTCGCCGGCATCGACTCCATCGACGCCGAGCGCAAGGTGGTCATCACCGACGCGATGGAGGAGTACCCGTACGACCTCCTCATCTGCGTCCCGCCCCACAAGGGCGCCCAGGTCCTCACCGACTCCGGCCTGGCCCCGAAGTCCGGCTGGCTGCCCACCGACCGCTACACGCTGCAGGTCAAGAAGATGGCCGCGCCGGGCGTGAAGGATGAGGACGTCGAGCGCTACCCGAACGTCTTCGCCCTCGGCGACGCGACCGACCTGCCCCTCTCGAAGGCCGGCTCGACCGCCCACTTCGAGGCGCCCATCGTCGCGGAGCGCGTGGCCGCCGCCGTCCTGGGCCGCAGGCCCTCGGGCAAGCACGCCCTCTACACCGGCAAGGTGATGTGCTTCTTCGAGGTCGGGGACGGGAAGGGGACGCTCCTCTCGTTCGACTACGACCACCCGCCGAAGCCGCCCAAGCCGAACCAGCTCTGGCACCTGGGCAAGATCGTCTTCAACAAGACCTACTGGCAGACCGTCCCCAAGGGTCGCGTCTAGACCTCCTCGGCCCCCCCCCGACGGCCGGGTCGATCCTCGTGATCGATCCGGCCGCTGCGCATTCCCATCGGGGCGTCTCCCGGGTACCCTGCGCGAATGCTGGGGGGCGGCCGTCGATGGCGCGATCACGTGGGCCTCGCGAGCCTGCGCCGTGTCCTGGCGCCACGCTTCGACGACCCGGAGGTCGAGGCGGCGTTCTGCCGGGACCGGGCGCGCGAGACCGCGCCGATCGTGCGCTCCGGGTTCGTCGTCGGCATCGCGCTGTGGATCGCGGTCGGGGCGATCCTGCCGCTGGCGGCCAGCGTGGACCTGGCGATCCTCTACGTGACGGTTGCCCTGATGGTCGGGGTCGACGTCATCTCCATCGCGCTCGTGCGCGGGACGCCGTCCCTGGCCCGCATCGATGCCGTCGGGGTCTCCTCCTCGATCGCCAACGCCGTCGCGATCCTGGTCCTGGCCGCATCGGCGCCGGCGGGCCAGCAGTTCATCCTCCCCGGCCTGATGCTCACGACGCTCTACGCGGTGGCGGTCTTCCGGATCCGGGTCCCCGGCGCCGTCGTGCCGGCCGTCGCGATCATCGGCGTCTTCCTGCTCGCCGTGACGCCGCGGGTCCCGCCCGGGGAGGTCGCGTTCGACGTCTTCCTGCTGGCATCGATGATGGTGATCGGGATGATCGGCGTCGTCGTCCTCGACCGCGCGTCCCGCGACCGGTTCCTGCAGCGGCGCATCATCGAGTCGCAGCGTGAGCAGGTCGCCCGCGAGAAGGCGAAATCGGATGCACTCCTGCGCACGATCCTCCCCGAGGGCATCGTGGAGCGCCTCCGCGAGCGGCGCGAGCCCGTCGCCGACCGCCACGAGGCGACGACGCTGCTCTTCGCGGACCTCGTCGGCTTCACCGCGATGGCGGAGCGGCTCGGGCCGCAGCGCACCGCCGCGCTCTTGAACGGGCTCGTCAGCCGCTGGGACGTCCTCGCCGCGGAGGCCAACGTGGAGAAGATCAAGACCATCGGTGACGCGTACTTCGCCGCCGCCGGCGTGCCGGTCGCCCAGGCCGACCACGCGAGGCGGGTCATCGACCTCGCGTTCGCGATGATCCGGGTGACCGAGGAGGCGGCCCGCAGGACGGGCGAGCCCCTGGCCATCCGCGTCGGCGTCCACTCCGGCCCGGTCGTGGCGGGCGTGATCGGCCGGACGAAGTTCGCCTACGACCTGTGGGGCGACACGGTGAACGTCGCGAGCCGGCTGGAGGCGACCGGGGTCCCGGGCGAGATCCAGGCCAGCACGGCCACCGCGGCCCTGCTGGGCGACGCGTACGAGATCGTGCCTCGCGGCGAGGTCGAGCTCAAGGGCAAGGGCCCGACGCCCACCGTCCTGGTGCGGTCGCGGGCCGCGAGCCCGCCCGCGCCGACCCCGGCCCTCCGTACAATCGGCGCATGACCGACCAGCAGTCCGGCGCCCGCGCGGGGCGCGTCTTCCCCCGGGTCTTCGGGCGCCGGCTTCCCGTCGCCGAGCGTGCCTCGGGGGCCACCATCTGGGACGCGGACGGCCGCGCCTACCTCGACGGCGCCGGCGGGGCCGTTGTCGTGGGGATCGGCCACGGACGCGCCGAGGTCGCGGCCGCCATGGCGGCCCAGGCGGGACGGGTGGCGTACGCCCACGGCACGGCGTTCACGACGGAGGCCCTCGAGGCCTACGCGGCCGAGGTGGGAGCGCTGCTGCCGCTCGACGCGCCGGCGATCTACCCGGTCTCGGGCGGCTCCGAGGCGATAGAGACGGCCCTCAAGATGGCGCGGGCCTACCACCTCGCCCGCGGCGAAGGCGGCCGCGACGTCGTGATCGCGCGCTGGGGGAGCTACCACGGCAACAGCCTCGGCGCCCTCGACCTCTCGGGGCGCGAGCCGCTCCGGCGCCCCTACGCGCCCTGGCTCGGGCGCTTCCGCCACGTCTCCACCCCGTACCCGTACCGCGCCGGCCAGGCCGCGGCCCACGCGCTGGCGGACGGCGCGGCGCTGGCGGCCGAGCTCGAGGCGGCGATCGAGGAATCGGGCCCCGCGCGCGTCGCGGCGTTCGTCGCCGAGCCGATCGTGGGGGCCACCCTGGGCGCGGTCGTCCCGCCGGACGACTACTGGCCGGCCGTCGCCGACGTCTGCCGGCGCCACGGCGTGCTCCTCGTCGCCGACGAGGTGATGACCGGATTCGGGCGCACGGGACGCTGGTTCGCGAGCGACCACTGGGGCCTCCGGCCGGACCTCCTCGTCGCCGCCAAGGGCGCGACGTCCGGCTACTGGCCGTTCGGCTTCGCCGCGGCCAGCGGCCCGGTGTACGACACGATCGCCGCGGCCGGCTTCGTGCACGGCTTCACGTTCAGCCACTCGGCGGTCGGCGCGGCCGTCGCCCGCGAGGTGCTGCGCATCCTCCGCGACGAGGACCTCGTGGCCGCCTCGGCCGCCAAGGGGGAGCGGCTGCGGACGCTGCTCCTCGAGCGGCTCGGCGAGCACCCGCACGTCGGCGACGTGCGCGGCCGCGGCCTGATGGTTGGCGTCGAGATGGTGGCCGACCGGGCAACGAAGGCTCCCTTCCCGCGCGCCGAGCGCCGCATGGAGGCCGTCGTCGCGGCGGCGCGCGAGCGCGGGGTGCTGGTCTACTCCGGGACGGGCGCCGCGAACGGTGTCGACGGCGACACCCTGCTCCTGGGGCCGCCCTTCGTGACCACCGACGACGAGCTGGTGGCGATCGCCGACGGGGTGGCGGGGGCGGTCGAGGCGGCCACGGCCGTGCCGTCGCCTCGCTGAGGACCTCCGGCGGGCCTTCAGGCTTGAGGCGGGCGGGGGCCGCGGCCGTCCCGGCGCGTCCTCAGGGCTGCCGCGGGGGACGCACTCCGCGCCGCAGGACGGCGACCCCGATCAGGACGAGGATGAGCGGTACGATCAGGTCGCCCAGCGTCGGGAAGCCCGGGATCGTCGCGCCGAGGACGCCCCAGCCTCCGAAGATCGCGAGGGCCCCGCCGACCCACGCCTGCCAGTGGACCCCCTCGCCGCGACCGATGCGGACGACGGCGATGAGGAGCAGCCCGAGACCGGCGCCGAGCGTCCCCCAGCCGGCCGGGGGCAGCGCGGCGACCTCCGCGACGAGGCGGGCGCCGCCGAACCCAGCGAGCACCACGCCGGCGTGGACGGCCCACGCCCCTGCACGCCCGGCCAGGTGCCAGGCGACGAGGATGACGCCGAGGATGGCGAGCGCGAGCGAGCCGACGATCGAGAGCCCCGGGACGAACTCGGCGAGGACGAGATAGCCGCCGAACGCGACGAGGGCCAGGCCGATCCACAGGCCCAGACGGCCGGCCTCGGCCTGGGAGATCCCCCAGCCGACGACTCGAACGCCCGGCCCGGGCAGCGATCCCGGCCGGGCAGCGCCGGTCGGGCTGGCCCCCGCCGGACCCCCCCGGGGCGTCCACGTCCGGCCGGCGGCGTCGATCACCTCGCCGGTGAGCGCCGGCGGTGGCGCGCCGGCGTCGGCGCCCTCGGCGCCCGTGGCGCCATGGGGGCGCGGGCCATCCGTGTCGGCAGCCTCGGACGACGCGGGCGGCTGGGATGACGTGGACGGCGCGGGCGACGGCCCCGCCGTGTCGCCGGACGGCCCGAACGAGGCCGGGTCGGCGCCGGCCTTGAGCGCCGCGAGGCGACGCTCGACCTCGTCGTCGGGCGCCGGCGACGCGGAGCCCGACGACGGAGGCGCGGGCGGCGGGTCGGACACGTCGGCCTAGAGGTGGTCGTGCTGCTCGATGTGGCCGTACACGCCGTGGCCGGGGATCGCCGGCGGCGCGGCGGTCTCGTGGCGCGGGCCGCCGCGGCCGGAGCCCGGACCGAGGAGCCGCGACAGGAACTTCGCCGTCAGCGGGTCCCGCGGGGCGTCGATCACCTGCTCCGGTGGACCGGCCTCCACGAAGCTCCCGAAGTCGATGTAGTAGACGCGGTCGGCGGCCTCGCGCGCGAACTGCATCTCGTGGGTCACGACGATCATCGTCGCACCCTCGTGGGCCAGCTCGGCCATGACCACCAGGACCTCGCCGACGAGCTCCGGGTCGAGCGCCGACGTCGGCTCGTCGAAGAGCAGGACCTTGGGCTCCATCGTCAGCGCCCGGGCAATGGCGACGCGCTGCTTCTGGCCGCCGGAGAGCCGGGCGGGGTACTCGTCGCGCTTCTCGGAGAGGCCGACCTTGTCGAGGTACTTCTCGGCGGTGGCGATGGCCTGGTCGCGGTCGACCCCCTTCACCCGCACCGGCGCCTCGATGAGGTTGTCGATCACCTTCATGTGGGGGAAGAGGTTGAACTCCTGGAAGACCATCTGGGCCCGCATCCGGATCTGGCGGATCTGCTCGCGGTGGTCGCGGTTGCGGGAGCGGAGTGGGTCGGCATCGATCCGGAAACCGTCGATCTCGACGGCGCCGGCCGTCGGCTCCTCGAGGAAGTTGAGGCAGCGCAGGAGCGTGCTCTTCCCCGAGCCGGAACGGCCGATGATGCAGACGGTCTCGCGGGGGTACACCTCGAGGGTGCAGCCGCGAAGGACGTGGTTGGGCCCGAAGTACTTCTCGATCGCCAGGGCGCGCACGATCGGGTCGGCGCCGGCGGGCGTGAGCGCGCCGGGGCTCGCGAAGGGGTCGTGGATCTCGGAGAGCTGGCCGTGCCTGGCCGCGGACGTCGTCATCGACATGGCTCGGGCCTCCTCAGATCCGCCGGTCGCTCTCGGCCATCCGCTTCTCCAGCCGGTCCTGGACGATGGACAGCACGATCGTCATGGCCCAATAGATAGCGGCGGCGATGAGCAGCGTCTCGAGAGAGCGGAAGTTGGACTGGCCGACGCGCTGTGCCCGCCAGAGGAGCTCCTCGACGCTCATGTACGAGACCAGGGCCGAGTCCTTGATCATCGAGATGAACTCGTTGCCGATCGCCGGGGTGATGATCCGGACCGCCTGCGGCAGGATGATCCGCCGCATCCGGGTCCGGCCGGGCATGCCGAGCGCCTGGGCCGCCTCGGTCTGGCCGCGCGGCACGGCCTGGATGCCTGCCCGGAAGGTCTCCGTCATGTACGCCCCGTAGTTGAACGCCAGGGCGAAGATGCCGAGCGCGATCGCCGGGATCTCGGCGAAGCCGCTCCAGATCTGGGGCAGGGCGAGGTAGATGAAGAGGATCTGGACGATGAGCGGGGTGCCGCGGACGAGCGACACGTAGAGGGTGGCCATCGCGAAGAGAACGGGGTTCGAGCTCAGGCGCCCGAGCGCCCCGATGACCGCGAAGACGATCGCCACGGTGATCGAGAACACCGCGACCACCACGGTGATCCCGACGCCCCCGAGGATGTAGGGACCCCACTTCGAGATGAAGGCGGTGTCGATCTTGCCCGCGGAGAAGAGCCAGCCGACGATCGCGCCGACCATGACGATCCACGTCACGACGAAGATCACCCGGAACCGGAGCGACTGGCGGCGGCGCTGGGCGGCGATCGCCTCGACGATCGGGTTGGGCGGCTCCGCCGGGGCAAGGCCTCCGGCTGGCGCGCCGATCGCACCGGTTGATGCGGCCATTGTCTCCTCCTCCCATCCGGAAACGCCGACGGGGGCGTCCGCGATGGACGCCCCCGCCTGGATCAGTCTGTCGCCGCCGTCAGACCCCCGGGGCGACCGTGAGGTCGAGGCCGAACCACTTCTCGGAGAAGCCCTTGAGCGTTCCGTCCGCCCGCATCTCGTCGAGGATCGCGTTGACCTTCTCGACCATCGACGTCGGGTCAGGACCGCTCTTGTCGAACGCGACACCGAGCGGCTCGTAGTAGACGGGGTCGCCGACCTTGACGAGCGGCAGCCCGTCGGCGATGGCCTGCTCGACGGTCGTCGAGGAGCTGAGCCAGCCCTCGAACTCCTTGCGGCCGGCCTTGATCGTCTCGGCGCAGAGGCGGTCGGTGTCGAGCGTCGTCACCTTCGCCCCGGCTGGCGGCTGCATCTTGATGAGCGAGGCGTACGAGCCGATGTCGAGCTGGCCGTTCAGCCAGTCGAAGTACGTCGTCGCCGCGCCGACGCAGATCGTCTTCCCGGCCAGGCCGTCGTAGGTGGTGATCCCGGAGACGGTCGAGGCGGCCATCTGGGCCGGCGTGAAGTAGTACGGCTTGCTGAAGGCGAGGATCTTCTCGCGCGGGGTGGTGATCGTCATCGAGCCGACGCTGAAGTCCCAGCGCCCGCTCCAGGAGCCGGCGGTGATGACCTCCCACTTCGGGGTCGCAAAGTCGATCGCGACGCCGAGCCGCTTGGCGATCTCGGTCCCCACGTCGATGTCGAAGCCCTCGTACGTGCCATCCGACTTGAGCGACGACTGGGGCGGGTACTGCGGGTCGGTCGACATGACGATCTTGCCCTTGGCAAGGACCTTGCCGAGGAGCGACTCCGGGTCGACGCTCGGCGCCTCGCTGGCTGGGGCGCTGGCTGGGGCGCTCGGCCGACGGTTGGCCGGATGGCTCCGTCGAGGGCGCCGGGGTCGGGCTGCTGGTGGCCCCGCCCGAGCACGCGGCGAGCGCGAGCCCGAAGGTGGCGATGAGCGCCGCGACCCTGCGGGTCGTCTGCATTGGGTGCGTCCTCCTCCTGGTGCGGGGGTTCCTGCCGCCCGCTGGTGCACCGTGCCTCGCCGACGGCGGGACGAACCGCGGCGGTCGTATCGGATGATGGCACGGCCCCGCAAGTGCCACATGCTGTCCGCGCGGGCGCGGGCATAGGCGCAGGCATGGGCGCGCGGCGGATAATCCCGGCATGTCGCCCTTCGTGCAGACCGTTCTCGGACCGGTCGACCCATCCGCGCTCGGGTTCACCCTTCCCCATGAGCACACGCGCTGCGTGCTGTGGCAGATCCCCGGTCGATGGGACTACTGGGAGCTCACCGGCGAGGACGAGCTGATCCTGCCCGAGCTGGCCCGGTTCCGCGAACTCGGGGGAGCGTGCCTCGCGGACCTCACGCTGCAGTCGATCGGCCGCGACCCGGCCCGGCTCCGGCGTCTCGCGGAGGCGTCCGGGCTCCACCTCGTGATGGGCTGCGGGTGGTACCGCGAGGCGCACTACCCGGCCGAGGCGCTGATCGACCGGCGAACGGTCGGAGACCTGGCCGACGAGCTGATCCGCGAGTTCGAGGAAGGCGCCGACGGGACGGCGATCCGGCCCGGGATCATCGGCGAGATCGGGACCGACAAGCCGTGGGTCTCGGCGCAGGAGGAGCGGGTCTTCCGCGCGGTGGCGCGGGCGTCACGGGCCACCGGGATGGCGGTGATCACGCACGCCGTGATGTCGCCGGTCGGGCTGGAGCAGCTGCGGATCATGGAGGACGCCGGCGTCGACCCCGGGCGGGTCGTAGTCGGCCACGCCGACTCGTTTCCCGACCTCCTCTACTACGAGCGCATCCTCGAGCGCGGCGCCAGCGTCGAGTTCGACTTCCTGGGCATGTCGTTCACGCCCCAGGAGCGCCTCGGGGAGGCGCGCCTGGTCCCGCTCCTGCTCGAGCTGCTGGCGCGCGGGCACGCCGACCGGATCCTGCTGTCGCAGGACGTGTGCCACAACAGCCAGCTGCGCCACTACGAGGGCAACGGCTACACGTACCTGCAGGAGACGTTCCTGCCGCGGCTCCGCGCGGCCGGGGTGGGGGAGGCGGAGATCCGCCAGCTCACGGTCGAGAACCCGCGCCGGGTCCTGACGATCGCGGGGTAGCGCCGGGCCTGAGCCCCGGAACGGCGGGTGCGGAGGCTCCGGCGACGGGGTGCCACCTGTAGCCCCGGAACGCAGGTCGCCGAGGCTTCCCGGCCGGGTGCTACCCCTCGAGCGTGGCCTCGACGGAGAGTGCCACGTTGCCCTTGAGCGCCTGGCTGATCGGGCAGCCGTCCTTGGCCGCCTCGGCGAGCCGGGCGAACGTCGCGGCATCGAGGCCGGGGACGGTGCCCCTGACTGCCAGGGCGGAGGAGAGGACCTTCCAGCCGGCCTCGCCCTTGTCGAAGGTGACGGTGGCCTTGACCTGGAGCTCGATCGGCGGCGTCCCGTTGCGTCCGAGCCCGGCCGAGAAGGCCATGGCGTAGCACGAGGCGTGGGCCGAGGCGACGAGCTCCTCGGGGCTCGTGCGACCGTCGTGCGCCTCGGTTCGCGACGCCCAGGTCACCGGCAGGCGCGAGAACGCACCGCTCGTGACGTAGTCGATGGTGCCGCTGCCCTCGATGAGCGAGCCGTTCCAGGTCACCTCGGCGGTGCGGATCGCGGCCATGGGTTCCTCCTGTGCTGTGCCGTGGTCGGCCGGCCGACGCGCCGTCGCGGCGGCTCGCGGCCCGGGAGCATGATGGTACGCGGAGACGGCCGACGGTTCGGGCCGCGCCCCGGGCGCCCGCCGCGGCAGGGCGACCCGTGCGAGCGGCCGCCGGCTCAGCGCGCCCTGGCGACCGCCCCGGCGAGCCCGCGCGACACGCGGTCGCGCGGGAACGTGACGCGCGTCGCGCCGTGGAACGCGCGGTACGCCTCGAGCGCGTCGGCGAGCGCCGCCACGAACGCGTCGTCCGCCAGCGGGTCGAACCCGGCCTCCCAGTGGAAGCCCAGGATCCGGACCGCCCGGCTCGCTCGCTCGTAGCGGGGCTCGATCCGGCCGACGAAGCGGTCGCCGAACAGCAGCGGCAGGACGTAGTAGCCCCACCGCCGCTTCGCGGCCGGCACGTAGACCTCCCACCGGTAGTCGAACCCGAAAAGCGACCGGAGAAGATCGCGGTCCCACGCGAAGGGGTCGAGCGGGGCGAGGAGCGTGACCCCGGGCGGCTCGCTCCCGGGCGTGTGCCCGTCCACGAGCTCGCGCTCGGCCTGCGCGAGGAGCGCCAGCTCGTCGGTGACGACGTGGCGGATGCTCCGCACGCCCTCGACGACGACCGGCACGAGCTCGCCGCGGTCCACGAGCTCGGCCAGCAGCTCGGGACGTTTCGGGAAGCGCGAGCCGTCGGCGAGCGTCTCGCCGGGTCGCCCGAAGCCCAGGAAGATCTCCGACTGCCCGGTTGCCCCGAGGAGCCCGTGGGCCCGGTAGCGGCTCAGCAGGCGATGCAGCAGCTGCTCCCGCTCGGGCACGCGCTCGGCGAGAAGGCCGGCCGGGAAGAGCCGCTCGGCGAGGTCGTAGGAGCGGCGGTTCCCCGCCCGGCTCGCGATCCCCAGGATGCCCGCCTCTGCGAGCGCCTCGAGGACGGCCCGCGACTTGAGGGTCGGGCCCCAGTACCAGTCGATCGCCTCGCTCCGTTCCAGGTCGGCGGTCGAGATCGGCCCGTCGCGGCCGATCCGCTCGAGAAGCTCGGCCACGTGGTCGCCATGCTCTCGGAACGTCGCCGCCTCGTGGGCCCGGCGCGCCCGGTCCCACGTGAGCCGGTGCCACGGCAGCTCGCGCGTCGGGAGGATGCTGAGGCCCTTGTTGTAGGCCTCGAAGAGGACCCGGCGCTCGTAGAGCAGGTGGTCCGTCCATGGCCGGCGGTAGCCGGCGACGCGGGCATGGAGGACCAGGTCGTGGTTCCGCCCGGCGACCTCGAGGGGGTCGAACTGGAAGGAGCCGAGGCGGTCGACGACCGCGAGCACGCTCTCCACCACGGCCGGCATCGCGCGCGGCGGGGCGAGGAAGTGACGGATCGCGAGGAAGCGCCGGGCGGCGGCGGCGGTCAGCGGGTGCGGGGTGGGCATGGCTGGGATCGTAGCCGGTCGCCGGTCGGCAACTCGACGGCCAGGGACGTCGCCGGCGACCTGCCCCAGCGGCGTTCCGCTCAATCCACATTCTTCGCCGATCCGATATTCTTCCGGCTGCCCCAACACTTTGCATGGAGCGAATGATTTGTCCGAGACACCGGCCGGGTACGCCGCAGGCGTCGACCACTTGCGCGAGGCCGTGATCGAGCGGCTCGTGGCCACGTACGAGGCGATGATCCACGACGTGGCCGCGGCCCACGCCCCCGACTTTCTCGGGGTGGGCGTGACGATGTCCCAGGCGAAGGTGCTCTACCTGGTCGAAGCGGCACCCCGTCTCCGCATGTCGGACCTCTCGGCGCGCCTCGGGGTGTCGCTCTCGACGGTGAGCGGGGTCGTGGACCGGCTGGTCGACCAGGGCCTGCTGACCCGCCGCGACGACCCTGTGGACCGGCGCCACGTGATCCTCCGGATCACGGACGCCGGCGCGACCCAGCTCCAGCTGTTCCGCGAGCTGAACGCCGGGCAGGTCCGGACACTCCTCGCTCGCATCGACGCGGCCGGCCTGGCCGTGGTCGAGCAGGCGCTCGACCTCCTCGCCGGCGCGGCCGCCCGCGAGCCCGCCGCACGACCCGCGTCCCGTACCCTCGAAGGAGAACCCGCGTGAGCCGTCTCACCGAGCTGTCGGTCGCCAAGCGGAGCGTCACGCTCCTGCTGGCGTTCGGGCTCTTCATCGCCGGCATCTCGGCCTGGGGCAGCCTCAAGCAGGAGCTGCTGCCCGACATCGACTTCCCGATCATCACCGTGATCGCGCCCTACCCGGGCGTCGGCGCCGCCGACGTCGCCGAGCAGGTCACGAAGCCGGTCGAGCGCTCCATCTCGAGCGTGCCACGGCTGTCGGCGCTCTCGTCGTCGTCCGCGAACTCGATCGCCGTGGTCGTGGCCCAGTTCGAGTTCGGCACCGACGTCAAGGAAGCGCGATCGACGATCGAGCAGAACATCCAGGGCGCCGGCCTGCCGAAGTCGGTCACGCCCCAGGTCCAGGCCCTCAACATCAACTCCTCGCCGGTAATCATCGCGTCGGTCGCCGGCACGAGCGCGGACGGGCTCGACGCGGCGGCCGAGGTCGCCCGCAACCAGGTCAAGCCGGCGCTGCAGGGCATCGACGGCGTCGCCACGGTCGACCTGACCGGCGGCCTCCAGGCCCAGGTGATGGTCACCCTCGACCCCGACAAGCTCACCTCGACCGGCATCTCGGTCGCCCAGGTGACGGGCATCCTGACGGCCAACAACCTGACGCTGCCGTCGGGCCAGATCACGAGCGACGGGACGAACATCCCGGTCTCGACGATCGGCGCGTTCACGTCCATCGCCGAGATCGAGAACCTCGTGGTCGGCGTGAAGATGCCGGCCGGAACCCCCCCAGGCGCCGGCACCGGCACCGCCCCCGGCACCGCCCCGGGCACCGGCGCCGCGCCCACCCCCGGCGCCACCGCCGCGCCCACGCTGCCGGTCGCGCCCACGCCGATCTTCCTCAAGGACATCGCCACGGTCGCCCAGGTCGGGGTCCCGACCACGGGCTACGCCCGGACGGACGGCATCCCCTCGATCACCCTGACGGTCACGAAGACGTCGAACGCGAACACGGTCGAGGTCGCTGACGCGGTGACCGCCGAGCTGGCGAAGATCGGCGCCTCCAACGCCGACACGGTCAAGATCACGGTGATCTCGGACCTGTCGACCTTCATCAAGGAGTCCCGCGACGGGCTGCTGCGGGAGGGCGGCCTCGGCGCGCTCTTCGCCATCCTGACGATCTTCCTGTTCCTGTTCAGCATCCGCTCGACGCTCGTCGCCGCGGTGAGCATCCCGCTGTCGGTGCTGACGGCGCTCGTGATCATGCAGATCACCGGCATCACCATCAACGTGATGACCCTGGGCGGCCTCGCCGTCGCCGTCGGCCGCGTGGTCGACGACGCGATCGTCGTCCTGGAGAACATCTACCGCCACCGCGCCCTCGGGGACGACCGCCTCACGGCATCCCTCAAGGGTCCGCGCGAGGTGGCCGGGGCGATCACCTCGGCGACGCTGACGACCGTCGCGGTCTTCCTGCCGCTCGGGCTGGTCGGCGGCATCGTCAGCCAGCTCTTCCTGCCCTTCGCCCTGACCGTCACCTTCGCCCTCCTGGCGTCGCTGGTCGTCGCCCTCACGGTCGTGCCCGTCCTGGCCTACCTCTTCATCGGGAAGGTCAAGCTCAACGTCGACGAGGACGGCGAGCCGAAGAACTCCCTGTGGATCCGGGCCTACACCCCGACGATCCTCCTCGCCCTGCGGAGCCGCGCGACGAAGTGGGGCGTCCTCGCCGTCGCGACGGCGCTCTTCCTGGTCTCGATCGCGATCGTCCCGCTCCTGCCGACCCAGTTCATCAACGCCGGCTCGGAGAAGCTCCTGCAGGTCACGATCGCGCCGCCGGCCGGCACCAGCTCTGCCGCGGTGCTCGAGAAGGCGATCGAGGCCGAGACGATCCTCCTGGCCGACAAGGAGAACGTGGAGCACGTCCAGACGAGCGTCCCCGGCGAGGGCGACACGAGCTTCGGGACGATCACCGCCGCCCTCAGCGGACGTCCGGCCAACAGCGCCACGCTCGCCGTCCGGGCGAACGACGCCGTCGACCTGAGCGCGTACGCCCAGCAGCTGTCCAGCGACCTCAGCTCGATCAAGACCGACGGCTACGACGTCGCCGTCGCCCAGACCGCGGGCTTCACCTCGAACGGCCTCAGCATCGTCATCAGCTCCGACAACCCCGACGACGTGGCGACCGCCACCGACGCCGTGATGGCCGCCCTGGCCGGCAACACGGACCTCCTGAACCTCAAGTCGGACCTCTCCAAGGGGACGCCCGAGGTGCAGGCGATCGTCGACCCCAACAAGGCGATCGGCGCGGGCCTGACGGCGGCGCAGGTCGCCGGAGAGATCCGGACGACCCTCGTGGGCGCGCAGGCGACGACGGTCCAGGTCGAGGGCGAGGCCACCGCCCTGCCGGTCTTCGTGCAGGTCGACCCGGCCCGGGTCACCAGCGTGGAGACCCTCCGCAAGCTGCCGGTCGGGACGACGGTCACGGTGCCGCTCGGGTCGATCGCGGCGGTCGACCAGGTCCTGGCCCAGGGCAGCATCACCCGCGTGGACCAGGCGCCGGCCGCGACGGTCTCGGCCGAGATCGCCAGCCAGGACACCGGCGCGGTCTCGAAGGAGGTCCAGGCCGAGATCGACGCCCTCGTGGCCGACGGCACGATCCCCGACAACGTCACGGTGCGGCTGGCCGGCGTCACCGCGCAGATGAACGAGGCCTTCAGCAACCTGTTCCTGTCGATGGGGGTCGCCATCCTCCTCGTCTACGTGATGATGGTCCTGACCTTCAACTCGCTGGTCACGCCGTTCATCATCCTGTTCAGCCTCCCGCTCGCGACGATCGGCGCCTTCCCCGCGCTCTACCTCACCGGCAAGCCGATCGGCGTCAGCGCCCTCATCGGGTTCCTGATGCTGATCGGGATCGTGGTGACCAACGCGATCGTCCTGCTCGACCTCGTGGAGCGGCTCCGCGCGGAGGGGCACTCCACGAAGGACGCCCTCGTCGAGGGCGGCCGGACGCGCGTGCGCCCGATCCTGATGACGGCGATCGCGACGATCCTCGCGCTGCTGCCGCTCGCGGCCGGCCTCAGCAAGGGCTCGATCATCGCGGCGGAGCTGGGCACGGTCGTGATCGGCGGGCTCTTCTCGTCGACCTTCCTCACCCTGCTGGTCATCCCGGTCCTGTACTCGCTCGTCGACGGCGGCAAATCCGGGCTGGCCCGGCGCTTCCAGCGCGGCGAGCCCGCGGCGGAAGCGCTCGCCCCGGCGCAGCAGGCTGCGGAGCCTGCCCCGGCCGGCTGAGAAGCGGCCCGCGGGCGTCCCGCTCCCCGGGGGGCGGTCGCGTCCGCGGGCCGCCATCTCGAGGCCGCGGGCGTGGTCCGGAGACGGCGCTCGCTGCACCCCCGCCCCACGCGGCCGGGCGGGATTCGTCCCATACGGCCGTTCGATTCCCGCTTCGGGCGCTCCGGCACTAGTCTAGGGGTGGTCGCGTGCGCGAGGCTGCGGCCACCAGAACGGAGGTCCGATGATGTTCTTCCTCGACGAGCGCGACCTGGTGGGCCTCGGTCGCGACGCGCGCGACTGGCTCGTGCAGGACCGCGAGATGGCCCGCCGTGGCCGCGAGGCCCGCGAGTGGCTGACCCAGGATGAGCGTGGCCGCGTCATCGGCCTGGTTCTCTTCTCGGTGGCCCTCTCGATCGCCCTATCGCTCATGGCGACGGCGATCGTCGGGTTCGTCTCACGGCGGCGAACGGGCCCACAAGTTGACGGCGAGATGCCGGACGCGCCGGGAGACGCGGCGGCCGAGGGGTCCGCCGGCGAGCCGGTGGGCATTCCGGTTGTGGACGGGGATGCCGCCCCGGCGGAGACCGAGGTCCACGTCGAGGCATAGCGGGTAGCGGGCCGGCGCGCCCGGCCTCAGAGCAGCGGCGACATCCGGTCCATGAGCCCGTCGAAGACCTTGCGCGGGACCGACCGGTCCAGTGCCGCCTCCTCCGACACCGCCACGAGGGGGTCGAAGATGGCGCGCTCGAAGGAGCCGGCGACCTCCTCGCCCTCCAGCAGCAGGTTCAGCTCCCAGTTGCGGTAGAGGCTCAGGGCGTCGAGGTTGCAGCCGCCGACGAGCACGCGGTCGTCGGCGACCATCACCTTGGCGTGGGCCATCGTCGGATGGAACAGGACGGTGGCGCCGGCAGCCTGGAGGCGCGGGACGTTGTGGCGGAACGCGGCGGCCGGCATCGGGGGCGTCGGCTTGCCGGGCACGACGATCCGGACGGCCACGCCGCGCTCGGCGGCCTCGACGAGGCGGTCGATGATCGGCCGCTCCGAGATGTACGGGTTCACGAGGTCGATGCGCCGCTCGGCGGCCTCGATGACCTGCTCGTACGCCTCGCTGATGGGCACGTGGCCGGTCCCGGGGACGTTGACGAGGAGCGTCGCCGGCGCGACACCCGGGCCCTCGTCGGGGCCCTCGTCCGGCGGGAACAGGGCCGCCATCGTCGCCTCGTCGGCATCGAGCGGGCCCTCCTGGTGGCGCCAGCTGGCGACGAAGAGCGCCTGGAGCTGGCGGACCGCCGGCCCCTCGAAGCGGACCATGACGTCGGTGAAGCGCTCGTCGTTGAAGTGGTCCTCGATCCCGGTCCCGCCCAGCCAGCCGACGCGGCCGTCGAGGACCATGAACTTGCGGTGGTCGAAGTGCATGACGTTCTCGCGCCGCCAGCCGACGCGGGCGCCCGGGCCGAGAGGGCCGCGGACGTCGGGGAACATGCCGCGGTTCTGGACGACCTGCACCCCGCCCGCGACGAGCTCGGCGAAGAGCGCCTTGGAGCCGGCGCGGACCTCGCTCCCGACGGCGTCGACCGAGAGCCGCACCGGGATCCCCTCGCCGACCTTGGCAAGCAGGACGTCCCGGAACTCCGAGCCGATGTCGCCGGGCTTGACGCCGTAGATCAGCACGTGGACGGACGAGGTGGCGGCGCGCAGGTCGTCGAGCATGCGCGGGAAGTAGGCCGTGCCGTGGAGGAGGGGCTCGATCGCGCGGGCCGCGCTGGGCGCGAAGGAGACCGCGACGTCCTTCTTGCGCACGATCGGCGCTCCGGCCAGGCGCGTCGCGAACTCCGCCGCGTCCACGGCCTCCAGGGAGACCGGCCCCGACGGGAAGGACGGGACCCGCTTGGCGGCATTGCGCCGCGAGGAGACGAGCACGCCTCCGGCGGCGGCCGCGGCCCCGAGCCCGACGATGATGCGTCCACGTGTCATGCGGCACCTCCTGCGGCCATGAACGCCGCATCGAATCATCCTAGCCGCTCGCTGGACCCCTGCGTCACCTCGCTCGGGCGAAGCGACGCGGCAGGGCTCCGGTGCGGCCCTGCGGCCGCACGTCCCGGGCCGGGCGACGTCATGCGAGGTGCCCGGGGCGGTGGGGGGGGAGAACCGCGCACGGGCACCTCGCCGCCCACCATGTTCGGGGGCATCGGGGGAGAGCGTCATCCTCCCATCGGGGGGACGGACGACGCTCCGCAATGGATCCGGGTCCGGGGCGACGGCCGCTCGTCGACGGCGTGGCGGGGGCGGTTGACGGGACGGTCCGGATATCCGACAATCCAACTCGGAATTCGGCCGGGTCCGGGCGTCCTCACCCGGGGTCCCGTCCCGGGCGTTCCCATCCGGCAGCGTCCCACCGGCCGAACTCCGCTTGACCGCCCCGATCGCGGCGCGGGTCCTCCCGTCCGCCGCCGCCGTCCGTCACGAGGAGCCGCGATGACCGCATCGACCCGCGGGGAGATCGTCTCCCAGGAGTATCAGTACGGCTTCCACGACGATTTCACGTACCTGACGGAGACGGACGCCGGGCTGACGCGGGCCACGGTCGAGGAGATCAGCGCGATCAAGGAGGAGCCGGAGTGGATGCTCCAGTTCCGCCTCCGCGCCTACGACCATTTCCTCAAGCGATCGATGCCGTCCTGGGTCCCCGAGAGTGTCAAGGGGATCGACTTCTCGAAGATCGTCTACTACCGCAAGCCGTCCGAGCGCGAGGAGAAGTCCTGGGACGACGTCCCGGAGCAGATCAAGCAGACGTTCGAGAAGCTGGGCATCCCCGAGGCCGAGCGCAAGTTCCTGGCCGGCGTGGGCGCCCAGTACGACTCCGAGGTCGTCTACCACTCGGTCCGCGAGGAGCTCTCCAAGATCGGCGTGGTCTTCATGGGGATGGACCAGGGGCTCCGCGAGTACCCGGAGCTCGTGAAGAAGTACTTCGCCACCGTCGTCCCGCCCGAGGACAACAAGTTCGCCGCCCTCAACAGCGCGGTCTGGTCCGGCGGCTCGTTCGTCTACGTGCCGAAGGGCGTCGAGGTGCCGCTCCCGCTGCAGGCGTACTTCCGGATCAACGGCGAGAACACCGGCCAGTTCGAGCGGACCCTGATCATCGCCGACGAGGGCGCGAAGGTGCACTACATCGAGGGCTGCACCGCCCCGATCTACACCACCGACGCGCTGCACGCCGCGGTCGTCGAGGTCATCGCTCTGCCCGGCGCGCAGATCCGCTACACGACGATCCAGAACTGGAGCCGCGACGTCTACAACCTGGTGACGAAGCGGGCCCACGCCCACGCCCACTCGACGGTGGAATGGGTCGACGCGAACACCGGCTCCCGTGCGACGGTAAAGTATCCGGCGATCTACCTGCGCGGCGAGGGCGCCACGGCCGAGGTGATCAGCGTCGCCTTCGCCGGCCACGGCCAGCACCAGGACACCGGCGCGAAGGCCGTCCACCTGGCCCCGAACACGCGGAGCCGGATCGTCTCCAAGTCGGTGTCGAAGGACGGCGGCCGGGGAACCTACCGCGGCACGCTCAAGGTGGCGCCGGGGGCGACCGGCGTCGTCGCCAGCGTGCGCTGCGACGCGCTCCTCCTCGACGAGGAGAGCCGCTCGGACACCTACCCGTACATCGACGTCCAGGAGGACGACACGACGATGACCCACGAGGCCACCGTCGGGAAGGTGTCGGCGGACCAGATCTTCTACCTGATGAGCCGTGGCCTGACCGAGAACGAGGCGACCAACCTCGTCGTCCAGGGCTTCCTGGAGGTGTTCACCAAGGAGCTCCCGATGGAGTACGCCATCGAGTTCAACCGGCTCGTGAAGCTCGAGATGGAGGGGTCGCTCGGATGACGACCCCGACGGAGACACCCGCCGGCTCGCCGCCGCCGACCGGGCCTGCGACACCCGCCGGCTCGCCCCCGCCGACCGGGCCCGCCCCGGCCGGCACCGCCCCCGCCGCGGCCTCCACGCCGGCGCCCCGCGCGCGGCGCGCCCCGGCCGACCTTCCCTTCGCGTTCGCGGACGCCGCGCTCGCGGCCGTGCTCGGCGAGGAGCGCGACGAGCCGGCCTGGCTCCGCGAGGATCGCCTCGCGGCGGCGGCCGCGTACGGGCGGCTGCCCGTCGAGACGAGCGAGCTCTACACGACCTACGTCGACTTTCGGGCGGCGGACCTGTTCGCCGCCCGCCCATACGTCGCGACGGGCACGGCCCCGGCATCGCCCGGCGCGATCCCCGACGGCGCGGATGGGATCATCGAGCTGGCCGAGGACCGGGTTCTCCGGCTGGCCCTCGCGCCGGGCCTGGCCGATCGGGGCGTCGTGCTCGAGACGCTGGGAGCGGCCGTCGCCCGCGACGCCGACGGCCTGCGCGAATCGATCACCGCCACGGCTCTCCCCCCCGACGAGAAGCTCGCCTGGCTCTCGCGCGGCTTCTGGAGCCAGGGGATCCATCTCCACGTGCCGGCGGGCGTCGTGCTGGAGCGCCCGATCGTGCTGCGCTGGGGTGCCGGCGTCCCGGAGCGGGCCCTCCTGACCCGGACGCTCATCCGCGTCGACGAGGGCGCCGAGGTGGCGCTCGTCGAGGAGTTGCTGCCCTCCGGGCCGCCGATCGCCTGCGCCGCGGGCGAGCCCGTGCCCCAGGCGCTCTTCGGCGGGACGACGGAGATCGATCTCGCCGCGGGCGCGGTCCTGCGCTTCGCCTCGATCCAGGACCTCCCGGCGGGGACGAGCGCGCTGCAGCAAAGGACGGCCCGGATCGGCGCCGGCGCGACCCTGCGGTTTGCGATCGCCCAGCTCGGCGGGCGCGTCGTCCGCTCGCGGATCGACAACCGCCTCGAAGGCGACGGGAGCGAGGTGGAGCAGGTCGAGATCGTGTTCGGCGGCCGGGACCAGCTCTTCGACCTGACGGCCTACACACGCCACGTGGGCCGGGACACCACCGGCAACCTCCTCTCGAAGGCGGTCCTCCAGCACGGTGCCCGGGCCTTCATCAAGGGCCTGATCTCCATCGAGAAGACGGCCCGCGGCACGGACAGCTTCCTGGGCGAGTTCGGGATGATCCTCGACAAGCAGAGCCGTTCCGTGACGATCCCGAGCCTGGAGATCGACCAGCCCGACTGTCGGCGCGCCGCCCACGCCTCGTCGGTCGGCCCGATCGACCCGGCGCAGCTGTTCTACCTCGAGAGCCGCGGGATCACTCCCGACGAGGCGCGCAAGTTCATCACCCTCGGCTTCCTGGAGCCGGTCGTCGCCCGCGTCCCGCTCGAGGCCGAGCAGGCCCGCCTCTGGGAGATCCTCGAGGCGAAATGGGCCGACTCGCTCGTCTCCGCCGCTCCCGCCGCCTGACCCGGTGACGCGGCGGATCGACTGCGGTCCCCTGGCGGACCTCGCCGAGGGGACGATGCGGATGGCCTGGGTGGACGGCACGGAGCCGGTCCTGCTGGTCAACCTGGGCGGCACGCTGAGCGCCGTGCAGGGGATCTGCAGCCACGAGTACTTCGAGCTCGACCGTGGCTTCCTGACCGCCGGCACCCTGACCTGCGCGCTCCACCTCTCCCGCTTCGACCTGGGCTCGGGCGAGCCGCTCGATCCGCCCGCCGACGAGCCGCTCGCCGTCTACCCGGTCGTCGTGGAGGACGGCCGGATCCTGGTGGAGTACCCGGGCTGACGGCGCGATGCGACGTGCCGGATGGCGGTTGACGCATGCGGTCGCCGGTGCCACGGTGGCGCCATGCGCGCGAAGCGAACCCACGCGGCGCGACCTCCGGCGAAGGATGACGGGCGCCCGCCGGATGCCACCGGCCTGACGATCGACTGGATCGGCGTCCAGGAGACGGGAGGCGGCGGGCAGCTCCTGCCCGCCTGGCTCGTGGCGAGCCTGGTCGGCCTTCGCGCCATCCCGTTCCTTGCCCGGAGGGCGGCCGCGCGGCTGACCGGGCGTGGTGGACGGGCCGCCGATCCCCGGACGCCGACCCGCAGGGCGTAGGCGCCGTCGACCTCTACGCGGCACCCACGGTGTCGGCGCGCTCGCCGCCGGCCATCGGCGACCCGGCCCCCGCCGCCTCGGCCGCGAACCGGTCGGCGCGGGCCCGGATGTTCGCCTCCAGCGTGTCCCAGCCGCGCCCGGACACCCGCTGCACCGCGACGGCGTCGTGCGCCTCCAGCGCCTCGAGGATCCGGCCGTCGAGCTCCACGCCGGCATCCCGCAGCCACTCCGCGTAGGCGACGCGGAAGACACGCTCGAGGCGCGGGTAGACCATCGGGTAGACCCGCTGCAGCTCCTGGCTCCGGGACGCCCGCAGGATCGTCGCGTGGAACCCGTCGGCGCTGCGCTCAACCCCCTCCGTGTCCCCGGCGCGCAGGGCAGCCACCCGAGCCTCGTGGAGGGCACGCATCGCGCGCAGCTCCTCGTCGGTCGCCCGCTCGGCGGCGAGGCGCTGGGCCAGCAGCACCAGTTCGCGTGACACCTGCACGAGGTCCAGCGATTCGTCCGGATCGCACGAGGCGACGCGCGCGCCGCGGTTGGCGTCGATCTCCACCAGGCCGGTGCTCGCCAGCCGGCCCAGGGCCTCGCGCACGGGCGTCCGGCTGATGCCGAGCCAGGCGGCGAGGTCGTCCTCGGTGAGGCGCTCGCCCGGCGCGAGCTCGCCGCGCACGATCGCGTCGCGCAGGCGCCGCTCGGCCTCCTGGCGTCGCAGCGGCGGCGCGGGGAGCGGATTGGGCGTGCTCGGGACGGGCATGCCCAAGATCGTACAGGCGAGGCGCGGAACGCGGGGCGGCGAGCTCGCCGGGCACGGCGGACCGCGCCTGGGCCTGAACGCGCGGCTCCCGGTGGGTCGGCCGCGCCGCGGGCGATCCCGCGGCGACGGTCAGGCCGCGGGCGCCTCCTGGGTCGCCGGGGGCTCGGGCATGGGCAGCGGGGCCGCGGACCCGTCCTTCCCGAAGCGATGGTCCAGGTGCCGCTCCGCCCAGCGGCGGATCTGGCGGTAGACGGCCGGGGCGCCGACGAGGTCCTCGTCGAGCTGCCAGTCCGATGGGTACATGATGATCGGCTGGGTCTGCGGGCCGCCGAGGCCCCCGTGGGAGCCGATGAGCTCCTCGAACGCCGCAACCTCGTCGAACTCGGGGTCGTAGAGGCTGATCACCGACAGGTCGGGCACGTGGTCCATGCCGTCGAGGCGGAGGACCGCCTCGCGGGCGCGCCCACCGTACTGCGCGACCGGATCGACGCCCTCGACGCGGTCCTCCTCCAGGAAGTTGATGCCGGCGTGGCCGATGACGATCGAGCCGTGCGCCTCGGACTTGATCAGCATCGCGCCGATACCGGGGTGGCCCGAGAGGGCGTCCAGGAGTCCCGGGTACGCCTCCGCGAGCTGTTCCACGGTCACCCTTCCGGGCAGCTGCGGGAAGTAGACGAGGCCGAGGTTGCCCGAGGCGATCGCGATGAGGTCGGGTCGCTCGGCGGGCGTCTCGGTCCCGCGCCCCGCCTCGCCGGGGGCAGCCGCCTCGGCGGATGGACCGAGCTCGACCACGCCGTCCTCCGTCTGCGACCGCAGGGCCGTCCGGGCGAGGCCCCCGGTGACGCCCTTCACCTGGGTCATCTCGGAGAGCATGGCGTTCGTCTGGCCCCACTCCTCGACGCGGGCGACCGCCTCCTCGACCGTGGCCTGGCCTCCCATCAGCTCGCGGATCACGTCGGCGAGCGTCTTGCCGTAGCGCTGCAGGAAGGTCGACCCCAGGCTCTGGCCGTGGTCGGACACCACGACGAAGCGATACGGGCGCGGCGCGGCCACCGAGGCCTTCTCGAGCGTGGCGATCGCGGCGTCGACGCCGTCCAGGGCGTCGAAGGTCTCGCTGCGCTCCGGCCCGCTGTGGTGGGCGATCTCGTCGTAGTCGGTGTAGTCGACGTAGATGACCGGGGCGCCGCGGTACATCTCCTCGATCACGAGCGAGGTCGACAGGTCGCGCAGGGCGACGTTCGTGGCGGCCCGCGCGATCGGGTAGGGCATCCCCCGATGCATCAGGGGCACGATCCCGGCCCGCGTCTGGCGCCTGGCCTGGACGTACTCCTTGACGATCTCGCCGATCGACCGGACGACCGTGTGGAGGTAGTTGTACGGGCTGGCGAAGAAGGAGAAGAAGGTCTGGCTCTTGCCGAGGCCCTGGCCCTTGTCCTTGATGGTGGCCATGGTGATGTAGGAGCGGACGGCGTCGCCGGAGAACAGGTTGCCGACGCTCGCCCCGTTGTTCGACAGCAGGCCCTCGCCGTTCGAGATCCGGGTGGCCACGATCGCCGCGTCCTCCGGGTGGTTGGCGACCATGATCCGGCCGGCCTCCTTCTCGTACCAGCGGAAGGCCGGGATGCCGTCGTTGTTGCCGTGCAGGATCCCGGCCTGGCTCGCCGGGGTGGTCGGCGGCAGGAGCGCCTCCCAGCTCGAGAGCCGGTAGCGCCCGGAGCGCACCCACCTGGACAGGTGCGGCACCCGACCGGCCCGGACCTGGCGGGCGAGGATCGGGTGAGCCAGACCGTCGATCTGGACGACGACGAGGCCCGGCTTGTCCGTGCGAACGACGTCCGGGCTGCGCGCGGCGAGCTGCTGGATCAGGATCCCGAAGTACGAGTCGTCGTCGCTGATCGACAGGATCGCGGTCAGGATGGTGTTCACGAACGCGTACATGAAGGACGCCACGAGGGCCGCCAGGATGCCGCTCACGACGATCTCGGGGATGAATTGCGGCAGGATCAGGAACGACACCAGCTGGAAGACGAGCGTCGCGACGACGACCGCGATGACCGAGACGCCCGCGAAGGCCGCGATGAAGACGGGCCGGATCGCGACGTTCAGGATGCCGAGCACGAGGGCCGCCCCCAGGGCGACGAGGAAGGGCCGGGAGCCGGTCTCGAGCGAGACGCCCGGGGTCAGGAAGACCGCGCCGAGGAAGGAGAGCGCGCTCACGATCAGCGTCGCGACGATCCGCCGGATCCGCGAGCCGCTGCTGGGGCGCCACTCCCGCATCACCTGGATCTGGAGCCGATAGAAGTCGATCAGGCGCCGCATCTTCTCTCCGATCAGGCTCCTCGCCCCGTCGTCCAGGAATCCCGTGGGTGGCGCGGATCATTGCACAGCGGGGACGCCGCTTCTGCCTCATCCCGTCGGGGGGATACGGCGTTCGTGCGGCGACGGCGTGGCCGGTGCCGCTATGCTGCGCGCGGCCGCTCGCCGCCCGGCGGGGATCGCACGGGGCGACCGCGGCATCGTGAGAGAGGGTTGTTGCGCATGTCACTCGAGGGAATCGTCATCGGCTTGCTGGGCGTCGCGCTCGGCGCCCTGTTCGCCTTCGCGGGATTCCGGTTCTTCCTGCTGCTGCTCCCCATCTGGGGCCTGTTCACGGGCTTCATGGTGGGCGCCGGCGCGACGGCCGTGCTGCTGGGCGAGGGGTTCCTCGGAAGCGTGATCGCCATCGGGGTAGGGGTCGTCGTGGCGATCGTCTTCGCCATGCTCAGCTACCTGTACTGGTGGGGTGCCGTCGCCGTCATCGGCGGAGCCCTCGGGTTCTGGATCGCCCAGTGGCTACTCGTCGTGATCGGCTTCTCGGCCGACGGGTTCGTGACCACCCTCATCGCCCTCGCGGCGGGCGTCGCGGTGGCATTCGTCGCCTTCCTCGTGAACGCGCCGAAGTACGTCGCGATCATCCTGACCGCGTTCGCGGGCGCGGCCTGGCTGGCCGCCGGTGTCGCGCTCTTCCTGGGCGTCATCAAGACGGACGACCTGGCGAACGGCTCGATCGCGGCGGTGTACAGGGAGGGCTGGCTCTGGATCGCCATCTGGGGCGTCGTCGCCGCGGCCGGGATCATCTCCCAGCTGGCGACCACGGCCCGGATGGAGCAGGACCTGGCAGTCTCGATGGACGCGCGCCGGCCCTTCTGACCAGGGGTCCGGCGGGGCGCCCGGCACCGACACCAGGCAGGCCCCGGGAGCCCGCCCGGGGCCTGCCCGCATCTCAGAAGAGGGACCAGCCGTCCGCCATCGCGTCCGAGGCGAGGTGCGGGCCGCGCCGCGGCTCGCGGTGGCCGATGCGGAAGCGCGCCTCCTCGGCGACGTCGGCGGCGTCTACCGCACCACCCCTGGCGGGCCCGTCGAGGCGGGCGACGACGTGCTCGCCGATCCGCGGCCCGTGCTTGAAGCCATGGCCCGAGCCGCCGCCGACGATCCAGGCGTTCTCCCATGCCGGGTGCCGATCGATGACGAAGTGGCGGTCCGGCGTCGACTCGTACTGGCAGACGCGGCTCTCGAGGACGGGGCTCGCCGCGAGGTCGGGGAATTGTCGGGCCAGGTACGTGCGGGCCAGCCGGACGTCGTCCGGGTCGGGCAGGCGCTCGCCGTTCGACGGGTCGAAGCGCGGCCCCACGCGGTCGATCCCGATCTTGAACCCGCGATCGTCGGCTGCCGGGATCCCGTAGCAGCCGCCGGCGTCGTCCGACCAGGCCGGCATCGCCTCGGCCCGGAAGCGCGCGTCGCCGGCGCCCGGCCCGAGGTAGAAGACCGGCTGGCGGGTCACGGCGATGAGCGGCCCGCAGACGTCGGGGAAGAGCCTGGGCAGCCAGGGGCCGGCGGCGAAGACGAAGGAGCCGGCACTCCAGCGTCGGCCGTCCCCGTCGACGACGTCCAGGAGGCGGCCACCGGTTGCGCGGCCTGGCCGCACGCCGGCCAGGGCGTACGTCCCGCCGGCCCGCTGGAAGGCGGCCACGGTCGCCTGGACGCCCCGGCGCGCCCACAGGAAGCCGGCCTCGGGCTCGAACAGGCCGAAGGCGAGGCCGGCTGGGTCGATGCCGGGCCAGCGCCGCGCGATCTCGCCGGGCGCGAGATGTCCCGTCGGGATCCCGAGGCCGGCCAGGGTCTGCTCGGAATCGGCCTCCCAGCCCTCGTCGGAGGCCGCGAGCCACAGCACGCCGGTCCGCTCGAAGAGCGGGACGCCCCACTCCTTCTCGAAGCGCTGCCAGTGGGCCAGCGCCCGCCGCGACCAGCGGGCGTAGAAGGGGTCGTCTCCGTGGGCGCTCCGGATGATGCGGTGCTCGTCCGACGAGGTGGCCCGGAGGTGCCCGGCGCCCCAGGCGTCGAGCAGGGTCACCGACCGATGACCCCCGAGGCTCGCATCGGGCCCGGCGCCGCCGGCCCGGGCCCAGTAGGCGGTCCAGGCTCCCATCACGCCGGCGCCGACGACGAGGAGGTCGGCCCCGGCCGGGGCGGCCGCGGCCGGCGACGGCACCGGGGCCGCGGCCGGCGACGGCACCGCGGCCCAGGCCCGCCGCGACATCACGGCTGGAGGACCAGGCGCGTCGACTCGACCGACTCCACCGCCGCGCGGCTGAACGGCAGGGGCGCCGTCCGGCCCGCGATCCAGTCGTCGACCAGGTCGCCGTAGTGGCGGCCGCCGGGATTGCCGCCCTGGCCGGTGCTGATGACGATCCGGGCCGCGTCGAGGCGTTCGGGCGCCATCTCGATCGCCAGCCGGTACGACGGGTGGTTGGTCATCGTGAAGGCGTCGATGAGCGTGCCCGGCGCGTCGCCCGGCACGTCCGGGTCGGGATACCACGCGCCGAGGCTCGTGTTGCCGTTGTTCACCGCGTCGCTGGTCCCGGGCACGCCGTACGGCCCGGCGTTGAAGTAGGCCTCGAGCGGGGCGATCCCGCTCTTGCCGAGCGTCTGCTCGCGGAAGGTGGTCGTGTGGACCCGCGCCCACGTCCAGCGCGCCGGGTCGCCCAGCGCGCCGCGAAGCTCGGTGCCGGCGTCGTCGAGGGCGGCGTCGAGGCGCGCGGTCCGCGTCTCGACGCCGGGCGTGGCGGGGTCGTCCCAGAACGGCGAGGCCGCGTCGGCCACCGCGGCCCGGAGCGCCTGCCGGGACGGGTCGGACCCGACGTACATCGGGGCCAGCGTGCCCAGCCACGGATCGAAGACCGCCCGCATGAGGCGCCACTCCGCCACCTCGTAGGCGGCGCACCCGGCGCTGTCGAGGTCGCACGCGCCGTGCCAGCCGCGGAGGAGCCGGCGCACCTCGGCGCCGTCTGCCGTGGCGGGCTCGGCCGCCCGGAGGAAGGGGACCAGGTCGTCCGCCCGCAGAAGGCGGGTGTCCAGCTGGATCCTCGAGAGGTCGGCCTGCTTCACGCCGCCCTCGGACGCGGCCGCGTCGAGGAGCTGCCGGATGCGCGTCGCGCGCCACCCGGGATCCCACTCGTTGCCCATGTGGTACGGGTAGTCGCCGTCGACCGGGTTGTTGTTGGCGGTGACGATCAGGCCGTCCGGCGGGTTGGCGAGCGCCGGCATCTCGTCGAACGGGATGTAGCCGGTCCAGTCGTGCTCGCCGGTGGCGCCCTCGACGGCTCGCCGGCCGTCGTCGCCCGCGGGCCGCAGGGGAACGCGGCCCGGGATCTGGAGCCCGATGTTGCCGTCGACGTCGGCGTACACAAAGTTCTGGGCCGGGGCCACGTAGTCGCGGAAGGCCGCGCGGAACTCGTCGAAGCCGGTCGCGACGTTGACCTTGAGGAACGTGCCGATGAGGCCGTCCGGCTCGGTCAGGGCGGTCCACCGGAAGGCGTACAGGTCCGCGGCGTCGGCCAGCTCCGGGACCACGTCGTTGAGGATCGGGCCGTGGACCGTCTCGCGGACCGTGATCGTCACCGGGTCCTCGTTGGCGACGGCGATGGTCTCCTCGCGGGTGGTGAACGGGAGCGACTTCCCCTTGTACAGGTAGTGCGTGGGGTCCGCCGGGTCGAGGGTCTCGACGAAGAGGTCCTGGACGTCGGGCCCGGTGTTCGTGGCGCCCCAGGCGATTCGCGCGTTGTGGCCGAGGATCACGCCCGGGGCGCTCGGGAACGAGACGCCCGCCACGTCGTAGGGGCAGGCGGGGGAGACGACCCGGCAGTGCAGCGCGTTCATGTACCAGATGCTCGGCATCTGGACCCCGAGGTGCGGGTCGTTGGCGAGCAGCGCCCGGCCGGTGGCGCTCTTCCCGGGCGCGACCACCCAGTTGTTCGAGCCGACCCCGGGATGGCCGAGGGTCGCCCCCCCGGCGGTGAACCCCGCCAGCGCGCCGATGCCGTCGCCGATGGCGGCCAGGCGCCCGATCCCAGCGAGGCGGCGCGCGGCGGGCCCCGCGACTGCGTCCGGCGACGGCGGCGCGCCCGAGCGCCCCGATGGCCCCGCGCCGGCGTCGGGTTCCGCTGCGGCGGCGGCTCCCAGGCCGGCGGCGGCTCCCGGGCCGGCGGCGGGTCCCGTGCCGGCGGGCGCGCCGGCGAGGTCGGCGGTCCTGGTGATCGTGGGGGCGCCGGTCGGGTAGGGGGGGACCAGGAGGTCCGTCAGCGCCGGGTCGCCCAGCCGGGCGTCGGCGAGGAGGCGGAACAGCTCGGCGTCGTAGTTGCCGCCCAGTGACCAGGCCTGGAGCTTGCCGAACATTACGGTGTCGAGCGGGGTCCACGGCTCGGGGACGTAGCCGTCGAGGCCGCCCCCTTTCCCGGACTGGATGCCGGCGACGACGAAGGCGAGGCCGCGCCGGCCCCCGCTCTGGTCGATCCAGGCGTTGACGCCGGCGGCGTAGCGCTCCAGGACGTGGACCGTCGCCGGGTCGAGCGCGGCCAGGTCGCGCTCGACCGCCTGGCGCCAGCCGAGCGTCCGGATGAAGCGGTCGGTGTCGAGCTGGGACTCCCCGAAGAGCTCGCTGACCCTGCCCGCCCCGATGTGGCGGAAGACCTCCATCTGCCACATGCGCTCCGACGCGTGGACGAAGCCCTGCGCGAAGAAGAGGTCGTCGGGAGTGTCGGCGTAGAGGTGGGCGATCCCGGTCTCGTCGCGGATGACCTCGACGGGCGTCGCGAGGCCGGGGACGCTGAGGATGCCGGAGACCTGTGGCTGCGCCCGTGCGCTCACCCAGGCCAGCAGGCCGCCGACCGCCACGGTCCCCACCAGGGCGATCACCAGCACGAAAACCAGCAGAGCCGCCAGCAGGCGGCCGACGATGCGCACGGGGCTACCTCTCCTCCTCTGCGGCAGGCCGCGCCGCTCCGCGCAGTGTGCCCACCCGGTCGCGCGCCTGCAACGCGCCGCCGCGAAGGCCCCGGTGCCGCGGTGAAGGTCTCAGCGCCGCCGCGAAGGCCCCAGCGCCGCAGCACACTTCCCCGCGGCAGCCCGCGCGCCAGCACCGGCGCCGCAGCGCCCCCGCAGCGCGTGCGCGCCCGGGGTTCAGCGCGGCAGCAGGATCCCGGTCCCGCGCTCCGCGGCGGTCGCGAGGATCGCCTCCGCGAACACCAGGTCGGCCAGGCCGACGCCAAGATGGGTCACGACGACCCTGCCGGCCGCCGGTCGCGGCCATCCATCACGGATCGCCACGCCGATGATCTCCGGCGGATCGGGGTAGCCGTCGAAGAGTCCGGCGTCGCGGTTCGCCAGGAACTGCTGCCGCTCGTCGACGAGGAACAGGCCGGCTCCCGCGGCAACCTCCGCCGCGACCGATGTCGCGTAGTCGACCGCGACGACGAGAGCGCCGGGCGCGAACCACGCTTCCGTCATGACCTGGCGCACGGGCCCGAACGAGACGCAGGTCACGACCACGTCCGCCTCGCGCACCGCCGCTCGGGCGTCCCCGGCGACACGGGCGGCGGCGACCCCCGGCACGCGCGAGGCATCGTCGGCAAGGGCCGCCGCCCGGGCGGCATCGCGATCGTGGATTGCCACCTCCACGCCCGGCAGGAGGTGGCCGAGCACCGGCACGTGCGCGCGGCCCTGGACGCCGGCGCCCACGATCGCCGCCCGCGGCGAGCGGTCGTCCGGGACCGGCGCCCAGCGGGCGATCGCCACGCCGGAGACCGCGGCGGTCCGCTCAGCGGTGATGGGCCCGCCGTCGAGGATCGCGGCCGGGACGCCGGTGAGCGGGTCGTTGACGATCACCAGCGCGTGCAGCGCCGGGAGGCCAGCGTCGACGTTGCGCGGCACGCCCGCGATCCACTTCACACCGAGGAGGTCGCGGCCGCCGCCGGGCGCGGGATCGGGGAAGTAGGCCAACATCGCGTGGGCGAACGAGCCCTCCGGGCGCGGGTGGACGCCGACCTTGGGCGGCAGCTCCGCGCTCTCGGCGAGCCCGACGAGCGTTCGCTCGGCGAGCCGCAGGCGCTCGGGGAGCGGGGGCATGCAGGCGACGACGTCGGCCGCGGCCAGGTAGCGCAGCGTCGGACGCGCCGCGGGCATGGGCGTCGGCCGATGGGAGCCCGCGGGAGACCGGGGACGCGCCGTCAGCCCTGGGGCGCCTCGGCAGCCGCCCCGTCGTCGGGCGCCTCGGCCGCCGGCGCGCCACCTTCGGTCGCCGGCTCCGCGTCGTGCTGGGCCGCGTCGCGGAGGGCGTGCCGCATCTTGTCCTCGGACGCCAGGAGGATCGAGCTCTGGGCGAGCTCGCCGCCGAACGGGGCGAGGACCGCGATGACCTCCTCCGGGGTCGCCGTTCCGATCTCGCCGGTCACGAAGAGGGCCGTCTTGCCGGGGACCAGGATGGCCCGGACGCGGTCGGCGAACTCCGCCTCCTTGCCCCGGTCGGCCTTGCGGGTGCCCAGGCCGTACGCACCGCCCGCCATGACGAGCCCGACGACCGGGAGGGCCAGGGCCCCGCCGATCAGGAGCCCCCAGAAGGCCGCCTTCCCGGCTCCCTTGACGGCGTGGCGATGCGTGCTGACGACCTCCATCTGGCCGTCCGCGAGCGCCCTGACCACCGCAGCGTCGTGGACCTTGACCTTGCCCTCGTGGTCGAGCGCCTGCACCGCCTCGAATGCCCGCATGGCGGTGTCGTGCTCCGGGTAGACCATCACCACGACCCTGAGCGCCTCGTCCATGCCAGCAACCCTCCAGCGGAACACCCGGACCGGGTGGCGGCGGCACTCTAGCACGCGGTCGCGGCCCGGCATCATCCCGATCGGCGTACGATCGAGGACATGACCACGCCACTCCTGCCCGACTCGGCAGCCATCCAGGAGTCGCTCACCGCGCTGCGCATGGAGCGCGACGCCATCCACCTCTACGACACCCTCGCCGGGATGGAGAAGGATCCCAGCCGAGCCGAGGCGTTCCGGACGATCGCCGCCGACGAGCGCCGTCACGCCGAGATCTGGGAGCGGCGCCTTCGCGACGCCGGCGTGGACGTGCCGCGCCCCGGCAGGCCCGGGCCGCGGATGCGGTTCATCCTGCTGGTCGCGCGCATCATGGGCACGCGGGCCGTCGGCGACCTGGTGCGGACCCTCGAAGGCAATGACGAGCGCCGCTACGCGAAGGGAGCGCCGACCGCTCCGACCGCCCACATGACGGCCGCGATGGCCGCGATGGCCGCCGACGAGCGCCGGCACGCGGAGACGTGGCGGCGGCTCGAGGAGGCGCCGACCGGCAACGAGGGCGCGGCCACCGCCGTCGACGCCGAGCGCCGCGGGAGGGTCGCGGCGAGTGTCGCGGAGATCACCAAGGCCGAGAACTGGCACCGGGGGGGCGCGGGAACGCTGCGCGCCATCGTCTTCGGCGCCTCGGACGGCCTCGTCAGCAACCTGTCGCTCATCATGGGCATCGCCGGCGCAACGTCCGAGCCGTCGATCATCCTCCTGTCGGGCATCGCCGGCCTCCTCGCCGGGGCCTTCTCGATGGCCGCCGGCGAGTACATCTCGGTGCGCTCCCAGGTCGAGGTCCTCGAGCGCCAGATCGCCCTGGAACGGGCCGAGCTCGAGGCGATCCCGGAGGAGGAGTTCGAGGAGCTCGTCGCGATCTACCAGTCGAAGGGGCTGCCCGAGGAGGATGCCCGGCGCTTCGCGGAGCACATCTTCCAGGACAAGGAGGTCGCTCTCCAGACGCTCGTCCGCGAGGAGCTGGGGCTGGACAAGGACGGGATGAGCTCCCCGTGGTCGGCTGCCGGTGGCTCGTTCGTGGCCTTCTGCATCGGCGCCGTCATCCCGGTCATCCCGTTCCTGTTCGGGGGCGGGACCATGGTTCTCCTCACCAGCTTCGTCGCAAGCCTCGTCGGGTTGTTCGTGCTCGGCGCGCTCGTCAGCCTCCTCAGCGGCCGCAACATGATCTTCTCGGGGATGCGCCAGGTGTGCATCGGCGCGGCCGCCGCCATCGTGACCTTCATCGTCGGGAGCCTCATCGGCGTCAACGTCGCCGGCTGAGCGATGGAGCGCGACGAGCTCGCCGCTCGGCTGCGGGTCGAGGGACTGGACCCCGGGTCGTGGGGCAACGGCCCGGGCGACGTCTACGCCGCGCACGCGCACGGCTACGACAAGGTGCTCGTCTGCGCGGCCGGGAGCATCGTCTTCGGCCTGCCGCGGGCCGGCACGCGTGTGGCGCTCGGTGTCGGCGACCGGCTCGACCTGCCGGCCGGGACGGACCACGACGCGGTCGTCGGCCCGACGGGCGTCACCTGCCTCGAGGCGCACCTCCCGGCGGGCTCGCTCGACCCGCGCCCGCGGCGCGTCGCGGCCGGGGATTGGTAGGCCCGGAATCGTCGAGGCCCCCGGCAGTGGGGGCCTCGGATCGCTAGGCTATGGCGACCGATGGGTCCGGATGGGCGGTCCGGCGGTCGGCGCTGCTGCGGCGGCGGGTCAGCGCAGGCCGAAGCGAGCCCACGTGGGGAGCCGGTCGCGCGGATTGGCCTCGGGCAGCTCGTCGTCGCCGCTCAGCAGGATGCTGAGGAAGGAGAAGAGCGCGAGGAGGCCGAGCACGGTTGCGATGATCATCGTGCGAACCTCCGGGGTGTCATGCTGGGAACCAACACAATCGCGGTTCAACGCTGATACTAGCCTAACAGATAGCGACCGTCAACGACGACTAGCCTAACATACTGGTACATCATGGCCGGAACACCGAAGGTCGACCCCACCGACGCGAAGATCCTCGACATCCTGCAGCGGGACGGGCGGCGCTCGTACGCGGAGATCGGTGCCGAGGTCGGGATGAGCGGCCCCTCCGCGCACGAGCGGGTCAAGAAGCTCGAGGCGCGCGGCGTCCTGCGCGGCACGATGGCCCAGGTCGACCCCGCGGCCGTCGGCCTCGGCGTGCTGGCGTTCATGTGGGTGACCCAGGCGCCGGGCAGCATCGCCGACGACATCACCGACGAGTTCGCGGCCATCCCGGAGGTCGAGGCGTGCCACCGGATCGCCGGGGAGGGCGACTACCTGCTCAAGATCCGCGCCAGCGACACCGCCGACCTCGAGCGGGTCGTGCGCGCCGTGCAGACGACCCGTCACGTGTACCGGACCGAGACCGACATCGTCTTCTCGACGCCCTTCGAGCGGCGTCCCCTGCCGATCTTCCGCGACGAACCGCGGGCGCGGAAATCCGGCGGGCGGCCCGGCGCGTAACGATGACGGAGGGACGATCCGCGCAGTTCCCGGCCGATGCCGTGCTGGTCGCGGCCGTGGCCGCCGGCTCCGAAGACGCCCTCGCTGCTCTTTACGACCGGCATGCGGCGGCGATCCACGCCACTGCCGTCCGGATCGCGGGCGACCGCCAGGTCGCGGAGGAGGTCGTGCAGGAGGTGTTCCTGGCGCTCTGGAACCGCGCCGATCGCTTCGACCCGGAGGCCGGGTCGCTGATGGCCTGGCTCGGGACGATGGCCCGCAACCGGACCATCGACCGCCTGCGGGCGGCGGGTCGCCGACCCCAGCTCGTTGCCCTGGGTCGTGCAGGTGACGAGGGATCCGCGGACGAGGCCCTCGAACGGGCCGCCGAGAGCGGACGTGCCGACCGTGGGACAGCCGTCGACGACCCGGCGGCCATCCTCGAGGCCGTGGAGGCGCGCACGGCGATCAACGCGGCCATCGCCGTGATGCCCGAGCCGGAGCGCGACGTGATCCTGCTGGCCTACCGCGACGAGCTGACGCAGCGCGAGATCGCGGAACACCTGGGATGGCCGCTGGGAACCGTGAAGACGCGGACCCGGCGCGCCCTCGCTCGCCTTCGCGGCGCGCTGGCAGACGTCTACGGCGCCGGGCTCGCCCCCATGCCCATGATCGACGCCGGGCTGGGCGCGGCGTCGGCGGAGCCCGCGCCGGCATGGGAGCGATCGGCGCAGGATGAATCCATCGACGATGCCCCGGGATCGGCCGGTCGGGGAGGCTGGGCATGAGCGACCACGACGAGGTCCGCGAGCTCCTGGAGCTGGCCTCGGTCGAGCCGGGCGGCCTGGATCGCCTCGAGGCCGGCGACACCCCCGAAGCGGTGCTCGTGGTGGGGCACGTTGCCGGTTGTCCGAGTTGTCTCGAGGAGATGGCGCGGCTGCGCCGTGCCGACGCGCTGCTGCGCCCGATCCTGGCTGCCGAGCCGGATCCGGCCCTCCGCGAGCGCACGCTGGCGTTCGTGCGTGCGGTGGGGGTGGCACGAACCGGGCAACCCGCCCTCGTCGAGGACGCGGCAGCGGCGGAGCCCGCTTCGGCTTCGGAGCCCGCGACGGCCGCCGCGCCCTCGTCGGCCGGGCCGAGCCCAGCAGCAGAGCTCGAACCGACGCCTGGACCCGTGATCACCGGGGCCGGTCGTCCCTGGCGGCGGCGCATGGTCGGGATCCCCGCCTGGGCGGCCACGCTCGCGGCGGCGCTCGTCGTCGGGCTCGTGGGCGGGGCGCTGCTCGTGGGCGGGGGCGTGAACCGCGGCGACGCGGCGTTCGAGACGGTCGCGCTCGAGACGGCCCAGCTCTACGCCGCCGGTGACACCCGGGAGATGGTGCTCGTCGATGCCGCCGGGACACCGGCCGGGACGCTCGTCCTGTCCGCGTCGGCCGGGAGGTTGCTCGTCACCGCGACGGGCCTGGCCGAGCCGGCGCGAGGCGACGAGTACCGCTGCTGGGTCGCCGTCGGCGACGCCCGCACCACCATCGGGACGATGCAGTGGGCCGACGGCGTTGGCTGGTGGGCCGGCGACGCCGCGATCCCGGCGGACCTTCCGCCGGGTGTGTCCTACGGCGTGTCGCTCGTCGCGGAAGGGTCGCCGGGACCCGGCACCGTGCTGCTCACCGGGACGCCCTGATCGGATCCTGGCGCGCCCTGCGCCGGCGCGGGCTCGGCCGCGGTGGGCCACGGCTCGGCCGCCGCGGGCTCCGGCTCGTCGACGGAGGGCTCCGGCTCATCCTCGATCGCGGCGACCTGCCCGAGCGCGAGGAAGGCGATCGCACCGCCCGCCACCAGGAGGAGGATGACGACCCACCAGACGTACTCGGTGTTCATGGGCGTCGAGTGTACGGGTCGCGACTGCGGCGCGGTCCGGCCCGTTCGCCCGACCCGCGGGGCGCCTCCTTCGTCGCCGCCGTCCCGGCCGCGCTCCGCCGCGGATAGACTGCGCGGGCGATGATCGACTGGACCCCCGACCCGATCGCGATCTCGATCGGCCCCCTCCACATCTACTGGTACGGCGTGATGTACGCCGTGGGCCTGGCGGCGAGCTTCATCGTCATCGAGCGCGAGGCGCGCCGCCGCGGGCTCGACACCGGGATCCTGGTCAACGGGATGATCATCGTCGCGGTCGCCGCGCTCATCGGTGGCCGCCTGTACCACGTGATCGATCAGTGGGACCGCTACAAGGACGATCTGCCGGCGATCTTCCTGCCACCGTACAGCGGCCTGGGCGTCTACGGCGGGATCATCACCGGCTTTGCCGCGGCCTACCTCTACGCGCGCTGGAAGCGGCAGCCGTTCCTGACGTGGACCGACTGCGTGGCCCCGGGCCTCCTGGTCATGCAGGCGGTCGCCCGCTGGGGGAACTTCTTCAACCAGGAGCTCTACGGACCGCCGACCAGCCTGCCGTGGGGGATCGCGATCGAGTGCGCCAACCGCACGGCCACCTGGGCCTGCCCGCCGCTCGGCGACACGCCGGTCGATGCGCATTTCCACCCGCTCTTCCTGTACGAGTCGATCTCCGGCGCGATCGGGGCGGTCGTCCTCCTCCTCGTCGCCCGCAAGGTCCGAGGGCTGCGGCCGGGCGACATCTTCCTGCTCTTCATGATCTGGTACGGCGCGACCCGGTTCCTCCTCGAGACGCTGCGCACGAACAACTGGACCTTCTACGACATCCCGGTCGCATCCCTCATCAGCGCCACGTTCGTGCTCGGCGCGGTGGCCGTCCTCGCCTGGCGGCACCGGCCGGGCGCGTCCGACGGCGAGCGTGCCGCTCCCGAGGGGGACGACCTGCCCGGGGCCGCCGCGCCCGAAGCCGAAGCGGCCGGGGCCGACGCGGAAGCCGCCGCCGGGGCCGCCGCGCCCGAAGCCGAGGCCGCCGAAGCCGACGACCCACCGCCCACGTCCGCGACATGACCGGGCCGCGGCGGCGCCGCGCCGCCGCGAACGTCCGGCCGGACGAGCTGCGCCGCTCGGGCCGCGACACGCGCGAAGGGCTGGACTGGCTCGGCAGGCCGCCCGAGATCCGCGCCGGCATCGTCTACCGCCTCGCCCGCGGGATCGGCCGTGTCGTCCTCGTCGGCGCCTGCGGGTTCCGGGTGGACGCCCGCGGGCGCGAGAACCTCCCCGCCGGCGGCGGCTACCTCCTGCTCGCGGCCGTGCACCGCGGGTGGCTCGACCCGTTCCTCGCGCTGGACGCGCTGCCGGCGGAGCCGCGGGTCTGGACGCTCGGGAGCGGCGCATCCGGCTTCGACCGGCGATGGAAGGAGCGCCTGCTGCGCCTCGTCGGCGGCGTGCTGCCCGTCTGGCGCGGCGGCATCGGCATCGACGTCCACGTCGCTGCGGCGCGCGCCGTCCTGGAGCGGGGCGGGATCTTCTCCACGTTCGTGGAGGGGACGATCGGCGGGCCGCCGGACCGCCCGACGCCCCTCCGCCACGGCGCCTTCGTGATCGCCCTGCGGACCGGCGCGCCGATCGTCCCGCTCGCGGTGGCCGGGACCGAGGAGCTCTACCGCGGCAAGCGGTTCGCCACGCGGATCCTGCCGCCGGTCACGATGGCCGAGCTGGTCGGCGACGGCTGGTCCGGCGTGCCGGAGGAGGGATCGCGCGAGGAGCTCGTCGTCGCCCGCCGCGCGGCGGAGGCGCTCGAAGCGCTGCTCGCCCCGGTCATCGCCGGGATCTACCCGGGGACGGTCGACCCGCCCGCGCGCCGCCGCCGATGGCCGTGGCTGACCGGGCTCCTCCTGGGCCGCCCGCACGGCAGGTCCCGCGGCTGATCCGGTTCCGGTCCCCCGGCACATCGCGCCGCCGCAGCGGCCCGGGGGCCCTTCGTCGCCGTCGCGGCCCGAGGCCATTCGTTGCCGCCGTCTCGCCCGGGGGCCACTCGTCGCCGTCGCGGCCCGCCGCCGTCGGAGGCCGGGCCCGCTGCTCGGCCGCCTATACTCCCGGGCCATGCAGTACGCCGAGTCGATCCTTGACCTCGTCGGGAGCACCCCGCTCGTGCGGATCTCCCGCCTGACGCGCGGCATCGGCCCCCTCGAGGACCAGCCCCTGGTCCTGGCGAAGCTCGAGACCCTCAACCCCGGCGGGTCGGTCAAGGACCGGATCGGGCTGCCGATGATCGAGGCGGCCGAGCGCGACGGCCTCCTCCGTCCGGGCGGGACGATCATCGAGCCGACGTCGGGCAACACCGGCCACGGGCTGGCCATCGCCGCCGCGCTCAAGGGCTATCGCTGCATCTTCGTGATGGCCGACAAGCAGTCCGCCGAGAAGCAGGCGATCCTCCGCGCCTACGGCGCCGAGGTGGTCCTCTGCCCGACCAACGTGCCGCCGGAGTCCCCCGAGAGCTACTACTCGGTCGCGGCGCGCCTGGCCCGCGACATCCCAGGCGCCTTCAAGCCCGACCAGTACTGGAACGCGGAGAACCCGGCCGCCCACGAGGCGACGACCGGGCCGGAGATCTGGGACCAGACCTCGGGGCGGATCACGCATCTCGTCTCGAGCGTGGGCACCGGCGGTACGATCACGGGCGTGGCCCGCTTCCTGCGAGCCCGGCGACCGGACCTGGTCGTCATCGGGGCCGACCCGGAGGGCAGCGTCCTCTCCGGCGACACGGCTCGCCCGTACCTCACCGAGGGAGTGGGCGAGGACTTCCTCCCCGGCACCCTCGACCCGTCGCTCATCGACCGCTGGGTCCGCGTCTCCGACCGGGACGCCTTCGCGATGGCCCGCCGCCTTACGCGGGAGGAGGGGATCCTGGCCGGCGAGTCGTGCGGCACGGCGATGGTCGCGACCCTCGAGGTGGCCCACGAGCTGACGCTGGAGGCCGGCGGATCTGGGGCGGTGATCGTCGTGATCCTGCCCGACGGCGGCCGCAACTATCTCTCCAAGCTCTACAACGACGAGTGGATGCGCGCGAACGGCCTCCTCCCGACGCCCGGTGGCGTGGTCACGCTGCGGGACATCCTCGACGACCACCACCACGGCAAGCAGCTCCCCGACGTCGTCGTGGCGCGCACCACGGAGACGGTCGGCGTGGCGATCGCACGGCTCCAGGAGTTCGGGATCAGCCAGATGCCCGTGTCGGAGGAGGGCGACGGGACGCGCCTCGCCGGCCTCGTCGGCTCGGTGAGCGAGACGGGGCTCCTGCAGCGCGCGTACCGGGACCCCGGGGTCGTGGAGCGCACGGTCGGCGAGGTGATGGACCCGCCGCTCCCCCAGGTGCGCGAGACCACGACGCTCGACGAGGCCTTCGCGCTCCTCGCGGGCGGCGCCCCCGCGATGCTGGCCACCCGCGGCGAGCGGCCGGTCGGGGTCGTCACCAAGCTCGACCTCCTCGAGTACCTCGGCCACCACCCCCGGCTCGGCTCGTAGGGCGTGCTCGACGTGGAACCGGCTGCCGCCGGGGCCGAGCTGCCGGCTGCGGCCCGGGCCGAGCTGCAGACCGCCGCCGGGGCCGAGCTGCGGACCGCCAGGCTGCGCCTGCGACCGTACACGGCGAGCGACTTCGAGTGGGTCTTCCGCGAGCTCGTCCTGGACCCGGCCGTCATCCGCTTCTGGGACGACTACGCCGACCCGGCGCTCACCGAGGCCGATCGGCGCACGATGGCCGAGCACGACCTCGGCACCTGGATCGAGGAGGGGATCGCGGCCGGCTACCCGACGTGGGTCATCGAGGCCGCCGACGCAGCCGACGGACGGGAGGGCGAGGTGGTCGGCGTCGCGGGCGTCTTCCCGCCCCAGAACGCGTGGGGCCCCGAGCCCGAGCTGGGCTGCATGCTCGCCTCCCGGCATCACGGACACGGGCTCGGCCCGGAGGCGCTGAGCGCGGTCATCGCCGACGCGGAAGGTCGCCTCGCCATCCCCGCCGTCGTCGGGATCATCGACGAGCCGAACGCCGCCTCGATCCGCCTCGTCGAGAAGTGCGGCCTCGTGCTGGAGCGGTCGTACGTCGACGAGGACGGTCGCCCGTGCCGGAGGTACGTCCACCGCCGGGACGCGGCGCCGATGCCGCGATAATGGCGCCCATGTCCGAGCTCGAGCCGCCCCGCGGGGCAGGTGTCTCCCCGGCCGCCGCCGCGCGGCCGGCCGCCGCCGCGCGGCCGGGCGCCGACGCAGGGCGCCCGGATGCCTTCGCCACCCGGACCGTGCGCGCCGGCGCGGAGCCCGACGGGCCCACCGGCGCCGTCAGCCCGCCGATCTACCAGACCTCGACGTACGCCCAGGACGGGGTCGGGCGACCCCGGGCCGGCTACGAATACGCCCGCACCCAGAATCCGACCCGGGAGCGCCTCGAGCGGGCCGTCGCGGACCTCGAGGGCGGAGCGTTCGGGATCGCCTTCGCCTCCGGCTCCGCGGCGACGGCGACGCTCGCCGAGCTCGTCGCCCCCGGCGAGGAGATCGTCGTCGGCGACGACGTCTACGGCGGGACGTTCCGCTTCCTCGAGCGCGTGGCCCGACCACGCGGCGTCGACGCGCGGTACGCGGACCTGGCCGGCGACCGGGCCGCGGCGCTGGCGCGCCTGCTCGGGCCGCTGACGCGGCTCGTCTGGTTCGAGACCCCCTCCAACCCGCTCCTGAAGGTCACCGACATCGCGGCGGTGGTCGCGGCGGTGACCGGCCACGCGGGCGCAGGCGGGGAGCGGCCGCTCGTCGTCGTCGACAATACCTTCGCCTCGCCCGCCCTCCAGCGGCCGCTCGAGCTGGGGGCCGACATCGTCTTCCACTCCGCGACCAAGTACCTCGGCGGCCACAGCGACGCGGTGAGCGGCATCGCGATCACGTCCGACGCCGCGGTCGCCGAGCGGTTGCGCTTCCTCCAGAACGCGATCGGTGCCGTGCCCGGACCCCAGGACTGCTTCCTGGTCCTCCGGGGGCTGCGCACGCTGGCGTTGCGGGCCGAGCGCCAGTCGGCCTCGGCGCAGGCGGTCGCGCGCGCGCTGGCGGCGCGCAGCGACGTCGCGTGGCTGCGCTACCCGGGGCTGGCTCATGGGCGCCATGCCCACCCGCAGGCGTCGGTCGCGGCGCGCCAGATGCGGTTCGGCCATGCGGGAGGACCCCCGGCGTTCGGCGGGATGGTCAGCTTCGTGCCGGCTCCCGGCGGCCGCCGCGGGCGAACGGCAGGCGAGCGGGCGGTCGCCCTCGCGGAGACCACCCGCCTGTTCACGCTGGCCGAGTCACTCGGCGGAGTCGAGTCCCTCGTCGAGGTGCCGGCGGTGATGACGCACGCGTCGGTGGCCGAATCCCCGCTGGAGGTGCCGGAGGCGCTGGTCCGCCTCTCGGTGGGCATCGAGGACGCGGACGACCTGGTCGCGGACCTGCTGGCCGCCCTCGACGAGGCGTAGCCATTCGCTGACCCGTCGGCCGGCGGCGTCCGGCAGGGCGCCGCGGTTCGCCCGCGCGGACGCTGCGGCGCGCCCGGCGCAACCCCGCACAGGCGTCGGGCAGCAACGGGCTATCATCCCCGGACCACGGACTGCGAAAGCCGACTCCGTCGGGACGACCGACCGGCGCCCCCGGGAACCCGCCCGCGCGACGCTCGACGCCCGACCCACGCGCGGCCGGTCTGCCGGGCACCGGTCGCCCCACGGCCGCGGGCCCGCCGAGAGATGGCACGACCCAGGAGTCCGACATGGCGCTGACGCAGACCCCCTCCCTCTCCGAGCTGGCGATCGGCCGCACCGTGCGGGCCAACCTCTCCACGGCCGAGCTGTACGAGCACGCGATCCGGGCCGGCGAGGGGATCGTCGCGGCGGAGGGGCCGCTCGTCGTCCGGACCGGCAAGCACACCGGCCGCTCGCCGAAGGACAAGTTCGTCGTCGTCGAGCCGAGCTCCGAGGCCAAGATCTGGTGGGGCGACGTCAACCAGCGGATCAGCGAGGAGGACTACGACCGCCTTCGCGCCCGCCTGCTGGCGTACGTCGCGACGAAGGACCTCTACGCCCAGGACGCCTTCATCGGGGCCCACCCGGCCCATCGCCGCTCGCTGCGCGTCTACACCGAGACCGCCTGGGCCAGCATCTTCGCCGAGAACCTCTTCCGCCGCCCGACCGCCGAGGAGCTGGCGACGTTCGTGCCGAACTTCACGATCCTGGACGTCCCGTCGTTCAAGGCCGACCCGGCGACCGAGGGAACCCGCTCCGAGACCGCGATCCTCGTCCACATGGGCCGGATGGAGATCGTCATCGTCGGCACCGAGTACGCCGGCGAGATCAAGAAGTCGGCGTTCACGGTCATGAACTACCTGATGCCCGACGAGGGCGTCCTGCCGATGCACTCCTCGGTCAACGTGGGGGACGCCGGCGACTCGGTCGTCTTCTTCGGCCTCTCGGGGACCGGCAAGACCACCCTCTCGGCCGACCCGCTGCGCGCGCTCATCGGCGACGACGAGCACGGCTGGGGCGACGGCTACGTCTTCAACTTCGAGGGCGGCTGCTACGCCAAGACGATCCGCCTCTCCCCGATGTACGAGCCCGACATCTTCGCCACGACGAAGCGGTTCGGGACGATCCTCGAGAACGTCGACCTCGACCCGCTGACCCGGGCCCTCGACTTGGACTCGGAGCGGCTCACCGAGAACACCCGCGGCGCGTACCCGCTCCACTTCATCGGCAACGCCGATCCCACCGGGATCGCCGGGACGCCGGAGCACGTCGTCTTCCTGACGGCCGACGCGTTCGGGGTGCTTCCGCCGATCAGCCGGCTCACCCGCGAGCAGGCTGCCTACCACTTCATCAGCGGCTACACGGCGAAGCTGGCCGGCACCGAGGTCGGTGTCGTCGAGCCGAAGGCGACCTTCTCGGCCGGCTTCGGGGCGCCGTTCCTGCCGCGGCACCCCGGCGTCTACGCCTCGATGCTCGTCGAGCGCCTGGGGCGCTGGGACGTCCCCGTCTGGCTCGTGAACACCGGTTGGACCGGCGGCCCGTACGGCACCGGCCATCGGATGAACATCAACCACACCCGCCAGATGGTCCGCGCGGCCCTCAACGGGCTCCTCGACGACGTCGCCACGCGCCTCGACCCGGTCTTCCGGGTGGAGGTTCCCCTCGCGGTGCCCGACGTCCCGGCCGAGGTCCTCGACCCGCGCGGCACCTGGGCCGACCCGGCCGCCTACGACCGCCGCGCCGCCGAGCTGGCCCGGATGTTCGAGGCCAACTTCGCCCAGTACGCCGACGGGGTCTCGGAGGCGATCCGGAGCGCCGGCCCGCGGGTCGGGTAGGGGAGCGCCGAGGCGCCCGTCGGTCGAGGCGTCGTGCGAGCGTGCCCGTGCACCGTCGGGGTGCGTCGGCCGGGAGCGTTGACGGGCGCACCGGTGTGCGCCATCCTGTGCGCATGGCTGTGCGCACGAACCTGATGCTGCCCGAGGACCTGGTGGCCGAGGTGGACCGGGTCGCGGGGCCGCGGAACCGGAGCCGATACGTTGCCGAGGCGGTGGCCGCGCGGCTGCGCCGCGACCGCCTCAAGGAGGCCTGGGACCGGTCGTTCGGCATCCTCAAGGCCGAGGATCACCCGGAGTGGGCGACATCCGAGATGGTCGTCGAGTGGGTCCGGGCGCTCCGTGCCGAGGAGACGGACCTCGGGCCTGACCCGATCCCGGTCGTCGGCACCGTCCCGGAAGATCGCCCGCCCCTCCGGATGTTCCGGCGACGCGTGGCCGAGACCGAGGGCGAATACGGCCACTCCGACCCCGGGGCCGCTGGCGAGGCCGAGCATGCGGATCCTCGCTGACTCTGCATTCGTCATCGACTACCTGAACGGGCTCCCGGCGGCCGGCGCCCGCTGGCGGGCGGTGTTCGAGGACGGCGACGAGCCGCTCGTCCACGAGATCGTCGTCGCCGAGGTCCGCACCGGGCTCAAGCCCTGGGAGGTTGCCGAGTTCGAGGCCTTCCTCGAGCCGGTGGAGTTCATCCAGCCGGCCCCCGGGGCGGCCCTGATAGCCGGGCGCTGGCGCGCCGAGGCACGCGAAGTCGGGAAGTCGCTCGGCCTGGCCGACGCGCTCATCGCCGCCGCGGCGTTCACGGATCACGCGGCCGTCCTCACCCGGAACACGCGCGACTTCGCCCTGACGCCGGTCCGCCTGACCACGTACTGACGCCCCGGACGACCTGCCGCCTGCCGCCGGCGGCGCCGCGCCGCGGGACGCACGGGTCGTCGCGCCTCCCGCTCCCTACAATCCCGGCAACCGACCCGCGCCCCCGGCCGACGCCGGACCGAACACCCGGAGGAGCACCCGATGCACCACACTCCCCGCCGCCGCGTCACCGTCATCGGGGCCGGCAACGTCGGCGCCACCACCGCCCAGCGGATCATCGAGACCGGCCTCGCCGACGTCGTCCTCGTCGACATCGTGGAGGGGCTGCCGCAGGGGAAGGCGCTCGACCTCGCCGAGGCCGCCCCGGTCGTCGGCTACGACGTCCGCGTCACCGGCACCAACGACTACGCCGACACGGCCGGCAGCAAGATCATCGTCGTGACCTCGGGCCTTGCCCGCCAGCCCGGCATGAGCCGCGACGACCTGATGGCCAGGAACGCCGGGATCGTGTCGTCGGTCGTGAAGCAGGCCGCCGCCGTCAGCCCCGAGGCGATCATCATCGTCGTCACGAACCCGCTCGACGCCATGTGCCACGTGGCGATGCAGGCCTCGGGCTTCCCGCGCGAGCGCGTGATCGGCATGGCCGGCGTCCTCGACTCGGCCCGCTTCCGCCACTTCATCGCCGACGAGCTGGACATCTCCGTCCGCGACGTGCGCGCCTTCGTCCTCGGCGGCCACGGCGACACGATGGTCCCGCTGCCGCGCCATTCCACGGTCGGCGGCGTGCCGGTCACGGAGCTGCTGCCGCCCGAGCGCGTCGCCGCGCTGATCGAGCGGACCCGCAACGGCGGGGCCGAGGTCGTCGCGCTCCTCAAGACGGGCAGCGCCTACTACGCCCCGGCGGCCTCCGTCGTCGAGATGGTCGAGGCGATCCTCCTCGACCGGCGCCGCATCCTGCCCTGCGCTGCGTACCTGCAGGGCGAGTACGGCATCGACGGCCTCTTCGTCGGCGTCCCTGTCGTCCTCGGCAACGGCGGCATGGAGCGGGTCATCGAGATCTCGCTGACCGACGACGAGAAGGCCGAGCTGGCCCGCTCCGCCGCGTCGGTCCGCGAGCTCGTCGAGAAGCTGCAGGCCTGAAGCCGTTGGGGGCGCGAATGGTGCGCCTGTGCACCACCGGGTCCCGCCGTGGGCGACCCGGACGGCGCCCGCGGGTGAACCGAGCCGCGACGCAGGAGTACCGTTACCGCCCGAGGGCGCGTTGGCCGGCCTGGAGGCAGATCCGGAGCTGGTGCGCACGCATCCAGACTCACGAGGAGGGTAGTCGTGCCAAGTCGTCGGAGGCGCTTCGTCGCCACCCTCATCGGCGCCGCGTTCGCCGTGTCGATCGCCGCCCCCGCCCTGGCGGCCGATCCGCCTGCGCGTCCCGATCTCCCGCTCCCGGAGCGGATCCAGAAGCTCAAGCTCCCGACGCCGCGCACCACCACCGTCGCGGCGGACAAGCTGAACGCCGCGCTCCGCGCCGCCCGCGGGCCCCAGCAGGTCATCGTTCGACTGTCGGAGCAGTCCTCCGTCGACGTGTCGGCGAGCGGCGATGCCGCCGAGAAGTCGCAGTACAGGAGGGCCAGGGCGCAGCAGGACACGGTCATCGCCACTGCGAAGGGCCTCGATCGGTCCGCGCGGGTCCTGGGCCGGACCGGCCGCGCCACCAACGTGGTCATGATGAGCGTCGATGCGAAGGCGCTCGCCACGCTGGCGGCCGACTCGGCGGTCGTGGCCATCAACCCGGTCGTCAACTACGAGATGGCCCTCGACGAGACCGTCCCGTACGTCGGCGGGACCGCCGTCCAGAAGGCCGGCTACACCGGCAAGGGCGTCCGGGTCGCCGTCCTCGACAGCGGCATCGACTACACGCACAAGGAGTTCGGCGGCCCGGGCACCGTGGCCGCCTACGAGGCCGCCTACGGCACCAGCCCGACGGACCCGTTGAACACAACGCAGGACGGGCTCTTCCCGACGGCCAGGGTCGTCGGCGGCTACGACTTCGTCGGCGAGGCCTGGACCGGCGGGGCGAGCTCGCCGCCGCTGGCTCCGGACCCCGACCCGATCGACTTCGAAGGTCACGGCACCCACGTCGCCGACATCATCGGCGGTGCCAAGGGCGTGGCCCCGGCGGTCTCGTTGTACGCGGTGAAGGTCTGCGCGTCCCAGTCCACCGCGTGCAGCGGCGTCGCCCTCATCGAGGCCATGGACTTCGCCGTCGACCCCAACGGCGACGGCTCCACTCGCGACCACGTCGACGTCGTCAACATGTCGCTCGGCAGCCTCTACGGGATCGCCTTCGACGACGACCTCTCGCAGGCAGTCGACCAGGCCAGCCGGCTCGGCGTCCTCTCCGTGACGGCCGCCGGCAACGGCGGCAACAAGCAGTACATCCTCGACTCGCCGAGCGCCGCGAAGACGGCCTTCTCGGTGGCGCAGACGGCCGTGCCGTCGGCGATCCAGGCCCTGATGCGGGTCGTCTCGCCGGCCGGGATCGCCGGCCTCTACCTCGCCGTTGTCCAGCCCTGGTCGGCGCCGCTCACCACCAAGCTCCAGGGTCCGGTGCAGTACGGCGACGGCGCGGGGGGCAACGTCGACGGATGCGCCCCGTTCGCGGCCGGGACGCTGACCGGCAAGATCGTCCTCGTCGACAGGGGCACCTGCGACTTCAGCCTCAAGATCTCGAACATCGCCGCCGGCGGTGGGCTCGTCGGGATCATCGGCATGGTCACCCCCGGCGACCCGTTCGAGGGCGGCCTGGGCGACTGCCCGAGCGACCTGTGCGCGACGATCCCGGGCTTCATGATCAGCCAGGCCGATTCGGACACCCTCAAGTCCCAGCTCGCGGCCGGCGTCACGGTGAGCTTCGACCCGGTCGACGGCGTTCCGCTCGTCGGCAGCATCGTCGGGTCCTCGTCCCGCGGCCCGTCGATGGACAAGAACCTCCTCAAGCCCGAGATCGGCGCCCCCGGCGCCTCCGTCTCGGCGGTGGTCGGGACCGGCACCGGCACCGAGCCGTTCGGCGGGACCTCCGGCGCCACGCCGATGGTCAGCGGCGCGGCCGCGCTCCTGGTCGGCGCATACCCGCACCGCTCGGTCGGCGAGATCAAGTCGGTGCTCATGAACACCGCCGAGACCGAGATCTACACCAACCCGGCCAGCGCGCCGGGCGTCCTCGCCCCGATCAGCCGGATCGGCGGCGGCGAGCTCCGCGTCGACCGGGCGCTGAAGTCCCCGGCAGCCGCCTGGGACAGCCGGACGAAGGCCGGCGGGCTCAGCTTCGGCTTCGTCGATGCGAGCCGGAAGGTCACCTGGCTGACCCGCGAGGTCACGGTCCGCAACTACGGGAAGTCGTGGCTGACCTACAAGGTGACCCCGACCTTCCGCTACGCGGATGACGAGGCCACCGGGGCGGTCAAGGTCTATGCGCCCTCCTACGTCAAGGTGAAGCCGCAAGGCGCGACTGGGTTCGAGGTCACCATCAGGATCGACGGCTCGAAGCTGCGCCCGTGGACGATGAACAGCGGCTCGAATGGCGCCAACCCGGCGCCGCTCGACCTGCTCGAGTACGACGGCTACATCAACCTCGACGACGTCAGGAGCTCGGCCGACGACGCCGACCCGCTCCACGTCGCCTGGCACGTCCTGCCGCGCCAGTCGGACGATGTCGAGACCAGCAACGCCCCGGTCAGGATCGGCGACGCCAAGACGGACGGCCCGCTTCCCGGCCTGCCGACTGGCACCGCGAAGCTTCGAAACCAGGGCGTGGGCCCCGCCTACGTCGATGTCTACTCGCTCGTCGGGACCAGCCCGAACCTGCCGCCCAGCACGCGCGGCGCCAACGCGCCGGTCATCGACCTGCGGGCGGTCGGCGTTCAGACGTTCCCGGTCCCGGCCGGATTCTGCTCCGCCGACGACTCGTTCATCTACACCATCGCCATCAACACGTGGGAGCGGACGACGCTCGCCCTCGCCCACAACGAGTTCTGGGTCTACATCGACACGAACGATGACGGAACCGACGACTACGTCGTGCTGAACGCCGACGCCTCCTCCGGGCCGGGCGGACTGTCCGACGGCCGGAGCCTCACCTGGGTGTTCGACCTCGCCACCGGTATGGGGGACGCCTGGTTCTACACGGACCACGGCACCAACGCCGCCAACACGGTCCTCACGATCTGCGGCGAGCAGATCGGCATGAACGCCACGAACTTCTTCCAGCCGATGGCGATGGATGTCGTCGCGTACGACAACTACTTCACCGGCCTCGCCACCGACGCGATCGAGAACATCCAGGTCGCGCCGTACGCCGAGCGCTACATCGGCGTCATCGGTGCGGACGGCTATTACTCCGGCGACATCGATCCGTTCGCCTCGACAAGGCTGACCGTCGGCGACTTCGGCGCCACCGGCACCAATCCGAGCGAGAAGGGGCTCCTGCTCGTCCTCGATGCCAGTCGCGGCTCGTTCCGCGGCGGCGCGCCGGAGGGCAACGAGGCGCTCCTAGTCCGCGTCAAGCCCTAGCCCGTCCGGCCGCTTGGCCTCAGCCGGTCGAGAATCGACGATCCCCCCGGGCCCGGCCCGGGGGGATCGCTTTCTGGTGCGTAGCGCCGGCCACCAGCCGCACCTGGTTCCCGGCGACCCTGCCCGGATCGCCCTCCGGGTCAGCCGCCCGGGTTCGGTTTGAGGGGGCGGTCGCACAGGCGGACCGCGCCCGCCTCCGTCGCCCGGTAGTCGTAGTCAGTGCCGCCCACCGACAGCACGATCCAGTAGCCCGGCGTGACGATCTGCGGGTACGCCTCGCCCGCGACGCGGCATCCCAAGGAGCCGTCCGGCCACTGGACCGCCTCGGCGCGGGTCACGACGGAGGCAGCCGCATCGGCGGGAGGGACGCGCCCGGCCAGGTCGGCGCGCGCTGCATCGAGGATGCTGGCCGGCGCCTCCCCGAGGATCGGCGGCACGCTCGGAGGAACGGTGGCCAGTGGAGGCGTGCGCATCGGGATGTCCGGTGGGCGAGCGCTGGTTGCAGCGGGAGTGGGCGTCGTCTCGCCCGGCGCCGGCGACGGGTCGTTCGGCTGAGTGGACGGCGCGGGCGAGTCAGCGGCCGGGACACCGGGGGATGTGCCCGCCGAACATCCGGCGACCAGGACCGCAGATGCGAGGGCAAGGGCGACCTTGGCACGCTGGGACGGTCGGAGAGCGCGGACACAGCGCATGGTGGAATTCTCCTGCAGCCCAGACGCGGCTGCACGGCCGTGGGTTCCCGTGGCGGCTAGACTCCTGCCCGATGACCCACCACTACACGGTCCTACTCGGCGGCACCGTCCTCACGCTGGACGGCGCCCGGCCGACGGACGTCGCCACCCGGGCATCCGGATCCGGGGCGCCGGACGCCGCGGGGCACCGGGCGACGGCGATCTGCTACGCCCACGAGCGGATCCTGGCGGTCGGGACGGACGAGGAGATGCTGGCCCTCGCCGGCCCGGACTCGACGGTGATCGACCTGCGCGGCCGCGCCGTCGTGCCGGGGTTCGTGGAACCGCACGCGCACCCCTACTGGGAGGGCGTGGTGGCGGGGATGGCCCTGCTCGCCGGCCGCGAGCGGCGCGCCGCGATCCGCGCGGTGCCCGGCGCCGGGGAGCGTCTCGAGCCCGACGCGTGCCTCGTCGCGCGCTACGACCCGACCGGCTGGGACCGCCCCGACGACCCGACCCGCGACGACCTCGACCGGGCCGTTCCCGACCGGCCCGTCCTCCTGGCGCACGTCTCCGGCCACGCGGTGGCCGTGAACAGCCTCGCGCTGGCCATCGCGGGCGTCGACGCGGCGACGTCGTCCATCCCGGGCCGCCTCGAGATCGAACGGGACGCATCCGGCGAGCCGACCGGCATCCTTCGCGGGCCCGACGCTTGGGACCGGATCGCGGCGGCGATGCCGGCGCCCACGACCGTGGAGGGGGTGGCAGCCCTCGCCCGGGCCGCGGCACGCCTGGCGGCGGACGGCGTGACGAGCGTCGCCGACGCGGACGTGGGCTCGACCGCCGGCGTCGCCGCCGAGCTCGCGGCCTGGGGCGCGGCGATCGCATCGGGCGCGATGCCGCTCGCGGTGGCGCTGCTGCCGGGCCTCGCCCGGATCGCCCCGGCGCAGGGGGACGCCGTCCCGACGCCCGCCGACGTGGCCGCCATGCTGGACGCCGAGGCCCGTGGACGGGTGCGCCTCGCACACGTGAAGCTGAAGGCGGACGGCGCCCTCACCACCCGCACCGCGTGGCTCCGCGAGCCCTACGCCGACGCGCCCCACGCGGGCGGGCCGGTGCACGAGCCGTTGGCCCTGACCGAGCGGATCCGGCGGGCCGCGTCCGCCGGCTGGGGCGTGGCGACCCACGCGATCGGCGACGCGGCGATCGTCGCAGTCCTCGAGGCCTACGCGGCATCATCCCCACCGGCCGGCATTGCCCACCGCGTGGAGCACGCGATGCTCCTCGATGACGACCTCGTCGCGCGGCTGGCCGCCTCCGAAGCGAGCGCGGTCGTCCAGCCGGAGTTCCTCGCCTGGGCCGGCCCGACCTACCGCGCGCGACTCGGCGACGAGCGCGCGGCTCGCCTCCTGCCGTTCGCGGCGCTCCTGGCCGCCGGCGTCCCGATGGCGTTCTCCAGCGACCGGCCGGTGATCCCGGGTGCGCCGCTCGACGGCATCCGCGCGGCCGTCCGCCACGACCCGGCGCTGTCCGCCGCCGAGGCGCTCCACGCGTGGACGGCGGCCGGCGCCGGCGTGCTCGGCGACGAGGACGCCGGGCGCCTCACGGTTGGCGCGAGGGCCGACCTGGCGATCCTCTCGGGCGACCCGACGGCCATTCCTCGCGAGGCCTGGGGCGGGGGCGACGACGGCACCCGGGTCGAGGTGACCGTGGCGGCCGGTCGCACCGTCCACGGCACCCTGGACGGCGACGGATGACGCCCGGCATCCTCGCCGCGATCGTCTTCGACTTCGATCCGTACCTCCGTCTCGGGGATCGCGCGATCCGCTGGGAGACGCTCGCCATCGCGGGGTCGATCCTCGTCGGGATCGTGGCCGCCGCCCTCCTTGCCGGCCGAACGCCGGGGCAGGACCTCCTGATCGGCGACGACGAGCTGCCCGACGAGGAGCGCGAGGGCCCGTGGCACCTGCGCCGGGACGACCTCCTCTTCATCCTGCTGGGGGTCGTGCCGGGAGCCGTGATCCTGGGGCGCCTGGGCTACGGGCTCCTCCACGCGGACTACTACGCGGGCGACTGGCGGGCGCTCCTGGACCCCGGGCAGGGCAGCGTGGAGCTGACCCTCGCGGTCGTCGGCGGCACCCTGAGCGGGATCTACGTCGCCGCCCTCCTCGACGCTCCGGTCGGGCGCTGGCTCCACGTCGCGATCGTTCCCGTGCTCCTGGCGCTCGGCCTCGGGAAGGCGGCGCAGGCGCTGGGCGGCTCCGGCCAGGGCGTCCCGGTCGACCTCGACTGGGCGACCGCGTACCTGCCGCCCGGGCCGTGGGGCAGCGCCGCCGCCGAGATCCCGGCCCACCCGTCGCAGCTCTACGAGGCGGGTATGGCACTCGCCGTCCTGCTCGTCGTCATCCTGCTGGCCTGGCTGACCCCGCTGCGGCGCGCCGACGGCCGCCTCTACGCCGTCGGGATCGCCCTGTGGGCGCTCGGTCGCGGCTTCGTCGCCTCCACCTGGCGCGACCCGGCCCGGGTGGGCTCGCTCTCCGCCGAGCAGGTCATCTGCGTGGTCGTGGCCGCCACGATGCTGCTGGCCGCGGTCGCGGCCACGCTCGCGAGGCGGCGGACGCGCCGGGCGATCCCGGCCCCCTGACGGTCGCGCCGGCCGCGACGCCTGGGCCACCGCTGCGCCCGGGACGGCGTCCCCACCCGGACGTGGCGCGATCCCTACGCGAGCCGGGCGTAGTCCGCCGTGCTCCGGCGCACGAACTGGCCGTGGCCGGCCGGGCCGACCCACTGGCCGTCGCGCACGAGCACCGTGCCCCGGCTCATCACGATGTCGGACGTGCCCTGGACCTCGAAGCCCTCGAAGATCGAGTAGTCGACGTCCATGTGGTGCGTCGCGGCGCTGATCGTCCGCTTCCGGTTCGGGTCGAAGACCAGGATGTCCGCGTCCGAGCCGACGGCGATGGCGCCCTTCTTCGGGTACATCCCGAAGATCTTGGCCGGCGTCGTCGACATGATCTCGACCCAGCGCTCGCGCGAGAAGCGCCCTTCCACGACCCCGCCCTGGTAGAGCAGGTCGACGCGATCCTCGACGGCCGGCAGGCCGTTCGGGATCTTCCGGAAGTCGCCCCGGCCCAGCTCCTTCTGACCCACGAAGTCGAACGGGCAGTGATCGGTGCCGACGAGCTGCAGGTCGCCCGTGCGGAGCCCCCGCCACAGGTCCTCCTGGTGGTCCTTCGGGCGCAGCGGCGGGCTGCAGACGTACTTGGCGCCCTCGAACCCGTTGCCGAGATCATCGAGCGAGAGGAGCAGGTACTGGGGGCACGTCTCGGCGAAGACGCGGGACCCGCGCTGCCGGGCCGCCGACACCGCCTCCAGCGCGTCGCGCGACGAGAGATGCACGAAGTAGACCGGGGCGCCCGCGGCCTCGGCCAGGCGGATGCAGCGGTTGGTCGCCTCGCCCTCGAGCACCGGGTAGCGGGCCATGCCGTGGCCGATGGGGTCGGTCGTGCCGTTCGCCACGAGGTCGGCCGCGATCACGTCGATCACCGGCCCGTTCTCGGCGTGCATGAGGATGAGGCCGCCGTTCTTGCGCGTCTGCAGCATCGCCCGGTAGATGTGGTCGTCGGGGCTGAAGAAGACGCCCGGGTAGGCGGTGAAGAGCTTGAAGTCGGGGACCCCCTCGGCGACCATCTGGTCCATCTCGGCCAGGCTGGCGTCGTTCACGTCGCTCATGATCATGTGGAAGCCGTAGTCGAGGACCGCGTTGCCCTCGGCCTTGGCCATCCAGACGTCGAGGCCCTCGCGCAGCGCGTGGCCCTTGGGCTGCACGGCGAAGTCGACGATCATGGTCGTCCCGCCGTGGGCCGCCGCCTTCGTCCCGCTCTCGAAGGTGTCCTTGGCGAAGGTGCCGCCGAAGGGCAGCTCGAAGTGGGTGTGGCCGTCGATGCCGCCCGGGACCACGTACTTCCCACTCGCGTCGATCGTCGCGTCGGCCGTGACGCCGGCCGCGGCCAGGTCGCTCCCGACGAGGGCGATCGTCTCGCCGTCGACGAGGACGTCCGCCGGGTACGAGCCGTCGGCCGTGACGACGAGGCCCTTGCTGATGAGCGTGCGCATCGGATCCTCCTCAGGCCGTGGTCGCGGGGACGTCGCGAAGCGCCGGGATGATCTCCCGGCCGTAGATCTCGAGCTGCTCTTCCTCGTTGCCGTTCATGAGATACAGGTTGAACTGGTCCACGCCCGCCTCGGCGAGGACCCGCAGCTTGGCGACGTGGGCCCCAGCGTCGCCGACGATCCCGAAACGGTCGACGATGTCGTCGGTGACGAAGGCGGCATTCGAGCTGCCGACCTCGGCGTGGTGCAGGTAGTCGTACCCCTCGCGGCCGCGGATGTAGTGGGTGAGCGCCTCGGGCAGCTCGCCCTGGTACTTGTTCACGAGATCGACCACGTGGTTCCCGACGAGGGCGGGGAACCAGCGGATCCGGTCGCGGCCGTCGGCCGGGTCGCCGACGTGGGCCGGCGCGGCGGCCATGATTCGGACCGCGCCCGGGTCGCGACCCGCCTCACGAGCCGAGGCATGGACCTGGTCGCCGAACCAGCGCACGAGGTCTGGATCGGCGATCTGGAGCATCGCCCCGTCGGCGATCCGCCCGGTCATCTTGAGGGCGACCGGCCCGTACCCGGCGATCCAGACGGGCAGCCGGTGGCCGGCCGACCAGGGCAGCTGCAGGGTCGCTCCCTCGTACTCGATCGGCCGCCCCTCGGCCAGGGCGCGGATGACGTGGACCGCCTCCTCCAGCGTCGCCATCGTCGTCGGCGGCTTGCCGAGGACCCGGATCGCCGAGTCGCCACGGCCGATCCCCAGGTCGAAGCGGCCGCCGGAGAGCTCCTGGAGGACGGCCAGGCTCGACGCCGTGACCGACGGCTCTCGTGTGGCCGGGTTCGTGACGCAGGTCCCGAGGCGCATGGTGGTCGTGGCCTGGGCAATCAGCGTCAGCAGCGGGTACGGGTCCCGCCAGATGACGTGAGAGTCGAAGAGCCAGCCGTGCGAGAAGCCGGCCGCCTCGGCCTGCCGGGCGAGCGCGACGGTCCGCTCGATCGAAAGCTCGGGCTTGAGCGTGAAGCCGAACTGCATCGGGTGCCCCTCCGGCGGCGCGGCGGCGCTACGGCCGGGTCAGGTCGCCGTAGGCGTCCGGCCGCCGGTCGCGGTAGAACTGCCACGTCTGGCGAACCTTGGTGACCATGTCGAGGTCCAGGTCGCGGACGAGCAGCTCCTCGTCGTGCGGGCTGCCGACGGCGCCGATGAACTGGCCCCGCGGGTCGCAGAAGTAGCTCTGGCCGTAGAAGTCGTCGGGGCCGATCTCGGCTTCCACGCCGACCCGGTTGATCGTGCCCACGAAGTAGCCGTTCGCGAGGGCGTGCGACACCTGCTCGACGCGCCAGAGGTACTCCGAGAGGCCGCGGCTGGTGGCCGACGGGATCAGCACGAGCTCGGCGCCGTTGAGCCCCAGGGCCCGGGCGCCCTCCGGGAAGTGGCGGTCGTAGCAGATGTAGACGCCGATCTTGCCGACGGCCGTCTCGAAGACCGGGTAGCCCAGGTTGCCCGGGCGGAAGTAGAACTTCTCCCAGAAGCCCTCGACGTGCGGGATGTGCGTCTTGCGGTACTTGCCCAGGAACGAGCCGTCGCTGTCGATGACCGCGGCCGTGTTGTAGTACAGCCCGTTGACCCGCTCGTCCTCCTCGTACATCGGCACGACGAGGACCATGCCGGTCTGCTTCGCGAGGTCCTGCATCCGCTTGGTCGTCGGGCCGTCCGGGATGCGCTCGGTGTACGAGTAGTACTTCTTGTCCTGGACCTGGCAGAAGTAGGGCCCGTAGAACAGCTCCTGGAAGAGCATGAAGTTGGCGCCCTGCTTCGCCGCCTCGTGGGCGTAGCCCTCGTGCTTCTGGATCATCGACTCCTTGTCGCCGGTCCAGGTGGCCTGCAGGAGCGCTCCGCGCACGATCCGGGACATCGTCACACCTCGCTCAATCAACGACGAACGGTCGCCCGAGGATACACCGCGCGGACGGCACGAGACGGTGCCGACGAGCCCTCGAGGGCGGCTTCGCCGGGACGTGCAGGGTGCGCCCGGGAGGCGCCGGCACTTGCGCGGTTGCGTAGGATGCGGGGCAACATTGCCACTCTGCGGCGGACGCGAGGCCGATCGGCCGCGGGGGTGCGGTGGACGTAGTCGAGGGAGCCGCCGAGGAGCGTCAGGAGGGGATCCGGCCGAACGACAGCGTGTGTTCACCGATCCGTGGCATCAACCGCTGAGGGACAAACGCGGAGGGAGGCGAATTCGGTGGCGGTACAAGGACAGGTCGTCAGACCCGACGGGCGCGTGGAGCTCCTGCCGGAGGTCGACGCAGCGCTGGGACATTCGCGACTCCACAACGAGGACCTGGCGCCGGTCCCGATCGAGAAGCGAACGTGGACCACCTACAACTACCTGGCCCTGTGGGTCGGGATGTCGATCAACATCCCCTCGTGGTTCCTGGCCTCGGGCCTCGTGGCGTTGGGCATGGCCTGGTACCAGGCGATCTTCACGATCATGCTGGCGAACGTCATCGTGCTGGTCCCGATGATCCTCATCAGCCATGCCGGCACGAAGTACGGCATCCCCTACCCGGTCTTCTCGCGCGCCTCGTTTGGCGTCTGGGGGGCGAACCTCCCCGCGCTGATCCGGGCGTTCATTGCCTGCGGCTGGTTCGGGATCCAGACCTGGATCGGCGGCGCGGCCATCTGGACCGGCATCTCCGCGCTCCTCGGCCCGGATTCGTGGTGGGTGACCGCAGACAAGATCTCCATCGGATTCGGGTTCGCAGCGGTCGCGCAGCCCTGGACCCTGTGGCTCTGTTTCGCCATCTTCTGGGCGATCAACATCGTGGTCATCTGGTTCGGCATGGAGGCGGTGAGGCGGTTCGAGAATTGGGCCGCCCCGTTCCTGCTGGTCGTCTTCTTCGGCCTGCTGATCTGGATGATCGCCCAGGCCGGCGGCGTCGGCCCGATCGTCAACGAGCCCGGCAAGCTGGGCTGGGGCGCCGACTTCTGGGCCATCTTCCCGGCGGCGCTCATGGGCATGATCGCCTTCTGGTCGACCCTCTCGCTCAACATGCCGGACTTCACCCGGTTCGGGCGGAGCCAGCGTGAGCAGGCGGTGGGCCAGGCGCTCGGCCTGCCGACGACGATGACCCTCTTCCCCCTGATGGGCGTCCTCGTGACCTCCGCGACGGTCATCGTCTACGGCGAGGCGATCTGGGACCCGGTCGCCCTCACGGCCAAGTTCGACAACGCGTTCATCATCCTCCTGGCCACGTTCACCCTCGCGGTCGCCACGCTGTCCACGAACATCGCGGCAAACGTGGTGAGCCCTTCCTACGACTTCTCGAACGTGTGGCCGGCCAAGATCAGCTTCCGCACCGGCGGCCTGATCACGGGCGTCATCGGCATCCTGATCCAGCCGTGGAACCTGCTTGCCACGCCGGAGCTCTACATCTTCACGTGGCTGGGCTTCTACGGCGGGGCGACGGGCGCCATCGCGGGCGTCCTGATCGCCCACTACTGGCTGGTCCATCGCACCAACCTCAACCTGCGCGACCTCTACAAGCCCAACGGGATCTACCGCTACATGAGCGGCTGGAACTGGACGGCGGTCGTGGCACTGGTCTTGGGCGCCTTCATCGCCCTCGGCGGGGCCTACTCGGCGACGAACAAGGACGGCTCGGCGAGCGGTCCGTTCCCGCCGGACGGGATCATCCCGCTCCTCAAGCCGGTGTACGACTACAGCTGGGTCGCGGGGCTCCTGGTGGCCTTCGTGGCCTTCTTCATCCTCGACAAGATCGTCCCTTCGAAGAAAGCCGCGGTGGCCTCCGAAGGGGAGCCCGGCTCGGTGGCGCGGGCCCCCGAACCCGCCTCCTGACGGCACCCCCGGGGCCGACGAGGCCCCGACGCTTCGCACGAAGAAGGGCCCCTCCGCCGGAGGGGCCCTTCGCGTTGTCGAGGCGGAAGAGGCTGGCGCCGGAGCGCCCGCCCCCTCCGCGACGCTCAGCTGTTGCCGGGGAAGACGAGGGACAGGCCGGGCCGACGGCCGGGCTCCGGCCAGCGCTCGGTGACCATCTTCTGCTGGGTGAAGAAGCGGATGCCGTCCTCGCCGCGCATGGCCAGGTCGCCGATGGCGGACTGCTTGGCCCCGCCGAACGAGAGGTAGCCCGCAGGGACCGGGATCGGGACGTTGACCCCGATCATCGGCACGTCGACCTCGAGCTTGAAGCGCCGGGCGGCGCCGCCGTCGGTGGTGAAGATCGCCGTCCCGTTGGCGTACTTGTGGTCGTTGATGAGCTCGATCGCCTCGTCGTAGGTCTTCGCGTGGACGATGCCGAGCACCGGCCCGAAGATCTCCTCCTGGTAGATCTCCATCTCGGGCGTGACGTGGTCGAAGAGCGTGACGCCGAGGAAGAAGCCGTCGGGGTTCGTCGGGTGGACGAAGGGCCGGCCGTCGACGACGAGCTCGGCGCCCTCGGCCTCGCCAATGTCGATCCAGCGGACGACGCTCTCGCGGTGCTCGGCCGTGTACATCGGGCCCATGTCCATGCCGGGCTCCATGCCCGGGCCGACCTTGAGATTGGCGATCCGCTCGAGCATGAGCGGGCGCAGCTTCTCCGCGGTGTCGCCGACGGCGATCACGAGGGTCTGGGCCATGCAGCGCTCGCCGGCGGAGCCGAAGCCGGACGCCACCGCGGCGTCGGCGGTGAGCTCCATGTCGGCGTCGGGCAGGACGATCATCGCGTTCTTGGCGGAGGTGTAGGCCCCGACGCGCTTGCCGCGCTTGGTGCCCTCCTCGAAGACGTACTTGCCGACCGCGGTGGAGCCGACGAACTGGATGGCCTTGATGTCGGGGTGCTCGACGATGGCGGCCACCGCGTCCCGGCCGCCGTACACCACGTTGAACGTGCCGGCGGGCCCGCCGGCCTCGGTCCACAGCTCGGCCTGCAGCTGGGTCGCCCCCGGCGTGTGGGAGGACGGCTTGAGGACCATCGTGTTGCCGCAGGCTAGGGCGATCGGGACGATCCACATCGGGACCATCACCGGGAAGTTGAAGGGCGTGATCGCCGCGGTGACCCCGAGCGGAGCCCGCAGGGTGAAGGCGTCGACGTTGGTGGCGACGTTGGGGGTCATGAGGCCCGCGAGGTGGACCGGCAGGCCCGCCGCGAACTCGACTGTCTCGAGGCCCCGCATGACCTCGGCGAACGCGTCGGGGTAGGTCTTGCCGTGGTCGCGGGTGATGAGAGCCGCGAGCTCTTCGCGGTGCCGGAAGAGCTGCTCGCGCCAGGCGAAGAAGACCTCGCTGCGGGCGATCAGGGGCATGTCCCGCCAGGCCGGGAAGGCGGCCTTCGCGGCGGCCACCGCGCGGTCGACCTCCGCGGCACCGCCGCGCGGGACGCGGGCGATGACCTGCCCGGTCGCCGGGTTGTACACCGGGCCGGTCTGCTCGGGCAGGACCTCGACGGGCGCGCCGTCGATCCAGTGGGAAAGGATGGGGAGCGTCGCGGCGGGCGCGACTTCCGTGGTCACGGCAGGGATCCTCCTTCGTTCGAGCGACAGGACGCGCGGGTCTCCAGGGGCATGCGGTTCAGGCGAACCCGCGTCGCGAACCGTTCCCCCGATCGTCCGCACTCCGACGGTACGACCGCAAGGTCCGGAGGGCAACCCCTGACCTGCCGGACGGACCTGTTGCCCCGCCGGCCGACCACGAGGCGGGTTCCCGCGTGGGTTCGCGGCCTCCGCCCACGAGGCGGTTCGCGCGCGGGTTCGTGGCGTCCGACGACGAGGCGGGTTCGCGGCGTCGCGCACCGCGATGCGGGTTCGCGGCGTCGCGCACCGCGCGATCACGCGCGGGCAACGGGCCATCCGGCCCTACTGTCCTCGCGCATCGCGCCGGATCATCCCCGTCACTTCCGCATGGATGGAGGAGCGTCCCGTGGCCGATCTGTCGACGGTCTTCACAGGCATCCCCTTCGAGAACCCGTTCCTGCTGGCGTCCGCGCCGCCCACGGAGTCGGAGTCCAACATCATCCGGGCGTTCGAGGCCGGGTGGGGCGGGGTCGTCACCAAGACGATCGGCCTGCACCCTGTCGTCAACGTGCGGGGCCCCAAGACGAAGTTCCTGCGCGCCGACTACGCCGGCGCCCGCCTGTCGATGGCGAAGCGTCCCGAGTCGACCGTCGTCGCGTCGTGGAACTGGGAGCTCATCTCCGACAAGCCGCTCGACTGGTGGATCCCCCGGCTCGAGGCGATCAAGAAAGCCTGGCCGCGCCGCGTTCTCGTCGCCTCGATCATGGCCGGTTCGGGCTCCGACAAGGAGCTCGAGCACTGGCAGACGCTGACCCGGGCGGTCCAGGACGCGGGCGCCGACGCCATCGAGCTCAACTTCTCGTGCCCGCACATGGACCGGGTCGACATGGGCTCGAACGTCGGCAAGGACAAGGTCCTGTGCTCCGTCTCGACCCAGGCCGTCAAGGAGGTCGCGCGCGTCCCCGTCTGGGTCAAGCTGACGCCGGCCACGGCCGACATCGTGGAGGAGGCGACCGCCACCTTCCTCGGCGGCGCCGACGCGATCTCGTCCTCGAACACCTTCCCGTCGGTCCCGCTCCTCGACCCCGAGACGCTGGAGTTCGAGGTCAACGTCGACGGCTACGTCTCGTCGGGCGGGCTCGGCGGGCCGGCGATCCTGCCCCAGTCGCTGGCCAAGATGGCGCAGCTGACCCAGGCGTTCCCCGACCGCGAGTTCTCCGGGATCGGCGGGGTCTCGACCTTCGAGCACGCGCTCGGCTACTTCCTGCTCGGCTGCGGCACGGTGCAGGTCGCCACGGCGGCGATGCTCGACCACGCGATCGGCCCGAACGTGATCCGCGACCTGACGGACGGGATGACCGCATTCCTCGAGCGCCACGCGGACCGCGGCTGGTCGTCCCTGGCGGACTTCCGGGGGCTGCGCCGCGGCTTCGTCGTCCCGCACTCGCAGATTGCGCGGCCGGACGCGTCCGGATACCGCGGCGGCTACGACGAGGAGGCCGAGGGCTACGCGGCGGAGGGGCCGGTCGCGTAGGACGGGGCGTGTGCTCGCTGTCGCGGCACCGCGCCGGCCCGCGCACGAACCCGGGCCTCCGTCCGCCCGCGCGGGCTCGTGCGTCCGCCCGCGCGGGCGTCCGCACGGCGCCTAGCCCCGGCGTCCACCCGCACCCGAGCCCCGGCGCCCACCCGCACCCGAGCCCCGGCGCCCTGCCCCGATGCACGCCGCATGTTCATTTCGGTGCCTGTGGACTCGACAAGGTGCGGCGCAGCGACCGCATGGGCGCCGGTACCAGGGCGGATGGCGATCGTGGGTCATCCGATGCACGCCATGTGAGCATTGGGCGGCATTGCCGGCCGCGCTGCCGCCGCCAACCCGGTCCCGCGGATCGCTAAACGCCGCCCTGGCCACGGAATGAACATGTGTTGATCAGGCGTCGATAGATGGACCGTCGGGCCACCGCGCCGGCACCCCGTCGGCCACCGCGCCGGCAGATGGACCGTCGGCCGCCGCGCCGGCTCCCACACCGCCACGGCGTCGGTGGCCCTCCCGGGCGCCGCGCCCGGGGCGCCCTGTGGTGTAATGCGAGCGCGTCCGATGCGCCAACGAGACAGCAGGTCGGCACGACCCCGCGGCGATCCGCACGGGCCCGCCGATGGAGAGGTGACCGATGACCAGCCCCGCGACCGACCAGATGACCTCGGCGGAGATCGTCCGCCTCTCGCGAGCCCACACCTTCTTCAGCTGGTCGATCCAGGGCGCCCTCGACCCGATCGCCGTCGACCATGCCGAGGGGATCTACCTCTACACCCCCGAAGGCCGCCGGATCATCGACTTCAACGCCCAGCTGATGTCCGTCAACATCGGCCACGGCGACCGGCGGGTCGTCGACGCCATCGCCGCCCAGGCCGCGAAGCTGCAGTACGTCCAGCCGGCCTTCGTGACCGAGATCCGCGCGCGGCTCGGCGTGAAGATGGCCGAGATCCTGCCCGGCGACATGGACAAGGTCTTCTTCACCCTCGGCGGCGCCGAGGCGGTGGAGAACGCGATCAAGCTCGCCCGCCACCACACCGGCCGCACGAAGATCCTGGCCCGCTACCGGAGCTACCACGGGGCGACGTTCGGGGCGATGACACTCACGGGCGACTACCGGCGGTGGGCCAACGAGCCGGGCATCTACGGCGTCGTGCGCTACCCGGATACCCACCGCTGGGGCGAGAAGGACCCGCGCCCGGTCGGGGAGTGCCTCCAGGGCCTCGAGGACGTGATCCTGTACGAGGGACCGCACACGATCGCCGCGGTCTTCCTCGAGACCGTCGTGGGGACGAACGGGATCCTCATCCCGCCCGACGGCTACCTCCAGGGCGTCCGCGAGATCTGCGACCGCTACGGGATCCTCATGGTCTGCGACGAGGTCATGGCCGGCTTCGGGCGGACGGGGAAGTGGTTCGCGGTGGAGCATTGGGACGTCGTGCCGGACCTGATGACGATGGCCAAGGGGCTCACCTCGAGCTATCTGCCCCTCGGCGCCGTGGCCATGCGCCACGGCATCGCCGAGGCGTTCGAGACCAAGATGTTCTACGGCGGCCTGACCTACAGCAGCCACCCCGTGAGCCTCGCGGCCGCGCTCGCGACGATCGGCGTCTACGAGGAGGACGACCTGATCGGCAACTCGGCGCGCATGGGCGCGGTCCTGCGGCGCCACCACGAGGCCCTGGCGGCGAAGCATCCCAGCGTCGGGACGCACCGCAACATCGGGCTCTTCGGGATCATCGAGCTCGCGCGGAGCCGCGACCCGTACGTCCCGATGACGGGGTTCAACGGGACTTCCGACGAGATGAAGGCGGTTGGGAAGCACCTCCGCGAGAACGGCCTCTACACGATGGTCGTCAACAACGGGATCCACACGAACCCGCCGCTGTGCATCACCGAGGCGCAGCTCGACGAGGCCTTCGCGATCATCGACGGCGCCCTCGACCTCGCCGACGAGGCGGTGCGCTAGGCGCGACTCGGCCGTCTCACGAAGCCGGCCCCCGCCCGACGGGAGATCAGCGCTGGCCGCGGCCCTCGGCGAGCTGGGCGACCGCGTTCGCGATCCGGCTCCGGCGGGTCTCGTCGGTCTTCGCGCCCTCGATCCCCAGCACGAACCAGCGCCGCTGGCTGTACGAGAGCCCGTCGAAGAAGCGACGGGCCTCCGGCGCGGCGTCGAGCGCCTCGTCGAAGTCGGCCGGGACCTCCACCTCGCGGGGCACGGTGTCCAGCTCCACGTCGACGTCGACCTCGTCGCCGGCCGCCACCCCGGCGGCCGCCCGGTTCTCGGCGCTCAGCGGCAGCATGAACACGTCGCCGTAGGCAGCCACGGTGCTGCGGTACGCGTGCCCACCGAGCGTGACGCGGACCGGCGGCCGCTTGCCGGCGCCGAGCTCCTCGACGACCTCCGCCGGGACGCGAAACCCGGTCGCGGTCTTGCCGCCGAGCTCGATCGTCGTGCGGAACCTCATTGTCCCGATCCCCCTCGCCTGTCCGTTCCCACCGCATCGCCGTTCCCGCACCGCGGACGCCGGCGCGGCCCCCCGGCCGCCGCGATCCTGCCACATGTGAAGGCACGGCACCGTGTGTCGAGTCTGGCAGCCGCAGCACTGCCAGACGTGCCGCCACGGCGCGGTCGCTTGACGCCGGCGGCCAGGCGGCGACACTTCCCCAGGTGGAGGCGATCTTCGGTACACCCCTCCCGCTGATCCTGGGCGTGATCGCGGGCGTGCTCGTCGGATCGGCGTGGACGCTGCACTACGAGCGTGTCGGCCGGGCGCAAGACCAGGCGGCGATGGTCGCCGGACGGATCCTGGCCACGGGCACCCGCGTCACGGGCGCGACGCTCACGAATGCCTCGGAGCTGCCGGTGTTCGGCGTCGTCGCCTGGGTTATCGCCACCGCGGGGTCCGCGCCCGCCACGGGCGAGGAGTGGGTCGCGAGGATCCGGCGGGGCGAGGCGCCGGCCGGGCCGACCGAGGCCCGCGATGGGTCGACGCCCGCCCTGCACGCGCTCCTGCCGCCGGGCTCCACCGAGCTCGCCCTGCCGGCGTGGGCGCGGTCCGAGGCCGGCGGCCGGCCGGCAGTGGAGCTGGCGTTCACCGACGCCTCCGGCCGGCACTGGATCCGGCGGGCAAAGGGCCGCCTCGAGCGGATCGACGCGCCCGCCTGGCGCCACTACGGCTTCACCTCGCCGGACGCGGTCTGACCGAAGCGACGAACGACCCCCGGTGGTCACCGAGGGTCGTTGTCGTCGTGGGCGTCGGCGGGCCGGCGACCATCGTTCAGGGGCAGGTGCCGGGGTCCGGGGCGTCGATCCGCCACACGGCGCCGAACGAGGGTTGCCGATCAGGGGCAGGTGCCGGGGTCCGGGGCGTCGATCCGCCGCGCCGCGCGGTGCGGGAGGAACTGGACGGCGATCGTCTCGGCCGCCACCGTCCCCTCGTTGCGGAGGATGTGGACGTGGCCGTCGCCCGGGTCGACGAAGCCCTGGCCGGCCGTGTAGACGTGCGGCGTGCAGGTGGGGTCGTCGCCGTCGTAGGCCGTGATCGTGCCCGACTTGACCGTGATCAGGCTCGGTCCGAGGTGGGTGTGCCACCCGGTGTTCCCGCCGGGGGCGATGACGTTCGACACGACGTAGACGTCCGAGGCCCCCTTCGTTTCGATCTCGACCTTGTGTCGGTCGACCTTCGTGTGGACCCGGATGTTGTCGAAGAGGCCGACCGAGATGTTGGTGCTGGTGATCCCCGATCCGGATGTCGCCAGCGCGACGCCGGCGCCGACCGTTACGACGGCGGTCGCGATGAGCAGGGCTCGAAGAACGGGACGAGTCGCGTGCATGGCATCTCCTCGTGGGTTCAGGGTGCGAGCGTGGGTGGAACACCTGGTGTCGCGGTGGGTGCGGCCGGGGGCCGGCCGCTCGACACCGCGATGGCCTGGATCCGCAGCGAATCGAGGATCGCGCTGACCTCCGCCGTGGCCTCCGCGGTCTGGCCTGGTCGTTCCTGGGCGTCGATCACGAGCCGTTCGCCGTCGACGTCGAGGATCCAGACTCGATCGCTCTGACCGGGAGCCATGTCGTTGGTCGCTCCGAGGGGCAGCTCCCAGATCCGGAAGCCCCCATCGGGCGTCAACGTGCAGCCGGCGAAGCTGCTGGGTGCCGTCAACGTGAGCTGCTTGCCCCGGTAGCCACTCACCGTGACGTCGGTTGGCGTCGAGGCGTCGAGGCCCGGCAGGCTCGCCAGCGCGGTCGCGAGGTCCTCCACCGTCGGACCCGGCACGGGGTCGAGGAGCCCCGGGTACTGGTAGTGGCACGGGTCGGCGTACACCTTCTCGAAGATGGAGAAGCTGACCGCGCCTGGACCATCGGAGCGGTCGAGCCACACCCCATACGGCCCCCCGATGTACCCCACCCAGCCGGCCGGCACTGTGAAGGTGGCCCGCACCCGGAATGGGCTGTCGGTGATGTAGGAACCGGGCTCCAGCCGGACCCCCACGTCGCCGACCGGCAGCGCACGGGGGGTCGGCGTCGGCGTCGGGGTCGACGTCGGTGTCACCACGCCGCCTCCGATGCCGCCGTTTCCCGGCGGTAACAGGTTGATGCCGATGACGGTGGCGACGACGATGGCCGCCGCACCCGCCATCAGGCGGATCGCATTGCTCATGAGAGGAAGCCTCCGCGCCGGCCACCAGGCACGGCGCTGTCGCGTCACGTGGATCTCGTCGAGGGCGGATTGCAGGACGCGGTCGGAGATCCGGCTTGGACCGTCGTCGAGCCAGGCTCGCGTCGTCGGATCGAGTTCGTCGCCCGTCATGCCATGCGCTCCCGAGAGAAGGAAGGTGCCGTCCGCGAGTCGGCCTCGAGCGCCGCCCGCAGGGTGGATGTCGCGTAGTGCAGCCTCGACTTGAGCGTGCCGATGGGCACGCCCAGCGACTCGGCGATGTCGCCGAGCGGCCAGCCGAGGTAGTGGTGCAGGACGAAGACGGCGCGCTGCTCCGGCGGCAGCCGCCGGAAGCCCCGCTCCAGGGCGTCGCGCGTCACGACGTCGAGTGTCGAGTCCGGCGTCGACGGCCCCTCGATCGTCAGGGCCACGACGTTGGCGGACCAGGCCGACGCGCGCTTCGCCTCCGCGTAGCAGGCGTGGACCAGGATCCGATGGATCCAGGCCTCGAAGCGTTCGGCCTCGCGGAGCCCCGGGAGCTCTCGCCAGGCCGTCACCAGGGTCTGCTGCACGGCGTCCTCGGCCCGCCCGACGTCACGCAGGATCCGGTGCGCGACGGCGAACAGCCGGTCAGCCGAGCCGCGGGCGAGCGAGGCGAACGCCTCCTCGTCCCCGGACCGCGCCGCTTCGACCAGCGCTCGGTCCATCCCCCCCTGGCCCCCCATTCCCGCGCCCCTGGGCGGGACGCGTCACTCACTATGAGGGACGAACGCGGGGTTCGGTTCGATATTCGCCGTGGGTGCCGTGCTGCCTCAGCCGCAGAAGTCTCGCCCGATCTCCACGAGGGCTCGCGTGCAGGCCAGCGTGCCGCTCACGCTCACCCACTCGTCGTCGGCGTGGGCGCCCTCGCCGGTTGGCCCCAGGAGCACGGTTGGGATGCCCGCGGCCGCGGTGTAGGCCGAGTCAGCCCAGAAGCTGAGGCCGGCCAGCTCGGGCGGCGCGCCGATCACGCGGGCCGTCGCGCCGCGGACGAGCGCGACGAACGGATCGTCCGCCGGGATCTCGAAGGGGTCGCGGGCGAGCGTCACCCGCGCGGATGCGACGAGCGCGGGATCCGCCGCCCGGCAGGCGTCGAGGACGGCCTCGATCTCGTCGAGGACGCTCTCGGGCGTGTCGCCGGGCAGCGTGCGTCGCTCGACCGAGAGCAGGCAGCGATCCGGCAGCGTGGCCATCTCGGTGCCGCCCTCGATGAGCGAGGCGTGGAGCAGCCCCGTGCCGAGCAGGGGATGGGGCCGTCGGGCAAGACCTTCCGTGTAGCGCTCGAGCGCGGTGATGACGGGGCCCGTCCGGAAGATGGCATCGACGCCGAGATGCGGTCGCGAGCCGTGGGCGGCCTTCCCGCGGACCTCGATCTCGATCCAGGCGAACCCGCGGTGGCCGATCCCGACCGCCATCTCCGTGGGCTCGGTGATGACGGCGCCGTCGGCCCGGACGTGGCGGAGCACCTCCTGGATTCCCGTGCTGGCCGCCTCCTCGTCGGCCACGGCGACGACGACGACGCGCCCCCGGGCGCCCGCCCGGGCGGTCTCGCGGGCGGCGACGAGCGCCGCGGCGAGGCCGGCCTTCTGGTCGTAGGCGCCCCGCCCGGTCAGCCGATCACCGTCGATGCGCGGCTCGAGCGGCGCGGCCATCGAGCCGAGCCCGACGGTGTCGAGGTGGCCGTAGAGCATCAGGATCGGGGCGTCCCGGGCGGTGGCTTCGACCGTCGGGCCCCCGGCGCCATCTCCGCCCGCCCGCGCCGTCGCGTCGGCCTGGTCCGCCGCGGCGTTGCCCCTGCCCGCCGCCACGGCGCCCTGCGCCGCGGTCACGTCGCCGATCACCAGGTTGGGCCGCCCATCCGGCGAGGGGATGACCCGGCAGGCCAGCCCGTTCTCCGCGGCCCAGCGTTCGACGAACCGGGCGATCTCGTGCTCTCCGGCACCGCCGGGGACGAGCGTCGGGTTGACGGAGTCGATTGCGACGAGGCGCCGCGCCAGGTCGATGACGTCGTCGGTCTGCATGGGCCAAGCATGTCGCGATTCGGCCCGCGCCGCCGGAGCCTCCTCACCCGACGACCTGCGGCGCGGGAGCGCGGAAGGCTGCTATCGTCCGCAGCCATGGGACTCGGCTTCGGACTTCTCAGCGCGCAGCTTCGCCCCGGCGAGGCCGACTGGACGCGGGCCTACGACGAGACGGTGCGCCTGGCTGTCGAGGCGGAGCGGCTCGGGTTCTCGTCCGTCTGGACGACCGAGCACCACTTCGTCGACGACGGCTACATGCCCTCGCTCCTCGTGGTCGGCGCGGCCCTCGCGCAGGCGACCTCGCGGATCGAGCTGGGCACGGGCGTGGTCCTCGCGCCCCTGCACCACCCGCTCCGTCTGGCCGAGGATGCGGCGACCGTCCAGCTGCTCAGCCACGGGCGGCTGATCCTGGGCCTCGGGCTGGGGTGGTCGGAGGTCGAGTTCGCGGGGCTCGGCGCCGATGCCCGCCGTCGCGGCGCGGCCATGGACGAGATCCTCCGGATCCTGCCGCAGGCGTGGACCGGCGAGCCGTTCACGCATCGGGGCGCGGTCTTCGACCTGCCGACGCTCGCCGTCCGGCCCAGGCCGTCGACGCCGATCCAGGTGCTCGTCGGCGGAGGTGCGGAGCCCGCGATCCGCCGCGCGGCCCGCCTCGCGGACGGGATCTTCGCGAACGCCCCCGCCGAGACGCTCGCCGAGCAAGTGGGCTGGGTGCTCGACGAATGCGACCGCATCGGCCGCGACCCGTCGACCTTCCGGTTCGTCCACTACTCGGTGCTGTTGCCCGGCGCCTCGCGCGCGGAGGCGCTCGCGCGCTACCGCGACGCGCTCTGGGCGATGCAGTGGAAGTACTCGGACATGGAGGCTTCCGCGACCCGGCCGCTCCCGCCGCCGTCGCCGCCGCCGTTCCATCGCCCGGACGACGAGCTGGTGAAGGGCCGGGCGACGTTCGCAGGGTCCCCCGACGAGCTCGTCGAGGCGCTGCTCGACCTCCGGAAGCTGGCCGGGGTACCCCTCGAGTTCGTCGCCCGGAGCCACTTCCCGCTGCTCGAGCACGACGCGCAGGTCGACCTGATGCGGCAGCTCGCGGAGGGCGTCGCGCCCCACGTCTGAGGCGCGCCCTTGGCCGTTCGATCCGGGGTCGAGGGGAAACCGCACCAAGCGCCCCGGGCGGGAGCCCGGCCCGCGACCCGTACACTTCGTCGATGGCCGTCATCGAGTGGCTCCTTGAATCCGACCCCGCGATCCGCTGGCAGGTGATGCGGGACCTCACCGACGCGCCCGAGGACGAGGTCGCCGCCGAGCGGAGACGCGTCGCCTCCGACGGCTGGGGCGCCCGGCTGCTCGCCCTGCAGGGACCCGATGGACGCTGGGACGGTGGAACCTACCGGCCGGGCTGGGTCGACGAGTCGAAGCCGTTCTTCGATGCCTGGACGGCGACGCATTTCTCCCTCCAGCTGCTTCGCGAGCTCGGGCTGCCACCCGACGGCCCCGAAGCACGCCGAGCCGTCTCGCTCGTGGGGAACGTCCGATGGGAGGCCAACGGGGCCCCCTACTTCGAGGGTGAGACCGAGCCGTGCATCAACGGGATCGCCCTTGCCGGCGGCGCCTACTTCGGGAAGGACGTGGACGGGATCGCCGAGCGTCTCGTCGAGGACGAGCTCGCGGATGGAGGGTGGAACTGCTGGGCCGCCTACGGCGCGAGGGTGTCGTCGTTCCACTCGACGATCTGCGTGCTCGAAGGCCTGCTCGCGTGGGAGCGTGCCGGCGGATCCTCGAGCGCGGTCGCGACGGCCCGCCGGAGGGGTGAGGCGTATCTCGTCGAGCGGGGGCTGTTCCGGCGTCGGTCGACCGGGCGGGTGGCCGACCCGCGCTTCACGATGTTCTCGTTCCCGACGTGGTGGTACTACGACGTGCTCCGCGGCCTCGACTACTTTCGCGCGGCGGGCGCCGCGCCCGACGACCGGTTCGCGGAGGCGACGACCCTTGTCGCGGACAAGCGCGAGGAGGACGGTCGCTGGCCCCTCGAGAACACGCACCAGGGCCCGACCCACTTCGAGATGGAAGGGCCGGACGGATTCCCAAGCCGGTGGAACACTCTGCGGGCGTCACGGGTGCTCCGCTGGGCGGGCCGGGACGGCTGAACGGGGAGTGCCGCGACCTGGGCCTGCACGACGGGGGCCTGGTCATCTCGACGAGCGCCAAGCGCGGAAGTGCGGCGTTCCTCCCCGTCGTGGTCCGGGGCGCCATCGCGTGAGCCACGTCGCGATGTCACCTGGTCACCGTCTGGGGGCTATTCGATGGTCGAGGCCGTCAGGTAGTGCTGCCGCTCGACGAGTTCGACGACCGGGCCCCGCAGCTGGAGGTCGGCGGTCAGCGGCAAGTCGGCGGAGGAGGAGCCGACCTGCACGCTGACACGCCCGGGCTCGACGACGCGGCGGAGATCGGCGCCGACGTAGGAGAGCTGCTCCGTGGAGAGGCGGAAGGCAACGGTCCTGCATTGGCCGGGCTCGAGGTGGACCCGTCGGAAGCCCCGCAGCTCGCGGACCGGGCGGGCGACCGTCGCCTCCTCGTCGCGGACGTACAGCTGGACGATCTCGTCGCCCGCCACCGGGCCGGTGTTCGTGACATCGACCCGGATGGTCGCGGCGTCGCCGGTCGTGGCGAGGGTCGTGCGGTCCACGCGTAGCGCGCCGAACGCGAAGGTCGTGTACGAGCGGCCGAACCCGAACGGCCACAGCGGCGTGACCGGCGCGTCGACGTAGTCCCCCTTGGGATGGGAGTGGCCCCCGGTGGGGTGATGGCGGTACGTCAGCGGGAGCTGACCGACATGGCGCGGCATCGACACCGGCAACTTGCCGCTGGGGTTGACCGCGCCGGTGAGCGCGGCGGCAATGGCGTCGGGTCCGGCGTCGCCGGGGACCCATCCGAGCAGGATCGCGGCGCAATGCTCGGCCGCCCAGGGCAGAGCCAGCGGGCGGCCGCTGACGACGACGAGCACGACCGGCGTCCCGGTCGCGACCACGGATTCGAGCAGCTCCTGCTGCCGGCCCAGGAACCCGAGCCCGACGCGATCGCGGAACTCGCCGGTGGTCGAGTCGTCGGTGAGCCCCGATCGCTCGCCGAGCACCACGACGGCGACGTCGGCGTCGCGCGCGGCCGCCACGGCCGTGGCGAGCTCCTGGTCGGACCCGGACGAGATGCCCGCGCCACGGGCGTGGACGACCTCCGCGTCCGTCACTGCGGATCGCAGCGCATCGAGGATCGTGCGTCGCCCCGTCAGCTCGTCACCCGGCTCGAAGACCTCGCCGTCGCCGATGACGCCGAGGGCATCGACGCCGGACCGCATCTCCTTCAGCGTCTCCATGTGGACCAGGTGGCTGTAGTCGCCGAGCAGGTCGCGCGCGCTGTCGGCGATCGGTCCGACGACCGCGATGCGGCGCAGGTCGGTCGAGAGCGGCAGCACGCCGCGGTTCTCGAGCAGGACGAGTGACCGCTCGGCGAGCGACCGCGCGGCCCGCGACTCGGCAACGGCGAGGTCCTCGAACGCCGCGCCGGGCGGGAGCTCGACGTACGGTCGGTCGAACAGGCCCAGCCGCAGCTTCATGCGGAGCACCCGGTCGACGGCCGCGTCGACGAGGCCCTCATCCACGAGCCCGTCGTCCAGGCCGTCGACCAGCGGAGACCCGAACGCCACGGTCCGCGGCAGCTCGGCGTCGACGCCCGCCACGAGTGCCAGGCGGGCCACCTCGCCGAGGTCCGCCGTGAGCCGGTGCGCGGTGGCGAGCATCTCGACGCCCATGTAGTCCGAGGCGATGATCCCGTCGAACCCCCACTCGCCACGCAGGATCGTCGTCAGCAGCTCGCGCGAGGCATGGCACGGCACCCCGTCCACGTCGCAGTACGCCGGCATGACGCTGGCGATCCCGGCGTGCCGGACCGCGGCCTCGAACGGCGCGAGCTGCTCGTCGCGGAGCTCCCGCGGGCCGAGGTGCGCCGGGGCCTGGTTGCGCCCGCCCTCCGCGAGCCCGTGGCCCACCATGTGCTTCGCGGTCGCGAGCACGCCGTCCGCGAGGTCGGGGCCCTGGAGCGCCATGACGTAGGCGCAGCCGAGCTCGGTCGCGAGGTACGGGTCCTCGCCGTACGTCTCCTCGATGCGCCCCCAGCGCGGGTCGCGCGCGATGTCGAACACGGGGGCGAGGGCGTGCCGCGCGCCGGTCAGGAGCATGCGCCGCCGGATCGTCGCAGCGACGGCCGTCACGACGTCGGGGTCGAATGCAGCCGCCGCGCCGATCGACTGCTGGAAGCATGGCGCAGCCCAGGCGATGAGCCCGTGGAGGCACTCCTCGTGGATGATCGCCGGGATGCCCAGCCGAGTCCCCTCGACGAGCTGGCGCTGGATCGCGTTGGCCGTCGCGGCCACCTCCGCCGGCCGCAGGTTCGTGGAGCCGGCGAGACGCGTGATGTGCCCGATCCCGTCGGGAGCCATCGAGGCGAGCCGGTCGACGTTGAGGCCGTCCTCGCCGACCACCTCGAACGCCCAGAACGATCCCAGCTGGGCGATCTTCTCGGCCCGCGTCATCCGCCCCAGCAGGTCGGCGGCACGAGTCTCGATGGGCAGCGCCGGGTCACGATAGGGGAGCAGCGTCGTGGTCATCCCTTCACCGATCCAGCCGTCAGGCCGCCGACGAGCTGGCGCTCGGCGATGAGGTAGAAGCCGAGCGCCGGCACGAGCGCGAGCGTCGTGTACGCGAGGATTCGAGCGGTGTCTGTCGTGTACTGCGTGCTGAAGTTGGTCACGCCCAGGGGCAGCGTCCAGTTGTCCGCGTCGGACAGCATCACCAGCGGCAGCAGGAACTGGTTCCAGCTCGAGACGAGTGCGAGCACCGCGACGGTGACCAGGACCGGCTTGGACAGCGGCAGCAGGATGCGAAAGAAGAAGCCGAGCGGACCGCAGCCGTCGATCGCCGAGGCGTCTTCGAGCTCCTTCGGGATGCTTTGGAAGAACGGGCGCAGGATGATGATCGTCAGGGGCAGCGCGAAGGCCGCCTCGGGCAGGGCCAGGCCGAGCGGGTTGTCCAGCAGCCCGATGTCCCGGACGAGGATGAGCAGGGGCAGGATCGCGACCGTGACCGGGAACAGCAGGCCCAGCGTGAACACGGTGTACGCGACCTCGCGGCCGGGGAACTCGTGCCGGGCGATGACGAAGGCCGCGAGCGCCGCGAACAGGACGACGATGACCGTCGAGAGGCCGGCGACGATGGCGCTGTTCCGAAGCTGCACCCAGAAGCTGGCCGAGGTGAGCGAGTCGGTGTAGTTGGTCCAGACCCACGGGTCGGGCAGGCCAACCGGGTTGGCCGCCAGCTGGGGGGCGTCGCGGAAGCCGCCGAGGGCCGCGTACACGACCGGGATGACGATGACCGCCGCGACCGCGAAGAGCACCGTGTAGCGCAGGACGGATCCACCGATCCGGCGGACGCGGACGCGCGGATCGGGCGCCGTCCGATGTGCCGCCACGGCCACCGCCTCTGGCCCAAGTGTCGGCTCAGCCATAGGTCGTGGCTCCTTCCGTGTCGCGCCGCAGGACCCAGCGCTGGTAGGCGAGGGCAAGGACGAAGCAGATGAGGAACAGGATCACGGCGACGGCGCTCCCGTAGCCGAACTGGAAGCGCACGAAGCCGCGGTCGAACATGTAGACCGCCATCGTGTTCGAGGCGTTCACCGGGCCGCCGCGGGTCGTGACCCATACGAGGTCGAACAGCTGGAGCGAGCCGATGATCGACAGGAACACCGAGACCCGGATCGTCGGGCCGAGGAGGGGCAGCGTCACGTAGCGCAGCGCCTGCCTGCGTGACGCGCCGTCGATGGCGGCGGCCTCCTCGAGCTCGCGCGGGATCCCCTGCAGGCCGGCCAGCAACAGGATCATGTGGAAGCCGAAGTACTTCCACGTGATGATGAAGAACAAGGCGATGAGGACGGTGTCGGGATCGGCCAGCCATGGGTTGTAGGCGTCCCCCAGGCCGATCGAGGTCAGGACGTTGTCAGCGAGGCCCTTCGGCTGGAGGATCAGGCTCCAGACGATCGCGGTGATGACCTCCGCGACGACGTACGGGGCGAAGAAGATCAGGCGCAGGATCGCGCGTCCACGGAACCGGCGGTTCAGCATCAGCGCGATGCCGAGCGCGAACGGGACCTGGACGAGAAGCGACAGGACGACGATCAGCGCGTTGTGGCTGACCGAGCCGAGGAACACCGGGTCGGACAGCGCACGCTCGAAGTTCGCGAGCCCGATGAACTGGTCGAGCGGCTCGAGCCCGTTCCAGTCGTACAGGCTGTAGCGCGCCGCCTGGACGATCGGGAACAGGACGAACAAGGCGTACAGCGCCAGCGCCGGGAGCATGAACAGCCCGGCGAGGCCCCACGCGCGCAGGTTCCTGCGAGTGCGCGAACGGGAGCCGACGGCAGTCGCCACGTGGGTCACTCAGGGAAGGGAATGGGCCGGCGTTTCGGCCGGCCCATTCATCTGGCTTGGTCTGGGCTGGACTACTGGCCGGCGGCGGCCTGGATGGCCTTGACCACCGACTCTGGCGTGCCGGTCCCAGCGTACAGGGTCGCAACTGCCTCGTTGATCGCCCCACCGAGCTCGGGCGAGGTCGCCTGGTCGAGGTACAGCTGGACGAACTTCGCCTTGGCGCGGCCCTCGAGCACCAGCGACAGCATCGGATCGGTCGTCGATGCCTCCGAGCCGTTCGTCGTCGGGAGGATGCCCGAGTTGAGCGCGCCCCACCGGTTGGCGGCGTCGAGGCTGACGAGGTAGTGCAGGAAGTCGACCGTCTCGGGCGGCGCATCCTTGCCGACCGCGAAGCCGTTGCCTCCGCCGAGACCGTCGAACGCATCGCCGGCGCCACCCTCCACCGCCGGGAAGGCGAACCAGCCGAGGCCTTCACCCATCGCGCGGCTGTCGCCGGAGTTCGCGTTCACCGTGCCCGGCAGCCACTGGCCCATCAGCTGGATCGCGCCGTTGTAGGTCGCCTGTGCAGCCGCCGAGCTGCCGGCGCCGTCCCATGGAGCGGCCAGGAAGCCTTCCTGGAACGGCTTCAGGTCGATCAGCTGCTTGAAGTCCTCGCCGGCCTTGACGAAGCACGGGTCGGACCAGTCGCCGGTCGTGACTGCCTTGTCCATGCCGGCCTGACCGCACTCGCGGACCGCGAGGTACGCCCAGTAGAAGGCGCCCGTCCAGGTGTCCTTGCCGGCCAGGGCGATCGGGGTGACGCCCTTGTCCTTCAGCTTCTGGACGGTCGTCAGGAACTCGGCCCACGTCGTGGGTAGCGCCGTGATACCGGCGTCCTTGAACGTCTTCGTGTTGTACCAGAATCCGACGAGACCGAGGTCGAACGGGATGCCGTAGTTCTTGCCGTCCACCTCGTACATGCTGAGGGCACCCGCGTTGATCTCGTCCTTCCACGGCGCGACGTCGGCGGTGATGTCCTTGACCAGGCCGGCCTCGACCTGCTGGCGGAGACCGCCGCCGCCCCACGTCTGGAACAGGTCGGGCACGTCGCCCTGCTGCATCAGCGTGGTCAGCTTGGTCTTGAACGCCTCGTTCTCATTGACCTGGATGTCGATCTTGACGTTCGTATGGGCCGCCATGTACTCATCGGCCAGGGTCTTCCACAGGCTGAGGCCCGGATCGTTGTTCTGGATGTGATACCAGGTGATGGTGACCGCTTGAGCGGTCTGCGACGGCTCAGCCGAGGCGGCCGTCGAGGGAGCCGCCGTCGGCCCGGTCGAAGGCGTGGTCGAGGCGCCGCCGGAACACGCGCCGAATACGAGCATCGCTGTCGCCGCCAGCGCGGCGATCCGTCCTCGGGACATCGACATCTGTCGTTGCTCCTCCACATCGCTTGGTTCGATGGCTTGCGGCATCTGCCGGCGATCGGGACCGCGGGCCCACCGCGCCGGCGCTGGACTCCCCCGGGCTGTCGGGCGTGGGACGGGCGTCAGACAGGCAAGGGCGATCCGCGGAGCATCAGGTCGTCGGTCGAGCTCCTCCAACTGTCCCGAAAGTTGCGAAAGAGGGGACCGCATGTTTCGGTGTCGACACTGTACGACCATGCCATCAAGAGCGTCAACCCCGTTGAACCACCCACGACTGACGCGTCCAGGTTGCACCGAAACTATCGATGGCGGCCTGCTATGCTGTGCCGCAATGACAACGACGCGAGAGGGACGCACTGGTCGAAGCGGACCGACGATCGCCGTGATCGCCCGGGAGGCCGGCGTCTCCGTGCCGACCGTCTCCAAGGTGATCAACGGCCGATCGGACGTTGCGCCCGCGACGCGCCGCCGCGTCGAGGCGGTCATCCGCCACCAGGGCTACCAGCGCCCGGCTCGCCCGACGCGCCAGGCGCCGCTCCTGGAGCTGATCTTCCACGAGCTCGAGAGCGAGTGGGCGCTCGAGATCGTGCGCGGCGTCGAGCGGGTCGCCGGACGGCACCAGGTCGCCGTCGTCCTGACCGAGATGCAGGGACGCCGCCGGCCCGGCCAGGGTTGGATCGAGGGCGCCCTGGCGCGCCGACCGATGGGTGTCATTGCGGTCTTCTCGGACCTGAGCGAGACGATGCGCGAGCAGCTTCGGTCGCGGGGAATCCCGTTCGCGGTGGTGGACCCGGCCGGGGAGCCGCTCCACGACACGCCGTCCATCGGGGCGACGAACTGGAACGGCGGCCTGACCGCGACCCGCCACCTGCTCGGCCTCGGCCACCGGCGGATCGGGGTCATCGGCGGGCCGGCGGGCGTCCTGTGCAGCCGCGCGCGTGTGGACGGCTTCCGCGCCGCGATGGACGAGGCCGGAGTGCCCATCGACGCGAGCCTCGTCAGCCACGGGGCGTTCCAGGTCGGCGAAGGGATCGCAGCGGGCCGACGGCTCCTGGCGCGCCGCGACCGCCCGACGGCCATCATCACCGGCAACGACCTCCAGGCGCTCGGCGTCTACCAGGCCGCGCGGGAGGCGAGGTTGCACATCCCGGAGGACCTCAGCGTGGTCGGCTTCGACGACTTGCCGATCGCCCACTGGGTGAGCCCTCCCCTGACCACGATCCGCCAGCCACTGGTCGAGATGGCGGAGGCGGCGGCCGAGCTCGTCCTCGGTCTCGCGCGAGGCGACGAGCCACAGCAGATGCGGATCGAGCTCGCGACCGAGCTCATCGTCCGCGAGAGCACGGCGGCGCCCGCGATCTCCGACGCCGGCTGATCCAGCCCGTCCGCCCTCACCCGGAGCGTGATCACGAGCCGTCCCTGCCGTCGTCCGGGACGTATCCTCTCGACCATGCCACTCCGGCTGGCGTGATCGTCCGGCACGCTTCCGCTAACGGACAGGCCGGCGAGCACCGCGAAAGGACGCAGCGGCCGTCCGCGCCGGGCGGACGAGCCGGCTAGCGCGCCACGCGGTAGCGGAGGTAGACGACGCTCGAGCTGAACGTGCGGGTCTCGACGAGCTCGAGATCGACCCGGCGTTCCTGCCGGGGGAAGAACGGGATGCCACCGCCGACCAGCACCGGGTAGACCATGGCCCGGTACTCGTCGATCAGGCCCAACGCGGCCACCTCGGCGGCGAGCGTCGCGCCGCCGATCGCGATGTCGCCCTCCCCCGGCTCGGCCGCAACCGCTCGATCTCCTCCGCCAGGCCGCCGGAGGCGAGGCGGGCATTGCCCTGCACCTCGGACAGCGTGGTGGAGAACACCACCTTCGGGAGCGGCTTCCACAGCGCGGTCCACTCGAGCTCCGCGTCGTCGAGCGATGGATCCTGGTCGGCGGTCTCCCAGTACAGCATCGTCTCGTACAGCCGTCGTCCCATCAGGTGGACGCCGACCCCTCGAATCTCGTCGATCCAGAAGCGAAAGACCTCCTCGTCGGGCGCCGTCCAGTCGAAGCCGCCGTCCGGCCCGACGATGTAGCCGTCCAGTGAGATGCCCATCGAATAGGTCACGCTGCGCATCAGACATCCTCCTTTCGCGAGAGGATCGACGATACGACCGCCGGACGGCCGCAGGCCTCATCGCGGGCTCGCCGGATCTCCCGGGCTGCCACTGCCGCCGAGCAGAATGATCGGGCAGCCGCCTTCGTTCGGGCTCACCCCCAGCCTCGATGTACCAACCGTTCTTGACGCGCAAGGCGACGCTCGCAACTTGACCTGTGACTGTCTGGTCACGTATTGTCATCCGCGTGGACGACGAGGTGTTCCGGGCGCTGGCCGATCCCAGTCGCCGGACGCTGCTCGACCGGCTCTTCGAGCGTGATGGCCAGACGCTGGGAGAGCTGGAGGCGGCGCTGCCGGAGATGACGCGATTCGGCGTCATGAAGCACCTCCGTGTCCTCGAAGGGGCGAACCTCGTCACGAGCCGCAAGGTCGGGCGGGAGCGCCACCACTACCTCAATCCGGTCCCCATCCGACGGATCCACGACCGGTGGCTGGACCGCTACGCGATCCGCGCCGCCGACCTGCTCACCGACCTCAAGACCATCCTGGAGATCGACCCGATGACGTCCCCCGACACCGCCACGACGGCCGCCGAGGCGGCCCCGCGCCACGTCTTCGCCACGTTCATCCGCGCGACGCCGGAGGCGATCTGGCGCGCGCTCACCGAGTCCGACTTCACGACCCGCTACTGGTACGGATCCACCGTCCACTCCGACTGGACCGCCGGGGCCCCGTGGGAGCTCCGCACGAGCGGCGGCCAGGTCGGGATCACGGGCGAGGTCCTCGAGGCCGACCCGCCGAGCCGCCTCGTCGTCACGTACAAGCAGGCCTGGGGAGGCGGCGACGAGCCGCCGTCGCGCGTCACGTTCGAGATCGACGGCGCGGGCCCGGGCGTCCAGAAGCTGACGGTCGTCCACGAGACGGAGCCCGGCGCGACGACCCAGATCGCGGACGTCGCAGCCGGCTGGCCGTTCATCATCGCGGGCCTCAAGACCCTGCTCGAGACCGGCGAGCCGCTGGTGGCCGGCTGACCCCCGATCGAGACGCCCCGGGCCTGCCGCGAGAGCGGCCCGGCCGCGCTGGATCGCCAACGACAGAACGACCGCAGGAGGAACACCTTCATGAACGAAACGAAGAAGTCCGCCAAGACGTCCGAAAGCTTCACCGCCGAGGAACGCGCGGCGATGAAGGAGCGGGCACGGGAGCTGAAGGCCGCGAACTCGCGAGAAGAGGGGCTGAAGCGACCTGCTCGCGAAGATCGGCGAGATGCCGGAACCCGATCGCTCGATGGCCGAGCGCGTCCACGCGATCGTCATGGCCAGCGCGCCGCTCCTCTCACCGAGGACCTGGTACGGGATGCCCGCCTACGCCAAGGACGGCAAGGTCATCTGCTTCTTCCAGGCCGCGGCCAAGTTCAAGGTGCGGTACGCGACGTTCGGCTTCCAGCCCGACGCGAAAGTCGACGACGGCTCGATGTGGCCGGTCGCCTATGCGCTGACGGAGCTGACCGCCGCCGACGAGGCACGGATCGGCGCGCTCGTGAAGCAGGCGGCGAGCTGAGGGCTGGTCGGCCACCCGTGGCCGATCGGCGGATGGAACCCCACTAGAGCCGGGGGAAGAACCCCATGGATACCAGGCGCTCGACGGGATCGCTGGGCACGGGCGGAGTCGTCTCGTACTCCACGTCAAGGGCGTGCCTGTCGGCGACGGACTTCACCCTCGCGCGAAGCTCCTCGAGCGAGCTGCACTCGGCGCACGCGTCGCCGATGTCGCGCGCCAGGGCCGCGACGTCGCACTCCGTTCCCGGCCGCAGGTAGCAGGCCACCTCGGAACCGATCACCCTCAGGCGGGCAAACGGGTCTGGCATGGGCTGTCCTCCTCTCGCATCGCTTCGTGACGGCCGGCCCCGTCGGATCCGCTGAAGTCTGCCTCCTCCAGGTACCCGCAAGGCGGGAGGGCGCCCGGACCCCGCCGCCTCGATCGGTACCGCGCGTCGAGCCCTAGCGCCTGTGGGTAACCGTTCCGCCGACGCCCGTCCCGAACTGGCGGTCGCCGGCGTCGCCCAGGCCGGGCAGGATGTAGCCTTTGTCGTTGAGCTCCCGGTCGAGGGCCGCGCAGTGGATCGTGACGTCCGGGTGGGCCGCGCTCACCGCGGCGACCCCCTCGGGCGCCGCGATCAGGTTGATGAGCTTGATCCGGCTGGCGCCCCAGCGCTTAAGCACGTCGATCGCGGCCGTCGCCGAGCCGCCGGTGGCGAGCATCGGGTCGAGGATGAGGCACAGGTCGACGGTCGCGGAGTCAGGGAGCTTGTTGTAGTACTCGACCGGGCGGAGCGTCCGCTCGTCGCGGAAGAGGCCGAGGTGCCAGACCTGAGCCGTCGGCATCAGCTCCAGCATCGCGTCGACCATGCCGAGGCCGGCCCGCAGGATCGGCACAAGGCCGATCCGGTCGCCCAGCTCGTGGGCGTCCACCTCCTCGAGGGGTGTCCGCACGCGGATCGGCCGCAGGCGGGCGTCTGCGAGGGCCTCGTATCCCAGCAGCCAGGAGAGCTCGCGAACGACCTCCCGAAACTTCTTCGGCTCGGTCTTCTCGTCACGCAGGATGGCGAGCTTGTGGAGGACGGCGGGGTGCCGCGAGACGTGGAGGGCGGGCGGGACGGGACTGCTGTCGGACACGGGCGCGCACCTCGGGCGTGGGGCAGGCGGTCGGCGCGGCCGGCGGCCCGGGACGGGGGCGTTCGACCGGACCGATCCTAGCACCGGGCGCGGCCCGCGGCGGGACGTCGGCCGCGCACGGGCGCGTGTCGGTCGCGCCCGGGCGCAGCTCGCGGCGGGATGCCGGCCGCGCACGGCCGCGCAACGGCAGCCTCCAGCCGCGCAACCGGCCGTCCCCGTGTCGTCGACGGCGGTATCCTCGCCAGCATGCCGCCCGCCCGCCCCCCGAGGGGCGCCCGTCCAGCCGCCAGCGCCGCGCGCGGAGCGCGCAAGGCGCCACCGATCCTTGCCCGCCAAGTGCGCGGCGAGATCGTCGAGAGCGTCCACCGCGGCCACGTCGTCCGCGTGGACGCGACCGGCCTCGTCACCCACGTCGCCGGCGACGCCGAGGCCGAGGTGACGCTCCGCTCGTGCGTCAAGCCGTTCACCCTCGTGGCGCTTGCCGAGGCAGGCGGGTTCCGCGACTACGGGTTGAGCGGGGCGGAGATCGCCCTGATGGCCAGCTCGCACTCGGGCGAGGACCTCCACGTGCGCACCCTCCAGGGAATCTTCCGTCGGTCGGGACTCACGCAGACGCTGCTGGCGTGCGGAGTCGGCAACGCGCCGCTCGACCCGATCACCCACGCGCGGCTGGCGCGCGATGGGGAGAAGGCCGGCCCGGTGCGCCACATGTGCTCCGGCTACCACGCGGCCATGCTGCTGCTGGCGCGCCTCGGCGACTGGAGTCTGGAGGACTACTGGAATCCTCGCCACCCGGCCCAGGTGGCGGTGCGGGCCGTCGTGGCCCGGGCGTTCGGCACGACCCCGGAGCGGCTCCGCACCGCGATCGACCGGTGCGGCGTCGAGACGTTCGCGTTCCCGCTGGCGACCGTCGCGCGCGCCTACGCGCTCCTTGCGGACCCCGAGGCCGTCCCGGCCGACGATCCCCGGCACAGCCTGGCGGCGCACCTGCGGACGATCCGCGACGCCATGGTCGCCCACCCGGAGATGGTCGCCGGCACGCGCGACCGCCTGGACACGTCGCTGATGAAGGCCCTCCCGGGGCGCCTCCTCGTCAAGGGCGGCGCCGAGGGCCTGCGGGGCATCGCCGTCCTGCCGGACCGGGCCACGGGCACCGGGGCCTCGGCGCTGGCCGTCAAGATCGAGGACGGCTCGGGGTTCGAGCGGGCGACCTGGGCGGTGTCGGTCGAGGCCCTGCGCCTCGCCGGGGTCCTCGACGGCCAGGCCCTTCGCGTCGTCGCCCGGTACCATCGCCCGGTCGAGGTCGACCCGCACGGCCGGATCGCCGCGGAGACCGTGGCCGGGTTCGATCTCGTCCCGGTCGGGGAGCTCGTCGGCTGAGCGTTCCGCGCCGGACCTGAGGGGGCAAGCCGCGGGGGGCTCTCGGCCGAACCGGGGGCGGGCGCACCTGGCGCCCGGCGAGGGACATCCGATCACGTGAGACCGAACGGCGCGGATCCGCATCGCGTCCTCGGCGTCGCCCGCGACGCGACCGAGGACGAGATCAAGCGCGCCTATCGCGCCCTCGCCAAGCGCCACCACCCGGATGCCGGCAAGGGCTCTGTCGACCGCTTCCTCGAGATCCAGGCCGCCTACGAGGCGCTGATCGGCGGAGGCCCGGGACGCCTGACCGGCGGCGCGGCGAACGGGCGGCCGACCTCGCCGGCGCGCCGACCCGCGCAGCCGGGCAGCGCGGCGAGCGACGGAGCCGACGGGGCGGCCCGGGCCGGACGGGGCGCGGACCCGGGCACGGGATGGGCTCGCGGGCCGCGGGGAGCCGGTGCGCGGCGCCCGGACGGCGCGTCGCGGGGCGGGAACGGCGCCGCGGGACGCACGGGGGGCTGGGATCCGCCGGGAGGCGGCGGGTCTGCATCGGGCTCGGCGGGTCGCACGGGCGCCCGGTCGCAGCGGGGCGACGTGCCCCCCGAGGGCCGGTCGGCCGGCCGGCGCCGCGCGACGCTCGGCTCGACGTCCTACGACGGGGCCGAGGAGGTCTTCGAGCCGGACTGGGGCGGGGCGAGCTGGTACGGCCCCACGTCCGGCACCTACTGGACCATCAACCCGAAGGAGTACGCGGACCCGCGCAAGCATGGTCCCGAGTACCAGGCTCGTGCCCGGCGGCGCGCCCGATCCGGCGGCGGGCCGGCCCCTGGCCCGGGCGAGGCCGGCGGGTCGGCTCCAGGCCCGGACGACGTTCCCGGGTCGGCCCCGGGTCCGGGCGAGGCCCCCGGGCCGGGCAGCGGACCGGGCGTGGGCGGTGGACCGGGCGACGCCGGCGGTTCGCCGGTCGACGACCTGCCGCCCGCCTGGCGAGCCCAGGCGTGGACCGCGGCGGCGGCTCCCGGCACGACGCGGGCCGCCTTCGAGCACGAGCCGGCTTCCGATCAGGAGCCGTCGGCGGCGTCGCCCGAGCGCGGCACAGGGCCACGCGCCGAGTCGCGCGCTCGTACGGGCGCCTCTCCCGCGCCGCACCCGCACGCCCCGGCGCCGCACCCGCGAGCCCCGCACGCCCCCGCGCCGCACCCGCGAGCCCCGCACGCGGCTTCCCAGCCGGCGCGGATCGTCTCGTCCGGCCCGGGCATCGTGACGCGCGTCGGCCTGGCGCTCGCCGGATGGCTCGTCCCCGGCCTGGCGGTGGCCTCGCTCGCGGGCCTCCCCGGGGGCCTCATCGCGACGCTGCCCCTGCAGGCTGCCGGCGTCGCTGCGCTGGCGCTCGTTCCTCGCGTCGCCTGGGCTTCGATCGGTGGCAGCCTCGCCCTCGCGCTCGCCGCCATCCCGATCGTGGCCGCGGTTGCGGCGCTCGGCGGCCCCGTCGTCCCGGGTGGACCCGCCCCCGAGGCCGCGGTCGTCCTCGCCGGCCTCGTCTGGGCCGTCGGAGCGCTCCTCGTCGGCGCCGGCAGGGTCGCGCCGTACCCGTGGCGCGCCCCCGCATGACCGTGGCGCGCCCCCGCATGACCGTGGAGCGCCGCCGGGTGACCGTGGAGCGCCGCCGCATGACCGTGGAGCGCCGCCGCAAGACCCTGACGGGGCGGGGCGCCGCCGGGTGACCCTGGCGGGGCGGCCGGCTCGCGGCGCCTCGGGGCCGCTCGCGCGGGGTACGATCATCGCGTGACCCGCCGCGCGCCGTCCGACCTCTCCAGCGCAGCCCAGGAGTACCTCCTCGCGCTCCGTGTCGCGGCCAGGGACGACAGCCGGGTGACCATCGCCCACATCGCCCGCCAGGTCGGCGTGACCACGCAAGCCGCGAGCGAGATGGTGCGCCGTCTCGGCGCCGACGGCCTCCTGGCCCAGGGCGAGGGGCGCGAGCTGACCTTGACGCCGGCCGGGCGGGCCGCAGCCGACTCCATCTTCCGCCGCCATGCCCTCCTGGAGTGGTTGCTGACGGAGGTCGTCGGCCTCGGGTGGGCCGAGTCGGACGTGGAGGCGGCACGCCTGCAGGGCGCGATCTCGCCGCGCGTCGAGGCGCGCCTCGACGAGATGCTCGGCCACCCGGAGACGTGCCCGCACGGCAACCCGATCGATCACGCGGCGGCCGAGCGCCGTCCGGCGGGCACCCCGCTCGCCGGCCTCGAGGCGGGGGAGCGAGCCACGGTGTACCGGATCACCGAGGCTGCCGAGGAGGATCCCGCGCTCCTCTCCTACCTCGAGGCACGTGCCCTGACCCCCGGCGCTCACGTGACGATCCTCGCGCGCTCGGAGTCGCTCGACGCGGTGACCCTCGAGGGGCCGATCGGCCGGGCCACGCTGGGCCTGCGTCCGGCGCGCCTCGTCCACGTCCTGCGCGGCGAGGGCGACCCGGCACTCTTCCACCGCGTCCCCGACGGCGTCCGGCGGGGCTGACGGTCTCGAGCTGGGGCTCCGCATGGCCGAGTACTTCGGTCTGCCGGTCGAGGCGATCTTCAGCCGGCGTCCGTTCGCCCCGATGTCGGAGCAGCTCTGCGGCAGGCGCGAGCCCTAGACTGGCGCCATGCCCGAGACCCGCGTTCGCATCGCGCCCAGTCCCACCGGTCCGCTCCACATCGGGACCGCTCGAACGGCCCTCTTCAACTACCTGTACGCCCGCCACGTCGGCGGCACGTTCATCCTCCGCCTGGAGGACACCGACCAGGCCCGCTCCACCGTCGCGTTCGAGCGCGACATCCTCGACCACCTCCACTGGCTCGGGCTCGAATGGGACGAGGGCCCCGCTGCCGGGGGCCTCGACGAGCGAGGACCCTTCGGCCCCTACCGCCAGATGGCGCGGCTCCCCCGGTACGCGGATGCCGCAGCCCGGCTCGTCGCCGAGGACCGGGCGTACCCCTGCTACTGCGCACCCGAGGAGCTCGAGGAGGACCGGCGGGCGCAGGAGGCGGCGAAGGAGCCCCCGCGCTATGTCGGTCGCTGCGCATCGCTGACCCCCGCGGAGCGAGCCGCCCGCGAGGCGGAGGGCCGCCGTCCCGCGATCCGCTTCCGGGTCGAGCCCGGGCTCGTCGCCTTCGACGACCTCGTGAGGGGCCACGTCGAGATCGACACGAGCGCCCTCGGCGGCGACCTCGTGATCCTCCGCGCCGACGGGACGCCGCTGTACCACTTCACGGTGGTCGTCGACGACGCGGCCATGGGCATCACGCACGTCATCCGCGGCGAGGACCACCTGTCGAACACGCCGAAGCACATCCTCCTGTTCCGGGCGCTGGGCCACCCGGAGCCGCTCTTCGCCCACCTCCCGCTCATCCTCAACGCCGACCGCACGAAGATGAGCAAGCGCAAGAGCCAGACCGCGGTCAAGGACTACATCGCCGAGGGCTTCGTCCGCGAGGCGTTCGTCAACTACCTCGCCTACCTCGGCTGGTCGCCCGGGACCGAGGAGGACGTCCTCTCGCTCGACGAGATCGTCGAACGATTCGACCTGGAGGCGGTGCAGAAGGGCGGTGCCATCTTCGACCAGGCACGCCTCGAGTGGCTCAACGGCCAGTGGATCCGGCGGCTCGCGGACGACGACCTCGTCGACCGCCTCGCGCCGTTCCTGGAGGCCGAGTGGGCCGCCGGACGGATCGACCGGAACCCGGAGCGCGCGGAGATCGCCACGCTCCTGCCGCTCGTCCGCGACCGGCTCCCCGTCCTGGGCGCCATCGGCGGGCTCGTCGCGTTCGTGTTCTCGGACGCCGTCGAGCTCGATCCCGCCCTCCTCGTCCCGAAGCGCTGGGAGCGCGGCACGGCCCGCGCCGGCCTCGCGGCGGCCAGCCGGGCCATCGACGCGTCGGGGGCCGCCGGCTTCACGGCCGCCGGCCTCGAGGCGGCGCTGCGGGGCGTGGCGGAGGAGAACGCCTGGAAGGCGGGCGACCTGTTCATGGCGATCCGTGTCGCGCTGACGGGGCGGACGGCCACCCCGCCGCTCTTCGAGTCGATGGTCGCCCTCGGGCGCGCGCGGACGCTGGAGCGCCTCGACCGGGCGGCACGCGCGCTGGAGGCCGAGTCGCCGGCCTGAGCTGCGGTCGGCGGCCAGCGCGCGGGAGAGCGCCGGCCATCCGCGCCTCGTCGCAGCGGCGGCGCATCCGTTAACAATCCGCCAACGCTCCGATAACGGCGGCCCCTATCCTTGAGGGCGATGGCCCGCACGATCCTCGTCGTGGACGACGAGCCGACCCTGCGCGAGACGCTGGCGGAGGCGCTCGACGCCGACGGCTTCCGCGTCGTGACGGCCGCCGACGGGCGCGAGGCCCTGGCGCAGTTCCGTGAGCACCAGCCGGACCTGGTCGTTCTCGACCTGATGCTGCCCGAGCTCTCCGGCGTGGAGGTCTGCCGGATCCTGCGCCGCGAGTCGGGCGTGCCGATCCTCATGCTGACCGCCAAGAGCTCGGAGATCGACAAGGTGCTCGGCCTCGAGCTCGGCGCCGACGACTACGTGACCAAGCCGTTCAGCCTGCGCGAGCTGACCGCCCGGATCCGGGCGCTGCTGCGGCGCATCGATCAGCCCGTCTCGGAAGGTCCCGCCTCGGTCAGCCTGGGCGACCTCGACGTCGACCTCGCCGGGCACCGGCTGCTCCGCGACGGCGTGCCCGTGCCGCTCAAGCCCCAGGTCTTCGAGCTGCTCGCGTTCCTGGTCCTCCACCCGGGCCAGGTCTTCAGCCGGGAGCAGCTCCTGGAGCGGGTCTGGGGCTACGACTACGCCGGCGAGACCCGGACGGTCGACGTCCACGTCCACTGGCTGCGCACCGCGATCGAGCCCGACCCCTCCGCTCCGACGCTGGTCCAGACGGTCCGCGGCGTCGGCTACGTCTTCCGCCGGCCGGTCTGACGCCGGTCGGGCCCAATCGCCGGGCGCCCCGCGTCCACGAACCGCCGGCCTCGTGTGCCCGGCCGACGTCGCCCGCCGACGTCGCCGGCCGCCCCGGGACCGGCCCTACTGGCCCTTGGCGGCGACGCGCTCGAGGACCTCGGCCGCGTCCTCGGCCGCGTCGATGGTCTCTTCGAGGGCCATGTAGAGGTCGCGGAGCTTGATGACGCGGAGCGGGTCGCCCCCCTCGCGGAAGAGCCGTCCGATCGCCGAGCGGGACAGGCCGTCGGCCTTGTTCTCCAGGTCGTGAACCTGTGTGAGGTGGGGCCCCGCTCCCTCGAGGTGATCCAGCAGCTTGAGCGCCGCGAGCAGCTGCTCGCCCTGGGCGGCGACGATTCCGGCCAGCTGGCGGGCTTCTTCCGTGGGCTCGTCGATCCCGTAGATGACCACGGTCTCGGCCGCCTCCTGGATGCCGTCCACGACGTCGTCCAGGCGCGCCGACAGCTCGTGGATGTCCTCGCGGTCGAACGGCGTGATGAACGAGCGCTCGAGGCGGACGGCGATCTCGACGTTGATCTCGTCGCCCGCGTGCTCGAGCGCCTGGATGTCGGCGACGCGCTCGTCGAGTCGATCGAACCCGGTGAACAGCTCGTTGAGCGCCCGGGCGGCCGCGAGCAGGTTCTCGCCGTCCTTGACGAAGATCTCCTGGAACGCCTCGTCGCGGGGGATCAGGCGGGGCATGGGCGGGTTACCTCCGGTGGGGTCGTCAGCTGATGCCGACCGCGTTGAGGGCGAGCCAGGCGAGCGCGCCCATGATGGCGGCGGCGGGGATGGTCAGGACCCACGCGACGAGGATGCTGCGAGCAACACCCCAGTGCACGCCCCGAGGGCCCTTGGCGGTGCCGACACCCATGATCGCGCTGGAGATCACGTGCGTCGTCGAGACCGGCATGCCGAAGTGGGCGGCCGTGTAGATCACGGTGGCGGCGGTCGTCTCGGCGGCGAAGCCGGTGATCGGCTCGAGCTCCACGACCTTGTGGCCCATCGTCTTCATGATCCGCCAGCCGCCGACGGCGGTGCCCAGGGAGATCGCACTCGCGGACACGACGATGACCCAGGACGGGATCTCGACCTTGTCGCCCCCGGGGATGAGACCGGCCGACACGAGGGCGAGGGTGATGATGCCCATCGTCTTCTGGGCGTCGTTCGAGCCGTGGGCAAAGGCCATGAAGCCGGCCGACACGACCTGGAGGCGGCGGAACCGGTGGGCCAGCGGGCGGCGGGCGGACTTCCGGAAGATCCAGAAGAGGGCGACGATCAGCAGGAGCGCCCCAAGGAACCCGATGAGGGGCGAGGTGATCAGCGGGAAGATGACCTTGCTCGACGATGCCCTGGACGTTGAGCGCGCCCCAGCCGGCCGCGATGACCGTCGCCCCGATGAGGCCGCCGATGAGGGCGTGGCTGCTGGAGCTCGGGAGACCCAGCCGCCAGGTGATCAGGTTCCAGGCGATCGCCCCGAGAAGCGACGCCGCGACGACTGCCTGCGTTGTCGTCGCCTCGTCGACGAGGCCGGCGCCGATCGTCTTGGCCACGGCGGTCCCCGCGAACGCGCCGATGAAGTTGAACGAGGCGGCCATCAGGATCGCGTGTGACGGTCGGAGGGCGCGCGTCGCCACGGAGGTGGCGATGGCGTTCGCCGTGTCGTGGAAGCCGTTGATGTAGTCGAAGAGGACGGCGAGGGCGACGACGACGACCAGGCCGAAGGTCACCCCCTCCACACCGGTCATCTACCACCCGCCCGCGGAACAGCACGCTGCATGAGGCAAGTATGTTGATCTTGTTAACGACGCGTGGGTCGAGTCTGCACCCCGCGCCCATGGCGGGGGCCGTCAGTTCGCTGACGCTAACGAAGCGTTAACCGGCTGCCGACGTCCCGTTGACCGGCCGGCCCGACGCTTCGAGCCATGGTCGGCCGAGTCGAGCCCTTCCCGCCGGCCGAGGCGCGTGATCCCGCGGCGGGCGCCTCGGCCGGACCGACGGCCGCCCCGCCGCCCGCCTCCGCCCCGGTCCGCCGGCCGGTTCGCCGGCGGGTGCTGGCCGCACCCCCGCCGTCCGCCGAGCAGGCGCTCGCCGCCCGGGCTCGAGAGGTGATGGCTGCCCGGGACGCCCGGTGTCCGTCCGGCTGGCTGCTCCCGGCGTTCGCGCGGGACGTCGACCTCGTGCGCCGTCAGCTCGGCCCGCTCCGCGATCGGCGGATGCTCGTCGCGTCGTACGAACGCGAGAGCTCGCGGCTGGCCGCGCTGCGCCGCCTCGCGGCGGACCCGGCGGCGCCGCCACTCCCCCTCGAACCTCTCGATGCGGCCTACGCCGTCCGATGGATCGAGCTGCTCGACGGCGGGCGCCCGCTGCCCGGGTGGGCAGCGCTCGTCGGCAGGGAGGTCACCGCGCGGGATGCCGCCGGCGCGTCGCCGGGCCGACCAGCGCGGATCTCCCGGCACTCGCCCTCGCCGCGACGGCCGGGCCGCCGTCAGGCGACGACGCCGGGGAGATCCCGGTAGCGGCCCTTCCGCCACGTCCCGTCCAGCATGTCGCCCATGCACCGGGTGACGAGGTCCGCAAACGCCGGGTCGAGGATGTGCAGGTCCGCGGCGATCACGTCGAGGTGGTCGTTGGCGGGGTCGACACTCGCCGCCACCACCGACCGGATGAGGTTCGCCTTCTCCGACCACGCCGGGTGCATCGGGTCGGGGCTCCAGGTCGGGCCGTCGCCGTTGCCCTCCGCCCAGCCGCGCTCACGGGTCGCCGTTGCCTCGGGCTGGTCGTAGGCGGACAGGCCGCGCAGCGGGACGACGAAGGCCGTCGGCCCCGCGGTCCGGTTGAGCCGAGCGGCGATCGTCCGGGCAACGTCAACGATCTCCTCGCGGGTGGGCACGATGATCGTGACGCTCGCGTTGTGGAGGTAGGGCTTCCCCGTGTCGCGGTAGCCCCTGCGCCGCCCGTCCGCGATCTCGTCGAGGTAGCGCTGCGGGACGTGCTCGAGAGCGCCGAGGGCGGCCTGGTCCAGCCCGCCCGGGACGACGACCTGCGGGATCCCGACGTCGCCCGCGGCGGTCAGGCGCTCGCCCTCCCACGAATCCGGCGCGCGGTAGATGCTGCCGAGATGGCCGCCCATCAGCTCGGCGGTGGTGATGTCGAGCAGGGCGGTGATCAGCCCGGAGCGGATGAGGTCCTCCATCGTCGCCCCGGGGACGCCCACGGCGTGGAACACGCCGGCGTCCCAGCCGCGGGCCTCCATGTACGCGGCACAGCGCATCACCGTCGGCGTCGTCGAGCCGTACGACGTGATCGCGCACAGCGGCCGCGAGCCGCCCGGGATGTCCGGCACCTTCGCCATCGCGACGACCGCGGCCGCGGCATTGGCCACCGCTCGCCGCGTGACGACGTTGATCCCCTGCTCGGCGGTCGGGTTGACGATGTAGATGTCCTTGTTGCCGATCCAGCGGCTGATGTCGCTCGCGGCCATGTCCGTCAGCATCACCTTCGGCACGCCGAACGGGAGCGCCCGCATCACCTGCGTGGCCGTCGTCGTCCCGACCGCCCCGGCCCACGAGATGATCCCGTCGCACCGGCCGGCCGCGTGGAGCTCGAGGATCTTGACGGCCCCCGCGCGCCCGACGAGGTCGATCGCGGCGGCGCGCGGCGCGGCGAAGACGTCCTCGATCCGCGTGCCTGTGGCGGCGAGCACCTCGGGGAGGGAGATGTCGGCCCAGTCGACCGCCCCCCCGAGGCTAAGGTCCATGATCAGCGGCGTGCCGCCGTGCGCCGCGACCTGCTCGGCGAGGTGCCGGATCTCGGCGCCCTTCGTGTTGCACATCCCGGCACAGACGATCGTCGGCGCCTCGGTCATGGGTTCCTCCGCGGGCCTTCCGGCAGGCCGTCCGCCTGGGCCACCCGGGCACCAGGCGGTGGCCGCCGCCCTGCTGCCGGCCGGCTCCGACGAGTCGTCAGCTCTTGGGGCCGCCCAGCAGTCCGCCCAGCGCGGCGAGCGGGGAGCTCGGGCCGGCGCTGGCCGCCGACGACAGCCCTTCCAGCAACCCCCCGAGGTCGACGCCGGCGGTCGCGTCGCCGCTGGGGATCTTGCCGTCGGGCGTGATCGTGTCGATGATCGCCGGCAGGGCGCTGGCCAGGATCGGCAGGAATCCCTCGACCGGGAGCCCGCTCTTGGATGCCAGCTCGCTCACCTTCTCGTCGCCCAGCGCGGCTCGCAGCGCCTCCGGCTCGACGGGCTTGTTCGGGCCCTTGCCCACCCACGAGCCGACGACGTCGCCGAGCCCACTCTGCCCGAGCTGGCTGACCAGCCCGTCCAGGCCGCCTTCGCCGCCCACGAGGCCGCCGATCGCACCCACGATGTCGCCGCCGGTGCCGCCGCCGAGGCCGCCCAGCATCGTGCCGATCTCGTCCATCGCCATCTCTCCACCTGCGGTCGCTGTGGTCCACGAGTGTGGCACGGGTGGGCCCGCCACGACGCCTCGCGTCGCCCGACCGGGCGCGCCGGTATCCTTCGCCCATGCGATTGAGCCGCCTCTTCTTCACGACCCTCCGCGACGACCCCGCCGACGCGGAGATGCCGAGCCACCGCCTCCTCGTCCGGGCCGGCTACGTCCGCCAGCTGGGGGCCGGGATCTACTCCCTCCTGCCCCTCGGCTTCCGCGCCAGCAGGCGCGTCGAGCAGGTGGTCCGCGAGGAGATGGACCGGATCGGCTGCCAGGAGATGGAGATGCCGGTCGTCCACCCGGCCGACCTCTGGAAGGAGACCGGGCGCTGGTACCAGATCGGGCCGGAGATGGCGCGCTTCAAGGACCGCGGCGGGCGCGACATGGTCCTGGCGATGACCCACGAGGAGGTCGTCGCGAGCCTCCTCGCCGACCTCGTGAAGAGCTACCGCCAGCTCCCGATGATGGTCTACCACTTCCAGACGAAGTGGCGCGACGAGCCGCGCTCCCGCGGCGGGCTCATCCGGGTCCGCGAGTTCGTCATGAAAGACTCGTACACCTGCGACCTCGACGAGGCCGGCCTCGACGTGGCCTACGAGAAGCACTACGAGGCGTACACCCGGATCTTCGAGCGGCTCGGGCTGCGGGCGATCGCGGTCGCCTCGGACGTCGGGATGATGGGCGGCAGCCAGGCCCACGAGTTCATGGTCCTCAACGAGTACGGCGAGGACGACCTGGTCCTGTGCGAGAAGTGCGGTTTCTCGGCGAACCGCCAGGTCGCGAAGGTCCGCGTCTCGGAGCCGCCGGCAGCCGAGCCGCTCCCGCTCGAGGAGGTCGCGACGCCCGGCACGACGACGATTGCCGACCTTGCCGGGTTCCTGGGGATCAGCCCGGAGGAGACCGCCAAGGCGACATTCTTCGTCGACGGCGATGGTCGCCTCATCACGGCGATCGTGCGCGGCGACATGGACGTCAACGAGACGAAGCTGGCCAACGCGACGCGGGCGCGGGCGCTGCGGCCGGCCCAGGTCGAGGAGATCAAGGCTGCCGGGATGGAGCCCGGGTACGGGAGCCCGATCGGCGCCCGCGACACGTTCGTGCTGGTGGACGAGCTGGTCGCCCGGTCGTCGAACCTCGTCGCGGGGGCGAACCGCGAGGGCTTCCACTACCGGAACGTCAACGTCGGCCGCGACTACACACCCGATCTCGTCGCCGACGTCGCGAACGCCCGCGAGGGCGACGGCTGCCCGACCTGCGGCGCGCCCGTGGTCCTGCGCAACGGGATCGAGGTCGGGAACATCTTCAAGCTCGGCACCAAGTACACGACGGCCCTGGGCGCGACCTACCTGGGCGAGGACGGGATGGCGCACCCGATCGTGATGGGCTCCTACGGGATCGGCGTCGGGCGGGCCCTGGCCTGCGTCGTCGAGGCCCACCACGACGCGAAAGGGATCGCCTGGCCCGCGGAGGTCGCCCCATACGCGGCGCACATCGTGACGGTTTCGGCGTCGAAGGACCCGCGCGTCACCGAGATCGCCGAGCGGCTCCACGACCGGGCGCTCGAGGCCGGCCGCGAGGTCCTCTGGGACGACCGCGACGAGTCGCCGGGTGTCAAGTTCACCGACGCGGAGCTCATGGGGATGCCGCTCATCGTCACGCTCAGCCCGCGCTCGCTGGCAGCCGGCGGCGCCGAGGTGACGATCCGGGCCACCGGCGAGCGGACCATCGAGCCGCTCGACGCGGTCGAAGCCCGGCTGCTGGCCTAGGCCGCGGGCCGCGCCCCGGCACCCAGATGGGAGCCCTCCTCGAGTACGGCGCCCTCCTCGCGCTCCTCGCGGCGGCGCTCGTGCTGCTGGCGGCGCTGCTGCAGCATCGTGGGGCGCGGCACGAGGCGCCCGCCCGCGCCGGGCTGCCGAAGGCGCGCGATCCCGGGCCGGAGGCACGTTTCGCGGACGCCGAACGCCGCGTCGCCGCACGGGACGGGGACGCGGCGGCGCTCGTCGACCTCGTCGGGGTGGGAGCCGTGCGGATCGGGCCGGACCTGACGGTGATTGCCGCCAACGAGGCGGCCCATCGCCTCGTCGGCAGGCGCCCGGGGACGATGGTCGACCGGAGCGTCCTCGAGGCCTTCACCGACCACCACGCCGAGGAGATCGCCCGCACGGCCCTCGCGGCGGGTTCCGCGGCCGGCGAGCTGACCGTCCGGCTGGAGCACGGGCCGACGCTCCTCGTCCGGGCCCGGCGCCTGGCTGACGGAGGGGCGTGGCTCGTCCTGGAGGACGTCTCGGAGCTCCGGCGCCTGCAGCGCATCCGGACCGAGTTCATCGACAACCTGAGCCACGAGCTGCGCACGCCGCTCACCACGGTCAGCCTGCTCGCGGAGACACTGGCGGCCGACGCAGCCTCCCTGCCGCCGAAGGCGGCGGAGCGCGTGGCGAAGATCGAGGTGGAGACGGGGCACCTCGTGCAGATGGTCGACGAGCTCCTGGACCTGTCCCGGATCGAGTCGGGAATCGCCCCCGACGCGGTCGACGACGTGGACCTCGGCCGCCTTGCGCCGGCCACCGCGGACCGGCTGCGGCTCTTCGCCGAGCGCCAGGGGGTCGCCATCGAGGTCGAGGCCCCGGCGGCCGTCCCCGTCGTCCGCGGCGACCGCGCGCGGATCGGGCAGGCGCTCCTCAACCTGCTCCACAACGCCGTCAAGTTCAGCCCCGCGGGGTCCGTCGTGACGATCCGGGTCCAGCCCGCCGAGAGCGAGGTCGTCGTCGCCGTCGAGGACCACGGGCAGGGGATCCCGGCGTCCGCGCTCCCGCGGATCTTCGAGCGCTTCTACAAGGTCGACCGGGCCCGGACCCGCGGCGCCGGCGGCACCGGCCTCGGCCTCTCGATCGCGCGCCACGTCGTCGAGGCGCACGGCGGCCGGATCTGGGCCGAGTCGGTCGAGGGGGTCGGGTCAACGTTCTCCTTCGCCCTTCCGCTCCGGGGCCCGGACCTCGGCGCCACCCCGGGCGGCTGAGCGGCGATGCGCGTCGACGGCGCGGGTGGCTGACGGTGCTCCTCCTGGCCCACAGGGGCGACCATCGCCGCGCGCCGGAGAACACGCTCGCGGCCTTCCGGGCGGCCCTGGCGATCCCCGGGATCGACGGTCTCGAGCTCGACGTGCGGGCCTCCGCCGACGCAGCCGCCGTCGTCCTGCACGACGCCTCGCTCCGGCGCGTCCAGGGCCGGCGCATCCGTGCGTCACGTCTTACCGCGGAGGCGCTCGCCGGCCACGGGGTGCCGGCTCTCGCCGACGTCCTCGCGGCCTGCCCGCCGGGCGCCTTCCTCGACGTGGAGCTGAAGGAGGACCTCGGGGAGGCGGCGCTGGCTCCCATCCGGGCCGCGCGCGGGCTACCCGGCGGAGGGGTTGCCGGCGTCGTAGTCTCCTCCTTCGACCGAGCCGCGCTGGCGGCCGTGCGTCGCGTGGAGCCGGCCTGGCCGACATGGCTCAACACGGCCTGGCTGAGCGACCGAGCGATCGGGGCGGCGACAGAGCTCGGCTGCGCCGGGATCGCGGCTGAGTGGCACCGGATCGACGCCGGGCGAGCCGCCCGCGTTCGCGACGCCGGGCTGAACCTCGCCGCGTGGACCGTCCGCGACGCCGGCGTCCGGGACCGCCTGGCTGCCCTCGGGGTGGCGGCTGCCTGCGTGGAGGGCGACGCGCTCCCGGGGTAAGGGGACGCTGGCGGCGGCCGCGTGTGCTAGCCGGTGACGCAGCAGCCGGTGGCCGGGCCGTCGAGCGCCGCGAGCAGGCGGCCGCTCCACGTGCCGTCGGTGCAGCACCGCAGAGCCGCGACCAGTCGCGCCGCACCGCGGTGCTTGGCCTCCGCCGACGAGAGCCCCTGCGAGCGCTCGCGCTGGAGGACGTCGGTGAGGATCTGGAGCTGGAGGGACATCGGAGGAGCCTCGCTGGGTTGGGAGTTCGACGAGGCCAATCCTGCCCAATATATCGACGTTTGTCAATATAGAAGGTGGTCGATAACATGCCCTCATGGCGAGATCGATGGACCCCGACGTGCGGATGCTGGCTGCCCTGGCCGACCCCGCGCGGCTGGCGATCGTCCGCCAGCTGGCCTCGGACGGGAGCGTCTGCGCCTGCGACTTCACGGCGGGCGGGGACCTCTCGCAGCCGACCATCTCGCACCATCTCCGGGTCCTGCGCGAGGCCGGGATCGTCCACGGCGAGCGCCGCGGTACATGGATCTGGTACCGGCTCGACCCGTCGGTGGCGGACCGGCTGGTGTCGATCGCCGGCGAGCTCGGCTCCGCAGGCCCGGCGCGTCCCGCCTCCGCGCTCGGGAGCCCGACCGCGGCGCGCGGCCGCCGGCTGCCCGTGGTCGACCTCGGCGTGGCGCTGCCCGCGGGCAAGCGCGCGTGACGACCCTGCGCGTCGCCACCCTCAACATCCTCAATCTCGCCGACCGGTGGGAGGAGCGGCTGCCGCTGCTGCTCGCCGACACCGCCGCCCTGCGCCCGGACCTCCTCGGCCTCCAGGAGGTCGTCTACCCGATGCAGCAGGACCGTCTCCTCGGCGCCGGGACGCCTGACGACCACGCGGTGCTCCGGGGCTGGGCCGGGCGGCCCGAGTACGGCAACAGCCTCCTCGTCGCCTCGTCGCTGGACGTCGTCGGCCCCGTCGAGCGGCTGGATCTCCATCACGCCCGCGCCGCGCACCGGGTCGTGGTGCGCCTGGAGGACGGGTCCGACCTGCTCGTGGCGGTGACGCACCTCCACCACCGGGTGCCCGACGCGGCGGTTCGCGACGAGCAGGTGGCCGCGCTCGTCGCCTGGCTCGACGCGGCGCCCGCGGCGACCGCGCAGGTGGTGATGGGCGACTTCAACGCCGATCCCGCCGAGCCAGCCTACGGCCGCATGACGGGGTCCGGCTTCCGCTCGGCGTACGCGGAGGCGAACGGCGACGAGCCGTCGGTCACCTGGCCGTCCGGCCTGCAGGCCCCCGCGATGGACATGGACGGCGACCCGTCGTGCCTGGACTACATCTGGCTTCGCGGCGCGGCCCGGGCCGTCACGGCGCGGCTGTGGGCGGACCGGCCCGCGGTCGACGACGCGACGCTCTACCCGTCGGACCACCTGGGCGTCGTCGCGATCGTCACGGTCGGATAGGGGGCCGCTTTGCTACGAGCCCCGCAGCAGGTCCGGCGGCAGGAGCCAGCGAAGGTCGCCGGCGCCCGGCTCGAGGGGCCGCTCGACGTCGATCCGGGCAAGCGTTCCCTTACGCATCGCGATCGGTGCCCCCACCAGCTCCGACACGAGCTCCGAGAAGTCCGGGTCGTGGCCCACGATGACGGGCCGCTGCGGGTCGCCGGCGTCGGCCAGGATCCGGTCGACGGTCGCGAGGTCGAGCGGCTCGCCCAGCCGCGGCTCCAGCCGGGGCGCGATGCCGACGATGTCGGCCACGATTTCAGCCGTCTCGCGGGCCCGCGCGAGCGGTGACGTCAGGACGGCATCCGGGACGAACCCGGCAGCGGCGAGCAGCCGGCCCAGTCGCTCGGCCTGCCGGCGGCCCTTGTCGGTGAGGGGACGCACGTCGTCGTCGCCCTCCCAGGTCGCGCCGTCGCCGGCGTGGGCGTGGCGCAGGACGTAGAGCTCGATCGCCCCCGGCTCCGCCCGGCCTCCGCTCATGCGCCGAGGCTCGTCGCGCCGCCCGCGAGCCCGTGCTGCCGAAGGGCAACCTCCTGGAATGGCTTCAGGCGCAGGCTGATCTCGTTCATGACGCGCCGGAAGACCGCCAGCCGCTCCGCCTCGCTGCCCTCGGCAGCGGCCGGGTCGTCGAAGCCCCAGTGGATCGACTCGTGCGCGCCGGGGAAGACCGGGCAGCTCTCTCGCGCCTGGTCGCAGACCGTGATCACGTAGTCGAACTCCTGCCCCAGGAACTCGGTGACCGACGTGGACCGGGCGCCGGAGATGTCGATGCCGACCTCGGCCAGGGCCCGGACGGTCAGCGGGTTTACCCCCTTGGGCTCCGTGCCGGCCGACGCCACGTCGAACGCCGGGCCGCCCTGGTGCCGCAGGATCGCCTCGGCCATCTGGCTGCGCGCGGAGTTGCCGGTGCAGACGAAGAGGACGCGGATGGGCGCGCCGGAATCCGTCACGGGTTGAGATCCTCGTGTTGGCCCGACGACAGGAAGACCACGTCCTCGGCGATGTTCGTGATGTGATCGCCGACCCGCTCCATGTAGCGGGCGGCGATGAGGAGTCGCATGGCGCGCTCGACGTTGTCCGGGCTCTCCTTGGCGAGCACGGTGAGGCGATCGACCGCCCGGTGGTAGTGGGCGTCGATCTCGTCGTCGCGGACCGAGACCTCTCGTGCCGCGGTGGCGTCCGCGTCGGTCATGGCCCGCATCGTCTCGGCGAGGAACTGGGCAGCGAGGCGCCCCATCTCGGGAACGCCGAGATGGCCCTCGAGGGGAGCGTCGGGTGCCAGCTCGCGAGCCCGCTTGGCGACGTTGGCGACGGAGTCGCCGATCCGCTCCAGCTCGTAGCCGATCCGGTCGAGGGTGAGGAGGAAGCGCAGGTCCCGCGCCACCGGGGCCTGGGTTGCGATCGTGAGGACGACGAGATCCGTTGCCTCGACCTGGAGAGCGTTGATCTCAAGATCGCCCTCGATAACGGCGAGCGCCTTGTCGGCATCGTGGCCTTCCAGGGCCTCGATGGTCATCCGGATGCGCTCCTCGATGAGGCTGCCCATCCGCACGAGGATGTCCTTGATCGCTCGTTGCTCGCGGTCGAGGTCCCGCCGGGGGAGCGGCACCACCGGCTCGGGGATCTCGCCCTCGACGCGCCGGAGGATCTCCTCCACCTGGCGGTTGAGCGCCGGCTCGGGGTTGCGGCCCTGCTCAGTCATGCGTCCCTCCTGCCCGCTCAGCCGAAGCGCCCGGACACGTAGTCCTCGGTCATCTGGTTCGTCGGGTTCGTGAAGAGCTGCGCCGTCGGGCCCTGCTCGACGACGTAGCCGGCGCGGTCGTCGGCCATGTTCATGAAGATCGTGAAGTCCGAGGCCCGCGCGGCCTGCTGCATGTTGTGGGTCACGATGATGATCGTGTACTCCTCCACCAGCTCCCGCATGAGCTCCTCGATCTGGAGCGTGGATCGCGGGTCGAGGGCCGAGCAGGGCTCGTCCATCAGGATCACCTCGGGCTTCGTTGCGATCGCCCGGGCGATGCAGAGGCGCTGCTGCTGGCCGCCGGAGAGGGCGTAGGCGTTCTGCTTGAGCTTGTCCTTCACGTCGTCCCAGAGGGCGGCGCGTCGCAGGCAGCCCTCCACCATCTCGTCCATGTTGCCCTTGAAGCCGTTCACCCGCGGCCCGAAGGCCACGTTGTCGTAGATCGACTTGGGGAACGGGTTCGCCTTCTGGAAGACCATCCCGATCCGCCGCCGGACCTCGACGGCATCGACGTAGTCGGCGTAGAGATTCTCGCCGTGGAACTCCACCACGCCCTCGACCCGGGTTCCCTCGATGAGGTCGTTCATCCGGTTGATGGAGCGAATGAGCGTCGATTTCCCGCAGCCGGACGGGCCGATCAGCGCCGTGATCCGGTTCCGGCGGATCGACGCGCTGATCCCCTTCACGGCGCGGAACTTGCCGTAGTAGAAGTGGAAGTCCTCGAACCGCACCGCGGGAGTCGCCGCGGGGTCCTCGTGGGGCGCGGCCTCGGCGCCGTCCATCCGGATCGAAATCGTCGGAGTCCCGGCGCTCGCCGGCCCCTCCAGGTCGGTGGTCATGGGCTCTCCCGTGGGGTCGGATCCGGTCACCAGCTCTTCTCCGAGCGGTTGCGGATGATGACCGCCACCGTGTTGGCGATGAGGGTGACGACGAGGAGGACGATGATGGCCGCGGCGGTGAGCGAGCGGAACTCGGCCTGGGGCTTGCGCGCCCAGTCGTAGACGATGACGGGCAGGGCGGTGTACGGGCCCGTGAGGATCTCCCCGGCGGAGGCTCCAGTGTTCGAGTAGGAGCCGAGGACGGCGCCGGCCACGATCAGCGGCGCGGTCTCGCCGAGGGCTCGCGACAACGCCAGCACGGTGCCCGTGAGGATCCCCGGCGAGGCGGCCGGCAGCAGCAGCTTCCGCACCACCTGCCAGCGCGATGCCCCGATCCCGAACCCCGCCTCCCGGATAGTGCTCGGGACCGCCCGCAGCGCCTCGCTCGTCGTGATGATCACGATGGGCAGGACCAGGACGGTCAGGGTGAGAGAGCCCGAGATCAGGTTGCGTCCGTCGCCCATCCCGATCGCCGCGAGCGCTCCGACGAAGACGGTCAGCCCGAGGAGGCCGAAGACGACAGAGGGCACGCCCGCAAGGTTCCGGATGTTGAGGACGAGCAGGCGGGTGAACCGGTTGTCCGAGGCGTACTCCTCGACGTAGACCGCCGTGCCGATCCCGAGCGGGAAGGCGAGCAGCGACACCAGGACCGCGATGAGCACCGTCCCGATGATGCCCTGGGCGACGCCGGCCTGCGCCGGGTTGCTCGAGAGGCCCGAGGTGAGGAAGTCGACCCCGCGCTCCTGGAAGACCGGCAGCGCTTTCGTGAACTGGTCGAGGACCAGGACCAGGAGGGTGGCCAGCGAGAAGAGGAGCGCGAGGATGAGGAGGACCTGCAGGATGATGCCGCCCCAGTCTCGCGACTGGGCGCGGAGCGATCCCCGGACGACGATCGCGGCGGCGGGCCGGCTGGCCATGCGCGGCTCCTAGTACTTCTGCCGCGTGCGCCGGACGAAGACGTCGGCGGCGACGTTCAGCAGGAGCGTGACCGCGAAGAGCAGCAGGCCCAGGAAGAAGAGGCTCAGGTAGGCGGACGAGTCACCGGTCACCTGGTCCGAGCCGGTGGCCAGCGACGCCATGGCGGCGGTCAGCGTCTGGCCGGGCCCGAGCGGGTTGACGGTGCGAAGCGAGCCCCCCGTCGCGCCCGCCGCCACCGCCACCACCATCGTCTCGCCGATCGTCCGCGAGACCGCGAGGATGATGGCGGCCATGACCCCGGAGATCGCGGCCGGCAGGACCACGCGGAAGGTGGTCGTGATGCGCCGTGCCCCGAGGCCGTACGAGGCCTCGCGCAGCGACCGCGGGACGGCCCGCATCGCGTCCTCGGAGATGGAGGCGACGAGCGGGATCGTCAGGATGCCGACACCCAGGCCGGCGGCCAGGAAGTTGAACCCCTGCGCGCTCGGGAAGAGCGTCTGGACGACGTTCGGGCTGATGAAGGTCAGGGCGAAGAACCCGAGGACGACGCTGGGGATGCCGGCCAGGATCTCAAGGATCGGCTTGACGGTCCGCCGCACCCGAGGGCTCGCGTACTCCGAGATGTAGATGGCGGTCGCCAGGCCGATCGGCGCCGCGAGGAACATCGCGATGGCGACGACCATCGCGGTCCCGAGGAAGAGGGTCAGGAGGTCGAACATGCCGCGGCGCGGGAACCAGCCCGGCGCGACCAGCTGCGAGAGATCGATCGAGGCGAGGAAGAGGAGTGCCTCGTAGACCAGCGTCAGCACGATCAGGACGCTGACGGCGATCGAGAGGAGGCCCCCGGTGGTGAGCACGAAGCGAACCAGCCCCTCGCTCCGGCGCCGCGCGGCGGTGCCGACGAGGGGGCTGTTCGGCGGCCTCGCGTCGAGCGTGGCACCCGCCATGTGTTGCGATCCTCCTCTGGAACGTGCCTGGGGATCGAGGGGCGAACGGGCGCGATTCTAGCCGCGCCCGCGAGGGAAAGAGAACCGGCCGGGCCTCCGAGCAGGCCCGGCCGGTTCTAGGGCGCGTGCGGGTGCTACTGCGCGGCTGCCCAGGTTGCCCGCGTGGCCTCGAGCTCCGAGGCCGGCAGGTTCACGTATGGGACGACCTTGAGGACGTTGGAGATCGTTCCTTCGGCCAGGTAGTAGTCGACATAGGCGGTCACCGCCGGGTTGGCCGCCGCCTTTGCCTTGTTCACGTAGATGTAGAGAGAGCGGGAGAGCGGGTAGGAGCCGTCGCCGATGGTCTCCGCGCTGGGGGTGACGCAGGTCCCGTTGGGATCCTTGCTGACCCCGAGCTCCTTGACCTTGTCGGTGTTCTCCTCGGCGAAGGCGAAGCCGACCCAGCCGAGCGACGTGTCGGAGCCCGCGACTCCCTCGATGATCGCGTTGTCGTTGGGCGAGGCCGTGTAGTCGGGCCGGGTGGTCACCGGGGTGATCTTCCGGCTGTCGGCGATCGGCTTGATGGCGAGCTCGACATAGGTGTCGAAGGTGCCCGACTCCTCGCCGGGGCCGGTGATCACGAGCGGAGCCTCGGGGAGCACGGTGTTCGAGCCGAGCTCCTTGGCGAGCGGGGCGGCCTTGGCCCAGGTGTCGAAGCCGGTGGACTCCGGCCCGGTCAGGGCGTAGAGGTCGGCGAACGAGAGGCAGCTGATCGCGTTGTTCGCCGGGTTCGTCATGATCGTGATGCCGTCGTAGGCGATCTTGAGCTCGACGTACTCGATCCCGGCGGTCTTGCAGGCCGCGGCCTCCTCGTCCTTGATCTTCCGCGAAGCGTCGGAGATGTCGGTCTCGCCGGCGCAGAAGCGCTTGAAGCCGTCGCCGGTGCCCGGCCCCTCGATCTTGTAGTTGAAGTCGGGGTTCACCTGCTTGAAGGACTCGGCGACGCCGGTCGAGATCGGCTCGACGGTTGACGAGCCGGAGACGACGATCGAGCCGGAGACGCCGGCGCCGGCCGATGCCGACGCGGCGGGCGTGGAAGCGGCGGGCGACTCGCCGGCGCCGGCGGATGCCGAAGGGGACGCGGTGGCGCCGCCGCAGGCCGCGACGGCGAATGCCGCGACAAGGGTGAGCGCGCCGATCCGCTTGGCGGAGGTGATGGTCACGGAAGTTGTTCCTCCTGGTGCCGCCGGGCACGGCTCGACGCGCCTCGAGCGGCGGGCATCTCGAATTGCGATGGCAGCGTCGATGGGCGCCGTGAACCGCCGGTTTGCGGGTCGTGAACAAGTTGTTAACGGCTCAACCCACGCTCGGGCCTGCCTCCCCACGTGTCCGGTCCGGTCCAGCCCCGTCCCGCAGGCTTCGGCCCGCACCCGCTACCCTTGCCGTGCTCGGGGATCCGCAGCCCGCCTCCGCGGGTGCAGACTGTCGCCGCGCCGGTCGCACCGCGCGCCACGACGGGTAGAGGGAAGCAGGCCATGGCGAAGCGAACCGGCAAGAAGGCGACCAAGGGGTCGGCGCGCTCGAAGGACGGCGGCGGGCGGGAGCACAGGGTTGAGAAGGCGCTCGAGACGGCGCTCCGGCGGGAGGCGAAGGCAGCCTCGCGCCTCGAAGCTGCGCAGGCGGAGACGGCGACCCTCCGCGTGCTCCTGGCCTCGCTCGTCGAGCCGTCGGCCGTCGAGCCGTCGGCCGCCGAGCCGACGGTCGCCGCGCCGACCGTCGCCGGGCAGGCGCGCGCTCGCGGAGCCCGTCCCGTGGCGGCGCCCGACACGGCGTCAGACCGCTGAACCGCCACACCGACCCGCCGGTCTTCGGCGCGGTCGACGTCGGCTCGAACTCCGTCCACCTCCTGGTGGCGGCCGTCGAGGGCCACCGGCTCGTCCCTCTGGCGGACGAGTCGGTGCTGCTCGGCCTCGGCGACACGGTCGAGACGCACGGCACGATCCCGGAGCCCTTCCGGGGCGAGCTCGTCGCCGAGCTGGCCCGCTACGCTGCCCGGGCACGCCAGCTCGGCGCGCACGACCTCGTGTTCGTGGGCACCCAGCCGCTCCGCCGTGCCGCCGATGCGCGGGCGGTCGTCATGGCGGTCGAGTCCGCCACCGGGTTCCCGCTCCACGTCCTCGAGCACGAGGAGGAGGGGCTCCTCAACCTCCTCGGCGCGACGGCCGGCCGGCCGATCGTCGCCCCCCTGGCCGTGGTCGACATCGGCGGCGGGAGCAGCGAGATCGTGGTGGTCGACCCCGGCTCCCACGCCCGCTCGGGAGGGGTGCCGGTCGGGTGCGCGACGCTGACCAGGCGGCTGGTCACGCATGATCCACCCCTCCCGGCGGAGGTCGAGGCGCTCCGGGCGGCGGCGCGGCTCGCCGTCGCGGACGCGCCTCCCGGGGCCCCGGCCGCGATGATCGCCGTCGGCGGCACCTCCTCGAACCTGGTCAAGATCGTCCCTGCGGCAGCCCGGGACCGCGTCCTCACGCGCCGCCGGCTCGGGGCGGCGAGGCGGCGACTCACGGGCGATCCGGCGGCCGGCGTCGCGGCACGGTTCGGGATCACGGCCACCCGGGCGCACCTCCTCCCGGCCGGCGCTGCGCTGCTGGAGGCCCTGATGGACCGCTACGAGGTCGCGCTGGTGACGGCGGTGGAGGAAGGCCTCCGGGAGGGCCTCGTGCTCGCGCTCGCGCGGGCCGGCGCGGGCTGGCGCGACCGGCTCGATGCGCTGGCGCACGGCTGGGGCGGCTGATCGTCGATCGCTCGTCGGGCGGTGCCGCCGCCGTCGGGTCGCCGCCCCGCGGCGACGCCCACGTGGGGTCGCTGTCCATCGATGCCGCCAACGCCGAGGATGGCCCCGGCCGCGCAGCCTCAGAGCGTCGCGACCGCCCTCCCGAGGAGACGGCGGAAGGGCGGGCCGCTCACGGCGCGCCACGGCCCGCCCATCGTCCGCCGCAGGCGCGCCAGCTCGCGCTCCTTGAGGGCGAGGTAGCCCGCGATGACCTGCGTCTCCTCCCGCGACAGGTTCCCGGCGTTCGCGACGAGGAACTGCCGGGTGAGGGCGATGGTGACGTCGGCGTCGTGGAGCCAGCCGAGGTGGTCCTGCAGGACGACCACCCGCGGGATGAGCAGGTCAACCTCCGGGCCGAGCGCCTCGCGGAAGAACTCGAGGGTGTAGCGCAGCCACTTGCCGGCGATCCGGAGCTGGTGGACCGTCTCGATGTCCGCCCAGCGGAGGACGGCCTCGTAGGCCCGGACCTGCTCGTAGGCCAGCCAGATCCGCGACGCCGCCGTGTCCCGGACCCGGTGCGGGCTGACGGGGCTGGCGGGCGGCAGGACGGCGTCGCCCTCGGCGGCGACGAAGGCCCGGTAGTCCTCGACCAGGCGGACGTAGGCGGTGCTGTCGAGCTCGCGCAGCAGGACGATCCGGGCGGCTTCGCGCTCGTCCCGCCACCCCTCCAGCAGCCGCTCGAAGGCGGCGGCCTCCTTCGGGCCCAGGGTTGCCTGGTGGGCGACGGCGGCCTCGAGGAGCACGTCGAGGTCGCGAACCGCACCCAGGCGCCCGGCGAGGACGCGCAGACGGTCGCGCAGGCGCCGGGTGCGGTTGGGGCGGAAGCCGTCGCCGAAGACGCGCCATGCGGCCCGCATCCGGCGGGTCGCGACCCGCATCCCGTGGAGGTCCTCGATTGCCGTGCCTGAGCGTGTGCCGGCCTCCTTGGCGAGCATCCGGGCGAAGTGAAAGCGGAGCACCTTGCGGCCGGCCTCGGCGAGGATGTCGTCGGGCGTGACGCCGGGGGCCTTGCCGACGACCAGACGGGGCGGGCTCGCCGGCTCGCTGGCGCGGACCGGCGCCGCCGCCGGCCCGGGCGCCGAGTCCGCGGCGGGTTCGCCGGGGGCCGCGCCGGCATCGGCTCCGGGCGGCTCGACCGGAGAGGGGGCAGGTGCCTCGGCGGGGGGCTCGGCCGGGGGCTGTGCCGTGGGCTCGGCCGGGGGCTGTGCCGTGGGCTCCGCCGGGTGCTCGGCCGGCCCGGACGTCGCTGGAGCCGCAGTCGCCTCGGCCGGTTCGCCACGCGTCGGCCCACCGCGCGCCGGGTCGCTCCACGCTGGCGCCGGCGCGACCGCGTCGGCCTCGCCCGCCTTCCCGCGAACCCGGGCCGTGGCCGCGCGCGCGGTGCCGGCCGCGGCGCCCGCCGTGCCGGCGGCCGCCAGTGCCCGCTCCAGCTTCGACGCCGGTTCCGGGGCGAGCGCCGGGTCCGCGGCGAGGACGGCTGCGAGCGTGTCGAGCGCGGATGCCTCGCCGCGCCGCAGCTCCACCTCGAGCTCGACGAAGCGGTCGACGACCCGCCCCGCGGCGACCACCGCGACCTCGTCGAGCGACAGCTCGACCTCGGCGACCTCGTCGGCGAGCGTCCTCGTCCGGCGCAGCTGGCGGACCGTGACGAGCTCCACGAGGGGGGCGTCGCCGGCGTGCTCCAGGACCAGGGACCGCGCCGCGGACGGCGGCCACGCGTGAGGGTCGAGCGAAAGGCCGGCGGGCCCTTCGAGCTCCTCGCGCCGGTGGAGCGCGGCGGCCGCGGGCGTCGTGGACTTGACGGAGACGATGGTCATCGTCGGCCCGCGGCGCAGCCGCACGGCGTACCCGGCTCGGCCCAGGGCGCCGTCCGTCGTGTCCAGGTAGCGATCCTCGATCTGCACCTGGCGCGCCCGGCCGGCGGCCCGGAACGGCCCGATCGCGCGAGCCGCCGCGTAGCGCGCGGCCGCTGCGGCGTCCGCGACGCGGTACTTGAGCTCGATCTCCACGTTCTCGACGGCCATCGAACCTCCTAGGCCCGTGGATCCAGCGAACCGGCCGGCAGCACGCGCCCAGGCGGCTCGACGACCGGGATCGCCGCGGCGAGCGCGCGCTCCTTGAGCGTCGCGAACGTGTCGAGCGTGCCCGGAGCCGCGAGGATCTCCTCCGTCCGCCGCCAGGTCGCGTCGCTGCCCAGCTGCCAGGACCGGCGGTCGTCCGCCAGCATCACGGCGACGATCTCCTCGATCCGGGCCTGCGCCTCGAGATCGTCGATCGGGAAGACCACCTCGACCCGCCGGTCCAGGTTCCGCTCCATCAGGTCCGCGGATCCCGTGTACCACTCCTGGCGCCCGCCGTTGGCGAAGCCGAAGATCCGGCTGTGCTCCAGGAACTCCCCGATGATCGAACGGATCCGGATCCGGTCCGAGGTCCCCGGGATGCCCGGGTGGAGGCTGCAGGCGCCGCGGACGATCGCGTCGACGTCCACGCCGGCCTGGCTCGCCTCGTAGAGGTGCTCGATCATCTCCGGGTCGACGAGGGCGTTGACCTTGACGACGATGCGCGCCGGCCGCCCCGCCCGCGCGTGGTCGGCCTCGCGGTCGATGAGGTCGCGGATCCGGGGGCGGAGGGTGTCGGGGGCGACGAGGAGGCGCCGGAATCCCTGCTGGCGCGACAGGCCGGTCAGGAAGTTGAAGAGGTCCGTCGCGTCGGCGCCGAGCTCCGGCCGGCAGGTGAGGAGCCCGAGGTCCGTGTACAGGCGGGCCGTCTTCGGGTTGTAGTTGCCGGTCCCCAGGTGCAGGTAGCGTCGGAGCCCGGTGCCCTCGCGGCGCACGACGAGGGCAACCTTGCTGTGGGTCTTGAGGCCGACGAGCCCGTACACGACGTGGGCGCCGGCCTGCTCCAGCTTGCGCGCCCAGACGATGTTGGCCTCCTCGTCGAAGCGGGCCTTGATCTCCACGAGCACGACGACCTGCTTGCCCTGCTCCGCCGCGCGGATGAGGTCACGCACGACGGGGGAGTCGCCGGACGTCCGGTACAGGGTCTGCTTGATGGAGAGGACGTCGGGATCGTCGGCGGCCTGGGTGATGAAGCGCTCGACGGAGGCCGTGAACGACTCGTACGGGTGGTGGACGAGAAGGTCGCCGGCGCGGATGACGGCGAACATGTCGACGAGGTCGCCCTCGTCGGCCGGCACCAGGCGGGTCGGGACGACCGGCGTCCACGGCGGGTCGCGCAGCTCCGGGATGTCGAGCGTGGCGACCTGCCACAGGCAGGTCAGGTCGAGCGTGCCCGGGACCGCGTACAGGTCGTCGGCCTCGAGGCCGATGCCCGCCAGGAGGAACTCCCGCATCTCGTCGGGCATCGCCTCCTCGACCTCGAGGCGGACCGCGGAGCCGAAGCGACGCCGGCGGAGCTCCTGCTCGATCGCCGAGAGGAGGTCGCCGGCCTCGTCCTCCTCGACGTCGAAGTCCGCGTCGCGGGTGACCCGGAACATGTGGGTCTCCACGATCTGGACGCCCGGGAAGAGCGCGTCGAGGTTGGCTGCGACCACCTGCTCGAGCGGGACGTAGACGTGGCGCTCCACCTCGACCAGGCGGGGCAGGATCGGCGGCACCTTCACGCGCGCGAACCGCTGCTCCCCGGTGACCGGGTCCGCCACCGTGATCGCCAGCGAGAGGCTGAGCGTGCTGATGTACGGGAACGGGTGGCCGGGGGCGACCGCGAGGGGCGTCAGGACCGGGAAGATCTCTTCGAGGTACCGCTCGCGCAGGCGCGCGTGGTGCTCGGGGATCGCGGCGTGGTCGACGATCGAGACGCCGTCGGCCGCCAGCCCGGCCCGCACGCGGTCGTAGAGGCCGGAATGCTCGTCGACCAGGCCCCGCACCCGTTCGCGGACGACGACCAGCTGCTCCGCGGCGGTCCGCCCGTCGGCCGAGCGCTTGGCGCTCGCGGCGGCGACCTGCTCCATGAGCCCCGACACCCGGACCTGGAAGAACTCGTCCAGGTTCGAGGCGAAGATCGCCAGGAACTTGGCGCGCTCGAGGAGCGGGTTGCGCTCGTCGCGGGCCTCGTGGAGGACGCGCGCGTTGAAGTCCAGCCACGACAGCTCGCGGTTGACGTAGGGGGCGGCGTGGCGCCGGCGGCCGGGGCGGTGGGTACGCGCGCGGAGGGTCGTCATGCGGGCCTGTGGCGGGTCCTGAACGGGGCGGGCGGCGCCGGTGGCGACGCGTGCGCGGACCATGAATTGTAGCACGCGCCGATGAACGATCCGGGCGCCGAGGAGCGCGCGAACCGCCGCGCGGCGAGGCTCAGCCCCGGGCCGACGGGGAGTCGAGGTGGCCCGTGGCGGCCCGGGCCTCGACGCAGGCAGGGCACGGGCAGTGGGCCCGCAGCGCCGTGAAGGTGTAGTAGCCCGTGTGGTGCCCGTCGCCCCAGGTCGGCGCGATCGCGTAGCCCCCCACGGGGTCGATCGAGACGAGGCGGGTCTGCTCCGCCGTCAGCGTCGGGTTCGAATCGAGCCACCCGGGAAGCCCGGCCTCGCCGCGGCAGTAGGCGCACGGGCAGAGCCACCGGAAGCGGTCGAAGTCGAAGACCGAGACGTGACCGTCCGCCCACTCGATGCGGAGGGTCCGCTCCTCGCGGTCGGCGTGGATGCGCACGGGCGCCACGAGGTCGTCGCCGCGCAGGTAGCTGGAGGTCATGGCGCCAGTCTACGGCGGTCCCGCCTCGGGCCCCTCCCTGTCCGTCGGCGAGCCGCGCGAAGCCACCCGGCGGATCCCGGCCGGGTGCGGCAGACTTCGTGCGTGCGCCGCGGCGATCCAGCCTCCGTCTTCGTCCGCAACGCCCGCCTCGTGGCGGGGCGGGAGTACGGCGTCCGCGTCCGCAGCCGCGCCTTCGTCATCTCGACCGTCGTGCTGGCCGTGGTCGCGGGGGCCGCGGCCCTCGCGCCGCTCGCGATCCGGGCGCTCGAGCGCGACGCGGTCGTGCGCATAGCGGCGAGCGCCCCCGACGCGAGGACCACGGAGATCACCCTCCGCTCGCTCGGAATCGTCCTCAACGCCCGGAATGGCCTGGACCCGACCAGCACGCCGGAGTACGAGTTCACGGCGGTCGCCCCCGACGCGGTCGACGCGGCCCGGGCCGAGGTCGCGGCGGGGTCGCTCGACGGCCTGCTCGTCCTCACCGTCGGTCCCGAGGAGCGGCTCGACTTCGAGTACGTCACCGCGAACCCCGCCAGCCGCCAGGCGGTCCTCTTCCAGCTCGTTGCCGTGGCCGTCGCGGCGAGCATCCGCGCGGACGAGGCGCGCGGGCTGATCGGGGACTTCGTCGTGACCGACGCCATCCCGGGGGACGCGCCGGGCGGCAGCGAGATCGACGCCGCGAGCCGCCAGATCCTCGCGACGATCCTGCTGATGCTCGTCTTCGTGACGTCGGTGACCTACGGGATGTGGGTCGCCACGAGCGTGGCCGAGGAGAAGTCGAGCCGCGTGATGGAGGTGATGCTCAACGCCGCGACGCCCGGCGAGATGCTCGCCGGCAAGGTCTTCGGGGTCGGCGGCGCCGGGCTGACGCAGCTCGCCGCGATCGTCCTGCCGGCCGCGGTCGTCGTCGCCATCCAGGGGCCGCTCGCCCGGCTCGTCCTTGGCGAGGACGCCGACGGCACGCCCCTCGCCGGCCTCACGCCGGAGATCCTCGTCGCGTTCGTGGCCTTCTTCCTGCTCGGGTTCGTCCTGACGGCCCTCGTCTACGCGGCCGCCGGCTCGATGGTGAGCCGGCAGGAGGACGTCCAGCAGGTCGCCCTGCCGATGCTGATGGTCTCGTTCGTCGCCTACTTCGCGGCGTTCTTCGCGTCGTCGGCGCCCACGGCGCCCTGGGTCGCGCCCCTGTCGTGGGTGCCGTTCTTCAGCCCCTACCTGATGCTGACCCGGCTCGTCGTGGGGACCGTCGCCCCGTGGGAGCTGGCGCTGGCGATCGGGCTGCTGCTGGCGGGCATCCTCGTGGCGCTCGCCGCGGCCACCCGCATCTACGCGGCCGGCGTGCTGCTCTACGGCCAGCGGCCGAGCGTCGCCGGGGTGATCAACGCCGCCCGTTCGCGCTGAGGTCGGGGCCGCCGGCCGAGCGTCGCCGGGGTGATCAACGCCGCGCGTTCGCGCTGAGGCCGGGACCGCAGGCCGAGTGCCCGCGTGCGGCCGGCAGTGGCCGCGGTCCGACCGTCAGTGGCCGTCGTGCGGCCGCTTCACCACCAGCACCGAGCAGTGGGCGTGCGTCAGGACGGCGTGGGCGACGCTGCCCATGACGAGCCGCGTGACGCCCACGTAGCCCCGCGATCCGACGACGATCAGGTCGCCGGCCGGGTCCGTGGACGCCCGTCGCAGCTGATCGGCGGGGTCGCCCTCGCGGAGCTCTCCCGTCACCGGGCGCCCGGCCCTGCGCAGGTGGGCCTCCGTGGCCGCGACGATCTCCCGGTGCGTCGTCCGGGCCGTGGTGAGCATGTCCGTGTAGACGTCCATGGCCGCCGAGAACATGGTCGGCGCGATCCCCGAGCGCCACGGGGCCGCGACGTCGACGACGCCGACGACGAGCACCGGTGTGCTCGCGAAGGCGGGCCAGCTCGCCACGACGTCGCGAGCGGTGATGCCGGCCGGCGAGCCGTCCTCGGCGAGGATCACGCGCGCCAGGTGGTCGCCCCGGGCCACGAGCACCGGGCAGGTGGCGTGGTCCACGACGGCGGCCGAGACCGAGCCGAGGACGGCCGTCTCCACGGGGCCGTGGCCGCGGTTGCCGACGACGATCAGGTCCGGTCCCCAGAGCTTGGCGTCCTCGACGATGGCGGCCGACGGCCGCCCGCGCAGGAGCTCGACCTCGACGTCGAGACCCGCGGCGGCGAGCGGGTCGCGCGCCTCCTGGACGACGCGGGTCAGCTCGACGACGGCCTCCTCCTCCAGCTGGTCGGCGTCCGCGGGGATGGCCGGGATCCAGGGCCCGCCCCAGAGTGCCGGCGCGACGTCGAGCGCGGCGATGATCCGGACCACGGACCCTGCCGGCCAGGCGAGCGAGGTGACCAGCGCGCGTGCCCGATCGGCGGACGGGGAGCCGTCGAGGGCGAGAAGGATGCGCATCGCGGGCACCTCCGGGGCTGGCGGGCGGACACCGGAACAGCGGTCGGGGCAATCATCGCGCGTCGGGGGATGCGTGGCCATGGCGGAACGGCCCCTCCGGCGGGGCGGACGGTCGTACACTCGCGGGCATGCTTCGACCTCCCGCTCCCGATGACCTCTATCGCTTCCGGATCCCCACGGATCCCCAGCTCTCTGCCGACGGCTCGCTCGTGGCCTTCGCGGTGCAGTCGGTCGCGCCGGGCCGCGACGGCTACCGCCACGCGATCTGGCTGGTGGCCGCCGACGGGAGCGCCCCGCCGCGCCAGGTGACGCTCGGCGCCCGCCACGACACGCGGCCGCGATTCTCGCCCGACGGCACGGCCCTCGCGTTCCTCTCGGACCGCCGGCCGCTCGTCGAGGACGAGCCCGACGCGCAGAAGGATCGCGAGGACGGGAAGCAGGTGCACCTCCTGCCGCTGGCCGGCGGCGAGGCGCGCAGGCTGACGGACCTCCCGCGCGGCGTCGAGGGCTTCGAGTGGGCGCCCGACGGCCGCTCGCTCGTCGTCCGGACGACGTCGTTCGGCGCCACGCGGGCCGAGGACCGCAAGGCCCGTGGCAGGCCCGAGCCGCCGAAGCCCGGCGCGACGCCGCTCTCGGACTACCGGTACTTCGACCGGCTCCAGAACATGCTCAACGGCCCCGGCTTCATCGACGACAAGGTGGGCCACCTCTGGCTCGTCGACGTGGAGACCGGCGTGGCCCGGCGCTTGACCGACGGGCCCACCTCGGACGACGAGCCGGCCTGGTCGCCCGATGCGACGCGCATCGCGTTCACCGCGTCGCGGGGCCGGGACCACGACCTGGACTGGCAGTACGACGTCTTCGTCATCGAGGTCGCCTCCGGCCGGGTCACGCGGATCACGGACGGCAGCGGCTGTGTCTTCGGCAGCCCGGCCTGGCTCCCGGACGGCAGGACGGTCGTGGTCGGTGGCCACCGACTCCCGCGGGCCGGCGGCAGCCGGAACGACGTCTGGCTCTTCGCCGCCGACGGCTCCGACGCCCACCCCGGCGGGGGCCGCAACCTGTCCGGGCGCCACGATCTCATGGTCGGCTCCGGGATGGGCAGCGACGTCACCCCCAGCGAGCCCGCGCGGCTGCGGGTGACCCCCGACGGCAGCCACGTGCTCGCCACGGCGCCGGTCCGCGGCTCCTACGAGCTCTGGCGGATCGCCATCGGCGACGGCGCGCTGGAGCGACTGACCGAGGACCGGCACTACCTTTCGGGCTGGGACGTGGTGCGGACCGCCCACGGCGGCGCCCGGCTGGCGGCCGTCCGGTCGACGGCCACCGCCCTGCCGGACGTCCACGTCCTGGACCTCGCGGCAGATGGGGGCATGCGGGACGGCGCCCGGATGCGCCGTGTCACGGCATTCAACGACGAGGTCGTCGGCGAGCTCGAGGTCCGCGCCCCCGAGGACCGCTGGGAGACCGTCGACGGGCGGGAGATCCAGGGCTGGCTCATCCGGTCGGCCGCGGCGGAGCGCGGGGAGCCGGCCCCGCTCGTGCTCGAGATCCACGGCGGGCCGCACACGCTCTACGGCTGGTCGCCGTACTGGGAGTTCCAGGTGCTGGCCGGGGCCGGGATCAGCGTCCTGTTCACCAACCCGCGGGGCTCGGAAGGCTACGGCGAGGACTTCAACAGCGCCAACCTGCCTGATTGGGGCGCCGGCCCGATGCGCGACGTGATGGCCCACGTGGACGCGCTCGTCGAGGCGGGCGTGGCCGATCCGGCCAGGCTGGGGGTGACCGGTGGCTCGTACGGCGGCTACCTGACGAACTGGATCGTGGGTCACGCGGACCGGTTCGCGGCCGCCATGACCTGCCGGAGCGTTTCCGACCTCACGAGCCTCAACCTGACCGGCGACCTGGCCGGCGGGATCTTCGGGGTCCTCGAGTTCGGGGCGCAGCCATGGGAGAAGCCCGAGCTGTACCGCGAGCTCTCGCCGATCACCTACGCCGACCGGATCCGCACGCCGCTCCTCATCCAGCACGCCGAGAACGACCTGCGCTGCCCGATCGGCCAGGCCGAGGCGCTCTTCGCCGTCCTTCGGACGCTCAAGCGTCCGGTCCGCTTCATGCGCGTCCCCAACGAGTCGCACGAGCTGACCCGCTCGGGCACGCCGTTCCGGCGCGTCGAGAACCTGGTGCAGGTGCGAGGCTGGTTCGACCACTTCCTGGTGAAGGGGAAGCGGCGCCTGCCGCCGCTGCCGGCGAACCGCGCCGGGACGTAGGGCCCCGGATCCGGTCGACCGCCGCGCAGCCCCACGTGTTCGCCTGGCCGCCGGACACGATCGCGGGGGGTCCGCCCGGGCCGGTGCCATAATCCGCGCATGGCAGCCGGGCCCGCCATCCCGCGGCTCCCCGCCGACGCCGTCGAGCGGCGGCTCTTCGTCGACGCCCCGCCCGCGGCCGTCTGGCTGGCGCTCCACGACCCCGCGCGGGCCGCCGGCCAGGACACCATCCTCGCGCTGGACCCGGCCGGCCCCGACTGGCCGGCGGCCGGCGCGCGGCGCAGCGCCCACCTCCGGCTGGGGCCGCTTCCGATCAGCGCCCAGGTGGAGAGCCTGGAGGCGCGGCCGCAGCGCCGCTTCCGGGTCGGCATCCTGGGCTCGACGATCGTGGGCGAACGGCGCTGGGAGATGGCGCCCGCGGCGGGCGGCACGCGTGTTGCCTGTTCCGTCCACCTGGAGGGCCGCTCGCGGATCGGCCGGGCCGTCCTGCGCCTGGAACGCCGGGCGCTGGGACCGCGCCTCGAGGCCGAGCTGGCGGCGCTGAAGCGCGTCGCCGAAGGCGTGCCGCGCACGTCGTCGTGATCCCCGGGCGCCGCTCAACCCGCCTTCGGCGTGCCCGCCTTCGAGCGCGTCCCCGCCCCGCGGGCGCTCCCCCCGACTACGCCAGCTCGCCGACCAGGTAGCGCTGGAGCGTCGGCCCGAGCGCGTCGACGACGACCTCCCGGGGGGCCGAAGCCAGGGGCTCGGCCCGCACGATGTAGCGGGCCATCGCGAGGCCGACCAGCTGCGACCCGACCAGCGTTGCGCGCAGGTCGGCCTCGGGCTGGTTCGCCGCCCGGGCCATCGCCGCGAACGGTCCCCGGGCGAGCACGTCGCGGAGCATCCCCGCGGCGACCTCGTCGGTGGTGGCCGAGCGGACCAGCCCGAGCATGAGGGGCCGGGTTCCGGGCGTCTCCCAGAGGTCGAGGACATACTCGGCGATCCGCCTGCCGAGCTCGTCCGGCGGGCCCGCGAGCAGCTCGGGAACGACCGTCGCGAGGTCCACGGGGAGGTCCATCGCCGACACGAAGAGCTGCTGCTTCGACCCGAAGTAGTGGTGGACCAGGGCCGGGTCGACCTCCGCCCTGCCCGCGACGCCGCGGATCGTGGTGACGTCGAAGCCGAGCTCGCCGAAGGAGGCCCGGGCCGCCGCCAGGATCCGGGCGCGCGTGTCGCCGGAGCCGGGACGCCGCCCGGCCCGTGCCCGGGCGGTCATGCGATCTCGCGGCGGATCGTCAGGGCGGCGATCCCGGCGAAGAAGACGGCGATGCCGGTGAGGACGAGGAGGTCCAGCTGGAGGGCCCGGGTGGTGAGGTCGGCGCCGGCGATCAGGATTTGGCGGAGGCCGTCGGCCGCGTAGGTCAGCGGCATCAGCCAGACCAGGGGTTGGAGGATCTTGGGCAGGCTGCTCACCGGGAAGAGGACGCCGGAGAGCAGGAACTGCGGGATGATCACCAGCGGGATGAACTGGAGGACCTGCAGCTCGGTGCGGGCGAAGGTGGACAGGAAGATGCCCAGGCTCACCGAGCCCAGGGCCGCGATCACGATCACGAGGTAGGCCAGCAAGGGGCTCCCGGCGATCGGCAGCCCGAGCCCGATCGAGAACGCGGGCAGCGGGCCGAGCGCGGGGACCTCCACGCTGCCCAGCGACCAGAGCAGGAGCAGGCCGACCTGGAGCGTGGCGAAGAGCCCGAAGCCCAGCGTGTAGCCCAGCACGACCTCGCCCCGCGTGATGGGGGTGGCCATCAGGCGCTCGAGGGTTCCGCCGGTGCGCTCGCGCAGGAAGCTGATCCCGGTGAGGAGGTAGACGAAGAAGTAGGCGAGGAAGGCGAGGATCGCCGGCGCGAAGGGCGCCATGGGGTCGTCGCTCGGGGCCCCGTAGAGGGTCGTGCGCTCGATCGAGGGCAGGCTGCGTCCTGAGATCGTCCCGACCGTCGCCAGCATGGCCCGCTGGACGGCGGCAGCCTGGGTGGCCTCGCCGGAGGGGTCGAGCCCGTCGGTCAGGAGGGTCACCGTGACGGGGTTGCTCGAGCCGAGACCGGACGGCAGGAAGATCGCGATCGACGCCGACCCGTCCTCGATGGCCGCCCGAGCGGCCCTCTCGTCGGCGACGATCTCGGCCGTTCCCCCGCCGCTCGCGAGGGTGTCCCGCAGGGCGCCGGCGGCGACGATCCCCGCCGGGCCGGCGTCGTTGACCACGACCGCGTCGACGACCGGGCTCTGGCCCTCGCGCACGATGAAGGTCACCAGGCCGGTCATCACGATGGGGACCACGAAGAGGAGGGCCACCGACCGGTGGTCGCGCCGGATCTCCTGCGCGACCCGCCGGAAGACGGCGAACAGGCGTCGGCCGTTCATCGGGTCGCCTCCACGTCGCCGCCGAGACGCAGGAAGGCCTCCTCCAGGCTGTCCGTTCCGGCCCGGGCCCGGACCTCCGTCCCGCTGCCGCGGGCGATCACCCGGCCCGTCCGGATGAACAGCAGCTCGTCGCAGCGGTCGGCCTCGTCCATGACGTGGCTCGAGACGACGATCGTGGCCCCGGCGCCGGCGAGGGCGCGGAAGTGCGCCCAGAACTCGGCCCGGAGCAGGGGATCGATGCCGACGGTGGGCTCGTCGAGGAAGATGACGGGCGGCCGGTGGACGAGAGCGCAGGCGAGCGACAGGCGCCGCCGCTGCCCGCCGCTGAGCGTCGAGGCAACGGCACCCTGGCGCTCGTCCAGGCTCACGAGGCGGAGCGCCTCGAGGACGCCCTCCTGGCCGCGGACCCCGTAGGCCGCGGCGAAGAAGCGGGCGTTCTCGCCGACGGTGAGCGTCGGGTAGATCCCGTCGGCCTGGGTCATGTAGCCGATCCGGGCGAGAACCTCACGCGAGGGCATCGGCGTGCCGAAGACCTCGGCCCGACCGGCCGTGGGTCGGGCCATGCCCGTCAGGAGGCGGATCAGGGTCGTCTTGCCGGATCCGTTCGGCCCCAGCAGGCCGTAGATCCGCCCGGGAGCCAGCTCGAAGCTGACGTCGTCGACCGCTCGCATCGACCCGAAGTCCTTGGAGAGGTGGTCCGCACGGATCGCCGGCCCGGTGCCTGCGCCTGCGCCTGCGCCGGTGCCGGCGCCGGGTGTCTGGCTCACGGCTCCCTCCTGCCTGCCCGGGTGGTCGCCCGAGCGGTTCATCAGGTGATGAATTCTAGGCCGGCGGGAGGATGGGGCAAGGGCCTGTTGGACCTTGCCGCGCCGGGAATGCCCGGGTGTATAATCAGACCGACGGTCGGTCTGACTATCGAGCACGCCGTGTCACGCACCCTGAACCCGACCACGCACGCCGTTCGGCGCGAGGCCTTCCTCGACGTCGCCGAGCGGCTCATCCGCACCCGCGGGTACGACCAGACGAGCGTCCAGGACATCCTGGACGAGCTCGGGGCCTCGAAGGGCGCCTTCTACCACTACTTCGACTCGAAGGAGGCGCTGCTGGAGGCCGTGATCGAGCGCATGACGGACGCTGCCATGGAGGTCGTCGAGCCGATCGCGGCCGACCCGGCCCTCCGCGCCGCCGCCAAGCTCCAGGCGGTCTTCTCGACGGCAGGCCGCTGGAAGACCGAGCGGAGCGACCTGCTCATGGCGTTCATGCGCTCGTGGTACGCGGCCGACAACGACCTCGTGCGTCTCCGGGTCGCGCGCGCCGGCGCGGCGCGCATCACGCCGATCATCGCGCGCATCGTCCACCAGGGCGCGGCCGAGGGCGTGTTCAGCCCCACGTCGCCCGACCACGCCGCGGCCATCCTCATGGCGCTCCTCAACGGCTCCAGCGACGCGATCGGCCGGCTCGTGCTCGACCGCCAGGACGGGCGCGTCGCGTTCGAGGACGCCGAGCGGTTCATGGCCGCCTACGAAGAGGCCATCGAGCGGATCCTCGGCCTGCCCGCGGGCTCGTTCGTGCTCATCGATGACCACGTCCTCCACGTCTGGTTCGCCTGAGAAAGGAGCCCCCATGACCGCCGTCATCGAGACCGAGAAGCTCACCAAGTCCTACGGCAGCCACCGCGGGATCATCGACCTCGATCTCGCCGTTGCCCAGGGCGAGATCTTTGGGTTCCTCGGGCCGAACGGCGCCGGCAAGACGACCACGATCCGGACCCTGCTCGACCTGATCCGTCCCACGTCGGGGACGGCCCGGGTGTTCGGCATCGAGTCGTCGGCCGACCCGGTGGCGATCCACCGGCGGATCGGCTACCTGCCCGGCGAGTTCGCCCTCTACGACCGCCTGACGGGCGGCCAGCACCTGGAGTACTTCGCCAACCTGCGCGGCGGCGTCGACGCCGCCTACCAGGCCAGCCTGGTCGAGCGCTTCGACCTCGACCCGTCGCGCAAGTTCAAGGAGTACAGCAAGGGCAACAAGCAGAAAGTCGCCCTCGTCATCGCCCTCCAGCACCGCCCCGAGCTGCTCATGCTCGACGAGCCGACGGCCGGCCTCGACCCGCTCGTCCAGCAGACGTTCTTCGGCGTCCTCCGCGAGGCCGTGGCCGGCGGGGCGACGATCTTCCTCTCGTCCCACATCCTGTCGGAGGTCGAGAAGACCGCCGACCGCGTCGGCATCATCCGCGAGGGTCGCCTGGTCAAGGTCGGGACCGTCGACGACCTCCGCGACCTGGCGCACCACCAGGTCGAGCTGCGCTTCGCCGGCGAGGTCCCGGTGGCCGCCTTCGAGGCCCTCCCCGGCGTCAGCGAGGTGGTGGTCGAGGACCACCTGCTGCGCCTGCGCGTCGCCGGGGCCATCACGCCGGTCGTGCAGGCGGCGGCCAGGTACGAGCTGCTGGACTTCGTCTCGCGGGAGCCCAGCCTCGAGGAGACGTTCCTGGCCCAGTACGGCCGCGAGGCCGTGGAGGTCGGCTGACATGGCAGTCCAGGCGGGCAGCCCGGAGCGGGCGACGGCCTTCCCCCCGATCCCTCTGCACCGGAAGCTCTACGGCTTCGGATCCATCTACGGCAAGACCGTCCGCGACTCCCGTCTCGCCTTCATCATCGCCGCCGGCCTGCTCGGCGGGATGGCGCTGGTCATGGGCGTCGCGGTGTCGAACATCTTCCCGACGCCGGCCGCCCGGCTCGGGGTCGACGCGCTCTTCGGGAGCGTCCCCGCGTCGATGATGCGGCTGTTCGGCAACGTCGACCTCATCGGCTCGAGCGTCGGCACGCTCGGCGGCTACGTCACCTTCAAGTACAGCGCGATCTTCGCCTTGGGCACCGCCATCTGGTCGATCATGGCGCTGTCGGGGACCCTGGCCGGCGAGGCCCGCCGGGGCAGCCTCGACTTCGTGGCGGCGGCCCCGTTCGGCAAGCGCCGCATCGCCCTCGAGAAGCTGGCCGCCCACCTGACCCTGCTGTGGCTGGCCATGGCGATCCTCGCCCTGATGACCACGTTCAGCTCGAACGTCTTCGGCGACGCGGCGCTCGGGGACCAGATCTCGCTCCTGTCCTCCGTCGGGTTCGCCGTCTGGATCGGCGGCCTCGCCATGTTCTTCGGCGGCGTGGCGTTCGCCCTCGCGCCGCTCCTCGGGCGGGCCGGTGCGGCTGGCGTCGCCGGCGTCGCCATGGCCGCCCTCTGGCTGGCGAACGGCATGAACGTCGGCGGTCCGCTGCTCCTCCTGAGCCCGTTCAGCTGGACGTTCGATCACGTCCCGCTCGTCGCCATCTACGACTGGCCGTCGGTGACGCTCGTGGCGATCCTCGGCATCGGACTGCTGGCGATCGGCGTGGAGCTCTTCGCCCGCCGCGACCTGGGCGTCACGGCGGGGCTGTCGCTGCCCCAGCTGCCGGCGGCGGTCCTCGGCGTGCACGGGCCGGTGTCGCGGGCGTTCGGCGACCAGCTGCCACGGGCGCTCTCGTGGGGCATTGGGCTCGGCCTCGTCGGGATCCTCTACACGGCCCTCGCCGGGTCGCTGGCCGACACGATCTCGACCTCCGGCGGACTCCTCGACAGCTTCTCGGCGCTCTTCCCGAGTGCCGACTTCGCGTCGGTCGGTGGGTGGATGCAGTTCTACTTGGAGCTCCTGTTCATCGCGGCCGGCTTCGCGGGGGCGACCTTCGTGTCGAGGTGGGCGTCCGACGAGGGCGACGGACGCCTGGAGATGGCCCTCACCACGCCGCTGGCGAGGTCCCGCTGGGTTGCCGCCGGCGGCGCGGCTGCGCTCCTCGCGGTCGCCGTGACGACCGTCCTGTTCGCCTTGGGGGTCGCGGTCGGCTCCGCGATCGGCGGCCTCAGCTCCGGCGACGCGCTCCTCGGCTGCGCCTCGCTCGGCCTGTACGCGGCCGCGATCGTCGGGATCGGCGTGGCCGTCGGCGGCGTCTGGCGGACGTCGATCGCCGCCGAGATCGCCGCGCTCGTCGTCGTGGCGACGTACCTGCTCGACCTGGTGGCGCCGCCGCTGAACCTGCCCGACTGGCTCCACCAGCTCGCCCTGACCGCCCACGTCGGCAAGCCCATGGTGGGGGAGTGGGACATGGTCGGCGTCGTCGCCACGCTGGTCATCGCCGTCGGCGGCATCCTGCTGGGCGCCTGGGGCATGGCGCGGCGCGACGTGGACTGACGGGCAACGGGGTGCCGGACCTGGCGCCGAACGGGGCGCGGGTGGCCGACACGCGCCCACCGGCCGGCCCGTGGGCGACACGGAGCGTCATCGTCGGTCGGGACGGCGTCGCCCGCTGCGCCTGGGGCGTCGAGGACGACCCCCTCTACCGGGCCTACCACGACGTGGAATGGGGCCGACCCTCGCGGGACGAGCGGCACCTCTTCGAGATGCTGGTCCTCGAGGGAGCGCAGGCCGGCCTGTCGTGGTCGACGATCCTTCGGAAGCGCGAGGGCTACCGGCACGCGTTCGCAGGCTTCGATCCCGTGGCGGTGGCGGCGTTCGGCGCGGCGGACGTCGCACGGCTCCTCGCGGATCCGGGCATCGTCCGGAACCGTCTCAAGGTAGACAGCGCGGTCGTCAACGCCCGCGTCGTGCTCGACCTCCGGCAGGGGGGCGTCTCGCTCGTCGACCTGCTCTGGGGGTTCGTGGGTGGTGCGCCGCTCGATCGCCGCCCGGCCAGCCTCGGCGAGCTGCCGGCGGAGAACGAGGCGTCCCGGGCCATGAGCCGCGACCTGAAGCGCCGCGGCTTCCGGTTCGTCGGGCCGACCGTCTGCTACGCGCTCATGCAGGCTGCCGGCCTCGTCAACGACCACGTGGTCGGCTGCGCGGCCGGCGAGGAGATCCGGCGCGGGGAAGGGTGACGCCGCGGGCCGTCAGCCGCGCCGGTTCACGACCCAGACGCCGGCGACGATGAGCGCGGCGCCGGCGAGGAAGAGCGCGTCCACGGTCTCGCCGAGGACCACGACGCCGAGGATCACCGCGACGACCGGCAGCAGGTAGGCCACGAGGCTGGCCCGCGTCGGCCCCCAGCCGGTGAGCAGCCGGAAGAAGACCAGGTAGGCGAAGCCGGTCCCCACGGCGCCCAGCCAGAGCACCGAGAACGCCGCCTCGGGGACGGCGGGCAGGGTCACGCCGCCGTCGACGAGGAACGCGAGCAGCCCCACGAGGATCACCGACCAGGCCACCTGCCCGAACGAGAGGACGAGCGGGCGAGCGTTGCGCAGCGTCCGCCGCGCGTAGGTGTTGCCGATCGCGTAGCACAGCGACGCGACGACGACGGCCAGCTCGCCGAGCAGCCGCTCGGCTCCCAGCGCGCTGCCGAGGCCGGCGAGGTTCTCCGCCGACAGGACGAGGATGCCGGCGAACCCGAGGGAGATGCCGGCCAGCCGGCCTCGCGTGATGTGCTCGTCGTGGACGAAGGTCGCGGCGAGCACCAGGGTGAAGAAGGGCGCCGTCGACTGGAGGATGCCGGCCAGGCCGGAGTCGATGTGCTGCTCGGCCCAGCCGATGAGCCAGAAGGGGATCGCGATGTTCACCGCGCCCAGGACGCCGAGATGGGCGACGGTGCGCGCGTCGCGGGGGAGGGGAGTCCGGGTCGCGCCCACGACGACCAGCAGGATCGCGGCGCCGACCAGGACCCGCAGCAGCACCAGGCTGAGCGGCGGCAGCGTCTCGACGCCGATCTTGATGAAGAGGTAGCTGCTGCCCCACATGAGGGACAGCGCGCCGAGCAGGGCCGCGTAGCCGGCGGCGGGGCGCGGGCGGTCCGCGGCGGAACCCGCGGCGGCGGCGGGGCGCGGGCGGTCCGCGACGGGATCCGCAGCCGCGACGGGATCCGCAGCCGCGATGGGATCCGCAGCCGCGACGGGATCGGCCGGGGCCGGCGGGGGCTCGGGGGTCACCGGCGGAGTCTGCCACGCCCGGGCGGCTCCACGCCGGGCGCCCCGGGTTCCGTACCATGGGGCGCGCATGCGTGCCCTTCGCGCCGTCTTCCTGCTCAACGGAGCGGCCCTCGGCGTCTTCTACCCGTTCATCGCCGTGATCCTGGACGGTCTCGGCGCGTCGCCCGAGCAGATCGGCCTCGTGACGGCCGCCTCGTCGGCCGCGTTCTCGGTGGCCGTCCCGCTCTGGGGCCACGTCGCCGACGTGATCCTCGGGCGGCGGCGAGCCCTCGCCGCCTCCGCGGTGGGAGCGGCGGTCTTCGTCCTCCTCGCCGGCGCCCCCGTCCCCCTGGTCCTGGTGGCCCTCGGTCTCGTCGCATTCAGCCTCTTCGAGAGCGCGTGGGGGCCGCTGGGCGACGCGCTGGCGGTCAACGCGATCACGAACCACGGGCGCGAGTACGGGCGCGTCCGGCTCCTCTCGTCGGTCGGCTTCGCGGTCGTCGCCACCTCGGCCGGTTTCGTCTACAACGTGACCGGCTACGGCCCGTCCTTCGTCCTGTGCGCCCTGCTCGCCGGCCTCCTCGCCGTCGCCGCGCTGTACGCGCCCGACGTGGATCGCGCCGACCTTGCCGCCGTCGGCGGCGAGGGGACCCGCGGCGGCTCCTTCGTCGTCGCGCTGCGGATCCAGCCGCGGCTGCTGCCCGTGCTGCTGGTCATCCTGCTCGTCCACGTCGGCGTCATCGCCGGGTTCACCTACATGCCGCTTCGCATCCTGGAGCTGGGTGGCGGGCCGTCGGACGTGGCGCTCCTCGCCGGGGTGTCGGCGTTCGCGGAGATCCCGGCGATGCTCGTGGTCGGCTCCATCGCGGCGCGCATCGGCATCCGGGGCCTCATCGCCGCCAGCATCTTCCTGTACGCCGCCTGCTTCGCGTCGTGGGTCGTCCTCGAGAGCCCGATCCTCATCATCGCCACCCGGGTGGCCACGGGGTTCGCCTTCGCCGGCCTGTGGGTCGGGAGCGTCCTCACGATGGCAGTCCTGCTGCCGCCGCGCCTCCAGGCGACGGGCCAGGGCCTGTACCAGCTCACCGGGTTCGGCCTCGCGGCGGTGATCGCCAACGTCGGCGGCGGGATCCTCTTCGGCGCGTACGGCTCGGCGATCGTCTTCACCATCGCCACGATCCTCGCGGTGGTGGCCGGCCTCCTCGCGCTCGCCGTCTTCCCGACGACCGGCGAGCAGGTGGCGCGCGAGGAGGACTTCGAGCGGCCGTTACCATTCCCCGCGACGCCCGTGTGACACCGGTCCGGCCGGTGCGGCCGGCGCGACGAGAGGGAGGGCTGGATGCGGCTCTGGGGCGGACGGTTCGAGGGGGCGACGGACGCGCGCACGGCCGACTTCACGCGCTCGATCGAGGTCGATCGCGCCCTCGCGCTCGACGACCTCGCCGGCTCGGTCGCCCACGTGCGCGGGCTCGGCCGGGCCGGCCTGCTGACGCCCGGGGAGGTGGAGGCGCTGGTTGCCGGCCTCGACGGCCTTCGGGCCGACGTCGAGGCCGGCGCCCTGGCGTGGGACCCGGCCCTCGAGGACGTCCACATGAACCTCGAGGAGGCGCTCGCCGCGCGGATCGGGGCGGTGGCCGGGAAGCTCCACACGGGCCGCTCGCGCAACGACCAGGTCGCGACCGACCTGCGGCTCTGGTGCCGGCGGACGATCGACGCCCTCGACGCCGCGATCGTCCGGATGGAACGGGCGCTCGTCGATCTCGCTGACCGCGAGGGCGACGCGGTCCTGCCCGGCGCGACGCACATCCAGCCGGCGCAGCCCGTGCTCCTCGCCCATCACCTCCTGGCGTACGTGGAGATGCTGGAGCGCGACCGCGGCCGCCTGGCGGACTGCCGCCGGCGGGCCAACGTCAGCCCGCTCGGCTCCGGGGCCCTCGCGGGTGCCGGCTACCCGCTGGACCGCGAGACGACGGCGCGCGACCTCGGCTTCGACGGCGTGACGGCAAACTCGCTGGACGCCGTTTCCGACCGGGACTTCGTGGCCGAGCTCCTGTTCGCCTGCGCCCTGGCGATGGTCCACCTCTCGCGCCTCGCCGAGGAGATCACCTGGTGGTCGAACCCGCGCTTCGGGTTCGTGCGGGCGGCGGATGCCTTCTCGACCGGCTCGTCGATGATGCCGAACAAGAAGAACCCGGACCCCGCCGAGCTCGTTCGCGGACGCGCGGCGCACGTGGTCGGCTCGCTCGCGGGGCTCCTGGCCCTGCTCAAGGGCCTGCCGCTCGCCTACCAGCGCGACCTGCAGGAGGACAAGCCGCCGCTCTTCGAGGCGTGCGCGACGCTGGAGGCGTCGCTCGACGTGATGGCCGGGATGATGGCCACGCTGGCCGTCGACCGGGAGGCGATGCGGCGGGCGGCCGAGGAGGGGTTCACGACCGCGACGGCCGTCGCCGACGCCCTGGTGCTCCGCGGCGTGCCGTTCCGGGCCGCCCACCACGTCGTCGGTCGGCTCGTCGCCGAGGCGGAGCGGGACGGCCTGGCGCTCGCGGCGCTGCCGGACGCGACGATCACGGATGCCCTCGCCGAGTCGCGCGACGCGGCCGCCGCCGGCCTGGCGGACGACCCGGGGCTCCCGGACGCGCTCCGAGCGGCCGCGACCGTGGAGGCCGCGCTGGCCTCGTGCGACGTCGTCGGGGGCACCGCGCCCCGGCGCGTCGGCGCCGCCCTCGCCGCGACACGGGAGCGCCTGGGGTCCTCGCGACCCTGACCCCGGCCCGCCGCGAGCCTGCCCGGGGCGGGGCGGCCGCGGCGAGCCTGCCCGGGGCGGGGTAAGGCGGGGCGGCCGACGGCCACTGCGCGACGTTCGGCACTTGCGCGGTGTGGCCGGCGCGGCAAATCTCGGCGGAGCAGCCGGCCCGCCTCGGCCGCGATCGCGCGGTGCCCGTGCCGGCGAGGCGGGAGGGATCTCGATGCACCTCGCGAACCGCAAGATCGACGTCGGCGCCCTGATCTTCGGCGCCGTCCTGCTCCTCGTCGGGGGCTACTACCTGCTGGTCAACACCTTCGGCGTGAAGCTGCCCGAGCTCGACTGGGACCAGATCTGGCCGGTGGCACTCATCGTGCTCGGCGTCGCCGTCGTCGCCAAGGCGATCCAGTCGCGCGGCGGCGCCGACAGGGCCTGAGCGCCCTGGCGCGGGTCGGGCGTGAGCGCCGGCCCGTGCCAGGGCGAAGAGCTCCCCCGGCGGGGGTCGCGCCCGAGTGCTCCGCGTCGCGCGCTCTACGCCAGGTCCAGGGTCGCGATCGTCTCGCGCAGGAGCTCGCCTGAGCGGCGCAGGCCCGACGCCTCCTCGGCCGACAGGGCCAGGCGCAGCGTCCGCTCGACGCCGCCACGCCCCACCACCGTCGGCACCGACAGGTAGACGTCGTCGATGCCGTAGTAGTCGCAGATGAGCGAGCTCACCGACAGGACGGTCGACTGGTCGCGCAGGATCGCCTCGACGATCCGCATGAGCCCTGCCGCGACGGCGTAGTAAGTGGCTCCCTTGCGCTCGATGATCTGGTAGGCCGCGTCGCGCGTCGCCTCGAAGATCCCCTGGAGGCGCGCCGGGTCGTGGCCCATGCCGTTGGCCGTGGCGAAGTCCGCGAGCGTCATCCCGGCGATGTTGGCCAGTGACCAGACCGGCACCTCGGTGTCGCCGTGCTCGCCGGCGATGTGGGCGTGCACCGAGCGAGGGTCGACGCCGTAGTACTCGGCGAGCATCGCCCGGAACCGGGCCGTGTCGAGGATCGTGCCGGATCCGATGACGCGCGCCGAGGGCAGGCCCGAGATCCGGTACGTCAGGTAGGCCAGGACGTCCACCGGGTTCGTGGCCACGAGGATGATCCCGGCGGGGTTCGCGCGCGCGATCGGCGGCACGATCTCGCGGAAGATCGCCGCGTTCTTCCGAACGAGGTCCATGCGCGTCTCGCCGGGCTTCTGGGCGGCACCCGCCGACACGACGGTGATGGCCGCGCCGGCGCAGTCGTCGACGGTGCCGGCCCAGATCCGCGTGGTCCGGGCGAAGGGCACCGCGTGCATCAGGTCCATCGCCTCGCCCTCGGCCTTGCGGGCGTTGGCGTCGATCAGGACGATCTCCGCGGCGACGCCCGAGAGGAGGAGGCTGAAGGCGAAGGTCGAGCCCACCGCGCCGGTTCCCACGACGGCGACGCGGGTCGGGTGGGCGTCGGCGCCGGGGGCCGGGGCGCCCTGGATCGGGGAGGTCGGGAGGTCGCTCATGGGGCCATTCTGAGGCACGCGTCGAGCGTCCCGATTCGCAACCTCCACGGCACCCAGCCGGCCGCCGGCCGTGGGCCTCGCTGCCCGGCCCCGGCCGTACGGTGCGGCGAACGCGCGGGCCCGGGCGGCCCGCCGGCAGGGGAGGAGGGTCGAGAACCGTGGTGGACACCGGCGATACCGCCTGGATCCTGATGTCGACGGGCCTGGTCATGCTCATGACGCCGGGCCTGGCGTTCTTCTACGGCGGCCTCGTGCGCACGAAGAACGTCCTCTCAACGATCATGCAGAGCTGGTTCATCCTGGCGCTGGTCAGCGTCACCTGGGTGGTCTTCGGCTACTCGCTGGCCTTCGGGCCCAGCCAGGGCGGCCTCATCGGCGGCCTCGACCACATCTTCCTGCGGGGGATCAGCACCACGGAGCCGGGGCCGTACGCGACCAGCATCCCGTCGATGCTCTTCGTCGTGTACCAGATGATGTTCGCGATCATCACGCCGGCCCTGATCACCGGGGCGTTCGCCGAGCGCAAGAGCTTCAACGCCTTCGTCGTCTTCGCCTTCCTCTGGTCCACCCTCGTCTACCTGCCGCTCTGCCACTGGGTCTGGAACGCCGACGGGTGGATCTACCAGCTGGGCGCCCTCGACTTCGCCGGCGGCCTCGTCGTCCACATCAGCTCGGGCGTGGCCGCCCTCGTGGCCGCCCTCTACCTGGGCCGGCGGATCCGCACCGAGTCCGAGCGCTTCGAGCCGCACAACGTGACCTACGTGGTCCTGGGCGGGGCGCTCCTCTGGTTCGGCTGGTTCGGCTTCAACGCCGGCTCGGCCTGGGCCGCCAACGGGCTCGCGGTGAACGCGCTCCTGGTCACGAACACCGCCGCCGCCGTGGCCTCCCTCACGTGGCTCTTCATCGGCTGGCTCCACAAGGGCGCGCCGTCGGTCGTGGGGGCGGTGTCGGGCGCCGTGGCCGGCCTCGTCGCGATCACGCCCGCGTCGGGCTACGTCGACATCAGCGGCGCCCTGGCGATCGGCCTCGCCGCCGGCTCGGTCTGCTACGGCGCGATCCTGCTCCGGGAGCGGCTCCAGGTGGACGACGCCCTCGACGTCTGGGCGGTCCACGGCGTCGGCGGCACGCTCGGCGCGATCCTGACCGGCGTCTTCGCCTCGACGCTCGTCAATCCCGCGGTGAAGGGCGGCGGGCTCATCGAGAGCGGCAACCCGCAGCTCCTGGTCAACCAGGTGATCGCCGTGGCCGCCACCTGGGTCTTCAGCGGCACGATGACGTTCGCCATCCTCAAGGTGGTCGACCTCGTCTTCAAGGTCCGGGTCGGCGAGGAGGCCGAGATCGCCGGCCTCGACCTCGCCCTCCACCGGGAGGCCGCCTACACCGCCTGAGCCGGGCCGGGCTCAGGGGCCTTGGGGGGTGGGGGCCGGCAGCCTCGCGAGGGGCGGCCGGCCCCCACCGCGTCGCCTTGCCGGAAGCCGCGGTCTCCCCGCGCGTCGGCGTGGCGCCGGCCTTGTCGTGGCGGCGCGACGATCCCGGCAGCGCGGCGTCAGGCTTCGGTGGTCCCGGAGCCCTCGACCCGAAGCGCATAGCCCCGCGACCGCACGTTGCGCAGGCCCGGGTGCCCCGCCTCGATCAGCTTGGCGTTCAGCCGCGCAAGATGGGTGCGCAGCGTCTCGAGGTCCACGGTCGCGGGATCGGCCCATGCCGCGCGGACCAGGAGCCGGTGGTCGACGACGCCGCCCCGGCGCGCCGCGATCGCGGCCAGCAGGTCGAACTCGGTGGGGGTCAGGGCGATGCCGCGCCCGGCCACGCCGGCCTCGCGGCGCGCGACGTCGACCCGGAGCCCGTCGGGGAGCGGCGCCGGGTCGGCCGGTGTCGTCGCGCCGCGCCGGGCCGCCGACGTGACCCGGGCCAGCAGCTCGAGCGGCCGGATCGGCCGGCCGATCACGTCGATGGCTCCCGCGTCGAGGGCCGCCACCACGACCGCCTCGTCCACGACGTCGGCGAGGACGAGGATCGGCGCGTCGCTGTAGCCACCGAGCCGGCCGACGACGTCCGCCGGGGACAGGTCGCCGATCGTCGGGTCGACGACGAGGACGTCGGGCCGGTCGGCCACCAGCCGGGCGATCGCCGTGTCGATCCGGTAGGCGGTCAGCACCTCGTGCCCGGCCGTGCCGAGGACGCTTGCCACCACGCCGACGGCCCCGGGCGCCTGCGCGGCGACGAGGACGCGGAGCCGAGCGGCGGGGCGGGTGATCATGACGTGCGGATGGTACGGTCCCGGCCGCCCGACGCGGTGGTGCGAGGAGCGACACCGACGGCGCGGCTGCCGGCCGGCCGAAGCGGCGGTCCCGGCGGCTCCGATGTCGACGGCCCGGCGGCCTTTGGCCCGGCGCCGGGCGGCGCCCAACCGCAACCCGCCCGGCACCGGATTCCCACCCCGGCGTGCCGTCGCGGTACTGATCCGGGCGCCTGGGGCGGGTACGGTCGGGCTCCCGCCCGGCGGGGCAGGCCCAGCGCCCCACGGAGGCCGCCCGATGGACCGACCGCGATGGAGCACCGGCAACGCGGACCCGACCGCGGCCCCCCGAGTTCCGCCGGGCGCCGCAGCACGCCGAGGGTCGGGCACCGGAGGGCACATGGTGCCCGGCGCCGCAGCACGTCGTGGGTCGGGCCCGGGATTGCCCGTGGCGCCGGGCGCGGCCGCGCGCCCTTCTGCGATCCCCGACGCGCCCCTGTACGACGCCGGCTTCGAGCACGATGCGTGCGGCGTCGGCTTCGTCGCGGAGACCGCTCGCGCCGGCCGCCGCTCCGCCCGGGTGGTGCCGCTGGCCCTGGAGGCGCTGGCCGCCCTGACCCATCGCGGCGCGATCGCCGCCGACGCCGTGACCGGCGACGGCGCCGGCCTTGCGTTGCCTCTCGGACCCGGCCTCCTGGCGTCGCTGGCGGCCGCCGCCGACCTCGACGGCGACACGGCGAGTCCCCGTCACGACCCGGCCCGGCTGGCCGTCGGCGCCGTCTTCCTCCCGGCGGACCGCGCCGCGGGCGAGGCCGCCCGCCGCGTCCTGGGTGACGCGCTGGCCGCGGAGGGCCTCGCGGTCCGGGGCTGGCGGCGCGTGCCCGTCGACATGTCGGTCCTGGGGCCCGAGGCCGCGGCCACCGCGCCGGACATCCGCCACGTCCTCGTCGCTCGGCCGCCCGCGGTGGGAGCGACCCGCTTCGAGCGGGCGCTGCTCCTGGCCCGGCGAACGGCGGAGGCCGCCGCCGCGGCGACGCCCGGCCTCGAAAGCTTCCACGTCGCCTCGCTGTCGGCGCGGACGGTCGTCTACAAGGGGCTGTTCGTCGGCGCTGAGCTCGGCCGCTTCTACGGCGACCTCGGCTCGGGGAGCCTCCGGGTGCCGTTTGCGACGTTCCACCAGCGCTACTCGACCAACACGCACCCCTCGTGGGCGCTCGCCCAGCCGTTCCGCCTGCTGGCGCACAACGGCGAGATCAACACGCTCCGCGGCAACCGCGAGGCGATGCGCGGCCGCACGGCCCGCCTGGGCGGCGGGCGGCTGGGGCGCCGGCTCGCCGAGCTGGCCGCCACGGGACGCCCCCTCCTGGATCCGGCGGGCTCCGACTCGACCTCGCTCGACGAGGCGCTCGAGCTCCTGCTCGCGGCCGGCTGGCGGATCGACGCGGCAATGATGGCGCTCCTGCCCGAGGCTCTCGAGCTGCGCGACGACGCGGTGCCGGGGCTTGCCGCGTGGCAGGCCGCGACGGTCGCCCGCGTCGAGCCCTGGGACGGCCCCGCGGCCGTCGTCTTCGCCGACGGGCGGCGGGTCGGGTGCGTCCTGGACCGCAACGGGCTGCGCCCGGCGGCGTTCGAGGTGCGACGCGACGGGCTGGTTGTGTGCGGCTCGGAGGCCGGCATGCTGCCCAGCGCCCCGGGCGAGGTGGTCCGCCGCGGGCGACTCGGGCCGGGCGAGCTGCTGATCGTGGACACCGGCCTCGGCCGTGTGCTCGAGGACGCTGCCGCGAAGCGGGATGCGATCGCCGCGACGCCGTCGGGACTGCCGCCGCGTGGGCTGGAGATCGACCCACACGGCCTCGATGAGCCCGCGGACGGCGGCGGCCGCGGCGCGACCTCCGGCCCCGCCGGGGACGGCGAGCCGACGATCGGCCCGCGCCCGACGATCGGCGCCCACCCGACGATCGGCGCCGCCCACCCGTCGCCCGGTGACGGCGACGCCGAGCGCCGCCGACAGATCCTCTTCGGCCTCGACGCCGAGCAGCTCCGGATGACCGTCAAGACGATGGTGACGACGGCCCGGGAGCCCACCTGGAGCATGGGCGACGACACACCGCTGGCCGTGATGGCACGCCGCCCGCGCGGGGTCGCGGGCTACCTCCGCCAGGCGTTCGCCCAGGTGACGAACCCCCCGATCGACCCGGAGCGCGAGCGCCTGGTGATGACCCTCGACGTCCCCGTCGGCCCGCGCCCGCGGCTCCTCGATCCCACCGGCCGCGGCGCGACGCGGTGCGTGCGGCTCCCGGGGCCCGTCCTAGGCATGGCGGGGCAGACGGCCCTCCTGGGTCTGGCGCGACGGGGGCCCGGCGGCGCGGCGCCCTGGCGGATCGCGACCCTCGACGCCACCTTCCCGGCGGCCGACGGCCCGGGCGGCCTCGCCACGGCGCTCGACCGGCTGGTGGCCGACGCGGAGCGTGCCCGTGACCACGGCATCGACCTCCTGGTGCTCGACGACCGAACGGACGGCCCCGGCCGGGTCCCCGTCCCGAGCCTGCTCGCCGTGGGCGCCGTCAACGCCGCCCTCGTGGAGGCGGGTCGCCGCGACGCATGCGACATCCTCGTCGAGGCCGGCGACGCCTTCGACGTCCATGCCGTCGCGATGCTGCTCGCCGCCGGCACCGACGCGGTGCACCCCTGGCACGCCCTCGCCCTGGCCCGCGAGATCGCGGGTTCGCGGGGCCAGGAGCAACTGACCCCGGAGGCGGCCGAGGCGAACCTCCTCGATGCCCTCGAGCACGGGCTCCGCAAGGTCCTGGCGCGGATGGGGATCAGCACGCTGGCCTCGTACCGCGGCGGCCAGCTGTTCGACGTCATCGGGCTCGCCGACGACGTCGCGACGCGCTGCTTCCCCGCGGCACCACGGCGGCCGGGGTCGGCGACGCTGCAGCGCCTCGGCGCCGAGGCACTGGCCCGCCACGCGACCGCGTACGGCGAGGCGCCCCACGCGACGGCGGCAATGCCGGCGTCGCCCGACCCGATGCAGGCGGCGCCGGCGGTGGCGCTCGCCGATCCTGGTTTCGCCCGCTTTCGCGCCGACGGGGAGCTCCACGCCTTCGCGCCCGTGGTGGTGAAGGCGACCCAGGCCCTCGCCGCCGGCCACCCCACGGGCGTGGGTCCGGGCGCGGCACTGGCGCCGGCCGCGGCCCAGGACGCCGTCGACGCCCAGCTGGCCGCCTACCGCGCCGCCGTCGCGCGCGACGAGCCGGCGATGGTGCGCGATCTCCTCGCCTTCCGGCGGGCACGGCCCGTGCCGCTCGCCGCCGTCGAGCCCGCCTCGGAGATCGTGCGCCGCTTCGTGTCCTCCGCCATGAGCCTCGGAGCGCTCTCGCCGGAGGCGCACCGGGCGCTCGCGATCGGCATGCGCCGCCTCGGTGCCGCGTCGAACTCCGGCGAGGGCGGCGAGGACCCGGCGGCCTACGAGCCCGGCGAGGGCCGCGAGCTCGCCGAGTCGGCGATCAAGCAGGTCGCCTCGGCCCGCTTCGGCGTCACGGCCCGCTACCTCGCCCGGGCCGAGCAGCTCGAGATCAAGATGGCGCAGGGCAGCAAGCCCGGGGAGGGCGGCCAGCTGCCGGCGAAGAAGGCGACGCCGCTCATCGCCGCCCTGCGGCGCGGGCAGGTCGGCATGACCTACATCAGCCCGCCGCCGCACCACGACATCTACTCGATCGAGGACCTCGCCCAGCTCATCGCCGACCTGCGGGCCGTCAACCCGCGCGCCCGGATCGGCGTGAAGCTCGTGTCCTCGGCCGGCGTCGGGACGATCGCCGCCGGCGTCGCCAAGGCCCACGCCGACTACGTGCTCGTCTCGGGTCACGCCGGCGGGACGGGCGCCAGCCCGCTGTCGTCGATCAAGTCCGCCGGGGCGCCCTGGGAGCTCGGCCTCGCCGAGGCGCACCAGGTGCTCGTCCGCCAGGGCCTCCGCGACCGGGTCGTCCTGCGCACCGACGGGGGCCTGCAGACCGGGCGCGACGTGGTCGTCGCGGCGCTCCTCGGCGCGGAGGAGTACGGCTTCGGCACCGCCGCGCTCGTGGCGATCGGTTGCGACATGGCCCGCCAGTGCCACCTCGACACGTGCCCGACGGGCATTGCGACCCAGCGCGAGGACCTCCGGGCGAAGTTCACCGGGACGCCCGACCAGGTCGTCGGCTTCTTCCTCGCCGTCGCCGAGGACGTCCGGCGCGAGCTGGCGGCCCTCGGCTTCCGGAGCCTTGCGGAGGCGATCGGCCGGACCGATCGCCTGGCCGTCGTCGATGGGACGCCGCTCGACGTGGGGCCCGTCGTCGGGGCGCCCCCGTGGCGCCTGCCCGCCTCCCGGGCGGCCGCCCCGCGGACGGTCGGGCGCATCGCCGAGGCTCCCGCGGCGAGCCCGCTCGACGAGCGCCTGGCCGCGGCGCTCGCGCCCGCGATGGCCGGTATCGCGGGGAACGAGGAACGGGCGCCCGTCGTCCTGGCGGCGGCGCTCACGACGAGCGAGCGGACGGTGGGTGCCCGGCTCTCCGGGGACCTCGAGCGCGCTCGGGACGCCCTCGGCGCGCGACGCCCGGCGGAACCCGGGCGAGTCGTGGTCGACCTGCGGGCGACGGGTGCCGCCGGCCAGAGCCTGGGGGCGTTCGCGACCGACGGCGTCCGGATCTCCGTGACCGGGACGGCGAACGACTACGTGGCCAAGGGCCTGTCCGGGGGCACCGTGGTCGTGCGGCCGCCCGCGTCGCGGGCCTTCCGCGCGGAGCGCGAGGCGATCGCCGGGAACACCTGCCTCTACGGGGCGACCGGCGGCCGGCTCCATCTCGTGGGCCGGGCCGGGATGCGCTTCGCCGTCCGCAACTCCGGTGCCCGGGCCGTCGTGGAGGGGATCGGGGCGCACGGCTGCGAGTACATGACGGGCGGCGTGGTGGTGGTGCTCGGCCCGACCGGGCGCAACTTCGGCGCCGGGATGACCGGCGGCCGGGCGTACCTGCACGATCCCCTCGGACGAGTTCCGCTGCGGATCAGCGCCGCGAGCGTGCGGGCGACCCCGCTCGCTGCGCTCGCCGCGGCGCCGCTCTCGCGACCCGACGTGGCCGAGCGCGAGGACGAGGTCCGGGCACTCGTCGAGGCGCACGCGGCCGAGGGCAGCGACTTGGCGGCGTCCCTCCTGGCCGAGTGGGAGGCGGCCCGCGCGTCGTTCTGGCTGGTGGAGCCGCAGCTGCCGGGCTGAGAGGTCGGGTGTCTCGACGGCGGAGCCGGCGACCGACGCCTGGAAGCGCCGGACGACAGCAGCTCGGCAGCGTCCAGTGCGCCGGCGGGCAGCGCCGCGCGTTGCGGCGGCGGGGCAGCGTCCCGCGCCGGCGGCCGGCCGTAGAGGTCGCGCGGCGTCCCGCGCCGGCGGCCGGCGGCGTCCTGCGTGCCGTGGTAGCGTCCCTCGCGGCGTCACCCGGGACCAGGAGGCCGCACGTCGTGAGCGTCATCGACCGCATCCGCGAGATCGGCATCCCGCCGAACGTCGTTGCCTGCGGCGACGGCCGGTTCGCCCCGCGGGACCTGCCCGCGCGGCGGGACCTGCCCGCGCGGCCCGACGTCGTGACCGTCCGGCGGCTCGCCGAGGAGGCCGCGGCGATCGCGCGGGCCGCTCGATGAGCCACGACGGCGTCCCGCCGTCGTTCGCCGACCTCCACTGGCCGGTGGCGGCCGATGGCGCCATGGGCAGCGCCCTCATCGCGCGTGGCCTGCCGGCCGGCGTGCCGCCCGAGGCCTGGCTCCTGACCCCCGCCGGCGCAGCGGCGGTGGCGGCGGTGCACGCGGAGCACGCAGCCGCCGGCGCGCGGGTCGTCCTGAGCGCGACCTTCGGGGCGAGCGCCGTGCGCCTGGCCGACGGCCCGGCCGCCGGTCGCACGGAGGACGTCTGCCGGGCGGCGGTCGCCATCGCGCGGGGCGCCGTCCCGACGGATCGCCTGGTGGCCGGCGACATCGGGCCGACGGGCGCCCTTCTCGCGCCGTACGGCGACCTGGAGCCGGCGAATGCCCGGGCGGCCTTCGCCGAGCAGGCCGCCGCCCTCGCGGCGGCCGGGGCGGATCTTCTCTGGATCGAGACGATGGCCGACCTCGCCGAGGCCCGGGCGGCCGTCGAGGGAGCTCGCGACGGCGCGCCGGGCCTGCCGATCGTCGCAACCCTCACCTTCGAGCGGGGCCGGACGCTCTTCGGCGACCGCCCGGAGGCCGCCGCCGCAGCCCTCGCGGAGCTGGGCGTGGCGGGGGTCGGCGCCAACTGCGGCGCGGGCTTCGATGCCGTGCTCGAGGTGCTGCCGGCCCTCGTCGCGGGGGCGCCCGGCCTGCTGCTCGTGGCGAAGGCGAACGCCGGCCGCCCGGTCGCGGCGGCCGACGGGACGGTCACGTATCCGGCAACCGCGGCCGACGCCGCCGGCTACGCGCGGCGGGCCGCCGAGCTGGGCGCGTCGATCGTCGGCGGGTGCTGCGGCACGACGTCCGCCCACGTGGCGGCGATCGCGTCCGAGCTCGAGGCGATCGCGGCCGAGCGCTCGCGGGACTGAGCGGGCCGCGCCCCCGTCGAGCGCCGTCGCCGGCGGACCTCCGCCTCCTACTCGGCCGGCGCTTCCAGGCGGTAGCCGACCCCGCGCACGGAGGTCGGCAGCGGCGCGCCGGCCTCTTCGAGCTTCGCGCGCAGCCGGGCCAGGTGGGGCTTGAGCCACTGCGGATCCGGGTCGGGGTCGTTCGGCCAGCCCGCGGCGAGGAGGCGATCGTGCGGGACGACGCGGCCGCGCGCCGCGGCCAGCGACGCGAGGAGCGTGAACTCGGTCCGCGTCAGGGCCAGGGTGTTGCCGGCGACGGACGCCTCGTGACGCCCGGTGTCGAGCGCGAGAGAACCGACGCGCAGGCCGCCGGCGGGCGCGTCCCCGCCCTCGAGGCGCCGCATGACCGCCCGGATCCGGGCCAGCAGCTCCTGCTTGCCGAACGGCTTGGTCACGTAGTCGTCCGCGCCGGCGTCGAGGGCGTCGACCTTCGCCAGCTCGTCCGCCTCGCCCGTCAGCACGATGATCGGCGTGCGGCTCGTCTTGCGGATCTCGCGGCAGACGTCGACCCCGTCGCGCCCGGGCATCGCGAGGTCGAGGAGGACGAGGTCGGGAGCCTCCTCCTCGAAGCGACGCAGGGCCGTGTCGCCGTCGTAGGCCGTGATCACCTGGTGGCCGGCCGTGCCGACCAGGGCGGTGACCGCGCCGACCATCGCCGGCTCGTCGTCCACCACCAGGATCCGCAGCCCGGCCGCCGCCGTGGGCATCGTCATCGCGCTCGCACCTCCACTCCCTTCGTCAGCGCTCGCTCGCCGCGGGCAGCGCGACGACGAAGCGGCTTCCGCCGTACCCGTTGCCCTCGATCCAGACGCGGCCGCCCATGGCGTCCATGAGCCGGCGCGCCGCGTACAGGCCGATGCCGGAGCCTCGCCCACGCTGGCGCGCTTTGCGGACGAACGCCTCGAAGACGGTCTCCCACTCGTCGACGGGGATGCCCGGACCGTCGTCCGTGACGTACACGCGGACCTCGCCGGCCTGGCGCCACGCGCCGACGGAGACGCCCCAGCCCCGCGGCGCGTACTTCGCCGCGTTCTCCAGGAGCAGCTCCATCACCTGCCGGAGACGCGGCTCGTCGCCGATCCCGACGAGGGCCTCGTCGGCGTGCTCCCAGCGCAGCCGGTGGTTGCGCAGCAGGGGCCGCAGGAGGTCGATCGTCTCGCCGACGGCGCCCGCGACGTCGAACGGAGCCCGGGCGAGCGCCGTCAGCCCCTCGCCCCGCACGGAGACGAGGATCGAGTCGACGAGCCGGTCGAGGCGTGTGATCTGGTCGATCGCGGCGTTGCGCCAGTCGTCGGTGCTCGCCCGCGCCGGGGCCTCGCTGACGCCCCCGGCGGCATCCGCGAGGAGGTCGACGTACGCCCGCACCACCGAGAGCGGCGTGCGCAGCTCGTGGGTGACGAGGGAGAGCAGCTCCGCCCGCGCCTCGTCGAGCTGCTGGAGCGTCTCGAGCTGGCGCTCCTGCTCGCGCTGGAGGTGGCCCTTCTCCACGATCCCGGCCAGCAGCGCCGCGATCGTGACCATGAGCGTGATCTCGCGCGGGGTGAAGCGCCGCGTCTCGACGGTCTGGACGTTGAGGACGCCGACCACGATGTCGTTCCAGGTGAGGGGCACCGAGAGCATCGAGGTGAGCCCGGCGAGATCGAAGCCGCGCAGGTACTTGAAGCGGGGGTCGAGGCGCACGTCGGGCACCTCGATGGGGCGGCGGGCCGCGGCGGCGGCGCCGGTGATCCCCTCGCCCATCGCCAGGCTGACCCGCCCGACGTGCTCCTGGTCGAGGCCGTTGGTCGCCGCGAGGGTCAGGTGGTTCGTCCCGTGATCGAGGAGGTAGAAGGAGCAGACCTCGACGTGGAGCGCCTCGCGCGTCCGGTCCACGACCGTCTGCATCAGCTCGTCCCAGTCGCGCGCCTGGGTGGCGAGCTGGGCGAACTCGTGGAGGAAGGCCAGCTCGCGCAGGGTCCGCCGCGTGTCGGTCTCGGCGGCGCCCGGGCTCCCCGCGGGCGCCGTGACCGTGGTCGGCCCGGCTGGGGCCGTCGTGGCCGGGGAGCGTCGCGGGGGTGCCATCGGGGCGGATTGTCGCGCGAACGGCCTGCCGGCGCCCGCGACGGCAACCGCGACGCCCCCGGACCGCGGGCCGGCGCCGCCCGCGCCGCCGCCGGGCCCCGCGCCGTCGGCCCCTCGACGACCGTCGGCGCGCGGAGACCCCGCCGTCAGCCGACCCCGGCCGGCTGCGGGTCGGTCACCGTGGCGGGAAGGTCGGGCAGGAGCGGCAGGGTCCATGCCCAGGCGGCGCCGTGATGGGCGCCCACCGCGCCGTGGCGAGCCGCCTCGACCCGGAGCGGCAGCCCGAAGATCTCGATGAACCCGACGGCGCTGGCGTGGTCGAAGGCGTCGCCCTCGTCGTACGTCGCGAGGTTCTTGTCGTAGAGGGACAGCGGCGAGCGCCGGCCGTTGACGGTCGCCGAGCCGTGGTCCAGGCGGATCCGCACGTCGCCGGAGACGGTCCGGTCGGAGCTTGCCACGTAGCCCCGCAGGTCCCGGTGGAGAGCGCTGAACCAGAGGCCGTCGTAGGTGAGCTGGGCGAGCTCGTGGGCCACGACCCGGTTGAAGCGCAGGGTGTCCTTCGAGAGGACGAGCCCCTCGAGGGCCCGGTGCGCGGCGTGGAGGATCGTGGCGGCGGGCGTCTCGTAGATCTCGCGGCTCTTGATCCCCACCAGGCGATCCTCGACGTGGTCGACCCGCCCGACGCCGTGGGCGCCGCCGAGCACGTGGAGCCGCTCGACGAGCGCGACGGGGTCGAGGCGCTCGCCGTCGATGGAGACCGGGATGCCGCCCTCGAAGCCGATGACGACGTCCACGGCCGGCGGAGCGTCGGCGGGGTCGATCGTCCACTCGAAGGCGTCGGCCGGCGGAGCGGCCCACGGGTCCTCGAGGACGCCCGTCTCGCAGGAGCGGCCCCACATGTTGACGTCGATCGAGTACGGGGACGCCTTCGTGATCGGGATCTCGATCCCGCGAGCCACCGCGTAATCGATCTCCTGGTCCCGGGTGAGGCCCATCCCGACCCGCATGGGGGCGATCACGGTCAGCCCGGGGTCCAGGGCGTGCACGGCGACGTCGAAGCGGACCTGGTCGTTGCCCTTGCCGGTGCACCCGTGGGCGACCGCGTCGGCACTCTCCCGCTGCGCGACCTCGACCAGCAGCTGGGCGATGAGCGGGCGGGCCAGGGCCGTCGCGAGCGGGTAGGCGCCCTGGTACAGCGCGTTGGCCTGCAGGGCCGGCCAGCAGAAGTCCCGGACGAACGTCTCCTTCGCGTCGACCACGTAGGCGCGGCTGGCGCCGGCGGCCATCGCCCGTGCCTCGACGCCCTCGCGGAGCGAGCCGCCGCCGAGGTCCACGGTGAGGGTCACGACCTCGGCGTCGTGCTGCTCGCGCAGCCAGGCGACGGCGACCGAGGTGTCGAGACCACCCGAGTAGGCGAGGACGACCTTCTTCATGGCTGGGATGCCTCCGTGATCGAACCTAGGGGTACGTGCTGGTCAGGTCGGTCCCGGGAGGGCCCGCGGCCGCCTGCGTCGTGATCGCCTCGAAGCGGGCTCGCCAGAGCTCGAGGGCGGGCTCGTCCGCGAAGAGGACGAGGAGCGTGTTGTCTCCGGCGAGCGTCCCGACCTGCTCGTCGAGGCTCGACTCGTCGATGGCCTGGGCGATGGCGGACGCGGCGCCGGGCCGGCTGACCAGGACCAGCGTCAGCCCGCTCCGGGCGACCGAGACGGGATTGTCGGCGAGGATCCGTCGAAGGCGGGCCGCGCCCGCGTCCGCCGGGCCGCTGGAGCGAGCCGCCCCGGCGACCGAGTCCGCCTGCCCTCCCGGCCCACCGGCCGCCCCGCTGCCTGCCCGCGTGACCGCGCCGGCGAGCGCGCGCGGCGTCACGTACGCGTGGTGGCTGCCGCGCGGCACCTTGAGGAGCCCGAGATCGGCGATGTCCCGGCTCACCGTCGCCTGCGTGACGGCGAAGCCGCGCTCTCGGAGCAGGCCCGCGAGCTCCTCCTGGCTGCCGATCTCGCGCGCCGCCACCAGGTCGAGGATCGCCCGGCGTCGCGCCGCGCGGCCGGCCTCACCGGTGCGCGCGGCGGCGCGTGACCGGCCGCCCGGCTCCGTGGCCACGCTGCTCGCCCCCGGCCGCGCCACGCCGCTCATGCGGCCGCCGGCCGCGAGGCGCCGCGCGCGGCCGGTCCCGCCGAGCCGCTCATGCGGCCCCCGCCGCCGTGCTCGGCGCGGTGGCTCGCTGCCGGTCGGTGATCCGGGTCCCGAACCCCGGGTCGGCGAGCGCCCGGGCGAGGGCTCCGGGCGCGGCCGCTTCGCAGATGATCGCCTCGGCGCCCGGGGCGCTGATGCCGGCGAGGGCCGCCCGAACCTTGGGCACCATGCCGGCCGAGATCGTGCCGTCGGCGATGAGCGCCTCGGCCTCCTCCGTCTCGAGGGTGCCGATCTTGGCCCCGTCCGGGCCGCGGATCCCGTCGACGTCCGTCATGAGCACCAGCTGGCGCGCGCCGAGGCCCGCCGCGAGGCCCGCGGCGGCGTCGTCGGCGTTCACGTTGCAGACGAGGCCGTCCTCGTCGCGTGCGAGCGGCGCGACGACGGGGACCTGCCCGCCAACGAGGACCGCGTCGAGGAGATCCCGCTTGATCCCCACGACGTGGGCGACCAGGCCGATCCCGGGGACCCGCTCGGCGATCAGCAGGCCGCCGTCCACGCCCGAGAGGCCGACGGCGTCGACCCCCAGGTCGCGGAGCGCGGCGACGAGCTCCGAGTTGACGACTCCCCGAAGGACCGCGGCGGCGACCTCGAGCGACTGGGCGTCGGTGACCCGGAGGCCGGCCTCGAAGCGCGTCGGCACGCCGAGCCGGTCGAGCCACTCGGTGATCCGCTTGCCGCCGCCGTGGACGATCACGACGGGGCGGAGGCGGGCGACGGCCGCCACCTCGGCAAGGACCTGCTGCTGCTCGGCGAGCGTCGTGCCGCCGAGCTTGAGGACGAGGACCTCGCTCACGTCGTGTACTCCGCGTTCTCGATCACGTACGCCTCGGTGAGGTCGCACCCGAAGGCCTCGCCGGCCCCGGCGCCCAGGCCCAGGTCCAGGCGGACGAGGACCTCGGGGCCGACCATCGACGCGCGGGCCGCGGCGCGATCGAAGGGGACGGGGCCGCCGGCCGGGCCGTCGTAGACGAGGTGCCCGGCGATGGCGATCCGCATCCCGTCGGGGTCGACGAAGGCCGGGGCACCGGCGCGGGCGCAGGAGTCGGCATGCGCGAGGCCGGCCATCTCGAGGAGGCGGACCTCGCCGAGCCGCGCGTTCCCCGCGGCGCCGGCCACCCGGCCCCAGTTCGGGTCGCGACCGTGGACGGCCGCCTTGACGAGACTGCTCGAGATCACGGCCCGCGCGACGGCCCGCGCGTCGACGTCGTCCCGGGCGCCGGTCACCTGGCACGTGATCAGCGTCGTGGCGCCCTCGCCGTCGGCCGCCTGCTGCCGGGCAAGGCTCCGCGCGACGGCCGTCACGGCGCCCTGCAGCGCGGCCGCCTCGCGGCTGCCGGGCACCACCGGGCTCGCCGGGGCGGCGCCGGACGCCAGCAGGTAGACGGTGTCGTTCGTGCTCGTGTCGCCGTCGACGGAGAGCTGGTTCCAGGTCCGGACGGTGGCCGTGCGGAGCATCCCGTGCAGGGTCTCCGGGCTCACGGCCGCGTCGGTGAGGAGGACCGCGAGCATCGTTGCCATGCGCGGGTGGATCATCCCGACGCCCTTGGCGATCCCCGTCACGGTGACGGTGGCGGGCGACCCGTCGGGGCAGGCGAGGGGCAGCTTCACGCTGGCGACCTTGGTCCGCGTGTCGGTCGTCCGCAACGCCTCGGCCGCGGCCAGGAGGCCCCCGTCCGTGGCGGAGAGGCCGCCGCCGGCGAGCTCGACGAGCCCCACGGCGACCCTGTCGACCGGCAGCCGCGTCCCGATGACGCCCGTGGAGAGGCTCAGCACGGCCAGCGGATCGACGCGCAGGTGGAGCGCCGCGGCCTGCATGATGGCGACCTGGTCGGCGAGTCCCGCCAGCCCGGTCGCGGCATTCGCGCTGCCGCTCGTGGCGACGATCGCCTGGGCCCGGCCGAAGTGCTCGCCCCCGTCGCCGCGGCCGGCGGGGCGCGTGATCGCCAGGTTCGTGCGCGAGGCCTGGACCGGGGCCGCCGCGACCTGGTTCGTGGTGAAGACGGCCGCCGCCGACGCCGGGGCGCCCGTGACGAGGATCACGGCCAGGTCCGGCCGGCCGCTGGCCTTGATGCCGGCCGTCGTGGCGCCCGCGGCGAAGCCGGCCGGCAGGCTGGCGCGCTGCTCGACGGCCGGGAGGTCGGCGGACATCGGGTCGGCGGACATCGGGTCGGCGGCCATCGTCGATCTACGGGGCCAGCGGGAGCTGCTCGAGGCCGGCCGCCTCGGGCAGGCCGTGGACGACGTTGAAGGCCTGGATCGCCTGCCCCGCGGCGCCCTTCACGAGGTTGTCGATGACCCCGATCGCGAGGACCCGGCCGGTCCGCTCGTCGGCGCGGACGTGGACCCGGCAGGTGTTGCTGCCCAGGACGTGCTTGGTCGCCGGCGGCTGTGACACGACGTGGACGAACGTCTCCCCGTCGTACGCCTCGGCATACAGGGCGTCGAGCTCGCGCTGGCCGACGGGCCGGGTCGGCCGGACGTGGCACGCGGAGAGGATCCCGCGGGTCATCGGGACGAGGTGGGGCAGGAAGTCGACGCCCCGCGCCCCGGGGTTGGCCCCGGGTCCGGTCACAGTGCCGCCGGCGCCGCTCTCGGCACCCGTCCCGCCGAGCCCCGCCAGCTCCTGCTCGATCTCGGCGACGTGCCGGTGGCCCCCGACGCCGTACGCCTTCACGCTCTCGTTGACCTCGCCGAACATCAGGTCCTGCTTGGGCTCGCGGCCGGCGCCCGAGACGCCCGACTTGGCGTCGACGACCAGGTCGCCGATGAGCCCGGCGCGGGCGAGCGGGGCCAGGGCGAGGAGCGTCGCCGTCGGGTAGCAGCCCGGGGCGCCGACGATCGCCGTCTTCGCGTCGCGGAGTGCCGCCAGCGCCGGTCGGTGGAGCTCGGGGAGCCCGTAGACGGCGCCGGCGAGGAGGTCGACCCGCGGGTGCTCGAAGCCGTACCAGCGTGGATAGTCGGCCGCGTCGCGGAGCCGGAAGTCCGGCCCCAGGTCGATGATTGCCGCGCCGGTCGCCGTGAGCTCGGGCACGATCTCGGCCGCCGCCCCGTGCGGAAGGGCCAGGAAGACCGCGTCGGCATCGGGCACCGTCGCGTCCACGTGCAGCCCCGTCCGGTCGAGGTGGATGTGCGTCCCGCCCAGCGGCTCCTGGTGGCGCCCGCGGCCCACGAGCCCGACGATCTGGACGTTCGGGTGGCGCGTCAACAGGCGGACCAGCTCGGCCCCGACGTAACCGGTCGCGCCCACGATCGCGACCCGGACGCGCGTCGCGGAACCGGTGCCCCGGGGCCCGCGAGGCAGGGGCACGGCCCGGCGCTCCGGCGCGACCCGGACCGACCCCGCGGCTCCCGCGCTCACGGGCGCTCGAGCACGGCCGCACCATGGGCGGGCCGCGCCCGGCCGGTCACGGGCGGCTGGGCTGGGACGAGGTGGTCAGGCCGGTCGAGCCGGTACGCCGGGTTGCTCATGCCGCGCATGACTATACACTCAAGCGCATAGTCATGCAAGGAGCGCGCCCCCGGCACGAGGCGCCTTCGCTGCGCGCGCCGGCCGCGCGGCTGCCGGCCGCGACCGGGTGGAGTCAGGCCTCGGCCGGCAGCGCGCCACCCTCGATTCCGGGCGGCGCCCCGAACTGCTCCTGGTAGAGGCGCGCGTAGAGGCCGCGCGCCGCCAGCAGCTCGTCGTGGCGGCCGCGCTCGACGATGCGTCCGCGCTGGTAGACCAGGATCTGGTCGGCGCGCAGGATCGTCGAGAGCCGGTGGGCGATGGCGATCGTCGTGCGCCCTTCCATCAGCCGCTCGAGGGCGGACTGGATGAGCCGCTCCGAGACCGTGTCGAGCGCCGAGGTCGCCTCGTCGAGGATCAGGATCCGGGGATCCTTGAGGAGGACCCGGGCGATGGCGATCCGTTGCTTCTCGCCTCCCGAGAGCTTGTAGCCGCGTTCCCCGACCATCGTCTCGTAGCCCTCGGGCAGCTCGAGCACGCGCTCGTGGATCGCGGCGGCGCGGGCCGCCGCCTCGAGCTCGGCCTCGGTCGCCTCCGGGCGCGCGTAGAGCAGGTTGGCGCGGATGGAGGCGTGGAAGAGGTACGTCTCCTGGGTCACGACGCCGATCACGCGCCCGAGCGAGGCGAGGGCGATCCGTCGGACGTCGATGCCGTCGATCTCCACGGCGCCGCCGTCGACGTCGTAGAGCCGCGGGACGAGGTACGTGGTGGTCGTCTTGCCCGCGCCCGAGGGCCCGACGAGCGCGACCAGCTGGCCGGGGTCGGCCTCGAAGTCGATCTCCTCGAGGGCGAAGGGCGGCGGAGGTGACGTCCTGCCGGCATCGACCGGATCCGCGCGCAGGGCGGTGTCGGTCGCCCCATCCGGGCGCGTCTCCGGGAGCGCCGACTCGATCGCCTCCCCGGCGATCGGCTCGACCACGGCGTCGGCGACGGCCTCCCCTGGCGCCTCCGTCTCGTGCCGGTGCCCGCCCCCCGCGGCGATCCCCAGCGCCCGCTCGGACGGCACCGCCGCCGCGGGATACCGGAAGGAGACGCGATGGAACCGCACGCGGCCGCGGATCGAGGCCGGCTCGAGCGCGACGGCGTCGGGGGCATCCACGATCTCGGGATCGAGGTCGAGGTACTCGAAGATCCGGTCGAAGAGCGCGAGCGAGCCGTTGATCTCGACCTGGACGTTGAGCAGCTGTCCGAGCGGGAAGAAGAGCCGGCTCTGGAGCGTCGTGAAGGCGACGATGTCGCCCGCGGTCGGCGCCGACGGGTCGCCGTTCATCGCGAGGGCTGCCGCCAGCCAGTACACGAACGCCGGGATGATGCTGAAGATCGTCCCGATCACCATGAAGAACCAGCGCCCGACCATGGCCTGGCGCACCTGGAGGCGGGCCAGGCGCCGGTTGAGCTCGCCGAAGCGCGCAGTCGCGGCGCCCTGCTGGCCGAACGTCTTCGTCAGCAGGACGCCCGAGACGCTCAGCGTCTCCTGCGTCGCCGAGGTCATGTCGGCGAGCGCCTCCTGCGTCTCGGTGGAGACCGCCCGGCGGGCTCGCCCGACCCGCTGCGTCAGGTAGAGGAAGAAGGGCAGCATCCCCAGGGACAGCAGCGTGAGGCGCCAGTCGATGATGATCATCGCGACGACGGTCGAGGCGACCACGGCGATGTTCGAAGCGACGCTGGTCGCCGTGTCGGTCACGACAGCCTGCACGCCGCCGACGTCGTTGGCCAGGCGGCTCTGGATCTCGCCGGTCCGGGTCTCGGTGAAGAAGCGCAGCGGGAGGCGCTGGAGGTGGGCGTAGAGCGCGTTCCGCAGGTCCTGCATCACGCTCTGGCCGATGATGTTGTTCAGGTAGGTCTGGCCGACGCCGATCAGCCCGGACACGATCGGGACGACGATCATCAGGCCGACGTACAGGTAGAGGTTCGTGTAGTCCTTCCCGATGATCACCTGGTCGGTCAGGAGCTTGAGCATGATCGGGTTGATCAGCCCGAGGAGGCTGGTCGCCACGATGGCGACGACGACGACCGCGACCTGGACGCGGTAGGGCCGGAAGAACGCGACGATGCGGAGGAAGGTGCGTCGGCGGCGCTCGGGCGGGAGCGCGGGCGGCGGCTCGCCGCCGCCGAACGAGCCGCGGGCGAGCCGGCCGGCGCCGCCCCGGCCGGTCACGCGGGGACGCGGGCGCGCACCACGAGCGTGGAGCGCCGCCCGGGGATGGAGCGCGCCAGGAGGTCGCCGACGACCCCCAGGGCGAAGGTCGGGAGGCGCCGGCCCCATGCCCGGGCCAGGTGGCCCACGGTCTCGACCCGGACGTCCTCGTAGCCGACCGCGGCCAGCACCGCCCGCAGCGCCGCGGGGTCGTTGCAGGCCCCGACCAGGGGATGGGCGTCCGCGGCGCTGGCCTTGACCACCGCCTGGAGGCGGTGCCGCAGCCGGTCAGGGATGCCGAGGTACACGGCCACGAACGGATGGCGGCGGTTCACGGTCGTGAGGACGAGCGTGCCCCCGGGCCGGAGCCACCGGCGGAGGTTCGCGAAGGCGGCGGCCGGGTCGGCGAAATGCTCGACGGTGAAGGAGCTGAGGGCGACGTCGAAGGTCGCCGGGGCGAACGCCTCCGGCCCCGCGCACAGGTCGACGGTCGCGAACTCGTCGAGGTAGGGGAGAGCGCCGGGGGCCGGCGCGTGGATGTCCACGCCCACGAACCGCCCGATCCGCGGGCGGTACCGCGCCAGCGCCGAGTTGCGCCCGCAGCCGGCATCCAGGACGGCGACGCCGCCGCCCGCCCGGTCCGTTGTCGCCCCCGGGTCGGTCGCGTGCCCCCGGTCTGTCGCTTCCGCGCGCGCGATCGCCTCGTCGAGCGCCGCCCGCACGAGCTCGGCGACCGGCGGGACGATCCCCAGGCGGCGCAGCAGCGCCTCGCGACGCTCGCGCCCGGCGCGATCCGTCACCACGCCGCCGCGGTGACGGCCTCGACGATCCCGTGCTCCTCGAGCCAGCGCTCCGCGTCGATCGCCGCCCGGCAGCCGTCGCCGGCCGCGGTGACAGCCTGCCGGTAGCGGTGGTCGTGGACGTCGCCGGCGATGAAGACGCCCTCGATCCGCGAATGGGTCTCGTGGTCGACGACCAGGTAGCCCTTCTCGTCCTTCTCGAGCCAGCCCTCGAAGGGGGCGGTGTTGGGGCGGTGGCCGATGGCCAGGAAGAAACCGCCGACCGGCAGGTTGCTCGTCTCGCCGGTCGTCGTGCTCCGGAGGCGGACCCCGGTCACCGTCTCGTCGCCGAGGACTTCTTCGACGACGACGCTGCGGTGGATCTCGATCTGCGGGTTGGCCTCCGCCCGGGCCTGCATGATCTTCGTGCCCCGGAACTCGTCGCGCCGGTGCAGGAGGTGCACCTTCGACGCGAAGCGGGTCAGGTAGAGCGCCTCCTCGAACGCCGTGTCGCCGCCGCCCACGACCGCGACCTCCCTGTCGCGGAAGAAGAAGCCGTCGCAGGTCGCGCAGGCGGACACGCCGCGGCCCCGGAGGCGCTCCTCGGACGGCAGGCCCAGCCAGATCGCCGAGGCGCCCGTGGCGATGATGACCGCATGGCCGCGGAACTCCACGCCGCCGGCCCAGGCCCGGAACGGTCGGCTGGAGAAGTCGACCCGGTCGGCCTCGAGGTCGAAGACCCGCGTCCCGAAACGCTCGGCCTGGGCGCGGAAGCGCTCCATCAGCTCCGGCCCCTGGATGCCGTCCGGGAAGCCCGGGTAGTTCTCGACCTCGCTCGTGATCGTCAGCTGGCCGCCCGGCTGGTAGCCCGCGAGCACGATCGGCTCGAGGTTGGCCCGCGCCGCGTAGATCGCCGCGGTGAGGCCGGCGGGCCCGGAGCCCAGGACCAGGACGCTCGTCTCGTGCGGGCCCACGGCGGCGACGGCCGGGGCGTTCGGGAGCGGCGCCGCGTCGCCGTCGTTGGTGCCGCCGAAGTCGATGGAGAGGCCGCCGAACGGGGAGGTGGGATCGGACATCGGAGGGACAGGTCTCGTGCGGGGGGAGTGCCGCGGGCACGCGCGGAGCGGGCTCCTATCCTAGCACGGCATCTATACCCCCTGGGAGTATCACGATGCCGCCGGCGACCCGCGGTGCCTCTCCCCCGGGGGGCGCTTCACGGGGTCAGACGGCGTGCACGAGCTCCACGAGGCGCGCCGCGAGGGCGTCGACGCCGGGCTGCTCGACGTTCTGGATGCCCACGATGACGTGCTGGGCTCCCGCACCCGCGAGGGCCGCGAACCGCTCGGCGGCCGCCTCGGGCGTCTCCGTGCCCGCGGCGCCGTCGGCCGACAGCCGCGTGCTCTGGAGCGTCGAGCGCTCGATCTCCTCGAACGGGCGGCCGACGGCGTCGCAGTGCTCGCGCAGGATGGCGTACTTGCGGCGCAGGATGTCGGGGCCGCCGAAGACGTTGGTCGCATCGGCGTAGCGGGCCACGAGGAGCAGCGTCTTCTGCTCGCCGCCGCCGCCGATCATGATCGGCACGCGGGGCCGGCTGATCGACTGGGGCGAGCTCATCAGGCGGCCGGCCGTGAAGTGGGCGCCCGCGAAGCGCTCCTCGGTCCCGCGCTCGCCGCTCCACATCGCGTGGGCGATCCGGAGCGTCTCCTCGAGCATCTCGAAGCGCGTGCCGAGGGGCGGCATCGGGAACCCCAGGGCGTCGCTCTCCTCCTGGTTCCAGGCCGCGCCGATCCCCAGCCAGGCGCGCCCGCCGGTCAGGACGTCGAGCGTCGTCGCCGCCTTGACCCACAGCCCCGGGAGCCGGTAGTGGACACCCCCGACCATCAGGCCGAGCCGAGCCCGCCGGGTGTGGGCGGCCAGGAAGCCGAGCGTGGTCCACCCCTCCAGCATTGGGTCCTCGGCCGGGCCGAGGCCGCGGATCTGGAAGAAGTGGTCCATCACCCAGAGAGAATTGAATCCCGCGTCGTCGGCGGCGCCCGACACCCTGGCGAGGGTCGGCGCGATCGCCGGCGTGCCGCCGGCATAGTCGAAGCGGTTGAGCTGGAGGCCGATCTTCACGGCGGGTGGGCTCCTCGAGCGGGCGGGTCGGGCGCGACGGGCGAGACGGGACTCTACACCCGACGCCGGGCAGGAGGCTGCGCCGCGGGCCCCGGAGCCGGTCCGCCCGGAGCAGCCCGCCCGGTCCGCCCGAGCCGTGCCGGCCCCGCGGGCGACGGTCAGCGGAAGAGGTCGGTCTCGGGGGGCATGAGGACGTCCCTCCGGACCGAGCCGTCGCCCGGGGGAGGAGAGGCGCCGCGAACGAGGGCGACCGGCCGGCCGGCCGCCTTGCCGAGCACCAGCTCCGCCGCCGAGGCGATCTCGTCGGCCACGGCACGGATCGTCGCCGCCATCACGCGGCCATCGGCGTCGGGCGTGCCGCGCAGGTCCTCCAGCGGCCGGAAGCCGGCGACCCCGATCGCGAGGTCGGTGATCCCGAAGCGCCACGGTCGGCCCAGGCTGTCCGAGACGACGACCCCCGGAGCCGTCCCGAGGCGCGCGGCGAGGCCGTCGCGGATCCTGCGGGCGGAGGCGTCCGGATCCTCCGGCAGGAGGAGCACGACGGCGCCGCTCCCCGGGCCTACGTTGCTCGCGTCGACACCGGCGTTGGCCATGACGAACCCGTGGCGGGTCTCGGCGATGATCACGCCGTTGGCCATCCGGACGACGCGAACCGCCTGGCGCAGGACCACCTCCACCTGGCGCGCGTCCCGCTGCCAGCGCGCGGCGAACGCGACGGCCTCGGGGCGAGGCTCCACGGCCGCGAGGTCGACGACGGCACCTTCCGCCTTGGAGACCACCTTCTGGGTGACGACGATGACGTCGTCGGGTCGCAGCGGCAGGGCGCCGGGCGTCGCGCCGAGGGCGGCCGCGACGAGGGCGCCGAGGTCGTCGCCCGCGCGCACCTCGGGAAGGGGCGCCAGGGGCACCACGAGCAGGGCGTCGGCAGGCCTCGTGGGCTCGACCCGGGCCTCGTCCCGCGGCTCCTCCGCGCCCCGGGGGCCGCCACCGTCGCCGGTCACGGCAGCCCGGCCCGCAGGCCGCCGAGACCCGCCGCCTCCGCGGCGAGCAGGTCGTCCGGCGTGTCGAGGTCGAGCGCGAGCGGGCCACCGAGCTCGAGATAGGCCGCCCCCGCCTCGCGGGCGGCCGCCGCATGCGCGGCCCGCGATCCCTCGCCGAAGTGGAAGGCCACGGCGCGGCACGGGCTCACGAGGAGGACATTGGTGCCGTTCCCCGCCCGGTCCGGCACGATGGCCACGACGGCCGGCGTCACGGCCCCGTCGGCGTCCCGTGCGTCGAGGAGGGCGCGGGCGCCGGTGACGATCCGGGACAGCTCCGCGGCGCTCACCGCCGGGAGGTCGCCCGGGACGACGAGGATCCCGTCCGCCCCGGCGTCCTCCGCCCATGCTCGCCCCTCGACGAGGCCCTCGTTCAGGCCTCCGCCGCCCTGCGGCACGCCCGCCGCCCCGTGGCGCTCGGCGAGGGCCAGGACCTCCGGGTCCGGCGACACGACGGCGACCGCGGCGACGCCGGGCGTGGCGGCCGCGGCCTCGATGGTGCGGGCGAGGAGGCCCGCCACGAGGGCGCGCCGCTCCTCCGCGTCGAGGGCCTCGCCGAGCCGCGCCTTGGCCCCTTCGAGGCCGCGGACGGGGACGAGCGCGACGAGGTGTGCGAGGCGGGGCAGGCGATCCAGCACGGGAGGATCGTAGACGAGGCGGCGCTCGGGTACCGTACGTGGCGGCATGACGACTGCACCGGTGCGCCCGTTCCCCTCGCTCACGTTCCTCGGCCACGCCACGATGCTCCTCGAGATCGGCGGCGCGCGGATCCTCACCGATCCCCTGGTGTTCGAGCGTCTGCTCATCCTGCGCCGCGTGGCGACCCGCCTCGACCCCGACCTCCACCGCGACCTCGACGCGGTGCTCATCTCGCACCTCCACGTCGACCACCTTCACATCCGCTCGCTCGTCCACCTCGGTCGCGAGACCCGCGTGATCATGCCGGCGGGCGGCGAGCGCCTCCTCCTCGACCGCGGCTTCACGCGCGTCGAAGGCGTGCGGCCGGGCGACGCGGTCGACGTCGGCGGCGTCCGCGTGACGGCGACCTTCGCAGACCACGACGGGCGCCGGCCGCCGCTCGGCCCGGCCGCGCAGGCCCTGGGGTTCGTGCTCGAGCAGGGAGCCACCAAGGTCTACTTCGCCGGCGACACGGACGTCTTCCCCGGGATGGTCGACCTCGCCCCGGACCTCGACGTGGCGATGCTCCCGGTCTGGGGCTGGGGCCCGCGCCTTGGGCACGGCCACATGAACCCGCGGCGCGCCGCGGAGGCGCTGCGCCTGCTCCACCCGCGCTATGCCGTGCCGATCCACTGGGGCACGCTCTGGCCGTACGGGTTCGGGCACGTCGTCCCGGGGCGCCTCACCGACCCGCCCCGCGAGTTCGCCCGCTTCGCGCGCCGCTACGCCCCGGACGTGCGCGTGCTGCTCACGCCGCCGGGCGAGCCGGTCGCGTTCGACCCGGAGGGCGCGGATCCGGCGGTCAGGATCCCGCGCGCCAAGCCGCCGCGAGCGCCGCGGCTGCCAGGGCTGCCCGGGACGCGTCATCGCCCATGACCGTCGGGCCGACGACGGGCTCGATCCCCAGTGCCGCGATCGCCGGCGCCTCGGCCGCGTCCACGTCGTCGACCAGGAGCGCGTCGACCAGGCCGGCATAGATACGGGCGATCCCCGCCGCGCTGGCTGCGCCGCCGAGCGACGCCGCCATCCGGTCCGCCGGGCCGCGGAGCGCGCGGCCCCCGACGAGGGGCGAGACCGCCGCGACGCGCACCCCGCGGGCTCGCGCCGCCGCGAGGAGCGCGCGCATCCCCGGGACCGCCAGGATCGGCCCGACCGAGACGAAGGGGTTCGACGGGCAGATCACGATCGCCTCGGCGGTCGCCAGTGCCTCGGACACCTCGGGCGTCGGGCGCGCGGCCTCGACGCCCGCGAAGGCGATCTCGAGGACGTCGGGCGCCTGGTGGAGGCGCACGAAGTAGTCCTGGAACGCCAGCCAGCCGTCCGGCGTGCGAACCCGCGTGCGGACCGGCTCGTCGGTCATCGGCAGGATTGGCGTCGCGAGGCCGAGGGCGCGCTGGATCCCCCGGTTGACCTCCGTCAGCCGCGCCCCGTCCCGCAGCCGGCGGGTCCGGTGCACGTGGACCGCCAGGTCCCGGTCGCCGAGCCGGAACCAGGCGGGCTCGCCGAGCCGCTCCAGCACCTCAGCCGCCGCCCAGGTCTCCCCCGCGAGGCCCCAGCCGCGCTCGCGGTCGGCGAGGCCGGCGAGCGTGTAGAGGACCGTGTCGTGGTCCGGGCAGACCAGCAGGCCGTGGAACTCCTCGTCGTCGGCGGTGTTGACCATCACCGTGAGCTCGCCCGCGGCCAGCACGTGCTGGAGCCCGTGGGCCAGCTTGGCGCCGCCGACCCCGCCGGCGAGCGCGACGACGAGCGGCATGGGCGCCCCCTCAGCCGGCGAGCGCGGCCCGGACCTCGCCGATCCTGGCGATGGTCTCCGGGTCGTGGGGCGCCGGCAGGCGGACGATGACCGTCGTGAAGCCGAGGTCCACGTAGGGGCGGATTGCGGCGGCGACGTGGTCCGGTGGGCCGAGCAGCGTGGGCACGTTCCCGGCGTCGGGCGTCCCGTTACGGTCGCACAGGGCGCGGAACGCGCGCCGGGCCGCGGCCGGGTCGTCGCGCAGGACGACCGGGAAGCTCACGGTCCGCTCGATCGTCGCGGGGTCGCGCCCGACCGCCGCGCAGTGCTGGCGCAGGATCGCATCGCGCGCGGCGACCTCCTCGAGGGTGCCGTTCGTGTTCCAGGCGTCGGCCCAGCGCGCCACCGTGCGCAGGGTCTTCTTCGGGCCGCTCCCGCCGACGAGGATCGGCAGGTGCTCCTGGACGGGGCGCGGGCTGACCAGGGCGTCGTCGAGGCGGTAGAAGCGGCCCGCGTGGCTGAAGCGCTCGCCGTCGAGGAGGCGGCGCATGACCTCGACGGCCTCGTCCAGCCGGTCGAGCCGCTCGCCGACGGTCGCCCCGAAGTCGATCCCGAAGGCCTCGTGCTCGCGGGCGAACCAGGCGCCTCCGATGCCCAGCACGGCGCGCCCGCCCGAGACGTGGTCGAGGGTGGCGGCCAGCTTCGCCGTGTGGCCCGGGTTGCGGAAGGTGTTGGCCCCCACCATCAGCCCGACCCGGACCCGCGACGTCCGTGCGGCCACCGCGCCGATCGCCAGCCAGCCCTCGAGGATCGGCTGCTCCCAGGGCCCGAAGATCGCGTGGAGGTGGTCCCACGTCCAGACGGAATCCCAGCCGGCATCCTCGGCCGCCGCGGCGGCTCCCAGGAAGGCGGGCCAGTCGGTCGCCTGGCTCCAGAGCTGCGCACCGAAGCGAACCTGCGGCATGGCGCCTAGGTCTCCGGCTCGAGGATGAAGAGGTCGCCCCAGGTCAGGTTGCCCGTGCCGCCACCCATCTTCGCCCTGATCTCGGCGAGGGCGGCCGCGCGCTCCTCGGGACCCACGCAGCGTGCCCGGACTCGCCGCGCCGTGCCCTTGACCGTCAGTGTTGCGGCCGGGTTGGCCCGCAGATTGGCGGACCAGCCGCGCCCGTTCGGGCTGCCGGCCCCGATCAGGTAGGTCCCGTCGTCACGGGTGACGAACCCGACCGGCGCCCGCCGCGGCAGGCCAGTCCTGGCACCCGTCGTGCCGAGCATGGCCACCCGGCCGGTCCGCACCAGGATCCGGCCGCCGATGGCGTTGAAGGCGCGCGAGATGGGGTTCATCCGCAGGCTCCCAGGGTCATGCGCCGGACATCAGGACCCGGAGCCGCGGCAGGCGCTCGATCGTCTCGTGGTCGAAGGGGGCCGCGAGGTCGGGGACCAGGTGGGTGGCGGTCGCGGCGGGCGGCCATCGGTCAGCCCTCCAGGTGATCGTGGACGGCGACGAGCTCGACCCGGAAGGTCACCCGGTGCTGGGTTCGGAAGCGGGCGATCGTGGCCTCGGCCTCGGCCGGATCGTCGGCGTGGTAGGTCCTCGCGAGGTCCGCGATGTCCGCCTGGGCCACGGCGTGGTCGTCGATCACCTCCGCGACGCGGCCGACCAGGGCCACGAACGAGTAGCCGTCCGCCGGGTCGGCGATGCTCAGCGCGCAGCGTGGGTCGCGACGGAGGTTGGCCGGCCACCGGCGGCCCTCCGCGCTGTTGATCGTGATCCGCGCGTCGGCATCGAGGCGATACCAGATCACGGCCTGGCGGGGAGCCCCGTCGGGGTCGAGGGTGGCGAGGGTGGCGAAGCGGCGGGGCGCGGCGAGGAAGTCCCGCACGCGATCGGCGAGGGGAGCGGGGTCGGACATGCCGCGATCCTACGGCACGCGCCGCGATGCCGGCGCGGCGCTATCCTCGCGGGGCTCCCCGGCGCGGAGACCGGGCCAGACGGAGGTTCCCATGGAGCTCGAGGGGCTGCACGTCGCGGTCCTCGCCGGCGAGGGCGTCGAGGACCTCGAGTACTGGGTGACCGTCATGCGCCTCCGCGAGGCGGGCGCGCGCGTCACCTCTGCCGGCCTCGCGCCGGCGACGGTGCGGGGCAAGAACGGTCTTGCGGTGCCGGTCGAGGTGGAGGTCGGCGGGCTGGACCCCGACGAGTACGACGGGCTCGTCATCCCCGGCGGCTGGATGCCCGACAAGCTCCGCCGCTACCGCGCGGTGACCGACTTCGTGGCTGCCATCCACGGCGAGCGCAAGCCGATCGGGATCATCTGCCACGGCGGCCTCATCGCCATCTCGGCGCGCATCGTCGACGGTGGCCGGGCGACGGGGTCGCTGGGGATCCGGGACGACCTTGTGAATGCCGGCGCGACGTGGGTCGACGAGCCGGCCTTCCGCGACGGCAACCTGGTCTGGGGCCGCGTCGTCGAGGACATCCCGGCCTTCTGCCGGGAGCTGGTGGCAGCGCTCGCGGAGTACCGCGAAACGAAGTAGGACGGGAGGCCGGCAGACGACGCGGACCTGGGCCCGCCCAGGAGGTCCAGCACGCGATGAACGACCAGTCGCCAGGACCCTTCGATCCGGGTGTCGGCGTCCCGGCCAGGGGCGCCGCTCGGGCACCCCGCGAGCTCGTCCTCGCGCACCTCGCCGGATCGCCCGTGGAGCGCCTGCCGTCGATGCCCATCACGATGATGTTCGCCGCGCGACTGGCGGGGATCCCGTACGCGGACTATTGCCGCGACCACCGCCTGCTCGCCCGCGGCCAGCACCTCGTCGCGGAGCGCTTCGGCTTCGACCACGTCTCCTGCATCTCCGACCCGACGCGCGAGGCGAGCGATCTCGGCGCGCGCATCGAGTGGTTTACCGACCAGCCGCCGGCGATCGACGAAGGCGACGCCCTCCTTGCCGATGCCTCGACCCTGGCGTCGCTGCGGATGCCGGACCCGCTGGGCGGTGGGCGCATGACCGACCGGGTCCTCGCGGTGGAGCTCCTGCGCGCCGGCGGCGGGCCGGCCCGCCTAGTCGAGGGCTGGGTCGAGGGCCCCTGCGCCGAGGCGGCCGACCTGCGCGGCATCAACACGCTCATGCTCGACTTCTTCGACGACCCGGCGTTCGTGGCCGACCTGCTCGACTTCACGACGCACCTGGCCATCGCCTTCGCCCGGGCGCAGGTCGAGGCCGGGGTCGACATCGTCGGCGTCGGCGACGCGGCGGCGTCGCTCGTCGGACCCGAGATCTACGAAGAGGTGGTCTGGCCGTACGAGAAGCGGCTGGTCGACGCGATCCACGGGATGGGAGCCGGCGTGCGGCTCCACATCTGCGGCAACATGAGCCGGTCGGTCGAGCCGATGGCGCGTCTGGGCGCGGACATCGTCGACCTCGACTCCCTCGTGCCGCTCGCCGCGGCGCGGACCGCGGCGGGGCCCGACCAGGTCTTCCTGGGCAACCTGAACCCGGTCACGGAGCTCCTGGGATCGACACCCGTGGAGATCGGCCGGCTGCTGGCGGAGTGCCACCGCCAGGCCGGCAGCCGCTTCGTCGTGGGCGCCGGCTGCGAGATCCCGGCGGCGACGCCCCTCGAGAACGTGGATGCGCTCGTGGCGTATGCCCGCGGGGTACGCCCCTGACGTCCGCCCCGGAGGCAGGGCCGGGTTGCCCCAGGCCCGCTAGCCCGCCAGCGTCATCGCCCGGTCCGGCCGCAGGATGAAGGGGGGCAGCAGGGCCGCGAGATTCGAGAATGGCAGCACGTCCGGATGCAGGTCGATGCCGAGCGCCTCTGCCATGAAGCGCCGGCGGGCCTGGATCCGACTCCATGCCCCCGGGTAGTGCCGGGCAAGCGCCGCGCGGAGCGACGCATCGGCGAGGGCGATCCCGTCCTCGATGTTCGTCGTGAAGTACGGCGTCCCGGTCGCCGGGATGACGTCCACCTGCATCGCCATGCCGGAGCGCAGCTCGATGGTCGAGCCGGGGCCGACCGGCGAGCTGACCCACTCGTCGAGGTGGATGTGGTGGCCGGGGTTGAGGCCGATCCCGAAGAAGGGGTCGCCCAGGCGGCGGTCGATGATCGCCTGCAGCGCACCCCCCGTCTGCCCGACGTGGAGGGCCCCGTACCACGCCGCGATCGCCTCGAAGTAGGGCGCGACCAGTCGCTCGACGTAGTCGCCGATCCCGGCCGGCAGCTCGCCCGGGTCCTCCACGACGAAGCCCGCACGACAGGTGAGGGCGCCCCAGATCCCGAACGCGGTCGTGAAGCGGTCGCCGCGCCTGATCGGCCGGTCGCCCGGGCTGAGCAGGCCCAGCGTGGCGCGGGGGCCGGCGGTCAGCATCAGGTGGCACGAGAGTGGCGTGCCGTCCCAGCGCAGGAGGCGGACCGCCTCGCGCTCGGTCATCCCGGGCCGCAGGCCGGCGAGCAGGCGGCGCACGCCGTCCGACGTCTGGCAGGCGGCCCATTCGAACACGGCGAGCTGCTCCACCTCGTTCTGGGTGCGGAGCCCGTCGCCCGGGTCCATCAGGAGGTCGGCGGCGTTCTCGACCAGGCCGCCGGGACCGGCCAGGCGCCGCAGCTCGTCGGCCAGGAAGGCGGGCACCTCGATGGTCGCCCGGTCCGCGTACACCTTCCAGCCCGCGACACCGACCCGGCTTCCGGGACCGATCCCCTCGCCGGCCAGGATCTCGCTGAGCGGCCGCGACCGGTCGCGCGGCTGGCTGGTCAGGCTCAGGTCCTGGAAGAGATGGCGGCGCATGGCGAGCGGCGCAGCGCCGGCCATGCCCCAGCACTCGTTGCCCACGAGGATCGCCGGCTCCCCGGTCGGGCCGGCCACGAGAATCGCCTCCTCGAAGCGCGGGTCGAAGCCGGTCAGCCAGGCGAGGTTCGCGCTGTGCTCGCGGTCGGCGTAGACCACGAGCCGGTCGTAGCCGCGGAGGTCCATCCGCTCCCGGAGCCGCTCCAGCCGCGCCGCGTACAGCGACGCCGGCAGCTCCGGCATCGCGTCCGGCATCCCGAAGTCCGGAAGGTCGACCGCCGCCAGGCGCGCAGGCGCCATCGTCGTCACGGCTGGCCCTGGGCGGGATCCCAGGGCTGAGCCGACCCGGCCCCCCGCTCCAGCGTCACGAACTGGTTCGCGTCGACACCGATCCACGGCCCCACCTCGCCGTCGGGCCAGGTCACGCGAGTCTCGGCCTTCGATGCCGGCCCCAGCCCGACGTGCGTCCAGCCCAGCTGGCCGCCGACATGCCCGCCGCCGATCGTCAGCTCGCGGCGCAGCGTCAGGTCGCCGAGGCGCACCTCCAGGAGGGCGCCGATCGCGTCGCGGTTCGGGCCGGATTGACGGACGCGAATCCCCAGCCAGCCACCCATCGGGCCGGGGTCGGATGCCGTGCCGCCGCCGACGTTCCGCCACAGCCGAACCGGAGCGTCGAGGTTGACCTCGACCAGGTCCAGGAGGCCGTCGACGTTGAAGTCGGCGAGCGCCGCACCCCGTCCCCGGTCGAAGTTGAGGATGCCGGCCTGCGCCGCGCCGTAGACGAACGTGCCGTCGGCCTGGCCGAGGAACAGGTCGCTCGGGTCCTTGGACGCGTAGTCGGGCATCTTGCTGACATTGCCCTTGGACACGAACAGGTCGATGAACCCGTCGTTGTTGACGTCCTGGAACTCCGGGTGCCACGCGGTCGACGGCAGCGGGTCGCCCCCGGCGGCGGGTCGCGTGGCGATGACGCCGCGCTTGATGGCGATGTCGCGGTAGGTCGGCTGGGCCGGCCCGGCGAGGAGCGTCTGGAGCGCGTTCGGGCCCTGGCTCGTCAGGTACACGTCGGGGTAGCCGTCGCCCGTCACGTCGTAGCTCCCGATCCCCATTCCCCAGAGCTGCAGCTGGACCCATCCGTCGTCGGCGGTGTAGAGGCGCGGCGGTTCGCCGGCCGCGACACGCCAGAGCTGCTCCTGGCCGTTCGCGCTGTCGTAGTACTGGCGGTCGTTGCTGACCCGGAGATCGCGGCGCCCCGATCGGTCCCAGTCGCTGAACAGCATCGACAGGGCGCAGTAGCCGGGAGTGAGGGTGATCGCGCTCCCGTAGCCGGACCCCGATGCGGCCGGGCGGAAGAGCTGGTTGTCGGGGCAGGTGTACGTCGCGTTGCCCGAGGCATCCAGCCCGACGTAGTTGCCGAGGGCCAGCGTCGGGAGCGTCGCCGCAGCCTCCCACGTGGCACTGAACGCGGTGGGCCAGGTTACCGGCGCCGCGAACGACCAGGCCTCGTTCGCGCGCTCGAAGCGGCAGTCCCCCAGGCCCTTCATGAGCTCGGCGCCGCCGAAGCGCAGGACGGCGAGGTCGACGTGGCCGTCGCCGTCGATGTCGAGCGGATACGCGCCCATCACGTCCGGCTCGCCGACCGCGGAGTCCGCGACTCTGGCGAACGCAAGGCTCCCGCCGGGGCGGCTCTCGTTCCGGAAGAGGGCTGCCGGATTGGCGCCCCCGGCGATGAACAGGTCGGGCAGCCCGTTCTCGTCGCAGTCGAGGATGGCCACACCACCCCCGATCGTCGCCGTGTCGCTGTCGCCGTAGGTGTGGACCAGCCCCGACGTGGTGGTCTCGTCGACGAACGCCGGCGGGCCGAGGGCCACCGACGGGGTGGCCGACCGCCCGAGGAGCAGGTAGGCGCCGGCGGACCCGGCCACGACCACGACGACGCCGATCGCGCCGGCGAGCACGAGGAGGGTCCGGCGGCTCATGCCCCGTCGACCGGGTGCGCGGCGGGGTGCCGGCTCACGATGGAGCGGTGCCGTCGAAGTACAGGCGAGCCGTGGCCCACGCGTCCTTGCCGCACTGGGAGCCGACCTCCCGGCCCGTGAGGTCGTCGGCGGCCACGTGGATCCCGCCCCACAGCCGTGAGCGTCCCGCCTGGTCGGCCGCGTCGGCGTACGTCGCCCACTCCAGCCGGATGTCGGTCGTCGGGCCCTTCTCGAACTTTAGGGCGCCCGCCTTGATGGTGTAGCCGCTCACGCCGCCCGGGAAGTACTCGCTCCCCGTGAAGCTGGTGAGCACCTCGGCAGCGGCCCGGCTGAACGTGGAGTGGCCGGAGATGTAGCCCTGGAAGGCGGGCGTCACGAACGTCGGCATCTGGTACGGCAGCCAGTCGACGGCCCGGATCCAGGTCACCCCGGCCACGTCGGTCTTGGGGTCGGCCGGACTGCCCGCCCACGCCCGGATCGCGATCTCGCCGACGTGCGCGGCGAGCGCGGCATGGCGCTGGCCGGGCGCGCTCGACTCCTTCGTGATGACCTCGATCAGGCCGGGGACCAGCGGCAGGCCCTCCGTGTTGTACGACGGCAGGGAAGGGTCGCTCGACTGGCCCAGCTCGCCCATGTAGCGGATCATCGAGATCGGACGCTCGCCGTCGTAGTGGCCCTTGAGCCCCCACGCGGCGATCGCAGCGTCGTGGACCGCGCCGTTGAGGGCCAGGTACAGCTTCACGTCCCACTGCAGGCGATCGATCCGATCACCCGCGCCGCCGATGCGCAGGTCCGGGTCGAGCTCGTCGGACACGAGGTTGGCAAGGACGTTCCAGTGGCCCGGTGGCGTCTCGGACTTCGGGCCGTCGGCCCAGAACTCGGCCATGACCCGGCCGAAGTCGCCCTGGAGCACGACGTCCGCCGGATACGGCTGGCCCGTGGCCGGGTTGACGGCGTGGCCGTGGCCGTCGTTGGTGCCCAGCGTGTTGGCGCCCGTCGCGCCGGGTGAGACGTCGATCGCGACGCCGTCGGCGGCGTCGAGCTGGCTGCTGAGCCGGATGACCTCGACGACCTGGTCCTTGAACGCCTGGTCCGTCGCCGGGTCGCCGAGCCGCGGCGGCGGGCCGGGGTCGATCGGCGTGCCGGCACCCGTGTCGGGCGGCAGGGCGAACGGCTTGACGTGACCCCAGTGCGGCCCGACCGCCTGCTGGACGCCGTTGGTCACCGCGATGCCGTTCTGCGAGATCATGTGCTCGATCTGGAGGGGCTGCCAGCGGTTCGGATCCTTCATCGTCGTGCCCGACTGGTTCACCACGAGCGGTGGGTTGACCGGCGTGTAGTCGGTCGCGGCGTAGCCGCCCGCCTCGTTCGACCCGTCGGCCTTGCCGTACGCGATCACGGCTGCCGCGATCCGGTTGCCGACCGCCGCCGGGGAGTCGCCGTCGGTGGTCGTCACCTCGACCGGGTAGCACAGCGCGTCCATCACATCGGCGAACTCCGACAGCGACTCCGCGCCGCCGACGGACTTGATGTACCGCTCGCTGAGTACGCGGTACGCCGCGTAGCTGATCGCCTCATCGCGGGCCACCGCGACGTCCCCCGTGGTGTCCTTCTCGTTGACCACATACCCGCGAGCCACCGGGTCGTACGCAGCCCAGGCGTCCCACATGGCAACCGACGTATGGAACAGGTTCCGGGCATGCAGGGGCGGGTTGGGTAGCGCCCTCCGGATCGCGTCGAGCAGCGCCTCGTCCCAACGACGGGCCACCGACCACTCGGGGTGGTTCGCCGGGGGAGGGCAGGTGGCCGTCGGTGACCATGGCCGGGCCACGAGGAGCACCGCACCCCCCAGGATCGCGACCGCGGCGAGGGCCATCGCCGCGAGCACGACCGGCCGCCGTGACCGGCGGGGCGGCGTGGTCGAAGGCGTCGCCCCTGGCAGTGGCGCCTCCGGCGGTGCCGCCTCCACGCCCGCTGCGTCGGTGTCGGTCGTGTTCATGGCCTCTCCTCGTCGACCGGCTCTCCGGTCGAGCCAGGCCGAGCCGGACAGGGTTCCGGCGGGGCCGTGTCCGGCCGCGATGCCGGGCTGCGGTCGGTGACCGACGCGATGGTACGCCGACTTGGGGCCGCGTCCAGCGCGCCGGTGCGCTACGTCGTCGACGCCGCCGCGAAGAGGCGCTCGACCACGCGCAGGTTGGCCACCGCGTCCTCCGGCGGCGTCGGGAGCGATGCCCCGTCGAGGACGGCGTCGGCGAACCGGTCGGCCTCGACCGCGTACGGGTCTGCCACCCCGAACGTGAGCGTCTCGGTGGCCGGGGCGACCGGCGGGTCGCCGCCGGCCGTCACGTGGACGTGGGTCGGCCGGTCGGGTGGGATGTTGAAGGGGATCGGGATCGTGATGCGCCCCTCGGTGCCGTAGACGTCGACCCGCTGGTCGGGTTCCGCCCGGATCGTGCAGGTGAAGCTGGCGATCCCGGCGTCGAACTCGAGGACGCCGCTCGTGAGCACGTCGACGCCGCTCGCGGGGTCACGGACGACGGCGCCCGTCACCCGCGCGGGCTCGGCGCCGAAGAGCATCCGGGACAGGTTCACGGAATAGCAGCCGATGTCGTACAGGGCACCGCCGCCGAAGGCCCGGATGTTGCGGATGTTCGTGGGGTCGTCGTTGAAGTAGGAGAACCAGCTGTCGACCGCCGTCAGCCGCCCGATCCGGCCGCCCGCCACGAGGTCGCGCACCGCGACCCAGGAGGGGTGGAGCCGGTACATGAACGCCTCCATCAGGAGGACACCCTCGACCCGGCAGACCTCGATCATCAGCTCGGCGTCGGCGGCGGTCATGGCGAGCGGCTTCTCGCACAGCACGTGCTTCCCGGCGCGGGCGGCGGCAAGGGTCCACTCCGCGTGGAGGTGGTTCGGCAGCGGAACGTAGACGGCATCGACCTCGGGATCGGCCAGGAGAGCCTCGTACGAGCCGTGGACGCGGGGGATCCGGAGCCGCCGGGCGACGGCCTGCCCCCTCTCCGCGTCCCGCGACGCGATCGCCACGACGTCGCCCCGCGTCGAGCGGCCGATGCCGGGGATCACCTTCTCCGTGGCGATCGAGGCGGTTGAGAGGACCCCCCAGCGAAGCGTGCGCATGCCGCCTAGCCCCACGAGGGCGCGCGGGACACGGCGGCGCCGATCCCTCTGCTTGCGCCGGTCACCAGCGCCACGCCGTCGAGTCGCTCCATGGTCTCCTCCTCCGCCACGTGCGGCGATTCCGGTGCCGCGCGCCGGCGCCGCCGCGGGCTTGACAATGCCACGTCAGTGTACGAGCCTTGCCTAGATTTGGAGAAGAGGAACACAAACCCGTGACCGTGGGCCGCGACGACATCGGGCAGCGCAGCGAGACCGTGCGCCGGGCGAACCTGAGCGCGATCCTGCGTGCCATCCACGACGGCGGCCCGCTCTCGCGCTCCGAGCTCGTCGCGCGGACCGGCCTCACGCGCAGCGCGATCCGCGAGCTGATCGGCGAGCTCGCGGGCGCAGGTCTCGTCGTCGAGGAGAGCCCGGTCCGCCTCGGCACGCCGGGGCGGCCGTCGCCCCTCGTGCGCGTCGATCCGGAGGGCGGCGTCGTGCTCGCCATGGCGATCGCCGTCGACTCGCTCGCCGTCGCCCTCGTCGGGCTGGGCGGCGCCACGCTCGGGCTCGCGCGGATCGACCGGCCCCGGGGCCACTCGTCCGTGGAGGACGTGGTCGCCGACCTCGCCGGGCTGGCGCGCTGGGTCCTCGCCGGCGAGACGGCGGGGCGCACGCTCGTCGGGATCGGAGTCGCGGTCGTCGGCGTGGTCCGGCGCGTCGACGGTGTCGTCGCGATGGCACCGAACCTGGGCTGGATCGACGCACCCCTGGGCAGGCGGCTTGCGGCCGCGCTGGCCACGCCCGTCCCGATCTCGGTCGCCAACGAGGCCGACCTTGGCGCGCTCGCGGAGCACCGGCGGGGCGCCGCGGTGGGCGTCGACCACGTCCTCTACCTCTCGGGGGAGGTCGGCGTGGGGGGTGGGCTCATCGTCGACGGCCGCCCCATGACCGGCGTCGCCGGGTTCAGTGGCGAGGTCGGCCACATCCCGTTCGACCCGGACGGCAGGCCCTGTCGCTGCGGCGCCGTCGGCTGCTGGGAGACGCTCGTCGGCGAGGGCGCCCTGCTGCGCCTCGCCGGACGCCCCGAGGCCGGCGGTCGCGCGGCCGTCGACGCCGTGCTGCGAGATGCGGCGGCAGGCTCCGCAACGGCCCTGGCGGCGCTCGACGGCGTCGGTCGCTGGCTGGGCATCGGGCTCGCCGGCCTGGTCAACATCCTGAACCCGGGGGTCGTGGTGCTCGGCGGGCTCTTCGGACGGGTCTACCCATTCGTCGAAACCAGGGTGGCCCGCGAGATGGGGCGCCGAGCGCTCGTGGCGCCCCGGGGCCTCGTGCGCGTGGTTCCGGCGCGGCTCGGCATCGATGCCCCGCTGCTCGGCGCGGCCGAGCTTGCGCTGGAGCCGCTGCTCGCCGATCCAGCGGCCCGGGTCGGGCCGCGAGACGGGCTCGCCGACCTGGCGAGCGCGTGACGATGCCGACCCTGCGCGCCCGGTCGGAGGCTCTCCCACGACCGCGTTGCGGCAACACCGCGGAGGGACTTTGAGGAGGGTGGTAGCCTAGCGCCCGGATCCGAGCCATCAATCGAAGGTCGGTCCATACCTGGAGGAGGTTCATCAGTGTTGTATCGCAAGGTTGGCGCGCTCGTGGCGGTTGCCGCGGTCGCGCTCGCGGCATGCGGCGGCGGAGCCACGGCATCGCCGGCGGCGTCCGCCGGAGCGTCGGCGGCCGCCACCGACTGCACCGTCGGCGTCTCCTGGAACAACTTCCAGCAGCCGCGCTGGGCAGCACACGACCAGCCGAACATCAAGAACACCGTCGAGGCCGCCGGCGGCAAGTACATCGACGCGGACGCAAACCTCAGCAACGAGCAGCAGCTGACCGACGTCGACACGCTCATCTCGAAGGGCGCGAAGGTCCTGATCCTGCTCGCGCAGGACAACAAGGCCATCCTGCCGGCGATCCAGAAGGCCAAGGACGCGGGTATCCCGGTCATCGCGTACGACCGGCTGATCGAGGATCCCAGCGCCCTCTACATCACGTTCGACAACGTCGCCGTCGGCAAGGCCCAGGCCGCGGCCGTCCTCGCCAAGGTCCCGTCGGGCAACTACGTCCTGATCAAGGGCGACCCGGGTGACCCGAACGCGTCCACGTTCCTGCCGCAGGGCTGGAACGACGCCGGCCTGAAGGCCGCGGTCGACTCCGGCAAGATCGTGTTGCTCAACGGTCCTGACGGGACCTTCACGGACGCCTGGAAGACCGAGAAGGCCCAGTCGAACATGGAAGCGATCATCGACAAGGCCAACGCCGACGGCAAGAAGATCGACGCCATCCTTGCCGAGAACGACAGCACCGCGCTCGGCGTGGTCGCCGCCCTCACGGCCAAGAACTACGGCTTCCCACCCCTCAGCGGCCAGGACGGCGATCCCGCCAACCTGAACAACGTGGCGCTGGGCAAGCAGTACGTCGACGTCTGGAAGAACGCGAACGAGCTGGGTAAGGCCGCAGGCGCGGCCGCGCTCGAGTTGTGCAAGGGCACGGCCATGGCCAGCCTGAAGCTGCCCGACGGCCTCATCGATCCGACCGTCGCCCCGGCGGCCGGCCTGACGGCCACGCCGTTCACGACGCCCAACGGCACCTCGGTCAGCTCGTTCATCCTGCAGCCCACCCCGCTCACGGCGGACAACCTCCAGCTGGCGGTGGACGGCAAGCAGATCTCCAAGGAGGACCTCTGCAAGGGTGTCGACGCCGCCACGGCGCCGCCCGCCTGCAAGTAGCGGTCATCCGACCGCGGATCTAGCGATGCACCTGCGCCCCCGGGATCTTCCAGGGGGCGCAGGTCGTTCCAGCTCAGGGCCAGGAGGGCCGTCGTGACGAACGTTGCCGACGCGACACCCGTATCCCGACAGGTTCAGCCTCCAGCCCGAAGGTCATTACGGGGCCTCATCGCCCAGACGGAGATCGATCTCCGGCTCTTCGGCATGCTCGTCGCCCTCGGGGCGATCCTCCTCACCTTCAACATCCTGAGCGGCGGCAAGTTCTTCCTGCCCACCAACATGGTCACGCTGGCGGTGCAGGCCTCGGGCGTGGCCGTCATCGCGACCGGGATGGTCCTGATCATCGTGTCGCGGAACATCGACCTGTCCGTCGGATCGCTGGTCGGCCTCATCGCGATGACCTACGCCCTGCTGATGACCGACTGGCTGCCGAACATCCTCGGGATGGGCGCCGACTTCCCCTTCCGCTGGGTCATCGCCCTCGGGCTCGGCATCGGGCTCGGGGCGCTCGTGGGCGCGCTCCAGGGCTTCATCATTGCCTACGTCGGCGTGCCGTCCTTCATCGTCACGCTCGGCGGGCTGCTCTCCATCCGCGGAGTGGTCTGGTATCTCTCGAGCGGGGCAGCCGTCTCGGGGCTGGACCCGGAGTTCCAGCTCATCGGCGGCGGGGCCCAGGGGTCGATCGGGGGCCCCCTGACCTGGATCCTCGGCCTCGTGGGGTGCCTCGCCATCGTCGCGCTCCTCATCAACGGCCGACGGCAGCGTCGGCGATTCGACTTCCCCGTCAGGCCGATGTGGGCGGAGGTCCTGATCGGCGTGGTCGGCTGCCTTGCCGTGATCGGCGTGGCCGCGTTCGCCAACGCGAACCTGTGGCCCGAGGGCCTCGCGAACCGGGTCGCCGGCGAGCAGAACTGGGGGCCGGCGCCCGAAGGCGGCTGGCGTATCCCGACCGGGTTCCCGTACCCGATCATCCTGCTGATCGGCGTGACCCTCGTGATGTCCTGGATGGCCACCCGACGTCGATTCGGGCGCTACGTCTACGCCTTCGGCGGGAACCCGGACGCGGCCGAGCTCGCCGGCATCAACACGCGCTGGACGATCCTGAAGACCTACGTGGTGATGGGCGTCCTGTGCGCCCTCGCGGCGGCCATCGCCTCGGCGCGGCTCAACGGGTCGACGCTCGACGTGGGCCAGAGCTACGAGCTGTACGTGATCGCGGCGGCGGTCGTCGGAGGGACGTCGTTCGCCGGAGGGATCGGCACCATCCCCGGAGCCGTCATCGGCGCCTTCGTCATGCAGTCGCTGGCCTACGGGCTCAGCTTCATGGGCGTCAACTCCCCGGGCCAGAACGTGGTGGCCGGCATCGTGCTGATCCTCGCGGTCGGCTTCGACACCTACACCCGCCGACGCGGTTCCTGAGCGGCAAGGAGGGCTGACCCGTGACCGTCGCGGAGCGAACGCCGCTCGTCGAGATGCGCAACATCAACGTGGCCTTCGGCGGTGTGCACGCCGTGCGCGAGGCGACCATCGACCTCCATGCCGGCGAGGTCATCGGCCTCGTCGGCGGCAACGGCGCCGGCAAGTCCACGCTGATGCGCGTGCTGTCGGGGGCCCGTCCGGCCGACACCGGCGAGATCCTCGTCGACGGCCAGGCGGTGGACATCCGCAACCCGCGCGACGCCAAGGCCTACAACATCGAGACGATCTACCAGACGCTGGCCCTGGCCGACAACATCGACGCACCCGGGAACCTCTTCCTGGGCCGCGAGAAGACGACCCGCCTGGGCAGCATGGACGACTCTGCCATGGAGGCCGAGACCCGCAAGGTGATGGGCCGCCTGAACCCCAACTTCACGCGCTTCAAGCTGCCCGTGAAATCGCTGTCCGGTGGCCAGCGCCAGGCCGTCGCGATCGCCCGCGCGGTCCACTTCAACGCCCGGATCCTGATCATGGACGAGCCGACGGCCGCCCTCGGCCCGGCTGAGACGGCCCAGGTCCGCAGCCTGGTCCGCCAGCTCAAGGACGAGGGCATCGGCATCTTCCTCATCAGCCACGACATCCACGACGTCTTCGACCTCTCCGACCGGATCAGCGTCATGTACCACGGCCGGATCGTGGACACGGTCGAGAAGGCGAGCGTCACGCCGGATGACGTGCTTGCCATGATCATCCTCGGCAAGAAGCCCGACGAGGTCACCGAGAAGGACAAGGCGGCCATCGAGCTGCGCTGACAGGACGGACGGCACCGGCGACCGGGCTGCGGTGGGGCCGACTGCGATCGGCGGCGGGCGAACGTCCGCCTAGAGGCGCGGGAAGATGGGCGCCAGGGCCGGGTAGAGCGCCCGGTACGTGGCGTGGGCCTCGGCGTATCGCGGCCCGTCCGGTCCCGGCGTCGCGGCCGGGCTGGCGGTCACCAGGGATCCGGCCGCCGCCTCGACGCTCGGGAACCAGCCGGCGCCGACGGCCGCCAGCAGGCCGGCGCCGTAGGCGGCGCCCTCGGCCGTGTCGACGATCGCGATCTCGGCGTCCAGGACGTCGGCCAGGATCTGCCGCCAGAGCGGGCTGGCCGTGCCCCCGCCCGAGGCCCGGATCACGCTCGGCGCCGGCATCCCGGCCTCGACCATGAGGTCGAGCCCGTCGCGCAGGCCGAACGCGACGCCCTCCACGACCGCCCGGGTCAGGTGCCGCCGGTCGTGCGCCACGGTCAGGCCGACGAACGCGCCGCGGGCCAGCGGGTCGGGATGCGGCGAGCGCTCGCCGGTGAGGTAGGGGAGGAAGAGCAGGCCGTCGCTCCCCGCGGGAACCTCCGACGCCAGGGACATCAGGTCGTCGTAGGGTGCACCGGGGGCTAAGGCGTCGCGGAACCAGCGCAGGCTGCCGGCGGCCGAGAGCATCACCGACATCATGTGCCAGCGGCCGGGGACGGCGTGGCAGAAGGCATGGACCCTGCCCCGGGCCTCGAACAGGGGTCGGTCAGTCGTGGCGAAGATGACCCCGGACGTTCCGAGCGAGAGCGCGACGACGCCGGGCTCCACGGCCCCGACCCCGACCGCGTTCGCGGCCTGGTCGCCGGCGCCCGCGACCACCGGCGTCCCCGCGCGGAGGCCCGTGGCCTCGGCCGCGGCCCGTGTCAGCGTGCCGGTGACCTCGGGACCCTCCAGCGTCGGCGGCATCCACTCGGGGTCGATCCGGAGCGCGTCGAGGACCTCGGCCGACCAGTCGCGGGCGGCGAGGTCGAACAGCATCGTCCCCGACCCGTCGGCCTTGTCCATCGCGTGGTCGCCGGTGAGCCGCAGCCGGACGTAGTCCTTCGGCAGGAGGACGTGGGCGACGCGCGCCCAGACGTCCGGCTCGTGGTCGCGGACCCAGACGAGCTTCGGCGCGGTGAACCCCGTGAGCGCGTCGTTGCCGGTGATGGCGACGAGGCGCTCCGGCCCGACGACCTGCCGGATCTGGTCGCACTCGGCAGCGGTCCGCTGATCGTTCCAGAGGATGGCCGGCCGGAGCACCTCGTCCGCCGAGTCGAGGAGGACGGCGCCGTGCATCTGACCGGTCAGGCCGACGGCAACCACGTCGTCGCCGTTGACGCCGGTCTCGGCCAGCACCGCGCGAATCGCCGCGATCGCGCCGTCCCACCAGAGCCGCGGGTCCTGCTCGCTCCAGAGCGGCCGCGGGACGCTGAGCTCGTAGGTCGACGTGCCGACGCCGCGGACGGTGCCGGCCTCGTCGACGAGGATCGCCTTGACCGCCGTTGTCGAGGCGTCGATGCCGAGGACGTGGGCCATCGTGGTCTCCTGTCGCCGGCCCCGGGTCAGCGACCGGCGTCCACCGACCAGGTGTGGCGGTTGACGACGTTCTCGTAGAGCTCCTGGTGCCCGGAGACGGGCCGCGGGTCGATCTCGCCCGCCTCGACCTTCGCGGCGAGGTCGGCCAGGCTGAGGGTGCCCCCGAGGATGGCCGATCCGAGCTCGCCGCCCCAGCCGGCGTAGCGGGCTTCCACCATCGCCGCCAGCTCGCCGTCCTCGACCATCGCCGCGGCGACCAGGAGCGCCCGGGCGAGGGTGTCGATCCCGCCGATGTGGGCGTGGAAGAGGTCGCTCCGGTCGCTGCTCTGGCGGCGCAGCTTGGCGTCGAAGTTGAAGCCGCCGGTCGTGAAGCCGCCGCCCCGCAGGATCTCGTAGAGCGGCATCGCGAGATCGTCGACGGAGTTCGGGAACTGGTCGGTGTCCCAGCCGTTCTGGGGGTCGCCGCGGTTGGCGTCGATGCTGCCGAACATGCCGTTCGCGACCGCGTAGGCCACCTCGTGGTGGAAGCTGTGGCCCGCGAGCGTGGCGTGGTTCGCCTCGATGTTGAGGCGGTACTCGCCGTCGAGGCCGTTGCGGACGAGGAAGCCGTGGACCGTGGCGGAGTCGTAGTCGTACTGGTGCTTCGTCGGCTCCATCGGCTTGGGCTCGATGAGAAGCGTGCCGCTGAAGCCGATCTTGTGCTTGTGCTCCGCGACGAGGTGCAGGAAGCGAGCGAGCTGGGCGCCCTCGCGCCGGAGGTCGGTGTTGAGGAGCGTGTCGTAGCCTTCGCGGCCGCCCCACAGCACGTAGTTCTCGCCGCCGAGGCGCTTCGTCACCTCGAGCATGTGCTTGACCTGGGCCGCCGCGTAGGCGAAGACCTCGGGGTCGGGGTTGGTCGACGCGCCGGCCTGGTACCGCGGGTGGCTGAACAGGTTGGCCGTGCCCCAGAGGAGGCGAACCCCGGTCCGCTCCTGGTAGCCCAGTGCGTCGTCGGTCAGCGCGTCCAGGTTCGCCGAGAACTCGGCGAAGCTCGCCCCCTCGGGCGCCACGTCCCGATCGTGGAAGCAGTACCAGGGGACGCCGAGCTTCGTGAAGAACTCGAAGGCCGCGGCCAGCTTCATCCGCGCGCCGTCCATCGGGTCCATGGAGGCGTCGAGCCAGGGACGGTCGAACGTCCCGAGGCCGAACATGTCGGTGCCCGCCCAGGCGAAGGAGTGCCAGAAGCAGACGCCGATCCGGAGATGGTCCTCCATCCGTTTGCCGAGGACGACGCGGTCCGGCTCGTAGACCTTGAAGGTGAGCGGGTCCGGCGATCCCAGCCCGCCGAACCTGATCGGCTCCGTGACCCCGGTGAAGAACTCCTCGCCCATGACCGTCCTCCTACTCCCGCTCCCGATCCGTCGCGGCCCCGTCCCGAAACCGTCCAAGCAGCTTCTCGCGATCGTACTACGCACCGGTCGCGGCCACGGCGCGGCACGCGCGGCCGCCGGTCGCGGCCCGGCGCCACGCGCGGCCGACGGTCGACGCCGGCCCCGGCGCGGCAGGCGCGGCCGCCGGTCGACGCCGGCCGCGGCCCGGCGCCGTACACTCGCCCCGCCGACCGCCAACGAGGAGCCGCCGATGCCGTCGCAGCACCGCCGCGCCGCGAGGGAACCGGGCGTCGCCGGGGCCGAGCCGAGGGTCGGCACGCCGTTCCCCGTCTTCGTCAACCTGCGGGCGATCGCCGTCACGTCCGCCGGGTGGCGCGACCAGGCGCTGCGGCTCGAGGCCGCCGGCTACGCGGGTGTCGCGGCCTGGGATCACTTCGTCAGTCGCGGCGTGCGGACGGACCCGGTGCTCGAGGCCTGGACGACGCTGGCCGTGGTCGGCGGCGCGACGACGCGCCTGGGCCTGATGACCTTCGTGGCGAACGTCATGAACCGCCACCCGGCGGTCCTAGCGCGGATGGCCGCGACACTCCAGGAGGCGACCGGCGGCCGCCTGGCGCTGGGGATCGGAATCGGGGGCCACCCGGCGGAGCATCTCGCCTACGGGATCCCGTTCCCGGAGGCGCCGGAGCGCGTGGCGCGACTCGAGGAGGCCGTCGCGGTCCTGCGGGCGCTCTGGACGGGCGGCCCGGTCACCCGGCCCAGCCCCTTCTATCCGCTGTCCGGCGCCCACGCCTTCCCGGTGCCCGATCCGCCGCCGCCGATCATCGTGGGCGGTGAGTCGCGCCCGGGGGCGGAGCTCGCGGCCCGGATCGGTGACGGCTGGACGACGCCGGCGTCGTCCCTCGCGGAGCGGCTTCCCGCCTACCTCGACGGGCTGGCCGCGGCGGGGAGGGACCGGGATCGGCAGCGTGTCCTCGTCGCCTTCGACCTGCCGAAGGGGGGATCTCTGGCGGGCAGCCCGTGGGTCGCCGACCCGGCTGCCGCCGCGGCCGCATGGCGCGAACAGGGCGCCGACGGCGCGATCGTCGGCGCGAACACGACCGCGGACGTGGACCTGCTCGTCGAGGCCGCCGCGCGGCGCTGACCGCGGCACCCGGCGCGGAACGCCCGCCCGTGGCAAGATGCGCCTCCGATCCACCCCCTCCGGCCATCCCGCCGGCCGCACCCAGCGCGAGCGTGACGACGACCTCCAGCCCCGCCCGGCCCTCCGCCCCCGAGCCGACGCACGCCTGCGTCCGCTGCGGCGCCCAGATCCCCATCGGCGACGCCCTGTGCCGTGCCTGCAACCCCGCCCGCCTCAAGCAGCCCGCCGCGTCGCAGGCCCACGGGACCGTCTTCCTCGGGATCGCCGTCGCCGTGGTCGGGATGGCAGTCGCGGCGACGCTCCTCGTGGGCGGAGTCGGACCGTTCCGGGCGACGTTCACGGCCGTCGTCCCGACCGGCAAGGGGCTGCTGCTGAGCCTCGAGGTGACGAACACCGGCTCGCGCGCCGGCGAGGCGACGTGCCGAGTCTGGGACCCGACCTACCTCGGCAACCCGCCGATCGAGACGTACGTCCGCTCGCCGGAGGTCCCTGCGGGGCAGACGCTGGTCTTCGACCAGCAGGTGGCCAACCTCGGGACGGCCGTCCGGCCGTTCGCGGTCGAGTGCTCGCGGTGAACCCCGTCCCCGTCCCCGGCCCGGGCGCCCGGGCTGCCGAGCTGGCGGCGGCGGTCGACGTGGCCGCCATCGCCGGGCGGCTCCTCGTGGCTCGGCTGGACGACGCCGGCGCCGTCGCCTTCAAGGGCGTCCGCGACATTGTGACGGAGGTCGACCACGCCTCCGAGGCGCTCATCCGCGCCGAGCTCGCGGGGCGCTTCCCGGAGGACGGATTCTACGGCGAGGAATCCGGCCGCGACGAGGCCGTCACGCACCGGACGTGGGTCTGCGACCCGATCGACGGGACCATCAACTACGCGAACGGGATCCCCTTCTTCTGCGTCTCGCTGGCCCTGGTCGAGGGCGGGCGGCCGGTGGTGGGAGTCGTCCACGACCCGGTCCGGGGCGAGACATATGCCGCCACCGCGAGCGGCCCCGCCACCCTCGACGGTCGTTCGATCGGCGTGTCCACGAAGGACCGCCTCGTCGACCTCGTGATGGGCCTCGCCGTCGGCGGCCGGGCGCCCGCCGTCCGTACGCGCCGCGTCCGACGGGCCATCCGGATCCCGCGCCAGCTCGGATCGGCCGCCCTGTCGCTGGCCTACGTCGCCAACGGCCGGTTCGACGCCTACAGCCAGACGGTGGGCCTGTCGGCGTGGGACGTCGCCGCCGGCGGCCTCATCGCCGAGCGGGCCGGGGCCGTCGTCACGAACATGGCCGGCGGCCCGTGGTTCGACCTCTCGGCGCCGACGATGGGGCTGGGGATCCTCGCGGCCCCGCCGGCGCACCACGCCACCCTGCTCGAGCTCCTCCGCGAGCCGCAGCCGCGCCGGCGCCGGGGCCACCTCGACTCGAGGCAGCCGCCGGGGTGATCCCCGGGCGGGGTGCTGCGCGGCGCGGGCGGGGGCGGGCGGCGCCTCGCGCCAGAGGGGCGGGTCCTACGCCGCGCGCCAGAGATGCGGGCGGCGGCGCAGGCCGGTGAGCCCCCAGCGCCCGCAGAACGCCTCCCACGCGGCCGCGTCGGTGCCGCGCCACTCGAGCGCGTCCGCCGTGCGCTCGGGAAGCGGTGCGTCGAGCCGCAGCGTCGCCAGGTCCCGGAAGAGGAGCGCGTCGGACCAGCGGTCCGCCAGCGTGGCCGCCAGTCGCGGGGCGCCGCGCACGGTCGTCGGCCACGCCCCGACCGGCGCGTCACGGACCCCTTCGAGGGAGCCGAACGCCGCCAGGACGGCCGCGGCCGTGACGGCGCCGAACCCGCTGATCCCGGGGAAGCCGTCCGCCGCGTCGCCGACGAGCGCCAGCCAGTCGGGGATCGCGGCCGGCGGGACGCCCCATTTCGCCCGGACAGCAGCGTCGTCGTAGACGAGGTCGCGGCGCCGGTCGCGGAGGACCACCCGCGTGTCTCGCACGCACTGGGCGAGGTCCTTGTCCGGAGTGCAGACCAGGATCTGCTCGACGGCCGGGTCGCCGCCGAAGCGGGCGGCGGCCGTCGCGAGGGCGTCGTCGGCCTCCAGGTCGTCCATCGGCCAGAGGGTCACCCCGAGGGCGAGGATTGCCTCCTCCGCGACGGGGAACTGGGCCAGCAGGTCGGCGGGGACGCCGGCCTCCGTCTTGTAGCCCGGCCACAGGTCGTTGCGGAAGGATCGGATGACCCGGTCGTGGGCGCAGCCGACGTGGGTCGCGCCCTCGTCGCGCAGGAGCGCCAGCAGCGTCCCGATCAGGCCGGCGACGGCCGTGAGGGGCATCCCGTCGCGGCCGTGGACCGCCGGCCGCGGCGCGTGGTACGCCCGGAACAGCTCGTAGGTCGCGTCGACGAGGTGGACGCGCAGGGCCGGGTCCTCGTCGACCCTCAGCCGGCGTCCGCGCCGGTGCCGCCGATCGCCTCGGCGTGCTCCGACTCGACGATCTCGCGGAGGCGCTCGAGGTCGGCCTGGAAGATCGCGCCCATGATCGGCTTCTGGAGCAGCTGCCCCAGGTGCGGGAAGAGCGGCGGAACGAGGTGCTCGTCCCAGCGCACGAGCGTCCGTCGCGCGTCGATCGCCTCGAGCGTGATCCGCCCCTCCCCGGTGAACGTCCCGACGTGGCGGATGCCGAAGCGGGTCGGCGGGTCGTAGACGTCGACCTCGACGGGGTCCACGACGCCGATCAGGAAGATCCGCACGTCGGCCTCGCCGCGCGTCCCCACGCCCACCGGGCCCGGGGAGCGGAGGCGGATCGACTTCATCTCTTCCATCCAGAGCGGCTGGCGCTCGATGTCGGAGACCACGTCCCAGACCTCGTCGATCGGGGCGTCGATCGTGATCGCCATCTTCATCACCGGGTCGATCGCCTCGCCCCGCGCGATGAGGTCGCCGATCCAGCGATCGAGGGCGAAGGCGCCGGCGACGCCGCCGAACCCGATGGCAGCGAACGTGCGGAACCGCATCATGCCCTCCCTTCGACCGGTGCCGCCTGGGCGGATCGGCGGACCAGCTGCGCTCCGGCGCGTTCCATCTCGGCCAGGGCGCGCTCGCCGTCGCCGGGGGCCACCTCGACGGGCCGGACGCACTCCACGAGGACATGGGTCTCGTACCCGAGCGCGATCGCGTCGAGGGCCGTCGCCCGGACGCAGTAGTCCGTCGCGAGCCCGCCGATCACGACCCGCCGGATGCCGTGGCTCCGGAGCAGCCCGTCGAGCTCCGTCGGGACGGTGGCGCCGGTGAGGGGGTCGCGCATCGTGAAGCCGGAGTAGCCGTCCTCGCCGTTCGTGCCCTTCCGGACGGAGGGACCGGCGTCGGCCACGAGGCCGGGGTGGATCTCCGCGCCCCACGTGCCTCCCACGCAGTGCACCGGCCACGTGCCGCCGTCCTTGGCGAAGTGCGGCGTCGACGCCGGGTGCCAGTCCTGGGTGTAGGCGACGAAGGCACCCGACGTGCGCGCGGCGTCGATCTCACGGTTGAGCATCGCCAGGATCTCCTCGGCGCCCGCCACGGCCAGGCCCCCGGAGGGATCGGCGAAGTCGTTCTGGACGTCCACCGCGAGGAGCGCGGTCCCCGGTGCGTACTCCTCGTGCATGTCGCGACTGTACCCCAGCGCTCGCGGCCGCGTTCGAGCCCCGGATCGGCTACGCTCAGGGCACGTGGCGCTCCACGGCCACCCGTCGAGCCGGCGGCCCGCGCCCCGCCGCCCGCCCGCCTCTCGCGTGCCCTTCCAGGAGCCCCCCGCGATGTACAGCGACGAGTTCAAGCAACAGCTCCCGGACGTCGACCCGTCCGAGACGCAGGACTGGATCGACTCCTTCGACCAGATCGTCGACCAGGAAGGCCCCGAGCGCGCCCGGTTCGTCGCCTACAAGCTCCTGAAGCGCGCTCGCCAGCGCCACATCGGGCTGCCGCCGCTCACCCAGACGCGCTACATCAACACGATCAGCCCCGAGCAGGAGCCGTACTTCCCGGGCGACGAGGCGGTCGAGCGGCGGATCCGGCGCCTGGTCCGCTGGAACGCCGTCGCGATGGTCCTCCGGGCCAACAGCGCCTATCCCGGGATCGGCGGCCACCTCTCCACGTACGCCAGCTCGGCCAGCCTCTACGAGGTGGGCTTCAACCACTTCTTCCGCGGCAAGGACGACGGGCCGGGCGACCAGGTCTTCTACCAGGGCCACGCCGCGCCGGGGATGTACGCCCGGGCCTTCCTCGAGGGGCGCCTGACCGAGGACCAGCTCGACCACTTCCGCCGCGAGGTGGCGCCGGGGCGCGGCCTCAGCTCGTACCCGCACCCGCGGCTGATGCCCGACTTCTGGGAGTTCCCGACGGTCAGCATGGGCCTCGGCCCGATCTCGGCGATCTATCAGGCGCGCTTCAACCGCTACCTGGAGCACCGCGGCATCGCCGACACGTCCGCGTCCCGCGTCTGGGCCTTCCTCGGCGACGGCGAGATGGACGAGCCGGAGTCGCTGAGCGCGCTTGGCATGGCGGGGCGCGAGCGGCTGGACAACCTGACCTTCGTCGTCAACTGCAACCTGCAGCGTCTCGACGGGCCGGTGCGCGGCAACGGCAAGATCATCCAGGAGCTGGAGGGGATCTTTCGCGGCGCCGGCTGGAACGTCATCAAGGTGATCTGGGGCCGCGAGTGGGACGAGCTGCTGGCCCGCGACGTCGACGGCGCCCTCGTCAACAAGATGAACGAGACCGTCGACGGGGAGTTCCAGAAGTACTCCGTGGCCGGCGGCGCCTACATCCGCGAGCACTTCTTCGGGCCCGACCCGCGCCTGCGGCGGCTCGTCGAGCACCTCTCCGACGACGACCTGACCCGCCTGCGCCGGGGCGGCCACGACTACCGCAAGCTCTACGCGGCCTACCGGGCGGCGACCGAGTTCACGGCCGCCCCCACGGTGATCCTGGCGAAGACGATCAAGGGCTGGACGCTGGGCCCGGGGGTCGAGGGTCGCAACATCACCCACCAGGCCAAGAAGCTCTCCGAGGCCGAGCTGCGGATCTTCCGCGACCGCCTCGAGCTGCCGATCCCCGACGAGAGGATCGCCGAGGCGCCCTACTTCCGGCCGGAACCCGGCTCCCCCGAGATGGAGTACCTCCGGGAGCGCCGGCGCGCGCTCGGTGGGCCCGCTGCCGCGTCGCGTGGTCCGCTCCGGCCCCCTGCCGGCCCCGGTCGCCGACACCGACGCGGAGTTCGCCGGCGGGCTCGGCCGCGGCCGTCAGCACCACGATGGTGTTCGCGAAGCTCCTGCGCAACCTGATGCGGGACCCGGGCTTCGGCCGGCGGATCGTCCCGATCATCCCCGACGAGGCCCGCACGTTCGGCATGGACCCGCTCTTCAAGGAGGTCGGGATCTACGCCAGCCAGGGCCAGCGCTACGAGCCGGTCGACTCGGACCTGGTCCTCTCCTACCGCGAGGCGAAGGACGGCCAGGTCCTCGAGGAGGGCATCAACGAGGCCGGCTCCATGGCCTCGTTCCAGGCGGCGGCGACGTCCTACGCCACGCACGACCAGCCGATGATCCCGTTCTACATCTTCTACTCGATGTTCGGCTTCCAGCGGACCGGCGACCAGGCCTGGGCCTTCGCCGACGCCCGGGGCCGGGGCTTCATGATGGGCGCGACCGCCGGGCGGACGACGCTCAACGGCGAGGGCCTCCAGCACGAGGACGGCCACAGCCACCTGCTCGCATCGGTCATCGCGCCCCTGCGGGCGTACGACCCGGCCTTCGCCTACGAGCTGGCGACGATCGTCCGCGACGGCATCGAGCGGATGCACGGGCGCGGCGAGGACCTCCTCTACTACGTGACGCTCTACAACGAGAACCACCCGATGCCGCCGAAGCCCGAGGGGGTCGACGAGGGGATCGTCCGCGGCGTCTACCGCTTCCTGCCGGCCCCCGACATCGCGGGCGGGGCGAAGGGTCGCGTCCGGCTGGTCGCTTCCGGTGTGATCCTCCAGCAGGCGCTGGCGGCCCGCGACCTCCTGGCCAAGCGTTTCGGCGTCGCCGCGGAGGTGTACAGCGCCACCTCCTGGCAGCTGCTCCGGCGCGACGCCCTCGAGGTCGAGCGCTGGAACCGGCTCCACCCGACGGAGCCGCCGCGGGTGCCGTTCGTGAGCCAGGTCCTGGAGCCGGACGGCGGGCCCGTCGTGCTGGTCTCCGACTGGGTGAAGGCCTTGCCCGACCTGCTGGGACGCTGGCTGCCGGCGGGCTACGTCGCCCTGGGCACGGAGGGCTTCGGCCGGAGCGACACGCGCGAGGCGCTGCGGTCGCTCTTCGAGATCGACGCCGCCCACGTCGCCGTCGCTGCGCTCTCGGCGCTCCACGCGACGGGCGAGCTGCCCGCCAAGGCGGTCGCCGAGGCGATCGCGGCGCTCGGGATCGACCCGGACAAGGCCGACCCGCTCGACCTCTAGTGCCCCGGCCGGCCCGCGATCGGTCCTGCGATCGCTCCGGCGACAGGCACGCCCGGTCGCGGGCCGGATCACCCCCGCTGATCGACTGATCACGCTCGCCTGTCGCCACACTGCGCGCAGGACCGATCACCGGGGAGCTGCGCGCCACCCGCACGTCGGGTCGCCCCGGGAACCGACGGCCGCCGGGCCGCGTCCCTGCCGTGAACGGTCCACCGGATGAAGGTTCGGTGCCGGCGCCGCCGCCGCGGCCGAGCCCCTGGAGGCACACGATGAACGCTCCGCGCACTCCCTCCCTCGCCGGGTCGCGGCCCGCGTGGGTCGCCATCGGGTTGGTCGGCGGCCTGGTCCTCGCCGTCGCCCTGGGGCCCGCCCTGGCGCCCCGCCCTGCGCGGGCCGTCGACGACACCACGCCCGATCGCACGATCAGCGTCGCCGGCACCGGCACCGTCACCCTCGTGCCGGACGTCGCCGACCTCCACGTCGGGGTCGTGGTGCAGCGGCCCAAGGTCAAGGACGCCCGGGCCGCCGCCGCGACCGCGATGCAGGGGGTCGTCAAGGCCCTGCGCGCGGCGGGTGTCGCCGAGCGCGACATCCAGACCACCACCCTGTCGCTCCAGCCCGTCTACGACTACCGCTCCAACGGGGCCGCGCCGAAGATCACGGGCTACGAGCTGCGCAACGGCGTCGTGGCCACCGTGCGCGACCTGGAGAAGGTGGCCGACGCGGTGGACGGCGCCCTCACCGCGGGCGGCACGACGCTCGACGGCCTCACCTTCCGCGTCGACGACCCCAGCGGCGCCGAGGCGCAGGCCCGGACCCAGGCGATGAAGGCGGCGCGCGCCCGGGCGGACGCCCTCGCCGCGGCCGCCGGCGTGACGATCGTCGGGGTCGCGTCGATCAGCGAGCAGTCGGCGCCGGCGCCGTGGCCGGTGCCGTACGCCGCCGCTCGCGCGGCCGACGAGGCCGTCACGCCGATCCTGCCCGGGACCTCGGACGTCACCGTTACCGTCGCCGTCGTCTACCTCATCGGGTAGCCGGCCTCCGTGGCGCGCTGTCGACGGGCCGCCGGCCGAACGGCGGCTGGAGCGAGGTGGGCGCGCAGAAGAGCCGGCTCGGCCCCGTCGTCAGCCTTCCGGGGAGGGCGGGACCCGGGGCGTCGGGGACGTGCCCGGCAGGGCAACCCCGGCGAGCGCTGCAACGTCGCGCATGGCAGCGTCGATGACGGGCAGCGGCCGGAGCGCCTTCACCATCCGCCGGCCGGCCGCCGCGTACGCGGCGTCGTCCGTCAGCGGGGCGCCCAGACCATCGGCCGCGGCGGCGGCGACCGCCTTGTAGAACGCCGTCAGGTCGGCCGGGAAGGCTCCGGCAGCCGGCCACGTCGCGACGCGCCCTGATCCCTCCTGGCCCGAGCGGGCGTCGGCGGCGATCTTGCGCAACAGCGGGGCGACCTCGGCCGCCGAAGGACGCTTGACCGCCAGCGCTGCCGTGAGGTTTGCGGCGGCCCGGGCCAGTCGGTCGTTGACGGCCGCGACCTGGAGGAGCCCGGCCGGGACACCGTCCGGGAGCGTCGCGGCGTGCGTAGCCGCGGCGGACGGAGTCGAGGTGGCGGGTGCCGGCGAGGTGACGGTGCCGCCGGCCCACGGCGCCAGGGCGCCTCCTGCGACCATGGCGATGCCGATCGTCGCCGCGAGGCTCACCCCCAGCACCAGGAGGGCAACCCTGCGGATCCGCACGGCGGCCCTCGGGTTACCGGGCGTGACGAGGCTCGCGGGCGGGGCGAGGCGGGCGGCCGGGGCGGGGCGCGCGGCCGGGGCTGGGCGCGCGGCCGGGGCGCCGCGATCGTCGACCGCCCTCGCGCCCGCGCCGCCCGGAGGGTGCGTCGGGGGTCTGGGGGAGGGGACCACGGCCCGCGGCGCCGGGACGACGAGCGGCACGGCCGCGGTCGCGGGCCGCGTCGGGAGCACGTCGGCCGGCAACGCATCGGCGTCGGGAGCGTCGTCGGCCGGCATATCGGCCGTGAGCGCGGGCCGAGTCTCCGGTAGGCCCGACCCGGCGACCGGCGCGTCGACCGAGGCGTCGCGTGCGGCCTCCGGTTCGCCGGCCGGTCGCCGCCCGCCGATCGCCGGCTCGATCCCCGTCGCGGACAGGAACACCTGCCGCACCGCCGCCTCGTACGCCGCCTCTTCCGCATCGGCGGACGCGCCGCGACGGCCGAGCCGAGCAGACGCCGAGGCGAACGGTCGGCGCAGGATGGCCGACAGGCGCCCGGAGCGGGTCACTGGAGCCCCCTCGTCGAGGATGCCCGCCGCCATGCCGGTGCGTCGAAGATCGACCGTACGGCAGGAGGCACCGGCGGTTGCGGGCGGGCGAGCCCGCGGGCAACAGCCGGCGGACCAGGATGCTGTCCGAGAGCTCCATCGAGGTTCAGCATGGCCCTCACAGCCTTGACTCTACAGGCTTAAGGATATGCTCTGGCCATGAGCATCCCGCACGCCGACTCACCGCTCCGCCATGTCGCCGTCACCGGCACCGGCCGGGTGGCGAGCGCCCCCGACGTTGCCGAGCTGCGGCTCGGGGTCGCCGTGACCCGGCCGACGGCCGCCGCCGCCCAGGCCGACGCCGCCGTGACGATGACGGCGGTGCTGGCGTCCCTGCGCTCGGCCGGCGTGGCCGACCGCGACCTCCGCACGGAGGGGCTCAGCCTGCAGCCGGTGATGGACTACCGCGGCGAGGGGCCGCCGGAGCTCCGCGGCTACGAGCTCCGCAACGCCGTCGTGGCGCGGCTGCGCGACCTGGCTCGCCTGCCGGAGGCGGTCGACGCGGCGATCGCCGCCGGCGCCGCGACGCTCGACGGCGTCGGCTTCGACGTGCAGGATCGCGCCGCCGCCGAGGTCGCGGCACGCGAGGCAGCCGTGGCCGACGCCCTTTCGAAGGCGGCCGCGCTGGCGCGGGCGGCCGGTGCCGAGCTGGGTGCCGTGCTCTCCGTGACCGAGGGTTCGATCGGGCTGCCGATCCCGTACCCGGTGCGCGGCGGGGCCAAGCTCATGGCCGCCGAGGCGGCCATGACGCCGGTCGAGGCCGGCGAGAGCGAGATCGCGGTGTCCGTCGAGGTCGTCGTCGCGCTGGCATAGGCGCACCGCGCCCAGTCCCGCCCCATCGCGCGAGCAGCCGGCGCCCGCGCTCAGGGCGCCGCGACCACCCGCAGGACGCGGCCGCCGGCGATGTCCACGACGTACAGCTCGCCGGCCTCGTCCTCCCCGAACGAGGCCACCGAGGCGCCCGATTCGAGCAGGACCCGATCCGCCGGCCGGTCCGCCGCCGCGTCGAGGCCCCAGATCGTGCCGTTGCAGTAGTCGGCGTAGAGGTAGGTCCCGGCGAGGCCGGGCACCGCGGTGCCGCGGTAGACGTAGCCGCCGGTGATCGAGCAGCCGCGGTCGTGGCCGTATTCGGCGACCGGCAGGACCAGGCCGTCGGTGACGCAGCCCTCCGCCGGGCGGAAGCAGTGCGTCGCCTCCATCGTGTTCCAGCCGAAGTTCGGACCCGGGGCCGCGCCGGCCGGCCAGTGGTCGACCTCCTCCCACGTGCCCTGGCCCACGTCGCCGATCCAGAGGTCGCGGGTCGCGCGGTCGAACGAGAACCGCCAGGGGTTCCGGAGCCCGTACGCCCAGATCTCGCCGCGCGCGTCGGCGTTGCCGACGAACGGGTTGTCCGCTGGGATCGCGTAGGGCGCACGCCCTGCGGGGCGAGGGTCGACGCGGAGCAGCTTGCCGAGCAGGGTGTCCAGGCGCTGGCCGTTGCCCTGCGGGTCGCCGCCGGAGCCGCCGTCCCCGGTGGCGATCCAGAGGAGCCCGTCGGGGCCGATCGCGAGCGCCCCGCCGTTGTGGTTCGCGAACGGCTGGTCGATTCGGAGGAGGGTCCGCTCGGACGCCGCACCCGCGCGATCGGCGGCGGGGTCGGGTGCCCGGAACTCGCTGACCACCGTGGTGCCGTCGCGATCCGTGTAGTCGACGAAGAAGCGCCCGTCGGCGGCGAACGTCGGCGCGAACGCGAGCCCCAGGAGGCCCTGCTCACCGCCCGCCTTCACCCTGTCGGCGATGTCGAGGAACGGCTCCGGCACGAGCCGCCCGTCCCGGATCACGCGGATCCGGCCCTCTTGCTCGATGACGAAGAGGCGCCCGCTGCCGTCGCCGGCGTTGCCCGCGAAGAGCGGCGACGCCAGCCCGTCGACCAGGGGATCCAGGCCGATCGCGGTGGCCGGGGCCGTCGATGCCGGGGGCGGGCTGGGCGGCGGCGCCGGAACCGTGGTGGACGGGCTGGGCGCCGGCGTCACCACGGGCGGCGTGGGGCCGATCGGCCCGGGCGCGCCGCCGCAGGCGGCGACGAGAAGGGCGACCGCTGCCAGGAGTGCGGTGTCGACGACGAGGGGGGGACGAGTCATGCTCCTCATTCCGGCCCGGCGTCTCCGACGGATGTCGCCGGCGCTCACAGGGCGACCCGGCGGCCCGTGCGGTCGGCTTCGTGGACGGCGTCGGTGAAGGCCATGTACCGGACCCCCGTCGAGAGATCGGTGAGACGCACGGTCTCCCTGCCCCGGATCGCGCCGACGAACTCCGCCTCCACCCGCCAGGTCCAGCGCTCGTCGTCGGGGATCGCGACCTCCTCGAAGGCGGGCGCAGGGGCGGGCGCCAGCTCCAGGCGGGATCCGGCCATGTCGACCCGCAGGACGCCGGCGGTCCCGACCAGCGTCGCCCCGTTGACCGGGTCGGGACGTCCGTACCCGGCGACCTCGAACGTGACCGGCAGGCCGCCGGGAAACGCGGCCACCACGACGGCGACGTCGGGCACGTCCGCCGCGATGGGGGTCCCGTCGGGGCCAGGCTGCGTCGGCGCGAAGTTGCGGAGGGTGGCGCTCAGGTCGGTGGCGTGGCCGAGCCAGCGGGCGACGCTCTCGTACAGGATGCCGAGCGTCATCACGTTGTTCCCCGAGTGGCGGCGCTCGCGGCGCCACTGGTCGCGGCCGGTCGGGGCGATGCCCCCGGACCACGCGACGCGGACGGCGCGCAGCTCGCCGATGGCTCCCGCGGCCAGGAGGCGGCGGATCGTCGCATCGGCGAACCCAAAGGGCGCGGGGACCACCATCGCGACGCGGTCGGGTCGGGCCTCCGCCGCCGCGAGCATCGCCCGTGCCTCGGCGGCGTCCATCGCCATGCGTCCTTCGACGAGGACGTGCTTGCCTGCGGCGAGGGCGGCGATGGCGACGGGCGCGTGGAGGTACGGCCAGGTCGCGACCACCACCGCGTCGACCGCCGGATCGGCGATCAGCGCCTCCCAGCCGGCGTAGGTCCGCGGCACGCCGAGCTCCGCGGCCGCGCGCGCCGTGGACTCCGGCGTCCGGTTGGCGATGCCGACGATCTCGACGCCGGGGAGTGCCCGGAAGCCCGGGACGTGGCGGGCCCGCACGATCCCGCCGGCCCCGACGATCCCGACCCCGGTCCGCTCGGTCATCCCGTACCTCCTTACGCCCCTGGCCGGCGCGCTCTGACCCCGCTCGTCAGCCGGCCGAGGCGTAGCGAGCGAGCCGCTCGGCGAGCGCCAGCGCGTGCGCGGGCGTCGCGCCGTGCTCATCGTGCCGGAAGAAGACGTACGCGTCGCGGCCGTCGGCGAGGAACGGCTCCAGCCGGGCTGCCCACGCCTCGAGATCGGCCGTGCCGTAGAGGATCCGGCGGAGGCGCAGGTAGACCAGGCGGCCGGTGACGGTGAGCGGCGGGTCGGGCGCGTCGTCGGTGTCGGTCACGACGAGTGTCACCCCGGCCGCCCGCAGGATCGCGTGGACCTCGTCGACGTGCCAGGACGGCTCCTGCGCCTCGATCGCCAGCGGAATCGTCGCCGGCCACGACGCGAGGAGGCGGAGGAGCCGCTCATCGTCGCGCTCCTGGCCGGCCGGGATCCGGAAGAGCGCGGTGCCCAGTCGCCCGTCGAACGACGCGAGGGGCGCCGTCAGCCACGGCAGGGTGCCGGAAGGATCCGTGGCGTACGCCCGGAGCGACCCCGTGCGCAGGAGCTTGACCGCGAAGCGGAAGGTCGGCGGGACGCGGGCGGCCCATGCCCCGGCCTGGTCCGGCGTCAGCTGGCGATAGTAGGTCGCGCTGAGCTCGACGGCGGAGAGCCGCGAGCCGTAGTGCGCCAGGAGGCCGTCGCCGCGCGTGCCGGGCGGGTAGAACCGGGGCGCCCAAGCCGGATAGGCGAAGCCGCTCGTGCCGGTCCGCAGGACGCCCGGCCTGCGCTCGGCGGACGTCGCCCCGGAGGTCAGGGCTCGAGGACCTCCGCGACCGTCGCGCAGGGCGGCGGCATCGCGGCGTCGGGCGCCTGCAGACCACGCACCACGGCCTCCAGGGCACGGACGAGGCCGGCGCGGTCGCCCTCGCCGATGGGCGACAGGAAGTGCTCGTCCACGCCGCGGAGGTGCACCGGCGCGGCGTCGCGCAGGCGGTCGAGGCCCGCCGTCGTCAGCTCGGCCCACGAGCCCCGGGCGTCGGTGGGGCAGGCGCGCCGCGCGACGAGCCCGTCGGCCACCAGGCGGTCGACCAGGCGGGAGACGCCGCTCCGCGAGAGGACCACGCGGTCGGCGAGCTCGCTCATGCGCAGGCGGCGATCCTCGGCGATCGCAAGCTGCACGAGGGCGTCGTAGTCCGCGAGCGAGAGCCCGCGCTCGGCGTGGAGCTCTGCCTCCAGGCGTCGCGTCACGACCGCGTAGGCCTGCAGGAAGGCGATCCACGCGCGCAGGCGCGGGTCGTCGGGGCTGGGCGCGGCCGCGAGGCCCTGCGCGCCCGGGACGCCCGGGACGCCCGGGACGCCCGGGACATCCGGGGCGCCGGGGGCGCCGCGGGGACGGGCGGTCGTCTGCGTCATCGGATCTCCTGCTCGGGTGGTGCCGTCGGCGCTCCCGTGGCGCCGGCAATCCGGATGATAGCGTCTCTGCGAAGGATTGGTTGCAGACGCAACTACAATGGGTTATAGTTGCGCAGTCAACTACATTGGGCCGGGGCGGACCCCCGGCCGGGAGCACTGGGACAGGAGCAGGGACGAAACATGACGACCTGGCAGCTGGACACGGCCCACACGGTCGTGAGCTTCACCGGCAAGCACATGATGATCACCAAGGTGCGGGGGTTCTTCAAGAACGTCACTGGCACGATCGAGTTCGACGAGGCCAACCCGGTCAACTCGCGCGTCGAGGTCGTCATCCCCGCCGCGACGGTCGAGACCGGCATGGAGCCGCGGGACAACCACCTCCGCTCGGCCGACTTCCTCGACGCCGAAACCTACCCGACGCTGACCTTCGTCAGCACCGGCATCGCGCCGAAGGGCGACCGCTGGGCCATCACCGGCGACCTCACGATCCGCGGCGTCACGCGGCCGGTCGTCCTCGACACCGAGGCCCTCGGCGTCGTCACCGGGATGGACGGCCGCCGTCACGCGGGCTTCGAGGCCGCCACGAAGATCAAGCGCTCCGACTGGGGCCTGACCTGGAACGTCGGCCTGGAGGCCGGCGGCTGGCTCGTCTCGGACGACATCACGATCGAGCTCGAGGTCGCCGCCGACGAGGTCGCCCCGGTGACCGCCGGCGAGCTGGTCGGAGCGGCCTCCTCCTAGCCCCCTGTTCCCGGGCCGGCGCGTCCGCTGAAGGCGGGCGCGCCGGCTTCTCCAGTCGGTCCGGCTACGGCGCCACGAACGTCGCGTCGACGCAGTCGGCCGCGGTGACCGGCTTCGCGACCGGCGAGTCCGGCAGGCCGCTCATGAAGGCGATCGAGCGCTCCCAGGCGGCCACGTCGATCGCCCCGATGCCGTTCGTTGCCGTGTAGTCGTTCTGCCACGTGTCGACCGTGGCCCGCAGCACCGCGAGCTGGGTGTCCCGGTCGGTGGCCAGCTCGGGCACGCGGGCGATCGCCGCCTCGAGGCCCTTCTGGGGATCGGCCGCGATCTCCTCCATCGCCCGCTTCGTCGCGGCGATGAAGCCACGGATCGCGTCGGCCTTTGGGCCGCTGAGGGCCGCCTGGCTCACGATGAGGCCGTTGCCCGGGAGCTGGGCGTCGGCCGGCAGCGCCAGGACGACGGCCGGCGTCCCGCCGAGCTCCATGATGACCGGCTCGTTGTTCACGAAGCCCGTTGCCGCGTCGACGACGCCCTGCTCGAGGGCGGCCTGCTGGCCGTAGTTCGGGAAGGGGACGATCGTGACATCGTTTGGCGTGAGGCCCGCGCCCGCGAGAAGGGCCTGGAGCTGGATCCACGAAGACCCGTACTTGCCGGGGATGCCGATCTTCCTGCCCTTGAGGTCCGCCGCCGTCTTGATGCCGGAGGAGGCCTTGGCGAAGACGATGCTCGGGAAGTCGGCGTAGACGGTGAAGACGTAGCGCACGGGGATATCCTGGCTGACGGCGGGGATGACGCTCGTCCCGTCGGCGATGCCGACGTCGACCGCGCCCTGGCCGACGAGCGTGATCAGCTCCGGGTCGATCTTGTTCTCGAAGGTGACCTTCACTCCCGCGTCGCGGTAGTAGCCGGCCTGGTCGGCGAGGTAGAACTGGGCGAACTGGACGCTGGGGATGTAGCCGAGCCCGATCGTGAGATCGACCGTGGAGAGGGTCGCCGAGGCACCGCCGCCGCAGGCGGCGACGGTGAGCGCCAGCGCGGCCACGAGCAGCCCGAGCCGACGGGTGGCGCGGACCTGGGCCGCGGGGAAGTGGTTCGTCGAGGTGGTCACGCGTGTCTCCCGTGCTCGCGGTGCGGCCCCGGGGCGACACGAACGGTCGCGCACCCAACCGGGCGCGCAGCCGTCACCTTCTTCCATCCGGACTCTCACCGTCGGCCCCGCTGTCGCGGCCGACGGGCGGTCGCGGGTCGGGTCTGCGCGCCGTCGCATCGGCGACGCGCTCGTGGGCTCGCCCATGCGGGCGCTACCACCGGTCGGGAATTGCACCCTGCCCCGAAGGCGCGGCGATCGTAGCACCGCCGTCGTCGAAGGCGCGGGCGCAGGCCTGCGGGCCCCGCTCCGGCGGGCTCCCGCTACGGCCGTGGCGGGCTCCCCGGCCCGCGGACGGCAGGCCCCCGCGCCGGCGGTCAGGACCGGGCCAGCACCCGGCGCTCCACGATCAGCACGCTGGCGTAGAGCGCGATCCCCAGCAGCGCGATGAGGGCCAGCGTCGCGAACAGGAGCGGGATGTCGAAGAGGCTGCCCCGGGCCAGGTTGATGAGGACGCCCAGGCCCTGCTCGCCGCCCGTCCACTCGGCGACGATCGCCCCCACCACCGCCAGCGTGATCCCGATGCGCAGACCGCCGACGATCCCCGGCAGCGCGGCGGGGATCTCCACGAGGCGGATCCTCTGGCGCCGGGTGACCCGGTAGCTGCGGGCCATCTCGAGGAGGCGCCGGTCGACGCCCCGGACGGCGACCATCACGCTGATGGCGACCGGGAAGTAGACCACGAGGGCCACGATGATCGAGCGGGCGACGAGCCCGGTGCCGAACCAGAGGGCGATCAGCGGTGCCAGCGCCAGGATCGGGACGGCCTGGGCGGCGACGAGGTACGGGGACATCACCCGGTTGGCGAGCCGGGAACGGGCCAGGAGATAGCCGGTCGGCAGGGCCGCCGCGGCGCCGACGGTGAAGCCGACGGCGATCTGCGACAGCGTCGTCACCAGGTGCGGCCAGAAGATGCCCTCGACCCAGGCTTCGACGAAGCGCTGGGCGACGACGGCCGGCCCGGGCAGAATGAAGGTCGGGTAGCTGCCGATCCAGACGATCGCCTGCCAGGTCAGCAGGAAGCCGACGAAGGCGACGGCCGGCAGCAGGACGCGCAGCCGGGTGTCGTTCACGCGGTCGCCTCGTCGGGCTCCGGGTGCTCCCCGACGACCCCCGTGGCGACGGCGAACGCGTCGTCGGTGGCCCCGCCGAGGTGGGCCCGGATCTCGGCCGCGGTGCGGGTCAGAGCCGCCGCGTCGAGGTCGGCCAGGCGACGCGGCCTCGGGAGGTCGACCGCCACGTCGGCCTCCACGGCGGTCGGGCGCGGCGACAGGACGATGACGCGGTCGGCGAGGAAGACGGCCTCGGGGATGCTGTGGGTGACCAGCACGATCGTCGTCCCGATCCGTTCCCACAGGCGGAGGAGCTCGACGTTGAAGCGCTCGCGGGTGAGGGCGTCGAGCGCGCTGAACGGCTCGTCGAGGAGCAGGACCGACGGCTCGAGGGCCAGGGCGCGTGCGATCGCGAGCCGCTGGCGCATGCCCCCCGAGAGCTCGGCGGGCCGGGCGCCCGCCCATTCGCGGAGGCCGACGAGCGCGAGCAGGTCGCGGGCGTGGGCCTCGCGCGCCGCACGCTCCTGCCCGGCCACCTCGAGCGGGAAGGCGACGTTGGTGAGGGCCGTGCGCCAGGGGAGCAGGCGCGGCTCCTGGAAGACGAGACCGACGCGCGGGTCGGGACCCACGACGGGCCGTCCCTCGACCTCGACCGTGCCGGCAGCAGCGGGCAGCAGGCCGGCGATGACCCGCAGGAGCGTGCTCTTGCCGCAGCCGTTGGGCCCGACGAGCGCGACGACCGAGCGCCGGTCGACAGCCAGGTCGATCCCGTCGATCACGGGGACGGGTCGGCCGTCGATGAGGAACGAGAAGCGCAGGCCGGCCAGGTGGATGGCCGGCACGCCGACGGCAGGGCTCGACAGGCCGGCGGCCGGGCTCGGCAGGCCGGCGGCCGGGCCCAGGGGGCCGGCGCCGGGGCCCTCCGGCGCGGCGGCCGCGGCCTCCGCCGCGGCGGGGGTTGGCACGGCGGGCACTGGCGCGTCGGACACGGGCTCCTCGACGGGCGGAACGGGCGCGCCGGCGGCGGGCGCGACATCGCGGTCGAGTCTACATCCGGGGAGCCGTTGAGCCGGAGCGAGCGCCGGGCACGAAAGCGCCCGAAAGGACCGCCGACCCGGTCGCCACGCCCCCCTTGCGGGGGACTCGCCACCCTTGCGGGCGGCTGCAGCGCTCCTTGCGGAGCACCTCCCGCTCTTGCGAGCGGGCCCGATACCTTGCGGCACCGGTGCGACCGTCGAACCGCTTCGCCTCCCTTGCGGAAGGGCCGACCCTCCTGACGGAGGGCCCGGCTCCTCTTGCGAGGAACCCGGCCGCCTTGCGGCGGCACCGCGGTCCGTTCATCACGGCCCCTTCGGGCTGACCGGATGATCGCCCGCCCGTGCCGGCGGCCGCAAGGGGTTCTGTCCACGAGAATCCGGTCTGCGCGCCGGGTTATCCACGGTCCGTCCACGCCTCGCGTCCACGGCCGTGGGGGACGGCGGAACCGCCGGGCGGCGGGGAGGCGCGTGTCGACGGCACCGCCGACGGCCTCGGGCGACGCGGGCCCGGCCGGGCGGGCAGCGATTGCCTCAGGAGAGGCGGCGCCGGAACCCGCAGATTGGGCAGGCCGCGACGCCCGTGCGGGCGTCGAGCTGCAGGATGGTGGGGCACCCGTTGGTGCCGCAGAAGAGGCGCGCGTCGACGCCGCCGCGTCGCCGCCGGCGGCGAGCGTCTGCGGTGCGCGCCGCGAGCGCGAGCGGAGCGGCGGGCCGCCGCGCCGTGGAGAGCCTGGACATCATGTCCCTGGGGTCCTTTCGTGACGTTCGCCCGTCTTCGTGGGGCCGAGCGTCGTGATACGTACGCGATCGCTCGTCCGGCGGATGGTTGAGCCGGGGCGACCGGGGGGCGATGCGGAGCGGGGAGCGGGGCGTTGGGTGCTCGGACCCTGCTGAGCGCATCGTCTCGACCAACCAAGCATGCCCGCCCGTGGCCGAGCTGTCAAACGCCTGTGCTCGTGCGGCGATCCAGCGGTGTGCGGCGATCCAGCGGCGCGGAGATCGTGCCGCGCAGTGGGCCAGCTGCCACGCCGCCGGGGCGAGCGAGCCGCGCCCCGCCGTCAGTGCGGGCGGAGCGTCATGAGGACGTCGGGCTCTGGCGGCTTCGGGGGCCCGCCGACGTCGTCGACCTCCCACGTCAGCTCCGACTCGACGCCCACGATGCCGCCGAGGCCGCGGGTGACCTCCACGATCGTGTCCGCCAGCGAGCGTCGGTCGACCCGTCCAGCCAGCCGGACGACGCCGCCGCGCGCCGAGACGTCGAAGGTCGCGGGCTCGAGGCCGAAGGCGGTCTTGGCGAGGACCTCCTCGCGGACGAGACGCTCGAGCTCGGCGTCGCTGCGCACGAAGGCGCGAACCACGTCGGCGCGCGTGACGATCCCGACGAGAAGCCCGCTCTCGACGACCGGCAGCCGGTTGATCCGGCGGTTCGCCATCTGCTCGGCCGCCCACTGGAGCGTGTCGGCAGCATCGACCGTGATCGCCGGGCTCGTCATCGCCTCACCGGCGGTCGTCGCCTCGATCTTGGCCAGCTCTGCCTGGGTTCGCTTCGACTCGCCGAAGATCCCGGCGAGGAGGCGATGCCGGACAGCCGCGGCCCCGCGCTCCTTGATGACGAAGTCGGCCTCGGAGACGACCCCGAGCACGGCGCCAGCGTCGTCCACGACCGGCACGCCGCTGATGCCCTTCTCGACCATCAGCGCCGCGACGTCCTTGAGGGGCGTCTCCGGGCGCACCGCGACGACCCCGCGGGTCATCACCTCGGCGACCTTCATGCTCTTCTCTCCTGGGCGGCTCGGGCAGGCGCCGGCCACGGCGCCTCGGGACCCACCGGCCGGCGGTCGAGAGCATGGTCGCAGGTGCGCGGCGCGTCGGGTAGGGGAGAACCGGCCCGCGGTCCAGGGTCGTCCGGCACGCCGTCAGGCCAGCCGACAGGTGAGGGCCAGGGCGATCGGGACGTCGATCGCCGCATGCGCAGCGAACGGAAGCAGCAGCGACCGGGTCCGATCGGCGACGACGCCCGCGACGACGCCCGCCAGCAGCATGCCGGCGAGGATGAGGAGGCCTCCGGCGACGATGTCCGACCCCTGGTGGGCACAGCCGAAGATGACGGCCTGCGCCAGGATCGCCCCGCCCCGCCCGAGGGCCGGCGCGCCCCACCGCTGCACCGCCCCGCGATAGGCCGTCTCCTCGAGGGCGGCGTTCGTGACGGCGAGGAGCGTCGCCGGGAGGAGGGCCGCCGCCGACGGGGCGCCCAGCCGCACCTCGCCGAAGAACGGCTCGGCGAGCATCGGTCCGAGCAGGATGACCACGGGGACGAGGACCGGGCAGGCCGCCGCCAGCAGGACGACCCTGCGGTCGGTGGGCATCACGATCCCCAGCGAGCGCCGTCCGCCCATTCGCGTGGCGAGGACGCCGGCGGTCCCCATGACGACCGCCGCCTGCAGCAGCCGGCGCAGGACCGGCGGGGCGAGGATGTCGTCGCAGGTGCCGGGATCGGGGACGCGCGGATCGGGCAGGAGACCCGCCACGAGCCCGGCCGCCACCGGCAGCACCGCGACCCACGCGACGATCGTCCCCGTCGGCCGGCCCGGGCGGCGCAGGGCGATCACCGCGGCGACGAGGACGACGCCGAGCACGGGGACCCGGAGCGGCGGCACGAGCGCGGCCGTCGCCACGAGAGCGATCGGCAGCCATGCCAACGCGACCCGGGCGAACTCCCCGCGCATCTCGGCACCTCCGCGTGGCCGCAGCGAGGCCCGGCACGCGGCCGCGATCGAGCGTGGCCGCCGGGCACCGCCAACGGTAGGCCGGACCAGTGGGCCGCGCACCCCGGCGGCGCCGTGGGCGGGCGGGGTGCGCACTCCCGGCGGCGCCGCGAGGCCGGCCGCGTTGCACCGCGCCGCTGCGTGGCCCGCCGCGCTGCCCCGGTGCGGCCGGCTTGGTACGGTGTGCTCCTCGCGGACGTCGACCGGACGCATCCGGCCCCCGCGGCACGGAGGACTGCATGCCCACGTCGAGACGGGCGGCACGGGTCGTCACGGCGGCCCTCGGCGCCGCGCTCGTCGCCGCCTGCGGCGGGGGCGCCACGCCGGCGCCGCCCGGCTCCCCCGCGGGCGCGGCCACGTCGCCGGATTCATCGGCGCCGCTCTTCGCCGCCGTCTACGCGTCGGAGGACCCGGGCCCCGCGAGCGAGGCGGCGGGCTTCGTCGCCACGATCGCGGAGCTGGGAGGCCGATCGGATGTCGGCGATGCCCGGCGCGATCCCCGGATCGCCGTGCGGCTCGTCGAGGGCGCGATCGCGGCCGGGGCGCGCGGGATCAGCGTGACCGCGCCCGACGCCTCGATCGGGCCGGCGCTGGCAAGGCTCGCTGCGGGCGCGGGCGTCGCGCTCGTCGCGTCCCAGGCGCGGATCGTCGACGATGCCGGCCTGCCCGTCCCCTTCGTCGGAGTGGACGACCGGGACCTGGGCGCCACGGTCGGTGCGGCGGCGGCCGACCTCGTGACCCGCGCCGGCTGGAAGGCGTCGGAGGTCGGCGTCCTCTCCGTCGAGGTGCAGACGCTGGCGTCCTGCGCCGCTCGGGCCGAGGGCCAGCGGGCCGCGCTGCGCGACGCCGGCATCCCGCCGGCGAACCTCGTGGCGGTGCCCTTTTCCGGGGAGGTCCGTTCCGCCGAGGACGCCGCGCTGCCGCTCATCACGTCCGGCCCGCAGGTCGCCCGGTGGGTCGTCGTCGGCTGCACCGACCAGGGCGTCCAGGGCGGGCTCGATGCGCTCGCCACGGCTCGGTTTGCCACCGCCGACGTCATCGGCGTCGGGCTCGGCGCCGATCTCGCCTGCCGGGCGTGGGCGCGGGGCGAGGAGACGGGATTCCGCGCCGCGCTCTTCGTGTATGGTGGCGAGGTCGGCGCGGCGACCGCCCGGGTCCTCTGGGCCGCCGCACGAGATGGCGAACCGCTTCCCGCGGAGACGATCGTCCACGGGACGATCGTGACCCGGGACAGTTACGAGGACCTCGTCCCGGCCTCCTTCGCCGCCGCGTGCGCCGACGCGGCCTCGCCCTGAACCTGGAGGTCGTCGAGGGATGAACATCGCGCTCGGTGCCGTGCCCGCGGTGGCCCGGTGATCCGCCCGGGCCCGTCCTTCGGTCCGTTCGCCACGCTCGAGCTCGCCAACGACCGCGTCCGTATCGTTTCCTGTCCGGTGCTCGGGGCGCGCGTCCTGTCCCTCGTCGACCTGTGGACCGGCCGCGAGTGGCTCGTGACGGGCGACCCGCCGGCCGCGGGACCGGCCGGCGACGCCCCGGCGTGGAGCGGTCGCGACGCCGTGTACGCCGGGCCGGTCGCCTTCGGCTGGGACGAGTGCCTCCCGACCGTGGCGCCGTGCCCGGACCCGGCGGACCCGGGCGGGGCGCCGCTCCGCGACCACGGCGACCTGTGGGGCCGCCCCGCGGAGGTCCTGTCCGAGGGTGCCGTCCTCGGGGCCACCTGGCTGGTCGAGCGGCCGGGTGAACGGGGCGCGCCGTATCGCTTCACGCGGCGCCTGCGCCTCGACGGGTCCCGCGTGGTCGCCGACTACGAGCTGGAGAACCTCGGGTCGGCCGAGCTGCCGGTGCTCTGGTCGATGCACCCGCTCCTGGCCCTCGAGCCCGACGGCCGCCTGGAGGTCGAAGGGCTCGTCTCGGTGCGGGTGACGCGCGCGGCCGGCCTGCCGATCGCGCCGGTCCCGGGACGCGCCGACTGGCCCGAGACGCCCGGCACCGACGGCCGGCCCGTCGCGCTCGACGTGGTCCGGGGCGCCACGGCCGGGTCGGCCGTGAAGGCTTACGGCGGCTGGGAGCTCTACGGCAGCTGGGAGAGCGCGACGGGCGAGGGCCTGCCCGGGGTGGCCGCCGCGGCCCAGCCCGACGGGTCGCGCCTGGAGCTCACGTGGTACGCGCCCATCGCCCCGAACCTGGGGATCTGGCTCGACGACGGCGGCTGGCCGGCCGCCCCGGACGAGCCCCGCGTCCAGCACGCCCTCGAGCCGACGACATCGCCCGACGACGACCTCGCCTCTGCCATCGCCTCCGACCGGGCGCTGGTGCTGGCGCCCGCCGAGCGGGTCGCCTGGTCGGCCACGCTGCGGGTCCGGGCGCCGGGCGAGCCGCGCGGCGGATAGCGGCCTGACGCGGCCGCCTAGTCCTCGCGTTCCTCCGGTCCCCGCAGCAGCCGGCCGGTCACCCGCACGCCGACGATCAGCAGCCCCACGAAGATGATCAGGAAGATCACCGGGAGCGGCAGGAAGACGACGATGTTCGTCCCCGACATGAGCGTCGCGGTGAACACGATCCCCGTGGCGATGATCGTGCCGGCGATGATCATGCCCGCCGCCAGCATCTTCCCGATCTCGCTGACGCGCCCGATCTCCCGGGAGAGGTCGGCCGTGTTGACCTCGACCACGATCTTGCCCTTCTGGTACTGGTCGAGCCACGAGAGGGTCGCCGACTGGAGGTCCGGGAGCCGGCGGCCGAGCTCCTTGCCAGTCTGGATCGTCGTCTGGCGCAGCGCGGCGACGATCTTCTCGGCGCTGATCTCGCTGGTGAGGAGGTCCTTCGCGTTCCGGAGGCCCTCGTCCAGGAGGCTGAACGACGGGCTCAGCGTCCGCGTGATCTCCTCGACCTGGACGATGGCCTTCAGGGCCAGGGTGAAGTCCTGGTTGAGCTTGAGGCCGTTGTCGTAGAGCGTCCCGAGGATGCCGGAGATGGCGGCCCCGAAGTCGCCGCCGCCCGCGTCGCCGTACTTCAGGTACTGGTACACGATCGCGTCGATCGCCGAGCGGACCCGGCCCGGGTCCACCTTCCCGCGCTGGATGCTCATGCGGGTCATGACGGCCGCGATCCCGGCGGCGTCCTTCTGGACCACCGACCACATGAGGTCGAGGAGGTCGAAGCGCTGGTCGCGGTCGAGCTGCCCGATCAGCCCCAGGTCGAGGAAGACGATCGTGCCGTCGCGCGTGTCGACCAGGACGTTCCCGGGATGCGGGTCGGCATGGAAGAAGCCGTCGACGAGGATCTGCTTGATGACCGCCCGCAGGAGGCGGCGCGCGACGTCGTCACGGTCGATCCCGGCGGCCTCCATCCCGGCCACGTCGTTGATCTTGACGCCCCGGATGAACTCCATCGTCAGGACCCGCCTGGCGCTGCGCGCGCCGTCGACCTCGGGGACGCGGATCCCGTCGATGCCGGCCATGTTCTCGCCGAGGCGCCGCATGTGGTACGCCTCGTTGCGGTAGTCGAGCTCGATCATCACGCCGGCCGCGAACTCCTGGAGGATCCCCCTGGCGTCCAGGCGCCGGGCCAGCTCGAAGCGGTCCTCCATGACGCCGGCGAGGTCCTGCATGACCCCGAGGTCGGCAGCGACCATCGTCTGGACGTCCGGCCGCTGGATCTTGACGACCACCTCGCGGCCGTCGGGCAGGGTCGCCCGGTGGACCTGGGCGAGCGACGCCGCGGCGAGCGCCTCCTCGTCGAACGTCGCGTAGAGCTCGGCCATCGGCCGCCGCAGCTCCGCCTCGATGATCGCGTGGGCCTTGTCGGCGGGGAACGGCGGGACGGTGTTCTGGAGCTTGGCCAGCTCGTCCTGCCACGCGGGCGGCAGCGCCTCCGCGCGGCTCGAGACCATCTGGCCGATCTTCACGTAGGTCGGGCCCAGCTGCTGGAGCATCACCCGGATCTTGGCGGGCGTGCTCAGGGCGGCGAGCTCGCGGTTCATGCCGCCGACGTACTTCTGGAAGCGGTCGCGGATGACCGCCACCGGCGTGGACTCGAGCCCGATCTCGAAGCCGAAGCTCGCGACGGTGTTGTAGACCTGGATCAGGCGCAGGTTCTCCACGAGCTTGCTGCGTCGCGGGGTGGGAAGGCGATCGAGGAGGCGCCAGATGGCTCGCTGGCGGTCGCTCATGTCGATCTGCGGGCGGTCGATGCCGACGACGATGTTGATGCCGCTCGCCAGCAGGGTGAAGACGAGCGCGATCAGGGTGCCCCAGACCCAGGTCGGCGGCGCCACGATGAACTCGCCCGGGGCCAGCCAGCCGGCGACGAACACGAGGAAGACGTTGACCACGATCAGGATCAGGCCCATCGAGCGCAGCAGGAGGCGGCCGGCCAGGACCAGCACGACAGGCCGCACGAACGCCCCGACGAGCGCGACGAACAGGGCCATGAAGACCAGCGTGAGCACCGGGTTCGGGCCGAGGGCAAGTGCCGGTCCCCTGAACTCGACCCCGGTGAACGGGTCGGTGTAGTCGACCTTGATGAGCGAGAAGAGGACGAGGACGACCAGGATCGTCAGGGTGTTGACGACGACCTGGGCGAAGAAGCGTCGCATGGGGGTGGGACTCGGGGCTCGACGCGGCGCTCAGGCGCCGCGGATGGGTTCGTCGCCGGCGAGCGCGTCCCCCGGAGCGGTCGCCGCGGGCTCCTCGGCGGCTGCCTCCGCGTCGAGCTGGGCGTCGGTGGCCGCCGCCGCGTCGAGCTGGGCCTCGGCAGGCTCGGCGGCCATCTCGGCGATGCGCGAGCGCAGGTCGGCGGTCGCCGTCTCCACCTCGCGGGCGGCGAGCCGGACGGCCCGGGCGACCTCCTTGAGCACCGGCTCCCATTCCGTCGCGGCGCGGTCCACCTCGGGGCGTGCCTCGTCGCGGAGGCGCTCGATCAGCGCCCGGCCCTCGGTCGACGTGGCGAACAGCGCTCCCGCGGCACCCGCCGCGGCGCCCATCACGAAGCCCACGATCTCGCGCACTCGCCACCTCCGGCCATGGTGTCCTTGCAGGCGCCTGGCGCCGGCCGCGCACCTCTGCAAAGGATGGCACCCACGCGAGGCGCTCGCACCGTCCGGTTGGGGCGATGTTGCCGCCGGCCCGCCCCTCGACCCGCCCGGGTCGGGGCGACGCCGGCGGCCCCGGTCACTGGCCGGCCCCCGTCCGGCCGGAGGGCGGCGTCGGGCAGGGGCGCCCGGTCACCGACCGGCGGCGGGCGAGCTCAGCCGCGCGAGGGGGAGCGCAGCTCGAGCGGCCCCGGCGTCGCCACCGCCGGACGGCCGCGCCGCTCGCGGCGGACGATCAGCGATTCCGCGATCCGGTAGACGGTCAGGAAGACGACGCTCGTCGTGGCCATCACGTACACCCACCACGCCCAGGCCGCGGACGTGTCGGTTCCGCTCAGGATCCCGTGGGCCGTGGTGAAGGCGAATGCGAGGAACGTGACGTAGTGGAGGAGCCGCCAGGCGCGCTGGCCGATCCGCCGCCGGACGTAGAAGCTGGCCGTCACGATCGCCACCAGGTAGAGCGCCAGCTGGCCCGCGCCGACCCACAGCGGGCGGTACGGCGAGGCGAACGGGACCAGCATCTCGGCGAAGCCGAACGGCTGGGTGGCGTCGAGCCCGAGGAGGACCACGTGGATGCCGGCCAGGCCGAGGCCGATCGCGGCGAGGTCCTGGTGCAGGGCGAAGGTCACCGGCCGGTGGGCAATCGCGTCGAGGATCTTCGTGGAGAGCAGCAGGCCGTAGAGCACGGAGCCGGCGATGGCGAAGTACGACAGGAACGCGATGATCCGGGTCGTCACCCACGGGAGGCGCTCCGGGGCGCTGCCGGCGAGCCGGACCAGCCCGTCGACGGCAAACGGCAACGTCGTCCCGAGGACGATCCCGACGGCGATCGCGAAGAGCCCCCACCGGATGAGCGAGGTGCGGGGGGAGAGCCCGCGGTAGGTCATGCGAGGAACCTCGACGTGCGCGGAAGGGCGACCGTGCGGCCCGTGTCGAGGAGCGCGACCGCGCCGAGGGCATCGGCGTGCTCAACGAAGCCCAGGCCTGCCGCGGCGCCGCGGATCACGATCAGCTTGGCATACGTCTCCGCCTCGCGCGCCGTCCGGGCGATCACGGTGGCCTGCACCACGTCGGACCGGGCGGAGACGCCCGTGGCCGGGTCGATGAGGTGGTGACGCCCGTCGTTCGCGTCGCCCCAGCGGTGGATGCTCGTCCCCGAGGTGGCAACCCCGTACCGGCCTTCTCCGGGCAGCCCTCCCGGCAGGCGCAGGATCCCGAGGAGGGCCTCGTCGTCGCGCGGATCCCCGATGCCGATCTCCCACGCTTCGCCGGGCGCGGACCGGACCGCGATGTCGCCGTCGGCGTCGACCAGCGCGCCCGGCCAGCGCAGCAGCGCCAGGGCCCGGTCGGCAAGCCAGCCCTTGGCCACGCCGTCCAGGTCGAGGCGCACGCCCGGCGCCCGGGCGACGACGCCGGAGCGGTGCCGCCCGCCCGGGACGAGCTCCCAGCGGCGGCCACCGCCCGGGGCTGCGCCGACCGGCGGGTCGGGGAGAGCGGATGCCGGCCCGCTCGGTTCCTGGGCGCCCAGGCGCGCGTCGAGGAGCGAGGCGTCGACGACGCCAGCCGTCAGGTCGCCGGCCTCGCGCGCCCACGCGAGGGCGGCGGCGAGCGTCGGCCCGACGGCGATCCCCGGGCGCGGATCGCCGTTGAGGCGCATCAGCTGCGAGGACGGTTCGTGGCGCGTCAGCATGGCCGCCCAGGCGCGCACGCGTGCCGCCGCGCGTCGCATCTCGCGCTCGGCGGCGGCGGCGTCGGTCGCCGGGGCGGCGACGTGGACCTCGAGGCGACCCCCCATCGCGTGCGTCCGGTGGGCCAAGCGGACGAGCGGCACCGGCGACCCCGCGAGGGAGAACACGCTGGTCGCCGCAGGCGCACCCAGCCCGATCACGGCTTGACGACGCGCCCGGACTGGGTCGTCGTGACGACGACCGTCCTGGGCTTCGCGACCGGCGCCGGAAGCTGGGTCACGAGGACGTTGGGGCCGGCATTCGCCGGAGCGGCGACGCCCGGCGGGAGCTTGACCACGCGCGTGACGTTCTGGACGACCGCCGTGTCGGCCGGCGAATCCTTCTGGACCGTCAGGACGGCCGCGTTCGTCGGGATGGCGGAGGTGGAGATCGTCGCGAGGAGCGCCGACAGGGCCGCGAAGCCGCCGGCGGCCAGGGCGAAGCGCATGGGGCGCGGGTCGGGCCGGTGCGGGGCGGGGCGGCCGGCGGTCGCGCCGGGCGCCGGCGTGGGGCGGGCGGCATGCGCGCCGGGCGCGGGCCGCGGGCGGGCGCCAGGCGCCGGCATCGCGTCCGGGCCAGGGATGGCGGGGAGCCCGGCGTACATCGGGGCGAGAAGCGCGTCGGGAGACGCGCCGATGGACGCGTCGGGAGACGCGACCGGAAGCGCGCCGGCCGTCGCGGCCGGACGGGGGGAGCGGTCGTCGCGGATTGCCATCTCAGTCGTCGCTCTCGCTCTCGTTCTCGCCGCCGCCCGCCACGACCTTGTGGATGACCACGGCCGGGACGGGGCGGGGCGTCGGGGTGACCTGGTAGACCGTCGTGACCACGGTGCGGGGCGGCGGCGGCGGGTCCGCCGGCAGGGTGACGACCGTGGCGGTGGCGGGCGCGGCCGGCGCGGCCGGGCCCCCGAGGCCGGCGGCGGCGCCCAGCGTGAGCGCCGCCGCCAGCCCCGCCACGACGAGCGCGGAGCGCCGTGGTCCCGCGCGGCGAGAGGGGTTCGTGACAGGCATGTCAGGCTCCGGGTGCTGCGGCGGATCGGATCCGTCGCGGGGGGTTCGGGTGTCGATGGGGCTCATGCTCGCCGCAGCCGATGGGCCGCGCCTGTGCCGTCGATGTGGGATCTCACAGGAAGGCCACCCGGCCGTTGACGCGGGCCGCGCCTGCCCGGAGGATGGACCCCATGCGGATCCTGGTCGTGGAAGACGAGCCGAAGATGGCACAGCTCGTCCGGCGCGTGCTCACCGCCGAGCGCCACGTGGTCGACGTCGCGCCCGACGCGGTCGCGGCGCTCGCGCTCGCCGCGCCGGGCGGCGAGCCGTACGACGTCCTGGTCCTCGACCGGATGCTCCCGGACCTCGACGGCCTGGAGCTGCTGCGCGTGCTCCGCAGCCGCGGCGTGGCGACGCCCGCCCTGATGCTCACCGCGCTCGGGGCGGTGGAGGAGCGCGTCGCCGGGCTCGACGCCGGCGCCGACGACTACCTCGCCAAGCCGTTCTCGTTCGCCGAGCTGCTGGCCCGGGTCCGGGCCCTGGGCCGCCGGGCGACGGCGCCCGCCGCTCCGCACCTCGCCGTCGGCGACCTGGAGCTCGACGAGGAGCGCCACGTGGCCCGCGTCGGCGATCGCTCGGTCGACCTGTCGGCCCGCGAGTTCGCGCTCATGGCCTACCTGATCCGGAACGAGGGCCGCGTGGTCAGCCGCCGCCAGGTGCTCGACGCGGTCTGGGGCGCCGAGCCCGACGTCTACTCCAACGTGGTCGACCTCTACGTCTCGTACTGCCGGCGCAAGCTCGCCGAGCTGGGTCGGGCCGAGCTGCTGCGGACCGTCCGCGGCGTCGGATACACGCTCCGCGTGGAGGCATGACGGGCGCGCGGCCGCCCTCGGGGACGCCGGCCGACCCGCTGGTCACGGCGACGCGCCGGCGCCTCGCCGTGACGACGCTGCTCCTCGTGGGGGCGCTGGTGCTGCTGTTGGGGGCGGCCTCGGCGATCCTCGGGCTTCGGACGCTCGACGACGCCGTGGACCACGCCCTCAACCAGGCGACCACCACCGCCGCGGCCCGCCTCGAGGGCGAGACCATCACGAGCGGGGGCGACGAGGGAGACGAGCGGCCGCCCGGGGCGTCGGACACCTTCATCCTGGTCCTCGATGCGCAGGGGGCGCTCGTCCAGAACCCGTCGAACGTACCGCTCGGCGGCCTGCCGGATCAGGCGGCGGTGGAGGCGGCGCGCGTCAACGGCAGCGATGTGCGGACCGTCGAGGTCGCCGCGGGCCCCGTCCGCCTGGAGACCGTCCCGATCGGCTCCGCCTCCGAGCCGGGGGGCTGGGTCCAGGCGGGGTACGTCCTCACCCTGCACGAGGAGCAGTCGCGCAACCTCGTGGTGGCGATCGCCGCCGTCGCCTTCCTGGGGCTTCTCGGGACTGCTGCGGTCGCATTCTGGATCACGGGGCGGGCCCTGGTGCCGATCCGCCGCGCCTTCGCGACGGAGCGACGCTTCGTGGCCGACGCGTCGCACGAGATCCGGACGCCGACGGCGATCATCCGGGCCTCGGCCGAGGTGCTCCAGCGCGAGGAGCTCGTGCGCCCGGAGGGGCGCGAGCTCGCCGAGGACATCGTGTCCGAGGCCGACCGCCTGGGCCGCCTCGTCGAGGAGCTGCTGGCGCTCGCAGCGTCCGAGCGGGGCGCGCTGGCCGCCGATCGCCGGCCCATCGATCTGGCCGAGGTTGCCGCGGCGACCGTCCGGCGCGCCGGGCCGCTGGCGGTCGAGCAGGGGCTCGTCCTCGAGGGACCGCCCGGCGACACGCCGGCCCTGCCGGTCCTCGGCGACGCCGACCGGCTGGTCCAGCTGCTGCTCGTCCTCCTCGACAACGCGTTCCGCGTCTCTCCCGCCGGCGGGCACGTCGGCGTCGCCGCCGACCGGGTCGGGCGGCGGGCGCAGGTCGCGGTCAGCGACCAGGGACCGGGCGTCCCGGCCGACCAGCGCGAGCGGATCTTCGAGCCGTTCGCGCGCCTCGCCGGGAGCCGCAGGGAGAGCCGGGGGAGCGGGCTCGGGCTCGCGATCGCTCGGCGCATCGCGGAGATCCACGGCGGCACGCTGACCGTCGGCGACGCCCCCGGCGGCGGGGCCCGCTTCGTCCTTGACCTGCCCGTTCGCTGAGGCTCCGTCGCGCAGGGCATCCGCCGGGAGCGGATCGCCGAACGACGTATAGTGGCCGGACCGACCGACCGGTCGGTTTTCTGGCGACACCCGACCAAGGAGCACGCAGCCCGCCGATGACGGACGACAAGGCGACGGCACGGGCGACCGGCACGCAGGCCACCGACACGCAGGCGGCGGGCGGGCGGACGGCGGGCGGACGGACGCCGGACGGGCGGACGACGGCCCAGGCCGAGAAGAGTCGGACCCGGCGCGAGCAGATCCTCGACGCCGCCTTCAATACCTTTGCCCGGCGCGGCTACCGCGACACGGCGGTCGACGACATCGCGGCCGCGGCCGACACCTCGAAGGGCGGCGTCTACTTCCACTTCGCGACGAAGGAGGCGATCTTTCGCGAGCTGATGCGCTCCACGGCGGACCGGCTCGCGGCGAAGGTCGACCGCGCCGTGGCCGCCGAGACCGACCCGATCGCGAAGGCCGAAGCCGCGCTCCACGCGGTCCTGACCACGTTCGCCGGGCACCGGACGATGGCCCGGCTCCTCTTTCTCGACGCCCTCGGCGCCGGCCGGGCCTTCAACGCCGAGACCAACGCCCTCCACGACCGCTTCGCGCGCCTGATCGCCGGCTATCTCGACGAGGCGGTCGCCGACGGGTCCATCCCGCCGATCGACACCGCGATCACCGGCGTCGCCTGGTTCGGCGCGCTCAACGAGGTCGTGGCGCGCTGGCTTCTGGCCGACGACCCGGGGCTGCTGGAGGACGCCTACCCGACGCTCCGCGCCCTGCTGCTCCGCAGCGTCGGCGTGACGGAGGAACGGATCGGCGGCGCCTGGGGAGCCGGGGGGCCCGGCAGGTGACCGTCGTCGAGCGGCCCGACCTCGGCGTCGGCGAGGACGACCTGCAGCGGGCGCTCGAGGCGACACCCGAGCCGTTCCCGGGACGCCTCCGGGCGGCCACGGCGCTGGTTGCCGACGTCGACCCGCTGGCATTGTTCGGGGCGGCCCGCGAGGCCGACCTGGAGGCCGCCCTGTGGCTCCAGCCGGGAGAGGGGACGGCGCTCGTCGCGATCGGCCGGGCGTGGGCGGTGGAGCCCGTGGGGCCGGACCGGTTCACGGTCGCCGCGGACGCCTGGGCCGAGCGGCTCGCCGGGGCGGCGCTGGGGGGCCTCGCGGCCGACGCGTCGGCCCTGCCGCGGGGCGCCGGTCTCGTCCTGCTCGGCGGCCTCGGCTTCGGGGGCGTCGCGCCGGCGGCCGGCGACGCGTGGGCGCCGTTCGGGGCCGCCTCGCTCGTCCTGCCCGCCCTCGCGGTGGCCCGCACCGCCGCCGGGACGTTCGTCACGGCTGCGATCGGGAGCGAACCGCCGCCGGCCCGCTCGCTCGCGCGGCTGTGGGACGGGCTGCGCGCACGCGCTCGCGAGCTCACGCCGGCGCCGGGCGCCCTCGTGGCCCGGCCGGCCGGCGCCCCCCTCGCGATCACCGGGGAGCAGCCCGACCGGGCCGCCTGGGATCGCCTCGTCGGCCTGTTCGCGGGGGCGGTCGGGCGCGGCCGCCTCGACAAGGTCGTGCTGGCCCGCCGGGTCGAGATCCGCTCGCCCGTCGAGCTCGACCCGCTCAACGCCCTGCGTCGCCTCGCGGCGGCCGGGCCGGAGAGCACGACGTTCGCCTTCGTGCGCCGCGGGGTGACCTTCCTGGGCGCCACGCCGGAGCGCCTCGTCCGCACCGAGGGGCGCGCGTTCCGCACCGTCGCGATCGCCGGCTCCGCGCCGCGCGGCGCGAACGCGCAGGAGGACGCCCGGCTGGCCGCCGGCCTCCTGGCGAGCGACAAGGACCGCGAGGAGCACGCCGTCGTCGTGGCGATGCTCCGCGACGCCCTCCGGCCGATCGTCGAGCGGCTGGACGTGGCCCCCGAGCCGGGGATCCTGCCCCTCCGCCACGTGCAGCACCTCGTGACGCCGATGGAGGGCGTCCTGCGCGACGAGAGCGGCATCCTCGGGCTCGCGCAGCGGCTCCACCCGACGCCGGCGGTGGGCGGCGAGCCGCGCGGCGCCGCGCTCGACCTGATCGCCGAGCACGAGGGCTTCGACCGGGGCTGGTATGCCGGCCCCGTCGGCTGGCTCGGGGCCGACGGCGACGGCGACATGATGGTCGCGCTGCGTTGCGGCCTCGTCGACGGCCGGGGGGCAACGCTCTTCGCGGGCTGCGGCATCGTCGCCGACTCGGACCCGGCCCGAGAGTGGGAGGAGTCGCGGATCAAGCTCCGCCCCGTCACCTCGGCGCTGGGCCGGCTGGAGGAGCCGGGCACGTGACCGACACGCTCGCCCTTCGCGCGTTCGTCGACGAGCTCGTCGGGTCCGGCGTCGCCGACGCCGTCGTCTGCCCCGGGTCGCGCTCCACGCCGCTCGCGCTTGCCCTGCGCGCCCACCCGGGGATTCGCGTTCGCGTCCTGCTCGACGAGCGGAGCGCCGGCTTCTTCGCGCTGGGGATGGCCAGGGCCTCGCGGCGGCCGACCACCATCCTGACGACCTCGGGGACGGCGGCGGCGAACCTCCTGCCGGCCGTCGTTGAGGCGTCGCTCGGGCGGGTGCCCCTGGTGGTCCTCACGGCCGACCGGCCCCTCGAGCTGCGGGATCGCGGCGCGCCCCAGGCGATCGACCAGGTGCGGCTTTTCGGCTCGCACGCGAAGTGGTTCGCGGAGCTGCCCCTTCTCGACGGCGAGGACGTCACCCGCCGCCACGTCCGCTCGGTCGCGGCCCGCGCCGTCGCGACGGCCGTCGCCGGCCCCGCCGGCCCCGTCCACGTCAACGTCCCGTTCCGCGAGCCGCTGGTGCCGGAAGGGCCGCTGGGCCCGCTCCCGGGCCCGCCATCCACGCGGGTCGTGGCCGGCCGGCGCGTGCTCGACGCCGATGCCGCGCAGGACCTCGCCCGCCGGCTCGCCGGCGTGGAGCGCGGCCTCGTCGTCGCCGGCCCGCAGGACGACCCGGCGCTGCCGGCGGCGCTGGCCCATCTCGCCGCCGCCCTGGACTGGCCGGTGCTTGCCGACCCGCTCTCGCTGGCCCGCTGCGGCCCGCACGACCGATCCCGCGTGCTCGCCCGCGGCGACCACCTCCTGCGGCCCGGCCCGTGGCGCGAGGCCCACGTGCCCGAGCTCGTGCTCCGCTTCGGGGCCGCGCCCACCTCGAAGCCCCTGCTCACCCTGCTCGAGGAGCGCCGTCCCGGCGTGGTCGTCGTCGACGGCGACGCCGGCTGGCGCGAGCCCGCGGTCGTCGCGGCCACGCTCGTCCATGCCGATGCGACCTCCACGGCGCTCGCCCTCGCCGGGCTGCTGCACGACGACGGCCGGCCGACGAGCGCGAGCCGCCTGCGGCCGGCTCCGGCCCGCGAGCGCCGTTGGCTCGACGAGTGGCTCGTCGCCGACCGCGCCGCCGACCGGGCCCTGCGCGGCTGGCTCGGCGCCCGCACGGCCGCCGGCGAGGCGTTCGAGGGCGCCCCGTTCGCCGTGCTCGGCGACCTCCTGCCCGACGGCGCCATCCTCTGGGCGAGCAGCTCGATGCCCGTCCGTGACATGGACGCCTGGCTGCCTGCCGGCCCGCGCGCCATCCGGCCCCTGGCCAACCGGGGTGCCAACGGGATCGACGGCGTCGTCTCGTCGGCGCTCGGCGCCGCCGCCTCGGGGACGCCGACGGCGCTCGTGATCGGCGACCTGGCCCTCCTCCATGACCTCACCGGGCTGGTGGCGGCGCGCCTGCACGGCGTGTCGGCGACGATCGTCGTCGTGAGCAACGACGGCGGCGGGATCTTCTCGTTCCTGCCCCAGGCGACGGCCTCCGTCCCGGCCGCGGGTCTCCCCGCGCACTACGAGGAGCTGTTCGGGACGCCCCACGGCATCGACCTCGGTCCGGCCGTGGCGGCGCTCGGCGCGGAGCACCGGCTGGTGGGCCCGGCGGACCTCCGCCCGGCCGTCGAGGCCTCGCTGGCGACGCCGGGCGTCCAGGTCATCGAGCTGCGGACCGACCGGGCCCGCAACGTCACCCTCCACCGCGAGGCGGCGGCCGCGGTGCAGGCGGCCCTGGCCGCGCTCGCCGACGGCGACGCGACGGAGGCGGCCCGGTGAGCGAGCGCCTCCGGATGCAGGTCGCGGGGATGCGCTGGACCGTCCGCGTCGCGGGCCACGGCCCGCCCGTCCTGTTCCTCCACGGCTTCTCGGGGAGCGGCCTCTCGTGGGCCGGGCTCGCGGGGCTCGGCAGCCGCGTCCGGGCGATCGTCCTGGACCTGCCGGGCCACGGCGGGACCGGCTGGCAGGCCGACGGCCCGCCGTCACCGGGTGCCACGGGAGCGTCGGACGGCGACGCCGGCGTCGCCGTCCCCGCGGACGACCGTCCGCGGACCTCGGTGGAGCGCACGGCGGACGACCTCGCCTCGATCGTGCGGCGCCTGGGCGCCGAGCGCGTCGACGTCGTCGGCTACTCGATGGGGGCACGGATCGCCCTCCGCCTGGCCGTCGCCCATCCCGAGACGGTCCGGAGCCTCGTGCTCGAGGCGCCGTCCGCCGGGATCGCCGATCCGGCGGCTCGCGCCGAGCGCGCCGCCGCGGACGCCGAGCGCGCCCGCATTGCCGTCACCGAGGGGATCGAGGCCTTTGCCGCCCGCTGGGAGGCGGAGCCGATCCTCGCGGGCGAGGCTTCGCTCGCGGGGGCCGCGCGCGACCGCCAGGCCAGGATCCGGCGCGCGAACACGGCCCTCGGGCTGGCCGCGTCGCTGGTGTACGGCGGCCAGGGCGCGATGGAGCCGCTCCACGATCGGCTCGCCACGATCCTTGCCCCGACCCTCGTCGTGGCGGGCGCGGACGATCCGGCCCGGGCGCGGGCCGAGGAGGTCGCCGCCGCCATCCCCGGGGCCCGCCTGGCGGTCGTGCCCGGCGCCGGCCACGCGCCGCACCTCGAGCGCCCCGACCGCTTCCATGCCCTCGTCCTCGACTTCCTCCTGGAGACCGCAGCATGACCACGCCCGTGCCATCCCCGTCGCCCGTCGCCTGGACGACCGTCCGGGAGTACCGCGACATCCGCTTCGAGCACTCCGGGACCGGGATCGCGAAGGTGACGATCGACCGGCCGGAGGTCCGCAACGCCTTCCGACCGCAGACCGTGGCGGAGCTGATCGACGCCTTCGCCCGGATCCGCGACGACGCCGGCATCGGCTGCGTCCTGCTGACCGGCGCGGGCGAGGCCGCGTTCTGCTCGGGCGGCGACCAGAACTACAAGAGCCACGCCGGCGGGTACGTCGGGGAGGACGGGATCGCGCGCCTGAACGTGCTCGACCTCCAGCGCCAGATCCGTTCGCTGCCCGTCCCCGTCATCGCCCTCGTCAACGGCTACGCGATCGGCGGGGGCCACGTGCTGCACGTCGTGTGCGACCTGTCGATCGCGAGCGACAACGCGATCTTCGGCCAGGTGGGGCCGAAGGTCGGGAGCTTCGACGCCGGCTTCGGGATCGGCCTCCTGGCCCGCCTCGTGGGCGACAAGAAGGCGAAGGAGATCTGGTTCCTGTGCCGCCAGTACGACGCCTCCGAGGCGCGGGCGATGGGGCTCGTCAACCGCGTCGTGCCGCTCGCCGACCTCGAGGCCGAGGGCGTCGCCTGGGCCGAGGAGATCCTGGCCATGAGCCCGACCGCGATCCGGTTCCTCAAGTCGGCCTTCCTGGTGGCCACCGACGGGCTGGCCGGGCTCCAGGAGTTCGCGGGCAACGCGACCGGCCTCTACTACACGACCGACGAGGCGCACGAGGGGTCGCGCGCCTTCCTCGAGAAGCGGCGGCCCGACTTCACGAAGTACCCGCGCCGCCCGTGAGCGCCATCGCGCCGCCGGCCGCGCCGCCGCCGTCCGCCCTCCGGACCTGGCTCCTTGCCATCCGTCCCGCTACGCTGCCCGCGGCGGCGTCGGGGGTGGTGGTGGGGCTCGGCGCCGCGCTCGCGGTGGGCACCCCGTTCCGCAGCGACACCGCGCTCGGCTGCCTCGCCGTCGCGCTGCTCCTACAGGTCCTGGCGAACCTGGCCAACGACCTGTCCGACCACCGGCGCGGGGCCGACACGCCCGACCGGGCCGGGCCGACCCGCGTCGCCGCCTCCGGCCTCGTGACCGAGCGCCAGCTCGAGCTCGCGATCGCCCTCGTCATCGGCCTCGCCGGCCTCGTCGGGCTGTGGCTGGTGGCCGTGGGCGGGCCGGTGATCCTCGCCCTCGGCGCGCTCGCGATCGTCGCCGCGCTCGCCTACACCGGTGGGCCCTTCCCGTACGGCTACCGCGCCCTCGGCGAGGTGTTCGTCTTCATCTTCTTCGGGCTCGTCGCGGTGGTCGGCACCGCCTATCTCCAGGCCCTGCGGCTCAACCCCCTCTTCTTCCTCGCGTCGATCCCCGTCGGGGCCCTCGTCACCGCGATCCTGGTCGTGAACAACCTGCGCGACATCCCGACCGACGCGGCAGCCGGCAAGCGGACGCTCGCCGTGATCCTGGGCCGCCGGCGGACCGCGCTCGAGTACGCGCTCCTCCTGGGCGTGGCCTTCGCCCTTCCGGCGACGCTCGCTGCGGTCGGGCTCTCGGCCGGCGGCGGGCTGCGGGCGCTGGCCCAGGGCCTCCCGCTGGCTTCCCTGCCCCTGGCGCTGCCCCTCATGCGGACCGTCCGGGACTTCGAGGAGCCGGGCGAGCTGAACCACGTGCTCAAGGGCACGGCCCGCCTGGCGCTCGTCTTCGGGCTGCTCTTCGGCGTCGGGCTCGCGGTCGCCGGCCTGCCGCTCGAAGGACCGGCGGCGTGACGACGGCCGGACGCGGCCACCCGGGCGATGCCGTTGCCCTGCGCGACATCCTCGACGCGGTGCCCGTCGCGGGCCTGTCCGCGGTCCGCGTGCGGGTGCCGTTCCGCCGCCCATTCGCCACGGCCACCGGCATGTGGCTCCACCGCGAGACGTGGGTCGTGCTGCTCGAGGGCGTCGGCGGGCGCATCGGCCTCGGCGAGGCCGTCCTGGAGCCCGACGCAACCGAGGTCGAGGAGACGATCCTGGCCCGCGCCATCCGCGAGACGACGGGTCGGGCGCGCGAGGGCGATCTGCCCGAAGCGGAGGAGCTGGAGCTGCTCGGCGGACCCGGTCGGGCGTTCCGGGCCGCCCTCGACGCCGCCCGGCTCGACCTCGCCCTCGACCCGGACGGCACGGACGTCCCGGTCAACGGGACGATCGGTTTCGCCGCGCCGCGGCAGGGCGCCGAGGCGGCCCTGCAGGCGATCGAGGCCGGGTTCCGGACGCTCAAGCTCAAGGCCGGCGCCGAGCGCGAGACCGAGGACCTGGTCGCGCGCGTGCGCGCGATCCGGCAGGCGGTGGGCCCGGAGATCCGGCTTCGCCTCGATGTCAACGGGGCCTGGGACCTCGCCACGGCGGAGCAGCGCCTCGAGGCCGTGGCGCGGTTCGACATCGAGTACGTCGAGCAGCCGCTCCCGGTCGACGACACGACCGGGGCGGCGGAGCTGCGCAGGCGCGTGGCGGTCCCGCTCGCCGCCGACGAAGCGGTCTACTCGCCCGGCGGCGCCCGGGCGCTGCTGGCCGCCGAGGCGGCCGACGTTCTCGTCGTGAAGCCGGCGCGCGTCGGCGGCCCGGTCGCGGTGGCCGAGATCGCCGCCGCGGCCGCCGCGCGCGGGGTGCCGGTCGTGCTCTCCACGCTGTTCGAGACCGGGATCGGGGTGGCGGCCGCGCGGGCCGCTGCGGCGGCCCTCCCCACCGTCCAGTGGCGGGGCGCGGCGCGCCCGCTGCCCCACGGCCTGGCGACCGCCGGGCTCCTCGAGCACGATCTCCTCCGCGATCCACTGGTCGTCGAGGACGGCCGCCTTGTGGCACCCGGCGGCGCGGGCACCGGCGGGCTCGGGATCGCCCTCGACGACGGGGCCTTGCGTCGCTGGGTGGTCGAAGCCGTGGAGGCCGGCGGGTGAGCCTCGGGCCGATCCTCGGGCTCGAGGTGCGGCGCCATGCCGCCGCCCGGCCCCTCGCCCTCGCCGTCCGCGACGCCGACGGCGACCATTCGTACGCCGAGCTCGACCGGCTCGCCGACCTCGCGGCGGCCGGCCTCCAGGCGACCGGGGTGGAGCCGGGCGACCGCGTGGCGCTGCTGGCCGCCCCGTCCGCGGGGACGGTCGCCCTGCTGGTCGCGATCGGGCGCGCCGGCGCCGTCGGGGTGCCGCTCGGGACGCGCCTGGCGCGGCCCGAGATCGCGACGGCCCTCGAGATGACCCGGCCCCGGCTGTTGGTCCACGATCCGGGGCTGGCCGACCTCGTGGCGGGCCACGGGGTGCCGATCCTGGAGCCCGCGGCGCTCGTCGCCGGGGCCCGGGGGAGCGACCGGCGCGGCATCTCGCTGGACCCGGCGTCGCCCGCCATCGCCGTCCTCACGTCGGGGACGACGGGGGCGCCGAAGGCGGCGCTCCTCTCGCATGCGGCGCTTGCCGCCAGCGCGCTCGCGTGGGCCGCCGCGCTGCCGCCCGCGACCGGCTGGCTCCTCTGCCTCGGCCTCGCCCACGTCGCCGGGCTCGGCGTCGCCTGGCGGGCCGTCGGCGCCGGGGTCCCGCTCCACGTGGTCGCGCCGTTCGACCCCGGCGGCGTCCTGGCGGCGCTGGCGGCGCCCGACGCCCCGAGCCACGTGTCGCTGGTGCCTTCCCAGCTCGCGCGGATCCTCGCCGCGGCGTCCAACGGGGGGCCGCCCGCGTCGGTCCGGGCGGTGCTGCTCGGCGGCGCCCCGATCCCGCCCGGCCTGGTGCGGCGTGCGGCGGCGGCGGGCTGGCCCGTGGTCCCGACCTACGGCCTCACGGAGGCCGGCTCGGGCGTCACGTGCCTGTCGGCCGATGAGGCCGGGAGCCTGCCGGAATCCGCCGGACGGCCGCTCCCCGGCGTCGCGGTCCGGATCGCCGAGCCGGGGGCCGACGGGGTGGGGGAGATCCAGGTCCGGACCCCCGCCGCCTTCGGCGCCTACCTCGGGCGCCAGGTGGAGACCGCCGCGGCCTTCACGCCGGACGGCTGGCTGCGGACGGGCGACCTCGGCAGCCTCGACGCCGCGGCGCGGCTGTTCGTCGCCGACCGGCGCGCCGATCTCCTCGTGAGCGGCGGCGAGAACGTCTACCCGGCCCAGGTCGAGGCCGCCGTCGAGGCTCACCCCGCCGTCGTCGAGGCCGGCGTCGCCGGCCGCCCGGACGCGACCTGGGGTGCCGTGCCGGTCGCGGGGATCGTGCTCCGCGCGAGGGCGAAGGATCCCGGCGACGCCGCGCTCCGGGCCTGGTGTCGCGAGCGGCTGGCTCCCTGGGAGGTCCCCACCGCCTTCGTGCGGCTGGCCGCGCTGCCGCGAACCCTTGCCGGGAAGCTGCGCCGGGGCGAGCTCCGCGATCGCCTCACGCCGACCGTCGTGGTCCTCCACGCGACGCTCTCCACGGGGCGCCAGCTCGCGCCGCTCGTCCGGGAGCTGGCCGCGCCGGGCGATCTCCGCGTCGTCGCCCCGGATCGCCGCGGCAGCGGCGAGCGCCGGCTGGACGCGCCCCGCGCGGTCTCGATCGAGGAGCACCTGGCCGACCTCGTCGCCGTCCTCGACGCCGAGGGCGTCGGCCGCGCGGTCCTGCTCGGGCACAGCTTCGGGGGCGTCGTCGCGCTCGAGGCCGCGGCACGCCTGCCCGAGCGGGTCGCGGCCGTCGTCGCCTACGAGCCGCCCTACGGTCCGCTCGCCGGGGTGCGCACGCGACGGGCCTTCGACCGTGTCGCGCAGGCCACGCGGGACGCCATGGCGCTCGGCGGCGCTCCTGCCGCGGCACGCGCGTTCATGCGCGGGATCGCCGGGCCGGGCGCGTGGGAGGCGCTGCCGGAGCGCACGCGCGCGTTCCTCGAGGACGAGGGTGGGGGAGCCGTGGCCGACGCCGAGATGCAGGGGCTCGACCCCGACGGCCTGGCCGCCATCGCCCGGCCGGTCACGATCCTGACCGGCGGCGCGTCGGAGCCGTTCTACGCCCCGATCGCCGACGCGCTGGCGGCCCGGATCCCGGGCGCGCGCCGGCGGGAGCTCCCGGGCCTGCGCCACACCGCGCCGATCAGCGAGCCGGTACCGATCGCCGCCGCCCTGCGCGAAGCGCTGGCGCAGGTCGACCTGCTCGGGGCAGCCGTCGCACCACCCGCCGCCGCATCGGCCGCCTCCGCCGCACCGCCGGCCGCGCCCGCCCCGCCGGAACCCCAGGAGAGCCCCGCATGACGACCCAGCGCCAGCCGCCCGACACCCGCCCGGACGCCTCGCGCGGCGACGCACCCTCCGGCCTCGCCACCGAGCGCGGCAACGCGGCGGCCCCGACCGAGGTCGGCGCGATGTTCGACCGGATCAGCGGCGTCTACGACCTCATGAACCTCGTCATCAGCGCCTTCCAGGAGCCGCGCTGGCGGAGGCGCGCCGTGGCGCTCGCGGCGCTCAAGCCCGGCGGCCGCGCCGTCGACGTCGCGACCGGGACCGGGAAGGTCGCCGCCGACCTCCTGCGCGCTGCAGCGCCGGGCGGCGAGGTCCTCGGGGTCGACCTCAGCCCGGGCATGATCGGCGTCGCCCGGGAGCGCTTCTCTAGTCAGCCTGGACTTACGTTCGTGGTGGGCGACGCACTGGCGTTGCCCACCGATGACGGCCGCTTCGATGCGGCGACGATCGCGTTCGGCATGCGCAACCTTCCCGATTACACGAAGGGCTTCGCCGAGATGGCCCGCGTGGTCCGGCCGGGCGGTAAGGTGGTCTGCCTCGAGATCTCCCGCCCTCGAAGCCGTCTGGCCCGGCTGATGCGCTGGTGGTTCGACCGGATCGTGCCCCTGATCGGGAAGGTCGCCGGCCAGGGCGGCGCGTACGCCTACCTGGTCCGCAGCGTCCAGAACTACCCGGCGCCGGAGCGGATCGCCGAGGTCATGCGCGAGGCCGGCCTCGTCGGGATCCGCTGGTTCGGCATGTCGGGCGGGATCGTCACAATCCACGTGGGCACCGTGCCGCCGAAGCGGTAGCGCCATCTGCGCCGGCCGCCCGGGCACGCGAGATGTCTGGACAGGCTATGTGATCATGGCCATAATAGGCAGATGAAGGTCGCCTCGATCAGCCAGCTCAAGAACGGCCTGAGCTCTTACGTCGACCAGGTTCGAGCCGGCGAGAGCGTCCTTGTCACCGACCGCGGGGTGGTGGTTGCTCGCCTCGAGCCGGCGGGCTCGGGGCCGGACCCAGCCGGCCGCCTCGAGCGGCTCGAGCGCGCCGGCGTCCTGCGGATCGGCCTCGGTGCGCCGCCGGTCGACCTCCTTCGCTCGCCGGGCCCCCGCCCTCGGGGCGGGCGGAGCATCGTCGACGCAACCCTCGAGGAGCGTCGGTCGGGCAGGTGAGATACTGGGACTCGTCCGCGCTCGTGCCGCTGCTCGTGGACGAGGCCACGAGCGCGTCGACCGGCGCGCTCTTCAACGCCGACCCGCAGGTCGTCACGTGGTGGGGCACGGCGATCGAGTGCGTCGCGGCCCTGGCTCGACTCGAACGCGAGGGCGCGCTCGACCTGGCAGCCGTGCGGCAGGCCAGCGGTCGGCTCGATGCCCTGGAGCTGGCGTGGTCGGAGGTCCAGCCATCGGAGCGGGTCCGCGCCCTGGCGTCCCGCCTCCTCCGGGTCCATCCGTTGCGCGCCGGGGACGCCCTCCAGCTGGCGGCGGCGCTCGTGGCTGCCGAGGGGCATCCCGCGAGCCTCGTGGTGGTCACGCTGGACGATCGGCTCGCCGTCGCCGCCGAGCGCGAAGGCCTGAGGGTGCTGGTGCCCGCAGCGGGGTCGGCCAGTCTGCCGGACGGTGACCGCGTCTAGCCCTTGCGGCGGTAGCTCCAGATCGCGAACGGGGCGAAGACGGCGACGAGGCCGGCGATCCAGGCTCCGGCTAGGAGGATGGTCCCCGCGTCGGGTGCTCCGACGATCAGGCCGCGGGCGGCGTTGACGACGACCGTGACGGGGTTGGCCTCGGCGATCGGCTGCAGCCAATCCGGCATCGTCGCGATCGGCACGAAGGCGGAGCTCACGAACGTCAGCGGGAAGACGGGGATGAAGATGGCCCCCTGGGCGGCCTGGGCCGACTTCGCCCGCAGGCCGACGTTCGCCGAGAGCCAGCTGATCGAGTAGCCGAAGAACGTGATGAGCAGGAGCGCGAGCAGGAATTCCGGCAGGCTGCCCGTGAACCGGAACCCGATCGCGAAGCCGACGAGCGTCATGACCAGGACCGTGTACGCGTTGCGCAGCAGGTCCGCGAAGGTCTTGCCGATCAGGACCGCGGACGGGGCCATCGGCAGCGACCGGAAGCGGTCGATGATGCCCTTCTGGAGGTCCTCGGCCAGCCCGACCGCGGTGCTGGTGCCGCCGAAGACGACCGTCTGGACGAAGATCCCCGGCATCAGGAAGGTGATGTAGCTGACGCCGGGCGTCTGGATCGCGCCGCCGAAGACGAAGGCGAACAGCAGCACGAACATGATCGGCGTGATCGTGTCGACCACGAGCAGCTGCGGGTTCCGAACGACCGCCAGCATGTTCCGCCAGGCGATCGTGATCGAGTCGGAGATGATCCACGTGGGCGAGCGGCGGACGCGCCGCGCCGACCCCCGGCCGGCGCTCGCGACGGATGCGGTCGTGGCGGTCATGCGGCGTTCCTCTGGGCCGGCCGGCCGAACCGGCGGCGCTGGGCGGTGGGCTGGCCGGCCTCTCCGACCGCGTCTTCGTCATCGGCGGTGGGATCGCCCGGGGCTCCCTCGGCGCGGCGGCCGGTGAGGGTGAGGAAGACGTCGTCGAGGCTGGGCCGATGGAGCGACAGCTCGGCGACCTCGATGCCGGCGCCGTCGATGCGCCGGACGACCTCGGCCAGCGTGCCCGCCCCGTGGTGGACGGGCAGGCTGATCCGGCCGCTCGCGAGGTCCGCCCTCGGCTCCGTCGCGGCGAGCGGACGCAGGAGCTCGAGCGCGAGGCCCGTGCGACCCGCGTCCGCGACGCGCACGTCGACGACGTCCTCGCCCAGGCGGTCCTTCAGCTCCGTCGCGGTGCCCTCGGCGATGACGAGGCCCCCGTCGATCACGGCGATCCGGTCGGCGAGGCGGTCGGCCTCCTCGAGGTACTGGGTGGTCAGCAGGATCGTCGTCCCGTCCGCGACGAGGCTCTCGATCACGTCCCACAAGCCGAGGCGGCTGGCCGGGTCGAGGCCGGTGGTCGGCTCGTCGAGGAAGAGGACGGCGGGGCGACCCACGAGGCTGGCGGCCAGGTCGAGGCGGCGCCGCATGCCCCCGGAGTACGTGCGCGCGGGCCGGCCGCCCGCGTCGCTGAGGTCGAAGGTCGCCAGCAGCTCGTCGGCTCGGATCCGGGCCGCGGGGCGGCCGAGATGCAGCAGGCGGGCGACGAGCTCCAGGTTCTCGCGGCCGGTCAGGTTCTCGTCGACCGCGGCGTACTGGCCGGTGAGGCCGATCGACGCGCGGACGGCATCGGGCTCGCGCAGCACGTCGTGCCCGGCGACCGTGGCGCGGCCGCCGTCGGGGTGGATCAGGGTGGTCAGGATGCGGACCGCCGTCGTCTTGCCGGCGCCGTTGGGGCCGAGGAGGCCCAGGATCGTGCCGGCGGGCACGGCCAGCTCGATGCCCCGCAGGGCGTGGACGTCGCCGTAGGACTTGCGCAGCCCCTCGGCGGAGATGGCGTGGTCGATCATGGGAACCTCGTGACCCGACGGGTCGGGAGCCGCCGGCACCCACCAGTTCGCGCCGGGGTGCGGCGCGGATTGGCTCGCGCCGCCCCGGCGTGCGCCGCTCGGCAGGTGCGCCGGCGTCCCACCCGGGGGTCCGCCGAAGCCGCAGGGCCGGCGGGCGTTAGTACCAGGGCCAGGGCACCGCCGGCCAGTCCGGGTGCGGCTGCGGGAAGCGGTCGTCCCGGACCAGGGCCTCGATCCGCTCGCGCGTGGCGTCCAGCTCGTCGGGCGCCAGGTGCGGCTCCAGTGCCGGCTGCAGGCGGGGCAGCGCGCGCCGCAGGAGCGCGAGGGTCTCGCCCTCGCGAGGCGCCAGCTTCGTCCCGCGCCAGCCCCAGAGGACCGTCCGCAGCTTCGGGTCCACGCTGAAGGTCACGCCGTGGTCGACGCCCTGGACGATCCCGTCGTCGCGGACGAGCAGGTGGCCCGCCTTCCGGTCGGCGTTGTTGACCACGGCGTCGAAGAGGGCGATCCGGCGCAGGCGCGGGTCCGCCGCCCGCACCATCTCCACGACGTCGCGATCCTCGCGGACCTCCACCCACAGCTGCAGCATCCCCGGCCCGACCGGCGCGTCCTCGCGGAAGACGGTGGGTGGGACCACGTCCCAGCCGCTGGCCTGCGAGACGATGAACGCCGCGACCTCGCGATGAGCCAGCGTGCCCTCGGGGAAGTCCCACAGCGGGCGCTCCCCGCGGATCGGCTTGTAGACGGCGGCGGCCACCGTCTCGCCGTGCCCGGGAACGTCGCCGTGGACGGCGACCAGCAGCGTGATGTTCGAAGCCTGCACGAGGCGCCCGACGATCTCGATCTCGCCGGCGGCGAGAAACGGGACGGCCACGGCGGGAGCCAGAACGACGGCGGGCGGCAGGACGGGCTCGCCGGGCTCGTCGGCGACGGACGGCTCGGACGGCCAGGCCTCTCCGGCCTCGTCCGGGCGGCGCGCCTCGCCGGTCACGGGCGGCCGTCGTCGCGGCGGGTCGGCACGAGTCGGAAGCTCACCCGGCGGGTCGGCCTGCGGGGGCTCGTCGGCCTGCGGGCGCTCAGTGCACGTATCCGTTGCGGCGTGGGCAGAGGTGGCCGGACGGGTCCAGCGGCTGGCCGCAGATCGGGCAGGGCGGCCGCCCGGCGGCGACGGTGCGCAGCGAGCGCTCGGCGAAGGCGCGGGCCCGCGTCGGGGTCAGGCGGACGCGGAGCAGGTCCGGGCCGTCGGGGTCGTCGTCGGACAGCTCGAGTTCCTCGTCCTCGTCCTCCTCCTCGTCGTCGTCCTCGTCCTCCTCGACCTGCGCCCGGGCCTCGACGACGATCTCGTCGCTCTCGCCGTCCCACGCGAGGGTCATCATTCCGACCCGGAACGCCTCGACGAGCGGCTCGTCGAGCGGTGCGGTGTCGTCGTCACCGGGCAGGAGCGCCTCGGGGACGCGCACGCCGCGCCGCGACACCTCGGCGAGCAGGAGCGCCATCCGCTCGGCGAGCACCTGGACCTGGACCTTCTCGAGGACGACCGAGACGAGCGAGCTGCCCCGCTTCGCCTGCAGGAAGAAGGTCCGGCTGCCGGGCTGGCCGACGGTGCCGGCGACGAATCGATCGGGGAGGCCGTAGTCGTAGATGCGACGAGACATGCCGGGACTCTACCGCGCCGGGCGCCGCGTCGCCGTCCCGCGCCCGCCGCGCGCGCGGCGCCGAGGACCGGGCACGAGGCTGGAGACGCTTCCGCCCGTGTCGTTGACCCGCTCGACGTGCACGAACGCCGTCCCGTAGCGCACGACCGAGAGGGCGCAGGGATCGACCCCGATCCGCTGAAAGCCGTCGAGATGGAGGCCCAGCGCGTCCGCGAGGATGGCCTTGATGACGTCGCCGTGGCTCACCAGCGCATACGTCGCGTCCGGCCCGAGCGCCGCGTTCCAGCGACATACGGCCGCCACGGCCCGCGCGCTCACCTGGGCGAGGCCTTCGCCCTCCGGGAAGACCGCGCCGGACGGGTGGCCCTGGACCACCCCCCAGAGCGCCTCGCGACGCAGGGCCTTGAGCTCCCTCCCGGTCCAGGTCCCGTAGTCGACCTCGCAGACGTCGTTCTCCACGTGGAGCGGCGGCTCCGGGTCGCGTCCCGCGCGGAGGGCGGCCGCCGTCTCGCGGCAGCGCTCCAGCGGAGAGCTAACGACGGCGGTCAGCGGGACGTTGCGCAGGCGCTCGGCCAGGGCTCCCGCCTGCGCACGACCCCGCTCGTCGAGGTGGACCCCCGGCGTCCGGCCGGCGAGCACCGGGCCGGTCAGCGGGGTGAGGCCGTGGCGGACGAGGAGGACGGTGGTCATCGGTTGAGTCTACGGCGGCTCGATCGAGAAGCGGCCCTCGGCTAGGACGAGGTCGCCGCGCCGCACCTGAAGGCGATACGGCCCGGGCTCGAGCCCGATGGTCAGGTCGGGCAGCTCGAGGCCGGCGCGGCTCCGCTGGAAGTCGCGGACGGAGATGACGACGTCGCTGCGCCAGCGCTCGACGGCCGCGCCGGCGGGATCCCCCGCCGGGAGCTGGAGCAGGACCAGGGTGAGCTCGGTCGGCCCCGGGGCGCCGGTCAGGAACAGGGCGAAGGCGAGCGGCTCGCCGGCCCGGAACGTCGCCGTGCGATCCTCGACCTCGACGCGGTCGGCGTCGAGCCGCCGCCCGAGGTCCATCGTCCCGGTGTCGACGCGCGAGCACCCGGCGAGGCCGGTCGCGAGCGCCGGGACTGCCGCGAGCGCCAGGAGCGCACCGAGCCGCACGTTCCGGCCCCGGGCGGCGCGCGGCTCAGGCGGGCGCGCCGTCCGGGGAGACGCCAAGCGTCGCGTCCGGGGAGAGGTCGAGGGCCGGGCTCCCCTCGTCGAGTCGTGGCTCGTCGGCCGGCTGATCCGCCCCGGGCTCGTGCTCCTGTTGCCCGGTCCAGCCCGGGATCTCCTCGCCCCGCTCGGAAGCGATCACCTGCAGGCCGCCGAACAGCGTGAAGCCGCTGATCTCGAGGCCGGGGGCCTCGGGGGACGGCTTGGGGGCCTCGGTCGCGTTCATGGCGCCGCCGAAGATCGCCGGCCCGCTGATCCGGACCGGGACGCCCGGGGCGACGACGACGCGGGTGCCGCCGAACACGGTCCGCACCTCCAGACGCGCCCCGGCCGGGTCCAGCGTGGCGTCGCGCAGGTCGAGGTCGACGCCGGCGTACCAGCAGACCAGGCGGCCGCCCCGGAAGGAGCTCGCGGTGCTGGCCAGCTCGGCGCCGTCCATGATCGCGACGAGGTCGATCTCGTCGTCGGCCGGGTCCGGCACGGGCGGGGCGTTCTTCTTGAGGCTCAGGGCCGCCAGCGTGCTGGCCACCCCGGCGGCGATGCTGATTCCGAAGACGACGGCGAAGAGCTTCGCGAGGAGACGGGGCATGCTGACCTCCGGCTGCGGGACGCTGGCGTCGACTCCCGCGACGTCGGCGCCGATCGTACGCTCCGACGCCGATCCCGGCCCGCTACGCTGCACCCATGGACCGCCTGGAGCGCGAAGCCGAGCGCCTCGCCGGCGCCGTGTGGGGCCATCTCGTCGGCGACGCCCTCGGCGTGCCCTACGAGTTCCGGCCACCCGGGGCGATCGGCGAGGTCGTCTTCGGCGCCTCGGGCACGCACGGCCAGCCGCCGGGCACGTGGAGCGACGACGGCGCCCTGATGCTGGCGCTGCTCGACTCCCTGGTCGCCTGGGACGCGGATGCCGGGCGGGCCGTGCTGCGCTTCGACCTCGAGGACCAGGGGCGCCGGATCCTGGCGTGGCACGAGACGGGGGCCTACACGCCCGACGGCGACGGCGCGTTCGACATCGGCGGGACCACGCTCGCTGCGGTGCGAGCGCTCCAGGCCGGCGTCCTGGCCGAGCGCTCCGGGAGCACGCTGCCGCAGGGCCTGGGCAACGGCTCGCTGATGCGGATCCTCCCCGTCGCGCTCGCCGGCCGCCGGCAGGACGACGCGAGCCTCGTGGCGCGGGCGTCGGCAGCCTCCGCCGTCACCCACGGCGCGCCCCTGGCCCGCGCGGCGTGCGCCCTGTACGTCCTCCTGGCGCGCCGGCTGCTCGACCGCCCGGGCGATCCCCGCGCCGCCATGGCGGGGGCGAGCCGGGCGCTGGTCCGCATCGCGGCAGGTGGCGACCTCGAGGGCGCGGTCGCGGAGCTCCTGGCGTGGGACCGGCGGACCGGCTCCGGCCATGTCGCCGACGCGTTCTGGTCCGCGTGGGATGCGGCAAGCTCCGCGCGGTCGTACACGGACGCCGTCGTGCGGGCGGTCCGGTTCGGCAACGACACCGACACCACGGCCGCCATCGCGGGCGGGCTGGCGGGGATCCGCTGGGGCATCGCCGGCATCCCGCACGACTGGCTGGCCGGCATGCGGGGCCGCGTGATCGTCGGGGAGCTCCTCGACCGGCTCCTCGCCGAGGCCGGCTGGCGGACCTCGACGACGAGCCCGCTCCGGGTGGACTGGGTGCCCCTCGACGCGTTCCCCGGCCTGGCCGCGGGCGGCGGGGCGCTCGGCATGACGCTGCTCCCGGGGAAGCGGCGTCGCGGCTACAGCGGCCCGCACTGGCGGGACGCGGCCGCCGACGCGCGGCTGCTCCGCGACGTCCACGGCTGCACCACGCTGCTGCTGCTGGTCGAGGACGTGGACCTCGAGATGAGCCGCGCCTGGGACACGATCCCGGCCCTCGAAGCCGCCGGCATCCGGGTCATCCGCCACCCGGTCCGCGACATGGACGTGCCGCGCGATCGGGCGGCGTTCCGGGCGACGCTCGACGACATCCTGGCACGGCTCCGGGCGGGGGAGCGCGTCGTAGTCGTCTGCCGGGGCGGCCTGGGGCGGACCGGGACGGCGGCCGCCTGCCTGCTCGTGGACGGCGGAGCGTCCGCCGCGGAGGCGATCCGCCTGGTCCGGGCGGCGCGCCCCGGCACGGTGGAGCGCGCCTCGCAGGAGGCGTTCATCGAGGACTGGGAGCGGTGGAGGGCACGCGGATGAGCTCCGGGCGCGTCGTGATCGTCGGGTCGGTCAACGTGGACCTCGTGGTGATCGCCCCCCGGCTCCCCGGGCCCGGGGAGACCGTCACCGGGGGCGACGTCGCGCGGCACCAGGGCGGCAAGGGCGCGAACCAGGCGGTGGCGGCGGCGCGGCTGGGCGCCGAGGTCGCCTTCGTCGGCGCGATCGGCGCGGACGACTTCGGGGCGGCCGCCCGGGCGGCGCTCGAGGCGGAAGGGATCGCGACGGCCCACTTGGCATCCGTCGACCGGCCCACCGGCGTGGCGCTCATCGTCGTCGACGAGCATGCCGAAAACCTCATCGCGGTCGCCCCGGGGGCGAACGCCGCGCTGACTGCGCCCGCCGTCGACGATGCGCTCGCGGCCCTCGCCATCGGGCGCGGCGACGTCGTGCTCGCCTGCCGCGAGATCCCGCCGGCTGCCGTGCGGGCCGCCCTTGGCGCGGCCCGGCGCGCGGGGGCGATCGCGATCCTCAACCCCGCCCCGGCCGATGGGCTCGACGCGGCGACGCTGGCGCTCGCCGATGTGCTGACGCCCAACGCCGCCGAGCTTGCGGTCCTCGCCGGGAGCGGGCCGCCGGCGGAGGCCGCGCGCTCGCTCCTGCGCGGCGGACCGGCCGGCCGGGCCGCGGTCGTGACCCTCGGCGCGGCCGGCGCGCTCGTCGTGCGGGACGCCGGGCCGGAGCTGGCGCTTCCGGCACTGCCGGTCACGCCCGTCGACACCACCGGCGCGGGCGACGCCTTCAACGGCGCCCTCGCCGCTTCCCTCGCCGCGGGCCACGCCCTGGCCGATGCCGCGCGGCGTGCCATCGTCGCAGGGGGGCTCGCGACGACGCGCCAGGGCGCCCGGGGCGGGATGCCGACCGCCGCCGAGCTGGCGGCCGCCCTCGGCGCGTAGCGGCGAGGGCCCTCGTCGAGTGGCGCGGGCTGCCGCTGCCCTTCGAGGAGGCGCCGCGCGGTCCGGCGCGGCCATCTGAACCGGCCGCGGCCGTTGCCAACGTTCCGAACGGCCCTTGCGTGGGCGTGGCCTCGGGTGGAGACTTCCGAGGTCCGGCACTGCGGCGGATAACTGCGCGTGCAGCGGCTCCGTGCAGACTGTCGGCAGGACGACCACGCCGCGCGACGGTCACCCGGGCCCGCCCGGGACGACGGCGGGACGTGACCAGGGGTCGAGATCGAGTGAGGATCGCAGGTCGGGTCCGGGCCATCGTCGGGCTGCTGCTGGTCGGGCTGTTGCTCGTCGCCGCGGCCCCCGTGCCCGCCCGGGCCGCGCAACCCGATCCGCGGGTCGTCATCGTCGTCGGACCGGTCGGTGGCCTCACCGAGGCGTACCGAACGTGGGCGCGCGCCGGGGCGGCCGAGGCGCGGCGCTGGACGAGTGACGTCGTCGAGATCTACTCCCCGGACGCCACGTGGGCGCAGGTGCGGGCGGCCCTGCAGGGCGCTTCCGTGGTGGTCTACCTCGGCCACGGGAACGGCTTCCCGAGCCCGTACGGGACCATCATCCGTCCGTCCGTCCAGGACGGCTTCGGCCTCAACCCGGTCGCGGGACGCGGTGACACGACGCACCAGTATTTCGGGGAGGCTGTCGTCGCCGAGCAGGTGCGGCTGGCACCCGGCGCCGTCGTCCTGCTCTTCCACCTGTGCTACGCGTCCGGGTTGGCCGAGCCGGGCGTGGCCGAGGGGACGGAGACCGTCGCGCGCGCACGCGTCGACAACTTCGCGGCAGGCTTCCTTGCCGCCGGCGCGTCCGCGGTGGTGGCCGACGCCTTCGGGAGCCCGGCGCCCTACCTCCGCGCCCTCCTCGGCGAGAAGAGGTCGGTCCGCGACACGTGGGACCACGCGGCGACCGCGAACGGCAACGTGCGTGCCTTCGCGAGCGAGCGGACGCCGGGCGCCATCGCGCTGATGGACCCGGAGAAGGCCGCCAGCGGCTTCACGCGATCGCTCGTCATCACCGCCGGCGCCGCGGGCGTGGTCCCCGCCGGTGCCGCCGGATGGGGGTTCGTCCTGCCACCGCAGCCGTCCGTGGTGCCCGACGCGTTCGACCTGGGAGCCACCCCCGGCGCCCCGGCGCTCGCGGGCATGCCGCTGGCTGGCGCGACGGTCCCGCTGCGCCTCACGGTGGACCTGCCTCCTGGGGTCGCGCTGGGGACCGCCTACCGGCTGGGGACCCGCTGGGTGCCGATCGACGAGACGGGCGTCTCGCCGGACGCGCAGCCGGACGAACCAGCCGCGAGCCCCGACCCGTCGGCGAGCCCCGACCCGTCAGCGAGCCCCGACGCGGCCGCGAGCGCGGGCCCGACCGCGAGGCCCGACCCGTCGGCGAGCCCCGGCGCGACCGCCCCCGGGCTCGTGCCGGCCGACGACCCGACGCTCGTCGCTCGCGAATCGGCCGCCTCGCGGGTGGACGTCGTGCCGGCAACCGTCTCGGCCGGCGCGATCACCGCCGACGTCAGCCTGCCGTCGACGATCGGGCGCTACCGCCTCGAGGTCACGATCCACGACCGCGACGGCGTCGCCTTCCCGTATGCGGTCCAGGCGGCGATCCCGGCCCTCGTCGTCCACGTGGGCGGCCCCGGGGCCGCGTGGCTCGAGGCGCCGCCGAACGTGTCGGTCACGGCCGGCACGCTGGCCTCGCTGCAGGTGGTCGTCACCAACGGCGAGCCCATCGCCTGGGGGCAGTGCACCCCCGCCAGCCGCAGCTTCGGGCTCGACGACGACGCGACCTGCTCGACCGTCCGCCTCGTCGGCCGATGGATGGCCCTCGACAGCGCGGGCGGCGCGTCCCCGATGGAGCGGGAGCTGGCCGTGCCCGCCGCCAGCGCCCAGTCGACGTGGCTGTCCGGTCCCGTGCCCTCGAACCCGGGGACCTACCTCCTGGTCGCCAGCCTCGAGCGGACGGCGGGTGACGGATCGACCCAGGTGCTCGGCCGCCCGATCACGGTGACGGTCGTCGTCGCGGCCGCCCCGCTCGTCCCGACCCCGCCCGGCGGCTGATCCCCGCCGCTCTCGGGCCTCAGCCCTCTCGGACGAGGCCGTGCTCCACGGCGTAGCGGGTGAGCGCCTTCGGACCGCTGATCCCGAGCTTCGCCGAGAGGTTGGCGACGTGGCGCCGCACCGTGTGCGGGCTGATGCCAAGCTCGCGCCCGACCTCCGCGGCGGAGGCGCCGGCCCCGATCCGGGCCAGGATCTCGCGCTCCCGGGCGCTGAGCGGGCTGGCCACGTCCATCCAGTGCAGCGAGTCGTCGATGATCGCGGCGGCCACGCTGCTGTGCAGATACCGCTCCCCGCGGGCGACGGCCCAGATCGCGTCGACGAGCTCGCTCGTGCGCGCCCCCTTCACCACGTAGCCCGCGGCCCCGGCGCGCAGGGCCTGTCGCACCGTCTCGGCGTCGCGATGCATGGTCAGCACGATGATCCGCATCCCGGGCCGTCGGGCCGCCAGCTCCCGCAGCATCACGAGCCCGTCGTCGTCCGGGTAGGTGATGTCGAGGAGGACGATGTCCGGGGCCCCGCTGGCGAGGAGGTCGAAGGCGGCCGGGCGATCGTCGGCCTCACCGACGACCAGGATCCCAGGCTGGAGCTCGAGGACATGCCGGAGGCTCTCCCGGACGAGGTGGTGGTCGTCCACGAGCGCGACGCGGATGGGCGTGCGGACCTGGCTCCAAGGCTTCCGCGCGGCCTGGAGCAGCGGCTCGGATGCCGGGCTCTTCGTGCCAGCGTCACGAGCGGTCACCGGGCGTGGGCTCCGGTCGGTGCCTGCGCTCCGCCCGCGGCGGCGTCGGCCGCGCCGGGCGCGAGGGCCGCCGCGGCCGCATCGCGCGCCACGTCCGCCACGGCCGCATCGCTCGCGCGGGCCGCCGCGGCGTCGTGGCTCGCGAGGGTCGCCACGACGTCCTCCGCCAGCGGGACGTCCAGCCGGACCAGGGTGCCCGCCCCGGGCCGGGAGCGGACCTCCAGCTTCCCGTGCACGGCCCGGGCGCGGTCCTCCATGCTCGCCAACCCCAGGCCGCGGCCCGTGACCCGCCCGGGGTCGAACCCCACGCCGTCGTCGGCCACCTCGATGCGCAGCGTCCGGGAGATGCGCCGGACCCGCATCTCGACGCGCGTCGCGTGCCCATGGCGCGTGGCGTTGCCGAGCGCCTCCTGCACGATCCGGTAGGCGTCCACCTCGAGCGCCGGCTCGAGGAGGTCCGGCCGCTTCAGCGAGGCGTCGGCCGAGAACTCGACGGCCGTCCCGGCGGACGCCGCGAGCTCGCTGAGGCCCGCCATCAGCCCGGCCTCGCGGAGGCGCGCGGGCCGCAGCCTGAAGGCGACGCCACGGACGTCGTCGAGCGCCAGGCCGGCCATCTCTCGGGCGCGGTGCAGGGACTCGCGGGCGACCCGGTCCGGGGTGTCCGGGCAGGCGAGCGCCGCCTCGGCGGCGTCGAGGGTGAGCCCCAGGGCGGTCATCGTCTGCCCCACGCCGTCGTGCAGGTCGGCCGCCAGGCGCTTCCGCTCGTCCTCCTGGGCCGTCAGCAGCCGGTCGCTGGCGGCGCGGTAGAGGGCCGCGTAGCGCCGGCCCGTGCTCGTCACGCGATCGGCCATGACCGCCACGACGATGGCGATCATCGCCATCAGCGGCCACTCCTTCACGTCGAGGTCGACCAGCGCGGCCGCTGTCGGCGCAGCCTCCCAGTTGGCGGCCACGGCATAGGCGATCACGAAGAGCGTCGCCGCGGTGATCCGGACGGCGGCGACCCGGAGGCCGAACGTGAAGGCCTCGATGGCGAGGACGATCCAGACGATATGCAGGAGGATGTCCGCGTCCTCGACCTGGGCGAGGACGGCGACGGCCAGCCCGATCCCGATCGTGTCGAGCAGGACCAGCATCCACACCGGCTCGGCGATGAGCCAGCCACTGCGCGGCGCGTCGAGAAGGTCGTTCGCAGCGACCTGTGACATCTGTGTGCGCCCCCTCGGCATTCGTGGCCCCAGGCCTCGGCGTCCATCGCGGCCCGACCATGTCAGGACCGGCCGCGGACCCCCCGAATGGTCGCTGTCGACTATAGAACAGGTGTCGAGCCCGTCCCATCCTTCGGACATGCCGTCACCGGGGAAGGGTGGCGGGAGGTGTCGGTCGCGCACGATCGCGGTCGAATGGGGGCCGAGCGGCCGGGGCGCCCGGGGGAGGCGCCAGCCGCTCGGGGATGGGGGAACGGCACATGGCGGCAAGCATGCCCCAGGTCGGGTCGAGGGCGCCCGTCCCGGTCGATCTCGTCGTGGGATCGGACGGACGGGCGGTCGGGGAGACCGGTCCAGGCGGGTGGTCGATCAGCGGAGTCGGTGAGCGCCCGGAGCTCGAGCGTGCGATCCACGCGCGCCTCGTCGCGGCGACCGAGGCCGAGCGGGCGCGGATCGCGCGCGAGCTCCACGACGTCGTCGGCCAGGCGCTGACCAGCGTCCGCCTCAACCTCCTGTCGCTCGACCGGGCGAACGCGCGCACCGGCGCCAGCGGGGCCCAGATCGACGACAGCCTCGCGGCGGTGGACGACGCACTGCGCCAGGTGCGCAGCGCGGCCTTCGACCTCCGGCCGGCCGTCCTCGACGACCTCGGGCTCGCGGCCGCGCTCCGATCGCTGAGCCGGCGGGTGGCGGAGCGCACCGGGATCGCCGTCGTCTGCCGGGTCACGCTTCCGGACGGGCGCCTCCCGGCGGAGATCGAGACGACCTGCTACCGGGTCGCCCAGGAGGCGATCACGAACGCCGTGCGGCACGCGGGCGCCCGGCGCGTGCGCGTCGACGTCGGCCTGCGCCGGCGGGCGGGAATGCTCGTCCTCGAGGTCTCCGACGACGGCGTGGGCTTCGATCCGGCCGGCTGCACGGGAGTTGCCTGTCTCGGTCTCTCGGGCATGGCCGAGCGCGCGTCCCTGGTCGGGGGATCAGTCGAGGTCCGCTCGACGATCGGAGCCGGGACCCGTGTGATCGGGCAGTTTGGAGTCGACCCGCTGCCCGGCGCGCCGCGATGACGACTCCGCCGCCGACGATCCGCGTGGTGCTCGCGGAGGACCACGCGCTCGTCCGTGCGGGCTTCCGGGCCCTCCTGGACGCGATCCCGGGCGTGGAGGTGGTCGCCGAGGCCGCCGACGGACCGGACGCCCTCGCCGAGATCGCGGCGCACCTGCCCGACGTGGCCGTCCTCGACATCACGATGCCGGGCCTCAACGGGATCGAGGTGATCACCCGGCTGCACGTCGAGCAGCCGCAGGTCCGGGTCATCTGCCTCTCGATGCACGACAACGAGGAGTACGTCCGCCGGGCGCTCCGCGCCGGCGCGTCCGCGTACCTGCTGAAGGACTCGAGCCCCATGGAGCTCGAGCTCGCGGTCCGGGCGGTCGCCCAGGGCGGCTCCTATCTCAGCCCGAGCGTGTCGCGCCACGTCGTGTCGGACTACGTGCGGCGCGCCGGGGGCGACGGCGAGGCATCCGACGGCCTCACGTCCCGCCAGCGGGAGATCCTCCAGCTGATCGCCGAGGGCCGGACGAACCAGCAGATGGCCGCCAGCCTGAGCCTCAGCATCAAGACGATCGAGACCCACCGTGCCCAGCTCATGGACCGGCTCGGGATCCACGACGTGGCGGGCCTCGTGCGCTACGCGATCCGCTCCGGCCTCATCCCGGCCGACCGGTAGGGCGCAGCACCGATGAATGCCCCGATCCATCAGGTGGCGACCCCGGCGCCGATGCGGGTCTTGACCCCCGACGTTCCGGGGCCTGCGCCGCGCACAACGCGGACCCGCCCCGATGTCTCTGACACGCGACCGAGCGCAGCATCCGGCCGTGCGACACCTCCGGGATGTCGCCCGGCAGCGCGGGGGCGGGGGAAGCCCCAGCCGGGTGATGCGCGGGGGGCGCAAGGAGAGGGGAGATTGTCCGTGGGTGGGACCGCCTGGGTCGGGCGGGACGGCGCGCTGCGCGTGGCGCATGGGATGCGGTGCGCTTCCGATGCCGTCCATGCTGCCCGTCTCCGCGCGGGCGCGTTCCGCCGGCTGGGCCTCCGGCTGGTGGCAGCCGCCGTCCTGACGCCGGCGCTCCTCGTCGCCGCCTCACCGGTCGCCGCCCCGGACGTCCGCGCCGCCGGCCCCCGCGTCGCGATCATCGTTGGCCCGGTCGGCAGCCTGACCGACGAATACCGGGCGGACGCCGAGCAGGCCGCGGCGGCCGCCCGCCGGTTCACCGACGACGTGGTGACGGTCTACTCGCCGAACGCGACATGGCAGGCGGCGAAGGCGGCCCTGACCGGGGCCTCGCTGGTGGTGTACCTGGGGCACGGCAACGGCTGGCCCAGCCGCTACAGCCGCGTGCTCAACCCGAAGACCCAGGACGGCCTGGGGCTGAACCCGGTGGCGGGCGTCGACGACGTCGCCCACCAGTACTTCGGCGAGTCCGACCTCGCGAACGGCGTCGCCCTCGCCCCCAGCGCGGTCGTCATCCTCAGCCACCTCTGCTACGCGTCCGGCAACTCCGAGCCTGGGCTGCCCGAGGGGACACTCGACGTGGCGCAGCAGCGGGTCGACAACTTCGCCGCCGGCTGGCTCGCCGCCGGCGCCGGTGCCGTCCTGGCCGATGCCTTCCTCCCGGCTGCCCACTACGTCAAGGCAGTCCTGGCGGGCAAGGGGACGATCGAGCGGATCTGGCGCGCAGCGCCGAGCTCCCACGACCACGTGCTCGCGTTCCCCAGCACGCGGTCGCCCGGCCTCACCGCGCTCATGGATCCGACCGACGGCCAGAGCGGCTTCTACCGATCGCTGGTGACCCGCGCGGACCTGCGGGCGGGCGAGGTGTCCCTCGGCGCGGTGGAGCGGGCGCCGGATCCCGCGACCGGCCTCACCGCTCCGCCCGTCGCGCCGGCCGTCGAGGCCATCCGCCTGCGGGGCCGCCCGGTCGCCGGGGCGACGCTGGCGGTGGTCGCCACGTTCACCGACCCGGGCACGCAGCCGCTCGATTCGCTGGCCCTGGGCGTGCGCTGGGATCCCGTCGCGCTCGACGACACGACCGACGCCTGGGCCCGGCCGCCGCCAGCCGCGGCCGGCGACCCGTCCACGCCCCCGGACCCGGCGCTCACGGGAGCGGCGCCCGGTGTCTCGCCGCGTCCGGAAGGCGTGCCGGCCGCTGCCGACCCGGCCGGGCCGGCCACCCCGGCCGCACCGGTGGCCCCCGCCGCGCCGGTCGCATCGAGCGCCGCGGACCCGGCAGCAGGCGTTTCGATCGTGCCCGCCCCCACCGTGCCGGCCCTTCCCGCCCCCACCATGCCACCGCTGGTGACCCCCGAGGTCCTCGGCTCGGTCGTCGTGCTGGCCGACGCGAAGGCCGGCCCGCGCAGCCTCACCGCGGCCGTCGTCGCCCCCGACGCCCCCGGCCTCTACCGCCTCGTCACGAGCATTCACGACGCCGAGGGCATGGCGCTGGCTGCGCCGGCCCAGGCCCCGGTGCCGGCCCTCCTCGTCCGCGTGACCCGGCCGCTCTCGGCGCTGATCACGGCCCCCGGCCATGTCGCGCTGACCACCGGCGAGTCCATCGACCTGCCGATCGCAGTCGCGAACAGCGGCACGGTCCCGTGGGTCCCGGCGCCGACCGCCCAGCCGACAGACGATCTCGCTCCCGCTGCGGACGACCCGCAGGCGCTGCTCGTCGGTCACTGGGTGCGCCTCGACCTGGCGACCTCGATGCCGGAGCTGGCCCCGGCGTGGACGAAGCTGGCGCTCGCGCCCGGGGCCACCGAGAGCGCATCCCTCCACCTGACGGCACCCGACCTTCCCGGTGAGTACCTCCTCGTCCTCGACGTGATGAGCCCGCTGGACGGGTCCCTCACGGCGTCCGGCGGCGAGGCGCCGGTGGTCCGCGTGACCGTCAGCTGGCCCGTGACGCAGCCCGACCAACCCGCAGCACCAGGTGTCAACGACCCGACCAGGGCCGAACAGGGAGGTGGCCAATGACCGCGACGACGATGGGCCAGGCCGACGCCCGCGCCCGCGCACCGGAACCCCGGGACGGCGCGGCCGGCGCCGGGTTCCGCCTCCTGCCCGGTCGCGTGGTGGTCTACGCCTGGCTGCTGGCGGCCGTGCCGATCGCCCTCCTGCAGCTCGTCCACGCGGGCGTGCACGAGCACCACGAGCTGCCGCCGGTCCTGCACTGGCTCCGCGACACGGCGCTCGCCGTGCCGTTCGGAGCGATCGCGGTCGTCGTCGCCGCGCTCCTCGTCGCCAGGCTCCGACCGACGGAGCCGGGGGAGCGCGCGTCGTTGACGACCATGGCGCTCTGGGGGGTGCTCGCCGCCCTCCTCTTCGCCGCGCTCAGCATCCCCGGAAACCAGATGCACGGCCTGCTGTTCGGCGCCGAGGAGGAGGCAGGCGTCAGCCTCCTCAACGACCTCGCGGCCGACGCCCTGTATGCGCTCGAGGCGGCGCTCCTCGTCATTGCCCCCCTCTCGTTGCTTGCCGGGGTTCCCTGGCGCGGCGCCTGGCGGGCGGCCACACCCATGCAGTCGGCCCCGGGTGCCGCGGCGATGGTCGCCGCGCCGGATGGGCCACTCGAGACGCCCGCGACCGCGGGTGCCACCCACGACGGAGGCGATCGATGAAGCACACCGACCAGGTCGCCACCGTCACCGCCGGAGGCGACAGATGAAGCACAGGCACGAGGGCGCCTCCGTCACGGCCGGAGGCGATCGATGAGCAGCACTGACCACCGCGCCTCCGGGGCCGGCCTTCGACGGGCAACCAGGAACGAGGAGTACCAGGCAATGGGTCATTCGCGAACAGGGCACCGGCCCAGGACGCTTCGGTTCCTGGGCATCTGGCTCGCCAGCGCGGCGATGATCGTGACGCAGCTGGCCGTGCCGGTGGCACAGGCCGCCCCGATCAACACCGCCGCCGCCCCGGCGGCGGCTCCGGCCGCCCCGACGAGCACGATCACGTTCGCGGTCAAGGCCGCGCGCACGGAGCTGAATGCCTTCGACGGGGCCCCGCGCACGGCGCTCCCTGCCGATCCGGCGGTTCCGACGGGGGTCAAGGAAGGCGACCCCGTCACCGCCTACAAATGGATGATCAACGAGGACAACACCGGCCAGAACACCACGCGCAACGCAGATCCCGGGTCGGCCTGCTCCGCATGGCTCGACGCCGCCCACACGGCTCCCAACACGGCCTACCCGGGCTCCTGCACGTGGACTTCCATCGCCGGCCTCGCGAGCTCTGCGCCGGTCGCGGCCCAAGGCGACGAGACGACCGCCGACGGCACCTTTGCGATCTCCAGCCTGGCCCCCGGCCGGTACCTCATCTCGGTGCTCGCCGACGGCTACAAGCTCGACGGCGCCCCCTTCACCGTCCCGATGGAGGCACCGGGCGTGGTCGACGTGCCCCTGCAGCCGAGCCCCCTGCCGACCGCGACCATCAAGGCGCAGGTCTTCGACGACGTCACGTCGGCCAACGGCCAGTACGACCCCGGCGAGGACGGCCTGCCCGGGTTCGCCGGCTTCATCACCGACTACATCGGCCAGGTCACGACCGACGTCTTCGGCAACCCGCTGTGCACGAAGTACGAGGCCGGTAACGGACCCAACGGGTACGCATGGGTCGACGGCGCGCCCGTCGTCGCCGCCGACTCCCACGGCGGCAAGTGCCTGTCGGGCGACGCCAACATGGACGGCGTCGTGAACGCGGCCGACGTCCCGCTGTACAGCGACCCGCAGCTCGGCCCGGGCGTGCTGACGATCCCGAACCTCGGCCCCAACCGCTACGCCCTGTCCGTCGTCCCGCCGACCGGCTCCAGCTGGGTCCAGACGACCACCCTCGAGGGCAACCACGACTGGGATTCCTGGGTGATGGAGGGCTCCACCGGCCTCGACACGGAGTTCGTGGTCGCCGGAGAGCCGTTCCCGGCCCAGATCTTCGGCTTCGTTCCCGGCCCGACGACCGGCGCCTGGACACATCCCGCCACCGGGACCTCGAAGCCGTACGGCGACAGCTTCGCCGCCGGCGGCACCGGCACCATCAAGGGCGTCGTTGACGCCATGAAGGTCTACGTCCCGACCAAGGGCGGCCAGTGTCTGCCGGGCACGATCTGGGGCGGCCTGTGCGGCGGGAAGGTCGACAAGCCGATCGACAAGCCGTGGATCGCGCTCAGCGACCTCAACAACGGCGACACGGCCGTGTGGATGGGCCGGGGCAACGCCGACGGCACGTTCACGATCCCGCACGTTCCCGACGGCAGCTACACGATCACCTACTGGGACGAGCCCCAGAACTACATCCTCGATCTGCTCAACGTGACCGTGGCCAACGGCGAGACCGTCGACATGGGGGTCCTGCCCCTGACCGGCTGGTTCACCAAGTTCGACGGCCATGTCTTCAACGACCTGAACCGCAACGGCAAGCAGGACGCCGGCGAGCCCGGCGTGCCCGACTTCACGCTGACCCTGCGCAAGCGCGAGAACTCGCTCATGGACCGGGGCGCGACCCTGGTCACGACCGACGCCAACGGCTACTACGTCATGGAGAACGCCTACCCGCTCACGGAATGGCTCGTCCTCGAGGCGTACAACGACCGCTACTACACGACCGGCGTCACCTACCAGGCCGACAACCAGCCCACCGAGACCACGGTCCTCGGGGCCGGCGTCGACGTCAGCGTCCTGCCGATCATCGGCCTGTCCGGCCGGCTCGACTGGGGCGTCCACTTCTACGATCCGACCGGCGACAACGGGATCGACCCGAAGAACGGCGGGATCGTCGGGTCCGTCAGCTACGACACCACCCGCAACGAGGTCAACCCGCAGTACGCGGTCGCGGAGGATTGGCAGCCTGGCGTCTCCGGCCTGACGGTCGACCTGTTCGCCCCCGTGCCCTGCCCGACGGACGGCAGCCAGCCCTGCGACGTAAACGGCGACTACGCCCTCGCGCCCGACGGGTCGTATGCCCACGGCAAGCTCCTGAACACGTATGTCACCGAAACGTGGCAGAGGCCCACCGACTGCATCGCCCGCGGCGTCGATGGGACGCCTCTCGCGAACCCGGCGGACCAGCAGGTCCTGCCGGTCGGTCCGTCCAAGGACTGCCTCGAAGGCCCCCTGATGGGCGTCCAGTTCGGGCCGTACCCGACCGACCAGGGAACCGCCGACTCCAACTTCGGCGCCGCCGTCGACGGCAACTACGGCTTCGGCGACGGCTGCTTCAACGGCACGCTGAACGCCACCGACCCCGCCAACCCTGTCTGCGAGGGCGGCACGTTCGAACCGCTGCCGGCCGACGACTACCTGGTCCACGTCAACAACATCAACGATCAGCAGGGCAACCCCGTCTACCACTTCACTCGGGAAGAGGACATCAACATCGCGACGGGCGACAGCTACGTCCCGCAGATCCCGCCGCCGGCCTGCGTCGGCGCGCTCCACACGGTGGACGTGGCCGGCACCGTCGACGCGAACAACAACCCCACCGACAACTACCCGGCGGTGACGATCCCCGACCCGTCCGGCCTCGGCTCCGCCACGATCTCGGTGGCGGCCTCGACGCCCACGGACAACCCCACCTTCGTCGGCATCGGCGGCTCACCCTACGAGGGCCTGGCCAAGCCGCTGTGCGACACGAAGCTCGTGTCGCTCCAGGACGGCAAGTCGATCGTCCCGGGATTCAACGTCTTCACCGACGTGCCGCTCCCGAGCCGCTTCTTCGCCTACAACGTCGATGACCTCAACTTCTCGACCGACCCGAAGTCGCTGCTCTACGGGGAGAAGGCGGGCCTTCCGTTCACCCCCGTCGGCATCTATGACTTCGCCAACCGCCTGGTCACCACGTCCGAGACCGACTACAACGGCCTGTTCGACGTGCTCCTGCCGTCGACCGACCGGATCAGCTGCCCGACGCCATCGGGCGTCTGCGGCAACGTCTACCGCTTCGTCGGCAACGACCCGGGCATCCCGGGCCGCCTGAACACGAACTACAACCCGCAGTACCGGACGATCGCGGCCGACTTCGAGGCCTGGCCCGGGATCATCGTCCCGGCCGACACCGCGCCGACCCAGGTGGGCGTGACGGTCCAGCTGCCCGGCACCACGACGTTCCAGGCGGTCTCCTGCCCGGTCAACGACCCGGCGGTCGCACCCACGACGCCCGAGCTCTACGCGATCGATCGGCCGTACGGCTACTCGGGCGATCGCTTCACGATCACGGGCCAAGGATTCGGGTCCACCCGCGGCACGGTCAACTTCGACGGCGTGCCGCTGCCGAGCAACAACAACTGGGTCGTCTCCTGGACCCCCACGTCGATCACGATCGAGATGCAGAACTACGCTCAGGCTGCGGCCGGGCCGCATCAGCTCTCGGTCACGGCCAGCAATGGCAAGACCACGGTCAACGGGCTGACATACCACTACCTGCGAAACGTCAACAACGCCGCCAACCGGTACCTACCGCCGATCCTGGAGGTGGGTCCGAACGTCGCGAATCCGCGCTATCGGCCGGCCAACTCGCTCCCGGCGGCGGCAGACCACGCGATCCAGAACGCGCTGGACGACGCTCCCGCGGGCGCGCTCGTCGTCGTCTATCCGAACACGCCAAGCGCCAATCCGCGGCTGAACCCGCGTGGCGCGTACTACGAGAACCTCATCATCTCCAAGCGGGTGAAGTTGCAGGGCGTCGGCCCGGGCAGCCCCGACGGCAAGGTGCGCGGCACGATCATCGACGGCGGCGCGTTCGCCGGCGACAGCCCCGTGGCCACGGACTGGTACACAACGATCGGCAACCTGGCGTGGGCCGGGAACCAGACCATCTACGACGGCGCGGACATCTCGATCTTCGTGCCGAGCAGCGGTAGCAGCGCCTTCCCGACGTCGTACGACGCCAAGACCGCGCCGTCCATCGACGGCTTCGACCTCCGCGGCGGCGACCAGCAGGGCTTCCCCGGCAACATCAACGTCATCGGCGGCGTGCCCACCGGTCTGCCCGGCGGCCTGGTGACCCAGGGCGGCGCCATCTTCGCCAACGCCTATGCCCGCAACCTGCAGATCACGAACAACGTGGTCCAGAACAACGGCGGAGCGTACGGCACGATCCGCATCGGGACGCCGGACCTGCCGGCCCCCGACACGAACAATCACAACGAGGGCGTCCGGATCGCCAACAACCGCATCATCGCCAACGCCGGCACCAACCTGGCCGGTGGCATCGGGATCTTTGCCGGCAGCGACGGCTACACCGTCGCCGGCAACGACATCTGCGGCAACTTCTCTGCCGAGTACGGCGGCGGCCTGAGCGTCTACGGCCTCAGCCCGAACGGCTCCATCGACCACAACCGGATCTACTACAACCAGTCCTACGACGAGGCGGGCGGGATCATGATCGCCGGCACGCTGCCGGCCGACCCGAACGCGAACTACGGGATGCCCAACGGCCCCAAGGGCTCGGGCTCCGTCGCCATCCACGACAACCTGATCCAGTCCAACCTCGCCAATGACGACGGCGGCGGGATCCGGTTCCTGATGGCCGGCGACTTCCCGATGAACGTCTACAACAACATGATCGTGAACAACGTGTCGACCCACGAGGGCGGCGGAATCGCGATCGACGACGCCCCCAACGTGCGGTTCGACAACAACACGGTCATGAAGAACGTCACGACCGCGACGGCCGTGACCAGCGACGGCCAGCCGGCCCCGGCCGGCCTGTCGACGGGCCAGAACAGCGCTCAGCTCCAGGCCACGTTGCCGGGCGGCTCGCCGCTCTTCAGCAACCCGCTCCTCTTCAACAACATCTTCTGGGACAACCGGGCCGGGAAGCGCACGACGGGCAGCGGCACCGTGACCGGCATCGGGACGCTTGACGCCAACCACTGGGACATGGGCGTCCCGGGCACGTCGTTCCTGCTCTCGCCCACCAACTCGCTCCTCCAGTCCGAGTCGACGAACCACAACGACGTGGTCGCGAGCCCGACCAACAGGGTCGACCAGGATCCCCTCGTGACCTCTTCGTACGACACCGCGCTGACGTTCAGCCCGTGGCGCACGAACCCGAACTTCGTCGGCGCGATCCTTGTCGCCGCCGACCTGCCGCCGAACCTGCTCGGCAACTACCACCTCGGCGGCACCGGCTCGCCGGCCTACAACCTCGGCGCGGCGTCCAAGGCCACGATTGCCGCGCCCGCGTTCGACATCGACGGCCAGGTGCGTCCTGCGCTCGGCGGCTTCGATGCCGGCGCTGACGAGTTCTCGGGCGCCCAGGCGGACCTCTCGATCACCAAGGACGATGGCGTCACCACGGTCAGTCCGGGTGGTGCCCTCAGCTACACGATCACCGTGACCAACGCCGGCCCCAACGGCGTGGCGCTGGCGCCGGTGACCGACAACATCCCCACAACGCTCACCGGCGCTTCCTGGACATGCTCGGTTCCGGCGGCGGTGGGATACGCCTGCGGCGCCGCCAGCGGCAGCGGCAGCATCAACACGACGGTCAGCCTGCCGTCCGGCGGCAGCGCGACCTTCACGCTGAACGGAACGGTCGCCCCGAGTGCGAGCCTCACGCTGGCCAACACGGCCTCCGTTGCACCCCCGGGCGGCACGACCGACCCGACGCCGCTGAACAACAGCGCGACCGACACGGACACCATCGTGCTGGACGCCATCTTCGCGAACGGCTTCGAGACGGGCGCCCGCCCGTGGGGCTGGACGAGCGCAACGCCCGCCGGCACCGGCACCGCCGCAACGAATCGCCTGAACGTGACGGCGGGCGCGGCTCTCGTTGGCAACCTCGGCCTGCAGGCGCAGGGCAACAACACCAACTACGTCCAGTACGACTTCGGCACCGGGGCCAACCCCGCCACGCCGACCTACGACGCGCGGTTCTACTTCCGGCCCAACGCCAACAGCTCGACCGCCAACGACATCTTCAGGGCGGCCGCGGGCACCAACAACGCGTCCTTCAACGGCCCACTGTTCCGCGTGCGGTACCGCCTCAGCGCCGGAACGCCGCAGGTCCAGATCCAGATCGGGACGGGGACCGCCAACGCGTCGTGGACGAACCTCCTCGGCGGCACGGCGAACAACGTCATCGAGGTGGTCTGGCAATCGGGAACCACGCTGCAGCTGTACGTCAACGGCGGCCTGGCGCAGACCCTGACCGCGGGCACCGGCTCGGTGATGGCAGTCCGCCTGGGCTCCGTGACGACCACCGGCAACGCCACCCTCATGTACTTCGACGCCTTCGCCTCCAAGCGCTCGGTGTCGCCCCTGGTTGGGCCGTAGTGCCATGCCTGACCACGACACCACTCGTCCAACCGTCGCCGAGGGAGACAACGTCATGAGCGACCAGAGCAGGTTGCTGCTGAGCCGGCGCCAGGTGCTCAAGTACGGCGGGCTCACCGCCGCGGCCACGGCCGCGGCGGGCCTGGGGCCCCGGCTGGTGGGGACCATCCTCCAGCCGGGCCGGGCCCTCGCCGCGGATCGTCCCCCGGACCTCAAGCTCGTCGGGACCGACGGCTGGATCTACCTGCCGGGCCCCCAGATCAACTCCAGCGCCTACGGGGTGGTCCACCCGGATAGCTATGCGCCCGCGGGGCGCACCGACTACATCTTCGGGTTCGCGAACGGGACGGGCGTCCCGGACCCGGACCTGCACCTGCTCAAGAACACGGCCCAGCACTCCGCCCCGATGTTCTGGGCCAAGGAGGGCGAGGAGTTCCGGGTCCAGCTGACGAACGTCGGCCTGGCCCAGCGCCCCGACCTCTTCGACGCCCACACCGTCCACTGGCACGGCTTCAAGAACGTCATCCCGTTCTTCGACGGCGAGCCCACCGGCTCGGTGTCGGTGCCGCAGGGCCAGACGTTCACCTACGTCTACAAGTCCCACGACCCGGGCACCTACATGTTCCACTGCCACGTCGAGGACGTGGAGCACGTGCACATGGGGATGACCGGCCTGGTGTTCGTCCGGCCGGCCCAGGATCACCAGGGGAACTCGGCCGGGGCGCCGATCGCCCGGTACGGAGGCAACACGACGCCGGGCGTCCCGCTCGGCTATGCCTACAACGACAGCGTCGGGCTCGACCATCCGGCGTCGACGGCCTTCGACCGCGAGTACGGCATGTTCCTCAGCGAGCTCTGGGCGGTGGCCCACTGGGCCGACGCCCACATCCAGCTTCCCGAGTGGAGCGACTACCACGCCGACTACGCGATGCTCAACGGCCGGGTCTGGCCCGACACGCTCGCACCCAACGGCGGTTCGATCGACCCGTTCAACGTGGCTCGGGGTGGCGACTACACCCTGGTCGCGCCTGCGGGGCGCTCGGACCTCCAGAACCAGCCGATATCCTCGCTGGTCGAGTGCAACGCCGGCGAGCGCGTCCTGCTGCGATTCGCGAACCTCGGCTTCAAGGAAGCCGCGATGACCCTCACTGGAATCAAGATGCGGACCATCGGGCACGACGCGACGGTCCTGCGTGGTCGCGACGGGACGAACTCGGGCTTCGAGACGAACACCTTGAGCTTCGGCGCCGGCGAGAGCTACGACGCGATCTTCACGGCGCCACCCAAGGCCGGCTCCGGTTACGACACCTACATCCTCTACAACCGCATGTTCGAGCGCGGCGGGCAGCGGACGGAGGTGCGCGTCTACGCGCCGGGCACCGTGCCCCCCCAGCAGTACCCGAACGGCTGAGACAGGCCCTGAGGAACGGAGTGATCACGATGCTTCGATTCACGCCACCGCGCGGCCGGGCCTGGCTCTCGCTGCTGGCCTCCACCGCGCTCGTCTCCGGCGCCCTCCTGGCGCCGCCCGCCGCCCGGCCGACGTCGGCCGCCACGCAGGGGATCAACAAGGCGGGCATGGTGTGCACCACGAGCACCAGCCCCAACCCGACGTTCACCCTGACGACCAAGCGCGGCTACATCAACCTGCCGGACGGCACCACCGCCTACATGTGGGGGTTCTCGGAGGGCACCGGAGCTTTCCAGCACCCTGGCCCCGTCCTCTGCGTCAACGAGGGCGACACGGTCACGATCGTCCTGAAGAACGCCCTCACGAACGCGCTCACGAAGAGCGCACCGGCCGTCTCCCTGATCTTCCCCGGCCAGGTGGGGGTCCTCGCCGACGGAGCTCCGTCCCAGCCGCAGTTCGACGGGTCCGGAGCAGTCACGTCGCTGGCCCCGGCTGCGCAGCCGAACGGCGGCACGGTCACCTACAGCTTCGTCGCCACGAAGCCCGGCACCTTCCTCTACGAGAGCGGCGGCGGCAAGCTGTCGGGCGGCACGGACCTCTATTCCAATCCGCAGATCCAGGTCCGCATGGGCCTCTTCGGCGCCCTCGTCGTGCGGCCGTCGTTGGGCGCGAACTTCGCCTACGACCGGGCCGACACGCGGTTCAACCCGGGCACCGAGTTCCTGGCGCTGCTCTCCGAGATCGACCCGTACCTCAACGCGGCGGTCCTCAAGGGCAAGGCGTTCAATCTCAACAACTACCATCCGCGCTACTGGCTGATCAACGGTCGCGGGTTCCCGGACAGCATCGCCGACAACTTCGCCTCGTGGCTCCCCAGCCAGCCGTACGGCTCGCTCGCGGCGATCCACCCGTATGACGCCGCCGCGAACCCGGACCCCAGCATCGACCGCTTCCTGTCGGTGGGCACGGAGGACTACCCGTTCCACCCGCACGGCAACAACGGGAAGGTGGTCGGGCGCGACGGAGCGGCCCTGGAGGGCCCTGCCGGCCAGGACATGTCGTTCGACGAGTTCGTCGTCAACGTCGGTCCCGGCCAGACCTGGGACGTCCTCTTCGACTGGCGGGATGCCGAGAGCTACTCACCCGCGAACCCGGTCCCGGCAAGCGAGCCGAACCTGCAGAACCTCACCGTCGGCATGTTCTACGGCGGCAGCCCATACCTGGGCGTGCAGGAGCCGATGCCGCCGGGGATCTCGACCCTCAACGAGTGCGGGGAGTTCTACATCATCTCCCACAACCACGCGCTGTACCAGATCACGTCCTGGGGCGTGAACATGACCGGGCCGATCACCTACACCCGGGTCGATCCACCCCTCCCCAACAACTGTCCGGCATGAGAGGCAGGGGAACGACGATGAGATCGGATCGAACGATGAAGCGAACCCTCCTCTCCTCGCTGGTCCTGGGTCCGGCGCTGCTCCTCGCGGCGTTGCTGATCCCTGGAGCCGTGGCGGCCGCGGGGCCGATCACGTCAACCGCCTGCACGGACGCCGACGGCGGGAGCCACACCGGCGGATCGGCTGTCACCTGCAACCTGTGGGCCAAGACCGGGACCCTGGCGCTGCCCGGCACCACGGTCCCGATCTGGGGCTTCGCCGACACCGCGAGCGGGGCCCCGGCCATGCCCGGACCCGTCCTCGTCGCCGACGCGGGCGACACCGTCACGGTCAACCTGGCCAACAACCTGGCCGTGACGACGTCCATCGTGTTCGACGGCCAGCCAATGGTCCCGGACACGACCGGCGTGGCCGCCGGCGGCACGACGACCTATTCGTTCACGGCCGCCGCTCCCGGCACCTACCTCTACGAGGCCGGCCTTCTCGCGGGCTCGCAGTACCAGGTCTCGATGGGCCTCTACGGCGTCCTCGTCGTCCGTCCGGCCGGGGCTCCCGGCCAGGCCTACGCGGACGCCTCGACCGCTTTCGCCGACGAGGCGCTCGTCGTCCTCGGCGAGATCGACCCGAAGCTGAACACCAGCGCCACGCCCGCGTCGTTCGACCTCCGCTACTTCGCCCCGAAGTACCAGCTGGTCAACGGCCAGGCCTACACGACCACGCCGGCGAGCTGCGCCGCCCCGTCGATCTGCGCGACCTCCGGCGCGACGCTGCTCCTGCGCTACGCGAACGCCGGGATCCAGCACCACTCCATGGGCGTCCTCGGCCTCCGGCAGTCCGTGCTGGCCGCCGACGGCAGCCTCCTGACCTATCCCCGTGACATGGCCGCCGAGACGATCGCGCCAGGCCAGACGGCCGACGTGCTCCTCGCGCTGCCTTCCTCGACCGCCGCGTCCACCAGGTACGCCCTGTACGACGCTGCGATGCTCCTCAACAACAACGGCGGCCAGCCGTTCGGCGGCATGCTCGCCTTCATCGACGCCGCCACCAGCAGCACGACGCCCCCCGACACCACCGGGCCGGTCACGAGCAACGTGACCCTGGCCGGGACTGCGCTTTCCGCCTCCGTGACCGACGCGGCTACGGGCGGCTCCGGCGTCGCCGCCGCCGAGTACTTCATCGACACCACCGGGCTGAGCGGCGCGGGCACCGCGATGGCGGGCACCCCGGCCGATCCGGCCACCGTCACGGCCACCATCGCCACCGCGACCGGAGTCCACACGGTCTACGTTCACGGCCAGGACGGCGCCGGCAACTGGGGCGCCTTCTCGTCCGTGACCTACGGCACCGCCGTCGACACCACCGGGCCGACGACGAGCGCACTCGCGCTCAACCCGAACCCCTCGAACGGGTCGGTGACCGTCGCCCTCAGTGCAACCGCCGACGACACCGCGACCGGCAACAGCAACGTGACGGCCGCCGAGTACAACATCGACGGCGGCGCCGCCGTCCCGATGATCCGCAACACCACTGCCCCGACCGTCAGCCTGACGGCCACGATCCCGGCTGGGCTGGGCGCCGGGGATCACCCGGTGACCGTCCGCAGCCAGGACGCGGCAGGCAACTGGGGCGCGACGGCTTCGATCACCCTGACCGTCGTCCCCGCCACCGGACCGACCACGTCGGGGGTGGCCGCCAACCCGAGCGCCAACAACGGAGCCTATGGCCAGAGCAGCAGCAACCCGTCGGTGCGTGTCACCGCGACCTTCACCGACACCGGCAGCACCGTCGCGGCGGGCGAGGGCTTCATCGACGCGGTCGGCTCCCCGGGAACGGGCTTCCCGTTCGTGGCCAACGACGGCGTCTTCAATGCCCTGAGCGAGTCCGGCTACGCCGACATCCCGCTCGCGACGATCAACCTGCTTCCCGTCGGCAACCACACGATCAGCGTTCGCGGCAAGAACGCCGCGGGCGTGTGGGGCGCGACGGCGTCCATCACGTACCTCATCGACAAGACCGCGCCCACGTTCACGGGCATCACGCTGACGGCAGCCAACCCGACCCTCGGCGGCGGCGTCTCGATGACCGTCAACGGCGCCGTCGACCCGCTCGTCGGTGGCCTCGCCAGCGGCATCGCGGGTGGCGAGTACTGGATCGACACGGCCGCACCGACGCCGGGCGCCGGGACGCTCTTCACCGGGCTGACGCCCAGCATTCCGGCGAGCTCGCTCACGACGGGCAGCCACACGGTGGGCGTCCGCGTCCGCGACGGGGCGGGCAACTGGAGCACCACCACCCAGAGCGCGAACGTGTCCGTCGTCGCGGTCGCCATCTTCTCCAACGGCTTCGACACCGGCGGCGCGCCCTGGGGCTGGAGCAGCCGGTCCACGAACACCACGTCGCGCCTCAATGCCACCGCGGGAGCCGCCATGGTCGGCGCTCGCGGCCTGCAGGCGCAGGGCAACAACACCAACTACGTCCAGTACAACTTCGGCACGACCGCCAACCCGGCCTGGCCGACCTACGACGCCCGGTTCTACTTCCGGCCGAACGGCAACACCTCTGCCGGCAAGGACATCCTCCGCGCCGCGAGCGGGACCAGCAATGCCTCGTTCAACGCCCCGCTGTTCAGCGTCCGCTACCGGCTCAACGCCGGCACGCCACAGGTCCAGGTCCAGGTCGGGGCGAGCGCCAACGCGGCGTGGACCGACATCCTCGGCGGGACCTCGAACAACGTGATCGAGGTGGTCTGGCAGGCCGTCGGCAGCGTCGGTCCGAACCCCGGCACCCTCACCCTGTACGTCAACGGCGTGTCGTCCCAGACCCTGACCACGACGAGCACCAGCTCGGTCGCGGCCGTCCGCCTGGGTTCCGTGACCAACACCGGCAATGCCACCCTCATGTACTTCGACGCCTTCGCCTCCAAGCGATCGGTGTCGCCGCTCTTCGGGCCGTAGCGCCATGACGGGCATGGAAGGTTCCGAACGGGACCGCAGCCTTGCGGCTGCGGTCCCGGAAGCCCAGGATCCCGTGCCGGCTCCGCTGGAGCCGGCCGGGGCCGCCACGACCCGGCGACGGCTGCCGCGTCGCACGTGGCTCGCGGCCGTCGTCGGGGTCCTCGTCCTCCCGCTTGCCGTGGCAGCTGGACTGTCCTGGACGGCCGCCACGACCGACGCCTTCAAGACGAGGGCGGCCGACGCCCGCGTCGTGTCCGCGTCCGAGTTCGAGCGGGAGTACGGGATCCGGGTCAACCTCGTCGCCGTCAGCGCCGCCGGCGGCATGATCGACATGCGGTTCACGGTCACGGACCGCGAGAAGGCGGAGCACCTGCTCCACGACGCCACGAGCGAGCCGGCCCTGTACGTCGAGTCCAGCGGCACGGTCATCCAGGCGCCGACGGGGATGCGTCACAAGGTCACGATCCTCGACGGCGGCTCCTACTTCATCCTCTACGCCAACCCCGGCGGCTCGATCCAGTCCGGCACGCCCGTGTCGGTGGTCGTGGACGACGTCCGTCTCGAACCCATCGACGCCCAGAGCTGACAGGAGCCTCACGATGCGGCGGACCATCACCCTGGCCCTCGTGGCCGTCCTTCTGGTCGCGGCAGTGCCCGGCGTGGTCACGGGGGCGGCTGCGCCGGGCCAGGGTGGACCGCGCATCAGCATGTCCGCCGGGGCGCCGGCCGCTGCCGGGGACCCGGCGGGCATGACCACCGTCATCGTCAGCATGCGGGACCGGGCCGACCTCGGCGCCGTCGGGGGCGGCACGCGAGCGGCCCGTCTCGCCGCCATCATCCGGGCACTCCGCGCCCGCGCGGGGCTGTCCCAGGCCCCGCTCCTGTCCTTCCTCCGCCAGCAGGCCGCGCTCGGCCGGGTCGCCCGGCAGACCTCGTTCTGGATCTTCAACGGCCTGTCGGTCACGGCCACCCCCGCCATCATCGCCCTGATCGCCGCCCGGGCCGACGTGGTGAGCGTCGCGCCCGACGAGATTCCGATCGTGCCTGCGGGGGCCGCAGTGGCGCTCCAGGCGACAGCCGCGCCTCCCGCGGCGGCAGCCCCGGCCGAGGCGAACGTTTCGCTCGTCAACGCCCCCGCCCTGTGGGCGCTCGGGTTCACCGGGCAGGGCACTGTCGTCGCCAACCTCGATTCCGGCGTGGATGTGAGTCACCCGGACCTCGCGGGCCGGTGGCGCGGCGGGACCAATTCCTGGTACGACCCGTACGGCCAGCACCCGACGTCGCCGACGGACCTCAGCGGCCACGGCACGGCGACCATGGGGATCATGGTCGGCGGAGACGCCGGAGGAACGTCGATCGGCGTGGCCCCGGGTGCGACGTGGATTGCCGCCAAGATCTTCAACGACGCCGGCACGGCGACCGCCACCGCCATCCACGCGGCTTTGCAGTGGGTCCTCGACCCGGACGGCGACCCGGCGACCGCCGACGCGCCGCAGGTCGTAAACAACTCGTGGACCTTTGGGACGCCCGGCTGCGATCTGTCCTTCCAGCCGGACCTGCAGGCGCTTCGGGCGGCCGGAATCCTGCCGGTCTTCGCGGCCGGCAACTACGGCCCAGGGTCCTCGACGAGTGTCAGCCCGGCGAACTACCCCGAGGCGCTGGCCGTGGGCTCGATCAAGATCACCAGCGTCATCGACGGCACCTCGAGCCGCGGGCCCTCGGCCTGCGGCGAGGCGTCGACGATCTACCCCGAGGTCGTGGCCCCCGGGGTGAAGGTTCGGACGACCGACCTGCACGGCTTCTACCAGGTGGCCACGGGAACGTCTCTCGCCGCGCCGCACGTCGCAGGCGCACTCGCGCTCCTGCTGAGCGCCCACCCCGGGCTCAGCGTGGACGCCCAGGCCGCTGCCCTCACCGGCTCGGCGATTGACCTCGGGGCGGCCGGGCCCGACAACAGCTACGGCTACGGGCGCCTCGATGTCCTCGCCGCGAACGACGCCTTGAACGGCGGCCCGACGCCGACGCCGACGCCGACGCCGACGCCGACGCCCACGCCGACGCCCACGCCGACGCCGACGCCGACGCCGACGCCGACGCCGACGCCCACGCCGACGCCGACGCCGACGCCCACGCCGACGCCGACGCCGACGCCGACGCCGACGCCCACGCCGACGCCCACGCCGACGCCGACGCCCACGCCGACGCCGACGCCGACGCCCACGCCGACGCCGACGCCGACGCCCACGCCGACGCCGACGCCGCACGCCGACGCCCACGCCGACGCCGACGCCCACGCCGACGCCGACGCCCACGCCGACGCCGACGCCCGCCACCTCGTCGGTGGCCGCTCCCGCTCTCGGCAGCCTCTACGGGTACTGGGTGACGGTCACGAGCACGGCCGCCGGGCCTGTCAGCGCGACGTGGACGACCCCGACGACGATCCAGGGCACACTGGCCGTCTACGCCGGCAACCCGTTTGCGGCCGGGTCGAACCCGGTGCGTCGCAGTCCGCCCTCCGGTGCCCTCGCGACATCGTCGGGCAGGAAGAAGACCTTCAGCGTAGCGACGACCTCGCGGCCGGCCGGCGTCTACACGGTCTACTTCTACGCCGGTGGCAGCGTCGGGGCGAGCAGCGGCACGACCACGATCTGGAAGTAGAGAGCCACCAGCCTCCTCGGGCCGCATCGCGGATCCCGGCGGCCGTTTCGGCCAACCTCACACGGCCGCCGACGGTCCGGTGCTGCGTCGTGCGCGATCCCGCCTGTGGCGCTTGCGTGAACGAGCATCTCCGGTGTTGCCCCCAGCGCCCGGGGTGACGATCAGGTCTGGCTTCTCGCCGATCGCGGGGGATGACGCCCCGAATTCCCCGGGATTGCCCGATGGACCGGCCTCCCTCGGTGGCGGACCATGCTCTCAGGCGGTGCTTCCTGGCAACGGGCTGCCTGCGTCGGCGCTCTCTTGATGTCCCCACCGCGGGGTTGCCCCAACGGCGGTCGGGCCAACGTGTCGTCCTTCCCCGAACGGCGCGACGGCCCGACCGCCGTTCCCCCCGGGTGCCCGAGATCCGTCCCGCGGTCGCTGGGCACGAAACGGCCGCGGGAGCCCCCCGCCCCCGCGGCCCTGATGCCAGGTTCGAGGCGGCCGGCTACGGCCGGCTGGACAGGCGGTGATCCAGTACTCCGTCGTCGGCGCGACGGGGGCGGGATCGGGGCCGCCCGGTCAGCCGGGCCCGCGGACCGCCTCGTAGCGCAGGTAGACCACGCCGGAGCCGAAGGTTCGCGTCTCGAGGAGCTCCAGCGCGATGTGATCCTCGAGCGTGGGGTAGAACGGCGTTCCGGACCCCAGGATCACCGGGTCCACGTACAGCCGGTACTCGTCGACCAACCCCGCTCGCACGAGCTCCCCGGCGATCGTGGGGCCGCCGACGTCCATGTCGAACCCGGGCTGCGCCTTGAGCCGGGCGACCTCCGCCACGGCGTCGCCGGGCACCAGGCGGGCGTCCCAGGCGACGGACGCGAGCGTCCCGGAGAAGACGACCTTCGGCTTGTCCCGCCAGATGCCGGCGAACTCGAGCATCGCCGGCGTCGCCGAGGGGTCGGCCCACGCGGTGGGCCAGTAGCCGGCCATCAGCTCGTACATCCGACGCCCGTAGAGGAAGGCGCTCATCGCGCGCGCCTCGGCGTTGAAGACCGAGTGCAGCTCCTCGTCGATTCGCACCCAGTCGAGGGACCGGCCCGCGGTCTCGACGAAGCCGTCGAGCGAGACCGAGATCGAGTAGATGAGCCGTCCCACGCTGATAACCCCTCCGCTGCCGCACATGCGGCGCGAACGCCGGCGTCCATGCCGTCCGGCCGTCGCGCTCCGGCGCAGCAATCGGCGGATTCTAGCGGGGCGTCCACCCGGCGGGTGGGGAGGCTGCGCCGTGCCGCCGACGCGCCATGGCGCCGACGTGCGGCGCCGCCGTCTGCGCCGGCAGCGTCGGCGTCCGCAGCTCGACCGAAACCGTTCGACCGCCGCCGACGTAGCGGGAGCAGGAGGGCTGCCGGGCGGTGATCGCCGCTCGCCGGCCGATCGACCAGTGGGGGACCCACCATGCGCCACGCCCGATTCGCAGCCCTGCTCGTCCCGCTCGCCCTGGCGCTGGCCGCCTGCGGGGGAGGCTCGACGCCGACCCCCGCATCGCCGGCCTCGATCGCCCCGTCTGCGTCGGCCGCGGCATCCGCGGCGCCCTCGGCGGCCGCCGGCGACACCGTCTCGATCGCGAGCTTCGCCTTCTCCCCGGCCATGATCACGGTCTCCGCCGGGGCGACCGTCACCTGGACGAACAACGACAGCGCCAGCCACACGGTGACCGCGGACGACGGCTCGTTCAAGAGCGACACCCTCGCCAACGGCGCGACGTTCAGCCAGACCTTCGCCTCGCCCGGCACCTTCACCTATCACTGCGCGATCCACTCCTCGATGAAGGGGACCGTCATCGTCAAGTGAGGCGTCGGGCGGGTTCGACCGGCAGGACCATCCGTACACCCGGCAGTCCGGGCAGCACCTCGCCGGCACGTTCCGGGTCGCCCGCGACAAGAAGCGTAGGGATGCCCTGGCCGACGTCGCGGAGGACAGCCGGCTCGTCAGCCCGTGGGCAGCCGAGGTGAACCGGACGGCGAGGGAGCGCCACAGGACGCACCCTCGCACGGGCCGGATCCTCGCGCGGGCCGGGGTGTTGGTGACCTGGCGCTGCTGGCAGGGCAGCGCGCCAAACGACCCGGCCTACCATCGCGCCCTTCAGGAGATCGTCCCCGGGCGGGTGGGTTGACATGGGGCTGCTCAGCCGCCGGTCCCATCGCCGGCTCGACGGGCGGGGGGCGCCGGTCGACCGCGCGGCGCGGTAGCGCGGACGCCCTCGAGCGTCGACTTGCGGCGAACCTGCGGGTTGGCCGCATCCGGGAGCACGTCCATCGGCAGGCGTACCACCCAGCGCGGTACGGGCTCCCGGACGGGCCGCGCCGCCCGGCGTCTCAGCGCGGTACGGGCTCCCTGACCAGCCGCGCCGTCGCGATGCGTGGTGCGGCGGCGCCCTCATCTCGCGCGTTGACGTCTTGACGAGCGGCAGGAGGCCGTGTGTATCCTGACCGACCGCGCCGGCCACCACCGTCCCTGGTGGCCGCGAGTGCGGGTGGGGGGTGACCGCATGGTCAGTGCACACGCGACCAGGGGCCTCGCGGCTCCGACCAGGGCCCTGGCGGCCGTCACGCTGGATCAACGGGGCCGCCCGGTGGCGCCGACCTCCGGGATCGACCGTCGCCCACCGCGGGCCCTGCCGACGCTCGTCGACGATTCGCCCGCGCCGGTCGCCCAGCTGACCCTCACCCGCGGCTTCGAGCTGCGCGTGCAGGGCCGTGCCGTCGAGCTGCCGCGCAACAGCGAGCGGCTCGTCGCGTTCCTTGCGTTGAGCGCCCGATCGATGTTCCGGGGCTACGTCGCGGGGATCCTGTGGCTGGACCACAGCGAGGAGCGGGCGCTCGCCAACCTGCGCTCGGCACTGTGGCGGCTCCGCGTTGCCGGCGTCGACGTGGTGTCGACCGTCGGCGACCGGCTCGAGCTGGGGCGCGACGTCGTCGTGGACGTCCGCGAGCTGACCGCCTGGGCCCGCGGCGTGGACCAGGCCCCGGAGATCGAGCCCGACGTGCTGGAGCGTTTGCTGGCCGCCCGGGAGCTGCTGGCCGACTGGTACGACGACTGGACGGTCGCCGAGCGGGAGCGGTTCAGGCATCTTCGCCTGCATGCGCTCGAGGCGTGCTGCCGGCGGCTGTCGGAGGCCGGTGACCACGCCCGTGCGATCGAGGCCGGCCTGGCCGCCGTCGCGGACGAGTCGCTCCGGGAGAGCGCGCAGCGGGCGCTGATCGCCGCCCACCTGGCCGAGGGCAACGTGGTCGAGGCGCTCCGGCAGTACGCCTCGTTCCGCGGGCTGCTGGCCCGGGAGCTGGGCCTGCCTCCTTCGCGCCAGCTCGAGGAGCTGGTGGCCCCGTACCGGCGCCGCGTGAGGACCCCCGCCGCCGTCCGATAGGTGGCGACGCCGCGCCGGATAGGTCGCGCCGCCGCCGCCGCAGAGGTGGCGACGCCGCCGTGACTCCGCCGTGACGCCGGGTCGACGGGCCGGCGCGACGCCGTCGTGCAGGATGCCCCGAGACCCGGCCGGGCCGCCGCGGCCCGTGGCGAGCCCGGGGCAGCCAGCCGCGTGGCCGTCTGCGCCCGCCGCGACCGAGATCGATCACGCCCGACCAAGAGACCGCCACGGAGGCACGTCATGGCCGTCCAGCTGACCTACCCGGGGGTCTACATCGAGGAGATCCCGAGCGGCGTTCGCACCATCACGGGCGTCGCCACGTCGATCACGGCTTTCGTCGGACGGGCCGCGCGAGGGCTGACCGGCACGCCGGTCACGATCACCAGCTTCGCCGACTTCGAGCGGGCCTTCGGCGGGCTCTGGAAGGACAGCTCCCTCGGCTTCGCTGTGCGCGACTTCTACCTGAACGGCGGCTCGACGGCCGTCATCGTGCGGCTCTACAAGGAGGAGGTGGTCAACAACGCCGCCAAGCCCTCGAAGGCGTCGCTCCCGGTCGGCTCGCTCGTCCTGCAGGCCGTCGAGGAAGGGGCCTGGGGCAACGCGCTGCGGGCCATCGTGGACTTCAACACCCGGCCGTTCGACGCCTCGCTCGGCGAGACCTCGACCTCGCTGTTCAACCTGTTCGTCCGCGACGGCACCACCGGCCTGGTCGAGGAGCACCGCAACGTCGTGGTCGCCCCGGCCGACCATCCGAGGCTCGTCTCGAAGGTGCTCGAGAACGAGTCCCGGCTGGCGCGGGCGACGTCCGCGATGGGCGGCAGCCGGCCGGGCGCCACCGGGGGCACAGTGGACCCCGGCAAGACCGTCTGGGACGACAACGCGGCCGCCACCAACGTCAAGGTGACCGGCAACGGCCTTGCCTCCGACGGGGTCGCGATCACGAGCGCCGAGTTCGACGGCGTCGGCTTCGCGGCCGCCAAGAACGGGCTCTACGCCCTCGAGAAGGCCGACCTCTTCAACCTGCTGGTGCATCCCTCCGTACAAGAGCGACGGCAGCATCGACACCACGGTGGCGCACGAAGGCGGCCGCCTACTGCGAGAAGCGGCGCGCCATGCTACCTCGTCGACGGCCTCCCGACGTGGGACGAGGCGAGCGACGTCACCACGGCCTACGACGGGCTTCGACACCGTCCTCGGCACGGTCAGCCGGAACGCCGCGCTCTACTTCCCGCGGCTGCGTCAGCCGAACCCGCTGCAGGACAACCAGATCGAGGACTTCGCCGCCTGCGGGCGCCGTGGCGGGCGTCATGGCGCGCACCGACGCCCAGCGCGGCGTCTGGAAGGCGCCGGCCGGCCTGGACGCGACGCTGGTCGGCGTCCCCGAGCTGGCGGTCGCCGCTGACCGACGCCGAGAACGGGCAGCTCAACCCGCTCGGCGTCAACTGCCTGCGCGCGTGTCCCGGGCGCCGGCCGGGTGGTGTGGGGCGCGCGGACGCTGCAGGGCGCCGACCGGCTCGCCGTCGGAGTGGAAGTACGTCCCGGTGCGCCGGACCGCCCTCTTCATCGAGGAGAGCCTCTACCGCGGCACGCAGTGGGTCGTCTTCGAGCCCAACGACGAGCCGCTGTGGGCCCAGATCCGGCTCAACGTCGGCGCCTTCATGCACAACCTGTTCCGGCAGGGCGCGTTCCAGGGCAACGACGCCCGCGCGAGGCCTACTTCGTCAAGTGCGACAACGAGACGACGACGCAGAACGACATCGACCTCGGGATCGTCAACATCCTCGTCGGCTTCGCCCCGCTGAAGCCGGCCGAGTTCGTCGTCATCCAGCTGCAGCAGATGGCCGGCCAGATCGCAGAGCCTGAGCGAGAGGAGCGAGATGGCCCAGTTCAGCGTCAACGCCCAGCGCTTCGACCCGTACAAGAACTTCAAGTTCCGGGTCAAGTGGGACGGCCGGTACGTCGCCGGCGTCAGCAAGGTCGGCGCCCTCAAGCGCACGCACCGAGGTGGTCGAGCACCGCGAGGGCGGCGACCCGTCGACCTAGCCGCAAGTCGCCCGGCCGCACCGAGTACGAGGCCGATCACCCTCGAGCGCGGCGTCACCCACGACATCGAGTTCGAGCAGTGGGCCAACAAGGTCTGGAACTTCGGCTCGGGCCTCGGGCGCCGAGGTGTCGCTGCAAGGACTTCCGCAAGGACATCATCGATCGAGCGTCTACAACGAGGCCGGCCAGCTGGTGCTCGCCTACAAGGTCTTCCGGTGCTGGGTCTCGGAGTACCAGGCGCTGCCCGACCTCGACGCCAACGCCAACGCGGTCGCGATCCAGCACATCAAGCTGGAGAACGAGGGCTGGGAGCGCGACTACGAGGTGAGCGAGCCCGCCGAGCCGTCGTTCGTCGAGCCGTAGCGGGACGACGACATGGACGGGAGGGGGCCGGCGATGGCGGGCGCCCCGGCGCTGCCCGCCGAGCGGCTGCTCGGGCTGTGGGAGCGGGCGGGCGGCCTGGGCCCGGTCGAGCGCGACCTGGCCCTCGCCGAGGCTGCCGGCATGGACCCGGAGGAGCTGCGCGGGCGGCCGCTCGGTCGCACCAGCGCCGCCGTGCTCGACCTGCGCGAGACGGTCCTCGGGCCGGACCTGGTCGCGACGGCCGCCTGCCCGAGCTGCGCCTCACGGGTGGAGTTCGCCCTCGACGCCCGCGCGCTGCGAGCAACGGTTGCGGTGACCGACGGCGCGACGGCCGGGGAGTCCGGCGGCGCGGCGATCGGGGAGTTCCACGGCGCCACGATCGGGGAGTCCGGCGGTGCGACGGCCGGGGAGTTCCACGGCGCGACGCTCGCCGTCGGGCGGTACCTCGTGGAGTGGCGGCCAGTGGCGCCCGGGGACCTCGCCGCGGCCGCCACCAGCCCCGACCCCGTCGCCGAGCTCCGCCGCCGATGCCTTGCCGCGACCGGCGAGGATCGCCGCGCGGTGGACCCGGCAACGCTCCCGCCCGAGGTCCTCCAGGCGGCCGAGGCCGCCATGGTCGCCGCCGACCCGCTCGCCGAGCTGCTCGTGGCGCTGGCCTGCCCCGACTGCGGGGCGGGGTTCGAGGCCGACCTGGACGTCGGCGCCTTCGTCTGGGCCGAGCTCGACGCCCGGGCGCGGCGGCTGCTCCACGAGGTCGACGTGCTGGCCCGGGCCTACGGCTGGACCGAGCCCGAGGTGCTGGCGCTCTCGGAGGCCCGCCGGGCCGCCTACCTCCGCATCGTGCTGGAGGGCGCGGCGTGACTGGCTTCCTCGCCCGGATGGCGGCCCGCGCCGCGGGCTCCGGGACGGCCGCCGCCCCGCGCCTTCCCTCCCGCTTCGAGGCGCCGTCGCTGCCCGGAACGGACGCGGAGGGCGCTCCCGGCGCGGCGGCAGCCGCGTCCGCCGGGGTGCCCGCCTCCGGCGTCGGGCCCCTGGCCACCGATCCCGCGGAGGCCCCGGTGCCCGCGCCGTCGCGCCCGCGGAGGGCCGGCGAGACCGAGCGGGTGGCGGGCCGCCACGCCGCGCCCGCCGCGATCCCGCCGCTCGGGCGTCCCTCGGAGGGAGCGGCCGAGCGGGCCAGTCTTGCCCCCGTCGCCGGCACGCCGGCGACCCCGCCCGCGCCGCCGCACGATGTCCGGGCCTCGGCGAGTGCCTCCCAGAGCCCCGGCGAGCCCGCCCGCGACCGCGTCGTCGTCGTCGCGCTGCCCGCCGCCCCGGCGCCGCCTCCGCGGCCGGCCGCCGCCCCGGACGCTGCCGGGGATCACCTGACCGAGCCGGGGCGGGGTCCCGACGTGGTCCACGTGACCATCGGCCGGATCGACGTCCGCGCCGCGGTGGCGCAGCCTGCTCCGCGCCCTGCGCCGGCTCCCACCGCCGCGCCGACGACACTCCCGCTCGCTGACTACCTGCGCGGGCGCCGGGCGGCCGGGTGATGGGCGTGGCGCCATGAGCAGCCCGCTGGCCATCGGCGCCGTCAGCGCCGTGCTGCGCAACCTGCTCGACGACGGGCTGGTCAACGTCGCCGCCGCCGTGGGCTCGGTGAAGGTCAGCGCGGTGGCGCCCGACACGATCAAGCTCGACGACCCGGACGCGGGGCCGAGCCTCAACCTGTTCCTCTACCGGGTCAGCCCCAACCCGGGCTGGAGGAACGCGGCGCTGCCCGCGTACGACGCCACGGGCGGCCGACTGACGAACCCGCCGCTGGCGCTCGACCTGCACTTCCTGCTGACGGCGTACGGCAGCAGCGACTTCCACGCCGAGATCCTGCTCGGCTACGCGATGTCGATCCTCAACGAGCGGCCGGTCCTCGACCGGGCGGCCATCCGCCGGGCGCTCAGCCCGAGCCCGCTGGGACCCTCGATCCTGCCGCCCGCGTTCCAGGCGCTGTCCGCCTCGGACCTCGCCGACCAGGTCGAGGCCGTCACCGTGACGCTGGAGCCGATGGACACCGAGGAGATGTCGCGCCTCTGGTCGGCGATCCAGGCGCACTACCGGCCCACCGCCGGCTACCTGGTGTCCGTCGTGCTCATCCAGGCCGCGAAGGCGACGCGATCCGCCCTGCCGGTGCTGTCGCGCGGCGCGGTCGACCCGGTGACCGGCGAGGAGGCGGGCGTGTTCGTGCGTCCCGACCTCATGCCACCGTTCCCCACGCTGCTGGCCGTCGTGCCGGCGGGCGAGCGGCCCGCGGCGCGCCTCGGCGACACCGTGCGCCTCGAGGGCGTGCACCTCGACGGGGCCTCGCTGGAGGTCGGCTTCGCGCATCCCCTCCTGGAGGCTCCGCGCATTCTGAGCGTGGCCGCCAACCCCGATCCCGCGGGCCTCGACGTGACGCTGCCGTCCGGGGGCCTGGCGAGCCAGCAGTGGCCGGCGGGGATCTGGGTCGTGACGGTCAGCCTGGTGCGGCCCGGCGAGGCGGTCACGCGCACGACGAACGCGGCCGCGATGCTGCTCGCCCCGGAGCCGATCCTCGCGCCGCCGCCCACGATCGTCCGCAACGCGGTCACCGGGGCAGTAACGGTCACGCTGGGCGTCCGCCCGCAGGTCCGGCCGAGCCAGCGCGCCACCCTGACCCTCGGCGGCGACGTCGCGGTCGCCGACGCGCACCCGTCGCGACCGGCACGCTCACCTTCCGCTTCGGCGTCATCCCCGACGGGAACCAGTGGGTCCGGCTCACGGTCGACGGCGCCGAGAGCCTGCTCGTCGACCGCTCCACGACGCCGCCGTCCTTCGACGCGGCCCAAACGGTGACGGTGCCGGCATGACGACCACCCCGCCGACCGCCGCCGAGCGCACTCCCGGTGGGCCCGGCCCTGGTCCCGGAGACGTCCGCAGGACGGGCGAGGCCCGGCCTGCTCGCCGAGCTCGACCGGATGCGCGCGATCCTCGATCACCCGACCACCGGCCGGGCGCCGGACGCCCCACGCTCGGCCGGGTTACCGTCCGGGCCCCTCGCGGCGGTCGCCCTTCGGCTAGGCCTGTCCGGGTTCGAGCGCGACGTGCTCATGCTGGCCGCCGCCGTGCAGCTCGAGGGCGCCGCCGCGGAGCTCGTCGCGGGCAGGCAGGGAGGCGACCCGCACCCGACCTTCGCCCTGGCGATGGCGCTGCTGCCCGACCCGCACTGGGACGCGCTCTCGCCGGACCGCCCGCTGCGCCGCTGGAGGCTGGTCGAGCTCGGGGCCGGCTCGACGCTGGCGACGCGACCGCTGATCGTCGACGAGCACGTGCTCCACACGCTCGCGGGCCTCACCGGCTCGTCCCGGCTGGGCGGGCTCGCCGACGCGGGCCCGGCGCCGGCCCCCCTGGCGCCGAGCCAGGCCGCGCTCGCGGACGAGCTGGTCGCGGCCGTCCTCGCCCTGGACGGACGCCTGCTGGTCCGGCTCGACGGGACCGACGCGGACGCCGTCGCCGGTGTCGCCGCGCGGATCGCCGGCGGCCTCGGGCTGGCGGCGCTCACGATCCGCGACGCCGCCCTCGACGGCCTCGACCTCGCCTGGGCCGCCACGCTGGTCGACCGCGAGGCGCTGCTGGGCGACCGGCTCCCGGTCACCGGCAGCGAGGCCCTGGTCGGGCTCCTGGAGTCGAGGGTCGTGGTGGCGACCGGCCCGGCGGCGGCCGGCGCGGAGATGCCCGGCCGAACCCTCCTGGCCCGAACCGTTCACCACCCGACCCCCGCGGAGCAGGCGGCCCGCTGGACCTCCGCGCTCGGCGACCGCGTGCCCGACGCCGTGGCCGCCGCCGGCCGCGACCTGGCGCACCACTACCGCCTCTCGACCCGCAGCATCGCCGCCATCGCCGCCGAATGGCGGGCGCATCCCGGCGCGGGCGCCGACGACCTCCGGCGGCTCGCCCGCGACCGCGCCCGCGTGGGGCTCGGTCCGCTCGCCGAGCGCATCGAGCCGCGCGCCACGTGGGCCGACCTCGTCCTCCCCGAGGGCCAGCTGCTCCTGCTTCGCGCCCTGACCCAGCACGTCCGCCACCGGGCGACGGTGCACGAGGCGCTGGGGCTTCGCCCGGCAGTCGGGGCGCGGCCTGGGGGTCACGGCGCTGTTCGCCGGCGAGAGCGGCACCGGCAAGACGATGGCGGCCGAGGTGCTCGCCGGCGACCTCGGGCTCGACCTCTACCGGATCGACCTCTCCGCCGTCGTGAGCAAGTACATCGGCGAGACCGAGAAGAACCTGCGCTCGGTCTTCGACGCCGCCGAGGCGGGCGGCGCGGTGCTCCTGTTCGACGAGGCCGACGCGCTGTTCGGCAAGCGCAGCGACGTCAAGGACAGCCACGACCGCTACGCCAACCTCGAGGTCGCCTACCTGCTCCAGCGCATGGAGTCCTACCGGGGCCTGGCGATCCTGACCACGAACCTGCGCTCGAACGTGGACCGGGCCTTCATGCGGCGGCTGCGGTTCGTGGTCCAGTTCCCGTTCCCCGACGAGGCCGCGCGGTCCGAGGTGTGGCGCCGCGTCTTCCCGCCCGAGACCCCTCTCGAGGGGCACGACCCCGACGGGCTGGCGCGGCTGCAGGTCAGCGGCGGGTCGATCCGCTCGATCGCCCTCTCTGCCGCGTTCGCCGCCGCCGAGGCCGGCACGCCGGTCCGCCCCGAGCACGTGCTGCACGCCGCGAGGGTGGAGTACGCGAAGGCCGAGCGGCGGCTCACCGACGGCGAGCTCGCCGCCCTCACGCGCGGGGCCGCCCGATGACGCGCTACGAGATCGAGCTCGGGGAGGTCGTCCTGCGAGGCGTTCCGCGCGGCTACGCGGATGGCCTCGCGTCGCTCATCGAGGAGCGCCTGGCCGAGCTGGCCGCGGTGGCCGAGATGGGCGCGCTGGCCGCGCACGGCGCGCCGGACCGGCTGGGATCGTCCGCGCCGGACGGACTGCCCGGGTGGTCCGCGCCCGACGGGTCGCCGGGCCGTACGGCATCCGCGGTGGACGGCCCGGGCGCCCTGGCCGACGTGGTCGCCCGGCGCGTCTGGGCGGCCATCGAGCGAAAGGGCGCGGCCGCCGAGCCAACACGCGCGGCCGCCGAACCCACTCGCCCGGCCCTGCAACCCACTCGCCCGGCCATCGAGCCGGCTCGTCCGGGTGGGCCGCGATGAGCCGCGCGACGCGCAGCAGCGACCGGCCGCAGGCTCGCCGCCCGCGCGCCGTCTCCCGGCCGCACGACCCGGCCGAGCGCCAGGCGGATCACGCAGCCGACGTGGTCGCCCGGGGCGAGAGCGTCGGTGGCTGGTCCTTCGGGTCGGTGCCCGTCGAGGCCGGCGTGCACCGCGAGGAGAAGGGCAAGCCGCCGAGCGACGACGAGAAGCTCAAGCAGGCGGCGGCAAAGACCGCCGAGGCGGCGCTCGAGACGAAGGCCGGCAAGGCGCTCGTGGAGAAGGTCAAGGAGGATCCGCTCGTCAGGAAGGCGACCCAGTTCCTCGACACCACGCCCGGCAAGGTCGTCGCGGGCGGTGTCATCGCGGCGGGCGTGGGCGGGCTGGCCGCCGCCGGGCAGCCCCTGCCGTTCCAGGCCCCGGCGATCCCGCTCGACCGGGTGACCCCGGGGCTGTCGGCGAAGGTCACCGTCGAGGGGCCGGTCAACGCGCCGACCTTCGTCGGCCTGTCGCTCACCTACAAGGAGCAGGTTGCCAAGGGCAAGGCCGGCCCGACCGAGAAAGAGCAGATCGCCGCGGACGTCGCCCGGTTGCGCGCCCAGCAGGAGCAGTTCAAGCCGCAGGCCCAGAAGGACCGCGAGAAGGCCGACGAGCAGGCGGCGATCGCGCGGATGCTCGCCCTGCAGTCGCGGCGGTTCGGGACCAGCACGCTGCTCCCGCTCGGCCCCGGGGAGAAGCCGAGGACCGTGGACCTGCCGAAGCAGGACGCGGCGGCCGAGCCGGCGCAGAAGGAGCAGGAGGACGCGCCGGTCCAGCGCCGGCCGGCGAGCGAGTCGACCGTCGCCGACGGCGCGCAGGCGACCCTCGACACGGGCGGGGTGGACGAGGCCGTGGGGAGCGGGGGACGCCCGCTCGACGGCGCCACCCGCCGCTCGATGGAGGCCCGCTTCGGCTACGACTTCGGCGCGGTCCGCATCCACGACGATGCGCGGGCCGTGGGCGCCGCAGCCGACCTGGACGCGAGCGCGTTCACGGTCGGTGACGACATCGTCTTCGGCCCGGGCGGCTACGACCCATCGACGGCGGGGGGCCGCCACCTGCTCGCCCACGAGCTGGCCCACGTCGTCCAGCAGCGCCACGTCGGGCCCGGGACGATCCACCGCCAGAAGGCGGGAGGCGGGACGGCGACGCCGGCCCGGGCCGACTACGAGATGTTCGTCGACGAGGCGATCCGCTACCTCGCGTCCGCGGCGGACTACTACCGCGCGGTGGCGGAGACGAGTCGGGTCCGCACCCCCGGGGCGGCGCCGGCTGGGCTCCAGCGGGCGAGCGCCGGCGGCGCGGGCGGCGCCGACGGCGCGGGAAGCGCAGGAGGCGCCGCCGCAGGTCCGGCGCCCGCGGGTCGCGTGCCGTCGCCCGCCGCGGCCGACCGGACACCGGCCCCGGGGCGATCCGGCACCGCGGCGCCCGTCGCCACGGCCGGCGCGCCGGGTGCGCCAGGCGCCTTCACCGAGGACCGGCTCGTCGCGGCGCTGGAGAAGCTCCGGCAGACCTACGAGGGCGCCCAGGCGCTCGTCGAGGCGCACCTTCCCACCGACGACGATCGCGTCCGCAAGCTGCGCCACGCGTACGTCGCCGCCGCGGCCGGGGCGCGGGCCGCCGCGACCGGCATGGCGCGCGCCAACCTGGTGATCATCGCCGCTCCCAAGGACAATAAGGACTGGTTCATCACCAACGCCACGGCGTACGCGCGGCTGTACTACGGCAAGGGGATCCACGGCGAGGTCGTCTCGCTGATCCGGGACGTCGCGACCGTCGAGGAGCTCCTGGACCAGGTCGAGAAGGCCGAGCCGAACCGGCTGATCGGGCGCATCGACATCTTCTGCCACGGCACCATCGAGCCCGCGCACCAGATGAAGCTCGGGAAGAGCTGGCACCGCGTCGGCGACTTCGAGGCCGCGGCCGCCGCCCGGGCGGGCAGCAGCCGGACCCTGGCGACCCAGTCCCGGTTCGACGGCTCGAGCGTGATCGAGCTGCACGCCTGCCGCCTCGGGGCACCGCTGGGCGACCCGGGGAAGACCGGCGAGCCCCAGACCCAGGGGACGGACTTCCTGGCCGGATTCGGGAAGGCGCTGGGCGGGGAGCAGGGCCAGTCCGTGACCGGCTACCGGCAGCGCTGGGTCCCGCGCGTCTTCCGCTTCCCCGGCATCCGGTCGCCGAAGCAGCTGGCGGGCCGGCAGCGGAAGTCGTTCGACGACCTGGCCGTGCGCACGTACGACGCGGTCATGGCCGGCAGCGCCGAGGTCCAGACGCTGCTCACCGACGCCGAGCGCCAGGGCGGCACCCTGACCCGCGACAGGAAGGTCGACATCATGGAGAAGCTCTACGAGGCCGGCAACGGCTGGATCATCGGCCACCAGTACTCGACGAAGGAGCCCCAGAGCACCGACCCGGTCCGGGACGTCGCCGGCAAGCGCGACACGTTCAGCAACGAGAAGGACTGGCAGAGCCTGGTCCTCACGGTCAAGGTGCCGCCGGCCCAGGTGGTGCCATGACCTCCCCGAGGCTGGTCAAGGGCGGCATCGTCACGCTCGACCCGGCGAACGGCCGCACGCTCCGGGTCATCGCCCTGCAGTACAACCCGGACACCGTGACGCGGTCGCTGCAGGTGCAGGCGAGCGGGCCGGACGGATCCGACCGGAGCCAGGCCCTGCGGCTCAAGGGCGCCGCCGTGGAGACGCTCAAGGTGGAGGTCGAGATCGACGCCACCGACCGGCTCGAGCAGCCGGACCAGAACCCCACCACGGTCGCCCTCGGGATCCACCCCCAGGTCGCGGCGCTGGAGCTGCTGGTGCAGCCGACGTCGGCGGCCCTGCAGGCCAACGACGCGCTGGCCCGCTCCGGGGTGCTCGAGGTGCTGCCCATGCAGGCGCCGCTCACGCTGTTCGTCTGGGGCCACAACCGCGTCGTCCCGGTGCGGGTCACCGACCTGTCGATCACCGAGGAGGCGTTCGACGCCCACCTCAACCCGATCCGGGCCCGGGTGTCGCTGGGGATGCGGGTCCTGTCGGTGGACGACCTGGGCTTCGACCACCGGGGCGGAAGCCTGTTCATGGGCCACCTGCGGTCGCGCGAGGCGATGGCTGCCACGGCCGGCAGCGTGGCCCTGTCGGCCCTCGGGCTGGAGGCGATCTGAGATGCCGCAGGATCCCCTCCAGGCCCTGCTCGGCGCCGGTCTCGTGCCGTCCGTGGCATTCCCGCCGACGAGCCGCTACGCGAACGTGGGCGTCGCGGCCTACGCGCGCCCGCCCGAGCCCGGGGAGGAACCGCGGCCGATCGCCTTCCTGCGCCGGCGCCTGGTGCCCCGGCCCGACCGCTTCGCGCTGCTCTACGAGGTCACCTGCGTCGAGCGGGATCGACGCGACCTCCTCGCCGCGCTTCACCTCGCCGACCCCGAGCTGTGGTGGCGCCTGGCCGACGCCAACGGGATCATCGACCCCGCCGGCATGACCGAGCCCGTCGGCCGCGTGCTGCGGGTGACGCTCCCCGAGGGCGTGCCGGGAGGCGACGGTGGCTAGCCTGGCTCCGCCGCCGGTCCGGCTCCAGCTGTTCACCGGCCCCGCCGTGCCCTTGCCGGCGCCCAGGGTGGTGCTCGACGCGCTCCGCGAGGTGACGGTGGAGAGCGGGTCGGGAGGAACCCAGAGCGGCTTCGAGCTCGTCTTCGACGTGCCCAAGAAGTCGCCGCTCACCACCCTGTTCCTGCTCACCGGCGGCGCGTCCATCCCGATCCTCCGCGTGGTCGTGGCGGTCACCGTCGGCGGCACGACCGAGGTCCTGATGGACGGCGTGATGACCCACCACGAGATCCGGACCGACGGCCCGGGCACCACGCTCCGGGTGAAGGGCAAGGACCTCACCGCGGTCATGGACGTCATCCCGCTCGACGGGCTGCCGTACCCGGCGATGCCCCCGGCGATCCGGGTCCTGGCCGCCGTCGCCAAGTACGCCGCGCTGGGCTGCGTCCCGCTGGTCATCCCGAGCATCGTCGAGGACGTGCCGATCCCGATCGAGCGGATCCCGCGCCACCAGGGCACCGACTACGCGTACGTGAAGGCGCTCGCCGAGGAGGTCGGCTACGTCTTCTACATCGAGCCGGGTCCCGTCCCGGGCGTCAGCCGGGCCTACTGGGGCCCCGAGATCCGTCTGGGCGTCCCGCAGCCGGCCCTCAACGCCGGCCTCGACGGCCCGCACGACAACGTGACGTCGCTCAGCTTCTCGTTCGACAAGGAGCGCAAGGAGCTCCCCGTCGTCTTCGTCCAGGAGCCCTACAGCAAGGCGCCGATCCCGATCCCGATCCCCGACGTCACGCCGCTCAACCCGCCCCTCGGCGTGGTGCCGCCGCTCCCGCCGAAGGTCACGTTCCTCACCGACACGGCCAAGCTGAACCCGCTCGCCGCGGTGATGAAGGGGATCGCCTACGCGGGCAGGCACTCCGACTCGGTGTTCGCGACCGGCCAGCTCGACGTCGCCCGCTACGGCCACGTGCTCCGGTCGCGCCAGCTCGTCGGCGTCCGCGGCGCCGGCGACGCCTTCAACGGCCTCTACTACGTCACCTCGGTGACCCACCGGCTCGGGCGGGGCTCGTTCACGCAGTCCTTCGGCCTGGCCCGCAACGCCCTCCTCTCGACCCTTCCGGGGGTGCCCACATGACCGAGATCGCGACCCAGGGCGCGCTGCAGCGCTTCTACGGGAAGTACCGCGCGATCTGCGTGAACAACATCGACCCGATGCAGATCGGCCGGATCCAGGTGCTGGTGCCCGACGTGTCCGGCGCCGTGCCCACCTCGTGGGCCATGCCGTGCTTCCCGGTCACCGGCATCCAGAACGGCGTCTTCACCGTGCCGCCCGTCGGCGCCGGCGTGTGGGTCGAGTTCGAGCAGGGCAACCCGGACTTCCCGATCTGGGTCGGCGGCTACTACTCCGCCGCCGACGTCCCGGCGCTGGCGCGGGCCGTGCCCCCCGGACTCTCCGGGCTCACCTTCCAGACGACGCTCCAGAACGGCATCAGCATCAGCGACACCCCCGGCCCGACGGGGGGCATCCTCATCAAGACCGCGACCGGCGCGATGATCTCGGTCAGCGACGTCGGCATCGTGATCAGCAACGGCAAGGGCGCCACCATCTCCATGATCGGCCCGACGGTGGACGTCAACGCCGGCGCCCTGACGGTGGTGTGAGATGCCCGGCCCCATCGTCCACGCCGGCGCCACCGTGATGTGCGCCCATGCCGGGCAGGCGACCGCCGCCGCGCCCTTCCCGCGCGTGCTCGTCGGCGGGCAGCCCGTCGTCACGCTCGCGACCCCGTACGTCGTCGCCGGCTGCGGGCTGACCGGAAGCCCGACCCCGCCGTGCGTGACGGGCCAGTGGGTGGTGGGTGCCGTCCGCGCGCTCGCCGGCGGGACCCCGGTCGCCATCCAGGCCGGCACGTCGGTGACCACGCCGACCGGCACGCCGATGCTGCCCCTCGTCGTCCAGGTCAGGGTGATCGCGACATGAGCCCCGACGCAGGCGGCCGGACCCTCGACTACCCGTGGGCCATCGACGGGCGCGGCCGGACCGCCGACATCGAGCGCGACGGTCACGTGCGCGACCTCATCGAGCAGGTCCTCTTCACGACCCCGGGCGAGCGGGTGATGCGCCCGGACTTCGGCAGCGGCCTGCTGGCCATGGTCTTCGAGCCGGGCGGCCCGGAGGTGGCCGCCGCGGCCCAGTTCCTGGTCCAGGGCTCGCTCGAGCGCGAGCTCGCCGACGTCCTGACCCTCGAGTCCGTCGCCGTCGAGGCGGTCGACGCCGCGCTCGTGGTCACGGTGGCGTACGTCGTGCGCCGGACGCAGGGACGGGAGGTGGCCACCTTCCGTGCGCCCGCCGGAGGTGCCGCGTGACGGTCTACGTGTGCGGCAACCAGCGCCGGCTGCTCGCCGTCAAGCTGGCGGGCCTCCTCAACGGCATCGAGTACGTCGAGGTCCGCGACACCGACGAGGCGGTGAAGGCGCTCCGGCAGCGCACGCTCTACGTCCGGCTCCTGCTGCCCGTCCCGGCGACGCTCGGTCCCGCGAACGTCGCGATCGACGGCGGCGAGCGCATCGCCAGCGTCGGGGTCGAGTGGGCAGCCGCCGGGACGAGCCTCCCGGCCTCGCTCGGCGCGGCGGAGCAGGCGGCTCTCCTGGCAGGGCTCGACGCGCCCGACCACGTCCTGGTCGTCCGCACCGAGGCCCGCGGCGACTTCTCGCGCTACCGCCTCGCGCTGGTGGCCGCCAAGGGCAGCCGGACGCCGCCCGCGGGGTTCGACCCGCTGCTGGCCGAGGTCCCGCTCTCGTTCAAGGTGGAGTGCCCGGCCGAGTTCGACTGTCGCGCCGCCTGCACCTGCCCGCCGAGCGTGCGCCACGCGCCGCCGATCGACTACCTGGCCCGGGATTTCGGGGGCTTCCGGCGCTTGATGCTCGAGCGGATGGCCCTGCTGGCGCCCCAGTGGAACGAGCGCTCCGCGGCGGACGCCGGGGTCGCCCTCGTGGAGATGCTGGCGTACGTCGCCGACGAGCAGGCCTACCGGCAGGACGCCGTGGCGACCGAGGCCTACCTCGACACGGCGCGCAGCCGCGTCTCCCTGCGCCGTCACGCCCGCCTCGTGGACTACCGGGTCCACGACGGCTGCAACGCCCGCGCCTGGGTCCAGCTCCGGGTCGGAGCGCCGACCGTGGTCCTGCCGGCGGGCACCCCGCTCCTCTCGGGCGTGTCCGGCGTGCCCCCCGTCGTCAAGCCCGGCTCGGTGGACCACCGGGCCGCGCTCGCGGCCGGGCCGACCGTCTTCGAGACCGTGGAGGAAGCCGTCCTCCACGGCGACCTCGACGAGCTGCGCTTCTGGACGTGGGGCGAGCAGGACTGCTGCCTGCCGGCGGGCGCCACGTCCGCGACGCTGCGGGGCGACCACCCGGCGCTGCGGGCGGGCGACGTCGTGGTGCTCGCCGAGACCGCGTCGCCGGCGACGGGCGATCCCGAGGACGCCGACCCGTCGCGGCGGGTCGCGGTCCGCCTGGTCGACGTCGCCCGGGGCGTCGATCCGTCGGGGTCGCTCTTCCCGGGCGGCACGACCGACGTCACCGAGATCCGCTGGCATGCTGACGACGCGCTGAAGTTCCCGCTGTGTCTCTCCCGGGGCGAGCAGGAGATCGCCGTCGTGCTGGGCAACATCGTCCTCGCCGACCACGGCGAGTCCACGTCGGGCGACGACCTCGGGACCGTGCCGGCAGCGCGGCTCGTGCCGGTGCCCGTGAGCGCCTGCGACGAGGCGCCCGACCCGCTGCCGGCGCGCTACCGGCCGACGCTTCGCCGCCGCCCGCTCACGCACGCCCTCGCCCGGCCCGCCCAGGTGGTGGTCGAGGTGCCCCTGGCGGCCGCCCTCGCCGCCGAGCTGGCCACGGGGAGCGCGGGCAACCTGCTCCAGGCGGTCTTCGCCTCGCGGGACCTGCCGCTCCCGGACGGAAGCCCGGTCCGCGGCGCGTCGCCGTTGTGGTCGGTGGCCGGCGGCGGGCGCGCATGGCTGCTCCGTGAGCGTGCCGGCATGCTCCAGGTCCTGGCAGAGGCAACGGCCGCCGCGGGCGCCCTGGCGACCGATCCCCGCCGGGCCCAGCCGGCGCTGCGCCTCGCGGGCACCCTGGCCGGTGTCACCGAGGAATGGCTGCCCCGCCCCGACCTCCTCGGCAGCGGCCGGACGGCCCGGGTCGTGACCGTCGAGACGGAGCACGACGGGACCGTCTTCCTGCGCTTCGGCGACGACGAGCACGGCCAGCGGCCGGCGCCGGGGACCGCCTTCAGCGCCGCCTATCGCGTCGGCAACGGCGTCGCCGGCAACCTCGGTCGCGAGGGCCTGGCCCACGTGGTCACCGACGTCACCGGGATCACGGCCGTCGGCAACCCGCTGCCCGCCGCCGGCGGCGCGGAGCCCGAGTCGGGAGACGAGGTCCGCCGCGACGCGCCGGCCGCCTTCCAGGTGCAGGAGCGCGCGGTCACGGAGGCCGACTACGCGGAGGTGGCCGGGCGCAACGGCAGCGTCGAGCGGGCCGCGGCCACGTTCCGCTGGACCGGCTCGTGGCACACCGTCTTCGTCACGGCCGACCGGTTCGGCGGGTCGCCGGTGGACGAGCCGTTCGAGCGCGACCTGCGGGCGTGGCTCGAGCGCTACCGGATGGCCGGCTACGACCTCGAGGTCGACGGGCCGGTGTTCGTGCCGCTCGAGGTCGGCCTGCGGGTCTGCGTGCTCCCCGGCTACTTCCGTTCCGACGTGGCGGCGGAGGTCCGCGCCGTCCTCTCGAACGCGGTCCTGGCGGACGGCCGGCGTGGCCTGTTCCACCCCGACAACCTCACCTTCGGCGAGCCGGTCTACCTGTCAGCCGTGCTGGCCGCCGTCCACACGCTTGCCGGCGTGCAGTCGGTGGAGGTGAAGACCTTCCAGCGCCAGCGGCAGCCCCAGACCAGCGGGATCGAATCCGGGGTGCTGCCGATGGGCCGCCTGGAGATCGTCCGGCTCGACGACGACCCCAACTTCCCCGAGCGCGGCGTGCTCGACCTGGCCTTCGGAGGTGGCGCATGACGGCCGGCCGGCAGAGCCACGGTCCCGGCGTCTGCGGCTGCTGCGACGGCACGCCGGCCGGCACCCCGCGCGTCGTGGCGAATCGCCCCGGCCTCTCCGAGGTCGCCTACCGCTCGGGGACCTACGGCGACTTCCTGGCGGCGATGGTCGCCGGCCTCTCCCGCTCCGATCGGCCGGCCATGGGCCGGCTGCGCACCCGCGACGCCGACGACCCGACCATCGCCCTGCTCGATGCCTGGGCGGTGGCCTGCGACGTGCTGACCTTCTACTCGGAGCGGCTCGCCAACGAGGCGTTCCTGCGCACGGCGACCGAGCGGACCTCGCTGCAGGAGCTCGGCAAGCTGGTTGCCTTCCGGCTCGGCCACGGCGTCGCCGCGGAGACCTTCCTGGCCTTCTCGCTTGAGCGGCCGCCGGCGCCGCCGCCGCTCGACCCGCCCGACCCGGGCCTGGTCACGCCGGCCGTGCCCCGGGCGCTCGTCCTGCCGGAGCGCCTGCGCGTGCAGAGCGTGCCGGGGCCCGGCGAGCAGCCGCAGACCTTCGAGACCGTCGAGGGGATCGAGGCGCGGCCGGAGTGGAACGCCATGCCGGTGGCCCGCACGAAGCCGCACCTCCCCGTGATGAACCGCGTCGACGCCTGGCTCGCTGGCACGGGCCTCAACCTCGCGAGGGGCGACGCCATCCTCTTTGCCAGCGGCGACCTCGTGAACGACCGCTGGGACGTGCGGCTCCTGACCGAGGTCGAGGTCGACCTGCCCGGCAACCGGACGCACGTGCGCTGGGAGCCGGGCCTCGGCTCCTTCCAGCCGTTCAACCGGCCGGCCGACGCGCCCGCCGCCTTCGTGCTGCGCCGGCGGCTGCCCGTGTTCGGGCACAACGCGCCGGTCTGGAAGGCGATGAACACCGACTTCCGCACGGGCTACCGGAGCCAGTTCAGCCCCGCCCCGGCCGACGGCGCGGAGTGGCCCTTCTTCAGCGCCGTCAGCACGTCCGGCGGGTTCAGCGTCGTCGACGTCGACGGTGCCCATCCCGACATCGTGCCGGGCTCGTGGGTGGTCCTGAGCCAGGACGTCGACGGCTTCTACCGCGAGCTCTACAAGGTGGTGGGCCGGGCCGAGCTGTCGCGCTCGGCCTTCGCAGTCTCCGGCAAGGTGACCCGGCTCACCCTCGCCGGCGAGGCGCACGGCTTCGGCTCGCCCCGCGCGTTGACGGTGATGGCCGTGGCCGAGCCGCTGAGCGTGGTCGAGGCGCCCGACGACAGCACCGTGGACTCGGCCGGCCTGGTGGTCGACGGCGACGCCAGCGAGATGGCCGCCGGCCGCTCTCTCCTCCTGGCAGGCGCCACGCCGGCCGGCGAGCCGCGGGTGGAGCTGGTCACGCTGGCGTCCGCGGCGGCCGTGCCCGGTGGGCGCACCAGCCTCGTGCTCGCCAGGGCGCCGGCGGCCCCGTTCGCCCGGTCCTCGGCGGTCGTCTTCGGCAACGTCGCTCGGGCGACGCACGGCGAGACCGTCACGCAGGTGCTGGGCTCCGGCGACGCGCGGATGCCCTTCGCGGCGTTCGGCCTCCGCCAGGGCCCGCTGACCTTCGTGCCCGCCGACACGCCCCGCGGCGCCGCCTCGACGCTCGAGGTCCGCGTCGACGGCGTCCGCTGGGCCGAGGTCGCCTCGACGTACGGTGCCGGGCCGCGCGACCGGGTCTTCGTCACCCGTGACGAGCCGGACGGCACGCTGAGCGTGGTGTTCGGCGACGGGTCGCGGGGGGCGCGGCCGCCGTCGGGCTCGAACAACCTGCGGGCGACGTACCGCAAGGGCGTCGGCGCCGCGGGCAACGTGGGTCGCGACACCCTCAGCCAGGCGCTCGACCGGCCCCTCGGCCTCAAGGGCGTCACCAACCCGCTGCGCGCCACCGGGGGCGTCGACCCCGAGTCCGAGGAGCACGGGCGGGCGTCCATCCCGCTGCCGGTCCGGACGCTGGGTCGCGCGGTCTCGCTCACGGACTACGCGGACTTCGCGCTCGCCTTCGTCGGCATCGGGAGGGCCAGCGCGGCCGTCCTGCCCCTGCGCGGCGGGCGCACGATCGTCGTGACGGTCGCCGACGAGGCCGGGGCGCCGCCGCCGCCCCGCACGGTCGAGCGGCTCGCGGAGGAGGTGCGCCGCGAGGGCGACCCCAACGTGCGGGTCGTGGTGCTGGCGTGCCGGGCCGCCGCGTTCCGGCTGGCCCTCAAGGTGAAGGTCGACCCCGCGCGGGAGACCGCCACGGTGCTGGCCGCTGTCGAGGCCGCGCTGCGCGCGACGTACGGTCGCCCGGCGCGATCGATCGGCGAGCCGGTCCACCGCTCCGCCGTCGTCGCCATCGCGGCGGCGGTCCCGGGCGTGGTGGCGGTCGACCTCGACCGGCTCTACCGCGGGGCGGCGAGCCTCCAGGAGCGCCTCGTCGCCGACCCGGCCCGGGTGTCCGGCGGCGAGCCCCTGGCGGCCGAGCTGCTGGCCCTCCCCGACCTTCCCCTCGACTGGCTGGAGGAGCTGCCATGACGCCGCCCGTCACGAGCCCGACCGCCCAGCGGATGCTCGAGCTGCTGCCGGCCGTCTACCGGCTCCGCGACGCGGAGAGCGGCAACGTCCTGCGCGAGCTGATCGGCGTGCTGGCCGACCAGGTGGACGTGCTGTCGGAGGAGGTCGCGCAGCTCTACGACGACCAGTTCATCGAGACCTGCGCCCGCTGGGCCGCCCCGTACATCGGCGACGTCGTCGGCTATCGGGTGCTCCACGGCGTCGTCCCGGAGGTCGCCTCGCCGCGCGCCGAGGTCGCCAACACGATCGCCTACCGTCGCCGGAAGGGGACGGCGTCGGTCCTCGAGCAGCTCGCCCGCGACGTCACCGGCTGGCCCGCCCGCGCCGTGGAGTTCTTCGAGCGGCTCGCCACGACGCAGTACATGAACCACCCGCGCCTCCACGCGGCGGCGAGCGTCGACCTCGCCGGCCACGAGGCGCTGGCGTGGGTGACCCTGCAGAACGGCGGGTTCGACGACCTCGCGCACACGGCCGACGTGCGCCGGATCGGGGCGGCTGCGCCCCACGCCGCGGGGCGCCACAACATCCCGAACGTCGGGCTGTTCCTGTGGCGCACGGAGGCCGTGCCGGTCACGCGCGCCCCGCTCGTCGAGCACGCCGACGGGCAGCGGTTCCGCATCGACCCGCTCGGCGCCGACGCGCCCCTCGTCGGGCTGCCGCGCGAGGAGGACGAGATCACCCACCTCGCGGAGCCGCTCGACGTCCCGCTCCCGCTGGGCCGGCGCTGGCTGGCCGACCACCTGGGTGTCTACTACGGGCGCGGGCGCAGCCTCGTCCTCGAGCGCCAGCAGGGGGCGGCCGACCCCGTCGCCGTCCGGCCCGACGACGTTCGGATCTGCGACCTCTCCGACGTGCCCGGCGGCGGTGGAGCGTGGGCCCACGAGCCGCCCGCAGGGAAGGTCGCCATCGACCCCGTCCTCGGACGCGTGTTCCTCGGCAGCCCCGTGGCGGCCGGGGAGCGGCTCCTCGCGAGCTCCTGCTACGGCCAGGCCGTGCCACTCGGCGCCGGCGCCAGCACGCGGGCTCCGCAGGTCCCCCCGGGTCCGCGTCGCATCGCGAGCGGCGGGGAGAGCCTCCAGCCCCACCTCGACGCGATCGCGGCCGGCGGCACCGTCGAGATCGGCGACAGCGACCGCTACGCGGGAAGCTTGACGATCACCACCACCACCGCCGCGCCGGGATCGCCGGAGACCGAGGTGTGGTTCGTCGCCGCCGAGGACAGCCGGCCCACGATCGTGCTTGCCGACGCGCTCCGGCTGGCCATGGCGCCCCGCACCACGGTCGTCCTCGACGGCCTGCTCGTGGCCGGCGGGCCGCTGGTCCTCGACGAGGTGGGCGACACCGAGCCGCGCACGATCGTCCTGCGCAACTGCACCTTCGTGCCCGGCCACGGCCGGACCGCCGACGGCGGGCCGACGCAGCCGGACCGGGCCAGCCTGCTGGTGCTCGACCCGTTCGCGCGCGTGGTCGTCGAGCGCTGCGTGCTCGGCCCGATCGTGGCCGTCGAGGGCTCGCGCGTGGAGGCCCGCGACTCGATCGTCGACGCCTCCCGCCGCGAGGCCGTGGCGTTGGGCGGGCGCGCCGAACCGGGCGGCGGCGGGCAGCGCGGCGTGGCATCCGTGGCCGACATGGCCGTCGGCGACGGCACGACGCCCGCGGGCGAGGTGGACCTCCACGAGGTCACCGTCGTCGGCGGCATCCACTGCAGCGTCCTCGATGCGTCGAACTCGCTGCTGGTCGCGACGCTGCCGTCCGGCGACCCGCGCACGGCCGCCGTCCACGCGCGCCGCCGCCAGGTCGGCTGCCTGCGCTACTCGTACGTGCCCGAGGGCTCGCGCACGGGCAGGCGCTACCGCTGCGTTCCCGACCCGGCCGACCCCGTCGGGGTCCGCCGGGCCAGCGTGCCCCGCTTCACCTCGCTGCGGTTCGGCCACCCGGCCTACATGCAGCTGACGACCGCGGCCCGCGACGAGATCCGTCGCGGCGCCGACGACGAGAGCGAGATGGGCGCGACCCACCTGCTGTTCACGCCGCAGCGCGAGAGCAACCTGCTGCTCCGGCTGGACGAGTACCTCCGGTTCGGCCTCGAGGCCGGCTACTTCTACGCGTCGTGACCGGCCACGTGAAAGGGATGAGGGGCTGATGAGTGCGGATGTGAGCCGGGAGCGGTTCGACCCCCGGCGCGACCATGCGGGCGTGGTGCTGCAGCAGGGTCGCCTGCTGCTCGACGCCGACTGGAACGAGCTGGTGGACATCATCGACCGGCGGCTCCGGGCGGCGGTCGCGGACCTCGACTCGAACGGGCCGGCGGCCGGCATCGCCGGCGTCGCGGTCGTGCCGCGCACGACGCCGGACGCCTTCAAGGTGACCCTCTCGGGCGGCGCCCTGGCCATCGGCCGCGGCCGGATGTACGTCGACGGGATCCTGGCCGAGAACCACGGCCTCGACCCGGCCGCCCTCGAGCCGATGCTCGCCGAATCCCAGGGCTCGAAGGACACGCCCTGGGCGAACCAGCTCTACTGGCCCACGCCGGCGCCGCTGCCCACGACCGGCACGTTCCTCGCCTACCTCGACGTGTGGCACCGCGAGGTCACCCACATCGAGGCGCCCGACCTCGTGGAGCAGGCCGTCGGCGTGGACACCACCGCCCGCACGCAGGTCGCCTGGCAGGTTCGCCTGCACCCGCTCGACGGCGCCGCGGTCACCTGCGGCACCCCGGACGCGGGGATCCCCGGCTGGGCGTCCATCATCGCGCCCTCCGGCGCCCGTCTGACCGTCGACACGATCGCCGTCTCCGACGAGGACGACCCCTGCGAGCTGCCCCCGACCGGGGGCTATCGCGGCCTGGAGAACCAGGCCTACCGGGTCGAGGTGCACGACGGCGGCAAGCCCGGGACCGCGACCTTCAAGTGGTCCCGCGACAACGGCTCGGTGGTCACCCCGGTCGTCGAGGTGCTCGCGGGCGGGCTCGCCATCCGCCCGGCCTCCTTCGGCCGCGACCACGTCCTGGGCTTCCGGGACCAGGACTGGGTGGAGATCACCGACGACCACCGCGAGCTGAACCGGCAGCCCGGCGAGATCCGCCGGATCGAGGTCCACGAGGAGGACGGCACCCTCACCTTCACCCCGGCGCTGCCGGCCGACCTGCAGCTGAACGCCACCCAGGCGGCCGCGCGGCACCTCCGCGCCCGGCGCTGGGACCAGAAGGGCCAGGTGAAGTCCGGCGCAGGCGCGAACCTGGACAACCTCGACGCGCCGACTTCCACGGGCGTCGTCAGGGTGCCCGCGTCCGCGGGCACGACGGTCGTGCTGGAGCACGGCATCGTGGTCAGCTTCTCGTCGACGGGCGCCGACTTCCGGACCGGCGACCACTGGGTCTTCGCCGCCCGGGCCGCCGACACGTCCGTGGAGAAGCTCGCCGCGGCGCCGCCTCTCGGCGTCCACCACCACTACGCCCGGCTGGCGGTCCTCTCCTTTCCCGACGGCGAGACGGACTGCCGGACCGCCTGGCCCCCCGCCTGCGACTGCGGCGAGGACGGCTGCGGCGACTGCACGGTCTGCGTCACGCCCGAGTCGCACGCCTCGGGCGTGCTGACGATCCAGGCCGCCGTCACCGAGGCCGTGCAGCACGGCGGCGGCACGGTCTGCCTGGACCCCGGCATCTACCACCTCGACGACGCCGGCGTGAGCGTTGACAAGGCGTCCTCGCTGCGCATCCGCGGCCAGGGGCTGCGGACGATCGTGATCGCGCCGGGACAGGGGTTCGTCGTCACCGGCAGCGCCTTCGTGACCCTGGAGGACCTCACCGTGATCGGCTCGGGGAGCCGGCCGGCAGTGGACCTGCGGGCGACCGCCGCGGTCACGGTCCAGCACGTCACCGCGCTCATGCTCGGGACGCGCGACGTGCCCGTGCCCGCGATCGCCCTGGGCGGGATCTCGCTCCTGACCGCCCTCCGCGACAACGTGGTCGTGGCCCAGCTGGGCATCGGTGGGGGAGGCGAGGAGAAGGCGCCGCTGCTGACCGCGGAGCTCGACGTCCGCGACAACGTGCTGGTGTGCCGGGACGTCGGCATCGGCCTCGAGGGGCGCGTCGGCCACCTGCTCGGCAACAGCGTCGCCGCCAACACCGTGCTGCGGGCCGAGAAGGCGGGGATCCGCCTCCTGGGGGCGATCGTGCCGGGACACGGGTTCGGCGTCGCCGACAACACGCTGCTCGTGGGCGGGACCGGCGTGCAGGTGGCCGGCGGCGGCTTCGCGGTCGACGGCAACGAGGTGACCGGGTCGCCCCTGAGCATCGAGGCCCGGGGCGACGGCATCGTCGTCCTGCCCTCGACCCTCGGCTCCCTGCGCGGCCCGACGCGCGTGGCCGGCAACCGGGTCCGCGACGTGGGCGGGCGCGGGGTCGCCGTGCTCGCCCCGGTGAGCAGCCTGGAGGTGCGCCAGAACGTCGTGGAGCGGGCTCTGCACGGGATCGTCATGGACGAGCGGGCCCGGGCGGTCACGGCGGCCGTCAGCGGCAACACCGTGACCGACGTCGGGTCGCGCGAGTCGGACAAGGTCGACGGCGCCGTCGGCATCCGCGTCGTCGGCTGCTACCGCGCCGGCGTCGAGTCGAACACGGTGCACGGGGTCGGCGCGGCCCGCGAGGCCCGGGGCGCCTCGACCGGCATCGACGTCCTCGCGTGCGTCGAGTCACGCGTCGCCGGCAACTCCGTCGACCGGGTCGGCTTCCCGGAATCCGGCGGCGAGGACCTCGGGATCGCCGTGCGGGGGCGCGTCATCCGGACGCAGGTCTCCGGCAACACGTCGCGGCGCCAGCCCGTGGACGTCGAGGACGACGGGCCCAGCTTGTTCCGGGGCCTGCTCATCGGCAGCGAGGGCGACCCGCGCGAGCCCGGCGCGGTGGCGGTGAAGGGGTTCGTCCTCGGCACCGGGCCGGCAACCTTCGCGATCGGGCACCTGGCGGCCTACGCCGCCGCCTTCGCCCCCGCCGCGGTGACCGTCGACGCCAACATCGTCGCCGGCAGCCCGGAGGTGCCGTCGGCCCTGGTCGGCGTGGCGGGCGAGGTCGTGCTGACGGGGAACCAGGTGCACACGCGCCGCGGCGGCAGGCCCGCCCTGCGGCTCCTGGCCCTGGCGGCCACCGTCAGCGCCAACCGCTTCCGGGGCGGCGAGCCGTCCGCCGAGCTCGATGTCGACCCCAAGCACCTGGCGGTGCTGGGCAACCTCAGCTCCACCGTCATCACGGTCTTCGGCGCCGGCCTAGACCCGCGCTGGGACCCCCTCAACCTCAACGGCATCTGACCGGTCCGGCCACAGCCACGGGGAGAGACCATGCCCAACCTGTTCGTCGTCACCGACCAGCAGAACCTCGCCGGCCTCGCGAGGGCGGTGCTGAAGCCGCGCGCCACCGCGGCCGTCCGCGAGGGCGCCCTCGACGCGATCCGCCGGGCGAACCCGACGCTCGACCTCGACCGCCTGCACCCGGGCGCGGTCGTCGTGATCCCACCGGTGGCGGGCACGCGCCCGGCCGCCGACGACCCTGCCGGGCAGGCCGTCGAGGACCTCGCTGCGCGGGTCCGGGAGGGGATGGACTCGCTGCTCGCGGGCGTCGAGGGCGCCGAGAAGGCCCGCGAGGCGGAGCAGCAGGAGGCCCAGGAGCTGTTCAAGTCGGCCGTGGTGAGGCGGCTCTCGGCGAACACGCCGGAGATCGGCGCGAACATCGAGTCGATCCGGGCGGCTCACAAGCAGGACGACGCCGACGCGAAGCGGGCCATGGGCGACCTGCGCGACGCGCTCGACGGGTGGGCCGCCGACCTCGACGGCCTGCGGGACCTGCTCCCGCGCTGACGCCGCGGCCCCCGCGGGCGGTCCCGCGCGCGACAGGCAGCCGGCCCGCGCGCATACTCAGCGACCCGAGACGCGGCCGGGCGTGCTGGCCGCCCGGGGATCCGAAGGGGGGATCACGTGAACCTGAACAGCATCCTGATCGGGTCGGCCGACCCGGAGCGCCTGCGGGACTACTACACGCGGCTCTTCGGTGAGCCCGGCTGGCACGACGGCGGGTACTACGGCTGGCAGCTCGGCAGCGGGTTCGTCACCGTGGGGCCGCACGACCAGGTCACCGGCGCCAACGCGGAGCCGGGCCGCCTGATCTGGAACATCGAGACGCGCGACGTGAAGGGCGAGTTCGAGCGGCTCAAGGCGGCCGGCGCGACGGTGATCCGCGAGCCCTACCAGCCGGGCGAGGGGCCCGAGGCCTGGATCGCCACGTTCGCCGATCCCGACAACAACTACTTCCAGCTCCTGAGCCCGATGATGTAACGGCGGCCAGGGAGGGGCCGCTACGTCGACGGGGCGTAGTCCGGGGCCAAGAGCGCCACCGGCAGCCTGCGTCGCTGCCGGCACTCGCGGATCACCACGCGGCCGAGGCCGAGGTCCGATCCCGCTACGTAGAAGAGGACGGCGGCCGCCCGGTCGGCGAGCGCCTGGGCCCGTGACGACGAGGCCTGGGCCGCCGCCACCATGTGCATGATCCCGGATAGTGCGGTCGCGTCCCCCGTCGCGGTGACGCGCACGCGAAGGGATCCGCCGCTGGCGACGGAACCGGCGATCAGCGGGTTGCCCGCCTGCTTCGCCACCGGTCGAGACTCGCCGGTGACCAGGGACTCGTCGACGTCGGCAGCGCCGTCGACCACGTCGCTGTCGACGGGAACACACCCACCCGGCGAACGAGGACGAGGTCGCCGACCGGGGAGGGCGTCGAGCGGGACCGCCTCGGTGCCGTCGGGCGTGACCCGCTCGGCGGTGTCCGGAAGAAGCTCGGCGAGCGCGGCGAGCGCGCCGCGCGCCTGTGCGATCGAGCGCGCCTCGAGCCAGTGGCCGAGCAGCATGATCGTGATGAGCGTGGCCAGCTCCCACCAGATCTCGACCTCGAACAGACCGAGGGTGCCCGCCCAGCTGGTGACGAAGGCGACGACGATCGCCAGGGAGATGAGCGTTATCATCCCGGGCTGGCGGTCGCGGAGCTCTCCGGCGGCGCCACGGATGAAGACCAGGCCGCCGTACAGGAACACCACGGTGCCGAGTGCCGCCGGCAGGTACGTCGAGCCGGGGAGTGTCGGCAGCTCGTACCCGAGCCCGTCGCGATGTCCGGGCTGAGCAGGACGACGGGGATCGTCAGCAGGAGGCTGATCCAGAACTTGTCGCGGAACATCGCGACCGAGTGGCCGTCGTGCTTGGCGTGCCCACCGGACCCCCCGGGGCGCATGTCATGGCCGACGTAGGCGAGGCGAGAAGGGTCGCCGATCTCGACCCCGGGAGCGTGGTGGGACGCGGTCATGCTCCCTGGTGCCCCCCTGTGGCGCGCCCCGGGCGCTACATCGACGGGGCGTAGTCCGGGGCCAGGAACGTCTCCGGGTCGTCGCCGAACTCGAGGAAGCAGCCCTTCCCGCAGAACACGTACTCGCGGTCCTCGTACGTGCTCGCCAGGCCCTTCGAACGGGCCTGCTCGGGCTCCACGGTCATCCCGCAGACCGGGTCCTCGTTCGGCCCCACCGTGCGATGCTCGGCCATCTCTGGCCTCCTCGTGCATTTCAGGCGCTGGCGCCCGTGATCAGCCGTCCCCACGACGCTTCCGCGGTCTCGCCGATGCCCACCTCGCGGGCCCGCCCCTTGAAGCCTAGCGCGACCCGGCCGGATGCGTCGTCGCCGCCCGGGATCGCGTACCGGTTCGCAGCCTCGATCGCCGCGACAGCGAGGCGGCCCGTGTCGTCCTCGCGGTGCTCGACCCCGAGGCTCAGGGCCTCGTCGGCACTGCGTGCGTGCCGGCCGGCCGCGCGATGCCCTGCGACCATCAGGGGGGTTGCGTCGTTGGCGATCGCCACCGATCCTGATCATCGGGCCGCGCGTGCGGCTCTCCCCGGGCGAGGACGGCGATGATTGTGGCGGCGAGGAGAAGTGGGTCGGCGCGAGCTCGCCGTCTTCGGCTCCTCCTCGTGGTCCTGGCGGGCGTGCTGCTCGGGACCGGCTCGTTCGCGATCGTGAGCGCCGTGACACAACCGCGGCGCACCACCGAGGTCTACGACCCCCCGGTGCTCGCCGGCCAGCACCTCTGGGGCCTGTGCTCCGGCGGGTTCTACGCTCGCCTCGGCGACACGATTGTGCTCACCTCCACCGGTCACTGCACCACCGAGGGAACGACGGCCTACGACCCCGACGGCACCACGGTGCGCGGCGTCTTCGGCCCGGCCGCGCGGGACGCCTCGTGCCCCTATCCCGGGCACACCTGCGCGGCCTCCGACCTGAACTACCTGGTGGTCGCCGCCGACCGAATCCCGTGGGGGCACCTCAACGTCGTGGACCTGGGTACGGCCGGCTACCGCGTCATCCAGCCCGGGACGCGGCCGCTCGCCTGCGCCGATGTCGCGATCGGTGACCAGGTCGAGATCGACGGCCGCAACATCTACCGGAGCGGAACCGTGGCCGAGAAGGGCGAGTACCTCCACCCGGAGGACGGCGCCTACTTCCCGTGCATGGTCGCCGCGCGCATCGGGGTCGGGGTCGGGGACTCCGGCGGCGCGGTTCTGGTGCGGGGAATCCCGGCGGGAGTCACGAGCCGCAGCTTCGGCGGATGGCTCGGCTTCACGCCACTGGCGGAGGGGCTGGCCCAGCTGGGCCTGGAGCTCTGCACCACGCCCGACTGCGGGCTCGTGCCGCCCGTGGCACGCTGAGCGCACTGCGAGTCGAGGCACACGTCCCGGCGACGCACGTGTCCTGAAGTGGGGCGCGGGCGATCTTCGATCCCACGCCCGGGGCCCTCGAACACTGAAGGGGACGGTCGATGCCCGCCGAACGCGACATTGACCCGGCGACGCCGCCGAGCGGAGTCGGCTGTGCCGAGTGCGAGGCCAGCGGCGGCTGGTGGTTCCACCTGCGCCGATGCGCCAGGTGCGGTCACATCGGCTGCTGCGATTCGTCGCCGTCGCAGCATGCGCGCCGCCACGCGGCGGAGACCGGGCACCCGGTCGTGCGCACCTTCGAGCCGGACGAGGACTGGTTCTGGAGCTACGCGTCGGAGGAGTACCTCGAGGGTCCCGAGCTGGCTCCGCCGGCGCACCACCCGATCGACCAGCCGGCTCCCGGCCCCGCCGGGCGCGTGCCGCCAGACTGGCAGCGTCGCCTGCGCTGAAGCCCGCGCCGTGCGCCTACCGCAGCCGCGTCGCGAGGCCCGGCGGGGCGATGGCGACGAGCTGCGTGGTGGCGCGCGTGAGGCCGACGTAGAGGAGCTCGTCGATGCGGACGCCGCTCTCGGGGAGCTCGACGAGGACGATCACCTCGCGCTCGAGGCCCTTGTAGCGGCGGATCGACTCGAAGACGACGCAATCGTCGGGCTCGTCGGGCACCTCTTCGTGCGGGAGGCCCTTCGACGAGCCGTCGTCGTGGATCGCCCCGTTCGCCAGCACCACGTTGCCGAACCGTCGCGCCCGCCAGGCGCCGCTCTTGTCGGCCGAACCGCCGGACAGCACGGCGATCCGCCAGGGCGGCACCTTCTCGACCTCGGTCAGCTCGTGGAGCACCCTGCGGAGCGCCTCGACGGTCGCGTCACCGGGCTCGGCCTCGACGACGCGGTGTCGGACGCCGCCCTCGCGGAAGGCGCTGACCTCTTCGCCGCCCCGGTAGAAGCGACCGGCGAGGTCGGCGACCGACTCCGGGTTGCGCCAGTTCTCGTGGAGCTCGATCCGCTCGAGGCCCAGCTCGCCGACCACGTCGTCGCGGTAGAGCGCCTGGCCCGGGTCGTGGAAGACCCAGAGCGTGTCCTCGCCGGGGCTCTGGAGCAGGAAGTCCAGCGTCTCGAGCCAGTCACGGGCGAAGTCCTGGCCCTCGTCGACGACGATCGCGTGGAAGCGCTCCGAGGGCAACGCGTCGATCGCGTCCTGCAGGGCAACCGGGAGCGTCTCGTCCCACCAGCCCTGCGGGATCGGCGCCGGGCGCGCCGAAAGAACCCCGGCCGCCTGCCCCAGGCGCTCGCACAGCCGGTGGAAGGTCGTCACCTCGAGCCCGCCCGGAGCTTCCGTGCTCCCAAGCTCGCGTAGCAGCGTGGTAGCAAGGCGCTGGTTGAAGCAGACGAGCAGCGTCCGGTAGCCCTCGCGCGCGAGCCGCCGCGCCTTCTCGGCCGCGAGCATCGACTTGCCGGAGCCGGCGGGCCCGACCACCTCGACCCGCCGCCGCGAGCGGGCATGGTTGAGGACCAGCAGCTGCTCCCGCGACGCCCGCAGGAGCTCGGTCCGGTCGTCGGCGATCCGACCCCGCACCAGGCGGTGCATCGCCAAGGCCGGGGCGAGCAGCTCGTCGAGCAGGCGCATCCCGGTCGCGTCGAGCGGCCAGCCGTGGGTGCCGTCGCCCCGGTAGTAGGCAAACGCCCGCTCGACCCACGCCCGGGCGCTCTCCGGGGTCTCGAGGGCCGTGGCGTCGAGGACGGTCTCGGGCGGCGCGTCGGGTCCCAGGAGCACGTGTCCCGGCGGCAGGCTCGCGAGGTCGACCGACGGGAAGGCGACGCCGTGGCCGGCATGCGGCTCGGCGTGTTGGTCGGTGCCACGCTGCACCGGCCAGCCCGGGAGCGAGACGAGCTTGCGGACGAGCTGGTGCCGGCTGCGCATCGCCTGGGCGAACGGAGACTGCTCGAGGAGGATCGGCCCGAGCCACCATCGACCGTGCACGTCGCGGCGCGGCTCGCCGTCCTTTACCTCGAGGACCAGGATCCCCCGCTCCGGGTGGGCGACGACGAGGTCCGCCTCGCCGTCCTCCGCCGGCCCGCCGTCGCGCATCGGCCCAGTCCATGCGACGTTCGGGTACAGCCGGTACTCGGCCGGGAGCGCCGCCCGCAGCCGCTCGTGGACTCGCCGCTCGGCGTCCTGACCGTGGGTCATGCGGAGAGTGTCGCAGACGGGCAGCGGCACGGCGCGGCGATGCCGGTGGGACGGCCCTCCGACGAGTCTTCGCGCGCGCGCACGCGCGCGACAGCAAGATTGTGCGTCGTGCCAGACAAGCTGGCACAAGCCTGTCCGAGGATGGTCCCGGACGCGCCAATCGGGTACAATCAGAAGGTCGCCGCCAGGGCGACACACCGATCCAGAGCGCGCGAGAGCCCCGGCTCGTGACCGCGCAGCAACCACCCGCGACCCCTCATCGCGGGAACGGTGCTCCAGCCGGGAACGATCGGAAGGAGGCACTCCGCATGACCGACGCGACCGGCTCACTGCGCCCGCTCGTCGGCAGCTGCCGCGGTCGACGCCGCGCTCGACCATCGCGCCGCGCGCGCCGGCGACCGCTTCGACGCCCTGCGCCACGCCGTGGCCGCCATCAGCCGCGACCTCGGCGTCCACGTCGAGCTCTGGGGCCCCGGCGACGGCACCGACGGCTGGGCCGCCGACGACGACGGCGACACCGACGCCGTGGCGATGCTCCGGGCGCCCGGCCATCCTGCCAACGGCCTCGTCGTCCGGGGCCACACGTCGCCGACACCCACGAGCGCGTGCTCGCCCTGCTCATGACCATCCGCGCCACGGGCGCCTTCTTCGCGACCCACCCGTCGCGCCTCAACTGACCAGAAGGAGCCACCCGAATGTCTCTCCGCCAGCCTTCGAACCCGGACCCGCTCGAGCCCGCGCCGCCCGCCCGCCCGGTCGAGCCCGGCACCCACTTCCGCCAGGGCGACGTCCTGCTGCTGGCGATCGAGCCCGACGACCTGCCCCGGAGGCGCCCGCTCGATGCCGCGCGCGCGGCGGCCGCGTCGTCCTCGCCGAGGGCGAGGTGACCGGGCCACGCCCACGCGATCCCTCGCGCCGGCCGCCACGCTCCTGCGCGACGGCGACGGCGCCGAGGCGCCGCGCTTCCTGCGGACGACGGCCCCGGTCGACCTGGTCCACGAGGAGCACGCCACGATCGCGCTCCCCGAGGGCCTGTACGCGGTCGTCATCCAGCGGGAGTACGTCCCGCCCGAGATCTCGGTCGTCCCGTTCCGGCGGGTGGTCGACTGATGGCGCGGCCCGAAGCGCCCGGATGGCGACGAGGCTGCTCCGGCGGATGGCGGCCTGGGGCGACCGGTGGCGCGCCGTCGCCGGCTCGACCGAGCCCGCCGACCGCGCCCGGGCCGAGGCGGCCATCGCCTCGCTGTACGTCGCCGCCGGTAAGCCGGCGCCGACGTTCGCCTGGGTGCCCTCGCCGGCGGCCGGGATCCTGGCCTACACGTTCGCATCGCCTGGGCCACGCGAAGATCGTGAGCCCGTGGGTCCGGGGCGACGTCGGCAACGGCGCGAACCGCGAGTTCAACGGCCTCGCCGAGCCGTTCGGCATGGAGCCGGCCTGGACCTGCGGCTCGCCGGCGGCGGTGCGCGACCGGATCCCGGCCGACCGCCTGCCGCGCATGGCCGCCGACGACCCGGTCGCCGGGCTGTGCCGAGGCGCTCGGGCTTCGGCGGCACGGCCCGGGTCATGCCACTCGTCCGGGCCGCGGCTCGCGGGGCCCGAGCCGCCTCGGCTCGCCGGCGGGCCGTCGGACCGCGGCATCGGTCGACGCCGCGGCGGGCGTCCTCGGAGCATGCCTGGCCGCGGCTCGTCGAGCTGCTCGGCGCCGACCTCGCCCGGGACGTCTTCGCCGAGTGCCACGCCGCCGGCTCGTGGAATCGATTGCTCGTGTCGCCGTCGGGCCGGCGCGACGCCGTCCAGGCCATGCAGCCGGGGCAGTGGGACATCCTCGCCCCGGTGCTGGCGGCCTCGCGCGACGTCTTCGGCGGCTTCATCTGGCGCACCTGCACGCCGCTCGGGCGAGCACGAGCACCAGGTCGACGCGCGCCTCGAGATCGCCCGGTCGACCGGGCCCTGGTGGGCCCTCGACGGCCTCGCCATCGTCTCGGAGCGCCCGCTCGTCCTGCGCCGCGACGACCGGGGCCGCCCGCACCGCGCGGACGGGCCGGCCATCGCCTGGGCCGACGGCCTCGAGGCGTACGCCTGGCACGGCGTGGCCGTCGAGCCGTGGGTCATCCGGGAGCCCGAGCGGATCACGGTCGCGACGATCGACGGCGAGCGGAACGTCGAGGTCCGTCGCGTCCTCGTCGAGCGTTTCGGCGAGGAGCGCCTCATCCGCGAGGGCGGTGCCGAGCTCGTCGACGCCGACGACGTCGGGCGGCTCTGGCGGCGCCGGATCGAGGAGCCGCACCGCTGGGTCCGCACCGAGGAGCCCGTCGTGATGGTCGAGGTCCTGAACTCGACGCCGGAGCCCGACGGCACCCGCAAGACCTACTTCCTGCGCGTGCCCCCGGCCATGCGCACCGCGCGCGAGGCCGTGGCCTGGACGTTCGGGCTCTCCGGGTCGCAGTACCGACCGGAGCGGGAGACGTAGATGAGGGGCAATGCCAGGCAAGCCGGCACGGGTCACGCAGAGAATGCACGCATGACGCCCGCATCAACCCAGCCGCGGCTCCCGCGATGAGGTGGCTGCGACGCACCCGCACGTCGGACCCGCGGACTGCCGCCGCACGCCCCGACCCGCACAACCAGGACCCCCTGCTCGCGCTCGCGTCCATCGCCCTCGATGTGGCCGACGACGAGGTCTTCGTCTGCTCGACCTGCGGCCGGACCGACCTGCCGCCGGCGGGCGACTGGGACCCGCCCGTCTGCCTCGAATGCGACGCGGAGATCAACTTCGCCGCGATCGAGGAGGTCGAGATCACCCAGGACTGGTGACGCGCAACCATCGCAAGCGCCCGACGCGCTCCCGCCGACGAGTGAGCCATGAACGCCGACCACGACCCGTTCGACCTGGGACAGCTGCTCTTCGGCTACCTCGTCTACCGCGAGATCCGGGACGGTCGCCTCGACGGGGACGCCATCCTGCGTGCCGGCTGCCTCCTCTTCCTGCTCGCCGGCGCGGTCCTCGGCGGAGGGCTGCTCCTCGTCGGCGCGTTCGCGACACCCCAGTACGGGGGCGGCTACCCATACGAGACGCCATTCACATACCCGACCCAGCAGCCGGCGTTCGTCCCGCCGGCGACCGCTCGGCCGGCGGCAGCACCGACTCCCGCGGCACGGCCCACGCCGACCCCCACGCCAGCGCCAACCCCGAAGCCGACCCCGAAGGCCACACCTCTCCCGGGGATCGGCAGGACCGTCCCGGCCGGCGACGGCTGGGCCGTGACGGTCACGAAGGTGGCGCGGTGGCGCCCGGGCTGGTACTCCGAGCCCGGCTGGCGGCTCATCACCGCCTACGTGAGGGTGCGCATGCCGGCCGTCGCATACGAGTGCGCCTGGGGCGACACGTTCTGGCTGGAGGCGACGAGCGGCCGCACCTACCAGGGCCGGCTGGACCAGCAGGTCCGCGAGCCTCAACTCTTCGCGTGCTCCGACTACCATCGTCGGACGACCGCGGCGGGCTGGCTCACCTTCGAGGTTCTCGACGTCGACGCCAGGGGCCTCGTGCTCTCGACCTGCCTGCCGGCATGCGCGTCGTGCGAGCGGCCGGCCGTCATCCGGCTCAACTGAGCCGCCGTGCGGCGCCGGTCGCCAGCGTCGACACTGACGGCGTGATCTCCCTCCGCCGCCACCGGGCCGTCGCCGGGCTCGCGCTCGCCGTCGCGCTGGCTGCCTCGGCCTGCGGTGGCGACACGGCGACGCCGGGCTCGGGCAGTGGCTCGCCGCCGCGCGCCACCGGCGGCACCGGCCCGGCTGCGAACCCGGGCGCCACGCCGGTCCCGGTCCCCGGCGCCCCCGACCGCCCGACCGGGCCGACGCAGCCCGCCACCCTGCTCCGCGTCGTCGACGGGGACACGATCCGGGTGATCGTCGGCGGGGTGGAGGAGCGGGTCCGCTACATCGGCATGAACACGCCGGAGCTCAACGCCGATGCGGCGGCGACCCCCGAGCCGTACGCCCGGGCCGCGACCGACGCCAACGCCCGCCTCCTGGCGCGGGGCCGCATCGTCCTGGAGAAGGACGTCTCGGAGCGCGACCAGTACGGCCGGCTCCTGCGCGACGTCTGGGTCGAACGCGACGGCGCCTGGACCCTCGTCGACCTTGCCCTCGTCGCGGAGGGGTACGCTCAGGTATCCACCTACCCGCCGGACGTCAAGTACGTCGACGTGCTCCGGGCAGCCCAGCGCGCGGCCCGCGAGCACGGGCGGGGCATGTGGGGCCAGGCGGCACCCTGAGGGCAGCCGCGGCGTCGTAGCCATCGGACCCGGCAGCCCGTGCCAGGCGAGCTGGCACCACCGCACAGGAGAATGAGGCCGTGGACGACGACCAGCAGCGGCGAGTGACGAACGGTCACCGGGGAGCCGACGACCGCCCCCTCGACTGCGTCGCGCTGCGGAACCAGCGGGATGCCGACGGCGTTCGGCACCTCGAGGCGACCCGGAGGCCCGACGGCGGCATCCTGATCGAGGGCCAGGATCTGGGCCCGGGCGTCGAGCGGGCCTTCGGCCCGGGCCTCACCGAGTACGAGTGGGCGTGGGCCATCGCGCCGGACGCGGTTCCGGCGGCGGTCGCGGCGCTGGATGGGCAGGAGGGCGACGACCCGCTGCGTCTGCTCAAGGGGTGGTTCGACGCCCACGGAAGGATCGATCCCGGCACACACTTGCGGGCGGCGGGCGTGCCGGTCGAGTTCTGGAGCCGGATCGGGGACTGAGCCACCGTCTGCCGGACCGTCGCGGCCCATTTCCGTCCACGCATGGCGGCCATTGGGCCGGCCTTCGGCTTCCGCGCCGGCAACCTACGCGTCCGGCCTCGCCTCCAGGCAGTCGCCGCGGAACTCGCACGAGCGGCACCCCCAGCGGCTTGGGCGAGCCTCGAACGCTCGGGCGTGGATGCGGCCGACCGTCTCGGCGAGGCTCGCCTCGAACGCGGCCAGCTGCTCCTCGCCGCGCGACGTCCAGACGAATTCGCCCGCGTCGGCGAAGTAGAGCCCGAGGCGCGACGCCGGCGGCAGGGTCGCGCCGGTCGCCGGTTCGCGGATGCCGCCCCGGGCGGCACCGAACGCATAGGCCGTGAGCTGTGCGTCCGCGTCGACGTCGGCCTGGCCGCGCGGCCGCCCGGTCTTGTAGTCGACGATGACGGTGGAGCCATCGGACGCCCGGTCGACCCGGTCGACGTAGCCGACGAAGCGGATCGAGACGGCCCCGTCGGCGACCTCCGGCGGCAGCGCCACGTTCACCCCGAAGCCGAGCTCCACGCCGGCGGGCTCCGTCTCGGCCCTGCGCTCGAGCTCGAGGAACCGCGCCATGACGGGGACGGCGCGCTGCCGCGCCTCATCGACCTCGCCCGGCGCCAGCCCCGCCGCCGCGATCTTCCGGTCGAAGGCAGCCGAGAGGACGTCCAGGTCGGGTTCCGGCCCGCCCTCGGCGCGCGCCTGGATCCGCGCGCGGCCGAAAGCCTCGAACGCCTTGTGGACGGCGTTCCCGAAGGCGAACTGGCCCGGCCTGACCTCGCCCGGCCGTCGCTCCACGTAGCGGAGCCCGTAGCGGAGCGGGCAGCCCCGGTACGTCGAGATCGACGAGTGGCTCTCGTACGCCGGAAGGGGCGCGTCGGCTATCGAGCGGGCAGGGGAGGGCTCGGCCGGCTGGGCCGAGGGCTCGCCGGGGTGCGGGGGCAGCTCGATCGTCGTCACGACCCGATCCTGGCCGGCGGCCGTGCCAGCTCCTCTGGCACGGCGTAACGAACGGCAGCCTCGATCGGAGCCGGCGGTGCAGCGCCGCCGCACTTCGCGTCGCGGTGATATTGACAGTGAACATGCGGACTGACACAATAGCGACGTGGACGACGGCGACACCTACAGCCTCGCGGAGCTGGCCGATTCCTCCGGCATACCGGTCCGGACCCTGCGCTACTACCTCGCGCAGGGGCTGATCCCGGCGCCGGCCCGGCAAGGCCGGCTGACCCGATACCCCGCCGGCACGCTGCGCCGTCTCCAGCTGGTCAAGCGGCTGCGGGCCGCCCACCTGCCGCTCGCCGACATCCGCGAGCGGCTCGAGGCGATGTCGGACGCCGACGTGGCCGCCGCCCTCGCCCCGCGCGGCCTCGCCGAGCAGGTGACGCTCAGGGCCGGCCTCGACGTCCCGCCCGTGTATGTCGTGCGGCCGCCGGTCGACGCCGAGCTGTCCTGGCCGGCGCCGCTCCCGCCGATGGCGCCGCCCGGACCGGCGCAGCCCCGGTCGATTGCCGACCGCTCGACCGGTGCGCGCTCCCAGTGGGACCGGGTCTTTCTGGAGCCCGGCGTCGAGCTGCACGTGCAGCGACCGCTGAGCCGCCCCGCCGGCCGGCGTGTCGAGCGCCTCGTCGAGATGGCGCGCGCCCTCCTCGAGCGGGACGGGGAGGGGATCGACCGATGAGGCCACGCCACGCCCGGGGCGCCCGGGGCGCCCGGGCGGCTCCCGGTCGGTGGGCAGTCCGCCCGCCCGCACGCCCTCCCGCCACCCGGCCTCCCGCTGGCCCCCGAGCGGCCCGGCCGGCCGCAGACCCCTGAGCGGCCCGGCCGGCCGTAGACCCCCGCACGACGACCCACAGCTCCACGACAGGGAACCTCCGATGACGACGACGAACCGACAGCTCCAGGTGACCGTCGAGCACGACGCGATCCTCTTCTCAGATCCCGGGCTTCCTCATGTGCCACCCACCCGGATCGCCTTCGAGCGGACGCTCCGCATCCCCGACGACGGCAAGGAGTGGCCCCTCCCGCCGGGCCTCGGCCACTTCACGCTGCGCACCGTGGCGAGCCTCGGCGACCGGGCGCCGGAGGAGATGCGCCGACGCGGCGGTGTCGTCCTACCGATCTACCAGGCCGAGGCACTCTGGATCAGCTTCCACGCGCCGCGCTGGCGGCCGATGGCGATCAAGGTCGGCGCGGGCATGGTCAACGCGGTGAACGCCGACCCGCTCGACGCCGAGCTCCGCGACGGTCGCGAGGACTACCTGGTCACGCCACCGCAGCCCTGGCTCGACGGCTTCAAGACCGGCGAGGGCACGATCAGCCAGTTCGTGGCGATGCCGCTCGGTCGCGGCGTCACGGTCGAGGGCCAGCTGACCGGCAGCGAGTCGATCGGCGGCCTCCAGCTCCTGGTCGCCGGGCCACGGCCGGGCCGCTTCCCGACGACCCCGCCCCGCGAGGCGACCGTCCTGCGAAGGGCCATGTACATGGAGTCGGACGCGCTTCCGCCCGATGCGCTCATGCAGGCGTCCCTGCCGGCAATGGGCCTCGGCGCGGGCGGCCGGATGACCCAGAAGGTCTACCCCGACCCGCACGGCGCGGCCACCTGGGACACCGAGCGGGCTGCCCGGATCTGGGTCCACCTCGTCCCGGCCGGCCTGTGGCCGCTGCTCACGGGCGAGCCGGCCCCGCCGACCCCGGCCGACCACGAGACCTACGTTCGGTTCGGGCTCCCCTGGTTCGCGGTCTACGACGAGCCGCTGTCCGACGTCCCCGTCGATCCCCGCTGGGCCGGCGTCAGGACGGTGCAGTCGCTGGCGGGCGCCGATCTCGGGGGCTCCTCCGCGGTGGAGAACGCGTCGTGGTGACGGCCGTGCTGGAGGCGGGCGTCATCGCCCGCGACGACGCGCCCGGCGTCCTCGACGCGCCCGAAGCGCTGGAGGCCCTCGACGGCGGCGATGCCGCCCTGATCGCTGGCGGCGGACCCGGCGGGGTCGCGATCCGTCGCTATCGGCTGACCTACGACGACGGGAGCGAGCCCGAGGTCGTCCAGGCATCTACGCCGGCGGAGGCAGTCCTGCTGCGGGAGCACATTCGCCTGCCGAGCGGCATCGAGTGGCTGGACGTCGCGTCCACGATCCTGCGCCGGCCGCGCCGGGACCCGTACCCGCTCCTCGGCAGGATCTGGGGCGACCGTCTCTTCGAGGACGCGTGACCTCCGGGCGACGCCGTCACGGGCCGCCTGCCGCCGCTGCGACGACCGCTCGATCTGCTTGACGCGGGCGCAGTGAAGGGGCTCGCCGCGGGCCCGGCCGATCAGGTTCTGGCGGCCCGCTGCGCCATCGCGAACCCGGCGGCCTCGCGGACGTCGTCCTCGGGCACGCCGAGCGGCGTCCAGACTCCGACGTGCTCGTCGATCGACCGCCACAAGAAACGTGATGAGGTCGTCGTCGACCCGCGGCCGGCGGCGATCTCCACAGATCGTCTCGATCAAGTAGAGGAACCGTTCGCCCGGTAGGACCTCAACGAGCACGCGGCCCGGTGGACATGCTCCCCCATGACGCGGGCGCCGACGACGGCGAGCAGCTCCGCCCGACCTCGACCCTCCGGGTTCTCCTACGGCAGCTCGATGATCTTCGCGTACTCGCCAGTGACGGGGTTCGTGAGGTCGTCCCCCACGCGAAACGGACGCAAGTCAGGCGGTGCAGTGGGATCCGGATGCGACATAGAGCCCCCCTTCCAGAACGAGTGTCGGGCTACTTCTCGATGTAGATCGTCGCCGGCGGGATCATCCCGTACCGCTCCATCGCCGCCGCCATCTCCGGAGAGGAGACGCTCTGGGCCGCCTGGAAGGCCTCCAGGTCAGGGACGTCCCACGTGGTGGCGACGCGGTTGCTGCCATCCATCGCGACGTAGCTGGTCCCGTCCGACGCGACCCCGGACAGATGGGCGATGAGGTCCGGCTTGAACTTCAGCCACGCCTCGACATCCTTGACCGCCGCAGTAACCACGATCTTCGGCATTCCTGCCCCCCTGTGGGAGGCGCGTCACGCCAGCCTGATGGCTGGGACGCCCCCCGGTGCGAAGCCGGGAGTATGCGCGGGGCCTTGATCGGCGGCAAGACAAGTTTCGTTAGCCGAACGTTCACACGAGGCGAGCACGAGACCTGGTGGCTCGCCCTCGCCAGCCTTCCGTGACGGGGATCAACAGGATTGGCGGCGTCACTTCGGGCCAATCCCCTCGCCTCGACTACTGCGACGCGGTTCCACCCGGAACCTCCGCCCGTCGCGGCTGCCCAACCGTGCGCAGACAGCAGTAGCGAGCGAGGCGGCTACGATGGCGTCCATGGTCATCCCCGACTCCAGTGGCGCGTTCTCGCAGCGGGACAGGGCACTCATCGACGACTCCCGCCAACACGGAGGGGAGGTGACGCAGGGCGTCCACACCGGCCGCACGGTGCTGCTCCTTTCCACGACCGGCGCGAAGACCGGCGAGCCGCGCATCGCGCCCCTCGTGTACACGCGGGACGGCGACCGCTACGTCATCGTCGCCTCCAAGGGAGGGGCACCGGCACACCCGGCGTGGTACCTCAACCTCGTCGCCGACCCGGTTGTCCCCGTCGAAGTCGGTCGAGAGACCATCGTGGCCCGAGCGACCGTGACCGAAGGGGCCGAACGCGACCGGCTCTTCGCCGCCCACGCGGCGGAGTTCCACTACTTCGTCGGCTACTCGAAGAAGACCAGCCGCGTCATCCCCGTCGTGCTGTTGGAGCGCGTCAATGAGACGTGGAACGGGTCGCCGTAGCCTGACAGGTGGTTCTGCCTTCGACTTCAGTGGCTCCCTCACGCACGAACCGGACCACCGCGCCTGCGTCAGACATGACGGCGGAGCCTCTCGCCCTAACCCGGTGTGGGCCTGGCTGCGTTCCCACCGTGGCGCAGCGAGTGCCTCGGACGGGCCCGACGAGCGGCCGCGACAGCATCCACAACAGCATCCATGGACCCGGTCGCGACGTGCCGCGACCTGCCGCCGGGCACCGCGAAACAGGCGGATTGTGCGGGCGATTTGGCTGGCGAGGAAGGATTCGAACCTTCAATCCCCTGATCCAGAGAGAGATCCCCGAATGAGGCCGAAATCTCACCCGCGCGAACTCGGGATCGCCCGAGTCCAGGCGCCGATTCTACCCGAGTCAGGTGACCGTCGAGAACCGTGGTCAGGGGACCTTTGCAGGGTGATCTGACTCGTCGCTCCGATCACGGTCGGCCGCCGGGGTCAGCGTGGCCGCCCAGTGCGGTACGCGTCCACCCACTCTGCACCGATCGGTCGCGGATCCGGCATCGGAAGCTCGAGCAGGGAGACCCTGAGCACTTCGCGACCGCGCCGGCAGACCGCGACGATCTGGTCATCGTCCGTGATGTCGACCGAGGTGACCGTCACGGCGACGCCGAGGACCGTCGTCACGAACGGGATGGCGAGGTGCTCGTGGACCTTCTCGAAGAGGCCCGTGCACTCCTCGGCTTCGTTGTAGCAGTCCACCGTGGCCTCCCGGCGGCGAGGTAGTCGAGCGAGGCATCGCCCGTCGACTCCTCGGACGTGCCGGTCATGGCGAGGAGCAGGCGGATCGCCGCGCCCGGGTCGAACGCGAGCGTCGGGACCGACCAGGCTTCGACGCCGGCCGGCACCGCGCCACCGCGTGGCGGCGCCCCGGACAGGCGAGGGGAGGGCCACGGACTCGCGTTGTCACCCGGGAGGTACAGGGTCAGCCGGCCGGATCGGGCGCGGCCGGCCAGGCCAGCGTCGCCGGCGGTCGTGGCATCGATGGCCCGCGCCACGCCCTCGGCCGGGACGGCCCATGGGTGTGCAGGGGCCTTGAACACCCGCCGTGCCGTCCGTCGCCGGTGCGCCTCGAAGGCCGCGGCATCCTCGGCCCAGAGGTGCAGGCGGTGGTCGAGCGCCCACGTGGCATGAAGCGCGAGCAAGGTCAGGGGAGCCCGTGGAGATCCGGACGACCTGGCGAGGTCGGCTCGGTAGGCACTGTCGGGCGCAGACCCGACTCTGCGAGCCACTGCCGGGCGCGACCGCGGCGGCGATCGTCGGTGAACCGATGGAAGCGGGCCAGCTCGTCGGGCACGTCGTCCAGCTCGTCCTTGAACCGGCGGAAGGCGCCCCGGCCGCCGAGCGCGCGGTCGAGCCGGGCGGCGAGGCGCTCGTCCGCGACGGTCTCGAGGAACTCCGTCATGTCGCGGAAACCGGGCCGCGATCCCAGCGAGTCGAACGGGAGCCAGCGGTCGTCGGCTTCGTCGGCTTCGGCGGCTTCGGCGCCGTCGGGCTCGCCGATCTCGTCGAGGAAGTCGCTCTCGTAGAGCGGACCGATCTGCCGGACGTCGCCCGTCCGGAGGTCGATCCGGCCGCCGGTCAGGAGCGGGTCGCCCTCCAGGGCGAGCGACAGGTCGTCGAGGTCGACGGGGAGGTCGCGCAGGGCCGGGGCCGGCCCGCGCCCGAGCATCGCCTCGAGCTCGATCGCGAGGTCCTCGTCGCCGTCGAGATCCCGGTCCCGCAGCGCGGCGATGTGCTTTCCAGCTCGCCGCGCAGCGCCCGTGACGCTCTGGGCGAGCGCGAGCAGGAGGCCGTCACCCACGTATTGGAGCGTGTCCAGATCTGGCCGGCCCTCGATCGCGGTCACCGCCGCGCGCCCGTCGGCGGCGTAGACCGCTCCCCGGAGGTCGCGGAAGGCCGCCTCGACGGCGTCCGGGATCGGCCGGTTCGACATGGCCCGGCGATCCTACCCGGAACGGCAGCCCCGGTGGCGGCGCCGCCCAGCGAGGGCACGCTTCGGCGAAGGCCATGAAGCACGAGCGAGAGACTCGAGCTCTCGGGCGAGGTGGCGGTCCACGAATTGGCGGCTCACGTCGATGTGGGCGCGGCCGGCGAGACGGCACGACCAGAATGCTGACCGCCGGACAGCTGAGCTCAGTCGCTCGCCTGGCCCGATCGTGCCACCCAGCCCTGAGCCGCGGGGTCCCAGACGGCCCCACCGAGTTCCCCCGACAGGACCGGATCTAGAAGGCCGGCAGCCAGCTCATAGCCCCGGGCCAGTTCGGCCGCGAGCCCCACCTCCTGCGCCATCCGGGCGTACGGTACAGCCCAGTCCGGGGGTGGTGGTGGAAGCGAGCGGGGAGGCTCGTGGCGATCGCGCAGCGCGAACGTTTCTCGCAGGGCGCGGCTGAGCGGGTCCGCGTCCACGGAGGAGCCCGATGAGATCAGCACCAGGTCGACGAGATCCTTGACGCGTGTGCTCGCCGTGCCCGACTGGCCGTAGCCGCGGGTGTAGGCATGGACCTTCTCGGCAACCTGGAGCTCGAGGGGCAGCGAGGGTGCTGCGACCGGCTCGATGTCCGCGAAGGCGAGGAGGTCCGGGCCGTTGAGCGTCTCAGGATCCCAGCCAACGGGGAAGTCGAGGCCCACGTCGAGGTTGAACTCCTCGAACAGCCGGCCGGCAAGGTCGGATCGCACGTGGTATCGGACAGCGGACCCCTCGACGAGCTGGTCGAGCTTCGCGGTTCGCTCAATCGCGAACGAGAAGTGATCGCCGAGGTCGAGGTCCCCGGTGGCCAGCAGATCGGCGATTGCCGCATCCTCGCTACCGGGACCGGCGAGGTCGACATCCATCGTCGTGCGGGCTCTCGTGCCCAGTCGGTAGTCGAGGGCGAGCCCACCCTTCAGCACCCAGCGATCCGGGGCGACTACGAACAGCCGGGCGAGCAGACGATCGAAGGCAACCGACTTGCGGAGCCGAACGAGCGACACGCCGCCACCGCGACTCTGCGCCAAGAGCCGTGCTTCGAGCGCCCGGCGGAAGTCGGCTGCCGAGGCATACCTCACGTTGCCGTCTCGGCGAGGGCGAGCTCGACCAGCTGTTCGACCCGGCGACCTCGACCGCGCCCTGCCTCCCGGAGGCGACTCGGCGTGGTCAGGCCACGGTTGATGGCCTCCCGGATGGCGCGGACGACCTGTTCGGGCGCCACCCCGGCCTCGGCGACATCGGCGATCGTCCGGCCGGGCGCGGTCAGGCGCATCCCGTTCCGGACGACCACGCTGGGCCCATCGAGCGGCCGCGTCGTCGTGTGCAGCGCGACCCCGGGTCGCCGGGAGAGCTTCCGTCGGCTCCGCGGGACGGACAGGTGGATCAGCTCGGGGATGACGTCCGAGAGCCCAAAGACCTCGAGCGCGGATTCGTGCGACACGACGGCCTCGGGCGCGAGGCGGAGCCAGGCTGCGAGGAGTTCCTCGCGGGGTGACGACGGGTAGTCTCGGAGCCGGTACAGGCCTCGAGCGACACGGACGAAGCGGCCGCTCCTTGCGTGATGGTTGAGCAGCGGAGAGCTGAAGCCGAGTTCACGGGCCTGGGCCGTGGTGAAGTAGCCTGCCTGTTCGGTTGCGATCGCGAAGAGGCGTGCGTGATCAGGGCGCGAGGCACCTGTCGTGTCGTCCATACCGTGCATAGTACTTAGGTTTGGAACGACATCGCGCACGGAGTGGGCATCATAGGGTCACGCGCCGCGGCTCCGCGACCCGCGACATGGCTCCGCCTTCGGCTGATGATCCGGCCCCGAACGCGACCAGGGGGACCCGTTCCCCGCCCCAACCCAACCTCGGGCGCCGCCTGTGGGGGTTCGTTCGCGTCACGGGATCAGTCGAGCTCCACGAACCCATCTCCCTTGAAGCGAGGGCCCCGATCGACCAGATCCCGTCTGCCCGCCCCGCGGCCGACGGCAGCCCACCCCTCGCGTCTCGCGGAAGGCAGGGACCCCCGCTCCGCGCGACCAGCTCCTCGGCTCCCCGTCTGATCAGGTTCTCGAACGAGGTTCGCTCCCACCAGGCGATCGCCTTGAGCCGATCCGCCACCCGCCACGGGAGCAGGAGGGTCACCCGCGGTCCGATGGGCGAGCCGGTCGACCGGTGAGGCCTGGGCGTGGATCCGCTTGACATCACCCGCGTCGAGATCGACGTAGCGGCGGACCATGTCGAGGGTCGTGTGGCCGAGGATGCGCTGCAGGCTGAACAGGTCGCCGCCGTTGACGAGATAGAGCTTGGCGAACGTGTGCCGGAATCGTGCCCCGCAGGTCGTCGCCGACCCGCCGGCACGTGGGGCATCCTCACCATGGTCGCCGCCGGCGAGGACGCGCTGGCCATGGCCGAGGCGCCCGGCAAGACCCGCGACTGCAGATCGAGCGGTGGATCCAGGGGACTACGTCGGCGCTGTACGGCAGGATAACCACGGCTTGCTTCGTCCGGCGTCATCGCTGGCCTCTCTCACCCTCTATCCGACGGCCACTCCGAGCCGGCTGGGAGTTGGCAGCGACGAGAGTGTCACCGGCAAGCTCATGCCTCTTCATCTTCCGTCTCTGACTCCTCCGTCGCGCCCGACCTGGCGAAGCGCACGCAGGACTCGCAGATCGGACTGCGCTCGTCGACCCGTCCTTCGGCCTCCACTCGAGGACCCTCGATCCACCATCCACACTCCGTGAGGTACACCATCCCGAGAAAGGCGGCATCCAGGGGACTCTTCCCTTCAACCAGGTGCCAGGCTCGGGCGCGACGCAGGTGGAGCTGTTCTTCCTCGTTCCATGGCGCCATGACGCCATGCCAGTGCCCCGAGGCGTTACCCCACCCTCGTTCGTCGGCCCGCCTGCACAAACTGCAGTACCAGTCCGGTCGAACGTTCGGCGCCACGTTCCCTTCTTCTGGCTGGCGTTGAGAGCACTCCGGAGCGCCGTGATGTGGTTGTCCGAGGCGACCCGCACCCCGTGGACACGGAGCTCGTACTCGAGGTCATCGACCGAGATCCCGGTCGGGTACTTGGCCTCCACGAGCCGATAGACCCGCAGAGCCTCCTCCGCCAGTGGGTGCCCGCTCAGCCCTTCCATCGTTTCTGAAGCCTCCCGGTTGGTCGGCCGTCTCTCGCCGGTCTGGTTGCAGAAGCACGTCGATCCAGGACTGCCCATCCCATGGATCATGAGTCCATACGACAGCATCCAACAGGGCATCGAAGGCCCGCCACGACCTGCCGCCGGGCACCGTGATGCGGTCGGGTTGTGATGGGGAGTTGGCTGGCGAGGAAGGATTTCGAACCTTCAATCCCCTGATCCAGAGTCAGGTGCCTTACCGTTAGGCCACTCGCCAGCGATGCCCTCGCGGGCGCCGTGAGTCTACCGCGTGGTGCCCGCCGCCTCAACCGCCGCGATGACGGCGCGAGCGCGAACGACCGTGGCGGAAGAGACGCGGGGCGAACGCCGACGTCGGGCGCGCGGGCGGCGTTGCTGAGCGACGAGGGCGGTCCCATGGGTCATCGGCCTAACGAACCGCGACCAGGACATGACCTTTGCCACGTGAACAGTGACCGTTTGGTCGTTTGACCTGTCGTTCTGCGTGCTCCAAGATGGAAAGCGACAAACAGTGCCGACCGGCGAAGGCCGACCGGTGCCATCCGTACCTCGTTCATCCCGGGACAGCCACAATGTTCGAGCTCATCGCCCTCATCGGGCTCGTCGCGCTCATCGCCATGGGGTACCTGAGCATCCGCCCGTCGGCCGACGTCCCGGCCGACCGGGTCGACCCGAGCCTCTGGCCCTACCTGCACTACTGAGCCGCGCTCCGGCATCCACGCGACCGCGCGATCCGGTGGCCGATTGATACGGCGGCCGTGAGCCCCGGCATCGGCGTGATCCGGCATCGGCGTGATCCGGCGGCCGAACGACGGCCGACCTACGCAGTGCCCGTGGCGTGCCGTCCCTGCGCCTGCAGCTTGGCCCAGGTGTCCTTGAGCGTCAGAGTCCGGTTGAAGACGGGGTTGCCCGGGGTCGAGTCGAGATCCGGCGTGAAGTAGCCCAGCCGCTCGAACTGCACCGTCACGCCCGCCGGCACCTCGGCCAGGCTCGGCTCCACGAGGCAGCCGCGGAGCACCGTCTCGGAAGCCGGGTTCAGGTCGGCGAAGAGGTCGCCGTCGGCGCCCGGATCGGGGCGCGAGAAGAGGTGGTCGTAGAGCCGGACCTCGGCGGGCATCGCGTGATCGGCGGCGATCCAGTGGAGGGTCGCCTTGGGCCGCCGCCCGTCCGGCGAGTCGCCGCCGCGCGTCGCCGGGTCGTACGTGCAGCGCAGCTCGACGATCTCGCCGGCTGCGTTCTTGACGACCTCGCGACAGGTGACGAAGTAGGCCGCTCGCAGCCGCACCTCGCGCCCGGGGGCCAGGCGGAAGAACTTCGCCGCCGGCTCCTCCATGAAGTCGTCGCGCTCGATCCAGAGCTCGCGCGCGAACGGCACCCTGCGGCTGCCGGCCGACGGGTCCTCCGGGTTGTTGGGGACCTCCATCTCCTCGACCAGCCCCTCGGGGTAGTTCTCGACGACCACCCGGAGCGGGTCGAGCACGGCGAAGCGGCGGGGTGCCGTCCGGTTCAGGACGTCGCGCACGGCATGTTCGAGCATGCCCACCTCGACGGTGCTGTCGGCCTTGGCCACGCCGATCAGCGCAGCGAACTCGCGGATTCCCTCGGCCGGGAAGCCGCGCCGCCGCAGGCCCGAGATGGTGGGCATCCGGGGGTCGTCCCAGCCGCGCACGAGCCCCTCGTTGACGAGGCGCAGGAGGACGCGCTTCGAAAGGACGGTGTGGGTGAGGTTGAGCCGCGCGAACTCGTACTGCCGGGGGCGCGAGCGAACCGGCAGGTTCTCGATGAGCCAGTCGTACAGGGGCCGGTGGTCCTCGAACTCGAGCGTGCAGATCGAGTGGGTGATGCCCTCGATGGCGTCCGACTGGCCGTGCGCGAAGTCGTAGGTCGGGTAGACGCACCACGCGTCGCCCGTGCGCGGGTGCGCGGCATGCACGATCCGGTACAGGACCGGGTCCCGCAGGTTGATGTTGGGGCTGGCCATGTCGATCCGGGCGCGCAGCACCCGGGCGCCGTCCGAAAACTCGCCGGCCCGCATCCGGGCGAGGAGGTCGAGGCTCTCCTCGATGGGCCGGTCGCGCCACGGGCTGCTCCGGCCGGGCTCGGTGAGCGTGCCGCGGTGCTCCCGGATCTCGTCGGCCGAGAGGTCGTCCACGTAGGCCTTGCCGGCCCGGACCAGGTGCACGGCCCACGCGAAGAGCTGCTCGAAGTAGTCCGACGCGTGGTGCAGGTGCTCGCCCCAGTCGAAGCCCAGCCAGCGCACGTCGGCCTCGATGGCGTCGATGTACTCCTGCTCCTCCTTCGTGGGGTTCGTGTCGTCGAAGCGCAGGTGGCAGCGCCCGCCGAACTCCCGGGCGATCCCGAAGTTGAGGCAGATCGACTTGGCGTGGCCGATGTGCAGGTAGCCGTTCGGCTCCGGCGGGAAGCGCGTGACGATGGCCGTGTGCCTGCCGTCCCGGAGGTCGGCGGCCACGATCTCGCGGATGAAGTCGGAGCGCTCGGGCGCGGCGGGGGTCTCGGTGCTCATCGGCAGGGCGAACCGGGTGCGGGGCGCGGAGGGAGTTGGCTGGCGAGCAAGGATTCGAACCTTGAATCCCCTGATCCAGAGTCAGGTGCCTTACCGTTTGGCCACTCGCCAGCGGACCCGGAGATGATACCCGAACGGCGGCGCGCGACCCTCGTGGGCAAGGCCCCCGCGCCCCCCGGGGGTCCGGACGGCGTCGAGCGTCGCTTATGCGCGTCCCCGGTGGTAGCGCTCGAGCATGTCGGCCACCGCCGCCCGGGCCTCGGCCCACTCCGGCTGGTCGCCGAAGACGGACGCCCCGGGCCCCCAGCGGGCCAGCTGGGTCATCGCGGTGACGACCGCGTCGTGGCGCGCCGCGCGGCTGCGTCCGGCGTCGACCACGCCGGTCACCAGGTAGCGCCGGACGAGGTCGAACGGAGCGCGCCAGCGCCCGATCCGGACCCGGTCGCCCTCGCGCAGCGACTCGAGCCAGTCGTCGTCGCCCACCGGGGCGTGCTCGTGGTCGTGGAGGTGCTCGATGAGCGACACGCGCTCGAGCGGGGCGAGCGGGGAGGGGAGCAGGCCGTCCGGGTCGGCCTCGCGGTAGCACACCGGGCAGGCCGGCAGGGGCGCGTCCTCGCGGGGTCGCGTGCCGAACGGGAGCCCGCACCGTCCGCAGACCGTGACTCCCGGCCGCCGAGCGGCGGTGCCGCACTGCAGGCAGGCGGGGAGGGGAGCGACGGCCATCGATTCAGAAGGTCGGGTGGCCGTGGACCGGACGGACGGGCGGCATGGTCGGCGCCGCCGGAGCCGCGCCGGGAGCAGCGGGCGGGGCCGCGGGGAACGCCGTGGAGGAGGTGGGGGAGGGCGCGACCGGGATGGCGCCCGACGGGCACGGTGATGCCGCGGCGTCGACCTCGGCCGGGTGACCGTCGACGGGCTCGCGCTCGCCCGGAAGGCGCTCGGCCGGCTGGAGGTCGGTCGGCCGTGCGGAAGCCTCTCCGTCGATCGGACGGCGTCCCCGGTACCAGGCGGCACGCATGCCGCGGCGCGCGGGGAACGTCGGGGACCGATGGTGGGCGCGGTGGATCACGCGTGGATGGTCCCGCCGGCCGTTGCGCCGGCGCAATGGCCCGGGGGTCCGGTGGCCATCGCCCCGGAGTACCAGCCCGCCGTCCGACCGCGCCACAATGGTCGCGCGCGGTTGCCCCGTCCCGTTCGTCGCCCCACCCCGCTTCCCTCACAGCCGCCGACCGCGCCTCAGCTCTCGTTCGCCACCGACTTCGACCCCGGCCCCGCCGGTCATCCACCGCCAAACCCCGCCCGCCCGAGGAGCCCGATGCCCGCCTTCGACCCCGCCCTCGTCCGCCCGCAGTTCCGCTCGCTGGCCGCCGAGCAGGACGGCCGCCCCGTGGTCTACCTCGACGGGCCGGGCGGGACGCAGGTCCCGCAGTCGGTCATCGACGCGGTCGCGGCCTACTACCGCGACGCCAACGCCAACGTCCACGGCGCCTTCGCCACGAGCGCGCGCACCGACGCGATCCTCCGCGACGCCCATGCTGCGGTGGCCGACCTCCTGGGTGCGGCGTCGCCCGACGAGGTCAAGTTCGGCCAGAACATGACCTCACTGACCTTCGCCCTGTCGCGCTCGATCGCCCGGGTGCTGCGGCCGGGCGACGAGGTCGTGATCAGCCGCCTGGACCACGAGGCCAACCGGGGGCCGTGGATCGCGGCGGCGGCCGACGCGGGGGCGACGATCCGCGAGATCGAGGTCGACCCGGCGAACTGCACGCTGGACCTCGCGACGCTCGACGCGGCGCTCTCGGAGCGGACCCGCCTCGTGGCCGTCGGGTATGCCTCGAACGCGGTCGGGACCATCAACCGCGTCGCCGAGATCGTCCGGCGGGCCCATGCCGTCGGCGCCTGGACGTTCGTGGACGCGGTCCACTACGCGCCCCACGGCCCGCTCGACGTCGCCGCCCTCGGCGCCGACTTCCTGGCCTGCTCGGCCTACAAGTTCTTCGGCCCGCACGTCGGGATCCTGTGGGGGCGCGCGGAGCTGCTGGCGACGCTGCCCGCCTACAAGGTCCGCCCGGCCGACGACCGCTGGGAGACCGGCACCCAGAATCACGAGGGGATCGCCGGGACGCTGGCCGCGGTGGAGTACCTCGCCCGGGTGGGGGAACAGTTCGGCGACGTCCCTCCGGGGGCGTCTCGACGGGCTCGCCTGCTGGCGGGCATGGGGGCGATCGAGACGTACGAGCGGGGGCTCTCGGCGCGCCTGCTGGCCGGGCTGGCGTCGATCACCAGGGTCCGTCTCCACGGCCTTGCCGACCCGGCGAGGGTAGCGGAACGCACGCCGACCTTCGCGGTGACGGTAGAGGGCTGGACGCCACGCGCGGCCGCGGAGGCGCTGGCGTCGCGGGGCATCTACGCCTGGGACGGCGACTTCTACGCCACGACGCTCCTCGAGGACCTCGGCCTGGCGGCCACGGGCGGCGTGGTCCGCCTGGGCCTCGCGCACTACACGACGACGGCCGAGGTCGACCGGCTCCTGGCGGCCTTGGACGAGCTGGCCGGTCTCGGCGCGCGACGAACGATCTGACGCTCAACGACCGGGCGGCGCCTCTTCCTCGCCGGCGCTCGAGGAGCCCGCGCCGGGCTGCTCGCTCCGTTGGGCGCCGAGCTCGTGGCGGGCTGTTGGGGTCGGCGAGCCTGCTCCGCGCTGACCGCTCCGTTGGGCGCCGCGCTCGTGGTGGGCGGCCGGGGTCGGCGAGCTCATGTCTCGTGGGGCGAGGCGGCCGGCAGCCTGGGCCAGGCCACGGCCGAGGGCAGCGTGGACCGGCTCGATCGGCCACCCGAGGTGGCGCGCGGCCTCGTCCACCAGCCCATGGGGGGCATGGCCGCGCGGGTCGTGGCCGGCGTCGCGCAGGTCCGGCCACGAGCGACGGGACATCTCGGCAAGGAAGGCCACCTCGGAGAGCTGGCTCTCCACGAAGTCGCGGGTCACCGGCTCGCCGTGGCCCGGCACCACGACCCCGTCGGCGAGGTCCAGCAGCATCCCGAGCGTGGACGGCCAGTCCAGGGGGAACGAATCCTCGAATCCGGGAGGCGCCCCCTGCTCCACGAGGTCGCCGGCGAAGACGACGCCCGCGTCGGGCACGAGGGCGACGATGTCGTGGTCCGTGTGCCCCCGCCCGAAGTGCCGAAGCTGGACGACGCGTCCGCCCAGGTCCAGGCTGGCCTCGGAGTCGATGGTCCGGTCCGGCGGATCGAGCGGCGTCCGGCTCAGCTCGGCTGCGAGGTCGGGCACCCAGCGCGCGACGTTGTCGCGCTGTGCCGGCCCGTGCAGCCGCAGCGCCTCGGCGCAGCCCTCGTGGGCCCAGATCTCACAGGGCCGGAAGGCGGCGTTGCCGAAGGCGTGGTCGAAGTGGACGTGGGTGTTGGCGACGACCCACGGCAGGGGGGTCAGCTCGCGCAGGTCCCGGATCAGCTCGCGCGCCTGCCCGGTCGTGGACCGCGTGTCGATGACCAGGACGCGGTCACGGCCGAGGACCGCCCCGATTGTCTGGTCCAGGAACGGGTACCGGCGGACGTAGACCTCGTCCGCGATCTCGTGCCAGGCGTGCATGGGGACGCTGCGACCTCGTCAGCCGGCGTGGATCGAGCTGAGCCCCTCGAGCGCCTTCCGGGCCGCAGCGACGTCGCTCACGACGAAGCTGAACTGGGCCTGGTCCCCCCAGCGCCCGATGAACAGGTGCCCGTAGATGTTGACTCCCGCGTCCGCGAGCCGACGCGCCACGCGGGCCATTCCGCCGGGCTGGTCGTCGACCTCGACGAGAAGCGATTCACCCTCGATGAACTCGTAGCCGCCGCGCTCCAGGATCGCCCGCGTCGCGTCGTCGTCGGCGGTCTTGAAGATCACGTGCCCGCTGTCGCCGATGCCGCCCCCGCCGATGGCGCGCAGGTCGACCCCGCTCTCGGCCAGGCGCTCGGAGATGTCGGCCAGCGCGCCCGGCACGTTCGGCAGCTGGACCACGAACTGGTTCGCCACGGGCGGCTCCCTCCATTGCACGCCGCCGGCGCCCCCGCGGCCGGGACGGTTCGATTGTACGCAGGCTTCCGGTCCCCGTGACGCGGGAACGGCGGCCTGCGCTGCGCGGCGCAGTCGCGTCGGGCGCGCCCCGGGGTTCCAGCCGGGTGCGGAGCGGCGCACAATCGCGGCGACGCACGGACGCCCCAGCCATCGGGAGGAGAACCCGCAGTGGTCGACACGTACCAGCAGTTCATCGGCGGCGCCTTCGTGGACAGCGTGAGCGGCAAGACGCTCGACGTCCTCAACCCTGCCCGCGACGAGGTGATCGCCCGCGTCCCGGCCAGCGACAAGGAGGACGTCGATCGCGCGGTCGAGGCCGCGGCCGCCGCCTTCGTGACCTGGCGCGACACCACCCCGCAGGATCGGAGCCTCATCCTCCTCAAGATCGCCGACGCCCTCGAGGCGCGGGCCGAGGAGCTCGGCACGATCGAGAGCCGCAACACGGGCAAGCCGCTCGCCGTCGCCATCGACGAGATGGCCGTCTGCGCCGACCTCTTCCGCTTCTTCGCTGGCGCCTGCCGCCAGATGGAGGGCAAGGCGGTCACGGAGTACATCGCAGGCCGCACGTCGCTCTTCCGACGCGACCCGATCGGCGTCGTCGCCTCGATCGCGCCCTGGAACTACCCGATGTACATGGCGGCCTGGAAGCTGGGACCGCCCCTGGCCACCGGCAACGCCGTCGTTCTGAAGCCGTCTGCGCGCACCCCGCTCTCGGCGCTCACCTTCGCGAGGCTCGCCGCCGAGTTCCTGCCGCCGGGCGTCCTCAACGTCCTCGCCGGGAGCGGCGCCGACATGGGCGACTTCCTCGTCACCCATTCGAAGGTGCGGATGATCTCGATCACGGGCGACACGGTGACCGGCAAGCGGGTCGCCCGCCTCGCGGCGGACGGCGTCAAGCGGCTCCACCTCGAGCTCGGGGGCAAGGCGCCGGTCATCGTCTTCGACGACGCCGACCTCGACCTCGCGGCCGAGACGATCAAGATGGCCGGCTACTGGAACTCGGGCCAGGACTGCACGGCGGCCTGTCGTGTCATCGCGGGCCCGAAGGTGTACGACGCCTTCGTCGCCAAGCTGGCCGACCAGGTCCGCTCGATCACCTGGGGCGACCCGACCGACGGCGGCGCGCTCGACATGGGCTCGCTCATCGCCCAGGCCCATGCCGACAAGGTCGAGGGGATGGTGGGCCGGGCGCTCGACGCGCCAGGCGTCCAGCTGGTCGTCGGCGGCAAGCGGCCGGCGCGCGCCGGGGCCTACTTCGAGCCGACCCTCATCGCCGGCCCGGACCAGCGGAGCGAGATCGTCCAGGACGAGGTCTTCGGGCCGGTCGTGACGGTCCAGCGCTTCGCCGACGAGGAGCAGGCCGTCGCGTGGGCGAACGACGTCAAGTTCGGCCTCGCGTCGTCGCTCTTCACGGGAAGCATCGGCCGGGCGATGCGCGTGGCCAAGGCGCTCGAGTACGGCACGGTCTGGATCAACGACCACTTCACCCTCACGTCCGAGACGCCGCACGGCGGCGTCAAGGAGTCGGGCTGGGGCAAGGACGGCTCGGGGTACGCGCTCGAGGACTACACGTTCGTCAAGAACGTGATGATCAACTCGGGGGTCTGAGGCGAGGTCGGGGCGACCCCCCGTTTGCGCCCCCGCGATCGGTCCTGCGGTCGAACTGGCGACAGCCGTGCGTGGCTCGTCGGCCGATCCGGCGCCCTGGCAACGGGTCCACGCGTGGCTGTCACCATGCCGCGTGCACGACCGGTCACGGCACGACCCAGCCGCGCCCCGCGGTTCCGGGGTGCGGTGGGGGTCCGCGGGGAGGTGCCCGACCGCCTCGCCGCACATCCATCCGTTGAGCGCGCCGCCGAAGGAGCGACACGTGGAGCCTGCCACCATCGCCATCGACGAGCGGACCCGGGTCCTCGTCCTCACCGGCGCCGGGATCTCCGCGGAGAGCGGCTTGGCCACGTTCCGCGGCGCCGGCGGGCTCTGGGACGGCCACCCGGTTGAACAGGTCGCCTCGCCGGGGGGCTTTGCCGCGGACCCGGAGCTCGTGTGGCGCTTCTACTCGATGCGCCGGCGGGATGCGGCGCCCGCCGAGCCGAACGCGGCGCACCGGGCGCTCGCCGCGCTCGAGGACCGGCTCGGCGATCGGTTCCTGCTGGCGACCCAGAACGTGGATGGGCTGCATGCGCGGGCCGGCAGCCGACGGCTCGTCGAGGTCCACGGGACGCTGTGGCGAACGCGCTGCTCGGCCTGCATGCGGCCGCCCTTCGCCGACGCGACGTACCCCGTCGAGCCGCCGCTCCCGAGGTGCGCCTGCGGCGCGCTGTTGCGACCGGACATCGTCTGGTTCGGCGAGCTCCTCGACGCCGCGAACGTCGGCCGCATCGATCGCTTCATGCGCGACGCCGGGCGTTCGGGCGACCCGTTCGTCTTCCTGGCGGTCGGGACCTCCGGCAACGTCTACCCGGCGGCCGGCTACGTCCACGCCGCCCGGTCGCTCGGCGCCCGGACGTGGCTTGCGAACCTCGATCCCGCCGAGAACTCGGGGGCGTTCGAGCACTTCGTCGCCGGGCCGGCCGGGACGACGCTGCCGGTCCTGCTCGGCGTCGCCGTCTGAATCGGCCGGGCGGCAAGGACGTCGAACCGACCTGCGGCCCGTCGCGGACCGCGAGGCGCCGTCCCGGTCGCGGGCTGCGGGTCGGACGTGCCGGCGCGGGTCGGACCGGCGTAGGCTGGGGGCGAGCGGCGGCACCGGCGGTTGGGCACGGCCGGCGGTCCCGCAATGCTCGGGGCAGCGGAGGTGTGGACATGCGCCGGCGGATCGCGATCCTGCTCGTCACGCTCGGTCTCGTCGCCGCGTGCGGCGGGGGGGGCACCCCGACCCCGGCGCCCACGCCGGAGCCCACCCCGTCCCCGACGGACATCTTCGTCGAGTCGCCGGAGCCGACCGCCGTCCCGACCGCGGCGCCGACGCCGGGCGCTGGGAGCACGTACACCGTCAAGGCGGGCGACACGATGTGGGGCATCGCGCAGAAGCTCGGCATCAGCCTCGCGGCGCTCAAGGCCGCGAACCCCAAGGTCGACCCGACGACGATGCGGGTCGGCACCGTCCTCGTCATCCCGAGCCCGTAGCCCGCCACCTCGCCGCGGGTATCCTTCGCGGGTGACGACTCAGGACCTCGCTGCGCCTCGCCCCGTCTCCCGCCGCGCGCCTCGCCCGAGCCGTCGCCCCGCGCGCCCCGGCGCTGCCCCGGGCCCTTGTCCCGCGAGCCGCCGCGCCCTCCGTCGAGCGGTCCTGACATGGTTCGCGCGACACGGCCGCGAGCTGGAGTTCCGAAGGGCCGGCCGCCCCGACCCGTGGGGCGTCCTCGTCTCGGAGGTGATGGCCCAACAGACGCAGATCGCCCGCGTCGAGGAGCGCTGGCCGGGCTTCATGGCCGCGTTCCCGACGCCTGCCGACATGGCGGAGGCCAGTCCGGCGGACGTGATCCGCGCCTGGCGCGGGCTCGGCTACAACCGCCGCGCGGTCGGCCTCCACCGGGCTGCCACGGCGATCGTCGCGGGCGGTGGCAACGTTCCGGACGACGTCGCCGGCCTCGAGGCGCTGCCGGGCGTCGGTCCGTACACGGCCCGGGCCGTGGCGGCGATCGCGTTCGGCCGTCCGGTCGGAGCCGTCGACGTCAATGTTCGCCGCGTGGTCGGGCGGATCGTGGCGGGCGACGCCGTGCGGCTCCCTCCGGCGGCGCTCCAGGTGGTGGCCGATTCCCTGGTCGACCCGGGGCGACCGGGGACCTGGACACACGCGCTCATGGACCTCGGCGCGACGACCTGCCGCCCGGCGTCCCCCGCCTGCCCGGCGTGCCCGGCACGGCCGTGGTGCGCGGCGGCACGGACGGGTGCAGCGGCACAGACGGGCGCAGCGGCACGCACGATCCTGACGGCACCCGCGGGCGCGGCACGCACGGGCGCACCGGCACGCACGCGCGAGGCGGACGTCGCTCGGGCCCGATCGGCGGGGCGCACGACGGTCCCGTTCGAGGCGACGACCCGCTGGCTTCGCGGCCGGATCGTCGACCGGCTGCGCGACGCGCCGGAGGGGGCGTCGGTCGCGTTCGACCGTGAGCTTGGGGCGCACTCGAAGGAGGCCGTCGGCGCGGCGGTTGCCGGCCTGGCCCGCGACGGGATCGTCGAGCTCGACGCCCTGGGGCGCGCGCGGCTCGCCGGACCGGGGCTCGCCGGACCGGGGCTCGCCGGAACGGGGCCCGCCGCGTGACCTCGCGGCTGCGGCTCGATCCCACCGAGCTCGACCTCGCGTTCGACCTGGCCGCGAGCCAGGTCGCGGACGGGACCGTGCCCTTCGTGGTCCTCGCCGTCGGGAGCGCGGCGGGCCTCGTGCGAGCGGACGCGTTCGCCGGGCCGACGGCGCCCCGGGTGACGGTTGACAGCGTCTGCCTCCTCGCGTCGATCACGAAGCCGATCGTCGCCACCGCGATCCTGCGGCTCGTGGCGGACGGTCGCGTTGCGCTTACGGATGGCATCGAACGCTACGTTCCCGCATTCGCGACGCCCGGTAAGCCGCAGGTGACGATCTGGCATCTGCTCACCCACACGTCGGGCGTGCCCGACCTCGATCTGCGTGCCCTGCTGTCGGAGGGCCCGTCCCGCGAGGAGCTGATCCGGCGGTCCGCGGCCGCGGCCTTGCGCTTCGCCCCGGGCACGCGGTACGAGTACGTCAGCTCCACGTTCGACCTCCTCGGCGAGGTCATCGTGCGCGTCACGGGCGAGGAGCCGGAGGCGCACGTGCGGCGCGTCATCCTCGAACCCCTCGGCATGCCGGACACGACGTTCGACCCGTGGGACCGGCTCCGGGATCGCGTGGCGCCACTGGCCGTCTCGGAGGTCCCCGGCGGCGACGGTCCGTGGGAGCCGATGCCTCTCACCGAGGACGAGCGACGCCGCTTCTCCGCGCTCGCGCTGGCCGGTGCGGGGCTTTTCAGCACCGTCGCCGATCTCGTTCGCTTCGGGCGCGCGATGCTCCGGGGAGGGGAGCTCGACGGGTCCCGGGTCCTGCCGCCGGGGTACGTCGGCCTGATGACCCGCGAGCAGACGGTCGGCGGGCTCGGGGCGGTCGCCGACCCGAGCCTGGACGAGCACTACGGCCTCGGGTGGGGCACGCCGGACCTGCGCACGTGGCCGGCCTCGCCGTCGGCGTTCGGTCACGGCGGCGCCACGTTGACGCGCCTGTGGGTGGACCCGGGGCACGATCTCGTCTTCGTCTACCTGTCGGGCATCTGGGACCACGCGCGCCGCCCGATCGACGTCGTCCAGCAGGCGGTCTACGGCGCGCTGCGCTGAGACCAGACCGCCGTGGCGCCGCCCTCCCGCAACCAGGCGATCCGCGCCGAGCCCCGCTCGGTGGGGTCCGCGCGCGCTCGCGACCCGCTGGCGCGCGAGGTCCGCCTCCTCGGCGCGCTGCTCGGCGAGGTGATCGCCGAGCAGGAGGGCGGCGGCGCGCTGGACCTGGTCGAGCGCGTGCGTGGGCTAGCGATCGCGCTCCGGCGGCGCGAGGACGCGGACGACCGGCGCACCCTGGACGCGGAGCTCGCCGCCCTCGAGCCGGCGGCGCTGGAGGTGCTGGCCCACGCCTTCAGCACGTTCTTCCAGCTCGCGAACCTGGCGGAGGAGAAGGACCGGGTCAGGGCCCTTCGCCGGCGCGACCGGGTGGCGGGACGGACGCCGGTGGGCGGATCGCTGGCCGCGGCCGTCGCGCGGCTCGTCGCCGCGGGCGACGACCTCCCCGCGCTCGAGGCGCGCCTCGCGGGGCTGACGATCTCGCCGGTGCTCACGGCGCATCCGACCGAGGCGCGCCGGCGCACCATGCTCCTGGCGCTGCGCCGGATCTACGCTTTGCTCGACGGCCTCGACGACCCGCGCCTGACGCCCGGCGGCGACGCCGAGATCCGGCGCCGCCTCCGCGAGGAGATCACCGTCCTGTGGCGCACCGCCGACCTCCGGGCCGAGCGGCCCACACCCCTCGACGAGATCCGCTCGGCGATGGTGTTCTTCGACGCGACCCTCTTCACCACGACGCCGCGGGTCTACCGGGTGCTCGACGACGCGCTGGATCGCCTGGCGGGACCCCTGCCGCTCGGCGCCGCCGCGCCGGACGAGGGGCGGACGGGGACCCGAGCGCCCCGCGTCCCGGCGTTCCTGCGCTGGGGCTCCTGGATCGGCGGGGACCGGGACGGGCACCCCCACGTGACCGCGGAGACGACGCTCGAGGCGCTCCGCATCCATGCCGACCACGTCCTGCACGGCTACATCGCCGCCACCTCGCGGCTGATGATCGACGTCGCCGCCCGCCCGCGAAGCGGTGCGACCCCCCCCGCCGTCGCGCGGCGCCTCATCGCCGATGCCGACGACCTCCCCGACACGATGCGCGAGCTGGAGGAGCGGTTCCCGCGCGAGCCGTACCGGCGGCGCCTCGGCGCCGTGACCGAGCGGCTGCGCCGGACGCGGTCGCACCTCGCCGGCCTGCCCGGCCCGCAGGCGGGCCGCTACCCGGACGTCGGGCAGCTGCAGGCGGAGCTCGCCGAGCTCGGCGCGGAGCTCGCCGCGGACGGCCTCGGCCGGGTCGCCCACGGGAGCCTCCAGGACCTGCGCTGGCAGGTGGAGACGTTCGGGTTCCACCTCGCGTCGCTCGAAGTGCGCCAGCACAGCGAGGTGCACCGGGCAGCGCTGGTCGTGCTGCGCGGGCAAGGGCCGGACCTCCGCGGGCCGCGGCCCGACCTGGCCGCCGAGGTGGCCCCGGGCGTCACCGCCGAGGTGGTCCCGGGCGTCACCGCCGGCGAGGTCCTCGCCACGTTCCGGGCGATCGCCCTGGCCCAGCGCCGCCACGGGGAGGGCGCCTGCCGGCGCTACGTCATCAGCTTCAGCGAGCGGACGGCGGACGTCCTCGACGTGCTGGACCTGGCCGGCATCGCCGCCGACCCGACCATCCCGGCGGCCGCCACCTCCGGCATCCCACCCGGCATGCCCGCGCTCGACGTCGTGCCGCTCCTCGAGTCGGCCGAGTCGCTGGCCGGAGCGGGGGCCCTCCTGGCCGGCCTCCTGGCCGACCCGCGCTACCGCGAGCACCTGCGCGCCCGCGGCGACCACCAGGAGGTGATGCTCGGCTACTCCGACTCCAACAAGGAGTCGGGCTACGTCGCGGCCCACTGGCTCCTGTACCGCGCCCAGGAGCAGCTCGTCGCAGCCGCGCGGGAGGCCGGCGTGGAGCTGACGATCTTCCACGGCCGGGGCGGCGCGCTGGGGCGTGGCGGCGGGCCGACCCACCGGGCGGTGCTCGCCGCTCCCGCCGGATCGGTGGCAGGCCGCCTGAAGCTGACCGAGCAGGGCGAGGTGATCGCCAGCCGGTACGCCAACCCGCCGCTGGCCCTGTGGGCTCTCGAGCAGACCGTCTCGGCGACCATCCTGGCGTCGACGGCTGAGCACGACCGGGCAGTGGTCGCCGCGGGGCGCGAGGGTGCCGACGCCGTGGACGAGCTCGCGGCCGCCGCGCGCGCCGCATACCGGGCCCTCGTCTGGGAGGATCCCGACCTCGAGGCGGCGTTCGTGGCGGCGACGCCGATCGAGCGCATCGCCGGGCTCCGTCTTGGCTCGCGGCCGTCTGCCCGGGGCGGGGACGGACGGTCCGCGGCGCCGTTCGCGTCGCTGGCGTCGCTGCGGGCCATCCCGTGGGTCTTCGCCTGGACCCAGGTCCGTGCCAACATCCCGGCCTGGTATGGGCTCGGCACGGCGGTCGAGGCCTACCTCGGTCGACACGGCGCCGGCGGCGCGGCGCGGCTGGCGCGCCTGCACGCCGGGTGGCCGTTCTTCCGCGTGCTCCTGGAGAACGCGGAGGTGGCTCTCGCACGGACCGATCCGCGGATCGCGGCGCGTCACCTGGCCCTCGCGGGGCTGGCCGGCGACCGGCTCGCCGCGACGATCGCCGGCGAGCACGCGCGATCGGTGCGGGCGGTGCTCGCGATCACGGGTCGGGCGGCCCTCCTCGACGGGGTTCCCGGCCTCCAGCGCTCGATCGAGCTTCGGACGCCGTACCTGGATCCCCTGAGCGAGCTGCAGATCCAGGCGCTGCGCCGCCTCGCGGAGCTGCCCCCGGGCGCCGCGGGGCGAGCCGACCTGGAGCGCCTCGTGGGCCTCACGATCAGCGGGATCGCGGCCGGCGTCCAGGGAACGGGATAGCAGACGAGCCGCGCGTCGACGCGCTACGCTTCGGGCCCGCCGATGACGACACCCGATCGCCCCCTGCGCAGCCCCGCGGGCGGCGCCCCGCTCCCGGCCGACGACCCGACCCTCTTCGAGCTCGACCTCGACGGGCTGGCCGCGCGCTGGGGCGCCGCGATGGCGCGGGCGCCGATGACCGCCGAGGAGATGACCGGCGCCGACGTCCGGGCGCAACGCCTCGGCGTGCCCGGGGTCAGGCTGATGGAGCACGCGGGCACGGCGGTCGCCGCGGCCGCCCGGAGCCTCGCCGTCGCGAGCGAGCGGTGGGGGAGCGGCCCGATCCTCATCCTGTGCGGCCCCGGCAACAACGGGGGCGACGGGTTCGTCGCGGCCCGCCGGCTGGCCGCCCACGGCGCGCGCGTCGCCGTCGTCCTCGTGGCCACCGAGACGCGGCCGCGCACGCCGGACGCGCTCCGCAACTGGGACCGCCTCCACCGGCTCGACGGCGTCGAGCGGATCCACGTGGCCGTGTCGCGCGACGTGGCGATGCTGGGGCACGGCATCGAGCGCGCAGCGCTCGTCGTCGACGCGCTGTTGGGCACCGGCGTCCGCGGGCTCCTGCGCGAGCCCGTTCGGTCGGCCGTGGAGCTGGTGAACCGGGGGCGCGGGGTCGGCGTCCCCGTCCTCGCCGTCGACTGCCCGACCGCCGTGGACCTCACGTCCGGCGAGCTCTCGGACCCGGTGGTGCGCGCGGACGTGACGGTGACGTTCCACCGCCCGAAGGCCGGCCTGCGCACCCGGCGGGGCGCCGCGGTGGCAGGCCGGGTGCTCGTGGCGCCCATCGGCATCCCGCTCGAGGCAGACCGTGCCTGAGGTCCCCGGAGGGCAGGCCGCCACTGGAGCGGCCGGGCCGGCCGAGGACCGGCCGGCCGAGGACCGGGTCGCCGGGGAGCCGGCCGACCACGCGCGGCCGCCACGGTCCCCGGGCTGGCGCGAGGTCGCCGCCATCGCCGTCCTGATCCTGCTGGCCGTCTTCGCCGTCGAGCTGTCGAGCGCGCTCCTGCCGCCCGTCCGCGAGGCGTTCCGCGGCCTCCCCCTCACGATCCTGGTCCTGGTCGTCGGTACGGTGGGCCTCCTGGTGCTCATCGCCGCGCGGCGCCCGCGGACGTAGGCGTGCACGCTCGCGGGGATCGGCTACGCTCCGCGTCTCAATCGACTCCGGGGGGAGGAGAGGGCCAGGCGACGCGGTGAACTGCACGGCATGCGGCGCTCCCAACCGCGCGGGCGCCAAGTTCTGCTCCGAGTGCGGGGCGCCCCTGGCGGCCGCCTGCCCGACCTGCGGGGCGCCGCTCGACCCCGACGCGAAGTTCTGCGCCGAGTGCGGGACGCGCCTCGTCCCGGGCGCCGCCGCGCACGCCCAGGCACCCGGCGCTCCGGCACAAGGCGCCCCGGCACGCGCCGCGGCCGCCGACGTCGTCACCGAGCGACGAGTCGTCTCGGTCCTGTTCGCCGACCTCGTGGACTTCACCCGCCTCGCCGAGGGCCGCGACCCCGAGGCGGTGCGCGAGATCCTGTCCCGCTACTTCGATGCCGCAGGCGACGTCATCGCGCGCTACGGCGGCACGATCGAGAAGTTCATCGGCGACGCGGTCATGGCCGTCTGGGGCGCGCCCGTGGCGCACGAGGACGACGCCGAACGGGCGGTTCGCGCCGCTCTCGACCTCGTCGGCTCGATCCGCGCGCTGGGCCACGAGGCGGGTGCCGACCTGCGCCTCCGCGCCGGCGTGCTCACCGGCGAGGCGGCGGTGACCGTCGGGGCGACCAACCAGGGCCTCGTGGCCGGCGACCTCGTCAACACGGCCGCGCGCCTCCAGTCCGTCGCCGCGCCGGAGACCGTCCTCGTGGGCGAGGAGACCCGGGCGGCGACCGCGGAGGCGATCGCCTACGAGGCCGCGGGCGACGCCGTCCTCAAGGGCAAGAGCGCCCCGCTGGCGGCCTTCCGGGCGCTCCGCATCGTCGCCAAGGTGCGCGGGGTGGGGCGCTCGGAGGCGCTGGAGCCGCCGTTCGTCGGCCGCGAGACGGAGTTCCGCCTCCTCCGCGAGCTGTTCCATGCGACCGGGCGCGACCGCAAGGCGCGGCTCGTCTCGCTCACGGGCCAGGGAGGCATCGGCAAGAGCCGCCTCGCGTGGGAGTTCAGCAAGTACACCGATGGCGTCGTCGACACCGTCTGGTGGCACCAGGGCCGGTCCCCCTCGTACGGCGAGGGGATCACCTTCTGGGCCCTCGGCGAGATGGTCCGCAAGCGCGCCGGCGTCGCCGAGGCGGACGATGTCGCGACGGTCCGCGCCGGGATCGCCGGGGCGCTCGACCGGCACGTCCCGGACCCGGACGAGCGAGCCTTCGTCGAGCCCTCGCTCCTGGCCCTCCTGGGCCTGGGCGAGCCGCCGCCCGGCGGTCGCGAACGGCTCTTCGCCGGCTGGCGAACCTTCTTCGAGCGGATCGCGGAGGAAGGGACGGTCGCCCTCGTCTTCGAGGATCTCCAGTGGGCCGACGACGGCCTCCTCGACTTCATCGAGCACCTGCTGGAATGGAGCCGCAACTTCCCGATCTTCATCCTCACGCTGGCCCGCCCCGAGCTCCTCGACCGGCGGCCGACCTGGGGCGGCGCCCGGGCGTCCACGTCGCTGGCTCTCTCGCCGCTCGCCGACGAGGAGATGCGCGCGCTCCTCGCCGGCCTCGTCCCGGGCCTGCCCGACGTGACGGTCCGCTCGATCCTCGACCGGGCCGACGGGATCCCCCTGTACGCGGTCGAGACCGTCCGGATGCTCGTCGCCGACGGGCGCCTCGAGGAACGCGAGGGCGTCTACGTGCCGGTCGGCGAGATGGGGATCGTGGAGGTCCCCGGCTCGCTCCGCGCCCTCGTGGCAGCCCGGCTCGACGGCCTGCCGGCCGAGCTCCGGCCGGTGGTCCAGGATGCGTCGATCCTGGGGCAGACGTTCGCCGTGGAGGCGCTCCGGGCGGTCGGCGGCCCCGAGCGCTCCGCTCTCGGGCCGCGTCTCCGAGACCTCGTCCGCCTGGAGGTCTTCGACCTCGACACCGATCCGCGCTCGCCCGAGCGAGGGCAGTACGGGTTCGTCCAGTCCCTGCTCCGCGAGGTGGCCTACGAGACGCTCGCCAGGCGCGACCGCCGCGCCCGGCACCTCGCGGCCGCGGAGTACTTCGAGGCGCTCGAGGACGACGAGCTGGTCGGCGTCGTCGCGACCCACTATCTCGCCGCGTATCGTGCTGCCGCGGTGGGTCCCGAGGCGACCGACATCGCCGTGCAGGCCCGCACGGCCCTCCGCGCGGCGGCCGATCGGGCTGCCGCCCTCGGCTCGCCGCTCCAGGCGCTGGCCTACCTGGGAGATGCCATCGAGATCGCGGGAGCTCCGGCCGAGGTGGCGGTGCTCGAGGAGCAGGCGGCCCAGATCGCCGACAGCGCGGGTCGCTACGGGGAGGCGAGCGACCACGCGGGCCGGGCCTCGGCCGCCTTCGCAGCCTGCGGTGACGCGATCGGGGAGCTCCGGGTGTCACTGCTGCAGGCGGCGGCGCTGTCGAGCACCTCCTTCGAGGAGGGATCCCGGCTGCACCGCGCCCTCGAGCCGCGCCTCGAGGCGAGCAGCGACCCGTGGCTGGTTGCCCGGGGAGCGCTCAGCGCCGCGAGCCTGCGAGTGCGCGCCGGCGAGGACACGCAGGCGCTGCCGCTCTACGAGCGCGCCCTCGCGCTCGCCGAGAAGCACGGCTTCAACGACGTCCTCCTGCCGGCCCTCTCCGGCAAGGCAACCCTGTACACCGCGCTCGGTCGGAACGTGGAGGCGGGTCTCCTCCTCGCCGGGGTCACGGAGCGCGCCGAGCGGGAGGCCGACTGGGAGACGGCACTGCGGGCGCGCAACCAGCTCGCGTTCGTCCTGATCGACGACGACCCGAGGTCGGCGCTCGTCGTCGCCCGCGACGGGCTCGCGCTCGCCCGGCGGCTCGGGAAGTACTCGGTGGCGCTCTTCCTCCTGACCGGCGTGGCGGAGGTGGCGCTGCGCACGGGCGACTGGCAAGAGGCCGCCGCGGTGGTGCAGGAGGGCCTGGATGGCGAACCGGAGGGCCGGGACCGGGTGATGATGCTCGCGTTCTCGGCGGTCTACCGGTCTCTCCTCGGCGGCGACCCCGGCCCGGACCTTGCAGAGCTGGCGGGGCTCGAGCACAAGGGCGAGGTGTGGATGGGCTTCTACACGGAGTCCACGCCGGCCTGGCTGGCCGGCCTTCGAGGCGACCACGAGATGAGCTGGGAGACCTCGACGCGACTGGCCGAGCTCGACGAGCTCAACGCCCCGTACCTCTGGGAGCGGGCGGCGCGCGCCGCCCTCTGGCTCGGCGATCCCTGGCGCAGCCGACAGGCGATCGATGCGGTCGCGGGCCTCGGCTTCCGCGGGCGAGCGAACGCCGCGTCCCTCGCGGTGCTGCAGGCGGGCCTCGCGGCGCTGGAGGGCCGCGTCGGCCATGCCGAGACCGGCTACCGCGACGCGCTCGCCGCCCAGCGCGACCTCGGCTGTGACGGCGACCTCGCCTTCTCGCTCCTCGACGCCGTCCGGTTCCTCGGGCCGACGACCGACGCCGGGCGGGCTGCCGCGGCCGAGCTGCGGACGCTGCTCGATCGCCTCGGCGCGGCGGGCCTGCTGCCGATGCTGGACGCCGTGGAGTCGCCCGCCGGCGTGTTCGTCACGCCAGCCTGAGCCGGGCGCGGAACGGCCCGGGCGTCGCCGCCCGGGCCGTGGAGTGACTGGGTGTTGGCGCCGCCACGGGCGCCCGCGGGTGCGCCGGCGCGCCCCTGAGCGTGCTACGCGCCGCCCCTGAGCGTGCTACGCGCCGCCCTTGAGCGCGGCGAGGCGCGCCTCCACCTCGAGGTCGTCCGACGCGTCGTCGAGGCTGGCGAACTGGGCGTCGAGAGAGCTCGAGGCGACCTCGGCCATCCCGCGCGCCTGCGCCTCCTCGTGGCGGACCTTCTCTTCGTAGCGCGAGACCTCGGAGGTGGGGTCCATGACGTTGACGGACTTCATCGTCTCGGTGACCTGGGCCTGGGCGCGGGCCATCTTCGAGCGCGCGATCAGCTGGTCCTTCTTCTGGACCAGCTCCTCGCGCTTGGCCCGCATCTGGTTCAGGCCATCCTTGAGCTTGTCGACGAGGACGGTCTGGGTGGCGATCTGCTCGTCGAACGTCTTGACCTGGTCCTCGAAGGCGATCTGGCGCTTGAGGGCGATCTTCGCGAGGTTGTCGAACCGGTCGGCGTCGGCCGCGTTGCCGGCGGCCTGGAACTCGTCGGCCTTGTGCGACGCCGCGAGGGCTTTGGAGCCCCACTCGCCCGCCGCCTCCTTGGCCTCCTTCTCGTCGTCCTCGAGGAGCCGCAGGTTGCCGATCGTCTGGGCGACCGCCTCCTCGGCCTCGCGGATGTTGTTGGTGTAGTCGATCACCATCTGGTTGAGCATCTTCTCGGGATCCTCGGCAGAGTCGAGGATCGCGTTGATGTTGGCTCTCACCAGCTGGCCCATGCGGCCGAGGATCGAGGTCTGCGCCATGGAGCGTCCCCTCCGTGCTGTCGCGGCGCCGGACCTCGGTGCCGCCTCCGATCGGATCCGTCTCGTCGGTCGGTGGGCCGGGCCGCACCGCCGACGCTCATCGTACTCCCGCCGCTACCAGCGCCCGCCCCCTCCGCCGCGCCCGCCACCGCCGCCGCCGATGCTGCCGCCACCGCCGCCGCGCCCGCCGCCGCCCCAGCCGCCGCCCCCGCCGGGGAAGCCGCCGAAGCCGCCGCCGCCGCGCCCGCCGCCGGACAGCATCCCGCCGATGATCCCGCCGATGATCGCCGCGGCGATGTCGCCGCCGCCACCAACGCCGCCACCACCGCCGCTGCTCGGTCCGCCCCGGCCACCGCGCCATGGGTCGTCCCAGCCGCCGTAGTCGCGCTGCGCCAGCGAAAGGGCCTCGTTGGCGAGCCGGGCGGACTGCTCCGCCTCGCGCACCCCCGCCGCCGGGTCCGCCGCGCCCTGCGCAACGGCCTGCTCGAGGTGTCGTTGGGCCTCCGCAAGCCGCGTCCGCGCCTCCTGGCCCACGCCGCCCCGGTGGTTCGTGACGTAGTCGGACGCGCGCGTCAGCGTCGCCTGGGCCCCCCGGATCGACGTGTCGAGGCGGGCCGCGAGGGCCGCCCGCTGCTCGGCGGCCGTCCGGATCCCGGCCATGACCTGGTCGACCATCTCGTTGGCTTGGCGGGCCTTGGCGTACGCGGCGCCGACGTCGGGCTTGGGGTGCCCGATGTCGGCCCGGGCCGCCGTGAGCAGCGCGTCGACCTCGGCGAGGCGTTCGGCGACGCCGGGATCGCCGGGGGCGGCCGACGACGCGGCCCGGGCGCGCGCCAGGTCGGCCTCGGCGTCCGCGATCTCCGCGGTCACCTTATCGCGGGCCTGGTCGAGCTCCCCTGCAAGGCGCTCGACGGCGTCGAGGAAGGCGCCCGCCTGCGCGATCGCCTCCTGGCCGACGCGCGCCGCCGCGGCGACCCTGGCGCTGTCGCCGGCCGTCGCGGCGGCCTCCCCCTCGGCGATGGCCGCCCGGGCAGCCGCGATCCGCCCCCGGGCCTCGTCCAGGTTCGGCGCGACGGCCTCCCACGAGGCGTCCGCGTAGTCCCGCAGGTGGGCCATCGTGGCCTCGACCGAGGGCAGCCGTGCCTCGACCTGGCCCGCGGCCGCAGGGAGGCTCGCGAGGACGGCCGGCGCCTCCTTCTCGAAGGCGCGGAGCTCATCGAAGTGGGCGGCCTCCTTGTCCAGGCGATCCTGGGCGACCCGGCACCTGCCGACGAGGTCGACCAGCATCCGCCGGCGCGTCGGCTTGTCCTCGGGCATCGCGTCGTCGAGCTGCTGGCGAAGCTGGAAGGCGGCCCGCAGGTCGTCCTTCGCCGCCGCGATCGCCGTCGCGAACGGGGCGGCGGCGGCCTCGCCGAACTGGGCCTGCGCGAAGCCGAGCTCCTGCTCGCTGTCGCGCACGGCGTCGTCGGTGGCGAGGAGGAGGCGGTTGGCCTCGGCGTTGAGGTCCTTGTCGCTCATCGAGGCCAGCGGGTCGGCCGGGGCGCCCGGGGCGCCCGTGCCGGCGGGGCCGCCGCCCGGCACGCCGACCGCGGCCCCGAAGCGTCGCCGGACGAAGAAGAACCAGCCCACGCCGGCCACCAGCGCGACGATCAGGATGACCATGAGGATCGTGCCGAGGCCCCCGCCTCCGCCGCCGGACGAGCCGCCGCCGTCCGTGGCGCCGCCCGACGGCTGGGTGGTCGGGTTGTCGGTCACGCCCGGCGCCGGTGTCGCGGTGAGAGCGCCCTGCAGCGCCTCCGTCGTGGACACGATCGCGCCGGCGTAGTCCTGCGCGCGCAGGCCGGGCTCGAGGGAGCGGGAGAGGAGCTGCTCGATCTCGGGATCGGAGAGCGGGAAGCCCGGCGGCGACGAGAAGCCGTAGGCCCGGTCGTCGACGGCGATGACCAGCAGGAGGTCGGTGCCGCCGAGCGAGCTCAGCTGGGCCGTCTGGGCGGCGAACTCCACGATGTCCTGGCCGCTGGTCGTGGCCGTGTACCAGACCCACAGCTGGACGGCGGTCGAGTCCTGGAGCGCGGAGAGCGCGTCGCGGACGGTGGCCTCGTCGGACGGCGAGAGCACCTGCGCGTCGTCGGTCAGCTGAGCGCGCAGGTTCTTCGGCTCGGCGGCGGCCGCCGGCCGGACCCCGACCGAAAGGAGGGCGGCGGCGACGAGGGCGAGCATCGCCAGGGCGGCCAGCAGGCGGCCGATCGGGCGGGATCCTGTGCGGGCGGCGGCGATCATGGTCTCCCCCGCGCCCGCCGGGTCCGGGGATGCGGGCGCTCTGCCCATTCTCGCGCGATCGCCGCCGGGGCGCGCGGCGTGCGGGCGCTACCATGGCGGCAACGCCCCGCACCATGATCGCAACGCCCCGCCCCAGCCGGGGATCGTCCCTCCCGCAACCTGGAGAACCCGTCCATGGCCGTCGGCTCGTCCAACTCCTTCGACCTCGTCGTCCTCGGCGCTGGCACGGGCGGCTACACCGCCGCGTTCCGGGCCGCCCAGCTCGGCCTGCGGGTCGCCCTCGTCGACGAGGACAAGATCGGCGGGACCTGCCTCCACCGCGGCTGCATCCCGACGAAGGCGCTCCTCGAGTCCGCCGACTTCTACCACCGGGTGACGGTGAAGAGCCGCGAGCTCGGGGTGCTGATCGGCGGCGAGGTCGCCCTCGACTACTCGGCGGTGGCGACGCGGCGCGACCAGGTCGTGCGCCGGATGTGGACCGGCCTCAAGGGCCTCGTCGGCAAGAACAAGGTCGAGTGGATCGCCGGCCGCGGCCGCCTCGACGGGCCCGGCAAGGTGCGGGTCGCGCTCCACGGCGAGGACGGGACGCCGGGGACCGGGGGCGAGCGGGTGCTGGAGGCGACCGACGTCATCCTCGCAGCGGGCTCGCGAGTGAAGAGCCTGCCGGGGATCACGCCCGACGGGGTGCACGTCCTCACCTCGGACGACGTCCTCAAGATGACCGACCTGCCCGCCAGCATCGTCATCGTCGGCGCTGGCGCGGTCGGCTCCGAGTTCGCCTCGATGTTCCACGACTACGGGGTCAAGGTGACCCTGCTCGAGTACCTTCCCGCGATCGTGCCGCTCGAGGACCGTGACGTCAGCAAGGAGCTCGAGCGGAGCTTCAAGCGGCGCGGCATCGAGGTCATGACGAACGCCCGCTTCGACGCGGCGTCGCTCGTCGTCGGGGACGAGGGGATCCGGCTGACGGTGGGCCCGGAGGGCGGGGAGGCGAAGGAGGTCGCGGCCGACTGCGTCCTGGTGGCCACGGGGCGCGCCGCCAACGTCGAGGGGATCGGCCTGGAGACGACGCGGATCACGGTGGAGCGCGGGATCATCCCGGTCGACGGCCACATGCGCACGGTGGAGCCGCACGTCTGGGCGATCGGCGACATCGTCGGCGGGCTGTGGCTGGCCCACACGGCCGCCCACGAGGGGCTGACCGCGGTCCTCACGATCTCCGGCGACCCGGACGCCCACCCGATGGACTACGACGCCCAGCCCCGGGCGACCTACTGCCGACCGGAGATCGCGTCGATCGGCCTGACCGAGCAGGAGTGCGAGAAGCGGGGTTTGCCCGTCAAGGTCGGGAAGGTCCCGTTCCAGGCGATCGCCAAGGCCCTGATCGGCGGCGAGTACGAGGGCTTCGCGAAGGTGATCGCCCACGCCAAGACGGGCGAGACGCTGGGCGTGCATCTCATCGGGCCCCATGCCACCGACCTCATCGCCGAGGCGTCGCTCGGGTTCACCCTGGAGGCGGCGGCCTGGGAGATCGGCGCCGCCACGCACCCGCACCCGACGCTCTCGGAGGTGCTCGGCGAGGCCGCCATGGCGGTGGACGGGCGCTCGATCAACTTCTGACGGGCCCCGGGTGGGGGCATCCGGGGGGCGAGCCGGGCCCAGCCCGCCCGGGCGGGTCGCGCCCTTCCACCCCCGAACCCACGGGGCTCATCTCGCCGCCGAGCGACCCGCCGCGATGCCGAGGCCCGCGCGACGCAGCCTCGATCGTCGACCCTTCACCGGCGCGCCATCCGCGACCGTGGAGCGAGCACGGCCGTCAGGGCGCTGCGAACGAGGCGCACCCAACCGGCTGCCCGTCGATGTCGAGCACGACGATGGCGACCGGTCGGATCGTCGCGAGGGACCCATACAGCTCCCCGACCCACTCGAACCGCTTCCGCTGATCCATCGGCTGGAGGTGGAGAACGACATCCGTCGACTCGCACCCGCCTCGCCGGAGGTCGGCGGCGGACGGCACAGGGTCGGTCGGGTCGATGCCGACGTGGATGCCGATCATTCCCGATCCCAGGTCGGTGATCGACGCCAGCCCCGAGAAGGGCGTCGAGTCGACAGGTTCCACCGCCGTCTCGATCGACGGGTTCGGCGTGGGCGCGGACCGACAGCCTCCGAGGACCGCGACGAACAGCAGGAGGGCCGGCGAGCAGCGGCGCCAGGTCGGCGACCGGCGCCTGGTGACGGAAGCCGACGACTGGCGCATCGGGGCAAGGATACGCACTACCGCCGCGAGGGCCGGCGGGGCGCAGCGGGCCCGCTGCGACGCCCGGTCGGGGCTCCCCAGCCGGCCGCCCTGTAGGATCGCGCCGTGACCACCGGATCCCCGAGCGCCCAGGATCCCGTCGCCCGGTCGGGGCTGCCGCCCGAGCGCCTCGTCGCTCTCTATCGGCTCATGGCGCTGGCGCGCGCGCTCGACGAGCGGGCCTGGATCCTGAATTGCTCGGGACGCGTCCACTTCGTCATCTCGGGCCAGGGCCACGAGGGGGCGGAAGCCGGGGTCACCGCGGCGCTGACTCCCGGGCGCGACTGGTTCCTGCCGTACTACCGCTCGATGACCGGCGTGATGGCGATGGGCATGACGCCCCGCGAGGTCTTCCTCCACCAGTTCGGGAAGGCCGGCGACCCCGGGTCCGGCGGGCGCCAGATGCCGAGCCACTACGGGCACGCCGGCCACCGGATCTTCACCTCGTCGTCGCCCGTGGGGACGCAGATCCTGCACGCGGCGGGGATCGCGCTGGCTGCCAAGCTGCGCGGCGAGCCGCAGGTGGCGCTCGTGGCGATGGGCGAGGGCTCGTCGAACCAGGGCGACGTCCACGAGGCGCTCAACTTCGCGGGCGTCCACCGCCTGCCGATGATCCTGCTCGTCGAGAACAATGGCTACGCGATCTCGGTGCCGGCCGAGCGCGAGACGGCGGTCCGCGACATCGCCGTCCGGGCGGCCGGTTACGCGATGCCGGGCGTGATCGTCGACGGCGCCGACGTGATCGGCTGCTACCAGGCGGCGCGCGACGCGGTGGCCCGGGCGCTGGCGGGCGAGGGCGCAACGCTAATCGAGGCGAAGGTGACGCGCCTCACCGGTCACTCCTCGGACGACCAGCAGACCAAGTACCGGTCCGCCGAGGAGCTGGCCGAGCAGCGCGCGCAGGACCCGCTGCCCCGCTTCCGCGACGAGCTGCGGGCGGCCGGCGTGCTGGACGCCGCGACGGAGGCGGCGATCGCCGCGGAGGTCGCGGCGGCGGTCGACGACGCCACCGACTTCGCCGAGGCCTCGGCCGACCCGGATCCGTCGACGCTCCTGCGCCACGTGTATGCCGAGCCCGGTGATCCCTTGCCCGGCGACCCGGTGCCTGGTCCACCGCTGGCCGCTGATACGAAGCCGCCCCCCGCCGCGGACCCGAAGCCGCCCCCCGCCGCAGACCCGGGTGCCGGCGGCTTTGCGTTCAACCCAACTCCGGGGACGGGGAACGCCCCCGCGGGCAGCAGTTCGAACGTTCAACGCAAGGATCCTGCACCGCATGCCGGATTCCGCACGTCAGACGCAACAATCGAGGCGCCCGGCGCACCGAATGCGCGCGGTGTTGAGTTCAACGCAAACGCCCCGGACGATGGGGACCGTGCGGGCCCCGAGGGCGCGGGCGACCTGCGAGAAGGACCCGGGGGACAACCCTGATGCCCGTCCGGACCTTCATCGAGGCGATCCGCGAGGGGCTCCGCGACGAGATGCGCCGCGATCATCGCGTGATCGTGCTGGGCGAGGACGTCGGTCGGAAGGGTGGCGTCTTCTACGCCACCGACGGGCTGTGGGCCGAGTTCGGCGACGACCGGGTGATCGACACGCCGCTGACCGAGTCGATGATCGCCGGCGTGTCGATCGGAGCGGCCGCCAACGGCCTGCTGCCGGTCGCCGAGATCCAGTTCGCCGACTTCATCTTCCCGGCGATGAACCAGGTCATCCAGGAGGCCGCCCGGATCCGCTACCGCAGCAACGGCACCTTCGGCTGCCCGATCGTGATCCGGGCGCCGTACGGCGCCGGCGTCCACGGAGCGCTGTATCACAGCCAGTCGGTCGAGGCGTTCTTCGCCCACGTTCCCGGGCTGAAGGTGGTGATCCCCTCCACCCCCTACGACGCGAAGGGCCTCCTCCGGACGGCGATCCGCGATCCCGACCCGGTCATCTTCCTGGAGCACAAGAAGATGTACCGCAGCGTCCGCGGCGAGGTGCCCGACGGCGAGTACGTGGTGCCCTTCGGGCGGGCCGCGATCCCGCGCACCGGCAGCCGCCTGACGGTCGTCGCCTACGGCCTGATGCTCCACTACGCTCTCGAGGCCGCCGCGCGCGCGGCGGAGGAGGGGATTGAGGCCGAGGTGATCGACCTGCGGACGCTGCGTCCGCTCGACGAGGAGACGATCCTCGCCTCGGTCCGCCGGACCGGGAAGTGCCTCGTCGTCCACGAGGACAACCGCTTCGGCGGCTTCGGGGCGGAGGTCGCGGCGCTCGTCGCGGAGGAGGCGTTCGACTACCTCGACGGCCCGGTCACGCGCCTCGCCGGCCCCGACTCGCCGGCGTCGCCGAACGCCCTCCCGCTCGAGGACGCCTTCATGCTCTCGCCGGCCAAGATCGCCGAGGCGATCCGGCACCTGGCGGCGTACTGACGACGCGCCGACTGCAACAGGAGCCCGGCGCGTTGGGCGGCGGCGAACGCAGGCGAAGAGCCGTCAGGGGCGGACGGCCCACAGGCGGTAAGGCTCCGGGATCCCCTTGAGGTCGTGGATGCCGCGGTCGTCGAAGGCGAGGCCGCTGCCGGCGACGAGGTCGCGAACGGTCCCCGTCACGAGTACCTCCGAAGGGGCGGCCACGGCGGCGACCCGCGCCGCGAGATGCACGGCGACACCGCGCCGCCGGCCTCCGATCCGCTCGACCTCGCCGGTGTGCAGGCCGGCGCGGACCTCGAGGCCGCCGGCGCGAGCGGCGTCGACGATGCCGAGCGCGCAGCGGATCGCCCGGCCCGGCCCGTCGAAGGTGGCGAACAGCCCGTCGCCGGCGGAGTCCACCTCGCGGCCCCGGTGTGGCGCCAGCAGCCCGCGGATGGCCGCCAGGTGCGTCTCGAGGAGCACGGCCCAGGCCCGGTCGCCCATCGCCACCGCCCGGGCCGTCGAGTCGACGACGTCGACGAAGACGAGCGTCTCGAGCACCCGGTCGGCCTGGCGCGCGGAGCCGAGCTCCGGGATGAACCCCTCGATGACGCGCAGGAAGGCGTCGCTGTCCCCGCCGAGCAGCATGTGGTCAGATCCCGGGAGGATCGCCAGGTGGGCACCCTCGATCAGGCCGGCCAGGTGGCGGGCCTCGTCGGCTCGCGAGCCCTCGCGCGCGGTCACGAGGGTGGGCACGTGAACGGCCGGCAGCGCCCCGGCGATGTCGGTGGCCGCGGAGACACGGACCATCGCCGCCGCGTCCTCCCCGGAGCCCGACAGGCGGAAGTCCTCGAGCATCCAGTCGACGAGGTGGGCGTCACCGGCTCGACTCGGCGCGCCTGTCGCGATGAACGCCGCCGCGAGGTCGCGCGTCGCCCATTCCTCCCGGACCCGTTCGGCGAATGCTTCCGCCCGCTCCGCCCGCAGCTCGGCGTCGGCGGGACCGCGGGCGGGGAGCGGGCTCTCATACAGCACGAGGCCGGCCGTCCGGTCGGGGTGGGTCGCCGCGAACACCGTGCAGAGGAGCGCGCCGTCGGCAAGGCCGATCATCAGCGCCTGCTGGGACCCGACGGCACCCATCACCGCGAGGATGTCGTCGAGGCGATCCTCGATCGTCGGGACCGGCCGATGGACGATCCGGTCCGACAGGCCGGCGCCGCGGCGGTCGAACCGGATGAGACGGCCCATGGCTCCCAGGCGTCGCAGGATCCTCGCGAGCACGGGCTCGTCCCACTCGTGCTCGAGCATGGAGTACCAGCCGCGGAGCAGCACGATGTCGACGGGACCGTCGCCGGTGACCTGGTATGCGACGTAGGTCCCGTCCGAGGCCCGGGCGTAGCGCGTCTCGGCCTGCACGCGGGGAGGTTCGCCGGTCGTGGGGCGCGCGTCAAACGGCGGTCGGCACGGCGGCCGCGGGGCCGGCGCGGTGGCCGTCCGCGCTGGGGGCGGTGGCCGCCCGCGCTGGCGCGCTGCTCCTCGGTCGCGTGCCGGTCCGCGGCGGATCGGCGACACTAGCGGCACCCAGGCGCCCTGAACCGGCGGGGTACCCGGATCGTACGTGCAGGTGACGCGGGACGCCGTCCCGCCCAGGAGGGTCTCGGTGGCGAAGGTCACGATGCCGCAGCTCGGCGAGAGCGTCGCCGAGGGCACGATCGGGCGCTGGCTCAAGAAGCCGGGCGACCGGGTGGAGAAGTACGAGCCGCTCGTCGAGGTGATCACCGACAAGGTGAACGCCGAGGTGCCGTCTCCCTTCGCCGGCACGCTGACGGCGATCCTCGCCGAGGAGGGCGCCACGGTCCCCAACGAGGCCCCGATCGCCGAGATCGAGACGGCCGAGGGTGCGGAGGCTGCCGCCGACGCATCCGAGAGCGCCGGGGCCGCTCCCGCCGCGGCCGTGGCCTCCGGGGCTGGGGCTCCAACGGCCCCGGCCGTCGCGCCCACAGCGCCGGTGCCGGCACCGGCCGCCCGCGTCGACTTCGCCGCACCGCAGGCTCCCGGCGGCGCCGCGCCGTCGGCGCCTCCGCCACCCGGCGCTCCCGCCATCGGCGCGGCGCTTCCCGCCGTCGGCGAGGCCGACGCGCGCATGACCCCCGCCGTCCGACGGCTCCTGCGCGAGCACGGCCTGTCCGCGGAGCAGGTCCGCGGCACCGGCGGCGGCGGCCGCATCACCCGCGAGGACGTGCTCGCGGTCGTCGAGGCGATCCGGACCGGGGCGCCCGGCGCGGGCGCGCCCGTCGGCGGCCCGGCCCTCCCCGCGTCCGCCGGCGGCGCGGCGCTCCCGCCACCCGCCGCGCTCCCTGCACTCGGGCAACCCGCGGCCGCCGCGCCGGCCGGCACCCAGGTCGAGTTCCCCGCGGGCACGGACGAGGTTCTCGTCCCGATGACCCAGATGCGCAAGGGAATCGCGGCCCAGATGACGCGGGCCCTCCAAGTGCCCCACGCCTACGTGCACGTCGAGGTCGACGCCACCAACCTCGTCCGCCTGCGCGAGTCGCTCAAGCGCGACTACCAGGCCCGGGAGGGGCTGTCGCTGAGCTTCGTGCCCTTCGTCATGAAGGCCGCGGTCGAGGCGCTCAAGCGCAACCCCACCTTCAACGCCACGTGGACCGAGGCCGGCCTCGTCGCGAAGCGACGGATCAACATGGGCGTCGCCGTCGCGGTCGACGACGGCCTGATCGTGCCGGTCGTCCGCGACGTCGACCAGCTCTCGGTCAACGGCATCAACCGCGCCATCGCCGACGTGGCGGCCCGCGCCCGGGCCAGGAAGCTCCGCGTGGACGACTTCGGCGGCGGCACGTTCACCGTCGACAACACCGGCTGGTTCGGCAGCAACCTGACGATGCCGATCATCAACGTGCCCGAGGTCGCGATCCTCACGATGGAGGCGATCACCAAGCGCGCCGTCGTGGTCGAGACGCCGCAGGGCGACGTCATCGCGATCCGGCCGGTGATGAACATGGTGATCGGGATCGACCACCGCGCCAACGACGGGGCCCAGGCCGGCTACTTCCTGCGCGACGTCAAGGCCTGGCTGGAGGGCGTGGGGCCCGACACGGCGGTCTACTAGGAGGTCTGGTGACGGACGGTCCCGGTTCCGCGAGCGGCGTCCCGCCGACGGAGGGCCGCGCTCGCCCGACCATCGCCGAGCGCGCCGCGAAGCGCGAGGAGATGCAGGCGCATGGCCGCGACCGGTACTCGACGCTGCTGCGGAGCTTGCAGGCCGGCCACGAGCTGCCGATCTACCGGCGGGGCGGTCGGATCTCGATCGACTGGAACCCGGTCCTGTGGACCCTCCTGAAGATCGCGATCGTGGTCGTTGCCGTCTACTTCACGGTCCGCGTCGGGACCCAGTGGTGGCGCGAGAACACCGTCGACACCTGGGACGGCCCGGACGCGACCGTGCAGTCGGGCGTCCGCCTCGCCGACTGCCCGGTCGTCGACTCCATCCGCGTGGACGATTTCCCGTCGTGGGTCACCTACGGGGGCTCGGTCTACCGGTACACCGGCTGGAAGCGGCCGTTCATCGGCCCCGACACGCCGGGCTACACCCTGACGCCGTACGTGAACGGATCGATGCACCTGGTCACCATCGAGAACACGCCCGACGGCGTCGCCCGGGACACGGTTCTCATCTGGCTCCAGGGTGCGCTCGCCGGCATCGAGTACGCGCGGACCCCGGACTGCTCCCCGCCGCAGTAGCGGCGGCCGCCGTAGACTTCGGTCATGGCTCGTGAGCTCCCCGTCGTCGGCGCCGCTGGCGCGGTACCGCAGCGCCACCGTCCCGGGTCGCCCTCGATCGCGATGTCCGGCGCGCTCGACGCCCCGACCGGCGCCGGACAGGGCGCCGCGGACGCGCTCGACGCGCCCCGCGCGCGGCGCCACCCGGACTGGCTCAAGGCGACGATGCCCGCCGGCGAGGCCGTCCGCGACCTGCGCCACCTGCTGCGCGGCCTGAACCTCAACACGGTCTGCGAGGAGGCCCGCTGCCCGAACCTCGGGGAGTGCTGGGACCAGCGCACCGCGACCGTCATGATCCTCGGCGACGTCTGCACCCGGGCCTGCGGCTTCTGCGCGATCGCGACGGGGCGCCCGACGTGGTTCGACCCCGACGAGCCGCGGCGCGTCGCGGAGGCGGTGGCGGCGATGGGCCTGGAGCACGTCGTCGTGACGTCGGTCGCGCGCGACGACCTGCCCGACGGCGGCGCGTCGGCCTTTGCCGAGACGATCCGCCGGCTGCGCGAGCGCTGCCCGGGCATGGGCGTCGAGGTCCTGATCCCGGACTTCAACGGCGACGACGCCGCGCTGCGGGCCGTCATGGAGGCCGGTCCCGACATCCTCAACCACAACGTCGAGACGGTCGAGCGCCTGCAGAAGCCGGTGCGCCGGCGCGCTCGCTACGACCGGAGCCTGGGGGTGCTGGAGCGCGCCAAGGCGCATGCGCGCGAGCTGGGGCGCGCGGCGCACACGAAGAGCTCCATCATGGTCGGGCTCGGCGAGGAGCGCGACGAGCTGCTGGCGACATTCCACGACCTGCGCGCGGTCGACTGCGACATCCTCACGATCGGCCAGTACCTGCGCCCGACCGTCGACCACCTCCGACTCGTCCGCTACTACCACCCCGACGAGTTCGCGGCCCTCCGCGACACGGCGCTCGCCATGGGCTTCCGGCACGTCGAGTCGGGGCCGCTCGTGCGCTCCAGCTACCACGCGCGCGACCAGGTCCCCGGCGCGGAGCTCCGCGCGCTCCGCCGGCAGGCCACGCTGGGCCCGGACGGGCGCGTCGTACCCGGCGCCTCGTGACGGCCGTGCGATGACGCGCCTGCTGCCCCGGACGGTCCCCCTTGCCGAGCTCCACTGCCACCTCGGCGGCGCCGTGACCCCCGCCGTCATGTGGGGCATCGCCCACCAGCAGGGGATCCGGCTCCCGACGAAGGACTACTGGGAGTTCCGGGACACCATCACGGTCTCGCCGAGGCACGGCCACTCCTTCGAGGGCTACCTCGAGCTGTTCCACTGGACCGAGCTCATCCAGTCGAGCCCGCTCGCGGTCGAGCGCGCGACGTACGAGGTCATCGGCGGCGCGTACCGCAAGAACAACGTCACGACGACGGAGCTCCGCTTCAACCCGATGAAGCGGAACCGGGGCGGCGAGCAGGACCTCGACCACATCATCGCGGCGGCGCTTCGGGGGATGGACCGCGCCACCCTGGAGTACCCCGTCAAGCCCGGCCTCATCTTCTGCCTCGACCGAGCCTTCCCACGCCACCTCAACGAGATCATCGCCGAGAAGGCGATCGCCTGGCGCGACCGGGGCGTCATCGGGATCGACATCGCCGGGCCGGAGTCGAGCGGCTTCCGGGTGAAGGAGTACCGGCGCCTCTTCCAGGAGGCCCGCCGGCACCACCTCGGGATCACGGTCCACACCGGCGAATCCGGCCCGGTCGAGGAGATCGCGGAGGTGATCGAGCAGCTCGAGCCGGACCGGATCGGGCACGGCGTGAAGGCCGCCTACGATCCCCGGACGCTGGGGATGATCCGCGAGCGGGGGATCGTCCTCGAGGTCTGCCCGACCTCGAACCTCAACACCCGGGTCGTGTCGGGCTGGGAGGAGTTCCGCTGGATCTTCGACACCTTCCGGCGCGAAGCGATCCGCTTCACGATCAACACCGACGGCCCGGAGATGCTCAAGACGTACATCCGGGACGAGCTGGCGACGCTGGGCCGCCTCGGCATCCTCACGGTGGACGAGCAGCATGAGGTGGCCCGGACCGCGCTCCAGGCGTCGTTCGTGCCCAACGTCTCGGACGTGCCGCTGCCGCGTCTCGAGCCGGCGGCGCGCGAAGAGGTCGAGCGCGAGGAAGCCTGATCGGGGCCGCATCGGGGCCGCGGCCGACGCGGGGTCGCAGCCCTGAGCGCGCCGCGTACGCCCGCCGACGCCGTCAGTCCTCGCGGGGCTCGATCCGGTAGCTGCAGCTGCGGTCGCCCGAGGCGATGTGCGAGGTACGCACGACCCTGGCGCCGAGGACCTCTTCGAAGAGCTGGAGCTCCGCGCGACAGGCCGCCGGGTGGCCGGCGGCGGCGCCGAGGATCGCGCAGTTGTGCTCGCGCAGGATGAGTGGGTCGCCGTCGACGGGGTCGGCATCGGCCCGCGAGACGTAGCCCGCCTCGTCCTGGATGACGGCCAGCTCGCGGACCTTGTCGGCGAGCGACGCGCCCGGCCCGAGGCGCTCGGTGAGGCGACCCAGGATCCGGTCCCGCATGATCCTTCGACGCGCCTCGAAGACCTCCTGGACGAGGGCGTCGCCCCCGACCTGGGCGATCGACTCGAGGAGCGTCGTGGCCAGCCCATCGTAGTTCGCCGGGAGACCGCGCTGGGCCGCGGCCGTGATGTCGTACAGGTGGCGCGGCCGCCCCACGCCGTGGCGCACGGCCTGGCGGGCCACGTAACCGGCGGCCTCGAGCTCGCGCAGCCTCTGGAGCGTGCTGGTCCGGCTCATCTCCAGGCGGGCGGCCAGCGCGTCCGGTCCCGAGGCCCCGCCCTCGCGGAGCGCCAGGAGGATCGCCCGGCCGAGGGCGTCGTCGGGGGCGTGCCCGTTGCGGTGGCCGTTGGCGTGCCCGTTCGCGTGGGGCATGCCGGAGCCGTCGCCGGCGGGCAGCGGGGCGACGGGGGCGCTGAGGTCGCTCACGGGCGAAAGGCTAACATCGGTCGCCGTCATCCGCCGACGGCGGCCCTCTCGAGCGCGCGCCGGAGGCCGTCCTCGAACCCCGGCGCCCATGGGCCCGGCCCGGCGAAGACGTACGGCGTCGCATCGACCGAGGCGTACTCGGCCGGGTCGGTCACGTAGCTGCGCGCGCAGAGGTCGACCGTCGGGCGCAGCTCGTCGTAGACCGGCTCGTCCTTGAAGCTGTACAGGTAGACGCGCGTCGGCACGGATTGGTCGATGCCGGAGGCGTCGAACGAGATCGCGGTCCGGGCCAGGCGCTGGTCGTCGCAGCCCGGGTCGCCCGACACGACGTGATCCACGCCGATCCCTTCCACGGCCAACTCGGCCACGATCCCGGCGAACGTGGTGGCCGTCGGCTTCGGGGTCTGGGGCGTAAAGGCTGAGCAGCCGGCGACGACGACGATCGTGGCCCCGAGCACGAGCGCGAGCGCGACCGCGCGCGGGAGTCGAGCGGGCGAATCCTGGGCGGACACGCGTGGAGGCTAGCACCGGGCGTCCCGGAACGCCGTCGGCGGTGCCCGAACGCCGTCGGCGGTGCCCGAACGCCGTCGGCGGTACCATGCCCACCCCGAGCTGCGATCACCGGCGCGACGAGGACCGCCATGCCCGCCCAGCGCTCCCGGGTCCGTCCCCGAGGCAGCCGCATCGCCGCCGCGCTCCTGGGCGCGGCCGGCGCGGCCGTCCTCGCGGCGCTCATGGCGCTGCCGCCGGGACCCACCGGACCACCCCTGGCGGTCGGCGCGGGACCCGCGCGCGGCGACGCGGCGGACGCGATGGTGGCCCTGCCGGGCGGTCCCTTCCTCGACGTGGCGGCGCTCGAGGACGGCCGGCTCCTCGCGGTCGCCGCGCAGGTCGCGCGCCTGCCCGGCGGGCCGTCCGTCCGCCTCCTCGAGCGGTCGCCCGAGGGGTGGCACGTGACGTCGAGCATCGATCTCGACCCGCTCGGGAACCGGGCGGAGGGAGCCCCGTGGCTCGTCGAGCTCGCCGGCGACCGGTTCGTCGTCCTGACGCCGCTGCCGGCCGAGCGGGCCACGCGGATCTCCGCGATCGAGATCGGGCCGGGTGGGCTCAGCCTGGGCCCCGTCGTCCGCTTCGACCGGCGGGTCGACGAAGCCCTCGGGGCGGACGTCGACGGCGACGGGACGGCGGAGCTGGTGCTCGACGCGTCGGCCGTGGATCCGGCCGGCCCCACCTGCCAGTCCGGGCGTGTCAGCGTGCTCGACGCGACCTCGCTCGCGCTGCGCGCCGCGTACGTCGTCCCGAACGAGCGCGTCGTGGTCGCGGCCGCCGTCCCGCTCGACGACGTCCCGGGAGTCGAGCTCGCCGCCTACACGAGCGGCAGCTGCCCGGCCGGCCCCGTCTCGCCGGGCGACCACCGGCTGCTCGTCATGCGCCTCGTGGACGGCGTGGCCCTCCGTCGCGAGTCCCTGCTCCCGGGAGCCGGCGTCGTGTCCACGACGGTCCCGCCCGTCGCCGTGGACGCCGACGGCGACGGACGGCTCGAGCTGCTCGTCCGCGACGGCGCCGGCACCTCGCTCGTCTCCCTTCGGTCGGACGGCGTGCGGCGCCTCGTCGACGACGGCACGCCGCTGGGGATCGTCCCGGGCCTCGACGGCAGGGATCAGGTCCTGCTCCTCGATGCCCCGACGGGGGCCGGGAGCCCGGTGCCGGGTACCGTGCGCCTGGCCTCCTTCGACCGAACGGATGCGGACGGACCGTCGCTGGGGCACGGGACGGACCTCTTCGTGCCCGGCGGCGACCCGGCCGTGGCCCGCGTGCGGCGCGACCTGCTCCGGTTCGCCGGCTCGCCCGCCGCGGTCCCGGCGCGCCTGCTCGACCTCGACGGCGGCGGCTGCCCCGAGCTCGTCCTGCCCGGTGCCACGTGGCCCTGCGCGGCCGGCTCCCTCGAGGCGGTCTCGCCCCGCTGGGCTCCGTCCTTCCTGGCGTCGACGCTCCTGGCGGTCGGGCCGGCCGAAGCCGGCGCCCGGCACGTCCTGGTCGCGGCGGCTCTCGGCTGGGACCGCGGGGTCCGCCGCCTCGCGGCGCCCGGTCCGGCTGCTGCGGCGTCCCTCGTGCCCGGCGCGTTCCGCGACGGGCCGGCCGGCAGCTTCGCCGTCGTCGACGTGCCGGCCGCGGCGCTCCTCTCCCGCGATCCGGGTGTCGGCGCCCCGCCCCTGGGAGCCCGGGCGACGAACGGCCGGACCGGCGCCCGCGTCCTCGCGCCCCCCGGGACGCGCGTCGTCGGGATCGGCACCCTCGGCGGCGAGCCGGCAGGTCCGGCGGCCCTGGACGCCTTCGTCGCCGCCCTGCGGCGGGAGCCCGTCGGGTCGGAGATGGCGGTCGCGGGCGGCACCGCCACGCTCGGCGCGTCGCGCCGGGGCGAGGTCGTCGTGCCCGGGCCGGACCCCGCCGAGGTGGTCGTCGCCTTCCCCGCCTTCGCGCCCGACGGATCCGGCCAGAGCCGCGATCTCGGGGAGAACGTCTCCCTGCAGGTCGTCGGCATCAGCCCGCTGGGCGAGCCGTCGACCGTCGCGGTCGTGCGCCGGGGCGCCCCGGCCCCGCCTGCGCTCGCCGTGGAGTCGCAGGCGGTCTCCGCCCCGTGGCCGGTCGAGACGCTCGTCGAGGGGACGACCGAGCCCGGGTCGCGGGTTGCCCTCGCGGACGGGACCGGCGTCCCGATGTCGGATGGGCGGTTCGCGATCCCGGTGCGCCTGCCGCCGTGGCCGACCGACTTCGTCGTGCGCACGACGACGCCGGACGGCGAAACGTCGGCGATCCGGGTCAGCCTCGTCGGCGGCTTCGACTATCGCGGCCTGCCGCTCGACGCCCTCGGGCTGGGACTGGCCCTGGTGCTCGCAGCGGTCGGCACCTGGCGCGCGACCTCGCTCACGCGTCGTGGCCCGGGCGGCACCGACGCGGGGAGCCCCCCGGGAGCCGGCGAGGGCTGGGAGATCGAGGAGGTCCCGCCGGGACCCTGACGCCCGCGCCGCGGGGCGTCCGAGCGCTAGCGGGTTGCCCGGCGCTTGGCGTCGCGCAGGCGCGCCAGCGTGTCGGCGGGCTCGTTCGCCGTCGTCCCCGCGGGCTCGGGCGGCCGGGCTGGGACCGCGGCCGCGGCCGGCGATGCCGCGGGAGATGCCGCGGGCCGCGACGCGTCGGCCCGTGCCGGATCGGCAGCGTCCGGCGCAGCCCCGGTGGCCGCCTCGCGCCGCAGGGCGGAGCGGGTGGCGTCGCTCGTCGCCCGCTCGCGCGCGGCGAGCATCCCCTCCACGGGGACGGGTCGCGCGGCCACCCGGCCGCGGCGGGCCGGGATCCCGCGGACCCACGCGCCGGCCGTCGCGAGATCACGGCGCGTCAGCTGCACCCGGCGCAGGAAGACGTCGAGCGGCCACAGGAGCAGGGCGAGCACCAGCAGCAGCGGCCAGAGGGGCGTCTCGCGGGCGGTCGTGCCGAGGTCGTGCAGCCAGACGTCCTCCGCCGTGGCCACCGGCCGGCCGCCCGTCGCGTCGCGGATCGCCGCCAGCAGCGGCTCGTTCGTGCCGAGGAGGCGATACTCCGCCGGGGTGGGCGCCACGAGCCCCAGCGTGCGCCCGACCGCGGCCGCCCCGGCGAGCGTCTGGGTCACCCGTAGCGCATAGGCCCCCGGGGTCAGCTCGCCGATCGGCGCCTCGTAGACGCCCGGGGCCACCTGCGCCAGGTCGACCGTGCGCTGCTCGAGGACGGGATCGACCATCACCGCGCTCGTCGCGTAGAAGTCGCGCGGCGAGCCGTCGGGGCCGACGCTCTCCACCCGCAGGGTGGTCCCACCGGGCCCGGTCACGAAGCGGGCCTCGATGCCCCCGGATTCCTCCCCGGGGAACGTCCACGCGACCAGCTGGCCGAAGAAGCGGCTGAAGCCGTCCCAGCCGACCCAGCTCCTGGCCCACCGGCCGGTCGCGTCCGAGGTCCAGGCGACCGCCCGCCCCAGGCCGTACTGCCACTGCGCCAGCACGGGATCGGACCGACCGGAGACGAGGACGGTCGTGGCCGCCGCCTTCGCCGTGGTGCCGTTGTAGCCGAGGAGCGACGGGAACCCGGCGTCGAGGCCCCGGATGATCGGCGACGAGGCCGTGAGCGCAGGGAAGAAGCGCTCCTCGACGAGCTGCTGGCCCGAGACCTGCTGGGTCTCCTTGAGGAAGATGTCGGGGATGGCCGACGGGTTGACGGCGTCGTAGAAGCGGCCCCCGCCGCGCGCCGCCAGCTGTTCGAGGAACGGGTTCGCACCGCCGCCTGCGCCCACCGTCGAGAGCGTGATCCCGGCCGCCTTCATCCGGGCCAGGATCTCGTCGTACTGGCCCGAGCTCGACCAGCCGTCGGTGAGCAGGATCAGGTGGCGGCGGGTCGCCTTCGCCCCCTCGAGCGCCTTGACGCCCTCGTCGAGGCCCGCGTAGATGTTCGTCTGGCCGTCGGCGTTGATCGCGCCGAGGCTTCCCTGGAGATCGGTGATCGACCCGAGGGCCGTGCGCTTGACCACCCAGTTGGCGCGCTCGTTGAAGGCGACGACACCCAGCTCGTCGGTGGCCTGGAGCGCCGCCGCCGCGCGCAGGATCGCCTCCTTGCCGATGTCGACCTTGCGCACGCCCGACAGCTGCACAGCCTGGCTCCGGTCGAAGGTGTTGCAGTGGCAGGCGGCCATGGAGCCCGATTCGTCGATGACCACCACGAGCGCGACGTCGGGCTGCTTCTCGCGGTTGCGGACGCTCATCTCCACCGGCAGGGCGGCCTCGAGCGGGGTGTCGCGGTAGCCGCCGGCGCCGTAGCTGTGGGGCCCGCCGATCATCACGAGGCCCTTCCCGAAGTCGCGCGTGACCGAGCGCAGGGCCTCCATCTGCTTCGTCGTGAAGCGGATCCGGGGCACGTCGACGAGGACGATGCTGTCGAACCCGGAAAGGGAGGCGGGATCGTCCGGCACGAGCTCCGGCAGCATCGTCACGACGTCCCCCTCGCGCGTCTTCAGCGCGGCCACCAGGTCGGCCGCGACCGCGTCGTCGCCGGGGACGACCAGGACCCGCGGCGGCCCCGAGACGAGCGTCGAGGCGTCGGCGCGGTCGTTCTGGGGGAAGGTGTCCCTCGCCGCCTCGACGACGGCCCGGAAGACGTGGAAGCCCGCGTCCTTGGGGGTGACCCGGAAGACGACCCGGGTGATCCCCTCGTCGAGGGTCGTCCGGTCGGTTGCCACGAGGGCCCCGTCGGCGTAGAGGCGCACGGCGGCCGGCTGGGCGGTCGTGGACCGCACGTCGACCGCCACCTCGAGCTCGTCGCCGAGCCGCGAGGTCGTCGGGACGGCGATCCGGTCGACGAGCACCTCGTCGGCCGCCCCGAGCCCGATGGTCCGGGTGACCACCTGGATCCCGCGAGCGCCCGCGCGGGCGGCCTCGACCTGGCCGGTGCCCGTCGTGTCGTTGCCGTCCGAGAGCAGGACGATTCTCTGCTGCGTGGCGTCGGGGAAGAGGGCCGCCGCGAGGCGCAGGGCCGCCCCGACGTCGGTCGCCCCCCGGACGGGCGTGGAGGCGATCCGGTCGAGATCGGCCAGCTCGCCGGGGAGGCGCTCAACGAGGGCGTCCTTGCCGAACGCCACGACCCCCGCGACGTCGCCGTCCGGCCGCTCCTCGAGGGCGCCGCGGACGAACGCGAGGGCCTCGGCCCGGCCGGCGTTGCCGACCGAGTCCGAGAGGTCGAGGACGAAGACGGTCGCGAGGCGGTCCGCCGGCAGGACGACGGCCACGCCGGCGAGCGCCATCACCAGCGCCGAGATCAGCGCGGCGCGGGCCACGAGCGCGATCCGTGCTCGGGCGTCGACGAGGCCGCGCTTCGCGAGCAGCTGGAGCCCCACCACCAGCCCGACGATCAGCGGGATCAGCAGCAGGAGGAGCGGCGCGGTGGCGGTCACGCCCATCAGCCCGGCCTCCCCGGGCGGGAGAGCGTGGAGCCGGCCGGCGGGCCCGGGGCTGCGCCGCGTCCCAGCCGGGCGGCGAGCCAGCGCCGCATCCGGACGAGCGCGTCGCGCTGGAAGACGAACGCCTCCAGGACGAGGAACGCCAGGGCGATCGCCGCGAGGGGGATCCAGAGGTCGTCGCGGGCCGGGGGACGGTCGCTCCCGGCGCCGCCGCCCGCCGCCGCCGAGCCGAGCCGCTCGAGCGCGGCCGCCGAGCCGGGCGCGATCGTCGACTCGCCGACGTCGAACAGGTCGACCGCGAACTGGGCCGGGGCCGAGGGGTCGACCACGAGGGGCGTCGGGGAGGCCGCGCCGCCCGGCGAGGCGGCCGCGGACGCCGGCGCGGATGCTGCCGGGCTCGCCGCGGGTGACGGGCCCGGCGACCCGGACGCGGCCGGGCCGGCCCCGTCGAGACCGACGGGTGCCACGGTGTAGACCCCGAGCTGCTCGGTCGAGGCGAAGGTCGCGGTCGCGCCGCCGGTGACGGCCGGCGCGAGGTCGAGGGTCGTGCCGTCGGGTCGCGTGACGCGCAGGCCGGTGGCGCCGGACGGGACCGGGAGGCTCACGAGGCTGCCGGGGACGACGGCCGTGGTGGGCGCCCTCGACGCGCCGACCAGCTCCCCGACGAGGTTGCTCACGAGGATCGGGAAGGCGACCTGCAGCGGCAGGTCCGAGCGCCTCGGCTCGAAGGCCAGGACGCCGGTGGGGATGCCGTCGCGCGTGCCCGTGTAGAGGAGCGGGTCGCCGGCCGCGGTCGGGACCACCGTGCGGGCCCAGTCGGGGAGGGCCAGGCGGGCCGCCTCGGCGATGTGCAGGGTCGTCAGGTCGACGTAACGCAGGAGCGGCTCGTCGGGCGCCGCTCGCCCGAGGGCCGGGTCCTCGAGCGTGCCGGTCACGGTCCCGAGGGGGCTCGTTCGCGGCGGCGCGATCGCGAGGGTCGGGATCCTCGGCAGCGTCGCCGGGAGCGCGGCGTCGAAGATGACCAGGTCGAACAGCTCGGGCTTCGTCCCCGCGCCGTAGTCGGCCGGCTTGACGCCGTACAGCTCGGCGTTCGGCAGGTAGCTCAGCGCGGTCTCGAGGTACGGGTCCCCGTCGCTCACGAGGAGGACGCGCAGCAGCCGGTCGGGCGGCACGACGGCCCACGCCCGGTCGTCGAGAGCCAGCTGGTCGTCGCCGGCCAGGCGCGCCTCCAGGACCCGGACGTCGAGCGGCACGTCGTCGATCCCGACGTCGGCCCGGCTGACGGGGTCCAGGAAGAGGTCGCGGGCCTCCAGCAGCCGGCCGTCGCCCCACAGCTCCACGCGCTCGTTCGCCGCCTCGAGATCCAGGTTGGCGATGGAAATGAAGACGGAGCGCGTGACCGCGGTCGGGCCGCCCCGGACCGCGAACGCGACGATGGCCTGGTTCTTCCGCTCGCGGCCCACCTGCAGGACCTTCACCGGCGCCGCGACCTCCAGGTCGGCCGGGGGCGTGAAGGCGGCGTCGGTGGCGATCAGCACCTGGGCATCGCCCGCCCGCGCGGCGAGCGCCGAGGCGAGCGCCAGCGCCTCGCCCATGTCGGCCGTCGCCGGGGTGACCGAGATGCCCGCCAGCGCGGCGCGGACGCGCCCCATGTCGGCGGTCGCGTTGGCGACGACACGCGGCGTGGCGCCGGCGGCGACGACGCTCACCCGTCCGCCGGCCGGCAGGTCGCGCAGCGCGTCGAGGGCCAGCTGCCGGGCCGCGTCGAGGCGGGACGGTGCGACGTCGGTGGCGGCCATGCTGGCGGAGGCGTCGATCACCAGCACGAGGTCGCGGGCGAGGGTGGCGGGCCGCTCCCCGAAGGGCTGCGACGCGACGAGCGCCAGCAGGACCACGAGCAGCAGCTGGAGCAGCAGGAGGAACGAGCGCCGCAGCCGCTGCCAGGGCGCGTTCGCCTGGAGGTCCTCGCCGAAGCGCTGCCAGAGCAGCGTCGAGGTGACCGTCCGCTCGGACCGCCGGAGCTTCAGCATCCAGAAGGCGACGACCAGCGGCACGAAGGCGAGGCCGAGCAGGGCGAGCGGCGCGGCGAACGGCATCGGCGCCTCCTACCCGACGACCCGTCGGCGCCGCAGCTCGGCGAAGACGAGGTCGGCCAGGGGCACGTCGGAGGTCAGCGGCACGTACGCGATGCGGCGCCTGGCCGCGAGCGCGGCCAGGTCGGCCTGCCAGGCCTCCACGCGCTCGGTGTAGCGCTCGCGGGCGGCGAGGTCGAGGGTCACGTCCACCGTCGCGCCCGACTCGGCGTCGACGAGGCGGAGGTCGCCGTCGAGCGTCGGCCGGATCTCGTCCGGGGCCAGGACGTGGAGGACGATCACCTCCGACCCGGTGCCCGCCAGGTCGCGGAGCGCGCGATCGGCGCCGGGGTCGAGCAGGTCGGATACGAGCACGATCACGCCCCGCCCGGTGACCTGGGCGAGCGCGTGCCGGCACGCGGCGACGAGGTCGGTGACGCCGTGCGCCGGCGCGATCGCGGAAAGCTCGGCGAGGAGGCGGAAGGCGCGCCCGGAGCCCCGCAGCGCCGCGCGGCGACGGCCGACGCGACCCGCCAGGGCGGCGAGGACGACGCGGTCCTCGGCCGCCAGCGCGATGTAGCCGAGGGCCGCCGCCGCGCGCTTGGCGAACACCAGCTTGTCGGGCGATCCGCCGGCCATCGAGGCCGAGCCGTCGACCAGGAGGGTGACGGTCAGGTCCTCCTCCTCGATGAAGAGCTTGACGAAGAGCTTCTCGAGCCGGGCATAGACGTTCCAGTCGAGCTGGCGGAGGTCGTCGCCGAGGCTGTAGTCGCGGTAGTCGGCGAACTCGACCGACTGGCCGCGCTTCACGCTGCGGCGACCGCCCTTGAGGCCGCCCCGGACGGGCTTCCGCACCAGCACGGCGAGGCGCTCGAGGCGCCGCAGGAAGTCCTCGTCGAAGACGGTCGGGTCGACGTCGGAGGGCAGGAACGCCGGGTGGCCGCCGGTCGGGCGTGCCGGTGCCGGGGTCCCGCCGTCGGTCGGGCGTGCCGGTGCCGGGGTCCCGCCGTCGGTCGTGGGGCGCTCCATGGCGCGGGTCGGGTCGCCGCCCTACTCGACGGCCGGCGGGGCGACGCCGTCGAGGATCGTGCGGACGATCGCGTCGGCGGTGATCGCCCTCGGCCTCGCCCTCGAAGTTCAGGATGACCCGGTGGCGCAGCGCGGGGAGGGCGACGGCACGGAGGTCCTCGACGGTGACGTTGAAGCGGCCGTCGAGCAGCGCGCGCACCTTGGCCGCCGGCCACGAGCGCCTGGGCGCCGCGCGGCGAGCCGCCGTAGCGGACGTACTCGCGGACCAGCTCGGGCGCCCGGCGGCTGGTCGGGGTGCGTGGCCGCGAGGAGGGCCACCGCGTAGGCCGGTCACGTGCGGCGCGATCGGCACCGCGCGCGCCAGGTGCTGCATGGCGAGCACGTCGGCCGCGCCGGCCGCCACCGACGGCTTCGGGGCGATCCGTGCCGGTGGTCCGCTCGAGGATCTCGGCCATGTCCTCCTCGGTCGGGAACGGGACGTGGACCTTGAACATGAACCGGTCGAGCTGCGCCTCGGGCAGCGGGTACGTGCCCTCCATCTCGATCGGGTTCTGCGTCGCCAGCACGAAGAACGGCTCGTCGAGCCGGTAGCGCGAGCCGGCGACCGTCACCTGGTGCTCCTGCATCGCCTCCAGCAGCGCCGACTGCGTCTTCGGCGTCGCGCGGTTGATCTCGTCGGCGAGCACGAGGTTGGCGAAGATCGGCCCGTGCTGGAAGCGGAAGCACCCGGCTGCCGCCCTCCTCCACGAGGATGTTCGTGCCGATGATGTCCGCCGGCATCAGGTCGGGCGTGAACTGGATCCGGTTGAAGGAGCAGGCGACGACGTCGGCGAGCGTCCGGACCAGCAGCGTCTTGCCCAGGCCCGGCACGCCCTCGAGCAGCACGTGGCCGCCGGCGAGCAGCACGATCACGGTCTGCCGCACGAGGTCCGCCTGGCCGACGATGACCCGGCCGACCTCGGCCTCGATCCCGCGGGCGAGCTCGACGAACCGGTCGGGCTCGAGCCCGGCAGCCGCCTCGACGGGGGCAGCCGGTGCGGCGGGAAGGGTGGGGGACTGGTCCATCACTTCGTCTCCTGGCCGGTGGGATCGAGGGCGCTGAAGTAGTCGCGGACGAAGTCCTTGACCGCCAACGGGACGTAGCTGCGGTCGAGGGTCGTCTGGGCATAGCGGAGGAAGTCGGCGTAGACGTCCGAGTACGGGACGATCGCCGGATTGTCGGACCCGGTACCGGTCCCGGAGCCGGGTTGCACCTGGCCCCCGTCGCCGCCGGTGCCGGCGATGTAGGTCGGGTCGCCGGGGCGACCGACGCGGTCGAAGGGCGCGTAGACCGAGCTCTGGTCGCCCGGCTCCCCGGCGGGGCGGTTGGGGTTCACGGGCCCTCGGGCCGCGCCCGAGCCGGTGCCGCTCCCGAGGTAGCGGGCGTTCGAGCCGCCGCCGCCGATGGAGCCCTGCCCTTGCCCTTGCCCTTGCCCCTGGCCCTGGCCCTGACCTTGCCCTTGACCCTGGCCCTGGCCCTGGCCCTGCCCCTGGCCCTGCCCTTGCCCCTGGCCGGGGCCCGCTGAGCTGCCCGGGCTGCCGGAGGCGCCCGGCTGGCCCTGCCCCTGCCCCTGGCCCGGACTTCCGGAGGCCCCGGGCTGCCCCTGGCCGGGGCCGGCGGAGTTGCCCGGGTTGCCGGAGGCGCCCGGCTGCCCCTGCCCCTGCCCCTGCTGGCCCGGGCTGCCGGCAGTCTGGCCACCCGGTCGGCCCGCGTCGGCCAGGCGACGGCGGGCATCCTGGAGCTGCGACGCCGCGCTGCCCAGGTCGCGGTTGGTGGCCACCCGATCCTCGGCGCCCTGGAGCGCGTCACCGAGGCGGCGCAGGGCGTCGGCCGCCGCCGTGCGATCGCCACGCGCAAGGGCGTTGGTCGCGTCGCGCAGCGCCGCGTCGGCGCCGGAGCCCGCCTGTGAGGCGGCGCCCTGGAGCGCGGCGAGGGACTGGCCGAGCTGCTCCAGCTGCTGGTCGGTCTTGTCGCCGAGCTGCTCGGCGAGGCGGTCGAGGTCCGTCTGCGCCTCCTCGGGATCGCCACCCGGGTTGGCCTTCGCATCCCCGGTCGCCGCGCGCGACAGGCCCCGGCTCAGCGCCGCGAGCGCCGCGGCACGCTCCTCGTTCGAGGGGTCGAGCTGCTCCCGGACCGACGCCTCCACGCCGCCGAGGCGGGCCAGGTTGCGGTCCAGCGCGCCGGGATCGTCGCGCAGGCTCTTCGCGAGGTCGCGCAGGTCGCGCGCGAGCCGGGTCCGCGGATCCTCGCTGTTGCGGCCCTGCCGCTCCAGCTGCTCGGCGAGGCGGTCGATCCGCTCGGCCGTCTGCGCCGCCTCCTCGCGGACGGCTCGATCCTGGGCGATCCGCTGGTCCATCGGGTTGGGTGCCAGGGCGAGCGGGACGACGAGGAGGGCGGCGAGCGCCGCGACGAGCGCCGGTCGGCGGGCGACCCGGGGGCGGAAGGTCGAGGGGGGCACGGCCGCCAGCGCCACGAGGGCGTCCCGGCGCTGGCGGGCCACGAAGGCGTCGCGCGCCGCCGCGTCGGGGCCCTCGCCGGCCGGCGGTTCCGCCGCGAAGGCCAGCGCGGAGCCGACGCGATCGGCGAGCCCGGCCTCGGCGTCGACCGCGAGGGCGGCCTCCCCGAGCGAGGGACGGGCCACCGTGACCGCCAGGAGGAGACCGGCCAGCCCGACAACCGGGATGACGAGGGCGAACGTCGGCGCCGACTCCAGGGGCAGGAGGCGCGCGACGCCCAGGAGGAGCGCCTCCGCGGCCACGACGGCGGCGAGCGCCCACCATGCCCGGCGAACGGCGCGCCGCAGCCAGAGGCGGTCGCACTGGCGCCCGAGGTCGCGGCGCAGCGCGCGCATCCCGCCGTCGGCCGGCGCGGGATCAGGGGGCGGCAGCGGCCGGTCGGAGCGTCGGGCCCGCCTGGATCCAGCCCGCGCGGACCGGGCGAACGGGTTCGTCATGCCGGGACCTCGGTGCGGCGGCGCCGGCGGAAGACGCGCCAGCGTCGGGTCGGGCTCACGAGCTGCACGGCGAGGATGATGAGCACGACGGAGGTGACCAGCCAGGCAGCCGCCGCCCGAGGCCAGAAGGTGTCGCGCGTCGAGGACGTCGCGAACGGGTCCTCGGCCGCCACGGTGGCGGTCGGGTCGCCCACGATCACCCCGTCACTGCCGACCGGGCCGCCCGCGGCACCCACCTGCACCACGACGCCCGGCTGCACGACACCGCCCCCGATGTTCACGCCGGGCTTGACCGGCACCGGGATCGGGGCGGAATCGATCGACCCGCCGGTGCCGCCGGGGAGCGTGCCGGTGACCTGGGCGATGACCTGGCAGGCCGTCGAGTAGGGATTGACATCCATGCCGCAGACGACGTCGGCGGCGGCGACCACGGGATTGAGCCAGAGGAGCGCCTCCGGCGGGCCGGCGACCCTGGGCGACGCCGTCGCCTCCGTCGAGCCGCCGGTGCTGTCCGTTCCGGCGCCGGGAACCTGGACGGGCGCGTCACCGATGAACGGCTGGGGCTGGGCGACCTGCTGGGGGCCCGCCATCTGGGACCAGAAGAACCACGTGAAGGCCGTCCCGACGGTCAGCACCAGGACGACGAGGTACGTCAGCACGGTGGCGCTCTGGGTCCGTCGCGTCAGGCTCGAGAGGAGGATCCCGACCGACCCGAACCCGAGGGCCGTGACGAGGAGCACGAGGTAGCCGCGCAGGATGTCCTCGGGCCCGACGCCGCCGAAGACGAACACGACAGCCGTCAGCGGGATCGAGGCCAGGATCAGCACGAACACGAAGGCGAGCGCCGAGGCGAGCTTCCCGAGGACGATCCCCAGGGTGCTCACGGGCGTCGCGGTCAGCAGGTCGAGCGTCTGCTTCTCGCGCTCCAGGCTGATGGCGCCCGAGGTGGCCGCCGGGGCCAGGAAGACCACGAGGAGCACCTGCAGGAAGAGGAGCACGGTGAAGACCGCCTGGCCGACCGACGCCGAGGCGTACGGGTTGCCGCCCCCGAAGGCGGCCGACTGGGCGGCCGACTGGGCGGCGAGGAGGTAGATCATCACGGTGAAGCCGGCGAGCAGGAGGAGGTAGAAGGTCAGGGCGATGAACGCCCGGGGCCCGCGCATCCGGCCCCGCAGCTCCTTCGAGCCGACCGCGACCATGCCCGACGCCACCGCCGCCACCCGCGTGCGCATCACGCCACCTCCGCCTCAGCGTGCGCGTCGCCCGTCACCTGGAGGAACAGCTCCTCGAGGTCGCTTGCCGCCCTCGCGAACGACACGACGCGGATCCCGGAGGCGACCGCCGCCGAGAGCAGGCGCGCGGCCGCCTCGTCGTCGCCCGTGAACCCCACCTCCACCAGCCCGTCGCCGACGACCTCGGCCGCCGCAACCGACGGGTCGCCGGCCAGCTGATCCCGTGCCGCGGCCACGGCAGCCTCGTCGCCCAGGACGCGGATCCGGAGCACGGACCCGACCCGCAGGCGGGCCTCGATCTCGGCGAGGCTGCCCTGGGCGAGGACCCGGCCGCCGTCGATGATGGCCAGCGAGGTGCAGAGCTCCTCGAGCTCGGGGAGGATGTGGCTGCTGATGAGGATCGTCTTGCCGAGGGCCCGCAGCTCGCGGAGCAGCTCGCGCAGCTCGACCCGGGCACGCGGGTCCAGGCCCGACGCCGGCTCGTCGAGGATCAGCACGGCCGGGTCGTGGACCAGGGCGTGGGCCAGGCAGAGGCGCTGCTGCATGCCCCGCGACAGCGTCGCGACGTACGCGTCGCGCTTGGGGGCCAGGTCGACGAGCTCGAGCAGGTCGCCGATCATGCGCCGCCGGCGGTCGGCCGCGAGCCCGTGGCAGCGGCCGAAGAAGTCCAGGTACTCCCACACCTTCATGTCGTCGTAGACGCCGAAGCTGTCCGGCATGTAGCCGACGACGCGCCGGACGTCCTCGGGGTTCCGGCGGATCGACGCGCCCGCCACCTCCGCCTCGCCGGCGGTGGGCAGGAGGAGCGTCGCCAGGATGCGCAGCGTCGTCGTCTTGCCGGCCCCGTTGGGGCCGACCAGCCCGAAGATCTCGCCGGCGGCCACGTCGAGGTCGAGGCCACCGAGCGCCAGCGTGCCGTCGTAGCGCTTGACCAGCCCGTGGGCGGTCACGATGCCGGTCACCGGACCTCCCCCTCCAGCTGCAGGGCGAGCTGGAACCCGACCGTGTCCGCGCGGCTGTTGGACAACCGCAGCAGGATCGTCCCCGACGCCGGATCGACGAAGCGGGCCGGGTCCCGGACCTCGAACGCGGTGCCGGAGACGACGCCCTGCAGCGGCCTCCAGGCACCGACGGCCCGGTCGAACAGCTCCATCGAGGGGAGGTTCGGGTCGCCCCCGGGCGCCACGACCGGCTGGTCCGGCACGGCCGGCACGGGTCCGGGCGTCGCGCCCGGCGCTGCGCTCGACCCGGGCGTCGCGCTCGGCCCCGGCCTCGTGCTCGGATCGTCGGCGCGCGGGGGGCCGGGCTCGAGCGGCTTGCCCGCGACCGCCCCGATGGCGCCGGGCATGCCGAGGTTGACGCCCAGTGCCAGGCGAGTCGCCTCGAGCGTGCCTGAGACCGGGATCGGCCGGTAGGCGAGCGTCACGCTGCCGCCGCCGATCGCCAGGTTGAAGGGGTCCTTGTTGAAGAGCTGGGCCTTGGCCTCGACGACGGACGAGCGCATGAGGTCGGGCGTGAACGTCACCTTGCCGTTGGCCGACAGCGCCAGGGGCAGGTAATAGAGCGTCTCGCCGGAGGTGCGCGGCTGCCGGCCCGCGACCTCGACCGGGAAGAGCCCGGGCGGGCCCCAGGCGAGCAGGACCGGCCCGTCGGACGGGAGCGTCCCGTTCGAGCCGAAGAACGGGTCGTACGTCAGGGCGTCGGTGAGCTGTCGGCGCACCTGGTCGCGAGACCAGTCGCCCAGCGGTCGGCCGTCCGGCGCCCACATCTGCTGGCCGAAGATGCGCTCGGACAGGGCCCTGCCGAAGTCGTCGGGTGCGGATCGCAGGTCGACGGTGGCCGTCGCCCCCGGGGCGAGGTCGGCAAGGACGACCACGCCGGTGCCCAGGACGACGGCCGGCTTCAACAGCGTTTGCGTCGAGGTGTTGCGGATCGTGCCCACGACCCGCGTCCCGTCGAGGCGCAGCTGGGCCTCGACGCGCGGCGCGGTGACCGGGGCTTCCGCCCGCACGGCCCGCAGGGTGCCGTACCCGACGGCGAGCTGGCGCACCCGCGCCGGATCGCCCTGGACGACGTCGAGTCCCTGCGCACCCGACTGGTCGAAGCCCTCGCCGCTGTAGGGAGCCGAGAGCAGCGCACCGCCGGGGATGCTCACATCGTAGGAGCCCCGCGTCGGCGAGAAGACCCCGAGGTAGACCTGCGCCTGCGCGGCGTCGGTGCCGGGTGCGGCCCGCACGAAGGCGACCTGGTTGACGAGGATGTCCGTGCCCCGGAGCGCCGCCCCGATCGCGAACGCCGCGACCGCGAACCCGACGACCAGCAGCGGCATCGTCACCCAGGCCCACTCGCGGCGGTCGAGGCGCCGCAGGACGAGGTAGTTCACCGGGCCGATCAGGAGGATGTAGCCGAGGAGCAACAGGAGCAGGCCCTCGACGGGAGGGAGGGCCAGGCCGGGCAGGGTGCCGAGGACGGCAACCACCGGGCCGTCGTCGCCGACGATGAGCGGGGCCCGCGACGTGCCGCGGGCCGCGACGACGGTCGCCCACAGGACGTCGACCGAGGTGCTCTCCGCCAGCCACGGTGTCGCCGGGTCGATCCCGAGCAGCGTCACGGCGCCGGAGCCGAAGGGCCGGTCGCCGGCGATGGCGCGGTCGCCGCTCGTGGCCAGCGCCCGCGCCGCCGGCGCGAGCGCCCCCGCGAGGGCGGGCAGCGTCTCCGCGCCGCGCGGGAGGGAGCCTCCCAGGAGCCCCCGGATGGCCTCCGGCGCCGCGTCGATCGTCGATGTCGGCCGGTAGGGCAGGAGCTCGTCCGCGAAGCCCGCCAGGAGGCCGAGGCCCCCGCTGCCGCCGACGATCGTGAGCCGCCCCCCGCCCGCGAGCCACGTGCGGAGCGCCGCCGCCTGCTCCTCGGAGAGCTGGCCGGCGTCCACGTCCTGCCAGACGAGGCGATCCAGCACCGACCAGGCTTCGGGGCGGTCGGGAAGATCCGCCGGCGCCAGCTGGATGACGGCCGGCTGCGGGCCGGACGGGTCGCGCATCCGGGCGAGCGCCGCGACGATGGGCCCCGGCCGCTCGGCGATCACGCCCACGACGAGCTGGCCGGGGTCGTGGAGGGCGAAGGCGGCGGTCCGCTTCGCGACGACGGTCTCGTTCGCGACGAGCGCCACCTCGAGGGTCCCGCCGAAGGCCGGCGACTGGGCGTGGAGCGTGTACGCCTTGCGCGACGTGGTGGGGAGGTCGACCGGGACGGCGAAGCGCGTCCGGCCCTGGGTGCCGCCGACGAGCCGGAGCTCGCCCGTGAACGCGGGCCCGTCGTTCGCGAGGTCGACGCGGATCGCCATCCACGAGCCCGTCCGGGCGTGCCCCTGGACCAGGACCCTCGCGTCCATGGTCATGCCCGCCGGCGTGCCCGGCGTGGCGGATGGGGACGGGCTCGCGGCGAGCGCGACCCACGGGGCGGCGGCGAGCACGAGGATGACGGCCGCGAACGACGTGGCGAGGCGGAGGACACGCGAGGCCCGGGCGTGGTGCACGACACCCCTCTCTCGTTCCGCCCCGCGGGCGGCCTGCGCTCCAGACGCCCGGCCCGCCCGAAAAGTTGCGTTCTCGCCGGGTCTGCCCCGCCGTCGCGCTACACTCTGCACCACCCAGCCGCGCCCGGCGCGGCGCAGGCTCCCCGGACCCTCGTCCCGGTGCCCCTGGAGGTCGTGTGCCCGAGATCCGCGCGTTCCGAGCGCTGCGCTACAACCCCGAGACGGTCCCCGATCTCGCGCGGGTGGTCGCTCCCCCGTACGACGTCGTCTCGCCGTCGCGGCGCGCGGAGCTGGCGGCGCGCGATCCGCGGAACGTGGTGGCGATCGACATGCCGGTTGACGCGGGAGCGGCCGACCCGGACGAGAAGTACCGGCAGGCGGCCCGCACCTTCGCCGCCTGGCGCTCCGACGGGACCCTGCGCAAGGACCGCCAGCCGTCGCTCTACGTCTACGAGCAGGCCTTCGCGGTCCCCGGCACGACCGCTCGGCGGGCACAGCGCGGGTTCTACGGCCGCCTGCGCCTGGAGGCCTTCGGGCCGGGTGCGAGCGTCCTGCCCCACGAGCGGACGCTCGCCGGCCCAAAGGAGGACCGCTACAAGCTGATGCGGGCCACCGGCGCCAACTTCTCGGGCGTGGCCGTGCTCTACGCCGACTCGACCGGGACGGCGCCGCGGCTGCTGGCCGAGGCCGCGGAGGCGTCGCCCGTCGCCGATGTGACCGATGACGACGGGGTCCGGCACCGCCTGTGGATGGTCCCCGAGGACGGCGCCACGGCGCCGCTCGTCGCGGGCCTGCGCGACGCGGCCGGCCGTGAGCCGGTCACGATCGCCGACGGTCACCACCGGTACGAGACGGCGCTCCGGTACCGCGACGAGCGTCGCGTGACCCGCGGCGAGGAGGACCCGGCCTTCGACCACGTCCTGGCGCTCTTCATGGACATCAGCGCCGAGCCGTTGCTCGTGCTGCCGACGCATCGCGTCGCGCGCGTGGTGAGCGCGGCCGACGGGCTCGCGGACGCGGCCGCCGCGTCCGGCCTGTTCGACGTGGAGGCAGCCGACCGCGCGGCGCTCGTGGCGGCGTTCGGGCCGGGCGGCGCGGGCCCGGGCGTCGGCGCGGGCACGGCAGGCTCCGGCGGCCGCGGCTGCATCGGGCTGTGGACCCGCGCCGGCGGGGCGGTGCTGGCCGCGCGACGAGAGGCGTTCGCGCCGTTCCTCCCCAGCGGGGGCGACGCGCTCCGCCGCCTCGACGTGACCCTCCTCGCCGTCGCCCTGGAGCGCCTCTGCGGGATCGACCGCGCGGCGACCACGACCGGCGGCCGGGTGGCCTACACGAAGGACCCAGCCGAGGCGATCGCCTGGGTCGACGGGCGGGTCGAGGCCGCGGATGCCGCCTTCCTGCTGGAGGGCACGCCGGTCGAGGACATCGCGGCAGTCGCACGCGACGGGGACGTCATGCCCCAGAAGAGCACCTACTTCTACCCGAAGCCCCTGACGGGCTTCGTCCTGAACCCGCTCGAGTGGTGAGATGAACGACGATCCGCTCGACCGCGACTGGCCGCGCCCGCCCCTCCAGGCGACGGGCCCGGGCCCATCCGGTCGCCCCGTGCGCAAGGACGAGATCGAGATCGACGAGCGCGGACTCTACATCGAGAGCTGGCTCCCGGAGCGCCGCTCGCGCCGCCGCCCCCTCTTCTTCGTCCACGGCGAGCTCGCCGGCTCGTGGCTCTGGGAGCGCTGGCTGCGCTACTTCGCCGGCCGCGGCTGGGAGGGCCACGCCCTCAATCTCGCGAACCATTACTGGAGCCGCGCCGCGGACCTCCAGACGCTGACCTTCGAGACCTATCTCGACGACGTCGTGGCGGGCCTCGAGCGCGTCGGGCCCAACGCCGTGGCCGTGGGCCACGGGATGGGCGGGCTGCTGGCGCTGAAGGCCGCCGCGGAGCGGGTCCGCGTCGCGGGGCTCGTGCTCCTCGACGCGGAGGCGCCGGCCGCAATCCGGCCGCCCGTCAAGCCGCACGTCGTGCGCGACGTCCCGCCGGTCTACGGCCGGTCGGTCCTCGGCTGGCAGACGCTGCCCGAGAAGCTGCAGCGCGAGCATCGCGACCTGACGCTCGACGACGTGCTGCGCATCCAGCACCTCCTGGGCCAGAAGCCGCACGAGTCGGGCCGGGCGCGGGCGGCGATGCTCGGGGGCGTCCCGGTGCGCCCGGAGCTCCTCGACGGCGTGCCGATGCTCGTCATCGGCTCCGGCGTCGACGGCGCCCCGGCTGCGCTGACGGCGGAGCGCCTGGCAGAGTGGCTCGACGCCGAGCACGAGCAGTTCGGGGCGGCCTCGCACTACGGCCTCGTCCTCGCCGAGGAGGGGCACCGCCAGGTGGCCGACCGCGTCCGCGCCTTCCTCGAGACGCACCGCCTGTAGTCATCGACTCGGGTGGGCCGACGCCGCCGGCCGCGACCAATCGCGCGGCGGCCTCCCTTGCCGCTGTTTGGCGCCCTCTGGTATCCTCGTCGCCGGTCGAAGGCCCCGGCCGTCGATCGCGTGCCGCATTCGTCTAGAGGCCCAGGACGCCGCCCTCTCAAGGCGGAGATCACCGGTTCGAATCCGGTATGCGGTACCAGCCGAACGACCCAACGCCCCCGGTCCGCGCCCCGGGGGCGTTCCCCTTTTTCGGCTGCCGTCGGCCGGAAGCCGGAGGGCAGCCGGCCGGCCGGCGTGCGGCAGGTGACGGGAGGAGCGATGCATCCGCAGGCGCCTCGACGGCTCGTGATCCTCACCGAGGGCCAGTTCGGGCCGCACTCCGGCAAGACCGCCTTCGGCGTGATCCGCTTCGGGCGGGACGAGCTCGTCGCCGTCCTCGACTCGACCCTCGCCGGACGCAACGTCGCCGAGTGGATCCCCGGCCGCGACGCCCCGATCGTGGGTAGCCTGGGGGAGGCGCTCCGGGTGCCGGGACGCCCGCGCCCGGACACGCTGCTCGTCGGGATCGCGCCGACCGGTGGCCGGCTCCCGGACGAGTGGCGGCCGATCCTCCACGGCGCGATCGACGCCGGCCTGGAGATCCACTCCGGGCTCCACACGTTCCTGGGCGACGACCCGGAGCTGTCGGCCGCGGCCGCGATCGCCGGCGTCCGCATCGTGGACCTGCGGCGCCCGCCCGAGCGTTTCGAGACCGCCGTCGGGCGGCGCCATGCACCGGGCAAGCGGGTGATCCTGACGGTCGGCACCGACTGCGCGATCGGCAAGATGTCGGTGGCGCTGGAGCTGCGCAACGCGGCCCGCGCGGCCGGCGACTCGGTGGCGTTCGTGCCGACCGGCCAGACCGGCATGATGATCGACGGGTGGGGCGTCGCGGTCGACCGCGTGATCAGCGACTTCCTCAACGGCACGGTGGAGTGGCTCGTCGAGGAAGGGGAGCGCCTGGGCGACTGGGTGCTCGTGGAGGGCCAGGGGAGCCTGGACCATCCGGCGTACAGCGCCGTGACGCTGGGCCTCATCCACGGGGCGACACCCCACGCGATGATCCTCGTCCACCGGGCCGGCCTCGCGGAGCACGACTTCGACCACCTGCCCGACCGGTCCTTCCCCATCGCGCCGCTCGGCCCGCTCATCGACCTCCACGAGCGCGTCGCCGGCCTCGTGGCGCCCTCGAAGGTCGTCGCCGTGGCGGTGAACTCGTCGGCCATCGCCGACGAGGCCGAGGCACGCCGGGTCGTCGAGGCGGTCGCCGCCGAGACGGGGCTCCCGGCGGCGGACCCGCTCCGCTTCGGCTCGGGCGCGTTCTGGAGGCAGATCACCGCCGCGGTCGACGCGTTGCCGTGGCTGGGAGGTGACCGATGAGCGCCGGCTGGGACCTGCGGACCCGCGTGCTCCGCATCCCGTACCGCGACCCGTTCCGCATCGCCCGCGACTCCCACGGCGCCGGCGCCTCGATGGCGACGATGATCGCCGAGCTCCGATCGGACCTGCTTCCGGGCCTAGTGGGCCTGGGGGAGGGGTACCCCGACGCCTACTACGGCGAGACGCTGGCCACGATGCCGGTGGTCATGGACCTGCTGCTCGCGGCCGTCGACCCGGCCTCGCTCGCCGCGTCGAGCGTCGACGCCGCCCGCGCCTCGCTGGCGGCCGTCGGGGTTGCCTTCGACGCGGCGATCCGCGGCCACGGCGCTGCCAAGTGCGCGCTCGACATCGCCATCCACGACCTGCTGGGCAAGGCGACCGGCGCGCCGGTCCACCGGCTCCTGGGCCTCTCCCCCGACATCCCGGCGACGGACTTCACGCTGGGCCTCGACGAGCCCGCCATCGTCGCCGAGCGCGCCCGCCGGGCGGGTCGGTTCCCTGCGCTCAAGATCAAGGTCGGGGGCCCGGCGGACCTCGAGACCCTCGAGGCGGTCCGCGCCGTGTACGCCGGGCCGCTGCGCGTCGACGCCAACACGGGCTGGACGCCCGAGACGGCGGCCGCCCTGCTGCCCCCGCTGGTGCGCCTGGGCGTCGAGCTCATCGAACAGCCGTTCCCGCCGCGGCGCTACGACTGGCTGCTCGACCTCCAGGCCGCGTCGCCGCTGCCCATCGTGGCCGACGAGAGCGCCGTGGCGATCGAGGACCTCGACGCGCTGGTCGGGATCGTCGACGGCGTAAACGTGAAGCTGGCCAAGTGCGGCGGCGTCGGGGCCGCGGCGCGCATGCTCGCCCGCGCCCGCGAGCTCGGCTTCAGGACGTTCCTCGGCTGCATGGAGGAGACGAGCGTCGGAATCGCCGCCTCGGCGGCGGTCGCCTCGCTCGCCGAATGGGTCGACCTCGACGGGTGCCTTCTCCTCGCCGACGACCCGTTCGACGGCCTCGAGCTCGACGACGCCTGCCGCTGGCGGCTGGGCGACGCGCCCGGCCTCGGCGTCACCCCGAGGGCATAGGCAACCGGGTCGGCGGCGGGGGGCTGTCAAGGGCCCCCTCGACCATTCCTGTCCACGGAACTTGGCGGCGGTCGGCGGCCCGTCCACCGAACGCCTGTTCCTGTGGACAAGTCGGTGGGTGGGTTGGTGGACAAGGGACTACCCGCCCGGGGCCTTGGCGGGCTAGCATTCAGGGGCCATCGGCGCTGGGAGGCAGCGGGCGATGGCCGGGGCACCCAGGTCGGCCCCGGCACTGCGGTCGGACCGCCCGTATCCGCGGGGACTGCAGGCCCTTGGTCGTGAATTGTTCGTGCTGCGCGTCGCGCAGGGAGGAGAGGTCATCGATGGATTCGCGTGCCCACGCGCTCGACGCAGCCGACCCGGAGGCGCTCGAGTTCGTCAGGTTCTGCCGGTCCCGCCGACGCGTGGGGTGGCCGGAGCTCTACGACGAGATGTGGGCGGTCGCGAGCCGCGGCCTCTTCCGCGGGTACAGCGTCCCCGAGCTCGAGGAGCGCGGCATCGGGTTCAGCCTCTTCGGGACGCGCGACCTCGCCGCGCTCGCGGCGACCGTGATCGAGGAGGAGCGCGCGGCCGGCGGCACGGGCGGGTGTGGTCGCGAGCGACGACGGCTCCCGGCGGCGGCCGCTGTCGGCTGACGATCTGGCTGCGGCCGTCGGGGACCGGCCGGGCGACCGGCAGCGGCGACGCGCGGCGGCTGCTTCGCGACCCGCAACCTGCGGCCGTCGCGGCCGCGGCCGGTCGGGCCAGCCCTAGGCCCGGATCTGGCGCCGGGCCATCTCGCCCTCGATCTGGCGCTCGGCCTCGACGTACGTGTCGATCTTCTCGCGGAGCTGGTTGGCCTCGGGCGTGTAGAGGTGGACCTGCTGCTGGAGGATGTAGCTGAGCCGTCGGCTCGTCATCCGGACGTGATCCAGGTTCTTCATCAGGACCAGGGGATCCATCGCCGCGAGGTCGTCCGGGTGGTACATCTGGTTCATGGACTCGGAGTGTAGCGGAGGCAGGCGGCCCCGGGCCGGCCTCGGCGGCGTCGGCGCGGTGGGTCGGCTTCGGTGCGGTTCCCGGCGGCGTCGGTCGGTTGGTCGGCTTCGGTGCGGTTCCCGGCGGCGTCGGCCCGGCGAGTCGACGGGCGCGCCTCGGGGACGCGGCCACGGGCCGTGATCAGCGCCTGGCCGGCCAGCTCCAGGCGACCGGGACCGATGCGCCGGCGAGCGCCCGCCGCCGGCCGGGCTCCGACGGAGCGACGACCAGGATGCGATCGACCTTCGTTGCCTGTCCCGCCTCGGAGCCCCACAGCCTCGTCATCTTGCGGGAGCGCGCGATCTCGTCGCGGACGACGCCGGCGAGCAGGTACCCCTCGAGCCGGGCCGCGCCCTCCCACGCCTCGTCGGCGAGCCCGATCGCGAGCCCGTCGGCGGCCGCCCGGCCGCGCTCCACCTCGACGTCGCCGAGGACCAGCGCCACGACCGCATCGTCGGCGAGGATCGGCCGCAGCCCCGCCAGCACCTCGCGCAGGAAGGTGACGTACGGCTCGCGGCGGTGGGCGTCGTCGAGGGTCGCGTCGATCTCGGCCGCGGAGAACCCGAGCAGCCACGTCCGGAGCCAGTTGTAGTAGCCGTACTTCAGGACGCGGAGGTAGGGAGGCGACGTCAGCACCAGCCGCGCCCGGTCTGGAAGGGACCGGTCGCGCAGGGCCGTCCGGGCGCGAGCGCCCGCGTCGCGCGCGTCTCCCAGCAGGGCGATGCCCGGCGCGGCCGGGTGCCCGTCGCGGGCCAGGCGGTGGAGCTTCGCGGCGAGGAGCGCGAAGAGGTCGCGCTCGGGGGAGGCGAAGCCGGTTCGCGCGGCGAAGTCGCGGACGTAGCGCGGCGCCATGCTGAACGTGTTGGGCATCACCTCCGACAGGTAGCCGGGCCGCTTGCCGTGCAGGATCCCGGCCAGGGCGGCGGCCAGGAAGCGATCGACCGGCTCGTCGAGCCGGAGGCGGCCGCGCACGAAGAGGAGCTGGCCGAGGGTCCGCGGGTGGAACGCGAGCGCGACCTCGGCGGGGACGGGCTCGGTCCCGGCTCCGGGCGGCGCGGTGGATCCCGGCGTGGGTACGAGCGCGGGGGTGCCGGCGGCGACCCGCGCGGCGAGCTCGATCCATGCCGCCGCGTCGAACGACCAGTCGATCCGCAGTCCCGCCAGCCGGGCCTCGAGCTCGAGGCGCGCCGGGGGCTCCACCTTCGCCGCGGTCAGGAGATGCGCCAGAGGGTTGAGGTCGTTGCCGACCCCGATCCGGCCCTCCGCGCACGCCTGCAGGGGCGTCGTGCCTCGCCCGGAGAAGGGGTCCAGGACCACGTCGCCAGGCCGCGTGTAGCGCGCGATGAAGGCGTGGGCCAGGGCCGCCGGGAAGCTCGCCAGGTACGAGCACATGGGATGGTAGGCATGGCCCCACAGGCGCGACTGGACTTTCCAGTCGGGCTCGATCGGGAGGGCCGGAAGGGGCGCGAACGGGAGGCGGACCTGGCCCGGTGCCGGGCGGTGGCGTCCGCTGCCCGCGCGGTGGCGTTCGCTGCCCGGGCGGGTGCCCGGTCGCGCGGGGCCGGCCGCCCGGATCGCCGGTCGCGGCAACGGCGCGGCGCTGGTCGCGGGGCGGCCGTGGGGCTCCGGGTCCGGGACCGGGGCCCGGTGGGCGGCCATGCCCGTCACGGGCGGCGTCGCCGGCGCGACCCCGTCGACCTCGTCGCGCTCGAGCGCCGGGGCTCGATCGGCCACGCCGTGCGCCTCCATCCCTCGGTCCGGCGGCTCCCGGGCCGCGCGGGCGCGGAGCATAGCACCGGCAGGGGGCGCCGACGGGGTCCCGGGACGTCTCCCATCGCGGCGTTGTTGGCCCCTCGGCTCGGGGCGGCGTGCGAGCCCGCCGACTTGGGCGGCAGGGGACGCCTCAGGTTCGCGCCAGGGGTTCCGCGCCGGTCGGTGGCGCTATCATGGTCCGGCCTTCGGTACGGGCTGTTCCCGAGGACCAAACGAGCAGCCACGCCGCACACGGGACCTCCCTCATGACCACCCTGGAGCGTTCGTCGTCGCGCGAGCTGATCGACCTCGAAGACCGGTACGGAGCGCACAACTACCACCCGCTGGACGTCGTCCTGAGCCGGGGCGAGGGCGTCTGGGTCTGGGACGTCGAGGGCAACCGGTACATGGACTGCCTGAGCGCGTACAGCGCGGTCAACCAGGGGCACGCCCACCCGCGCCTCCTGCGGGCCCTCGCGGATCAGGCCGCCAGGCTGCCGCTCACGAGCCGCGCCTTCCACAACGACCAGCTCGGCCCGTACTACCGCGAGCTGTGCGAGCTGACCGGGTTCGAGATGGTCCTGCCGATGAACAGCGGCGCGGAGGCCGTCGAGACGGCCCTCAAGGCGGCCCGGAAGTGGGCGGTCGACCTGAAGGGGGTGCCGGACGGTGAGGCAGAGATCATCGCCTGCGAGGGAAACTTCGCCGGCCGGACGATCTCGATCATCAGCTTCAGCTCCGAGCCCCTCTACCGCGCCGGCTTCGGGCCGCTGACCCCCGGCTTCATGCTCGTGCCCTACGGCGATGCCGACGCGCTCGAGGCCGCGATCACGCCGAGGACGGCCGCCTTCATCGTCGAGCCGATCCAGGGCGAGGGCGGCGTCATCGTCCCGCCCGAGGGCTACCTGCGCCGGGTCCGCGAGATCTGCAGCCGGCGCGGCGTCCTGCTGATCACCGACGAGATCCAGACCGGGCTCGGCCGCACCGGTCGGCTCTTCGCCTGCGACCACGAGGGCGTCCGGCCCGACGTGGTGACGATCGGCAAGGCCCTTTCGGGCGGCTTCTACCCGGTCTCGGCCGTCCTGGCGAGCCGCGAGGTCCTTGGCGTCTTCACGCCGGGAACGCACGGCAGCACGTTCGGCGGCAGCCCGCTGGCCTGCGCCGTCGCTCGCGAGGCGCTGCGTGTGCTGGTCGACGAGGGGCTGATCGAGAACGCCGCCGCGATGGGCGACGAGCTCCGGTTCCGCCTTGCGGCGATCGGGAGCCCACACGTGGCGGAGATCCGCGGCCGCGGCCTGCTGATCGGCGTCGAGCTCCGGCCGGAGGCCGGCGGAGCGCGTCAATTCTGCGAGGCGTTGCAGCGCGCGGGGATCCTGGCCAAGGAAACCCACGTCAACACGATCCGCTTCGCGCCGCCCCTGGTCATCACGAAAGACGAGATCGACTGGGCGATGGAGCGCATCGGCCCGGTCCTCCGGATGCCCTAGGCCGGGTTCCCCCGGCCGGTCGCGACCCCGCCTCCGGAGCCGGCCGGCCGCAGGCCGGGCCCGCCGGGCGGGGCGGGCTGTTCGAGCCCGTCGAGCCTGTCGAGGATCCATGCCTCGACCGGACGGCGCTTGCCCTTCACCAGCGTGGGTCCCAGCGGACGACCCGCGCGCAGCGTGCCCAGCGCGGCCCACGTCGCCCCGGAGACGACGACCTGCCCGGGCTCGGCGACCGCGGTCAGGCGCGCCGCGACGTTCGTCGTGTCGCCGATCACGGTGAAGCTGCGACGCTCCGCGGCGCCCACGTCGCCGACGACGGCCGTGCCGGTGCTGACGCCCACCCGGAAGACCGGCCAGCCGGGGTTGGCCTCGGCGAGCCGGCCCCCGGCCGCGAGGATCGCCAGCGCCGCGGTCCCGGCGCGCCGCGCGTGGTCGGGCTGGTCGCCGCCGCCGTTGAAGCTGGCCATGACGCCGTCGCCGGCGAAGTGCTCAACGGCCCCGCCCGCCCCGACGATGACGGGGACGACCTCGGCCCAGTAGGCGTTGAGCATCGCCACGACCTCCGACGGGGTGCGCAGCTCGCTGAAGGCCGTGAACCCCGCGAGGTCGGCGAACAGGACGCTGACCTCGCGCTCGATGCCGTCGAGCCCGGCGTCGGGGACCTGTCCGAGCCGGCCGGCGAGGTGCGCCGGGAGGTACGGCCCGAGCCGCGCGTCGAGCTGCCGGATCTCCCCGGCGGCCCGGGTCACGAGGGCGATCTCGTCGGCGCTCGCGCCGTCCCGCCGCAGCTCGTCGAGGACGCCGCTCCCGCTCGCCGCCGCCCTCGTCGGACGCCGCGACCGCGGCGATCGCCTCGGCGTGCCAGCGGTCGAGCCGGGCGAGGGTGGTCTCGAGGTACAGGCCACCGAAGGCCGCGGCCAGCGAGCCGCTGCGGCGGTACTCGGCCCGCGCGCCGAGGGCGATCGCGAGGAACGCCAGCAGCATCAGCACGTGCCACTCCCACCAGCTCAGGTGCCAGTTGCGGCTCAGCGCGACGGCCACCGCCGCCTCGCCGAGCAGGACCATCGCGAGGGCCATCGCGATGAGGACCGTGCCGCCGCGGCGCCGGTACTGCGCGAAGCAGCGCCATGCCGACCACCCGTAGAGCGGGACACCGACGGCGGCCAGGAGGACGAGCGGCCCCACGGCCTCGCGCTGGGGCGGCGGCCCCCCGAGCGGCGGCAGCCCCGCGAGCGACACGAAGGCCCAGCCGAGCATGAGCGCGACGAGGGCGCCGAGCAGCTGGTCGCGATGCCGCAGGACGACGGCCGCCCGGGGCCCCGCAAGCGCGGTGACCGACGCGGCCGCGAACAGGGAGGCGACGAAGAGGCCCGCCGGCGTGGCGACCGCGAAGCCGGCGTTCGGGGCGTCGAGGAGGACGCCCGGCGTCGCCAGTGCGTGGAGCCCCAGGAAGCCGGCGCTGGCGAGGAAGGCGAGCGAGACGAGGACGATGCGGGCGTCACGGTGGCGGCCGGCCGCCACGTTCGTCATGACCGCCAGCCCGACGCTGATCACCGCCGTCCCGAGGACCAGCCAGAAGTGGCTCGGCTGGTGCTCCCAGGCGACGTCGAGGGAGGGCTGTGCCAGCAGCAGGGCGAGGCCGGCCAGCGGCAGCGCCAGGGCGACGGCCCACTGCGTGGCGGAGAGGCGGGAGACGCGCGGCCTCCCCCCGAGGCGCGACATGGTCCGGATGGTACGCGCCCCGGTCCAGCGTCCGTGCCCCGGCGTCGGGTCGCCGGCGGGTACCATCGTCGAGCACGCCATCGCGGGTCCCCGGCGCCGCCGCGCGGCACCTGGTCCGGCGACCGTGCTTCGGCGCCCCCGTAGCTCAGGGGACAGAGCGAGGGACTTCTAATCCCGAGGTCGCAGGTTCGAATCCTGCCGGGGGCGCCACTCTCCCACGCACGAACGAGGCCCTCCGGGCGGCTCGGAGGGCGCCTCGTCTGGGCCTGCATTCACGGCAGTACCCAGACTCGCGGTACTTACGGGCGGCTGTACGCCGTCGGTGCCCACACGTAGCGTCCGTCTGCCTCCAGGTCTCGGCGTGTCGACCGGAGGCTCGGAGGTTCGCTCATGGTGGTCTACACCTGCAACACCTGCGGACATGGCGTGACCTTCCACGAAGGCAGCCGCGGAAGCTGCCATGGGACCGTGTTCGACGCGGTCGACCCCGGCAAGGACCTGCTCGACGGCCTGCGCCGCTCGAACTGCGATTGCCGGCGCTATGTCAGCCGACAGCACGCAGGACCTATCCGCCGTCTCCGGGAGGCGCTGACCTCCATGGCGCGCTAGCAGCGCGCAGCCCGCTCCGTCGACGCCCGGGCGCGACGGGTCATCCCGAGGCGCGGCGCCAGCCCGGGCGCAGCTGCTCGGAGCCGACCACCACCAGCGCCAGGATCGCGGTCGCCAGGAGGACGGCGGCCGACTGGCGGATCGCCGTCGGGTTGGCGGCCCACCAGATGGTGCTGTTGGCGTAGCCGACCAGGTTGAGGAGGCCGCCCATCGCGGCCCCGACCGAGGCCGAGAGCCCCAGGAGCCCGCCGGCGCGATGGGCCGTGTTGTCAGCGTGACCCAGGAAGAGGATGGCTGCCGCGAGCAGCGCCAGGCCTGCGGTGAACCATGCCGGGAGCGAGAGGCTGGCTGCCTGGCCGGCGGCGATGCCGCTGGGGTCGGCGGCCGGGGCGGTCGAGAGACCGAACAGGACGCAGGCGCCGGCTACGCCGACGAGCGACAGGGGCGGCAGCACCCGTGCCCAGATCGAGCCGCCCGTTCGTGCCGTCACCGCCGGTCCCTCCGCGTGGTTGGCCATGGATCGTACCCGGCCGCGCAATGCCGCCGTGCCCGGCCGAGGGGCTGCGCGGGTCGCCGAGGCGTGGGGCGCCGGGACGTGGGGCGGCGTGGCGTCTGGCGCCGAGGCGCGAGCAGAACGGGCAGCGCAGGGGCGGGCCGCGCGGTGCGCCCGGGCACCGGACCTCGGGTACCCCGCACCCCACCACGAAGGTACGGCTTGGCCCGGGCTGCCTCCCACCCCTAGCCTCCGCTCGTCAACCGCGCGAACCGCACCCGTGCCACCCCCAACACCCCGGCACCCCGGGATCCAGTGAGGCGAGGACCCCCGCATGGCCGTCAGCGAGCTCGGACCGTTGCTCACCGCGAGCGAGGTGGCCGAGATGCTCCACCTCCACGTCAACACCGTGAAGCGCCTCGGCGACCGCGGCGAGCTGCCGTTCTTCCGCGTCTGCTCGCGGGGCGACCGCCGCTTCCGGCTCGAAGACGTGATGGCGTTCCTCTCGCGCAACGCCCGCATGGCTTCCTGACGAAGCCGGCCACGGCCGGCGCCGCGGCGTACCGAGCGGCCGCGCCGGACGGCGCGGCCGATTCGCGCTTCGATCGCCGGGGGGGCGAGGGGGCGTGGTCGTCCGGCTATCCGCCGGCAGGCGCTGCGGCCGGGATGGAGGCGAGGGCTCGACCGAAGATGCCCAGCGCCTCGCCGATCTCCTCGCTCGTGACGTCGAGCGGCGCGATCCAGCGGATCACGTTGTGCTCGACGCCGCACGACAGGAGCAGCAGCCCCTCGTCGGCGCAGCGGTGGATCAGGGCGTCGCACGTCTCGCCGTCCGGCTCGCGGGTGGCGCGATCCCGCACGAGCTCGACGCCGATCATCAGCCCCGGCCCGCGCACGTCGCCGATCCGTGCGTCCGCCGCGGCGATCTCCCGCAGCCCCGCCGTCAGCTGTGCGCCGCGCGCCGCCGCGTTCGCCACCAGGTCGCGCTCGCGGATCTCCTCGAGCACCGCCAGGCCGGCCGCGCAGGCGACCGGGTTGCCGCCGAAGGTCGAGCCGTGGGCGCCCTTGCCCCAGCGCTCCTGGAGCGCCCGCGAGCTGGCCATCGCCGAGAGCGGCAGGCCGTTGGCGATCGCCTTCGCCATGCAGACGACGTCGGGGACGATCCCGGCGTGCTCGAAGGCCCACATCCGGCCGGTCCGCCCGAAGCCGGTCTGGATCTCGTCGGCCACGAGCAGGATCCCGTGCCGGTCGCAGACGTGGCGCAGGATCTGCAGGAAGGCCGGCGGCGCGGGGACGTAGCCGCCCTCGCCCTGGACGGGCTCGACGACGATCGCGGCGACCTCGTCGGGGTCGATCGTGGAGTGGAACAGGTCGCGCAGGTGGCGGAACGCGATCTCGACGGCGCGGGTCTCGTCGCCCCCGAAGTCGCGGTAGACGGCCGGGAACTGGCTCAGGTAGACCCCGGGCAGGAGCGGCTCGTAGCCCCGGCGGTAGTTCGGGTTCGAGCTGGTGATGCTGGTGGCCCCGAGGGTCCGCCCGTGGAAGCCGCCGCGGAAGGCGACGATCCCGGGGCGGCCGGTCACCCGGCGGGCCATCTTCAGCGCGGCCTCGATCGCCTCGCTCCCCGAGTTGAGGAAGAAGACCGAGTCGATCGGTTCGGGGAGCGTGGCCGAAAGCTCGCGCGCCAGGCGCACGGTCGGTTCGGCATAGCCCATCGCCGCCATCGGCGCCATGAGGCTGTCCACCTGGGCGTGGACGGCGGCGGTCACGCGCGGGTTGCGGTGGCCGAGGGCGCTGACGGCGATCCCGTTCGCGAAGTCGAGGTACGCCTTCCCGTCGGTGTCGTAGAGGCGGTGGCCCTCGCCGTGGCTCCACGACCGCTCGAAGTATCGGCCGAGCACCGGGGTGAGGCTGGTTGCCGCCGCGGCGAGGTCGGGGCCGGGGTGGGGCATCTGCGATTCCATCGGGACCTCGAGCTCGGGTTGTGGGCCACGCGCGGGGCGCGGGCAGCGCCGGAGGAACCGGACGGCGAGCGCCGTGAGACGTGAGACGTGAGACGTGAGACGTGGCTGTCCTGGGGATTGTCACCGAAGAGGTCAACCGCGCACGCGCCCAGGCCCGATGCCGACCGGTCGAGGACTCCCGCGCCTACGCCGCAGCCGCTGGAGCCGACTGGGCGGGCCGCGCTGGCGGAGCGGTGAGATCGCGGAGCGGTGAGACGCCCCCCGTGAGATCCTCTCGGAAGCTCGCGTCGCGCGCCGTGTCGCAGCTCGGCCACGCGGCGACTCGCCTTGAGCGCCTTGGAGAGCCTGCGGCACCCCCCGAATCCTCTCATCGGCGCCACCGTTCGTCGCTGCGAGAGGATCGGGCGCGGCCTCGGCGGCCGAACACGGTTGCCCGATCGCCAGGGGGCCTGCCCACCCGCCGTACGGTTCGCAGAGGGCGCACTCGACAGGATGCGGCGTGCTGCACATCCCCGTCGCGCCGCGCTGCCGTTGGCGGCTGCCCGAGGCATTCGCACTCTCCGGGCCGCCCGCGCTCGCGTGGCGCAAGATGGCGCGCAGCAGCCGCCGTTCGAGGAACACCCGTGATCGACTTCAGCCTCTCCGACGAGAATCGCCTCGTCCGCCAGTCCGTGCGCGAGTTCGTCGAGGCCGAGATCCTGCCGAGCATCCGCGAGTGGGACGAGCGCGGCGAGGCTCACCCCGAGGTCTTCGCGAAGATGGCGGAGCTGGGCTACCTCGGTGCGCCGATCCCCGAGGAGTGGGGCGGGTCCGGCCTCGACTACGTCAGCTTCGCCATCCTGTGCGAGGAGCTGGAGCGGGCCGACACGGCCTACCGGGTCGTGATGAGCGTCCACGCCGGGCTCAACTCGCTGGCGCTCCTCCAATGGGCGACCGACGAGCAGAAGCGGCGCTGGCTGGTCCCCCAGGCGCAGGGGACGAAGCTGGCGACGTTCGCCTTGACCGAGCCGGGCGTCGGCACCGACGCCGGCGCCCTCCAGTCGACAGCCCGCCGCGAGGGCGACGTCTACGTCCTCAATGGGTCGAAGATCTGGATCAGCCTGGCCGACCTCGCCGACCACTTCCTCGTCTTCGCCTCGGTGGACCGCTCGAAGAAGCACCGGGGCGTGACCGCCTTCATGGTCGAGCGGGGGATGAAGGGGCTCACGACCGGGACGCTCCACGGGAAGCTCGGGATCCGGGCCGGGAACACGGGGCTCGTCAATCTCGACGACGTCGAGGTGCCGGTCGAGAACCGGATCGGCGAGGAGGGCGAGGGGTTCCTCGTCGCGATGAGCGCGATCGACCAGGGGCGCTACACGGTGGCCGCCGGCGCAGTCGGGCTCGCCCAGGCCTGCCTGGACGCGAGCGTGCGCTACGCCCACGAGCGCGAGACCTTCGGCGAGGAGATCGGGCGCCACCAGCTGGTGAAGCAGATGATCGCGAACATGGCGAAGGGGACGGAGATCGGGCGGCTGCTGGTCTGGCGGGCCGGCTGGCTGAAGAACCACGGCGTCCGCACGACCCGCGAGACGTCGCTGGCGAAGTGGCACGCCACGGAGCACAGCGTGCAGGCGGCCCTCGACGCGGTCCAGGTGCACGGCGCGAACGGCTACTCGAACGAGTTCCCGGTCGAGCGCTACCTGCGGAATTCGAAGGCCGCCGTGATCTACGAGGGGACGAGCCAGCTCCACACGCTCATCCAGGCCGACTACGCCCTGGGCTATCGCGAGGACCGGCCGATCCGCTGCGGGCCGCTCCCGGCCCAGGGGTTCGAGCGCTGGCCGGCGCTGGGACGCCATGACTGAGCCGGGCGAGGGCGACGCCGCGGACCGGCCGGGCGTGGGCGGCTCAGTCGACCGGCCAGGCGTGGGTGACGCAGCCGGCCGGCCGGCTGCGCCGAGGCCGTCCACGACCGATCCGGCGGCCGGGCCGCCGAGCGCTCCCGTCGACTACGAGCCGCCCTGGCGGGAGGCGCGCCGGCGTGTCGCCGCCGCATGGGCCCGGGGCGGCACCGGGACGCGGCTGGCCCTCGCGCTCGCGGGCGCGCTGGCCGCCGCCCTCCTCGGAGCCTTCCTGTTCGGCCTCTGGCACGTCGTCGTGGGCGGCTTCGTCAAGGGCAACTGGAAGGCCGGAGGCTTCGGAATCGCCCTCGCCAGCGTGGCGGGCGTGCTGCTCTGGATCGCGGCGGCCGTCGCCCGTCGGCTCCTCCCTCGCGACTAGCTCCGAGGCGGATCCGAGACGGGACCGCGGCCGGCCATCTCGTTGGCGCCCCGCTGATGGCCACCGCCCGCTTCGATGGTGTCGCAGCCGCGCTCGTGAGAGGTTTGCGCTGAACTCAACACCCGCAACCAGGTGGCGGCCTGAGGGTCGAAACCTTGCGTTCAACGTGCGGGAAACAGCCGCGACGGGGCTCTCCAGCACGACCCGTGCGTTGAACCCGCGATTCCCGACGCCGCGGCGCGTCGGACGCGCCGGGTGTTGAGTTGGACGCAAACGGCCCTGTTGGGCAGGCGCGGAGAGCCCGTCGCGGGGCTACCGGCCGTCGACCGCGAGCCAGACGATCCGTCCCTCGAGAGCGCCCACGGGGGAGTTGGCGGTCAGCAGGAGGCGGAGCGCCGTAACCAGCCGCCCCACGTCGCGTCCGGCCCGGGAGAGCTGTCGCCCATGGATCAGCACGAGGCCCGGGTGGCGCCTCCCGATCGCGGCATCCCGAGCGGCCAACCGCATGAAGTCGCCGACGTCCCGCGTCACGATCGCTCGCCGTTCGAGGCCGGCCGCCGACCAGAGCGCATCGTCCGTCGAGCGCCGAAGGTCCGGGCGCCCGGCCACCGCGACGACATCGTGCCCCTGGTGACGCAGCTCGATCGCGATCCGTGGCGGGAGGTGCTCGTCGAGCAGCAGCTTCACGCGAGGTGCCGGCGCTGCCGTTCGTACAACGCGAGCTCCCGGTCGGCCAGCTCGTGCTCGGCGGCGATCCGGGCATTGATCTCGTCGGGGTACGCGGCGTAGTACCGCATCGCGGTGGCGACCAGGGTCGCGTCGATCTCGAGGTAGTCGGCGGCGTCGGCGTCGCTGCCCCCGTTGTCGGCCACCGTCTCGACGACCTCCCACACGTCGAGGCCCGAGGCCGCGAGTCCGGGACGGCGGCCGGCGGGACCGTCCCGGAACACGATCCCGGGATGCTCCACGAGGCGGAGGGCCTCCTCGAGAAAGCGCTCCGCCACGGTGTTGCGGTTCGATCCGACCGAGGCGGCGTACCGGTCTAGCCGATCGACGACGTCCTGGGCCAATCGAAAGCTGCGGACCTCGCGGGCGGCGTGCCGTGGCGCAGGTCGATCGCTCATGTACGACAGTGTACTACATCGTCGTACGGGATCGGGATCCGGCGCGGGTGGCCCGCCGATGCTGCCCGCCGATCCTACGGGATCGGCTCGAAGCGGGCCTGGAAGAAGCGCAGGTACTTCGGCTCGTAGACCATCCGGAGCCCCGTCGCCCGGTCGCGGGCGTCGAAGCAGGCCTTGACGGACTCGGCCACGACATCCATGTGCGCCTGGGTGTAGACGCGGCGAGGGATCGTGAGGCGCGTCAGCTCCAGCTTCGGGCGCTTGTGGTCGCCCGTGTGCGGGTCCCGCCCGGCGGAGACGATGCCGCGCTCCATCGAGCGGATGCCGGAATCGAGGTACAGCTCGGCGGCGAGCGCCTGGGCGGGGAAGAGGTCCTGGGGCAGGTGCGCATAGAAGCGCCGCGCGTCGAGGAAGATGGCGTGCCCGCCGATCGGCCGCACGATCGGGATCTCCCACTGCTCCAGCAGCTCGCCGAGGTAGCGAACCTGGCCGACGCGGCTGCGGACGTGCTGGTCCTGGACCGCCTCCGCGATCCCGATCGCCAGGGCCTCCATGTCGCGCCCGGCCATGCCGCCGTAGGTGTGGAGCCCCTCGTAGACCACGACCAGGTTGCGGAGCTCCTCGAAGGTGTCCCAGTCGTTGACGGCGAGCCAGCCTCCGATGTTCACGAGGTGATCTTTCTTGCTGGACATCCAGGCGCCGTCAGTGAACGAGCAGAACTCGAGGAGGATCTCGGCGATCGGCCGGTCGGCGTAGCCCACCTCGCGCTCCTGGATGAAGAGCGCGTTCTCCACCATGCGGGTGGCGTCGAGCAGCACCCGGATGCCGCGCGGCTCGCACCAGGCCCGCAGCTCCCGGACGTTCGCCATCGACACCGGCTGCCCGCCGGCCATGTTCACGGTGCCGGCGAGCGAGACGTAGGGCACCCGGTCGGCGCCCACCTCGCCGACGAGGCGCTCGAGCTTCGCCAGGTCGACGTTGCCCTTGAAGGGATGGAGCGACTCCGGGTCGTGGGCCTCGTCGACGATGACGTCGTGGAACGTCGCCCCCGCGAGCTCCTGGTGCAGCCGGGTCGTCGTGAAGTACATGTTCCCCGGGACGTGGTCGCCCGGCTTGATGAGGGTCTGGCTGATCAGGTGCTCGGCGCCCCGGCCCTGGTGTGTCGGGACGACGTGCCGGTAGCCGTAGAAGCGCTGGACGGCGGCCTCGAGGTGGTAGTAGTTGCGGCTGCCGGCGTAGGCCTCGTCGCCGAGCATCATCCCGGCCCACTGGCGGTCGCTCATCGCCGAGGTGCCGGAATCGGTCAGCAGGTCGATGTAGACGTCGTCGCTGTGGAGCAGGAACGTGTTGTAGCCGGCCTCGGAGAGAGCGGCCACCCGCTGCTCGCGGGTTGTGACCGTGAGCGGCTCCACCATCTTGATCTTCCACGGCTCGGCCCAGCTGCGGCGGCCGTGCTGCTGGCCCATCGTGTGGAGCGGTTCGTGCGCCATCGGGTTCGGGTCCTCCGGGCGTGGCGGGCGGGCATGCGTGGGCGCGGCCCCGCGCCGGTCGGCCTCGACCGGCGTCGCGGGCGGCCCGTTGGCCGGAACGATACGAGAACGCCCGACGCGGCACACCACCGGGCGCGATCCGCGGCCGCCGGTCAGCCCGGCTCGCCGACCTCCTCCGGCGCCGACCGCCGGGATTCGCCTGCCCGCGCCCGGACGATGACGGCCACCGCCACGACGATGATCGCGCCGGCGGCGATCGTTCGCGGCTCCAGCGGCTCCCCGAGGATGAGCCAGCCCAGCAGGACCGCGATCACCGGGTTGACGTAGGCGTACGTCGCGACGAGCGAGATCGGCGCCACCCGCAGCAGCCAGACGTAGGCCGTGTAGCCGATCAGCGAGCCGACGAGGACGAGGTAGACGAGCGCCGCCACGGACTCGGGGGTGATCTCGGCCGTCCGCAGGCGGAACAGGTCCCCGGTGACCACCGCGAGGACGAAGAGGATGGCGCTGCCGGCGAGCATCTGCATGGCCGTGCCGACCAGCGGGCGGCGCGGGACGTGGGCGGTCCGGCTGAAGAGCGAGCCCGTCGCCCAGAAGACGGGCGACAGGAGGACGACGACCACGCCGAAGGGGTCCAGGCCGCCGGATCCGCCGACCGGTCCGACCAGCAGGGCGACGCCCGCGAAGCCGATGACGGTCCCCACGACGATCATCCGGGTCAGGACCACCCCGAAGAAGACGCGGCCGAGGATCGCGACCCACAGCGGCAGGGTCGCGATGATGAGGGCCGCGATGCCCGACGGGATCGTCTGCTCGCCGATCGCGAGCAGGCCGTTGCCGCCGGCCAGGAGGAGCCCGCCGATGATCGCGGCGTCGCGCCACTCGAGCCGTCCCGGCCGGTCTCCGGCGGCGTCGCCGCTGCGGATCGTGACGGCGTAGAGCAGCGACCCGGCGATCAGGAAGCGCACCGCGGAGCCGGTCAGGGGCGGGATCGTCTCGACCACGATCCGGATGGCGAGGTACGTCGAGCCCCAGACCACGTAGAGGGCGAGGAGGGCGGCCGCGATGCGGACGGGAGGCGCGGGCGCGAGGGCCGGCGTCGCTCGGGACGACATGCCCTGCAGGATGGCATCCCGGGAGGCACGGCGCTGGCGCGGTCGCGGGGACGGCCGGCGCGTTCCGGCCCGTTCCGCGCGTCCGGCCCGCGGCCGGCGTGCGACAATCCGGGCACGATGGCCCTCGACGATCGCTTCGACGACCTCATCACGAGCCTCGGCGGGTTCTACCGCGCGTGGGTCATCCAGCTCGGGCTGGAGCTCGACCTCTTCGCGGCGCTGCGCGCCGCGGGCGGGGCGGGCCTGACGGCCGAGGAGCTCGCCGCCGCGACCGCGACCGCCGCCGGCCCGATCACCGACTGGTGCCGGGCCGCGTACGCGAGCGACCTCGTCGAATGCGACGTGGAGCGGATCCGCCTCGACGAGAGCATCGCCTCCATCCTCCTCGACGTCGACCGGCCGGAGTACCTCGGCGGCCAGTTCGCCTACACCGTCACCGCCAGCCTCGACTACGCCGACATGGCCGAGCTCCTGCGGTCGGGCCGGACGGTCGCCGGCCGCCCGCCCAGGTATCACCGCTCGATCGAGCAGCTGACCCGCCAGGACATCGCGGTCTTCTTCGAGGAGGCGCTCGCCGCCCTGCCCAACCTGGTGACCCAGCTGGCAACCGGGGCGGACGTGATCGACCTCCACTGCGGCGGCGGTCGCTGGCTCGTCGCGGTCGCCCGCCGGTTCCCCGCCACGCGGCTGGTCGGGGTCGAGGCCGAGCCCGACTCGATCGCGCGGGCCGCGCGCGCCGTCCGCGAAGCCGGGCTCGAGGCCCGCATCCGGCTCGAGGCGGGCGAGGTCACCGCCATCGCGTACCGTGAGGCCTTCGACCTGGCCTACTTCCAGCACGCGCTCCACGAGCTGTCGGATCCGGCTGCCGCGCTCGCCGCCGCGTGGCGCGCGCTGCGTCCCGGCGGCCGCCTCCTCGTGCTGGGCTGGTGCCTGCCGTCGAGCCTGGACGAGCTCGCGACGCTTCACGGCCAGCTGATCACCGGGGTCGCGCTCGACGAGGCGCTCAACGGCGGGCGGCTGCGCACGGTCGAGGAGCACGGCGAGCTGTTCGCGGCGGCCGGCCTGCCGGCGCCGCAGGCGATCGCCCTGCCCTCGGACGCGACCCTCCTCGTCGCCCAGAAGCCCGCCTGACCGCGGTCGCGGGACGACGACGGCCGACCTCGTCCTCGCCTGGGAGACCGACGCCCCCTCGGGCCTGCGCGCGCTGCTGGCTGCCGTCGGGTTCACGGCGGGGCCGGACGGGTCGCTTCGGATCCCGGGCCTGGGACTGGGGATCGTCGATGTCGTAGGCCCGGATCGCCTGCGTGCCGTGGAGCCCGCTGCGGCCGGGCCCGGCTGGCCCGCCGCCACGCAGGCGCGGGACGAGGTCGATGCCCCTCCCCGGGTTGGCGCCGCGGGTCGCGTGGATCCCGGCAGGCCGCGCCTCCTGGCGCTCGCGATCGCCACGGTGGATCTCGAACGGGCGGCACCGGCGCTCGGCGGGCTGCGCGGCCGGCTGCCGGACGACGACCTGCTGGGCGCGCGCGTCGCCGCCGCGGGCATGTCGCCGATCCTGCTCGCGGAGCCGCGGGCCGAGGGCCGGCTCGCCGCGACGCTCGCGCGCCACGGCGAGGGGCCGGCCGCGCTGTACGTGGCTGTGGCACCGGCCGCCCTGCGGGACCTCGGGACGATGCTCGCGCGACGCGGCGAGCGCCTCCGGGACGCCGGGGGACCGTTCGGCCGCCAGGCCCTGGCCCCCGTGGGGCAGCGCTGGGGCCCGTTCCTGCTCCTGGTCGGGGACGCGGCCGCGGGTGGCGGCCCGCCGATCGCCGGAGCGTCGGCTACCATCGCGCCATGACCGAGATCGAAGCCGCCCCCACGTTCCGCGATGCCGACCCGGCCGACGCCGACTGGATCGCGGGCCTCCTCTCCGACGAGGGCTATCCCGCCGGCGCCACCGACATCGTCCGGCGCCTGGAGCGTTTCGCGGAGATGGGGTCGCTCGTCCGCGTCGCCGAGCGCGGCGACGAGCGGCTCGGGTTCATCGCGGTGCACCTGGTCCCGCGCTTCGAGCACGACGACCAGCTGGCCCGCGTGATCGCGATGGTCGTCGACCCCGCCGTCCGGTCGCGGGGCGTCGGGCGGGCCCTCCTCGCCGAGGTCGACCGGGCGGCCGCCGAGGCCGGCTGTGCCTTCGTCGAGGTGACGGCCGGCCACCACCGCGCCGACGCACGCCGGCTCTTCGAGGCCGCCGGATTCGACGCCTCGGTGACCACCTACCTGCGGAAGCGCCCCTGAGCCGGCGCTCGTTCGCCCGTCTCCGGCTGCGGGAGCCGACCGAGGCCCTTCTCGGGCTCCCCTGGGAGGAGCCGCTCGCCGCGTGGCAGGCCGACCGCGTGGTCCTGCGCGACCTCCCCGTCGGGCCGTCGCGGCACCTGGTGCGCTTCGCCGTCAGCGACGGCACCCTCTACGCCCTCAAGGAGGAGCCGCTGGAGGTTGCCCGGCGCGAGTACGAGGCGCTCCTCCACATGGAGCACGTGGGACTGCCGGCCGTGCGCCCGATCGGCATCGCCGAGCGCGCGGAGGAGGGGAACGGGATCCTCGTCACGGAGTTCCTGCGCCACTCCCTGCAGTACCGGCGGCTGCTGATGCGGGTCCCCCTCGAGCCCGGGGGCTACCGCGACCGCCTGCTGGACGCGATGGCCGGCCTGCTCGTCGACCTCCACCGCGCCGGGGTCTACTGGGGCGACTGCTCCCTCGCCAACACGCTCTTCCGGCGCGACGGCGACACCTTCGCCGCGCACCTGGTGGACGCCGAGACGAGCGAGGTGCACGCGGCGCTGTCGGACGGCCAGCGAGCCTACGACCTGGACGTCCTCGTCGAGAACGTGGCGTTCGGCCTGGCGGACCTCGCCGCCTTCCAGGGCCGGGGCGACACGATGGACGAGCAGATCGAGGCGGCCGAGGCGGTCCGGACCCGCTACAGGCAGCTCTGGGAGGAGCTGTTCCGCCAGGTCGAGATCCAGCCCGGCGACAGGTTCGCGATCTCCGCCCACGTCCGCCGCCTCAACGAGCTGGGCTTCGCCGTCGGCGAGATCGAGCTCGAGCCCGGCGCGGACGGCCGCATCAGCCTCCGGGCCGCCGTGACCCGCCGCGACTTCCACGCCCGCGAGCTCCAGCGGCGCACCGGCCTCGTCGCGCTCGAGGGCCAGGCGCGCCTGCTCCTCAACGACCTCCGGGAGTACCGCGCCTGGCTCGAGTACTTCGAGGGGCGGCGCCCGTCGTCGGTCGAGGCAGCCACGCGCTGGCAGGCGGAGGTCCTCGAGCCCGCGCTGGCGCGGCTGGCACCGGCGATCGGCCCGACCCGCGATGCGCTGCAGGCCTACTGCGACCTGCTGGAGCACAAGTGGCTCCTGTCGGAGCGACGCCGCCGCGACATCGGGCTGGAGCGGGCGATGGCGTCCTACCTCGCGGCCGGGGCGCCGGCGCCGGAGGCCCGGGGCGCCGGCGAGACGCTCGATCTCGACCCGGAGCCGGAGATCGACGTTCCCCCGAACCCCGTCTCACCCGACTGACCGGCCCACCGGCGCTCCTGCCGGTGCCTGCCGGCGCTCCGGCGGGTCGCTACCAGCGCTCCTCGTGCACCAGCTCCGCGAGGGCCCTGCGCCCGCCCGCGCGCTTCGGCGCGACCAGCACGCCGGGGTCGGCCGGGTAGCCGAACGAGAGGATGTACTCGCAGTGCCAGTCGGCCGGGTGCCCGAGGAGCTGGCGTGCCCGTTCGTGGTCGTAGACGGTGGCCGGGACGCTGCCGATGCCCAGCTCCCAGGCCGCCAGGACCATGCTCTGGGCCGCGCGCCCGAGGTCCCACATGACCGAGAGCGGCGCATCGGTCGCGCGAGGATCAGGCGTCAGGAGCGCGGTGGCGACCGCGGCTCCGGCGAGATGACCGGCCCACGGGCCGAGGGTCGCGAGCTGCCCGAGGTGCTCCCGGTTGCGGCACACGACGAAGGCCCAGCGCTGTTGGTTCTTGGCGCTCCCCGTGCGGCGCCCCGCGTGGAGGATCCGCTTCACGGCCCACGGCTCGAGCGGGCGGGGGGCGAACTCGCGCACCACCCGCAGCGAGTCGATGGCCTCCCAGGTCCCGAGGGCCGGTTGCAGGTCGCCGTCCGACATGGTCGTCTCCTCCGAGGCTGGCTCAGGACGCGGCCGCGTCGACGGCGGCCAGGGGTCCCTCCGTGTCGGGTGGACGCCGCACCTCGGTCGCCGACGCGCGCGCCGCTGCGACGTCCGGAGCGTAGGGCCCACCCAGGTGCTGCGCAAGGAATGCCGCGATCCGTCCGCGGTAGGCGCTCGACTCGTAGAGCCAGCGGTGGCGCCCGCCCGGGATCAGCAGGAGGTCGACCTCGCGTCCGCGGCGCGTCCGCGCCGACCGGGTGAGCAGCTCGGCATGCCGCGGCGCGACGATCTCGTCCTCGGTGCCGTGGACCACGAGGAGCGGGCCTGGGTAGCTCCGGATCGCCCGCAGGGCGTTGACCCGCGCCGGCCGATGCCCGCGGGGCCGCAGGTAGACCTGCATCGTGAGCCAGGCGAGGGGGTGGGCGACCGGACCCGGGAGCGGGAGGCCGGCCAGCTCGAAGGTGCGGCGGGTCAGCAGGCGTGGATGGGCCGGGATCGCGGTCGCGACGACCGCCCCGACCCGGGGCTCCGCCGCAGCCGCCAGCACCGCGCCGACGGCGCCCATCGAGTGGCCCAGGATTCCGACGGCGGTGACCTCCGGTCTCGCGCGCAGGGCCTCGACGGCGGCCAGCGTGTCGGCGCCGAACTCGCCGCCGCTGATCGGAAGCGTCTCCGGCTGGTTCTCGCCGTGCCCCCGGACGTCGAACATCAGGGTGTGGAAGCCCGCGGCGTGCAGGAAGCGGGCGTCCGGAAGCATGCGGGCCCGGTTCGACTCCCAACCGTGGACCAGCACGACCCCCGGGCCGGACACGCCGTCCGGGGCGGGCACGAACCAGGCCGGCAGCGTCCCCGCGGCCGACGGGATCAGCAGCGCCTCGAAGGCCATCCCGTCGTCGGCCGGCGTGGCGAGGGGCGGCCGGCGAGCCGGGAAGCCGGCGCGGCGCCGGTACTCGAGGGCGAACGAGTAAGCGGCGGCGACGGGGGTCACGACGGCCGCGGCGGCGGCCGCCGTCCCGAGGGCGCGCCGGGATGGACGGGCGGGCATGCCCGCAGCGTAGCGCCTACGATGTCCGGATGGCCCGGCGCGATCCCCACAGCGTGCTCGGCGTGGCCCCCGGTGCCAGCGCCGCGACGATCAAGGCCGCGTGGCGCCGGCTGGCCCGGGAGCATCACCCCGACCTCGCGACCGACGCCGCGGAGCGCCGAACGGCGACGCGCCGGATGGCGGAGATCAACGCGGCCTACAACGAGCTCCGCGGCGCCGTCCCGCCGCCGTCCGCTCGCGGGCGCCACGCGGGTGCCGACGGGCCCGCCGGGGCGCCGGGAGCGGGGCCGGAGGAGCACGCCCGGCCGTCGGGCCCTCCTCCGCCGCCGCGGACCCGACCGGTGACGGCCCGCTTCGACACGTCCGGCCTGTTCCAGCCGCGCAACGCCACCACGACCCCGCGCGGCGGCGGCTATCGCCATCACCCTCGCGGCGCGCGACCTCCGCAGGCGCGCCCGGCGGCGGCGGAGCCGCCGCGTGCCTCCGATCCGACGGGGCCCCTGGAGCGGCTCCGCTCGCGGCGCGCATGGCGGCGGCCGCTGCCCGCGCTGGAGGATGCCCGGGCGCTGCAGGTCACCTTCGGGAAGTTCCACGGCAGGACGCTCGGCGAGATCGCGGCGGTGGAGCCGTCGTATGTGACCTGGCTGGCCCGGGCCATCACCCGCGACCCGGACCTGCTCGACGCAGCCAGGGTGGTTGCCGACGCCCTCGAGGCCGAGGCGGCCGGCTGACGGGTCGCGGACCGCCGACCAGGCGCTGAGGGTCACCGCGCGGGGCGGGCCTCCGGCCGCGGGGGGCGCCGGCGCCGGTCACGCTCCGTGGCGCTGCGCTGGGGCCGGACGCGCCGCGGGGCGCCCCGCGCCGGGCGCCCCGCTGGTCCGAGCGATGAATGGTCCGACGGAAGGAGCTCCGGCGGCCGATGATGCCTTCGCCGCCGCCACGCCCGGGCCTGCTGGCCGGTTGCCCGTGGTTACTCGACTCGTGGCCGGAATCGGAGGGACCCACCCTTGCGGCGCCGCGCCCGACGCCCTCGACGACCGTGCGTCTCCCGTCCCCGGCCCGTGGCCGACGCCCCAGGTTGCTCCCGGTGGTCGTGCCGACGGCTGCAGGAGAACCGTACCTCCGAGGCGAGCCGCGGGGCAATGGGAGGCTCGTCCCGGTCGTCCGCGGCCCGATGGTCGGTGGCGCGTGCGCAACGCTCCAGGACCGTCGGCCGGTGCTGCGTGGCACGAGGGGTGCTGTGCGCGGCACTTCCGTGCGGTTCGGGGTAGGCTCGGGCCATGCCGATCCGACCCCCCCGATGGTCCGTCCTCGTCCGCATGCGCGCGGCGGCGCTCGTCGCCGTGCTTGCCGGCGGGCTGCTCGTCGCGGCTTGCACGGGGACGGCCGACACCTCGTTCGACCCGGCGACACCCTGCGACCCGGCCGCCCGCGAGCAGATGAGCGGCGCCTACCCGGACCTCGAGGCGCGCATCCCCACGCTGATCGCCGGCGAGAACGCCGCCAGCCGCGACTCGGGCCGCTTCTGCTCGAAGGAGCTTCTCGGCTCGGTCTACGACGCGGGCGTCACCGAGGTGCGCTTCGGGGGCGGGATCTGGGAGGTCGGCGACCGCGGCGGGATCCAGCTCGGCGCGTTCGAGGGGAAGGGGCTCACCCCGGCGCTCCTCGCCGAGGAGTACCGGCGCGCCGCCGACGCCTCGCGCCGGACCGAGGCGGTCCGCGCGACGACCCTCGAGGTCGACGGCCGGCCGGCGTGGCGGATCGACGTCGTCAACGGAAACTCGCGGCAGGCGATCGTCGTCTGGGGCTCCGCCGACGGCGCGGTGACGCAGGCCGTCGTCGCGGCGGACGTCGAGGAGGCGCAGCTGCAGGAGGCGATCGCGGCCTACCGCTGACGGGCCGACAGGGGTCCGATCGACGTCGCCACGGCCGCCGCAGCGGCCACGTCCGCCCCCGTGGGCGGCCCCAACCAGCGGCGACCCGCCCGGTCGAGCCGGGTCAGGGCAGCTCGGGCGTCCCGGGCAGGAGGCGATCCCCGATCTCGCCCAGGACGCGCCCGGCGAACGTGGCTGCGTCCGTCAGCGAGGTCCCGGCCCAGGCCACGCCCAGCGATCCGACGAGCGCCATGTCGTCGGTCAGGCTGCCGCCGACCATCACCGGGAGCGGGTCGTCGGGCCGGACCGCGAGCGCGGCGGCCACCGACTCGCGCAGCGCCTCGACCCGGTCGGGAAGCGACGCCGTGAGGGCCACCAGCTCCGCCCGGTTGCGCGCCAGGAAACGAGCGAGGTCGGCGGCCGGGACGTCGGCCCCGAGGTTGGCGACCGTCCAGCCCTCCTCGCGGAGAACCTGGTCGAGACAGATCAGGCCGATGCCGTGGTGTTCCCCGGCCACGCCGGCGAGGACCGCGAGGGGGCCCACCCGGCTCTCGGGTCCCTGCGGCGCGCGAATGCGCTCCAGGGCGCGGGTGAGCGTCTGGCTCGCCAGGTGCTCCTCGGCGATCGTCCAGCGTCCCTCGCGCCAGCGCTCGCCGACGAGAGCCATCGCGCTGCGGAGCAGGCCGTCGAAGACCTCGGCCCGCCGACGCTCGCGGAGGGCGTTGGACAGGGTCCAGGCGGCGAGCTCGTCGTCGCCGTCGGCGAGCAGGCCGGCGAGCAGCTCCGGCGTCATCGTCGTTGCCGGGACCGGGCCGCCGGCTCGAGCGGGATCGACGGGGGGAAGGGGCGGAAGGCTGTCGCTCATCGGATCGGACTCTACCACCCGTTCGGCCCCGCTTCGAGGCCGGATGGGGCGCTACCATCAGCGCATGTACTTCGACGCCCTCTCCTTCCTTGAGGACGAGCGCGACGCCTGGCGTCCGTTCGAGGCGCTCCTCGACGTCCCCGACGAGCGCTTCGACCGCCCCGTCGAGGCGGCCCACGGCTGGTCGGCGCGCGACCTCCTCGGCCATCTCCTGGCCTGGCAGGCCCACGCCCTCGACGTCGCGCGCGAGCTCGCGATGGGCGAGGCCAGCCCGGCCCACGCGGCGATGGAGGCGGCCTGGGCGGAGCGCGGCGACGCGGTGAACGACGAGCTCGCGGCGGCCTGGCGGGAGCTCTCGGCCGCGGAGATCCGCCGGCGCGGTCGAGAACTGCCAGGGGAGCTGCGCGGGTACCTGACCGTCGTGCCGGAGACGCGCTGGGTGAAGCACCCGGTCCTCGGGCCGTTCTTCGAGGAGGAGCTCCTCGACCACTACGCGGACCACGTCGACGACCTGCACGCGATCCTCGCGGCGGTCGGATGAGCGGCGACGCCGTTCCCGGGACCCTCGGCGAGACGCTCGCCGAGCGAGCGGCGGCGCTCGAGGACGCGGCGGTCCGGCCGGCGGAGGGTGGATCCGCGGCCTCCGAGGTCGTGGCCGGCGGCCGGGTGGTGGCGGTGCTGGCCCCCGGCACCCTGGAGGCGCGACTCCGCCCCGCCGTCGCCGCCGCGGCCCTCCGGACTCCGGACGTCGAGGCCTCGCCGCGCGGCCGCGGCTGGGTGCGGTTCGCCCCGCCGGAGCACGACGACTTCGCGATCGATCGCGCGGTCGCCTGGCTCGAGAGCGCGGTGCGCCTGGCGGTGGAGGGGGACCCCGGGGACTGACCGTGCGCCGTGCGGGGCGCCGAGGCCGGGGCCGCGCACGACCTCGTCAGGTCAGCAGGAGCACCGCGTACGCCGCGAGCCAGTGCTCGACCATGTAGTCGTCGCCCACCACGGCAGGGAGCCCGGCCGCCGCGTGGGCCCGGGCGGCATCGAGCGCCGGGCTGCGCCGTGGGTCGCCCGGCGGGACGCTCTCGGCGATCCTCCGCCAGCACCACGCCCGGCTCAGGTTGAGCCCGTGCAGGTGCGCGACGTGCCCGTCGCTGGAGTCCGAGACGACCACGGGGGTGAAGAGCGCCGCCGGCCGGCCATCCGCGATCCCCGGCAGGAAGCGCGTGAGCCAGGCGTCGTATGCGGACGGACCGAGGAGCCGTGACATGAGCTCGGCCTCGACGAGGGCCGGTGACAGGAAGTCGAAGCCGGACGGCTCCCAGGCGCCGGGGTAGTCGACGTCCTTCTCGAACCACCTGCGGGCGGCTGCCTCGATCGCGTCGCGCAGGGCCGGTTCGCCGGCGGCCGCGCGGGAGGTGGCCCGGGACAGCGCGAGGCCGAGGCCGAACGCGGAGTTGCCGTGGACCCCGTAGCGGACCGGGTAGGTGGCCCGCGGCAGCCAGCCGACGAAGTTGCCCGTGACGGCGGCCGCGAGCGGCGCCGCTGCGGCGGCCCACCGCCGCGCATCCGGGTCGTCCCAGCGCTCGAGCTCATCGACGAGGGTGAGCGCCCAGCCCCAGCCGTACGGGCGCTCCCGGTTGCGGTTGTCGGGGTGGGCGATGAAGGCCGCCTCGGCCGCGAGCGGTCCCTCCTGGAGCTGGCGCTCCAGGAGGGCGCGGGCCCCGACCGCGGGGATCGCGTCCGGGACGACGCGCAGCAGGCGGACCAGGAGCCAGTGCATCTCGATGCACGAATGCCAGTCGAAGCTCCCCCAGAAGACCGGCGTCCGTTCCCGAGGGCGCCGCGGCAGGTCGTCCGGTGCGTGCGCAACGTGCCAGATGTCGGCGGGGAACTCGCGGTCGATGTTGGCCATCGCGACGCGGGCGTAAGCGGCCGCGTTCGCACGCAGGAGGCCGTCCCAGGCGGCGAGGTCGGACATCTGGATCCTCCTCCACGAGTGGGCGGGGCCCGGCCGGCGACGTCGCCCCGGCCCTCATTGTGGTGGGGAATCCAACCGCCCCGCCCGGAGGTCCGGGCGGGGCGGTTGCCGGTGCGGAATGGGGCGAGGGAGGAGTCCCGCCCGCGCACCCCCCTAGTTTGCGGTGGTGGGCTTAGCGTACTGCGCGAGGCCGAAGCGCGTCTCGAGCTGGTCGGCCGGCTGGAAGCCCATGACCCCCATCGGCTGCTTGTCGCCGCCGGGGAAGAAGGCGATCGTCGGGATGCTCATGATGTTGAAGGCGCGCGAGAGGCCCGGGTTGGCGTCGACGTCGACCTTCACCACGTCGACGGCGCCGTCGTACTTCTCGGCGAGCTTCTCCAGCTCGGGGGCGACGAGGCGGCAGGGCCCGCACCAGGCGGCCCAGAAGTCGACGATCACGGGGCGCTCGGCGTGGAGCACCATCTCCTCGAAGGTCGTGTCGGTCGCGTGCTTGATCTCGGCCATGGGTGGCGAGGTTCCTTTCTCCCGGGGTCGCGGGCGCGTGGTCCGCCCTAGCGGGCGAGGACCTGGATGAGTCGGTAGGCCTCGAGGACTCGGGGGTCCGCGAGCCGGTAGTAGACGGTGCTGCCATCACGACGGGTCGTGACGAGCCCGGCGGAGCGGAGCACCGCGAGGTGCTGGGACATGTTCGGGACATGGCACCCGACGCAGGTCGACAGCTCCGAGACGGAGGCTTCCCCGGCGGCGAGCGTCTCCAGGACGCAGAGCCGCTTCGGGTCGGAGAGCGCCCGGCCGATGAGGGCGGCGCGCTGCCTGTCGAGATCCGGCGGTGCGGTGATGTCCACGGGCGGAGTATCCCATCACTTGCGCAAGAACGCAAGTGATGGATCGATCACTCGTGACCATCGCCCCGCGACCCCTGCCGCGGCACACGTCGCCGTGCAACGCTCGACGGGGCCGCTGCGTCTGACCAATGGCACTCGGCAATGCGGCGGCGGCGCGGGCATCGTGACGGCGGGCGCGGCCGACCCCACGGTCCGGACCAGAGAGGACGGCGGGTCGATGGACGAGAGACGGCGACGGGCCTGGACTTCGGTGGTCGCTGCGCAGGCTCGGTCACTCCGGTTGACGGCCGTCTCTTCAGCGGCCATCGCCGTGCTCGCCGGCTGTGTGCTCGCCGGCGGCGCCGCGAAGCTGCCACCCGGCACGCGGGAGTGCGTCGGGTTCCCCGCCGAGGTGTGCCAGCGCCAGGTCCAGGGGCTGGAGCGGGACGGCGCGGCGCACGGTGGCGTCGTTGCGTACCGGATCGTCTGCACGTCGGGCGTCTGCGGGATCGACCAGGGCGAGGGCACGCAGACGGTCGTCTTCGCCGACGGGACCGGTGGCGAGACCGGCTTCGGCTACGCCGTGCCGGCCGCGACGCCGCCGGACGACGGGTTGCCGGACGGCACGCCCGCGCCGCTCCCGGTGACGCCGACCTGCATCGGTGTCCCGGCGGCGTGGTGCGAGGACCTCGCGCGGTCCGCGGTCGAGGAGGCGGAGCGCGCCGGCGAGGTCGTCGTGACCATCACCGTCGTGTGCTCCACGACGTGCACCGATCGGGGCGGGGCGGGGGAGACGCGCATCGGGCTGCCGGACGGCGGCGTGCTCCCCAACCCGTGGGAGTACAAGACCAGCGGACTGGGGATGCCCGGCGGCGGGTGACCGCCGGCCTCGGCCGCGTCAGCAGTCGGCCCGGCCCGACCACCAGCTCGGCACGCCCTGGCGGCACGGACGGCTCGACGCTCGCCGGGCACGCCGCCACCGCAGCGACCACGACCGCGGCGACGATGGGCCCAGGCCACGTCCGCCAGTCGGCGTACCGGGAGCGCCGTGGGTCTCAACGCGGGCCGGCGCTCATGGACGGGGAGCAGGCTCGCCGACGTTCCGCGGCCGTCAGCCCGCGAGCGTCCCGCAGACGGCGCAGAAGCGGGCGCCGGGAGCGAGCGCGGCACCGCAGGCGGCGCAGGCGGGAGACCCCGTTGGCGCGGACACGGGCGGGGCGGGCACCCCGGGCACCGCGGACTGAGGCGCGGATGCGGGCGGCGCGCCAGCGGGAGCCGGCGCGGCAGCGGGAGCCGCGGGCTCGGCGGTCGCCGCTCCCGGCATCGGGGCCACGCCCTCCTTCAGCGGCGCGCCGCACGCGGCGCAGGCGCTCCACGCCGGATCCTCGATCGGAGCGCGGCAGGCGGGACAGCGGCCGACGACGAAGGGATCGATGCGCCCGCAGAACGGGCAACGGGCGACGTCCCGGGTGATGTACTTGCCGCACGCGGGGCAGGGGTGCTTGAAGGACGGCATCCTGGCTCCTCAGCTCGAAGCGGCGGTAGGGGCACGCCGTCCGGAGCTCGGAGCGGCGGTCTCGGCGCGACGTCCGGTCATCCAGCTGCACCTCCGCCGCTGCCCGACGCCTCGGCGACCTGGTCTTCCTGGGCGGCCCTGCCGGGCCAGGCGGCGGCGTCGTCGCGACACGCGGCGTGCCAGGCGATGAGATCGTCGAGGGCCGCGGCCCAGCTCGTCTCGTCGCGGTGGACCAGCCGGGCGACGAAGTCGGCGCGCGCGGCGGCCAGCGACGGGATCGCGCGGAGCGCGAGCCGGTAGCGGATCCCCTCCGGCGTCGCCAGCTGGGCGTCCGGGAGGGCGATCGGCTCCCGCAGGAACCGGGCGTCGATGAGCGCCGCGGAGATCCTCGCCACGGCCCGCAGCGCCGACGCAACGTCGATGTCGGCGATGGCGGCCCCGGCCGCGAACGACGCCCGCGGCACGGTCCGGAAGAGGTACGTGGCGTGCGCCCCCTCGCTGACCAGCTCGAGGGCGACGAGGTTCCCGGGCAGGGCGACGAGGAACCAGGCCCGGTGGCTCTCCGGCGCCCCGGGCCGCTCGGGAGCGAGCGCCAGCCAGCGCGGCGCCTCGAAACCGCCGGCACGCTCGCGCAGTGCGAGGTACGAGGCAGCGAATGTCGGCTCACGCAGAACGCCTCGCTCGATCGGATCCCACGCGTCGCCGAGGTCGGCGGGTGCCGCCGGCCGGCCGTCGCGGAGCGCAGCCGCCGCACGGCCCGCCGCGGCCGGGGCGAGGTCGGGCACCAGGGCCGCGACGATCGCACCGGCGTCTCGATGGGCGGACGCCGGGAGGTCGGCGAGGGCCGCGCGATGGCGGGCGGCCGCGGCGCCCAGGCGGAGCAGGTCGAACCCGCCGTCCGCCGAGGCGACCCGGACGCCGCCGACCGCGGGCAGCAGCTCGACGCCCAGGATGTCGGCCCGCCGGAGTCGCCGAAGCGGCTGCCGCTCGTGGATGGGCGCCAGCGTCGCGCCCCAGCCGTCGACGACGAGCTGGGCGACGCCCTGCCCGGCAGGGGCGGCGTACTCCACCAGCTCGACCGGCGCGCCGTCGGGCAGCGTCACGAAGGCGTCGGCGAGGCGCTGGCGGAGACGGCGCTCGCGCAGCTCGGCGACGACCGGCCCCAGGGCGGCGCCGAAGCGCTCGAGCACCCACCGCTCGGCGCCCGGCTCCTCTCCCGTCGCGACGAGCCCCGTCCCGTCGGTGACGGCGATGACGGCAAGGTCCCGGTAAGCGATGGTCCGCGGCGGCGCGCCCTGCGCAGCCAGGACGACGGTCGTGTCCTCCAGGGTGATGGTCGTGGGCACCGCGGCTCCGCCGGGCACTCGCGCCTCGCCGGCGTAGGTCGGGTGGTCGAGATCGGCGGATGCCATCGGACGCGTCGGCGGCTCAGCCGACCTTCGTGCCGCAGCTGCCGCAGAAGCGCGCGCCGGTCGGGAGCTCGGCGCCGCACTGCGTGCAGTGGTCGGTGCCGAGCTTGGTGCCGCAGTTGGCGCAGAACTTCTCGGAGCCGACGGGCTTGTCGCAGCTCGGACAGACCGTCCGCCGCGCCGACGTGTCGCCCGAGAAGACGGTCTCGGAGCGCATCGCGTCGCGCATCTGGTTGAGCTCCACCGAGGCGCGCTCGCGCTCCAGCTCGGCGGCCAGGTTCGGCGCGCACCGGACGCACAGGTTGCGGTCGCGGTTGAAGCAGGTCTCGTCGACCCAGTTGCTGCACCCGACGCAGCGCGTGAAGAGGGGCATGATCTCGTTGGCCGCCTTCTCGAGAGCGGCGTCGCGCGCGTCGCGGTCCATGAAGTCCTTGGCGTTGCGGGCGACGTTGGACGCGCCCCAAAGGCCGCCGAGGAGGTTGCTGGCGCCGGACAGCATCGAGCTCGCCGTCCCGATCCCGGATCGGACGAACTCGCTCTTGTAGCCGGACCCGCACTGGTCGCAGCGGAACTCGAACTGGTAGCCGTTCTCGTCCGACAGGTCGGTGTAGTTGCGGGTGAACGGGGTGAAGCCGGGCATGGGGCGGAGCCTCCCGTCTGGGCGCGTGGATCGGACACGAAGCGCTCTGGCGAGGATAGCGCGCGCCGGCCGCCGCGGGAACGTCGGCGGGGCGGGAACGGTCAGCCGGGCGGGAACGCTCGGCGGGGCGCCTGCGCTGGCCTGCGATACTCCGCCGATGGACGCGCTCGCCCCCGACGACCTGACCCTCGCCCGGATCGAGGAGGCGGCCCGCTTCCTGCGTGGCAAGGTCGAGCGGACCCCGCTGCTTGCCTCGACGACGGCCGCCCGGCTGGTGGAGGCGGCATCCGGCACGCGGATCGCCGGGGGGCGCCTCCACGCCAAGGCCGAGCACCTCCAGCGGACCGGCTCGTACAAGGTGCGGGGAGCCACCGTCCGGATCGCACGCCTCTCGCCGGCCGAGCACGACGCAGGTGTCATCGCGATCTCGGCCGGGAACCATGCCGCCGCGGTTGCGGTGGCCGCCGGCCTGCTGGGGGTTCACGCCGTCGTGGTCATGCCCGAGACCGCCGTGCGCTCCAAGGTCGAGGCCTGCCGCGGCTACGGTGCGGAGGTGATCCTGGCCGGGGTCGACACGAGCGAGGCGTGGGCTGCGATGGAGTCGATCCGCGACGCGCGGGGCCTCACCTTCATCCACCCGTTCGACCACCTCGACACCATCGCCGGGCAGGGGACCGTGGGCCTCGAGATCGTCGAGGACCTGCCCAACGTCGACGTGGTCGTGGCCGGGATCGGCGGCGGCGGCATGGCCTGCGGTGTCGCAGCGGCCGTCAAGGGGCGCCGGCCGCGGGCGCGCGTCTTCGGCGTGGAGCCCGCCGGGTCGGACGCGCTGACGCAAGGGATCGCGGCGGGAGCGCCGGTGTCGATCCACCCCTCGAGCGTGGCCGACGGGCTGAACGCCCCGTTCGCGTCCGGCACGACCATCGAACTCGGACGCCGGCTCATCGACGACGTCGTGCTCCTCGAGGATTTGGAGATCCTCGCCGGGCTCCGGTTCGCCGCCGAGCGCATGAAGCAGGTCCTGGAGCCCGCCGGCGCCGCCGCGCTCGCCGCCGTCCTCCTCGGCAGGGTCCCGATCCGCGATGGCGAGCGAGTCTGCGTCGTCCTCTCCGGTGGGAACGTCGACGTGGCGCGCTTCGGCGAGCTGGTCGCCGCGGCCGGTCCGCTGCCGGGGGCCTGAGCTCGCGGCCGCGGGTGAGGAGGCGTTCGCCCGCCGGGTCCGCACGTTGGTCGCTGCCGTGACCGCTCCACGAGCAGATGGAGCCTCAACGGTGGCGCGGTCCTGCGCAGCCGGAGCGGCTGATGGCACGCTGCAGAGCCTTGGCGCTGCCAAGCCGCCGGAATGCCCATGCAGCGGTCATCGCGATCCCGAACGCCCGCGTGGGGGCGGCCCCCAAAGCCCGCGTGGGGGCCGACCCTGAACGCCCGCGCGGGAGGACTGGGATCGAGACACGATCAGTCGGATCGCGACGATCTCAGTCGACGCCGAGCTCCTCGAGGCGGTCGTCGTCGATTCCGAGGTGGTGGGCCAGCTCGTGGATCACGGTGATCCGGACCTCGTCCTCCAGGTCGAGCGGGTCCGGGAAGTCCTCCTCGAGCGGCAGGCGGAAGATCGTGATCGTGTTGGGGAACGGCACGTCGTCGGCGCCCCAGGCCGTCTTCGGCGTGCCGTCGTAGAGGCCGTACAGGGTCTCGTCGGCGGCGAGGCCGTTCTCGCGGCGCTGCTCGCGCGACGGCTCGTCGGCGATGACGATGGCCACCTCGTCGAGCGCGGCGGCGAAGGGCATCGGGATCCCGTCGAGCGCGCGGTCGACGAGACGCTCGAACCGATCGTGGCGAGCCTCCCGTCGCCGGCGGCGGGCGGCGAGCTCGGCTGCGGGGATACCCCGGTGGCGCTTCGGCATGGCGGCGGTATCGTACGGCGCGATGGACTCCCTCACCGGCCCGGGCCTCGCGGCCCTCCCCGCCGGGGCGGCTCCGCCGCCGGATCCGACGGCCGAGCCTGCCGGGTTCGTCGTGGCGAGCGACGATGGCACCCGGATCCACTTCCTCGACTGGGACGGAGGGACGGCGACGGCATCCCCTCGCCCGGCTGGCCGGCCGGGCGTCCTCCTGCTGCACGGGCTCGCGGCCACCGCCTGGAGCTGGACGCCCATCGCGCGCCGCCTCCGCCGTGTCGCCCGCGTCATCGCCATGGACCTGCGGGGCCACGGGCTGTCGGACGCCCCAGCGGAAGGCTACGAGCCCGACGCGCTCGCCGGCGACGCGATCGCCGTCGCGGACGGCGCCGGGCTGCTGGCGCTCGACGGCGACGAGGCGCCGGCCGGACCGCTCGTCGTCGCCGGGCTGGGCTACGGGGCGATCGTGGCGGCATGGACCGCCCACGCGCTGGGCGATCGCTGCGCCGGGCTGGTGATGGTGGACGGCGGCTGGGAGGACCTCTCGAGGGTCACGGGCGCGACGCCGGACGAGTGGCTAGCCGCGATCGAGGAGCCGCCGGAGGTGCTGGCCTCGATGGACGCCTGGCTGGCCGATCGCGCGGCCTTCGACCCGGCGACCTGGGACGCCGACGAGGAACGGGCGGCGCGGGCCCAGGTCGTCGAGACGGCGGCGCGCCGCGTCAAGCTCGCGGTGCATCCCCACGCGCTTGCCGGGTCGGTGAAGGCGATGTGGACCTACGACCCGCCGGCCGTCCTGCCGACGGTGGAAGCGAAGGTGGCGGCCCTGGTGGCGCGAGACGACGACGGCTCGCGGGCTGCGGCGCTGGCCGGCGAGGCGGCCGGCCGGCACGCGGCGGGCCGCTCGCCGATCCTCGTGGCGTCGTTCCCGGCGCGAGGCCACAACCTGGTGCGCCACGAGCCGGACGCCGTGGCCGCGGCCGTGCTGGCGGTCGCCGGCTGACGGCTCGAGCGGCCGGACCCGCCTGTTGGGCGCCCGGCGCTGGTCTGTGCGAGCGGCCGGACCCGCGCGAGAGGCGCCCCGCGTCGTCCCGTGCCGGGGAGTCGCCGCCGCCGTCGCGACGGGCTACGATGCGGACATGACCGGCCACCCGCTGCCCGACCACGTCCGTTCGATCGTCGACGAGATCGAGACCGAGATCGGCGAGATGCCGCGTCCCGACCCGGACGCCCTCGTCGGCGCCGCGGCGATCGAGGGCGGCGCCCGCGACCACGGGGAGGTCAACGGGCGCGTGGAGGCCGCGGTCCGCGAGATCCTGCGCGAGATCGGCGAGGATCCCGACCGCCAGGGTCTCCTCGGGACCCCGGGCCGGGTCCACCGGATGTACGCCGAGCTCACGGCCGGCTACCACGTCGACCCAGCGCGGCTCATCAACGGCGCCATCTTCGACGTCGACTACTCGGAGATGGTGGTCGTCAAGGAGATCCCGTTCTACAGCCTGTGCGAGCACCACCTGCTGCCGTTCTTCGGGACCGCCGCCGTCGCCTACATCCCGAACGGGCGCGTGGTCGGGCTCTCGAAAATCCCGCGGATCGTCGAGATGTACGCGCGGCGGCTCCAGGTCCAGGAGCGGCTCACGCTGCAGATCGCCGACTTCCTCATGGAGCACCTCCGCCCGCAGGGCGTCGGCGTGGTCATGGAGGCGACCCACCTCTGCGCCGTCATGCGCGGCGTGCGCAAGCAGGGGACGGTGATGACGACGAGCCACGTCCTGGGGATCTTCCGGGCCAACGACAAGACCAGGGCCGAGTTCCTCGCCCACCTGCAGCGGCCGTCGCCGGGCGCCTGAGCACCGAGACGCGACCTTCGGCCCATCTCGCGAGCCTAACCAGCGGGAGACGATCGCTCCGGGCGGGCTCATTCCGGCGCGCCCGAGGCGCGCGGCGTAATGAACCGGCGGCCCCGCGCGTCCACATTGGCGAGGGGAGCGCACACGAACAGGACGGGCTCGATGGCGTTCCGGGCGGAGATCGAGGACTTCGGCTCCTTCTACGAGCACACCTACCGCGCGGCGTTCCGCACCGCGTGGGCCATCACGCGCGACCGGGGCGACGCCGCCGACGTCGTCCAGGACGCCTACGTCTCGGCCTACCGCGAGCGCGGCCGCTTTCGCGGCGACGCGCCGGCCCAGGCCTGGCTGCTCCGCATCGTCGTCAACCGGGCCCTGTCCGAGGCGCGGCGGCCGCATCCCCGGCTGGTCCAGCTCGACGTCGTCGGCGAGGCGGCGGCGCCCGGTGACGAGGCCGGGCGCGCCGTCGACCACCTCGCGCTCGACGCGGCGATGCGCGGGCTGGAGCCGCGAGCCCGCGCCGCCATCGTGCTGCGCTACTACCACGACCTCGACTACGCGTCGATCGCGACGGCCCTCGGCACGAACGCGAACCACGTCGGGGTGGTCCTCCACCGCGCGGTGGAGCGGCTCGCCCGGGAGCTCGGGCGTGAGGCTCCGGCGACCCTGGTGCTGGAGGAGGTCCACCATGGCTGAGCAGCGCTTCGAGCGCGACCTGCGCGTGATGCTCGCGGCGGACCTCGACCCGGTCCACGGCCCCCATCCCCGCTGGGCCGACGCACCGGCGGCCCGCCGCCTCGCCGCGCCCGCCACGACCCCGCCTCGTTGGCGCAGCGTCGCCGTCCTCGCGGCCGCGCTCGTCGGCGTGCTCGTGCTTGCCCTCGCCCTCGCCGTGATGCCGCGCGAGGCGCCCGTCGCGAGCGCCCCGCCGGCCTCCGTCGAGCCGTGGCCCAGCACGCTCGGCCCGTCGACGCCGCCCACGGGCGGCGAGGTCGCGCTGGGGAGCGTCGCCGTGGCGTCGGCGTTCGGCGAGCCGGCGATCCTGATCCGCGCGTCGCCGGCCGCGACGCGGGGCGGTGATGGGGTCGGCCTGACGATCGAGGCGCGCCTCGTCGGCCGCCTCGACCGGGCCTTCGGGATCGATCGCTTCATCGTGGTCCGCGGTGGACGCGCGGAGGCGCCGGGCCTCGGTGTCAGCGGAGCCGATCCGCTCGCGATCCCCGTCGACGCCCCGATCGGCACCAGCGTCTCGACGACGGTCGTCATCCCCGCCGGCCCGGACGAGAACGTCGATCTCGGCTACGCCGGGTCGGGCACGTCGATCACGTTCTCCTACCCGATCCACCGGGCGCCGCCCGTCTCATCGGTCGTGCAGCCGGGCCGCTGCCCGACGCTCGAGGACTACGCCGCGGCGAGCCTGCAGCCGTCCGCCGCGCCGGCCGCGCCGAGCTTCGAGCCCGTTGCACCGAGCGCCACGCCGTCGACCGGGCTGCTCGCGCTGGGGGCGACCGGGATCCTGCCGGCCCCCGACGGCTCCCCGGGCGGCCTCGTTCGCGTCTCGAACGTCCGCTTCTGTGATCGGCTCCCGGACTACCGGCCGGACTGGACGGGCGTCCCGGATCAGCTTCTTCTCGCCGACGTCGAGATCGTGGGCCTGAAGGCAGGCGCGATCACCCAGGGGTTCCTCCCCGGCAGCTCCACGGTCGTCGTCAACGCCGGCCCGCACGTCGTCAGCCCGGTGCACATGTTCGGGATGCCGGGCGCCAACCAGACGACCACCCTCGCCACCGGGCCCGGCTTTGCCTATCGCGGGACGATCGCCTGGGAGATCAACGACGACGGTCGGCGGGTGACCGTGGACGTCCTCGGGGCCGAGCGTGGCGCCGACGAGGCGTACGTGACCCAGTTCTCGTACCTCGCGCGCGAGGGCACGACCAGCACGGCCGCGCCGATGACCCCGGCACCGACATCGGATCCCGCCGCATCGCCCACGTCTGGCACGGCTCGCCTCGGCGAGCGCATCGTGCTGGCCGCGGAGGGGGGGACGATGCCGGTCGTCGTCGCCGGCGTCGACCAGGTCGCCCGGTACCCCGGCGTGGTGCCGGCGCCGCCGGCCGAGGCTTTCCTCGAGGTTCGCCTGACCTTCGGCTCCGGGAGCGGGACGTTCGCGCTCGACCCGGCGGAGTGGGTCGTCGTCGGTCCGGCCGGCGTGGCGCCCCGCCTCGTCTACCCGGATGCCAACCAGATCCCGCCCGGCTGGCCGTCGTTCATCGGGACGCAGGTCGTCCGCGAGATCGGACCCGCGTGGCCGGAGGTGCCGACGTTCGTCGTCGCCGGGGTTCCGGTGGCCGGCCGGGTCACCCTGGAGTACCGCCCGGCCGGCGGGCCCGCGCTTGTGACCTGGGTGCTGCGGGATCGGTGACCGGGTGGCGTCGTCGGCGCCCGGGCGTGGTCGCGGCCGTCGACCCGGGGCTATGATCCCGGCATGAGCGAACGACCGATCAAGGTCCTGATCGCGAAGCCGGGGCTCGACGGCCACGACCGCGGCGCAAAGGTGCTGGCGCGCGGCCTGCGCGACGAGGGCTTCGAGGTTGTCTACACCGGGCTGCGCCAGACGCCCGAGATGGTCGTCACGGCGGCGCTCCAGGAGGATGTCGACGTCGTTGGCCTGTCCATCCTGTCCGGCGCGCACATGACGCTGGTGCCGCGGATCTGCGCCCTGCTCCGAGAGAAGGGGCTCGACGACGTGCTCGTCACGGCGGGCGGGATCATCCCCGACGACGACGTCCCCGCGCTCCAGGCGGCCGGCGTGACCGCCGTCTTCGGCCCGGGAACCACGATCGCCGAGGTGGCCGCCTTCATCCGGGCGAACGTCCGCGCGCTGGACTGACGGGGTGAGCCCCGAGCCCTTTGATGCGGCGCAGCGAGGGGAGGCCCTGGCCGAGGCCGCGACCGCCGGCGACCGGCGCTCGCTTGCCCGCCTGCTGACCGCCGTGGAGAACCGCACCCCGGTCGCGGAGGCCGCCCTTCGGCGGCTGCACGCCTCGGCCGGGAGAGCCCACCTCGTGGGGATCACGGGGGCGCCGGGCGCCGGCAAGAGCACGCTCGTGGCCGCCCTCATCGGGGAGATCCGGGCCTCCGGGCGCTCGGTCGCGGTCGTGGCCGTCGACCCGTCGTCGCCGATCACCGGGGGCGCCATCCTGGGCGACCGCGTGCGGATGCAGGCCTACGCCGGCGACGACGGCGTCTTCATCCGGAGCATGGCCTCGCGCGGGCACGCAGGCGGGCTGGCCGCCTCCTCCGTCGCCGCTGCGACCGTGCTGGACGCCGCCGGCTTCGACCTGATCATGATCGAGACGGTGGGCACCGGCCAGAGCGAGGTCGAGGTGGCGGCCGCAGCCGACACGACCGTCGTCCTCGAGGCGCCCGAGATGGGCGACGAGGTCCAGGCGATCAAGGCGGGCCTCCTCGAGGTGGCCGACATCGTCGTCGTCAACAAGGGCGACCGGCCGGGCGCCCAGCGGACGGCGGCGGAGTTGCGGGCGATGCTGACGGCGGCGGCGAGCCCGCGCCTGGCCGGGAACGCCGGTGCGGTCCAGCGGGCCTCTCGACCCGGCGGGCCGGGGTCGTCCGTCGATCCCGGCGCCGAGCGGCCGCGCCCGAAGCGCCCAGAGGTGCTCGTCACGACCGCGATGACCGGTGACGGCGTTCCCGAGCTCCTGGCCGCCATCGAGCGGCACCGGGCCGGCCTGGCCGAGGCGGAGGGAGGCATCGCCGTGCGGCGCACCCGGGCGGCCGCCCTTGTCTGGGCGCTCCTGGGCGACCGCGTTCGGCGGCAGCTGGAGCATCCGGGCCGCGCGGCGGCGACCGCGGCGACGCTGGACTCGGTCGTCCGCCACGAGCTGGACCCGTACGCGGCCGCCGACCGGCTCCTGGCGACCCTCGTCGACCCGGGAGCCTGATCGGGGGCCGGCTCGGGGGCCGGCGCTGGGGGCTGACGGGCCGCGTGACAGGGGGTACCCTGCCCGGCATGCCGATCGAGCGCGCGTTCGTCGCCGGGGCCGGTCTGATGGGCCACGGCATCGCCCAGGTCCTCGCGGCAGCCGGCCGGACCGTCGATCTCTACGAGCCCGACCTCGCCCGTGCCGCCGCCGGGCGGGAGCGGATCGCCGCCAACCTGGAGCGGGCCGTGGCCCGGGGGCGCCTCGACGCGACCGCTCGCGTGGAGGTCCTCGACCGGATCGCGGCCACCGACAGGCTCGCCGCGGCTGCCGATGCGGACATCGTCCTGGAGGCGGTCTTCGAGGATGAGGTCGTCAAGCGTGGGCTGTGGGCGGACCTCGACGCGTTCGCGCCGGGCCGCGCGATCCTCGCCACGAACACCTCTTCGATCTCGATCGATCGCCTGGCCGAGGCGCTCGCACCGACCCGCCGGCCGGCCTTCTGCGGCATGCACTTCTTCAGCCCCGTGCCGGTGATGCCGCTCGTGGAGCTGATCCGCGGCAGCGCGACGGCCGACACGACGACCGACGCGGTGCGAGCGCTCGCCGCCGATCTCGGCAAGCAGGTGATCGTCTCCGCCGACCGGCCGGGTTTCATCGTCAACCGGATCCTGATGCCGCTCCTGGCCGAGGCGATGCGGGCGCTGGAGGAGGGGATCGGCACGCCCGAGGACATCGACACGGGCGCGCGGGTCGGGCTCAACCACCCGATGGGGCCGCTGGCCCTCGCCGACTTCATCGGCCTCGACGTCGTGCTCGGCATCATGCGCGTGCTCCACGGCGACCTCGGCGACGAGCGCTTCTGCCCGCCGCGGGTCCTCGAGGAGCTGGTGACCGAGGGCAAGCTCGGCCAGAAGAGCGGCGCCGGCTTCTTCACCTACCCGCGGTCCTGAGCGCCGGCCGTGCTCCTCGACGCCTTCGCGGGCCTGGACCCGGAGACGCGGCTCCTCGGCGAGACGGTTCGCGCCTTCGCCCGCGAGGTGGTTTCGCCGGGGGCGATCGAGCGCGACGAGACGGAGCGCTTCGACCGCGGGCTCGTCGACCGGATGGCCGAGCTGGGCCTGCTAGCCGGGCCGTTCGCGGAGGCGGTCGGCGGGGCCGGGCTGTCGGCCGTTGCCTGGACCGTCGTCGTCGAGGAGATCGCCGCCGCCGACATGGCCCTGGCCGTGACGCTCTGCGTCCACGTCCTCCACCAGAACCCGGTCGTGCGATGGGGGACGGAGGAGCAGAAGGCGCGCTGGCTCCCGGCGCTCCAGGCGGGCACTGCGCTCGGTGCTTTCGCGCTTACCGAACCGGAGGCAGGCTCGGATGCGTCAGCGATCCGGATGCGGGCAGAGCGGCTCGGGCCGGCCGGGGCTCCCACGGCGTACCGCCTGAGCGGTACCAAGGTCTGGATCTCGAACGCCCCGGAAGCGGAGCGCTACCTCGTGTTCGCCACGCTCGACCCGGCGCGCGGCCCGGCGGGGATCACGGCGTTCCTCGTGGAGAAGGGGACTCCCGGGTTCGGCTTCGGACCCCACGAGAGGAAGATGGGGATCCGGAGCTGCCCTGCGTCCGAGCTGGTCTTCGAGGGGGCGGAGGTGCCGGTCGCGAACCGGCTCGGCGGGGAGGGCGAGGGGTACCGGGTCGCGCTGTCGGCCCTCGGCGATGGTCGGATCGCGATCGCGGCGGCCTGCACGGGGCTCGCGCGATCGGCGCTGGAGCAGGCGGCGGCGTACCTGGGCGAGCGCCGGGCGTTCGGGTCGCCGATCGCCGAGCTGCAGGGCCTGCGCTTCATGGTCGCCGAGATGGCCCAGCAGGTCGCGGCGGCGCGGGCGCTCACGCGCGAGGCGGCCGCCACGAGGGACCGCGGCGCGGGTGGGGCGGAGGTGGCTTCTGCGGCCTCGCTCGCCAAGTGGACGGCGTCGGACGCGGCGATGCGGGTGGCCACGGACGCGGTCCAGCTCTTCGGCGGGGCCGGCTACTCCCGCGAGGCGGGGGTCGAACGCCTGATGCGCGACGCGAAGGGCGCCCAGATCTACGAGGGCACCAACCAGGTCCACCGGGGCGTCGTCGCCGACGCGATCCTGGGCCGGGTCCGCGGGTAGACTCCGACCCGTGAGCGGCACCGGCGTCAAGGGCAACGTCTACCTCGTCTCGGCGGCGCGGACGCCGATCGGGAGGTTTGGCGGGGCGCTGGCCGGCGTCCCGGCGACCGAGCTGGGGGCGGTCGCCATTCGCGCCGCCGTCGAGCGGGCCGGGCTCGACCCGGCGGCCGCGGCGATCGACGACGTGCTCATGGGCCAGGTGCTGCAGGCGGGCGCCGGCCAGGCTCCCGCCCGCCAGGCGGCGCTCGGTGCCGGGCTCAGCGACACGACCTCGGCGACGACGATCAACCGGGTCTGTGGCTCGGGCCTCAAGGCGATCATGCTCGCCGCCGCCGAGATCCGGGCCGGCGACGCCGACCTCGTCGTGGCCGGCGGCATGGAGAGCATGAACCGCGCGCCGTACCTGCTCCCCGGCGCGCGCTTCGGCTACCGGCTCGGCAACGGGGAGCTCGTGGACGCGACCGTCGCGGACGGCCTCTGGTGCGCCCTCGAGGGCTGCCACATGGGGACCCACGCCGAGCGCGTCGCGATCCGCGAGCAGGTCACCCGGGCGGACCAGGACGCGTTCGCCCTCGAGAGCCATCGCCGCGCGGTGGCGGCCCAGGACGAGGGACGCTTCGACGCCGAGATGGCGCCCGTCACCGTGCGCGACGCGAAGGGCCGCGCGACGGTCGTCGACGTTGACGAGGGACCCCGTCGCGACACGACCGCCGAGGCCCTGGCGCGTCTCCGGCCGGTCTTCCCGCTGCCCGACGGCGAGGACCGGGGAGGCGCGACCGAGGGGACCGTGACGGCCGGCAACGCCCCCGGGATCACCGACGGCGCGGCGGCCGTGGTCGTGGCCTCCGAGCGGGCGGTCGAGCGGCTGGGGCTGGCGCCTCTGGCCCGGATCGTCGGGTACGTCCAGGCGGAGGTCGCGCCGAAGTGGCTCTTCCTTGCGCCGGTCGAAGGCGTCCGGAAGCTCGAGGCATGCACGGGCCTGGCACCCGACGCCTTCGACCTCGTCGAGCTCAACGAGGCGTTCGCGGCCCAGGTCCTTGCCGACGGGCGAGCCCTCGGCCTCGACTGGGCGCGGGTCAACGTCAACGGCGGCGCCATCGCCCTGGGGCACCCGATCGGCGCTTCCGGCGCCCGCATCGTGGCGACCCTCCTCCACGAGCTGCGGCGGCGGGAGGGGCGGTACGGCCTCGCGACGCTCTGCCTCGGCGGCGGGGGGTCGGTTGCGATGGCCTTCGAGCGAGCCTGAGAGCGCGCGTGGCGGCGGCGTCAGCGCCCGGGCGCGGTGCGCACAACGGCGGCGCGCGAGCGCGGCCGCCTGCGAGCGTGACGAGCATGACGGCGGCACCGGCCGCGCGGAGGGATCGATGACCGAGAGCGCCGCGGGGCCGTTCGCCGGCCGCAACTTCATCGCCGGGGAGTGGGTTGCGTCCGTCTCCGGGCGCACCTTCGAGAGCCGCAATCCCGCGAACCGCGACGACCTCGTCGGGACGTTCGCGGCGAGCACGGCGGCCGACGTTGCGATGGCCGTGCGATCCGCCGAGATGGCGTTCCCGGCCTGGCGTGCGACCCCGGCGCCAAGACGCGGCGAGATCCTGCTGGAGTACGCCCGGCTCCTGCGCCGCGACAAGGAGCGCCTGGCGGGGGCACTCATCCGCGAGATGGGCAAGGTGATCGCCGAGGCGCGCGGCGACGTGCAGGAGGCGATCGACATCGCCGAGCTGATGGCCGGCGAGGGTCGGCGGATGTTCGGCGACACCGTGCCCTCGGAGCTTCCCGACAAGTGGGCGATGAGCGTCCGCCAGCCGATCGGGGTGGCCGGGATCATCACGCCCTGGAACTTCCCCATGGCGATCCCGGCCTGGAAGACGATGCCTGCGCTCGTCACGGGCAACACCGTGGTCTTCAAGCCGGCGTCCGACACGCCCCACTGCGCGACGCTGCTCGTCGAGCTCATGGCCGAGGCCGGCCTTCCGCCCGGCGTCGTGAACTTGGTCACCGGGTCCGGGGACGAGGTCGGCAACGCGATCGTCGAGTCGCCCGACGTCCCGGTGATCTCGTTCACCGGCGCCTCGGCGACCGGCAAGCGGATCGCCGAGCGGGCGGGTCGTCGCCTCAAGCGCCTCGCCCTCGAGCTCGGCGGGAAGAACGCGATCGTCGTGCTCGCCGATGCCGACCTCGACCTCGCGGTCGACGGGATCGTCTGGTCGGCCTTCGGGACGACCGGCCAGCGCTGCACGGCCTGCAGCCGGGTGATCGTGGAGCGGTCGGTCGAGAGCCGGATCCTCCACAAGCTCGAGGCTCGCGTTCGGTCGCTGCGCCTCGGCGACGGCCAGGCCGAGACGACCGACGTCGGGCCGCTCGTCAACGAGGCCGCCGCGGCGAAGGTCGAGGAGTACGTGGCGATCGGCCGGCGCGAGGGCGACCTGGTGTGCGGCGGGCGGCGGGCGACCGGAGGCGATTTCGACCGGGGTGTCTTCTTCGAACCGACGATCTTCGCCGGCGTGGCGCCGATGGCGCGGATCGCCCAGGAGGAGATCTTCGGGCCGGTGCTCTCGGTGATCCCGGTGGACGGCTACGACTCGGCCGTCACGGCCGTCAACCAGTCGCGCTACGGCCTGTCGTCGTCGATCTACACCCGGGACGTCAACGTGGCCTTCCGGGCGATGCGCGACTTCGAGACGGGGATCGTCTACGTGAACGCGGGCACGATCGGCGCCGAGACGCACCTGCCGTTCGGCGGCTGGAAGGAGACCGGGAACGGCCACCGCGAGGCGGGCCACGCGGCCCTCGACACGTACACCGAGTGGAAGGCCGTCTACGTCGACTTCAGCGGCCGCCTCCAGCGCGCCCAGATCGACAACCAGCCGGGCTGAGCGCGGGGCCCCGGCGACCCTGCCGAGCGCCGGTCACGGCGCGGCAGGCCCGCGGGCAGCTTGTCAAGGCGCGGGCGCGCCGTCCGGCAAGATGGGAATCGTGGTCTCGTTCGCTTCGCCGCAAGATCCCTGCGAGATCGTGACAACGAGCCGGGCAGGCTCGGCTCGGATCGAGCGCACGAAGGTGTTGGCGGCGAGGCGGAACGGCCAGCCTGCGACCAGGGCCGCGTGTCGATCCAGGGCGATGACGCTGCCGCGGTCGGACGCGTCGGCCGGCTGGATCGGCACGAAGAGCGTGCCGTCGGCGCCGAAGGCGTAAGGGACGTAGTCGACGCTCGGCGTCGCGCATTCGCCGGCGTAGCCCGACGAGCTCGTCTCGTACGGCCAGCCGCTCACCGGGCGCCCCGCCTGCGTGAGGGCGATGATCGAAGCGGGACGGACTCTCCACCACGCTGATTGCGGGCCCAACACGAAGAAGAGCAGTCGACCATCGGGCGCGAGCGCCGGGGCGACCTTGTCGGGGAGCACGTACGGCCACCCGTCGATGACCGTCCCGCTTCGGTCGTGGCCCCAGACCTTGCCGGTTGCGCTCGTGTAGTAGATCGACCCGTCGTCCGCGACCACCGGTCCGGACGCCGCCCCGATCGAGGTGATCGGCCACCCGGCCAGCGGCGTGCCGCTCGACGCCAGCATCGTGTACTTCGTGCGATCGGCGTCGAGAAGGATGGAATCCCCCCCGCCTTCGTACCACCAGCCGACGACCGTCCCGTCACCGGCGACGCTGAAGCCGGGGCACTTGCCCGTGCCGATCGCCTGGGGCCACCCTGCCCTCGGCCGTCCGTCGCGCGCAAACGACGCGACCACCAGGTCCTCCGACCGCTCGGGCCGCGAGACGGCGACGAAGACGGCGCCCCGCTCCGTGACCTCCACGGCCTTCCCGGAGATCCCGCAGCCGATCCCGAAATCGTTCCAGAGCGGGGTCGTTGCCCGGCCTGCCACGACCACCGGCCAGCCGGCGAGGGGCCGTCCGGAGGCGTCGAATGCCGAGACAGACACCTCGCTCGCCGCGGCGGAATCGCAGGCGACGAAGGCCGTGCCGTCCGCCGCCGTCGTGAGGCCCCAGTCCCAGCACGTTCCGTTCAGCGCGACCGGCCAGCCGGGCTGCTCGCTCCCAGCAGCGTCGCGCAGGTGGAGCAGGCAGTTCGTGGAGTTGACGTCGCAGGCGAGCTCGTGGGCCGCGCCCGCAGTGACCACGGGCGGGGTCGGCGGGAGCGTGGCAGGTGGGCCGCTCGGCGTGGCGCTCGCGTCCGGCGACGACGTGGGGCTCGCAGACGCTTCGGCGATGGGGCCGAGGCTGCCGTCGGCGGCGACGGTCGGCGTCGGAGCGATGACCTCTGCCGGCGGGACGACGACCTCGGGCGGCTTCGGCCAGTTGCGCACGATGAACGACCCGGCGGCGGCGATGCCGAGGAGGGCGACGAGCAGCAGCGCGGCCGCGGCCACGAGCACCAGCGTGCGCTGGGTTCGCGCCGTCCGCGCGCTGATCGCCGCCAGGACGGCATCGTCCACCCGGCGCGGAGGCAGCGGGGCGAACGTCGCGGCGAGCGCCGCAGCGTGGTGGCGCATCGTGGTGACGCCGCGCGCGCACACGGCGCAGGTGGCGAGGTGGCGCTCGAGCTCCTCGCGCTCGGCGGCGTCGAGCGGGAGGTCGATCGCCCGTGCGGCGAGCTCGATCGCGCGGTCGTGGAGGCGGCGCTCGGCGTTCATGATCCCGCCTCCCCGACCTCGACCAGCGTCTTCAGCTGGACTCGTGCCCGGCACATCAGGGTTCGCGTGGCGCCCTCGGAGCGCCCGATCGATGCCGCGATGTCGCGGCCGCTGAACCCCTGGCCGGCGAGCAGCAGTGCCGCCCGCGCACGTGGGTCGAGCTGCGCGAGGGCCGCGCGAAGCTCCGCCTCCCGCTCGGCCTGCAGGGCATGCTGCTCCGGTGCGTCAGGATCCGTGCGCTCCCACAGCCGTGGGAGCAGCCGCGCAAGGCGGGCGCTCCGCCGCCCGCGGTCGATGGCCCCGTTCGTGGCGACCTGGTACAGCCAGGGCCGGACGTCATGGGGCATCCTCCCCGCCCTCGCCTCGCTGATCAGTCGGACGAAGGTGTCGTGCAGCGCCTCCTCCGCGACCTGGGGGTCATGGGTGAGGCGGAGGAGATAGCCGTACAGCTCGCAGCGCCGGTCCTCGTAGACCTCCGCCAGCACCCGCTCGAGGGAGGCGGCCCCCGGCTGCGCGCGCTCGAGGGCCGGGCTGGGGTCCTCGGGAGCCATGGAGCCGTGGGCGGCGTTCATGCAGGTGGGACGACCCAGCCGCAGCGTTGTTACTGCCCTGATCCATTCACTCCAAACCGTGGATCGCGCCCGGGTCGGCCGCGCCGACGACATGCGTGCCCTCGCCGGAGCCGGCCACCACGACCGTGCCGCCCTCTACAGGCACGACGCCGGGGTCGTCGCGTGTCCGAAGACGGGCATCGGCCCCGCGCGATAGACTTCCGCCGGGCCGGTAGCTCAACGGCAGAGCAAGTGACTCTTAATCACTAGGTTGGGAGTTCGAATCTCCCCCGGCTCACCAGCTCCCAACGCGAATCGCTTGACCCTCGGAGGGATGCCCCGAGGGTCAAGCGATTCCCGGCCCGTCCCATCAGCCACGTCGCGTCGTCGCCGGACCGGCCGTCCGGCAGTCCCGGACGCCTCGATCCGTCAGCTCGGCCGCACCACGAACAGGCCGGCGTCCGGCTGCGGAGCGACGGGCTCCGGCAGTCCCAACTGACTCCCGCCGCTTGCCAGCTGCTCGACCGCGACGATTGGGTTCCCCGACGGATCGGTCGCGACCTCCGCGCGCGACCACCCGGCAGCGACCGGGAGCATCACGGTCGTCCACGTCCCATCCCGGTCGCTGGTCCACGCCACGCCGGCCGGCGTGCCATACGCCACGCGCAGCGATCCATCCGGCACGATGGCCGCACCCGATGCGTGGTCGACCCCGTTCCCAACCCAGGCCGACGACCACGTGCCGCCCGGATCCCGGCGTGCCACGCCGATCCCGCTGGGTGGCCAGGTGTGCGTGGAGTAGGACTCGTAGCCGACGGCGACCTGGCCGCGTGCGTTCGCGCTGACCGACACGGCCCCGTAGTCCGGCGCCCACGGGTCGTTTCCCCAATCGGGTGGATCGGCGGCAGTCTCCATCACCCATTGCGACCCAGTGCGGGCGGCGTAGCCGAATGCTCCGCAGGCAAGGTGGTAGGTCCCCCCGCGGAAGAGCGCGGCATGGCAGTCCGCGGCGATCGTCGAGGCGGTCTGCCACCCACCGGCCGCGTCGGGCGTTCGCTCGACGGTGGATGACCCTAGCGAGACGAACACGTGCGGAACGCCGGTGTCGTCGATGGCGAGCGACCGGGCCCCACTGGATCCGTCGTGGACTTCCTCGATCGGCCATCCCAGGGCCGTCTCGCGCGCGAGCAGGCTGACCTCTCCGCGCCCGATGAGCGCCATGATCCGGCCGTCGGCTCCGACGGCGACGTCCAGCGCGACGTCCCGTGGATCGCCGGTGAGGCGCGCCGAGGCCCACCCCCCAGCGGTCTCGCGGAACAGGAAGACGCCGGGTCGTGAACGTTGCCGCGTGGCGACGACCACCCCGGCTCCCGTGGGTCCGGCCGCGACGCCCCCGAGGCCCCATTCGACGCTCTCGGTCACGCGCGTGGCTCGCCACCCCGCCGACGTCAGCGCGTATCGCACGACGCCCGCGTCGATCGCCCCGACCACCGGGGTCCCGGCGCGCGTCAGCGCGAGCGACGCGCTTCTCCGTTCAGCCGCCCCGATCCGGCTGCGCCGCCAGGGTCCGGTGCGGTTGCTCAACAACCATGCGGATCCGTCGTCTCGGCTCAGGAGGACGTTGATGCACCCGTTTCGGCCCGCTGCCACGGCGTCCACACCCCAGGCGTTCGTGTCGAGCAGGCGCCGGTGGAGGGTCGTCCAGCCACCGGAGCGTCGCGCAAGAACCGAGAGAACCCCGCCCCGGGCCAGGATCGCGACCGGCCGGGCGTAGCCGTCGACCCCGACCTGGATTTCCTCGACAGGGCGCTTCGCAGGCGCCGCGATGCGGCGCGTCACCCACGTGCCGGTCTCGTTCGAAACGTGGAAGGCCCGGCCGTCCGGCAGGCCGTACCCCAGGTGGAGGCGTACGTTGCCGTCGATCGCGAGCCCGGACAGCCGCAGGTTGACGTCGGATGACCGTACCACCCGTGTCCTCCGCCAGGCGCCCGTGCGATTCGACACGACCTGCACGCCATCGTCGTCCCGGGTGAGGATGGCGACGCGGCCGTCGGCATACGCGACGATCGAAGACCACCCCGGTTCGCTCGATTGGAGCGACCTGGCCGTCCAGGCGCCCCCGCGGTTCGTCACGTACACGGTGTCGCTGGCCCTGCGCCCGGACGCCACGACGTGGATCTTCCCGGAGCGGTCGAGGGTAGCGTCCACGCAGTCCTCGGGGATCCAGCCGTCGCCTCCCTCCGTCAACGTGATCCGCGACGTGCGCCACGCGCCGCTCCGGTTCGACGCGACGTAGAGCCCAGGGGCGTTGCCCCGGCGGGCGAACACGATGACCGTCGCGCCACGTCCGTCGACCATCGTGCAGGCGGACGCGTCCACCCGGGTCGTCGCGACGCGCGTGACCGGCGGAGCCGAGGTGGGCATGACCGGCGGAGCCGAGGTGGGCGCGACCAGCAGAGCCGAGGTGGGCGTGGTCGGCGGGGCCGCGGCCGATGCCGGAACGGGAACCGCGGTCGTGGCAGCGAGCAGGCCGGCCACGACGACGAGGACGCGCGCTCGCCGACGCGTGGCTCCAGCTGCACGGCTGGCGTGGGCGTCACCGCCCACGCAGCGCGGCACCCGTGAACCTCGAGGGAGGGACCTGGGGTTCCGGCTCTCGGTGGCTCGCGCTCCGGCGAGCAGGCTCGACAGGTCCACGTGTTCGCCTCCGGTCACGGGCTGCCGTTGCAGGAGCACGGACGCCAGCAGCAGCAGGATGTTGCCGCGGGCACCGCCCGGGACCCAGCCTCTCGCGCTCGAGCATCGCCGTCGAGGGCCGAAGGGCACGGCCGACCGAAGGTGGCACCCCGCTTCCCGGCACCAGGGCGGCACGTCCCATCGCACCGGCGGGTGACGAGGAGCGCGCTGCCCGAGACGTACCCGGCAATCGTCCATTGACAGGCATGCACTGGGAGGCCAGCATCCCGGCCCACAGGCCCGACTGAACCACGGCCCCCGGCCCGTCCGGGATCGTCCGCTCCAACTGGGGGGAGGCGCGACGACCCCTTCGCTCCGGGGGCCGACCCTTGCCCCCGGCGCGCTCAGCGGGCGCTCCGCCCTCAACGTGCCGGCCGCGCTCGGCCCTGCCCGCGCCACGGCGCCCCGGTCCTGCGTCCTGTCCGCCCGGCGTCCCGCGGGTCTGCGTCGACCGCCCTTGCGGCCCGCGCGCACCCCCCGGATCGCCGACAATGGGCGCCCGGCCAGCGCGGGACCTCGCGCTTGCGGCCGTCGCCATGGGAGTCCCGATGATCTCCACCGAACCGATCAGCGTCTCGTGGGAGGAGCTCGACCGCCTCGTGGCAGTCCTGGCACGGAAGGTCGGGAGCAACTACGACCTCGTCCTCGCGATCACCCGCGGCGGCCTGGTGCCGGCCGGGATCCTGGCCTATCGCCTCGACCTCCGGGAGATCCTCGTCGCCGGCGTCGAGTTCTACACGAGCGGGGGGGCGACGCACGAGGCGCCGATCTTCGGCCACTTCCCGGACCCGGAGCTGCTCCGCGACAAGCGGATCCTCGTCGTCGACGAGGTCTGGGAGAGCGGCGAGACGATGGTCGCGGTGCTCGACCGGGTGCGCGCCGCCGGAGGCCGTCCGATCAGTGCCGTCCTGCACTACAAGCCGGGGCGCTCGCGGGTCGCCGAGGAGCCCGCCTTCCACGCCGAGCTCGCCCACGGCTGGGTGACCTACCCGTACAAGGTCGGCGACTGACCGACCGGCCGCCACGGACCTGGCCGCGCGACGACTGCCCGTCCCGACCGCCAACCGGACCGCGCTGCGGCTGGGGCACAATACGGCAGATGCCGCCGCGCCAGCCGCCCCGCCGCCCCCCGATGGCCCGTCCCATCGGCCCGTCGACGCCGCCACGCGGCAGCCGGGGTGGGCGAGGCTCCGGGGGCGCGGCGCCGCCGCCGTCGCGGGGAACCCCGCGCTCCCCCGGCGGACGCCCGGGTCCCTTCAGCGGCACGAACCTTCTCGTCCTGCTCTTCGCGTTCGCCGGTGTCGGGCTGCTCGTGGGCGCGGCCGTCTTCGCGAGCCGCGCGCCCGGCGCCTCTCCCGCGCCGAGCGCCTCCCCCGGCGCGTCGGCGGCGGCGGTGTCCAGCGCTTTGCCGAGCCCGTCGAGCGCCGCCCCGAGCGCCGGGCCCGGGTCGCCCGAACCCGGCACCTCCACCGCTCCGGCAGGGCCCGTCGAGCTGCCGCTGGCCCTGGTCGCCGACGTCGACGACCTGCGCGTCGGGCTCAGCGTCGACAAGCTCTCGTCGGAGATCGCGGCGGGCCGCGTCGCCGTCCCGTGCGGCGTGACGGCGCTGGCCCTGGCCGGCAAGCCCGTCGCCGTCGACCCGGCGGCCTGCTCCACGACCTCGGGGATCGTCACCGCCGTCCGCGCGACGAAATCGAGCCTCGGGCTGCTGCCGGCGGCGCTCGTCTCGCCCCGCGTAAAGGTCCTCCGCGTGGGCGGGGCGGACCTCTTCGGGGCTCCCTCGGTCCGGGCGAAGGCCTACCCGCTCGTCGCGACCGTCGACGCCCCGGCGGCGTCGTGGACGGCGTTCGATCCGGCCGAGGTCCGGACCCTGATCTCCACCGGCGACACGTGCCCCGACCGCGGGGTGAGCCACCAGGCCAACACGCTCGACAAGGGCTGGGACTGGGTCCTCGACGGCGGGACGGCCAAGTACACCGGCACCCGGATGGACCGCCGCTTCGACGGGCCCGACGGCAACGGCTGGCCCATCGTCGATGCCGTCCGGACCGGCAACGAGGGGGCCGTCCGGAGGCTGATCTCGGACGCGGAGATCACTCTCGACGACTTCGAGTGCCCGATGACGTCGGCGTTCCGCCAGCACGACACCGGGACCGTCTTCTCGATCGACCCGAAGGTTGCGCCGCTCCTCGCCGGCGCCGGGGTCGACGTCGTCACGCTCGCCTCGAACCACATGACCGACCAGGGGACGAAGGCCCTCAAGGAGACGCTCTCGCTCTTCGACAAGAACGGGATCGCCCGCTTCGGGGCCGGCCTGAACCTCAAGCAGGCGCTCAAGCCGGCGGTCATCGACGTCCGGGGCGTCCGCTTCGCCTTCGTGGGCTTCAACGAGATCCCGGGCTCGGCGCGCGCCGACGCGTCGACGCCGGGCGTGGCCTACCTCGACGAGGCGAACGTGCGGGCGGGCATCGCCGCCGCCCGCAAGGTCGCCGACGTGGTGATCGTCGTCCCGCAATGGGGCTGGCCCGAGTACCACGCCAACTTCACGGCGCGCCAGAAGCAGCAGATGCAGCTCTTCTGGGACGCCGGCGCGGACCACGTGATCGGCCACGGGACCCACTGGGCGGGTCCCGCGTCGATCACGAAGGACGACCGCGGCTTCCACTTCGTCATGGGCAGCCACGGGAACTTCCTGTTCGGCCAGGATTGGAGCCGCCAGACCCAGGAGGCCGTGATTGTCGAGGCGACGTTCGTCGGGAGCCGGCTCGCCCAGGCGCGCCTCCACCCCTTCATCATGCTCGACCAGGCGCAGGCGAACCTGACCAACCCGACCACCGACGGCAAGTACGTCCTGACGCAGGTCTGGAGCAACAGCATCCTCAAGTAGCGGCCGCGAGGCGATCCCGCCGGCGCAGCCGAAGGGTGCGAGCGCGCAGGCGTGGCCCGGCGGTGGCCCGTGCTAGGCTTCGACGGTTCCTTGGAGCCGGTCCCGTGAGGCCGGCGTACCGGTCCCGTGAGGCCGGAAGGGAGGCAACGTGCGCACGCCCGTCAACGTCCACCGCGCCCTCGTGGCCGGTGGCGTCTTCGTGTCCGGGGCCCGGTGAGCCAGTGACCGGGACACCGCGCGGGCTGCCCCCGCTCGCTCCGCGGCCGGCCGTGCCTCCGCCGCGGGTGCTGCAGCCGCCCCGGGCGCACCTGCCGCTTCCCGACCCTTCGTCGGTGGTCGACCCGCGCGTCGGCGCCCGCGGGCCGGCGCTGCTCGCCCTCGAGGACGGGACCGTGTTCGCGGGCGTCGCCTTCGGGGCCGACGTCGCCGCGGGCGGCGACGTCGTGGTGAACACGAGCCAGACGGGCTACCAGGAGGTCTGCACCGACCCCTCGTACGCCGGGCAGGTCGTGGTGATGACCTACCCGCTCATCGGCAACTACGGGAGGATCCGGGCCGACGACCAGTCGGAGCGGCCCTGGCTGCGGGCGCTCGTCGTCGCGACGGCGACCGCCGCGGTCGCGGAACAGGCCGGCCAGCTCGCCGCCCTCCTGCGCGACGAGGGGGTCGCGGCGCTTGCCGGGGTCGACACGCGCGCCCTGGCCCGTCACCTGCGGACCAACGGCTGCCTGCGTGGGATCGTGACGGCGCCCGGCGACGTCGACGCGGAGGCTGCCCGCGCTCGCGCCCGCGACGTTCCGCGATGGGAGGACCAGGACTTCGTCGAGGCCGTCTCGCCCACCGCGCCGTTCGAGGTCGGCGATCGCGGCTCGGAACCCGACGCCCCACTCGTGGCGATCGTCGACTTCGGCCTGAAGGCCAGCATCGTCAACAGCCTCCGGCGGCGCGGCGTCCGGGTCCGGGTCCTGCCGCACACCGTCGGTGCGGCCGAGCTGCTCGCGGTCGACGTGGCGGGCGTCGTCCTCTCTCCGGGCCCCGGCGATCCGGCGCGCCTTGCCGGCCCGGTGGCCCTGGCGCAGGCGGTCATCGCCGACGGCCGGCCGCTGCTGGGCATCTGCCTGGGGCACCAGCTCGTGGCGCGCGCCGCCGGGGCCGAGACCCGCCGCCTGCGGTTCGGCCATCACGGCGCCAACCACCCCGTCCAGGACACCGGGAGCGGCTACGTCCAGGTGACGGCCCAGAACCACGAGGTGACGGTCGACGCTGCAACGCTGCCGCCGGCGTGCGGCTTCGAGGTGAGCCAGGTGAACCTGAACGACGGCTCCGTGGAGGGCCTCCGCCACCGGAGCCTCCCGATCGAGACCGTCCAGTACCACCCGGAAGGGGCTCCCGGTCCGCTCGACGCGCTGGCCGTCTTCGACCGGTTCGTGGCCGCCGCCCGGGACCGCGCGGCGGCCCGCGCGTGAGCGCGAGACCCGCGCCCGCGCGCGCCGGCGCGACGCCCGCCGCGCCCGGGAAGCCGGCTTCCGTCCTCATCATCGGCTCGGGGCCGGTCGTCATCGGCCAGGCGGCCGAGTTCGACTACGCCGGGACGCAGGCCTGCCGCGCGCTGCGGGCCGAGGGCGTCCGGACGATCCTCGTGAACTCGAACCCTGCCACGATCATGACCGACCCCAGCGTCGCCGACGCGGTCTACCTCGAGCCGCTGACGGTGCCTTCGATAGAGGCGGTGATCGCCCGGGAGCGGCCCGAGGGCCTGCTCGCCGGGCTCGGCGGCCAGACGGCGCTCAACCTCGCGATGGCGTTGTCGCAGGCTGGCGTGCTACCACGCTACAACGTGAGATTGCTCGGGACGCCGCTCCGGGCGATCGAGATGGCCGAGGATCGCGAGGCGTTCCGCAACCTGCTCGACCGGCTCGGCCAGCCGTATGCGCCGTCCGCGATCGTCGAGGGGGCGACGGACGCGGCCCGCGCCGCGAGCACCGACGCCGCCCTCGCCGCGATCGGCCTTCCGGCGATCGTCCGCCCGGCGTTCACGCTGGGCGGCACGGGCGGCGGCATCGTCGAGGCCGAGGCCGCCTACCGCGAACGGGTCCGGTCCGGCCTGCGGGCCAGCCCCATCGGGCAGGTCATGGTCGAGAAGGTCCTCGTCGGCTGGCAGGAGATCGAGTACGAGGTCATCCGCGACGCGGACGACACCTGCATCGCCGTCTGCTCGATGGAGAACGTCGACCCGCTCGGCGTGCACACGGGGGACTCCATCGTCGTGGCGCCGGTGCAGACGCTCCCGGACGCCGTCCACCAGCGGCTCCGCAGCGCGGCGCTCGCGATCATCCGCGGCCTCGGCGTCGAGGGCGGCTGCAACGTCCAGTTCGCCCTCTCGCCGGATTCGCGCGACTACGCCGTCATCGAGGTCAACCCGCGCGTGAGCCGGAGCTCGGCCCTGGCCAGCAAGGCGACGGGGTACCCGATCGCCCGCGTCGCCGCGCAGATCGCCGTGGGCCGGCGCCTCGCCGAGATCCCCAACGTCGTGACCGGCACGACCGTGGCGGCGTTCGAGCCGGCGCTCGACTACCTCGTGGTCAAGCTGCCGCGCTTCCCGTTCGACAAGTTCCCCCGCGCCGACCGCACTCTTGGGAGCCAGATGAAGGCGACCGGCGAGGTGATGGCGATCGACCGCACGTTCGGCGCGGCGCTGAACAAGGCGCTCCGGGGCCTCGAGCAGGCCGGCGCGGGCTCGCTCGCCGAGGACCCGGCGTGGGCCCCGACCCTCGCGTACCTCGGGGCGGCGCTGGGCGGCGACCCGGACGAGGCCGAGGCCGTCATCCGCTGGATCGATGAACGCGGCGAGGCCTGCGAGAGCACGCGGCTGGCCCAGCGCAGCGCCGCGCCGGTCGTCCTGCGCCGCTTCCTGGCCCCGTCGGACAACCGCCTGTGGCGCGTCCTCGCCCTGCTCCGGCGCGGGTTGGCCGAGGAGGCCATCGTCGTCGCGACCGGCATCAACCCCTGGTTCGTCGCCGAGCTCGCCCGCTCGGTCGCGCTGGAGGGACGGATCCGGGCCGCCGGCCCGGCGCTCCTCGACGCGGCGGACCCGGCGTCGGCGACGCTGCTCGCGACCGCCAAGCGGGCGGCCCTCGGGGACCGCGAGATCGCCGAGCTGGCCGGGGTGGGGGAGCGCGACGTCGCGGCCGCCCGCGCGGCGCTGGGCCTCGCCCCCGGGTTCGCGATGGTCGACACGTGCGCCGCCGAGTTCGCCGCCGAGACGCCGTACTTCTACAGCACGTACGCGGCCGCCGGCTCGCCACCCGAGGCACCCCCGGTGGCCCGCCCCGCGGCGCTCGTCATCGGATCGGGTCCCGTCCGGATCGGGCAGGGGATCGAGTTCGACTACTGCGCCGTGCGGGCCGCGGACAGCCTGCGCAGGCTGGGGTGGGAGGCGGTCCTCGCCAACTCGAACCCGGAGACGGTGTCGACGGACTTCGACGCCAGCAGCCGCCTCTACTTCGAACCGCTCGACCCGGAGAGCGTGCGCGAGATCGTGGCGGCGGAGACGGCCCCGGGGGAGGCGCCGCTGCCGGCGTTCGTCCAGTTCGGCGGCCAGACGCCCCTCAACCTGGCGGAGCACCTGGCCGAGACCGGCGTGCCGCTCCTCGGGGCGTCGCTCGAGACGATCGACCAGGCCGAGGATCGCATCCGCTTCAGCGCGCTCCTCGACCGCCTGGGCATCCCCCAGCCCGAGGGCGGGATGGCCCGCTCGATCGACGAGGCCGAGGCGCTGGCCGAGCGCATCGGGTACCCGGTGATCGTGCGCCCGTCGTTCGTGATCGGCGGGCTCGCGATCGACTTCGCCTACTCCCGCGACGACCTCGTGGCCCAGCTGGCCGCCGCCACGGTCGTCGACCCCGACCGGCCGGTCCGGATCGATCGCTACCTCGAGGGGGTGGAGGTGGACGTCGACGCGGTGGCCGACGGCGAGACCGTCCTCATCCCGGGACTCCTGGAGCACGTCGAGCGCGCCGGCGTCCACTCCGGGGACTCGGTAGGCCTCTTCCCGCCGCAGACCGTCTCGGAGGCCGACCAGGCGCTGATCGTCGCCGCGATGGAGCGGGTCGTACGGGCCCTCGACGTGCGCGGCCTCGTCAACGCCCAGTTCATCGTCCGGGAGGACGGCGTCTACCTCATCGAGGTCAACCCGCGGGCGAGCCGGACCGTGCCGTTCATGAGCAAGGTGACGGGAGTCCCCCTCGTCGACCTCGCCGTGCGGGTCGCCCTGGGCCAGCGGCTGGCCGACCTGGGCTGGCCCAACGGCCTCCTGCCGCCGCCCGCGTTCGTCGCCGTCAAGGCGCCGGCCTTCTCGACCGCGAAGCTGCGGGGCGTCGATCCGTCGCTCGGGCCGTTCATGCAGTCGACCGGCGAGGTGATCGGGATCCACGAGGATGTCCGCGTCGCGACCGCGAAGGCGCTCGTCGCGGCCTCCCTGGTGCCGCCGCGCCCCGGGCCGGGCGGCGGGCTGGCGCTTCTCACGGTCGCTGACCGCGACAAGGGGCTCCTCGGCCCGTTGGCCGCGGCGCTGGCGAAGGCGGGCTACCGGTTCGCGGCGACCCCCGGCACGCGGGCGGCCCTCGCAGCGCTGGGTCACGCTGCCCACCCCGTGGCGAAGCTCGGGGTCGAGCCCGGGCCCGGCGAGGCGGCGATCCTCGACCTCATCGCCTCGGGCGAGGTCCGGCTCGCGGTGAACACGCCCACTCCGCGGTCGGGGCCGGTCCGCGACGCGGCGGAGATCCGCCTGGCGGCGATCGCGGAGGGCGTCCTGTGCCTGACGGCCATCGAGACGGCGGTGGCGGCCGCCGAGGCGATCGACCCGGACCTCGCCGGCCGCCTGGCCGACGTCCGCCCACTCGGGGAATGGGTGCCGGCCCCCGGCATGCCACCGGACCCGGGACGGAGCGTCGGCCCGCACGGGGCAAACCGCCGGCGCTCCTCGCGCGAACCAGGGGTATGAGCATGCCGCAGATCACCTTCGACAGCCCGGCCGGGGAGTACCGGCCCGGCGCCTGCAACATCGGCCCGGCCGAGATCGCCGCTCGGCGGCGCGCCGGCCTCGCCAGCCTCGCCGTCGCGGGGCTCCTGGCCGGTGCGCTCGTGGTGCTCGACGCCCCGACGGCTGCCCGGTGGCTCGTGGCGCTGCCCCTGGCCGGCGGCGCGACGGGGCTTCTCCAGGCACGCTTCCGGTTCTGCGCCGGCTACGGCCTCGCCGGGCTCCGCAACCTCGGACCGCTCGGGAGCGCCGAGCGCGTCGAGGACGCCGCCGCGCGGCGCGCCGACCGGGCAAAGGCGGCGGGCATCGTCGCCGCGTCCGCGGCGATCGGCGCCGCCGGCGCGCTCGCCCTGGTCCTGCTTCCCCTCTAGCCCGCCCCTGCCTCCCGCCCAGGTACGCCGAAGGGGCGCCTCGCGGCGCCCCTTCGTCTCCCCCGGACATCGTCGGCGCCGGTCGTCGGCGCCGTGCTTCAACGCGCGTGCGGTGCCTGCCGGGACGCCTGCTCGGGCTCGAGCCCGTGGATCGCTCGCCCGAGCGCCATCAACGCGTGGCCCACGTGCTGGCGGAGGCCCTCCGGCGGGCCGGTCATCCGCTCGCGGCCTGCCTCGTCGGCCAGGCGTCGCATCCGGTACTCGATCTCGTCGGCCATCGCGGAACCCTCCCCCGTGAAGATGCTGTCGGCCGGCACGACGCTCGGCCCCGTCCTCGTCTGCATCTCGTCGTACCCCCGTTCGATCAGTGTCTAACACTCGGCCGCGCAGCCGCCCCGGAGGCGCCCGTGGGCGCCGCTACGTCGTGGACCCGCCCAGGAAGCGGGAGAGCTCAACCCCGGCGTCGGCGATCCGGTCGCGCCGGAGGCTGTAGTAGGTGAGGGCGCCCGCATCGGTGATGGTCACCAGGCCGGCGGCCCTGAGCTGGGCGAGGTGGTGGCTGACGGTGGGCTTGGAGAGTCCCATCCGCTCCGCGATCTCGGTCAGGTAGAGGTCGCCCGACGCGAGGAGGCGCAGGATCCGAAGCCGGCTCTCGTCGCCGAGCGCCTTGAAGAGGCGGATGCTGGCGGCCGGGACCGCGTCGGCGTCGGCCCCGAGGGCGCTCTCCGCGAGCGGGTAGGCGAACATGTGCCAGTCGCGCCCGCCGAAGATGTAGTTGTAGGGCCGGGTGAAGTAGCTCGGGCTCAGGAAGAGGCGGCGTGTCCGGGGCTCGGGGACCCAGCGGACGCCACCCGTCGCGCGCTCGACGAAGTCCACCAGGGGCAGGCGCTCGAGGTCGGCACGGCGCCCGTCGACGTCGCGCTGCTCCATGGCGGCGACGCGCAGCTCGATCGAGGCGAACCGCTCGGCCCAGGCCCGGAGGACGCGCCGGAGCGCGCGCATCTCGCCGGCCGGATCGTCGAGGATCCTGCCGACGGCGGCGCGCAGGATGTCGGGACAGGCCGCCACGGCCTCGTCGCGCAACGCCGTCTCGCCGGCGAGGACACGCGCCGCGAGCTGGAGCGGGACCCGCAGCTCCTCGTCGTCGCAGGCGCACGCCACGAGGTCGCCGGCCTCGATGCGGCCGGCGAGGGCCATGACGTCGGCGGCCGACCGGACTCCCCGGTCGACGATCGCGAGTGGCACGAGCGCACCGCCGAGGCCCTTCCCGGCGGGCGACTCCCCGAAGAGCCGGGCGTGATCGCGCCGCAGGGGGTCGGAGAGCGAGGCCAGGGACTCGTCGAGCCAGGCCCGGTCGGCGGGCAGCAGCTCGGATTCGGTGTCGAGCATGAGGCTGACGAGGAAGTCGACGGCCGGCCTCGCCTCGAGGATCACCTCGGGCGCAACGGCACCGTCGGGCGACGCCGTCGCCGTCATGTCGCGCACGAGCGCCCTCGGCTGGCGGGGCGCGTCGGCGGTGCGGGCGGAGCGGCTCATCGGGTCGTCCTCTGCGGTCGGGAGTCTGTTAGATAACAATCTAACACTCGTTCGTCGTGTGTCAATACCCCACGCCGACCTCGGACCTGCCGCCCGCCGTGGGCTCGCCCGCCGGTCGATCGCCCTCGTCCCTCGCCGCCGGCTCGCCCGCCCACGGGCTGCGCGGCCTACAATCGCCCGACGGCCATCCCGTCGCCGCGGTCGCCACGCCGCGTCCCGGCGAGCCATCCCGCACCAGTCGAGGCCCGCATGTCAGTCCCGGTCGTCCCCTACACCGATGAGCGCCTCCCCAACGGGCTCCGCCTCATCATCAGCGAGGACCACCTCGTCCCCGTCGTCGCGGTGAACGTCTGGTACGACGTCGGGAGCAAGCACGAGCAGCCGGGCCGGACCGGGTTCGCCCACCTCTTCGAGCACGTCATGTTCCAGGGCAGCCGGCATGTGGCCAAGGCCGAGCACATCGCCCTCGTCCAGGCGGCCGGCGGGACGATGAACGGGACGACGTGGCTCGACCGGACGAACTACTTCGAGACGGTGCCGTCGCACCAGTTGGAGCTCGCGATCTGGCTCGAGGCCGATCGGCTGGGAACGCTCCTCGACGCGCTCAGCCAGGAGAACCTCGACAACCAGCGCGCGGTGGTCAAGAACGAGAAGCGGCTCTCGTACGACAACCAGCCCTACGGAACGTGGCAGGAGAAGCTCCTCGGCCACCTCTACCCGCCCGAGCACCCCTACCACCACCCGACGATCGGCTCGATGGAGGACCTCGACGCCGCGTCGCTCGACGACGTGAGCGCCTTCTTCCGGACCTACTACGCGCCCAACAACGCCGTGCTGTCGGTCGTCGGCGACGTCGACCCGGCCCAGGCGCGGGCGTGGGTCGCGAAGTACTTCGGGCCGATCCCGGCCAACCCCGACATCCCGGCCTTCTCCGTCGAGCCGCTCCCGATGACGCTCGGCGGCGAGGTCCGCGAGACGGTCGAGGACCGGGTGCCGCTGCCCCGGATCTATGCCGCGTACCGGGCCCCCGCGCTCGGCGACGGGCGCCTCTACGCCCTCGAGATCGCGGCCCAGGTCGTGGCCGGCGGGAAGGGAAGCCGTCTCCACCGCCGCCTCGTGCGCGAGGGTCGGATCGCCCAGGACGTCGCGTTCTTCCTGCTCCCCTTCGCTTCCGGCCCGTCGGTCTTCATGGGCTGGGCGACGGTGCGGCCCGACGCGACGATCGAGGCGGTCGAGGCCGGGATGCTCGAGGAGATCGGCCGCCTGGCACGGGAAGACGTAACCGGGGACGAGCTGCTCCGCGCGAAGGCCCTCATCGAAACCGACGAGCTCGGGTCGCTCCAGCGGGTCGCCGAGCGCGCGGACCGCCTGAGCATGTTCGCCACCCTCCTCGATGAGCCGGACGAGATCAACCGCCAGCTCGACCGCTATCTCGCGGTGACCGCGGCCGACGTGCGGGAGGCGTGCGCCGAGCTCCTGGTCGAGCACAACCGGGTCGTGATGACCTATGTGCCCGCCGCCGGAGAGCCGGTCGCCGGCGAGGAGGACGAGGGCGCGGGGGGCGACGACGAGGGCGATGTCGGGGGACCCCTCGAGGACGGGATGACGGAGGCGCGGGCATGAACGCGGTCGACCAGCTCGAGGCGGCGCTCGCCACGCGTCCCGTGCCGGGAACGCCCCGGCCGTTCACCTTCCCGGCCGTGGAGCGGAGCCGGCTGTCGGGCGGCCTGCCGGTCCTCCTCGTCCACCTCCCCGGGCGGCCGCTCGTCTCGGCGGCGCTCCTCCTCCCGATGGGTGCCGGCGACGAGCCGGCGGACGTGGGCGGCGCGACGGTGCTGGCGGCCCGGTCGCTGCTCGAAGGGACGCGCCGACGGGCGGCCCTCGCGCTGGTCGAGGCCTCCGAGCGCCTCGGGGCGTCGCTCCGGGCGGAGGCGGGCTGGGACTCCACCGTGGTCGGCGTCGACGTCCCGGCGGAGCGGCTCGCGCCCGCGCTGGAGCTGCTCGCCGAGGTCGCCCGGGAGCCGGCCTTCCCGCCCCACGAGGTCGAGCGGCTCCGCGACCAGCGCCTCAACGACCTGCTCCAGGCGAAGGCCGACCCGGCGCGCCGCGCGGAGGAGACGTACCTCGCCACGATCTACGACCCGGCGAGCCGCTACGCGCGCCCGGCCGGCGGGCTCCGCGACACGGTGGCCGGCATCGACGCCGGCGTCGTGGCGACGGCGCACGCCAGCTGGCACGGCTTCGACCGCGCCGCGCTCGTCGTGGGCGGCGACCTCACGGGCCTCGATCTCGGGGCGATCCTCGAGCCGCTCCTCGGGGACCTGGCGCCGGCCCCTGGGGCCGCCGCGCCGCCGGCGCCCATCGACGCCGGCCGTCTCGACCGGCCCACGGTGCGCATCGTGCACCGACCGGGCTCGGTGCAGTCGGAGCTGCGGGTGGGCCATCCGGGCCTGCCCCGGCGGATCCCCGACTTCCACGCCGTCTCCGTGATGTCGGCGATCCTCGGCGGCCTCTTCAACAGCCGCCTGAACATGAAGCTGCGCGAGGAGAAGGGATACACCTACGGCGCGGGCGCCGGATTCGACCTCCGGCGGCACGCGGGACCGTTCACGGCCCGCGCGGCGGTCAACACGGAGGCCACCGCACCCGCGCTCGCGGATCTCGTCGCCGAGCTGCGGTGGATGCGCGAGACGCTCCCCAGCGACGCCGAGCTGCGGGCGGCCCGCGACTACCTCATCGGGGTGTTCCCGCTCCGCTTCGAGACGCCGGGGCCCGTCGTGTCGGCGGTGGCGGGGCTCGTCACCTACGGGCTGCCGGAGGACGAGCTGGAGCGCTACCGCCCGGCCATCGAGGCCGTGACGGCCGACGACGTCCTTGCGGCGGCGCGCGCCCACCTCGACCTCGAGCGGCTGGCGGTCGTCCTCGTCGGGGACGCCGACGCCGTGGCGTCCGACGTCGAGGCGCTCGGCCTCGGCGAGCTCGAGGTCATCCGCGACGAGGAGACGGCTCGGGAGCCGGCCGGCCGCTCCTGAAACCTTTCGGGCGATCCCTGTCTCAGGTGGGGTAGCGGGCCGGTCAGATCGACCGGCGGCGCGGAGTCCGGAGTCCGCCGGCCCGCTACAACCCCCGGAGGGATCTCAACCCATGGATCGAATCAGGCCCAGCCTTGCCCGCGGGGCGGCAGCCGCCGCGGTCTCCGTCTTCCTGGTCGCCGGCGCGGCGTTCGCGGCCAACGCGGTGCTCGCCCCGGCCTCGCCGGACCCGGCGCCCGCCGCCACGTTCTCGGCCGACGACCCGACCGCCGAGCCGACTGCGACGCTCGCCGGCGGCGCGCCGGCATCGACCGTCGAGCCTGCCGAGACCGTCGAGCCTGCCGAGACCGCGGAGCCCGCCGAGACCGCCGAGACCGCGGAGCCCGCCGAGACACCTGAGGCGGCGAAGCCGGCGGCGACGGCCGAAGCCGAGAACGAGGCCGAGAACGAGGTCGAGAACGAGGCCGAGGACGGGGACCACGCCGCGCCGAGCGCCTCGCCCGACGACCACGGCGGCAGCGGCGATGACACCAGCCACGACGACAGCGGCGGCCACGACAGCGGCGGCCACGACAGCGGCGACTGACCCGACCCAGCTTTCTCCTGCCCGCCGGGCGAGGACTCCGTGATGGCGACCAATCGACGCGCGACTCCCCTCGTGGCGTATGGTCTGCTCCGGATCCCCGCCCGGCGGGCGATTCATACCTGGGAGGCCCAACGATCGACACCGCGCGCGAGACCCCTCGGCCCGATTCGTCCGTCCCGGACGACCTGGAGGCCCGACGCGTCGTCGCCGCAGTGCTCGCCGGCGACGGTGACGCCTTCCGGGTCCTGGTCGAGCGCGAGTCGCGGGCGATCGTCCGGACCTGCTACCGCATTCTCGGCGATCTCCACGAAGCCGAGGACGCCTCGCAGGAGGCGTTCGTGACCGCCTACCGCGCTCTCGGGACGTGGCGTGGCGACGGGCCCTTCGGGGCCTGGGTCAGCCGCATCGCGACGCGAATCGCCGTTCGCCGGGCGAGCCGCCGCCGGCCGGTGTCGTGGATCGATCCGAGGCCCGCGGGGGCGGACGCCGAGGCCGGCGGCCGGGATGCCGTCGGGGAGGCCGCCCTCGGCAGCGCCCCGGATCCGGCCCAGCTCGCCCTGCGCGCCGAGCGGGCCGCGGCGATCCGGCGGGCCGTCGCGGGGCTGGACGAGCCGTATCGCGAGGTCGTGATGCTGCGGTTCTTCGCCGAGCTCTCGCTCGCGGAGATCGCCGCGCAGAGCGACCGGCCCCTCGGCACCGTCAAGACCCATCTCCACCGGGGGATGGCGCGCCTCCGGCGGGCCCTCGAATCCCAGGGGGTGGCGTGATGGGCGAGCGCTGGACCCAGCCCGATCGATTCCGCCCCGACGAGCTCGAGGGCGATCTCACGACCGGCGAGCAGGCCGAGCTGATGGCGACCGCACGCGAGCTGGAGTGGCTCGCGGCGACCAATGACGTGGCCCCGAGCACGGGCTTCGCGGACCGCGTCATGACGGCCGTGGCCGCCGAGCCGACGCCTCGGCCAATGGTGGCCGCGGCATCGGCGGCGCGGCGGGGCGCGGTTCTCGGCGTGCTGGCAGCGTTCGGCGACCTCTGGCGCGTGGCGATGTCCGGCGGCCGGCCGATGGCCGTGCGGGGGCCCGCGATGGCGCTCGTCGTCCTCATCTTGGCCGGCACCCTCGGCGCCGGAGCGCTGGGCGTGGGCGCGTTGAGCGGCCTCATCGACCGGGCCAGCGAGACGCCGCCGCCGAGCCAGGTCGTCAGCCCGAGCCCCGCGTCGCCGCCGGCGAGCCCCTCCCCGTCGCCATCGGCGTCAGCGGAACCGTCTCCATCGACGTCGCCGGAGCCGAGCGAGACGCCCGAGGCCAGCGAGACGCCCGAGGCGAGCGAGACGCCCGAGGCCAGCGAGACGCCCGCGGACACGACCGGCGCGACGGCGACGCCCAGGCCGACGGTCACGGCGACGCCCAGGCCGACGAGGACGCCCGAGCCGACCAGGTCGCCGAAGCCGACCGAGTCGCCACATCCCAGCGAGTCGCCGCATCCCACCGACGGGACCGACTCGGGCGGCCACGGAGCCGGCGGCTAGGGGCCCCCGGGTCGCGCCTCGACAGAGCCGGGCCCGTGCTCCAGCAGCGCCGGGGCCGCGCTCGGGAAGGGTGTCACCGCGCTCGGGGACCGCCCGCCGCGGCGGTCGGCGGTGCTAGGCTGGCCGGCGTGATCGTCGTCATCGGCAGCGCCGCCTGTCGCCTGGAGCCCGACGGGGCCGGGCGCGCCGTCGGCATGGCTCCCGAGATCGCGGCCGCGGCGGCCGCGGCCGGCGCGACCGTCGAGATCCTCGCGCGCGTCGGCGAGGACGGCGCCGGCGACGAGCTCCTCCTCGCCCTCGCCCGCAGCGGGGTCGGTCACCTCGCGGTGCTCCGCGACCCTGGCCGCCCGACGGCGCTCGCCGCCGCCCCCCCGGAGGATGCCGTCCTCGGCGAGGACGACCTGGTGCAGGCGCTGCTCGCCGAGGAGGACGCCGCTGCGACCCTCCCCGCCGGCGTGCTCCGGGTCACGCCGGGCGGCCTGCCGGTCGCGCCGGTCCTCGAGCCCGCCGACCTGTCCCTGGGCCTGCGCTACCTGCGCGACTTCCGGGTCGTCGTGGCGGTCGAGCCGATCGCGGACGACGGGGCGGCGGTCGTGGCCGAGGCGGCCTCGTTCGGCGACGCGGCGCTCGTGGTCGTGACGCGGCCGGGCGCGCCAGTGCCGGGAGCCTACGCGGCAGCCACCCTCCTCGAGGCGCCTGTCGACGACGAGGAGGGCGCGTTCGCCCGCCTGGTGGGGCGCTACGCGGCCGCGCTCGACCGGGGAGTGGCGCCGGGCGAGGCGTTTCGTTCCGCCGCCGTGGACGGCGGCTGGCAGGTCGCCGGAGCCTGACGGGACCGGCAGCCGGCGTCAGCCTGCCGGGTGAGCCCCCGGTCCGGGCCCGGTTGGGCCGAGCGGCACGACGAGGTCCGGTCCCTCGTTGCGCGCGTTGTTCACCCGCTTGGAGACGGGGAAGCGCTCCAGGAGGTCGTCCGGCGCCGGCCGCAGGAGCGCCAGGAGCTCGCCCGGCTCGGCCGGGGCGGGCGTCAGCCAGGCCGCCCACGCCGACGCGGGAAGGATGACCGGCATCCGGTCGTGGATCGGCTCAAGGGTCGCGTTGGCCGCCGTCGTGATGATCGAGAACGTGCGCACCGGCTCTGCGTCGGGCTGGGTCGGGTCGCGCCAGATCGACCAGAGGCCGGCGAACGCCATCGGCTCGCCGTCGATCCGACGGATCAGGTTCGGCTGGCGGATCTCCGGCGTCATGCGCTCCCACTCGTAGAAGCCGTCCGCCGGGACGATGCAGCGACGCTTGGCGAACGAGGCCCGGAAGGCGGGCGTGGAGGCGACCGTCTCCGCGCGGGCGTTGATCAGGCGGTTGCCGATCTTCGCGTCCTTCGCCCAGGTGGGGACGAGGCCCCAGCGGTAGGGGACGATCGCGCGGCGCAGGTCGTCGCGCTCGACGACGACGAGGCCGAGCTGCTGGGGCGCCAGGTTGTACCGCTCGCCCGGGCTCTCCGCGAGGTCGTCGGCCGCGAAGAGGGCCGCCAGCTCGGCCGAGGGACGTTGCTGGGTGAACCGCCCGCACACGCCGCTCAGTCTACCCGCACGGCGCCCCGACGGGCCTTCTGCTACGGTCACTCCGATGGCCGGCAACCTCGCCTCCGATCCGCGCGTCCCGGGCCCGCTCGACCGGGCGACCGCCGCGGCGCTCCTGGCCCGTGCCGACGAGCTGCTCGCGCAGGGCGAGTACGCCGCCGCCCGTGCCGCGTACCAGCGCCTCGTCGGGATGCCCGATGCCGCGCTCACGGCGGCAGCGCTGGTCGGCGCGGGCGAGGCGATGTACCGCCTCGACGACGAGGAGGGCGCGCGGCAGTGCTGGGAGCAGGCCGCACGCCTCCCCGAGAACCCGGTCACGTACCGCGCGCTGCGCCAGCTGGCGGCTGCCCGGGTGCGCGACGGCGACCTCCGCGGGGCGCGCGACGCCTACCGGGAGGCGGAGCGGCGCGCCCCGGCCGACGAGCGGGCCGAGATCGCGTCCCGGCTGGGCTGGCTGAACAAGGAGCTCGGCGACCAGCGCGCGGCCGGTCGCTGGTTCTCGCGGAGCCGCCCGGGCGAGCCTTCCACGGTCGCCACCTACTCGATCATCGGGATCACGGTCGTCGTCTCGTTCCTCGCCATGCAGCCGGGCGGTCGCGACCTCCAGGCCCTCCTCATGCTCGACAAGCAGGGGCTCGCGAACGGCGAGTGGTGGCGCCTCGTCACGCCCGTGCTCGTTCACGGCGGCCTGATCCACCTCCTCTTCAACATGTACTTCCTGTACCTCGTCGGTCCGCTCGTCGAGCAGCTCTACGGCTCCGCTCGCTTCGTGCTGCTGTACCTCGTCACGGCGGCCGCGGGCTCGGCGGCGAGCTTCGTCTTCGGTGGGCCGGCGCCGAGCGTGGGTGCCTCGGGCGCGATCTTCGGGCTGTGCGGGGTCCTCGTCGCCGTCAGCGCCGTGCACCGCCCGATCCTCGACCGCCGGGGTCGGGCGATCATGAGCCAGATCGGGGCCCTGATCGTCCTGAACCTCGTCATCGGCTTCGGCTTCGACGCGATGGGGGCGAACATCGACAACGCGGCCCACGTCGGCGGCCTCGTGGCCGGCCTGTGGCTGGGCTTCGTCCTGCCGCCGATCCGCGCGACGCTCGCCTCGTACTGGCAGCAGCCGGTCGGGTCGGCCGCGCCCCCGGGCGGGGTGCTGGCCCAGGGATCCACCGCCGCCGCCGACCGGCGGCTGCTCGGGCTCCTCCGGGCGCTCGCCGTCCTGGCCGTCGTCGCCGTCGTTGTGGGCTCCGTCGTGGTGGTCTCCGCCGCTCGCTGAGCACGTCCCGGCCCGGATCCAATCCGTCCGGACGCGTCGCCCGATCTAGAGGCGACCCGAGCGGACACCGCGAGCCGCCGGGGCGCCGGACCCACCGGCACCCACACGACGGAGGAAATCGAAGACAATGCGCACCCGCTTCCGCTCCCTCGCCGCGCTCGCCCTCGGCGGCGCGCTCTTCCTTGGGGTCGTGATGCCCGCGGCCGCCGCCGACCAGGCGATGGTCCGCGCCGCGCACCTCATCCCGGACGCCCCGGCCGTCGACGTCCTCGTCAACGGCGACGTCGTCCTCAAGGACGTCCCGTTCAAGGCCGTCAGCGACTACCTGATGGTGGACGCCGGGACCTACAAGATCTCGATCAACCAGGCGGGCACCGCGACCGAGCTCCTGACGATCGATGCCACGGTCGCGGCCGGCAAGGCCTACACGGTCGCGGCGATCGGCACGCTCGACGCCGCCGACACGCAGGACCCGCGCCTCACCGCCTACGTCGACAATCCCGTCGCCTCGTCCACCACGGCAAAGCTGCGCGTCATCCACGCGTCGCCGACGACCCCCGCGGTCGACGTCAACCTGAAGGGCGCCGCCGCGGCCGACGCGCCGGTCAAGAACCTGGCCTTCCCGGACGCGACGGACTATCTTGACCTCCCGGGCGGCACCTACGACTTCGTGGTCTACCCGACGGGCGGCGACCCGGCCACGCCGGCGCTCGACCTGTCCGGCACCGCGCTGGAGAACGGCAAGAACTACACGGTCTTCGCGGTCGGGCTCCTCGAGGGGACCGGCGCCCAGGCCCTCGGCGTCGTCGTCGCGGTCGACGGCACCCTCCCCGACAGCGCGACCGAGAACGCGCCGGCCGGCACGAGCCCGGTCCTCGTCCTGGCTCTCGGCCTCCTCGCCATCGCCGGTGTCGGCCTGGCCTTCGGCCGCCGCCTCGGCACGGTCCGCGCCAAGTAGCCCTCCCTCCTCGCTCGAACGCCCCGGCCGGGCCCACGCCCGGCCGGGGCGTTCGCATGTCCGCCGCCGCCCGCGGCCCCCGCGGGCGGCGGCGACACCGGCACCCGTGCCGCCGCCCGCGGCCCCCGCCGTGCCGGCCCCTCGGCCCCCGGCGACAACCGCGCTCGTGATGGCCGAATTCCGCTAGCGCGCGGCGCCCGCGGGTGCGATCCTGCGGGCATGGTGCTCGACCTCGACTTCACCGGCCGCTACCGCGCCGTGCAGAGCCGCGACCCGCGCTTCGACGGCTGGTTCTTCACCGCCGTCACGTCCACCGGGATCTACTGCCGCCCGAGCTGCCCGGCGGCGACGCCCAGGCCGGAGCACGTTCGCTTCTTCCCGACGGCGGCCGCGGCGCAGGAGGCGGGCTTCCGCGCCTGCAAGCGCTGCATCCCCGGCGCGGTGCCCGGCTCGCCGGCCTGGGACCTGACCGGCGACCTCGCCGGCCGGGCGATGCGCCTGATCGCGGACGGGGTTGTGGAGCGCGAGGGCGTGCCCGGGCTGGCCCGCCACCTCGGCTACAGCGAGCGCCAGGTCCGCCGGCACCTCGTGGCGGACCTCGGCGCCGGGCCCCTCGCCCTGGCCCGCGCGCAGCGCGCCCACGTCGCGCGGCTCCTGCTCGAGACGACCAGCCTGCCGGTGACGGAGGTCGCCTTCGCCGCCGGCTTCGGCTCCCTGCGCCAGTTCAACGACACGATCCGCGAGGTCTTCGCGATCGCCCCCACCGCGCTCCGCGAGGCGCGGCCTCCCGGTGCGCCGGCGCCGAGCGGCCGGATCGTCCTGCGGCTCACGCGGCGGGCACCCTTCGCTTGGCCGGCGCTGCTGCGCTTCCTCGCCGTGCGTGCCGTCCCGGGCGTGGAGGAGGTCGTCGACGGCATCTACCGGCGCAGCCTCCGGCTGCCGCACGGCCCGGCCATCGTGGAGCTGGCCGACGACGGCGAGGCCGTGCGCTGCGCCCTGGCCCTCGCGGACCCGCGGGATCTCGGCGCGGCGGTCGCCCGCTGCCGCCGCCTCCTCGACCTCGACGCCGACCCGGTCGCCGTCGACGACGTGCTCGGAGGGGATCCGATCCTGCGAGATCTCGTCGCCGCGACGCCGGGCCGTCGCTCGCCGGGCGCGGTGGACGGGGCGGAGCTGGCGGTGCGGGCGGTGCTGGGCCAGGGGATCACCGTGGCGGGCGCCCGGACCCTCGCGGCTCGCCTCGTCGCCGCCCGCGGGACCCCGCTGGCCGCGCCGAGCGGCGGGGTCACGCACCTCTTCCCGGCCGCTACGGACCTCGCCGCGGCCGATCCCGGCGAGCACCCCGGGCCCGCCGCGCGTCGCGCGGCGCTCCACGGCGTCGCGCTGGCGCTGGCGACGCACGAGCTGGACCTCGATGCGGGGGCCGACCGGATCGAGGCGACGCGCCGCCTCCGCGCGATCCGTGGGATCGGGCCGTGGACCGCGGCCTACGTGGCGATGCGCGCCCTCGCCGACCCCGACGTCCTGCTGCCCGGCGACGTCGCCCTCCACCGCGCGGCCGTCGGCCGCGGCGGGCCCGGCGACGCACGCGGGCTCGCGGCGCTGGCCGCGCGCTGGCGCCCCTGGCGCTCGTACGCGGTCCACCACCTGTGGGCGTCGCTCGACGCGGCGCCGGCCGGCTCGAGCCACCCGGCGGACCGAAGCCGCCCGATCGACGAAGGAGCGTCCCGATGACCAGCACGTTGTACGCCCACCATCCCAGCGCTCTCGGCCCCCTCCTGCTCGTGGGCGAGCGCGGCCCGGACGGTATGACCATCCTGACGGGCTGCTACCTGCCGGGGCACCGCCGCGGCGTCCCCGTCGGCCCGGCCTGGCGCGAGGAGCCCGCCGCGTTCGCGGCGATCGGGGCGGCCATCGACGCCGAACTGGCCGGCGGTCGGCTCGGCTACGTGGCGGACGCTGAGACCGCCCAGCCGGCCGACGCCCCGCCCGCCGGCACCCCGCCCGCCGGACATGCCGCCAGGATCCCCGTCGCGTTCCGTGGCGGCACCCCGTTCCAGCGATGCGTCTGGGAGGAGCTCCGGGCCGTGCCGCGGGGGACCACGCTGACCTACGGTGAGCTGGCCGCGCGGATCGGGCGCCCCGGAGCGGGTCGGGCCGTGGGGGCCGCCGTCGCGCGGAACCCGATCTCGATCGTCGTGCCGTGCCACCGGGTGGTCGGCTCCGACGGATCGCTCACCGGCTATGCCGGCGGCGTCGAGGCCAAGCGGACCCTCCTCGCGCTGGAGGGGGCAACCTGAGGGAGGGGAAGCCCGCGGCGGGGAGGCCCCAAAGAGGGGCGCCCGGCGTTGGCCCGCATCAAGCCTTGAGCTCGCCGAGCGCGACCTGCGGAAGTGACCCGTGGCGGGTCCGCGTCAGCCGTGGAGCTCGCCGAATGCGACCTGCGGGCCGGGCTCGCCGCGGGCGCCCCCGTCGGGCTCCAAGGTGATCATCGCGGCTTTCGCCGCGGCGAGGTCGACGCCGAAGGGGGCCATGCAGGCGTGGCTGCCGTCGCAGGTGAACTTCGTCAGGGCGTGCACGCCCGCGGCGTCGGCGGACCAGAGCTGGTAGACCTTGCCGGATGGCGTCGGCGGCAGGTTGCCGGACATCAGCCAGGCCTCGGTGGTGCCGGGCCGGTAGACCACGTAGACCGTCGCCGAGCCGGCAAGCGGGTCGGGGGTGAGAGTCGCCGTCGCGTGGTCGGGAGCGAGGATGACGGCCATCGCCTGGTCGCTCGTCGCGAGCTGCGCCACGGCGGCGTCGCGCTCGCGGGTCGCCGTCACGAGGTCGGCCCGCATCCCGGCGGCGCTCGCCCCGAGGGCGCCCACCGCGATGGCCAGGGCAGCCGCGGCGGCCAGCCCGGCGAACGAGAGGCGGCGGTATCGCGTCCGCTCCCGGCGCAGCGCCGCGAGATCGACGACGGCCGCGTCGGCGCCGCCCGTCGCGACGGCCGGTGCAGGCACGGTCCCGTTACGCGGCGCTTCGTCGCGTGCCACGGGGGTCGGCCGGTCGGGCGCGGCGATCCCGCCCGCGTAGGCCAGCGTCGCGGCCGGCACGCCGACGGGCCGACGCTCCGATGCGGCGATGGCGGCGAGCACGCTGCCGCGCAGCGAGGCCGGCGGCAGCCGTCGCGGGACGGCGTAGGCCAGCATGCCGGCCGTGTCCCGGAGGGCCCGCGCGTCCATCCCGCAGGGCGAGCACGTCGCCACGTGGGCGTCGAGCGACGCCCGCTCGGCGGGGTCGAGGTCGTCGAGTGCCGCGCCTGCGGCTAGCTCGCGGTAGGTTCCGTGATCCATGGTGTCTCGCGGGGGTCGGTCTCCGACACGCTCGGGCCCAGGATGTCGCGGAGCTTGAGGAGCGCGGTGCGGATCCGGGTCTTGGCGGTGCCGAGGGGGATGTCGAGCTTCTCGGCGACCTCGACGTGGGTCAGGCCGGCGAAGAAGGCGAGCTCGAGGGCGGTGCGCTGGGCCTCGGGGAGCTGCTGGATCGCGGCCCGCACGGTGTCGCGGCGGAGCCGCAGCCACGCCTCCTGGTCGACGTCGTCGCCGGCCTCGTGGAACTCGAGGTCGACGTCCGCGGTGTGCTTGCGGACGTTCGCCTCCTTGCGCACCAGGTCGATTGCCTTGTGGCGGGCGAGCGCGAAGAGCCACGAGGACAGGGCGCCGCGGCTCGGGTCGAAACGGCCGGCGTCCTTCCAGACGGCGACGAAGACTTCCTGGACGACTTCCTGCGCGAAGCGGTCAGCCCCGGTCACCTGGTACGCGAGCGAGTAGAGCGGACCGGAGTAGCGCGCGTAGAGCGCCTCGATCGCGCGCTCGTCCTTCTCGCGGATGCGCAGCAGGAGGGCGGCCTCCTCGGCGCGGCGGTCGTCGATCGGGGGGACCAGGGACTCGTCAGGCAAGCGCGACTCCGTCGGGGCCGACGCCGGAACGGGGCGCTGGTCGCCCCCCGGTCGTGGCGTGGCCGTGATCGTCCGGCCCGGGCGAGTATACCAACGGGATCGAGCGGGGCCGTGACCGGCGGCGGCGCTGCCGAAGGACGAGGTCGGGATGAACGCTTCCACGCCCCCTTGTTCGGCCCCCGCGTCCGCGCGGATGGCGTCGCCTCGAGGTCAGGACGGCCCTGATTCCTCCAGCGCGGTCTGCGGCGCGGTCTGCGGCTGGGTCTGCGACTGGGCCGGCGGCCCCGAACGCAGGTCGGGACGGCCCCGGAACCGGTCGAGGACGCGATAGAAGTTGCGCTTCGCCTGGCGGTCGAGCTCCCCCGGGGCAAGGGTCGGCCAGCCGGGGCGGGTGTGCCGGGTGAGCGGCAGGTCGAGGCGGACGGCGCCGCGCGGCGCCGCGTCGTCGGGGCCCGCGCGCAGCACCAGGCTCCACCAGGCATCGAGGCTCGGCGGGAGCACGAACTTCTCGTCCAGGGGGCCGAGGGCGACGAGATCGGCGCGCCGGAACGCGAGCCAGTCGAGGGTGACGGCGTCGACGGCCGGCCCCGGGGCCTCCTCGAAGCGCCGGAGGTCGGCCGAGACGAGGCCGAAGCCGCCCGCGACGGCGACGGCCGGGTCGGCGAGCGCGCCCGCTACGGGCGTGAGCGCGTCGCCGGTCGGCTCGACCGAGGTGTCGGCCAGGACAACGACCGCCCCGCGGGTGCGTCGCAGCCCCACGTTGCGGGCGGCGGCGTAGCCGATGCGTTCGCTGGTCCAGATCACCTCCGGCTCGGCGCCCGCGATCGACGCAAGGTCGGGGCTGCCGGGCTTCAGCCGGGCGGCCTGGTCGGGCGACGGGGCGTTCGCCACGACGACGACGTGGGTGTCGGCCGGTGCATGGGCGCGCAGGCCTGCCAGCATCCGGGCGAGGTCGTCGGGCCGGTCGTCGGCGAGAAGCTCCACGGTGACGCCGGCGGTCGGCGGCCCATCGAGCGCGGATGGGACGGCGGCGGACGAGCCGTATCGGACGAGCTCTGCGTCCTCGATGGTCGGGGGCGCGGCGGGCTCGAGGACGAAGGCCGTGCCGCGGTCGATCACCTTCCAGCCCGCGGCCTCGATCTGCCCACGCAGGGCGTCGGCGCGGGCCCAGTCCCGCGTGGCGCGCGCCCCGGTGCGCGCACGCGCGAGCGCCACGACCTCGGGCGGGGGTTCGGGGCGGGGAAGGGTCACGGGTCGAGTGTAGCGGCGCCGGCGAGCCGGGACCCCGGATCCCGGTGTGGCGCCCCGGAACCTGACCCCCCCGCGCAGCCACCTCGACGCCGGGCCGCGCGGCCACCCTGGGTGCGGCTCATGCCCGGGACGCCATCGACTACGATCGGAAGGTGTTCGCGACGCTCGCCGGCGGCTGCCCGTGGCCGCCCGACCTCCCGCCCGCCGATGCCGTGGCCGCCGTCCTCGCCGACCAGCTGGATGGCGGGCTCGGGCTGCTCTCGGACGGGCGCGTCCACCCCGCCACGGGGACGCCGGGCCTGCTCGTCGGCGCCTGGCGGTCGGCGCGCGACGCTGCACGCGAGGTCGTCACCGGCGACTCGCGTGCCCACGCGACGGACGGCGGCCGGGCGCCGGAGCTGCCCGTGAAGCTGGCCGTCGAGGGGCCCTGGGCCGGGGCCGCGGGGAAGGCGCGCGGTTCCGCGGGCGGCGCGCGGAGCGTCGGCCCCCGGGCGCTCGAGCTGGCACGGATGCTCAACGCCGGGCTCGGCGCGCTGGCCGACGCGGGCTGCCCGCTCGTGGAGGTGCACGAGCCCGCGCCGACGCTCCCGGTCGACGACGCGGGCCGCGCGAGGTTCGCGGCGGCGCACGCAGCCCTCCTCGACGGCCTCGGCGACCGGCTCCACGTCTCGCTCGCGATCACCGGCGGCGACGCCGCCGCGCTGGGTGCCGGCGCGCTGTTCGCGGCACCCTACCGCAGCCATCTCTTCGATCTCCTCGACGGCCCGGAGAGCTGGCGCCTGGTCGCCGTGGCGCCGGGCGAGCGGGGGATCGTGGCCGGCGTCGGCGACGCGTCGGGCCGGCGCCGGACCCGCCTGGAGGACATCGTCTGGGCCGCGGGCTACGCGGCGTCGACGGGTGGGCGGGGGATGGATCGCGTCGGGATCTCCCCGTCGGGGAGCCTCGCGGGGCTCGAGCCGGCTCGGGCTCGCGCCGTCATGGCGCTCCTGGGGGAGGCCGCTCGGAAAATCGCCGGCGGGAGGGACGAGGTGCTCCAGCGTCTCGACCCGCGGGCGATCGACGCACGAAGTGCCGCGCTGGGGCAGTATCAGCCGCGACGGCGCCGTCCCAGCGGCTGACCGATCGGCCGGGGGTCGACGCCGCCCGGTTCACCCGAACGCCGCTCGGCCCACCCGGGCGGCGCCTCGACCCGCAGTCCACGATCCCGGGACCACCCAACGCGACCACTCGAGGAGCCGACCGCCGCGATGCCGACCCGCTACTGGCACCCCTTCGCCGACATGCACCGGGTGCGGGATCACGAGCTCGTCCTGGTCCGGGGCACCGGGGCGTGGATCGAGGACGCCGACGGGCGCCGCTACCTCGACGCCACCGCGGGTCTCTGGTACTGCAACGTCGGGCACGGCCGTTCCCGGATCGCCGACGCCGCCGCGGAGCAGCTCGCGACCCTCGCGGCATACTCGAACTTCGGGCCGTTCGCCACGGCCCCGACCCTCGATCTGGCCGACCGCCTGGCCGGCCTGGCCCCGATGGAGGGCGCGTCGGTCTTCTTCGGCTCGGGCGGCTCGGACGGCGTGGACACGGCGGCGAAGCTGGCGCGGCGGTACTGGGACGCCATCGGGCACGAGGAGAAGCGGATCGTCGTCAGCCGGGAGCACGCCTACCACGGGATGCACGCGTTCGGGACCGGCCTGTCCGGGATCCCGGCGATGCAGGCGGGCTACGGCGGCCCGATGGTGGGCGACACGATCCAGGTCTCGGCCCACGATGTCGACGAGCTCGAGCACCTCTTCAAGGAGCGCGGGAGCGAGATCGCCGCGTTCATCGGCGAGCCGGTGATCGGCGCCGGCGGGGTCATCCCTCCCGAGGACGGCTACTGGGAGGCGGTCACGCGCCTGTGCGATGCCCACGGGGTGCTGCTCGTCGCCGACGAGGTCATCACGGGGTTCGGCCGCCTCGGGACGATGTTCGGCAGCGAGCGCTACGAGATCGCCCCCGACATGATCTGCTTCGCCAAGGGCGTGACGTCGGGCTACCTGCCGCTCGGCGGCGTGCTCGTCGGCCGCCGCGTCCAGGAGCCCTTCTGGGACGGGGGCGCCGGCCCGGTCTTCCGACATGGGTACACGTATTCCGGGCACGCCACTGCCTGCGCCGCAGCCCTGGCAAACCTCGACATCCTCGAGGAGGAGACGCTGCTCGCGCGCGTCCGCGCCCTCGAGCCGGTCCTCGCGCGGGAGATCGGGCGCCTGGACGACGCACCCCTCGTGGGCGAGACGCGGGCAGTCGGCCTGACCGCCGCCGTGGAGCTCGACGCCGACACGCTGGCCGCGGATCCCGGCGCCCCGGAGGTCGTGGCCGCCGCCCTGCGCCGGCACGGGATCCTGACCCGCGTGCTGCGTGGCGTGGCCCTCCAGGTGTCGCCGCCCTTCGTGATCACCGAAGACGAGATCCGGGGCATGGTGGACGGGTTCGAGGCCGCCCTCGCGGAGGTCGCCGCGGGCTGACGCCCGCGCCGCGAGGCCCCCGCCGGCGCCCGCGTCCCGGAGCGTCCCCTCGGGCCGACGCCGCGCTCTCGCCGCGACGGTTCGGCTCGCACGCATCCGTCCTCACCTGCCTCGCGATGTACGATCCCGGCCACGCACAACGCAGCGAGGGACGATGAACGAGGATCGCGCGCTCCCCGCCGACCTGGCGACGATCGAAGGGCTGCAGGCGGCCTTCCGGGCCCGCGACTACGTCGCCGACCGGAGCCTGGCGACCTCGGTCTTCCTGGCTCTCGCCCTCGGGCGCCCGTTGCTGGTGGAGGGCGAGGCCGGTGTCGGCAAGACCCAGCTCGCGAAGACCCTCGCCGAGACCCTCGACACGCGCCTCATCCGCCTCCAGTGCTACGAGGGCCTCGACGTCACGACGGCCGTCTACGAGTGGAACTACGCCCGCCAGATGCTGGAGATCCGGCTCCTGGAGGCCCGCGGCGAGATCGAGCGGGCGACCGCCCACGACATCTTCGGGCCCGAGTTCCTCCTCAAGCGGCCCCTCCTCCAGGCGCTGGAGGCGTCCGGTGACGGGCGACCGCCGGTCCTGCTGATCGACGAGATCGATCGCGCGGACGAGGAGTTCGAGGCCTACCTCCTCGAGATCCTGTCCGACTTTCAGGTCACGATCCCGGAGATCGGCACGATCACGGCCGCCCAGCCCCCGCGCGTGATCCTGACCTCGAACCGGACGCGCGAGGTCCACGACGCCCTCAAGCGGCGCTGCCTGTACCACTGGATCGACTACCCGAGCGCGGCCAAGGAGATCGAGATCGTCCTTGCGCGCGTGCCGGCGACCCCCGAGCGGCTCGCCCGCCAGGTCGTCGCCTTCGTCGGGCGCCTGCGGAACGCCGACCTCACGAAGGTCCCCGGCGTCGCCGAGACACTCGACTGGGCCGCCGCCCTGCTGGCCCTCGGTGCCCGCGAGCTGGCGCCCGACCTCGTCGACGAGACGCTCGGCGTCCTCCTCAAGTACGAGGAGGACGTCCGCCGGGTCCGAGGCGCCGCGGCCGCGACCTACGTCGACGATCTCGCCGCAGCCGGGATCTGAGGCTCCCCGGCGGAGGGCCATCCATGACCGGCGCCCGCTCCGCCGCGCCCGGCCCGCTCGCCGACTTCGACGGCACCGTCTTCCTGAAGAACGCCGTCCTGTTCACCCGCGCGCTCCGCAGCGCCGGGGTGCCGACGGACCTGCGCGGCGCTCTCGACTTCGCCCGCGCCCTGACCCTCGTCGACGTCGGCGATCGGACCCAGGTGCATGCGGCCGGCCAGGCGATCTTCTGTCGCCGCCACGCCGACCTCGCGATCTACGACGCGGTGTTCGACCAGTTCTGGCGCCGCCACGTCGCCCGGATCGTGCCGACGGCGCCCCGCGCCGACGCCCCGCGGCCGCAGCCGACGGAGCGCGGGCAGGGCGCCGTGGCTCCCGAGTCGAGCCCCGAGCGCCAGGGTCGCCACTCGGGGCGTCCCGAGCAGGCCGAGCCCTCGGACGAGGACGAGGGCGAGCTCGAGGTCGGGGAGGGGAGGGTCGTCAGCCCGCGCGCCTTCTCTACCGCCGAGGCGTTCTCCCACCGCGAGTTCGACCGGATGACCGCTTCCGAGCTGCGCGACGCCGAGCGGCTGATCGACCTCCTGCGACCGCGCCTCGAGACGCGCCTCACGCGCCGCTACGAGCATCACCCCCACGGGCGCCGGCCGGCGCCGCGGGCGATGTTCCGGCGCAATCTCGTGACCGGCGGCGACCTCGTCGACTGGGTCTGGCGCAGGCGCGTCCGACGGCCACGGACGATCGTCGTCCTATGCGACGTCTCGGGCTCGATGGAGCGCCACGCCCGGCTGCTGCTCCGCTTCGTGCAGGCGCTCTCCCGGGCGTCGGGCGTCCGCACGGAGTCGTTCGTCTTCGGGACGCGGCTCACCCGGATCACCCACGAGCTGCGCGGACGCGACCCCGACCTCGCGATCCAGCGGGTCAGCGAGACGGTCACCGACTGGTCGGGCGGGACGCGGATCGGTGAGTCGCTGCGCACGTTCAACCTGCGCTGGGCGCGGCGGGTCCTGCGGTCATCCGGCGTGGTCATCGTCGTGTCCGACGGCTGGGACCGCGGAGACCCGGCGCTGGTCGGGGTCGAGACGGCCCGTCTCCAGCGCAACTGCCACCGGCTGATCTGGCTCAACCCGCTCGCCGGTGTCGACGGCTACGAGCCGCTGGCCGCCGGGATGGCGGCCGCCTATCCGTCGGTCGACGACTTCCTGCCGATCCACAACCTGGCCTCGCTCGAGCGCCTCGGCGAGGTTCTCGGCGGGCTGGGCCTGGGGGCGGCCGGCCGGCCGCCTCGCACCGGGGTGCCGAACGTCTACCGGATCGAGGCGACGGGGAGCGGCCGGCGGGCCATCACGGCGGTCGCGCCACGGGTCTTCGGCCTGCCGTCCCGGGCGGGCGTCGGGTTGGGCGACCCCGGGGCCGCCCGCCCGCTGAGTCGGTGACGAGGCTCCGCGGCGTCGACGCGGGAGCCGAACCCGGCGTAAGGTGCGCGACACGCACACGTGGCAGGTTGACCGCGGCGCTCGTCGACGGAGGGGCCGGAGCCCTCGCCGACCAGGCACGCGCCGTGATGGATGCCCCAGGAGGCGCGCCGGCATGAAGGAGCTGCTCGACCAGGTCCGTGCCTGGCAGGCCGAGGGCCTGAACCTCGGGCGCGCGGTGGTCGTGCGCACGTTCGGGTCGGCGCCGCGGCCGGAGGGCGCGACCCTCGTCGCGACCGCGGACGGCCGCCTCGCCGGGTCCGTGTCCGGCGGCTGCGTCGAAGGGGCCGCGTTCGAGGAGATCGGGCGGGCACGCGTCGACGGCGTCTCGCGCGTGATCCGCTACGGGATCAGCGACGAGGAGGCGTGGGACGTGGGGCTCGCCTGCGGCGGGACGATCGACGTCCTCGTCGAGCCCGTCCTGCGGCCGGAGGTGGTCGAAGCCGCCGCCGGGCCCGGCGGGGTCGCCATCGTGATCCCGCTGCCGCCGGATGCGCCCCCGCCGGCGTTCGGGCCCCACGCGCCGGGTGCCGGGGAGCCGCCCGGGCCGGCGTTCAGCGCCGGCGAGGACGGCACGCTCGCCGGCACGACCGGCTCGCCCGAGGCCGACGCGGCGATCGCGCGGGCCGCCCGCGACGTCCTGCGCCGCGGAGCCACGACGACCGTGGTCGCAGCCGGGCGCCAGTGGCTGGTGGAGGGGTTCGCCGTCGCACCCCGCCTCGTGGTGGTCGGAGCGGTGCAGGTGGCGATGTCGCTGGTGCGGCTCGCGCGCGAGCTCGGCTATGCGACCGTGGTCGTGGACGGGCGGGCGACGTTCGCCACGCGCGAGCGCTTCCCGGATGCCGACGCGGTCGTGGTCGGCTGGCCCGACGAGGTGGCCGAGGAGATCGGGCTCGGGCCGGCCGACGCGGTGGCGGTCCTCACGCACGACGTGAAGTTCGACGAGCCGGCCATCGTCGAGGCGCTGCGCTGCGGCTGCCGCTACGTCGGGGCGATCGGCTCGCGCAAGACGCAGGCCGAACGACGGGCTCGCCTGATGGCGGCCGGGGTGGCGGAGGCCGACCTCGCGCGGCTCCGCGGCCCGATCGGGCTCGACCTCGGGGGCCGGGCGCCGGCCGAGACGGCGCTCGCGATCATGGCCGAGATCGTCGCCGAGCGGCACGGGGGATCGGGCGCGCCGATGGGATCGCTGGCGCGGGAGTGAGCGGCGCAGGGGGAGGGGATGAGATGGGCAGATCGAGTCGCGGCTGGGACCCGCGCGCCGACGAGGCCCTCACCGGCGACCTGCTGCGGGCGACGGCCGAGCGGGCGATCGCCTACCGGGCGGGCCTCGGCGACCGCCGCGTGGGCGCCCGGCCGGGCCTGACGGCGGACGAGCTCCGGGCCCGCCTGGGCGGCCCGCTCCGCGAGGGCGGCGAGGATCCCGCGGGCGTCGTGGACCGGCTCGTGGCGAACGTCGACGACGGCCTCGTGGCGATGAGCTCGCCGCGCTACTTCGGGTTCGTCGTGGGCGGCTCCGTGCCGGCCGCGCTGGCCGCCGACTGGCTCGTCTCGACCTGGGACCAGAACGTCTTCGCCTATCTCTCCTCGCCCGCCGCGTCGGTCGTCGAGGAGGTGGCCGCCGCCTGGCTCGTCGAGCTGCTCGGGCTGCCGCCGACGACGTCGGTCGGCTTCACGACCGGGGCGACGATGGCCAACTTCACGGCGCTCGCCGCGGCGCGCCATGCCGTCCTCCGGGCCGCCGGCTGGGACGTGGAGGAGGACGGCCTCATCGGCGCCCCGCCGGTGCAGGTCGTCGTCGGGGAGCACGTCCACGCCTCGATGGTCGTCGCCCTGCGGCTGGCCGGGTTCGGGCGGCGGAGAGCGCGCCGCGTCGCCGTCGACGGCGAGGGTGCCATGCGCGCCGGTGAGCTGCGGCGCACGCTCGCCGCGCTGCCGCCGGGGCCCACCATCGTCGCCGCCCAGGCCGGCGAGGTGAACACGGGGGCCTTCGATCCGCTGGACGAGATGGCGGACGCCGTCCGCGAGCGCCCGGGGGCGTGGCTCCACGTGGACGGCGCGTTCGGGCTGTGGGCCGCCGCGTCGCCGGAGCTGCGCCACCTCGCAGGCGGAATCGAGCGCGCCGACTCCTGGGCCACCGATGCCCACAAGTGGCTCAACGTCCCGTACGACACCGGCGTCGTCTTCGTCCGCGACGCCGCAGCCCATCGAGCCGCCATGGGTGTCAGCGCGGCGTATCTGCCCCCAGCTCCGGGCGACGAGCGCGATCCCTTCGACTATGTCCCGGAGATGAGCCGGCGCGGGCGCGGCCTGGTGGTCTACGCCGCGCTCCGCTCGCTCGGGCGGCAGGGCGTGGCGGCCCTGGTCGAGTCGAATTGCGCCGTGGCACGGCGGATGGCCGATCGGCTGGCCCGCTCGGAGCGCGTGGACATCCTCAACGAGGTTGTCCTCAACCAGGTCCTTGTGCGCTTCGGGGATTCCGACGAGACGACCCGCGCGGTCATCCGGCACGTCCAGGATGAGGGGACGGCGTGGGCCGGTGGGACCACCTGGGATGGCCGGCTGGCGATGCGCATCTCGGTCTCGAACTGGGCGACGACCCCGGAGGACGGCGATCGCGCCGTCGACGCGATCCTCGATGTCCTGCGCGGCGTCGACGCCGGCGACGACCGGGGCGCGGGGGCCGGATGACGCCCGCCGCGCCCGCCGCGCCAGCCGGCAGCGACCGGGGAACGGGACCAGGATGACGGCCACCGCCGGCCTGATCCTCGCGGCGGGCGCCGGCGTCCGCTTCGGCGGCGGCAAGGTCCGGGCGCTCCTCGACGGTCGTCCGCTCATCGGTCACGTGCTGGTTGCGGCGCGGGCGGCCGGGCTCGCCCGGATCGTGCTGGTCCTCGGGCGCGACGCGGTCGCCGTCCGGGCGGCGCTCCTCGCGCGCGACCCGGCCGCCCTCGACGGGGTGCTCCTCGCCGTCAACGGCGCCCCGGAGCGCGGCCTGGCCTCGTCGCTCCGTCTCGGCCTCGTCGTCGCGACCGCCGAGCCGGCGCCGGCCGGGGTGCTCGTCCTCCTCGGCGACCAGCCGAGGGTGCGCCCGGACGTGATCGAGGCCCTGCTCGGAGCCGCCGCGACCGCAGCTGCGGGCACGCTCGCCGTCGCGCCCGCCTACGCCCGCGACGGGGCGCCCAACCCGGTGCTCCTGCTGCGGCCCGCGTGGCCGCCGGCCGTGGCCCTCGAGGGCGACCGGGGCGTGGGGCCGCTCCTGGCGGCCAATCCAGCGCGAGTCGTGCGGGTACCCGTCGGGGGATCCAACCCCGACGTCGACACGCCCGCCGACCTCGTCGCCCTCGCCACGCCCGAAGGGAGCCGCCCGTGAACACCGTCGATCCGATCGTCGACCGCGCTGCCGCTGAGGCGGCATGGGGCGCCAGGGTGCGGGCCCACCACGCGCAGACCGCCCGCGTCCGCGAGACCCCGGAGGGCGGCGATTTCTACGGGCCCGTGAGCCGCGTCTTCATCGCCGATCCGAGGCGCACCGACGACGAGGTGCTGGAGCACCTCCTGCCGCTGGCCCGCCCGGGCGACACGTGGCTCGACATCGGCGCCGGCGCCGGCCGGTACGCCCTGCCCCTGGCGCTGCGCGTGCAGCGGGTGATCGCCGTCGACCCGTCGCCGGGGATGCTGGCCGCCCTGCGCGAGCAGGCCGCCGAGCACGGGATCGCCAACGTCACGGCGATCGAGGGCCGCTGGCCGGTCGATCCGGCGACCGGGCCGGCTCCCGCGGTCGACGCCGCGCTGATCGCCAACCTCGGCTACGACGTCGAGGGGATCGGGCCGTTCCTCGATGCGATGGAGGCAGCCGCCGGGCGCCTCTGCGTCGCGATCCTGGCCGACGGCCAGCCGTCGCGCCCGGCGCACCCCTTCTGGCCGCCGGTCCACGGCGAGGCACGGGCGGAGCTCCCGGCCCTCGACGACTTCCTCGACCTCCTCCGGGCCCGTGGAAGGACTCCCGTGGAGGCTCGCGTCCCGCGCCGCTCCCGCGGCTTCCCGTCCCGCGACGAGCTGATCGCCTGGCTCCGCAACCAGCTGTTCGTGGAGCCCGGCAGCGCGAAGGACGCCGTCCTCGCCCGCGAGCTTGAGCGACGGATCGTCGTGCACCCGGACGGGAGCGTCGGTCCGGGGTCCGACGCCCCGATGACGACCGGCATCGTCTGGTGGGACCCGCGCTGACCGCGGCGTGCCGCTTGCCGCGGAGCCGTCCCGGCCGGACCCACCGGGAGCGGCCGCGTGCGACACTCCCGGCATGGAGCTCGTGAGCGGGGTCATCGGCCCGCTGCAGACCAACGTCCACCTCGTCGCCGACCCTCGGACCCGCGAGGCGATCGTCGTCGACACCGCGATCCCGGGTCTGCCCTGGATCACCGGCGAGCTGGCGGCGCGTGGCTGGCGGCTCCTCCTGATCGTCTCGACCCACGGCCACTGGGACCACACGGGGGAGAACGCCGCGCTCCAGGCCTGGTCGAAGGATGCGGAGTCCTGCGGGGCCACGCGCGCGTCGACGGCCGGAGAGCCCGCCCGCGATCCGCTCGCGGTCCACGCGGCCGAGCACGGCCTTGTCGTCGTTGTCTCATCCGGCCGCGAGCGCCGGCCCGATCCCTCCCGCGGCGCCGAGATCGCGGCCCACCCGGCCGACTGGCACCGTCTCATCGACCCACAGCCGCTCTTCGCGCCGTTCCCGATCCCGGCCTGCGTTCCCGCCCTCGAGCTTGCTGAAGGAGGCGTCATCCGCTTCGGCGACGTCCGCCTCGACATCCTCCACACCCCCGGCCACACCGAGGGCTCGGTCTGCCTCGTCTCCCGCGAGGCTGGAGTGGTCTTCTCGGGGGACACGCTGTTCCCGGGCGGGTGGGGGAGGGTGGACCTACCCGGCGGCGACCCGGACGCCATGGTCGAGTCGCTGCGCCGCATGGCGACCCTCCCCGACGCCCTCCGCGTCCTGCCCGGCCACGGACGCGCCACGACGATCGGCGCCGAGCGCCCCTGGCTCGAGCTGGTCGCCCGCGAGGGCCGCCTGCCGGGCTGACCGCCCGGGGCCCCGCGCCTCGCGGCTCCGCGCATGCACGTCGGCCGTCGCCGGGTGATCGGCCGGGCGGCCTCCACGTCGGGCGGTTTGACGCGTGCGGGACAATGTGGCATCGACGACCGGGGAGCGTCCCCGCTCCGGTGAGTGCGTCCGGTCGCCGACCAGCGCGACGGTCGCCGTCCGACCGGCGCACGAGACCGCATCACGCATCGTGGGGCGCAGCTGCGGGTCGTGGGAGGGGGACCCAGCATGCACGCCACACACGCGTGGTTCGGCGCGCTCCGCGCGCGATCCCGGTTGCCACGGCGGCTCGTCGCGGCGGGGGTGATCGGGGCCCTGCTGCTCGTCTCGGCCGCGCCCGTCGCGGCGCACGACGGTGGGGAGCACGGCTCCAACGGGCCAGCTCTCGGCCCCGACACGTTTATCGCCGCCTGGGACGCGACCGGCAGCGCGGCCTTCACGGCCGCAGCCCTCACGCCCCCCGACGGCCACATCATCTTCGCCTATGTCGCCATCGCCGAGTACGACGCGGTGATGGCCATCCACGGGGACTACCGGCCGTTCGCCGTTCGCGCCGACGCGCCCAGGGGCGCCTCGGCCGAGGCTGCCGTCGCGGCCGCGGCCCACGCGATCCTCGTCCACTACCTGCCGGCGCAGGCAGCGGGGATCCTCGACCCCGCGTACGTCACCTCCCTGGCATCCATCCCGGCCGGGCAGGCCAGGGCGGACGGCGTCGCGGTGGGGGAGAAGGTTGCAGCCGCGCTGATCGCCCAGCGAGCGAACGACGGCTTCAGGGCCGCGTACGTCTACACGCCGCCGAACCCGCCGATCCCGGGGGCCTGGCTCCCGACGGCGTCGACGCCGCCCATCGGCACGTACGTCGGGCATATGCGTCCCTTCGCCCTCAAGTCCGCCGACCAGTTCCGGCCCGACGGCCCGCCCGCGCTCGGCAGCAAGCGCTGGGCCCACGACTTCAACGAGGTCAAGGACGTCGGCTCGAGCACGAGCACGACGCGCACGGCCGCGCAGACGGTGGCGGCCCGCTTCTGGGCGGAACCGCCGGTCCAGCAGGCACGCGGCTCGTTCCGCCGCTTCATCCTCGACCACCACCTCGACGTGGTCCAGGCGTCGCGGTTCAACGCCATGGTCTCGGTGGTCTACGCCGACGCCCTGATCGCCTGCTTCGACGCGAAGTACCACTTCGCCTTCTGGCGGCCGATCACCGCCGTCCGAGCCGGCGACACCGACGGCAACCCCGCCACCGTCGGCGACGCTTCCTGGTCGCCCCTGCTGGCGGCCACGCCCAACCATCCCGAGTACCCGAGCGCCCATTCCTGCATCACGCCGGCGGGAGGCCTGGTGATCTCCAGGTTCGTCGGAACGAAGCAGATCGACTTCACGGTCCCCAGCCTCACCGGCCTGGGCGACCGCCACTTCTCCACGGTCAAGGAGCTGCGGGACGACGTGTCCAACGGGCGGATCTGGGGCGGCATCCACTACCGCTCGTCTGTCCGGGACGGAGCGGTGATCGCGAAGAAGACGACCAACTACGTGCTGGCGCGCTACTTCAAGCGGGCCGGGGACGACTGAGCCGGACCACCGAGGACGCCGCGTCCAGGGCCCGGCCGGACCTACCGGCCCCACTCCCCGCGCTTCGCCCTCGAGCGCGCGGCGCCCGCCTTGCCGATCGCCGCCCAGCGCCGCTGCTCGGCACGGCGGGCGACCGCGTCCATCTCGAGCGCGCGGTGGCGCTCCTCGCGCTCGAGCTTGCGCCAGCCCTCGAAGCGGTCGGCATGCAGCGTTCCGTCGGCAAGCGCGGCCCGGACCGCGCAGCCCGGCTCCGACGCGTGCCGGCAGTCCGAGAAGCGGCACGATTCGGCGGCCGTCGCGACGTCCGCGAAAGCGAGGTCGAGCCCGGTCCCGTCGTCCCACAGCCCGAGCTCCCGGAGCCCCGGCGTGTCGAGGAGCAGCCCCTGGCCGCCCGGCAGCGCGACGAGCTGGCGCCCCACCGTGGTGTGCCGGCCGCGGGCGTCGTCGTCCCGGATCTCCCGGACCAGGAGCCGATCCTCGCCCAGCAGCACGTTGGCGAGGGTGCTCTTCCCGACGCCCGACGAGCCGACGAGTGCCACGGTCCGGCCGGCGCTCAGGAAGGCGCGGACGGCGTCGAGCCCGGTGCCGCTGAGCGCGCTCGTGGCGATGACCGGCACGCCGACGGCGACCTCTTCGAGCTGGGCCTCGGCAACGGCAACCTCCACCGGATCGTGGGCCAGGTCGACCTTGGTGAGGACGACGACCGGCCGGGCGCCGGACTCCCAGGCGGTCGCGAGGAAGCGCTCGACCCGGCGCGGGTTGAGATCGCGGTTGAGCGAGGTCGCGACGAGCACCACGTCGACGTTTGCCGCCAGCACCTGGAACGGCGCGCCGTAGTCGGCCGGGGCCCGGCGTCGCAGCTGCGTGCGCCGCGGGAGCACGACGTGGACCGACGCCGCGCCCTCCTCGGGGCGGGCGTCGACCGCGACCCAGTCGCCGACCACCGGGAGCTCGGCCGGCCCCGCCTCGTGGCGCAGGCGTCCGGTGGCCCGGGCCTCGAGGGGCCCGCCCGGCCCGCCGAGCGCAACCTCCCAGGTGCCCCGGTGCGCGCCGACGACCCGCGCCGGGACGAGGCCGCCGGCCATCGGCCCGAACGCGGCCTGCCAGCCGGCGTCCCAGCCCAGGCCGGCGAGCCCCGCCGGCCCCGCCCGTCCGGTGCGCCCAGCCGGTCCGGCAAGCCCCGCCGGAGGTCCCGCGGCGCTCACCGTGCCGCCCCGGGCTCGTCGTCGAGCGGGCGCCGCCAGTCCACCTCGCGGAAGACCTCGCGGAACCCCATCTTCTGGTAGAGCCGCAGCGCGCCCGTCTCGTTCTGGGCGTCCACGCCCAGCGCGGCCTCGGTCATTCCGCGCTCGCTGAGGGCGCGCAGGGCCCGGCAGATCAGCCCCGAGGCAACGCCCCGCCCGCGCCACGCGGCGCGCGTGGAGATGTTCTCGCACCAGCCGCGCCGGGCGCCGTACCGGGCGTTCTCCTCCTCGTTGACGAAGGGTCGGACGGCCCCCACGATCTGGTCGCCGGCCCAGGCGACCTGCCAGAGCGTCGTGTCGCGGTTGAACGGATCCACCTGGAACTCCCGCCAGCGGGCGTCCGAGCCGTCGTCCGCGCCGGCGCCCCAGTGGCCGGCGAAGGCGTCGACCTCGGCCTCGAAGATCGCGCGAAGGTGGCCCGGCTCGACCGGGCGGACCTCGACGCCGTCCGGCAGGGGCAGGTCGGGGATGTCGTCGAGCGTCGGCCGGCGCATCTCGAAGCCGTACCGCACGGGAGCGAAGCCGCGCGCCTCGAGGAGGGCGGCCCCTTCCGCGTCGTCGCCGGAGGTGCTGGTGCCGACGACGGCCCGTCGGTCGCCGGGCGGCAGGCGCGTCGCGTTGGCCCGGTGCCGGGCCAGCGACCAGTCGAGGATGGCGGCGAACGTCCCGGCCGGGGCGTCCGGCGTCCGGAAGAGCGCGGAGCCGAAGACGCGGTCGCCGCGGTTCTCGTCGCGCCACTCGACGCGGACGTAGGCCACGGGGCGGCCGTCGACCTCGCCGATCCGCAGGTCGTCGGCAAGCTCGCAGTTCTCGAGGTGGTCGTAGTAGGCGCGGATGCCTTCGACGGTCATCAGGGCCAGGCTGCCGGCCGCGAGCCGCCAGGCGTTGTTGACGTCGATGAGGATCCCGGCCTCCTCCGGCCAGTGGGCCGGCCGGAGGAGGAGCCCGGGTACGGCGGTCGTGGTGGCCCCGACCCGCGCGGCGGGTGGCGTCGCCTGGGCCGCGGGCGGCTTCGTCGTCATCACCCGACTCGCTTGAGCTTGCCGGTGCGCTTCGCGTACCGCTCGGCGCGCCCGAAGAGCCAGAGGCCGGACGGGATCAGGACGACGCCCATGATCGCGAGCGGCCAGATGTCGTACCAGACGTCCGCCAGGGTCGCCCCGTCGAGGAGGCCGGCGCGAACGCCGTCGAGGATGTAGGTCGCCGGCGAGAGCTTCGCCAGGACCTGCATCCACCCCGGCAGGACCTCGACCGAGTAGTAGACGCCGCTGACCACGAGGAGGCAGGACTGGATGACGAACGTCATCTGCGCCCCGCGCTCCACGTACAGGAGCGGGAGGACCGCCGCCATGACGCCGATCCCGACGACCGAGAACGAGCCGATGACCATGATCCCCGCGGCCGTCACGAAGTTGGCCTGCGAGAGGTCGAGCTCGAAGAAGAGCGTCAGGACGACGAGGACGACCGTCGTGTGGATCAGCCCGTAGATGATCGCGTAGGCCGTCGAGCCCAGCAGCTGCGAGGCGCGCCGGACCGGGGCCATCATCGTGTACTCGAGGGTGCCCTCCCAGCGCTCCCAGCTGATCGTCTCCGCGATGAAGCTGAAGACGGTCGAGAGGTAGTTCCAGAAGATCGCCCCGATCACGAGGCTGAAGGTGAGCCGCTCGTCGGCCTGCTCGGCCCCGATGAACGAGATCGCGAGGGCTCCCGCGATCGCGTACACGAGGAACGCGAGCTCCCAGCCCCAGTAGCGGCGGCTGAGGTTGAAGTTGCGTTCGATGAACGCCACGGACGCGCCAAGCTCGCGCGCCGCGGCGCCCATCGGACGCTGCAGGGTGGTCATCGCAGGGTCACTCCGTCAAGGCTCGTCGCCGGACGTCCGCCGCTCCCGCGACCGGCCGCCAGGACGCAGCGGTCGACCGCCGGGTCGGCGGCGATGCGGGCGCCCAGGCGGACGATCGAGCGGCCGATCGCCCGGCGGATCCGCCGCTCGTCGGCCTGGTCGGCGCGGCGGGCGCTGCGGATCTCATCGGCGATGCGATCGCGCTGGGCCTCGGCGGCGAACCGGGCGGCGCGGTCGGCATGGATCGTGTCGATGGCGCGGGTCTGGTTGTTCACGGCGAGCACCTCCCTTCGGGGGGTGGGCGATGGCGTGGTCGGGGCCGGGCGCGGCCGGCGGGTGCGTGCGAGTCGAGCCGGGTCATTCGTCGTCCTCCGGGGCCGCTTCCTCGAGGTCCTCGTCGAGGGAGCGGCCGGTGTAGGTCAGGAACACGTTGTCGAGGGTCGCCGGGAGGCCCGTCTCGCGGGCGACCCGGGCCTTGAGGCCGGCCGGGGTGTCCTCCACGACGAGGCGTCCCTGGTCGAGGATCGCGATCCGGTCACAGAGCCGGTCGGCCTCGGCCATGTCGTGCGTCGTCAGCAGGATCGTCGCGTCGTGCGCGGTCCGGACGTCCTCGATGAAGGTCTGGACGTCGAGCTTCGAGCGGGGGTCGAGCCCCGTCGTCGGCTCGTCGAGCAGCAGGAGCGTCGGCGACGTCAGCAGGGCCCGCGCGATGGCGACCTTCTGCTGCATGCCACGGCTCATCTGCTCGATCGGGCTGCCCATCCGCTTCTCGGAGATGCCGAGCCGGGCGAGGATCCGGACCGCCTCTGCCCGGGCCTCGCCGGCGTGAAGGCCGTAGAGGCGGGCGGCGAAGGCCAGGTTCTCGTACGGCGAGAGCTTCTTGAAGAAGGCGGCGTCGACGCTCACCCGGTTGATGAGCCGCTTGACCGCCATCTCGTCCCGCTCCACGTCGTGCCCGAAGATCTCCGCGCGACCCTTGTCGAGGGTCAGGAGGGTGGACACGAGGCGGATCAGGGTGCTCTTGCCGCTCCCGTTCGCGCCGAGGATCCCGTAGATCTCGCCGCGCTGGACGCTCAGCGAGACGTCGTCGACGGCCGCCACGGGCTTCTTCTTCCGGCCCACGACGAACGTCTTGGAGACGTGCTCGAGGAACAGGGCGGGAGGCCCGACCGGCCGCGCGGGCGCGGGCTCGGCGATCTCGACCGGGACCGGGGCGTTCATCTCGTCGTGCGCCGAGACGGGCCGCCGGAGCGCGATCTTCGGTTCGGTGAGGATGCTCACGGTGTCTCCTGGGTCTCGGTGGTCGGCGATCCCGGTGGAGATGGGCCCCCCTCGCGGCCTTCGATCGTCCGGAGACGAGAAGAGCCGCAGGCCCGACGTCTGGTCTGCGTCGAGGGCCCGCGGCTCCGGGTCGCCGCCCCGCCGTGCGCGGGGCAATGAAAAAGCCGCTGGGCCCTGATCTGGCCCGCGGCTCCGGTCCTTGCCTGGCGGCGCTACCGCCGCGTGACTAGGCCGAGCTGGGCACAGATCGCCCGCAGAGCGCGCCGACAGGGGCGGTGCAGGACCGCTCCCGGGCGCTCATGAGGTAGATCCGGTCGCTCATTCGGTGGCTCACGCCTCTCTGTCGTGGACGCGGGACTGCCGCGCCGGGTGGGACGGTACTCCGACGCTGGAGCCCTTGTCAACCCCCATATTCTGGGTGTCCACGCGTCCGGGCGTACCGTTCCTCAGCCCGTCGGTGACGTCAAGGCTCTGGGTGCTGAGCTGAACGAGAACGCGGCCCGGGGCGGTCCCTCCCCGCGGATCAGCCCAGCTCCCGGCGCATGACCACGCGCGGGGCGCCGCTGCTGTGCGAGGAGGTCGGCGCCGCGGCCTCGAAGCCGGCCGACTCGAACATGTGACGCGTGCCGGTGTACGCGCCCGTGTCGCGGACGCGGCCGCCGGGCGCGCCGGAGGGATCGATCGGGTAACCCTCGAGGGCCGGCGCGCCGGCAGCGCCGGCGTGGGCGACGGCGGCCGCCAGCAGTGCGCTGGCCACGCCGCGCCCGCGGGCCTCGTCCGAGACGACGAAGCAGACGACGGCCCAGGGGGTCGGGCCGGGGACGCGCGGGATCACCCGCGAGCGCTCGATCCGCTCGAACTCGGGCCGCGGCGCGATCCCGACCCAGCCGACGGCTCGGCCGTCCTCGAGCGCCACGAGCCCCGGCGGTGGCCCGGCCTCGACGAGCGTTCGCAGGCGCTCCCGGTTGGCGGACGGCGCGCTCGCCGCGAAGTCCTTCGCGCGCAACCTCCACCAGGCGCACCAGCAGAACCGCGTGTCGGGCCCGCCGCGCCGGGCGAAGAGGTCCTCGATCAGCGGCCACAGGTCGGCGGTTGCCGGCCGGATCTCCATCAGCCCGCGCCGCCTCCCTCAGGCCCGCTGCGCGGGTGCCGCAGCGGCCGTGGTCGGCCGGATCTCCACGAGCGCGCCCTCCTCCGTCAGGCCCGCGGCGCGGGTGGATCGCCGGTCTCCGTGTCGCGTGGGGCCGTCAGCCCTGCCCGGACTTCTGCGCCATCTGGCGGTCGACCTCCTTCTGGATCTGGTCGTCGCGCCGCGCCCTCGCGCGCCGGCCGAGCCAGATGCCGGCCACCACCGGCCAGAAGAAGCTCGCGATTGCCCCGATCACGGCGGCGGCGAAGTACCAGGGGATGAGGTCCGTCTGGTTCGTGAAGTCGCTGAACCACAGGATGAGGAACGTGATGAGGGCGCCGATCGAGACGCCGATGAGCCGCTGGATCATGAGCCGCACCTCCCTCGCGGGGCCGTCCCCCTGACGGATCGCAGTATCGCCTATCGGCGGTGGCGCGGGAAGTCCCGCCGGCGGCCCGGTGCCGGTGCCAGGACCGGCGGCCGCATCCATGTGAGGGCGATGCGTCGTGCCCCCGCGCCCGTTTGACGGGTCCCGGGCGCCCGCGTACGCTCGGCCACCGTGTCGCCGACCGCGCCGTCCCCAACCCTTCCCGCCCTCGTCGTCGCGCGGCTGCTGGACCCGTCGCTGGCCGGGCTCGCCTGGCTCTTCGCGGAGCGCGGTGTCCCGGTCCTCGTGGCCGGGGACGCCGGCGCGGCGGGCGCGGCACTCCTCGACGCGCTGGTCGCGGCGCTCCCGCCCGACCGACGTCCGGATGCCGTCGCACCGCGCGGCTCCGGCCGCATGGTCCGCGTCGCCGGGACGCTGACGCCGGCCACGCCGCCGGGCATCCTGCGCGCGGCGCTCGCCTCGACGACCGCCCGGAGCGGGCTCGCGGCGCTCGTCGACGCCCCGGACATGGCGGGCGTGCTCGGCATCCTGGCGCGCCAGGGGCTGACCGACGACGAGGCGTCGTTCCTCGGGGCCGTGCTGGTCGTGGAGCGTCGGCTCGAGGTTTCGGGCGAGTCGCGCCTCACGTCCGCGCACTACCTCCGGCCGCTGGTCCGCGACGCCGGCGGCCACGAGCGTCGCCAGCGCCCGGCCGTTCTCGCGACGTGGGAGCCACGCGGCGATCGCTGGGAGGACTTCGCCTGGGGGATCGGGCCCGACCTGGCCGATCGCTGCCGGATGCGCGCCGGTGACTTCGAGGCGGAGCGGGAGCGCCGAGCACGCATCCTTGCGGACCTCGTCGCCCGCAACGAGCTTGGCGGCGACGCCCTGGAGGACGCCGCGCGGCGCAACGAGCTCGACGGGCCCGGGGCGGGGGAGTGACGGGTCCGCCCCGCGCTCCCGGGCCGCGCGGCGGGGCGCCGGTGGGCTAGGCTCGCCGAGGCGCCCGGCGCCCGCCCGGCCCGTCCGCCCGAATCCCCCGGAGGCACCCGATGCCCGACTCCGCCTCGCCCGTCCGGGCGCTGCCGACCCGCGACCCGATCCTCCGGCCGCTCTCGCCCGACGGCCTGGAACGCCTGCACCGCGCCAGCCTGCGGATCCTCGACGAGACGGGCGTCGTCGTCGGGTCGGCGCCGATCCGCGAGCGTCTCGCCGCGGCCGGGGCGCGCGTGGCCGGCGACCGGGTCCGCCTGCCCGCCGTGCTCGTCGATGCGGCTCTCGCGGCCGCGCCGCGCTCCTACACGCTCGCGGCGCGGGTGTCGGCCTGGGACCTGCCGCTCGACGGCGCCCACGGCTACCTGTCGGTCGACGGCAGCGCAGCCGAGATCCTGGACCCGGAGACCGGCGTCCGGCGCTCGTCCACCGAGGCGGACCTGGCCGCGGTGACGCGCCTCGCTGATGCGCTCCCGGAGATCGCGTTCCTCTGGCAGGGCGTGGAGGCCGGCGACCGGCCGGTCCCCGTGCGGCCGCTCCACGAGCTGCGGACGCAGCTGGCGAACAGCGGCAAGCACGTCCAGCTCATGACCGCGACGACGCCGCTCGCCGCGCGCGGCGCGATCGAGATGGCCCGCGCGGTCGCCGGCGGCGCCGACGCGCTCCGCGCGCGGCCTGTGCTCTCCTCGTTCCAGGTCAGCCTGAGCCCGCTCACGTTCGACGGCGACGCCCTCGAGGCTGCCCTCGTGTACGCGGAGGCCGGGGTGCCCGCCGGCTTCGTCGTCATGGCGATCGGCTGCGCGACGGCGCCCGCGACGCCGGCCGGCGTCCTGGCCCAGAGCAACGCCGAGGTCCTGGCGGGGATGTCCATCGTGGAGCTCCTCGTCCCCGGCGCGCCCACCTTCTACGGCGCCTGCTCGACGACGATGGACCTTCGCACGGGCCTCACGACCTGTGGCGGCCCCGAGGACCTGCTCTACCAGGCTGCCTTCGCCCAGCTCGCCCGCCACTACCGCGTCCCGTCGAGCATCGGCACGTTCGCCCCGGGCGCCAAGAGCCCCGACTGGCAGGCCGGCCTCGAGAACGGCCTGTCGGGGATGGCCAGCCTCCTCGCCGGCGCCGACATGCTGTCGGGGGCGGGCCTCCTGTACGCGGCCCGCGTGTTCGCGCTCGAGGAGATGGTCCTCGACGCCGAGATCTTCGGCCTGGTCAGGCACCTGGGCGCGGGGATCGCCGTGGACGACGAGCAGCTCGCGGTGGACGTCATCGGCCAGGTCGGTCCGGGCGGCAACTTCCTGGCCGAGGATCACACGATCGACCACATGCGCGCCATCTGGCAGCCGCGCATGTTCGACCGGGGCACGTGGGAGGAGTGGGAGGCCGCCGGCCGGCCCGAGCCGCGGGAGCGCGCACGAGCGCGCGCCCGCTCCCTGCTCGCGAGCCACGAGCCGCCGCCGCTGCCAGACGGCCTGGCGGGGGAGCTCGACGCGATCGTCGGGGCGTTCTCGCGGGAGGCCGGCGTCGCGTGACGGGGGCGAGCGGGCCGCGCGCCGGGCGCCCGCAGCGCGACGTTTCAGCCGGCCGTGCACGGCCTGCCGTCCCCGGCCGTCCTCGGCCAGCCCGCCGAGAGGTCGACCTCTACCCGCCGGTCAAGGCGTTCCTCGAGGGCGAGGGGTTCGAGGTCAAGGGCGAGGTCGGCGGCTGCGACGTCGTTGCCGTGCGTGGCGCCGAGCCGCCGGTGATCGTGGAGCTGAAGCTCCGGTTCACGCTCGGGCTCGTCCTGCAGGCGGTCGACCGGCTCCGGGTCTCGGAGGCCGTCTACCTGGCGGTCCCCGCCGACGCGGTCCGGCGGCGAGGGATCCGGCCCCTGTGTCGACGCCTGGGGCTGGGGCTTCTCGTGGTCCACGGGCCTCGACGCGCGGTCGAGGTCGCCGTCGAGCCGGGCCCCTACCGACCGCCTCGCGACCGGCGACGGGCGGCGCGGCTGCTGGCCGAGCACACCCGACGGCGCGGCGACCCCACCCCGGGAGGTGCGACGCGCGTCCCGATCATGACGGCGTACCGTCAGGAGGCGATGCGAATCGCGGCCGCCCTCGGCACCGAGACCGCGACGGTCGCGCAACTCCGCGCACGGGCCGCGGCGCCAAACGCCGGCCGGATCCTCGCCCGCAACGCCTACGGCTGGTTCGAGCGCGTCGAGCGCGGGCGGTATCGCCTCCGGGATGGCGCGGGGGAGATGCCCGCCGCCTCGCCCGAGCCGGAGCCGGGCGTGGACGCGCGACCCGGCTGAGGGCGTCGTACCATGGGCGGGTTGCCGCTCCCGGCGCTCAGCTGTCGGTCGGGCGCGGCACGAGACACGCCGTCACCCAGCGCGCGCGGCCGGATCACGTCGCGCGCTCCCGACAGGAGACCCGCTCCCATGCCCACCGTCGCCGCCTCCATCCCCGAGCTGCTCGCGCTCCTCGACGGCACCGCCCGCATTCAGGGCGACCGGGTCGCCGTGACCGACGAGGCGGCGTTCCGGGCACGCACGATCGAGGACCTCGCCTGGACCCAGACCTTCTCGGAGGACGAGGCCACCGTCGAGGCCGCCCGCTGGATCATCTGGGAGGCCAGCCAGGCCCTCGGCGCCCGCTCGGCCAGCATCCACGAGCTCTACGCGGCCCGTGCGCGCGGCGAGGTGGGCGGCTTCACGGTCCCGGCCATCAACATCCGGATGGACACCTTCGACACGGCGAGGAAGGTGTTCGAGACCGCGAAGGCGAAGGCGGTCGGGCCGGTCATCCTCGAGCTCGCCCGCTCGGAGCAGACGTACACCTGGCAGCGCGTCTTCGAGTACGCGCCGAACGTCCTCGCCGGCGCGATCGCGGCGGGCTGGGTCGGCCCGGTCTTCATCCAGGGCGACCACTACCAGTTCAACGCCAAGAAGTTCGCGGCCGACCCCGAGAAGATGACCGAGGAGATCCGCAGGGCCTGCCGCGACGCAGTGGCCGCCGGCTACCTCAACATCGACATCGACAGCTCGACGCTCGTCGACCTCTCGCAGCCGACGGTCGACCTCGAGCAGCGGGTCAACTACACGGTCGCCGCCGAGATCGCCGCGCTCATCCGCGACCTCGAGCCCGAGGGCGTCACGATCTCCGTCGGCGGCGAGATCGGCGAGGTCGGCAAGACGAACTCGACGGTGGAGGACCTGCGCGCCTACCTCGACGGCTTCCGCCGCGAGCTCGACGCCCGGAAGCCGGGCGCGATCGGCGTGAGCAAGGTCAGCGTCCAGACCGGCACGAGCCATGGCGGCGTGCCGCTGCCCGACGGCGGCGTCGCCGAGGTGAAGCTCGACTTCAACGTCCTGCGGGACCTCGGCGAGGTGGGCCGGGCGGAATACGGCATCGCCGGGGCCGTGCAGCACGGCGCGAGCACCCTGCCCGACAGCCTGTTCCACCTGTTCCCGACGGTCGAGGCCGCCGAGATCCACCTGGCGACCGGCTTCCAGAACGCGGTCTACGACCACCCGGCCTTCCCGGCCGACCTGCGCGCCGAGATCGAGGCGTGGCTCGTCGAGAACGCCGCCGACGAGCGCAAGCCCGGCCAGACGGACAGCCAGTTCCTCTACACCACCCGCAAGAAGGCGATCGGGCCGTTCAAGCGCCGGACCTGGAGCCTCGCCACCAAGGGCGAGATCCTGGCCAGCCAGGCGGCGAAGCTGGCCTTCCTCTTCGACCAGCTGAAGATGACCGGCACGGCCGACCTCCTGGTGCGTCACGTCCCGAATGGGCCGGAGTGGCACCGCCCGGCGCCGGCGGCCCTGCAGGCCGCGGTGGGAGCGCACGCGGCTGCGACCGAGGCTTCGTGATCGTGGCCGACGCGGCTCCGTTCGGGGCGGCCTGGAGCGCCGGGCTGCGCCGGGCGAGCGAGGCCGACCTCACCGCCTGGCTCTCGCTCGCGCTCGAGATGTGCAACGAAGCCGACCGCCTCGCGCTCCGCTCGTACCGCCGCGAGATGACGGCGATCCGCAAGGCGGACCGCACGTTCGTGACCGAGGCGGACCGGGCCATCGAGCGCCTGATCCGCGAGCGGATCCGGGCGATCTACCCGGCGCACGGCTTCGTCGGCGAGGAGTACGGCGACGAGGAGGCGGCGGCCGGCATCCGCTGGTTCATCGATCCCATCGACGGCACCCACAACTTCATCCGCGGCATCCCCCTGTTCGGGACGCTCCTCGCGCTCGAGGCCGACGGCGAGCTCCAGATCGGGGTCATGTCGGCGGCCGCCCTCGGCGAGCGCTGGTATGCGGCGCGCGGCATGGGGGCCTGGGCCGTGAACCGTGACGGCATGCGCCGGCGGCTGCGCACCAGCGAGGTCGCCGACCTCGGGGACGCCCAGCTCATCTACGGCAGCCGCCGCGAGAACGTCGGGTCGGGCCTGATGCCGGGCTTCGACGCCCTCCTCGAGGCATCTTGGCGCGACCGCGGCTTCGGCGACTTCTGGGGCTATGCCCTCGTGGCCGAGGGTGCCGCCGAGGCGATGCTCGAGACCGGCATGCACAGCTGGGATGTTGCCGCCCCGATGGTGATCATCGAGGAGGCCGGGGGCCGGGTCACCGACGTCACGGGCGCGCGCGACGTCTGGGCGTCCAGCTTCATCGGCAGCAACGGCCACCTCCACGAGGAGATCCTCGGCCGCCTGCGCGGCTGACCCGCGCGGCGCGGGCAAGCGGCGGGCCGACCGAGCGACGGCGATGGGCAGGCGGGAGCGCGGCCGCGGGTTCGACGGCGAGCGCGAGGCCGGGCGACCCTTACGCGAGGGCGACTGGGGCCGGGTCCGCGAGCTCCTCGTTGCCGGCCTCCCCATCGTGGCCCCGGCCTTCCTGTGGGAGGTGCGCCGCTGGGACGGCTGGCGCTGGTACCGGCCGGACCCGGCGTGGGATCCGCGCTGGGAGCGCGAAGGCCGCGCCTGGGAGGACCCGCCCGGGACGCTGGTGGCAGCCGCCCACGGCGACGGCGCGGGCCAGCTCGCGCTGCAGGTGCACCCGGCCCACCGGCACCTCGAGGAGGCCATGGTCGGCTGGGCGGAGGGGGCCCTGTCGATCGCCGACGCGACCGGTGTCCGACACCTCGTGACACCGGTGCGGGAGTACGACCGGCGCCGGCAGGCGCTGCTCGAGGGCCGCGGCTGGCGGCGGACGGGGGCCTGGGGCGTCACCCGCTGGCAGCGGTTCGGGGCGCGGCCGACGGCGCAGGCGGCCGCGGCGCCGGGCTACGTCCTGCGCTCGCTGCGGCCGGGCGAGCGGGACGAGGCGCTGCGGCTGGCGGCGCTGCTCAACGCGGCCTTCGGCCGGACGTGGCACGACGCGCCGGAGTACCTGGTCTTCGAGCGGTTCGCCCCCGATTACGATGCGGCGCTGCACCTCGTCGCCGAGGCGCCGGACGGCTCGTTCGCCGCGCACGTCGGCGTGACCCTGGAGCCGACGAACCGGCTGGCGATCGTCGAGCCGGTCTGTGCCCACCCGGACCACCGGCGCCGCGGCCTCGCGGAGGCGCTCCTGCGCCGGGGCCTTGAGGAGGTCCGGCGGGCCGGCGCCGTGCAGGCGTGCGTGGACACGGGGAGCGACGAGGCGCCCAACCGGCTGTACGAGGGCGTCGGCTTCGACGAGGTCTACCCGGCGTGGGACTGGGAGTGGCGCGCCGACCTCAGCTGAGGTCCAGCCGCACGAGCCAGCGGGGGAGGCCGGCGCTGTGGGCGTCGGTGAGGACGACGCGCCGGAAACCCGCGGCCTCGAACATCGAGGTGAAGCCGACGAAGCCGAAGGCCGAGGAGACCCGGCTGCCGGCGGGGTCGATCGGGTAGGCCTCCACGCAGGGCGCGCCGCTGGACCGGGCGTACTCGACCGCGCCCCGCAGCAGGGCCCGGGCGATGCCCCGGCGCCGGTAGCCGCTCCGGACGACGAAGCAGCCGATCGACCAGGCGGGGGCGTCGTCGACCGTGGGGATGGTCCGCGAGCCGACGAGGCGCGGCATCGCCGCCCGCGGGCCCAGCCCGCACCAGCCGACCGGCGTGCCGTCGAGGTAGGCGACGACGCCGGGCGCGACGGAGCCGTCGCGGACCTGGGCTTCCAGCCGCCCCCGGTTGTCCCGGGGGCCGCCGTCGCCGCGCCGGGAGCCGCGCCACGCCTGGCACCAGCAGCCGCGCTCGTCCGCCCCTCCCAGGAGGGTCACGACGTCGGTCCAGCGCTCGGCCGTGGCCGGCAGGACCCTGATTGCGTCAGGCGGGAGCGGGACCGCGCCGGCGGCCATCAGGCCTCCCCGGTCGGGGCGCCCGCGGTCACGGGCGCCGTCCGGGGCACCGCCACGCGCACCGTCACGCGCTCCGCCGCGCGCTCCGTCACGCCCGCCGTCGCGTGCGCCGTCACGCGCGCGCCGCAGCCGCGACGCTCTCCTCGAGGATCCCGAGCGCCAGGTCCACCTCCGCCGCCGTCGTGACGAGCGGCGGGATGATCCGGGTCACGTTGGCGTAGGCACCAGCCGACATCACGATGAGCCTGCGGTCCAGGGCCTCGGCGATCACGCGCCGGGCGACCTCGGGATCCGGGACGCGCCCGTCGCCTTCGCCCGGCTTCACGAACTCCATGGCGGCCATGCAGCCGAGGCCGCGGGCGTCGCCCACGGCCGGGTGGCGAGCCGCGATGCCCCGCAGCCCGGCGAGGAGCTGGGCCCCACGCTCCCGGGCGTTCGCCACGAGACCCTCCTCCTCGATCACGTCGAGCGTGGCGTTCGCCGCGGCGCAGGCGACCACGTTGCCGCCGTAGGTCCCGCCGTGGGCGCCCGGCCGCCACGCCGCCAAGAGCTCGGGCCGGGCGATGATCCCGGAGAGGGGCAGGCCCGAGGCGATCCCCTTGGCGAACACCAGGATGTCCGGCTCGACGTCCCAGTGGCGCACGGCGAAGAGCTCGCCGGTCCGGCCCATGCCCGTCTGGACCTCGTCGGCGACGAGCAGGATGCCGTGGGCCCGGGTGATCTCGCGCAGGCGGGGCACGAAGCCCGGCGGCGGCACGACGTAGCCGCCCTCGCCGAGCACGGGCTCCACGATGATCGCGGCCACATGCTCCGGATAGGTCAGCGTGTGGAGGGTCAGGTCGAGCTGCGCCTCCCAGTCGCACGTGCAGCCGGCGTCGGGAGCGTGGGCGCCTCCGGGGGCCCGGTAGCAGTAGGGGAAGGCCGTGGCGTAGACGGACCCGGGGAGGGGCTCGAAGTCGCCGCGGTAGACGTTCTTGGCGGTGGTTAGGGCCATCGTCTGGGACGTGCGGCCGTGGTATCCGCCGCGGAAGACGAGGACGACCGGCCGCTTCGTGGCGGCCCGGGCGAGCTTCACGGCGGCCTCCACGGCCTCGGCCCCGGAGTTCGAGAGGAACCCCTGCCAGGGCCCGCCGGGGAGCAGGGTCCGCAGCCGGTCGTAGAGGCGCAGCCCGGCCTCGTGGTAGACGATGTTCTGCTGCCCGTGGAGCAGCCTCGCCGCCTGGGCCTGCACGGCGGCGACGACCCGGGGGTGGGCGTGGCCGGTGTTCGTGACGCCGATCCCCGAGCTGTAGTCGAGGTACCGCTCGCCGTCGGTCGTGACGAGCCAGCTCCCCTCGCCGCGGTCGACCGCGAGGTTCGTCACGCGGCTCCAGACCGCCGGGACGACGGAGCGATCGGGGAGCGGGGCCCCGGCGGCGGGCGTGGCGGTGGTCGTGTCGACCATGGGAGGCTCCTTCAGAAGGACGGCGGCGTGTTGACCCACAGGATCCGCGTCTCGCCGGCGCCGAGGGCGACGAAGCGGTGGGGGAGCGACGAAGGGAAGGTGAGGGCATCGCCCGGACCGAGCTCGTGATGCTCGTGGGCGTCGAGCCAGACGGCAACCCGGCCCTGCAGGACGTACATGAACTCCTCGCCCGCGTGGGCGTAGGCGCCGTCGGACGTGGCGCCCGGGGCGAGGACGAACAGCTGTGGCTGCAGGTGCGTGGCGAGGGCCGCCAGCTCTTCGATCCGCACTCCGCGGCCCGCCTCGACGGCGCGCCGCTCGCCCAAGCGCACGATGCGGCCCGATGCGGGACGAGACGGCTCGGTCGACACCCCGACGAGCGCGGCGACGGTCGTGTCGAAGACGCCGGCCAGGCGCACGAGGGCCGCGACGCTGGCCCCCGTCGTGCCCCGTTCCAGGCCGGAGACGAACGACGCCGACAGGCCCGAGCGCGCCGCGACGTCCCGCAGCGAGAGCCCGGCCGCGGCGCGGAGGGCCCGCAGGCGGCTCCCGACGACCCGCGCGTCGACCCGCGTGGGCGTGTCGTCCGCCGTCGCGGGCTGGTTCGTGCCCGGGCGCGGCGTCTCCGACCGGAGGACCCGCCGGATCCCCGCGGCGTTGAGCCCCTCGACGGCGCGGAGATGCCGGATCCGGCGCAGCTGCTCCAGCTGCGCCGGCCCGTAGCGTCGTTCGCGTCCGCCGGGGCGCTGCGGCGTGACGAGCCCCTGGCGCTCCCAGAGTCGCAGGGCGCTCGGGGAGACGCCGACCGTGCGCGCCGCGGCGCCGATCCGCAGGAGCCCGGTCCCCCTCGGTCCGGGGCTCGTGGCCTCCATCGTCGCCGGCTCAGGCCGCGCGGTCGCGGCGCTGGAGGAGGGTGCTCAGGACGACGGCTCCGACGGCGGTCAGGAAGATGATCGTCCCGATGACGTTCACCTGGACGGGCACGCCGATGCGGTAGGACCCGTAGATGAACATCGGGAAGGTGACGGTCTGGCCGGCCGTGAAGTTGGTGATCACGAAGTCGTCGATCGAGAGGCTGAACGCCAGGAGGGCCGCGGCCATGATCCCGGGAAAGATCAGCGGGAAGGTGACCCTCCAGAAGGTGACCCATTCGGTGGCGCCCAGGTCCATCGCCGCCTCCTCCAGGTGGCGCGGGAACCCGGTGAGGCGCGCCCGGACCGTCACGACGACGAAGCTGATGTTGAACATGATGTGGGCGATGAGGATCGTCAGCTCGTTCCGCGGCTGGCCGATCGACACGAACATCGTGAGCAGCGAGGCGCCCAGCACGATCTCCGGGGTCGCCATGGGAAGGAAGATGAAGAGGTTCGTGGCGCCCCGCCCACGGAAGGTGTAGCGGGTCAGGGCCAGGCCGATCAGGGTCCCCAGGATCGTCGCCACGAGGGTCGAGACGAAGGCGATCCGGAGGCTCAGGAAGACCGCATCCTCGAGCCCGAGGACGCCGAAGGGGTTGAGCCAGGCGTCGAGGCTGAACGCCACCCAGGTGAAGTTGGACTTCCCGACCGGATCGTTGAAGCTGAACACGATCATGATGACGATCGGGAGCATCAGGTAGACGATCGCGAGCGCCGTGTAGAGGTACAGCAGGTTGCGGCCCAGCCAGCGGGTGACGCGCTGGCGCGGGGTGCCCGGAGTCCGATCGCGGGCCGGGGTGAGGGTCGCGGTCTCGCTCATGGCCTCACACCGCCCCGCTCGTGAGCTCTTCGGTGCCGAGAACTCGGGCGTAGACGGCGACCGCGACCAGGATGCCGGCCATGAGGATGAACGAGAGCGCCGACGCCGTCGGGTAGTCGTTGTTGACGAGGAACCGGCTCTGGATGACGTTGCCGATCATGCGGGTCGAGGGCGTCTGGCCCAGGAGCTCCGCGTTGACGTAGTCGCCCATGGCCGGGATGAACGTCAGGAGCGTGCCGGCGAAGATGCCCGGCAGCGCCAGCGGGAAGGTGACCCTGCGGAACGTCATCACCGGGGTGGCGTACAGGTCCTGCCCGGCCTCCAGGAGGCGCCGGTCGATCTTCTCGAGGCTGACGTAGATCGGCAGGGTCATGAACGGCAGGAAGTTGTAGGCGATGCCGGTGATGACGGCGAGCGGCGTCGCGAGGACCCGGAAGTCCTCGGGCAGCAGCCCGATGTTCTTCAGCGGGCCCAGCAGCAGCCCGTCGTCGCCCAGGATCGTGCGCCAGCTGATGACCCGCAGGAGGAAGCTCGTGAAGAACGGGGCGATCACGAGGAACAGGAGCAGGTTCTTGTAGCGTCCGCCCCGGAACGCGATCGTGTAGGCGAGCGGGAAGCTGATCAGGAACGTGAGGAGCGTCGCGAGGCCCGCGAAGACGATCGACCGGATGAACTGCTCGGAGTACCGGTTCAGCGCCTCGGTGTAGTTGGTCCAGTTGGACAGGGAGAACGTGTAGCCCTGGGACAGCGAGCCGCTCCAGAAGGACGCGATGAACATCTGGACGGAGGGATACACGTAGTAGACGACGAGCCACAGCAGGCCCGGCGCCAGGAGCAGGTATGGGACCGCGAACCGGTATCGGCGGAGCTGGGCTCCCACGTCCTCCCTCTCTCCCGCGGACGTCGCGTCCTAGGTCGCCAGGCGTCCCGCCGCGCGACGGCGCGACCCCCGGACGGACCGACTAGTTCCCCTGCACCGTGGAGAACTGGTCGTTGAACGACTTCTCCTCTTCCTCCGTGAGGGCCTTGAAGATGTGCAGGCTCGCCAGCGTCGCGTCGCTCGGGAACATGAGCGGGTTGTCCGCCAGCGCGGCAACAGCGGCGTCGCTGTTCTTGGCGATCTCCTCCTTGGCGCCCTTGACCGGGGAGACGTACTGCACGTAGGCCGCGATCTGGGCCGCGATCGCCGGGTCGTACACCCAGTCGATCATCAGCTCGGCCGTGTACTTGTGCTGGGCGCCCTTGGGGATCTGCATGTTGTCCGTCCAGAGCATCCCGCCCTGGTCGGGGATGTTGAACTTGAGGCTCGCCTTCTCGAGTTGGGCCTGGATAATGTCGCCCGACCAGGCCATCCCGAGCACCAGGTCGCCCTTGACGAGGCTCTCCTTGTACTCGTTGCCGAGGAAGCTGCGGACGATCCCGGCGTCGACGTCCTTCTTGATCTCGGCGAACGCCGCCTCGGCATCGGGCGCGGTCACGGCCGCGGGGTCCCTGCCCATCTTGAGCAGCGTGAGACCGAGGGTGTCGCGCATCTCGGTGAGCATCCAGACCCGGCCCTTCCATCGCGCGTCGTCGGTCCACAGGCTGTCGAGCGACGTCAGGTTGCCGGTCACCGACTCGTCGAAGCCGAGGCCGGTCATGCCGGACTGCCACGGCGCCCGAAGGTTGTTGGCGGGATCCCAGTCGAGGCCCTTGTAGATGTCGTTCTCGTTGGCCACGAAGTTCGGCGTGTTGGCCGTGTCGATCGTCTCGACCCAGCCGAGGCGGACCAACCGCGCGGCCATCCAGTCCGTCAGGGCCATGAGGTCCCAGCCGCTGTCCTGGCCCTTCGCGAGGGACGCCTGGATGACCCCGAAGAACTGGTCGTTGTCGTTGATCGCCTCGACGTACTTGACCGTGGTGCCGTACTTCGCCTTGAACTGCTCGAGCGTGGGACTCTGCTTCGTGGTCTCGTCCTGGTCGATGTAGAGCGGCCAGTTGGCGAAGTTGAGGACGTCGCTCGGCGTGGGCTGGCCGGCCGCCGGCGTCTCGCCGGGGGCGGCGCTGGCCGAGGCCGCGGGCGTCGCGCTCGGGGCGGCCGACTGGCCGGAGGTGCCGCAGGCGGCGAGGAACGCTCCCGCGCCGACCAGCGCGCCACCCTGGAGGACGGCGCGCCGGGAGACCCTCCGGTCGAGGATCGGATCGTGCTCGGTCATGTGGTCCTCCATGCGCCGCCGGCCGGCGGCGAGCGGCTCAGTCGTCGGCCGCCGCCTCCGCGGCGGGCGAGGCGACGGCGAACGAGTGGTCGGGCGCCCAGGCGACGACCACGTCGTCGCCCGGCTTGTAGAGGGACCCGTGGAGGGTGCGCTCCACGTTCTGCTCGTAGACGGTCATCCTCCCGCCGCTGCGGGTCTCGACCACGTACTGGGTGCTGACGCCGACGTACGACGCGTCGCGGACGACCCCGGCGAGCGCGTTGAGCCCTTCGGGCGCCCCGGCCGCGGCGGTGAACATCCGGATCTTCTCGGGTCGCACGCCCACCTCGAGGCTCGACGCGCCGTCGACGGCGGCTGCCGGGATCCGCACGACGGTGTCGTCGGCGAGCCGCACGGCCGCGTACCCGTCCGACTTCTCGACCACGATGCCGCGCAGGAGGTTTGAGATCCCCAGGAACCCCGCGACGAACCTCGTGGTCGGCCGCTCGTAGAGGGTCTCGGGGTCGGCCAGCTGCTCGTACCGCCCGCGGTTCATGACGGCGATGCGATCGGACATCGTCATCGCCTCCTCCTGGTCGTGGGTCACGTAGATGAACGTGATCCCGACCTCCTGCTGGATCCGCTTGAGCTCGAGCTGCATCTGCTTGCGGAGCTTCAGGTCGAGCGCGCCGAGCGGCTCGTCGAGGAGCAGCACGCCGGGCCGGTTGATGAGCGCCCGCGCCAGCGCCACGCGCTGGGCCTGGCCGCCCGAGATCTGGGTCGGCTTGCGCTTCTCGAAGCCCGCCAGCTCGACCAGCGCGAGCATCTCGCCCACGCGACCCTTGATCTCCGCGTCCTTCACCTTCTTGCGGCGGAGCCCGAAGGCGACGTTCTCGAAGATCGTGAGGTGCGGGAACAGGGCGTAGTTCTGGAAGACCGTGTTGACGTTGCGCCGGTAGGGCGGCAGCCATGTGACGTCCTTGCCGCCGAGCTCGATGAGCCCGGAGGTCGGCTCCTCGAAGCCGCCGATCATCCGCAGGGTGGTCGTCTTGCCGCAGCCCGATGGGCCGAGCAGCGAGAAGAACTCGCCGTCGCGAACCTCCAGGTTGATGTGGTCGACGGCGGCCACGTCGCCGAACTTCTTCACGACATCCACGAGCCGGACTTCGATGTCGCTGGGCACGTGCGCCTCGCTGCTGCGCTGGGGCGAGGAGGGGAGCCCGGCGCGGTCCGCCCGGGGACGGGGGCGTTCGCGCTGCGTCGGTGCCTGCGCCTCCTCGCGCATGTTCACCGACTCTACCGCGCTGCAGTAGTGCGCGAGATCGTACGATCGCGCGGAAACGCATGTCAACCCGGATTGTTCGGTGCGGTGTTCGTGGCGATGGATGCCGAGTCGTGCGAATTCCGCACGTCGCGTCGTCCTGCGGGCGCGCGTTGCGGGCACGGCCGGCGGGCGCGAGGGCGGGACTCCTGCGTCCGCGCTACGATGCGAGCCCGGGCGCGAGGCCCGGGACGCAGCGTCCCACACCGGAAGGACACGACCGCCAGATGAGCACGCTCACCGAGGGCGCCGTCTTCGACGCGCTTCGCACCGTCCAGGAGCCCGAGCTGGGCCGCGACATCGTGACCCTGAACATGGTCAAGGGGATCGCCATCGACGGCCCGAAGCTCGCCTTCACGATCGAGCTCACGACGCCGGCGTGCCCGCTCAAGGACGAGATCGAAGGGAACGCACGGGCGGCTCTCGCCGGGATCGGCGTCACCGACGTGGAGATCACCTGGGGCGCGATGGTCCGCCGCGCGGCGCCCTCGGCCGGTCCCCAGCTCCTCGACGGCGTCAAGAACATCATCGCCGTCGCCTCCGGCAAGGGAGGCGTCGGCAAGAGCACCGTCAGCGCGAACCTGGCGGTCTCGCTCGCCCAGGCGGGCGCAGCGGTCGGGCTCCTCGACGCCGACATCACGGGGCCCAACATCCCGCTGATGATGGGCATCGAGGGGGCCCCCACGGCCAGCCCGGACAACAAGATCCTGCCCCTCGAGCGCTACGGCGTGAAGGTGATCTCCATCGCGTTCTTCGTGCCCGACGGCCAGCCGATCGTCTGGCGCGGCCCGCTCGTCGGCGGGGCGATCCAGCAGTTCCTCCGCGACGTCGCATGGGGCGAGCTCGACTACCTGGTGGTCGACCTTCCGCCGGGCACGTCCGACGCCCAGCTGACGCTGGCCCAGGCGGTCCCGATCTCCGGGTCGGTGCTCGTGACCACGCCGCAGCAGGTGGCCATCTCGGACGTGGAGAAGGCTTTGGCGATGTTCCGGCGCATGAACGTGCCGGTGATCGGCGTCGTGGAGAACATGAGCGCCTTCGTGTGCCCGCACTGCGGCGAGGCGACCGAGATCTTCGGCCGCGGCGGCGCCGAGCGGTTCGCGCGCGAGCACGACATCGAGTTCCTCGGCGGCATCCCGCTCGACGTCACCGTCCGGCAGGGCGGCGACGCGGGGATCCCGGCGGTCGCCCAGCGCGAGCCCGGCGCCGCAGCCCAGGCGATGGCGGCCCTCGCGCGGACGGTTGCCGCCCGCATGAGCGTGCGCGCGGCCCGCCAGCAGCCGGTGCTCAGCATCAGCTGACGGCCCAGCCGACCCGCTACCTCGAGGCGACGGCGGGGCGGGCTGCCGGGCGCCCACGCCGCAGGTGCGCGTGCGGCCTCGGTCGCGGCGCTATCATCGCCACGTACTTCGCGCGTGAAGGAGCCCACCCTGAGCGAGCAGCCGCCCTCGGACGCGTCCCGCCCGGACCTGCCCCCGCCCGCTGGCACGCCGGCCCCGCCCGCCGGCATCCCGCCGACGCCCGCCGGCGCCCCGCCGACGCCCGCCGATAGCCTGGACGCGGCCAGCGCTGCCGCGGCCGAAGCGGCCGCCCTCTCGGCCGCCGAGGCGGACCTGGGTCGCGCCGATGCCGTGCCGCCGCCCACGGGCGGCCTCGACGCGGGCGCCGCGGGCGAGCCGTCCGTTCAGCCGCCGGGCGACGCGGCTCCATCCGGCTCCGGATTGCCTCTCACGCCGCCTTCGGGCACGCCGCCCGCCGGCACGCCGCCCGCCGGCACGCCGCCCGCCGGCACGCCACCGTCCGGTGGGCGGCCTCCCGGCCCGCCGCCCGGGGCCGGCTCGGCCGGCAGCCCGCCGCCGAAGCCGCCCAAGCCTCCAAAGCCGCCGAAGCCGCCCGGCCTGCGCGAGCAGGCGCGGCGGACGATCGAGGCCGGCCGCGGCCTCGTCGATGCCCACGTGGTGCTGGCGAAGGCCGAGCTCGCCGTCATCGTCGCCGACGCCAAGCAAGTGGCGGTCGAGGTCGGCATCGCGGTCGCGCTCGTCCTCTACGTCGTCCTCCTCGTCCCCATCGGCCTCGCGCTCTTCCTCGGCGAGTGGATCTTCGGCTCCATGGGCTGGGGGATCCTGCACGCCACGCTCTTCTCGATCGCCACCGCCTTCGTGCTCGTGCTGGGCGCGCTGCGGATCTCGCGGCGCTATCTCGCGGGGACGCTCCTGCTGGCCGTGCTCATCGGGATCGTCGTCGGCACGGTGCTCGGGATGGCGTGGCCCAACGCGGCCTACGCTTCCATCGGCGACTCGATCTACGCCGGCCTCGACCCGGCGATCCGGCCGCTGCTCGTCGGGGTCACCGTGTGGGGCGCCGTCTTCGCTCTGGTCGGCCTGATCGGTGGGGCGAGGGCGGGAGGCGCTGGAGGCGCCCTCGGCGGCTTCGTCGTCGGCGCGGTCCTCGGCGCGCTCTTCGGCGCGTTCACCGCCATCAGCTTCAGCCTCCAGGTGGGGGTCGCCCTCGGCGTCACCGCCACCCTGATCGCCTGGCCGGCGCTCGCCGCCCTCGCCCTCCGGGGCTACGACTGGGAAGACCTGAAGCGCCGCTTCACGCCGAGCGCATCGATGGCGGCGGCCCAGGAGACGATGGACTGGGCGAAGGCGCGCCTGCCCGGCAGCAGGGAGGACGGGGCATGACGGACGAACGCACCGCTGCCGCGGCGATCGACCGCGCCACGGCCCCCGTACCGACCGCTCCGCCGACGCCTCCGCCGCCCGACCAGGCGCCGCGCCCGGCCGCCGAGCCCGCGACCCCTGGGCCGGCGTTGGTGGCCCCGCCCGAGCCCGCCCCGCCCGAGCCCGCGCCGGTCGCGCTGGCCGACCCCGCGACGGCCGCCGCGCTGGCGGACGTCCTCGCCGCCCGGGCCGCCCTCGGTGACGAGCTCATCCGTCTCGAGGCGTCGGCGCGCGCCGCCGTCGACGTGAAGGCCAAGGTCCGCCGGAACCCGGGCAAGACGGCCGCCGTGGTCGGCGGCACGGCGTTCGTCGTGGCCGGCGGGCCCCGGAGGGTCTTCCGCGCCGCCCGGCGCCGCGTGTTCGGGGCCCCCGACCCGCTCCCCCCGAGCCTCCTCCCGGACCAGGTGGACAAGGCGGTCCGGGCCCTGGGCGACGACGGCGCGAAGGTCCGGGGCGCCCTCGAGCGCGAGTTCGCCGACTTCGTGTCGGGTGGCGTGCGGGCCGAGAACCGCTTCCGCCGCCGGCTCGTCTACGTGACGGCGGCACCCATTGCCTCGACGCTGGCCCGCGAGATCGCCAAGCGGGTCACGGCGACCTCCGGCGAGGACATCGCCCGTCGCGAGGAGGCGATCCGCGCCCGGGTCGAGGGCACGGGGCCCTCCACCCGCTAGACTCGCCTCGGGCGAGTGGCGGAATGGCAGACGCGCCGGCCTTAGGAGCCGGTGCCGCGTGAGCGGCGTGTCGGTTCGACCCCGACCTCGCCTACCATGTCGGCGCGGCCGGCGTGGAACAAGCCCGGCCGCTCCGGTCCCCCGACCGAAGGGCCGCATCCCGTGACCCCGAAAGCCGCATCCCGCCGCGCACGCGGCTTCCGCTGGTGACCTTCGGCCCTCGTGTAACGTCACGGCGCGCGCCAGCGTCTCAGCCACGGCGGGCAGGCCGCCGAGGGCGGCGAGGCGCCGGGGCGCAGGCGGCCGCCGATGGGCTGCGAGGTTGCCGACAGGCGGCGAGGCTGCGATGCCGGACGGGAATGGAATGCGCGCGAGGCGGGTGTCATCTCTCGAGAGGTCATCGCCTTGTCGGCCGGAGGCGACCGGCGGTCACGGCGGGCTGACGCTCGACTGGATCGGCGTCCAGGTGACCGGCGGGCGCGGAGGGCTGGACGCCGAGGGGGCCGGCCTGTTCGTCGCGTTGGAGGCGATCCGGGCCGCACCCTCCCTCGTGCGCCGCGCGGCGCGCCGCCTCGTGCGGCGGCGGCGACCCGGGGCGTGACGTGAGCGCCACGCACCGCGCCGACCGGCTGCCGTCGGCCCTCCTCGCCTACGCGGTCGCCCTGGCCGCGTTCCTGCTCGTGCCTCCGTTCCTGGGGGCGCACGTCGGGCCGCCCCAGGAGTTCACGCTCCAGGAGGCGGTCGACCTGTTCACGCCGCTGGTCGTCCTCCCACTCGCCTGGCTCGTGCTCGACCGGACGGGGGGCCTCGGCCGCGGCGGGCTCGTAGCCTTCGTGGTGCTCGCTGCCCTGTGGGCCGAGGGGCAGGGAATCCACCTCGCCGCGAACGCGATCGGCGACGCGTTCCCCGAGGACGCGCGAGAGATCTTCTACAAGACCGTGCCGGGCGACCTCGCCTTCTGGCTCGACGAGGTGCTGAGCCACTGGATGTGGCACGCCGCGTGGGTGGGGCTCGCGATCCTGATGCTTGCCGCGGCCACGCGCGGCACGGCGGCGACACGCGACGCGGCCGCGCCCTCGCTCCGCACGAGCCGGACGGCCGTGGCGGCGGGCCTGGTCCACGGGGCGACGTTCTTCGTGGTGTCCGTCGAGGGCGTTACCACGCTCCTCGGGATCCCGGCGACGATCCTGATCCTCGCCTGGTGCCTCGTGGAGGCGCGTCGCGGCCTCCTCCGCCAGCCGGTCGTCACGTTCTTCGTCGTGTCGACCGTCGTGACGCTCCTCGGGTACCTCGCGTGGGGCGCCTGGAACGACTGGACGCTGCCCGAGTTCACCAAGGTCTTCGACTTCCTGTAGGCAGGCGATCCCCCGGGTCGCGGGAGCGGCCGGACCGGCGCCCCCCGCAGGTGGCCCCTATACTTCCTCGGCCATGCATGTGACCACCACGCCCTCCGAGAAGAGCACCCTCGTCGTCGAGGTCGAGCTCCCCGTCGACCAGGTCGCGCGCGCCGTCGCCGACGCCACCCGCCGCCTCAGCCAGCGCACCCGCGTCGCCGGCTTCCGCCCCGGCAAGGCCCCCCGCGGCATGCTCGAGCGCGTCCTCGGCCAGGGCGCCGTGTGGGACGAGGCCGTCGAGGCGCTCGTCGACACCAGCTACGGCGAGTGGGCCAGGAGCACGGCCGACGACGCCTCGATCGTGATCATCGGCCGGCCCGAGATCGAGCTCGTCGAATCCGAGGAGGGGAAGCCGCTGCGCTACAGGGCGACCGTCCCGCTGCGCCCCGAGGTTCGGCTCGGCGACTACGCCAGCTTCCCGTTCGCGCCGGAGATCGAGACCGTCGACGACGCCAAGGTCGAGCGCGTCGTGGACGAGCTGCGCGACCAGCAGGCGACCCTCGGCCCCGTCGAGGATCGGCCGGCGGCCAACGGCGACTGGGCCGTCATCGGCTTCGTCGGGACCCGCGACGGGGTCCCCTTCGACGGCGGCACCTCCGACCGGATGCCGCTGGTCATCGGCGAGGAGCGCCTGGTCCCCGGCTTCGAGGAGCACATCGTCGGCCTGCGGCCCGGCGAGACCGCCGACTTCGACATCACCTTCCCGGCCGACTACCAGGAGGAGTCGCTCCGCGAGGCGCAGGTCCACTTCAGCGTCGAGCTCAAGGAGCTGCGCGAGAAGGTCCTGCCGGCGGCGGACGACGACTTCGCCCAGTCGATGGGCGACTTCTCCGACGTGGCGACGCTGCGGGCCGAGATCCGCAAGCGCCTGGAGCGCAACGCCCTCGACCGGGCGCGCCACGGCTTCGCCGACCGGATCATCGACTACGCGGTGAAGAACGCCACCGTCGACCTTCCCGACATCCTCGTCCGGGAGGAGGTCGAGGTGATGCACGACGAGCTCCGCGGCGCGCTCGCCCGGCAGGGGATCACGGAGGAGGCCTACCTCGCCGCCGCCGGGAAGACCTCCGAGGAGCTCCACGCGGAGTTCCGGCCGGGGGCCGAGGAGCGCGCCAAGACCCTGCTCGTGCTCGGCGAGATCGCGACCCGCGAGGGGATCGACGTCCCCGACCGGGACATCATCGACGAGATCATCCGCGCCAAGGCGCGCTACGCCGACCAGCCGAAGCTCTCTGCCTATTTCGACACCCCGCGCGCGCAGGCGGCGATCCGAAGCTCGCTGCGCCGGTCGCGGGTCGTCGAGATGCTCGTCGACCGCTGGCTGGCCGCCCACCCCGAGCATCCGGCCCTTCCGCACGTCGAGGACGACGAGAGGCCGTCCGTCACGGGCGCCGCGCCCGAGGCGGGTGACGCGGAGGCACTCGACCCCGAGGCCGCGCCCGCGTGACCGCCCGCTTCCCCGATCGCCCCCGCCCGAAGCCGGCCCACGGCCGCGCCGAGGGCTCCGCACCAGGAGGTCCCCAGATGCTCGTCCCGATGGTCATCGAGTCGTCGAGCCGCGGCGAGCGCGCCTACGACATCTACTCGCGCCTGCTCAAGGAGCGGATCATCTTCCTGGGCGACGCGATCGAGGACAACCTCGCCAACCTGGTGATCGCCCAGCTCCTGTTCCTCGACTCCGAGGACCCGGAGAAGGACATCAACCTGTACATCAACTCGCCCGGCGGCGTGATCACGTCAGGGCTGGCCGTCTACGACACGATGCAGCTCGTCCGCGCGCCCGTCAGCACGATCTGCGTCGGGATGGCGGCCAGCATGGCGGCGGTGCTCCTCGCCGCCGGCCACCCCGGCAAGCGCTACGCGCTGCCGCACAGCCGGATCATGATTCACCAGGGGTCCGGCGGCTTCCGCGGCAACACCCCCGACGTCTTCATCCAGGTCAAGGAGATGGAGACGCTTGTCAACGCAAATCACGAGCTGCTGGCGCGCCACACGGGGCAGCCGATCGAGAAGATCATCAAGGACACCGAGCGGGACTACTTCATGAACCCCGAAGTGGCCAAGGGGTATGGCATCATCGACGCCATCTACACGCCCCCGGAGAAGGTCGGGGCGGCGTCGCCGGGACTGCCGGCGGCGAGCAACCCGGCCAAGGCCGCGCCGGCAGACGCCGACGGCGGTCCCGCTCCGGCGGGCGCCTAGGTCCGCGCCGGCGACGGCCGGAGCCGCAGGAGGGGTGAGGAGACCGTGACCACCGGCAAGACGCCCAAGGTCCCGTATCGCTGCTCGTTCTGCGGCAAGAGCCAGGAGCAGGTCCGCAAGCTCATCGCCGGCCAGGGCGTCTACATCTGCGACGAGTGCATCAACCTCTGCCAGGAGATCATCGAGGAGGAGATGCTGGAGCAGCCGCGCCAGAAGCAGGCGGCGGCGAAGCTCCCGGCTCCGCGCCAGATCAAGACCTCGCTCGACGACTACGTGATCAGCCAGGAGAAGCCCAAGAAGGTCCTCTCCGTGGCGGTCTACAACCACTACAAGCGCGTCAACGCCGGCGCCGCGTCCGCCGACGACGTGGAGCTCCAGAAGTCGAACGTGCTGCTCGTGGGCCCCACGGGCTCCGGGAAGACGCTCCTGGCCCAGACGCTCGCGCGGGTCCTGGACGTGCCGTTCTGCATCGCCGACGCGACGTCGCTCACGGAAGCCGGCTACGTCGGCGAGGACGTCGAGAACATCCTGCTGCGCCTCATCCAGGCGGCCGACTTCGACGTGGCCCGGGCGCAGCGCGGGATCATCTACATCGACGAGATCGACAAGATCGCCCGCAAGGCGGACAACCCCTCGATCACCCGGGACGTCTCCGGCGAGGGCGTGCAGCAGGCCCTGCTCAAGATCCTCGAGGGAACGGTCGCCAACGTGCCGCCGCAGGGCGGGCGCAAGCACCCGCACCAGGACTTCATCCAGATCGACACGACGAACATCCTGTTCATCTGCGGCGGGGCGTTCGACGGGCTCGAGAAGATCATCGAGGAGCGGGTCGGGAAGCGCTCGCTCGGCTTCGGCCACGACGAGGCCGAGACGCGCACCGAGCGGCAGCGCATCTTCGACCGCCTGATGCCGGAGGACCTCCTCAAGTTCGGGCTGATCCCGGAGTTCGTGGGCCGGCTGCCGGTGGTCGTCTCGCTCTCGGCCCTGACGGCCGACGACCTGGTCCGGGTCCTCACCGAGCCGAAGAACGCGATCACCAGGCAGTTCCAGCGCTTCCTCGGGCTCGACAAGGTCGAGCTGGTCTTCACCGAGGGCTCCCTGCGCGCGACCGCCGACGCGGCCATCGCGCGCAAGACCGGGGCGCGGGCGCTGCGCACGATCGTCGAGGAGGCGCTCCTCGAGGTGATGTACGACATCCCGGAGCGGACGGAGGTCCGCAAGTGCATCATCACCGAGGAGACGATCCGCGAGGGCCGCCCGCCGCTCCTGCTCACCGAAGCCGAGGTCGAGAAGGGCGTCGACGAGACGAACTACGCGGAGCTGATCGCGGCCCGCGGGGAGAGCGCGTAGAGGTCCCGTTCCCGCGGCCGCGGCGGATACGTGCGCGTCCGCCCAAACACGCGCCCGCCGCCCGTACGCCCGCGGGGCCCGGCCTATGCCGCACCTGTAGCGCCGACGCGTAGCTCCGCTCGTCCCGCACCCGTGGCCGGTGCCCGCGCCTCCGCCCATCCCGCTCCCGCGGCCCGCGGCTCCCGGCTCGCCGCCGCGGCCCGGCTCACGTCCTCCGCGGCCTCCCGCCTCCGGTGCACGACAGGTGTTCATTTCCGGCCCTGTGGCCGGACAACACCGCCGGGACCTCCCCACGGTGGGCTGCTGCCGAACCTGGTGCACACTGCATGAGCGGCGACGGTGTCAAGTGCCGCTGTGGGCCGGGTCGAGCACCGGCGCCGGTCGCCGGCGCGACGTAAGCGCCGGTGAGGGGCTCCGAATGAACATGTGCCGATCATGCCCGGAGCCAGGCGCCGCGCGCTCGAGGTCGAGGTCGACCGACGCAACGAGGAGCAGCGCGCCCGGATCGGTGCGGAGATCCAGGCGTTTCGCGCGAGACGCGGTGGACGCGCATCCGGCTCGCCGATCGCGCCGGCGTCGGCAGGATGGTCGTCGGCCGCCTCGAGCGCGGCAGGGGCCACGTCGACCTGGACGTCATTCAGCGAGTGGCCGCCGCCTTCGAAACGCGCCTGCAAGTCACCTTCGGACGCGACCGACTCGACGAACCGGCCGATGCGGGGCACCTCGCGATCCAGGAGCTCGTCCTGCACGTCGGGCGCGCCGCCGGCTACGCGGGGAGCTTCGAGCTCGCGACCCGCCCGGCCGAGCCGTGGCGATCGGCCGACGTCGGCCTGCGTGACGACCGCCGACGCCGCCTCGTGCTGGTCGAGTGCTGGAACACGATCGGCGACATCGGAGCCGCGGCCCGTTCGAGCGATCGGAAGCGGGCCGAGGCGGAGGCGCTGGTGGCCGCCCGCTGGGGCGACGCGCCCGCGGGCGTTGGCGTCGTGTGGGTGGTCCGGGCGACGGCGCGAAACCGTGCGCTCGTGGCGCGCTACCCGGAGGTGTTCGCGGCGCGGTTCCCGGGGTCGAGCGTCGCCTGGGTGCGCGCGCTCCAACGCGGGGATCCACCGCCGCCCGCGCCGGGGCTCGCCTGGTGCGACGTGCCGGCGACTCGGTTCTTCGCGTGGCGGCCGCCGGCAGGGGCGCGGCCCGTCCGCTGAGGCAGGCGCGGTGGCCCCTCGACGCGGGTTCGCGCGGCAGGGATCCCGCGGATGGGGGTAGGTGCCTTCCGCGCGTCGTTGACGTTGGCCCGACCAACGGCGGAGCCCTGTGGCGAGATCACACGGACGGAGCGGCGCCCGCATCCCGCCGGGACGCCGCTCCGTCAGGCCGGAGCACCCGAGCGGCCGCCCGCGAGGTCGAGGAGGGCGACGAGCGCGGTGGGATCGGGCGGCTGCCCGGCGCGCGTGGCGGTCAGGATCTCCTCGAGGGTGAGCTCGGCGAGAAGGACGTCGAGGAGCAGCGCGCGGTCCTCGTCGCCGCTGGGCAGCAGGGCGGGACGCGAGAGCGCGGCGACGTAAGCCCCCACGAAGGCCGAGCCGACCGTGGCCCACCACGCTCGCGCCCAGCCCTCCGTTCGGCCGGCGTCCTCCGGCCGGAGCCCGCGCCGCTCGGCGTCCCCGCCGAAGAGGGGGCGCAGCGCGATCGCCCGCAGCGAGGCGAGGACTGCCGCGACGTCGACGAGGGGCGAGCGCAGGCGCGTCCGGTCCACCGCTGGGCGGTAGTCGGGATCGGGGATGCCGATCACGTGGCGGCCGCCGTCCCGGTGCACCCGGGAGGCCGTGACCGGACCGCCGTACGGCGGGATCCGCAGCCCGTCGAGCTGTCGCCCGATCACCTCCCGGAGGCGGGCGTCGAGCGCGGCCCGAGCCCCGATCACCGCTTCCGTGAGCCGTCCGGTGTCCGGGCCGCCTTCACCTTCCGGGACCACCGAGTTGCGGAGCGCCGTGACGGCCTCCCCGAGCAGCGTGCGCGTCCCCTGGTACAGGGCTCGGCGGTCGAGGGAGGTGTACGGGGCGGCCGGCGGGCCGCCCGGCCGGACCAGCGCGGTGTGGAGGCCGGCAAGCGCCCGGCCGACCTGGCGAGCGGACTCGACGATCTCGGTCAACTCGCCCGACAGCAGCCCGGGCTGCATCTCGTCGGGCTGCGCGGCCAGGACGGTCGCGCCGACCTGCGGCCCGCCGGTGGGCGCTGCGGGCTCCGCGACGGCCGCGTCGAGGAGGCGATCCAGCGAGCCGGCCGCCTGGTCGGCAAACGTCGCCTGGTCGGCCTCCCGCGCCTCGACGACGAACCCCAGCCCGAGATGCCGTCCGTCGATGTCCGCCTCGAGCGAGCCGACTAGCGGCTCGATGGGGGCGCCGGCGGCCATCAGCTCGTGGGCCTGGACGACCTCGGGCAGCGGTGCCGGCTCGATCCGGCCCACGAGCCTCACGACGGGCGGCCGAGACACCGGCACGACGCCGGGTCGCATCGCGCGCCCGACGCGGAGGACGGGCGGCCGTCCGCCGTGGAGCACGGGCGGCCGTCCGGCGCGCCCGCTCGATGTGCCCGCGCCCGAGGCCGCGGCGGTCGCCAGCGCCCCGAGGGTGCGCGCCACCTCGGGGTCCGCCGACACGTCGACCAGGCGAGCGGACCCCGTGCCGCTCCCCTCGGGCCGCACCAGCGCGATCACGCTCGCAGGCGCGATCGGGTGCGACGGCGCGTCGGCGAGATCCCGGACGAGCTCGACGGCGAACGCGACGCTGATCCCCTCGCCGGCGCGGGTGTCGGCGCCCATGACGACCAGCGCGACCTCGCGCCCCGGCAGGTCGAGCACCAAGGCGTGCTCGAGGCGCGTCGACGAGGCGATGGCGTCCGGCAGGCGGTGGGCAGGCTGCAGCTCCAGCCACCGGGCGAAGGCGCGCGCCAGCGGGACGCCCCGGTGCCCGGCGCCCGCGAGCAGGGAACCCAGGCCCTGCTCCCCGTCCGGCACGACGACCGGACGCCCGCCTACCTCCGCGACGGTCTCGAGGCGGAACCACATGAACGAGTGGGGTCCCAGCGTGAGGGGATACGCCGCGGTGGTGATCGCCGGGAACTCGCCGCCGCCGAAGAGCTCGACGACCCCGCGCCCTGCGTCGCCCGCGAGGTCGAGCTCGAACCACTGGGCGTAGCGCGACAGGTTGGCCACCATGAGGAGCGTCTCGCCGGCGTGCTCCCTGCGAAAGGCGATCACGTGTCGGTTCGGCGTCGCGATCACCTCGAAGGTGCCGCGTGCGAATGCCGGATGGCGCCGTCGCAGGCCGATGACGCGCTTCATCCACCACAGGAGCGACGAGGGATTCGCCTCCTGGACCGCGACGTTGACCGCCTCGAAGTGGTACTCGGGATCCAGCACCAGGGGCAGGTACAGGCGCTGGCGGTTGGCTTCCGAGAAGCCGGCGTTCCGGTCGGAGCTCCACTGCATCGGCGTGCGCACGGCGTTGCGGTCGCCGAGGAAGTAGTTGTCGCCCATCCCGATCTCGTCGCCGTAGTAGAGCACCGGCGTCCCGGGCAGCGAGAGGAGCAGGCCGTAGAGCAGCTCGAGCCGGCGTCGCGTGCCCGCCAGCGGGGCGAGGCGGCGCCGGATCCCGACGTTGATCCGGGCCGCGGGATCGCTCGCGTAGGCTCGGTAGAGGTAGTCGCGCTCCTCGTCGGTGACCATCTCGAGGGTCAGCTCGTCGTGGTTGCGAAGGAAGATCGCCCACTGCGCGGTCTCGGGGATCGGCGGCGTCTGCTCGAGGATGTCGAGGATCGCGAAGCGGTCCTCCGTCCGCAGGGCCATGTAGATCCGGGGCATGAGCGGGAAGTGGAACGCCATGTGGCACTCGTCGCCGATCCCGCCGCCGAAGTAGGCGACCGCGTCCTCGGGCCACTGGTTGGCCTCCGCCAGGAGCATGCGGTCCCCGTACCGCTCGTCGACGTGGCGGCGCAGCTCGCGCAGGAAGTCGTGCGTCGCGGCCAGGTTCTCGCAGCTCGTCCCGTCCGCCTCGTAGAGGTACGGCACCGCATCCAGCCGCAACCCGTCGAGGCCGAGGTCCAGCCACTGGTCGACGATCGCGAGCATCTCCTGCCGGACGCGGGGGTTCTCGTAGTTGAGATCGGGCTGGTGGCTGAAGAAGCGATGCCAGTAGTAGGCGCCCGCGGCCGGGTCCCAGGCCCAGTTGGAGGTCTCGGTGTCGGTGAAGATGATCCGGGCGTCGCGATAGCGCTCGGGGTCGTCGCTCCAGACGTAGTAGTCCCGCCATCGGCTCCCGGGCGGAGCGCGCCGCGCCCGCTGGAACCAGGCATGCTGGTCGGACGTGTGGTTGAGGACCAGCTCGCCGATCACCCGGATCCCCCGGCGATGCGCCTCGGCGAGGAAGGCGCGGACGTCGGCCAGGGTGCCGTAGTCGGGGTGGACGCGGGTGTAGTCGGCGGTATCGTAGCCGTCGTCCCGGCCGGGCGAGGGGAAGAACGGCAGCAGCCAGAGCGCCGTGACGCCGAGGTCCACGAGGTAGTCGAGCTTCTCGGTGAGGCCCCGGAAGTCGCCGATCCCGTCCCCGTTGCTGTCGCGGAAGGCGCGGACCGGCACCTCGTAGATGACCGCGTCCTTGTACCAGTCCGGCGCTGCGGGCGGTCGCTCATGGGGTGCGAGCCGACGGCGTGGCATCCACCTAGCGTAGCGCGGCCTTCCGCCGGGAGCCGGGGGATCGCGTGCTACACTCCGGCCCTCACGGCGGTGACCGGGAGGAGTAGCGTCGGCAGGGGCCGAAGCGAGCGCGGGACGGTGCGAGCCGCGCGGCACGCCCCGACGTCAACGTCGCCTTCGAGCTGTGCGGCCGGCGCCCGATAGCGCGCCGCGAGGGGAGCCGGACCCCGCATCCGCGATGAGCGGACCGCGCCGGCGCCCGAACCAGCAGGTGGCACCACGACCCCGTTCGTCCGCTGGACGAGCGGGGCGTTTTGTGTACCAGGGAGTCGCGACGATGACGGATCGAGCAGCGGGAGCCGAGGGCAGCCTGGCGAAGGCCTACCGGCCGAAGGAGTTCGAGGGTCCCATCTACGAGCGCTGGCTCGCGGCCGACGTCTTCGCACCGGACGGCGCGGGCTCCCGGGCGGTCGAGGGCGCGACTCCCTTCGTGATCATCCAGCCGCCTCCCAACGTGACCGGTAGCCTCCACCTCGGCCACGCGCAGCGGAGCGCCGTCGAGGACCTCGTGACCCGCCACGCCCGGATGCAGGGCCGCCCGGCGCTCTTCCTGCCCGGCCTCGACCACGCGAGCATCGCCGCCCAGGTCGTCCTCGACCGGCTGATCGCGGGGGACGGCGAGACCCGCGCCAGCCTGGGCCGCGAGCGCTACCTCGAGCGGATGTGGACCTTCATCGACGAGACGAGGAAGGTCATCCTCGGGCAGCAACGGCGGCTCGGCGCGAGCCTCGACTGGAGCCGCCTCCGCTTCACGATGGACGAGGTCTCCAGCCGTGCCGTCCGGACGGCCTTCGAACGCCTCTACCGCGAGGGGCTGGCGTATCGCCACGAGACGCTCATCAACTGGTGCCCGGGGTGCCGGACGAGCCTCTCGGACCTGGAGGTCATCGCGACCCCCGAGACGGGCTCGCTCTGGACCATCCGCTACCACCTGCTCGACGAGGCCACCGGGACGGACGACCCGGGAGCGTCGATCACGGTCGCCACCACCCGCCCGGAGACGATCCTCGGCGACACAGGGGTTGCCGTCCACCCGGACGACGCGCGCTACCGGGACATGGTCGGGCGCCACGCACGGATCCCGTTCGTCGACCGGAGCGTGCCGATCATCGTCGACGCGGTCGTCGATCCGGCCTTCGGGACCGGCGCGGTCAAAATCACGCCCGCCCACGACAACGACGACTACGCGACGGGCCAGCGGCACGGCCTGCCGTTCGTCGACGTGATGCGCGACGACGGTCACATCTCGGAGGCCGGGGGTCGTTACGCGGGACTCGAGCGCTATGCCGCGCGGCAGCGGATCCTGGCGGACCTCGAGGCGGCCGGCGACCTGGTCGGCAGCCGGCCCCACGAGATGATCATCGGGCGCTGCCAGAGGAGCCACGACGTCGTCGAGCCGAGGCTCAAGACGCAGTGGTTCATCCGCACCGGTCCGCTGGCCGAGGCGGCCCTGCACGCCACCCGCACGAAACGAACGGTCATCCTGCCCGAACGCTTCGAGAAGGTCTGGGAGCACTGGCTTACCGAGATTCGCGACTGGAACGTCAGCCGCCAGCTGTGGTGGGGCCATCGGATCCCCGCCTGGTACTGCCCCGACGGCCACGTGACGGTGAGCGTCGCGAAGGACGGGCCGGACGCCTGCGAGGCGTGCGGCCGGCCGGCGGGGGATCTCACCCAGGACCCCGACATCTTCGACACCTGGTTCAGCTCGGGCCTGTGGCCCTTCTCGACGCTGGGCTGGCCGGAGGAGACGCCCGACCTGGCCCGCTTCTACCCCGGCACCGTGATGGAGACGGCCTACGACATCATCTTCTTCTGGGTCGCCCGGATGATGATGCTCGGCATCCACCTCATGGGCGACACGCCCTTCGAGGTCGTCTACCTGTCCGGGCTCGTCCGCGACCCGTACGGCCAGAAGATGTCGAAGACGAAGGGCAACGTCGTCGACCCGCTGGAGGCGATCGACGAGTCGGGCGCCGACGCGCTCCGCTTCGCCCTGATCCACGGCGCCGCCCCGGGCAACGACCAGAAGTTCAGCGCGGAGAAGCTCGACAACGCCCGCAACTTCGCCAACAAGCTCTGGAACGCCGCGCGCTTCGTGCTGGGCGCCCGGCCCGCGACGATCCCGGCCGATGCCGTCCGGGTCGCCCCCGACCCGGCTCACCTCGGACCGGCCGAGCGGTGGCTCCGAAGCCGCGTCGCGGCGACGGTCACCGCGGCGGACCGGGCGCTCGCCGAGTTTGCGTTCGGCCAGCTGACGGGCACGCTCTACGACGCCATCTGGGGCGAGTACTGCGACTGGGCGCTGGAGCTCGCAAAGGTCCGCCTCGTCGACGACTCGCTTCCCGCCGCCGACCGCCAGGCGACGTGGTGGACGCTGGTGGACGCGCTGGACACCTACCTCCGGCTCCTGCACCCGGTGATGCCGTTCGTCACCGAGGCGATCTGGGGGGCGCTCCCGCACGCCGCCGACGACCCGCCCCTACTCGTGGTCGCGCAATGGCCGGGAGCGCGCGAGCGCGACGAGGCCGCCGAGGCCGCCATCGAGCCGATCCTGGAGCTGGTCCGCGGCGTCCGCAACGCACGCGCCGAAAGCGGCCTGGAGCCGGCGGCGTGGCCCGCGCTCGACGTACACGTGCCCGGCGAGCTCGCCGCGACCTTCGAGGCGCTGCGGCCGGCCATCGAGCGGCTGGCCCACGTCCGCCCGATCGAGCGGCGCGCGGCCCCGGACGAGCTCGAGCCGGCGCGAGCCGCCGGTGGGCTCACGGTGATCGCGGGCCCCGTCGAGGCCGTCCTGGGCCGCCCGGTGGTCGACGACGCCGCGGCCGCGCTGGAGCGCTCGCGCCTGCAACGGGAGCTCGACGAGGCCGAGCGGCTGCTGGCGGCCGCGAGCGGGCGCCTGGCCAACGCGGACTTCGTGGCGCGGGCGCCGGCAGCCGTCGTGGCGGGCGCCCGGACGCGGGAGGCCGAGCTCGTGGACCAGGTGGCGCGGCTTCGCGAGCGCCTCGCGAGCTGACGCCATCCTGAACCGGCCGCGGCAGCCGCGCGTGGCCGGGGCGCGCGGAGCGGACGGCCCGCGCCGGGCGCCGGCCCCGTGGCGCGCGCGACCGGGGCCTATGCCGGGGGCCGGATCTCGCCGCTGCCCCGGGGGATGAGTCGCGTCGGCACGATCACGGTCGCCGGCGGCGACGTGTCGCCGTCGAGGCGCCGGAAGAGCGTCTCGGCGGCCAGCCGGCCGATCGTCGCCGGGTCCTGGGCGACCACGCTCACGGCGGGCTCGAGCAGGTCGGCGAGCAGGAAGTCGTCGAAGCCGACGATCGCGACGCGGTGCTGCAGCCCGAGCCGGCGCAGGGCGCGGATCGCGCCGATCGTGACCAGGTTCTGGCTGGCGAAGATGGCGGTCGGCGGATCGGCGCCGGCCATGACCTCCAGCGTGGCCGCCTCGGCGAGGTCGCTGCTGCGGAGGTCGTCGCGGATGAGCCCCGGGTCGGGGGTCAGGCCGGCGCCCGCGAGCGCATCGAGGTAGCCGTCCCGGCGCTCGCGAGCCGTCGCGATCGTGACGAGGTCGCCGAGATACGCGACGCGCCGATGGCCGGCCGCCAGCAGGTGCCCGACGCCCCCCCGCGCGCCCTCGCGATTGTCGCTGAGGATCGCGTCGGCATCGAGGGACGTCGGCGGCCGATCGACGAACACCATCGGGAGCCCGGCCTCCGCCTCCGCCTGGAGGTAGGTCTGGTCGGGCCCGGCCGGGACCACGATCAGGCCGTCGACGCGTCGCGTGGAGAACAGCCGGGCGAGGGCGCGCTCCCGCTCGGGATCCTCGTCGAGGCTGCCGGCAAAGGCGACGACGCCCCGCGCGTGGGCCACGTTCTCGACGGCGCGGTACAGCGCGGCCGAGAACGGGTTGGCGATGTTCTTCAGCAGCAGCCCGATGGCGGCCGACTTGCGGTTCGTGCGCCGGAGGCTGCTCGCCGCGTGATCGAGCGTGTAGTCGAGGTCCCGGGCGGCGGCCTCGACGCGTGCCCCGAGCACGGGCGAGACGCCCGGCTCGCCGTTGACCACCCGGGACACCGTCTTGAGGCTCACGCCGGCGAGGGCGGCGACGTCGCGCATCGTGGGGCGCGAGCGTCCCCGGGCGCCGGGCGGCATGGGCGGCGGCGCCGACACCGATCCCTGCTGGCTCACGTTGCCCATTCGCCTCCGATTCCGTGTTGACTCGCCGGTGGCGTGTGGAGTATAACGCGCCTGACAACGTTGTCATCCGTCGACTGGCGGCGGGCGGGCGACGCAGATCGAGGAGGAACTCATGCAGGGAACCATGACGCGACGCGTTGCCGTGCTCGGCGCGGTCGTGGCGGTTGCCATCGCCGCGTGCGGCGGGGGCGCCACCGCGACGCCGGGGGGCGGGGGTGGAGGAGGGGACCTCGCCGGCAAGACCATCACCGTCACCGGGGCCTTCGTCGACACGGAGGCCGCGGCGTTCCAGGCGGCCGTCAAGCCCTTCGAGGACGCCACCGGCGCGAAGGTCGTCTACAGCGGCGACAAGTCGTTCGAGCAGCAGCTCAACGTCCAGGTCCAGGCAGGGAACCCCCCGGACGTGGCGCTGCTCCCGCAGCCGGGCGGCATGAAGAACTACGCCAAGCAGGGGAAGCTGTTCCCGCTGCCTGACGACATCGTCGCCTCGATCGACGCCAACTACGGCCCGGGCTGGAAGGAAGTCGGGACCGCCGATGACGGCAAGGTCTACGGCGTCTTCCACCGGGTCAACCTCAAGGGCCTCGTCTTCTACCCCAAGGTCGCCTGGACTGCCAAGGGCTACACGGCTCCCACCACCTGGGATGAGCTCAAGGCCCTCGAGGCCAAGATGGTGGCCGACGGCACGCCGCCCTGGTGCATCGGCATCGAGAGCGGCGCCGCGACCGGCTGGCCCGTCACCGACTGGGTCGAGGAGCTCATGCTCCGCACCGTCGGCGCGGAGGGCTACGACAAGTGGGTCGCCGGCACCACGCCGTTCACCGACCCCACCGTCAAGAACGCGTTCCAGCTCATGATGGACATCTTCGGGAACAAGGACATGGTGTACGGCGGGCCCCAGTACATCGTCCAGACCAACTTCGGCGAGGCGCCCAAGGCTGCCTTCACCGATCCCCCCAAGTGCTGGCTGACGAACCAGGGCAACTTCATCACCGACTTCTTCCCGGACGCGGTCAAGGCCGACCTGGACAACCAGGTCGGGGTCTTCAACCTGCCGGCGATCGACACCAAGATCGGCACGCCGGCCGAGGTCGGCGGCGACCAGGCGGTGGCGTTCGCGGACCGGCCCGAGATCTGGGCCTTCCTGAAGTTCCTGACGACGCCAGAGGCCGGGGTCGCCTGGCAGAAGTCGGGCGGCGCCCTCTTCCCGTACAAGACCCAGGACCTGGCGAACTACTCGTCGGAGCTCAGCCGCGCGTTCGCCAAGTCGATCGTCGACGCATCGTTCGTCCGCTTCGACGGCTCCGACGCGATGCCGGCGGCGGTCGGCTCGGGCACCTTCTGGTCGGAGTCCGTGAAGCTGATCAACGGCAGCCAGGACATCGACACGACCCTCAAGAACATCGCGGCCAGCTGGCCGAAGTAGCGATCGCCTACCGCGTGGCGGCGCCGCACGGGCGGCGCCGCCACGCGACGCGCCCGTCCCGCCGAGTGGAGGATCGAAGGCATGCTACCGGCAGATAGCCCAGCGACGTCCCCGCCCAGGGGCATCGGCCAGGTCCTCGCGACGGGCGTCGGGAGGGTCCTGGTCTCGGTCTTCGTCCCGGTCGTGGCCTTCATCGTGCTATGGGCGGGATTCCTGTTCCTGAAGGACAGCGGCGCCCCGAAGATCGTCATCGTCCTCGTCGCCATCGTCTGGGGCATCGGCGGCGTCGCGATGCTGTACGTCGTCGCGAACTGGCTGACGGAGAAGCTGCCACCGGTCTGGTACAACCGGATCCTGCCCTTCGTGTTCGTGGGGCCGGCGGTCGCGATCCTGACGTTCTACCTGCTCATCCCCGCGATCCTGACCGGCTGGGCCAGCCTCTTCGACGCCAATGGCCAGCAGTTCGTCGGCCTCGACAACTACGTCTACTCCTTCACCAACCCCGACATGATCACCGCGATCCGGAACAACGTGCTGTGGCTGGTCTTCGGGACGCTGTTCAGCACTGGGCTGGGCCTGGCGATCGCGGTGCTCATCGACCGGTCGCGGCTGGACCGCGTGGCCAAGATCCTGATCTTCCTGCCGATGGCGATCTCGTTCGTGGGCGCGAGCGTGATCTGGCGCTTCGTCTACTCCTATCAGCCGGAGGGCCAGACGCAGATCGGCCTGCTGAACGCCATCCTGGGCGCCTTCGGCATCGGCCCGGTCTCCTGGCTCACCGGGGAGCCGCTCAACACGATCCTGCTGATCGTGATCCTGATCTGGGGCCAGGTCGGCTTCGCCATGGTCATCATCTCGGCCGCCCTGAAGGGCGTCCCAGAGGAGATGCTGGAGGCCGGGCGGATCGACGGCGCCGGCGAGTGGCAGATCTTCCGCCGCCTCATCGTGCCGACCATCTGGCCGACGATCGTGACCGTCGCGACGACCATCGCGATCCTCACCCTGAAGATCTACGACATCGTCACGGCGATGACTGGTGGCAACTTCAACACGCAGGTCATCGCGACCCTCATGTGGAAGCAGGCGTTCACGTTCTTCGACGCGGGTCGAGGCGCGGCGCTGGCGATCATCCTGCTGATCGCCGTCACGCCGGTCATCTGGTACAACCTCCGGCAGTTCCGCGGCCGGGCGATCTGAGGCGGATGCGATGAGACCCATCAAGTGGTCCCGCGTGGCCATCAACCTGACGGTCGTCGCCCTCGTCGTCGTCTGGACGGTGCCGACGCTCGGGCTCTTCATCACGTCCTTCCGCACCAAGGAGGCGATCTTCAACTCCGGCTGGTGGACGGTCTTCACGAACCCCCAGGGCGCCTTCACGCTCGATAACTACGACAAGGTGCTGTTCGGCGGCGACGGCATGGCGACGGCGTTCCTCAACACGCTCGCAGTCACGGTCCCGGCCGTGGTGATCCCGATCCTCATCGCGGCCTTCGCCGCCTACGGGTTCGCCTGGCTTGACTTCCCCGGCCGCAGGATCCTCTTCATCACGGTCGTCGCGCTGCTCGTGGTGCCGCTCCAGATCGCGCTGATCCCGGTCCTCAAGGCCTACCTCGCGATCGACCTGAACGGGACGTTCCTGGCGGTCTGGCTCGCGCACGCCGGCTTCGGCCTCGCCCTGGCAACGTACCTGCTCTACAACTACATCAGCCAGCTCCCGAAGGACCTGATCGAATCTGCGTCGCTCGACGGGGCATCCCATTTCACGATCTTCCGCCGCCTGATCCTGCCGCTCTCGCTGCCGGCCCTGGCGTCGTTCGCGATCTTCCAGTTCCTGTGGGTCTGGAACGACCTGCTCGTGGCCTCGACGTTCCTCGGCATCGACCAGGACGTGCAGGTCATGACGCAGCGGCTCGTCTCGATGACGGGCTCGCGGGGCCAGGACTGGCAGCTCCTCACGGCCGGCGCGTTCGTATCGATGATCGTGCCCGTGATGGTGTTCCTGGGACTGCAGCGGTACTTCGTCCGGGGCCTGCTGGCCGGCTCCGTCAAGGGCTGAACGTGGGCGACCCCGTCGCCGGCGTGGTCCTCGCCCTCGACCTCGGCGGCACGCAGGTCCGCGCCGCCGAGGTGGGGGCCGACGGGTCGATCCGGCATCGGCTCAACACGTCCACGCCCGTCGCCCGGGGCGCAGAGGCGATCGTCGCGGCCTGCACCGACATCCTCGCCGAGGTACGGGAGGCGGTGGAGCGCGAGGGGTCGCCACGCGGACCCGTCCTGGGCGTCGGCATCTCGGCCCCGGGCCCCGTCGACCCGTTCCGCGGCGTCGTCGTCGATCCCCCGAACCTGGGGGCCGCCTTCCGCGACATCCCGCTCGCGCAGCACGTCAAGAGCGCCCTGGGTCTGCCCGCGTTCCTGGATCGCGACACCCAGGTGGCCGCGATGGCCGAGGGCACGTTCGGGGTCGCGCGCGGCTGTCCCGACTACCTCTACGTGACCGTGTCCACCGGCATCGGTGGCGCCATCGTGACGGGAGGGCGCCTCGTGCGCGGGCCCGACGGGACGGCCGGCGAGCTCGGGCACCTGCTGGTCGATCGCCACGGCCCGCCCTGCGGTTGCGGGATGCCCGGCCATCTCGAGGGCATCGCGTCGGGCAGCGGCATCGCGCGACAGGCACGCGAGGCCGCCGAGCGCGGGGAGAGCGACCTGCTCGCGGAGCTCGTCCGGTCGCGGGGGGCCGCCTTCGGCGCGCGCGACGTGGCCGAGGCCGAGGAGGCCGGCGACATCGTGGCGGGCCGGATCATGGAGGGTGCCCGCGACGCCTTCGCGGTGTCCTGCGTCAGCCTCGCCGACGTCTTCAACCCGTCGCTCATCGTGGTGGGCGGGAGCCTCGCCGCCGGCCAGGGCGAGCGCCTCCTCGGGCCGGCACGAGCGGCCGTCGCGCGCGGCGCGTTCCGCCGCCCGGGGTCGCGCGTCGCGATCGTCCCGGCGTCGCTCGGCGACGACGTTGGCCTCGTCGGCGCGCTCGTCCTCTTCCGGGAACGCGCCGCCTCCGATGCGGCGCAGGTGGGCCCTGGGGCCGTCGCATGACCGCGGGTGCCGGCGGCGGCGCCGCGCCGCGGCGGCCCGGTGAGAGCGCGGCGGCGCCGGGTGGAGCCGCGCCGCGACGGCCCGGTGAGACGGCGCCGGGGGGTGCCGGCGAGGTCTGGCTCGATCGCGCGACGGTGCTGGTGCGGCAGGCGCTGGCCGGCGCCCCAGCCGGCGAGCGCGAGGCGTTCGTGCTGCGCCTGCGCCGTTACTGGACGGACCTCTGGGAGGGGCTCGTGGACCCCTACGGGGACGACCCGCGATTCGCCGCCAGCCTGGAGGCGCTCGCCCGGGTGCTCGCCGGGCGGTGGGGCGAGCGACCCGCCGACCTGCGGGCTCTCGACCGCCAGCGCACCTTCCATCCCGATTGGTTCCAGGCCCCGGACATGGTGGGCTACGTCTTCTACGTCGATCGCTTCGCCGGCACGATCCGTGGCGTGGAGGACCATCTCGACTACCTCGACGAGCTCGGCGTCCGCTACGTCCACCTCATGCCCCTCCTTCGCACCCGGCCCGGCGACAACGACGGCGGCTACGCGGTGGCGGACTATCGGGCCGTGGAGCCCGGCCTCGGGACGATGGCCGACCTGCAGCGACTCTGCGGCCTGGCACGCGAGCGCGGGATGAGCGTGTGCATCGATCTCGTGCTCAACCACTGCGCCGCGGAGCACGAGTGGGCCGTCCGGGCCCGGGCCGGCGACCACGACTACGAGGACTTCTTCTGGATCTTCCCCAACCGCCGCCGGCCGAATGCCTACGAGAGGACGCTGCCGGAGGTCTTCCCGGACTTCGCGCCCGGCAGCTTCAGCCGGCTCGCGGACGGGCGCTGGGTCTGGACGACCTTCAACTCGTTCCAGTGGGACCTGAACTGGTCGAACCCCCGCGTGTTCGTGGAGATCACCGACATCCTGCTCGACCTGGCCAACCGCGGCGTCGACGTCTTCCGGCTGGACGCCGTCGCCTTCATGTGGAAACGGCTGGGGACGAACTGCCAGAACCAGCCGGAGGTCCACAGCCTGCTGCGCGCCCTGCGCGCGTGCGCCCGGATCGCGGCGCCGGCCGTCATCTTCAAAGCCGAGGCGATCGTCGGCCCGGCCGACCTGGCCCCCTACCTGGGCGTCGGGCCTAACCATGGGCGCGAATGCGACCTCGCCTATCACAACAGCCTGATGGTCCAGTACTGGTCGGCCCTCGCCACGCGGGACACCCGCCTCATGACCCACGTCCTGTCGGCATTCCCCACCAAGCCGGCGACGACGTCGTGGGGAACGTACATCCGGTGCCACGACGACATCGGCTGGGCGATCATGGAGGCGGATGCCGAGGCCGTCGGGTGGACCGGCCCAGGGCACCGGGCCTTCCTGTCCGCCTTCTACGCCGGCGACTTCCCCGGCTCCTTCGCGATCGGGGAGGTGTTCCAGCACAACCCGGCCACCGGCGACTCGCGCATCAGCGGCACGTTCGCCAGCCTCGCCGGCCTCGAGCGCGCCGAGGCGGCCGGCGACCCGCACCTGGTGGACCTGGCGGTTGCGCGCATCCTCCTCGGCCACGCCATCATCCTCGGCTGGGACGGCCTGCCCCTGCTGTACATGGGCGACGAGATCGCCCTGCTCAACGACCGGAGCTACCGCAGCGAGCCCGGCCGGGCATCGGACAACCGGTGGCTCCACCGGCCCCGCATGGACTGGTCGCGCGCGGGCGAGCGGCACGGCGACGGCCCGGTGGGGCGGGTGTTTCGCGGCACGCGGCACCTGGTGGCGGTCCGGCGCTCGCTGGAGGCGCTGCACGCCGCCACTGCCCTCGAGGTCCTCGACCTGGGCGACCCGGCCCTCTTCGCATTCGCGAGGATGCATCCGTCGGGCCCGCTGCTGGCGATCCACAACGTGACGGAGGACGCACGCATGCTCGACGGCCGGGTGCTCGAGATGGTCGGGCTCGACGCCGCGTCCGACGCGATCTCGAGCGACGGGCCCTTCCTGCCGACGCGGCTCGTGCCGATGCCGCCCTACGCCGCGCGCTGGCTGGTGCCGGCCGATGGTCGATGACCCGGCCCCGGTGTCTCCCGCCGCGCTGCTAGGATTACGGCCGAACGATCCGAGGGAGGTTCCGTGCCGCTGGAGTTCCTGAAGCGCAAGGGCCGCGACGAGGCGATGCCCGCGAGCGAGCCCGTCGTCGCGGAGGACGCCTCCGCGCAGGAGTACATCCTCAAGCTCTACTACGCCGGCAAGACCACCGAGGGCGTGCGCCTGCAGGCGGGCCCGCGGGCGCTGGCCGAGCTGCCGTCGATGCTGGCCGGCGTCGCCCGCAGCGAGATCGAGGTCGTCGAGCCGCTCCCGATCGAGTTCAGCGAGGCGGCGCCCACGATCATCCGCTCGTCCGAGGCGATGCAGTGGGTGAACGCTCACCACGGCCACGGCCCGATCACCCGCCACGCGATCTACGTCCTCGAATTGCTCGACGCGATCGACCTGGCGTTCGACACGCTGGCCGTGGCGCTGCTCGACGGCGAGGTCGACACCTCGGGCTACCCGGACTACAGCGCCATCGTCGGCGGGGTCGCCTCCCACTGGGACGAGGGAACCGGCGACATGCTCGTGCGGGCGGTCGTGGGCTGGGGCGGCCGCGGCGTCCGGGGCGACACCGACCGGATCGCGGCGCGGATCCTCGGCGGCCTCTTCCAGACCATTCTGGCCAACCAGTACGCGCTCGGGATCGCACCGCCGGACCGGCCGATGCCGGCCGCCGGCCGGGGCGGGCTCGTGTGCGCCCACTGCGGGTTCGCGTCGGCCCACGAGCGGGCGTTCTACTGCCCGAAGTGCGGCATGCGCCTGCTGCGCGGCTGAGCGGGACGACGAGCGACCGTGCCCGTCTACGATTACGTCTGCAGCACCTGTGGCCACCGGTTCGAGGTGCTGCGCGGGCTCAACGAGGCCGGGCCGGGCCAGTGCCCGCTGTGCGAAGGTCCCGTGATCCGGGCCTTCGCGCCGCCGACGATCGTCTTCAAGGGGAGCGGCTGGGCCAAGGTCGACCGCCGCTACTCCGGCGCGCCGACGAAGAAGGGCTCGAGCGGGGAGGGCGGCGGCGGCTCCGGCTCGAGCCCCGAGTCGGGGAGCACGTCCGGCGGCGAGTCCTCCCGCTCGGACTCGGGCTCCACGTCCGGCGGCGAGTCCTCCCGCTCGGACTCGGGCTCCACGTCCGGCGGCGAGTCCTCCCGCTCGGACTCGGGCTCCACGTCCGGCGGCGAGTCCTCCCGCTCGGACGGCGAGCCTTCCCACCGCGGCTCGGGCGGGGACCCCTCCCGCAGGAATTCGGGCTCCGGCTCGGGCGGCGGGCCCTCGCGTTCCACGTCGGGCGGGTCGGGCGACGGAGCCGGGTCCCCCCGGCCGACCCCGGGGACTGAGAAGGATCGATGAGCCGCGTCGCTGCCGACTGGATCACCCTCGCCGAGGCGGTCGAGATCCTGGCCGCCGTCAACATCCACCTGCGTCCCGAGACGCTCGGGCGCTGGGCGCGCAAGGGGCGCCTCCAGACGCTCAAGCTGGGCGGACGGCGCTACGTGCGGCGCGTCGAGATCCGCGCGATGGTGCGCCCGCGTCGCCGGGTGCCTGCCGAGGCGCTCCAGCCGGGCCTGTTCGAGGAGCTCTGAGGGTGGTGGCGCCGGGGACGACGGGCGACGACGCCCGGCGTCCGGCGCTGGAGGAACGGCCGGGCCTCATCGAGCGGGCGGCCGGCCGCGTCGCCGCCGCCGTCGAGCCGCTCGTCGAGCGGGTTCTCGGGGTTCCGCGGATCGGGATGGCCCATGCCGTCTACATGCGCTTCTCCGCGTCCAGCGGCCCGGTCCTCGCCCGCGGGCTCGCGTTCGTGGCCCTCTTCGCCCTGGTCCCGGCGCTGCTGGTCGTGCTGGCCGTGGCGGGGCTCTTCGTCAGCGACCCGGCGGTGCGCGAGCAGATCGTGGCGATCGTCGCCGAGTCGTTCCCGCCGCTCGCCCCGATCATCGACGAGGCCCTCCAGAGCGCCTCGGGCCTGGCGGCCACGACAGGCATCGTGGGCATCGTGCTCCTCGTCTGGTCGGCGAGCTCGCTGGTGCGGGCCCTCGACGGGGCCTTCCGCGTCGTGTTCGAGGACTCGGGCGAAGGCCGGACGCCGATCCGCGATGTGCTCGCCGTCGCCTCGGTGGCGGGCGGCACGGTCGCCGCGGCGATGGTCCTGGTGTTCGTCACGCTTCCGGGCCCGATCGGCGACGTCGTCGGGGTTCCGAGCCAGACCGCTCGCTCGGTCGCCTCGCTCGTGGCGATGACCTCCATCGTGGCCCTGGCCTACCGGTTCGTGCCGCGACCCCGCCCGGGCTGGCGCATGCTGGGGCTCCCCGCCCTGGCGACCGGCCTCGCCATCTACCTGCTGACGTCGCTCTTCGCGATCCTCGGGCCCCTGCTGTTCGGGTCGGCCCAGCTCTACGGCGCGTTCGGGGCGCTGTTCCTGGGCATGATCTGGCTGGGGAACGTGACCCAGCTGCTGCTCCTGGGTGCGGCGTGGGTCGCCGAGCGCGACCGCCGCGCGCGGGCCCGTGCCGCCGCCGAGCGACCGGGTGAGGCGCCGGGGATCTAGGGATCCGGGCGCGCGGTCGCGGGCGGGGAGCCGTCGCAGGACCGGTCGGTCAGGCCTGGCGCGTGCCGCAGCGGCGGCAGAAGCGGGCGTTCGCCGACAGCGACAGGCCGCAGCTGACGCAGGCCTGGACCGCCGGCGCGCCCTGGGGTGTCCCGGCCGGGGCGCCGAGCACTTCCTGGCTCGACGCCGCCCACACGCTGGTCGGCTCGGGGCGGGCCGTCGCGAGGCGCGACGCCCACGGCGCGGCGCCGGGGCCCGGGGCGGTGCCGGGTCGTGGGACCGACAGGTTGGTCGGCCAGGCGGGTGCGGCGGGCCAGGCCGCCGGCGGGGCCGACGCGACCGGTCCGGGTGTCGCGACCGGTCCGGGTGTCGCGTCCGGTGCGGGTGTCGCGTCGGGTGCGGGCACGGCCCCCGGGGCGGGCACGGCGTCCGGGGCGACGACCCGCCACGTCGGCTGCTCGATGGTGTCGATCGGAGGTGTCGGCGCGGGAGGCGCGGGCTCGGGCTCGGACACTGCGACGGGGATGGGCTCGACCAGGGGCCCGGACGCGGCGACGGGCGTGGGCTCCTGCGTGGCCGGGAGCGGGGCACCCGCGGGCTCGGACGCCGGCTCGGCGGCTCCGGCGGCGGCTGCCGCCGCCAGCGTGCCCGCAGCCCGCTCGGCATCGGGACGAACGGCGCCGGGGCGACCCGGCCGGAACCGCCCCAGGAGCCTCCGTGTCTGGCCGCGGGCGGCCTCGATGGGATCGAGCGGGGCGGCGGCCGCGGCGGCCGCCATCTCGGCAGGAGCGCCCGGCTCGGCGGCCTCGATGAATGCCGCCGCGTCGGTCACGGCGGGTACGCTGTCGGCCGGCAGGGAGACTGCCGCAGCGTCGGCCGGCAGGGAGACTGCCGCAGCGTCGGCCGGCGGCGTGACTGCCGCAGCGTCGGCCGGCAGGGAGACTGCCGCAGCGTCGGCCGGCGGCGTGACTGTCGCAGCGTCGGCCGGCGGCGTGACTGCCGCAGCGTCGGCCGGCAGGGAGACTGCCGCAGCGTCGTTCGGCGCGGGCTCGGCGTCCGGCGCGGCCACCGCCGCCGCGAGGGCGGTCTCGATCTCGGCGAGCTCGTCGGCGGTCAGCTCCTCGACGACTGCCGGCTCGGGCGCGCCGACGAACGCGTCGAGGCGCGCCAGAACGGCGGGATCCTCGGGCACGGGCTCGGCGTTGCCGGACGAGGTCTCGTCGGGCCGGCCGAACAGCTCTACGCCCGGCTCGTCCGTGGCGACGTCCGGCTCGTCCGTGGCGACGTCCGGCTCGTCCGTGGCGAAGGTCGGCGGACCGGCCGCGAGGTTCGCCTCCGCCGCCGGTGCCACGGCCTCTTCTGCCGCCGGTGCCACGGCCTCTTCTGCCGACGTCCCGGTGGGCAGGCCCCGCTCGAGGTCCGCCACCGGCCAGGCCATCACCTCCGGTGCGGCGTGGCCGTTGCCGGAGGCGACCGGACCGGCGGCGGGAAGGTCGGGGAAGGCGGCCGGAATGACTTCGCGGCTCAAGTCCGGAGCACAGGTCAGGCACTCGCCGGCCTTCACGTTCCAGCAGTTGGCGCACGTGTACTGCCGGCACGTCATGCAGAAGTTGAACGCCGCGTGGAACGCGTCCAGCTGGCGCACCGTCCCGGCGCGGTTCTCCTCGTCCTGCGCGGCGGCCATCGCCTCGGTCATCGGGAGGCCGTCGTTGACCACGTAGTTCTTGAGGCCGCGCGTCAGCACCCGGACGCGGCCGAGCCCGCCGCGACGTGCCTTCGCGGTCTGCTCGAACGAGTAGCGCGTGCCGCAGCGTTCGCAGAACGATTCGGTCAGCGTGTCGGTCATCTGGCCCCCGGTGCAGCGCCCACGGGCGGATCGCGTGGACCCATCCGCGGGGCCGAGAGTATACCGTAGGGGTTCGAATGCCCCGGGGACCGAGGTACCCCCGAACCCGCCCGATCGTCCCTCGCTCGCGCCCTCGACGCCAGCACCGGAGGCCCACCGCTCCACATGCGCCCGCTCGCCGCCCTCGAACGCTTCCTGGAGCGGCTGTTCGAGCGCCCGACCGCACGCCTCTTCGGGGCACGCCTCGAGCCGGTCACGCTCGTCCGGCGGCTCGAGCGCTCGATCGACGGCGAGAGGCGCGCCGGACCCGACGGGATGCTGGCGCCGACGCGCTTCACCGTCGCGGTGAGCCCCGCCGACGCGGCCGCGCTGGCCCGCCTTGCGACCCTCGAGGACGATCTCGCCGCGGCCGCCCTGGAGCATGCCCGCCGCCGAGGCTACCGGATCCCGGAGCGCCCCACGGTCGCCCTCGTCGGCGTCGCCACGCTGGAGCCCGGCGACGTGCTCGTCACGGCGGCCTTCGCCGACGGCCGTCGGCCGGTGGCCGACGGCTCGGTCCAGCCCGACCGGACCCTCGTTCACCCACTGCCGCCGGTGATCCCCGCCGGCGCGGTCCTGCGGATCCGCGCGCCCGGCGCGGCTCCCCGGGACGTCCCGCTGGAGGGTCACCCGGTGACGATCGGGCGCGCGGCCGACGCCGAGGTCACGCTCGTCGACCCGCTCGTGTCGCGCCGCCACGCGCGGCTGTCGCCGCGTGCCGGGCGCCTCGTCCTGGTGGACCTCGGCAGCAGCAACGGGACGCGGCTGAACGGGGAGGTTGTGCGCGAGGCCGTCGTCGGACCCGGGGACCGCATCGAGATGGGGGCGACGCACCTCGAGATTGTCGTGCCGGGGCCTGTCGCCGCGGGCGGCGGCTGATGGACGCCGGCCTGAACCTCGCCTTGTGGGCCCTCCGCCTGGCGTTCCTCGGCCTGCTCTGGCTGGCCCTGGCGATGATGGCGCGCGCCCTCCTCCGCGACCTGCGGGCGGCCACGCAGGACCCGGCCGCGGCGCTGGGCCGGCTCGTCGTGGTCGCTTCGGCGGGTCAGCCGCCGCCCGGCGCCATCTTCGCCCTCGACGCCGTCACGACGCTCGGCCGCGACCTCGGCAGCAGTGTCGTCCTCGACGACCCGTACGCCTCGGCCCAGCACGCGGTCCTCACCTTCCGCGGCACCGCCTGGTACGTGGAGGATCTCGGCAGCACGAACGGGACGTTCGTCGGTGGGGCGCCGGTGGCGGGCGTCGCCAGGGTGGGCTACGGCGACGAGATCCAGATCGGCGAGGTCCGCCTGCGGCTCGAGCGAGGGCACGCGTGACGGGCCTGGCCGCCGGCGCGGGCGCCCGCGCCCTCCCCGGGTTCCCGCGCCCGCAGCCGCGGCACCGCGAGCTCGCGCTGTTCGGCGCGGTCGTGGCCGCGCTCGCGGTCGGCAGCCTATCCCTCGGCCTCCTGCGCACGGGCCGGCTGGAGCCGGCCGACCCGCTCGGCCTCGGGCTGTACGCGATCGGCCTCCTGGTGGCGCACCTCGTGCTGGTCGCGTCCGGGCGCCGCCTCGACGAGGTACTGCTGCCGGCGGCGGCCTTCCTCGGCGGGGTCGGGCTCCTCCTGATGGAGCGCTTGCCGCAGGACCTGGTGGTGCAGCAGATCGGGCCGTGGACGCTGGGCCTCGGCGAGCTCCAGCTGCTCTGGCTGGGCGTCGCCCTGGCGGTGGCGACCATGGTCGCCGTCGTCCTCCGGTCGGATCGCTGGCTCCGGCTCTACAAGTACACCTGGGCCGCCGCCGGCCTGGTCCTCCTCGCGATGACGTTCATCTTCGGCACGGAGGTCAACGGCTCGCGCCTCACGCTCTCGATCGGCCCGCTCAGCGGGCAGCCCTCGGAGCTCCTCAAGGTGATCCTCGTCGTCTTCTTCGCGGCCTACCTCGCGGAGAACCGGGTGCTCCTGGCCGATGCCCGGGTGCGCCTGCTCGGCCCGATCACGGTGCCCCCGCTGCCGTACCTCGCGCCGATCGGCGCGATGCTCGCGCTGGCCCTCGGGATCGTCGTCGTGCAGCGCGACCTCGGGGCGGCGCTCCTGTTCTACGCGGTCTTCCTGGCGCTCCTCTTCCTGGCCACCGGCCGGCTGACCGACGTCGTGCTCGGGCTCCTGCTCCTCGTGGCCGGGTTCGCCCTCCTGGCCCTCCTCTTCCCCCACGTCCAGCAGCGGATCGCGATCTGGCTCGACCCGTGGTCCGACCCGCTCGGCGACGGCTACCAGCTGATCCAGGCGCTCCACGCCTTCGCCCGCGGGGGGCTCCTGGGGACGGGGCTCGGCGCGGGCCTGCCGGCGATCGACGGCCGGCCGCCGATCCCGGCGATCCACACGGACTTCCCGCTGGCCGCGATCGGCGAGGAGCTCGGGATGACGGGCGTCGTGGCCGTGCTGGCCGCTTACCTCGTGATCATGGAGCGGGGCCTGCGCATCGCGGCCTCGTCGCGGGACGACTTCCGGGCGCTGCTGGCCGCCGGGCTCGCGCTCGTCGTCGGGGCCCAGGCGGCCATCATCGCGGCCGGGAACCTGAAGCTCATCCCCCTCACCGGGATCACGCTGCCCTTCATCAGCTACGGCGGGTCGTCGCTGCTGGCCAACGCGCTGGTCGTCGGGATCCTCCTCGCGCTCTCGGACCGCGGCCCCGCGCCGTTGGCGCCGCCGCGCCCGGCGCGCCTCGCGCGCCTTCGCCGGAGAGGGCGGCCCGCCGCCGCGGGAGGCAGCCGGTGACGCCACGGGAGCGGCCGCTGGCAGGGCGGATGACGGGGCTCGCCATCGCCGTGATCCTGACCTTCGGCTTCGTGACCGCCGGGGCGACCTGGTGGCAGGTGCTCCAGTCTGACGAGCTGGCCTCGTCGCCGGCCGACGCGGCCGTTATCGCCGCGTCGCGGACCGTGCTCCGGGCCCGCATCCTGGACCGCGATGGGCGGACCCTCGCCTCGAGCCGTCGCGCCGAGGACGGGACGCCGTACCGGGTCTATGCCGACGCGTCGATCAGTCATCCCGTCGGCTACGCGTCGGCCCAGTTCGGATCCTCCGGCCTGGAGCGGGCGTACGCCGCCGAGCTGACCGGGTCCGGAGGCGGCGACGCGCTCACCCGGGCCCTCGCGAAGTTCCTGCCGCCGGAGGACCGCCGGCTCACCGTCCGGTCGTCGCTGTCGCTGGCCTACCAGCGGCTTGCCGTCCGACTCCTCGGCCGCGACCGGGGAGCCGTCGTCATGCTCGACCCGCGGACGGGGGAGGTCCTCGCCATGGCGTCCACACCGACCTTCGACGCGTCGGCCGTCGCCAACCCGGCCAGCGCGGCGGCCACGTTCGAGGCCCTCCGGGCCGCCGAGGACTCACCGCTCCTCAACCGGGCCACGCTGGGCCGCTACGTGCCGGGCTCGGTCTTCAAGATCGTCACGGCGATCGCGGGCCTCGGCAGCGGCTCGATCTCACCCTCGACGACCTTCGCGGAGCAGCCGGCGGCGGAGAAGGGCGGGCTCGTGGTGGACGGCTTCACGATCCAGGACGGCCACCACCCGTTCACCGGCGACGCGACCCTCGACCTCACGGGCGCGACCGAGGTCTCGTGCAACATCTGGTACGCCCTGGCGGGCCTCGAGACGGGCGGGGCGAACCTCGACGCGTTCGCCCGGCGCCTGGGTTTCTCCGCGGCGATTCCGTTCGACCTGCCGACGGCGCCCTCGCAGCTGACGAACGGCGGGGGTCCGTTGCCGGGCGGGTTCGCCGACGACGTGGAGCTGGCCAACGCGGCGTACGGCCAGGGCGAGGTCCTCGCGACGCCGCTGCAGATAGCCCTGGTCGCGGCCGCGGTCGCCAACGGCGGCGAGCTGATGCAGCCGCGCCTGGTGACGGCCCTCGTCGACTCGCAGGGTCGCGAGACGGCGCTCGGCGCCAGGTCGCTGGGGCGCGTCCTCGACGCCTCGAAGAACGCCGCCATCGTGACGGCGATGACCCAGGCCGTCGAGGGCGAGTGGGGCCGCCTGTTCACGGCGGGCGCGAAGGTGCCGGGGATCCCGACGGCCGGCAAGTCGGGCACGGCCCAGCTCGGGGGCACGGGCGAGCCCCACTCGTGGTTCATCGGCTTCGCCCCCGCTGACGCGCCGACGGTCGCGATCGCGGTCATCGTGGAGCAGGGCGGGCGGGGCGGCCAGCGCGCCGCGCCCCTGGCCGGCCAGATGCTGCGCGCGTACTTCGAGGCGCAGCCATGACGAGCGACCCGGAGCAGCGCCGCCCGCTCGTCGAGCGGATCGGGCTGGCGGCCATCGCGGCCGTGATGGCGATCATGTTCGCCGGGGTCGCGGCCCTGTCGCTCGCGTCGGGCGAGCCGTTCCTCGGCGTCATGGCCGCGGTGGGCGCCCTCATGACGGCCTGGGTCGGCCTGCTGACGCTGCTCCGGGGCTGACGGGGGCGGTCGCGCCCGGCGCACCGCCTCGCAGCTGGCGCCCGAGGCGGCGCCTCGCCGCTCGCGCCCGGCGCCTTGCTCCGCGCCCGCCCGATCGAATCCGGCCGGGAACCGATCCGGGCGATCGGTCGTACTATCTCCAGACCCCGAGCCGCCACCAGCGCACGCCGGGCGGGTGTCACGACCGTGGAGCCGCAGCCGGTCGCCCGCCGCCGCACAGCGAGGAGCCCGATGACGAAGATCCAGGAGTCCGGCGACCGGGTCGTCGCGAACGTCGAGCGCGTGATCGTGGGCAAGCACCACGAGGTCCAGCTGGCGCTCGTCGCGCTCCTGTGCCGAGGCCACCTGCTGATCGAGGACGTCCCGGGGACCGGCAAGACGGTCCTCGCCAAGGCGATCGCCCGCAGCCTCGGCTGCTCGTTCCGGCGGATCCAGTTCACGCCGGACCTGCTGCCGTCGGACGTCACGGGCCTCTCGATCTACAACCAGAAGACCCAGGAGTTCGAGTTCCGGCCCGGCCCGATCATGGCCCAGGTCGTGCTCTCGGACGAGATCAACCGGGCGACGCCGAAGACCCAGTCCGCCCTCCTCGAGTGCATGGAGGAGCGGCAGGCGACGATCGACGGGATCAGCCACATGATGCCGGACCCGTTCCTCGTCATCGCCACCCAGAACCCGATCGAATACGAGGGCACCTTCGCCCTCCCCGAGGCCCAGCTCGACCGCTTCATGCTCCGCCTGCGGATGGGCTATCCGACCGCCACCGAGGAGATCGTGATCCTCGACGAGCAGAAGCGCGTCCATCCCCTCGATGACCTCGGCGAGGTCTGCTCGGTCGCCGAGCTCAGGGCCCTCCAGGCTGCCGTGCGCGAGGTCTACGTCGACGCCAGCGTCTCCGAGTACATCGTCCGCCTCGTGGGGGCCACCCGGACGCACCCCGACGTCTACCTCGGGGCGTCCCCCCGCGGCAGCATCGCCCTGTATCGGGCCGGCCAGGCCCGGGCGGCGCTCCTCGGGCGGGACTACGTGATCCCGGACGACGTGAAGGCGCTCGCCGGGCCGGCCCTGGCCCATCGCCTCATCATCAAGACGAGTTCGTCGATCCGCGAGGTGGACGCGGAGACCGTGGTTCGCGAGCTGCTCGAGAGCGTCCCGGTCGACGCCCCCGGCCGGCCGGCCGGCCCGCGGCGCATCGAGCCCGAGGAGTCGCGGGTCCGCTAGGGCCCGCGGCGCCTGCCGGGCCGGGGGACGGTCATGCACCTCCTGCGCCGCCTGCCGTTCCTGATCGTCGCGACGATCCTCGTCCTCGCGGCGTTCACGACGGGCGAGGCGTTCCTCTTCTTCCTGGTCTACCTGGGGCTCGCCGTGCTGGGCGGGAGCTACCTCGTGACGCGCTTCGGCCTGGCCGACCTCGAGGCCGGGTACGCGGTCAACCAGCTCCAGGCGCACGTCGGCGAGGTGCTGCGCGCCACCTACACGTTGCGGAGCACCAGCCGGATCCCCAAGCTCTGGCTCGAGGTCCACAACCCCTCCACGCTGCCCGTGCCCCTCCCCGGGCGGGTCATCTCGCTGGGACCCGACGGCGAGCGGTCGTGGATCGCCAAGGTCCCGCTCGGCCGGCGCGGCCACTTCCGCGTCGACCCGCTGCAGATCCGGACCGGCGACCCGTTCGGCTTCTTCGAGGCGAGCGCGACGGTGGGCCACGGCCTGACGCTCGTCGTCTACCCGCGCCTCGAGCCGATCCCGCGCTGGCGCCTGCAGGCGGTCAGCCTGGAGGGCAGCCGCTCGACCCCGGTCCGCACCCTGCAGACCACGCCCCTGGCGACCTCGGTGCGCCCGTACGCGCCCGGGGATGCCTTCAACCGGATCCACTGGCCCTCGACGGCGCGGACCGGCGACATCCAGGTCAAGGAGTTCGACCTCGAGCAGACCGCGGACGTGTGGATCGTGCTGGACCTCAACCGCGCCACCCAGGTGGGAGCCGGCGACGACAGCACGGTCGAGGTGGGCGTGCGCGTGGCGGCCGCGATCGCCGAGCGCGCCATCGAGGAGAACCGCGCCGTGGCGCTGACGACGACCGGGAGCCGGGTCACGGTGCTCCCGCCCGACCGTGGGCCGCGGCAGCGCCAGAAGATCCTCCAGCTCCTGGCGGCCGTCGACGGCGACGGGTCGACGCCCCTCGCGGAGGCGCTCGTGGCGGGCCTGCCGCTGCTCCGGCGAGGCATGTCCGCGATCGTGGTCACCGCCTCCACCGAGCCCGGCTGGGTCCGGCCGCTGGCGACGCTGCGACCGCGGGGGATCGGCTGCCAGGTCATCTGGCTCGATCCCGCGGTCTTCGCGCGCCACGTCGCGGAGAGCGACGGCAGCCTCGACGACCCCGCGGCCACGGCGGCGCTCGCCGAGCGCGAGACCGCGTCGCGGAACACCCGCCACCAGGTGGCCGAGTTCGACATCCGGGTCCACCCGGTCCCGCCCGGCGTCGCGCTCGGCGAGGTGCTCGTCGGATGACGACCGCCCGGACGCCGTTCGACCTCGGGGCCAGCTACACGGCCTCCCAGGCGCCGGAGCGCCGTCTCGCGCTCGCGCCGGCGGAGGGCTGGTCGAGCGTCCTCCTGCTGGTCCTCATGTGCGCCCTGGTCGGCTGGGCCATCGACGACGCGCACTGGGTCCTGGGCAACCAGACGAACACCGACTTCCTGCCGTGGGCCGGCGCGCTCGCCGCCCTGTGGGGCTTCGCCGCGTCGAAGATCGGCCGCGGCCGGCTCGTCGCGCACGGCCTCGGAGCGATCCTCGCGACGGCCTTCCTGCTGGTGGCGGTGGGGAGCCAGCTGGCCCCCGGCGAGGACCTCGCGGCGATGATCCGGATCACGGCCGACGGCGTCTGGGGCGCCTTCAGCGACCTCGTGATCGACGGCCGGGCGACCACGAACGAGATCGCGCACTACCTGCTGGTCCTGGGCGGGCTCGTGTGGGCCACCGGCCAGTTCGCCGGCTACACGGCCTTCGCGCACCACCGTCCGCTCTCGGCGGTCGTCGTGCCCGGCACGATCCTCGTCCTGAACGTCGGGATCACGATCCTGAACCAGTACGCGGTCCTGGCGATCTTCTGCCTGGCCGCGCTCCTCTTCCTGGTCCGCTTCCACGTCGCCGACGAGCAGCGCACCTGGGCCCGCCACCGGATCGCCGACGTCGGCAACGCCGTCGGCCTGTCGCTCCGGGCGGGCCTCGCGTTCGTCGGGATCGCCCTCGTCGGGAGCCTCGTCCTGACGTCGTTCGCCAGCTCGGCCCCCCTGGCGGGCTGGTGGCAGGGCCTGGACCAGCGGCTCGTGGAGTTCGGGACCCAGCTGGCACGCTTCTTCCCGTCGGGCGGCCCGGGGACGAGCCTCGGCTCGGCGGGCTTCGGGCCGACCGTCGTCATCGAGGGCGAGTGGACGTCCGACAACACGCCCATCCTGACGATCCGCACCGATCCCGCGGCCCCACGCCTCAAGTGGCGGGCGGTGGCCTACGACCGGCTCGTCGAGAACCAGTGGAGCCGCTCCGAATCCGCCAGCGTCGACCGGGCGGCGGAGCAACCGCTCCTGGAGGGCACGGCCGAGCTGCCGACCGAGGACGTCGCCACGCAGACGGTGACCTACACGGTCAGCGGCGTCAGCGGCGACCCCGGGACCCTCGTGGCGCCGGGGCTCCCGCTCACGGTGGACCGTCCCGCGCGGGTGACCCTGGTCGGCGAGCAATGGTTCGGCGGCGCGCGCGTCGACGGGACCCGGTCGTACACCGCCACGGCGGAGATCCCGCTCGTGACCGGCGGCGCGGATGGCGTCCTCACGGCGAACCGGCTGCGCGCCGCCGAACGCGACTACCCGGCCGACGTGAAGTCGATCTACCTCGACCTGCAGCCGGGAACGGCTGGCGCCAAGGTGAAGGAGCTCCTCGTGGAGATCCTCGCCGCGGCGAAGCCGACCAACCCGTACGACACCGCACGGGCGATCGAGAGCTACCTGCGAGATGGGACCAAGTTCACGTACGACCCCAGCGTCCTGGACGTCGAGTGCGGCGACCTCGGAATCGCGGATTGCTTCGCCGTCAGCCGGCGGGGCTACTGCGAGCACTTCGCCACGACGATGGTCGTGATGTTGCGGATTCAGGGCATCCCGGCCCGCCTCGTCGAGGGCTACCTTCCGGGCGGTGACGTCGACCTGGCCGGGACGGAGACCATCCGCAAGTCCAACGCCCACGCCTGGGTGGAGGCTTACTTCCCGGGGTACGGGTGGATCGACTTCGACCCGACCGCGTCGGTCGGCGTGCCGCAGGCGATCGAGGAGGGACCCGCCGTTCCGACGCCGACTCCGGGAGCCAGCGGGGCCGCGGGCGCCACGCCCCGCCCGAGCGGCCGCGACGGCATCAACGAGCCCGACGGCCCGACGGGCGGCTCGACGACCCCGCCGCGCACCCCGGGCATCGGGCCGGTCATCGTGATCCTCCTCCCGCTGGCAGCCGTGCTCCTGGCGGCGACGATCCTCTGGCTGCGCCGGCGCCTCTCGCGGCCGGTCCAGCCGGAGGTGGTCTACCGGACCGTGGTCGGGATGGCCGGTCGGCTGGGCCATCCGCGGCGGCCGACGCAGACGGTCTACGAGTACCTCGGGAGCCTCTCGGATGCCGTGCCGTCGGCTCGCCCCGAGCTCCAGCTCGTCGGCCGCTCGACCGTCGAGACGACGTACGGCCGGCACAAGCTGCCGCCCGACCGGCTCGCGGCGCTCGGCGAGGCCCAGCGCCGGCTCCGTTTCGCGCTCCTGCGGCTCCTGGTCCCGCGCGGCCGGCCACCGCGGCGCTAGGGGCCGACCGGCCGCGGCCGCGGTGGAGCGACGGCCGGCGCCGCACGCCGGGTGACGCCGGCGCGGCCGCGGTGGGGTGACGGCGGCGCCGCTCGTCGGGTTGAGCCGGCGCGGCTCGACGGGGTCGGCTCTACAGCGCTCCGCTGCGAGCGCGCTCGGCCGCGGCGTCCTCCTCGGCGCGCGTCGCCTCGGAGGCCTCGAGCTCCAGCGGAGCGAGGTGGTCCGTCCGGTTCCAGGCTCGCAGGATGGTCCGGCCGTTCCGGACGTCGAGGACCGCGATCCCGGTCGTGGTCTGGGTGAAGGTCCAGAAGCGGTCGAGCGGGAGGCCGAGGAGCGCCAGCAGCGCGACCTTGAACGCCCCGTCGTGCCCGACCAGGATCGCCCACGGACCCGCGTGGGGGTCGTAGTAGGACGGGGTGCCGGCGGGTACGGTGCCGGCGGCCGCCGCGAGGTCGCCGAGGACGCGTCCGAGCGCGCGGCGGACGCGCGCGTCCACGTCGGCGAGCGCCTCGCCGCCGGGGGCGTGGACGCCGACGGGGTCGCGCCGCCAGCCGGCGATCTCGGCCGGATAGCGCTCCTCGACCTCGCGCTGGAAGAGGCCCTCCCACGCCCCCTGGGCGATCTCGGCCAGCCCGTCCTCGGCCCGCAGCGGTGGCGTCGGCCGCCCTGTCGCGGCGAACGCCTGCGCCACCGCCTCCGCGGTCTCGCGCGTGCGGGCCAGGGGCGAGTGGACGATCGCGAGCGGCTCGCCGTCGGGCACGGGCAGGCGCGGCGGGACGCCCGGCGCCGCGAGCCGCATCCCGGCGAGGTCGGCCTGGCGCCGGCCGAGGGGCGAGAGCGGCGTGTCCGCCCGCCCCTGGAAGCGGCCCTCGGCCAGCCAGACCGATTGGCCGTGGCGCAGCAGGACGAGCGTCGCCGCGAGGTCGGCCGGGACGGCTAGAGGCATGGGCGCGGGCGCGCCGGGCGGGCGGGCTCCCTCGGTCACGCGGGCGGCTCGAGGTCGATCACCCACTGGTCGATGACGCCGTCGACCGCGCGGATCGCGGCCTCGGTCTCGGCCGGGACCGGGTCGTCGAGGGCCAGGAACATCACCGCGTCGCTGCGCGGCGCGGAGCGCCCCAGGTGCATGGCGCTGATGTTGACGTCCGCCGCGCCGAGAAGGCTCCCGACGCGGCCGATCATCCCCGGCCGGTCCTGGTGCGTGGAGATCAGCACCCACGGCGCCGGGGCCACGTCGAGCCAGTAGTCGTCCAGGCGGACGAAGCGCGGCTCGCCGTTCGCCAGGGTGCCGGCCACCGTCCGCGGGATGCCCTCGGCGGTGGTCCCGGAGATCGTCACAAGCGCCGCGAAGGGGCCCGCGTCGGGAGTTCGGCGCTCGACGATGGTGATCCCGCGAATCTTGGCCAGCGTGCCCGCGTTGACGAGGTTGACCCGCTCGTTCGTCGCGTCCTGGAGGAGCCCCCGCAGCACGGCCGCCTGCAGCGGCGTGACGTCGTGGCCGGCCAGCTCACCGGCGACCTCGAGGGTCACCGTGCGGACGCCGCCGCGCGAGAACTGCGCGAAGAAGCGGCCCAGCAGTTCGGCCAGGGGCAGGTACGGGGCGATTGCGCGCGCGGTCTCCGGGGTGAGGAGCGGGGCATTGACCGCGTAGCGGGCCGGGCGCCCGTCGAGCACCTCCAGCACCTGCTGGGCGGCCTCCTCGGCGACCGCGACCTGGGCCTCCGCGGTGGAGGCCCCGAGATGCGGCGTCAGCACCGTGTTCGGGGCCGTCAGCAGCGGGTTGTCGGCCGCGGGGGGCTCGCTGGAGTACACGTCGACGGCGGCGCCGGCGATGGTCGCGTCCCGCAGGGCCGCGGCGAGGGCGGCCTCGTCGACGACGCCGCCCCGGGCGACGTTGAGGAGGAACGCCGTCGGCTTCATCCGCCCCAGCTGGGCGGCCCCGATCATGCCGGCCGTGGCCTTGGTCCGCGGGACGTGGAGCGTCACGACGTCGCTCCGCTCGAGGAGCTCCTCGAGCGGCACCAGCTCGATGCCGTGGTTGGCCGCCGCCTCGACGGTTACGTACGGGTCGCTCCCGAGCACGGTCATCTCCATGGCCCTGGCCCGGTCGGCGATGGCGCCGCCGATCTTGCCGAGGCCGACGATGCCGAGCACCCTGCCACGCAGCTCGACGCCGGTGTAGGCGCTCCGCTTCCACTCGCCCCGGCGCATCGACGCGTCGGCCGCGGCGACCTTCCGGGCAAGCGCAAGCATCAGGGCCAGCGTGTGCTCCGCGGCGGCGATGGTGTTGCCGGTCGGGGCGTTCACGACGGTGATCCCGGCATGCGTGGCGGCGTCGAGGTCGACGTTGTCGACGCCGACCCCTGCCCGCCCGATCACCGAGAGGCGGGTCCCCGCCGCGATCATCGCGGCATCGACCTTGACCTGGCTCCGAACGAGCAGGGCGTCGTACTCCGGCAGGATCGCCTGGTACTCCTCGGACGTCAGGCCGATCCGCTCGTCGACCTCGTGGTGCTGGCGCAGCAGCTCGATGCCCGACGGCGCGAGCGGCTCGGCGACGAGGATCCTCATGCCGGCGACCCCGCGGATGCGAGGGGGGCCCTGCCGGGCGCAGCGGCCCCCGTCCCGGCGGCCGACAGGGCCGCCCGCTGGGCCGCGGCGACGGCGATGCCCGCCTCGACCGGCCGGCCGAGGCCGATCGAGGCCTCCTCGAGGACGGCGACGGCGCCCAGGATCTGCTCGACCTCGACGGAGCCGAGATGGCCGACCCGGAAGATCCTCCCCTTGAGCTTCCCCTGGCCGCCGGCGAGAACGAGGCCGCGCCTCCGGGCCGCGCCGTTGAAGGCCTTCCAGTCGAGATCCTCCGGCACCCACGCGGCGGTGACCGTCTGCGAGGCGTGGTCCGGGTCGGCGAGCAGGGAGAACCCGAGGGCGACCAGGCCCGCGCGGGTCGCCGCGGCGCACGCGGCATGCCGGGCGAAGACCCCGGCCGGCGTCTCCTCCTCCATGAGGCGCAGGCCCTCGTCGACCTGGTACATGACCGCGACGGCAGGGGTCCAGGGCGTCTGGCCGGTCGCGGCGCTCTCCCTGGCCCGCCGCAGGTCGAAGTAGAAGCGCGGCATCCGGGCGCTCTCCATGGCCGACCAGGCGCGCTCGGCGACGGCCGCGAACGCCATCCCCGGGGCGCTCATCCACGCCTTCTGGGAGCCGGTGACCACGAGGTCGAGGCTCCAGGCGTCCATCTGGAACGGGACGGCTCCCAGGGCGCTGATGGCGTCGACGAGGATCAGCGCGTCCGGCGCCAGCTCACGGATCGTCGCCGCGAGCTCGGGGATCGGGTTCGTGACCCCGGTCGAGGTCTCGTTGTGCGTGAGGAGCACGGCGCGGACGCCGGGCTCCTCGAGGAGGGCCGCGCGCACGCCGGCGGGCGTCGCCGCCCGGCCCCATTCGAACTCCAGGCGGCGGACGTCGGCCCCGTAGACCTCGGCCACCTTGGCGAACCGGTCGCCGAAGGCGCCGACGGTCACGGCCAGCACCCGGTCGCCGGGGGAGAGGACGTTGACTACGGCCGCCTCGAGGGCTCCCGAGCCGGCCGCGGTCAGCAGCAGGATGTCGGCCTCGGTTCCGAAGAACGGGCGCATGCGCTGGACGATGCGCTCCATGAGCGCCGCGAACTCCGGCCCGCGGTGGTTGATCATCTGGCGCCCGCCGGCGGCCATCACGCTCGGCGGAAGCGCCGTGGGCCCGGGGATCCGGAGGTTCTGCTCGAAGCGGGGCACGGGTGGCCTCCTCGCCTGCTCGGCGGTCGTCGTCGCTCGTGGGATCGGTGGTTGCTGGGTCGGCCGGTCGCGCCCGCCCGGAGCACGGCCGAAGGGCAGGGTAGGGGACGAGCGTCGGGCCGTCCAGCGTGGTATATATGACGTCATATGACGCTGCTCAAGCGGACGACGATCCTCGCCGCGCCCGACCTCCTCGACCGTGTCGACCGGCACGCGCGCCTGGCGCGGACCACGAAGACGGCCGTGATCACCGCCGCGCTCGAGGAGTACCTCGCCGCGCACGCGGTCCCGGCGGAGCTGCCGTTCGTGGCGATCGGGCGGAGCTCGCACGGCCGGCTGTCGCTCGACGCCCGGCGCATCGCCGGGCGGGAGATGGGCGCCCGCCGCCGCGGCGACGCCGAGTAGGGCCGGCATGGCCATCCTGCTCGACGCCTCGGCGATCCTCGCGGCGGCCGACACGGCCGACCTCAACCATGCTGTCGCGCGGTCCTGGTTCGCGCGCGTTGACGAGCCGCTGCTCGTCGGGGCCCTGACCCTCGCCGAGGCCGACCACGTGCTCCAGCGGGAGCTGGGACTGTCCGCGTCGCTGGCCCTGCTCGCGTCGATCGAGTCCGGGGCGCTGCGGGTGGTGGCGCCAACCGAGGCCGACCTGGAGGCCGCGGCGTCCCTGATGGCGGGTGCGGCCGAGCACCGGCCGCGCCTGGCGGATGCGCTGCTGGTCGCCACTGCCCGCCGCCTCGGCGTCCGCCGCGTGGCGACCTTCGACCGGCGGCCGCTCGCGGTCCTGGTGCCGCGGGGCCCGCGGGGCGAGCGACTCGTCGACCTGGAGCCGTAGCCGGGGGAGCCCGCCAGCCGGGCCGTGCCCATTGCCGCCCGCCAGCCGGGCCGTGCCCATTGCCGCCCGACGATCGATGCCGCTCCTGCCGCGTACCATGGCCGGGTGCCCTCGCGACGCCCGGCCGGCCGGGCCCCGGATCCGCTCTTCACGCCTCCGCCGGAGCTGACGCCCCTCGCCGCCCGGATGCGGCCGGGCACCCTCGACGAGGTGGTCGGGCAGGCGCACCTGCTGGGGGCCGGCGCTCCGCTGCGCCGTCTCGTCGAGGCCGGCCGGCTCCCGTCGATGCTCCTGTGGGGGCCGCCCGGCTCCGGCAAGACGACGATTGGCAGGCTCCTCGCCGAGGCCGTCGGCGCGCGCTTCGAGGCGCTCAACACGACGATGGACGGCGTGGCCGCCCTGCGCGAGGTCGTGGCCGAGGCGCGCAGCGAGGCCGCGTTCCGGGGCGCGACGACAGTCGTCTTCCTCGACGAGATGCACCGCTACTCGAAGGCCCAGCAGGATGCCCTGCTGCCCCACGTTGAGGCCGGGACGATCGTGCTCGTCGGCGCCACGACGGAGCCGCCGTTCGGCGGCGGGATCACCCGGCCGCTCCTCTCGCGGCTCCGAGTCTTCCGCCTCGAGGCCCTCGACGACCCGGAGCTGCACGCGATCGCCGGCCGGGCGCTGGCCGACCCGGTGCGCGGGCTCGGTGGCCGTGTCGAGCTCGACGAGGTCGCGCAGCGCCAGCTCGTCGGCTATGCGTCGGGCGACGCGCGACGCCTCCTCGGCATCCTCGAGACCGCCGTGTCGCTCGCCGCCGCGGACGGCCGCACGACCCTCGACGCGACCGACGTTGCCCGCGCGGCCCAGTCGGCGACGCTCGACTACGATCGCTCGGGGGTCATCAGCGCATTCATCAAGAGCATCCGGGGAAGTGACGCCGACGCGGCGGTCTACTGGCTGGCCACGGCCCTGGAGGCCGGCGAGGACCCGCGATACCTGGCCCGCAGGCTCGTGGTCAGCGCGTCCGAGGACGTGGGCACGGCCGAGCCGCGGGGCCTCCCGCTGGCGATCGCGGCCCTCGACGCGGTCGAGCGGATCGGGGCCGAGACGAACGACGAGGGGCTCTACGCGCTGGCCCAGGCCACCGTCTTCCTGGCGCAGGCGCCGAAGGACCCGGCGGCGGGGCGGGCCTTCTTCGCGGCCCGCGAGGTGGTCCGCGGCGAGGGCACCCGGCCCGTGCCGCCGCACCTGCGTCCCGCCGCCCGGACGTACCGCAACCCCCACGACGACCCGGGCGCGGCGAGCCAGCGCTACCTGCCGAAGGGGATGGAGGGCCGCCAATTCCTGCGTTCGCGCGGCGGCGACCCGCCGGGCGGCGACCCGCCGGGCGGCTAGACCTTGACGAGTGCCAGGCCGACGATGAGGAACCAGCTCAGGAGCAGGAGCCCGAAGATCGCGCTGAAGACGACCGCGATCCGCCGCAGATCGCGCTTGACGTAGAGGTACTCGTTCTCGGCGACGGCGGTGAGGCCGCCCGACGTCCGGCTCCGCCCGGCAGGAACGGCGTCGGTGCCCGCGCGGCGGCGGTCGCGGCCACGGGTGACCGAGGAGGTCGCGGCGCGCTCCTCGGCGACGATCGCCGCTTCGAGCTCCGCCGCCCGAGCGAGCTCGTCGTCGCTGAGGCTTCCCGCCGGCCGCGGGGGGACGGGCTTGGTGGCCGGCTTCGCAGCGGGCTGGCTGCTGCGCTGGATGGGGGCGCGCTGGCCCGGTCGTGCGCCGCCGCGCTGCCGCTTCGCCATCGGTCGGGTCGTCTCCTGGTGTGGGGCGGGGGCGTTCCCGCGGACGGGCCGGTGATCCGCCGCCGCGCGGAAGGATACGCCATCGACGTGGGTCCGGCCGCCGGCCGGCGCCGGACCCCGAGCCCGGGGGGCAACCGGCGCCGAGGGCTGGCTCCGTCTGTCGCAGCGCGAGCCGTCGCGGCGCGCCCGACGCTTCGAGGCGCCCCCCTGCTCGCGCGGGGCTTCGGGCGAACGCCCCCGGTGAGCTCGGAGTGAACCCCGGGTGAGCCCGGAGTGAGCCCGCCCTGCTAGACTCGGAGATCCCCAGCGGAGGACCCGTGAGCGATCTCAACGCGCTCGTCACCGAGAACGCCGCCCTGTTCCTCGCCGTCCTCGTGATCAGCGGCGCAGCGCTCGCCGTGGCCCTCGTGATGGTCGCGCGCCGTGCCGGCCGTCTCGACGCGCGCATCGACGCCCTGACGCGGGGCGAGGACGGGCGCGACCTGGCGGGCGTCCTCGACGCGCACCTCGCGAAGGTGCTCGCGGTCTCGCGCCGGCAGGACGAGCTCGACGCCCACTCGGTCGTGCTCGACACGCAGGCCGGCCGTGCGGTGCAGGGGGTCGCCCTGGTCCGGTTCAACACGTTCGAGGACACCGGCGGCAACCAGAGCTTCGCCCTCGCGCTCGTCGACCCCGCCGGCGACGGCGTGATCCTCAACAGCCTGCACGCGCGCAATCAGACGCGACTCTACGGCCGGGCCGTTCGCGCCGGCGCCGCCGAGGGGGCGCTCTCGGCCGAGGAGGCCGAAGCGCTCCGCATCGCCACCGCGCGCGCCCACGGGCGCTGACCGAGTCCGGCAGCGATGCGCCGCGCCGGGCCGCCTCCCGCCGCTGGAAGCGCTCGCGGCACCGGGGACGGACAGGCGGACCGGCCTGCAGCCGCCGGCCGGCCCGCGGGACGATCGCGGACGAGGGGCCACCGGCCCGCCGACCTCGGGCAGCTCCCCGTGTGGCGCGAGCACGTCGTCACTCCCGGCGAGCCGGAGGGCCTGGCCGCACCGGCGGGGGTCGACGCCCTGCTCGCCGGGCTCAACGCCGACCAGCGGCGGGCGGTGACGCACGGCGACGGCCCGCTCCTGGTGGTCGCCGGCGCCGGCACCGGCAAGACCCAGGTCGTCACCCGCCGGATCGCCTGGCTGATCGCGACGAAGCGGGCGTCGCCCTCGGAGATCCTCGCCCTCACGTTCACCGACAAGGCCGCCGAGGAGATGCAGGTCCGGGTCGACCAGCTCGTGCCGTACGGCTACACGGACTCCGTCATCTCGACGTTCCATGCGTTCGGCGACCGGATCATCCGGGAGCACGCCCTCGAGCTCGGCCTGCCCTCGGAGCCGCGCGTCCTCTCGCGGCCCGAGACCGTGATCTTCCTGCAGGAGCGCCTCTTCCGGTTCGAGCTCGACGAGTATCGGCCGCTGGGGAACCCGACCCGCTTCCTCGATGCCCTCGCGACGCTGTTCTCGCGGCTCAAGGACGAGGACGTCTCGCCGTCCGCCTACGCCGCCCACGCGGCGCGGCTGGCCGCGGCGGCCGAGGCCGTCACCCGAGACGTGACGGCGCGCGAGGCGCTCCTCGAGACCGCCCGCAAGCAGGCGGAGCTCGCGAGGGCATACGCGCGCTACCAGGAGCTGCTCGGGGAGGCCGGCGCGATCGACTTCGGCGACCAGGTCGCGCTCGCGCTGCGACTCCTGCGCGAGCATCCGGCGGCCCGCGCGGAGCTGCAGGCGCGCTTCCGCTACATCCTCGTCGATGAGTTCCAGGACGTGAACCGGGCCCAGGCCGAGCTGGTCGCGCTGCTGGCGGAGCCGCGCCGGAACGTCGCCGTGGTGGGCGACGACGATCAGTCGATCTACCGCTTCCGAGGTGCCGCGACGGGCGCGATCGTCGACTTCCTCGACCGCTTCCGGGGCGCGCGCACGATCGTCCTGCGTCGCAACTACCGCTCGAGGGCGCCGATCCTCGACACGTCCTACCGGCTGATCCGCTTCAACGACCCGGACCGGCTCGAGGTCCAGCAGGGCATCACGAAGCGGCTGATCGCGCAGCGACGGGCGGTCCCGGTCGCCGGCAGCCGCGCCGCCCCGCCGGCTCCCGTGCGCCAGGTGGCCTTCGGGACGGGATCCGAGGAAGCCGACTGGGTCGCGATCGAGATCGCGACGCGCCTCGCGGGCGGCGCAGCTCCCCGCGACTTCGCGATCCTCGTCCGGGCCAACGCCGACGCCGACCCCGTCCTGCGAAGCCTGAACCTCGCCGGCGTCCCATGGCGCTTCTCGGGCGCCTCCGGGCTGTACGCGCGTCCCGAGATCCGGGTGCTGCTGTCGTTCCTGCGCGCCGTCGGCGAGCCCGGCAGCTCCGTCGACGTCTACGGCCTCGCGGCGTCGGACGTCTACGGGATGGGCGGCGACGACCTAGCCGCGCTGGCCAGCCGCGCGCGCCGCACGAACCGATCCCTGTGGGAGACGCTCGTGGAGATCGAGGGCCAGCCGGGCCTCCTCCGCCTTCGCCCCGAGACCCGGACGTCGCTGGCGCGGCTCGTCGCCGACCTGCGTCGCTACAGCGAGCTGGGCCACCGGCGCCCGGCTGGCGAAGTCCTATACGACTTTCTCCGGTCATCAGGTTCACTCGCCCGCCTGATGCAGGCCGGGACGGCCGCCGCCGACGAGGCCCTTTCCAACATCGCCCGCTTCTTCGAGATCGTCCGGGCCCAGTCCGATCTGCTGGCCGACGACCGGGCGGTCTTCCTCGCGCCCCACCTGCAGACCCTCATCGAGGCCGGCGACGACCCGGCGACCGCCGATCTCGACCCCGACGCCAACGCCGTGGCCGTCGTCACGGTCCACAAGGCCAAGGGCCTCGAGTGGCCCGTCGTCTTCCTCGTCGGGCTGGTCGACGGACGGTTCCCCGCGCGCGGCCGGCGCGAGCAGCTCGCCGTGCCCGACGCGCTCCTGCGGGGCGTCTTCCCGACCGGCGACGCCCACGTGCAGGAAGAGCGCCGGCTCTTCTACGTCGGCATGACCCGGGCCCGCGACGAGCTGGTGCTGACCCACGCGCTCGACTACGGCGGGAAGCGGACTCGTCGCGTCTCCCCCTTCGTCCTCGAGGCCCTTGACCTCCCCGCCGGCGCTGCGCCGCCCGCGAGAGGGACGAGCCCCGCCGAGCGCCTGGCGACGTTCGAGGCGCCGCCGGTGGAGACGCCGGTCGCGCGGCGGTCGAACGGCGACGCCGCCGAGCCGCTCGTCCTCTCCTTCTATCTCGTGGACGACTACCTGACCTGCCCGCTGAAGTACAAGTACGTTCACGTGATGCGCGTCCCGATCGCTCCGCACCACGCGATCGTCTACGGCTCGGCCCTCCACCAGGCGGTGCAGGAGTTCCACCGCCGGCATGCTCGCGGCGACGTGATGAGCGAGGAGGCGCTGATCGCCGCCTTCGAGGCCGCCTGGCGGAACGAGGGCTTCGTCTCGAGGGAGCACGAGGAGGCGCGGCTCGACGCTGGCCGGCGCGCGCTCCGCCGCTTCCGCGAGGAGCAGCTGACGCCCGGCGCCGTGATCCCGGCCTACGTGGAGCGCGAGTTCGCCTTCACGCTCGACGGGGATCGCGTCCGGGGCCGGATGGACCGCGTGGACGTGGTTTCGGCGCGCGACGGGGAGGACCCGCCGCCACTCGCGGGGAGCGAGGCGCCTGCGGGGAGCGATGCGCCGACGGGAGATCCCGGGTCCCCGGGCACGGCAGGGGAGGGGAGCCGGCCAGGTGCCGAGATCCGGGGCGCCGATGTCATGGAGCCGACGCTACCGCTCCTCGCCGAGCGCGTCGTGATCACCGACTACAAGAGCTCCGACGTGCGCGACCCGGCCCGTGCCCGCGAGCGCGCCAGGGACTCCCTGCAGCTCACCATCTACGCGATGGCCTGGCAGGCCCAGACGGGGCGCCTCCCCGATGCCGTGGCCCTGCACTTCCTGGAATCCGGGCTGGTCGGCACGGCGCACGTCGATGCCGAGCGCGTCGACCGGGGGATCGCCGACATCCGGGCCGCCGCCGCCGGCATCCGGGCGCGCCGCTTCGACCCCACGCCCTCGTACATGGCCTGCTCCTGGTGCGCCTTCCGCGAGATCTGCCCGGCGAGCGTGGCGCGGTGACCAGTCCCCGGCGCGGTGGCGGCAGGTCCGGCGGCGCGTCGGGGCGGGCCCCGGCGCCCGTCGGGAACGCAGCCGCGACGCGCCCGGCCTCGGCCGCGGACGCCGGCGGGACGCGCCCGCCGCTGCGGGCGATCACGTTCGACTTCGGCAACACGCTGGTCCCCGTCGACCGGGCCGCCCTCGAGGGTGTGGTCGGCGCGCTCGCCGACGCGGCCGCGCCGGCGTACGGCGTCGATCGCGGCGCGTTCCTGGCGGCCTGGACCGAGGAGCGGGCACGCCAGCTCCGCGAGGAGGTGCCGCGCTTTCACGAGGTGGACCTCGCGGTGCGCCTGGGCCGCGTCCTGGCTCGCCTTCGCGGCATGCCGCTGCCGGCGGCGGGCTCGACGTGGGACGACCACGCCGCGGCCGGGCGGTCGGCCCCCGCGGAGATCGCCTTCGGCCTCGACGTCTACAGCCGGGCCTTTGTCGCGGGCATCCCGCCCGACCCGGCCGTGGGAGCGCTGCTCGCGCGGCTCGCGCCGCGCTACCGCATGGGGATCCTCTCCAACTGGCCCCTGGCCGTCACGATCGACCGGTATGCCGAGGCCGCCGGCTGGGCGCCCCACCTGGCTGCGATCGTCGTCTCCGAGCGGGTCGGGACGATCAAGCCGCACCGGGCGATCTTCCGGGCCGCTGAGGCCGCGCTGGGCGCGGCGGGCGAGCCGCCGCTCTTCCCGGCTGCGATCCTCCACGTCGGCGACGACTGGGCGGCCGACGTCGTGGGCGCCACGCAGGCCGGGTGGCGGGCGGCCCACCTCCGGGCCCGGCCCGCGGATTCGCCGCTCCCGGGGAGCGTGCCGGACGACGACGCCGTGCCGGACCTCGTCCTCGATCGACTGGCCGACCTGGAGGCCGCGCTGGTGGGGATCGACCGCTGACCCTGCCCGCGCGCCACCGGTCGCGCCTGCCCGGCCGCCCGGCGCCCCGCTATCCTGCCCCCGATGGAGACCCGCGACCGGCTTGCCAACCTGGGGATCCTCGGCGCGGCCGTCGCCGCGTGGGCCGTCGTCGCGCTCCTGGTCCTCAACCGCGATCCGCGCCAGGATCCCGTCGCCGGCGTCCTCGGCGCCCTCGCGATGGGGACCGCCGTCGGGCTCACGGCGACACCGCTCTTCTGGCTCGCTGCGTTCGCGCGCCACGGCCGGATCGCCTACCGCGGCGACTGGCTCCGCGCCGCGCGGCGCGGGCTGTGGGCCGGCCTCGTCGTGGGCCTCGTCGTCGAGCTCCGGGTGCTCGGCGTCTTCTCCATCCCGATCGCCCTCTTCATCGTCGTCCTCGTCCTGTTCGCGGAGCTCACGCTCTCGATCGAGCGCTGAGCCGCCGCCGTCGTCGGAGGTCCCCATGCCCGCCTCGCCCGAGCTCAAGGCCCGCGCCGCCGCCGCCGTGGAGGCCGCCCGACCGGAGATCCTGGAGCTCTCCGCGCGAATCCACGCCAACCCGGAGCCGGCGTTCGAGGAGGTCCGGGCGGCCGCCTGGTGCGCCGAGGCGATCGCTCGCGCGGGCTACGCGGTCGAGCACCCCGCCGGCCGCCTCGCGACGGCGGTCCGCGGGCGGCTGGTCGGCGGGATGGGGGCGGCCGGTCCCCGCATCGGCGTGCTCGCGGAGTACGACGCCCTGCCCGGCCTGGGGCACGGCTGCGGCCACAACACGATGGCGGCGTCCGGAGTGGGCGCGGCGATCGCCCTGGCGGCCCTCCGCGACGCGTTCGCCGGGGAGGTCGTCTTCCTCGGCACGCCCGCCGAGGAGCGCGGGAGCGGCAAGCAGTTCATGCTCGACGACGGGCTCTTCGAGGGCCTCGACGCGGCGCTCCTCTTCCACCCCGGGGACCGCGACATGGTCGGCTCGATCCTCCTTGCCAGCGAGGACGTCGACGTCACGTTCACCGGCAAGGCGGCCCACGCCGCCGGCGAGCCCTGGGAGGGGCGGAATGCGCTCGACGCCGTCGTCCTCCTCCTGCAGGGGATCGGGCTCTGGCGCCAGCAGCTCCCACAGCACGCCCGGGTCCACGGGATCGTGCTCGAGGGCGGCACCGCGGCCAACATCATCCCGGACCGGGCAACCGCCCGGTTCATGATCCGCAGCACCGACCAGGCCTACTACGAGTCGATGCGCGAGCGGATGCGAGCGCTCGTCGCGGGGGCGGCGATGATGGCGAGCGTCGAAGGCGAGGCCGTCTTCTCGGGTGGCTCCACGACGATGAAGGACAGCGAGCTGCTGGGCAGGGTCTGGCGCGCCAACCTCGAGGCCGCCGGCCGCGTCGACGAGGGCGTCGACCCGGAGCACATCGGCAGCTCGGACATGGGGAACGTCTCGCTGGTCCTGCCGACGATCCACCCGACCCTGGCCATCTGCGATCACGGCGTGCCCTGGCACTCCATCGAGTCGCGGGATGCCGCGGCCACGCCCCGGGCCGACGAGACGACCCTGCTCGCGGCGACCCTCGTCGCCCAGACGGCGCTCGACCTGCTCGCCGACCGGAGCCTCGTCGAGGCCGCCTGGCGCGAGTTCCGCGGCGAGGAGTAGGGGCTGGCGCGGGGCGCCCCGCGCGCTATCATCCGCGGGCGCCCCGCCGGACGGCGGACCCGAACCGGCGGCGCCCGCACCGGCGGCCGACACCGGCCGCGACGCCCGGGCCCTCGCCCGCGCCGTCGCCCGGTCGCCAGGAGGTATCGCGTGACCGACCGGCACGGCCACGATCCCGGCGCGGGGGATCCCGCGGGCTGGCGCGAACCCGACGCGTTCCCCGATCCTGACTACGGCCACCTCCACGGCTGGGACCGCGACTTCGAGGCGTTCGCCGACATCGACCTGCCGACCTACATCGGGCCGACCACGTTCAGCAACCTGCCCTGGATCACCGACCCGGCGGAGATCCGCCGGCGGGGCGTGGACGTGGCGATCGTCGGGGCGCCCTTCGACGACGCCGTGAGCCATCGACCCGGCGCCCGCTTCGGCCCCCGGGCGATCCGCGAGGCCAACTACTCGAGCGGCTCGATCAGCTCGCTGCAGCTCGGCCACGTCGAGCCCTTCGAGGTCCTGAGCGTGGTCGACGCCGGGGATGCCAACATCATCCCGGCCTGGATCGAGCGCGGCCACGCCTTCATCTACCGCAAGGTCCGCGAGGTTGCCGCGACCGGCGCCATCCCGATCGTCCTGGGGGGCGACCACTCGATCACCTGGCCGTCGGCTACGGCCATCGCCGAGGTCCGCCGGCCGGGGAGCATCGGGATCGTCCATTTCGACGCCCACGCCGACACCGCGCCCGAGGACTGGGGCGTCCTGGCCGGCCACGGGACGCCGATGCGGCGCCTGATCGAGAGCGGCGCCGTGAAGGGCAGGAACTTCGTCCAGGTGGGGTTGCGTGGCTACTGGCCCCCGGTCGACGTCTTCGCGTGGATGCAGCGCCAGGGCATGCGCTGGCACCTCATGCGGGAGATGGAGGAGCGGGGCGCCGAGGCGGTCGTCGATGACGCGATCGCCGAGGCGCTCGACGGCGCCGACGCGGTCTACCTCTCGGTCGACATCGACGTCATCGACCCCGGGATGGCGCCCGGCACCGGGACGCCGGAGCCCGGCGGCATGCTGACCCGCGAGGTCCTGCGGGCGATCCGCCGGATCGTCGGCGCCGTGGAGCTCGCGGGGATGGACATCGTGGAGGTCTCGCCGCCCTACGACCACGCGGAGGTGACGGCCGCGGCCGCCAACCGCTGCGCGCTCGAGGCGATCTCGGCACTGGCCGTCAAGAAGGCCGCCGGGCAGGAGGTCCGCTTCGCGCCTCGGTAGACGGCCCTCGGCGTCCGGCGGTGCCCGGGCGGCGTCCCGCGGTGCCCGGGTGCCCGGGCGGCATCCCGCGGCGTAGGATCAGCGCATGTCCGCGTCGAACGGCCGCGCGAACCCCGAGACCCCCGCCGAGGCCCTGGCTCGCCTGTACGACCTGGACCTGCAGGACGATCCCGGCGACCTCGACCTCTGGACGGCGCTTGCCGCCGAGGCCGACGGACCCGTGCTCGAGCTGATGGCCGGGAGCGGCCGGATCGCCGTCCCCCTGGCCGGCGAGGGCCACGCCGTCACGGCCGTCGACCTGGATCCCGCGATGCTCGCCCGGGCCCGGCGCCGCGCCGAGGCCGCCGGACCCGACGTCGCCGGGCGCGTGGAGCTCGTGCTGGGGGACGCGGCGGCGCCAGACCTGGGCCTCCCGCGCCACTTCCGACTTGCCTTCATCGGGCTCAACTCGATCCTGCTCCTGCCGAGTCGGGCGGCCCAGCGGGCGGCGTGGGGCGCCCTCGCCGCGCACCTGGAGCCGGGCGGTCTCGCCGTGGTGGACACGTGGCTCCCCGATGCCCACGACCTCGCCCGGTACGACGGCCGCCTGCACCTCGAGTACCACCGGCCCGACCCCGAGACCGGGCGCTGGGTGACCAAGACCGCCGCCGCGCAGCACGACGCCGCGACCCAGACCGTCGTGCTGACCACGATCTACGAGGAGGGCGACCCGGGCGAGCCGGCCGGCCGCTGGGTCCGGCGCGACGTCGTCCGCCTCGCGACGGCCGAGGAGCTGCGCTCCATGGCGGAGGCGGCCGGCCTGGCGGTTGAGCTGGTGGCGGGCGGCTACGACCTCGAGCCCCTCGGACCCCATGACGATCGGGCAGTCGTGATCGCCCGATTGCCGGGGTCCGGCGCGACCGATTGAGCGTGGTATCGTCGGCCCCGATGGCAGCCTCAGCCGGTCCGATCCGCCTCCTCCTCGTGGAGGACGTCCCCCAGGTCGCCCAGTACGTGCGCGGCCTGCTCAACGCGCAGGCCCAGATCAAGCTCGTCGACGTCGTCACCGACGGCGGGCGCGCCGTGTCGCAGTCGCAGCAGCTGCGGCCCGACGTGGTCATCGTCGACTGGCTCCTGCAGGGGCGGACGAAGGGCGAGAAGGTGATCGCCCAGCTGCGCGAGGCGGGCCTCGGGATCCCCGTGGTCGCCCTGACGGTCCCTCAGAACCCCGTCGCCCGGGACCCGGCGGCGGGGATCGACGCCGTGCTGGGCATGCCGTTCTCCGGCTTCGAGCTCGTCAACGTCGTCGCGTCCGTCCACCAGGCCGCCCAGGAATTGAACGATGCGGTCCGCTCGAAGCTGGTCGTCGTGTACGCGCCCAAGGGCGGCGTCGGCAAGACGACCATCGCCTTCAACCTGGCCGTCGCGATGGGTCAGGCCGGCACCCGGACCGCCCTCGTCGACGGCAGCCTGCAGTTCGGCGACCTGCGCTCGCTGCTGCGGGTGCCGGCCGACGCACCTTCGATCCTCGACCTGCCGACGGACCGGATCGGCGAATTGGACCTTCAGGACGTCCTGTGGCGTGACCCGTCCGGGATCGACATCCTTTTGGCGCCGCCGCGCGTCGAGATGGCCGAGATGGTCAGCGTGCGCGACGTCGAGAAGTCGCTGTCGCTCCTGCGCCGCCTGTACGGGGCGGTCGTCGTCGACATGCCCTCGGCCCTCGGCGACATCCCGCTCGCGCTCCTCGACGCGGCCGACACGATCCTCGAGATCGTCACCTACGACTCCACGACGATCCGCAACACGCTGGCCGTCGCCGAGGCCTTCCGGGCGATCGGCTATCCGCCCTCGAAGGTCGAGTACGTCGTGAACCGGGCGGACTCGACCGGCGGCATCGCCGCCGAGGACCTGGCCCGGGCGCTCGGGCGCGTGCCGGAGCACACGGTGGTCTCCGACGGCAAGCTCGTCGTGCAGGCCAACAACGACGGGCTCCCGTTCGTCCTCGCGAACCCCGACGCGCCGATCAGCCGCGACGTCGCGAAGATGGCCGCAGCGCTGGTGGGCGCCGTCGCCGTCCCCGCAGGGCGGCGCTGAGCGGTGGCCGACCCGCGCCCGATCGGCGTGTTCGATTTCGGGCGTCGGAGGGCTGACCGTCCTGCGCGAGATCCTGCGGCGCCTGCCGGCGGAATCCACGATCTACCTCGGCGACAACGCCCGCGCCCCGTACGGCGTGCGGCCCGACGACGAAGTGCGCCGCTTCAGCACCGAGGCGCTCGATCGGCTGGTGCGCGAGGACGTCAAGGCGCTCGTGGTCGCCTGCAACACGTCCACGGCGGTCGCGCTGGGGGAGTACCGTCGACGCTACGACACGCCGGTCCTGGGCGTGATCCGTCCGGGCGCCCAGGCGGCGGCCCTCGCCACGCGGACGCGCCGGGTGGGCGTGGTCGCCACGCCGGCGACGATCCGCTCCCACGCCTACTTCGACGCGATCAAGGAGGAGAACCCGGCCGTCGAGGTGTACGAGCACGCGACCCCGGCGCTGGTGCCCCTCGTCGAGGCCGGCGCGCAGGCCGGGCCCGAGGCGGAGGCGGCCGTCGCCGACGCGCTGTCGCCGCTGCTCGGCCGCCGCGACGAGACCGGCGAGTTTATCCACCCGCTGCCGCCGTCGGCGCGGATCGACACGCTGCTCCTCGGCTGCACCCACTACCCGCTCCTGCGGCCGATCCTCCAGGCGGCGGTCGGCGAGGGCGTCGCGATCGTCGACTCGGCCACCGCGACGGCCGGGGCCCTGGCGGAGCTCCTCTCGGTCAACGGTCTGGAGGCGCCCGGCTCCACCCGGGGCACCGCGGCCGACGCCGGCCGCGCCGGCCATCACCCACCGGCCGTCCGGGCCGTGCCGCCCGTCCACCGCGTGATGACGACCGGCGACGTCGACGCGTTCGCGCGCATCGCCACGCGGATGTTCGGGGACGCCTTCCCCGTGGTCGAGGCGATCGAGCTGGAGCCCCTCGCGATGAACGAGGCGGCGGGCGCGGGGCGCCACCGATGACGGGATCCCGCCGGACCGGCCGGAGCCCGTCGAGCGCCGTCTGGCAGGCCGGGTTCCTGGCCGGCGCCGCCCTCGGCGCGGCCGTCACCGTGCTGGGCCGGCGGGCGGAGGCCCAGGCGAGGACCGGCCTCGTCGACTGGGCTGCGGTCGAGCGCCTCGCAGAGGCGCGCCTGCGAGGGGCGGCCGGACGGCTCGACCGGGCCGACATCGACGCCACCGGCCCGCTCTACGTCGCGGCCATGCGGCGCGTCGTGCCGGCCCTCGAGGAGGCGCTCCAGACTCCGCTCCCCGGGATCGTCGAGCGCGTCGCCGTCGTCGACCGCGCCGGCTGGGTCCGGGCCAACCTGGCGACCTTCTCAGGGCTCTTCGGCCGCCTCGAGGGTGACCTGCTCGACCAGGTCGTCCCGCCCGGCGCCGGGCTCGGGAAGGCGTCGCTCGCGCTGGCGAACCGCTGGATCACGACCCGCCAGTTCGGGCTCCTCCTGGGCTTCATGGGCCAGCGGGTGCTGGGGCAGTACGACCTTGCGCTGCTCTCCGCGGAGGCCGAGCCGGGCCAGCTCCTCTTCGTCGAGGAGAACATCCGGCAGACGGCGCGGACGCTCGGTGTTCCGGTCGACCCGTTCCGGACGTGGATCGCGCTCCACGAGACCACGCACGCCTTCGAGTTCGAGGCCCATCCCTGGCTGCGGCCCTACCTCGCCGAGCGCCTCGAGCGCCAGCTCGGCGGCCTCTCGAAGAGCGCGGCCGACCTCGGGCGGGATGCCTCGCGGGCGCTCGGGCGGGCCCTCCGGGGCGGCGACGGCCACTGGATGGAGCGCCTGATGTCGGACGAGCAGCGACGCCTCTTCCGGGAGACCCAGATGGTGATGAGCCTGCTCGAGGGGTTCTCCGATCACGTCATGGACGCCGTGGGGCGCGACCTCGTGCCCGGCGTCGAGACGATCAGCGCGCGCTTCCACGCCCGCCGTGCCAGGCGCACGCCGATGGAGCGGGCCATCCTGCGGATCACCGGCCTCGACCTCAAGATGGAGCAGTACGCCCGCGGCGAGCGGTTCGTCGCGGCAGTCGAGAGGGCGGCCGGCCCCGCCGGGCTCCGCCGTCTCTGGGAGGGCCCGCAGACGCTGCCGCGTGACGGGGAGCTGGAGCACCCGGAGCGCTGGGTGCGGCGCGTCGTCGGCGCGGCCGCCGCCCACGGCGGCCCGGGCACCCCCCCTGGCGCAGGCGCCGCCCACGGCGAACACGCCGCCCACGGCGGCCCGGGAGCCGGCGCGTGACGGGGCCGGGGCGCGGGCCGGGCGGAGTGCCGCGGGCCATCGCGCTCACGCCCGTGCTCTCCGCGCGGTACCGCGCGGAGGACCTCGCGGCCATCCGCGCTGCCGCCCCGGGCGCCCGCCTCGTGAGCATCTCCCGGGAAGGGCTTGCCGACGGGCCCGTCGACGACGTCGAGGTCCTGCTCCACGGCTGGCTCGCCGCCGACGCCCTGGAGCGCCTTCTCGCCCGTGCGCCCGACCTCCGGTGGGTGCACTCGGCAGCGGCCGGCGTCGAGCGGCTGCTGACCCCGGCCGGAGGGGCGCGGGGCGTCACGATCACCAACGCCCGCGGGGTCTTCAGCCGCCCGATCGCGGAGTACGTCCTCATGATGGTGCTGGCGGTGAACCGCCGCCTGCCGCAGCTCCTCGAGCTCGCCGCGGAGCGGACGTGGCAGCCGCTGGAGGGGCGCGAGCTCCGCGACACCACCCTGGGCATCGTGGGGTTCGGCAGCATCGGGCGCGCCGTCGCCGAGCTCGCGGCGCCGTTCGGCCCGCGGATCCTCGCCACGCGCCGGTCCGGCGCGTTCCGGCCGGGCGAGCCCCCGCTGCCCCCCGGCGTGGAGCTGGCCGGGCCCGAGGCGTTCGGCGACGTGATCGCGGCCTCCGACTTCGTGATCCTCGCGGTGCCCCTGACGCCGGAGACGGAGGACCTCGTCGACGACCGGGTGCTCGCCCTCATGAAGCGCACGGCGTGGCTCGTGAACGTCGCGCGCGGCCGGCTGATCGTGGAGCGGGCGCTGCTGCGCGCGCTTCGCGAGGGATCGATCGGCGGGGCGGTTCTCGACGCCTTCCGCGATGAGCCCCTCCAGCCCGACTCGGCCTTCTACGGCCTCCCGAACGTCATCGTGACGCCGCACACGGCCTGGTGGAGCGGGCGCGTCCTCGCCGCGACCGTGGAGCTCTTCGCCGAGAACCTGCGCCGGTACGCGGCCGGCGAGCCGCTCCTCAACGCGGTGGACCCGGGCGCCGGATACTGACGCCATGCAGATCGCGATCGTCGGGCTCGCCGGGGCCGGCAAGACCACCGTCTTCAACACGCTGACGCGCGGCGACGCGCAGACCGGGGGCTTCGGCGGGATGGAGCTCCACGTGGGCGTGGTGAAGGTTCCGGACGAGCGCCTCGACCGGCTCGCCGCGATCTTCCATCCGAAGAAGATCGTCCACGCCGACGTCACCTACATCGACCTGCCGGCGCCGCCCGTGTCGTCCGAGGGACGCGTCGGGACGGAGGAGCTCCCGGCCGAGCACCTCGCGCGGCTCCGCGAGTCGGACGCCCTGTTGCACGTCGTCCGCGCGTGGGACGACCCGCACCACCCGCATCCCGCGGGCTCGGTCGACCCCCGGCGCGACCTCGAGCAGCTCGACCTCGAGTTCGTCCTTGCCGACCTGGCGATGGTCGACCGTCGGCTCGAGCGCCTGCGCGGCACGGGACGCCACGGGACGCCGGCGGAGCGCGAGGCCAACGAGCGCGAGGGGGTCGTCCTGGCGCGGGTCCGGGTCGGCCTGGCCGAGGGCCAGCCGATCCGCGACGCGGCTCTCGACGCCGACGAGGAGAAGGCCCTGCGCGGCTACCGGTTCCTGACGCAGAAGCCCGTGCTCGTCCTCCTCAACGTGGGCGAGGCGGCACTGCCCCGTGCGGGAGAGCTGGTCGCCGAGATCGCCGGCCGCTACGACCACCGGCATGCGCTCGTGGATGCGCTCTCCGCCCGCATCGAGATGGAGCTGGGCCAGCTCGAGCCCGACGAGGCGGCCGTCTTCTCGGAGGAGCTGGGGATCACCGAGAGCAGCCTCGACCGGGTCATCGCCCTCTCGTACCGGCTGCTCGGGCTCATCAGCTTCCTCACCGCCGGTCCCGACGAGGTGCGGGCGTGGCCGGTCCCCGACGGCGCGACGGCCGTCGACGCGGCCGGTGCGATCCACACCGACCTGGCGAGGGGTTTCATCCGGGCCGAGACGGTGCCCTGCGAGGACCTCCTCGCCCTCGGCTCCACGGCCGAGGCGCGCAAGCACGGCAAGCTGCGCTCGGAGGGCCGGACCTACCGCGTCCGCGACGGCGACGTCATCGAGATCCTCTTCTCGAAGTAGCGGGCGCCCGGGCGCCGCCGTCAGTCGTTGCCGACGTCATCCTCGCCGGCGTACTCCACGAAGACGCCCCGGTAGTCGAGGTCGGCCTCCGTGCCTTCGAGGTCCTCCTCGCCCGTGGCGATGAGGAAGTTCTCGTCCTCGTCCGTCGAGACGTTGACGGCGGCGACCAGCCGGTCGTCGGAGACGTGGACGAAGTCGTGGCTGCGCTCGAGCTCGACGGCGATGGCCTCGATCAGCGTATCTTCCTCGAAATCGTCCGCGATCCGGCGGCGGATCGCCTGGACGAGGTCGAAGAAGTCCTCCGGCGCGATCTCCTCCTCGCGTGCCAGGAGCACGTCGGAGTAGAACTCGTCGTCGCCTTCGTGGAGCTCGTAGAAGTGCACGTGGCCTCCTCGCCTGCGGAGCCGACCCGGCCAGTATACGGACCGCCCGGGGCGCCTCCGGCCGCCTCGCCGCGGCGCGTCGCCGCGACCGGCGAGGGACGGTCGGCGGCAGCCCCTGCCGCCGACCCGCGCGCCACCCAACCCGAGGAGGCCGCGGCCGACGGACCGGCCCCCCACGTCGTCGTCGTGGGCGCCGCCTCGCGGGATGTCGACGCCGGCGACGAGCGGGGCTGGCGGCTGGGCGGCGGTGCGACGTACGGGGCGCTCGTCCTGGCGCGTCTCGGCCTGCGGGTCGGCGTCGCGCTCGGGGTGGACGCGGCCGCGGCGCGCGCGCACGAGCTGGACCTCCTCCGCGAGGCCGGCGCGGAGCTCCGCCTCGTGCGGCTGCCGGCCGGGCCGGTCTTCCACCTCGACGAGACGGCGGCGGGGCGTGCCCTGCGCTGCGACGATCCGGGTGGGCCGCTGCCGGTGGCGGCGCTCCCGCCTGCCTGGCGCGCCGCCCCCGCCTGGTACCTGGCGCCGGTCGCGGACGAGCTGCCCGACGGCTGGGCCGCCATCCCGCCCGGCGCGGTGGTGGCTCTCGGCTGGCAGGGCCTGCTCCGCGACCTCGAGCGGGGCGCGCTGGTCCGCCCCCGCCCGGCGCGCCCACGGGCCCTGCTGCGCCGTGCCGACCTCGTCTCCGTGAGCGCCGAGGACCTCGATCCCGCGTCCGACCTGCGAGGGCTGCTCCGCCTGCTCCGGACGGGGGCACTCTGCACCTTCACGCGGGGCGCGCGCGGCGGCATCGCCTTCACGGTCCGGCCGGGCAGCCCGCGCATGCGGACCTTTCCGGCGGTTCGAACCGTCGCTGCCGTGGACTCGACGGGGGCTGGGGACGCCTTCCTCGCCGCCCTGCTCGCCGCGCGCGTGGTGCCCGCCCTCGCGGGGCGACAGCCGCACCTGGAGGCGGCGCTGCGCTTCGCGGCCACCGTCGCGGCGACGCACGTCGGCGGCACGGGCCTGGCCGGGGTGCCGACCCTGGCCCAGGTCCACGACGCCCTCAGGCGGGCCCAGCCGGGCTGACCGCCGTCGCGGCCGGGCTCCCTGCCCGACGCAGGCGACGCAGCAGGCGTCGCCGGCGGACCGCGATCGCCGCTTCGAGCGACGGCTCCGGCGCGTCGAGCGAGCGCAGCCAATCCAGCAGCCGCTCGGCGGCCGAGGTCGCATCGACCGCGCCGGCTGGATCGCTCAGGAGGTGCTCGCGGAGCTTCGCGACCTCGATCCAGGCGCGCACGGCGTCGCTGCGACCGCCCCGGGCGATCGTCTCCCAGGTCGCGACGGCCTCGTCGTGGCGACCCATGCGGCGGAGCGTCCGGGCCCGCTCCGAGCGGATCTCCTCGCGCGAGACGGTGGTCGGCTCGGGCAGGGGCGCTCCGTACGGCCACGCGGTGGAGCCGAGCGCCGGTGGGCGCCAGCCCGCCTCCGCAGCGGCGAGGCAGCCGAGGGCCTCCTCGAACCGCCGCTCGCGGGCGTACGCGCGGGCCAGCCCGAACAGGTCGCCGGCCGGCGCGAGCGGGCGTCGATCCACGTCGGCGTAGTGCACATCGAGATGCCGGAGGAGGCGTCCCAGGGATCGGACGTCCTCGGCGTTGTGGGTCGCGATCGCCGCGATGGGCTCGGCCGGCCCGCCGCGCACGAAGGCAAGGAAGCGATCCGGGATCTCCCAGCCGGCCACGTCCTCGCCGCGGTGGACGCCGAGCATCTGGCGCTCGACCGTCTGCAGCCGGGCGTCGCCGAGGCGGTGCCGGAAGAGCCGGCGGACGTGCGGCAGCAGGTCGAGGTGGCCGGCGTGGGCCGGCGCATCCCGCCCCAGCAGCCGGTAGCGCGTCGTGAGCAGCGGCCAGTCGAAGCTTCGCCCGTTGTAGGTGACCAGCCACGCGTCGGAGGGGATCGCGGCCTCCAGGGCGGCGAGGAGCGCCGGCTCGTCCCCATGGTCCGGGCAGAGCAGCTGGAGCTGCCGGAACCGGTCGCCCTCCCACCAGCCCAGGCCGACGAGGAACGCGAGCGTCCCGGCGCCGCTGCCGAGGCCGGTCGTCTCCGTGTCGAGGCAGATCAGCGGGACGCCCGGCGGCGGCTGGCCCGGGAGCGTCGCGAGGCGGGGCCGCTCCAACGGGATCGTGGCCGTCGGCGGCTCGACCCGGACGATGTGCCCGGCCGCGGTGCGAACGGCCTCGCCGTCCACGGCCGCGGCGAGCCGCTCCGCGAGCTCGGCGCCGCGGGGTCGGAGGAGGGGAGCGGGGGCGGCGGGTGGCGGGGAGCCGTCGTCCGTCCGGCGCGCGGCCGCTGCGCCCGTCCGCAGGAGCGCGAGGCGCCTGGCGATCGTGGCGGCGTCGCTCACGCCACGGCCGTCGAGCGGATCGGGGCGGGGGCCGGGGCCCCGAGGTCGGCGAGGAGCCGCAGGGCGAGCCGCCGGGCATCCAGCTCTGCCTCGGCCCCGGCCGGTCGGGGACCCGTGCAGGACGGGCAGCCGCTCTCGCAGCCGCAGGCGGCGATCAGGTCCGCGGCGCCGGCCACCAGGTCGGCGTGCCGATGCCAGAGCCGCTCGGCCATTCCGACGCCGCCCGGCACCGCCTCGTAGAGGTAGATCGTGGGCGCCTCCGCGTGCGGCGAGCGGACCTGCGTGACGAGGCCGAGGTCGCGCGGGTCGACCATCAGGAGGACGCTCGCGACCGTCTGCATCGCCCGGCCGGCGCCGAGCAGCGCGACGTCGAGGTCCTCGCGCCGCCACGGCCCGCGGAGGCCGTCCGCGGCGATCCAGTAGGCGGTCGTCTGGAGCTCGATCTCCGGCAGGTCGATCGGGCCCCAGCCGACGTTCTCATCGGTGCCGAACTTGAGCTTCTTGTAGAAGGTGACGAGGCTGGCGACCATCACCTCGCCGTGCAGGCGTCGGCCGCTCTCGACGGGTGCCTCGGCGAAGACGTCGAGCGGCTTGAGGGTCACGGCCCGGTTCGCATAGGTGTAGTGATCGGCGTCGATGCGATGGACGTAGGCCTTGCGCTCGCCCCACTCCAGCCGGTCGACGTGGTACTGGGCGGACTCGTGCATGTAGATCGCGTGCTGGTGGACGAGCACCTGGGCCGAGAACAGGTCGACCTCGCCCAGCACGCGTGGGCGGTCCGGCGTCGTGTCGATGATGACGACGTTCTCGGGCGCCGCGGTGCGGAGCGAGATCTCCGAGGCGGGGAAGTTCTCCGAGCTCCAGTACCACCGGCCGTCGTCGCCCTGGTGCACGTGCCCGCTCTCTGCGAGGAAGGCCAGCAGGTCGTCGACGGGCGCCGGCCCGAAGACCTCGCCCGGCTCGAACGGCATCTCGAAGGTGGCCGCCCGCAGGTGCGCGAGGAGGACGTGGAGGTTGTCGGGGTCGATCCGGGCCTCCTCGGGGGTCCGGTCGAGGAGGAAGGCGGGATGGTGGACCACGTACTGGTCCACCGGTGCCGCCGACGCGACGAGGATCGCGGCCGAGACGTCCTGGCGCCGCCCGGCCCGCCCGATCTGCTGCCAGGTGGCCGCGATCGAGCCGGGGTAGCCCGCCAGGACCGAGACGTCGAGGCGGCCGATGTCCACCCCGAGCTCGAGCGCGTTGGTGCTCACGACGCCCATCACGTCGCCGTCGCGGAGCCCGGCCTCGATCGCGCGGCGTTCCGTCGGCAGGTAGCCGCCGCGGTAGCCGCGGACCCGCGTCCGGGGCCCGTGATGCTCTCGCAGGGTCTCGCGGAGGCCCGTCAGCACGACCTCGACGGCCGTCCGGGAACGGGCGAAGACGATGGTCTGGCGGCCGCCCCGGATGAAGGGGAGCGCCCAGCGCTGGGCGAGCGTCAGCGCCGAGCCGCGAGCGCCCGAGGCGGCATCGATCACGGGCGTGTCGACGAACAGGACGTGCCGCTCGCCGCTCGGCGCCCCGTTGCGGTCGACGACGACCGGGGCCCGCCCGGTGAGCAGGGTCGCCAGCTCGCCGGGGTTCGCGATCGTGGCGGAGCAGGTGACGATCACCGGGTGCGATCCGTAGTGCGCGCAGAGTCGCAGCAGGCGGCGGATCACGTTGGCGACGTGGCTGCCGAACAGCCCGCGGTAGGTGTGCAGCTCGTCGATGACGATCACCCTGACCTGCTCGAAGAGCTGGAACCACTTCGTGTGGTGGGGGAGGATCGCAGCGTGGAGCATGTCGGGGTTCGTGACCACGACCTGCCCCGCGGTCCGGATCGACGAGCGGATCGGCGTGGGCGTGTCCCCGTCGTAGGTCGCCGTGGCGATGGCCAGCCCGGCCGCCGTCGTCAGCTCGCGGAACGCCGAGACCTGGTCCTCGCCGAGCGCCTTGGTGGGGAACAGCCAGAGCGCCCGCGCGGCGGGATCTTCCGTCAGGGCCTGCAGGACGGGCAGCTCGTAGCACAGGCTCTTGCCGGACGCCGTCGGCGTGACGACGCAGACGTCGCGACCGGCCCGGACGGCCTCGAGCGCCTCCGCCTGGTGGGTGTAGAGCGCGGCGATCCCGCGATCGACGAGGGCCGCCCGCAGGCGCGGGTCGAGCCAGGCCGGGAACGGCGCGGTCACGGCGTCGCGCGCCGGCTCGACGGCATGGTGCAGGACGCCGCGCGCAAGCGAGGGCTCGTCGAGGGCGCGGGCGAGGACCGTCTCGACCGAGGCGGGGGCATACGTGCGCATCGCGGCTCGACTCCTGGCTCGAAGAGAACAGGCGTTCTCATTCACGCCGAGTCTACCCGTTTCGCAGGGCCCGGCGCGTCCCCACGATCTCGGCGTCCCGTGCCAGCTCGTGTGGCACGCAGCCGCGGTTGACACTCCGTGCGTGCGCAGCTACGCTTTCCCGCATGCCGCGGCACCCCAGCACCGCCCCGGACGATCTCGTCGCGCCGACTCCCGGCGGCGAGCGTGCGCCCGGAAGACACCGTGCGTCGGACGGCGAGCGCGCGCCCGGCAGCGTGCGCGCGCCGGGCAGCGATGCCGGCCCGGACGGCGGGACGTCCTCGACGGCGGCCGCCCCGTCGCTCGCGAGCCTCGGGATCGCCGGCGTCTCACGCCGACGCGTCGCGTGGGTGTGCCTCGTCGCCCTCGCCGCATGGATCGTGATCGCCTTCGCCGGCCAGGCGGCCGCGGCGGCCCAGGGCTCGGCCGACGTCGCCGACGCGCGGGCCCGGAACGCTGCCGCCGCCGCGGAAACCGAGGCCATGCGGCGAGAGCTCGAGCTCGTGACCCAGGAACGCTGGATCCTGCAGCAGGCCCGCGCCTACCAGCTCGGATCCCGCCAGGAACGCCCGTTCGCGCTGGCGCCGGGCGCGCCGACGCTGGCGCCGGACGCCCCCGGATCCCAGGCGCGCCGGCTCGGCGCCGTGGCGGAGGAGACGACGCCCCTCGAGGCCTGGCTGGACGTCCTCTTCGGACCCGCCCCCGATCGCTGACCGGCGCGCGCCCGACGGTCGCGGCGTCGCAATCGCGCGGTCGCGCTACAATCGTCGCCCGTGGCTGGGTAGCTCAGCGGCAGAGCAGGCGACTCATAACCGCCCGGTCGGCAGTTCGATTCTGCCCCCAGCCACCACCGCGTCAGACCTCGTGCATCCAGACCGGCACCGGGCCGCCCGGGGCCGGTCTCGTTGTTCCATCCAATCCGCGGCGGCCCGCCGGTTCGTAGGGACAGTGACAACCGGCGTGCCGCCGGCGCTCCGTCCGGCAGGCTGTCGGGCGACCCGCTCTATACTCGTCGACGAAGTCGGACCTCGGGTGCCGGCTCCGCTGACCCGGAGGCCAGGTTGAACGGCAAGTTCATGCGCAACGGCATCGTGATGCTCGTCCTCGTGGTGGGCACGGTGGTGTTGCTGTACACGTTCCTCATGACGCCGTCGAACGACTCGACGGTGGCCTACTCCACGTTCCTCGGCAGCGTCAAGCAGGGTGACGTCAAGGCCGTGGTCCAGCAGGACCTCCGCCTGACCGTGACGCCGAACAACAACGGCGCGGACTACGCGGTCATCGTGCCCGGCATCGGCTTCACGGACGTCTTCGGCGACGTCACGGAAGCCGCCAAGGCCGGCGGCGTCGAGCCCTCCACGATCGTCTTCTCGGGCAAGGAGGCGTCGCAGTCCGGCCAGTGGATCAGCCTGTTGGTTGGCGCCCTCCTGCCGGTCCTGCTCATCGGCGGCTTCCTGTTCTTCATGATGCGCCAGGCCCAGGGCACCAACAACCAGGCCATGAGCTTCGGCAAGAGCCGCGCCCGGATGTTCCTTGGCAACAAGACCGTCGTCACGTTCGCCGACGTGGCCGGCGTCGACGAGGCCAAGACGGAGCTCCAGGAGGTCGTGGAGTTCCTCAAGTACCCGGAGAAGTTCAACTCCCTCGGCGCCCGCATCCCGCGCGGCGTCCTCCTCGTGGGCCCTCCGGGAACGGGCAAGACGCTCATGGCTCGCGCCGTCGCCGGCGAGGCCGGCGTCCCCTTCTTCAGCATCTCCGGCTCCGAGTTCGTGGAGATGTTCGTGGGCGTCGGCGCCAGCCGCGTCCGCGACCTGTTCGACCAGGCCAAGCGCAACTCGCCGTGCATCGTGTTCGTCGACGAGATCGACGCGGTGGGCCGCCAGCGCGGGGCGGGCCTCGGCGGCAGCCACGACGAGCGCGAGCAGACGCTGAACCAGATCCTCGTCGAGATGGACGGCTTCGACACCAACACGAACGTGATCGTCGTCGCGGCGACGAACCGCCCCGACGTCCTCGACCCCGCCCTCCTACGCCCCGGCCGCTTCGACCGCCAGGTCATCCTGGACCGCCCCGACATGAAGGGCCGCGTCGAGATCCTGCGGGTCCACACCAAGGGCAAGCCCCTCGACAAATCGATCGCGATCGAGGAGATCGCCAAGCAGTCGCCGGGCTTTTCCGGCGCCGACCTGGCCAACCTCGTCAACGAGTCGGCGATCCTCGCCGCGCGGCGCAACAAGAAGGTCATCACGATGCCGGAGTTCCAGGAGGCCCTGGAGCGCATTGTGGCCGGCCCGGAGCGCAAGTCGCGCGTGATCTCCGACGCCGAGAAGCTGATCATCGCGTACCACGAGGGCGGGCACGCCGTCGTGCAGCGCATCCTCCCCAAGTGCGACCCGGTCAGCAAGGTGACCATCATCAGCCGCGGCATGGCCCTCGGCTACACGATGGCCCTCCCGCAGGAGGACCGCTACCTCCAGAGCAAGACCGAGTTCGAGGACAAGATCGCCGGCATGCTCGGCGGCAACGCCTCGGAGCGCCTGGTCTTCGGCGACACGACGACCGGCGCCAGCAACGACATCGAGAAGGCGACCGACCTCGCCCGCCGGATGGTCACCGAGTTCGGCATGAGCGACAAGATGGGCCCGCGGGCCTACGGCAAGCGCGAGGAGATGATCTTCCTCGGCCGCGAGATCAGCGAGCAGCGCAACTACTCGGACGACGTCGCCCGCCAGATCGACGAAGAGGTCCGCAACATCATCGAGACCGCCTACGCCCGCGCCCAGGACGTCCTGACGCGGCACCGCGACAAGCTGGACCGGCTGGCCGAGACCCTCGTCGAGAAGGAGACGCTCGACGGCCTCGAGTTCGAGGCGCTCTTCTCCGACCTGCCGCCCAAGGAGCCGCTCCACGGCGTCGTCCCCAAGCTGGTCGAGGAGACCGGCTCCGAGCCGACGGCCCAGCCGGCCTGACGTCCCGGGCGCCGGCGGTGCGCCCACATCGCAGCATCGCCGAGGGGGCGGGTCAGGCCCGCCCCCTCGGCACATCCCGGTCCGCCCCTCCCGATCGGCTCGGCTCCGCCGCGTCCCGCGCCGGAGCCGATAATGCTTCAACCCCCTCGGACCCAGCAGCGGAGACGTGCCGTGACCACTCCCAGCGCCGACGTCGAGGCCTACCTCGCGGCCACCGCCGAGCGACGCCTCGAGCGCTACCTCGCGTTCCTCCGCATCCCCAGCATCAGCGGGATCCCGGATCACGCCCCCGACTGCCGCCGCGCGGCCGAGCACCTGGCGGGCGCCCTCGCCGCAGCCGGCCTCGACCACGTGGAGGTCGCCGAGACCGGCGGCCACCCGCTGGTGTACGCGGACTGGCTGCGCGCGGAGGGCGCCCCGACGGTGCTGCTGTACGGCCACTACGACGTCCAGCCGGTCGACCCGCTCGACGAGTGGGAGGCGGCCCCGTTCGAGCCGATCGTCCGCGACGGGCGCGTCCTGGCCCGCGGCGCGTCCGACGACAAGTCCAACATCACAGCGGCCCTGGACGCCGTCGAGGCGCTCCTCGCGACGCGCGGCACGCTCCCGGTGAATCTCAAGCTCGTCTTCGAGGGCGAGGAGGAGTCGAGCTCGGTCCACCTCGACGCGTGGCTGACGGCGAACGCCGCCCGCCTCGCGGCCGACGTGGCGCTGGTCGCCGACTCGGGCTTCTTCGAGGGCAACCTGCCGGCGATCACGGTCGGTCTGCGTGGCATCTGCGCCGCGGAGATCCACGTCCGGGGACCCTTCCAGGACGTGCATTCGGGCGTCCACGGCGGGACCATCGACAACCCCATCAACGCCCTCTCCACCATCCTCGCGGCCCTCAAGGGCCCGGACGGGCGGATCCGGATCCCCGGGTTCTACGACGACGTGGTCACCCTCTCCGAGGCCGACCGCGCGGCGCTCGCCGGGCTGCCCTTCGACGAGGAGCGCTATCGCGCCGCGCTGGACGTGCCGGCGCTCGCCGGGGAGGCAGGTTGGACGACCCTCGAGCGCCGCGGGGCCCGCCCGACCTTCGACGTCAACGGGATCTGGGGCGGCTTCGCCGGCGAGGGGAGCAAGACGATCATCCCCGGGCGCGCATCGGCCAAGGTGACGTTCCGGCTCGTCACCGACCAGGATCCCGAGCGCGTCTTCGCCCAGCTCCGCCGGCACGTCCTGGCCATCGCGCCGCCGGGCGTCCGCGTCCAGGTGGTCTACCAGGGCGGCGGTCGCCCGACGCTGACGCCCACCGACCACCCGGCGACGCAGGCCTTCGCACGAGCGCTCGAGGCCACCTTCGGCCGGCCCCCGCTCTTCATGCGCGAAGGCGGCTCGATCCCCGTCGCGGCCAGCTTCGCCTCCATCGTCGGACTGCCCGTGACGGTGATGGGGTTCATGCCGCCGAACGGCAACTTCCACGCGCCGAACGAGTGGATGGACCTCGCCAACCTCGAGGGCGGCACGCGCACGCTGATCGCCTTCTTCGACGAGCTCGCCGCCGCGCAGAGTTGATCTCGACTGCGCCGGGGGGCCGATCCCGACCGCGCCGGGCTGACTTCGACCGCGCCGGGCCGATCCCGACCGGGCGACCGGGCGGGGTGGGGGTGGTACTCCGGTAGGGTGTCCGGCTGCCGTACGGGTGCTACGATCCCGGCACGGGGGCATGCCCCGCCGTCTGCTACGCCAGGGGAGCGAGTGCACGCGTGAGCACCGAGATCGAGCAGCCCGCCGCCCGCGGGCCGAAGACCCAGTGGCGCCTCGACGCCGACACGGGCAGCCTCGTGCCCCAGTCCGCGCTCGACGTGCTGGTCAACCTCAACGACCGGATCACGTCCGGGAACCTCGCCGACTACCAGCCGATCCCGCTCGGCTTCACGCCGCTCGACAAGACGATCGGCATGGGCATCCGCCCGGGGGAGCTGTTCCTGATCGGCGGCGCCCAGGGGACCGGCAAGACGACGATGGCTCTCCAGATGGCTCGCAACGTCGCCTCGGGCGGCCAGGCGAACGTCCTCTACATCTGCTTCGAGCACGAGGAGCACTACCTCCTCAACCGGCTCATCGCGCTGGAGTCCGCCCTCGCCCACCTGCCCCACAAGACGGGTGCGATCAAGATCCAGGACGTGCGCCGCGAAATCCTCGGATCGTGGGTCGCTGAGGGCGCCGGCGGGACGGGCCCGCAGCTCGCCGCCAACCCCCGGCTCCGGCCGAGCCTGGACCGGATCGGGCGCTACGGCTCGAACCTCTTCCTGATGCGCGGCACCCAGACGGCGAGCACCGTCGACAACATCCGGCAGCTCGTGCAGATGCACAAGGACCTCTCCGGCGGCCGCCAGCTCGTGGTCTTCGTCGACTACCTCCAGAAGGTGCCGATGATCCCGGAGCCGAACACCGAGACCGAGAAGGTGACGGTCGTCGTGAACGGGCTGAAGGACATCGCGCTCGCCGAGCAGGTCGCGATGGTCGCCATCGTGGCCGCGGACAAGGAGGGCCTCAAGGCGTCGCGCCTGCGCAACCACCACCTGCGCGGCTCGTCGGCCATCAACTACGAGGCCGACATCATCCTGATCCTGAACGAGAAGTACCACATCGTCGCCAAGGTCAACATCGAGTTCAACCCGTACCAGGCGCAGCGTTTCCGGGACTGGGTGGTGGCTTCGGTCGAGAAGAACCGCGGCGGCCAGGACAACGTCGACCTCGAGTTCGAGAAGCACTTCGAGTTCAGCTGCTTCGACCCGAGTGGGCGGACGGTGCAGGAGAAGCTGATCGAGGAGCGCCTCTACAACGAGTAGGCGCGCCGCTGGGGCGGCACCGGGGGGCGTTGTCGGCTGCGGTCCTTGCTCATGCACCTTCGGGTGCGCTCGCTCCGGTCCTCGCCTCCGCCTTCGGCGGCGCTCGCCCGAGCGGCGCGCCCAGTCCTCCACGCCGTGCGGCGCCATCGCCGCGTTGTCGGCTGCGGTCCTTGCTCACGCACCTTCCTCTCGCTCCGGGTGCTCGGCTCCGCCTTGCGCTGACACCACCTGAGCCGCCGATTGACGCGGCGGCTGATGCGGCGCTCGCCCCGTTGTCGCCTGCGGTCCTCGTGACCCGGCGACCCGCGCCCCCGACGGGGGCTCCCCGGCGGAGGCCGCGTGCCGTATCGTTGACCCATGACCGCTCAGCACGAGGCCACGTTCCCCGACGTCATCGAGGTCGTCGTCGAGATCCCGCGGGGGAGCCGGAACAAGTACGAGTTCGACGAGGAGGCCGGCGTCTTCCGGCTCAACCGGGTCCTCTCGTCGGCCGTCTTCTACAACTTCGACTACGGTTTCATCGAGGGGACCCGGGCCGACGACGGCGACCACACCGACGCCCTCCTCGTGATCGACGAGCCGACCTTCACCGGCTGTCGAGTCTGGGCCCGCCCGGTCGGCGGCCTCGAGATGCGCGACGAGATGGGCTTCGATTTCAAGGTCCTGTGCGTCGCGACCAGCGATCCCCACCAGGCCCACATCATCGAGATCTCGCACGTGCGGCCGCACCGGCTCGTCGAGATCGAGAACTTCTTCCAGACCTACAAGATGCTGGAGAACAAGGCGGTCGACATCGTGGGCTGGCGCGACCGCCGCGAGGCGCTGCGGGTCCTGCGGTCCGACCGCGAGCGCTGGCAGCAGGAGACCGCCGAGCGGGCCGCCCGCGAGCAGGAGCACGCCGACGGCCGCTGAGCGGCGGGCGGGGGGCGGCTGGCGCCACCCGCCAGGCAACCCGGGCGACCTGCGTGTCTTCGTCGCCGTGCCCCTCGGAGATGCCGCCCGGCTGGCGGTCCGGGAGCTGGTCGACACGCTCGTGGCCGACCCTCGCGTTCCGGCGGCGGGGCGGCTGCGGTGGGCCGTGACCGAGAACCTCCACCTGACGATGCGCTTCCTCGGACCCACCGCGCCCCCGCGCGTGCCCGAGGTCGTCGCCGCAGCCGAGGCCGCCGTCGCGGGCCTGGACCCCATCGAGGTCCGCCTCGCCGGTGCCGGGGCGTTCCCGTCCGCGGGCCGGCCGCGGGTCATGTGGCTGGGGATCGAGCGCGGCGCCCCCGAGCTGGCGCGCCTGGCGGCGTGCCTCGACGGGGAGCTGGCCGCGCGCGGCTGGCCCGCCGACGAGCGCCCCTTCCGGGCGCACCTCACCCTGGGCCGGAGCGACGGCGTGCCCGGGGCAGGCGCGGCGGTCGCGGCGCTGGAGGACGCGGCGCGCGACCTCGACGCCGCCTGGACCGCCGACCGGCTCGTCGTCTATCGCAGCGTGCTCGGCCACGGGCCGCCGCAGTACGAGCCCCTTGCCGTCGCCCGCTTCGAGGCCGGCGGTTTGCGGGTTCGGCCGTCGCTGGGGTAGCCTCCACCTCCGGCCCGCCGTGGCCGGCCCTTTCACGCATCCCCGCACCCCGCGACCCCCAGGAGGCGACCCGTGGCGACCGACCGGACCAAGTTCGTCCTCGACGAGGACCAGATCCCGCGGGCCTGGTACAACATCGTCGCGGACCTCCCGGAGCCGCCGCCGGCCGTGCTCCACCCGGGCACCGGCCTGCCGATCGGGCCGGCCGACCTCGCCCCGCTCTTCCCGATGGCGCTCATCGGGCAGGAGGTGAGCGCCGAGCGCGAGATCGAGATCCCGACCCCCGTTCGCGACGCCTATCGCCTGTACCGCCCGAGCCCGCTCTATCGGGCGCACCGCCTCGAGAAGGCGCTCGACACCCCCGCCCACATCTACTACAAGTACGAGGGCGTCAGCCCCGGGGGCAGCCACAAGCCGAACACCGCGATCGCGCAGGCGTTCTTCAACAAGGAGGAGGGCGTCCGCCGCCTGGCGACGGAGACTGGGGCGGGGCAGTGGGGGACCTCGCTGGCCCTGGCCGGCGCGCTTTTCGGCCTCGAGGTCAAGGTCTACATGGTCCGGGCCAGCTACGACCAGAAGCCGTACCGCCGGATGCTGATGGAGACCTACGGCGCCGAGGTGGTCGCGAGCCCCTCGCCGACGACCGCCTACGGCCGCTCCGTCCTCGAGGCGACCCCCGCGAACCCGGGGTCGCTCGGGATCGCGATCAGCGAGGCGGTCGAGGACGCCGCGACGCGCGACGACACGAAGTACTCGCTCGGCTCGGTCCTCAACCACGTGCTCCTGCACCAGACCGTGATCGGCCAGGAGGCGCTGCTCCAGATGGAGATGGCCGGGGAGAAGCCGGACGTCCTCATCGGCTGCACGGGTGGCGGCTCGAACTTCGCGGGGCTCACCTTCCCGTTCATCGGCCGCATGCTGCGCGGCGAGGCCGACTACCGCGTCATCGCGGTCGAGCCGGAGGCGGCACCCTCGCTGACGCGGGGCGCCTACGCCTACGACTTCGGCGACACGGCGAAGCTCACGCCGATGGTCAAGATGTACACGCTGGGCCACGACTTCATCCCGGAGCCGATCCACGCCGGCGGGCTGCGCTATCACGGCATGGCACCCCTCGTGAGCCTGCTCAAGGACCGCGGGATCATCGAGGCCCGCGCCGTCCACCAGAACCCGAGCTTCGCGGCGGGCGTGCTGTTCGCCCGGACCGAGGGGATCCTGCCGGCGCCCGAGGCGAACCACGCGATCCGCGCCGCGATCGACGAGGCGCTCGTGGCGAAGGCCGAGGGCGTCGAGCGGGTCATCCTGTTCAACCACAGCGGCCACGGCCACTTCGACCTCTCGGCCTACGAGCGCTACCTGGCCGGCGACCTCGAGGACCTCGAGTTCTCCGCCGATCAGGTGGCCGAGGCGCTCGCCGCGCTCCCGACCGTCGGCTGACGCGCCGTGCGCGTCGCGCTCCTCGGCCTCGGGCTGATCGGCGGCTCGCTCGCGCGGGCGATCCACGGCGCCGGCTGGCCCGTGGCGGCCTGGACCCCGCGGGGGGCGGGCCCGCGGGCGGCGCTCGCGGCGGGCGCCATCGACGTCGCGGCGGGGTCGCTCGAGGAGGCGATCGCGAATGCCGAGATCGTCGTGCTGGCTGCCCCGCCGGGCGCCTGCCTCGACCTGCTGGGCGAGCTCGCCGATCGGGCGCGCGGTGCCCTGGCGGGCGGGGCGGTGGTCACCGACGTCGCGAGCACCAAGGCGCTCCTCGTCGAGCGGGCGACGGCGCTCGCCCTGCCCTACGTCGGCGGGCACCCGATGGCCGGCCGCGAGGCCAGCGGCTTCGGCGCGGCGGACGCCGGCCTCTTCCGGGGCAGGCCGTGGGTCGTCGTCCCGCCGGACGGCGCCGACGAGGCCGCGGTGGCCGCCGTCGAGGCGCTCGCCGTCGCCTGCGGCGCCCACCCGGTCCGGATGTCCGCGGCCGAGCACGACGTCGCGGTGGCGGCGATCAGCCACGCGCCGCTCGTCCTTGCCGCGGCGCTCGTGGAGGCGATCGCCGGCGGGCCGGGCGAGCCCCCCGCGGCGGGCTGGGACGCCGTCTCCGGCCTCGCGGCGAGCGGCTGGGCGAGCGCCACCCGCCTGGCGCGCGGCGACGCGGAGATGGCGGCGGGCATCGCCCGGACCAACGCGGGCCCGCTCGCGGCGCGCCTGCGGGACGTCCGGGGACGCCTGGACGAGTGGCTGGCTCTCCTCGAGGCGACGGGCGCCGACGGCCTGCCCGACGAGGCGGCCCTGCGCGCGCGCTTCGCGGCGGCCCGGGCGCGGCTCGAGGAGGCCGGGTGAGCGAGGAGCAGGTCCTCGTCGTCCCTCGCGAGCAGCTCATGGGGGGACGCGGCTGGCGCGGGATCCTCAGCCCGGGCGCCGGCCCATACCTCGACCTGATCGCGGCCGAGGGGCGCTTCGAGCCCCGCGAGGAGATGGAGCGCGATCCCCGGTTCAAGCAGGTGATCCCGTACCTGGTGCTGCGCGACCGGGGCCGCTTCTTCCTGATGCGCCGCACCCGCGCCGGCGCGGACGAGCGCCTCCACGACCGCTTCTCCATCGGCGTCGGCGGCCACCTGAACCCCGGCGACCACGACCTCGCCGGCGGTCTCACCCGCGAGTGGGACGAGGAGCTGGAGGCGGACTTCGTCCCGGAGTTCCGCCTGCTCGGCATCCTCAACGACGACGAGACGGACGTCGGGCGGGTCCACCTGGGGGTCGTCTACCTGGCCGAGGCGGCCGGCCGCCCGGTGGCGGTGCGCGAGACCGACAAGCTCGAGGGACGCTTCGCGGCGCCGGCGGCGCTCCTCTCCGTCTACGACCGGATGGAGACCTGGAGCCAGCTCGTCTTCGACTTCGTGAGCGGTCGCGCGGCGGGCGTCCGCGGCGATCGGCCGGGAGCCGGGCGGGAGGCCCCCCACCGGTTCTGACTCCCGGCACTGTCGGGACCCCCGGTGGCGGATGCGATACTTGGCGCGGAGCAAGGACGATGCGCCGTCTCGCGACCCTGGCCCGCCTCATCCCGCTCGTGCCCCTCGGGCTCGGGACGGTCGGCCTCGTGCTGGGCGCGGTGGGGCCAGCCCGGGCGGCGGACGGCGACCGCGAGGCGTGGGTCCTGCCGACGACCGGCGTCGTCGACGCCGTGATGGCCGGCTACGTCGCGGACGGCGTTGCGAAGGCGGCTCGCGAGGGTGCCGAGGTCGTCGTCATCAAGCTCAACACCCCCGGCGGCAGCCTCGACGCGACGCAGCAGATCACCAGCGCGCTCCTCGAGGCGGAGGTCCCGGTCATCGTGTGGGTCGCTCCGGCGGGCGGCCGGGCGGCGAGCGCCGGGACCTTCATCACCCTCGCCGCGCACCTCTCGTGGATGGCGCCGGGCACCAACATCGGGGCGGCCAGCCCGATCTCCAGCAATGGCGAGGACATCGGCGGGACGCTCGGCGAGAAGGTCATGAACGACGCGGTCGCCAACATCACCTCCATCGCGGAGACGCGGGGGCGGCCGGTCGACTGGGCTGTCTCGACCGTGAAGGAGGCGAAGAGCTACTCCGCCGCGGAGGCGGTGGCGGCCGGCGCCGTCGACGGCATCGCCGCGACGATCGAGGAGGTCCTTGCCGCGGCCGACGGCCGCACGGTCACCCTGGCGAACGGCCAGGCGGTTACCCTGGCGACCGCGGACGCCGTCCCGGTCGAGGTCCCGATGAACCCGTTCCAGGGCCTGCTGCACCTCCTGGCGGACCCGAATATCGCCTTCATCCTGTTCACGATCGGCTTCTACGGCCTGATCTTCGAGCTCCAGAACCCGAACTTCGTGACCGGGATCATCGGCGCCATCGCCCTGCTCCTGGCGTTCATCGGCTTCGGCAGCCTGCCCCTCAACGTGGCCGGGCTCCTGCTGATCGTGCTGGGCCTCGTCCTCGTTCTCCTGGAGACGCAGGTGACCAGCCACGGGCTCCTCGCCATCGGGGCCGTCATCTGCGTGGCCCTCGGCGCCGCCGCCCTGTACACCGAGCCCGGCACCCCGACCGCGCCGGACGTGGCGGTGGCCCTGCCGGTCCTCGGCACGGTCGTGGGCCTGACGGCTGCCTTCGCGGTGCTCATCACGGTCGCGGCCTACCGGGCGCGACACGCTCCGCAGAGCCCCGTCCTCGTCGGCTCGCTGCAGGTCGTCGGCCAGGGCGGCAAGGTGTCCCGGCCGATCGACCCGGTCGGCTCGGTCGTCGCCGTGGGCGAGGAGTGGACCGCCCGCAGCGTCGACGGCCGGGCCCTTCCGCGCGGCGCCCGTGTCCGTGTCGTGCGCCTGGATGGCCTTACTCTCTACGTGGAGCCGGCCGACGTGGCACCGGCACCCTGACCAAGCCCCTCCATCGCAGGAAGTCGAAAGGAGCATGCCCGTGGATGCGGGTCTCGGCATCACGATCGCCAGTCTGGTGGCGATCATCGTCGTCGTGCTGGTGATCCTGTACCTCTCGGTCCGGGTCGTCCAGCAGTACGAGAAGATGGTCGTGTTCCGCCTGGGTCGGACCAACGAACGCCTCGTCCGCGACCCCGGCCTGCGCTTCCTGATCCCGATCATTGACCGGCCGGTCAAGGTCGACGTGCGCGAGCAGTTCATCGAGGTCCCGAGCCAGACCACGATCACCAAGGACAACGCGCCGATCAACGTCGACTTCCTCATCTACTGGCGGATCGTCGATCCCCTCAAGAGCATCGTGAACGTGGCGTACTTCGCCGGCGCCCTCCAGGGCGTGGCCACGACGACGCTCCGCGCGGTCATCGGCGACATCCTCCTCGACGAGGTGCTCTCCCGCCGCGAGCAGATCAACGAGGTCCTCCGCACCAAGCTCGACGAGGTGACGGAGCGCTGGGGCGGCAAGGTCACCACGGTCGAGATCCGCGAGATCACCCCGCCCCGCGACGTCCAGGACGCCATGAACCGGCAGCTCTCGGCCGAGCGGACCCGGCGCGCGGTGATCACGGAGTCCGAGGGCCGGCGCCAGTCGGAGATCAACATCGCCGAGGGCGCCAAGCAGGCCGCGATCCTCACCGCGGAGGGCGAGCGGCAGTCGAACATCCTGCGCGCCGAGGGCACGCGGCAGGCGCAGATCCTCAACGCCGAGGGCTTCGGCCAGGCGCTCGAGCGGATCTACGCCGCGGCGAAGACGATCGACCAGAAGACGATGCTTCTACAGTACCTGGACGCCCTCAAGGTGATCGGGGCCAGCCCATCGACGAAGTACATCATCCCCGCGGAGTTCACCCAGCTGGTCGGGCCGCTGTCGGCCGGCCTGGGCGCCGCGATCGCGGCGACCTCGAGCGCCGACGAGGCGGCTGCGCCGGGCGCCTGACGGGCGCTCGCGCTGGTACCACCGGACGGGGGTCACGCGGGACCCCCGTCCGCTACTATTCGACGCGTCCGGGGGCGCGATGCGCCGTCCCGGCCCAGCCAGCGAGGTCCGGATGGCCGCAAAGATCCTCGTCGTCGACGACGACCCGAACGTCCAGCGCCTGCTGAGCTACACGCTCAAGCAGGAAGGCTACGAGGTGGTCGTCGCCGCGGACGGCGCGGAGGGCTTCAAGCTGTGGGGTCAGGAAGACCCCGCGCTCATCCTCCTCGACGTGATGCTCCCCAAGCTCGACGGCTACCAGGTCGCCGCCAAGATCCGGGCCGAGGAGAGCGAGTCCCACGTCCCGATCATCATGCTGACGGCCGAGGCCGAGGTCGAGCAGAAGATCCGGGGTCTCCGCGCGGGCGCCGACGACTACCTCGTCAAGCCGTTCCACCCCGCCGAGCTGCTGGCCCGGATCAAGAGCCTGCTCGCCCGGTTCGCGCCGCGCGACCTGCTCGTCGGGCGGCCTCCCCTGGGCCGCGTGCTGGCCTTCTACGGCGCCAAGGGCGGGGTCGGCACGACCACGATCGCGATCAACGTGGCGATCGCCCTCCAGCGCGAGCTCGGACGGCGCGTCTGCCTCGTGGACGCCAACCTCCAGTTCGGCGACCACCGCGTGTTCATGGACCTCGGGCTCGACCGCAAGAGCATCGTCGATGCCGTCAGCGCGCCCTCCATCGACGCGGACCTCCTGCGGGGCATCGTGGTCGAGCACGAATCGAAGATCGACCTCCTCCTCGCCCCGCCCTCGCCGGAGACGGCCGAGCTCGTGACGAAGGAGCACCTGGGCACGATCATCGACGTCCTGCGGGGGATGTACGACTACGTCGTGGTCGACGTCGACAAGCGCCTCGACGACCTGAACCTGGGCGTCTTCGACGCTGCGGAGCACCTCTACGTGGTGCTCACCGCCGACCTCTCGTGCCTCAAGAACGTCCGCCTCGTGCTGGAGACCCTCGGCCACATCGGCTACGAGGGCGACCGGATCAAGCTGATCCTCAACCGCGCCAACGCCTTCACCGGCATCAACGCCAAGACTGCCGAGGGGGCGCTCAAACGCCCGATCGACCTGCAGGTCCTCAACGAGTACCGGGGCGCCATCAGCGCCCTCAACTCGGGCGCGCCGGTCATGCTCACGAAGTCGGACTCGCCACTGGGGCGCTCCTTCCACGACGTCGCGCGGGCGATCGACCGGACGGCGGCCACGGGATTGACGGCGACGGCGGCCGCCACTTCCCGCTGACCCGGCGGTGCCCAGCGGCCGGGGCGGGTCACGCGCGGGATCCCGACGTCGGTTCCGCCGCGGAGCGCGGTGCGTGGCACGGGCGACCCCTTCGGTGGATCCGGGTTAAGCGGGCGATAACCGGCGGGTGAGCGCGCGTCGCTACCGTGCGGGGCATGCTCGCTAGCGTCCTCGCCGCGACCCTCCACGGCCTCGACGGCCGGCCCGTCCGGGTGGAGGTCGACGTCGCGCCGGGCCTGCCCGGCTTCACCATCGTCGGGCTCGCGGACGCCGCGCTCCGCGAGGCCCGCGAACGTGTCCGTGGGGCCCTCCGCAACAGCGGGTTCGTCCATCCGCCCCGCCGGATCACGGTGAACCTCGCCCCGGCCGACGTGCCGAAGGCCGGATCGGCGCTGGACCTGGGCATCGCGATTGCAGTCCTCGTCGGTTCGGAGCAGGTCCGGCCGCGGGGCCACTGGGCGCTCCTGGGGGAGCTCGGCCTGGGTGGCGAGGTGCGGCCCGTGCCGGGGCTCCTGCCGATGGTGGCCGCGCTGGCACGACGCGGCGCGGGCCGCGTCGTGGTGCCCGAGCTGTCGGTCGCCGAGGCGCGGCTGGTTCCCGGGATCGAGGTGATGGGGGCGGCGTCCCTGGCCGAAGCGGCAGACATCCTCCGCGGCCGCCGCGTCGGCGGCCACCGGCCCGGGCTGCGGACGGAGATGATCCCGGTCGAGGTTGCGGCGTCGCCCGGCGCCGACGTCCCGGCCGACCAGCCGGACCTCGCCGAGGTGCGCGGGCTGCTGGAGGCGCGGCGGGCGCTCGAGATCGCGCTGGCGGGCGGACACGCCCTGGCGCTCGTCGGGCCGCCCGGGTCCGGCAAGACGATGCTCGCCTCGACGATCCCCGGGATCCTGCCTCCGCTCGACGACGCGGAGGCGCGCGAGGTGACCGTCATCGCGTCGGTGGCGGGGCCCGCGCCGGTGCAGGGCCCGGTCCGGCGGCGGCCCTTCCGGGCCCCACACCACACGGCGTCCTACGCGGCGCTCGTGGGCGGCGGCCCGCGCATGACGCCCGGCGAGGTGACGCTCGCGCACCACGGCGTCCTGTTCCTCGACGAGCTGCCCGAGTTCGACCGGTCGGCCCTCGAGGCGCTGCGCCAGCCGCTCGAGGATGGCCGGGTGAGCGTGGCGCGGGTCGGGCGGGCCGTCGTCTTCCCGGCCCGGTTCCAGCTGGTCGCGGCGCTCAACCCCTGCCCCTGCGGGTGGGACGGCGATCCGGCCGGTCGCTGCGGCTGCGCCCCCGGCCTGCCGGAACGCTACCGCGGGCGGGTCTCGGGACCGCTGCGCGACCGCATCGACCTGTGGGTCGGCGTCCCCCGGCTGGCGCCGCGCGAGCTGCTCGGCGCCGCCGAGCCCGAGACGTCCGCGCTCGTGGCGTCGCGCGTGGCCGCCGCGCGGGCGCGCCAGCTCGCCGACCGGGCGCGTCTCAACGCCCGCCTCCGGGGCCGCGCCCTGCGGGAGGCGGCGGGGCTGGCGCCACCGGCGGAGCGCCGGGCCATCGCCCTCGCCAATGCCGCCGGCCTGACGGCGCGGGCCACCGAGCGCCTCGTCCGGGTGGCGCGGACGATCGCCGACCTCGGTGGCGCGGAATGGGTCGCCCCGGAGCACCTGGAGGAGGCGGCTCGCTTCCGCGCGCCCGCCTCGGGGCGGGTCGCGACGGCCCGCGGGGCCGCCTGACGTGCTCGGCGTGGGTCGCGGCGGGCCCTTGGGGGCGGCAGGCCCGGAGGCGGCGGCTGTCCCCGGTGAGACGGCCGGCGGTGAGGTGGCCGGCGGTGAGACGGCCGGCGGTGAGACGACCGGCGCTCCCGGGCGGACCCCTTGGTCGCACCCGGCGACAGACCGCGCGGCCGCGGCGTCGACCAGCGCCGACGCACGCCCGGCACCAACGGTCGGGAGGACCCGCGGCGTCGTGCCCGCGCGGCTGACCGAGCGCCAGGCGTGGATCGCGCTGGCGGCCGTCGAGGGGCTCGGGCCCGTAACGTTCGGGGCGCTCTTGCGGGCGTTCGGGAACGCCGCTCGCGTCGTCGAGGTCGCAGCCGGGCGCGGCGGCGTCGCCCGGGTCGTGCGGGCCGCCGGCGCGGAGGGCCTTCGACTGGACCTGGCCGTTGCCGCCGCCGTCGCGCAGGCACGCGGGAGCGCGCCGGCGCTGCTGGGACGTCTCGCTGCCCTCGGCGTCGGGGCCGTGACCGCGGAGGAAGCGGCATACCCGGCCCGCCTGCGCGCGATCGAGCTCCCGCCGCCCGTCCTGTTCGTGCGGGGCGACGTGGCGGCCCTCGCCCCGCCGCGGCCGGTCGCCGTCGTCGGCACCCGCCGCCCGACCGACGACGGGCGGCGGACCGCCTCCCGGATCGCGGCCGCCCTCGCGGCGACCGGGGCAACGGTCGTCTCGGGCCTCGCGGTCGGGATCGACGGCTCGGCCCACGCGGGAGCGCTGCTCGGCGGCGGAGCTACGGTGGCGGTGCTCGGGAGCGGCCACGCACATCTCTACCCCGCCGTCCATGCCGACCTCGCCCGCGAGATCGAGCGCACGGGGGGCGCGGTGGTGTCCGAGCTCCCGCCCGACGCAGCGCCGCGACCCGCGGGCTTCCCGAGGCGCAACCGGATCATCGCGGGCCTTGCCGAGGCCACCGTCGTGGTCGAGGCGGGCGAGCGCAGCGGGGCGCTGATCACTGCGAGCTGGGCGCTCGAGCAGGGCCGGGCGGTCTTCGCCTGCCCGGGCCCCATCGACCGGCCCCAGGCGGTCGGGTGCAACCGGCTGATCCGCGACCATCCCGGCGAGGTGGGGATCGTCGCCGGGGCCGACGAGCTGATCGCCGACCTCGGCTACGGCGTCCCGCTGGTGGCGCGGCGGCGACGCGCGGGCCGCAGCGAGGCGCCTGCCCCGGACCCCGGCGCGATCGTCGCCCGGCTGGGCACCGCGGAGGCCGCGGTCGTGCGCTGCCTCATGGCCGGCGCCGGCACGGCAGACCTGCTCGCCGCGGCCGCCGACCTGCCCGGGGCGACCGTGCTGGCCGTCCTCACCCGTCTCGAGGAGGAGGGGCTCGTCGCCGCGAGCTTCGGCCGCTACCGGCTCGCCGGTCCGCTCGCCCGCGTCCGCGCAATCGCGGCACGTCCGGGCGGCGCCCCGGCCGCCGCAGCACCGACCGCGGCAGCAGCGGCAGCGGTGGCCCCGACAGCGGGGGCCCCGGCCAGGGCGGCCCCGGCCGCGGCCGGATCGGACCCGTGACCATCGTCGGGCGGCCACCCCCGAACGGTTTCGGTGCCGGCCTCGGCCCCCGTGATCCACGCGCAGACCCGCTTCGTCGAGATCTCCCGCGAGGCGGTGTCACCCGCGGGGGCCGTGCCGGCCAACCCGGCCGCTTCCGCCGAGCCCGAGGACCTCGAGTTGGACGCGAACCTCTTCCGGCGCGTCCGCGAGCTCTGAGGGCCGCGTCCGGGCGGGGCATCGGGCGGGGCACCGGGCGTCGCATCGGTCGGCCGGCGAGGTGGCCCGGCTCGTGCCCGCGTGCGCGCGGCGGCGAAGCCGCCGGTCGCCGGGCGGCCGGATCCCGGTGCTAGACTCGCTCGCCATGAGTCGAAACCTCGTCATCGTCGAGTCGCCCGCCAAGGCGAAGACGATCGAACGCTACCTCGGGCCCGGGTATGCCGTGCTCGCCTCGTACGGCCACGTGCGCGACCTCCCGGAGAACCCCGGCAAGGGCAAGTTCGGGGTCGACGTGGACCACGGGTTCGTGCCGGAGTACGTGATCCCCGACGAGCGTACCCGGCGCCACGTCGTGGCGATCGAGAAGGCCGCTCGCTCGGCGGACCGGATCTATCTCGCCACGGACCTCGACCGCGAGGGGGAGGCGATCGCCTGGCACGTCGCCGAGGCCGCCGCCCTCCCGCTCGAGCGCCTGTCGCGGGTGACCTTCAGCGAGATCACGGAGTCGGCCATCCGGGAGGCCTTCGCCCACCCGCGGGACATCAACCGCGACCTCGTGGACGCCCAGCAGGCGCGGCGGATCGTCGACCGCCTGGTCGGCTACACGCTGAGCCCGCTCATCTCGAGGAAGGTTCGCTCCGGGCTCTCCGCCGGGCGGGTCCAGTCCGTCGCCGTGCGCCTTGTCGTCGAGCGCGAGCGCGAGATCCGGGCCTTCGAGGCCCGCGAGTACTGGACGATCGCGCTGACGCTCCTCGCGCCGGATGGGACGGCCTTCGAGGCCGACCTCGTCCGGATCGACGGCGAGAAGGCCGAGATTGGCGACGGCCCGACGGCCGAGGCCCACGTCCGGGCGCTCACCGGCGGGCGGCCGATCGTCGGCGACGTCGGGACGCGGACCAGCAAGCGGAGCCCGGCGCCCCCGTTCACGACGTCGACGCTCCAGCAGGAGGCGAGCCGCAAGCTCGGCTTCAGCCCGAAGCGGACGATGAGCGTCGCGCAGCGGCTGTACGAGGGCGTCGCGACGCCCGAGGGCCAGGTCGGGCTCATCACCTACATGCGGACGGACTCGGTCGCCATGTCGGGCCAGGCCCTGGGCGAGGCGCGCGAGGTGATCGCGGCGCGCTTCGGGACCGCCTACACGATGCCCAAGGGTCGGGTCTACCGGACCAAGGCGCGGAGCGCCCAGGAAGCCCACGAGGCGATCCGGCCGACCTCCTTCGCCCGCGACCCGGAGGCGCTCGCGGCGCACCTCGGGCGGGACGAGGCCCGCCTGTATCGGCTCATCTGGCAGCGCGCCCTGGCCAGCCAGATGAAGGAGAAGCAGCTCGAGACGACGACGGTCGACCTGGCCGACGGGCCGTACGGGCTGCGCGCGAGCGCCACCCGGACGCTCTTCGACGGGTTTGCCGCCGTCTATACCGAGGGTCGCGACGACGCCGAGGACGAGGCCGAGCGGACGCTCCCGCCGCTGCGCGTCGGCGATGTCACGAGCGTCGCGGACGTGGTGCCGACGCAGCACTTCACGGAGCCGCCGCCGCGCTACACGGAGGCGAGCCTGGTCAAGGCCCTCGAGGAGAACGGGGTGGGCCGTCCGTCGACCTACGCGGCCACGATCTCGACGATCGTCGACCGGGGCTACGTCGCCGTCCGCGAGCGGCGCCTGCACCCAGAGCCGGTGGCCGAGATCGTCACCGACCTGCTGGTGGACCACTTCGGCGAGTACGTGGACCTCGAGTTCACGGCGCGCATGGAGGAGGAGCTCGACGAGGTCGCCCGCGGCGAGCGGGCCTGGGTCCCGCTGCTCGAGGCGTTCTACGAGCCCCTTCGCGCCCGGGTCGAGACCAAGCGCCGCGAGCTGCGCCGCGCCGACTTCACCACCGAGGCGACCGACGAGGTCTGCTCGCTGGGCCACCCGATGGTGATCCGCCTCGGGCGCAACGGCCGGTTCCTGGCCTGCAGCCTCTTCCCCGAGCACAAGGAGTCCCGGCCGCTTCCCGGCGAGGAGGCCGAGGCACCGATCCTGCCCGGGGTGGGGGAGCCCTGCCCGACCTGCGGCGCGACCGACGGCGGCGAGCTCGTCGGCAAGCGCGGCCGGTTCGGGCCCTTCGTCGGCTGCAACCGCTACCCGGAGTGCAGCTACATCAAGAGGGACGGCCCGCCGCCGCCGGCGCAGCTCCCCTTCGAGGCGCCGTGCCCGGCATGCGGGCAGGGCCACCTCGTGGCCCGGAGGGCGCGCCGGAGCGGGTCGGTCTTCTGGGGCTGCTCGCGCTACCCGGCCTGCCGGTTCACGTCGTCGCGCGAGCCCCTGGGACCCGTCCACGAGCCCGACGGGGCCCCGCTGGCCCGGGCCGACGCCGACACCGCGATCTGCCTGGGCTGCGGCGCCACGGTGCCGCTGGCCGGCGAGTCCCTCGAGCCCGGCCGACGGATCGCCGGGGGGACGCCGAACGCGGCGGCCCTGGCACGCCCGGCACGAGCGACCGGCAAGGCGGGCGGACGCAGGTCCGGCGGGACGGAGCGCCCGCGCAGGACGAGGGCCTCGCCGGCCGGGGCGGCGCGCCCGGCGTGAACGGCGAGGACGCCCTCGAGCGCTACCTGGCGAGCCTCGCCGCCCGCGACGCCTCCCCGCACACGCGCCGGGCGTATGCCACGGCCCTCTCGGCCTACCTCGCGTGGCTCGACACGGCCGGCCTCGACTGGCACGCCCCCGACCGCGCCGCGCTCCGGCGCTACCTCGCTGACCTGACCGAGGGACACGCCCGCACGACCGTGGCCCAGCGGCTCGCCGCCATCCGGTCGTTCCACCGCTGGGCGCGACGGACCGGCCTGGCGGCGAGCGACCCGTGGGCGGCCCTCGCGTCGCCGCGCCGGGCCCGCCGCCTGCCGGCCGTGCTGGCGCTCGACGAGGTGGAGCGGCTGCTGGCCGCCGCCGCGCTGGAGCCGCCGGGCGCCGGGCCCGACGGCGCGTCCGACGCCGGGCCCGGCGCCGCCGCCGATGCGCGCCGCGCGCGACAGGCGGCGCTGCGCCACGCGCTGGCGCTGCGCGACGTCGCGCTGGTCGAGACCGCGTACGCGGCCGGCCTGCGCATCTCCGAGCTCGCCGCGGCCCGGCTCGGGACCCTCGACCTGGGGCGCGGCGAGATCCGCGTCGCAGGCAAGGGCCGCAAGGAGCGCGTCAGCCTCCTCGGGCGGCCGGCGCGGGCCGCGCTCGCGCGCTACGTCGCGGAGGGCCGCCCGGAGCTCCTTGCGCGTGGCAGCCTCGACCCGCGTCGGGCCGACGCGCTCTTCCTCAACCATCGCGGGGCGCCGCTGGGGGTGCGCGGGATCCGCTTTCGTCTCCACCAGGCCGGCGTCCGCGCCGGGATCCCCGACGACGCGTCGCCCCACACGCTGCGCCACTCATTCGCGACGCACCTGCTCGACGGCGGCGCGGACCTGCGCGTCGTGCAGGAGCTGCTGGGCCACGCCGACCTCGCGACGACGCAGGTCTACACGCACGTCGCGCCGGCGCGCCTGCGCAGCGTCTACCGGCGGGCCCATCCGCGCGCGGGTGGGACGGAGCCCCGGTGACCGGCTCCCCCGGGTCCCGGTGACCGGCGCGGAGCGCTCGTGAGCGGCACGCAGCAGCGGACAACGTCCGGAAGGCGCCGGTGAGCGGAAGGCGGCGACGGTGAGCGGCACGGCGCGTGACCTGGCCCGCGCGGGGATGGTCGTCACGAGCGCCCTGTTCGTGTCGCGGATCCTCGGCTGGGTTCGGGTCGCCGTCATCGCGGCGAGCCTCGGGATCGGCCGCGAGCTCGACGTCTACACGGCCGCCTTCCGCCTGCCCGACTTCCTGTTCCAGCTCGTCGCCGCGGGCGCGCTTGCCTCGGCGGTCATCCCGACGATCGCGGCGCTCGTGACGGCCGGAGAGCGGGAACGGGCCTGGCGGGTCGTCTCGACGATCGCCAACCTGCTGATGGTCCTCCTGGCGCTCCTGGCCGGGATCACCTTCATCGCCGCCCCCGCGCTGGCGCCCCTGATCGCCCCCGGGTTCGGGCCGGCGGCGACGGACCAGCTCGTGGAGCTGACGCGGATCCTGCTCCTGAGCCCCATCTTCCTGGCCCTCTCGGCCGTGGCGACGAGCATCCTGAACTCGGCCGGGCGGTTCGCCGCCTCCGTGATGGCCCCGATCGTCTACAACCTCGCGATCATCGCGGCGGCCGTCTTCCTGGTCCCCCGGTTCGGCCTCGCGGGGCTCGCCTGGGGCACCGTCGCCGGGGCCGTCGGCACCCTCCTCGTGCAGGTCATGCCGGTCGTCCGCCAGGTGGGGTTCCGGTACACCCCGCGCATCGACCTGCGCGACGCCGAGGCGCGCCGGACGCTCGTCCTGCTGGGACCCCGCGCGATCGGCATGGCCGGCAGCCAGCTCACGCTGCTCCTGCTGACGATGCTCGGCTCGACCCTCGCCCCGGGCGCGATCGGGGCCTTCGGCCTGGCCTTCGTCATCTTCCAGATCCCGCTCGGCACGATCGCGTACCCTCTGGGCATCGTCGCGCTCCCGGCGCTCTCCACGAGGATCGCCGGCGGCGAGATCGACGAGTACGTCGGGCTCGTGACCCGGGCGCTGCGCCTCCTCGGCTTCGCGATGCTGCCGATCGCCTGCATCGCGGCGGGCGTGGCGCTCCAGGTCGTCGACCTCGTCGTCCACTTCGGACGCGTCGAGGCGGCGGGCATCGCGCTGACGGGCGCGGCGTTCCTCGGGCTCCTCGCCGCGCTCCCGTCGGAGGCCATGATCATCGTCCTCTCCCGAGCCTTCTTCGCGGCCCGCAACACGTGGATCCCGGTGGGGGCCGCGCTGGTGTCGGTGGCCGTCGCCGTGACGACGGCGACGCTGCTCGTCGGGCCGCTCGGCATCTTCGGGCTGGCCCTCGGCGTGACGGTCGCGTCGTGGGTGGAGGCGGTGCTCCTGCTGGGTGCGTTCCGGTACCGGCACGCTGGGTTCGGCCTCCTGCGGCTCGGCCGGGCCCACCTCTGGTACCTCGCCGCCGCCGTCGTCGCGGGCTTCGTCGCCGACCGGGCCTACGACGTCCTCGCCGCCGCGCTGCCCGCGGAGCCCGGCACCCTCGCGACGCTCGTTGCGCTGGCGGCGGTCGGCGCGGTCGGGCTCCTGGTCTACGTCGCGCTGGCGGCGCTCCTGCGCGTGCCGGAGCTCCCGGCCACGGTGCGGCTCGTGCGGAGCGGTCTTCGAAGGGGGGCTGCGTGAGCGTCGGGCCCGACCTGCGCGGGGACCCGGGCGCCTGGGACGCCTTCGTCGAGGGCACCCGGCACGGGTCGTACCTCCAGCTCGCCGGCTGGGCCCGGGTGAAGGCGCCGAACGGCTGGCTGGCCCGCCGCATCGTCGCCGGATCCCCGGGCCGGCGGATCGGGATGCAGGTCCTGCTGCGCCGTCCGCGGCCTCTTCCCTGGGCGTTCGCCTACGCTCCCCGGGGCCCGGTCGCCGAGGCCTGGACGCCGGCGGCGATCGACGATCTGACGGCAGCCCTCCGCGCGGCCCGCCTCGACCTGGGACGGGTCTCCCACGTCCGGGTCGACCCCGAGGTGGAGGCCGACGGTCTCGACGACACGGGCGGCGCCCTTCGCGCCGCCCTGGAGCGCGCAGGCTGGCGGCCGGCACCCTCGATCCAGCCGCCGTCGAGCCGGGTCGTCGACCTCGCTGCCGACGAGGCGGCCCTCTGGTCGGACCTGCGCAAGAAGTGGCGCCAGTACGTGAACAAGGCCCGGGCCAACGACGTCAGGGTGGTGGAGCTGCCGGGCGACCCGATCCCGCCCTTCTACGAGATCTACCGCGAGACGGCCCGGCGCGCTGGGTTCCTGATCCGGGTCGAGCAGGCGTACCGCGACGTCCACGATGCCTTCGCGCCCTCGGGCCGGGCCCGGATCCTCTTCGCCGTGGCGCCGGACGGCGCCCCGCTCGCCAGCCTGTTCCTCGTCCGGTGCGGGCGCCGCGTCGTGGAGCCGTACGGGGGCATGACCGGGGCCGGCGCCGAGCTGCGCGCGAACTACCTGCTCAAGTGGGAGGCGATCCGGCGCGCCCGCGAGGAGGGAGCCGAGGCGTACGACCTGTGGGGCCTGGCGCACCCTGGGATCGCCCACTTCAAGGCGGGCTTCGGCGGTCGCGAAGTGCGCTACGTCGGCGGCTGGGACCTCGTCCTCGACCCACTCGGTCGCAACGTCTACGAGACGGCACAACGGGCCCGCGTCCGGTGGGCCCGCACCCGGGCCGGCCTCGGGCAGGCCGGGACGGCCGGCGGGCCGGGCGGCGACGGCGAGGCAGGGGCGTGACGCCGTGAGCACGCCGCGACCGGACGCCCGCCGGCTCCCGGCGATCCGCGTCCTGCGGGAGGCGGCGCCGGCGGAGCTGGACGGCTGGGACGCCCGGACGGTCGACGTGCCGGGTGGCGACGTCCAACAGTCTTTCGCCTGGGCCGCCCACCGGGAGCGGACCGGCTGGCGGGCCCACCGGCTGGTGCTCGAGGACGGCAGCCTGGTTGTGGTCCTCGGCCGCCCCTGGCGCATCGTCGGCGGCGGCCGCGCCTACGTGCCGAAGGGTCCCGCTGCGCCCGGGCTGCCACCCGCGACGCCCGGCGCGCCACCGGCGGTGCCGGCGACGCCACCGGCGACCGGGGCCGCGCCCCCCGTGTCGGCCGCCGCGCCTGCCGTCGTCGCGGCTCGTCTCGACGGGATCGCCGGGTGGGCGCGGGCAGCCGGCTACGACGTCCTGGCGGCGGACCCGGAGATCCCCGCCGACGGCGGCTTCCCCGCGCTGCTCGCCGGCGCCGGCTTCCGGCAGGTCGAGGAGGTCGGTCCGTCCCGCCACAGGGTCGGCGTTCCGATCCCCCCGGGGGCATTTGAGGAGGCCCTCCTGCACGCGATGGCCACCACGACGCGGCAGCGGTTCCTCTCGGCCGAGCGGCGCGGCATCCGCGTCGTCCGCTACGACACCCGCGCGGGCCTCGACCCGGGCCCCGGCGTGGAGGCCCCCGACCCCATGCGGCTCGGGGCGGCGGCGGAGGAGGCCTTCGCCCGCTTCCACGCCCTCCTCGTGGCGACCGGCGAGCGGCGCGGGTTCCGTGTCGGGAGCCGCCCGATCGCGCTCGCCTGGTGGCGAGCCGCGCTCGAGTCGGGACACCTGCTCCTGCTCGAGGCGCGCGGGCTCGAGGACGAGGTCGTCGCGGCCGCGATCTTCTACCGCCACGGCCGGCGCCTCACGTACAGCAGCTCGGGCGACGTCCCCGCGCTCCGCTCCACCTACCCCGGCGCAATGGGGCTCGTCCTGTGGCGCGCCCTCCAGCTCGCGGCGCGGGAGGGCCGCGTCGAGCTGGACCTGGGAGGCGTCGACGTCCGCGGGGCCCGGCGCCAGCCGCTGCCGGGCGAGCCGACGTACGGGCTCCTCCGCTTCAAGGAATCGTTCGGGGGAACCTGGATCGAGCTCGCCGGGGCACACGAGCGCGTGCTCCGGCGTCCGCGCCACGCGCTCGTGACCGGTGCGCAGCGCGCGGGACGGGCCGTGCGGTCGGTCCGGGGTGCCGTCCGACGGCGCGGCCGGGGCGCACCGTGAGTGGGCTGGGCGCCGGCACCGACCGCGGCGGGCGACGGGGGAGAGTGATGTGAGCGACGGCGGCGCGGCCGGGCTCCAGGCAGCCCTGGCCGCCGCGGAGCCGCGCCGCGCGCGGCCCCTCGGCGGCCTCGTGGCGCGCCTCGCCGTCGCGGGCCGGCTGCGCGGGCCGGCGCCGGAGGGCGCGGGCGACCGCCCGGTGCGCGGGATCGCCTACGACTCGCGGCGGGTCGTGACCGGCGGCGTCTACGTCGCCGTCCCGGGCGCCCACGCGGACGGCCACGCGTTCGTCGCCGAGGCGATTGCACGCGGCGCCGTCGCCGTCGTGGTGGAACGAGCGATCGCCGGCGCCGGTGAGGCGGTCCAGCTCGTGGTCGACCGGAGCCAGCTCGCGCTCGCGGTGGTCGCCGCGTGGTGGTACGGGGACCCGGGCCGCGAGCTGGGCGTCGTCGGGGTCACCGGCACCGACGGCAAGACAACGACCGCCGGGATGGCCGTGGCGGTCCTCGAGGCGGCCGGGATCCGGACCGGCCTGGTCAGCACGGCCGAGCAGAAGATCGGGCCGCTCCGCGCCGACACCCCGGCCCACGTCACGACTCCCGAGGCGCCCGAGCTGCAGCGGGCGCTCCGCGCGATGGTCGAGGCCGGGGACGTCGCTGCGGTCGTCGAGTCGACGTCGCACGGCCTGGCGCTCGAGCGCGTGGGGGAGATCCCCTTCGACGTCGCGATCTTCACGAACCTGAGCCACGAGCACCTCGAGTTCCACGGGACGTACGACGCCTATCGGGCGGCGAAGCGCTCGCTGTTCGAGCGCCTCGTCCGCGAGGGTGGGCCGGCGAACCCGGCCGGTGGACACGCCGCGGCGCACGCGCTGCCGCCCGGACGCGCTCCGGCCAACGCGCTGCCGCCCGGCCGCCGCCCCTGGCCGCGCGGCGGGATCGTCAATTCCGACGATCTCGAGGCAGGGGTCTTCGAGGCGGCGACGCGTGAGGCAGGGGCGCGCCTCGTGACGTACGGCGCCGCCGAGCGGGCCGACGTGCGTGCCCTGCACGTCGCGGAGTCGGCCGGCGGGCTCCACGTCGACGTGGCGACGCCGCGCGGCCGCCTGCGGCTGGCCCTGCCGCTCGTCGGGCGCTTCAACGTCCACAACGCGCTGGCCGCCGTTGCCCTCGGGGAGCTGCTCGAGCTCGACGCGGGGGCCGTCGCCCTCGGGCTGGCGAGCTTCCGGGGCGTCCGCGGCCGGATGGAGCGCGTCGATCTCGGCCAGCCCTTCGCCGTCGTCGTGGACTACGCCCACACGCCCGCCTCGCTGGCGACCGCCCTCGACGTCGTCGCCCCGCTCGTGACCGACGGCGGCGGCCTGATCGCCGTCTTCGGATCGGCCGGCGAGCGCGACGTGGCGAAGCGGGCAATCCAGGGGCGGGTCGCCGGCGAGCGCTGTCGCCTCGTGGTCGCTACCGACGAGGATCCCCGCGGCGAGGACCCCGAGGCCATCCTCGAGCAGATCGCGAGAGGTGCCGAGGACGCCGGCCTCCGGCGCGGGCAGGGCCTGCTCCTGGTGCCGGACCGCGAGTCGGCCATCCGCGAGGCGTTCGCCCGGGCGCGCCCGGGGGACGTCGTCCTGCTGGCCGGCAAGGGGCACGAGCGGGGGATCCTGTACGCGGACCACGAACTGCCGTGGGACGAGCGGGCGGTGGCCGAGCGGCTGCTCGCCGAGCTGGGGTACGGGAGCGAACCCGGCGACGGGAGCCGTCCCGGCGGCGAGTAGGCACCCCGGACGGCTTGTAGGCCCCTCGCGACGGCCCTGCTATCCTCGCCGGACCGATGTCGATCGAGCAGCTGCCCGCCGCCGCTCCGTCGCCGGCCGAGGCGCCGGTCGCCAAGCCGCGCCGCCCGTCGGCCGGGCGCCGCGATCGGGGGGTCAACCGGCCCGTCCCGGCCCTGCGGCGCGAGCTGCTCGCGGCGGTCAACGAGTCGACGCCGGGCGCCGACACCGCTGCCATCGGCCGCGCCTTCGACTTCGCCGTCGTCGCCCACGAGGGCCAGGTCCGCGCCACCGGCGAGCCGTACGTCACGCACCCAATCGCGGCTGCGCTGACCCTTGCCGAGCTCGGCCTCGACTCGTCCGCGATCGAAGCGGCCCTGCTCCACGACGTGCCCGAGGACACGGAGTACAGCCTGGCCGACGTGGAGGAGCAGTTCGGCCCGGAGGTGGCCCAGCTCGTCGACGGCGTGACCAAGCTCTCCAAGTTCTCGACGCACTCTCACGAGGAGCAGCAGGCCGAGAACATCCGGAAGATGCTGCTGGCGATGGCCCAGGACATCCGGGTCGTCCTGATCAAGCTCGCCGACCGGCTCCACAACATGCGGACGCTGGGCGGCCTGCCGCCCGAGAAGCAGCAGCGGATCGCGCGCCAGACGATGGAGATCTACGCGCCGCTCGCGGAGCGCCTCGGGATCTGGCAGGTCAAGTGGGAGCTCGAGGACCTCTCCTTCAAGGCGCTCGACCCCGAGCGCTATCGCGAGCTCGCGGCGAACCTCGACGGCCGGCGCCACCACCGCGAGACCTACATCGATCGTGCGATCGCGATCCTCCAGCCGGAGCTGGCCAAGGCGGGCATCGAGGCCGACCTCAACGGGCGGCCGAAGCACCTGTACAGCATCTGGAAGAAGATGCAGCGCAAGGCCGCGGCGTTCGGCGAGATCTACGACGTCTACGCCATCCGGCTCCTCGTCGACGAGGTGCGCGACTGCTACGCGGCCCTCGGCATCGTCCACAGCCTGTGGAAGCCGATCCCCGGCCAGTTCGACGACTACATCGCCGTCCCCAAGCCGAACGGCTACCAGAGCCTCCACACGGCGGTGATCGCGCTCGACGGCAAGCCCCTCGAGATCCAGATCCGGACCCACGCGATGCACGCCGTGAGCGAGGTCGGGATCGCTGCCCACTGGCGTTACAAGGAGGGCTCGCGCGCGGAGCGCGACTACGACGCCAAGCTTGCCTGGCTGCGCCAGCTGATGGACTGGCAGCGCGAGGTCTCGGACGCCCGCGAGTTCGTCGAGGGCATCAAGCTCGACATCTTCCAGGACCAGGTCTTCGTCTTCACGCCGAAGGGCGACATCAAGGACCTGCCGGCCGGCGCGACCCCGCTCGACTTCGCCTACCGGATCCACACGGACGTCGGCCATCGAACGATCGGCTCGAAGGTCAACAACCGGCTCGTGCCGCTCGACTACCGGCTCCGCAACGGCGACATCGTCGAGATCGTGACGACCAAGGCCGAGCACGGGCCGTCGCGCGACTGGCTGTCGATCGTCCGGACCTCGCACGCGCGGGAGAAGATCCGCCAGTGGTTCAAGAAGAAGGACCGCGACGAGAACATCGTCCACGGCAGGGAGGCCCTCGAGCGGGAGCTCAAGCGCCTCGCCCGGACCTCGATCGCGGCGGTCGGCCACGACCGGCTGCTGGAGGTCGCGCGCCACCACAGCCAGGAGTCGCTGGACGACTTCTACGCGTCGATCGGCTACGGGGCGGTCTCCGCCCAGTCGGTCGTGATGCGGCTCGGGGTCGTGGACGACGGCCAGCTCGCGCTGCCGGTCACGGCCCCCACGCCGGCGCGAACGGGCGGCGTCCGGGTCAAGGGGGTCGGCGACCTCCTGGTCCGCTTCGGCAAGTGCTGCCACCCGATCCCCGGCGACCCGATCGTCGGGTTCATCACCCGCGGCAAGGGCGTGACCGTCCACCTCAACCGCTGCCCGACAGTCGTCAACGAGCGCGAGGTCGCCCGCCTGATCGACGTGGAGTGGGAAGCCGCCCCGACGCAGACCTACCCGATCGCAATCCGCCTGGAGGCCCACGACCGGACGGGGCTCCTCAACGACATCGCCGGCGCCGTCGCCGAGAGCAAGGTCAACATCGTGGCCGCCAACATCTCGGTGACTCAGGACCACACGGCGATCATCGCGGCGACGCTCCAGGTCGCGTCGGTCTCCCAGCTGGCCCGGGTCATGGGGCGGCTGGAGCACGTGAAGGACGTGCTCTCGGTCCAGCGCGACCTGGGCTGACCGCCGCGGTGTTCGCGGACGTGGGGGAACAGTCCCCGGGTCGCCCCGCCCCGACCACCCACGGCCGACCGCGCGGCGGCCGCTAGACTTGCCGGCGATGGCCACCTTCCGCGCCCCCCGGGGCACCCGCGACCTCCTGCCCCCCGAGCGGGCCGCGTTCGCTCGCCTGGAGCGGCTGGCCCGCGACCTCGCCGGACGCTACGGCTACCGGGAGATCGAGATCCCGCTGTTCGAGCAGGGAGCGGTCTTCGAGCGGGGCCTCGGCGAGATCACCGACGTGGTGGAGAAGGAGCTCTTCCGCGTCTCGCCGAGCCGCGGCGAGGACCGCGAACGCTGGGCGCTGCGCCCCGAGGCGACGGCCGGCATCTGCCGGGCCTACGTCGAGCACGGGATGCAGACGTGGCCGCAGCCCGTGAAGCTCACCCTGACCGGCCCGATGTTCCGCTACGACCGGCCCCAGGCGGGGCGCTACCGCCAGTTCTGGCAGTGGAACGTTGAGGCGATCGGCGACCCGGGACCCGCGGTGGACGCCGAGATGATCGAGCTCGGGTCCCGCTTCTACCGCGACGCCGGCCTCGGCGACGTGGAGGTCCTCGTCAACTCCATCGGCGATCCCGCCTGTCGCCCTGCCTACGTAGCCAGGCTCGCGGCCTACTTCGGGCGCCACGAGGAGGCACTTCCCGAGCTGGAGCGACGGCGCCTCGCCACGAACCCGCTGCGCCTGCTCGACTCCAAGGAGCCGGCCATGGCGGGGCTCATCGCCGCCGCCCCGAAGAGCACCGACGGCCTGTGCGACGCCTGCGCCGCCCACTTCGCCGCGGTCCAGGCGCACCTCGACGCGCTGGGGGTGGCCCATCGCGTGGAGCCGGCCCTGGTGCGCGGCCTCGACTACTACACCCGCACGACCTTCGAGTTCTACCGCCGGGGCGCTGAAGGCCAGCAGCAGGCGCTCGGCGGCGGCGGCCGCTACGACGGTCTCGTCGAGCTGCTCGGGGGCAAGCCGACTCCCGGGATCGGGTTCGCCCTGGGCCTCGACCGCGTCGTGCTCGCTCTCGAGGCGTCGGGCGCCGCCGCGCCCGCGGCGGCCGCGCCGATCGCGGTCGTCGTGGGCGCCGACCCCGCCGACACGGCGGGCCGGCTGGCGGTGGCGACGCGCCTCCGGGATTCGGGCCTCGCAGTCCACGCCGACCTCTCCCCACGCAAGCTGGGACGGCAGCTCGAGGCCGCCGTGCGCGAGGGCTCCCAGTTCGCGGTGATCCTCGGCGACGAGCTGGCCGCCGGCGACGTCCAGCTGCGGGACCTCGACGCGGCCTCGCAGAAGCTGGTGCCGCTTGCGGACCTAGCGGCCCTGCTGCGGCGCAAGACGCCGACGGCCTGACGGCGCTGCCCCGCGGTCGGTGGACCGATCCTCGCGACACCGCGCGGTCGCGAGTGTCGCGGACGCGGGTGTCGCGGCCGCACCTTGACGGGCGGTCGACAATCGGACGATCACGGGCCGCGTCCCCGACGGTCCGGACCCGCACGAGGAGCCCAGATGCAGGTCCCGAACCCGTTCCCCGCCAGCGTCCTGCGGGCGCCGTCGCCCACCGCCGCGTGCACGTGCGAGCACTGGGTCCACTGCGACCACGCCTGTCACGGGCGGCACTGCGACCCCGTCGACAACACCTGTGACGTGGCGTACCTGCCCGACGAGGGCGGGCTGACCCACTGGGGTTGCCCCGACTGCACGCCGGGCGAGGGCGCACCCCACTACCTCGGGTGCGAGCTGATCGGCTGGCACGTCCCCGCGCGGCGCACCGCGGCCTGGTAGCCCGCCGGCTCGATCGGGGCCGCCGAGCCGCTACCATGACGCGGCCATGACCGAGTCCACCCCCAGCCTCGCCACTCCGTATCGCAGCCACACCTGCGGCGCCCTGCGGGCCGCCGACGCGGGCGCCGACGTGCGCCTGGCCGGGTGGGTCCACCGGCGCCGCGATCACGGCCACCTCGTCTTCCTCGATCTCCGCGACCGCCACGGGATCACCCAGGTCGTCGTCGACACCGACGACGCGCCCACCGCGCACGCCGCGGCGGTGCGCTGCCGCACGGAATTCGTCGTGAGCGTGGCGGGCGTCGTCGCCCACCGCCTGCCCGGCGGCGAGAACGCGCGCCTGGCCACGGGCGCGATCGAGGTCCACGCTCGCGAGCTCACGATCCTGTCCGAGGCGAAGACGCCGCCCTTCTACATCAACGAGCCCGACGCCCAGGCCGACGAGCCGGTGCGCCTCCGCTACCGCTACCTCGACATCCGGCGCGAGCCGATGCTGGCGCGCCTCCTGCTGCGCTCGCGGCTCGTCTCCGCGATCCGGCGGGTCCACGAGGCGCACGGCTTCGTCGACATCGAGACGCCGATCCTGATCAAGAGCACCCCCGAGGGCGCTCGTGACTACATCGTGCCCTCGCGGCTCCAGCCCGGGACGGTCTACGCCCTGCCCCAGAGCCCCCAGCAGCTGAAGCAGCTCCTGATGGTGGCGGGCATGGACCGCTACTACCAGATCGCCCGCTGCTTCCGCGACGAGGACCTGCGCGGCGACCGCCAGCCCGAGTTCACCCAGCTCGACCTCGAGATGAGCTTCGTCACCGAGGAAACCGTGATGGGGTTCGTGGAGGCGATGGCGATCGAGGTCACCCGCGCCGTGACGCCCGAGCGGCCCATCCAGCAGGTGCCGTTCCCGCGCTTCACGTACGAGGAGGCGCTCGAGCGCTACGGGTCGGACAAGCCGGATCTTCGCTTCGGCATGGAGCTGGTGGACCTGGCGCCGGCCCTCGTCGACGCGGCCGGCGTCCCGGCGTCCGGCTTCCGGGTCTTCGACGAGACGCTCGCCACAGGCGGGCGCGTCAAGGGCATCGCCGTTCCCGGGCTGGGATCGGCGAGCCGGAGCCAGGTCGACGAGCTGACCGAGACGGCGAAGCGCCTCGGCGCGCGGGGCCTCGTGCACCTGGCCGTCGGGGCCGACGCGATCCACGGCCCGACGGTGAAGTTCCTCGGCGAGGAGCGGGCGCGGGCCGTGGTCGAGCGGGCCGGGGCCAGCGAGGGCGACCTCGTCCTCGTCGTGGCCGACGCGCCCGCGGTCGTCGCCGACGTCCTCGGGCGCATGCGCGCGGAGCTCGGGACGCGCCTCGGCCTCGCGGACCCCGACGCCCTGGCGTACTGCTGGGTCCACCGCTTCCCGATGTACGAGTGGGACGAGGACCGGAAGGGCTGGCACGCGACGCACAACCCGTTCTCGGGCGTCGTCCCCGAGGACGAGCACCTGCTGGTGACGGCCTCGGGCGATCCGTACCGCCCCTCGCACGAAGATCCCGCCGGGCGCGCCCGGGCGATGCAGTACGACATCGCCCTCAACGGCTGGGAGCTGGGCGGAGGCTCGGTGCGCATCAGCCGCCGGGACCTCCTCGAGCGGAGCTTCGCCCTGCAGGGCCACAGCCGCGAGGCGATGCACGACAAGTTCGGCGGGATGCTCGAGGCGTTCGACTACGGCGCTCCGCCCCACGGCGGGATCGCCCTCGGGATCGATCGCTGGGCGATGATCCTGGGCTACCAGAGCAACATCCGCGAGGTGATGGCCTTCCCGAAGACGTCCTCGGGGACGGACCTGATGCTCGAGGCGCCCTCCGCGCCGGACCCGGAGCAGTACGCGGAGCTCGGCCTCCGCTTCGTGGGCCTCCCGGAGAAGGCCTGAGCACGCCCGGGCGGGCCCCCGGCGCAGGCGGGCCCCGGGGCAACACCGGGAAGGCCCGATCGCCGGGCAGCATCGGCGCGACCGGCTCGCCGGGTAGCACCGGCGTGGCCGGGCCGGGGACCGAGCCGCTCCTCGCCGGCCTGGCGGCCCGGCCGCGCGCGGCAGCCGTCCTGGGTGCGGTCTTCATCTCGCTCTCGGGGATCATCTTCCGGCTGTCCGGCGTGGCGCCGACGACGGCCACGTTCTGGCGGAGCGCGCTCGCGGCGGTTCCTCTCTGGCTCCTGGGCCGCGTGGAGGACGGGCGGTTCGGGCCTCGAACGCGTTGGGAGCGCGGATGGGCGGTCGTGGCCGGGCTCTTCTTCGCCGCCGACCTGCAGTGCTTCCACTACGCCGTCACGCTCGTCGGGGCGGGCCTCGGCACGGTCCTGCCCAACCTCTAGGTCGTCGTCGTGGCCCTGGCCACGTGGCTCCTGTTCGGGGAGCGGCCGCCGGCCCGGGCCCTGGTGGCGATCCCGGTCGTCCTCGCCGGCGTCGTCCTGATCTCCGGCGTGCTCGACGAGGCCGCGTACGGCGAGGATCCGGTGGCCGGGGCCGTCCTGGGCGCCGCCGCGGGTGTCTTCTACGCCGGGTTCCTGGTGATCATGCGACGGGTGAACCGCGACCGCCGGCGATCCGCCGGGCCTCTCGCCGACGCCACCCTCACCACGGCGCTCGCGGTGCTCCCGGTCGGCCTGCTGCTGGGCTCCCTCGACCTCACCCCGAGCCCCGCGCAGCTGGCGTGGATGGCGCTCCTGGCCCTCACCAGCCAGGTCCTGGGCTACCTCCTCATCACGCTGTCGCTCCCACGCCTGCCGGCGGCCGTCGGATCGATCCTCCTCTTCGTCCAGCCGGTCGTGACCCTGCTGCTCGCGGCGCGCCTGCTCGGCGAGCGCCCGTCGCCGGCGCAGCTCGCGGGGGTCGCCCTCGTCCTCGGCGGCGTGGTGGTCGCGGCGCTCCCCATCCGCCGCGAGCGGCCAGCCTGACCGCCCGCCGGGTCGGCGGCCCCGACCGGGCGCCCGGCGCGGTTGCCGAACCGGCGACAATGGGGCGCATCCCGAGTGACCCCGGACCCCAAGAGGAGGCCAGCGAGATGGGCACCCAGTTCGTCGTCCAGCTGGAGAACCGGCCAGGCGCGCTGGCGGCGCTCACCCGGGCGCTGGCGGAGGCCGGCGTCGACATCCGCGGGATCGCGGGAGGCGGCGCCGGGGAGCAGGCGTACGCGGTCCTGACCACGGACGACGACGACGCCACGCGGAACGCGCTCCGCGCGGGCGGCTACCCCTTCGTCGAGGGCGAGACGATCATCATCGACGTCGAGGATCGGCCTGGCGGCCTGGCGGCCGTCGCCGAGAAGCTCGCGGCCGCAGGCGTCGACATCCGTGGCGTCCTCTTCGTCCGGGTCGCCGATGGGACGGTCGAGACGGCCCTGTCCGTCGACGACGTCCCGCGCGCGCGCCGGGTGCTCGGCCTCGCCTGACGCCGTCCGCGCCATCGCCGGGCCTCGCCGGCCGGTCTCGCCCGACGCCGTCGTATCCGCCGCCGCGCCTCGCCGGCCGGCCTGACGCCGGGCGTCGGCCTCGTCGTTGGTCGCGGCTCGCCGGCAGCCCGCGGCCCTCGCTCGTCACGGGCCGCGCGCGGCGGCCGGGCTCAGGGCGCGGCCGCGAGCGCCTTGAGGATGTCCAGCCAGGCCGTGACGATGCGGACCTGCTGGTCCTCGCGCGAGATGGTGGCCGGCGGATCGTTGGGCTGGCCGGTGTACCAGCCGCACTGCTCGTGGTTCCCGCCCTCGATCCTGGTGTAGGCCGTCGTTGCCGGCAGGAGCGCCTGCGTGGCCGGGTCCTCGATCTTGGTCGCGGCAGCGTCGAGCGAGCCGTACACGGAGGACACCGCGATCCCGCTGGCCGAGAGGTCGGCGGCGCTGTAGGCGCCGCACAGGGCGAGGCCCGCGACGTCCCCGGGGTGGTCCGCCGCGAACTGCGCGGCCATCGCTCCTCCGAGGGAGTGGCCGCCGACCGCCCAGCGGGTGACGCCCGGATGGGCCGCCATGACGTCGGCGGCCTTGCCGACGCCGAAGATGGCGAAGTTGAGCGGCATCGGGACGACGACGACGAGGTAGCCCTCCTCGGCGATCGCGCGGGCCGTCGGCGCATAGCCGGCCGCCGGCACCTTGGCGCCGGGGTAGAGGATCAGGCCGGTCGTGGGCGACGCTCCCACCGGGGTGTAGGTGAGGCCGGTCGGCTCGTCCGAGTAGGTCGCGCCGGCGGTGGAGGCGAGGGCGGCCGTCGCCTCCGGGAGGAGCGGCTGCGGGCTGAAGAACCAGGCGAGGCCGCCGACGAGCGCCACGACGACGACTGCGACGATGCCCAGGACGACGGTGCGGCGGCGCGGCCTGCGGCGCCGCGTCGAGGATGCCGCGGCTTCGGGCGCCGGCTCGGTCGCGGCCGGTTCGATCGGCGCCGGCTCGGTCGCGGCCGGTTCGGCCGGCGCCGGCTCGGTCGCGGCCGGTTCGGCCGGCGCCGGCTCGGTCGCGGCCGGCTCGGCCGGCTGGCTCGGGCCGGCGGGCAGCTGGGGTTCGGTCATCGGGTGCTCTCCAGCCAGGCGAGGAGGACGTCGTTGAAAGCATCCGGCTGCTCCTCCATCGGGAGGTGGCCGGCAGCGTCGATGATGTGCCATTCGGCGTCCGGCAGCGCGGCCCGGAGCGCCCGGCCGGATGCCAGGCGGATCCAGCGATCATCGCGGCCCCAGATGATCGCCGTCGGGACCCGCAGGACGTCGCCGATCGGCGCCTCGAGGGCGTTCGATCGGCCGTCGCGGAGGATCGCGAGCAGCCCCAGGTCCCAGTCGAGGGTCTCGAGCGGGGCGACGTACCCCGCGATGTCGCGGTCGGTGACCCGCGCCGGGTCGGCATAGGCGGTCCGCAGGACGCCCGCCATCCGCGCCGCGCCGAGCTGGCTGCGGAGCGCGAGCCGGCCGATGCGGCGTACGTTCGGCAGGCGGACGAGGCCGCCGAGGAACGCCGGCCCGCCGCGCATCGCCGCCGGCCCGGTCGCGGCGTCCACGAGGACGGCACGCTCGAGCCGGTCGGCGTGGCGTGCGGCGAACCAGGCGACGACGTTGGCGCCCATGCTGTGTCCGACCAGCGTCGCCCGCGCGATCCCCCGGGCGTCCATGAGCGCCGCGACGACCTCCGCCTGGGCGGCGTGCGTCGTGTCGCGCTCCCACGACTTGTCGGCGAGGCCGAAGTTCGCGAGGTCGAGGGCGACCGCCCGGTAGCCGGCCGCGGCGAGGGCCGGGATCGTCGCGCGCCACGACCAGGTCGAGCCGCCAAACCCGTGGACCAGGACGACCGGGATCCCGTCGCGCGGCCCGGACTCCGCGACCCACGTGCGCGTGCCGCCCGCCTCCACGAGGGCGCCGGGGAGGCCGAGCTCCGCCGCCACGTCCGCGGCCGGGCGGCCCGGCTGCCTGGAGAGGGGGACGAAGAAGGGGACGACGGCGACGCCGGCGAGGGCGCCGCCGCCGACGATGCCGAGTCGGCGCAGCCGCCGGCGAACCTGCTTCAGGGGACGATCCGGGCAGAATCCGGCGGCTCGTCGGGCCCGGCAGCGGCCGGCGAGCCCCACTCGTGGTGGTGGGCCGCCGCCGGCTCAGGGGGCGCCTCGAACGGCGGCAGGGCCGCCCGGGGCGTGTCGAGGTCGTGGGTGATCCCGGGATCCCCGAGCTCGACGACCCGCGAGCCGACCGCGGCCGCCAGCGCCGCGAGGAGCGCGTCCGGCATCAGTGCCGCGTCGAGCGAGCGCAGGGCCTCGAGGTGCGTCGTCGGGACGAGGGCCGGCCAGCCGGGCTCGGCACGGAACGCCGGCCGCAGGACGGCGGCGCGGTCGACGCCGTGAGCCTCGATGAGCGAGGTGACGGTCTCCGCGTCGACCCATCCCATCCGGGCCGGCCACAGCAGGGCGGCGTCCGTGCCGTCCACCTCGGCCCGGGCGACGTCGAAGCCGCGGCACATCTGCGCCGCCGGCCCGCCCTGCGGCGGCGCGGGGACGGCGAGGACGGCCGGGGAGCCGGCGAGGGCGGCCGCGACCGCCCCGTCGGGATCCGCGGCAACCACCACGATCGGCGTCGCGCCGCCCGCCCACGCCGCGTCCACGAGGCGGCGGGCGTTGGCCACGCCCTCGACGTCGCGCAGGGCGGACTCGGGGCGGGCAGCGAGGATCACGGCGGCGACGGTCATGTCGGGCGCTCCCGCCGGTACGTGACGAGGAGGGTCCCGACGCGGTAGGCCTCCTCGAGGTTGCCGAAGAAGAAGGCGTCGGCGGCGCCGGGTGGCGTCTGGCCCCAGCTCGTCGCGACCGGCTCGTACCCCGCGGACGCGAGCGCCTCGGCGTGGACGCGGTACCGGCCCGCGGCGTCGACCTGCTCGTTGCCGGGGTAGAGGAGGACGAGGGTTCGCGCGGCCGGCCATCCGCCCCCGACGGTGCGCGGCGACCGGCAGCGGGCGCACGTGGCGAACGCGTCCTCGGTGAGGTCGTCGCACTCGGCGCAGGTCCAGCGGCCCATGACGCGAGTGTAGATCGGGTGTCCCCGGCCCGGCGCGCTGGTCTCCGGCCCGTCCGTGCGAGAATGCTCCCTCCACTCCCCGGAGATCCGCCGCCGCATGCCCGCCCCACCGACCACGTCCGCGACGCCGACCGCCGTTCGCGCCGACCTGCGCAACGTGGCCATCGTCGCCCACGTCGACCACGGCAAGACCACGCTCGTGGACGGGATCCTCCGCCAGACCGGCGCCTTTCGGGCCAACCAGGCCGTCGTCGACCGGGTCATGGACTCCGGCGACCTCGAGCGCGAGAAGGGCATCACGATCCTGGCCAAGCAGACGACGGTCGACTACGCCGGGATCCGGATCAACATCGTCGACACGCCGGGGCACGCCGACTTCGGCGGCGAGGTGGAGCGGTCTCTGAACCTCGTGGACGCCGTGCTGCTGCTCGTCGACGCCGCCGAGGGCCCGCTGCCGCAGACGCGCTACGTGCTCCAGAAGGCGATGGCCCGCCGCCTGCCTGTGGTGGTCGCCCTCAACAAGATCGACCGCGGCGACGCCCGCCCGGCCGAGGTCCTCGACGACGTCTACGAGCTCTTCATGGACCTGGGCGCCGACGAGCACCAGATCGAGTTCCCGGTCGTCTACACGAACGCCAAGGCCGCCACCGCGACCCGCGACCTGGCGACCCCGGGGACCGACCTCCGGCCGCTCCTCGACCTCCTCGTGGAGCTGACGCCGCCGCCCGCCTTCACCCCGGGCCATCCCCTCCAGCTCCTCGTCACCAACCTGGCGGCGAACGACTACGTGGGCCGGATGGCCGTCGGCCGCGTGGTGAACGGGAGCGTTCGCGTCGGCCAGCGCATCGCGGTCGTCCGGGAGGAGCCCGACGACACCGCCGGGTCGATCGAGCCCGGGCGCACCGTCACGCTCTCGGGGACCGTCACGAGCCTCCAGACCGCCCACGGGATCGAGCGGATCGACATCGAGGAGGCCGGCCCCGGCGATATCGTCTCGGTCGCGGGGCTGCCCGAGGTGACGATCGGCGACACCCTGACCGAGCCGAGCGACCCGCGACCGCTGCCGCGCATCGAGGTCGACGAGCCGACCCTGCGGATGACCTTCGGCGTCAACACCTCGCCGCTCTCCGGTCGCGAGGGCCGGTACCTCACCAGCCGCCAGCTGCGTGCCCGCCTCGAGAAGGAGATCCTGGGCAACGTGGCGATCCAGTTCTTCCCGACCGAGACCGGCGACACCTACGAGGTCCGGGGCAGGGGCGAGCTGCAGCTGGCCGTCCTCGTCGAGCAGATGCGCCGCGAGGGCTACGAGCTCCAGGTGAGCCGTCCCGAGGTCATCCTGCATACCGTGGGCGGCCAGGTCCAGGAGCCCTACGAGCGCATCACGATCGACATCCCGCCCGACTACATCGGCGAGATCCAGACGGCGCTGGCCGGCCGCAAGGGACGCCTGGAGCAGATGTCGACCGACGCGGACGGTCGGGTCCGCATGGAGTTCGTGCTGCCCGTGCGGGGCCTGATCGGCTATCGCGGCCAGCTCCTCACCGAGACGCGCGGGACGGCGCTCCTCCACCAGATCGGCGAGGGCTACGGCCCCTGGGCCGGGGAGGTGACCCACCGGACGAACGGCGTCCTCGTCGCCGACCGGACGGGGACATCCAACGCCTACGCCCTCTTCAGCCTGCAGGAGCGCTCCGAGATGTTCATCGGCGCGGGGGTCGAGGTCTACGAGGGGATGATCGTCGGCGAGAACGCACGCTCCGGGGACATGGACGTCAACGTGACCAAGGAGAAGAAGCTCACGAACATCCGGACGCACGCCCACGACGAGGCGCTGCGCCTGACGCCGCCCCGGCCGATGACCCTGGAGACGGCGATCGAGTTCATCGGCGAGGACGAGCTGGTCGAGGTGACCCCCGGCTCCATCCGCCTCCGTAAGCGCTTGCTGTCGATGCACGACCGGCGACGCCAGGCGAGCCAGCGCGAGGACGCGCGGAGGGGCTCCGGCTCCTGACGGGCGCGCCTGCGCGGTCACCCGCCGGGGCTCTTCGCCGCGGGACTACCATCCCGGTCATGGAGCGCATCGGCCCCGGCTTCCCCCGCAGCGCGGGCCTGGTGATGTTTGCCGGCACCGGCGTCCTCGTCGCGACGACGCTCGTCGTGGGGTTGCTCGAGACGATCGTCGGGATTGGGAACGCCTCCGCGGTCTACCTTCTCGCGGTCGTGGTCATGGCGGTCGGCTTCGGGATCCGGGCAGCCGCCGCCACCGCGGTCGGCTCGTTCGTGCTCTACGACCTGCTGTTCGTCCAGCCGACGGGAGTCCTCCTGGTCGCGAGCCCGGAGGAATGGCTGAACCTGCTCCTGCTCCTCGTGCTCGGGGTCGTCGTGGGCCAGCTCGCGGGCATGCAGCGCGCCCGCGCCGAGGCGGCCCTCCTTCGCGAGCGGCAGGCCCGCGCGCAGTACGCCATCGGTCGGGCGCTCGCCACGACCCCGACCGCCACGGTCGCGCTGCCCGAGGTCGTGCGGATCCTCGGCGCGGAGACCGAGGCGGGGCGGGTGTGGATCAGCATGGGCACGGACGCCGGGTCGCGCCGGGTGGTGAGCGACAGCGCACCGACGTCGCCGAGGAGGGTCGGCGCCGCGCACTTCGTGATGCGGCGCCTGGGCGGTGACGCCGAGCGTTTCGAGTGGATCCGGGTCCACGAACCCCAGGCTGCCACTCCCGGCGGGTCCGACGCCGGTGAGGAGGCCTTCCGCGTGGCGATCGTGGCGGGAGACGCCGAGCGCGGGTCGCTCTGGGTGGTGCGGCGGCGCGCCGACGGCGTGCCCGGTCGGGGGGACACGCGCGTGCTGGCGGCCGCGGCGGACCAGGTCGGCCAGGCGATCGAGCGCGACCGCCTGGCGACGGAGGCGATGAGCGCCGAGATCGCCCGGCGCAGCGAGGCGGCGAAGACGGCCCTCCTCGACTCGGTCTCGCACGACCTGCGCACGCCGCTGGCGACGATCCGGGCGGCGGCCGGCATCCTGCGCGACCCCGGGCTCGACGTCGACCCGGCCACGAGGCGCGAGCGCGCGGACGTCATCGATCGCGAGGCCGAGCGGCTCAACCAGCTGGTCTCGAACCTCCTCGACATGAGCCGCATCGAGGCCGGCGACCTCCGGGCGCACCTCGAGCCGTTCACGCTCGGCGACCTCGTCGAGACGACCCTCGCCCGCATGGGCTCCCTCCTCGAGGCGCACCCCGTGACCGTCGTCGAGGCGACCGACCTGCCGCCCGTCGCGGTCGACCCGGTCTTCATCGACCAGGTGCTGACGAACGTCCTGGAGAACGCCGTCCGCCACACGCCGCCGGGCACGCCGGTCAGGATCGGGGCCGTGGCGACCCCGCGCGACACGCTGGTGCTGACGGTCGAGGATGCCGGGCCCGGCGTTCCGCCCGAGGCCATCGCGCGGATCTTCGACAAGTTCTCGCGGATCGCCCCCGCCGGCGAGGGCTCGCGACGCGGCTTCGGCCTCGGGCTCGCGGTGGTCCGGGGGCTGGTCGAGGCGATGGGCGGCAGCGTGACGGCCCGCCGGGGCGACCTCGGCGGTCTCGCCATCGACATCGAGCTGCTCGGCTTCCCGGAGCCCTCCGGTGACGACGCCGGCGGCGACCGGCCGGAGGAGCTGCGACCGTGACCCAGGAAGAGGCGGCCGGAGCCCTGGTCCTGCTGGTCGAGGACGACGCCCCGACCCGCCGCGAGGTGGCGACCTACCTGCGGCTGCAGGGCTTCCGGGTCCAGGAGGCCGCCGACGGGGCGGCCGCGCTCGAGCGGTGGGGCGCCGGGCGGCCGGACCTGATCCTCCTCGACCTCGGCCTGCCCGACATCGACGGCACCACGGTGATTCGACGCGTCCGGCGCGAGGCATCGACGCCGATCGTCGTCCTGTCGGCGCGCGATCGCGACGACGCCAAGGTGGCCGCGCTGGAGCAGGGCGCCGACGACTTCGTGGCGAAGCCGTTCAGCCCGGCCGAGCTCGTGGCGCGCCTGCGAGCCGTCCTCAGGCGCGCGGCAGGCCCGGCCGCCGAGCCGTCCGGCGAGCTGCGCCTGGGAGCCCTCTCAATCGACGTGGCTCGTCACGCCGTGAGCGTGGGGGGCCGGCCGGTCCACCTGACCGCTCGGGAGTTCGAGGTCCTCAAGGTCCTCGCCGGCCACGCCGGCCGCCTCGTCACGCACGGTCGGCTCCTGCGCGCCGTGTGGGGGAGCCCCTACGCCGAGGAGGCCCACTACGTCCACGTCTACGTCAGCCGGATCCGGCGGAAGCTCGCCGCGGCCGACCCCGACGGGGTCCTGGGCGACCTGATCGTGGCCGAGCCCGGCGTCGGCTACAGGGTCCGGATGCCCGAGGGCCTGTGGAGTTGAGCGATCGTTGAGCGGCTTCCGGCCCCGCCGGGCCGTCCCCTCTTGGAGGTGGGGACGATCGTAGAGGCATGGAGACACCACGGATCGCACCGAGTCCGGTCGGCGAGCTCGACGGCCCCGCGGCCCTCGACGGGGGCGCCCGGGAGCGCGCGGAGCTGGAGCTCTGCGCCGCCATCGCGATCGTCGCCCGCAACCCGGTCTACCGGATCTTCGTCTGCGGGATGGCCACGAGCGCCTCCCTCCTGGCCGACCTGGACCCGCTCGCGGCGGATGCGGGCGTCGTCCTCGAGCGGCGGGTCCGCGCCGGCGGCGGGGCCCTCGACGTCGTGGTCCGGGCCGCCTGACACCCGCCCACGCATGAGCGTCGAGAAGCGGACCCTGCGGGGGCGCAAGCCCGGCGACCGTCGCGTCCGGATCGAGCGGCCCCGGGCCCGCTACTTCCGTCACGCGAGGCCCGGGATCGTCGTGGCGACATCCTCGGCCAGCATCCCCCGCGACCGGTTGGGCCGCGCGGGCCTCGCCGCCCGCCGCAGGCTGTTCGGGGCGCCCATCGCGAGCGCGCAGGAGATCCACGAGCGGCTGCCGAAGTGGAAGGCGCTGGCGGTCTTCTCGAGCGACGTCATGTCCTCGGTGGCATACGCCACGGAGGCGAGCATGTTCACCCTGCTCGCGGCGGGCACCGCGGCCTTCGCCTACCTCATGCCGATCTCGTTCCTGATCGTCGGGCTGCTCGTCCTCGTGACGTTCTCCTATCGCCAGACGATCCGGGCGTACCCCGGCGGCGGCGGCAGCTACATCGTCGCCCGATCCAACCTGGGCACCCTGCCCGGGCTGGTCGCCGCCGCGGCGCTCCTCACCGACTACGTCCTGACCGTCGCGGTGAGCGTCTCGGCGGGGATCTTCAACCTGGCGTCGGCTTTCCCGGCCCTCCACGCGATCAGCGTGCCCCTCATCGTGGCGGCCATCCTGCTGGTCATGGGCGTGAACCTCCGCGGGATTCGCGAGAGCGGCACGATCTTCGCCCTGCCGACCTACGTCTTCGTCGTGAGCGTGGTCCTGCTCGTGGTCGTCGGCGTGGTGCGGACGGCCCTCGGGCAGGCCCCCCAGGTGACCGACGTCATCCCGGCGCAGGTGCCGGTGGAGACCATCACGCTGCTCCTGCTCATGCGGGCCTTCGCGGACGGCTGCAGCGCGATGACCGGCACGGAGGCGATCTCGAACGGCACGCCGGCGTTCAAGCCGCCGGAGTGGAAGAACGCCCAGGCCACCATGGTGGCCATGGCCGTGATCCTGGGCTTCGTCTTCCTCGGCATCTCGTTCCTCGCCGGCATCTCGGGGGCGGTTCCGTCGCCGACCGAATCCGTCCTGTCGCAGGTTGGCCGGGCGACCTTCGGGCAGGGGCCGGCCTGGTACATCCTGCTGGTCTCGACGATGGGCATCCTCGTGCTGGCGGCCCAGACGAGCTTCGCCGACTTCCCCCGCCTGGCCTCGATCCTCGCGCGCGACGGGTTCATGCCCCGTGGCTTCGCGTACCGCGGCGAGCGGCTTGCCTTCAACTCGGGGATCGTGGCCCTCGCCGTCCTCGCCATCGCCGTCGCCGTGGCGTTTGGCGGCCGCGTCGAGGCGCTGATCCCCCTCTACGCGATCGGCGTCTTCACCGCCTTCACGCTGTCGCAGGCCGGCATGGTCCGCCACTGGCGCGCCGAGCGCGGACCCGGCTGGCGACGGAGCGCCCTCATCAACGGGGTCGGCGCCGTCGCGACGGGCATCGTGGCCGTCGTCTTCGCCATCGCCAAGTTCGGCCTCGGCGCGTGGGTGATCCTGCTGATCGTGCCGCTGCTCGTCGGCGTCATGCTCCTCGTCCGCCGCGAGTACGCGCGCGGCACCGCCGAGCTGGCCGTCGCGCCCGACGTCGTGTGGGGTCCGCCCGTCCACGAGCGGCGCGTCGTGATCCCGGTGGGCGATGTCTCGTGGGACGTCATCCAGGCCGTCCGGTTCGCCCGGTCGATGAGCGGCGACGTGACGGCGATCCACGTCACCGACGACGTGGCGGCCGGCGAGCGCCTCCGGGCGCGCTTCGAGCGCCAGCTGCCCGGCATCGGCTTCGTGATCGTGGAGTCGCCCTACCGGAACCTCGTCGAGCCCCTGATCCGCTACCTCGAGCTCGACGCGGAGCTCGAGGACGAGAGCGTGACCGTGGTCCTGCTGCCGGAGCGCCTCGCCCGCCACTGGTGGGACCGGGTCCTGTTCAACCAGAACGCCCACCGGATCCGGGCCGCGCTGGCGGGCCATCCCGGCGTGCTCGTCGCCGACGTCCCCTTCCGGCCCTTGGATCGGCGGCCCGCGTCCGCCACCCCCGGGTCCGGGGGTCAGATCGGGAGGTCGTCCTCGTCGGGTCCCTCGAACGGGTCCAGGGTCTCCGAGTAGAAGCGGGCGTAGAAGTTCGTGAAGTGGGCGCCGTTCGCGCGCAGGATCGCGCGGACCGTCCTGCGCCGGGCGGGATCGGCCTCCCGCACCGCGATGACGGGATGGCCGCGGCGCGCCTCGAGCTCGTAGCGCCGGAAGTCGGGCGCCTGGTCCATCTGGGTGAACTGGAGCAGCCGGTAGAGCCGGGCGAGGAGGCCGTGGTGCGTGCCGCGGCCGTCGATCCGGAGGGCGGCGTCCTCGCCGACGAGGACGTGGATGGCGTCGGCCGCGAAGCCGGCGGTCCGCAGCCCGGCCACGGCGGCGTCGGCGGCGGCCGGGGAGGGGAGGACGCCCATCAGGTGGCCGGTCGGGTAGCCCAGCAGCCAGCCGGCGGGCCGTCGCCGCGGGTCGCCGCCCGGGGCGCCGGAGCCCGCCGCCGGGGCACGGGTGCCGACGTCGTCGCTCACGGCGGCCAAGGATAGCGGCCGGGGGGCCCGCCGGGCGGCGGCCGTACAATCGGCGCCTGATGCCGACGATCGCGCCGATCTACCTCGACCACGCGGCGACGACCCCGCTGCGGCCGGAGGCCCTCGAGGCGATGCTGCCGTACCTCACGGGTGCCTTCGGGAACCCGTCGTCGGCCCACGCAGCGGGCCGCGCCGCGCGGAACGCCATGGACGAGGCCCGCGAGCAGCTCGCGGCGCACCTGGGCGGGACGGCGCGCGAGGTCGTCCTCACCTCCGGCGGGACGGAGGCGAACAACCTGGCCGTCAAGGGCGCGGCCTGGGCCGGGAAGGCCCGCGGCAACCGGCTCGTCGTGAGCGCCATCGAGCACCACGCCGTGGGGCACGCCGCCCAGCACCTCGCGAAGTGGGGGTTCGAGGTCGCCTGGGCCCCGGTCGACGGCACGGGGCAGGTGGATCCGGAGGCCCTCGACGCGCTCCTCGACGAGCGCACGATCCTGGTCGCGGTGATGCTCGCCAACAACGAGGTCGGCACCATCCAGCCGATCCGCGAGATCGCGGGCCGGGTCCGGTCGCGGCGCGGGATCCACCTCCACGTCGACGCGGTCCAGGCCGCGCCGTATCTCGACCTCGACGTCGCGGCGCTCGGCGCCGACACCGTGGCGATCTCCGCCCACAAGTTCGAGGGCCCGAAGGGTGTCGGCGCGCTGTGGGTCCGCCGCGGCACGCCGCTGCTGGCCCAGATCCACGGCGGGAGCCAGGAGCGCCATCGGCGGGCCGGGACCGAGAACGTCGCGGGGGCCGTCGGCATGGCCGCCGCGTACGGCCTGGCCTGCCGGGACAAGCCCGCGACGCGGGCGCGCCTCGGCGACCTCCGGGGGCGCCTGCAGGCAGCCTGCCTGGCGGTCGAAGGGGTCGAGCTCACCGGCCACCCGACCGAGCGCCTCCCCGGCCTGCTCTCGCTGCTCGTCCGCGGCGCGGACGGCGTCGCGGCCTCCGTCGCGCTCGATCTCGAGGGGATCGCCTGCTCGACCGGCTCGGCCTGCGCCACCGGGTCGCCGGAACCGTCGCACGTGCTCACCGCGATGGGGATCCCGGATGTCGACGCGACCGGCGCCCTCCGCCTGAGCCTGGGACGGGGCACCACCGGCGGGGAGGTGGACGCGGCCGCCGCCGCCGTCCCGCGGGTCCTCACAGGAATCCGGGCCGGCTCGCGAGCGCTCGCCGCCGACCCGCTCGGCAGCCGGATCGCCTGAGGCCCCGGACGTGCGGGTGCTCGTCGCGATGTCCGGCGGCGTGGACAGCTCCGTCGCGGCGGCGCTGCTCGCCGAGGCCGGCCACGAGGTGGTCGGCGTCTGGATGCGGGTGCACGAGGGCGCCGACGCCTACTCCGAGGTGAAGAAGAGCTGCTGCTCTGCCGATGCCGCGGAGGACGCCCGGCGGGTGGCGGCCCAGCTCGGCATCCCCTTCTACGTCCTCAACCTGGAGCGCGAGTTCGACGAGGGGGTCATCCGGCCGTTCCTGGCGGCCTACCTGTCCGGCGAGACGCCCAGCCCGTGCGTCGACTGCAACAGCTACGTCAAGTTCGGGGCGCTCCTCGGACGGGCCCGTCACCTCTACGCCTGCGACGCCGTCGCGACCGGTCACTACGCGCGCACCGATGTCGTCGAAGGGCCGGCCGGGCCGGTCCACCGGCTCCTGCGCGGCGTCGACCGGGCCAAGGACCAGGCCTATTTCCTGTACGGCCTGCGCCAGGACCAGGTGGCCCGCGCGACGTTTCCGCTCGGCGACCTGCGCAAGGACGAGGTCCGGGCGATCGCCCGCGCGCAGGACCTTGTGACCGCCGACAAGCCGGAGAGCATGGAGATCTGCTTCGTGCCCGACGGTGACGTGCGGGCGGCCCTCGCGACGCGCTCGGGCTGGCGTCCTGCCCCGGGCCCGGCCGTGGACGGCCGGGACGGCAGCCTGCTGGGGGAGCACATGGGGGCGGCCGCCCTGACGGTCGGCCAGCGGCGTGGCGTCGGGGTGGCGGTGGGGGAGCCGCGGTACGTGAGCCGCGTCGACCCTGCCAGCAACACGATCGTCCTGGCCCGGCGCGCCGACCTGGAGACGCGCTCGTTCGCGATCGAGGAGGTGACCTTCGTCGGGGGGAGCCCGCCGGCCGGGAGCTTCCGCGCGCTGGCGCAGGTGCGGCACCGCGCGACGCCGGTCCCGGCCAGGGTGACCCAGGGCCCGGCCGCGGTGACGCGGGGCCCGGGTGACGCCGGCGGGGCGGCCTCCGCATCGCGCCGTCCGGCCGGGTGGCGCTCCGTCCCGCACCCCGGCGGCCGCGACGGCGGCGAGGGCGCCTGGACGGTCGCCAGCGACGAGCCCGTCTGGGCGGCGGCGCCCGGGCAGGCCTGCGTGCTGTATGCGGAAGACGAGCCCGACGTCGTGCTCGGCGGCGGACGGATCGCCCGCCCCGCGGTGCGAGCGTGACGCGGGCGCGCCGACCCGGCGCCGCATGCTGATCGGACCCGCGATCGTTTTGGCGGCGCTCGTCGGCGCCTTCTGGACCGCGTTCGCGGTGCTCGTGACCGGCGTCGCCGGCGCCAGGCTCCCGTTCGTCCTGGTCCTTGCGATGCTGGGCGCGTGGGCCGGGGACGCCCTCGGCGCACGGCTCGGCATCGACATCCTCACGATCGGGGACTTCCACCTGCTCGCCGCGTCCGCGGGGGCGTGGGCGGGCATCGGCCTCGTCGTGCTGGTCTCGATCCTGGGTCCGACGAGGCCGGTCGGACCCGGCAGCTCCAGAGGAGGTGGGCGATGATGCGGTCCCCGCGGCGGGCCGCCGAGGACCGCCTGGCGGTCTTCCTCCGCGGCCTGGTCATCGGCGCGTTCGTCGGCGCGATCATCGCCGGCTCGGCGGCGCTGCGACGCACGCTCCACCGCTGAGGGACCGCGGCGGCCACGCCCGGCGCGGAGGTCCCCGCGGGCGGCGCCGTGCCGGGCGTCCCGTTCGGTACCATTAGCCGGATGTCGACCACCCCCCAGGCGCCCCTGCCCGCGAACCCGCTGCCCGCCGCGGAGATCCGGCGGCGCTTCCTGGCGTTCTTCGCCGAGCGCGGCCACACGATCGTGCCCAGCGCGAGCCTGATCCCCGCCGGCGACCAGACACTCCTGTTCACGAACTCCGGGATGGTCCAGTTCAAGGAGGTCTTCACCGGCGCGGAGACGCGGAGCTACGTCAGGGCCGTCGACGTCCAGCGTTGCCTGCGGGTGGCCGGCAAGCACAACGACTTCGAGGAGGTCGGGCGCACGCCACGCCACCACACCCTCTTCGAGATGATGGGCAACTGGAGCTTCGGGGACTACTTCAAGCGCGAGGCGATCCACTGGGCCTGGGAGTTCCTCACGCAGGAGCTGGGGATCCCCGGCGAGCGCCTGGCGGCGACGACCTACTCCGAGGACGAGGTCGCCTGGGCGATCTGGCGCGACGAGATCGGCCTGCCGCCCGAGCGGATGGCGCGTTGGGGCGACGTCGAGCGGGGCGACGACAAGAACTTCTGGCGGATGGCCGAGACGGGCCCGTGCGGGCCGTGCAGCGAGATCCACTACGACCGGGGGGCGCACCTCTCCGAGGGGCCCGAGTGCGTCCCGGACCACTCCGAGCAGTGCCCGCGCTGGCTGGAGATCTGGAACCTCGTCTTCATGGAGTTCAACCAGCTCCCCGAGGGTCCGCGGGTACCGCTGCCGTTCCCGAGCGTCGACACCGGGCTGGGCCTGGAGCGCCTGGCGAGCGTCCTCCAGGGTGTCCTCTCGAACTACGACACGGACCTCTTCACCCCGATCCACGAGACGCTGCGGCGGCTGCTCGGCCACGACCCGGAGGGCTTCGAGGCGGAGCGCTTCAGCTACCAGGTCATCGCCGACCACAGCCGGGCCGTCACCTTCCTCGTCGCCGACGGCGTCCTGCCCTCGAACGAGGGGCGCGGCTACGTGCTGCGCCGGATCGTCCGGCGGGCCGTCCGCCACGGCCGCCTGCTGGGCCGCCGCGAGCCGTTCCTGGCCGAGACGGTGGGCACGGTCATCGACGTCATGGGCGAGGCCTATCCGATCGTCCGCGAGGAGCGCGAGCGCATCCTGGGCGCGGTCGCCCGGGAGGAGGCCCAGTTCGCCCGGACGCTCGACGCCGGCACGGCGCAGCTCGAGGAGGCGCTCATCCCGCTCAGCGCTGCCGAGCGCGTGGTCGGCCGGCGCCCGGAGGAGGTTCCGGCCGAGGCCCCGACGCTCTCCGGTGCCTTCGCCTTCAAGCTCCACGACACCTACGGCTTCCCGATCGACCTCACGATCGAGCTGGCCGCCGAGCACGGCGTCCGGGTCGATCGCGAGGGCTTCGAGGTCGCCCTCGCCGAGCAGCGGGAGCGCAGCCGGGGCGGTCGCAAGGCCGAGCTCGCGCGGCACGCCGAGCTGACCGCGCTCTACGAGTCGCTCGTCCGCCGGCTCGGCGACACGACCTTCCTGGGCTACGAGACGACCGAGGCCGAGGGCACGGTCGTCGCGATCATCCGCGACGGCGTCGCCTTCGACGAGCTGACCGGCCACGGCGAGGCGGAGGTGGTCCTCGACCGCACCCCGTTCTACGCGGAGGGCGGCGGCCAGGTGGGCGACCGGGGCGAGATCACCGAGCCGAGCGGGGGCTCGCCGCTCTTCAGCGTGACCGACACGCAGAAGCCGTCCGGCGGGCTCATCGTCCACCGGGGCACGCTCCACGGGCGGCTGCGGGTGGGAGTGACCGTCGCGGCCGCCGTGGACGCCGAGCGCCGGGCGCGCACGATGCGCAACCACACCGCCACGCACCTGCTCCACCGCGCCCTGCGCAATATCGCCGGGCCGTCGGCCAGGCAGGCCGGATCGCTGGTCGCGCCCGACTACCTCCGCTTCGACTATCCCTTCGACCGCGCCCTGACCGACGAGGAGAAGCTGCGGATCGAGGACGAGGTCCGCCGGGTCGTCCGCGAGGACCGCCCGGTGAGCATCGCCTGCATGCCGATGGGCGAGGCGATCGAGAACGGCGCCGACGCCTTCTTCGACGAGAAGTACGGCGAGACGGTCCGCACGGTCCGGGTCCGGGACTACAGCTTCGAGCTGTGCGGCGGGACCCACTGCCGCGCCTCCGGCGAGGTCGGCAGCTTCGTCATCACGGCCGACCGCAGCATCGGGTCCGGGATGCGGCGGATCGAGGCGCTCACCGGCGACGGCGCCGACGCCCACCTGCGCGAGCGTGCCCGCCTGCTCGAGGCCGTCGCCGACCGACTGGGCGCCCAGTCCCCCGACGCCGTGCTGGACCGGGTCGCGGCGCTCGAGGCCGAGCTCCGCGAGGCGAAGCGGCGGCTCCGGCAGGGCGGAGGCGGCGTGCCGAAACCGGCCGACCTGGCAGCCCGCGCCGAGGAGATCGCCCCCGGCGTCCGGCTCGTGGCCCAGGGCGGGCCCTGGGAGTCGATCGACGCCGTCAAGAGCGCCGCCAAGGAGGTCCGGGCCCTCCTGGGCCCCGGCGTGATCGCGCTCGCCCTCGACGCCGACGAGCCCCAGCTCTTCGTGACCGTTTCGGACGACCTCGTCGGCCGGGGCCTGTCCGCGGGCGACCTCGTGCGCGCGGCCATCGCCGCCGTCGACGGCCGGGGCGGCGGGCGACCCGAGATGGCCCAGGGCAAGGGGAGCCGGCGCGACGGGCTCGCCGAGGCGCTCGCGACCGTGCGGGCCGCTGTCGCGGCCGTGCCCGCCGTCCCCGCGGGCGGCTAGGGCGGCGCGGCCGGCATGGCCTTCCTGCGGCGGTTCTGGCAGCGTGACGGGGGCGACCAGCTCTCGGCCTGCACGGCCCTCGACATCGGGACCGAGTTCGCCAAGGCGCTCGTCTTCGACATCGACGACCAGGCCCACGGCACGGTGCGCGGGGTGGGCCGCAAGCGCCAGGGCCTGGCCCACATGCAGTCCGGGACGGTCGCGGACATCGGGGCGGTGGTGGACAACTGCGCGGTCGCCCTCCAGGAGGCCGAGGAGATGGCCGGCTTCCGGCCGGCCCAGGTGGTCATCGGGATCGCCGGCGAGCTCGTCAAGGGATTCACGACCACCCACACGCAGGAGCGCAGGAAGCCCGATGCGCCGATCACCGACGCCGAGCTCCAGAAGCTGATCGACGGGGTTCAGCGCGAGGCGCTCGAGGAGGCCGAGCGGGCCATCACCTGGGAGACCGGGCTGCCCAACGTCGACGTGCGGCTCGTCCACGCCTCGGTGACCTCGTCGAGCATCGACGGCTACGCGGTGACGAACCCGGTCGGCTTCCAGGGCCGTCACGTGAAGATCGGGATCTTCAACGCCTTCGCCCCGCTCGTCCACCTCGGCGCGCTCGAGAGCGTGGCCGCGGAGCTCGACCTGGACCTCCTCGAGATCGTCGCCGAGCCGTACGCGGTCGCGCGCGTCCTCGGCAGCGAGCAGGTCCGCCAGGCGGGTGCCCTTTTCGTCGACATCGGCGGCGGGACCACGGACGTCGCGCTGGTCCGCTCGGGAGGCATCGAGGGGACCCGGATGTTCGCCCTCGCCGGCCGCGCCTTCACCAAGTCGCTGGCCGACCGCCTGGACCTGCCTTTCCCCCGGGCGGAGGCGCTCAAGGTCGACTACGCCCGCGGGCTGGCCGTGGAGAGCCGGGACGAGGTCGCCGGCATCATCGCCGACGACGTCGCGGTCTGGGCGGCGGGCATGGAGCTCGTCCTCGACGAGCTGGGCGGCGGCGACATGCTGCCGTCGCGGATCTACCTGTGCGGCGGCGGATCCCGGCTCCCAGAGACGGCGGCTGCGCTGCGCGGCGAGGCGTTCTGGAAGCGCCTGCCGTTCAGCCGCCCCCCCGAGGTCACCGTCATGGGCCCCGAGATGGTCGAGACGCTCGACGACGCGACCCAGCTGCTCGTGGACCAGCAGGACGTGACCCCCCTGGGCCTGGCCCACCAGGCGATCGAGCTCCAGTCCGAGCACGACCCGCTGGATGCCGCGTTGCGGCGCGTCCTGCGGTCGATGAAGCTGTAGGCCCGCGATGGCGACCTTCTACCTCGACATCGACGACGAGATCACCTCGGCGGCGGCCCGGATCCGGTCCTCCCCGGACGTCGACGTCGCGCTCGTCCTGCCGGCCGGCTCGCGGATCGCCACGAGCCGCATCAACTTCCGCCTCCTTGCCCGGGAGGCGGGCGGGCGCAGCCGGCGGCTGGCCATCGTCGCTCCCGAGGCGTCGACGCGGGCGCTGGCGGCCTCGGCGGGGCTGCCCGTCTTCGCGTCTGTGGTGGAATACGAGGAGGCGGTCGCGCCGGACGAGGAGCCAGGGGAGGCGGCCGCCGGAGGGTCGGCCGGCGAAGCCACACCCGACGGCACCCCGCTCGGCGGGGCTGCCGCGATCGCTGCGGCCGGGGCCGCCGGGGCGGCAGCCGCCCGACCCGGGGCAGCCGGCTCGCGTCCCGGGGCCCATGCCCGGCCCATCGTCGCGCCCGACGCCGGCGGCGGGGGACCCCCGCCGAGCGCCGCGACGCCGGCCGCCGAGCGCGGCTCCCCCGTCGCGCCCGACACGGCCGGCGGCACCACCAGGGAGGGGTCGCGGGCACGCGGCGCCGTGGGCCCCTCCACGGGCCTCGGGCCGCGGCCGGTCGCGACACCCCGGCGGCGGCGTCGCTGGCCGCTCGTGGTGGCGGCGCTGCTGGTGGTGGCCGTCCTGTCCGGGACGGGCGCGGCCGTGGGCTACGTCCTCCTGCCGACCGCGACGGTGACGCTGCGGCTCGCCTCCGTGCCCGTCGGCCCCGTCACCTTCACCGGGACGGCCGATCCCGACGCCGTGGCGGTGAACGCGGAGACCGCCACGATCCCGGCCGTCCGCGTGTCGGTCCCGCTCTCCGCGACGGGGACGTTCAAGGCCACCGGCAAGCGGGTGGAGTCATCGAAGGCGACGGGCGAGATCCGCTGGTCCAACTGCGATCCGACGCGGGCCTACCGCATTCCCGCTGGCACGGTCGTGCGAACCACGTCGGGCGTCGGGTTTGCGACCAGCGAGTCGGTCTTCGTGCCGGTCGCCACGCCCACGTCGACGCCGGGCCAGTACGACTGTCAAAGCAGGATGGTCGGGATCGAGGCGGTGCGCGACGGCCCCGAGGGCAACGTTGGAGCCGGGACCATCGTCATCGTGCCGGGCCAGTACAACAGCATCGTCCTGAAGGTCACGAACCCGGCTGCCACGTCCGGGGGCGCACGCGAGGAGTTCCCGCGGGTGACCCAGAAGGACGTCGCCGCCGCGACGGCCACGCTGGCCAAGCAGCTCGACGAGCAGCTCGCGGCCGTCGCGCCGGATCCCCCCGGGACGCCGCCCGGGGCGATCGCCTACCCGGACACCGCGCGACGCGGCGACGCGACCCCGTCGGTGCCCGCGGCGGGCCTCGTTGGCCAGGAGGTCGCGACGTTCGACCTGACGCTCACCGCGGACGGCACCGTGGTCGCCGCCGACCCCGCGCCGCTCGAGGCGATCGGGGCCGCCCGCGTCGCCGCCCAGGTGCCCGACGGCAAGACCCTCCGCGAGGGGTCGGCCCGGGTGAGCGTGGGGGAGGGGACCCCGGAGGGCGAGCTCATCAGCTACCCGGTCGAGGCGCGCGCCGAGGCCGTGGCCGAGGTGTCGGAGGATCAGGTGCGGACCCTCGTCAGGGGCAAGACGCCCGCCGAGGCCGCGGCGCTCCTGGCGGACTACGGGAGCGTGGAGGTCGTGCTCTGGCCCGACTGGGTCACGACGATCACGACGCTCGATGCCCGCCTCACGGTGACGATCGAGGGTGTGCCGCCCGCCGAGCCCGCTCCCACCGGGACGCCGCGCCCCAGCCCGACACCGGGCGCCGCGCCGTCCACGCCTCCCGCGTCCCCCGCATCCCCCGGGTCGCCGACCCCCGCCCCGTGACGCGTCTCCTCGGGATCGACCTCGGCACGCGCCGGGTCGGGCTGGCCGTCGCCGACGTGGGCGACCTGGGGGCCCGCCCGCTGGCCACGCTGGCGCGCCGGCGGAGCGTGGTGGCGGACGTCGAGGCCCTCGCGAGGATCGTCGCGGCCAACGGGATCGACGAGGTCGTCGTGGGCCTGCCCCTCGACATGAGCGGCGGGGAAGGCGCGAAGGCGACCGAGGCGCGAGAATGGGCCCTCGCGGTGGCGCAACAGACGGGCCTGCCCGTGCGTCTCCGCGACGAACGACTCTCGAGCCACGTGGCCGAGGCCCGCGTCGGCGCGCCCGGTCGCGGGCGAGCCGGCGGACCGCCCGGGCCCGTCCGGCGGGCCGCCCACCGGGCCCGCATCGATCGCGCCGCCGCCGCCGTCATCCTCGAGGACGAGCTGGAGGCGCGGCGCAGCGGATCGCCGGGCGAGCTGCTCCGCCCGGCCGGCGCGACGACGACACAGGAGGATGGATGACGATCCGTGGCGGGGCCGGGCCCCGGGGCAGCGGCGAGCCCGAGCGCGACCGGACCCCGATGGCGCGCCCGCTGGACGCTTCCGGCCCGCACCGGTCGAACCCCCGCGCCGGGACCGTCTCCGCGTACGACCTGGCCCGCCAGCGCCCGCGCTCCGCGACGGGCGGCCACCTGCGGTTCCTCGTCTTCCTGGCCGTCGCCGCCGCGGTCGTGCTGCTCGCGCTCACGACGGTCCTCCGGCCGGTGACCCGCGGCCTGGTCGTCGGGCTGGCCGACAGCAACCCCGGCGCCCTCGGGATGCCCTTCGTCGCCGACCTCGTGCGGGAGGACCTGGGCGACGCCCTGACGGCGCCAGCGAGCAGCGACACGACGGAGGTGGACTTCCAGGTCGCTAGCGGCGAGACCGCGTCCGGGATCGCCGGGCGCCTCGTCGACGCCGGCGTGCTGCGCGACCGGCGCGCGTTCCTGCTCCTCGCCATCGAGAAGGGGATCACGGACCAGCTCAACGCCGGCACGTTCCTCCTCCGCCGCAACCTCACCCCGGACCAGCTGGTCGGCACGCTCCTCGAGGCCAAGGACCCGTCGGTCACGCTGCAGCTCCGGACCGGGCTGCGCCTCGAACAGATCACGGCCTATCTGCAGGCACGCCCCGCCGAGATCGCCGGCCTCCGGATGGACGCCGCCGCCTTCCTCGACCTGGTGCGGAACCCGCCGAAGGCGCTCCTCGCCGACTACCCGTGGCTCGACCTCCCGAAAGGCGCGAACCTGGAGGGGTACCTCGCCGCCGGCGCGTATCGCGTCCTCCCGGATACCACGCCCGACGAGCTCGTTCGCAAGATGCTGGACCGCTTCGTCGAGCAGGTGGGGCTGTCGCGCATCGAGGCGGCGAAGGCGAAGGGGGTCCCGTTCCACGAAGTCCTGGCGTTGGCGTCATTGGTCGAGCGGGAGACGGCGGACGACGCCGAGCGGGCGCGGATCGCCGGTGTGATCCGAAACCGCATGGCCACGCCGAACGAGACCGCCGGCTTCCTGGGGCTCGATCCCACGATCTTCTACATCAACGACACGCTGCAGCTGGCGAAGCTCCCCCTGGCCTCCTGGCCGACGTACGCGTTCTGGGCACCTCCCACGGGCGACGTGCCGGCGGATCTCACGGCCGCGCTCGCCGGGTACAACACGTACACGTCGAAGGGGCTGCCCCCGGGCCCGATCTGCACCCCGACGGCTGCCTCGATCGAGGCGGCGCTCGATCCCGACACGCGCGGCGGTTATCTCTACTTCTACGCGACGAAGGAGGGCCAGACGGTCTTCGCGAAGACGTACGCAGAGCACCTGCGGAACATCAAGAAGGACGGCGGGAGCTGACCCGCCGACAAGCGGGGGCGCTCCCCGTGCCCGCCGACTTCCCGGTGCCTCCCGGTCCCCGGCGCCTGCGCGCGTGGGAGGATGCGGATCGGGCCGCCCGCCCGGAGCGCCTGGCTCGCCTGCGTGCCCGCCTCGCCGACGCGGGCGTCGACGCCTACTTCGGCCTGCGGCGGGAGGAGATCCGGTACCTGGCCGGCGTCGTGCTCGGCGAGGGCGAAGAGAAGGTCGCCGGGAACTCCGGGCGGTTCCTCGTCACCCCCGCCGAGGTGGTCGTGCTGGCCGACTCGCGGTACACGCTGCAGGCCCGGCGCGAGGCGCCCGACGCGCGCGTCGAGGACGTCACGTACGACCTCCCGGCGCACTGGCTGGGCCTGGTCGCCTCGATCGGCGCCCACCGCGTGGCGGTGCCGGCCGGCGACATCTCCCACGGCGTGTGGGAGGCGCTCGCGGCGGCGGCGCCCGACGTCGAGCTGGTGCCCGCAGTGGCGTGGGTCGACGACGATCGGGCGGTCAAGGAGCCGTCGGAGGTCGAGCGGATCGCCGCCGCCGCGGCCGTCGCCGACCGGGCCCTCGCGGCGCTGCTCCCCGAGATCCGGCCGGGCATGACCGAGGCGGTGCTGGCCTGGCGCCTGGAGGTGCTCATGCGCGAGGGCGGGGCGGAGGCCCTCGCGTTCGACGTCGCGGTGCTCGCCGGGCCCCAGGCCGCCCTGCCCCACGGGTCGCCGGGCGCCCGGCGCCTGCGGGCCGGCGAGGTGGTCCTCTTCGACTTCGGGGCGCAGGTCGCCGGGTACCGGAGCGACATGACCCGCACGCTCTTCGTCGGCGAGCCGCGGCCCCGGGACCTCGACGTGTACGAGATCGTCGCGCGTGCCCACGCCGCGTCGATCGCGCTTCTCGAGGAGGCGGTCGTCGCCGGGGGACCCATGCCGAGCGGGCGCGCCGCCGACGCGGCGGCGCGCGACGTGATCGCGGCCGCCGGGCACGGCGAGCACTTCGGCCACGGGACCGGGCACGGGATCGGCCTCGCGACCCACGAGCGCCCGAGCCTCTCGCGGGCGGCCGGCGAGGCGCCGCTGCCCAGCCCGACGGTCTTCTCGGTGGAGCCGGGCGTCTACCTCCCCGGTCGCACCGGCGTCAGGATCGAGGACCTGGTGCTCCTCGACGCCGGCGCCCGGCGTGTCGAGCGCCTCACTCGCTTCCCGCGCGACGTGCTCGCCCTGCCGGCCTGACCTCCGCCGCCGCTCCGTCCGGCCCGACCTCCGCCGCCGCTCCGTCGCGCATTTGCCGCGGGGAGCAGGGCAGGAGTAAGGTAGGGGCGATCGGTCCCAGCCGATCGGCCTCGCCCCGTCCGAGCGCCCGGGAATCGACGAGGAGCCCTGTTGCCGGTCCGCCGCGCGCTAGCCGCAGTTCTCGCGCTGCCCGTCCTAGCCGCCGTCTACCTCTCGTTCGCCGTGCGCCGCGGGCCCGCGACGCGGATCGGCCTCGGGCTGGGGCTCGGCGGGTTCGTCGCGATCGCCGCCATCGGGATCCCGGCGGGCACCGTGGGTTCGCCGGGGGCCACCCAGGCACCCCTCGCCGCAAGCGCGCTGGGCCCCGTCGTGGCGGCGGGGCGGGACCTCACGGCGGCGATGATCATCGACTTCGCCGCCCCCATGGATGCCGGGTCCGTCGCGGCCGCCACCACCGTGGAGCCCGCCGCCGAGGTCCGCCTCGGCTGGTCCGAGGACGCCACGCGCCTGGTCGTCGAGCCCGTCGGGAGCTGGCGGCCGGCGACGTACTACACGATCACCGTGGGCACCGGGGCCCACGATCGGGAGGGACGCGCGCTGGCCTCGCCCCTGCGGGCCGGCTTCCTGACCCGCGAGGCCACCACCACCCAGCTCGCGGTCACCGACCGCCTGGATTCGGGGGTCGCCCTCGACAGCTCGATCGCCCTGACGTTCGACCGACCGGTCGCCGTCGCTAGCGTGCTGCGGGCATTCCGGATCACGCCGGCCATGCCCGGCCAGCTCTTCGTGGCGGCCGAGGGTCCCGACGACGGGGACCCGGCGCTCGCCGACGCGTTCGTCTGGGAGCCCGACGGGCTCTTCGCGGCACGCACCGAGTACACCGTGGCGCTGGCGGCCGGCGTGGTCGACGCCGAGGGGGTTGCCGTGACCGGTCCCGCGCCCCTCACCTTCACCACGACGAAGTCGCCGTCGGTCGTCCGCTTCCGTCCGCGGGGCGGCACGGAGGATGTCGGTCGCGACGGCGCCGTCTCCGTGCGCTTCACCATGCCGATGGACCGGACCTCCGCGAAGAAGGCCTTCAGCGTCGAGGTGAACGGCGACCGGGTGCCCGGCACGGTCAGCTTCGCCGAGGACGACACCGTCTTGGTCTTCGAACCCGAGGCGGCCTTCCCCTACGGGGCCACCGTGGCGCTGCGGGTTGCCGACGGCGCCGTCGCGGCCGATGGAACGCCCCTCGACCGGCGGCGGGCCGCGACCTTCACGGTCAAGCCCAAGCCGACGCCGACGCCCAGACCGGCCGCGGCCGCCCCCCGCGCCACGGGCGGCGGCGCGTCCACGACGCCGCGCGCGACGCCGAAGCCGGCGCCGAAGCCGGCGCCGGCGCCCGGGACGTCGACGCGGCCGTCCTCGAGCGCCTGGGCCTCGGCCGAGCGGTACCTGCTCTCGCTCATGAACTGCACGCGCGGCGGCGGCTGGGTCCTGGCCGACGGCTCGTGCTCGAGCCCGGGCGGCAGCGGAATCCCCGCGCTGCGCTACCACGACGGCGTGAGCGACGACGTGGCCCGGCCGTACGCCAGGAAGCTCGCCACGAACGGCGTCTGCTCGCACTTCTACGGCGGCGATCCCGGCGACCGGCTGCGCGCCGCCGGGTACACCGGCTACCAGTGGGCGGAGAACATCGGCTGCCGCTACTTCAGCGACCCGCGCGACGCGGCTGTGAGCCTCGTGCGCTTCTTCCAGAGCGAGAAGACCTGGAGCCCGCCGGGCGGTCACTGGGTGAACATGATGAGCCGCAAATACACCCACGCGGGGATCGGGCTCTGGGTCTCCGGGGGGAACCTGAACTTCGTCGTCGACTTCTACACACCGTGAGCCCGGCAGGCCCCAAGCCCCGGACGGTCGTCGTCGACGGCCGGACGTTCGAGCGCATCCCGGTCAGGACGCGCGTGCTGCTGCCGGGCGACGACATCGCCGCGGCCATCCGTGAGCACGCCGGCGACGAGCTGTGCCCGGGCGACACGGTCCTTCTCTCGGAATCGGCGGTCGCGATCACGCAGGGCCGGGCCCGCGATTGGCGGACCATCCACCCGGGACGGCTGGCGCGCTTCATGTCGGGCCGGGTCATCAGGACGAGCTGGGGCACCGGCCTGCGCAGCCCGTACGCGATGCACTATGCGATCGAGCTGACGGGGGCCTGGCGGATCCTGCTCGCCGGGGGAGCGCACGTCGTCGGCCGCGTGCTCGGCAAGAAGGGCTGGTTCTACCTGGTCGCCGGCCTCGACGCGCGGATGATGGACGCCGAGCACACCATGGGCGTCGCCGAGTTCTACGAGTGCTGCATCCCCGCCCCTCACGACCCGCCCGGCACCGTGCGCGCCGTGAAGGCGGCCCTCGGCGGCGAGGTCGACGTGGCCATCGCCGACATCAACGACATCGCCCCGGCCTGGGTGGTGGCCTCCACGCTGCCCAAGGAACGGGAGCGCCTGCTCGCCCGGAGCTTCGACGACAACCCGCTGGGCCAGACCGACGAGAAGACCCCGCTGGGCATCTGGCGCGAGGCCGCTCCCGCCCCGTGAGCGCCGAGCGCGGGCGGAGCTGCCGCGCCCGTCTGCTACGATCCGGCCGACACCCCGACCCCCGTGCCGGCGCGAGCCCCTGAGCCGCCGGCCCCGCAGGAGCACCCGACCGCATGATCTCCACCGGTGAGCTGCGCAAGGGCGTCGTCATCGAGCTCGACGGCGACCTCTGGCAGATCCTCGACTACCACCACATCAAGATGGGCCGCGGCTCGGCCCAGGTGCGGATCAAGCTCCGCAACGTGAAGAAGGGGAGCACGGTCGAGAAGAGCTTCCAGGCGGGCGAGAAGTGGCCGCGGGCCCAGCTGGACCGGCGCGTGATCCAGTTCCTCTACCGCGACGGCGACGACTTCCACTTCATGGAGATGGAGTCGTACGAGCAGTTCCACCTCACGGCGAGCCAGATCGACGACATCATCCCGTACCTCAAGGACGGCATGACCCTCGACCGGATCACCTACGAGGGCGAGACGCTCGGCGTCGAGCTCCCGATCACGGTCGACCTCGTGGTCCGGGAGACGGATCCCGGGTTCGCCGGCGACACGGCGACCGGTGCCCGCAAGGCCGCCACGCTGGAGACCGGCCTGGTGGTCCAGGTGCCGCTCTTCGTCACCGAGGGCGACACCCTGCGCATCGACACCCGGACCGGCGAGTACCAGACCCGGCTCTGACCGGGCAGCCCCCGCGGCCGCCCGACCCGCACGGAGGGACCCGATGGGGGACCGCGAGCCGCCGGACTGGGCCCTGCCGGCCTGGGACGCGATCGACCCGCTGGCCGGCCGCGGCGCCGCCCCGCGCTCCGCCGCCGCCCCCGGGGCGGCCGTACCCGCCGGCACGTTCGGCCTGCGGGTCCTGGGCGTCTCCGAGGTCACGCGAGCGGTGCGCGAGGCGCTGCGGGGCGATCCGCGGCTGGTCGACGTCTGGGTGGAGGGGGAGGTCGGCCGGGTCACGATCAGCTCTGCCGGGCACGCCTACTTCACGCTGAAGGACGAGCGCAGCCAGCTCGCGTGCGTCTGGTTCCGCGACGATCGCCTGGGGAGCTCGTTCGAGGCCCGGACCGGCCTCCGCGTGGTCGTCCACGGCCGGATCGACGTGTTCGACGCGCAGGGCGTCTACCAGTGCTATGTGACCGCGGTCCAGCCCGCGGGCCTGGGTGACCTCGCCCTCCGGTTCGAGGCGACGAAGGCCCGCCTGGCCGCGGAGGGCCTCTTCGACGCAGCCCGCAAGCGGCCTCTCCCGCCGCGACCCGCGACCGTGGGCGTGGTCACCAGCCTCAGCGGAGCCGTCCTCCAGGACGTCCGACGGGTGCTCGAGCGTCGCTGGCCGATGGCCCGCCTCCTGGTCAGCGCCTGCCGGGTCCAGGGGGACGGCTCGGCGGAGACGATCGTCGCGGCCCTCGATCGACTCGCCCGCCACGGGGCCGCTCGCCGCGAGGCGGGTCGGCCTGAGGACGCGGCGGCCGTCGTGGTCCTCGCCCGCGGCGGTGGGTCCCTGGAGGACCTGTGGTCGTTCAACGACGAGCGCGTCGTGCGCGCCGTGGCCGCCCACCCGGTGCCCGTCGTGTCGGGCGTGGGCCACGAGACGGACGTCACGCTCGTGGACTTCGTGGCCGATGTCCGGGTCCCGACCCCGTCGGCCGCCGCGGAGCTCGTCGTGCCCGACCGCCGCGAGGTTGCGACCGCGATCCGGGCCCGGCGCGCCCGGCTGGACGCCGCCCTGGCCGGCGAGGTGGGATCTCTCGTTCGGCGCGTCGCCGCCGAGCGGCGGGCGCTCGAGGGTCAGCGCCCGGAGGCACGCCTGGCTGCCGCCCGCGAGCGGGCCGGCTACCTGCTCGACCGGGCGACGTCGGCCGCTGCGCGGCGCCTCGTCGGCGAGCGGCGCGCGGTCGAGCGGGCTGCCGGGTCGCTGGGGCCGCGGGTCGCCGCGCGCCTCGGCTCCGCTCGGGGGCGCCTGGACGGCGCCGGCGCGTCGCTCGTCGCGCTCGGGCCGGACGCCACGCTGGCCCGCGGGTACGCCATCGTGCGGCGCGCGGGTGACGGGGCGATCGTCCGGGCTCCGGCCGACGCCCCGGCCGGAACCTCCCTGCGGGTGCGCGTCGCTCGCGGCGAGCTCGCCGCGCGGGCGGAGGGCGAGGCCTGACCGTGGCATGGCTCGTCTTCATCGTGGTGACCGTGATCGTCGCCGTCGCGGGCGTCGGCCTCGGCGTGGCGATCGGCCGCCGGCTGCATCGCTGGACCGTCCCGCCGGAGGAGAGCGACGAGGCGGCCGGCGGCGGCGCGGACGACGCGGCGGACCGCGCGATCGACGTGGGCACCTCGGTCGAAGCGGACGGCGCGGACCGAGCGGATGGAGCGGCCAGCACGGGCCGGGCGGACGAAGCGGACGAGGATCGAGGTGGCGGCAATGACTGAGCAGCAGGCCGGCGCGGTGGAGGAGATGACGTTCGACGCCGCGCTCGCGGAGCTCGAGCGCACGGTCGCCGAGCTGGAGGCCGGCGGGCAGCCGCTCGAGCGCACGATCGCCCTCTACGAGCGCGGCGTGGCCCTGCAGCAGCGCTGCGAGCAGCTGCTCGCGGACGCGGAGCTGCGCGTCCGGCGGCTCGTCGAGGGAGCCCGCGGGGCGGTTGCGGAGGCGGAGCTCCGCGACGAGGACGCCGGCTGACGGGCCGCCCGCCCGACACCGGCCGCACGCCAGGCCACGGGTCGCCCGCCGCGAGCGCCGTGGGGGTAGACTCCCCGGGTCCGCGGGATGGGCACCCGCCGGCTCGGCCCGCCGGGCGCCCCGGCATCCAAGCCCGCCGTGCCAGCGAACTGCATCACGAACGGCGGCCGTCGGCCGTCCCAGCGCACGCGGCCAGGCGGGCCGGCGTGCCACCCGAGCAGCGAACCGAGGAGCCAGCGTGGCGATCCTTCCGAGCATCCACGGTCCCGGCGACATGCGCGGGCTCTCCGAGCGCGACCTCTTCACCCTGGCCGAGGAGATCCGCGAGACGATCATCGCCACGGTCGCGAAGACGGGCGGCCACCTGGGATCCTCGCTGGGCGTCGTCGAGATCACCCTGGCCCTCCACCGGCTCCTCGAGTCGCCGCGAGAGCCGATCGTCTGGGACACCGGCCACCAGGCCTACGCCCACAAGCTGATCACCGGCCGCGCCGAGCGCTTCGGGACGCTGCGCCAGCTGGGCGGCGTCGGCGGGTTCCCGCGCCGTTCCGAGAGCGAGCACGACGTGTTCGACGGCGGCCACGCCGGTACGGGGCTCTCGATCGCCGCGGGCCTCGCCACCGCGCGCGACATCCGCCACGGCATGGACCGGATCGCGGTCGTGGTGGGGGACTCGGCGCTGATGAGCGGCCTCTCGCTGGAGGCCCTCAACGACATCGGCCATCGCCGGACGCAGGTCCTCATCGTCCTCAACGACAACGAGATGTCGATCAGCGCGTCGGTCGGCGCCCTCTCGAAGTACCTCTCGGACATCAAGCTCTCCAACGCCTGGAAGCAGACGAAGAGCTCGTACGATCGAACGGTCGAGCGGGTCCCCATCGTCGGGCCGACCGCCCTCGAGCTCTCGCGCCGCGTCCGCAAGTCTGTGGTCAGCTTCGCCCAGCCGGGCCAGCTCTTCGAGGACCTCGGGATCACCTACATCGGCGTGGTCCCCGGGCACGACCTGCGGGCCCTCGAGCACACGTTCCGGAGCGCCCTCGACCTGGGCGGCCCGGTGCTGGTCCACGTCCGGACGCAGAAGGGGCGCGGATACCATCCGGCCGAGAAGGACCAGGTGGGCTTCCACGGCGCCGCCCTGCCCCCGATGGCCGACACGTACCAGTCGCGGCGCGCCGGCGCGGCGAGCCCGCTCGGCGCCGGCGAGATCTCGGCGACCAAGGCCGCGCCTGCCGAGGGCAACGGCGAGGCGGAACGTCCCAGCACGGCGCCGCCGCCGAAGACGCCGAACTACACGCACTACTTCGCCCAGGAGATTGTCGCTGCCGCACGTGAGGACCGCAGGATCGTGGCGATCACCGCCGGGATGCCCACCGGGACGGGCCTGAACAGGTTCCAGGCGGAGTTCCCCGACCGGTTCGTGGACGTGGGGATCGCCGAGCAGCACGCGGTCGCGCTGGCCACGGGGATCGCGATGGGCGGCGGCCGGCCGGTCGTCGCCGTCTACGCGACGTTCCTGCAGCGGGCCTTCGACCAGATCGTCCACGACGCGTGCCAGAACGACATGCCGGTGCTGCTCGGCGTCGACCGCGCCGGCCTCGTCGGCGAGGACGGCACGAGCCACCAGGGGATGTTCTCCTATCCGGCCCACCGCCAGATCCCGAACCTGGTGATCGCGGCTCCGAAGGACGAGCAGGAGCTGCGCTCCCTGGTCCGGACGGCACTCGCCCAGGACCACCCCTTCGCCCTCAACTATCCCCGCGACGCCGGCTTCGGGGTCCCGGAGCACGACCCCGAGGTGCTGCCGGTGGGACGGGGCGAGGTGCTGCGCGAAGGATCCGACCTTCTCCTCGTCGGCTTCGGGCCCATCGTCCGGCGCGCCGAGGAGGTGGCCGACGTCCTGGCCGCCGAGGGCTGGTCCGTCGGCGTCATCAACGCCCGCTTCGCCAAGCCGCTCGACCGCCAGCTGATCCTGGACCAGGCCCGCGGCAAGCGCCTCGTCGTGACGCTCGAGGAGAGCACGACGACCGGCGGCTTCGGCTCCGGCGTGCTCGAGGCGCTCGAGGAGGCCCGGCTGGCCGATCCCGCCTTCCGGGAGGTCGCCCTGCGGATCATCGGCATCCCGGCGGACAGGTTCGTCGACCACGGCTCGGTTGCCGACCTCCGCGCGCTGATCCGGCTCGACACGCCGGGCATCGTCGAGCAGGTCCGCGAGACGCTCGCGACGCTGGGGGGCACGCCCGGGCACGCCCGGCGCCGGCGCACCGAGGCCGCCCCGGCCTGACCCGCCGGGAACGCCCGGATGCGTCGCGGTGCAGCGGCGCGTGGCATGATCGCTCGGTGACCCGCACCAGCGTGCCGTCCCGTGCCCCCCGCGTTCGCCTCGACCAGCTGCTGGTCGAGCGCGGCCTCGCGGAGACCCGTGCCCGGGCGCAGGCGCTCCTGATGTCCGGTCGCGTGCGCGTCGGCGCCGGCGACGGGGCGCGCCTGGACCGCAAGCCGGGCGAGCTGGTCGGGGCGGATGTCGCGGTCGAGGTCGCCGCGCCGCTGCCGTACGTCTCCCGCGGCGGCGAGAAGCTGGCCGCGGCGCTCGTCGAGCTCGGCGTGGACCCGGCGGGCCTCGTGTGCCTCGACGTGGGGGCCTCCACCGGGGGGTTCACGGACGCGCTCCTCCAGCGCGGAGCGGTCCGCGTCCACGCGATCGACGTCGGGCGTAGCCAGCTGGCCGAGGCGCTGCGGCGCGACGCCCGCGTAATCTCCCGCGAGCGGACGAACGCCCGCGAGCTCACGTCTGCGCTGCTCGGGGAGCTCGTTGGGCTGGCCGTCGTGGACGTCAGCTTCATCTCGCTCGGGCTCGTGCTGCGGCCGATCGCCGCGTGCCTGGCTCCCGGCGGCGCGGTCGTGGCGCTGGTGAAGCCGCAGTTCGAGGCCGGCCGCGGGCGGGCGCCGGGCGGCGTCGTGCGCGACCCGGCCGTGCACCGCGAGGTGCTCGCGGCCGCGCTCGGCCACGCGCGAGCCGCGGGCCTGGTCCCGGTCGGGCTGGCCGACTCGCCGCTCCGGGGCCCCGCCGGAAACCGGGAGTTCTTCATGCACGCCGTCGCCGACACCGGCCGGGCGGAGCATGTCGGGAGGCCCGACCAGTCGGAGGCCGTCGACTGGGACGCCCGGGTCGCGGCGCTGGTGGCCGGATGAGCCCCGTGCGCAGCATCGGGTTCGCCTACAACCCGACGAAGGACGATGCGGTCGAGCTGTCGGAGCGGGCCGCCGGCTGGTGCGCGATGCGCGGGATCGAGAGCCGGGCCGTCGCCTCGGGCGACACGGCCGCGCTCCTGGCCGCCCTGCCCGGCGTCGACGCGCTGGTCGTCCTCGGCGGCGACGGCACGTTCCTGCGGGCCGCGCGCGCGGTGGCCGAGGTGCCCGTGCCGATCGTCGGCGTCAACCTCGGCAAGGTCGGCTTCCTGTCGAAGGCGGAGGCCCACGAGCTCGAGGACCTTCTCGCCAAGATCGTCGCGGGCCGCTTCCATCTCGAGGATCGGATGGCCCTGCGGGGCGAGATCAGCCGGGAGGACGGCGATGCGGCGCCGCGGACGTTCCTCGCGCTCAACGACGTGGTGATCGCCCGCGGGGCGCTCGCGCGCGTCGTCCACCTCGACGTCGAGATCGGGCCGTCGCATCTGGCCACCTTCATCGCGGACGGGCTCGTGGTGGCCAGCCCGACCGGCTCGACGGGCTACAGCTTCTCGGCGGGCGGGCCGATCCTCGACCCGCTGAGCCGGAACCTCATCCTGACCCCCATCGCGGCGTACCTCTCGGCGCTCGGGTCGGTGGTCGTGAGCCCCGACCAGGTCGTCCGCTGCCGGATCATGGAGGCCCTGGAGGCGCTGGTCTCGATCGACGGCCGCGAGGACCACCGGGTCGCCGTCGGCGACGTGGTCAGCGTGCAGGCCCTGGAGCACCCGGTGCGCTTCCTCGAGCCCGACGGAGCCGTGCCGTTCTGGGACCTCCTCCGCCAGAAGGCGCAGCTCCTGCCCTCGTGACCGGCCGATGACCGACCGCGACCGGCCGATGACCGACGAGCGCCTCCCCGCACCGGCCGCGGGCCGGCTCCTGGAGCTGGCGGTCGCCGACCTCGCGCTCCTCGAGCGGGTCCGGATCGCGTTCGGCGTCGGCCTCAACGTGGTGACCGGCGAAACCGGCGCCGGCAAGAGCCTCCTCATCGACGCCCTTGGCCTCGCTCTCGGCGCTCGCGCCGACCCGGGCCTCGTGCGTCACGGCGCCCAGGCGGCGCGCGTCGAGGCGCTCTTCGACCGGCTGCCCGAGCCGCTCGTCTGCGTCCGCGAGGTCGCCGCGACGGGTCGCTCGCTGGCGCGGATCGACGACGAGACGGTGACCGCGGGCCGGCTGGCGGCCACCGCGGGCCCCCTCGTGGAGATCCACGGCCAGCACGAGCAGGCACGCCTCCTCGACGAGCGCTGGCAGCGCGACCTGCTCGACGGCTACGGCGGCCACGCCGCGGAGCGGGCTGCGGTGACCGTCGCCGTGGGTGCCTGGCGCGAGAACGAGGCTGCCCTGGCGGGCCTCGCCGTCGATCCGCTGGAGCTGGAGCGGCGCATCGCGCTGGTGGAGCACGAGGCCGCCGAGATCGCGGCGGCCCGCCTTCGCCCCGGCGAGGCGGCCGAGATCCAGGCGCGGCTCGCGGCGTCGCGCCACGGGGAGGCGATCGCGCGGGGCGTGCTGGCGATCGCCACGCTCCTCGGCGGCGACGAGTCGGAAGCCGGCCTCGCGGGCGCCCGCGAGCTGGCGGCGCGCGCCGCCGCGGAGGCGGCGGCCCTCGGGCGCCTGGACCCGCGCTACGGGCCGCTGGCGGGGCGCCTCGAAGGCCTGGCCGCCGAGATCGAGGACGTCACGTTCGAGGCGCGCTCGCTGGCCGACGGCGTCGACCACGATCCGGGATCGATCGCGGCGCTCGAGGAGCGCCTGTCGCTGCTGTACTCCCTCGAGCGCAAGTACGGCACCGACGCGGACGGGCTCCTCGCGCGCGCCGAGCGGGCCGAAGCCGAGGTGCAGCGGCTGCGCTCGATGGGCGCCGAGCGCGAACGCCGGGTCCGCGAAGGAGCCCGCCTGCTCGAGGGGATCGCCGGCGCCGCGGCGGCCCTGTCCGCGCGGCGCCGGGACGCGGCGCTGGCCCTCGCGGCGGCCGTGGAGGGCGCGCTCGGGGAGCTCGGCCTGGGGGGGACGAGCGTCGAGATCGCCGTCGGACGCCGGCCGGCCGGCGCCGACGAGCCCGCGGTCGAGCTCGACGGGGACGCGGTGGCGTTCGACGCGACGGGAGTCGACGTCGTCGTCTTCCGGATCGCGCCGAACCCGGGCGAGCCCGCGCGCCCGCTCGCGAAGGTCGCGTCGGGGGGCGAGCTGTCGCGCCTCTCGCTTGCCATCGAGGAGATCCTGGCGGACGCCGACGCGACGCCCACGCTCGTGTTCGACGAGATCGACGCGGGCATCGGCGGGCGCAGCGCAGACCCCGTGGGTCGGACGCTGTGGACCCTGGCGCGCCGCCACCAGGTCCTGTGCGTGACGCACCTGCCGCAGATCGCCGCCTACGCCGATGCCCACTTCACGATCCGCAAGGTCCAGCAGGACGGGCGGACCGTCACCCAGGTCCGGCGCCTCGACGACGAGGAGCGCGCCGCGGAGCTGGCCGCGATGATCGGCGGCGCGACGAGCGGTCCCGCGGTCGGGGCTTCGGCGCGCGAGCTGCTCGAGCGTGCCGCGCGCTTCCGCCGCTCGCGGGGCGCCGGGTCGGCGGGGGCATGACGGCAGCGGGCGCTGCGCAGCTCCCGCGCTCGCGCGCCGTCCGGCCGGCCGCGGAATGACGGCAGCGGGCGCGGGCCAAAGCCGGCGGCGTCGACGCCGGGGCGCGCAGGAGGGCCCGATGCCCCCGGACCTCGCCGCCGCGATGGACGCGTTCATCCTCCACCTGCGCGTCGAGCGCGGGCTCGCGCCGGCGACCCTGAAGGGATACGGGGCAGATCTCGCCGACTTCGCGCGATCGCCCGAGGCGCCGGGCTGGGCGAGCGCTCCCGACGCGGCGCTCGACTACCTCGGGAGGCTGGCCGGCGGGGTCGGGCCGTCGGGGCGGGTGCTTCGTCCGACGAGCCTGCGGCGGCGCACGGCGGCGCTGCGCACGTTCTACCGCTTCGCCCTCGCGGAGGACCTGGTCTCGGTCGACGTGGCGAGCCACCTCGACCTGCCGCGGGAGCCGCGGATCCTCCCCGATCCGCTCACCGTCGACGAGGTGGACCGCCTCCTCGCGGCGGTGGACCCGAATGCGGTGAGCGGCGTGGACGGCGCGCCCGGCGGGCGCGGGAAAGGGGGTGCCCCGGCGCGCGCCGTCGCGGAGATCGCCGCCCTGCGCGACCGTGCCCTCCTCGAGCTCCTGTATGCGGCCGGCCTGCGGATCAGCGAGGCGCTGCGCCTCGACGGCGACGACCTGGACCTGGCCGGCGGGAGCGTGCGCGTCGTGGGGAAGGGCGACCGGGAGCGCGTCGTGCCCGTGGGCGACGTGGCCGTGGACTGGCTGGCCCGCTATCTCGACGTCGGACGGCCGGTGCTCGCCGCAGCCGACCGGAGCCGGTCGGCGCGGGGAGGCCCGGTCTTCCTCTCGGACCGTGGCCGCCGGCTCGGGCGCAACCACGCCTGGACGCTCGTCAAGCGATCGGCGGCAGCGGCCGGCCTCGGCAGCCGGGTCTCGCCGCACACGCTCCGGCACTCCTTCGCCACGCACCTCCTCGAGGGCGGCGCCGACCTGCGCGTCGTACAGGAACTGCTCGGGCATGCCAGTATCTCGACGACGCAGATCTACACGCACCTCACGGGCGAGCGGATCCGAGAGGTCTACGCGCGGGCCCATCCGCGGGCATAGGGACAGGGAGGAACGGGGCGTGGGCTACACGGAGTCGCTGCTGGCGACCAACGAGAGGATCCTGTACCGGACGAAGCAGCACTGGATGGCGCCCATCTTCGGGACGATCGCCGGCGTGGTGGTCCTGATCGGTGGGCTCTTCCTGTTCGGGTTCCAGCTCACGATGGGGACCGAAGGCGTCGTCGGGACGCTCCGGACGCTGGCCTTCTGGGCCTCGCTCATCCTGATCGTCGTCGGCGTCGGGATGGTCGGCTACTCGTACATCCAGTGGTGGGTCGAGGACTATGCGGTCACGAACCAGAAGGTCGTGAAGGTGGCCGGGCTGCTCAACAAACGGACCAGCGGCGCCGCGCTCGAGAAGATCAACGACGTGATCATGGAGCAGGGCCCACTCGGCCGGATGCTCGGCTACGGGACGCTCAAGGTGGCCACCGCCTCCGACTCCACCGACCTGGTCTACGAGACGATGCGCGCCCCGGCCGACTTCCGTCGCGCCATGCTCGACCAGAAGATGGAGTTCGAGCAGGCCGACGCCCGTCACATCGCCGATGCTGTTCGCGCGGCCGCGCCGGCCCCTGCCGCCGCGCCCGCCGCCGTGGCCGCCCCGCTCGCCGCGACCGAGGTGACGGTGCCGGCCCCCGCTCCCGTCGCGCCGCCGGCGCCGACGCCGGAGGACAAGCTGCGCAGCCTGGCCAAGCTCCGCGACGACGGGATCATCTCGCCCGAGGAGTTCGACGCCAAGAAGGCGGAGCTGCTCGCCGACCTCTAGCCGGCTCGCGGCGACCCTGCCACCCGCGGCGACCCCGAACGGGAGGGGCGGTACCATGTGTGTGCCCCTCCCGCCGCACTGAGGTACGTGTGCTCGCGACCGACACCGAGCAGCTGATCCCGCGCGTCATCGCTGCCGCCGTCTTCCTGCTCGTGGGGTTCCCGATCCATGAGTACGCCCACGCGCGAACGGCCCTCCACTACGGCGACGGGACGGCGAAGCTGTTCGGCCGCGTCACCCTCGACCCGCGAGCCCACTTCGACCCGGCCGGCGGGATGATGCTGCTCATCTCGACGCTCGCGGCAGGCCTGCCGATCGGCTGGGCCAAGCCGACACCGGTGAACCCCGCGATGCTCCGCGGTGGCCGCCGCTCCCATGCGTTCGTCGCGCTGGCCGGCCCGGCCTCGAACCTCGTGATGGCGCTGGTCGCCGCCGTCGTGATCCGCATGTTCGTCGCGTTCGACGTCGCGGCGTCCGACGTGACGCTGCTGGCCTTCCGGGTCGTCTACATCTTCCTGCTCATCAACGTCGCGCTCTTCATCTTCAACCTCATCCCGGCTCCGCCGCTCGACGGGGCCTCCGTGCTGGTCGGCCTCCTGCGGCCGCCCTACGCGTGGCGGGTGGGGACGTTCCTCGACCGCTACGGGACATGGATCCTCGTGGCGCTCATCGGCCTCGCGATCCTGCCGGCGTTCCTGCCGCAGGCCTCCGGCCTCCCGAATCCCCTTGGGGACCTGATCAATGGGCTCGTTCGCATCCTGGTGGGCGCGTAAGTCGCGCCAGCTCGGCCGGCATCTCGTCGCCCGGGTGCGTCCCGTGGAGCGCGCGACCCTCGCCGAGTGGCTCGCGCCGGCCCAGCTCGCCCTCTTCGACGGGATGCCCGTGGCCGACCGGCGGCACGGCCTCGACGTCGTGGCCGCGCTGCGGGCCGACGGCATGACCGACCCCGAGGTGCTCGCGGCGGGGCTGTTCCACGACGCCGGCAAGGGGCGCTCGATCCGGCTCTGGCACCGGGTTGCCTGGTCCCTCGGCGAGGTCTTCGGGCCATCGGCGCACGCGGCCGCGGCGCGCCTCCCCGGCGGTGCCGATGCGATGGCCCGCCTCCGCGACCATGCCGAGCGCTCGGCCGAGCTGGCCCGGGCGTCCGGGTCGAGCGAGCGGACGGCGGCCCTGATCCGCAGCGCGGTCGGCCCCGACGATCGGGCGGCGCTGGCCGCGCTCCACGCCGCGGACGAGGCGAGCTGATGGCGCTCGACACGGTCCGAGCGCCGCTACCGGGGGCTCCCGAGATCGCGTTCGCCGGGCGGCGCCGACCGGAGGATTCGACGCGCGTCCGCCTCCCCGACTGGGAGGGGCCCCTCGGGCTCCTGCTCGCCCTCGTCGAGGCGCGCCGCCTCGACGTCATGAGCGTGCCCCTGGGTGGGCTGGCGGAGGCGTATCTCGACGCGATCGCCGGCCTCGAGGACGACCGCCTCGGCAACCTGTCGATGTTCGTGACCGTCGCCAGCCAGCTCATCCTGATCAAGAGCCGGGCCCTCCTCCCGCGGCCCGCCGATCCCGCGGTGCTCCTCGACGACGAGCCCGACCCGGAGGCTGCGCTGCGGGCGCGCCTCCTCGTCTACAGGGCCTATCGCGACGCGGCAGAGCGGCTCCAGGCTCGCGCGCTCGCGGGGTCGCTCGTCGCCCGGCGCGAGCCGTCCCTCGCGCTGGCCGCGGCCCGGGCCGGAGCGGTCGAGCCGCTCCCGCCGCGCCTGGATCCGGCGCTGCTCGTCGGGGCGCTGGACCGGCTGGCGGCCGTCGTCCTGCCGGTGGCGCCCCCGCCCGAGGCGATCTCGCGCACGATCACGCTGGAGGAGCGCGCCGTGCTGATCCGGGCGGCCCTCGCGGAGGCGGGGCCGGTCGTGCTGCAGGAGCTCCTCGCGGGCGTGCGCGACCGCATCGTGGTCGTGGTGACGTTCCTCGCGATGCTGGAGCTCGTGAAGCGCCGCGAGGTCTCCATCGAGCAGGCCGAGCCGTGGGGCCCCATCATCGTCCGGCCGGTCGCGCGGCCCGTCGGAGCAGCCGCGGGCGCGACGCCGGCGCGACGCGAGGAGGAGGGCGAGGGCGGATGACCGACGAACCGCCCGCCACGGGCGACGCGACCGCCGGCGTGGGCGATGCCACCACCGGGGATGGGACTCCCGGCGCGGACGACGCGACCGCCGGCGGTGCCGACGGCCTGCCGGGAGACGACCTGACCGAGGCGCAGCTGGAGGCGCTCCTCTTCGTGGCCGAGCGCCCGCTGGGCCGGCGCGAGCTGGCGACGATCACCGGCGCGTCGTCGGAGGTGGTCGACGCGCGTCTCGGCGACCTGGAGGTGAGCCTGGCCGTGCGCGGAATCCGGCTGCTCGTCGACGGCGACCGCGTCGCCCTCGCCACCGCGCCCGAGGCCGGCCTGCTCATCGGCCGCTACGTGGGGCGCGAGCCGACGCGGCTCTCGCCGGCGACCCTGGAGACGCTGGCGATCGTCGCCTACCGCCAGCCGGTGACCAAGGCGGGCATCGAGCGGATCCGCGGGGTGGACGCGGACTACGCGATCCGGAGCCTGCTCCACCGGCGCCTCGTGGTGGAGCTGGGGCGGGCGGACGCGCCGGGGCGGCCCATCCTGTACGGCACCTCGACCGACTTCCTCGAGCGGTTCGGTCTCCTGAGCCTCGACGCGCTCCCCCTGCTCGACGCGGACGTCGCCGAGCGCCTCGTGGCGACCGACGCGCCGGACCCGTCGGACGCGTTGGACGCCTTGGGCGGTGGGGACCCGTCGGGCGCGTCGGGCATGCTGGACGCGCCGGGCGCGCCGGAGATCCGGGACGCCGTCGGCGACGCCGAGGCTCCCTGATGCCGGCCGAGCGCCTCGGCAAGGTGCTCGCGGCGGCGGGCGTCGCGAGCCGCCGGGGAGCCGACGCGCTCGTGGCCGCCGGTCGCGTCACCGTCGACGGCCGGCCGGCCGTCCTCGGCGAGAAGGTCGACCCCGCCCACCAGGTCCTCGCGATCGACGGCCGGCCCCTCGGCGCGACCGCCATCGCCCCGGTCCACCTCGCCGTCCACAAGCCGGCCGGCGTCACCTCCACCGCCGCGGATCGCCACGCCGTCCGCACCGTGCTGGACCTCGTGCCCCCCGGCCTGGTGCCGCGCGGGACGCGCCTCTACCCGGTCGGACGCCTCGACCAGGACTCCGAGGGACTGCTGCTGCTCACGAACGACGGCGCCTGGACCGACCGGGTGCTGCACCCGCGTCACGGCGTGGAGCGTGAGTACGCGGTGGCCGTCGCCGCCCCGCTCGACGGCGCCCAGCGGGCGGCGCTGGCCGCGGGGATCCGGCTGGAGGAGGGGATCGCGCGCCTCGTGTCGCTGCGCCCGGCGACGCGCACGGAAACGTCGCTCCTCGCGGCGCTGGTCGACCCGCGCCCCTCCGGGGGCCTGGCCTGGTATCGCGTCGTGCTGGCCCACGGCTGGAAGCGCCAGGTGCGGCGGATGCTGGCCGCGGTCGGCGCGCCGGTGGTCCGGCTCGTCCGCGTCCGCGTCGGCACGCTGCGGCTGGACCTGCCCGCGGGCGCGGCCCGCCTCCTCACGCCCGCAGAGGTGCGCCGGCTGGCGGCGTCGCGCCCGGCCGACCGGCCGCCCGTATCATCGACGCGGTGAACCCGGCAGGAGGAAGGCGCGCGATGACGGCCAGCACGGATGCCGGCGTCGGCCCGATCGTCGCGCTGGACGGGCCCGCATCGTCGGGCAAGAGCAGCGTGGGGGCCGCGGTCGCTGCCGCGCTGCGCCTGCGCTTCCTCGACACCGGCCTGCTCTACCGGACCCTGACGTGGCTGGCGCTGGAGCGCGGCCTCGATCCCGGGGAGGGCGCCGCGATCGCCCCGCTGGCGGAGGCGATCGACCTGGGCGCGGACGACGCCGGGCGGCTCACCCGGGTGGTCGTCGACGGCCGTGACGTGAGCGGCCAGATCCGCACGCCGCGCGTCGACCGCGCCGTCTCCGCCGTCTCGCGCCAGCCCGAGGTGCGCGCGGCGCTTCTGGGGCGCCAGCGGGCCCTCGCGGCGGCCGGCGCGATCGTCGTGGCCGGCCGGGACATCGGGAGCGTCGTCCTGCCCGATGCCGACGTGAAGATCTGGCTCGACGCCTCGGCGGAGGAGCGCTCCGCCAGGCGGGCTCGCGAGCGCGGGATCGACCCGGCGTCCCGCGAGGGCGCAGCGATCCTCGACGACCTGCGCCGCCGCGACGCCGCGGACCGCTCCCGGACGCTCTCGCCCGCGCGGGCCGCCGACGACGCCGTGCACGTCCGCACGGACGGCAACTCGTTCGAGGACACCATCGCGGCGGTGCTCGACGTGGTGCGCCGGGCCACGGCCGGACCGGTGGCCGACCGATGAGCGATCCGGCGCGGCCGAGGTCCGAGCAGGAGGCCGCGGCATTCGCCCTGCCGGCGGACCATCTGCCGCTCGTCATCCGCGCCACCGACACCTTCGGGCGCACCTTCCTGCAGTGCTTTACCCGCGTCAGCGTGGAGGGGCTGGAGCACGTTCCACCGGACGGGCCGCTGATCCTCGCCTCGAACCACGTGAGCAACGCCGACCCGCCGTTCATTGCCAGCTGGCTGACGTCCGCGCTGGGCCGGCCGATCCACTGGATGGCGAAGGCCGAGGCGCTCGAGTGGCCGCTGGCCGGCTGGTTCATGCGCCAGAACGGCTGCTTCGGCATCCGCCGCGGCGCCGCGGACACGGAGGCGTTCCGGCTCGCCAAGAGCGTCCTCGACGACGGGCGCGTCCTGGGGGCGTTCCCGGAGGGCACCCGCAGCCCGACCGGGGCCCTCCAGCACGCGAAGGACGGGGTCACGCTGCTGGCGCTGCGCACGGGCGCCGCGGTCCTCCCGATCGGCGTGGCCGGCACCGACCGCTTCTGGCCCCGCGGCGCGAAGGTCTGGCGGGTCGGCGGCCGCATCGCCCTGCGGGTCGGCGAGCCCTTCGAGCTGGAGCGGCTCGTCGGGCCGGACGGCCGCAGGGAATCGCTCGACGACGTGACGACGCGCCTGATGCTGCGCATCGCCAAGCTGCTGCCCGAACGCCACCGGGGCGTCTATGCCGGGCCCCTCGCCGGCGCCGCCGGGGCGTCAGTCGACGATCCGCCGGCCGATGCATCCGGCGAGGTCGCCGACACGAAGGAGCGATGAGCACGCGGTGACACCCGGACCGGCGGCCGTCCCCCCGCCGGGGTTTCGTCAGGAGGCGTGCAATAATCGAGCCATGAGCATGGTCCAGGATGTCCGAATCGCGAAGCGCACCGGCTTCTGCTACGGCGTGCGCGAGGCGGTCGACAAGGCGAAGGAAGCCGCCGACGCGGGCAAGCTGACCCACACCCTCGGCCAGGTGGTCCACAACGAGGGCGTGGTGGCGGGTCTGCACGCGCGCGGCGTCGTGTCGATCGCCAGCCTCGACGAGGCCGAGCGAGGCTCCGCGGTCGTCATCCGCGCCCACGGCGTGACCCCCGCCGTGCGGGAGTCGGCAGCCGCTCGCGGCCTGGACGTGATCGACGGCACCTGCTCGTGGGTGATCGCCGAGCAGCGGCAGCTCGAGAAGCTCGTCGATGACGGCTACACGATCGTCCTGCTCGGGACGCCCAACCACCCCGAAGTGGTCGGCCTGCTCGGCATCGCGCCCGACGCCATCGTGGTGGACGAGGAGGACGACTGGGACCGGATCCCGCGCAAGAAGCGGATGGCGCTCATCACCCAATCGACCCAACCGCCCTGGAAGTTCGAGCACCTGGCGGCACGCATGGTCCATCTCGCCCACGAGCTCAAGATCGTCAACACCGTCTGCCCGGTCACGATCCGGCGCCAGGAGGACACCGTGGAGACCGCCCGCGAGGTCGACTTCATGGTCGTCGTCGGCGGGCGCAGCAGCGCCAACACGAAGGAGCTGACCCGCCTCTGCGAGATCGTGGGCACGCCCGTCCTGCAGGTCGAGCACGCCCGGGACCTGGTGGACCCGGCCGTCTTCGGCGACGCGCGGCTCGTCGGCGTGACGGGTGGGACCTCCACGCCGATCGAGGACCTCGAGCTGGTCGCGGAGCGCATCCTCGAGATGGCCGGCACGCCCGACGCGAGGGCCCGGGCCCGCGAGCTCGCCTTCGAGGCCCTCAACGCCGCGGCCACGCCCGCCGGACGGACCAGCTCGCTGCCGACGAACCCGCGCGTGACCGCCCAGGCCGCGCATCTCGATCGCCACTTCCCGGGGAGGCGTGCGTCGCGCCGGGCCGCGCCGGCCGAGACGGAGGCCGAGGCCGCCCCGGCAACCCGGTGAGCGGACCCACCTCCCTCCCGCTCGTCGCGATCGTCGGCCGGCCGAACGTCGGCAAGAGCACCCTCTTCAACCGACTCGTCGGCGACAGCCGCGCCGCGATCGTCGAGGACCGCGCCCGCACCACGCGTGACCGGATCTACGGCGAGGGCGACTGGAACGGGCGCTCGTACCTCGTGGTGGACACCGGCGGCCTCGAGATCACGCCCGGCGATGCCATCGAGGCAAAGGTCCAGGAGCAGGCGCGCCTCGCCATCGCGGAGGCCGACGTCATCGTCTTCGTCGTCGACGCCGCCGCCGGCCTGACGCCGGCGGACCAGGAAGCGGCGGAGCTGCTGCGACGGGCCAGCGCACCGGTCTTCGTCGCCGCGAACAAGGCGGACAACGCGAAGCGCGAGCTCGACGCGGCGGAGTTCTGGGCCCTCGGCTGGGAGCAGACCTGGCCGATCAGCGCCAGCCACGGTCGAGGCGTGGCGGACCTCCTCGACGAGATCGTGCTCGCTCTGCCGCCCGAGAGCGAGGCCGAGCGCGCGCGCAAGGCCCGCGAGGCGGAGACCGACCGCGAGGCCGACCTCATCGCCGGCGAGCTCGTCGAGGGCCTCGAGCCGGACGAGATGGCATTCGACGAGGACGAGCTGCCCGGTCCCGTGACGATCGCCTTCGTCGGGCGGCCCAACGTGGGGAAGTCGAGCCTCCTGAACGCGCTCCTCGGGGAGGAGCGCGCGATCGTGTCGGACATCCCCGGGACGACCCGCGACGCCTTCGACACGCACCTTGCGTACGGCCAGGGCGAGGTGATCCTCGTCGACACCGCAGGGATCCGTCGACGCGGCAAGGTCGCGTCCGGCCCCGCCGCCGAACGCTACTCGACCCTTCGCGCCCTCAAGGCGATCGACCGGGCCGACGTCACGGTGCTCGTCCTCGACGCCGTCGATGGCCTGACGGCCCAGGACGCCCACGTGGCCGGGTACACGATCGACGCCGGCAAGGGGCTCGTCATCGCCGTCAACAAGTGGGACCTCGTCGAGGACAAGACCGACCGGACCTTCGATCAGTACGTGGCCTGGATCCGGCGCGACGCGCCCTTCCTGGACTACGCCCCGGTGGTCTCGATCAGCGCGAAGTCCGGGCAGCGCGTGGACCGCATCCTGGAGATGGCGGTCGACGTGTGGGGTGAGCGGCGCAAGCGGATCGGGACGGGCGAGCTGAACCGCCTGCTCTCCGAGGCGACCGCGCGCCAGGTCCCGCCCGCGGTGAAGAACCGCCGCCCGAAGCTGTTCTACGCGACGCAGGCCGGCATCGAGCCACCGACCTTCATCTTCTTCGCCAACGACGCGGAGCTGATCCACTTCAGCTACAAGCGCTACCTCGAGAACCGGATCCGCGACGTCCTCGGGTTCCACGGTGCGCCGATCCGCCTCGTCTTCCGCAACCGCGGCAGCGACCGTCCGCGCCGGGCCAGGGCGGCACGGCGGCGGCCGGCCGTCCGCGCCGGGAGCCGGGCCGGGAGCGCCCGCCCCCGCTGACCGGACGCCCGTCCGCGTCGACATGCCGTGGCCGGTGCGCAGAAACGACGGGGGCCCGACCGAAGTCGGGCCCCCGTCCGAAGGTGCGACGCCGTCCCGCTGCGTCAGAGCTCGCGGGCCAGGAGGATCGGCAACGGCGTGCTCGGCTGTGCCGCAGGCGAGTACGACGGGTGATGGGTCAGGTCGACGCTCACCACGTACCAGCCCTGCTTGCCGAGCTCGGTGACGCGGTCGATCAGCTCGGAGAGGTGGGATTCGGGGTGCTGCTGGAACGGCATGCGCTCGATCCGGTATTCCACCGGCCGGGCGCCGACATTCGGCTTCTCAAGGAGCACGGGCAGCGGGACCGCCGGCTGCGCCGCAGGCGAGTACGACGGGTGATGGGTCAGGTCGATGCTGACGACGCGCCAGCCCTGCTTGCCCAGCTCGGTGAGCCGATCGAGCACCTCTGCTAGGTGGGTCTCCGGGTGCTCGTTGATCGGCATCCGCTCCATGCGATAGTCGACCGCTCGGGCCGACGCCATCGGCTTCGTTTCGACGACCATGTATCTACCGGGCCTTTCCTGTCGGCGGACCGCGGCTCCTCCGCGGGCTCCGACCGTCTCAAGCATGCGGCGAGCGCGGCCCGGTGTCGGTGACTCGCATGCACGACCGAGGTGACCCGGGTCACACAGGCGCCGACGGTTCGACCCATCCAGCACTTGGGCGCGCCGTTGCGCCGGCGTATGGTTGACGCGGAGTTCGAGGGTGGCCGCCTGCGCGGCCGGGACGATGGACCGAACGATGAACGGACCCGACGAGCTGTCCCTGGCGGGGCTCGAGAGGGGCTTCCTCTCCGCACTCCCGCGTGCCGCCGCCGAGCGCCTCCTGGCCGAGGCGATCCGCATCAACGTGCCGGCGGGTGCGCTGATCTACCGCGACGAGGAAAGCCCCCGCCTGATCGTGGTCGTCCGGGGGCTCCTGCGGGTGTTCCTGACCTCCCTCGATGGGCGACAGGTGACCGTCCGCTACGCCCGGAGCGGGGACGTGGCCGGGCTCGTGCTCGTGATCGGCGGACCGGCTCCGATGAGCATCCAGGCGATGACGAGCGCCCTGGTCGTGGCCCTTCGCGTCGACACGCTGCGGTCGTTGCTGGCGACCGACTCCGGCGTCGCCCGGGCCTGTGCCGAGGAGCTGACCCGGCAGCTCCACCATCTGCTCGACGACCTCTCCGAGCAGACGTTCCTGCCCATTCGCCATCGGCTGGTGCGGCAGCTGCTCCTCCTCGCGACGGCCGATCCCGGACCGGACCTCGTCGTGCGCGCGTCGCAGCAGGAGCTCGCCGACGCAATCGGATCGGTCCGCGAGGTCGTCACCCGCAGCCTCCACCAGCTCCACGAGGAGGGGTTGGTCGACGTCGCGCGCGACGAGATCCTGCTCCGGGACCCGCTCGCGCTCGCGGAGATCGCGGGCGAGCCCGCCCCGCGCGGCGCCCCGTCCTCGGCCGAGCCGCGAGACGGGAGAAGCGCGCACCTCAAGGGCGAACCCTGACGGGCTGGCGATCGGTCCCGACGGCGCATCGCTCGCAAGGGCCTCGCGCGGCCGGGTCGGCGTGGTTCGCGACGGCCGGAAGGAACCGACCGGCGGCCTTCTCCGTCCCGTGGCCATGAAGACGACGGCGCGCACCCAGGGTGCCGCCCTCGCGGCCTGCCTCGTCCTGGTCGCGCTGGGCGCGGCCGCCTGCTCCACGTCGCCGCCCTCGACGCCCGCCCCGACCGCGGCCGGCGCGCTCGTGACCGTGGAGACCCGCGGCGGCCTGTGCGCCGACGGCCCGTGCGGCACCACGATCATCGTGGAGCGAGACGGGCAGGTCCACCTCGCGGCGAAGCCGCCGAACGACCTCGGGGTCGTGCCTCCCGCTGCTCTCGCCGCCCTCGACGCGGCGATCCGCTCAGCCGATTTCGCCGAGCTCGCGCGCCATCCCTTTAGCGGAACGTGCCCGACGGCCTTCGACGGCCAGGAGATCGTGTTCGAGTTCGGGGCGCCGGGCGGCATCCGGCGCATCGCCACGTGCGAGGTCGACGTCGACCTCGCGTCGCCGCTGTTCGTGGCCGTCGCGGCCGCCGTCGCACCGTTCGTCGTGCTGCCCGCCCGCTGACAGGTGCCGGTGGCCCCTCGCGTGGCGGGCGGCGTACTCCTGATGGTGCTCGCCAGGAGGGGTTCAGTGGCCAGGCTCGAAGAAGTACGAGGTGAAGTCCGTGACCGGGCTGCCCCAGACCAGGTGCATGTCGGCCCGCCACTGCCAGGTGTGCAGCGTCCCGGTGCCCTGGCACACGCCCTTCCCCGTGGCCACGAAGTCCACGATCGTGGCATGGAACCTGCAGTCCCAGCCTCCTCCGGGCTTCGCTGTCACGGTGTGGTGATCGCTGCCCCACAGCTGGCCGAGGCCGGTGGCGTAGTCGAGGTCGAAGTTGATGGTATCGACCTGGGGGCCCGTGAGGTACTCGCTGGTCCAGACGCCGTCCTGCACCAGGACCAGGCCGCGCACGGACTTCACGCTGCCGACCCAGGTCTCCGTGCCGGGGATCATGCCGGTGGTGGTCGCCGTGCCCGTGACCTGGATCTTCGTGGTCTTGGCGACGACCCCGGTCGCCGTGGTCGCGACGAGGAGGCCCGCGACGACCAGGGCGATGATGAGCCGTTTCATGTCCGTGCTCTCTTCCCCGCGCGGCGTCCGCGCGACGACAAGGGGTGGGCCGGTCCCGCCAGTGGCTCGACGCGGTCCCGGCGGCACGGATATGGGCCGCCCGTCAGAGCCTCCCGCCGACCCGTCACCGGAGTCTCCTGTCGAGGGACCGTCGAGAGGCAAACGGCACGCTGCCCCCGGTGACACTCCAGGGCAGGCCTGATACGATCTGGAGCACCTGAACAACCGGTCCCGTGATCGGGGAACGAACTCACGTCGGGGTGTGGCGCAGCTTGGTAGCGCACCTGAATGGGGTTCAGGAGGTCCCGCGTTCGAATCGCGGCACCCCGACCACCTTGCCAAGCACGAAAGAGCCCCCGGGATGACCCCCGAGGGCTCTTCTCTTGCCCCGCTGACCCGCGACCGAGCGTGGACGGGTCGAGCTTGGCCGAGCGGGTCTGCGAGCCGGGATCGGCCTCGTCGCCTCCTCGCCTTCGGGCCGGGTCCGCTACTTGAACGTCATGTTGCCCAGGTCCTGGAGGTTGATCGTCATCTCCGATCGGAAGAACGTGTAGCTGATGGCGAGGCCGAGCTTCTGGACGAAGACGTCGGACATCGAGTCGGCGCCGCAGGCCGCCTGCGTGGACGGGCCGGGGGAGATCTTGAGGCCCCCCGATGCCGACGAGGTGTAGGTGCCCGCGACGCTGTTGCAGTCAGCCTTCGCCGTGAAGGTCCCGTCCGACTTGAACTCGATCGTGTAGCTGGACGGGTCCGGCACGTCCGACTGGGACTGCGGGGTCATCGTGGTCCACGACTTCCACTGCCATGCCTTGCCGGTCAGGCTGTCGCCGGACGAGCACGCCGCGAGGGCGAGGATGGCGACGACGACTCCCGCGACCACGACCCAACGACGCATGGTGATCAGCTCGCGCACCGGCATCTCCTTCATGGCTTGGTTCTCACGATCATAGTGCGCGTCCGCCGCGCTTCGCCGCACGGTCTCCACCTCCGCGCACCGGGCGCTCGGGCTGCGGGGTGCTCGATCGGACGCGCTCGGCGACCAGGGCCGCGTGGACCGTGCCGGGCAACGTGGGGCCGCGGGCGGTGTGCCGCCGGCGCTGACGCGCGCAGAATGGCCCCGTCGGCCGGGCACGGCGCTCGCCGCTGCGGCCGAACCCATCGAGGACACCATGGACAGCGTGGCACTGCTCCGCGAGGCGCTCGCGGATGCGCACGGGGCGCTCGAGCGAACGGTGACCGGCCTGGATCAGGGTGCGCTCGAATGGGCTCCGCCCGGCACGGCGAACCCGATCGGCGCGACACTCGCCCACGTCCTGGTGTCCGAGGACGTCATGGTCAACGCCATGCTGACCACCCGCGGGCCGCTCATGGCGACCGAGTTCGCCGGGCAGACCGGCCTCAGCGAGCCGATGCCGATGCCGGGTCCGGCGTGGGCCGACTACGCGGCGTGGGCCCGACGCCTGCGCGTGGATCAGGCCGCCCTGCTCGGTTACGGTCGCGCCGTCTGGGCGGCATCCGATGCCTTCCTCGCCGGCCTCGATCCCGCGGATCTCGACCGCCAGCTCGACCTGTCGCCGCTCGGACGGGGACACCGGACGCTCGGGTGGGCCGTCGTCCGCCTGCTCTGCGCCCACGTGGATTCGATCACCGGCGAGATCGCCTGCCTCAAGGGCCTGCAGGGCCGAGGCGGCTACGGCTGATCCCGGGGCTCAGGCCGCCGACGGTGCCCGACGACCATCCGTCACCGCGTGAGCATCTCATCGAGCAGGTGCTCGCTCGGCGGGTGGACCGCGCAGATCTCGTCCTCCGCGGCCTGCTCTGCGGCGTCGCGGTCCGGCGCGTCGCCCTCGGCGAGCACGTGACCCGCCGGCGAGAGCACACGCCAGTGCCAGGTGCGCTCGCCCTCGCAGACGAGCGCCTCGGCGTCGCGGCCGTGCAGGTGCGCGCGGAACCCCATGCGCACACCGTCGGGACAGAGGACTGGGTGCCAGCTTGCGAGGTGCATCCGGGGCCTCCTGGCCGACGACGCGTTCGGACGCCTCAATGATCACCTCGCGGGCGGCGTCCGCCTAGAGCCGGCCGTCCCGTATCCCGGGTGCCATCGCAGTCGCCTAGACTCATGGTCATGCGCGATGCTGCACCGGGCGATCCCCGCCGGGCGTCCGGGCCGGACACCTTCGACACCCTCGACCGAGCCCAGGTCGAGGGCCTGGCGGACATGGACCCGGAGCGCTTCCGAGCCGCCGCCCACGCGGTCGTCGACGCGATGGCCGACTACCTCGCGACCGTCGAGCAGCGCCCGGTGCTGCCCTCGATCGCCCCGGGCTCCATCCGCCCGGCGTTTCCCGCCGCTCCGCCCGAGGACCCGGAGCCGCTGGGCGAGATCCTGGCCGACCTGGACCGGCTGGTGGTTCCCAACGCGACGCACTGGCAGCACCCCGGCTTCCTGGCGTACTTCGCCACCTCCGCGTCCGCGCCTGGGATCCTGGGCGAGATGTGGACGGCCACGCTGGGCCAGAACCCGATGCTGTGGCGGACGTCGCCGATCGGCACGGAGCTGGAGCAGGTGGTCGTGGGCTGGCTGCGGACCGGGCTGGGCCTGCCCCCGGAGTTCGACGGCCTCCTGACCGACACGGCGTCGACCTCGACCCTCATTGCCCTCGCCGCCGCCCGCGAGGCGGCCGGCCTGCGGGCCGCGGCCGACGGGCTGGCGGCGCGTGCACGCGGAGGGACGCCCGTCGTGTACACCTCGACGGAGGGCCACAGCAGCATCGAGAAGGCGTGCATGACGCTCGGGATCGGGCGAGCCGGGCTGCGCCGCATCCCGGTCGACGCGGACTACTGGATGCCCGTGGACCTCCTGGCCGGGGCCATCGCGGAGGACCGCGCCGCCGGCCGCGTCCCGATCGCGATCGTGGCCACCATCGGCACGACCTCCTCCACGTCCGTCGATCCGGTCGCGGAGATCGCCGAGGTCGCCGCTCACGAGGGGCTCTGGCTGCACGTGGACGCCGCCTACGCAGGCGCCGTCGCCCTGGTCCCGGAGCGGCGTGGCCCGTTCGCGGGCTGGGATCGCGCCAATTCGATCGTCGTGAACCCCCACAAGTGGCTCTTCACGCCGCTCGACGCCTCCCTGCTGCTGTCCCGCCGGCTCGAGGAGGTCCGGGCGGCGTTCAGCCTGATCCCGGAGTACCTGCGCACGCTCGACCAGGAGCGGCCCGTCCACGACTTCACCGAGTACCAGCCGCAGCTGGGCCGCCGGATGCGGGCGCTCAAGCTCTGGATGCAGCTCCGCTACTTCGGCCTGGCGGGCCTCCGGCGGCGGATCGACGCCCACTGTCGCCTCGCGGAGGAGCTTGCCGCTGCGGTGGATGCCGAACCGGCCTTCGAACGCCTGGCCCCCGCGCCCTTCTCGACCGTCTGCCTGCGCTGGCGCCCGGCCCGTCTTGCCGGTCGCGAGGACGAGCCGGACGTCCGGGCCCGCCTGGATGAAGCGAACGAGCGGCTCATGGCGGCGGTCAACGCCACCGGCGAGGTCTTCCTGTCGCACACGCGGCTCCACGACCGGTTCGCGATCCGGGTGGCGATCGGCAACCTGCGCACGGAGGCGCGCCACGTGGATCGCGCCTGGGAGCTGCTCCGGCGTGAGGCGGCAGCGCTCGACGCCTGACTCGCGGCCTCGGCCGGCGGGACGGTCGGGGGCCGGGCCGCCCCTCGTGCTAGGCTCGGCGCAGGTCGATCTGCCCAGCAAGCGGCGCCTGCGCGGCGCCGGGAGGAGTGCCCAGATGGTCGCCGAGGCCGTCCGCGAGTTCCCGATGTTCATCGACGGCGCGCCCGCCCCGGCATCGTCCGGCGCCTGGCTGGAGGTCCGCAGCCCCGCCACCCGCGCGGTCGTCGGGCGCGTGCCGGCCGGCACGGAAGCCGACGTGGACCGCGCCGTGGCCGCGGCACGCGCGGCGTTCGAGGACGGCCGCTGGAGCCGCCGCCACCTCCCGGAGCGCGTCGCCATCCTCGACCGGCTGGCCGACCTCATCGAGGAGCACGCCGACGAGCTCGCGGCGCTCGAGACGGCCCAGACCGGCTCGGCGTACAAGCTCCGGCGCGATTCGGACCTGCCCTTCACCGTCGACAACCTGCGCTTCTTCGCGGGGGCCGTCCGCCACCTGGAGGGAAAGGCAGCCTACGAGTACTCGGGCAGCCACACGAGCTTCGTCCGGCGCGAGCCGCTGGGCGTGGTGGGGCAGGTGAGCCCCTGGAACTATCCGCTCTGGATGGCGATCTGGAAGATCGGGCCGGCCCTCGCCGCCGGCAACTCGGTGGTCCTCAAGCCCGCCACGGCGACGCCGCTGACGACGGTCCGGCTCGCCGAGCTGGCCGCCGAGGCCGGGCTCCCGGCCGGCGTCCTCAACGTGGTCACCGGGCGCGGCGACGTGGTGGGGGCGGCCCTCGCGGCCCACCGGGACGTCGACCTGGTCTCGCTGACGGGCGACTCGGAGACAGGCCGGACGATCATGGCCCTCGCCTCGGGCAACCTGAAGCGGGTCCACCTCGAGCTCGGCGGCAAGGCGCCGTTCATCGTCCACGCCGACGCCGACCTCGAAGCGGCCGCCCGGGGCGCCACCGCCGGCGCGCTCATCAACGGCGGCCAGGATTGCACGGCGGCGACGCGCGTCTACGTGCATCGCTCGGTGGCGGACGCGTTCACGGCGCGCCTCGTCGAGCTGTTCGCGTCGGTCCGCGTCGGCGACCCGATGGCCCCCGACACGGACCTCGGGACGCTGATCAGCGCCGCCCAGGTCGCCCGCGTGGACGGCTTCGTTCAGCGGGCCGTTGCGGCCGGCGCGCGGGTGGCCGTCGGCGGCTCGCGGCCGGACGTGCCGGGTTTCCCTGAGGGCGCGTTCTACCTCCCGACCGTGATCGTCGACGCGGCGCAGGACAGCGAGATCGTCCAGCAGGAGGTCTTCGGGCCGGTCCTGGTCGTCCTCCCGTTCGACACCGAGGAGGAGGCGCTGGCGAAGGCGAACGACACGGCCTACGGCCTCGCGAGCTCCGTCTGGACGAGCGACCTGCGGGTGGCCATGCGCGCGACGCAGGCCCTCAACTTCGGGCACGTGCTCGTCAACGACCACCTGATGGTCACGAGCGAGATGCCGCACGGTGGCTTCAAGCAGTCGGGCTTCGGCAAGGACATGTCGATGTACTCGTTCGAGGAGTACACGCGGGTCAAGCACGTGATGATCGAGCTCACGGGCGAGGCCGAGAAGCCCTGGCACTACACGATCTTCGGCGACAAGCCGGCCGGGTAGCGCGATCCTGAGCACGACGAGCACCGGGCGTCCGGGCCGTTCGCCTCTTCCCTGGGCCACGCCGCCACGCGTAGCCTCTGCCGGGGAAGCTCGCGGCACGCGGCCGCTCGGTCGCGGACTTTACTTCCGCGCTCCCCTCGAACGTTCCCGGAGCTCCGGGGCAGGAGGTACCGGATGTACCGTCGGAGGGGTGCGGCGATCGTGGTCGCGCTGGTGACGACGTTCGTCCTTGGTTCAATCTCGGTGTCGATCGCGGCCGATCCGAAGTCGTCCCGGCCGCAATCGGATGCAGCACCGCCCGTACCGGACGAGCCGCAGGTCGCGCCGACGACCACCGGCGTCACGTACGTGTCATTCGCCGGCTCGAACTTCGAAACGCGGGACAGCAGCATCACCTATTCGGATGCGGGCACGGGCCAGGCGCGCTACCAGACTTCCACCAACTACGAACTCCACGTGGCCCGCCTCGATCTGCCGCAAGGTTCAAGGATCACCCAGTTGGTGTGGTACGTCTATGACAATGACGCGTCCAATGACGCCAGTCTCTTTCTCACCCGCTGGGGCGCGGACACGGGATACGACGACGTGGACTTTGTGGGTACGAGCGGTACCACGGCGGTTGTTCAGACCCTCACGTCAACCCTCAATCTCGTCGTCGACAATAGCTCGAACACCTACGTCCTCCAGGCTCGCCTTTGGGCCGGCACCAGCTCGATCCAGCTATGGGGAGCCAGGGTTGGCTACATCGCCCCGACCTTCTCGTTCGTCCCGCTCACCCCGGCCCGCCTCCTCGACTCGCGGGTGGGCAACGGGCTGAGCGGCACCTTCAGCTCGACCGTGGCCCGCACCTTCGCGGTCACCGGCCGGGGTGGCGTGCCCGCCGACGCGGTCGCGGTGACCGGCAACCTGACGGTCACCCAGCAGACAAGCGCGGGCTTCGTGGCCCTCACCCCGGCCCCCATCAACAACCCGGGGACCTCGACGCTGAACTTCCCGGTCGGGGACAACCGGGCCAACGGGGTGACCGTGGCCCTCAGCGGGACCGGCACCCTGAGTGCCACCTACGTGGGCGAGGGCGGTCCAGGCACCACGACCCACCTCGTCTTCGACGTCACCGGCTACTTCGTGCCCTGAGGCGATCTGCGTCGCCGATCTGAGTGGCCCCGACCAGCCAGCCGGGGCCTCTCCTCCCGGGGCGCGCCTCGCCCCCAGCAACGCCCCGGGCGCTCCGCGCTCCTCGGAGGATGGGTCGCCGCGCCGGGCGTCCGGGGACCTCGTTGGAGGTGTGCGCGCCCCGAGCGCAGATCAGGCCGCCGCCGACGATGCCGGTGCCCCCGCCGCCCGCTCCCAGGCAGCCTGACCACAGTTCTGACCATAGTCTGATCGGACGGGGCTGGACTATGAGGACTCCGCGGAGCACGAGGGACGGCCCTCGGCCCCTCGCGAGCGTGCGTCGGACCTTACACGATCGTCGGCGACAAGCCGGCCGGATAGCGGGCGGGCCTGGACTCGCCGCCGAAGACGCCCGTGGAGGTGCAGGTGTACGCCGCGCTGCTGCCGTTGCCTCATCGCGACCAGGCAGGCCAGGGCCTCGCTGAATTCGCCCTCATCCTCGCACTCATCGCGATCGTGACCATCCTCGCCCTCATCTTCCTGGGCGGCCTGGTCCCGGACATCCTGTCGGCCATCGGCGGCCCTTCGCCGACGCCCTTCCCGAGTTCGTCCATGTCGCCATCCTGAGCGGCCGCAGCGGGTCGGTCGTGCGGGGCCGTCAGAAGCCGAGCAGGAGGACCGGCGCCGCCGCGAGGATGGCGGCGATGACCTGGAGCGTCAGCACGATCCGTGCCGGCCGAGTCTCGCGTGGGAGCCACCGGAGCGCGAAGTACGCGATCACGGGCACCTGCGCAGCCATGAGGGCCTGCCAGATACGCGCCTGAGCGCTCTCGTCCGGCTGGCGAACGACCCCATGGAGGGCCATGAACCAGACGACCATCGTCAGGGCGCCGAGCGACATGACGAGGGGGAGGAACGCGCTCGGATGTCTGAGCATCGCCGCGACGGTCATGTCGCACTCACCTCCATGATCTCAGGGTAGTACCTGGCGCGACAGCCGCCGAGGTGTGGGTGAGACGCGGCGTCATCATCCACGGGCCGGTCGACCTGAGGCTGGCCGGCGTGAGCCGGGGTCACCACCCACGTTGCCGAGCGGTCGCGTCCGACGATGGTCCTTGCGCGACGCAGGATCGACCGCTAACGTAGGGTCGAAGGTCGCAGAGGCATCGGTGAACCTCGCGCGAGGTGGACGGCGGGGGGACCGGGACGGCCTGGTCGCCGCGTCGAGGTCGCGATCGGGGCGGGCCGCCGGGCCGGAGGGCGACCGGTTGGGGGGTATCCCGATGAGCGACTCCGACCACGAGCACGTGGGCTCGTTCGCGGACGGTCAGCGAACGCTGCCGCACACGGCGGCCGACGACATCCCGGCCTCGTTCAGCGAGGGCCAGGAAGCGTCACACGCAGCGCACCTCCGGATGGGCTCCTTCGCCGACACCTCGTGCCCGTAGTGCCAGGAGATCGAACGGAACCACGCGGAGCACATCCGGAAGGGCTCGTTCGCCGACACCTCGTGCCCGAAGTGCCAGGCGACGGGCTAGGGGCCGGTTGACCAGGTTCGTCGTCGACGCTGGCGTCGTTCTCCAGCTGGCGAAGGAGGGGATGGAGGTCTCCGCCGGGCACGAGCTCCTCGCCCCGACGCTCCTGCGATCCCAGGTCCTGTCGGTGCTGCACGGGGCGGTCGGGCGGGGCGAGATCCCGGCGGAGGTCGCGCGCGAGCGCCTCGCCCGCATCGGTCGGATGCCGATCCGGCTGCTCGGCGACGCCGTGCTCCGGCGTCGGGCCTGGGACGTGGCGGACGGGCTGGGATGGGCCTCGACCTACGAGGCCGAGTACGTCGCCCTCACGCAGTTGCAGGCGGACGCGTTCGTCACGCTGGACCCGGAGCTGGCGCGCAGCGTGGAAGGGATCGTAACGACCGCGTCGATCGACGCGCTCCGCTAGGGGGGCACCTTCCAGTCGTCCACGGGCCGTTCGGCCCTCGCCGGATCTCCAAGCGACCTCGATCGTGCCGTCAGCGGGAGACCCCGGCCGATGGTCGAAGGGCCGCCCTGCAGGCACGCGACGGGAGGCCGCATGCACCGCCGCAGGTCGACGTGGGCCTTCATCGCTTGGACGACGTTGGCGGGCACGTTCATCCGCCATTCGATACCGCGCAATAGGGGATCCGTGAGCCGGCGCCGCGTCCGCTGGGGCTTCGCGATCGTCGCCGTCGGCGTCGAAGTCGGGGCGTTCGTCGCGTGGCGCCTGGTCTTTCGGCGCGACCGCCCGTCCGAGATCCGGCGGTCGTCGACCGGCGAATGATGTGGTGATGGCACACGATCCTGCTCCACGCACGACGCGCGGATCGCAATCGCCCGAGATCGCGGTCCTGCTCTCCATGCTCGCCGCGGCCGTGGTGATGACCGTGCTAGCTGTCCTGGCGGTCGCCGCGGCAGGCCCCCAGCCCCCGCGGCTGGCCCTCACCGGACCGGCGTGGCAGTGGGTGGGCTCGTCGACGGGCCCGAACGGGACCCCGCTCGTGGCGCCCGACCCGGCGGCGTACACGATCGACTTCGCGGGGGATCGAACCTTCGCGGCCTCCGCCGACTGCGTCCGCGTGTCCGGGACGTACCTCTCGGTCCCGGCGGGACGGGCCGGCGGCGCGACGAACAGCCTCACGCTCCTGCCGGCCCCGGGCCCATCCCCGGCCGCCTCGGCTTCCTGCGGCCCTGCGTCGCTCGCCGACGCCTACCTGGCACAGCTCGCCTCCGCGAGCCACTACGCGATCACCGGCTCACAGCTCACGATCACGCTGGCCCCCCAGGGCACGATGACCTTCCAGGCCGCCCCGGCGGCCAGCTCGACCCCGGGCTCCTAGCGGTCACGCGCCCGCTCAGGCGTCGGCGGGCGATTCGATCGCGAACTGGAGGCGGTGCAGCCGCGCGTACAGCCCGTCGTGGGCGAGCAGCTCGTCCTGCGTGCCGAGGTCCACGAGCCAGCCGTCGTCGAGGACCGCGATCCGGTCGGCGGCGCGGATGGTGGAGAGCCGGTGGGCCACGATGATCGTGGTCCGGCCCACCGTGAGCCGGTCGAGCGCCTCCTGGACCAGCCGCTCGGATTCGTCGTCCAGCGAGCTGGTCGCCTCGTCGAGCAGCAGGATCCGCGGGTCCTTGAGGATCGCGCGGGCAATCGCGACGCGCTGCCGCTCGCCGCCCGATAGCCGTGAGCCGCGGTCGCCGACGACCGTGTCGTAGCCGTCGGGGAGGGCCCTGATGAAGTCGTGCGCGTTGGCCGCGGCGGCGGCCTCCGCGACCTCGGCGTCGCTGGCGTCGAGTCGGCCGTACCGGATGTTGTCGCGGACCGTCCCGCCGAAGAGCGTGGCCTCCTGGGCCACGAGGCCGATCCGCTCGCGCAGGCTGGTCATGGTCACGTCGCGGACGTCGTGGCCGTCGATGCGGATCGAACCGAAGGAGACGTCCCAGAGCCGCGGGATCAGGCCCACGAGCGTCGTCTTGCCCGACCCCGACGGCCCGACGAGGGCGAGGCTCTCCCCGGCGGCGATCTCGAGGTCGACCTCCCGCAGCACGGGCCGGTCCGGGTCGTAGCCGAAGGTCACGCCGTCGAAGGTGATCCGGCCCTCGACCGCGCCGATGGGTCGCGCGTCGGGAGCGTCCAGGATCGTCGGGCGCGTGTCGATGATCTCGAAGACCCGCACGACGGCGCCGGTCCCCTCGCGGAACTGTCCGTAGAGTCCCGCGATGGTGCCGAGGCTGGCGCCGATCGCCACGCCGTAGAGCAGGAAGCCGGTGAGGGTCCCGACGCCCAGCTCGCCGGCGATCACCTGGTGCCCGGTGTACCAGAGGAGGGCAGCGACGGCCCCGAACCCGAGGAGGCCCATGACCGCCCCGAAGCCGGCCCGCCACAGGGCCAGGCGCGATCCGGCCGCCACCACGCCCCGCAGGTCGGCGTCGTAGCGGTGGAGCTCCCAGTCCTCGCGGACGTAGCTCTTGACGACGCGGATGCCGGACAGGACCTCCTCGGCCGTCGTCGTGCTGTGCGCGATCATGTCCTGGACCTGCGTGCTGACCCGCTGGAGCGGCCGGCCGAAGACGACGGCGACCACGATGAGCGCCGGCGCGAGGAGGAGCACGACCAGCAGCAGGGTCGGGCTGAGGGTGAACAAGATGATCACCGAGCCGACCAGCCCGATGACCGACGACAGCAGGCTGGTGATCGTCTGCGTCAGCATCGTCCGCACAAGCGTCACGTCGCTCGAGAGCCGCGAGACGAGCTCGCCGACGCGCCGCTGGCCGTGGAAGTCGAGCGAGAGGGTCACGAGGCGGCCGTACAGCTCGCCGCGGAGCTGGGCGACGACCCGCTCGCCCACGACGCCGAGCAGCCAGGTCTGGACGAAGCTCGCGACGGCCTGCACGCAGAAGAGCGCGACCAGCCCGACGATCAGGCGGTCGAGCCCGGCCGGGTCGCCGCCCGAGACGACCTGGCTCGTGATGCCGGCGATCACGAGCGGGAACATGAGGCTCACCGCGGATCCCACGAGCAGCCCGGCGATGGCGACCGAGAACGGCACGAGGTGCGGCCACAGGTAGCGGAGGAGCCGAGACCACGGGACGCCGCCGAAGCCGCGCACCTCGCGGACCACCTCGCCGGCGTCGGTGGGCATCCGCGCGAACTGCTGGGTCATGCGCCGATCATGGCATGCGCCGCCCCGGGCCCTGTCCCGCGGGGGTGGGTCGCGCGTGCGGGCGCCGGGCCCGCGTGCGTCAGGCCGCCGCCTCGCCCTTGGCGTAGTCGCGCAGCTCGGACGTCGTCGGGAGGATCGATTTCCCGCTGCGGGCGACCTTCAGGAGCAGCCAGGCCAGCGGGACGGGAACGAACCAGAAGTACAGCCGGTACAGGAAGACCCCGGCCGTGATCTCGGCCTGGTACTGCGTGCCCGCGATGGTCGAGAACGCCGCGATGAACAGCATCTCGGGGACGCCGGCGCCCCCCGGCGAGAGCGGGATGATCGTGATGCACATCACGAGGGCGTAGACGCCGAAGACCTCGGCGCCGGTGAGCGCTTCCTCCGGGACGCCGCAGACGCGGAGGGCCACGAGGAGGACGATGGCCCAGGCGAACTGGGAGACGACCGCGATGCTGAGGGCCATCAGGCCGCGGCGCCGGATGACGAGCCCGAGCTGGTCGCGGAAGCGGTGGATCGCCCCTTCGACGTCGGGCGCGCCGGTTCGCCCGAGGCGCTGCAGGATCCAGTCGACGACGCGCTGCCCGGTTCGGCCGATCCAGTCCGCGATGCGCTCCGAGCGCACGATCCCGACGATGAGCGAGGTGACGACGACGAACGCCACCGCGCTGAGGATGGCGATCGTCCAGGCGGTGCCGGCGTTCTTGGAGCTCGCCAGGTCGCCGGCGAGGGCGACGACGACGATTCCGAAGAGGGGCAGGAACATCCGGCTCAGGATGTTGATGACGCCGTACAGGGCGACGCCCGACGTCGCCGCGGCGACGCCGATGCCCCAGCCGCGGACGACCACCCACAGGACCCCCATGTTCCAGGGCCCGAACGGGACGCTCGCTCCGATGCCGGCCAGGATGAGCCACGACATCGTGCCCCGGATCCACGAGAGGCCCTCGATGAGGGCGCTGAAGATGAGCCCGCTGACGACCCAGGCGATCGCTCCGAGGCCCGTCATCACGAGGAACTGGGAGAGGGTGAGGTCCTTGAACGCGGCGATGACGTCCGAGTAGTCGATGTAGCGGGGGAGGATGACCCCGAAGACGACGACCAGGACGCCGATGATGAGGCCCGACCGCATGAGCGCCGCCCGGCGGCTCGGCGGCGCCGCGGCCGACGCCGGGTCGGTTCCCGGCGTCTGGTCCTCTCCGGGCGCCCCGGGCGGGTCGGTGACGACGCCGGGATCCGCCTTGTCCATGCCCATGTGCCGCAACCTCCTCGTGGCGTCGCTAGAGTAGCCGCTCCGCGCGAGCCGTCCCGCCCGAATCGCGCACGCTCGCACCCGCGCGCCTGGATGGTCCGCGGCCGAGGCGCCGGCCCCGGACCGGAGGTCGGGGCGGCGCGGGTCGCCTCGCGCGGCGGACCGTACAATGGCGGCCGCCAGCATCCCCGTGGAGGAGCCCCCGACCGTGCCGCCGATCACCGAGCTGACCAGGATCGAGCCGATCCACGTCGAGCGCCTGGCGCGCCAGGGGATCTTCACGACGGGCCTGCTCCTCGAGGTCTCCGAGACGCCGGCGCGGCGCCAGGCGCTGGCGGATCAGGTGGTCGCCACCACGAACGACGTCCTGGCCTGGCGCGACGAGGCCCTGCTGCTCAACCTGGCCGGCTTCGGGGCGGCGGAGCACGATCTCCTCCGCTACGCGGGCTTCGACGGGCTGCGAGCGCTCCTCGGCGTCGACCTGGCGACCTTCCAGGCGGCGCTGGGTCGCGCGGCGGGCCGCCTGCAGGTCGAGCCGCCGAGCGACCTGATGTCCGAGACGTGGTGGGAGCAGGCCCGGACGCTCGAGGACGAGTGAGCGGCACCGGCGCATCGGGACGGACGACGCCCGGCCGGCGCCTGGCCGGGGCGGCCGTCGCGGTCGCCACCGCGCTCGTCATCACGGGCGCCGCCATCGCCCTGTTCTTCAACCCGGCCTGGGTCTCCTTCGCCCAGGGACGCGCGGATGCGGCCGCGTGGACCGGCTGGACCGCGCAGGAGGTCGACGCCGTGACCCGCGACATCGTGCTCGAGGTCTGGCTCGGGCCGGGAACGTTCGAGCAGGCGGTCGCCGGCGAGCCCGTCTTCACCGAGCGCGAGCGCAGCCACATGACCGACGTGCGGCGCGTCGTGACGAGCTTCTACGCTTTCGTCCTCCTCGGCGCGGCCACGCTGGCCGTCGCCGGGTTCGCGTCGCGGGGAGCGCCGTGGTTTTGGCGCTTCGTTGCCCTGGGGGCCAAGGGCCTGGCCGTCGGCACGCTCGTCGTCGGCGCCGCGTTCCTCCTCTTCTTCGACACGGCGTTCACCCTCTTCCACCAGCTCTTCTTCGCCGCGGGGAGCTGGACCTTCGACCCGGCGACCGACCGCCTCGTCCAGCTCTTCCCGTACCAGTTCTGGACGGAGACGTCGGTCGCGATCGCCGTCGTCGGGTTCGGCCTCACGATCGCGGTCTGGGCGCTGGCGGCGAGGCTGGCGCGACCACGCGGCACGCCTCCCGCTCCCGCGGCGGCCGCCGTCGCGGGCGGCGACCTCTCGTGACGGTGTCCGCCCGCTGGCGCCGGCGCCTCGCCGGGCTGCTGGCACCGGCGCTGTGGGCCGCCGGCCTGGTCGTCATCGTCCTCGGCAACGCGATCGGGGGCCTCGCGCTGGTGATGGCCGGCGTCGTCGCGCGGTCCGGGGTTCGCTCCGCGCGACGCCGCGAGCAGCTCGAGCAGCTCGTCGACGGCGTCACGGTGGGCGACGTCATGGAGACGGCGTCCCTCGTCGTCGCCCCGCACGCCACGCTCGACACGTTCGCCGCGTCGCTCGACGCGTCGGGGCCGGTGACGGTCGCCCGGGTGATGCACGACGATCGCCTCGTCGGCCTGGTCGGGCCCCACGAGGTGGAGCGGGTCCCGCCCGGCCGATGGCCCACGGTGCATGCGTCGGAGGCGATGGCAGCCACGGCGAGCCTGCCCGTGCTCTCCCCGGAGGATCCGTTGCGCCCCGCGGCCGACCGGCTCGGCGGGGCGTCGGCGCCGGGCCTCCCGGTGGTCGCGGACGGCAGGCTCGCGGGGATCCTCACGAAGATGGCCGTCGGACGGACGCTCCTCGAGCGCGAGGCCGGGCGCCCGCCGGATGGCGCCCCGATCGCCCCCGCCGACGGCGAGGGCTGAACCATGGCCGGGCTGCTCAGCGTGGAGCAGGCGCGCGACATGGTCCTGGCGTCCGCCCCGCGGCCGGTCCCGGCGGAGCGCGTCCCGGTCGTGGAGGCGCGCGGCCGCGTGCTCGCCGTCGCCGTCGTGGCCGCGACCGACCTGCCGCCCTGGGACAACAGCGCGATGGACGGCTACGCGATCCGGGCCGCGGACGTCATGGCGGCCGAAGAGCAGGCGCCGGTCCGTCTCGCGGTCACCGGGGAGGTCGCCGCCGGCCGAGTGCCGGATGGGCGGGTGGAGGCGGGCCACGCGCTCCGCATCGCCACCGGCGCGCCGCTCCCCCCCGGCGCCGATGCCGTGGTCCAGGTCGAGCTGACGACCCCGCTCGACGGGGCCGGGAACCCCGGGCCGCGCGGCCGCGACGCGCTCGGGCCCGTGCCGGCCGCCGTGCTCGTGCACGCACGCGTGGGTCCCGGCGACAACGTTCGGCGTCGCGCGGGCGACCTGCGGGCGGGCGCCACCGTCCTCGAGCCCGGTCGCGCGATCGGGCCGGCCGAGGTGGCGGTCGTCGCCGGCGCCGGCGTGCCCGACGTGATGGTCCACCGCCGCCCCCGCGTCGCCGTGATCTCGACCGGCGACGAGCTGCGGCCGGCCGGCACGGACCTCGGGCCGGCGGGAATCCCTGACGCGAACGGCCCGGCGCTGGTGGCGCTCTGCGCGGCCGCGGACGCGGAGGCGCGTCACGTCGGAATCGCCCCCGACGATCTCGCGGCGATGACCCGGACCCTGCGCGAGGCGATCCTCGGCGCCGACGTGGTGATCGTGAGCGGGGGTGTCTCCGTCGGGCCCTACGACGTCGTCCGGCCGGCGTTCGAGGCCGTTGGCACCGTCGAGCTGTGGCGCGTGGCGGTGCAGCCGGGGAAGCCATTCGCGTTCGGCACGGCCGCCCGCCCCGCGGATGAGCCGCAGGGCCCCGCCCGCCCCGGCGCGGGCCCGGAAGGACGGGGCGGGTCCCCATCGGGGCAGGGAGCCGGCCCCGTGCTCCTCGTCGGGCTCCCCGGGAACCCGGTCTCCACCTTCGTGACCTTCGAGCTCTTCGTGCGCCCCGTCCTGCGCCGACTCGCCGGCCGTCCGGACTGGGACCTCCTGCGCCCGACCGACCTCGGAGTCCTGGAGGAGCCGGTCTCGAAGTCGCCGGGGCGCCGCGCCTACATCCGTGTCGTCGCGCGGCGGTCGGAACCCGGAGGGCGCCCGCTGCGCGATGCCGAGGGGCGCGTCCGGCTCGGGCTGGCCGGGGGGCAGGGGAGCCACGTCCTCTCCGCCCTTGCGGCTTCCGACGCCCTGGCGATCGTGCCAGAATCCGTCGACGGGCTCCCTGCCGGAGCGCCCGTCGAGCTCTGGTGGCTCGACCGCCCCTGATCGGTCCCGCAGACGCGCCGGGACACCCCGGAGGAGTCATGGACGACCGCCCGCAGCCGCGCACGGAGCGCCGCCGCCTCAGCCACGTCGATCGCGGCGGACGGCCGCGCATGGTGGACGTCTCCGAGAAGGCGCCCACGGCGCGGCGGGCGGTCGCGGAGGCCGAGGTCGCCTGCTCGCAGGAGACCCTCACGCTCGCCATCGACGGCGGCGGCGCGAAGGGCGACATCCTGACGGTCGCGGAGCTGGCCGGGGTGATGGCCGCCAAGCGGACCTCCGAGCTGATCCCGCTGTGTCACCCGCTGCCCCTGACGGACGTGGTCGTGCGGATTACGCCGGACCGCGTCGCGTCGGTGTTCCGCATCCACACCGAGGCGGCCACGACGGCGCCCACGGGCGTCGAGATGGAGGCGCTGACCGCGGCGAGCGTCGCGGCCCTCACGCTGTACGACATGGTCAAGGGCGTCGAGAAGGGCGTCGAGATCCGCTCGATCCGGCTCGTGGCGAAGAGCGGCGGCAGGTCCGGGGAGTGGCACCGGCCCGCCGAGGCGGCCGACGCGGCGACGCCGAAGGCGGCCCGGCCGCGGGCCGTCCGCGGCCCGGCGCGTTCCGGCGGTCCGGCGCGAGGGGCCGGCTCCCGGCGGCCCGGCAAGGCCGGGAGCTGATCGCGTGCCCGGCGCCCGGACCGCCTACGTCCTGACGGTCTCGGACCGCGGCGCCGTCGGCGACCGCGAGGACACGACCGGCGCGGCGGTCGCCGCGCGGCTGGCGGCCCTGGGGTTCGCCGTCGAGCGGGGCCTCGTCACCGACGAGCGACGAGCCATCGAGGCCGCGCTCGTCGACGCCTGCACGCGCCATCCGCTCGTCGTCACGGCCGGCGGCACCGGCCTCACCCCCCGCGACGTCACGCCGCAGGCGACCCGTGCGGTCATCGACTACGAGGTCCCCGGCTTCGCCGAAGCGATGCGGGCGGACGGGCGGTCGAAGACGCCGATGGCGATCCTCTCGCGGGCGGTGGTCGGCGTGCGGGGCCGGAGCCTCGTGGTGAACCTCCCCGGGAGCCCGCGCGGGGCGGAGGGATCGCTCGCCACCCTGGAGCCGGTGCTGGGGCATGCCCTCGACACCCTCGCCGGGCCGTTCGACCACGCCGGCTGGACCGAGCCGCCGGGCTAGGGCCATGACCGAATCCCTGGCCCGCGTCCCCTTCTACCCGCTGGCGTTCCCGCTCTTCTACGGCGCGCTCGCGGTGTTCGGGCTGCTGATGGCCCGCCACCTGCGGGTCTTCGGCGCGGCGCGCCCCGTCCGGCCCTTCGGCGACGTGCGGCGACGAACGGCCGCCCTCGTGCGCTACGCGCTGTTCCAGACCCGGATGTTCCGCGACGTGAAGGCCGGCGTCATGCACTACCTGATCTTCGCCGCCTTCGTCGCGCTCTCGATCGGCACCCTGAACGCGATCACCGGCGGGCTCGTGGAAGCGATCCTCGGGACGCCGTTCGGCGGGGCGGCCTGGGCCGCGGTCCTGCTCCTGCGCAACGTCGCGGGGGTGCTGGCGATCGGCGCGCTCGCCTACGCCCTGGTGCGGCGTCTCGTGGTGCGCCCCCCGCGCCTCACGTTGAGCCGCTCGGGGATCGTCATCCTCCTGCTGATCGGCGGCATCGTCGCCGCCGAGCTCGGGGCGCTGACCTGCGAGGCGGCTCGCTACGGGCCGCTCCCGGGAGCCGTCGTCACCAACGCCGTCGGGGCCGCGCTCGCGGGCGCCGGGATCGACCCGGCGGAGCTGGAGGCGCTCTTCGCGCTCTGCTGGTGGGCCCACCTTGCCCTCGTCGCCGCCTTCCTGGTCTGGCTCCCGACCACCAAGCACCTGCACGTGGTGACGAGCTTCTTCAACGTCTACCTGCGCAAGCTCGAGCCGCGCGGGGCGCTGCCGGCCATGGACCTCGAGGCCGAGGACGCCACGTACGGCCTGCGGAACCTCGCCGACCTCGCCTGGAAGGACGTGCTCGACGGCTTCACGTGCACGGAGTGCGGACGCTGCCGGGAAGCCTGTCCCGCGCACGCCACGGGCAAGCCGCTCGACCCGAAGGCGCTCGTGATGGGCATCCGCCACCTGGCGGACGAGGCGGAGCGTGGGCTGCACGTCATCCCGGGCCCCCCCGACGTGCGGGCGCACGGCGGCGCCCTCGACGACGCGCTGGCGCCCACCGCGCTGGCGATCCCGCTCGTCCCGGGAGCGATCTCCGAGGAGGCGGTCTGGGACTGCGTCACCTGCGGCGCGTGCGTCGAGGCCTGCCCGCTGCTCATCGAGCACGTCGACAAGATCGTCGGCATCCGGCGCAACCTGGTCCTCGAGGAGAGCCGCTTCCCGGCCGAGCTGACGCAGGCGTTCCGGGCCATGGAGTCGGCCCAGAACCCCTGGGGCCAGCCCCGAAGCGCGCGCCTGGACTGGACGAAGGGCCTGCCGTTCCCCGTGCCCGTCGCCGCGGACGTCGCGCGCGAGGGGCGGCTCGACGAGGTCGACGTGCTCTACTGGGTCGGCTGCGCGGCCGCGTTCGACGAGCGCAACCGGCGGGTCGCGCGCGCCTTCGTCACCTGCCTCCAGGCGGCCGGCGTCCGGTTCGCCGTGCTGGGCCAGGAGGAGGCCTGCACGGGCGACCCTGCGCGTCGGATGGGAAACGACTACGTCTTCCAGCTCCTCGCCGCCCAGAACGTCGCGACGCTGACGAAGTACGGCCCGCCGCGGATCGTGACCGCCTGCCCGCACTGCTTCAACACGCTTGCGAACGAGTATCCCCAGCTGGGCGGATCGTTCGAGGTGATCCACCATTCCGCGTTCCTCGCCGGGCTGCTTGCCGAAGGGCGCCTGGCAACGCTCGTCGGCCCGGAAGGGGCCGCCGCCCGGCGGATCACCTTCCACGACGCCTGCTATCTCGCCCGCTACAACGGGGTGATCGCCGCCCCGCGCGACATCCTGGGCGCGGTCCCGGGGCTGGAACTCGCCGAGATGGGGCGCCACGGACGGGCGACCTTCTGCTGCGGCGCCGGCGGCGGGCGCATGTGGATGGAGGAAGCCCGCGGGACGCGGATCAACGCCGAGCGCGCACGCGAGGCGCTGGCGACCGGCGCGGACGCGGTGGCCGTCGGCTGCCCCTTCTGCATGACGATGCTCGGCGACGGCCTTGCCGCCGACCCGAACAACGCCGCGGCCGTCACGACCCTCGATCTCGCGGAGATCCTGGCGCCCGTCGTGACGGCGGGCCCGGTCGCGGCGCGGGCCGGTGGCGCGCGGGAGCTGCCGGTCCTCCAGTAGCCGGCGCGGCCGGCGGGCTACCTGCGGGAGCGGCCGGCGGGCTACGCGGCCGGCGGGCTGCGCGGCCGGCGGGCTACCAGGCGCGCGGAGGGGCGTCCGGCAGCCGCTTGCCGCACCCGATGCAGCGCGTGTCGGTCCAGAGGTTCTCCATCGCGCACGACGGGCAGAGCTTGACGCCCTCGGACGACATCGCGATGGGGCTCTCGCGGGCCTCGTCCTCACGCTCGCCGCGCAGGCGTCGGATCCGCACGAAGAGACCCATGCCGGCAACGCCGCAGGCGACGAGGAGGAGGAGCAGGAGGAGCGACAGTTCCATCGACGTGCCCCCGGATGCCGCCGGCGCGCCAGCAGGCGGGCGGATCCCCGCGGCTCCGCCGCCCAGAGCCTACACCCGCCGACCGGCTGGGGAACGCCCCGCCACCGTCGCTTCGACCCTCCCGGTGTGTACACTCGGGGCCTCGAGCGGGCGAGGCCCGCCGCAGCCTGGAGGGAGGCCCGCGCCCGTGCGGATCGTGGTGCTCGTGAAGCCGGTCCCCGACGCGACCGGCACGGAGCGGCTGCTGCCGAACGGTCGCCTCGACCGCTCCGCGGCGCCGCCGGTGCTCAACGGCAGCGACGAATACACGCTGGAGGCGGCCCTCCAGCTTGTCGATGCCGGCGGGGGCGACGTGACGCTGCTCGCGATGGGTCCCGCGGAGTCCCGCGAGGCGCTCCGCAAGGGCCTCGCGATGGGCGCCGCCCGGGCGGTCCTGGTCACCGACGACGCCCTGGCGGGCTCCTGCGCCCTGTCCACGATGCAGGTGCTCGCGGCGGCGCTACGGTCGCTCGAGTTCGACCTGGTCCTCGCCGGGGCAGACAGCGCCGACGGCGGCGGCGGCGTCGTGGGCGCCGGGATCGCGACGCTTCTCGACTTGCCGCTCGTGTCCGGGGCGGCCGCGATCGCGGCCGCGGGCGACGGGCGGATCCACGTCCGGCGCCTCGCGGGCGGGGGAGAGGAGACGGTCGAAGCGCCCCTGCCGGCGGTCGTCGTTGGCACGCAGCTGCTCGGGGAGCCCCGCTATCCGTCGCTCAAGGGGATCATGGGTGCTCGCGCCAAGGAGGTCGCGGTGCGCTCGCTGGCCGATCTCGGGCTCGACGGCGCGGCCGTCGGCGGCAGTGCCGCCACGACCGTCGTGATCGCCCAGCATCTGCCCGCCGAGCGGGCCGCGACACGCGTCGTCCGGGAGGCGCCGGACGTGGCGGCCCGCGAGATCGTCGAGCTCCTCGTCGAGCGGAGGGCCATCTGATGGCCGGCACGATCTGGGCCGTGGCGGAGCTCGGCGCCGACGGCCTGCCGACCCGTCTGTCCCGCGAGGCCGCCACCGCGGCTCGCCTCCTGGCCGAGGCGACGGAGCGCGACGCGGCGGCCGTCGTCATCGCCGAGGATCCCGCCTCGGCCGCCGCGGCCCTCGCCGCGTTCGTTTCACGGGTCGTCGCGGTGGGAGCCCGGGATGGTCACGCCGGGGCGCCCGCGGCGGCCGCGGCTGTCTTGGCCGCGGCCGCGCCCGGGGAACCCGACGTGGTGATCCTCGGCGCGACGCCCGAGGGGCGGGAGGTGGCCGGCGTCCTGGCCGCGCGCCTTGGGCTCGGCGTCCTCGGCAATGCGACCGGGATCGCCTGGGGCGCAGGGGACGACGGCACGGCGCCCGGGCCCCGCGTGGAGATGAGCGTCCTCGGCGGCCGCGCCGTGACCACCTCGGCGTTCGTCGGTGGGCGCGGGATCGTCACGCTCCGGCCGAACGCCGTGCCGGCGGCCCCGGCGGCGGCCCCGGGGATGGTCGAGGTCCGGGCCGACATGACGCTCCCGGCGCCCCGCACCCGCGTCATCGCGCGGGCCGATGCGGCGGCGCGCGGCGCCAGCATCGAGGAGTCGCCGATCGTAGTGGCCGGCGGCCGCGGCCTCGGCGGGCCCGACGGCGTCGCGCTGCTGGAGGACCTCGCCGCGGCGCTCGGAGCGGCCGTCGCCTCCACGCGGGCGGCGGTGGACGCCGGCTGGCTCCCGTTCCCCAGCCAGGTCGGCCAGACCGGCAAGACCATCCGGCCCGCGGTCTACCTCGGGGTCGGCATCTCGGGGGCGATCCAGCACCGGGTCGGGATGCAGGACGCGGAGACGATCATCGCGGTCAACCGCGACCCGGACGCGCCCCTCGCCGAGCATGCCGACCTGTACGTCGTGGGGGACCTCTTCCAGGTCGTCCCCGCGCTCACCGCGGCCCTCCGCGCCCGGGTGGGCTGACCGGCGCAGCGGTGGACAACCTCCTCGTCGTCGTCTCGCTGGGGCTCTTCCTCGCCCTCGCCGCCGCGTTCCTGTACGTGCTGCGGCGAGCGGCAGGCGTGGTCGCGGTGACCCGCGAGGACGACTCCTTCCGGCGCGACGCCGCCGCCCTCGCCGAGCGCGCCGCCGTCTCGATCCAGGGCGGCGTCGATCGGATCGACCGGGTGCGCCGGCGCCAGGACGCGCCGGCCATGCTCGACGACGTCCTGCCGCCGCTCCAGGAGGCGCTGGCGGGCCTTCGCGCCGAGGCCGACGCCCTTGCCCCGCCGGCTGCCCTGGCGCCGCTTCGGGTTCGCATCGCCGAGGAGCTCGATCGTGCGGGGCGCGCCGTGGAGACGGTCGAGCACGGCTGCACGCTCCTCTCCGTGACGGCACGGCGTCCGCGGGAGATGGAAGGCGAGACGTCCGTCAAGCGCGGCTACCTCAACCTCCTCCACGCCCGCGAGGCGCTGGTCGCGGTCGCCATCGACCTTCGTTCCGGGCGCATGGACGCCCAGCGCTGGTTCAGCGACCGCCCGAAGGCCGGCTGACCGACGAGGAGGGGCCTCGGCACGCGCACGTCTCGCGTCGGACCACCGTATGTCGTGGTATCGTCCCGCGAGACCACTAGATGTTGTGGTGGAGGGCGCAGGAGGACCGGATGCGCTGTCCGACGTGCGAAGAGCGCGACACGCGGGTGATCGACTCCCGCGATCTCGACGATGGCGCCACGATCCGTCGCCGGCGGGAGTGCGTGACGTGCGGGGCGCGGTTCACCACCTACGAGCGGGTCGAGGCGGCGCGGCTCGTCGTGATGAAGCGCGACGGCGCGCGCCAGGAGTTCGACCGCGACAAGCTGGCCGCCGGCCTCCGCAAGGCGCTCACGCGGCGGCCGGTGCCCGAAGGGGCGGCCGAGCGCGCGGCGGACGAGATCGAGGCGACGCTCCGGGCGGCGGGGTCGACCGAGGTCGACTCGTCGCGGATCGGGGAGCTTGCGATGGAGCAGCTCCGGGCCCTCGACCAGATCGCCTTCATCCGCTTCGCCAGCGTCTACCAGTCGTTCGAGGATCTCGAGGCGCTCAAGCGCGAGGTCGACTCCCTGTACGCCGGGCGCGAGCCAGACGCCGGGCGCCGGGCGTGAGCGTCCTGTCGGATCGCGACATCCGGGCCCAGCTGGAGGCGGGCCGCATCCGCATCGAGCCCTACGACCCGGCCGACCTGCAGCCGTCGTCGGTGGACCTCCACCTCGACCGCAGCTTCCGCGTCTTCCGCAACAACCGGTACGCGTTCATCGACCCGCGCGAGGCCCAGCCGGACCTGACGGAGCTGCTCGAGGTCCGCGACGACGAGCCGTTCATCCTTCACCCGGGCGAGTTCGTCCTGGGCCAGACGCTCGAGTGGGTGGAGCTGCCCACCGACCTCGTTGCGCGGCTCGAGGGAAAGAGTAGTCTGGGGCGGCTGGGGCTCCTGATCCACTCGACGGCGGGCTACGTGGACCCGGGCTGGAGGGGGACGCTGACGCTGGAGCTGAGCAACGTCGCGAACCTGCCGATCGCGCTCTACCCGGGGATGAGGATCGGCCAGGTGAGCTTCTTCCGGATGTCGAGCCCGGTCGAACGCCCGTACGGCAGCGCCGAGCTCGGCTCGAAGTACCAGGGCCAGAGCCAGCCGACGGCGTCCGCGTTCCACCGTGACTTCGACGCCCGGCGAAGGCGGCCGGCGCCCGGGCCGGGACCTGCGCCGGCTCCTGCACCTGCGCCTGCGGCCGCCCCGGCTGCGGGGCCCGCCGACCCGGCGCGGCCGCCGAGCCACTGACGAGATGGCGGGTCTCAACGACGCCGTCCACTGGTCGGCGGACCTCGGCGGCGGCACCACCGTCGCGCTCGTCCAGGCGGGCACGTTCCGGACCGACGCCGGCGCGATCTTCGGGCCGGCACCCCGGGTTCTCTGGAACCGCTTGGTGGCCGACGAGATCGACGAGAGCCACCGGTTGCTGCAGGCACTCAACTGCCTGCTCGTAGAGACCCCGGCCGGGCGCGTCCTCGTGGAGACCGGCATCGGCGAGCGGCTCGACGAGCGCGGGCGGTCCTGGCGCGGCTACGGCGGCGACCCGATCGTCCCGACGCTCCAGCGGGCGGGCTTCGATCCCGCGACGGTCGACGTCGTGGCGCTGAGCCACCTCCACTACGACCATGCCGGCGGGCTGCTCCGGGCCGACGGATCGCGCGCCTTCCCGCGGGCCCGGATCGTCGCCCAGCGCTCGGAGTGGGAGATCGCGTTGTCGGACAACCCGCGGATCGTCGCCTCGTACGACCAGGCGGAGCTCCGTCTCGTTAGCCGATGGGGCGGGGAGGGCGCTTCCGACGGCGAGGTGGAGCTGCTGCCCGGCGTGACGGTCGTCCCGACGGGCGGCCACACCGCCGGCCACCAGGCGGTCCTGGTCCGAGGCCCGGGAGCCACGCTCGCCTTCTTCGGCGACATCGCCATGCGCCCGTGGTCGGCGAATCCGCGCTGGATTCCTGCCTTCGACGACTTCCCGCTCGACTCGGTCGCCCTCAAGGCGAGCCTGTTCACGCGCGCGGCCGAGGAGCGCTGGACCGTGGTCCTGTCGCACGAGGTGCGCCACCCGGTCGGGCGGCTCGTCCCGGACCGCGACCGCTTCACCTGGGAGCCGCTCGCCTAGGGAGCGGGGGAGGTCGGCGCCGTCGTATGGTCGACGCCGAGTCACGGTCGGCGGGCCCTATGCCGGGAGCCGCACCGTCTTCGCGGGCCTGGACCCGATCAGATGCTCGCGGAGCGGTCGTCGCGGGCCTGGACCCGATCAAATGCTCGCGGAGCGGACGTTACGGCGAGTTGTCGGGCCCGCGCTCGATCATCGTGCGCGCTGGGTGGGCAATCGAGAGGATCTGCTGGGCGACGCACGCTCGAGACGCGCGACTGGGAGACCGTCGTTCCTGCATAAGGCTCGCCTGCCGAGCATTGGCGAGGAAGCATCGCGCGCGCCCCCGCCGCCGCCGCGCCGCCGCCGCTACGGCGCGGTACTGGGCGTCGCAACCGGCGGTTCCAGGCCCACGAGCTTGAGGTTCGAGGCGGCGCTCGCCGGCGTGACCGGGCCCTGGACGATGGAGCGGATGACCCCGTCGGCGTCGAGGAAGTACTGCGTCGGGAGGCCGAATACGCGATAGGCGCTGAAGACGTCGCCCGTCAAGTCCGCCGCGACGGTGTACGCGAGGCCGTACTTCTCGGCGTAGGCCCGGACGTCGTCCTCGGTCGCCTCCTGGACGCTGATCCCGACCACCTCCAGCCCCTGTGGCGCATAGGCCGCGGCGACGTCTCGGATCGTCGGCGTCTCCGCCTGGCAGGGCGGGCACCAGCTGGCCCAGAAGTTGATCCAGACCGGCCGGCCGCGAAGGTCTGCGAGGCGCACGGGGTCCCCGTCGAGGTCCAGCAGCGGCGCCGGGCTGCCGTCCGGCCCCACGATCTGCAGCTCGGGCGCGCGATCGCCCACGCGAAGTCCCTCGCCGGGGGACGCGATCACGTACTGCGTGGCGCGCGGGTCGCCGGGGCTCGGGCTCGCCCCCGGCGTCACCAGGGGCCGGGTCGCGACCACGAGCACGAGCGCCGCCGCGAGGACGACGGCGAGCGCGGTCGCCAGCTGGCGGCCCGTGAACGGCCCGATGATGCCCCGCCGTGTCTCGGGCGGGTCGGGGTGGGGGAGGGCCACGCGGGCTTAGATTCCCGGGGCGAGGCGCGAGAACCAGGTGAGCCAGTCCATCAGCATGAAGACGCCGATGAGCGCCACCAGGAGCCCGCCGACCAGGCTGACGGTCCGGCCGTGGCGCACCAGCGGCCGCACCACCGCCGGCGCGCGGTCGTACACGACGCCGAGGAGGATGAACGGGATCCCGAGGCCGAGGGTGTACGCGACCAGGAGGAGCCCACCCTGCAGCGTGGTCGTCGAGGATGCGGCCACGGTCAGGATCCCACCGAGGATGATGCCGATGCAGGGCGTCCACCCGATGGCGAACACGACGCCGAGGCCGAACGAGGCGAAGATGCCTCCGCGGCCGCCCACGAGACGCCCGCCTAGCCGCTCGCCGACCCCCGGCCCGGCCTCGCCGCCCGGGGTGGCGAACGCCAGCGTTCCCGTCTGCTGGGCGACGGCGCCGGCGGCGCCGGCCTCGAGGGGCCGCCAGGTCCGGTCCAGGGCCGGGACCCGCAGGATCCCGGCGAGGTTGAGGCCCATGACGATGAGCAGGATCCCGCCGATCGTGCGAAGGGCCGGCAGGTAGTCGCCCAGCGGGCCGCCGAGGAAGGTGGCGGTGATCCCGAGAACCGTGAAGACCGCCCCGAAGCCCAACACGTAGGCGACGGCGTGCCGCACGGCCAGCCAGCGCGACGGGACGGCGTTGGCCTTGCCGACCACCGCGACCACCGTCAGCTGCCCGATGTAGGCCGGCACGAGCGGCAGCACGCACGGCGAGAGGAAGCTGAGCAGGCCGGCCGCGAACGCGACGAGCAGCGTGAGCTCGGACGCCTCCATCAGGCATACGCCTCGTCGAGGAAGGCACGGATCGGCCCGAGCCGCGTGGCGAGCAGGAGGCGGCGCCCGGCGACCTCCAGCACGGGCACCTGCTCCCGCAGGTCCCGCTGTGCGGCGAAGTCATCGGAGATCCGCCGCACGACCAGGCGCGGCACCGGGCGGCCGGCCTCGGCTCGCTCGACCAGGAGCTGCTCGACGAGCTCGGCCGCGTCCTCGCAGAGGTGGCAGCGATCGGTGCGCCACAGGATCAGGTCGGGGAGGGGAGCGGCTTCCGGGTCCATCGGCGGGGATTGTACGGCGTTGGCCGCGGCGACCCGGACGGCCGGGCTGCCGCTGCCACCATCGGGCGGCTCGAACGGCGGCCCCCGCGCCACGGCATCCTTCCATCCGGGTGAGGCCGGCGCCACGCGCACGCGCTAGCATGGCCCCTGGCCCTCGTCTGCCGCGGGCCGCGATCCCATCCGAGGAGGCAGCGATGCCGGAGATCATTCCGCGCTGGGAGTGGCGCACGTTCGGCCCCCGGTTCGGCGCCGCCGAGGCGGCCTTCGCGGCCCTGACGCCGGGCGCCGTCCAGGCGAGCGACGAGCTGTACTTCCTGGCGGGCGCGGGCGACAACGTCAAGGTCCGGGCTGACCTCATGGACATCAAGCTGCTCCGCGAGGTCGACGCCGACGGCCTGGAGCGCTGGGAGCCGGTGATGAAGGCCGGCTTCCCGCTCGCGGCGGCAGACGTCGCGACCGTTTTCGAGGCCCTCCGCCTGGCCTGCCCGGTGCTCGCCCGCGATGCGTACACCCTCGACCAGTTCGTGGACGAGCTGGCCGGGCCGGGCGCGGGCATGCGGCCGGTGCACGTCCACAAGCGCCGCGTCCGCTACACCGTCGGCGGGTGCACTTCGGAGGTCTCGGACGTGACCGCCGACGGTAAGACGACACGCACGATCGCGATCGAGTCGGAGGACGCGGCGGCGGTGATCGCGGCGGTCCGAGCGGTCGGTCTCGGCGACTACCTCAACACGAGCTATCCCCGCGGCCTGGCCGCGGTGCTCGATGACGCGCCCGAGCGCTACGCCGTCATCGACGTCGGCACGAACTCGGTGAAGTTCCACGTCGGGGAGCGGGGCGTGGACGGGTCGTGGCGCGCAGTCGTCGACCGGGCCGATCTCACCCGGCTTGGCGAGGGACTGGAAGCGACCGGAGAGATCGCGCCGGCGGCGCTCGAGCGGACGGCTACCGCGATCGCCGGGATGGTCGAGGAGGCGAAGGAGCGCGGCGCCCTCGCCATCGCCGCGGTCGGGACCGCCGGCCTGCGGATCGCCCGCAACCGCGACGACGTCGTGTCGGCCATCGCGGCTCGGACGGGCGTTCGCGTCGAGGTGATCCCGGGCGACGAGGAGAGCCGGCTGGCGTACCTCGCGGTGAAGGCCGGCCTGGGGCTCGCGGAAGGGACCCTGGTCGTCTTCGATACCGGCGGCGGCAGCTCGCAGTTCACCTTCGGCCGGGGCGCCCAGGTGGACGAGCGGTTCAGCGTGGACGTCGGAGCCGTCCGGTACACGGAGCAGTTCCGGCTCGCGGGCGCCGTGACGTCCGAGGCGCTCGAAGCTGCCGTCGCGGCGATCTCGGCCGACCTGTCTCGCCTCGACGGCCGGCCGGCGCCGGACGCGCTGGTCGGCATGGGCGGCGCCATCACGAACATCACCGCCGTCAAGCACGGTTTGGCGACCTACGACCCCGACGTCGTCCAGGGCACCGTGCTGGACCGCGCGGAGATCGACCGCCAGATCGAGCTCTACCGGAGCCGCGATGCCGAGGCGCGGCGGGCGATCGTGGGCCTCCAGCCGAAGCGCGCCGACGTGATCCTGGCGGGCGCCTGTATCGTGCGTACGGTCATGGAGAAGCTCGGTCAGGATACGCTGACGGTCAGCGACCGGGGGCTGCGCCACGGGCTCCTGGTCGAGCGCTTCGGCGCATGACCATGGCACGAACAACGGGGCGAGACAGGGCACCGAGGAGCGACACAATGGCAGACGAAACCGCGACCGAGGCGCCGCGAATCCCCGCCAGCGAGATGGGACGCCTGCTCGAGCTGGTCAAGGGCTCCGACAGCGTCGAGCTGAAGCTCACCATCCCGGCGCCGGACCAGCGGGCAACCATCGGGAGGCTGCCGATGGACCCCGTCGAGGCCCAGCCGCGCCAGGTCTTCTTCTTCGAGACACCCGACCTCCGCCTGAACGAGGTCGGGATCGTCGTCCGCGCCCGACGCCGGCAGGGCGGTCGCGGCGACACCGTGGTGAAGCTGCGCCCCGTGGTGCCCGCCGAGCTGCCGTCCGCCGTCCGCCGCTCGGCCGCCTTCAACGTCGAGGTCGACGCCATGCCCGGCGGCTTCGTCTGCTCCGGGTCCATGAAGGGCCGCGTGACCGGCCAGGAGGTCCGGGACGCCATCACCGGGACGATCCCGCTGCGCGACATCTTCACCAAGGAGCAGCGTGCCTTCTTCAGGGCACACGCCCCGGCAGGGATCGGCTTCGAGGACCTGGTCCCGCTCGGGCCGACCTTCATCCTCAAGGCGGTCTTCACGCCCAAGGCGTTGGGTCGCCCGCTCGTCGCCGAGATGTGGCTCTACCCGGACGGGTCGCGCATCCTCGAGCTCTCCACGAAGTGCCTCCCGGAGGAGGCGTTCCAGGTCGCGGCGGAGGCGCGTGCCTATCTTGCGAGTCGCGGCGTCCCGGGCGCCGGCCTGCAGCAGACGAAGACGAAGACGGCCCTCGAGTTCTACGCGGCCGAGCTGCGGCAGCGGGAGGCGCCGCCGACCCCTCCCGCGCGCCGTCCGCGTACCACGCGCACGGCCGCCCCCAAGCCAACCGCGCCCAGGGCGGCTGCCCCGAAACCGAGCGCGCCGCAGGCGGCTGCCGCGAAGCCGAGCGCACCGAAGGCAGCTGCGCCGAAGGCAGCTGCACCGAAGCCGAGCACGCCGAGGGCGGCCGCCCCGAAACCGAACGCACCCTCCCGGCCTCGAGCGCCGCGAGCGTAGGCCATCGCCGGGTGGCGTTGCCGCCCGGCGGGTACGATGAGGGCCGCGCCCCCGTAGCTCAGTGGATAGAGCGAGGCCGTCCTAAGGCCTGCGTCGGCGGTTCGAGTCCGTCCGGGGGCGCCAGAAGCAAACTCCCGCGCGCGAAGAACGGCCGCGCGGCCGGGACCGGCTCGATCTCGTACTCGCCGTCCTCGGTCACCCTGATCCGCTCGACCAGCATCCCGATGAGCTCGCGGAGCTGCTCGGGGCTGGCGCCGCCGATGGCCGTGCGCAGCGACTCCACGACAGCGGCGACCGCGTCGAAGGTCAGCACCTTGTCCGGCTCGGGCAGCAGCGCGAGCTCCGCCTGCGTCGCCTGCATCTTGGCCCGGTACTCGGGCGCCTCGATGTCGCCCCACTCGAACTGCTGCTTCAGGCGATCGAGGCGCAGCTCCAGGCGGGCGCGCAGCTCGTCCGAGGCGCCGCGAGAGGGGAGGGCGAGGCGACGTCGCAGCTCGCCGCGGCTCGTCTCGATGATCGCCGGCGGCAGGATGATCCGGCGGAGGCGGGCGAGCACGGCCTGGTCGGCATCCGTCGTCGCCATGGCCTTGCGGCCACAGTCGCGGCAGAGGTAGTACTTCCATTCGCGGCCGCGCGACGAGCGGGTCTGGCCGTGGAGGCGGCGACCGCAGGAGCACTCAAGGATCCCCGTCAGCAGGTACGTGCGGTGGGCCCGCGATGACTGGTCGGTCTTCCTCAGCCGCGCGTCAGCCGCCTTCCGCCCGGCCGCCCACGTCGCCTCGTCGAGGATGGCCGGGTGCCGCCCGTCCCGCTCGTCCTCGCCGCGGCGGTAGACGACATTGCCGACATAGAACCGCCCGCGGCGCACGATGTCCTTGACGGCGTCCTTGGTCCACGGCTCGTCGGTGCGCCGCTTCACGCCCTCGGCCTGGAGCGTCTTCGCGATCTTGTTCGTCGGCGTCGTCACCAGGTCGCGCCAGACCCGGCGCACGATCTCCGCTTCGGACTCCACGATCTCGAGCGACCGCGGGCGGACGATCGCGCCCGCTCGTCGCGAATGGTCCGCGCAGTTCCGACCGAAGCTCGAGCGCCCACAGGACGCGCTATCCCCGTGGGATCTCGCCGGAACGATCCAGGTCATCGAAACTCATGCGCGCACACGTCAGATGGTCGGTGGGACGGACCTCCCCGGGAACAGGAGCCTGTACTGCTTCGCGTACTGGCGCTTGCCTACGACGCGCCAGAGCACCTTCACGGAAAGGGGCATGCCCGCGTAGAAGTTCTGGCGGTCCGCCGGCGTGGAGTTCGCAAGCAGCATCCCGAGTTGCGGCAGGAGTCGACTCTTCGGGATCACCCCGATACTGTGGTCGGCCATCGCGGACCACTCTTCCCTGGTGACCACCCGCTCCGCGACCGGGACGACCTCCACCACTTCACGGCGCAGATGCACCTTCAGCACATCGAGCATCCGCTCGTAGGCATTGGCCAGCCGTTCGCCGACCGCCGGGTCGGCCGTCCCGCGCCACCGGGCGAGGAGAGGACTCGCCTCCTCGAGCAGCGCCGCGACCTGCGCGTGGTGGGCGCGCATCTGGCCGACGTGCAGCGCGCAGGCGGGAGCGCGCTGCTCGAGCTTGTCCCACAGGAGTTGGTCCTCGCTCTCGTGATGCGTGTGCAGCGTCGCGTCGAGATCGGCGAGCCACTGACCGAGGAACTCGCTGCGCGCCACATCACCGGCGGGAGCGCCGCGGACCAGTCCGGGCGCCTCTTCGTATCCCCACAGGAACGCATTGTGCAGGATGCGCATGTCGTCGCCGTCGCACAGCTTCGGCCCGTCAGGAACGGGCGGAGCGCTCTCGCCGGGCAGGGAGACGTACTCCATGGTCATGAACGAACCTCCTGGGGGCGGGATGGCTTGTCTATCAGTCTATGGTCCACGACCGCCATCGGCACTTCCGCCACGAGGCCTCCTACCTTCGCTGGCTCGGCGGCGACGCACGACGGACCGCGGACTGTAAGGGGGCGGTCCACAACCCGTTTCCAGACCGCCTCTACCCGATTTCTCACTCGATCACGTGCGAGACGCTCGAGTCCTTGACGCCGGTCTGTATTGCCCGAGGACGTCAGCCGTAGGCGTACCACGCGAGCGGATCAACCGCTTTGTTTTCCGTGCCCCGGCGTCCGTCCCGGGGCGCCAGTTCATGCCCAACCAGCGAGTGTTGGCGAGTCGTACACCCTGTCAAGTTCGACGAGGAGGTCGGGAGGGCAGTTCGCCCGCCGGCGGTGTGAGAGACTCCGCCGCATGGCTCCCGGCGACACTGCGCGGCTGTATCACCGCCTGAGCTCCTACCAGCATCTCCCTGGGAGCGACTGGCCGCTGCCGATCCACCACCCGCTTGTTCGGCAGGACTTCGCCCCGAACCACCGCCCGACGTTCCCGGCCCATCACAAGGCCTATCCCGATGGCCTTCCCTTGATCGAGCTTCCGGCCGCATGGCCGCACGTCCGCGCACCGACGATCGACCTGCTCGCTGGGCGCCACACATCGATCGCCAGACCACTCGACCTGGAAGGACTCGCTCGCCTTCTCCACCTATCGGCCGGGGTCGTGCGTGTCGCGGTACGCCGAGACGGCCGGCGATTCCTGTTCCGCCCCGCAGGGTCGGCCGGGGGTCTCTTTCCGCTCGAGCTGTACGTGGCCGCACGTGGCGTCTCCGGGCTGCGCGACGGCGTCTACTGGTATCACCCCTCGGGACACTCGCTCCGCGAGGTGGGTCCCGCGGCGACCGGCGACGCAACGACGATCGTGATCACGGGGATCCCGTGGCGGACGGGCTGGCGGTACGCGGAGCGCGGGTACCGCCACATCTACTGGGACGCCGGCACGATGCTCGCGAACACGCTCGCGCTGGCCGAGGCCGGAGGCTATCGACCCCGACTCCTGATCTGCTTCCCCGACACGACCGTCGCACGGCTGGTTGGTGCGGACGGCACGCAGGAGTTCCCGCTCGCCATCGTCACCCTGGGCGGCGGCGCGCCGGCGATCGGCCCCGGCGGCATCCCAGTAACCGGCGTAATCGATGTGGCACCAGTCGAGTTCCCGCTCGTGACGCTCGCCCAGCACGCCGGTGACGGGGAGCTGCTTGGCAAGGCGTGGGCGACAGCACAGCCGGTCGACGGTGATCTCCCGGCGACCGACGACCTCGACACCGTCATCCTGCGTCGCGGCTCGGCGCGGACCTTCGACCCGACAGCCGCGGTCGACTGGCGCACGTTCGAGCGCTCGCTTGCGGTATCGCTCCGCGGAACGCGGGTCCCGCACTTCATCGCCGTCCACGCTGTCCAGGGGCTCGAGCCCGGCCTCTACCGCTGGCCGGACCTCGAGTGTCCGCTGCGACCAGGTTCCATGCGGGACGAGTTGTGGGTGGCCTGCTACGAGCAGGACCTGGGGCGTGACGCGTCGTTCGTCGTCATCGGTGCGGTCGACCTGGGTCTCCTCGACGACCGCGGATACCGTGACGCCCAGCTCGATGCCGGCATCGTGGAGGGCCGCCTGCATCTGGCTGCATACGCGCTCGGCATCGGCGCGTCGGGGATGACGTTCCTTGATTCCGAGATCCCGGCGCTCCTCGGGGAGCCGTTGGCCGGGCTGTTGTTCACGTGCGTCGGGGTGCCGTTCCACCGCACCAGGCGTGCGGGCAGGCCGCGCGACCCGACCGACGTGAGCGAGCGTTGACCCCTGGACCCCAGCCGATGATCACGCGGTCGCGTACCAGGCGAGCGGGTCCGGCGCTTTGCTTCGTGTGCCCCGGCGTCCGTCCGGGGGCGCCAGTTCATGCCTGAACCCATGAGCATGCGCGGGGCGGCCAGCGTGTCAAGTCGGTTCGCCCACAGTGTCCGGCCTGTGCCACGAGCCTCGGGACCAGCAGGCGGTACTCCTTCTGGGGCAGACGGCCGACCTCACCCCCCCAAGGACCCGACGACCCAGCCCGGGGTGGCGCGCCCAGGTGCCTGAGCCTCCGCCGAGCCACCGCAGCCCTCCTCGACCCGTGCGATGCTAGCGGGCGTGGCCGATCCCACGGATAAGGACGAGACCCGCATCGACCGCTGGCTGTGCGCGGTGCGTCTCGTGAAGACGCGCCCGACGGCGACGCAGTTGTGTGACGCCGGCCACGTCCTCGTGAACGGGAACACCGCGAAGCCGTCGACGAAGGTCCAGGCCGGCGACCGGGTCGACGCGCTGATCGCCGGCCGCGAGCGCATCGTCGAGGTCGTGCGGCCGATCGAGTCGCGGGTCGGTGCCCCGGTCGCCGCGACGTGCTACGTGGATCACAGCCCGCCGCCGGTGGTGTCGGAAGTCCGGCCGGGGGTCATGGCTGTCCGGGGCGAGGGCCGGCCGAGCAAGCGCCTCCGCCGGGAGCTGGAGCGCCTCCGCCGGGCTGCTGAAGCCTAACACCCCCAAGTTCGGTGGTTGAAGCTAGCCGAGCGCGTACCACGCCAGCGGGTCCACAACTTTGCCTCCCGAACCCCGCGGTCCGTCCGGGGGCGCCAGGAGATCTTCCGGTGGGCCGTTGAGCGCGTCCTCGCGACCGGCGAGGTGACGCGCGTCGAGATCAGCGAGCAGTACGAGGGACGTGCTTCTTCGGGGATCGTCCTGCTCCTCGGCCATGACGCGGCGGTTGCGGTCGAAGGCGACGAGCTTGTCCGGATCGGCTAGCTCAGCCAGCATCGTTCGCGTCTCGGTCATCTGACTGCGGTCGTCCTCGCCGGTCAACTCGCCCTATCCGAACCACTGCGTGAGCCGCGTCAGACGCGTCTCGAGCCGGGCTCGCTTGACCCCGACGAGAGCGGCATCGGGCACTTGAAGCCTTCGCGCCAGCTCCGCCCGCGCCTCGTCGATGGCCTTCGGCGGCGGGCTGACGGCCACTGTCGCGGACGGCGTGCTCCCGGAGGACATCGCCGCCATCGCGCTCGACGGGTCATCGACAGCGATCGCCTGAGCAGGCGCGGCGCAGCTTGTGCGTCAAGGACGGTTGGAAAGTCCTTCCGACCCTGCCAATCAAGCTGGCGTGATCGTCCGGCACGCTTCCGCTAACGGACAGGCCGGCGAGCACCGCGAAAGGACGCAGCGGCCGTCCGCGCTCGACGGACGAGCCGGTCATCTCGCCACGCGGTAGCGGAGGTAGACGACGCTCGAGCTGAAGGTGCGGGTCTCGACGAGCTCGAGATCGACCCGGCGCTCGTGCTGCGGAAAGTAGGGAATGCCACCGCCGACCAGCACCGGGTAGACCATGGCCCGGTACTCGTCGATCAGGTCCAAGGCGGCCGCCTGGGCGGCGAGCGTCGCGCCGCCGATCGCGATGTCGCCCTCCCCCGGCTCGGCCTGCAGCCGCTCGATCTCTGCTGCCAGGCCGCCGGAGGCCAGGCGGGCATTGCCCTGCACCTCGGACAGCGTGGTGGAGAACACCACCTTCGGGAGCGGCTTCCACAGTGCAGTCCACTCGAGCTCTGCGTCGTCGAGCGATGGATCCTGGTCGGCGGTCTCCCAGTACAGCATCGTCTCGTACAGCCGTCGTCCCATCAGGTGGACGCCGACCCCTCGAATCTCGTCGATCCAGAAGCGAAAGACCTCCTCGTCGGGCGCCGTCCAGTCGAAGCCGCCGTCCGGCCCGACGATGTAGCCGTCCAGTGAGATGCCCATCGAATAGGTCACGCTGCGCATAGGATCAGCTCCTCACCGGAGCGGAGACAGCGAGGCTGCCCGCCCGGCTAGCGTGGTGGTTGTCGAACATCCGCACACCGGAGAGGCAGCCGCCATGCAGGTTACGCGCGGGATGCGCCGCCAGTCCATGAAGCTGGCCCGGCATCGGGCGATCTTGCCCGTCGACGCCCTGATCGCCGGCGTCGACCTGGCCAAGAAGGAGAGCGTGGTGATCTTCACCCGGGCGGCCGATCGGGGTCGCCTGGGCAGGCTGACGATCCCGACCGACCGGACGGGCGTCGAGCGCCTGGTGGCCCGGGCCGCCGAGCTGCGCGAGCGGCACGGCCTCGGCGAGCTCGTCGTGGCGATGGAGCCGACGAGCCACTTCTGGAAGATCGTCGCCCGCAGCCTCGAGGTGGCCGGCGTGCGCTACGTCCTCGTCCAGAGCTTCGTAGTGGCGAAGAGCCGCGAGCTCGACAACCTGACCCGCGACAAGACCGACGCTCGCGATGCCAGCCTGATCGCCGACCTCGCCGCCGAGCTGCGCTTCACCGAGACCCGGCTGCCCGCCGGCCCCTGGGCCGAGCTCGACCTGCTGGCCGAGGCGCGCGACCGCCGGATCGTTGAGCGCAGCGCGGCGCTCCAGGAGCAGCGCGCCCTGCTCGAGCTCGTCTGGCCGAGGCTGCTGGCCGAGTGCCCGGACCTCGCGGGCACCCACCTCCAGGCGCTCCTCCGCACGGGACTCACGCCCGGGCAGATCGCGGCCCTGCCGGAGGGCCGGTTCCTGGCCGTCCTGCGTCGCCGTCACCGGCCCCGCCGCTTCCTGCGCTGGATGGGTCGCCGGCTGCGTGCGGCCGCGCGCGAGGTCGAGCCGACGCCGGAGACGACGGGAGCGGTCCTCCGCTGCCGCCTCGCGGCCGAGCGGGTTCTCGCAGCCGATGCGGCGATCACCGAGCTCGATGCCCGGATGGCGGTCCTCCTTGAGGCGACCGGCTACGCCTGGCTGCGAGGCCAGATCCGAGGGCTCGGCGACGTCGGCCTGGCGAACCTGCTCGCCCTGGTCGGCGACCCGGCCCGCTTCGACGACGGCCGCTGTCTCGTCAAGCTCGCCGGTTCCAACCCGACCGAGCGGAGCTCGGGCGAGCGCCATGCCCCGGGCGGGATCCATCGCCGCGGCCGACCGACCCTGCGCCTGGTGGCCTACCAGGCCGCGATCAGCCTCGTCCGCTACAACCCCGACTTCCGGGCGCGGTATCTCGCCCTCATCGCCGAGGACCGCCCGCATCGCCTCACCAAGAAGCAGGCCCTCATCGCGGTCGCCAACAAGCTGCTCCGCACGCTCTGGGCGATGGCCGTGACGGGTCTGCCCTACCGCAGCGAGATCGCCCGAGGGGAGGTGCGACCAACTTCGATCGCTGCCTGACCCGGCCGCTCGCGGCCGGACCGGGTCGGCGGGCAAGCCCAGTCGCGCATTGGGGACAACCCGCCACTGATCAAGGGTGACCCCGCCGTCCCTGTCCAGCTCGAACGCGGGCTGAAGGGCAGAACCCGTATCACTTCCTATGTGGAGCGGGACGGCAGGTCGTGACCGACCGACTCGTGCCGTACCGCGACTGTCGAAGTGGGCGCTTGACAAGGAGATCATGGGATGATCAGCAGTCCTCCTCGGTACCAGGTTCGACAATACGACGCCGGACGCCGCCGGACTCATCGCGGCTCGCCGGATCTCCTCGGCAGCCACTGCCGCCGAGCAGCGGTCCTCTGGCAGCGCCTCCTTCGGGTTCACCCCCAGCCTCGACATACCAACCGTCGTCGTGCCCACAGGGCGACGTCGCTCCGGATAGACACGTAGCCCACTGCCCAAGCTTCGCGAGACGCGGACCTTCGCCACCGGCGTCGTCTACCTCCGGTACGAGGCGATGGGCGCGGCGTCGTAGACCGGGTCCGCGCGTCAGGCGACGTGACCAAGGCCTGGGCGACCGTCATGGTCTGGATCGGCGCCGCGACCATCGATGCGTTCGGCACCTTCGCCGAGCCTGACCGCGCTGTAGGCTCACAGTGCGCTCGCTAGTGATGCAGAAGGAAAGGCGTGATGAAGGCGATCGTCCAGCACAAATACGGCGCACCCGAGGCGGTCCTGGGGCTCCAGGATATCGACCGACCGGTGGTCGGTGCCGACGACGTCCTGGTCCGCGTCCGCGCCGCGTCCATCACCGTCGCCGACTGGCGCATCGTCAGGGGCAGCCCGTCCGTCATGCGCGTGGCAACGGGACTGCGCAGGCCGAAGGAGCCGGTTCCGGGCACCGACGTGGCCGGTGAAGTGGAGGCGGTCGGCGCGAACGTGGCGACGCTCCGACCGGGGGATGCGGTGTTCGGCTGGTGCCACGGCGCGTTCGCCGAGTTCGCCTGCGCTCCCGAAGACCATTTCGTGCCGAAGCCGGCGCGCCTCACGTTCGAGCAGGCCGCGGCGATCCCCGAGGCCGGTTGCACCGCGCTGCAGGGTCTCCGCGACCAGGGCCGGGTCCAGCCGGGGCAGACGGTCCTGATCATCGGCGCCTCGGGCGGTGTGGGGACGACCGCCGTGCAGATCGCGAAGGCCTTCGGAGCGGACGTGACCGGCGTGTGCAGCACCCGCAACGCGGAGCTGGTCCGGTCCATCGGCGCCGACCAGGTCATCGACTACACTCGGGAGGACGTCACGCGGGGTCAGCGGCGCTACGACGTCATCTTCCAGCTGGCGGGCACTCATTCCCCGTCGGTGCTCCGGCGCGTGCTCACCCCGAAGGGAACGCTCGTGCTGAGCAGCGGCCAGGGGCGCCTCGCAGGGATCGATCGCATCGTGAAGGCGATGGTGTCGTCGCCGTTCGTGCGGCAGCGGCACGCGGTCTGGACGGCGTTCCCGAATCACGAGAACCTCGTGACCCTCAAGGAGCTCATCGACGCCGGCAAGGTCACGCCGATCATCGACCGGGCGTACCCGCTGAGCGAGACCCCGGCGGCTGTCGGCTACGTCGAGGCGGGACATACGCGCGGCAGGGTCGCGATCGCGATCTGACCTACCCGCCCAGGCGGTTTCGCAGTCGCAGGTCGAGGCCGGACGGGTCACTCCTGTCATCGACCGAACGTATCCGCCCAGAGAGACAGCTGAGGCCTTTGGATATCAGGACCAGGGTCACGCCCAAGGCAAGGTCGTCATCGTCGTGGAGAACGGTGAGTGAGTCATGGTGGATGTGAGGATCACCCTCTCGGGACTGTGGATCGCGGTGATGCTGACCTTCCTCTTGGGGGACGTGCTCCGCATCTTCGCGGGTACATCACCCCGGGAGCGCGAGGCGGGAGTGCTGGCGTGAGGGGCAAGCCAGCCAGCCCAACCAGCGGATTGGGCAGGCTCGGGCGCTCGGAAGCTAGACCAGCCTAGAAGGCGGAGCGCTGCGCCCGACAGCTCATCCGCCCGATGTTGGACGGACGGATCCGGACCACCGCGAGCGAACGGAGCGGAGACCCATGAGAGCGATCGTGTGCACGGACTACGGACCACCCGAAGTTCTTCAGCTCCGAGTCGTGCCGAAGCCCGTTCCGAAGGACAACGAGGTGCTGGTTCGGGTCCGCGCCACGACGGTGAGCGCGGCAGATTGCGAGCTGCGGAGATTTCGACTTCGCCCCCTGGATCTGGGTGCCCATGCGGCTGGCGTTCGGAATTCGCAGACCGAGACGACGTGTGCTCGGGCAGGAGCTCGCCGGTGACGTCGACGCGGTAGGCAAGAGTGTCAGGTCGCTCAGGAAGGGCGACCGGGTCTTCGCGGCGACGGGCGTCCCCTTGGGGGCCTACGCGGAGTACATCTGCCTGCGCGAGAACCCCCAGACCGGGGCGATCGCGACGATGCCGGCGAACCTGGACTACGCAGAGGCTGCGGCCGTCCCCTACGGGGGAGGCGAGGCCCTGTCGTTCCTGCGGAAGGCGGACGTCCGGAGCGGACAGCGGGTCCTGGTCAACGGCGCGGGAGGGAGCTTTGGCACCTTCGCGGTCCAGCTCGCCAAGGTCCTCGGAGCGCACGTGACCGCGGTGGACAGCGCGCCGAAGCTGGAGATGCTGCGCACGATCGGCGCGGATCGCCTGATTGACTACGCCCGGGAGGACTTCACCGACAGCCCCGAGACCTATGACGTCATCTTCGACGTGGTCCGCGGCACACCGTCCGCTCGCATGGTGAGGTCGCTGACCGAGAACGGGTGGCTCCTCATGGCCAACCCGGGCTTCCTGCAGATCGTTCGCGCCAGGTGGGCGGCGAGGGGGACCAAGAGGCGGGTGTCCTTCGCGGGATCGAGCGGAACGAGGGAGGACCTGGCCTACCTGCGCGGCCTGGTCGAAGCGGGACGGCTGCATCCGGTCGTCGACCGGCGCTTCCCGCTCGAGCAGATGGTCGACGCTCACAGGTACGCCGAATCCGGCCAGAAGGTGGGGAATGTCGTGGTCGTCGTCGCATAGTTGCGGCCGCGGACCACCCGGGGGCGACGAGCGCATCAGAGTTCGAGATCGGGACTCGCTCCGGACCGCCGTCGCGATAGGAGTGAGCTTCGTGAGCTTGCTGCCGACCTGACCTCCAGGTGCGACCGGGCCTACGCCGTCGCGTACCGGCCGAGCGGGTCAAGCGCTTTGTCTCGTGCGCCCGCGAGTTCGTCCGGGGGCGCCAGGTTCCACTCGCCATTCGGTCGCGCTCGACGTCCGGCAGCGACGATCCCAGCCGCGATGGGTCGTGGGTGAGAGGTGCCGACCCCTCTTGGTCCCTCTCAGGTGCAGGCCGGGAGTCCATGTGATCAGGGCGTGGATCGTCGAGCCCGAGATGCGTGGGACAGAGCCTCCAGGATCGTCGCGCGAACCACGGCCATGTGGCCGATCGCGCCCTCGGCGAGCTGCCCGGCGAAAGTGCGCCCCTTGACGGTCAAGACGATCGAGACCGCGCGCCGGTCACCGTCCACCGGACCGAGGACGCGGGTAATGAGCCCCGCCTGCTCCAGTCGGTCGAGCAGCTTGGTGTTGCCACCCGTGGTCATCCCGGTGTGGCGGCGGAGCTGGCCAGCACGCATGGCGCCGTGGAGATAGAGCTGAGCGACGACGATCGTCGAGAGGTTGTCGACGAGCTCCCCGTCCACCTCGCCACGATAGATCGTGAGCAGCTGGTGGCCGAGCCCAGCCATCGCCAGGTGGTAGCGCGGGCGCGGATCCGCGATCCCGAAGCCTGTCACCGGCATGTTCTCGAACGGGATGGCCTACCTCCGGGGGGCACCGGCCCGAGGACCCTGCTGTGGATCCAGGGTGGCCCCGGCAGCATGGTTCCGTCCGGCGGGCTGACCCTGAGGATGGTCAAGTCGTGGTCCCGTCCCTTCGTCGAGCAGGGATACACCGTCTGGTGGGTCACCAGGAAGCAGAATATGCCCGAGGGCCACTTGTTCGCGGACATGGCCGACGACTATGGGCAGCTGATCGCCGACGAGTTCGACGGGAAGGTTGACCTGGTGCTCGGCATGTCCACCGGCGGACAGATCGGCTTCTACCTCGCCGCCCGACACCCCGACCGCTTCGGGCACATCGTCATCCTCGTCGCCGGGTACGAGGACAGCGGCGAGGCAAGGCAGTCCTCCTCCCCATGGCCAGGCTGTTGAGCGAGGGAAGGCCGGGCGAGGCCATGGCCGTGATGCTCAAGGACACGTATCCGAGCTGGCCGAGGGGCGTGGTCCGGGTCCTCGGCGCGGTGATGGGTCGGCTGATGTACGGGGAGATGCCCCCGTCCTTCGCGAGCGACGTGATGGTCGAGGCGGAAGCGGAGCTGGCATGCGACGCCCGGGAGGTCCTGTCCGGCATCCCCGTGCCGGTGCTGCTCGTGTGCGGCGACCAGGATCCGTACTTCTCCAAGGAGGTCTACGAGGAGACCGCCCGGCTTATGCCCGACTGCACGCTCAGGATGTACGAGGGCAGGGGGCACGAAGGGGTCATCTCCGATAGGCGGTTCCTCGGGGATGTCCTGGACTTCGTGCGGCAACGGCCGGCGGCTCAGCCGGAGCCCGGCGCGGAGCATCCGACGAGCATCGACCAGCCGGCAGCCACCGCCGATGAGCCAGTCGGCCTGTCGCCCGTGGGCAGCAGCGCGGGCTGACGGTCGAGGAGGTGCGGCGGGCGCTGCGGCAGTACCCGGGGGAGCGCGGCGGAGGCGTTGGGAGCTCACACCCGACCGGTCCCGGCACCGTCACGGCACCTTGGCCGGGCGCGTCCGCGGGACATCCGCCTCTCGACGGCCCGCCACGTTGCGCCCATCCTGACCCCGATCACGAAGTGAGGGAGGCGACGCGACATGCAGGACACCGAGCTGTTCTTGTCGATGGCGGAGATCGCCGGCGTGTTCGTCGGGTTCGCCGCGCTCATCAGCGTCCGGAGCGGCGGCCCGAGCGATGCGCATGAGGTCACGTACATTCGCACTGTAGTGGGGGTCGCGATCTGGGTGGTCATCGCCGCCCTCGCGCCGGTGATCGTCAGCCGCTACGACATCACCGGTCACGGGCTCTGGGCGGCGTGCAGTCTCCTGGCTCTCGTCCTCCTCCTCGGTCAGTGGATCATGGGCGAGCGGACGGCCGAGGCGCGGGAGCTCTCGGCGGCCGTTTCGTGGGCGCAGAGCATCGGGGGGATGGCCTCCTACTTGGGCCTCGTGATCCCGATGATGGCCGCGCTGGTGCTCATCGTGCTCGGCCTGTTCCCGGACCAGGAGCCGGCGCTGTATCTCACGGCGGTCGGGCTCGGCCTGTTCCTGGGAGCCCTCTTCCTGCTCTTCCTGGTGTTCTCGCAGCGACGCCCGCAGACGGCGTCTGACCCGGCGGCACGGCCCGCGACAGGCGGCTCGAGCGCCTGATCCGACATGGACCGCCGAGACGGCGGCACTCGTCGTCAGCCGAGCGCGGCCCGCAGCGCCCCGTCGAGGTCGGCCCAGAGGTCCTCGACGTTCTCGATGCCGACCGACAGGCGACACAGGGTCGCGCCGACGATGGAGGCGTCGCCGGCGTACCGCGCTCGACGCTCGATCAGCGACTCGACACCCCCGAGGCTGGTCGCATGGGTCAGCAGTCGCAGGCGCGCCAGGAACGCCTCGGTCTCCTCCACGGTGCCGGCGACCTCGAAGGACAGCATCGACCCCGACCCGTTCGGGAGAATCCGCAAGGCGCGCTCGTGCTGCGGGTCGCCGGGCAGGCCCGGGTAGTTGACCTTCGACACGTGCGGGTGCGACGCCAGCCTGCGGGCGAGCTCGGACGCCGAGGCCTCGGCCCGGTCGAGCCGGACGGCGAGCGTGCGCAGCCCGCGCAGCGCAAGGAAGGCCTCGAGGCCCCCGGGGATCGCGCCGTGGTCATGCCGGTGGGTTGCCAGGAAGTCCGCGTGCGCGGCGTCCCGGCACACCACTGCGCCCAGCAGCAGGTCGGAGTGGCCGGCGATGAGCTTCGTCGCGGAGTGCATGACGATATCGGCCCCGAGGTCGAGCGGACGCTGGCGCAGCGGTGTTGCGAACGTCGCGTCCACGACGGTGATCGCGCCGCGCTCGCGAGCGCCCGCAGCGATCGCGGGGATGTCGGCCACCACCATGAGCGGGTTGGCGATCGACTCCACCCACACCATGTCGGCCCCGTCGGCGGCGGCGAGGACAGCCGCGGTGTCGTCCGCCGGGGCCAGTCGGGCGTGGAGACGGGCACGCGCCTCCATCCGCTCGAAGATGTTCCGCACTCCGAAGTACGTCACCGAGGACAGCACCACGATCCCGCCCGCCGGCACCAGGTCGGCGATGCCGGTGGCCGCGGCGAGGCCCGATGCGAACGTCACGGCCCGGCCGCCGTCGAGCGCGCCGAGCGCCGTCTCGAGCGCGCCCCACCCGGTGTTGCCGTCGCGGCCGTACTCGAGGGTCGCGTCGTGGACGTAGGTCGAGCTCATCGTGATGGGCGGGTTCATGGGGGCGCCGGGCACCCGCGCGGGCCGGCCGGCCTGCACGGCGACGGTGTCGGCCGCCCACTTCGGGTCCAGGGGCAAGGGCGTGGGGTACGCCGATTCGGTCATCGAGTGGACTCCTTCAGGCGCGGGGTGCGGAGGGCGGAGATCTCCTGGTCCACGGACGCGTCGGCGAGCAACGCCCGCAGGACCGCCGCGGTCATCGCCGCGACTCCGCGCCGGCCGCCGGCTCGAGCACCGACGGTGCATCATCTTGCACTACGTCGAGGCGTCGGGTGCGAGGCGACACGACCATGGACGGAAGGGTCTGGGCGTTCGCCACGTAGCCGACCCCGTGAGGTGGCTCGGGCGTCCACGGGACCTCTGCCTCTCGACGGCCCGTCATGTCCCGCCCATCGTGACCCCGATCACGATTTGCGAGAGGTGGCAGGACATGCAGGACACCGAGATGTTCCTTTCGCTGGCCGAGATCGCCGGCGTGTTCGTCGGCATCGCCGCGCTCATCAGCGTCTGGAGCGGCGGCGCGAGCGAGACGCACGAGGTCCTCTACATCCGCTGGGTGGTGACGCAGGGGGTGTGGGTGGTCACCGCCGCCATCGCACCCGTCATCGTCAGCCGCTACGGCGTCACCGGCCACGAGCTGTGGCTCGTCTGCAGCCTCCCCGGTCTCGTCCTCTACGTCGGCCTGTGGATCGTGAACGAGCGGGCGACCGAGGGGCGGGAGCTCATGGCGGCCTATACGCGGGCGCAAACCGTGGGGACGATGGCCTTCGGCCTGGCGTTCATTGTCCCCACGATCGCCGCGCTGCCCCTCGTCGTGCTCGGCTTGTTCCCGGACCAGGAGCCGGCGCTCTACCTCACGGCGGTCGGGCTCGTCCTGTCCCTGGGAGCCTTCACGCTGCTCTTGCTGGTCGTCTCGCAGCGACGCCTGGCGGCGGGACCTGGCCCGGCTGCCCTGACCGCGACAGGAGGCTCGAGCGCCTGATCCGACGCAGAGCGGCCCCGGCCGGCCCAGGGCGGGCGACCGGGGCACGTCATGCAGCGACGTCCAGCCAGCGCCTGACCGTCACCGCGCGCGGATCGGGACCGTCGTGAGCTGCCTCGCGATCGAGGCGGCCCATTCGCGGATGGCCGGCCAGTCGCGATGGTCGCCCCACGGCGACTTGACCATCGAGACGATCCGCCGCTCGACGAAGCCGAGCTCCTGCTTGTCCGCCTTGCCGGGAAAGACGCGGTGCTCCCTCGACCCGACGAGCTCGAGGAGCTTCATGCCCTCGGCGGCATCGGCGGGATCGACGATGCCGCGCCCGAGAGGCCCGCTCGAGAACAGCCACACGGGACGCGTCCGCAGCGCATCCGCGGACCTGGTGACGAGGTCGCGAGCGGGACCCATCCAGCGGCCCCAGTGCACCGCGCTCCCGACGACGACGGCGTCGTACGGTGCCACGGACTCGACGTCCTGGGCCTCGACGACGTCGACCTCGATCCCCGCCTCACGGATCACCTCTCCGATCGAGCTGGCGATCTCCCGCGTGCTGCCGTGCTTCGATGACACGGCGACCAGCAGCTTCATGGTGGGTCTCCCTTCGCCCTACACGACCGGCACGCGGGCAAGCGCGCGCGCCGGGTTGGCCATGTCCCTGAGCGACACCCCGATGCCGTACGTCAGGAACCGGCCTTCGGGCACGAGCTCGATGACGCAGCTCCCCGCCTTCCGCGCCTCCGGGATGAGCTTCGTGAGCTCCTTCGAGACCGAGCCGATGTCCAGCGAGCCCGCCGGGTGCACCCTCGCCCTGGCATGGAAGGTGATGGTGGCCGGCGGGATGGGGACGAGCAGGGCCAGGATCCCGCCGCGCCGGACCGGGACGCTGACGGCGACCTCCTGCCCGGTCGTGATCTGGCGCGCCTTCCAGCCGTCCGCGGCGACGGCGACGTAGAGCCGCCGATCGGCAACCCCGTACACGACGCCGCTCGACCGAGGGCCACCCACGGCGTTGACGTGGCTGAGCACGGCGAAGGAGGCTTTCGCGAGCGCCTGCCAGACGGCGTCGCTGCTCACGCGAGTGCCGCCGGTCACGCCCGCCTCGCCGGTCGCAGCCTCGCCCCTTGGCCCGCCGGTGCCGCTCGCCGGCAGGGCGGTCGATTCGTTGGTGCTCATGAGTCCTCTCCAGTCCGCCGGGTGAACGGAAGCGCGGCTCGTGCTGCGCCGCCGGATGGCCCTCTCCGCTCGTGCCGGCCGATGCGGCCGGTGCTGACGGTGTCCACCCTGCGGGTCAACCGGCACCCGGCGCATCCATCGTTGGACGGACACGGTGGTTGGTTCTTGAACGCGGCGGGCGGGCCCGTTGGACGTCGGCGACGGGCGAGCGGGATTCGCGCCTCAGCCGAGCAGGCCGAGCTCCCGACCGCGCGCCACCGCCTCGACCCGGTTGGCTGCCCCGAGCTTGCCGGAGATCGTGTGGAGGTGCGACTTGACGGTGCCCACCGTCACGAACAGCTCCGCCGCGATCTGGCTGTTCGACCGGCCGATGGCGACCAGGCGCAGGACCTCGACCTCGCGGGCGGTGAGCGCCTCGACAGGGCCGTCCGGGCTAGCCGGGTGCCGTGGGTGGGCGCCGGTCCGGCCACCCGCGAGCAGTGGGCCGGTGCGCTCCAGTGTCGCCCGGGCAAGCCGGGCGACGGGTGCATCGCCGCTGCGGGTCGCGAGCTCGAGGGCGCGACGTGCGGCGGCGTCGGCGAGCTCGACCTGCCCGAGCTCGGCCCGAGCGCTGGCCATGACGGCCCAGACCGCTGCGCTGTCGGTCGCCTCCGACTCCCTCGAGGTCCGCTCCAGCTCCGCCTCGCAGAGCCTCAGCGCACCGCCGGGATCGCCGCGCGCGATCGCGATCCTGGCCAGGTCGCCGATCGCGCGGCCGGTGGCGAAGCGGTTGCCGCCGGCTCGAAGGTCGGGCAGCGCGGCTTCGTAGGCCTCCGCAGCCGCGTCGACATCGCCGGCACGGGCCAGAGCGAAGGCCAGCAGCACGGTCGCGGTGCCCCGCAGGGTTGCCTTCGTCTCGGCCGGCAGCTCCTCCGGGACGAGGACGCGCGCGACGCGCGCCTGCGCGATGGCGGTGGCGCTGTCCCCTTCGAGCGCGGCGAGCTGCGACCGGAGGAGAGCGAGCTGCCCCGGGATCGCCAGCCGCATCGTCGGACCGCCATCGCGACCCGCCGCGAGCGCTCGCTCGGCGTCGGCCAGCCGCTCGGCGACTCCGTCGGTCTCCCCTGCGAGGACGAGGCACCAGGCGTACGACGTGCTCAGCTGGGCGTGGTTACGGACGACCCCCGGCGGCAGGACGTCGAGCCACCGGCGCACGGTGCTCAGCTCGCCCGCGCTGACGTGGCGACCCGAGGCGAGGGCGACGATCCGGCCCGCGCGCCCGAGATCGCCCGACTGGAGCGCATGGCCGATCGCCTCGTCGTCATCCCCTCGCTCCTCGTGCCAGGCCGACGCTCTCGCGTGCAGCTCGGCGACCTCGTCCGGGTGGAGCGTCCACAGCCGGGCGCGCAGGATCTCGCCGAAGAGCGCGTGGTAGCGATACCAGCGCCGCTCGTCGTCGAGCGGGATGATCAGGAGGTTGGCGCGCTCCAGCTCCTCGAGCCGCTCCTGGCCGTCGCCCTGTCCGGCGACGACCTCGCAGAGCGGCCCGCACAGGCGGTCGAGGATCGCCGTGCGCAGGAGGAACTCCTGGGTCTCGCGCGGCAGGCCGGCAAGGACCTCCTCGACGACGTAGTCGAGGACATAGCGGTGGCTGGCCCCGAACCGCCGGACGAGCTCGGCATGGTCGGGCCGACCGCGCAGCGAGACCGCGGCGAGCCGCAGCGCCGCCGCCCATCCCTCGGTGCGGTCGGTGAGCTCCTCGACCTCGCCCGGCGGGAGGTCGACCCCGGTCGACCGCACGAGCGCAGCAGCCTCGTCAGGGGTGAAGCGGAGGTCCTCGGCCCGGACCTCGAGGAGCTCGCCGCGGGCGCGCAGGCGCGCCAGTGGGAGCGGGGGATCGGCGCGCGTGGCGATGGCGAGCCGGGCACCCGGCGGGAGGCGCTCGATGAGGGACGCGACGAGCCGGTGGATGACCGGCTCGTCGATCAGGTGGTAGTCGTCGAGCACCAGGACGACACGGTCCCCGGCGGCGGCCAGGCGGTCCAGCATGCCGGCGAGGGCGAGCTCGGGGTCGAACGACCGGGCGTCGAACGCCGGAGGGTCCTCCGTTCCACCCGTCAGGCGCGCGGTGGCGGCGGCGAGATAGCGAGCGAACCGGACGATGTCGTTGTCGCGCGCATCGAGCGACAACCACGCCCCCCGGGCGTCCCCCCGGCCCAGCCAGTCGGCGAGCAGCGTGCTCTTGCCGAAGCCGGCGGGCGCGGAGACGAGCACGAGGCGGGCCTCGGTGGCGGCGTCGAGCCGGGCCCGCAGCCGCTGGCGCTCGACGTGCCGCGTGCCGCGCGCCTGGACGCCGAGCTTCGTCGTGATCAGGGCGTCGCGCCCGGGTGTCTCCATCGTGCCGGTCAACCTTCCAGTCGGGGGAGAGACGGGACGAGTATCGGGCAGTGTCAGGGCGGAGACCGCGGCCGCCCAGTGCCGTTCGACGCGACCTCACCCGTACCTGGGCCCCCGACCAGCGCGGGGCACGCCGTCGAAGTTCAACCACCCGGTCCATCCCTCGATGGATGTGCCGGCCGGGGGTTGAGTCCCAGCCTCTGTCATGAGATCCGGCCACCCAAGGGCCGGAGCGCACGGAGGTCGTTGATGAGCCCCTCGGTCGGCTACCGGGTCCGCGTGCGGGTCCAGGGCGAGCTCCCGCCGGCCTGGTCGAGCCTGCTGGCGGATCTCGCCGTGGCGGCGGAGCCCGACGGGACGACGCTCCTGCGCGGCGTGCTGGCCGACCAGGCGGCCCTCCACGGGCTCCTCGCCGCGATCCGCGACCTCGGCCTGTCGCTGATCTCGGTCGAGACCGCCGCCATCCCATCGCCGTCCCCACGAGGAGGTTCCTGATGTCGCTCCTGCTCGCGCTGTTCCTCGTCGTCCACGCGTCGATCCACATCGGCTACATCTGCGGCCCGGCATGGCCGTTCGTCGCCACCGATCCGTGGCTCGTCACCGGCCTCGGTGCCGGCCCCGACACCGTCCGCACGGTCGGGATCGTGCTGGTCCTGGTGAGCTTCGTCGCCTACCTCGGCGCCGCAGCAGCGGCCACGGGGTTCCCGCGGTCCATCTGGAAGCCGCTCGTCCTGGTCGCCTCGGTGGCCTCGGCGATCGCGCTCGTCCTCTTCGTCACGCCGTGGACGCTCGTCGGGCTCGCGGTCGACGCCGCGCTGCTCTGGGCAACGCTCGTCCGGGGCCGGCGGCCGACGCCCTTGTTCGGTGGCTCCCGCCAGCCACCTCGAGCGCGGGCTGACCGCAGAGGAGTTGGCGGGGGTGGAGCGGCGGTATCCGGGTGACCCGTCGGATCGCCGGGGGCAGCGGCTCCCACCCGGCCTCTCGCGACGGATCCCCACATGCGTGGTCGAGGGTCGTCCGCCTCTCGACGGCCTGCCGCGGTGCGCCCATCCTGACCCCGATCACGATGTGCGGAGGTGACGGGACATGCAGGACACCGAGCTGTTCCTTTCAGTGGCCGAGATCGCCGGCGTGTTCGTCGGGTTCGGGGCGCTCATCGCGGTCCGAAGCGGCGGCGCGGGCGAGCCACAGGAGGTCGCGCCGATGCGCCTCGTGGTGGGGATGGGGATGCTGACCATCGTCGCGGCCCTCGCCCCGGTGACTCTTGGCCGGTATGACCTCACTGACCACTAGGTCCTGAAGCTGAGCAGCGTCCTGGCCGTGGTCGGCTACGCCGGGCTCCTGTTCATCCAGGTCCGCGCGCCCGAGTACAAGGAGGCCACGACGATCGTGATGACGACGCGGCCGGCCATCCAGAACGTCCTTGAGAGGGTGGCCTCCCTGCTCATCATCGGCGGGTCGGCCCTCGCCCTGGTCGCCATCGTGCTGGGCGTGACCCCGGATCTCGAGGCGGCCCTCTACCTCACGGTCGTCGTCCTCCTCCTGGTCCAGGCCGCCTGGACCTCCTGTGGCTCGTCTTCATGGAGCGACGCCCGGCGAGCGCGTGAGGCGGCGCCCGCGCCCGGCTGAGCCTGCCATGCACCGCGAGCAGGGGAGATCTCGCTCAGCTGACCTCGAGGTACCAGGACGCTGCGTTGCCTCAGCCCCCGGCGCCCGCGGCCACGCCGGCGTGCGACGCCGACTCGTGGAGCGCCATCTCGGCCTCCAGCGTCATCGGCTTGAGGTCGAAGACCACCTTCCGCAGCGTCCCGGTGAACGCGTACGGCGCCTTGTCCTCGTAGGCGTCGTCCACCACGCCGCCGTTGTCGCGACCCATGTCCATGCCGGCATAGGTGGTGAACAGCATCGAGCACGTGTGGTCCAGGCGGCCCTCGCCGATCTGCCTGCCGTCGGCGAGGAGCGTGACCTTCCCGCCGGCTCCGGGTTTCGGCTCGTCCATCTCGAACAGCATCTTCAGCAGGACGTCGCCGGTCGGGATCGGCTCCGTCGAGGTCTGCTTGTAGGTCTCCACGCCCAGGAACTGGTACGTGTGGACCAGGTGCCCGTCGGGGTCGACCCACAGCGAGAACCCGCCGATGAAGTCGGCGAAGGCGCATAGGACGCCCTCCGCGCCGCCCTCGGGCACGTGGACGTCCGCCTCGATGGAATACGAGCGCCCGTAGATCCGGGGGATCACGGTGGTCGAGACGTTCTGGACGTCGCCGGCGAACTCGAACCGGGTCGTCGTGGGCATCGGCGGGAGGATGCCGAAGAACACGGCCATGCCGCCGAGCAGCGGCAGCGCGCGGTTCCGGGCAGCCTCCTGCCAGAACAGCTCCCTCAGCTCAGCCAGCTTCTCGGGATGATCGGCCGCGATGTCGTGAGCCTGGGAGAAGTCGTCCGGCAGGTAGTAGAGCTCCCACCTGTCCTGGTCGGGGTCGTACCCGCTGCCTGGCCGGAACCGGGCGAGGGTCGCCGGTGAGAAGTCCCACGGCAGCTTGTCCAGCCGGGCGCAGGCCCACCAGCCGTCCTTGTAGATGGCGCGGCTGCCGTACATCTCGAAGTACTGGACCGTATGCCGCTCCTCGGCGCCCGGGTCCTCGAACGTGTGGCTGAACGGCGTGCCGTCCATCGGCTCCTGCTCGATCCCGTCGACCACGCCGGGCTCGGGGATGCCGACGAGGTCGAGGATCGTCGGCGCGATGTCGATGACGTGGGTGAACTGCGTCCGCAGGTCGCCCCCGCTCCTGATGTGGCCGGGCCACGCGATGACCATCGGGTCACGGGCGCCACCGAGGTGGCTCGCCATCTGCTTTCCCCACTGGAACGGCGTGTTCTGGGCGTGCGCCCAGGCCGCCGCGAAGTGCGGGGCGCTGTGGAAGCCGCCAAGGCCCTCGAGGCCGCCGAACTTGTCGATGAGCGCCAGCTGCTGCTCGGCGTCCAGCACGAGCCCGTTGAAGAACGTCGTCTCGTTGAAGGACCCCGTGAGGGTGCCTTCCATGGAGGCGCCGTTGTCGCCCCAGATGTAGATGATGAGCGTGTTGTCGAGCTCGCCCATCTCCTCGACCGCGTCGATCAGGCGGCCGACGTTCCAGTCGGTGTTCTCGGAGAAGCCGGCGAACACCTCCATCTGGCGGGCGTAGAGCTTCTTCTCCGCGTCGCCCAGGGTGTCCCACGCGGGGTACGCCTCGGGCCGCGGAGCAAGGTCGGTCTCGGGCGGGACGATCCCCAGCTTCTTCTGCCGGGCGAGGGTCCGTTCGCGATAGGCATCCCATCCATCGTCGAACTGGCCCTTGTATTTGTCGGCCCACTCTTTGGCGACGTGGTGCGGCGCGTGCGTCGCGCCGGTCGAGTAGTACAGGAACCAGGGCTTGGCGGCGTCGTGGGCGCGGACGGCGTGCAGCCACTCGACGGACTTGTCCGTGATGTCGTCCGGGAAGTAGTACAGCTTCCCGTCCTCGCCCTGGGGCACGCCGAGGACCGAGTTGTCCTGGGTGATGATCGGGTCGTACTGGCCCGCGGCGCCGGTCAGGAAGCCCCACCAGTGGTCGAAGCCCCACGCCTGCGGCCAGTGCTCGAACGGCCCCGCGGGGCCCATCTCACGCCCCGGCGTCATGTGCCACTTGCCGAAGCCGCCCGTGATGTAGCCGTTCTCCTTCAGGATCCGCGGCAGGGCAGTGCAGCTCTGTGGCCGCGTCCCCGTGTAGCCCGGGAACGGGCCGGGGAACTCCGCGATCCCGCCCATGCCCACGCGATGGTGGTTGCGTCCGGTGAGGAGCGCAGCCCGCGTCGGTGAGCAGACTGCCGTGACGTGGAAGCGGTTGTACGTGAGGCCCATCTGCTGGACGCGCGACAGCGTCGGTGTCCGCAGCTCGCCGCCGAACGTGTCGGGGCCGCCGAAGCCGGCGTCGTCGATGAGCACCAGCAGGACGTTCGGGGCACCCTCGGGCGGCTTCGGGCCCGGGATCATCGACCAGTCGCCCACGGAGGTGTCCATGGTCCGGCCGATCGATCCGCCGAACGCGCGGTCCGGGATCGGCAGGGCCGTCCGGTCCTGCGCGAACTTTCCCATGGCCTCGGCCAGCGAATCCTTGAGCGCGCCGACGCCCGACTTCTCGGTCTGGACGATGGAGCGGCCGAGCGCGCCCCCGAGCACCTGCTGGACCGCGAGGTTCTGGTCCTCGTCGTAGGTCGCGATGACGGCCGCCGATCCGGGCGGCAGGTGCTCGCCGATCTTGTCGTGGATCCCCGTCTCCATCCGCTTGCTGGCGAACTTGCCGGTGATCCCGCCCGCGGCGGCGCCGACCACGGTGGCTGCCAGGAGCGGTGGCGCCGCCAGGCCCACCAGGAAGCCGACCCCGCCGCCCCAGCCCGCGCCCTTGCGGCCGAGGTTGTCGCCGGTCTGCTGGACGACGACCTCGCCCGCCGCGTCGCGCGTGACGAGGATTGCGGCCTCGATGCGGACCGACTTCGCCTTGACCGCGGCGATCAGGTTGTCGAAGTCCGCCGTCGCTGGGTCGATGCCGCGGTATGCGGCGACCAGGACATCGGTCAACGTGTCTGCCATGGCGGTGGCTCCTGTCTGCGGTGCCTGGGGGCCGGCGGTCGACTGCCCGGCACGGATCGGCGCCAGGACAGGGTAGCGGGCAGCGGGGAGGTGCATCCGACCCCGTCTGCCTGGCGATTCAAGATCAGGGGGTGCCGCGCCGCATCAGCCGAACGGGATGAAGGCGCGGGGTCCCACTCGCTCGAGCGGCAGGGCCGTGACCTTCGGCCGTTGACGCTTCGTCGGGGGACGCTCACCGTGCCGTCAGCGGGTAGGCGGCACGATGGATCTGCAGCTCGTGGCCCGGCTCGTGGTCGGTGCGTCGGCCGTGGCGTTGCTCGCGGTGGGTCTGGGCGTGCTCGCCTGGGAGGCCACGCGGTCCGCCGGCCAGCCCGTCCAGCGCGCGAGCGGGCCGCTCGCCCTGATCAACTTCGTCGGGATCCTCGGCTTCGTGGGCGTCGGTCTCGCCACGGCGGTCACGATGCTCGGCACGCTCGACGCGCTGCCCGAACCGCTCGACGCCGTCGCCCGCCTGGTCGGGATCGCCGCCGTCATCGGGGCCGGTCCGCTCGCCCTCTGGGGCCTCCGCTCAATCGGGGGCGAGATGTCGTCGCAGGCCGAGGTCCGCGCCGACACCGCGCTGGTCACGACGGGCGCCTTCGGGCTGGTGCGCCATCCCCTGTACCTCTCGATCCTCCTGCTCTGGGCGGGCGCGTCGCTGACGCTGCTGAGCTGGCTCATGGCGGCGTGCACGCTCATCCTCGTGCCGCCGTTCGTCGCCCGCTCGCGCCTCGAGGAGCGGCTGCTCGTCGACCACTTCGGAGACGCCTACACCCGGTACGCGGATCGGGTCCCGATGCTCCTGCCCTCGCTCCATGGGCGCTGACCGGCGCGCCTCGCAGGTGCCACGCGCCGCCGCAAGGGGCGTGGGCGTGGCCACGTTTGGTCGAGGGATGGGCGTGCCGGCGGGGGTGCCGGCGGGCGTGCTGGCGACCATCACGATGGACGTCGCCATGGTGGCCGCCGCTCGCCTTGGCGGGAGCGCGCTCTACTCTCGCCGTCTCGGCCCCGACATGGTCGGCCGCTGGGTGGCCGGCCTGCTCCGCGGCCGGTGGCGCACCGGGGGTATCACGGCCGACCCGGCGCGGCGCGGGGAGCTCGCGCTGGGCCTGCTCACGCACTACGCCACGGGCATCATCCTGACGCAGGCTTTCCTGCTGCCCCCGCGCCGCGGACACGGGCGGCCGGGCTTCGCGGCGGGCACGGCGTTCGGGCTTGCGACGGCCGTCCTGCCGCTCCTCGTCATGTTCCCGTCGATGGGCTACGGGTGGTTCGGCCTGCGGACCGGAGAGGCGGCTCGGCTCAACCGGATCATGTTCCTCGGCCACGCCGCGTTCGGGATCGGGATCGGGCTGTGGGCGCCGCGATTCGCGAAGCGCCGGCCGCGTCCCTGACCGCCGGCGAGCCGGCGGCGTCCGCCGCGTAGCCATCCCGGCCGCTCCGCCGGAGGGCGCGGCGGATCAGGTGCCGGGCCTCGTCGCCCGGCTCAGCGACGCAGCGGCGTCGCTGCCGTCGTCAGTCCCACGGCTCGATCTGCGGAAGCCCACTGCGCCCGAGGGTCTCGTTGACCTCGGCGCAGTGGTAGACGTCGTGGGCGAAGACGCGCTGGATGACCGAGCCGCGGCTGTGCTCCCAGCCCTCGCCGAAGTCCGGCCGATGGATCACCTCGTCGAGCATCTCGAGGGTCCAGCGGTCCAGGCAGCCCTCGACGATGCGAAACGTCGAGTCCAAGGCTTCGACCAGCGTCCCGGCGTCGAGCGGATGGTCGAGATCGTCGTCGCCCGGGCAGTCGAAGGCCGCGTTCGTGAACGGCGTGCTCGATGCCCCGGGCTCGCCTGCGAAGTCGCACAGCCAGAACACGCGCTGGCAGGCGGTGTGGCCCACGGTCGCCCAGATCGGCCAGCGCTCCGGCGACGGGCGGATCGCCAGCTGCTCGTCGGTCATCGCCGCGACGACGTCGCGAAGGCGCTGGTTCCACCGGGACCACGAGCTGTAGGCCAGTCGAATCGTCAGGTCACCCATGCGGTCCACGATATCCCGCGGTTCCGCACAGATCCATGCCCGGCGACGCCATGATGGCGTCCCGTCGGAGCGCCTGACGGCTTCTCTCGGGCGGCAGGATCCCGGTGGAGCGTCTCGGGGGTGCCGCTCACGGGCGGGGCTGAAGGCGACGGATCCAGCCGGGACCCCGGGTCCAGTACAGCTCCTTCTTGACGTGGAACTCGTCGTAGTCGAGCTCCATGAGCTCACGCTCAACATCGAGGATCATGTACGGGTTGCCGCAGACGTAGACGACCGTCCCGTCGGCTCGCAGGCCGAGATCGCCGCACACGGCACCCACCACCTGCTCGACCCGGCCCGTCCGGCCTCGCCAGCCGGCGTTCCGGGGGTCGTCCGGGCGGGAGATCGTGGGCACGTACCGCAGCGGGTACGAGCCGTCGCGCTCCAGCCCCTCGAGGAGCTCGCGGTAGCCCAGGTCGGAGGCGAGGGAGGCGCCGTGGAGCACGACCGTCCGGCGCGGCCTCCCCCGAGCCTGGAGCTCACGGATCATCGAGACGAAGGGTGCGATCCCGGTGCCGGTGGCCACGAAGAGGTGCGTCCGCGGGTCGTCCGTCTCCATCGTGAAGCCGCCATCCGGGCCGGACAGCTGAAGCCGCGCGCCGGGCTGGAGCCGCCACAGGAGCGTCGTGAAGCGGACGACCGGGACGTGCCTGACGAAGAACTCGAAGCCCTCCGAGGCCGCGACGGAGGGTGGCGAAGCCACCGAGTAGGGCCGTTGCCAGAGCCTGTCGTCGGCGACGGCGCCGATCGTCATGTACTGGCCCGGCTCGAAGGCCACGGGCCCGCGGTCGAGCGTCAGCCAGAACGACGCCAGGTCGTCCGTGTGGTCGACGCGCCTGACCAGCGTGGCGTTGTACTCGGGCGCGTCCCCGACGATGGTGCGTCGGTCCTCCTCGTTGACCATCGTCGAGGAGCTCTCCCACTCAAGGCCGGCCGCGCATGACCGCGGCGCACCGACAGTGTAGCCGGGCGTTCGGCATCGATATCGACACGAAGGTCGCTCGAGCGGTCCTCGGCAGCCGGCGCGCCGAAGGAGTCGCGGCACGGGTCGACGCCGCACCGGGGGCAGCCCCACCCGCCGCGCACCGGCTGGCCGGATGGCGCGCGCCGGGCGCCGGGCGCACGATCCCGGTCTCGGCTCGGGACGCCGAGGTCTACGTGAGGTGGGACGATGGATGCCACGAGTGCGGCGAGGGGCCCGGCGAGCGTCAGCTCGGCCTCGATGCCGCGGATCGGCGGGATTGCCGCCCTTCTCCTGGCGGCGGGCTACGTCGTGACCATCCCCATCTTCGCGGCCGTCGGGGCGCCGCCCGGCGGCGGCGGGGCGGCTCAGCTTGAGTACCATGCGGGGGCCGCGGCCGCCTGGTGGGCGATCGTGGCGCTCTCGGTGCTCACCGATCTCCTGTTCATCCCCGTCGCGCTCGCCCTGTACACTGCGCTGCGCCGCTCGAACGAGGGTGCGATGCGCATCGCGGCTGCCTTCACGCTCCTCTTCGTCGTCCTGGACCTGGCCGTGACCTGGCCCGCCTACGCGTCGCTGATCACGCTGGGCCAGCAGTACGCGGTGGCCGCGACGCCGGCGGAGCGGACCCTCCTCGTGGCGGCGGCCGGCTATCCGTCCGCCGTGCTCGGCTCGCCGCTGCAGGCGATCGACAGCATCCTGACGCTGTCGATCGGCATCTTCGTCACCGGCCTGGTGATGCTGCGCGGCGCGTTCTGGCGGGCACCGGGGATCCTGGGGGTTGCGACGGGTGTCGTGGGCATCACCTCGGTGGCGCAGACGGCGCTGACGGGCGAGGTCAGTCCGCTCGCCATTGCCGCGTCCCTGCTCACCATCGGGTGGCTCGTCCTGGCCGGCCGCAGCCTGCTGCGGTCGCGGCAGCCGTCGGGCCGGGCGGCTCGCTGAGCGCCGAACGCCCGGGCCGCGAGGCCGCCGGCCGGCGCGCCGGGACGACGACTTCAGGCCGTCGCCCAGTGGGATGGGCGGCCGAGGTCCGCGGGTATCGCGGTCCGCAGGTCTCCCCGCGCGGACTCGAGCTGTGACTGCACCACGAAGAGGGCGCTCCCGAGGTCGGCCCCCGCCAGGTCCGCGCCCCGGAGGTCCGCACCGGTGAGGTCCGCCAGCGCGAGGTGGGCGTCGCGCAGGTCGGCGCCGATGAGCGAGGCGCCGCGGAGGTCGGCGCCGCGGAGGTCCAGGGGGCGCAGGTCGGCCCCCGCCAGGTCCGCGCCTCTCCGGTCGAGGGCAACTGCCCGGAACGGGGCCCGGGCGAGTGCGCTGGCGGCACGGAGGAGCTCGTTCGCCTGCCGCCGATGCTCCGCGACATCCTGCGCGGCCGATCGCCCGTCGGCGCGACCAGCCAGGGCGTCGGTCTGCACCAGCGCTGCGCGCAGCTCGCGTTCGAGCGGCAGCGTCGCCGGCTGCTCGAGGGCCCGTGCCAGGTACCAGAGGAGCTCGTGGAGGTGGCGCACGTCGGCGAACGTCGCGAACATCGCCTGGGCGACCGCGGCATCGGCTCGCCAGTCGGCCCCGCCGAACAGCTCCCGGGAGACCCGCTGGCCGGCCCCGAAGCAGTCGTAGGCGATGCAGCCGGGGAACCCGCTCTCCCGCAGCCGCTCGTGGATCCCGCACCGGAAGTCCGCCAGGAGGTTCGGGCAGGGCCGTCCGGCGGGCTTGTCGATCGCGAAATCGGCCGAAGCGGAGAAGGGGGGCGCGACGCAGCACAGTCCGACGCACGAGGCGCAGTCGGGTCGCAGCTCACGCGCCTCCGGCACGCTACCTGCCGGGGTGCCCCGGCGGGCCGCCTCGGCGAGGAACCGGTCGATCGCCCCGGGGAGGACCCGCGCCACGAAGGCGAGCCAGCGCCGGGCGTCCTCCTCGTCGGTGTAGCGGAGCCAGACGTCCAGGGAGGGTTCGAACAGGGCGGAGCGCGGCCGGAAGTCGGCCAGGTACCAGTCCATGTCGCCGGTCGTCGGATCGCCGAGCATCGCCGGCCTGGGGCGGGCCTTGACGGCGACCGAGTTGTGGATGGCCAGGTGCTCGGCCCGTTCGGCGTCCGTGAGCAGCCCGTACAGGCGAGCGCGGGATGCGCCCGAGCCCGCGACGGGCTCCTCGCCCAGCTGGACCTCGACCGTGAACAGGTAGCCCTCGGGAGTGTTCCCGTGGTTCGAGCGGCTGAGCTGCACCCAGACCACCGCCCAGGAGCCTCCCTCGTGGCGGGCCCAGCCACCGAGTCCGACGCTCCGCGGGCGCGAGAACCCGAGGTCTGCGAGCACCGGGGCGAGGATCTCGCGAACGAGGCGCTGGAACTCCCTGGACGTGGGCGGCATGGTCAACCTCGTGTCGGCTGCGGGCATCGTAGCCGCTGACACCGTGGGCGGCGGCCCGCGCTCCGGCATACTGGGACCGTGGCCGGCGCCGCCCGGCCGCAACGACGGGGATCGCGAGATGACCGACACGACGAGCCTGCGCCTGGTGGTGAACGGCGTCGCGCGCGAGCTCGACGCCCCGCCCGACTGGCGGCTGCTGGACCTCCTCCGCGACGGGCTCGGCCTCACCGGGACGAAGGAGGGCTGCGACGACGGCACGTGCGGCACCTGCACGGTCGTCGTCGACGGCCGCGCGATGCGCGCCTGCCGGATGCCCGCCGGCGCGGCGCTCGGTAAGGACGTGCTGACCATCGAGGGCCTCGGCAGCCCGGAGCTCCCGCATGCCCTCCAGCGGTCGTTCGTCGCCGCCGACGCGGTCCAGTGCGGGTTCTGCACGCCGGGCATGATCATGGCCGCCGCGGCGCTGCTGGAGCGGAACCCCCGGCCCAGCAGGACCGAGATCGTCCGCGCGCTGGGCAGCAACCTCTGCCGTTGCACCGGCTACCAGAGCATCGTGGATGCCGTGGAGTGGGCGGCCAGCGGCCTGCAGGGCCAGCCGCGGGCGTGGCCTGCATCCCCGGTGCCCGGGCGGGGCCCGGGCCCCTCGGGACCGGAGCGCCCCGGGGCGTCGCCGCCGCGGGAGGCCGCCGGCCGTGTCCGACCCGACGCGATGGGCAAGGCGACCGGCCGTGCCGTCTACGCGGCGGATCTCGCGGTCGAGGGAATGCTGCATGCCCGGGCGCTGCGCAGCCCGCACGCCCACGCCGAGATCGTGCGGATCGACGCGGAGCGGGCGCGGCGGCTGCCCGGCGTCGAGGCGGTCCTCACCGCCCGGGACGTCCCCGGGGAGAACAGCTACGGGCGCAAGCTGAAAGACCAACCGGTCCTCGCGGACGCGCGGGTTCGCCAGGTGGGCGACCCGGTCGCCCTCGTCGTGGCGACCTCGGCCGAGGCGGCGACAGCGGCGCTCGCGCTGGTCGAGGTCGAGTATCGCGAGCTTCCCGCCGTGCTCTCGCCCGACGACGCGCTCGCCCCCGACGCGCCTCTGGTCCACCCCGATGGCAACCTCCTGGCGGAGCACTGGCTCCGGTCGGGCAACCTCGCCGAAGGGTTCGCCGGCGCCGACGTCGTCGTGGAGGCCACCTACACGACGCCGTGGAACGAGCACGCCTACCTCGAGCCCGAGGCGGCGCTGGCGGCGTGGGACGGCGACACGCTGGTGGTGCGGACGGCGACCCAGTACTCCCACTATCACCGGGCCGAGGTCGCGCGCACGCTCGGCCTGCCGGCCGAGCGCGTCCGCGTCGTGCCGACGGTGGTCGGCGGGGCGTTCGGCGGCAAGACGGACATCTCGTGCCAGTGCATGGTCGCGCTGGCCGCGTACCGGACGGGCCGGCCGGTCAGGATCCTGTACGGCCGCGCCGAGTCTTTCGCCTCCACCACCAAGCGCCACCCGTACCGCATCCACGTGCGCAGCGGCGCGACGCGGGACGGCGATCTCACGGCTCTCCAGGTGGACATGCTCGCCGACACCGGCGCGTACGCCTCGTTCGGGCCGGGGCTCATGGTCAAGACGTTCGCCTCCGCGACCGGCCCCTATCGCTGGCCGCACGTCGAGCTGCACGGCCGGGTCGCGTTCACGAACAACCCCACGGCCGGCTGCATGCGCGGCCCCGGGACCACCCAGGTCACCTTCGCGATCGAGTCGCAGATGGACCTGCTGGCGCAGCGGCTGGGCGTGGACCCGCTCGAGCTCCGCGCGCAGAACCGCCTCCGTCGCGGCGACCGGCTCCTGTCCGGCCAGGTCCTCGAGCACGACCCGGCCTACGCCGCGACGCTCGAGGCCGTGCGCCCGCACTGGCGGGACGCGCTCGAGCGCTGCGCCGCGTCGGCCGACCTGCCGGGCGCGCGGCGGCGCGGCGTCGGCCTCGCCTCGATCTGGTACGGCATCGGCGGCGGGGGCGGCGGCCCGACGCCCGGCATGGATCCCGCCCTGACCGTCGGGCGGGGCCCGGGGCGCGCGGCGCTGGACCTCCTGCCGGACGGCTCGATCCTCGTCCGGACCGGTGCCGCCGACCTCGGCCAGGGCAGCGCGACCGCCATGGGCCTCCTCGCCGCCGGGGAGCTCGGCGTGCCGCCCGAGCGGGTGGCGGTCGTCACCGGGGACACCGCGACCTGCCCGGACGCCGGCGCCGCGGTCGGCAGCCGCGTCACGTTCTTCGTCGGCAACGCGGTGCGGAACGCGGCCGCCGATCTGCGGGAGGCGATCCTGGGCACGGCCGGCGGCCTGCTGGCCCGTCCGCTCGGCGAGCTCGAGCTGCGCGATGGGCAGGTCTGGATCGCCGGCGGGACCGAGGGCGGCCTCCCGCTGGCCGAGGTCGCTCAGGCTCGCGCCGCTGCGAGGCTCGCCACCACCTTCGAGGGCTGCTTCGACGCCGACGTGCCCGCGTACGACGTCGGGTCGGGGCTGGGCGAGCCCTACGCGATGTACGTGAGCGGCACGCAGGTGGCCGAGGTCGAGGTCGACACCGATACCGGAGCCGTCCGGGTCCTGCGCGTCGTCGCCGCTCACGACGTGGGCCGGCCCGTCTTCGTCGAGGGCGTCGTCGGGCAGATCGAGGGCGGGATCGCGATGGGCGTCGGCTTCGCCCTGACCGAGGAGTTCGTGCCAGGCGCGACCCGGGGCTTCCGGCAGTACCGGGTGCCGCGGACGAGGGACGTGCCGGAGATGGTGACGATCCTCGTCGCGGGTGCCGGCGACCCGCCCGAGCTCCAGCTGCGGGGCGTGGCCGAGTGCTCGAACATGGCCGTCGCCCCGGCCATCGCGAACGCCATCGCCCACGCGACGGGGCGCCGGGTCGTCCAGCTCCCGGCGCGCCTGCCCGGGCGAAGCACAGGGGGAAGGTGATGCGCAGGCTGCTGCTCGGCGGGGGTGCGATCCTCGTCGTCGGGATGCTCGCCATCCAGCTCGTGCCGTACGGCCGCGACCACACCAACCCGCCGGTCACCGGCGAGCCGGCCTGGGACTCGGCGGTCACGCGCGAGCTCGCCGTCGCCGCCTGCTTCGACTGCCACAGCAACGAGACCGTCTGGCCCTGGTACTCGAACATCGCCCCGATGTCGTGGCTGCTCCAGCGCCACGTCGACGAGGGCCGCGCCAAGCTCAACTTCTCCGAGTGGGGCACCGGCGAGCAGGAGACCGGCGACATCGCGGAGCTGGTCGGCGGGGGCGAGATGCCGCCCTGGGACTACCTGCTGCTCCATCCCGAGGCCCGGCTGTCCGCCGCGGACACGCAGACCCTCATCGACGGGCTCACGACGCCGCTCGGGGCGGGCGGATCTGGCCGAGGCCGGGAGGATTGACCGTCGTGGATCCCGCCCGACGCTCCGGTGACGCCGGTCGCCTCCGACCTCGAAACCGCGCAAACCGCGGCGTTCGGGTTGGTGTTCAGGGTCACGCGGCTGGGCCAGTCGATGCCCGTGACCCACTCGGCGTCTACGCCGGACGGCGCGGTCCTCGCGAACCTGCCCGCGAGTGGGACAGACAGGCAGGCAGGATGCCTCCGGCGACTCGGTCCCGGGAATCCTGCTCGAGGACCTCACCGCGGCGCCGTTCTCGCGGTGTGACGGCGTCCCGCCCCGGTGACGTCGCGCACCGGGCGAAAGTCGGGGGTCTGGACGCGAGAGGGTAGGCAAGGAGTACTCTGTGCGTCCGGACTGCGAGCGTCCTGTGGCTCGCCCGTGTCGAGGCGCCCTGGCTCCCATCGCGGGAAGGCTGGGGGGCGAGGAGACGGCGACATGCCGAAGATGCGAGGTCTCCTGGGCCCGAGACCGAAGATCGATGAAGAAGAGGTCGCTCTCGCACAGGTTCGGCTCTCCGCGCGACTCGCGGACCTCTTTGGGTCAGGTGCCGAGTCGGCCGACGAGCCGGCCGAAATGCCCGAGCTGCCGTCGGCAGCGGACAGATCCATTGACGCGACCGACGAGCCCGGCGGCGCCCGTGCCGAGGTGCCCCAGGCGGCGCCGGCGACGCCGCCGGGCTCCGCTGACATCGCGGAGCCCGGCGCCGGCGACGCCGACCTGAGCTCATGGATCGTCTCGGAGCCGGGGCCGTGGCTCGGGCGGCATCGCCCTCCCATCGTCGTGGAAGGCGTGGACGATTCGCCCCTGACCGAGGTGGAAGGCGGCGGCGTCGGCCTTGTCGGGGTGATGGCCGAGCCGGAGCACCAGGCGCGCGATGACGACTGGGCGTTGCTGCTCGCCGGTCCGACCCAGGTGGCGCCCGACCCCGCACAGGCCGACGCGGCAACGATCGAGGACCGAACCATCGGAGTGTCGGCCGAACCGGACATTCCTGCGCCAGTCGAGCCGGCATCTGCACCGGTCGGGCAGCCCGCGCTCCCGTCGAAGCCCCCGCGAGACCGATCCCCGAGGGCCCAGCGCGGGAAGTCGTCAGGCGGCCGCGCCCCGGCGTCAAGGACGACCTCGAGGAAGGTCCGGGTTGCACCGGTCCCTGCGGCGAACTGCCCGTACTGCGCTCTGGTCATCCAGCCTCCGCCGGCAACGAGCCGGCGATGCGACCGCTGCCGCCAACGGATCGTCGTTCGGCGTGTCGAGGGGCGAGCGGTCTACCTAACCGAGGCCGCGGTGTTGGTGTTCGAGGCGGAGCGGCGACGGGTGGCTGCGTCCGGGCGACTGACGCGCGAACGGGAGCGCTGGCTCCGCCTCGCGGCGGCTGCGGCCGCGCCCGCCGAGCGATGGGCGCGGCTCGCCGCGGCCCCGCCGTCGGAGGAGGTGGTGCTGGCCGCGCGGACGCTCTACTTCAGCACGGTCGATCGTGCGTTCCGTGCCGCGAAGCGCGACAGGGACTGGGAGGCGGCTGCGCGAATCCGGCGCGACCAGGCGACGGCGCTCTACCGCGTGGCGGGCTCGCCGCTTCCGCCTCCGCCGGACTTGGTTGCGCTGTACCGCGAAGGCGTCGGCGCCGAATTGCGAGGCATCGCCGAGATCTCACGCGATGCCGAGCTTGTCAGCGCCTCCTGTTGCGTCACTTGTACGGCGGACGATCGGAAGACCTTCCGCATCGCCGACGAGCTGCGCGCTCCACGCCTCCCGCACGCGGGATGTCCGAGGGGTCTCTGCCGCTGTGGCTGGGATCTCGCCGCTCGAGACCGCTCGACGATGCGGCGATTGCTTCGGCGCCGCCCGCGGGCCGAGGGGCGGGCCGCGGTGATGGAACCTGCGCCCGAGGGATGATCACGACCACGACGTCGCGGGTCCGTCCCGGGTGACCATGCCGCCGCCGACCCTCCATTCGCGCCCGGCGGCGGCGTCCCGGCCGGCCGGCTCCCCGGGAACGAGGCGACACCGCCGCGCCATCGGTAGACGGAGTACGCTCAGCCGGTAGGTTGAGCGGATACCGGGCATGGATCTCCTTCGTCGCCTTCTCGGTTTCGGCGGACCCGACGAGCACCCAGACGAGAGCAGTGCCGTTGGCGAGCTGGTGGCCGCCCCGGGGCCGGATACCGCGGGTCCAGCCGGTCTCCGGGAGGCGCCACAGCGCGCGATCGCGCTCGCATGCCCATCGTGCGCGGCGCTCCTCGACCCGCCGCCGGTCCGAAACCGGCTGTGCCCCAGGTGCCGGCAGCCCATCGTCGTGCGCCGCATGGGCGGCAGGATCGCCCTCCTCACCGAGGCGGCGGTGAAGGTGTTCGAGGCCGAGCGGCAGCGTGAGCTCGAGGAGCGCGACTGGACGGCTGCACGTCGGCGTTGGCTCGGCCTGGCTCGGAACGTCAAGGCCTCGCCGGCGCGACGCGCGAAGCTGGAGGCTGCTCCGCTGTCGGCCGATGTCGTGAAGAGCTCGCGGGCGCTCTACCTCACGACAGCCGAGCGAGCCGTGAAGGTCGCTCGGCGCGAGAGGCGCTGGGGCGATGTTGGGCGCATCCTCCGGGAGGAGGCAGCCGCGTTGTACGACGAGGCAGGCACTCCCATCCCACCGCCCGATGAGATCGCGGGGGTTCACCGCGAGGGCATGGTCGCGGTGCTCCGGTCGCTCCAGCCCTTTGCGAAAGCTGTCGAGCTGGTCAGCAATGGGTGCTGTCCGACCTGCCGGGCGGACGACGGCAGGACCTTCGAGATCCAACCGGAGGTCCGCGCGGCGCGGCTCCCGCACGATGGCTGCCCGAAGGGACTCTGCGGTTGCGACTGGTGGCCCGCGCTCGTCGAGCCGCGGAAGCGTCGCCGGCGAGCGCCGACGACCGCAGTGCCGGCACGCAGACCCACGGGGCCGGCCGCCGACCGGCCCGTCGACCCTGAATCGCCAGCCTAGGTCGCGGGGATCCGGCCCGGTCGAGATCGGCAGACGCGACGAGGCAGGCGAGCTCGCGTGCGGATGCCCCATGGTTTGTGGTCGAACTTCGTGACAGAGGGCACTGCCGTTCCGGCCTGTCGCGGATGACGCTCGGCCGAAGCCTCATGAGGTCGGAACATGGCCCATCGTGCTCGGCTAGTCCTCTTCGTCGCCGTTGCCCTCGTCCTGGGGTCGTGCGGCGGAGACGCTGCGCCATCCGTGGTCGAGCCCACTTCAACCCCCAAGCCGTCCGACGTGGCCAGGCGGTCCGCGGAGCCATGTGCCGTGGCGGTCACGCACCTCGGGGCGCTCACGGAGCGATTGACACGGGACCTCGCATCCCTCCGTCAGCTCGTCATCGCCGCGGCCTTCGACGGCGCGGCTGCGGCCGGGGCGATCCGGCAGGTGTCCGCGACCTTGACGACGTACGCGGGGCTCGAGCAGACGCTGGAGGCGTGCGAGGCCACCGCGACCCTCCGGCAGCGTTCGGGCCAACTCCGGGCGAGGGCCGAGACAATGCTCGCGGGGTCGCTGTCCGCAAGGATCACGGACACCGAGGTGCACTGGGGTGCCGCCGTGCGACTGGTCGGCCTGCTCGCCGACACCCTGGCCCTGTCGCAGGCAGCCCAGGGCGTAGCCGCCGGTCTGGGGATCAGCATTGCCGTGGCGACGGACCCGCGTGGCCCCGTGGCGCCAGGGGGGTCCCAGCTCGCGGGTGCCTCGTGGGCTGATTTCGCTTCCTGGAGCGACGCCTTCTGGCCCGTCGTCAGCAGCCACGCCCAGAAGCTCAAGGCTGCCGCGGCCAAGAACAAGACGAAGGTGACCGAGGCGGAGACCGCGAAGCTCGTTGACCTGGCCGCCACCGGGCGCGACTGGCTGGCCGTCAATGAGCCCTGGCCATGCTACCGGAGCTACTGGCAGCGCTCCGACGGGGCCGTCGACGCCTACGAGGCCGCTGCAGCTGCGTACGCCCGCCACGACGATGCCGCCGGCACCAAGCTCCTGAGGAAGGCCGACGGCCTGCTGACGAAGCTGGCCGCCGTGGCTCGTGACAGGTTCCAGGTGCGGTGCGAGCTGGATCCGGCCGCTCCCGGGTGAGTGGGCCGAGCGGAGCGCTCGCCCCCGGCGACGTCAGCCGCCAGCGCGGCGGTGGATAGCCACGACACCGGCGGCGGTCTCGATCGCGAAGACTCGCGCGCCCGAACCTTCGAGGTGGACCTCGTCGTGACGGCGAGGCGCAACAAGAGGCGCACCGCGCGCGTCCCGTGCGCGTACGCTGAGGCTGGTGCCGCGGTGGTGCCGCGAGGCTGGTGCCGCGTCGCAGCCGGGAGACGTGTGGCGATGGATGGCGTCGAGGTCCCCAGCAGCCCCGCCGGCGGGTCGAAGGCCAGCCCTGGACTCGCGCCGGCCGCGGCGGCATCCGCCGCACGGAGGGTCGGGCGAACCGTCGGCGCCCTCCTGGTATGCCTGGTCGGGTTCCCCGCAGTTGCGACGGCCTTCCCGGAGTCCTCATGGGCATGGGCGGTCGTGGTCGCCCTGCTCGCCGGCGCGATCGCCGGTCGAGTCAGCCGCGCCTGGATCGTCTGGCTCGCCGTCGCGGCGACGTTCGCCCTCGCCGGGCTGGGGGCCGGGGCCCCCGTCGAGCCGGCGTGGGTCGTGCCGGCCGTCGCCGCGGCCGCGCTCCTGAGCGTCGCGTTCGTCGCGGGCACCGCGATCGGCTGGCGCCGCGACCCATGGGCCACCGCGCGGACGAGCTGGCGCGAGATGGGGTCGTCGCGCCGGTGGCTCGCCGTGGGCGCCGTCGCGGCGGTTCTCGTCGGGGTCGTCGGCTACATGGGCTATGCAGCCGTGGCAGGGTCGTCGGCGTTCCTGGATCCTCCTCGCTCGACCGTGTGCGACACGCCGGCCACCCGGTTCGGGTGGGAGTACGAGGCCATCAACTACGACAAGGCCAACGACGCCCGCCTCGTCGCCGAGAACCCGGACCTGGGGACGTGCAGCTCACAAGGCACCCGGGCGGGACCCGAGGTCGTGGCGCCCGACGGCGTCCCGATCGCCGGCTGGTACATCCCCGCGGCGAACGGCGCCGGGCCGGTTGGTCCCACGGTCCTGATCGTGCATGGGGGCAAGGCGAACAAGAGCGACGTCCTGAAGTACGCGCCCCCCTTCCATGCGGCGTACAACCTGGTGCTCGTCGACCTGCGCAACAGCGGGCGGAGCGGGCCCGCGGACTCGACGGCGGGCCTCCACGAGCAGGCGGACCTGCGGGCGATGATTGACTGGCTCGTCCGCGCCAAGGACCCGGCCTGGATCGGCGTCGTGGGCAACTCGAACGGCGCCGCCACGGCCGTCGCCGAGGCGGACGACGACCCGCGCGTCCGCGCGCTGGTCCTCGACTCGATGCACGCCACGCTCGCCGCGCAGGTGGGGAACGTCCTCGAGACCGAGAACGACCAGCCCGCCTGGCCGGGGACTTGGGCGATCCTCGCGGCCGTGTCGCTGCGCGTCGGGACCGACATTACGACCGTGGACCCGGTGCGCACGATCGCGCGCGTCGGCGACCGGCCGGTTCTCCTGACCCACGGCTCGGCCGACACGATCGATCGGCCCGCCGAGAGCGTCGAGCCGAACCTCCACGCCGCCGTCGCAGCCGGGGTTCCCGTCGGGATCCAGATCTGCCAGGGCGCGACGCACGGCGAGGTGGTCGACACCTGCCCGGACGACTGGGCGCGCTGGGCCGTCACCTTCATGGACGGGGCGCGGGGCAGCTGATGCCGCGGCGATCGATCCGGCGCTCGCGGCTCGCAGTCTGCGGCCCGGTGGGCGAGGTCGCGCACTTTGTGCGGCGGGGACTCCGTGAGCCGCGATTCCCGAGTGGGTTGTTGGCAGACGAGAGCCTCCCGAGGCTCGGTATGGGTATCCAGCTCACACCGAACGGGGGCTCTCGTGGCACATCGTAGGGCGAAGCTGACCTCGCTCGGCAGGCAGCTGCTGGTCAATCGGATCCTCGTGGACGGGATGGCCGTGGCTCACGCAGCCGATGTGGCCGAAGTCGGCCGCCAGACCGCCCGGATGTGGCTGCGCCGGTACGAGGCCGAGGGCGAGGCCTGTCGGCGCTCCGGCGTTCCCATCCGCTAGGTCCGCGAGCGTCCGGATCCCCGATGGCGGCGGGCCTCGCCACGTCGACGTGCGACGAGGCCGGCAACGGCGACGACCCACGCTATCGTGGAAGGCGGCCCCGACCGGAGGGCCCGTCGACAGCGCCGGGCACGCACGAGGAGGAACACCATGACCACCGGCGACGTCCTGCGGGACGAGCTGCTGCAGCTCCTTGCCGGAGAGGGAGCCCACATGCCGCTCGACGAGGCGGTGGCGGACTTCCCGTCCGGCGCGATGAACTCCCGCGCGCCGAACGTCCCCTACACGCCGTGGCACCTGCTCGAGCACCTCCGCATCGCCCAGCACGACCTCCTCGAGTACATCACGAACCGCGCCTATCTCGAGCCGGCCTGGCCGGAGGAGTACTGGCCGCCGTTGGGCGCCACGGCGACTCCGGACGACTTCGCGAGGACGGTGGAGGGCCTCCGGGCGGACCAACGGGCGCTCCGAGACCTGGTGGCCGATCCGGCGACGGACCTGCTGGCGCCGATCCCCGGCACGCCGGAGCACACGATCGTCCGCCAGGTGCGCCTGGTGGCCGATCACAACGCCTACCACGTCGGCGAGTTCGCGATCCTGCGCCAGGTGATGGGAACCTGGCCGGCCGAGCGCCGGCCGTGAGTGTCCCTACGGCTCGTAGGGACTGAGCAGGTCCGGGGCGGGCGCCTCGATCGAGCCGTCGTCGATCTCCCAGTCGACCCGCGCGTCGACGGCGACGACCCCCGGGAGGCCGCGGATGAAGCGCGGCACCATCTCGGCGGTGGAGCGGCGCCCGACCGTGCCCCGGATGGTGACGACCCCGTCGGTCACGCCGACGTCGAAGTCCGCCGGGTCGATCCACAGCGAGCGGACCAGCACCTCGTTGCGGACCGATTCGGCCAGCTCCTCGTCCGTCTGGAGGAAGGAGCGCACGAGGTCGGCGCGGGTCACGATCCCGACGAGTCGGCCCGCCTGCGTCACGGGGAGCCGCTTCACGCCCTTCTGCACCATGAGCGTGGCCGCGGCCTGCAGCGGCCGCCGGGCGTCGATCGTCAAGGCGGGGGAGGTCATCGCATCGCCGGCCGTGCGCGCCTCGACCCGGGCCAGTGCCTCCTGCGTCTCCCGCGATTCGCCGAACAGGCGGGCCAGGGGACGGTGGTGGACCGCCTGCGCCCCGCTCTACTTGACGAGGAGGTCACCCTCGGAAACGACGCCGACGACGCGCCCGTCGGCGTCGACGACGGGGAGTCCGCTCACGCCGTGCTCCACCAGCAGGCGGGCGACCTCCCGGATCGGCGTGCCCGGCTCGACGGCGACCACCGGGTGAGTCATCACGTCCTGGAGGGTCTTCATCGACTCCCTCCTGCGCCGCGCGTGGATCCCCATCCTACGGCCCTGGTCGAGCCGCGCCCGGGTGCCGCGCGACCTCCGTCAGCCGCCCGCGTTGTCGAGGAGGCGATGCCAGACGGAATCGGCGTGCAGCGCGTCCGCGACCGTCGCGAGGAGGCGCCGCTGGCGCTGCCACTCCGAGCGGGCCGCGACGGCGTCCCGCGGGGCGAGGTGCACGGCATCGCCGGGCCGCAGCTGGCCCAGCCGCGCGTGCTCCGCGCGCGGGACGACGCCAACGACCGGATAGCCGCCGATCGTCGGGCCGTCGACGAGCAGGATGAGTGGGCGGCCGCCGCCACGGAGCTGGATCGCGCCGGGCACGACCGGGTGGGAGAGGATCTCCCGGCCGGCCGGGAGCGCCGGACCCTCGAGCCGCAGGCCCATCCGGTCGCTCGCGCGCCCGACGGTCCACGCGGCCGCCACCAGGTCCGCGACCGTCGCCCGCGGCAGGTGCCGGAGGTCCGGACCCGGCACGAAGTGCAGCGGGCCGGACCGCGACGCCGGATGCGGGGCGGTGGCCGCGGGCCAGGCGCGCCCGGCGCTCGTGAGGTCGCCCCGTCGGGCCGGCACGAGCCGGTCGCCTGCACGCAACGCGCGGCCATCGAGGCCGCCCAGGCCGCCCTGCAGGCTCGTGGCGGCCGAGCCGAGCACCTGACCCGCCACGACACCTCCGGCGAGGGCCAGGTAGGCCCGCATCCCCGTGCTGGATCCGGCGAAGCGGATGCGCGACCCGGCCGGCAGGCGGTGGACGGCGCCGGCCGGAAGTGGCCGCCCGTCGTCACGCTCGGCCCCGAGGTCGGCCCCGGCGATAGCGACGACACACGTCTCGACCGCGCGGAGCTCGGCTCCGCCGAGGGTGACCTCCACGGCGACGCCGTCCGGCGGGCCCCCGGAAAGCAGGTTGGCGACCGCGAGCCCCCACGGGTCGCAGGCGCCCGAGGGCGGGATCCCGATGTGGGCGTAGCCCGGCCGGCCGCGGTCCTGGAGCGCCAGCAGCAGGCCCGGGTCGACGACCTCCAGCACGACTCAGCCCGGGATGAAGCGCACCCGGTCCCCGGGGGCGAGGAGCGCCGGCGGGTCGCGGCGCGGATCCCACAGCGGGACGTCCGTCCGCCCGAGGAGGTGCCAGCCGCCGGGCGTGGGGAAGGGGTAGATCCCGGCCTGGCGTCCCGCGATGGCGACACTCCCCGCCGGCACGCGCACGCGGGGCTCGGCGCGGCGCGGCAGGTCGAGCGCCGCGGGCACCACCCCGAGGTAGGGGAAGCCCGGCACGAACCCGAGGACGAGGACCCGGTACTCGACGCCCGCGTGCAGTCGGACGACCTCCGCCTCCGAGAGCCCGGTGCGGGCGGCGACCTCGGGCAGGTCCGGTCCGTCGACGCCCGCATACCGGACGCCGATCTCGTGGAGGGTCCCGTCCCGGCGTGAACCGCGCTCGGCTCCTGCCTCGACCGCCGCATCGAGGAGCCTGCGGACCTCCTCCTCGGGGCAGGCGTCGGGATCGAAGGACACGAGCACGCTCGCGTGGCCGGGCACCGGCGCGCCGAGCCCGGGGGTCGAGGCCCGGCGTGCCGCGAGGGCGGCGGCCGCGCGATGGGCCCACGCGTTGACGTCGAGGTCGAGGACGTCCCCGAGGGTGACGAGCAGGGCGGCATCGCCCACGCGGTCCACGCGCGGGAGCCGCGGCGCGAGGGCGCGCTCAGGCATCCGCGGCCCGCAGCTCGACGCCGGCGCCGGCGAGCGCCTCGCGAACCGCGGCAGCGATCGCGGGTGCGCCGGGGGTGTCGCCGTGCACGCACAGGGTGTCGGCCCGCACGGCGATCGTGGAGCCGTCCGCCGCGATCACCCGGCCGTCGCGCGCGATCGAGACGGCCTGGGCCGCGGCGGCGGCAGGAGTCGCGCGGAGGGCGCCTGGAAGGCTCCGCGAGCGCAGCCGGCCGTCCGCCTCGTAGACCCGGTCGGCGAAGCCCTCGAGCAGGACCCGCAGGCCGGCATCGGCGGCGACGGCGAGCATCGCCGCGCCCGGGGGGGCCACGATCCGGAGGCGTGGGTCGAGGCGCGCCACCGCCCGCGCGACGGCCACGGCGGCAGCCGGGTCCGCGGCGACGTGGTGGTAGAGCGCCCCGTGCGGCTTGACGTGGGCCAGGCGACCGCCCTCGGCGGCGACGATGCCGGCGAGCGCCGCGACCTGGTAGAGCACGGCGGCCTCGAGCTCGTCGGGCGCCAGGGCCATCGCCCTGCGTCCGAATCCAACGAGGTCCGGGTAGCCGGGGTGGGCCCCGACCGAGACGCCGGCGTCGAGCGCCAGGCGCACCGTCCGGCGGATCGTCAGCGGGTCGCCGGCGTGGAAGCCGCACGCGACGTTGACCGAGGTCACGTGGGGGATGAGCGCGGCATCGGCGCCCATCGGCCACGGCCCGAAGCTCTCGCCGACGTCGGCGTTCAGATCGATCCTGACGGCCACCGCGCCATCCTACGCGGCCGCGCGCCTCCCGGGGCGCCGCGTCGGCCCGACCGCTCGAGCGCAGACGCGCATGCCTCATGGACGGCGCGTCGGACCTGCCGACCACTCGTCGTGTCCCGGAAACGGCGGGGCGCCCGTCCCCAGCTCCGAGCGCCCCGTCCATCCGTTCGCTGCGCGCCTGGCCGCGGCCCTCGCCGCGACCAGGCGGTGCCCGGATCAGCGGCCCTCGCGCTCCGCGGGGTGGAACTCGATGAGCGACTGGCGCTCCGGATAGGCCTCGCTGGCGGCCCAGTCCGCCCGCTCGTAGGCGCGATACGTGATCAGGCTCTTCTGCTCCTCGGTCATCGCCGTGCCGATCCGGAACGTGTTCGCCGGGGCCATGAGGAGGGCGCCGATCGCGATGACGACGGCGGCCACGATCGCCGTCCAGGCGAGGTAGTGATGAGGGTGCGGCGTCACCGCGCCGCTGGGGTGCGCAGGTGCGTGGATCGTCATGACGACGTCCCCCTTCGTCTGCACCTGCGGGCCGGGCTCGCCAGTGGCTCGGCGCGGGCCCGGCGGCCGCCGTGTGGCCCGCGTGTCGTCGCCTCCCGCGCTACGGGACGAGTGTCCCCCCATCGGACGCAGCAGGCAAGGGTCGCCCGGCCCATCCGGTGGTTGGATGCGCGGATCGGCGCCGTCGACCCGCGGCGGGCCCGGGCCGGGTAGCCTGGCCTCGCGGTCGCTACGATCCATCCATGGGTTCCGTGGCCGACGACTACGTCCTCCTCGACGCCGGCGACGGCCGCCGGCTGGAGCGCTTCGGCTCGCTGCTCCTCGATCGGCCGGCGCCGGGGACGGCGGGCCGCGCGAAGCGAGACCCCGCGGTCTGGCCGCGCGCGACGGCCCACTTCGAGCGGAGCCCCGGCTCCGCCGGCGGCCGATGGGAGCCCGCCGGTGCGCTCCCCGAGCGCTGGACGATCCTCGTCGACGGGATCCCCGTGGAGCTGCGTCCCGCGGCGTCCGGCCAGGTCGGCCTCTTCCCGGAGCACCTCGCCGTCGCCCGCTGGGCCGTCGCGCAGGCGACCGCCGTGCCCGGTGCGGCGGACGCGCCTCCCACCGTGCTCAGCCTGTTCGCCCACACGGGCCTCGCCACGCTGCTCCTCGCGCGCGCGGGGGCGTCCGTCACGCACGTCGACGCGTCGAGGCCGGCCGTTGCGTGGGCCCGCCGGAACGCGGAGCTCGCCGGGCTCGCCGACCGGCCGATCCGCTGGCTCGTGGAGGATGCCGCGCGCTTCGTGGCCCGCGAGGGGCGCCGGGGCCGGCGCTACGACGGCGTGATCCTGGACCCGCCGACCTACGGCCACGGCCCCGCGGGCGTGCCGTGGCGCCTCGACGCCGATCTGGCCGCGCTCCTCGGGGGCATCCGGCCGCTCGTTCGCGACGGAGCCGGCTTCGTGGCCTGCACCGCCCACGCCACCGGCGTCGACCCCGCGGCGCTGGAGCGAATGGTGCGGGAGGGGCTCGCCACCGGCGGTCGCCCATGCGAGGTCCGCGAGCTCGCGCTCGTCGCCGCGAGCGGCGCGCGCCTGGCGACCGGCTGGGCCGTCCTCGTCGGCGCCGACCTCGCGGAGCGCCGCCGATGAGCATCCGGGGAGCCGACGAGGGCCCGATCACGAGCGCGGCCAACCCGCGGGTCCGCGCGGCGCTCGAGCTGCGCGATCGCCGCGGCCGCGACGCGGCTCGCCGGCTCCTGGTCGACGGCGCGCGCGAGGTCGGCCGCGCGCTGGACGCGGGCTGCGCGATCGTCGAGGCGTTCGTCTCGGCCGCGCCGGGCGACGAGGCCAACGCCGTCATCGAGCGGCTCGCCCGCGCCGGCGTACCCCTCGTCCCGGTGGCCGGCCCGGCCGAGGCGCGCTTGGCGTACGGCGACCGGCGCAGCGAGGTCGTCGCCGTGGTCGGCATGCCCGCCACCGATCTGGCGAGCCTCGGTGCGTCCCTCGCCGGAGTCCCGGACCCGCTGCTGATCGTGGTCGAGGATCCCGAGAAGCCCGGCAACCTCGGGGCGATCGCCCGCAGCGCGGACGGCGCCGGCGCGGCCGGGCTCGTCGCGGCGACCGACCGGGGACCCGCGGGGGACCCCTGGAACCCGAACGCCGTGCGCGCCAGCGTCGGGACGGTGCTGAGCCTGCCGATCGCGGTCGCCGCGACGCCGGACGTCCTCGCCTGGCTGCGCGCGCGGGGCAGCGGCATCGTCGCGGCCCGGGTGCAGGCGGCGGCCGACTACCACGCCGTCGACCTCCGCGGGGCGGTCGCCATCGCGGTCGGGTCGGAGGCGCGGGGCCTGGGACCGGCCTGGCTCGCCGACGACGTGGTCCCGGTCCGCCTGCCGATGCTCGGGCGGGCCAATTCCCTGAATGTCTCGGCGGCGGCGGCCATCCTGCTGTACGAGGCGCGGCGCCAGCGGGGCCCGGTCGACGAGGTGAGTCAATAGGGAGAACGCCCTCACGAAAGCACGCGCGGGTCGTTTTGAGGTCAGAGGCTTCCGCGCGCGACATCGTTCCCCGGCGGTGTGTTCACGCGGAGGCTCTTGCCGTGCCCCGTCGGCCATCGCCCGCCGACCCGGGCGGAGCGCGCGGCGGGGCTCGCGGCGACCTCGACCTATACTCCGATCATGATCCCCCTCGTCGCGTCGCGGCCCCGGCCGCGCCGGTCGCAGCGCCTCGCGGCGCTCGCCGTCGCCGTCGCGGCGCTCGTCGTCGCTGCGCTGGTGGCGGGCACCGTCGGGGCTGCCGCCGCGCGGCCCGCGCGGATCTTTCTCGGGGAGCCGGCGACCCTCGACCCCGCCGCCGCGGGCGATGCGGGCAGCGCCGCCGTCATCGCGCAGCTGTTCGAGGGGCTGACCGCGATCGACGCGAGCCTCACGCCGCAGCCGGCGCTCGCGGAGAGCTGGAAGCTTGGCGCGGACGGGCGATCGATCGTGTTCACGCTCCGCGACGGCCTGACCTTCTCGGACGGCACCCCCCTCACGGCCGCGGACGTGCGGCGCAGCTGGCTGCGGGTGATCAACCCGGCAACGCCTTCGCCGCTCGCGTCGCTGCTTTACGACGTCGAGGGGGCGCGCGCCTATGCCTCCGGCACCGGCAGCGCCGACGCGGTCGGGATCCGCGCCGACGGCCGCACGCTGGAGGTCCGGCTCACGCGGCCGGCGGGCGACTTCCCCGCGATCGCCGGGAGCCCATCCCTGGCGGTCGTCCCGCCCCGGGATGGGAACCGGCAGGGAGCAGCCGGGCCCCGACTTCGTTGCGTCGGGCGGCTACCGGCTCGTGGGCACGGCCTCCGACGGCCTCACCCTGAAGGCCAACCCGCGGTATTGGGCCGGAGAGCCGGCGATCACCGACATCAGCCTCGTCTCCGACATCGGCGGCAAGAGTACGGTCGACGTCTTCGCCGCCGGCGAGCTCGACTGGGCTCCCGTCGCCGAGTTCGACGCCTCGTGGCTCGCCTACGACCCGGACCTCGGTTCGAGCCTGCGGGGATGGACCGACCTCTCGGTGACCTACTACGGCTTCGAGACGCGGCGGGCGCCGTTCGACGATCCGCGGGTCCGGCGGGCCTTCGCAAGCGCGGTGGACTGGACGCGCGTGGTGGCCCTCACCGACGGAACGTCGGCCGTGCCGGCGACGTCGATGGTGCCGCCCGGGATCCCGGGGCGCTCCGACGAGCGGTTCCTGCCCGCGTTCGACCCGGCCGCGGCGCGGCGCCTGCTGGCGGACGCCGGCTTCGCGGATCCCGCCACGTTCCCGAGCGTGACGCTGGTGACCGCCGGAACGGCCTACGACGAGGCGATCGTCGACCAGCTCCGCAAGAACCTCGGGATCACGATCTCCTATGAGGCCCTCGACTTCGCGACGCTGTTCGCGCGGCTGGGCAGCCCGGACTCGCCCGACATGTGGGCGCTGTCGTGGATCGCCGACTACCCGTCCCCGAACGACTTCCTCGGGATCCTCCTCGGCACCGGCCAACCGAACAACTACGGCGGGTGGTCGAGCGCAGCTTTCGACGACGCGATCGCCCGTGCGGGCGGGACGACCGAGCCGGCGCAGGCGCGGGCCGCCTACGACGACGCCGAGCGCATCCTCTCCGACGAGGTGCCGGTGATCCCGGTCAGCTACGGGACCTCGGCGGCGCTCGCCCGCGAGGGGCTTCTCGGCGCGTCGACCAACGGCCTCGGCGTGATGCGCCTCGCCGGCGTCTCGTGGGCCGGCCGGTGAGCCGCCTGCTGCGAGCCGCCGCGGCGGCCGTCATCGTCCTCGGCCTGCTTCCCGCCGGCGTCGCCGCCGCATCCCCGACCTTCGGCACGCCGACCGCCGAGGCGACCTACGGGACCGGGATCACCTTCGGGCAGGCGTTCGAGAGCACCGTCGCGCTGGCGCGGGTCGAGGTGCTGCTCACGTTCCCGGACAGCCTCGGGCCGTTCGTGGCGCAGGCGGCGGGAGCGACGGCCGCGGGCTCGCGCGAGCTGACGTTTCGCTGGCTCATCAGCGACCAGGGTCACCTGGTCCCCAACACCCCGATCAGCGCCCGCTGGCGGCTGGTCCCGGAGGACCGGAGCATGGCGCCGGTCGTGGGACCCTCGGTGAGCGTGCTCTACGCCGACACACGGTTCGGCTGGCAGACGGTCTCGGGCCACCTCGTGCGCCTGCACTGGTACGAGGGATCGGCGGCCTTCGGACGGCGCGCCCTCGCGATCGGCGAGCAGGCCGTCAACGAGGCCGCCACGTTCCTGGGCGTCACCGAGACGGACCCGATCGACTTCTTCGTCTACGCCGACCAGGCGGCCTTCTACGACGCCCTGGGCCCCGGCACCCGCGAGAACGTCGGCGGGCAGGCGCACTCCGACATCCGGACGATGTTCGCGCTCATCGGCCCGAACGACGTCACGGATCCATGGGTCGGGATCGTCATTCCACACGAGTTGACCCACCTCGTCTTCGACACCGCCGTCCGCAACCCGTATCACTTCCCGCCCCGTTGGCTCAACGAGGGCGTCGCGACGTACCTGTCGCAGGGCTACACGGCGTCCGATCGCAGCGCGACGGAGGCGGCGGCGTCCGACGGGCGCCTGATGCCGCTCCGCGCCCTGGGCGGCGAGTTCCCGACCTCGGCCGATCGCTTCTACCTCGCCTACGCGGAGAGCGTCTCGGCCGTCGACTTCCTGGTGCGCGAGAAGGGGACCGACGCGCTGGTGTCGCTGGTCAACAGCTACGCGGACGGCGTCACCGACGACGAGGCCTTCACGGCGGCGGTCGGGACCGACCTCGCGGGGTTCGAAGCGGCGTGGCTCGCCGACCTCGGGGCCGCCACGCCGGTGCAGCGTGGCCCGCAGCCGGCCCCCCCGGGACCGCTGCCGCCGGGGTGGGACGTCGCGGCAAGCCCGGCGCCGGCCCCGTCGGGGGCGCCCGTCGCGACGCCCGGCGCGTCCGTGGCACCGGCGCCCGGCGGCGACACGACCGACGGCTCGCCCCTGCGCGACGGCTGGGTCCTCGCCGGCGCCACCGTGGCAGGCCTGGTCGTTGGAGGCTCGATCGCGTACGCGCGGCGCCGCCGGGCGCGGTCTGGCGCCGACCGGGCCCGGGCGGACAGCCCACCGAATCCCGACGGCGCATCCGGGCCGCCCGTCCAGCCCCTGCCCCTCGAGCGTCAGCCCCACGAGCCTCTGCCGCCCGGCGAGGAGGCGCGCGGCAGTCAGCAGCCGGACGGGACGCCGACGTGAGCACGCTGAGCGCTAGGGTGCGGGCCGTTCCCACCTGGCAGGTGACGCTCTTCGTCGCGCTCGTCGCCCTGGGCTTCCTCATCGCCGCCCAGGCGCGCAGCGAGGCGCCCAGGGTCCGGTACACGACCCAGGAGCGCGCGCCGCTGGTGGAGACGGTGGTCTCGCTGCAGGCGCAGCAGGACGCCCTGAAGCAGCAGATCCTCGACCTGCGCTCGCGGATCACCGCGGCGGAGGAGGGGACCGTCGGGAGCACCCGGCAGGTCCGTGACCTCAACGATGCCCTGCTGGCGGCCCGGGTGGCGGCGGGCATCGTCGCCCTCGAGGGCCCCGGCCTCATCCTCCAGCTCGAGGACTCGCAGGTGCCGGTGCCGCCCGGCGCCTCGGCGGCCGACTACCGCGTCAGCGGGCAGGACGTCCGCAGTGTCGTCGACGAGCTCTGGCTCGCCGGCGCGGAGGCCGTGTCCGTCAACGGGGAGCGGATCGTCCCGACGGCGGCGATCATCGACATCGGCGGGTCGGTGCTCGTCAACTCGGCCTATCTCGCCCCGCCGTACCAGGTCGCGGCGATCGGCCCCGCCGACCTGTACGACGTCCTGGCCTCCTCGCCCGGGTTCGTCGACCTCGTCAAGGCGAGAGTCGATCGCTACGGCATCCGCGTCTCCTTCGCCCAGCCGGAGACGGTCACCGTCCCGGCCTACGCCGGCTCGGTCACGCTGCGCTACGCGCGGACGCCCGTGGCGAGCCCGACGCCGGCTCCCTAACCATGCGCCAGCCCAGGAGCCAGGTCGCTCTCGCCATCGTGGCCCTCCTGCTCGGCCTGCTCGTCGTCGTCCAGCTGCGGGCGCAGCAGGCGGGCACCGGCCTCGAGTCCCAGTCCTCGCAGGATCTGACCCTCCTGGTGGCCAACCTCACCACGCGCAACGACCAGCTGCGCGGCGACGCGGCCGACCTCCAGCGCCAGCTGGACGCGATGAGCGCCGCTCGGGCGGGCGGCGATACCGCGCTCGGCCAGCTTCGGGCGGACCTGGTCCGCGTCCGCCTGTGGGCCGGCATCGACGCCGCGGCGGGATCGGGGATCCGGATCCTCCTGGCGGGTGCGCTGCCGGCGAACGCGGTGTCCGACCTGGTGAACGAGCTGCGCAACGCGGGAGCCGAGGCCATCAGCGTCGGCGGCGTGCGCGTGGTCCCGGGGACGGTCGTGGCCGGCCCGGTGGGCGGCCTCTCGGTAGAGAACACGGCGCTGGGATCGCGGATCGAGATCCTGGCCATCGGGAACCCCGCCGCCCTGACTGGTGCGCTCACCCGCGTCGGCGGGATCGTGGCGCAGCTGCGCGCGACCTACGGAGCGGAGGTCGAGGTGACGCCGCTCGACAGCGTCGTGGTTCCCGCGACCGAGCGAGTCCTCGTGCCCACGCTCGGGAAGCCGCGCCCGTAGCCCCTGCCGCCGCGCCCGCAGTCGGGCACCCGCGACGAGAGCCGCCCCGCCGCGCCGCCCGCGCGGGTGCTACCCTCGCGCCCGATGGACGGTCGCGACCGCGCATGACCACGCCCATTCCGTTCCGCGTCGGTGACCGCATCGAGCTGCGCCGCGCGCACCCGTGCGGAGGGCGGACCTGGGACATCGACCGGCTCGGGGCCGACCTCGGGCTGCGCTGCACGACGTGCCGTCGCCGGGTGCTCGTGGAGCGGCGGACCGTGGAGCGGCGCCTGGTCACGATCGTCGCGCGCGGCCCCGAGGCACGCCGCGAGTGACCGGCGTCGACGCGGCGACGCCCTCGAACGCGGGCGGCGCCGGGGCGGTCTTCCGGAACCGGCCGTTCCTGCTGCTGTGGCTGTCCCAGGTGGCAACCCAGGTCGGCGGGAACATGGTGCTCTACGGCCTGACGATCCTCGTCTACGGCAGCACCGAGTCGAGCAGCGCCGTCTCGGTCCTCATCCTGACCTTCCTCGCCCCGGCGGTCCTCTTCAGCGCCCTCGCCGGCGTGTACGTGGATCGCTTCGACCGGCGGCTGGTCCTGGTCGCCACCAACCTGATCCGCGCCGCCCTCTTCGTCCTCCTGGCCATCTTCGACACGAACATCCTCGTCGTGCTCGTCCTGAACACGCTCGTGTCGGTGGCCACGACGTTCTTCGCCCCGGCGGAGCTCTCGATGATCCCGCTCGTCGTCCCGCGCTCCCAGCTCTTCGCCGCGAACGGCATCTTCACGCTGACCCTCCAGGCGTCGTTCGCGGTCGGGTTCGCGGTCCTCGGACCCCTCGTCGTGGCGGTCTTCAGCCCGACGAGCCTGATCGTCGTTGTGGCCGTCCTGTACCTCGTGGCGGCCGGGTTCTGCTGGACGCTGCCGCCGGCCCCACCGGGCAGCACCGCGCACGATGCCGCGCTGCACGAGGCCGAGGAGGCGGTCGGCTCCTTCGTCGACCAGTTCCGGGAGGGCATCGCCTACGTGCGGGCCCACCCGATCGTCCGCTGGGCCCTGCTCTACCTGGGGATCGCCGCCTCGATCGTCGGCGTCCTCGGCGTCCTCGGGCCGAAGTTCGCCGTCCAGGTCCTCGGCCTCGACAAGGAAGGCTTCGTGGTCGTGGTGCTGCCGCTCGGCGCGGGCCTCGTGACCGGCGCCCTGGCGGTCAATCGGATCCAGGGGCTGATCGCGCGGCGCAGGCTCATCGAGACCGGCCTCATCGTCCTGGGCGTCTGCCTCGTCCTGCTCTCCATCGCGGCTCCGATCGCGGAGCTCGTCGGCCGGCTGGACACCGCGGCCCCGGGGCTGAACGTGTCGGGGTTCGTCAGCGTCCTGACGGTCGTCGTGGCGATCGGCTTCGTCGCCGGGATGGGCTACGCGGCCGTCGCGATCCCGGCCCAGACGGAGCTCCAGGAGGAGATCCCCGAGGAGGTCCGGGGACGCGTCTTCGGCATCCTCAACATGCTCGTCTCCGTGGGCAGCCTGCTGCCGATCGTCGTCGTGGGCTTCGTCTCCGACAGGATCGGGACGATGCCGGTGCTCCTGTTCGCGGCGACGGTCATCCTGCTGGTCGGGATCGTGTCGGCCGTGCGCCGGGGCCGCCAGGCCGTCGCGGACGACGCCGGGGCCGTGGGTGGACTGCCGGGCGCGGGGCTCTCCGCGGCCGGCGTGCCGCCGGGGGCCGGAGGCGTGCCCGGCGTCTCGCCCGGCGTCGCCGTCGACCTGGCTCCCGGCCCCTCGCCCCTCGACCTGACTCCCGGCCCCTCGCCCGACGAGCCATGACCGTCCGCCCGCGCATCGCCGTCGTGTTCACGGGGGGCACGATCAGCATGACCGTGGACGCGGCCGCCGGCGGCGCGGTCCCGACGCTCGCCGGCGCGGATCTCCTCGCGGCGGCGCCCGGCATCGCCGACGTCGCGGACGTCGTACCGATCGACCTGGGCCGGATCCCCGCGAGCCACCTCTCGTTCGGCGACGTCCTGCGGATCCGCGAGGCGATCGACGGCGCCCTCGATGACCCGGCGGTCCGCGGCGTCGTCGTGGTCCAGGGCACCGACACGCTCGAGGAGACCGCGTTCGCCTGGGATCTCTGCCACCGGGATCCGCGCCCCGTCGTCGTGACCGGCGCGATGCGCAATGCCAGCGAGGCGGACGGCGACGGCCCCCGGAACCTCCGCGACGCGGTGCGGGTCGCCGCCGCTCGCGGAGCCCGCGGCGCCGGCGTCGTCGTCTGCCTGGCCGGGCTGGTCCACGCGGCGGATGCGGTCGCGAAGCGCCACGCCTCCGCGCTCGACGCGTTCGCGACCCGCGATGGCCCGCCGCTCGGTCGGGTGGGGGAGCAGCGTGTCCGCCTGCGGCCGCGCGCGCCTCGGCGCGTGCTCGCCGACACCCCGGCCGCGGCCGGCCTGCCGGTCCCGATCGTCGTCGCCGCCCTCGAGACCGACGGCGGGCAGGTGGACGCCGCGATCCGGGCCGGCGCCCGGGGGATCGTGGTCGCCGCGACCGGCGCCGGCAACACGCACCCCGACCTCCTCCGGGCGGCCGTCGACGCGCAGGCGGCGGGCGTCCCGGTGGCCCTCGCGTCACGGACGGGCGCGGGGAGCGTCGGACCCTTCTACGCGTTCCCGGGCGGTGGCGCGACCTGGGCACGGGCGGGAGTCCTGCTCGCGGGCGACCTGACGCCCGTGCAGGCGCGGGTCGCGCTGGCGCTCGCCCTGGGCGCCGGCCTGCGGGGCGATGCCCTGCGGGCGCTGGTCGCCGGACCAGGCGTCGACGCGGACGCCGGCTGACCAGGGCGGGTTCGGGCGTGCAACCGGACGTGGGCCGGCCGGGAGTGGGCCGACGGACGACGCGGCCCGACCGCTATCCTTGCCCCGTCGCATCTCACGGAGGATCTCGTCGATGGACATGCCGGAGGACGCCCGCAAGCAGGCCCTGAACAAGCAGCTCGAGACGGTGAGCTGGGGCCTCTTCCTGATCATGCTCGGGGGCTTCGCGCTCCTGCCCGCCGTCCCGTCGGGAACGTGGCTGATCGGGGTCGGCATCATCATGCTGGGCCTCAACGCGGTCCGCCTCGTCGCCGGAATCCGGGCCAGCTGGTTCACGGTGATCCTCGGCACGATCGCGCTGCTCTCCGGCATCAGCGAGGTCCTCGGCGTCGACATCCCGGTGGGCCCGCTCCTCATCATCCTGATCGGGCTCGCGATCATCGTCCGGGCGCTCCAGCCCCGCTGGTAGCCACCCGGCTGGCCGCGGGCCTCCCGCCTCGGCGCTGGAGGGGCGGCGGGCGCGGGCCTCGCGGCCCGCTGGTGGCTGCCGGACCGGCTGCACCGGCGATCACCCGGTGCTAGACTTCCGCCTCGCAACGGGCGGTTAGCTCAGTTGGTTAGAGCGCATGCTTGACATGCATGAGGTCAGAGGTTCAAGTCCTCTACCGCCCACCAGATCGCGAACGCGTCGACCGGGACGCGCCGCGCCGGCACCGGAGCACCAGAGAGCGGCGGGCATCGGCTGAGACCCGCGGCGGCCACCGACGGCCCGGCACCACCCGCGAGCGGCCGGCGAACCGGCCCGGGATCCGCCCGTTAGCGCGGCCACGAGAGCGCCCGCCGGCGGTGCCGGCCCGGGCGAAGGCGGGTGGAACCGCGGGAGGCATCGGCCCCTCGTCCTGCATGGGCGAGGGGTTTCGTGTGCATCCGGCGAGAGGAGGCGAGAACGATGGCCGACGAGCAGGCGATCGAGGTCCAGGAGGCGCTCGAGGCGCCCGAGCGCGGCTCGGCCGACGAGCTGCTCGACGCGGGCGCCCACGCGCCGATCGACGCGATGCGCCATTCGGCGGCGCATGTCATGGCCGAGGCGGTCCTCGCGCTGTTCCCCGACGCGAAGCTCGGCATCGGCCCGGCGATCGAGAACGGCTTCTACTACGACTTCGCGCTGCCGCGACCGCTCACGCCCGACGACCTCGCCGCCGTGGAGGAGCGGATGCGCCTGAGCGTCGCCGCCGCGCATCCGTTCGTGCGGCACGAGCTTCCCTTCGCGGAGGCACGCGCTCGCGCGGCCGCCGAGGGCCAGGCCTACAAGGTCGAGATCCTCGACGACCTCGCCGCGCGGGCGGCCGCGGCGGGCGAGCCCGTCCCGGCCACCAGCTTCTTCGAGCACGGTCCCTTCAGCGACCTGTGCAAGGGACCCCACGTGGCCACGACCGCCGACATCGGCCCGTTCCGGCTTCTCTCCGTCGCCGGCGCGTACTGGCGCGGCGACGAGAAGCGCCCGATGCTCCAGCGGATCTACGGCACGGTCTGGCAGGACCAGGAGCAGCTCGACCAGTTCCTGTGGCGCCGGGAGGAGGCGAAGAAGCGGGACCACCGCAAGCTCGGCGCCCGTCTCGACCTCTTCAGCTTCCACGACGTCAGCCCCGGGGCCGCCTTCTGGCACCCGAAGGGCTGGCGCCTCTACCAGACCCTCCGCGACGCGATGCGCGAGCTCCAGGAGCGGCGCGGCTACGACGAGATCTACACGCCGCCGCTCGTCCACCAGAAGCTCTGGGAGCAGTCCGGCCACTGGGAGCACTACCGCGACAACATGTTCCTCGTCGAGGCGGAGGAGCAGACCTTCAGCCTCAAGCCGATGAACTGCCCGGAATCGACCTTCGTCTATCGCAGTCGGCTGCGCTCCTACCGCGACCTGCCCCTGCGCCTGGCGGAGTACGGCGTCCTCCACCGCAACGAGCTCTCGGGCGTCCTCTCCGGCCTCACCCGCGTGCGCCACTTCGTCACCGACGACGCCCACATCTACGTGCGGCCGGACCAGATCGGGGCCGAAATCGAGGGCCTGATGGGGGAGATCCGGGAGGCCTACGGCTGGTTCGGGCTCACCCCGACGCTCACCTTCGGGACGCGGCCCGACAAGGCGCTCGGCGACGTCGCGGTGTGGGACGAGACGGAGGCCATCATGCGGGCCGAGCTGGAACGCTCCGGCCTCGAGTACCGCGTCAAGCCCAAGGACGGCGCCTTCTACGCGCCGAAGATCGACATCCAGATCACGGACGCCCTCGGGCGCGAGTGGCAGACGGCGACGATCCAGGTCGACCGGGTCATGCTTCCCGAGCGTTTCGACCTGTGGTACATCGACGAGGCCGGCCAGCAGCAGCGCCCGGTGGCGATCCACCGGGCCGTCTACGGCTCGCTCGAGCGGTTCATCGGCGTCCTGACCGAGCACTTCGCGGGGGCGTTCCCGCTCTGGTGCGCTCCGGTCCAGGCCGTCGTGATCCCGATCGCCGACCGCCATCTCGAGCCCGCCCGGGAGCTGGCCGGCGTGCTCCGCGCACGCGGCCTGCGCGTCGAGGTCGACGATTCGGACGGCCGGATGCAGAACAAGATCCGGCTCGCCCAGGAGCAGAAGGTGCCGTACATGCTGGTGCTCGGCGACCGCGAGGTCGAGGCCCGCACGGCCGCCACCCGGACCCGGGCCGGGGAGCAGCTGCCCCCCGAGGCCTGGGAGGCGCTGGCGGATCGCCTGGCCGCCGCCGCGGCCGGTCGCCGCCCGGATTGACGTGGCGCCCGGCGCACCCCCTTCCCGGGCCGGCAGCGGTCGCGTGGCGCCGGTGCGGGGTTGCCCCCGTCGAGAGTGATTGTGCTATCCTCCGCCGGCGAACCGCGCCCGGTTCGCGCGTGCGCTTGCACGCCGTGCGCGGGCGCTCGGTGAGCTCGATAGCGCGAAGGGGCCGACCATAAGCCGAGAGCTGCGTGTCAACCAGATGATCCGGATCCCTCAGGTCCGGGTGATCGACGAGGATGGGAACCAGATGGGCGTCATGCCCACGCTGGAAGCCCTCCGCCTGGCACAGGAGCGCGGCTACGACCTCGTCGAGGTGGCTCCGACGGCCTCGCCGCCCGTGACCCGCCTGCTCGACTACGGCCAGTACAAGTACGAGCTGGCCAAGCGCGAGAAGGAGGCGAAGCGGAAGTCCCGGTCCGTGGAGTTCAAGGAGATCCGCCTGAAGCCGAAGATCGGCCAGGGCGACTTCGACACGAAGGTGCGCCGGGCGATCGAGTTCCTCGAGGAGGGCGATCGCATCAAGGTCGCCGTCCAGTTCCGCGGTCGCGAGCTGACGCACCCGCACCTTGGCCGGGAGCTGCTCGCGAAGTTCGCCGACGAAGTGAAGGACCATGGGGCCCTCGAGCGAGCACCGCTCCTCGAGGGGAAGTCGATGCACATCACGATCGCGTCGACCCACAAGCCGAAGCCGCGCGAGGCCGGGGCGGGGGACAGGCCCCCCGCCGAGAAGGCCGAGGCGGAGATGGCGGAGGGTGCCGCTCCGGCGGCCGCGGTCGACGCGACGGGCCTTGCGCCCGCGACCACGGGAGAGTGAGGCCGGCGTGCCGAAGATGAAGTCGCACAAGGGAAGCCAGAAGCGGATCGGGGTGACCGGCAGCGGGAAGCCCTACCGTGTCAAGTCCTGGCGGGGCCACCACCTCGAGCTGAAGTCGTCGCGGCGCAGGCGGCGCTACGCCGGCAAGGCGATCATCGGTCCCGAGCACGCCGACCAGGTGGCGCGGCTCCTGCCGTACCTCAAGAAGGGCTGATCGATGGCACGCGTCAAGCGGGGCGTCACGTCCCATCGCCGCCACAAGCGGCTCCTGAACGCGGCCGAGGGTCGCAAGGGGACCCGCAGCACCCTCGTGAAGCCGGCGCGCGAAGCGCTCCTGCACGCGCTCGCCTACGCCACCCGCGACCGCAAGGTCCGCAAGCGCGACATGCGGCAGCTCTGGATCATCCGCATCAACGCGGCGTCGCGCGCCCACGGCCTGACCTACCGCGAGTTCGTCGCCGGCCTGAAGAAAGCCGACGTCGCCCTCGACCGCAAGGTTCTCGCCGACATCGCGGTGCGTGACGACGCGACGTTCGGACGCATCGTCGAGGTCGCCCGCGGCGCCTGACGGCGAAGCCGGGCTGGCGCCCGGCCCGACGACCGCCGGAGCGGGACCCTCGCGCGCCCAGGCGCCGCGAGGGTCCGTGATTCCCGGCCCAGCACTGGAGGCGCCGCTCGCAACCGTGGACCTCGCGACCCTCACCGCCCAGCTTCGCGCCCTCGGCGACGAGGCCCTGCCGCGGATCGCCGCGGCGCCCGACATGGCCGCCCTCGAGGAGCTCGACCTCCACTACCTCGGGCGCAAGGGCGGCGCGCTCTCGGGCCTCATGCGCGGCATCGGCGGCCTCCCGGCCGAGGACCGGCCGCGGGTGGGCGTCGTCGTCAACGAGGTGCGCTCCGCGGTCGAGGCGGCGCTGGCCGATGCGCAGGCCCGCGCCGGGAGCGCCGCGCTCGCGGCGCGCCTGGCCGCGGAGACGGTCGACGTCACGGCCCCCGCGCGGACCATCCCGCGCGGCGCGCTCCACCCGGTCCTCGAGACGGTGGCGCGGATCGAGGAGATCTTCGGCCAGTTCGGGTTCGTCTCGTACGAGGGGCCGGAGGTGGAGTCCGATGTCACGAACTTCCGGATGCTCAACATCCCGCCCGACCACCCGGCGCGGGACCTGTGGGACACGCTCTACGTCGACCTCGACGGCGGGCTCCTGCGGACGCACACGTCGCCGGGGCAGATCCGGGTGATGCACGCCGAGCGGCCGCCGATCCGGGCGCTCCTGCCCGGCCGCTGCTTCCGCTACGAGGCGACCGACGCCTCCCACGCCTCCGAGTTCTACCAGGTCGAGGGCCTCATGGTCGACGAGGGGACGAACCTCGCCGACCTGAAGGGCCAGCTGGTCGAGTTCGCCCACGCCATGTTCGGCGAGGGGACGGCGACCCGCTTCCGGCCCGGCTACTACCCGTTCACCGAGCCGTCGGTCGCCTTCGACATCGGCTGCCTCGTGTGCGGCGGCACCGGCTGCGCGGCCTGCGGGCGCACGGGCTGGATGACGATCCTCGGCGCCGGCATGGTCCACCCTGTCGTCCTGCAGCACGGCGGGATCGACCCGGAGCGCTACCAGGGATTCGCCTTCGGGATGGGCGTCGAGCGGATCACGATGCTCCGCCACGGCGTCCCCGACGTCCGGACCTTCCTCGAGGGCGACCTCCGCTTCCTGGAGCAGTTCCGATGAGGGAACCGTCCCGCGGTCGTGTCACCCGGCCGAGCACCCGCGCACGCTCGGAGCGGTTCCGATGAGGGTCCCGCTCTCCTGGCTGCGCGACTACGTCGACATCCAGCTCACGCCCGAGCAGCTCGCGGAGCGCCTGACGCTCCTCGGGATGGAGGTCAAGGACCTCGAACGCTGGGGATCGGACTGGCGGAACGTCGTCACGGGCGAGCTGCTGGAGGTCGCGCGGCACCCTCGCGCCGATCGCCTCTCCCTGGCGAAGGTCCGGGTCGGCGACGAGGTGCTCGAGATCGTTTGCGGCGCCACCAACATCGCCGCCGGCCAGCGCGTGCCGGTCGCCCTGCCCGGCGCCGTCCTGCCCGGGAACCGGTCGATCGAGCGCACCGAGAAGATGGGCGTCGTGAGCAACGGGATGCTCTGCTCGGGCGACGAGCTGCGGCTGACGGGCGACGCGGACGGCATCCTGATCCTGCCCCCCGAGACGCCCCTCGGGGTGCCGCTGGCCGACCTCTACGGCGACGCGGTCCTCGACGTGGACGTCAAGCCCAACCGGGGCGACGCCCTGTCCCTCGTGGGACTCGCGCGCGAGGTGTCGGCGCTGACGGGCGCGCCCGTGCGCTTCCCGGAGGTCGCCCTCGTCGACCGGTCCGGGCCGCCGACGGCCGAGCGCCTCGTGGTCAGCGTCGCCGACCCCGAACTCTGCTCCCGCTTCGTCGGGCGCTGGGTTTCCGGCGTCGCCGTGGGGCCCTCGCCGGACCGCGTGCAGATGCGCCTGCTGGCGGCCGGGATGCGCCCCGTGAGCAACGTCGTCGACGCGACGAACCACGTCATGCTCGAGCTCGGCAAGCCGACCCACGCCTTCGACGGCGCGGCCGTGGCCCGCGACGCGAGCGGGCGCGCCCACCTGAGTGTCCGCCTGGCGGCGCCGGGCGAGCGCCTCGAGACCCTCGACCATGTCGACCGCGAGCTAGCCGCGGACACGCTGGTCATCGCCGATGCGAGCGGGCCGCTCGCGATCGCCGGGGTCATGGGCGGGGCGACGTCCGAGGTCTCCGGCGCGACGACCGACGTGGTCATCGAATTGGCGATCTTCGACCCCGTCAGCATCCGCCGCACGGCGTTCCGGTTCGCCCTCCGGTCGGAGGCGAGCCTCCGCTTCGAGAAGGGCCAGGAGGCCCGCCTCGCCCGCATCGGGGCCGACCGCGTCGCCGAGCTGATCGTGGCGTGGGCCGACGGCACGGCCGCCCCCGGACGCGTCGACACGGCCCCCGGGGAGCCGTCCGAGGCGCGCGTCGCGTTCCGGCCCGGGCGCCTGGACCGGCTCCTTGGGACGTCGTTCGACGGGGCCGAGCAGGCCGACCTCCTCGGGCGGGTCGGGATCCGGGTGGAGCCGGCGCCGGCAGGGGCGCCGGTCGCGGTGGCGGGCGGCGAGATGCCGCTCACCGTGGCCGCCGCGGAGCCGGCGCTGATCGCGGTCATCCCGACGTGGCGCGACGACCTGCACATCGAGGTGGACGTCGCCGAAGAGGTGGCACGCGTGCGGGGCTACGACGCGGTGCCCACGAAGACGCCCGACACCGCGATGCCCCACTACCGGCCCGACCCGCTGGAGCGCCGCGACGCGCTCCGTCGCGCCCTCGTGGGGGCGGGCCTGACCGAGGTGGTCACGCCGGCCCTCGTGCCCGACGGGCAGGCCTCACGGCTGGGCTGGCCGCCCCTCGCCGCCGACGGTGTGCCGGGATCCGACGCCGTCGCGGGCGCGCCGATCCGCGTGCGGAACCCGCTCTCCGAGCGGCACGCCGTCCTGCGCTCCGGGCTCGTCGCGAGCCTGCTCGACGTGCTCGCCCTCAACGAGCGCCACGGACGCCAGGACGTCGCGATCTTCGAGATCGGCAAGGGCTACGCCCACGCCGCCGACGGCACGCCCGCCGAGTGGTGGCGCCTCGGCTTCCTGCTCACCGGCAACGCCGTTCCGGCGATCTGGAGCCTCGCCGCGCGTCCCTGGGACGTCGAGGACGCCAAGGCCGTCGCGGCGCTCGTCGCTCGGGTCATTGGGGCCGCCGAGCCCGAGTTCCGGGCCTGGCGCGGGGGCCCGCCGCTCCACCCCGGGCGGGCCGCGACCGCGACCGCCGCGGGCAGCCTGGCCGGGCTCGTCGGCGAGCTCCATCCCGAGACCGTGGCGGCGTGGGACCTCCACGCGCAACGGGTCGTCGTGGGCGAGGTCGCCGTCGACGGGCTCGCCGGGGGCCAGCTGCCGCCCGCTCGGGTGACCCCGCCCGGCCGCCATGCCGGCGCGGAGCGCGACCTGGCGCTGGTCGTGGCCGAGGAGGTTCCGGCCGGCGAGGTGGCCGCGACGCTGCGCCGCGCCGGCGGTGACCTGGTCCGGTCCCTGGCCCTCTTCGACGTCTACCGGGGCGCCCCGCTCGGGTCGTTGGAGAAGAGCCTTGCCTGGCGCCTCGAGGTTCGCAACGACGCGCGCGCCCTCGACGAGGGCGAGGTGGACGAGCTCGTGGCGCGCCTCGTCGCGGCCGTTGCCGCCGCGCACGGGGGCCGCCTGCGGGCCTGATCGCACGTCGCGGTGCCGGGACGCGCCGCGTCCGGTTGCTGCGGGGGTGAGCGGCGGCGTAGAGTGATCGCCAGTCGCCGGGGGTAGTGCGGCGAGATGGATCGGTGGGCGCCCTGGCGCCCGGAACCGGAGGCTGCGTGGACGTCGTCGGGTTCATCGAAGGGCTCAACCTCTTCGACCTCCTGGTCGTCTTCTTCGTCGCAGGCTTCTTCGTCGTCGGCTACATCCAGGGGACGCTGCGCCGCCTCCTCGGGCTCGCGATCACCCTGGTCTCATTGCTCCTGGCCCTCAACCTGCGCGAGCCGCTGGGCTCCTGGCTGGCCCAGTACTGGACGTGGCTGCCGGAGGCCTACGTCTACATGCTGGCCTTCGGCGGCAGCTTCCTGGTGATCTACATCGGCGGCTCGCTCACCGTCCAGACGTTCTACCGCCGGACGCCGCTGTTCGCCAGGGCGACGGCGCTCGACGAGCTGATCGGCGGCATCCTCGGTGCGATCCAGGCGCTCCTCATGGTCGGGATCCTGATCATGGTCCTCGACTCCTACTACGCGCTGCCCGGGATCTCCGCGGACCCCAACGAGCTGGGCCTCCTGCGCGACATCTACAACCTGTACAACACGTCACAGGTCGCGCAGGTCTTCCGCGACTCGCTGATCCCGCTCTTCTTCACCCTCTTCGGCTGGATCGTCCCGTCCGAGATCGCCGAGTTCTACCGCTGAGATCCGAGCCCGGCCTGCGGGCCCTCCTCGAAGGCCCCGTCACCGAGGCGGCCCGCACCCTGCTGGGCGCGCGCCTCGTGCGCGACGGCGCCGACGGCCGGCGCATGGGTCGGATCGTCGAGGTCGAGGCCTACGCCGGGCCGGAGGACCGCGCCTCGCACGCGCGGTTCGGGCCGGGATCGCGGGCCCGAACCATGTTCGGCGCGCCGGGGCACGCCTACGTGTACGGTGTCTACGGCATGCACACCTGTCTCAACGTCGTCGCCGGGCCGCCCGGGAGCCCCGCCGCGATTTTGCTGCGGGCGGCGTTCCCGGTGGCCGGGGTCGCCGCGATGCGGGGGGCGCGCGTGGCCCGCGCGACGGCGACGCGGGCCGCCGACCGGGCCGACCCGGCCGCGGCGGCGGCGCGGCTGGCGCGGGTGCCGGATGCCCGCCTCGCGGTGGGACCGGGCAACCTGGCCGCCGCGTTCGACATCCGGCTCGCCGACGACGGCTGCGACCTGCTCGACCCGGGCTCGCCCCTGCGCCTGGAGCCATGCCCCGCCGACGAGCGCGGGTTCGCCGTCGTCGCCTTGCCGCGGGTGGGGATCGCCTACGCGGGCCCCGACTGGAGCGCGCGCCCGTGGCGCTTCCTGGCGCTCGCCGACGACCCGGCGGTCCCGGGCGGCGCGTCGCGTGTCGGGGCCTGACGCGGGCCGCGGCGTGATGGACGCGACGGCGTGATGGACGCCAAGTCGATCGCCCTGCTGGAGTTCCCGCTCGTCCGCGAGCGCCTGGCAGCCGCCACGGGCTTCCCGCCCGGGCGCCGCCTCGCGGAGGCGCTCGTCCCCGTCGCGGACCCGGTCCAAGTGGAGATCGGCCTCGAGGAGACGAGCCAGGTCCGCGCCCTCCTCGCCGAGCACCCCAGCGCGGGCATCGGGGGGGCCCACGACATCGGCCCGGCCGTGACGCGGGCGGCGCGCGGCGGGCGCCTGGACGCGACGCAGTTCGCCGCGATCGCCCAGACGATCGAGGCCGCGGCGCGGCTCCGGGACGTCCTGGCCGGGGACCGCCGACCGCTCCTGGGCGACCTGGCCCGGAGCCTGCACCCGCTGCCGGCCCTGCGCTCCACCCTGGAGCGGAGCTTCGACCCGACGGGCGAGCTCCTCGATACCGCCTCGCCGCGGCTGGGCGCGCTCCGCCGGGCCACGCGCATCGCGTACGAGCGGCTCCGCTCGCGCCTGGAGCAGCTCGTCCACTCGAGCGAGGTGGGCCCCGCGCTGCAGGACCCGATCGTGACGCTGCGGAACGGGCGATACGTGGTGCCGGTGCGGGCCGATGCGCGGAGCCGGGTCAAGGGCATCGTGCACGACGCGTCGGGAAGCGGCCAGACGCTCTTCGTGGAGCCGCTGATCGCCGTGGAGCTCGGGAACGCCTGGCGCGAGGCGCAGCTGGCGGAGGCGGCCGAGGTCGAGCGGATCCTCGACGAGCTGTCGGCCCTCGTGGGCAGCCAGGCCGACGCCCTCCGCGAGACGCTCGACGCCCTGGCGCGGTTCGACCTGTGGGGCGCGAAGGCGCGCCTGGCCGAGGAGATGGACGCCGTGCGCGCCGAGACCGCCGGCCGCCCCGAGATCAGCCTGAAGGGCGCCCGCCATCCCGGGCTCGCCGGCCGCGTGGTCCCGATCGACGTGGAGCTGGGCGCCGACTTCCGGGCTCTCGTCGTCACGGGACCCAACACCGGCGGCAAGACCGTCACGCTGCGCACGATCGGCCTGCTCGTGCTGATGCACCAGGCCGGGCTCCACGTCCCGGCCGATCCCGGCAGCCGCCTGCCGGTCCTGCGCGACGTCTTCGCCGACATCGGCGACGAGCAGTCCGTCGCCCAGAGCCTGTCGACCTTCTCCGGCCACCTCCGGTCGATCGTCCGGATCGCGGCGGCCGCCGGCCCATCCACCCTGGTGCTCCTCGACGAGCTCGGCGCCGGCACCGACCCGACGGAGGGATCGGCCCTCGCCCAGGCCCTCCTCGACCACTTCCTGCGGGCAGGCGCGCTCGTGGCGGCCACGACGCACTACGCGGAGCTCAAGGTCTACGCCCACACGACGCCCCAGGTCAGCAACGCGTCGGTGGAGTTCGACCTCGAGACCCTCTCGCCGACCTACCACCTCCGGATCGGCCTGCCCGGCGGGAGCCAGGCCTTCGCGATCGCGGAGCGGCTGGGCCTGCCGGCCGCCATCGTCGACGACGCGCGCTCGCGCCTGAGCGAGGGCCAGCAGGCGTTCGAGGAGACGCTGGCGTCGATCCGCGCCGCCGACCTGGCGGCACGCGAATTGCTCGACCGGGCCCGGGCGGCAGAGCAGCGAGCCGCCGATGCCCAGCGGACCGCCGACGAGGAGCGGCGTCGCGCCCGGCGCGAGCGGGACGAGGCGGTCGCCGCCGCCCGCACCGACGCGGAGCGGCTCGTGGAGGACCTGCGTGCCGACATCCGTGGCGCGCGCCGGCGCCTGGAGCGCGAGACGGTCACGGCCCCGGCTCTCGACGAGCTGGTCGAGCGCGCCGAGGAGCGCCTGGGTCGCCTGCCGGCGCCGACGCCGGCCGCGCCGACCGCGCCGGTCGCCCCGGTCGCCTGGCGGGTCGGGGCGCGCGCGCGCAGCCGGACCGGCGGCTGGGAAGGACGAATCGTGGCCCTGGAGCGCGGCGGGAAGCGAGCCACGCTCGAGGTGGGCGGGATGCGGGTGTCGGCATCGGTCGAGGAGCTCGAGCCCGCGGCCCCCCCCGGGGGCGACGCGGGCCGGTCGTCCCGCACGCGGGCCTCCGACGAGGCCGCGACGGGGATCAGCCGGCTGCGCCTCGAGCGAGCCCGGACGGTCGCCTCCTCCCTCGATGTCCGTGGCGCCCGCGTCGAGGAGGCGCTGGAGATCGTGGGGCGCTACCTGGAGGATGCCTCGCTGGCCGGCCTCGAGCGCGCCCTGGTGATCCACGGGCTGGGAACCGGCGCCCTGCGGGACGCGGTCCGGGCCGCGGCGTCGGCCCATCCCCTCGTGCGCGACGTGCGCGCCGGCGAACGCGGGGAGGGGGGCGACGGGGTGACGGTCGTCGGCTTCTAGGGCGTGACCGAGCCGCCGGCGGGGGGCGGCGCCGGTGCGCCGGACGGCAGCGGCTCCCCGGACGGCAGCGGCTCCCCGGACGGCAGCGGCGACGGCGTCGCGACCGGGATCTCGCAGACCTTGGTCGGCCGGAAGGGGGCGCCCCACGTGCTCCCGAACGGCGTCCAGCCGCCGGACTCGTAGAAGTAGCTCGTGCGGGTCCGCTCCGGCCCGCCGGCCACGCCGGAGCCCCTGGAGGCGCGCGAGATCCAGCCCCGGTTGTACTTCGTCCAGGACCCGAACTCGCTCTCGACTCCATTGAGGTTCAGGACGCCGATGACCTTCTTGGGCCCGGCGCAGCCCTCCTGCCACAGGTCGCCGGTCGCCTCGTCGATCTCGACGCCGACCTTCGTGTTGTCGACCTGGGTGGGAACGCTGCCCTCCACGAACCACTCCTTCACGCGGCGGCTCGTGAACGGCCCCGGGAGCATCCCGCTGTAGGCGTCGACCGAAACCTGGACGACGCCGGGCGGCTTCGAGAAGGTGGCGAACGGCGCGCCCCGGCTTGCCTGCGTCAGGAAGGACTGCCACAGCGATGCCGCCGACTCGAGGGCGACCACCGCGTTCGCGGGCACGGAGTTGTCGCTGTTGCCCATCCAGGCGCCGACGACGAGCGCCGGTGCGGCGCGATCCTTCGGCGGGGCCAGGAACCCGACCGCCGTCAGGTCCTGGGTCAGGTCGGTGGTGCCGGTCTTGAGGGCCGCGGCGCGTCGCTGACCGCCGTCGACGATCTTGCGCGCGCTCCAGAACGGGTTCTGGGCCGGGTCGGTGTTCGAGGCGAGGATGTCCGTCAGGACGAACGCGGCCTGGGCGCTGATGACACGCTTGCCCACCGTCTTGGCGCCCTCGGGGGGCCAGATCTTCTGGCCGTCGGAGTTGCGGACCTCGAGGATCGTCGTGCGCGGGACGAGCACGCCGCCGTTGGCGATCGCGCCGTAGGCGCTGATCAGGTCGATCATGTGGACCTCGACGGTGCCGATCGCGATCGACGCGCCACCCGGGTTCGACTTGTTCTGGAAGCGGATCCCGAAGTCCTTCGCCCGCTCGAACACCCGGTCCGGCGAGATCCGGATGGCGGCCTTGATCGCCGGGATGTTGAGGGAGACCTGGAGCGCCTGGCGGAGGCGCAGCGGACCGCGCTCCAGCCGGTCGGCGTCGGCGGGCGTCCAGCCGCCGCCGAAGTCGGTCACGACGTCCATGAAGAGGGAGGCGGCCGTCAGCGTGCCGTCGTCGATCCCGACGGCATAGCTGATCGGCTTGAACGCCGAGCCCGGCTGCCGCCAGCCATCCTCCAGGACGTCGAACTGCGGCTGGAACTTGCGGTTGCCCTTCAGGTAGAAGCCGGCACTGCCCGTGTAGGCGAGGACCTGGCCCGTGCGGTAGTCGACGGCAGCCAGGGCGCCGTTCTGGATCCCCCGGCCCTTCATGTTCTTGATCCAGGCCTGGTAGGGGATCCCCAGGCGCTTGAGGTACGCCTCGGTGTCCTTCGTGTTCGGTGCCCGCGCGCCGGCCTCGACCCACTTCTCGGCAATGCGCTGCAGGCGCCAGTCGAGGGTCGTGGTGACCTTGTAGCCGCCGCTGTCGACGGCCGGGCAGTCGTCGGCGGCTGCCTCGCCGCACAGGATCCGGCCGAGCTCCCGGCGGGCCTGGAGCACGAAGTGGGGCGCCAGCATCCGCCGGTTCGCCGGCGGCGTCAGGATGACGGGCTGCTCCATCGCCGCGTCGTACTCCGCGGTCGTGTAATCGCCCACGGTGAGGACCGAGCGGGTCTTCATCAGCTCGAGGATCCGGTTGCGCCGCTGGACCACCGGCGAGTCCTTGGGCACGACGAGCTGCGTCGTGCCGTCGGGCAGCTCCTCCTCGACGGCGTTGCGCATCAGGTCGTAGGTGCCGGGCGACTGGAACAGCGCCGCAAGGATGGCGGCCTGGGGGAGGGACACGTCCGCCAGGGGGATGTTCCAGTACCCGCGCGCGGCAGCGGCGATCCCGTAGCTGTTGTTCCCGAAGAAGTTGTCGTTGAGGTAGGCCGTGATGATCTGCTGCTTGCCCTCCCGGCCCGGGGGGAGCGCCTGCGTGAGGCGGATCGACTGGATGATCTCGCGGATCTTCCGCTCGAAGGTCGGCCCGGCCTTGAGCTCGTCGGGCAGGAGCCGGTTGCGGACGAGCTGCTGGGTGATCGTCGACGCACCGCGCGCGTTGCCGGACACGGTGTCCAGCGCGGCGGAGAGGATGCCCGCGGGGTCGAACCCGGCGTTCTCCCAGAAGGTCTTGTCCTCGATCGACGTCGTCGCGTCGATGACGACCTTGGGGATCTCGTCGAACGTGACGACGTCGCGCTTCTCGCGGGCGAACGTGGCCAGCTGCGTCTTCCCGGACCGGTCGTAGATCCGCGTCTCCTCGGCAAAGTCGATGTTCTGGAAGTACTCCTTGGGGTCGGGCAGGCCCTGGGCGTAGTAGGAGAACGCGCTGACCGCCGCGCCGAAGCCGACGAGGCCGGCGACGAGGAAGGAGAAGAAGAGGAAGAGCGGGACGGCGATCGCGACGCCAGCGACGGCGCGCTTGCCGGTCGAAGGCCGCTGGCCGCCGTTGCGGCGACGGCGCTGCCGTCGCGCGAGGCTGGTCTGCATGGCGTCCGTCACGATAGCATAGCGGTCATGGATCCCCGTTCGGTGCCCCCGGTCTGCTTCGACGCGTGCCTCCAGTCCGGTGTGACGCGGTGAGCGTGTCGCGCCTGTCCGACCTCCTCGCCGACCTGCGCTGGCGGGGCCTGGTGCACGACGCCACGGAGGGCCTCGAGGCCCGTCTCGCGACGAACGAGCCGATCCGGGCCTACAACGGCTTCGACCCGACGTTCCGCTCGCTCCACGTCGGGCACCTCGTGCCGGTCTACGGCCTGATGCGCCTCCAGCGCGCCGGCGGCCGGCCCGTCGCCCTCGTGGGGGGAGCCACCGGTCTCATCGGCGACCCCTCGGGGCGCTCCAGCGAGCGTCCGCTCCTGGACCGGGCCGCCGTCCAGGCGAACGTCCATGCGATCCGCGATCAGCTCGGGCGCTACCTGGACTTCGCGCCGGGCGTCGCGCAGGCGCTCGTGGTGAACAACCTCGACTGGCTGGGCGACGTCCGCCTGCTCGACTTCCTGCGCGACGTCGGCAAGCACTTCACCGTCCCGTACATGCTCGACAAGGATTCGGTGCAGACGCGGATGGGCAAGGGCCTTTCCTTCACCGAGTTCAGCTACATGCTCCTCCAGGCGGCCGACTTCGCCCACCTCCAGCGCTCCCACGGGGTGGAGCTGCAGTGCGGCGGCGCCGACCAGTGGGGGAACATCACCGCCGGCCTGGAGCTGATCCGGCGCACGGCGCGGCGCAGAGACGACGGCCGGGAGCCCGCGCACGGGCTGGCCTACCCGCTCCTCCTGTCGCCCTCGGGCGCCAAGTTCGGCAAGAGCGAGAGCGGCGAGTCGATCTGGCTCGACGCCGGCCTCACCTCGCCCTACCGCTTCTACCAGTACTGGGTGGACGCCGACGATCGCGACGTGGGCGTGTACCTGCGCTGGTTCACGCTCTTCGACCGCGGCCGGATCGCCGAGCTGGAGGCCGAGCATGCCGCGGCCCCCGAGCGCCGGATCGCCCAGCACGCCCTGGCCCGCGACATCACCGAGCTGACCCACGGGCGGGGTGCCGCCGAGCGGGTCGTGCGCGTGAGCCAGATCCTCTTCGGGGGCGACCCCGCGACCGCCGACGCGCAGACGCTCGCCGATCTCGCCGCCGAGATCCCGTCGGCGACCTGGCCCGAGGACGCGCCGGCGATGGACGTGGTCGCGGCGCTGGTCGCCACGGGGGCCGCGACATCCCGCGGCGACGCCCGGCGCTTGGTCGAGCAGGGCGGCGTCCACGTCAACGGCGTCCCGGTCCGCGATCCCGCGACGACGTTCACGGCGGACGACCTGCTCGCGGGCCGATACCTGCTGCTGCGGCGCGGCAAGCGGGATCAGAGGGTGCTGGTCCGGGGGCTCGGGAGGTGACCGTGGCGACGCGCGGGCACGTCGAAGTGATCTCGGGCTGCATGTTCAGCGGCAAGACCGACGAGCTGCTGCGCCTCCTGCGGCGGGCCGAGATCGCGCGGCGCAGGATCCTCCTCGTGCGACCGTCCATCGACGATCGCACGGAGCTCGAGGTGGTGCGCAGCCGCTCGGGCGCGGCCTTCCAGTCCAAGTCCGTGACGGACCCGGCCGAGATCGAGACGCTGGCCAAGGACGCGTGGGCCGACGTGATCGCCATCGAGGAGGCGCAGTTCTTTCCGGTCGCCCTCGTCGACGTCGTGGAGCGGCTCGCGGGAGCCGGCCGGACGGTCGTCTGCTGCGGCCTCAACACGGACTTCCGGGGCCGTCCCTTCGGCCCGATGCCGCAGCTCATGGCGATCGCGGACGGGATCACGTCCCTGTCGGCGATCTGCACCGTCTGCGGGGAGGAGGCGACCCGCACCCAGCGCCTTATCGACGGCCGGCCGGCCGGCGCCGACGAGCCGGTCGTCGTGGTGGGCGGCCTGGCGAGCGACGCACCCACGCCGCGCCGCGAGACCTACGAGGCCCGCTGCCGGGCGCACCACGAGCTGCCGTAGGTCGCTCCGGGTCGCCGCTCGGAGGCGCCGCCCCAAGCCCAGCCGGCCGGGAAGCAGTCGATCGCGGTCCGGGCGGGCCAGATCGCGGGCTCAGCCGACGTGCCGCTCACGCAGCCGCGCGACGACGTCGGCTGGGGGGAGCCCCCGCTCCGCGAGCACCACGAGCACGTGGTAGAGCAGGTCCGCGGCTTCGCCCGCGAGGGCGTCGCGCGTCACGGCCCGGTCGGTCCCGGCGATCTCGGCAACCGCGTCGTCCTTGGCCGCCATGAGGACCTCGGTCGCCTCCTCGGCCACCTTGCGGGCGGCCCCGTCGACGCCAGAGGCGAGGAGGCGGGCCGTGTACGAGCCCGCGGGGCGGGTGGCCGCCCGCTCCTCGATCGTCGCCCACAGCGTCTCGAGCCAGGCGAAGCCCTGGGCCGTCGCGGTGGGGCTGCGGCCGACGACCCCCGGGCGGCCGTCGATCGCGGTGACGGGCTGCGGCTCCAGGCCCAGGCCCGGCGACGGCCCGGCGGCGCGCGTCCCGTCCGCATCGAAGCAGCTCCGCTCGCCCCGGTGGCAGGTCGGCCCCGCCGGCTCGACGCGCGCGAGCAGCGCGTCGCCGTCGCAGTCCACCTCGAGCGCCACCAGTCGCAGCGTGTTGCCGCTCGTCTCACCCTTGCGCCAGAGGACGCCCCGCGACCGCGAGCGGAAGTGCACCTCGCCGGTCGCCAGCGTCGCCGTCAGCGCTTCCGCGTCCGTCCAGGCGACCATCAGGACCCGCCCGTCGGCGGCGTCCTGGACCACCACCGGAACGAGCCCGGCGACGTCGTACCGGACGGACGCGTCCCTCGGCGAAAGGAGCGGACCGGGCGGGGAGGGCGGGCGCGGCTCGTTCACGCCGCAGCTCCGGGCGCCCGGCGGACGGGGATGCCGGCGGCCGCCATCGCCTCCTTGACGGCGGCGATCGAGTGCTGCCGGCGATGGAAGATCGACGCTGCGAGGACCGCCGACGCCCCGCCCTCGCGGACGGCGGCCACGAAGTCGGCCGGCCCAGCCGCGCCGCCCGAGGCGACGACCGGCACCTGGACGCGGTCGACGATCGCCCGCAGGAGAGCCGTGTCGAAACCGGACTGCGTGCCGTCGCGGTCGATCGAGGTCACGAGGAGCTCGCCGGCGCCGAGGTCCGCGACGCGCGCCGCCCAGGCCACGGCATCGAGGCCGGTCCCCTCGCGACCCCCCTTGACGACCACCTCCCAGGCGGGCCCGGCGTCGCGGGGTCGGGGCGCGCGGCGCGCGTCGATGGCGACGACGACCGCCTGCGAACCGAAGCGCCTGGCGCAGCGCCGCACGAGGTCGGGTGTCGCGACGGCAGCCGTGTTGAGCGAGACCTTGTCGGCCCCGGCCCGCAGGACGTCGCGCATCTCGGTGACCGTGCGCACGCCCCCGCCGACCGTCAGCGGCACGAAGGCGCGCCGCGCCGTGCGCTCGACGATCGCGCGGAGGGTCGCGCGGCCCTCCGGGGCGGCCGTGATGTCGAGGAACACGATCTCGTCCGCGCCTTCTCGCGCATAGCGCTCGGCGAGCTCCGGCGGGTCGCCCTCGTCGACGAGGTCGACGAAGCGCGTCCCCTTGACGACCCGGCCGTTCGCCACGTCGAGGCACGGGATCACGCGCACGGCCAGCATCAGGCGGCGCTCCCCGTCGCGCGCGAGAAAGGTCTGCGGTTGCCGGCCGCGGGCCCGTGGTCGCCGGCCGCGGGCAGGTCGCGACCCGCGCGGGTGTCGTCGCCAGCCGCGGGCGAATGGTCGCCGGCCGCGGGCAGGTGTCCGCCGGCCGCCAGCGCGACGAAGCGCTCCAGCAGCCGCAGGCCGTCGGGCCCGCTCCGCTCCGGGTGGAACTGGACGCCGACCAGCCGCCCCCGCGCCACGGCGCTCACGAAGTCGCGCCCGTGGTTCGTCACGGCCAGGGTGACGCGCCCCGCGCCGGGGCCGGTCGGGCGCGGCGCGAAGGAGTGGACGAAGTAGAAGGGCGCGTCGACGGCGATCCCGCCGAAGAGCGGATGGTCGCGCCGCCGCCGCACCGCGTTCCAGCCGATGTGGGGAAGCCGCGGCGCGTCGACGAGGCGCTCGGTTCGGCCTGCCAGGACGCCCAGCGTCTCGGCGCCGTCCTCGTCGCTGCCCTCGAAGAGGAGCTGCATGCCTAGGCAGATCCCCAGGAACGGGCGGTCGGCGGCGATCCAGTCCCGGATCGGCCCGACCAGGCCCCGCCGGGCAAGCCGGCGCATCGCGGGGCCCGCAGCCCCGACACCCGGCACGATGAGCGCGGCGGCGCCGACGAGGTCCGCCCCGCGGCGGGCGATCGTCACCTCGGCGCCGGCGACGCGGAGCGCCTGGTCGATGCTGACGAGATTGCCGGCGCCGTGGTCGACGACGGCGACGCGGGTCACCCGAGACTGCCCTTCGTGGATGCGACCCCGGCCCGACGAGGATCCTGGGCCACGGCGGCCCGCAGCGCGCGTCCGAGCGCCTTGAACGCGGCCTCCGCGACGTGGTGGTCGTTGCGCCCCGTCGCCCGCAGGTGGAGCGTGACGCCCGCGGACCTCGCGAACGCCTCGAGCGCGTGGTCGACCAGCTGGGTCGGCAGCGCGCCCACCCGCTCGCCCCGGAACGGGATGTCGAGGACCGCGTACGGACGGCCGCCGACGTCCACGACCGCCGTCGCGAGCGCCTCGTCCATCGGGACCGAGGCCTCCCCGAAGCGGGCGATGCCGGCCCGGTCGCCGAGCGCCGCGGCGAGCGCGCCGCCGAGCACGAGCGCCACGTCCTCCACGGTGTGGTGCTCGTCGACGTCGAGGTCGCCGGAGGCGCGGACCTCCAGGTCGAACAGCCCGTGGTGGGCGAACGACCCGAGCAGGTGGTCCCAGAAGCCGACGCCGGTCGCGACGGTGGCGATGCCGGTGCCGTCGACGTCGAGGCTGACGGTGATGTCGGTCTCCCGCGTGCGCCGCGTCGCGGTGACCCGGCGGCCCTGGCGGCCGGTGACGGCGAGGGTGCCCAGGGGCGTCATCATGGCAGGGGCTCCGTTGCTGGGGTGGCGGGGCGGGCGATCCCGGCATCGGTCGCCGGGACCAGGTCGACGAGCGCCGCGAGCAGGAGGTCGTCCTGGGCCTCGTCCCGCACGGTGAAGCGCAGGTGGCCGGCCAGCGGGTGTCGCGCGCCGAACGTCCGCGGGACGAGGCCGCGCGCCAGCAGGCCGTCCGCGATCTCCAGGGCCCGTCGCGGGCTGCCCAGGTCGACGAGCAGGAAGTTCGTCACCGACGGTCGCGCCGGCAGGCCGAGGTCGGCCAGGGCGGCGGCAAGGCGACCGCGCTCGCGCGCGACCCGGGCGACGTTGTCGGCCAGCACGTCGGGGTCGCGCAGGGCGGCCGCCACGACCGCGACCGACGGGATCGTGACCGACCCCGGCGGCCGGTAGGGCTCGACCTCGGCGAGCACCTCCCGCCGGGCGAGCGCGAAGCCGACGCGCAGCCCGGCGAGGGCATAGGCCTTGGAAGCCGTGCGGACGACGACGAGCCGCGGGTACACGGCTCGCAGGTCGACGAGCGACCGGCCGGCGAACTCGACGTAGGCCTCGTCGAGGACGACGACGGGCGCCGGCAGCCCGTCCGCCGTCGCGCCGGCCCGGAGCTCGGCGAGCAGGTGCTCGACGGCCCCATCGGGCTCGGGGAGGCCGATGGGGTTGTTCGGGCTGCAGAGCCAGACGAGGGACGCCTGGCGCGCCGCGGCCACGACCGCCGCGACGTCGACGGCATAGCCGTCCGCCGCCGGGCGACGGGCGACGACGAGGGGACGGGCGCCGCGCTGCTCCGTGAGGACCTGGTACATGGCGTACGTCGGCGCCGGCACGACGGCGCTCCCGCCGGCCGGGATGAACGCCTTTGCGACGAGGTCGAGCACCTCGTCCGCGCCCGCGCCGACGAGGATCTCGTCCGTCCCGACGCCGTACCGCGACGATGCGGCGGCGACCAGGTCGCGGTAGTCGGACGGCGGGTACTCCGAGATTGCCCGCCCGTAGGTGCCGCCGCGCAGCAGGCGGAGGGCGAGGTCCGGCGGCGCGGGCGAGGTGTTGAGGTCGAAGCGGACGATGCGCTCGACCGGGACGCCGTGGCGTTCGGCGACCTGCTCGTCCGTGGCCTCCCACGCGTAGGCCGTCGGGGGTGCCGGGGGAGGGGAGGCCGTCCGCGGCGCGCTCATGCGACGAGCTTCTCGATGGGCAGGACCAGGATGCCCGAGGCGCCCGCGGCCTTGAGGCGCGGAAGCAGGCCCCAGACGTCGTCGGCGCCGACCACCGCGTGGATGGCGATCATGCCGGCGTGGGCGAGCGGGATCACCGACGGGCTCTCGAGACCCGGGAGGAGACCCTCGAGCTCGGCGAGCCGCTCGGCGGGTGCGTTCATCATCACGTACTTCCTGCGCCGCCCCTCGAGGACCGCGCCGAGCATCGTCACGAGCCGATCGACATCCTCGGCCCGCTCGCGCATGGCCGCGGGGTTGCCGACGAGGACGGCCTCGGAGGCGAGCAGGTCGCCGATCGCCCGGAGTCCGTTCGTGGCGAGCGTCGCACCGGTCGAGACGAGGTCCACGATCCCCTCGGCGAGGCCGAGCCGCGGGGCGACCTCGACCGCTCCCGAGAGGGAGATGACCTCGACATCGATGCCCCGCTCGGCGAACCAGCGTCGGGTGGCGCGGGGGTGCGACGTGGCGACGCGCCGACCCGCCAGGTCGTCGACGCGCTGGGCGGGAGCGTCCACGGGAACGGCGGCCGTCAGCCGGCACCGACCGTAGCCGAGGCGCCGAACGACCGGCAGCGCGACCTCCGACTCTGCCAGCAGGTCGCCTCCCGTGATCCCGAGATCGGCGACCGCGTCGCGAACGAACTCGACGACGTCGTTCGTCCGCACGAACAGGATGTCGAGGTCGACGTTCTCGACGCGGCTCACGAGGCTGCGATCACGCTCCTCGAAGATCAGGCCGGCGTCGTGCAGCAGGTGGAGCGTCGGCTCGACGAGCCGCCCCTTGTTGGGGACGGCCAGCGTCATCCGGCTCGCGCTCATGGCCGCCCGGCGGGCTGCTGGGCCTCGGGCGCCTCCGGGTAGACGGTCTCGCGGGCACGGGCCTTCTCGAGCGCCCGCGCATAGCCGCCCTCGCCGTGATGGAGCCAGGACGCGATCCGGGTGATCGTCGCCGTGCTGGCACCGGTGCGCCGCGAGATCTCCGAGTAGTGATGTCCCTCGGCGAGGAGCCGGACGACCGCCCAGCGCTGGGCGAGGTCGCGCAGCTCACCCAGCGTGCACAGGTCGCGCAGGAACGTCGCCGCCTCCTCCCGATCGTCCAGGTCGAGGAGTGCGTCGAGGAGCGCGTCCGCGTCGGCGGTGCGCCAGTCGTCGGGGCGAGGCTGCATCTGGATCGATCCTCGGGTTCGCGCGTTGCGTGCAGTGTCGTGCTGACCCGCTAGCGTAGTAGCGTGATACAACGCTATCATGATGACATGACATCACGCAAGTCCGCGGCGGGCTCGTTCGACCTCCTGCCCGCGATCGACCTCCGCGGTGGGCGCGTGGTGCGGCTCGTGCGCGGCGACTTCGGCCGCGAGACGGTCTACGACGACGACCCGGTGGCGGTCGCCCGGCGGTTCGTGGGCGAGGGCGCGCGCTGGCTCCACGTCGTCGACCTCGACGGCGCGCGCGATCCCGGCGCCCGGCAGGTCGACGCTCTCCAGGCGATCGTCGACGGGGTGGGCGAGCGGGCCAGCGTCGAGGTCGCGGGTGGCCTGCGCGACGAGGCCGCGGTGGCGGCCGTCCTCGCGGCCGGGGCTGCGCGCGCCGTGGTCGGCACGGCCGCCCTCCGGGATCCGGCGTTCGCGGCCCGGCTCGTCGCGGCGCACGGGGCCCGGCGGATCGCCGCGGCGCTCGACGTCCGGGATGGCCGTGCCCTCGGCCACGGCTGGCTGCCCGGGAAGCCGGGCACGCCCGTCGCCGAGGCGCTCGACGCGCTCGCGAACGCCGGCGTGGCCACGTTCGAGGTGACCGCGATCGACCGCGACGGAACGCTCGGTGGCCCGGACTGCGACCTCCTGGCGCGGCTCGTGGCGCTCGGCCGCGGGACCGTGATCGCCTCGGCCGGGATCGCGAGCGTCGCCGACATCGAGGCGGTGCGCAGCCTCGGCTGCGGCGGCGCGATCGTTGGCCGGGCCCTCTACGACCGGCGCCTCTCGGTCGCGGCGGCGTTGCGGGCCTGACCCGGGTCCCGGCAGGCGCTTCCCGGGCTGCGGTGGGCGATCAGCCGGCACCCGGGATCGGGGCCGGGCGAGACTCGCGGGCGGCGCCCGGACGACGCCGGACGAGACTCGCGGGCGGCCCGTCAGTGGGCCGCTTCCTGCTCCTTCTTGTGCGCCTCGATCACCTTCTCGGCGATGTGCGCCGGCACGTCCTCGTAGTGGTCGAGCGTCGCCGTGAACGTGCCGCGCCCGCCGGTCAGCGAGCGCAGCTCCGTGGCATAGCTGAACAGCTCGGCCTGCGGGACCTGAGCGGAGATCACCTGCATCCCGTCGCCGGTGACGTCCATCCCCAGGACGCGTCCCCGCCGGCCGTTGAGGTCGCGGTTGACGTCGCCCATGAACCGCTCCGGGACGAAGATCTCGACGTTCATGATCGGCTCCTGGAGCACCGGCTTGCAGTCCATGACCCCCTTCTTGAGGGCCATCGACGCCGCCAGCTGGAACGAGAGGTCGTTCGAGTCGACGGTGTGGAAGGAGCCGTCGTAGAGCGTCGCCTTGAAGTCGATCAGCGGGTAGCCGGCCAGGATCCCCTCGGCGGCCGCGTTGCGGACCCCCTTCTCGACGCCGGGGAAGAAGTTCTTCGGGACGGTGCCGCCGACCACCTTCTCCGCGAAGGCGACCCCGCCGTCGGGATTGGGCTCGATCGCCAGCCAGACGTGGCCAAACATCCCGTGGCCGCCGGTCTGCTTCTTGTACTTGCCCTCGACCTGGGTCGTGCCCCGGATCGTCTCCCGGTAGGGGATCCTTGGCGTGTGGGTCGCGATGGCGGAGCCGAACTTGCGCTTGAGGCGCTCGGTGATGACGGCGATCTGGGTCTCGCCCATCGTCACGAGGAGCTGCTCGCCGGTCGCGCTCCGCTCGAGCCGTACCGAGGGCTCCTCCTCGAGCATCCGCTGCAGGGCCGGGCCCATCTTGTCGAGGTCGGCCTTCGTCTGCGGCTCGATCGCCACCACGAGCGTCGGGTTCGGATAGGCGGGCCGGTCCAGGGCGAGCGGCCGCTCCTTCGTCGAGAGCGTGTCGCCGGTGGCCGTCGCGGTCAGCTTGGCGACGGCCCCGATCTCCCCGGCCTTGAGCTCGCCGACCGGCTCCTGCTCCTTGCCGTGGAGGCGGAGCAGCTGGCCGATCCGCTCGTCCTCGCCCTTCCCCGCGTTCCAGGCGTGGGTCTGGCTGCGGAGGGTGCCGGACAGGACGCGGAGGTAGGTGAGGCGGCCGACGAACGGGTCGGCGGTGGTCTTGAAGACGCGCACCAGGAGCGGGCCGTCGGCGTCCGGCGCAACCTCGATCGGATCGCCGGACTTCGGCTCCCGCGCCATGATCGGCGGCTCTTCGGCGGGCGTCGGGAGATAGCGCACGATCGCGTCGAGCAGGCCCCGCAGCCCGATCCCCTTGGTCGCGCTCGCGACGAGGACGGGCGCCAGGATGGAGTCGCGGACGCCGCGGTGGAGGCAGGCGTCGAGCTCGGCGTCGGTGATCTCCTCGCCCTCGAGGTACTTGGTGAGGACCTCGTCGTCGGCCTCCGCCGCAGCCTCGAGGAGCTGCTCGCGGCGCGCGGCGACCTCGGCCTCCATCTCGGCCGGGATCGCCACCTCGACCTCCTGGCGACCGTCCCACGTGTAGGCCCTCCGGTGGACGAGGTCGACGTAGCCCTTGAACGTCTCGGCCTTCCCGATGGCCAGCTGGAGCGGCGCGATCTTCGTCCCGAAGGCGTCCCGGAGCGCGTCGAGGACGGCTGCGGGGTCGGCGTTCTCGCGGTCGCACTTGTTGATCACGAAGAGGGCCGCGGTGCGGTTGGCGCGGCCGAACGTGACGGCGTTCTCCGTGCCGGCCTCGACTCCGCCGGTGGCGTCGACGCAGACGAGCGCGGAGTCCACGGCCTGGAAGCCGGCGACCACCTCGGCCACGAAGTCCGGGTAGCCCGGCGTGTCGATGATCGTGACGAGGTTGCCGTCGTCGTCGAGCGAGGCCACGGCGAGGGAGAGCGACATGTGCCGCTTCTGCTCCTCCGGCTCGTAGTCGGTGGTCGTCGTCCCGTCCTCGACGCGGCCCTGCCGCGAGATCGAGCCGGTCCGGTAGAGGAGCGCCTCGGCCAGCGTCGTCTTGCCGGCACCGGCGTGGCCGGCCAGGACGACGCTGCGGAGGTGGGGGGTGTCGACGCTCTTCGTGATCATCGGCTCGAAACACCTCGTAGGGCGGGCTGGGGCGCCCGCGGCGGGACGTCGGCAGGCGGGGCCCGGCGGCGCGTGGGACAGGCCGGGCCCGGCGTTCCGAGCATGATAGTCCGCTATACTCCGGCCCGATGTCCGGTCACTCCAAGTGGTCCCAGATCAAGCGCCAGAAGGGCGCCAACGACGTCAAGCGCGGCGCCATCTTCACCAAGATGGGCCGCGAGATCGCCGTCGCGGCCCGCGCGGGCGGCGGCGACCCCGACGGCAACTTCCGGCTGCGGCTCGCGATCGAGAAGGCCCGCTCGGCCAACATGCCGGCCGACACCATCAAGCGGGCCATCGAGAAGGCGACCGGCGGCGGCGACGCGGTCCAGTACGAGGAGATCCTGTACGAGGGCTACGGGCCCGGCGGCGTCGCCCTCCTCGTGGAGGTCGCGACCGACAACCGGAACCGCTCCGCCGCGGAGGTCCGCTCGATCCTCACCAAGGCCGGCGGCCAGCTGGCCGGCTCGGGCGCCGTGGCCTGGCAGTTCGAGCAGCGCGGCGTGATCTCCGTCCCCCGGGCCGGCGCCGACCCCGACGAGGTCGCGCTCCTGGCCATCGACGCCGGCGCCAGCGACGTCGAGACGACCACCGATCCCGTCGAGATCTACACCGAGCCGGGCGACCTCGAGGCGGTCCAGCGGGCGCTGCAGGCGGCCGGCGTGGGCATCGAGTCGGGCGAGGTCGCGATGATCGCCAAGCAGACCGTCGCCGTCGACGCCGGGAGGGCGCGCCAGAACTTGCGCCTCCTGGAGCACCTCGAGGACCTCGAGGACGTGCAGCGGGTCACCAGCAACCTCGAGCTCACCGACGAGATCCTGGCCGAGGTCGCCGGGTGATCGTCCTCGGGATCGACCCGGGGACCGCTTCGCTGGGCTACGGGATCATCGATCGAACCGGCAGCCGGCTGCGCGCGGTCGACTTCGGGGCCTTCCACACCGGCGCCGACCTGCCGCTGCCCGACCGGCTCCTCGCGATCCACGCGTTCCTCCAGGACCTGATCGAGCTCCACGGCCCGACGCACCTCGGCGTGGAGCGGATCTTCCACTCGCGCAACGTGCAGACGGCGCTGGCGGTCGGCCACGCGCGGGGCGTGGTGCTCCTCGCCGCCGCGGCCCACGGGCTCGAGGTCCGCGAGGCGACGCCGTCCGAGGTCAAGATCGCCGTCACCGGCTACGGCTCCGCGGACAAGGAGCAGGTCGGCCGCATGGTGCAGGCGATCCTCGGGATGTCCGAGCCGCCGCACCCCGACGACGCCGCCGACGCCCTGGCGATCGCCATCTGGACCGCCAACCGCGAGCGTGCCGGCGAGCGGATCAACGCGGGCCTCCTCGACCGGGCGGCCGTCGCGCCGCGACGCGCCGGGGAGACGCCCTACGAGCGCGCCGTGCGCGACGCCCTCGCCCGCGAGGAGCGGATGCTCGAGGAGTGGGACGGCACCCCCTTCGAGAGCGGCCCGGCCCGGGGTGCTCGGGCCGGCGCCCGCAGCCCGCGCGGGGAGCCCGGGCCCGGGCAACGGCCCAAGCCCGAGCGCGCCGGATGATCGCCTCGATCGACGGCGTCGTGGCCGCCGTGGCCGCGGACAGCCTCGTCCTCGAGGCCGGCGGGGTCGGCTATCGCGTCTTCGCGGCGCCGGCGGTCCTCGCGGCCGCCGAGCCCGGCAAGCGTCTCAAGCTGCACACCCACCACCTCGTCCGCGAGGACCTGCAGGCGCTGTACGGCTTCCGCAGCGTCGACGAGCTTGGCTTCTTCGGGCTGCTCCTGACGGTGACTGGGGTGGGCCCCAAGGTCGCCCTCGCGATCCTCGGCAGCCGGCCGGTCGCCGAGGTCCAGCTCGCGATCCTCGCCGGCGACGAGGCCGTCCTCACCTCGATCAGCGGGGTGGGGAAGCGGCTCGCGGGGCGGATCATCCTCGAGCTCAAGGAGAAGGTCGCCGCGGCCGGCACCGCGGCGGCGGGCGTCGGCGGCGCACCGCGCGGGCCCGGCGGGCCCACCGAGAGCGAGGTGGTCGCCGCCCTCCAGGCGCTCGGCTACACGCCGGCGGAGGCCCGCGAGGCGGCGCGGGCGGCCGGCGCCGCGGCCCCCGGGGCGACGCTGGAGGATCGGGTGAAGGCGGCCCTGCGCGCGATCTCCGGGGGAGCCGGCTGAGGCTCGGCCGGCCGGCCTGACCGCCCCACCAGAGGATCGAACATCCGTGCGAAACCGGCGTCCGGCATGGTAGACTCGGGCTGATGACCGACGCCTCCGGGTTCCTCGCGGCCGACCTCGTCGACGAGACCGAGGTGGTGGTCGAGCGCTCGCTCCGGCCCCGCAGCCTCGACGAGTACCTGGGCCAGCGCGAGGTTAAGGCGGGGCTCTCGGTTCTCCTGACCGCGGCCCGCCAGCGCGCGGAGGCGGCCGACCACGTCCTCCTCCACGGCCCACCCGGCCTCGGCAAGACCACGCTCGCGACGATCATCGCCCGCGAGCTCGGCGTCAACATCCGCTACACGTCGGGACCGGCGATCGAGCGGGCAGGGGACCTGGCCGCGATCCTCACCTCGCTCGACGAGCGAGACGTCCTCTTCATCGACGAGATCCACCGCCTCAACCGCGCCGTGGAGGAGATCCTCTACCCGGCGATGGAGGACTTCGCGCTCGACGTCATGATCGGGAAGGGCCCCTCGGCGCGCTCGCTGCGCCTGACGCTGCGGCCGTTCACGATCATCGGGGCGACGACCCGGGCGGGCCGCATCTCGGGGCCGCTGCGCGACCGCTTCGGGGCCGTCTACCGCCTCGACTTCTACGCGGACGAGGATCTCGTGGCGATCGTCCGACGCTCGGCCCGGATCCTCGGCATCGAGATGACCGACGACGCGGCCGTCGCGATCGCCGGCCGCGGGCGCGCCACGCCGCGGATCGTCAACCGGCTGCTGCGGCGCGTCCGCGACCACGCCGAGGTCCACGGGGACGGCAGGATCACGCTCGCCGCAGTCGAGGAGGCGATGGGCGTCCTCGAGATCGACACGCTGGGCCTCGACGCGACGGACCGCCGGCTGCTCGCGGCGATCGTCCAGAAGTTCGGCGGCGGGCCGGTGGGCGTCGCCGCGCTGGGTGCGGTCCTCGCCGAGGAGGTCGAGACGGTCGAGGACGTCTACGAGCCCTTCCTGCTGCGGATCGGGTTCCTGGACCGGACGCCGCAGGGGCGCGTGGCGACGGACCGTGCTCGGGCGCACCTGGCGAGCCTCGGCTACGAGGTGCCGCCGAAGCGTGCCGACCGCGAGCCGTCGATCTGGGAGGCCGCCCAGGCGCTCGAGTCCGCGCAAGGCGCCGCGGGGGCGATCGAGGCCGCGGGGGCGCCGGAGCTCGCGCCGCCCGGCCCGTCGGCGCCGGGCGGCTCGCCCGAGCTCCCGGGGGCCTGAGCTCGCCCGTGCCGGGCGCCGCCCGCTTCGAGGTCCTCGTCCCGCCGCCGGCGGACGGCTCCACGCGGGCCCGCATCGGGCGCCTCGACCTGCCCCACGGGGCCGTGGAAACGCCGACGTTCATGCCCGTGGGCACGAACGCCACCGTCAAGGCGCTCCATCCCGACGACCTCGAGGAGGTCGGGGCCCGGATCATCCTGGCGAACACCTACCACCTGTACCTCCGGCCCGGCCACCGGCGGATCGAGCGGCTCGGCGGCCTGCATCGCTTCATGGGCTGGGACCGCCCGATCCTCACCGATTCCGGCGGCTTCCAGGTCGTGTCGCTCGGCGACCTCAACGTCATCGACGACGACGGGGTCACCTTCCGCAGCCACCACGACGGCTCGCCGCACCGCTTCACGCCCGAGATCTCGATCGGCATCCAGGAGGCGCTCGGGCCGGACGTCGCCGTCGCCTTCGACCAGCCGGTCCCGCCGTCGTCGACCGATCCGCGCGACGTGGCGATCGCCACGGAGCGGACGCACCGCTGGGCCGAGCGGTCGCTGGCGGCCCACCGGCGGACCGACCAGGCGCTCTTCGGGGTCATCCAGGGCGGCCTGGATCCCGACCTGCGGCGCCGCTCCACGGCGTTCATCGCGGGGCTTCCCTTCGACGGCCTCAACATCGGGGGCCTCGCCGGCGACGAGACGCCCGCCGAGCGGGGCGCCGTCCTCGACGTCGTCGTGCCGCTCCTGGCGGACGACCCGCGCGTCCGCTACCTGATGGGCCTCGGCTCACCCCTCGACCTGCTCGAGGCAGTCCACCGCGGCGTCGACCTCTTCGACTCGGTGCTCCCGGCGCGCGTCGCCCGCAACGCCCAGGTCTGGGTGCCGGGGGGGCGGCTCAACCTCCGCAACGAGCAGTTCCGCGACGACCCCGCGCCCATCCAGGACGGCTGCCCGTGCCTCGCCTGCCGGCGCTTCTCGCGGGCCTACCTCGCCCATCTCTTCCGGGCCGGCGAGCTGCTGGCCTACCGCCTCGCGACTTGTCACAACCTGACCTTCACCCTAGACTTCATGGCCGAGATCCGGGCGGCCCTGCGCGCCGGGATCTTCCCTCAGCGCCTTCCGGAGCTGCGCGCGCTGGCGAGCCGGCCGAGCCGCGATGAAGCGGCAGTGCAGCCCGCGTGAAGGCCCTGGCGCTACCCTCGAGTTCCGCGGAGGCGTTCGACGATGGGATCCCGAGACCGACCGCACCGGGAAGTCAAGAAGAAGGCGAAGGCGGCCGAGCCGAAGCCGAAGCTTTCGCCGTACCTCGAGCCTCCGCAGAGCGTGGAGGTCATCAAGCCCAAGCGCAAGCCGCGGACCGTCGTCGAGGACGAGGCCGAGGGCTGACACCCGGGACGGGCGCGACGTCGTCCGATCCGCCCGGGCCGGGGGCACGGACAGGAGCGTGACGAGATGGCGTTGACGAGCGACCGGCGGGTCGAGCAGCCGAGCGAGAAGGCCGCAGGGGCCGAGCGGACCAAGGCCGTCGAGGCCGCCATCCTCTCGATCGAGAAGCAGTTCGGGCGGGGCTCGATCATGCGCCTCGGGTCGGCCGAGCGGCAGGCCGTCGATTCGATCCCCACGGGCTCCATCGCGCTCGACCTCGCCCTGGGCGTCGGCGGGATCCCGCGCGGCCGGATCACCGAGATCTACGGACCCGAGTCGTCGGGCAAGACGACCGTCTGCCAGCACGTCATCGCCGAGGCCCAGCGCCGCGGCGGCGTGGCGGCCTTCATCGACGTGGAGCACGCCCTCGACCCGGGCTACGCGCGCGCCTGCGGCGTGAACGTCGACGAGCTCCTCGTCTCCCAGCCGGACACCGGCGAGCAGGCCCTCGAGATCACCGAGACGCTCATCCGATCGGGCGGCATCGACGTCGTCGTGGTCGACTCGGTCGCGGCGCTCGTGCCGCGGGCCGAGATCGAGGGCGAGATGGGCGACTCGTTCGTCGGCATCCAGGCCCGGCTCATGAGCCAGGCCCTGCGCAAGCTGACCGGCGCCGTCAGCCGCTCGAACACCTCGCTCGTCTTCACCAACCAGCTGCGCGAGAAGATCGGCGTGATGTTCGGCAACCCCGAGGTGACCCCCGGCGGGCGCGCCCTCAAGTTCTACGCCTCCGTGCGGCTCGAGATCCGCCGCGTCGAGACGATCAAGACCGGCACCGAGTCCGTCGGCAACCGGGTGCGCGTGAAGGTCGTCAAGAACAAGGTCGCCCCCCCGTTCCGGGTGGCCGAGTTCGACGTCATGTACGGCGAGGGGATCAGCCGCGAGGGCGGCCTCCTCGACGTCGGCGTCGCGATGGACGTCGTCACCAAGACGGGCGCCTGGTTCACCTACGGCGAGACGCGCCTGGGCCAGGGCCGCGAGGCGGCCAAGGTGTTCCTGCGCGAGAACCCGGCCGTGGCAGCGGAGATCGAGGGCCGGATCCGCGCCGGCATGTCCAGCGCCGAGATCCCGGTCGAGGGCATCGAAGAGGCCGAGTAGCCCACGACCCGCCGTGACCCGCCGGCACCGCGAGACGCCCGCCGAGGCGCGCGCCCGGCGCGCGGAGGTGGAGGACCCGGCGGCCGTCCTCGACGCCGCCGCGCGGTTCATCGAGGTCCGGCCGCGCTCGGTCGAGGAGGTCCGCCGGCGCCTGCGCGACGCCGGCTACCGGCCCGACCTTGCCGAGGGCGCCGTCGAGCGGATGATCGCCCTCGGCTATCTCGACGACGCGGCCTTCGCCCGCGCCTGGGTGGAGTCGCGCGATCGCGCCCGGCCGCGCGGCGCGCGGGCCTTGCGCGACGAGCTGCGCCGCAAGGGCGTCGCCCCCGAGGACGTCGAGGCGGCGCTCGCCGCCCGGGAGGAGCGGGCGGGCGGGCGGGACGAGGACGGCGCGACCCCGATCCGTGAGGAGGGCGAGCGCGCCACGTCCGACGCCTCCGACGACGATGCGGCCGCGCGGCTCCTCGCCCGGCGGGGCGCCGCGCTCCTTCGCGAGCCCGACCCCCGGAAGCGGCGCGCCAGGGCGTACGCGCTGCTCGCGCGCAACGGCTTCGACCCGGGCGTGTGCGCCTCGGCCGCGACGGCGTGGCTGGCCGGCAACCCCGAACCCGACCCGCCCGGGCAAGGGAACGACCTGGCGGGGTAACGGAACGACCCGCCCGGCCAGTGGAACGACCCGGCCGAGCAACGGAAGGGCTCGGCCGGGCAACCGGAACGCGCGGCTGGCTGCCCGCGACCGTGCGCGGAGGGTGTCGTTTGACCCTCCCGGCCCCCGGCCGTACCCTGTGCGCAACCCCGGTCGCGGAGGCGCCCGGCCACACCGCATCTTCCATCCCGGCGAGCCCACGCCGACACCCGGTCCCCGCCGGCCCCCGAGACGGCAGCGAGGCCGACGCGGCGTTCGCCAATTCCGCACCAGACCCGCGGCCGCGCCCCGGCCGCACGGGAGGCGAGAGCGCACCATGGACAACCCCGTCGTCGTGGCGGTGGCCCTCGTGGCGGCCATCGCCGGCGGCCTTGCCGTCGGATTCTTCGCCCGCGGCCGCTGGGCCAGCCAGTCGATGCGCACGGCCCAGGAGAAGGCGGCGCGGATCGTGGCCGAGGCCCGCACGCAGCAGAAGGACCTCATCCTCGAGGCCAAGGACGAGAAGCTAAAGCTGCAGCGCGAGGCAGAGGACGAGGCGCGCGCGAAGCGCAGCGAGCTGTCGGCCCTCGAGCGCCGCCTGCTGACCCGCGACGAGCAGCTCGACCAGCGGACCGACATGCTGGAGCAGCGCGACAGGAAACTCCTCGAGAAGGAGCGCGAGATGGAGCGCGCGCGCGAGGAGCTCGCCAGGGGCCGAGCCGAGCAGGTCGACGCCCTCGAGATCATCTCCGGGATGACGGCCGACGAGGCGAAGGCCCAGATCCTTGAGGCGGTGCGCGCGGAGGCCGAGAACGACGCGGTCCGGATCGGACGGGCCATCGAGCGCAAGGCCCGTGACGAGGCGCAGGAGAAGGCACGCGAGGTGATCGTGACCGCGATCCAGCGCGTCGCGGCCGACCACACGGCCGAGCACACGGTCTCGGTGGTCCACCTCCCGTCCGACGAGATGAAGGGCCGGATCATCGGCCGCGAGGGCCGCAACATCCGGGCCCTCGAGCAGGCGACGGGCGTCGACCTGATCATCGACGACACCCCCGAGACCGTCGTCCTGTCGGGCTTCGACCCGGTCCGCCGCGAGGTCGCCCGCATCGCGCTCACCAAGCTCATGGCCGACGGGCGGATCCATCCCGGCCGGATCGAGGAGGTCGTCGCCAAGGCCCGCTCCGAGGTCGACGCCGTGATCCGCCAGGCCGGCGAGACGGCCGCCTACGACGCCGGCGTCCCCGGCCTCCCGACCGAGATCCTGCGGCTGCTCGGGCGACTCAAGTTCCGCACGAGCTACGGGCAGAACGTCCTCAACCACTCCGTCGAGACGAGCCGCCTGGCAGCCGTCATCGCCGCCGAGCTGGGGGCCGACGTCCAGGCCTGCAAGACGGGCGGGCTCCTGCACGACCTCGGCAAGGCGATCGATCACGAGGTCGAGGGTGGCCACGCCGGGATCGGCGCCCAGGTGGCCCAGCGCCACAACCTCTCGGCCAAGGTCGTGAACGCGATCGCGGCCCATCACCAGGAGATCGAGTACGCCTGCCTGGAGGCGCCCATCGTGCAGGTGGCCGACGCGATCAGCGCCTCGCGGCCCGGCGCCCGGGGCGAGTCGGTCGAGATGTACGTCAAGCGCCTCGAGGACCTCCAGGCCATCGCCGGGAGCTTCGCCGGCGTCGAGCGCACGTTCGCCGTCCAGGCCGGGCGCGAGGTCCGGATCCTCGTCCGTCCCGAGGAGATCGACGACCTGTCGGCGACGCGCCTGGCGCGTGACATCGTGCGCAAGATCGAGGAGTCGCTCACGTACCCCGGCCAGATCAAGGTGACGGTGATCCGCGAGACGCGCGCCGTCGAGTACGCGAAGTAGCGCGCGGGTGACCGCCCAGCGCGCCCCCCGGCCGTGCCGGGTCCTGATGGTCGGCGACGTCATCGGGAAGCCGGGCCGCGAGGCCCTCGAGCGGATCCTGCCCGAGCTCCGGGCCACCGAGGGGATCGACCTCGTGGTGGCCAACGGAGAGAACCTGGCGGGCGGCATGGGACTCACGACGGGGACGGCGGCCAGTCTCTTCGCGGCCGGCGTGGACGTCATCACGTCGGGCAACCACATCTGGGACAAGCGCGAGATCTACCCGGCGCTCGAGTCCGACGAGCGGATTCTGCGTCCCCACAACTACGGTACCGACGGCATCCCCGGGCGCGGCTGGGGCGTGTTCGAGGCGGCGGACGGCACGGACGTCGCCGTCCTCAACTTCCAGGGCCGCACGTACATGATCCCGATCGAGAACCCGTTCACCGACGCGGACCGCCTCCTCGACGAGGGCGCGGACGCGCTGCCGCCGGTGCGGCTCGTCGACTTCCATTGCGAGGTCACGAGCGAGAAGAACGCCTTCGGGATCCACCTCGACGGGCGGGTGAGCGCGGTCGTCGGGACTCACACCCACGTTCCCACCGCAGACGAGCGGATCCTGCCGAAGGGCACGGCCTACCAGAGCGATCTCGGGATGACCGGGCCGCTCCACTCGGTCATCGGCTTCGACCCCGCGACCGTGTTGCCGCGCTTCATGAACGGCCTGCCGACGCGCTTCGAGGTCGGCGGCTGGCCGGTGGCGTTCAACGCCCTGCGGATCGACGTCGACCCGGCGACCGGCCGGGCACTCGCGATCGAACGGCTCCGGCAGGTCCTGGAGCACGCCTGATGCCCCGCGGCCGGCGTGCCCCGCTCGAGGGCCGGCTCGCCCCGCCGACTCCGACCCGGGCCGACTTCCACGCGCACACGCTCCGCTCCGACGGGCTGCTGCTCCCGGCCGAGCTCGCCGCGCAGGCGGCGGCGGCCGGGGTCCGCACGCTGGCGATCGCCGACCACGACACCCTCGCCGGCTACCGGGAGCTGGTCGCGCCCGGGGCGCCGGGCCCGCCGGCCGGCCTCGACGTGATCCCCGCGGTCGAGATCAACGCCACGGCGCGCGACATCCCCGACCTGCCCGACGACGAGCTGCACTTCGTCGGCCTCGGCGTGGACACTGGCGACGACGCGCTCGAAGCCCTCCTCGACGGGCAGCGCGGGGCGCGCCGGCGCCGGTTCGACCGGATGCTCGAGCGGCTGCGCGCGCTCGGGATGCCGGTCGACGCCCAGCTGGAGGGCATGGACCGCACCGACGAGGAGTCGCTGGGCCGCCCGACGATCGCCCGGGCCCTCGTGGAGGCCGGCTGGGCGGCCGACGTGCAGGACGCCTTCACGCGCATCGTCGGCCACGGCACGCCCGGCTACGTGCGGCGCGAAGGCTTGGGGCCGCTCGCCGCACTGGCCGCCATCCGCGGGGCCGGCGGCCTGCCCGTGCTCGCCCACTTCTCGGCGGCGCTGCGCCTCGCGGGCGTCGTCGACGAGTTGGTCGCCGCGGGCCTGCGCGGCATCGAGGTCCACCACCGCAGCTTCGACGCCGCGACCATGGCGGCGATGCGGGACGTGGCCGCGCGGCACCGGCTCGTCGCGTCGGGCGGCACGGACTTCCACGGCGACGGGGAGACCTACGCGGAGGCGATCGCCGAGACATGGGTCCCCGACGACGTGGCGGAGCGGCTGCGGGGGCTCCTCGGCGGCAGCCGCGCGGCGGGCGTGACGCCCGCATGAGCCTCCGCCAGCTGCCGGTCCTCGACATCCTCCCTCCGGCCCCGGCCGCCGCCGGGCCGCGGCCCGCGGCGTCGCCGGGCGACGAGCGCGTCGCCGAGTTCCGGCCCGAGGACCAGGCGCTGCCGCGGTTCTGGGTCTGGACCCTCGGCTGCCAGATGAACCGGAGCGACTCCGAGGAGATGGCCGGGCGACTGCTGGCCGCGGGGTGCGCGGAGGCGCCCTCCATCGAGGCGGCCGACCTCGTCGTCATCAACACCTGCGCGATCCGCGAAGCCGCCGAGGCGAAGGTCGTCGGGCGGCAGGGCGTCCTGCGGGCCCTCAAGGCCGCGAACCCGGCGCTGCGGGTCGTGCTCACCGGCTGTGCCGTGCGCGAACGCGACCGAGCCGGCCTCGCCCGCCGGTTTCCGGCGGTCGACCTGTTCCTGCGCCCGGACGAGGAGCCGGAGCTCGTCGAGCGCCTGGGGCTCGCGTCGGCCCAGGGGCCGGTCGGCCTGGCGCCGGCGACGGCCGCCACGACGGTGGTCCAGGGGATCGCGGTATCCGCCGCGGACCACCTCGCGGGATCCCGCTCCGCGGCCGTGGCGTCGGGCGCGGTTCGCCGGGAGTCGGGCGTCGCCGCGTGGCTGCCGATCATCTACGGCTGCGACAAGACCTGCACCTACTGCATCGTGCCCTTCAGCCGCGGCCCCGAGCGGAGCCGGCCCTTCGACGAGGTCGTGGCCGAGGCGCGCGCGCTCGCCGCGGCCGGCTACCTCGAGGTGACCCTCCTCGGGCAGAACGTCAACAGCTACGGCCACGACCTGCCGCCGGACGATCGCTTCGCGCATGCCGCCGAGCCGCGGCGCACCGGCCGCCGGCTCGATCGCGCGGGCCGGCCCGACCTCGCGGAGCTGATCCGCGCGATCGACGGGATCCGCGGCCCCGACGGCCGGCCTGCCATCCCGCGCCTGCGCTTCATCACGTCGCACCCGTGGGACCTCTCCGACCGCCTCGTCGACGCGATGGCGACCTGCCCGTCCGTCTGCGCCGCGCTCCACCTCCCCGTCCAGGCGGGCGACGACGGCCTGCTCCGGCGCATGGGCCGGCAGTACACGATCGCCCACTATCGCGAGCGTCTCGACCGGATCCGCGCGGCGGTCCCGGGGATCGCCGTGAGCACCGACGTGATCGTCGGCTTCTGCGGCGAGACCGAGGCCCAGTACGAGGCCACCCTCGACCTCCTCCGGGACGTCCGCTACGACCAGGTCTTCGCGGCGGCGTACTCGCCGCGCCCGGGCACCCCGGCGACGCGACTCCGCGACGACGTCGCGGCCGCGGTCAAGCGGGAGCGGCTCAACCGCCTGCTCGCCGTCCAGGAGGAGATCGGGTTCGGGCGCAACCGCGGGCGCATCGGGAGCGTGGCCTCGGTGCTCGTCGACGGCATCGCCCGGCCGCGCACCCACGACCACGAGGCGGAGGAGCACGCCGAGCCGGGCCGGGGCCTGCTGACGCTGGTGGGGGACGACCCGTTCGGCGCGGCGCTCCCCGCCGGTTGGGCCCGCCTCTTCGGTCGCTCGCGCGAGAACCGGCTCGTCCACCTGCCCGGCCCGCCGGAGCTCGCCGGCCGGATCGTCGATGCACGGATCGTCGGCGCCGGCCCGTACAGCCTGCGCGGCGTCCTCGCGTAGCGGCGGGGCAGGGGAGCGCCACGGACCGCGCCGACGCCGTGCGGGCGCGCCCGCCGCTCATCGTTCTCGGCGGCCCCACGGCGACCGGGAAGACCGACCTCGGCATCGAGCTGGCCCTCGCGATCGCCGCGACCGGCCGACCCGCGGAGGTGATCTCCGCCGACTCGCGCCAGGTCTACCGCGGGATCGACGTCGGGACGGCCAAGCCGACGCTCGCCGAGCGCCGGGCCGTGCCCCACCACGGCCTCGACCTCGTCGATCCCGACCGGCCGTTCTCCGTCGCCGACTTCGCCGCCCACGCCGACGGCGTGCTGGCGGGCCTCGCGGCACGTGACGGCGTGGCGCTCCTGGTCGGCGGCACCGGCCTCTGGATCCGGGCCGTCGCGGGGGGGATCGCCCTCGACCAGCTCCCGTGGGATCCCGACCTCCGGGCGACGCTGGAGGCGGAGCTCGCGCGCGACGGACCGGCGCCGCTCGTGGACCGGCTGACCCGGACCGCCCCCGCGCTCGCCGCGACCACCGACCTGCGGAACCCCCGGCGCGTGGTGCGGGCGCTCGAGATCGCGACGCTCCGCGGCGACGGGCCGCGCCCGGCGCCGCGCGGCTACCCCGGCCCGCTGCTGCGGATCGGCCTGGATCTCGTCGACCGCGCCGTCCACCGCGCGTGGATCGCCCGGCGCGCCGCCGCTCAGCTCGACGGCGGCATCGTGGAAGAGGCGGCGGCGCTCCGGGCGCGCTTCGACCCCGGGCTGCCGGCCTTCTCCGCGATCGGCTATCGGGAAGCCTGGGACCTCCTCGACGGCCGCCTCGACCGGGCCGGCTACCTCGAGGTGAACGTCCAGCGGAACGTCGCGTTCGCCCGCCGCCAGCGGACGTGGTTCCGTCGCGAGCCGGTCGACCTGGCGCTCGATCCGGCCGATCCCGCGATGCTCCGGCACGCCTCGGCTGCGGCCCTGGAGTTCGGCGAGGGCTGAGCGGCACGTTCACGTCGTGGTGGGCCACCCGCGTGTGGCGGCGGGTGCGAGAATTGCGTCGCGGTCCGGCCCGTCGCCCGTCGAGCGTGGCCCGCCGGCGTCCCATCGCGAGGAGGTCTGCGCCGTGCCCGCGTTCGAGATCCAGGAACGGCAGCCGATGCCGGCCCTCGCGATCCGGCTCCGCTCGACGGTCGATCGGATCCCGGCCATGCTCTCCGTGGCGCTCGCCGAGGCGTGGGAGGCCGCCGAGGGGTCGGGCCTCACGCCCGACGGCCCGCCCTTCACGCGCTACCTCAGCGACATGAGCGCTCCCGGCGACGAGATCGACTACGAGGCCGGCGTCCCGCTGCCGGAGCCCGCGACCGCCGGAGGCGGGCGAGCAGTTCCGGTCGAGCTGCCCGGCGGCAGGGTCGCCGTCGCCTGGCACGTCGGGCCGTACGACACCCTCGGCGCCACCTACGGGGAGCTCATGCGCTGGATCGCCGACCAGGGGCGCGCGGTTGCCGGCCCGATGTGGGAGGTCTACTGGTCCGATCCCGACTCGGAGCCGCCCGAGCGCTGGCGGACCGAGGTCGTCGTCCCCGTCACCTGAGGGCTGCGACCCGCCGGCGGGGTATCCTCCCGGCATGCCCCGATCCACCACCATCGACCTCGCACCGCCCATCGAGAAGGTCTTCCTCGTCGCCGTCGACACCGGCGAGGACCCGGGCTGGAGCGCCCAGGACAGCCTCGCCGAGCTCGCCTCGCTCGCCGAGACCGCGGGCGCCGACATCGTGGGCGCCGAGTGGCAGAACCGCCGCCACGTCGACCCGAACTGGTACGTCGGGAAGGGCAAGGCGGAAGAGCTCCTCTCCGCGAAGGCCGAGACCGGCTACACGGTCCTCATCGCCGACGATGAGCTCTCGCCCGGCCAGCAGCGCGCGCTCGAGGAGCTTCTCAAGGTCAAGGTCATCGACCGGAGCCGGCTCATCCTCGACATCTTCGCCCAGCACGCGCGGACCCACGAGGGCCGCCTCCAGGTCGAGCTGGCCCAGCTCGAGTACCAGCTGCCGCGCCTCACCCGGATGTGGACGCACCTGTCGCGCACCGGCGGCGGCATCGGGACGCGGGGGCCGGGCGAGACGCAGCTGGAGACCGATCGGCGGATCATCCGGGAGCGAATCAAGAAGATGAAGGGGCGGGTCGACGACGTGCGCCAGCAGCGGGCGACCGCCGCGCGGGGCCGCGACCGCCGGCTGATGCCGACCGTCTCGATCGTCGGCTACACGAACGCCGGCAAGTCGACCCTCCTCAACGCCCTCGTGGGCAGCGAGGTTGCGCTGGCGGAAGACAGGCTCTTCGCCACGCTCGACCCGACGAGCCGCCAGGTGAAGCTGGGCGACGGCCAGACGGCGATCGTGACCGACACCGTCGGGTTCATCCACAAGCTGCCGCACCAGCTCGTCGACGCCTTCCGGGCGACCCTCGAGGAGGTGACGCGGGCCGATGTCCTCGTGGAGATCGTCGATGCCTCCGACGGCCACTTCGCCGAGCACCGGGCGACCGTCCAGACGGTCCTCGAGGAGCTCGGCGCGGGCGACAAGCCGCGCCTCGTGGCCTTCAACAAGGCCGACCTCCTCGGCCCGGACGGCGGCAACGCGGCGCACGCCCCGATCGTGGCCGGCAGCGTGCTCCTCTCGGCGCTCACCGGCTTCGGGCTCGACGCGCTGCGGACCGAGCTCGGCGCCCTGCTGGCCTCGCTGTGGGAGGACGTCGACGTGGCCGTGCCGTATGCCGCGGGCGAGCTCCTCGCCCGCGTCCGCGAGCGGGGTTCCGTCGACCTCGAGTACGGACAGCGCGACGTCCACGTCCGGGGCCGCGTGGCGCCGGCCCTGGCGGGCGAGCTGCGGGCCGCAGCGGCGCGATGGGCAGAGTCGCTCCGCGAGGCCGCCGCGACGTGAGCTGTCGCCCGGAGACCCTCGACGGGAGACTGCCGGGCCGGTTCGGTGCGCTCGCATCCCCGCGGCGCGTCGTCGTCGTTAAGCGGAAGCACGGCGACCGGCGCGATCGATGGCGCTGGGAGGGCGACCTGGTCGGACGGGCCGGCCGGGGCTGGCGCGTCGTGCGCCACGTCCGCGGCATCGACGGGCGGACCCTCCTCGCGGCCGCGGATGCCGAGCCGCAGGCCGCGATCACGCTGCGCTGGCTCGGGACGCATGCGCCGGCGACGATCGTCGTGAAGCTCGACGAGGCACTCCGCGTCCGCGAGGTCAAGGTGGACGCGGCGCTCCCCGTGCCGTTCCGGCGCGGGCGCTTCCGGTTCGTGGACCTCGACGTCGACGTCGTGCGCGACGCGGCAGGCTCCGTCGCGGTGCGGGACTGGGACACGTTCGAGGCGCGGGGCGCCACGCTCGGGTACACGGATGCCACGCGTTCCGTGGCCGCGGCAGGGGAGCAGTTCGGGATGCGCCTCCTGGCGGCCTGGGAGCCGACGCTGGAGCGGGATGTGGCCGGGATCCTCGCCGCCATCGGCACGGCTGCGGCACCAACGCCGCCCGGGAAGTCATGAGCGACACGCCACCCTGGCTTCGGCGGGCCGGGCGGCTCGAGGGCGGGGGAGGGGAGACGGTCGTCTGGTCGGTCGCCGAGGGCCGCCGGGGCCGGCGTTGGCGGTCGATCCGCTGCGATTCGGGCGGGCGGCTCGTCTCCGACCTGCTCCTCGAGGCCGATCCCGAGGGTCGCTGGACACGTCTCGAGCTCGCGACGGCGGCGGGGATCCTGACGCTGCACCCGGAGCCCGACGGGGGAGCGGTCCACGGCAACGTGGTGACGGGGGAGGGCGTCGTCCCGCTGGCGTTCGACTGGTCGCCCGCTCACCGACTCGTCGTCGCGGGGGAGCCCGTGGCGGCCGCCGCGCTCGGGGTTCCCGACGGCGTCTCGGGTGCGCCCGGACCGGGCCTGATCGTGGGCCGCGACCTATCCATCACCGTGGCGGGCGTGGTGGACCCCGTGGTCGCCCCGCGCGCGGGCCTGCCCGGGCCGTCGTGGCCGCTGGAGGCGTGAGCCGGTCGAGCGGACCACCGACGCGGGGCCCGGAGCTGACCCAACCGACGAGATGCGGTCTTCCGGGCATGCCGATGGCCGGTGCGGCGGCAGGCTCACCGGCCCCGTCACGGAGATCCTGGACTAGATGGTGTAGTATACTACATCATCTAGTCGACGGAAGAGCGTCCTCAGCGGAGCGAAAGGAGAGCCGTGGCGCTCACGGTACCGGAGGCGGCCCGCCGCACCGGCCGCAACCCGGAGACGATCCGGCGCTGGATCCGGGAGGGGAAGCTGGCTTCTCGCAAGGTCGGCACGCAGCACGTCATCGAGGAGCGGGACCTCGACGCCGTGGCTTCGCCGGACGCCGAGTCGCTGCCGTTGCCGGCGGCCTGGCGGACGACATTGACGGGCGAGCCGATGCCTGATTGGGTCGCCCTGGTTCGCCAGGGCCGCTCGCGTCGATAGCATGCGTCTCGTCATCGACGCCAGTGCGGCCTTGCCTGCCTTCACGAGTCCTGCGGGGGCCGGCGCGTTCGCCGGCCACAATCTCGTCGGCCCGAGCCTGCTGTGGTCAGAGTTCACCGCAGAGCTTCATGCTGCTCTTCGGCGTGGCGAGATCGGGGCGACGACCGCCGCTGCTGCCCTGGACGCGATCGACGCGGTCGTGGAGCGCGTCGACACTCCCGGACCCCAGCGGCGCGCCTGGGCCATCGCCGAGCGCCTTGGGTGGGGTCGGACGTACGACGCCGAGTATGTTGCCGTCGCCCTCGATGCGCGCCTGCCGCTCCTCACGTTTGATGCCCGCCTCGCCCGCGGAGTGGGGCACTTCGTCACGATCGTCAGCCCGACCGACCTCGGCCTTTAGGATCGCCGCGCGCCCGAGGGCGAGGGTGCGGATCGGGACGGGCACTTCCGATAATACAAGTTATGTTTGTTTGACCAGCAGGACGCTGTACGTGGTCGAACCGCTTCAGGGCCGGCGACCGGCCGCGCGCGTCGGGCAGCGGCAGCACCTCGACGCCGAGGGCGCCCGCGGCGGCCGCCAGCGGAGACCCTGTGCACGATCGGAGACGGCACCACGTGACGTGACGTCTGCTTGACAGTTTCGATATACAACCGTATGGTTGTATGTATGCAGACCGCGTTCGATCCCGATCTCGTCTTCGCGGCCCTGGCGGATGGCACCCGGCGTGACATCGTCCTGCGGGCGCTCGGCGCCCGGGAGGGCGTGGCCGAGCTGGCCGGGCATTACCCGATGAGCTTCGCGGCGGTGCAGAAGCACGTCGCCGTGCTCGAGCGGGCCGGCCTGGTCAGCAAGACGCGCATCGGCCGCCGCAAGGTCGTGCGCACCGACATCGAGGCGCTGCGCCGCGCGCGCGGCCTGCTCGACCAGTACGAGGCGTTGTGGCGCGGTCGGATCGACCGCATGACCGACCTCATCGCCGCCAGCAGGGGGACCCGCACATGACCGTCACCGCTGTCCACAAGGACCCCGACGCCTTGACGATGCTCCTCGTCGCGGAGTTCGACGCCTCGCCCGAGCGCGTCTGGGAGCTCTGGGCCGATCCACGCCAGCTCGAGCGCTGGTGGGGCCCGCCCACCTACCCGGCAACGTTCACCCGCCATGCGCTTGCGCCCGGCAGCCGCGTCGAGTACCACATGACCGGTCCGAGCGGCGACCAGCCGCGCGGGTACTGGGACGTGGTCGAGGTCGATCCGCCGCGCCGGCTGGTCTTCGTGGACGGGTTCGCCCACGACGACGGGACCCCGAACGACGATTTCCCGCGGAACGAGGGCCGGGTGACAATCGAGCCGATCGATGCCGCCCGGACGCGGATGTCCATCGAGAGCCGCTTCCCGACCATCGAGGCCATGGAGCAGGTCCTGGCCATGGGCATGGAGGAGGGGCTCACCCGGGCCGTCGGCCAGATCGACGCGATCCTCGCGGAAGGAGCCGCCGTATGACCGCCACGACCGAGCCCACCAGCCGCACGCTGGCCGTGCCGGGCGCCACCCTCGCCTACGACATCCGCACCGGCGCCTCCGCAGAGCTGCCGCTGCTCCTCATCGGGTCGCCGATGGGCGCCGCCGGGTTCGCCACCCTCGCCGGCCACTTTACCGATCGGACTGTCGTGACCTACGACCCGCGCGGCGTGGAGCGCAGCGTGAAGGACGACCCGGCCACGACCTCCACGCCGGAGCAGCACGCCGACGACCTGCACCGGATTATCGAGGCGATCGGTGGCGGCCCGGTGGACCTGTTCGCGAGCAGCGGCGGCGCCGTGAACGCGCTCGCCCTCGTCGCGGCACATCCCGGCGACGTGCGGACGCTCGCCGCCCACGAGCCGCCCCTCGCGGCGATCGTGCCCGACCGCGAGGGGGCGCTGCCAGCGTCCCGCGCCGTCGCCGAGGCTTATCAAGAGGGCGGGTTCGGGCCGGGCATGGCGCGGTTCATCGGCGTCGTCAGCCACCAGGGACCGTTCGTCGCGGCGGACGCCGAGGCGCCCGCCCCCGACCCTGCGATGTTCGGGCTGCCGACCGAGGACGACGGCAACCGGACCGACCCGCTGCTGTTCCAGAACATCGTCTCGTCCACGCACTTCGAGCCGGACTTCGACGCCCTGCGCGCGGCGCCGACGCGGATCGTCATCGGCGTCGGCATCGAGTCGGAGGGCCAGCTCGCGTTCCGGGCCGGGGTCGCAGCAGCCGAGCGCCTCGGCTGCGAAGCCGTCCGCTTTCCGAGCGACCACGGCGGCTTCCTCGGCGGCGAGTACGGTCAGGCGGGCGACCCGGATGCGTTCGCCGCGACGCTTCGCGAGGTGCTCTCCGAGACCTGACCGCGGACCCGCCCACGATCCAACGGTTCGACCGGCCGCCTCGCCAGCCGGCTCGCGATCGGACTTGGGTACAATCCCGGGACCGTCAACCGGCGCGAGGAGTCCGCGGATCGTGCACATCGTCAGCCTTCCCAAGAACCACCTGATGCTCATCGCCGGCCTGGTCTGGTGCGCGGCCGGCGCGATGGTCTCCTTGGTCGGGCTGCCGCTCGAGCTCGGGCTGGCGCCCTCGCACCTGGTCCTGCTCCCGCTCGCGGGGGTGACCTTCCTCGCGTTCTACTTCCTGGTGTTCACCCCGCTCGTGCGAAAGCACACCAGCCGGATCCGTGCGCGGACCGAGGATCGACTCCCGTTCTGGCACTTCTTCAACGCCTCGTCGTGGGCCGTGATGGCGCTGATGATGGGCGGCGGCATGGCGCTCCGCTTCTCGCACCTGATGTCGGACTGGATGATCGCGTTCTTTTACAGCGGGCTCGGCGTGGCGCTCTTCCTGTGCGGCCTCCGCTTCGTGGAGGTCTTCCGGCGCAAGGACGTCCTGGCCCTCACCCCCGAGCCGCTCCGCGCCGACGACTGAGGAGCGCCGCCGCCCGGGTCGCCCCGTCGACCCGGCTCGGGGGCTTGCACGGACGCGGTAAGGTGGCACTCGTGCCCGATGGCCGGCTTGCCGGCCTCGTCGGCCCTGTCGCGATGAACCCCATCCGGCGGTCGACCGATCGATGAGGCTCGCCCATGCGTTGCGGACCGCGATCCCGTTCGGCCGCCCTCCAGCTCGTCCTCGTCGTGCCGGCCCTGCTGGCCGGCATCCTGCTCCTGGACGCGGAGGCGCCGACGGCCGCCCGGGCCGCCGAGCCCGCCGCCCGCACGGCCGATCGCGGGATCGAGCTGCGCGCCCGCCGGCGGCCCGCGCCTTCGCACCAGGTGTACGGGTACCTCCCCTACTGGCAACTCGACGCGGGGACGGCCGGGCGCCTCGACTACCGCCGGCTGTCGACGATCGCCTTCTTCGCCATCCCGATCCGCACGGGCGGCGACCTCGATCGGGCGGCGGTCGGCTACCGGGCGTACGTCAGCCGCGCGGCCCAGGCGGTCACGAACGCCGCGCACGCCCGCGGCGTTCGGGTCGTTCCGACGTTCCAGCTCTTCGACCCCGCGAAGCTGCGCTGGCTGCTCCAGCACCCCCGGGCCCAGGCGCGCTTCATCCGGGAGGCCCTCGACTTGATGGGCCGCCGCGGCGCCGACGGTGCGAACCTCGACGTCGAGCCGGTGCCGGCTTCCGTCGCGCCGCAGTTCGCGGCCTTCGTCGGGCGATTCAGTCGCCAGATGCACCGCCGGTTTCCCGGCTCGGAGCTCGCGGTCGCGACGCCCGGGATCGTGCCGGACCGTCTGCTCAAGGGCCTCGAGCCGGTCGTCGACCGCTTCTTCGTGATGGCCTACGACTACCACTGGAGCGGTTCGCGACGCCCGGGGGCCGTCGCGCCGCTGAGCGACGGGCCGCACAACGTCGAGAAGACGATCAGCAACTACCTGCGCCTCGTGCCCCGCGCGAAGGTCATCCTGGGCGTGCCCTTCTACGGCTACTCCTGGCCGGTCGTCCGGGCCGGCAGCTCCTGGCGGGTTCGCCCGGACCCCGCACGCTGGGGCGGCGTTCGGGCGGTCACGTACGCGTCCGCGCTCGCGTGGCTCTCCCGCCACCCGTCGACGGTGGTCCACCACGACCGTGCCAACGGGTCGTGGTTCCGCTACACCGACCGGGCGGGCGGAACCGTGCGCCAGGTCCACTTCGAGGACGCCGCGTCGGCGCGGACGAAGTTCAACTACGCCATCGCGCACGGGCTGGCAGGGATCGGGATCTGGTCGCTCGAGAACGACGCCGGCCACGCGGGCATGGCCCTCGCGATCCAGCGCACCTTCGTCCGCCCGACCCGTCGCGTGACCGGCTCGGCGACCGTCGACGCCGTGCGCCTCGTCCGCGGCGAGGTCCGGCTCGCCGCATCCATCGCCCTCCGGGACCTCGGGTCGCGCGCGGAGCGCGGGATCGTCGCCTGGCGGGTCGTCGACGCGGCAGGCCGGACGATCGCGTCCGGGCGCCGCGTGGCCGCGCTGTACCCGGGCGGCCACCTCCGCCAGCGGATCACGGCGACGCTGGGGCGAGCACCGGCGCTCGGTGCGGGAACGTACCGCCTGGTCGTCCGCTACGTCGTCGGCCGGTGGACGCCGGTGGGCACCACGGTGCGGTTCCGCCAACCCCACTGACGCCGCGGCCGGGGGCGCCCGGGGCTCGCTGGCGCCTGATCGGGTCGTCGGAGGGGCCGCCGGCGCTCCCCTACCCTGGCCGCAGCGCCAGGTCGAGGAAGGCGAGCACGTCGGCGCGCTCGTCGATCAGCTTGCCGACCGGCTTGCCGAGGCCGTGGCCCGCGTCGGTGTCGATGCGGACCAGGATCGGCGCGTCGCCGGCCTGCGCGGCCTGGAGCGCCGCCCCGAACTTGAGGGAGTGCCCCGGCACGACGCGGTCGTCGTGGTCGCCGGTGGTGACCAGGGTCGCCGGGTACGCGACGCCCGATCGGACGTTGTGGAGCGGCGAGCAGGCCAGCAGCGTGCGGAACTGGTCGGGGTCGTCGACCGAGCCGTAGTCGCTCGTCCAGGCGGCGCCGATCGTGAACCGCTCGAAGCGCAGCATGTCCATCACGCCCACCTCCGCGACGGCCGCGCCGACGAGCTCCGGGATGCTGGGTGAGGGTGGCCCCGACCAGGAGGCCCCCGTTGGAGCGCCCCGTGATCGCGATCCGCCCCGGGCGCGTCCATCCCGACGCCGCCAGCCAGCGGGCGCACGCGGCGAAGTCGTCGAAGACGTTCTGCTTGCTGGCCAGCCGCCCGGCGTCGTGCCAGGCCCTGCCGTACTCCCCTCCCCCGCGCAGCGACGCGACGGCGAGCAGGCCCCCGCGCTCCATCCAGGCCAGCCATTCGGGCTTGAACATCGGGCCGATCGGGACCTGGAAGCCGCCGTAGCCGTACAGGAGCGTCGGAACGTCGCCGTCGGGCGCAACGTCGCGCCGGCGCGTGAGAAAGAGCGGCACCCGCGTCCCGTCGCCCGAGGTGGCGAACACCTGCTCGCTCACGAAGTCGCCCGGATCCCACGCCAGGGCCGGCCGGCGCGCCTCGCGCACGGATCCGTCCGCCATCCGGACGGCCAGCACCAACGCCGGCGCGGCGAAGGTCATGAAGGTCAGGAGCAGGTCGACGTCGGCGCGCCGACCTGCCATGTCGACGATGGTGCCGATCGCCGGCAGCACGACGTCGACCACGTGGCGTCCGTCGAGCTCGAAGAGCGCGAGCCGGTGACGGGCGTGGTGGAGGTAGACCGCCGCCAGCCGGTCTCCGACGAGGCGCACCCGCTCGAGCGCGTCCTCGCCCTCCGGGATGATCTCGCGCGGGCGCTCGGGGTCGTCGACGTCCACGGCGACGACCCGGGCGAGCGGGGCGTCGCGATCGGTGAGCAGGTAGAGCGTTCCCCCGAGCGTCGCGATGTGGGCGTAGTGGGCGTCGGCCGCGTCGAGGAGCGGGCGCACGACCGCCGCCTCGACGCCGTCGCCCAGGTCCGCGACGTAGATCCGGTTCTTCGGGTCCGTGCCGTGCGCCACGGTCACCACCAGGCGCCGCCCATCGTCGGAGACCTCGAACTCGTCGTAGATCCACTCGGGGTGCTCGGGCGTCGAGAAGACGAGGCGGTCCTCCGCCGCGTGCGTGCCGAGGCGGTGGTAGCGCAGCTCCATGTCCCGGTTCGGCGCGTCGTGGGCCGCGTCGGCCGGGGGCTCGGGGTAGCGGCCGTAGAAGAAGCCGGCGTCGTCATGCGTCCATGCCGCGGAGGCGAACTTCGACCACGCGATGCGGTCGGGCAGCTCCTCGCCGGTGGCGACACGCCGAACGCCCCAGGTGCGCCAGTCGGAACCGGCGCTGGAGGTGGCGCAGGCGACGAGCTCGCCGCTCTCGGAGACCGCGACGGCGGCAAGCGCCGTGGTCCCCTGCTCGCTCAGGCCGTTCGGGTCGAGGAGCACGCTCCCCTCCCCCTCGGGCCCGTCGGCCGTCCACAGGACGTCCTGGTCCTGCAGGCCGGAGTTCCGGAGCTGGAACCAGCGTTCTCCGTGCCGCCACGGGGCGCCCGCCCGCGAGAAGTCCCACAGCGCCGCCAGCCGCCCGCGGATCGCCCGACGGGCCGGAAGCTCGCCGAGGACCCGCTCGGTCAGCTGGTTCTGGGCCGCGATCCATGCGCGCGACGCCGGCGCGTCGGCGTCCTCGAGCGGGCGGTACGGGTCGGCGACCCGCGTGCCGTGGTAGACGTCGACCTGGTCGGCGGTCGGTGGCACGGGGTAGGTCGGCCTGGGCATCCGCGCCATCCTACGGCCTGGGTGGCATCTCACGCCGATTCACCGACAGCCGTCAAGCGGCCGCCGATCTCGCGACCCGCGACCGGCGCCTTGCCGCCCTCACCGCTGCGACCCGCTCGACCGGCCATCGCGTCGGCAGGGCACGCCAGAGGGCGGCCGGCGGTTCCGACCGCGCGACCCCCTACTCCGCGGGGAGCACAGCCAGGGACGCCAGGCCCTCCACGATCTCGACGCCCTCGATGGTCAACAGGATCGCGGGGGGTGCCACGACCTTCCAGCTCCGGCTGCCGCCGCCGAGGACGATCCGTGGGCGGGACATGACCGTGGCGTCGACCCAGATCGGCAGGCCTGCGGGCAGCCCGAACACGGTCACGCCACCGATCTCGTGGCCCGTGAGGGCCCGGGTCGCCTCCGGCGACGCGAACGACGCCTTGCGGGTGCCGAGCCGGGTCCGTACCGCCCGGTTGACGTCGAGGCGGTGGGTCGCGAGCACGACGCAGGCCGCGTGGACGGGCGGCGCGGCCTTTCCCGCCACCACGATCGTGTTGGCCGAGTCCGCCAGGGCGAACCCGTACGCGGCGCAGAACGCGGCGGTGTCCGCCAGGGCCGGGTCGCATGCGAAGAGCTCGGACGGCCCGCGTCCGGCCAGGAGGCGCTCCAGGACGAGGCGATCGGGGTCCTCCGTCATCGGCGCGAACGGTACGCGATCCGGTCTCCGGCGTCTCGGCCGGGCGCTCCCCCGCCGGCCGGCGGCCCCGTCAGGCGACCCCGGCCCCGGTGGGCTCCGGCAGCTCGGCGGGAGCCGCCGCGGACGGTGCCTCCGTCCCGGGCTCCGCAGCCTCCTCCTCGAGCCGGCCGGGCGCCTCCGCGAACCGCCGAAGCAGGAGGTACTGGACATCGAGGCGGTCGAGGACCGCGGCAACCGGCATCGGGATCTCCGGCACCTCGCCGGCGGCCAGCAGCACCGGCTCGTCGAGCTCGTACACCGTGTCGTGGAGCTGCATCCGGCAGTGGCCGGCGACGAGGACGTTCTGGGCCCACTCGGACCGCGCGCCGAGCGGCACCATGATCCGGAACCCGTCCTCCGTCGGCACCGGGCGGATTGGGCTCAGGTGGCGCGTCCCCGAGCGACGCCCGACGTGCTCGAGCGTCCCCAGCTCCGACCTCCCGGCTCCCGCGATCCCGCGCTCCACGAACAAGGGGTTGACGACGTCGTTGACGATCCGGGTCCCGAGCCGTGGGTTGCGCCGCCACGCGGCGAAGAGGGCGGCGGCGGCCGCGACGGGCACACCGACGATGATGACGAGCCTGCGCATGGGTTCGACCTCCTTCGAGGTCACGATCGTCGTCCGGCGCCGCCACCGGCCGCCAGTGCCGAACTGCCGGGCGACGCGCTCCGCTCGGCCCGGAGTGCGGCGTCGCGGCGCCTTGACCCCCGCGCGGTGCCCCCGCATCGGGGCTTCGCCGCGACCTTCGCAGCGACCTTCGCGCGCAGCCCCTCGCATTCTCGGCGCGAACCGGGTATCCTCAACGGGCTCGCCGTACGTTGACGGCGAGGGACCACGCTCGGCCCAGGCTCGCACCTCTCCACGATCGCCCATCCGCGAACGCCGGAGTCCGGTTCCGCTCCTCGCCGACAAGAGCTCGAAGGAGCGATCACGACCATGGCCGACCAGGTCATCACCTGCAGCGATTGCGGGCAGGAATTCGTCTTCACGGAGAGCGAGCAGGCGTTCTACGCCGATCGCGGCTTCACCACCCCTCGCCGCTGCGCGGCGTGCCGCGCGGCCAAGAAGGCCGCCCGCGGCGATTCCGGCGGCGGCTCGTACGGCGGCGGCAGCAGCTCCTACGGGAGCGGCGGCGGCTACGGCGGCGGCGGCTCGCGCGGCCCGCGCGAGATGTTCACCGCGACCTGCAGCTCCTGCGGCAACGTCGCGTCCGTGCCGTTCCGGCCCTCCGGCGCGAAGCCGGTCTACTGCTCCGACTGCTTCAGCCGGCGCTAGCCACCTCGCGAACCGCATCGAAGGCCGCCGGGCGCCAGCCCGGCGGCCTTCGTGATTCCTGCCTGCCGAAGCGGCGCCGCTACGCCTGTCCGCACCCGTGGGGCGGCCTGCCCGCGCCGCGTCAGGCGCCGGAGCGCTCGCGGAGGCGCGCGACCAGCCGATCCGCGATGACGTAGCTCCGGCCGCCCCCCATCACGAGGACGACGTCGCCGGGCTCGACGCGGCCGGCCAGCCAGTCCGCGGCCTCCTCCACCGTGCCGGGCGCCCAGGCGGGGGTGGTCCCGTGCGCCGCGACCGCCTCCGCGAGCACCGTCGCCGACGTGATCGTGGTGTCCGGGTCGCGCCCGGCGTGGATCTCGGCGACGACCGCGAGGTCGGCGGTCCGCAGGACCGCGGCGAACGCATCCAGCATCGCCGCCGTCCGGTGGTACGTCAGCGGCTCGTAGACCGCCCAGAGGCGCCGGCCGGGATAGCGCTCGCGAACGGCCGCGAAGGTCGCCGCCATCGCGGTCGGGTGGTGGCCGTAGTCGTCGAGCACGACGACTCCCGCCACGTCACCGGTCAGCTCGAGCCGGCGTCCGACACCCGGGAAGGTCGCCAGGCCGTCCAGGATGGCCCGAGGGGACGCGCCCGCCGCCAGCGCCACTCCTGCCGCCAGCAGGCCGTTCTCGGCGTTGTGCCGACCCGGCAGCGCGAGCCGGGCGATCGCCGGAGCCTCGCCCGGCAGGCCGGCGACCTCGAGGATCCCCTCCCCCGCCGCGTGCCGCCAGCGACCGACGAGCGCGGTCGCCGGGCCGGCCGCCGTGGTGTGCGCTGTCGCGAGCGCCGTGCGCTCGACGCGTGGATCCGCGTCCTCGCCGACGATCCGCACGACCAGCAGGCGCCCGGCCCACCCGCGCAGCGCCGCGAGCGCCTCGCGAACCCCCGGGTCGCCGGCGTTCGCAACCAGGACCGCGGGATCGGTACCGCGGTCGAAGCCGCGGATCCACGTGACGAACGCCGCGATCACCGCCGCGCGGTCGGCAAAGACGTCGGGGTGGTCCCAGTCGGCGTTCGTCAGGCCGCCGATCGCGGGGTGGTACGCGTCGAAGTTGCCGGCATACTCGTCCGCCTCGACCACGAAGTGGCGGCCCCCGCCGATCCGCACGGTCGAGCGCCGCGTGCCCCCCGCCAGCGCCGCCGGCAGGAGGGCGCCGACGAACGCTGACGGGTCCAGGCCAGCGATCGCCAGCAGGTGAACGAGCCAGCCCGTCGTCGTCGACTTGCCGTGCGTGCCCGCGATCCCGATCAGGGCCTGGCCTCGCGTGGCGGCCGCGTCGGCGATCAGCTGCTGGACGCTGGTGGCCGGGATCCCGAGCGACCGCGCGGCGATCAGCTCGGGGTGGTCGGGCGCCACGGCGGTGAGGGCCTTCGTCACGGCGATGCGGTCGACGGCGCGGCGGCCGTCACGCGCGACGTGGGCCTCGGCATGCTCCCAGGCGAGGGGCACGCCGGCGTCGAGGAGCGGCGGCGTGTACGGCGATGGGCCACCGGCATCGCAGCCGCTCACCGTCGCGCCCGCGTGGTGAGCATGCAGCGCGGCAGCGGCGGCGGCCGCACCACCGGCACCGATGACGTGGATGCGCTCGCCCGGCCGGATGGGACGAGCCGCCCGAACCGGCTCGAGGCCGGCCCCGATCTCCGCAGCCGTGCGGTGGGTCACCCCGCCGACGGAGCCTCCGCCACCTCGTCCGGGGGCCGCTCATCGGGTCGGGCCTGCCACGCAGCCGGGTCGTACTCCGGATCGGGGCTCCCGTCGAGGCTGCCGGACGCCGCGTCGACGGCGATGTCGAGAGCGTGGGAGTCCGCCTCGAGGTTGCCGGCAAGGAGGCCGTCGAGCGGCGCGTCGGGGTCGGCGTCGAGGTCCTGGGGCGCCGCGTCCGGGCTCGCCTCGAAGCCGGCGGGATCCGTGTCGGGGATCGAGGCAACCAGGTCGAGAGCGGCGTCGGGACCAGCATGAGGAAGGTCGAGCGACCCGTCCAGGCCGCCCGCGGCGTCCTCGGTCGGAGACCCGTCACGAGCCTCCGGCTCCGCCAGGGGCGGCTGCGCGGCCCATTCGCCGGCGGGCTCGGCGACCTCCCCGGCGGGCTCGGCGACCTCCCCGGCGGGCTCGGCGACCTCCCCGTCCGGCGACGGCTCGGGCGGCGTCGCAATCGCCGGAATGCGGTCGTCGACCCGGTCGACGCTGACCCAGCGCCGGTCGACCAGGAGGTGCAGGACGGTCGGGCGACGCGAGCCGAGGGCCGCCCGCAGGGCGGGCTCGAACGCCTCGTCGGTCGCCACCCGCACGCCGGCCGCCCCGAACGCCTCGGCGACGGCCGCCCAGTCCACCGGCCCAAGGTCGGTCGCGACCGGCTCCATGCCCCGCCGCGCCTGGTGGTCGTGGATCGTCCCGTAGCGAGCATTGTCGAAGACGAGGACGACCGGCCGCGCGCCTTCCCGAACGGCTGTCTCGAGCTCGGCCGCGGTCATTCCCAGCCCGCCGTCGCCGACGAGCGCCACGACGGGGCGACCCGGAGACGCGAGCGACGCGGCGATCGCCGCAGGGAGCCCGTACCCCATCGCTCCCGCCGTCGGCCCGAGGTAGGTTCCCGGACGCCGCATCCAGAGGCCCCGCGCGGCCCAGCCGCCGAAGTGGCCAGCGTCGCTCGTCACGATCGCGTCCGGGGGCAGCGACCGGCCGAGCGTCGCGATCACGCGTCCCGGGTGGACGCCGGGCCCATCCCAGGGCTCCCCGTCGACCAGCCGCGCCACTTCGTAGGCCGCCCGGTCGCCGGCGTTCGCCGCGCGGCGGCGCTCCAGACAGCCCATCTCGAGGACGCTTCCGCCCAGGACTCGCCGCGCCTCGCGGACGAACGTCCGGGCATCGGACGCGAGGGCCATCGTGGGGGCGCCCAGGCCGCCCCGGGAGCCCAGCGGCTCGAGATCGACGTGGGCCCAGCGGGAGCCGGCCGCGGGCACCGTCCACCCGTGTGACGCCACCTCGTTGAGGCGGCAGCCGAGGACGAGCACGGCATCCGCCTCGAGCAGGCGCGGGTGAACGGTCGGCGCGGCGAAGTAGCCGCTCATCCCGAGGTACAGCGCGTGGTCGTTGGGGAAGACGTCCGGCCGGCGCCAGGCGGCGACCACGGGGACGTCGACCAGCTCGGCGAGCCGCACGAGGTCGGCCGTCGCGCGCGACCGCAGGACGCCGGCTCCAGCGAGGATCACGGGCCGCTCGGCATCGAGGAGCAGGTGGAGGATCCGCTTCACGGTGGTGGGGTCCGGCTCGGGCGCCCGCGGCGGCCCGAGGACGGTGGCCGTCGCGATCCGCCCGGCGTCCACCGGCGCCGGCTCGTCGAGCAGGTCCTCGGGGAGGCTCAGGAGGACCGGGCCGGGACGGCCCGTGGTCGCCTTGCGCAGGGCCTCGTCGAGCGCGGCGGGCAGCGTCGCCACGTCGCGCACCTCGCGCGCCCACCGGCAGAGGCTCCCGAAGGTTGCGACGACGTCCACCTCCTGGAACGCCTCCCGGCCGCGGGACGGCCGCTCGACCTGGCCGACGATGGCGACGAGGGGCACGGAATCGGCCTGCGCCGCGTGCAGCGCGATCGCCAGGTTGGCCGCGCCGACCGCACGCGTCACGAGGACCGCCGCGGGTCTTCCCGTGAGCGCCCCGTGCGCCGTCGCCATGAACCCTGCGCCGCCCTCGTGGCGGGCCGCCACGACGCGGATGCCGACCGCGGCCAGCCCGTCGAGCAGCGCCAGGAAGCTCTCTCCCGGGACGGTGTAGGCGACGCGGATCCCGGCGCCGGCGAGCGCCTCGGCGATGAAGCGGCCGGCGGTGGTTCCCTCCGAACCGTTCATCTCAGTTCGCCGCGGGCGGGAACGACGTCACCACGAGGCCGGCGACCACGAGAATGATCACCAGCACGAGGATGAGCCGGATCATCGGCGACCGGGTGGACACCGTCGTCTTCCCTCCCTAGCGGTAGTTGGTGAACTGCAGCGGGACCGCCTCGTCCAGCTCGCGCAGGCGGGCGATCACCTTCTGCAGGTCGTCCTTGCTCTTGGCGGACACCCGGACGGCGTCGCCCTGGATCTGGCTCTTGGCCTTCGGGAACTCGTCCCGGATCATCTTGGTGATCTTGCGGGCCAGCTCGTCCGAGAGGCCCCGGCGCAGGTCCACCCGCTGGCGGACAGTCATCCCGCCGGCCTGCTCGATGGGACCCCACTCGAAGATCTTGAGCGACAGGCTTCGGCGGATCGCCTTCGACTCGACGAGATCCCGGATCGCCTTCGCCCGGAGCTCGCTGTCGGTGTGGATCTCGAGGGCGTCCTTCTCCTGGGTGATGTCGGCGAGGGCGCCCTTGAAGTCGAACCGCGTTGCGATCTCGCGGCGGGCCTGGTCGAGGGCGTTGCGCAGCTCCTGCGCATCGAAGTCGGAGACGACGTCGAACGAGAACTCCCCTGCCATCGATTCCTCCGTGGGGGCCGCGTGGGCCGTCTGCGCTCGCCCCCAGTATGCCGTCCGCGGCGGCCGCGCGTCGCGCTGGACGCCCGGGCGCTTCAGCCGCGGCGCGATGGACACTCAGGCGCGGCGACGCTCGCCGGCCCGGGCCTCCGCGCGCTCGAGGAGCAGCTCCAGAGCGGCGCGGGCGCTGGCCGCCTTGTTCGCCTCGCGGTCGCCGGTCCAGGCCAGCCGACGGACCGCGCTGCCGGCGGCGTCCACGGCCGCGACGTAGGTCAGCCCGACCGGCTTGGCGTCCGTCCCGCCACCCGGGCCGGCGATGCCGGTCACGGCCACTGCCAGGTCGGCCGCCAGCCGGTCCCGTGCCCCCTCCGCCATGGCGACCGCCGCCTGCGCGCTCACCGCGCCGTGCGCGTCCAGCACGGCCCGCGGCACGCCGAGCAGCGCCTCCTTGGCCGCGTCGGCGTAGGCGATGATCCCCCCGGCGAGGTACGCCGACGAGCCCGGGACGTCCGTGAGGGCGTCGCCGACGCGCCCGCCGGTGCAGGACTCCGCGAGCGCGACCCGCAACCCGCCGGCCACGCAGGTGGCCTGGAGCCGTTCGGCGAGCGGGCGGAGCGCGGGATCCGCCACGGTATCCCTCTCAGTTGGCGGCGCGCGGCGGCGTGCCGGGCTCGAGGATGAACGTACCCGGGTTGGCGCTCGCGCCCAGCGCGCCGTACGCCGTCCCGTTGACGCTGACGAACGTCGTGCTCATCTTCCCGGTCCGGATCTCGACCGTCTTGTCGCCCTTGAAGGTGAGCGTCTTGCCGGGCGCGAACACCTTGCCCCCGGCGCCCGTCGTGGGCGAGACGACGCCGTCGACCCAAACCTTGAGCCAGGTGCGCCCGTCCTTGATCTCGACCACCACCGAGATCCCCTGGTAGACGACGGTGACCGTGCGGTTGAGGGTCGTCGACTTGCCCTCCTGGCCCGCCGCAGTCACGGTGATGGTCCAGGTCCCCTCCGTCAGGTCGACGGCAGTCGAGAAGCTGCCGTCGTCGGCCAGCGCAACGGTCGTCGTCGGGATCGAGGCCGGCGTCGGCGACGGGGCGGCCTGCTGCCCGGGCGCGGGGCCCGCGTAGGCGGCGGCGACCGTCACCGATGTGGCGTCGGTCGTCGTCCCCCGGACGGGGATCGCCCCGTTCTCGACGCTCAGGCCCTCCTCGGGCGAGGTGAGCTCGAGGGTCGGCGCCGCGACCTGGGCGAACGGGACGGTGATGATCCTCTCGACCGGGGACTCGGCAGCCTTCCCCGTGCTCGGGTCGGTCGCCGAGACCTCGAAGCGGTTCTCGCCGCGGCGCAGGTCGACTACGCTCCGCCACGAGCCGTCGCCGGCGGCGAGGACGTTCACCGGCTCACGGCCGGCCGCGCTGATCTTCACCTCGCCGTTCGCCACGGTCGTGCCGCGCAGGGTGTAGGAGGTCGTGTCCTCCGCCACCTCTGTGACGGCCGCCGGCGGGTCGGTCACCGCGAGGGGCGGCGGCTCCGAGAACCGCAGGAGCTGGAAGCCGATGTACGCCACGATCCCGAGGGCGGCGAGCGTCACCAGGGCGGCGACGATGATGCCCGGGCCGAGGACGATCCCGCGGCGCGGCGCCTCGATGGGCCGCGGCACGACGATCGCGGGCTGGGCCGTCACCTCGCCCCGCTCGCTGTTCCAGGCGGCGAGCACCTCGTCGGGGTCCAGGCCCAGGTAGATCGCGTAGTTCCGCAGGAACCCGCGCGCGTAGACGCCGGCCGGGAGCTCGTCCCACGCGCCCTGCTCCATGGCGGAGAGGTACTGCCGGCGGATCTTCGTCTCCCGCTCGGCCCGCATCAGGTCGACGCCCTTCGCCTCGCGGGCGGCCACCAGGCGGTCGGCCAGCCGCTCCCCCGGCGGCGGCGTCCGCGGCTCCGGGTCGCCGTTTCCGCCGCCGCGCCCCCGCAGCCCGAGTGGCCGGGCGTGCTCGCGTGTCGTCACTCGTCGCCCCCGTCGTCCGCGTCGACCGCCCCGGCGCGTCCCGCTCCCCCGACGTCGCGACGGAGGACCTGGCGCGCGTTCGAGCCGTCGAACGCCCCGATGTACCCGCGCGCCTCGAGCTGGTCGATGATCCGCGCGGCCCGTGCGTAGCCGACCTTGAGGCGCCGCTGCAGCAGCGACGCCGAGGCGCGATCGTACTCCTGGATGACCGCGACGGCATCCCGGAGGAGCCGATCAGCGTCGTCGTCGGCGAGGTCGTCGACGGTGCCCGTCAATTCCTCGTCGTCCTCGACGATCGACAGGTCGTAGTGGGGCTCGGCCTCGGCGCGCCAGTGCGAGGTGATCGCGCGGACCTCCTTGTCGGAGACGAAGACGCCCTGCAGGCGGATCGGGCGCGGCAGGTCGGAGGGCTGGAAGAGCATGTCGCCGCGCCCGATGAGGTCCTCCGCGCCCGGCGCGTCGAGGATCGTGCGCGAGTCGATCTGCGAGGCCATCGCGAAGGCGATCCGGCTCGGGAAGTTGGCCTTGATGAGCCCCGTGACCACGTTGACCGACGGGCGCTGCGTCGCGAGGACCAGGTGGATGCCGGTGGCGCGGGCCTTCTGCGCCAGCCGGACGATCGGGTCCTCGACCGTCCTGCCGTCGCGCATCATCAGGTCGGCCAGCTCGTCGATGATGATGACCAGTGTAAGAGAGCCGGTCGGCCGGGGTCCACCCGCGTCTCGTTGTAGGCCGTGATGTTGCGCGCGCTCGCGCCGGCGAAGCGCCGGTAGCGGTTCTCCATCTCGGCGACGGCCCACTTGAGGGCGGCCTTCGCGCGGTCCGGCTCGGTGATGACCGGCACCATCAGGTGCGGGATCCCGTTGTAGTCGGCGAGCTCGACCCGCTTCGGGTCCACGAGGATCAGGCGCACCTCGTCGGGCGTCGCCCGCATCAGCAGGCTCGCGATGAGGGCGTTCGACCATGACGCTCTTGCCGGAGCCCGTGGCGCCAGCGATCAGGAGGTGCGGCATCCGCGCGAGGTCGGCGGCCCGGGCGTGGCCGGCGACGTCGCGGCCGAGGGCGAAGGCGATCCGCGACGGGATGCCGACGACCTCCGGGTCCTCGAGGATCCGCCGGATCGCCACGACGTTGAAGTCCATGTTCGGGATCTCGATCCCGACGACCGACTTGCCGGGGATCGGCGCCTCGATGCGGATGGTGCGGGCGGCGAGGGCCATCGCGAGGTCGTCGGCGAGGCCCTCGATGCGGCTCACCTTCACCGACGGGTCCGGCTCGACCTCGTACTGCGTCACGACGGGGCCGGCGTTCCACTTCACGACGCGGCTCGGGATGTTGAAGCTCGCCAGCTTGCCCGTGATGATCGCCGCGTTCCGCTCGTGGTCCATGCCCCGGCCGGCCTCGCGCGCCGCGACGTCCTCCAGGAGCGCCATCGGCGGCAGGCGGTACTCCCGCGGCTCGCGCGGCGAGGGAGCGTCGGAGGCGTCCGTGACGTCGTCTGCAGCGAGCGCCGCAGGTGGCCGCGACGGCGCCCGGTCCGCGGCCTCGTCGGTCCCGCCGGACACGACGGCGGGGACGGCCGCGGGAGCCAGCCCGCCCCCCGAAACGACGGACGAGACCTGCGCGGGCCCCGGGAGCGGGGTGGGGATCTCGGGGCGGGGAGTCGCCTCGCGGGCGCTCCGCCCGTTGCGCGGCGCGGCGGCCTCGGCCGCCGGCGCCTTGTCGCGCCGCGCGCCGTTGGCGGCCCTGGCCGCCGCGTCGGCCGCCGGCGTAGCCAGGGCGGCGCCGATCTCGCGGGCTCCCCGGCCGAAGGGAGCGACCAGCTCGCGCACGGGCCGGTCGACCGCGATGACGACCCCGACGACGAGCAGCCCCAGCAGGACGACGAACGCGCCCGGCTCGCTCACCAGCCCCGCCAGCGGCTCCGCGATCGCGGCGCCGATGCGGCCGCCGCTGCGGCCCTCGACGTACCCCGCGCGCTCGAGCAGGCTGATGATCCCGAGGAGAGCCCCGTAGGCGATCGTCGACCCGATCACGATCCGGCCCCAGCCGGCCCGGGGCCCCCTCGCCCGCTCGATGACGACGCCGAGGCCGATGAGCAGGATCGGCAGCAGCCAGCGCCCCGACCCGAACCACGGGGCGATGACGTTGAGGATCCAGTCGGTCAGCGCGCCCTTGCCCGGCAGGAGCAGGCCGACGAGGATCACGACCCCGAGGACGAGGAGGACGACCGCCACGATCGAGCGCGTCACGTCCGCGCTCAGGCGCGGCATCGACGGGCCGGAGGGGCTCTTCCGGCGCGTGCGGCGCGGTCGGGCCGGCTGCGCCCGGCGGCGGGTCGCCATCTAGACCTCCACGACGACCGGGAAGACCATCGGGCGCCGCTTCGTCTGCTCGTACAGGTAGCGCGAGACGCCGTCCTTGATCTGGCTCTTGAGGAGGCCGACCTCGCTGATGTGGTCGCCGGGGTTCTCGATCGCCGCAACGACGCGGCGCACCGCCTCCGCCATGATCGGGTCGTTCTCGTTGAGCGTGGACGAACCCGCGGGTGACGATCTCCGGGCTGCCCGACGATGGAGCCGGTCTGCTTGTCGACCGTCACGACGACCATGAACATGCCGTCGTTGGCCAGCGCCCGCCGGTCGCGCAGGACGATCTCCCCGACGTCGCCGACCGACAGGCCGTCGACGTAGACGTAGCCGGCCTGGACCGGCTGGCGCGCGGCGCGCCGAGCCGTCGGCGAAGAACTCGATCGGCTGGCCGTTCTCGATGATGAGGACGTTCTCCGGCGCCACGCCGGTCTCCATCGCCAGGCGCCCGTGCTGGACCATGCATCCGGAACTCGCCGTGCATCGGGATGAAGTACCGCGGCCGGGTCAGGACGAGCATCAGCTTGAGCTCCTCCTGGCTGGCGTGGCCGGAGACGTGGGCGCGCTTGATGGTGTGGTAGAAGACGTTGGCTCCGGCCTTGAAGAGGTTGTCGATCGTCCGTGCCGACGTACTCCTCGTTGCCCGGGATCGGGCTGGCGGAGACGATCACGGTGTCGCCCGGCTGGATCTCGACGAAGCGGTGGTCGCGGTTGGCCATCCGGGCGAGGCCGGCCATCGGCTCGCCCTGGGCGCCGGTCGTGCAGATCACCAGCTTGTCCGCGGCGACGTCGCCGATGCGGTCCTTGGCGACGATGGCGTCCGGCCGGTAGGTCAGGTATCCGAGGTCGCTCGCGATCCGGAAGTTCTGCTCCATCGACCGCCCGATGACCGCCACCTTGCGGTCGAACGTCGCGGCGGCGTCGAGGACCTGCTGGACGCGCGCGATGTTGCTGGCGAAGGTGGCCACGATGACGCGCCCGTCGAGCGGCTCCATGATCTCGCGGAATGCCTCGCCGACCGTCCGCTCCGACGGCGTGTAGCCCGGGTTCTCGGCGCGGGTGGAGTCGGACAGGAGGCAGATGACGCCCTCCGCGCCGAGCTTGGCGAGGATGGCGAAGTCCGAGGGCTTCCCGTCGACCGGGGTGTGGTCGAACTTGAAGTCGCCCGTGTGGACCACGGTCCCCACCGGCGTCCGGATCGCGAGGCCCATGGCGTCCGGGATCGAGTGGCCGATGCGGAACGGCATGACCGTGAAGGGCCCGATCTCGAGCTCGTCGCCCGGGTCGAGCGGCAGGAGCGGGTTGTTGTGGAGCTTGTGCTCCTTGATCTTGGTGCCCAGGAGGCCGCGTGCCAGCGTCGAGGCGTAGACGGGCACGCCCGGGAACTCGGGCAGGACGTAGGGCAGGCCGCCGACGTGGTCCTCGTGCGCGTGGGTGATGAGGAACGCCTTCACCTTCTCGCGGCGCTCGCGGAGGTAGGCCACGTCCGGGATCACGAGGTCGATCCCGAACATCTCCTCGTCGGGGAACATCAGGCCGCAGTCGACGACGACGATGGTCTCGCCGTACTCGAAGACGTACATGTTCTTGCCGATCTCGCCCACCCCGCCGAGCGGGATGATGCGGAGCGGCGTGCCGAGGTCGGTGGTGCGTGGAGCGGTCATCGGGTCACCGGAAGAGCGTGAGCTGGTCCACGGCCGGGGAATCCGGCTCGGGGTGGTCGTCGGAGGCGGGATCGGGTGGCGGCGTCGCGGGCGCGTCGTCGCGGGCGGCCGGCGTGGGAGCGTCGTGCCACGCCGCCGGGACGGTGGTCATCGCGGGCGCGTCGTCGCGCGCGGGCGGCGGCGGCGCGGACGCCGATGCGGGCGGCGCGCCCGACCGGCGAGCGCGCGCGTCGTCCAGGGCCGCCGGGATCAGCGCCGCGTCGGCGTAGCTCGCCTGCTCGACCGCGGGCGTCCGCAGGGCGGCGGCGGGGTGGTACATCGCGAAGACGAGCGCGTCCCGGGCGCCCGTGCCCGGATCGGCGGGACGGACCGTGCCGTGGGCCCGGCTGATCGTCGTGCCCGGCATGAAGCGGCCCATCGAATGCCGGCCCAGCGTCACCACGAGCGCCGGGTCCAGCACCGCGAGCTGGCGCCGCAGGTACGGCGCGCAGGCGGCGACCTCGTCGGGCTCCGGATCCCGGTTGTCCGGCGGGCGGCACTTCACGATGTTCGTGATGAAGACGTCCTCGCGTCGCCAGCCGATCGAGGCGAGCAGCCGGACGAGCAGGTCGCCGGCCCGCCCGACGAACGGGCGGCCCTGGCGATCCTCGTTCACGCCGGGACCCTCACCCACGAAGACGACCTCCGTGCTGGGGTGCCCCTCGCCGGGGACGGCCAGGGTGCGACCCTCGTGGAGGCGGCAGCGCGTGCAGTCCCGGACCTCCGCCGCGATCGCCTCGAGCGCCGCGCGGCGTTCGGCCTCGGTCACGCGGGTGAGGCCTCCGCGGCCCGCCGCGACGCGGCGCGGACCCAGCCGCGCTCGACGAGCACCTCGGCGATCTCCACGGCATTCGAGGCGGCGCCCTTGCGGATGTTGTCGGAGACGACCCAGAAGGCGAGCCCGCGGCCGTCGGGGATCGACGCGTCGGTCCGCACGCGGCCGACGTAGATCTCGTCGTGGCCGGCCGCCTCCGTGGCCAGCGGGTAGACGTGGGCCGCCGGGTCGTCGCGCACGACGACGCCGGGAACGGCGGCGAACAGCTCGCGCGCGCGGGCTGGCGCGATCGGCTCGACCGTCTCGACGTGGACCGCCTCGGAGTGGCCCATGAAGACGGGGACGCGGACGGCCGTGCAGGAGACGCGCAGGTCCGGGAGGTGCAGGATCTTGCGCGACTCGGTGACGACCTTCCACTCCTCCTTCGTGTAGCCGTTCTCGAGGAAGACGTCGATCTCGGGGAGCGCGTTGAAGGCGATCGGGTGCGGGTAGACGTGGGGCTCCTTGGGGACCCCCGCGACGTGGGCGCGGATCTGCGTCTCGAGCTCGGCGATCGCCTTGCCGCCGGTGCCCGACACGGCCTGGTACGTGTCCACCACCACCCGCTCGAGGCCGACGGCGTCGCGCAGCGCCATGAGAGGCGGCATGAGCTGCATCGTGCTGCAGTTCGGGTTGGCGATGATCCCCTCGTGGGCCTCGAGGTCATCCGGGTTGACCTGGCTCACGACCAGCGGGATGCCGGGCTCCATCCGCCAGGCGCTGGAGTTGTCGACGACGGTGCAGCCGCGCGCCGCAGCCTGGGGCGCGAGCTCCCGGGACGTCGCGCCACCCGCCGAGAAGAGGGCGATGTCGACGCCGTCGAAGGCCTCCGGGGTGGCTTCGATCACCTCGACCTGGCGGCCGCCGAACGGGAGGGTCGAGCCGGCGGACCGCGCCGAGGCGAGGAACCGGATCGCCCCGACCGGGAAGTTCCGTTCGAGGAGGACCGCAGCCATCGTGCGGCCGACGACGCCGGTGGCGCCGACGACGGCGACGGTGAGGGGACGGGGGGAGTGTCCGGACATGGCTCCGCTTTCAGGGCGCGAGAAGTAGCGCGGGCACGCGCCGAGTATAGCAGCGCCCCCGGGGTGCTCCCGAGGGCGCTGGTGCGTGCGGCTCGTGGGCCCGGTCGCCGGCGACCTACCCCTTCGCGAGGTGGCGCTGCATGGCAGCCTTGCGCGACAGGTTGACCCGGCCCTGGCGGTCGACCTCGGTCACGACCACCATCACCTCGTCGCCGACGGACACGACGTCCTCGACGCTCGGCACATGGTAGTCGGCGAGCTCGCCGATGCGGACCAGGCCCTCCTTGCCCGGGAGGATCTCGACGAAGGCGCCGAAGGTCATGATCCGGGTCACGGTCCCGAGGTACAGCGCGCCGATCTCGACCTCGCGGGTGAGGCTCTCGATCCAGTGGATCGCCTTGCGGGCGTTCTCGCCCTGGACCGCGGCGATCTCGACGGTGCCGTCGTCCTCGACGTTGATCTCGGTGCCGGTCTCCTCCTGGATCTTGCGGATCATGGAGCCGCCCTTGCCGATGATGTCGCGGATCTTCTCGGGGTTGATCTTGATCTTGGTGATGCGCGGCGCGAAGTCGCTCATCGTGTCGCGGGCGGACGGCAGGATCTCGGTCATCTTCTCGAGGATCGTGATGCGCGCGGCGTAGGCTTTCGCCAGCCCCTCGCGGATGATCGCCTCGTTGATGCCCTTGACCTTGATGTCCATCTGGAGGGCCGTGATCCCGTCCCTCGTCCCGGTGACCTTGAAGTCCATGTCACCGAAGGCGTCCTCCCTGCCGAGGATGTCGGTGAGGACGGTGAAGGTCCCGTCGGGCTCGGACATCAGGCCCATCGCGGCGCCGGCGACCGGGGCCAGGATCGGCACTCCGGCATCCATGAGCGCCAGGGTCGAACCGCAGGTCGACGCCATCGACGTCGAGCCGTTGGACGTCACGCACTCCGACACCAGGCGGATGACGTACGGGAAGTCGTCCTTCGACGGCAGGACCGGGATGAGCGCCCGCTCGGCGAGGTGGCCGTGGCCGATCTCGCGACGGCCGGGGCCGCGCATCATCTTGTTCTCGCCGGTGGAGTACGGCGGCATGTTGTAGTGGTGGAGGTAGCGCTTCTCGAGCTCGGGGCTGATGGTGTCGATGCGCTGGACGTCCGAGGACGGGCCGAGCGTGGCGACGGTCAGCGCCTGGGTCTCGCCGCGGGTGAAGAGGCCGGAGCCGTGGGCGCGCGGCACCAGGCCGACCTCCACGGTGATCGGGCGGATCTCGTCGACTCCGCGGCCGTCCATCCGGATCCCCTCGGTGAGGGTCAGCTTCCGGGCGGTCTTCTTGTGGACCAGCCCGAAGAGCGCCTTGCTCACGCGGGCGGCGCGGCGCGCGGCCTCGAGCTTCGCCTTGGCCTCGTCCTTCGACGCGCGCTGGGCGCGGATCGAGTCGGCGATGCCCTCGGCAAGGGTGTCGAGGCGGCCCGGCAGCTCGTTCGCGATCGCGACGAGCAGCTCGGCGGTCGCCTCGGCGTCCGGCAGGGCGCGGTGCGCCTGCTGGAGCTGGATCCCGAAGAACTTCGAGAGCTCGCCGAGCGTGTAGCTGGGGAGGTCGGGGTAGCCGTCGCGTGCCAGGGTCAGCGTGTCGAGGTAGCGGCCCTTCTCGATCCGCGTCCCATCGCCGACGGCGGCCTCGAGGAAGGCGATGTCGAAGCCGACCGAGTGTCCGACGATCGTCGCGTCGCCGACGAAGGCGAGGGCCTGCCGGGCCGCCTCCGCCGGGGCGGCGGCGTCCTTCACGTCCGCGTCGGTGATCCCGTGCATCTGGTTGCCGAAGATCGGCCGGCCCGGGTTGACGAAGGTGGACCAGCGGTCGGCGACCGTGCCGCCCTTCACCCGCACGGCGGCGATCTCGACGAGGTCGGCCATCTCCGGGTTGGTCCCGGTGGTCTCGACGTCGACGACGACGAACTCGGCGCCGGCCCTGACCTTGGCCGCGAAGTCGAGGACCGACTCGGTGCCCGGGTCGAGGAAGGGCAGCCGCTTCGCCTTGCCGACGAGGCCCTGCAGCTCGAGCTGGAGGTCGATGAGGGGCTCGAGCGAACGGTGGGCGAAGAGGATCGCCTCGGCCATCACGTCCTCGGGCAGGATCTTCGCGCCGGCCTCGACCATCATGATCGCGTCGCGCGTGCCGGACACGATGAGGTCGAGCTCGCTCTCCTCGAGCTGCGGGATCGTCGGGTTGATCACGAACTCACCGCCGATCCGCCCGAGGCGAACGGCGGCGATCGGGCCCTGGAACGGGATCTCGCTGATCGTCAGCGCAGCCGACGCGGCGATGGTGCCCAGGACGTCCGGGTTGTTCTCCTGGTCCGTCGAGAGCACCGTGATGACGCACTGGACGTCGTCCTTGTAGCCCTCGGGGAAGAGGGGCCGGATCGGGCGGTCGGTCAGGCGCGCGGCGAGGATCGCGGCCTCCGACGGGCGCGACTCGCGCTTGATGAAGCCGCCCGGGATCTTCCCGGCGGCGTACATCCGCTCCTCGAAGTCGATGGTGAGCGGGAAGAAGTCGAGGCCGGGGCGCGGCTCGCTGCGGTTGGCGGTGCCGAGCACCACCGTGTCGCCGTAGCGCACCGTGACGGCTCCGCCGGCGAGGCGGGCCATGCGACCGGTCTCGATGGTCAGCGTGCGACCACCGAACTCGACCGAGAGGGAATGAGACACGAGCTACTCCTTGCCCGTGTCGGCGCGGGACCGAGGGCCGAGCGTGGCTGACGCCCGGGCCAGGTGCGCGAGACCCGGGGCGTCGCCCCGGGTCCTCGATGCGCGGGTGCTAGCGGCGCAGGCCCAGCCGGGCGATGACGGCCCGGTAGCGGGAGGCGTCCTTCTTCACGAGGTACGCGAGAAGGCGCCGGCGCTGTCCGACGAGCTTGAGGAGGCCGCGGCGGGAGTGGTTGTCCTTCGGGAACTGCTTGAGATGCTCCGTCAGGTCCTTGATCCGCTCCGTGAGCAGCGCGATCTGGACCTCCGGGGAGCCGGTGTCACCGGGCTTGGCGCCGTACTCGGCGACGATCCGGTCCTTGGTTTCCCGCACGAGCGGCACTCGGTCCTCCGACACGATTGACTCTTGACTTCCGTGACTTCAACCCGCGGAGAGTAGCAGGGCTGATCGGAGCGTGCAAACGCTTGTCCCTGCTCACTGAATCTGTCAGGGCCAACTGCTCAGTGATTCTGTCAGTCTCGCCTGATGAGGGAGAGCCTGACGTTGAGCGCCAAGGAGCAGCAGCGCAGCGGGGTCGTGAGCCGCTGGCTGGCCGGGATCATCACGACGGCCGAGGCGGTCGCCCTGCTGGGGTGCAGCGAGCGGACGGCCTGGCGGCTGCGGGCGGCGATCGACGCGGGACGTTTCGCACCCGGAGGCCGGGGCCGGCGGGCCGCCTCGGCGGTCGGCCGGCGGGGAGCGGTCACGTCGGAGGGCGCGCGACCGCTAGCATGCCGGCATGCCGATCGACGAGCAGGCAGGCCGGCCGCGGGTGCTCGGCCTCGTGCCGGCGCACGACGAGGCCCCTCGAATCGCGGCCGTGGTCGCGGGCGCCAAGGCGCACCTGCCCGTCCTCGTGGTGGACGACGGTTCCTCCGACGCGACGGGGGAGGTCGCCCGCGCGGCCGGCGCCGAGGTCCTGGAGCAGCGCCCGAACGCCGGCAAGGGCGCCGCCCTGCGCGCCGGGTTCCGACGGGCGCTCGAGGCCGGCTACGACGGGGCCCTCACGCTCGACGGCGACGGCCAGCACGACCCGGCCGAGATCCCCGCGTTCCTGGCCGCGTTCGCCAGGCCGGCCGCCGGCGGCCCGCCCGACCTCGTCGTCGGGCGGCGCGACTTCGCGCACATGCCGCCGACCCGGCGCCTGGCGAACACGCTCGGCGGCCGGGCGTTCTCGTGGGCCGTCGGCACGCACGTCCCGGACAACCAGTCGGGCTATCGTCTCGTGGGGCGGCGGCTCATGGAGGCCTCCCTGGCCAGCGCGGAGGGCGGCTTCGAGTTCGAGGTCGAGATGCTCGCGACGTGCATCGCCCGCGGCTGGCCCGTGGTGTGGGTCCCGATCCGCACGATCTACACCGGCGGCCCCAGCCACATCCGGCCCACGGCCCACGTCCGCCACTTCTTCCGGGCGGTCGCCGCGGCACGGCGAACGGTCCGTCGGGCTCGGGAGCGCCCGGGCCCCTGAGGCCGCGTCGGACCCGGCGGGAGCACCGGGGGGGTCGCGGCCCGCGCCGGCCTATCCCGCCAACGCCACCCGCAGGCGATCGTGGCGCAGCGCCTCGCGGTGGGCTCGCACGATCATCCCTCCGCCCGCGTCCAGCGTGGCCGTCGCCCGGCGGGCCGGGCCGGGGCGGACGCCCGGCGTCCATGCCGCCGACACCGTGGCCGCGTAGTCGCCGGGCGGCGGGAGCGCCACGGGGAGTGGGAAGCGCAGCAGGACGCGGCGGCCGGCGTCGTCGCGCCCGGCGGCCACGCCGGTCACGGCCACCCGTCGACCGAGCAGCGCCCGCGCCGCGGCGAGGTCGCCGGCGGCGATGGCGCTCCGGATCTCGGTGCTCCGCACCGGTCGGCCGTCGAGGTCGAAGGGCGGCACCACCACCACCCGGAAGCCAACCTCCTCCCCGAGCGCCGCGAGCGTCTCGGGAGTCCCGCGCCGCTCGTGCCCGAAGGCGGCATCGGGGGTCATCAGGAACCCAGCCAGCCCCGTGCGCGCCCGGATCCGGGCCACGAAATCCTCGTAGGTCGTGCGCCGCAGCTCCTCGTCGAAGTGCTCGACGATCGTGACCGCGACGCCGTCCCGTTCGAGGCGCGCCAGGCGCTCGTCCGGGTCGCAGAGGAGCGGGGGCGCCGCCCCGGCGAGGATCTCGTCGGGGTGGTGGTCGAATGTCAGGACGGCGGGCCGGGCGCCCAGCCGGCGGGCGGCACGCCGGAGCTCCCGGAGCAGGTACAGGTGGCCGCGGTGGAGACCGTCGAAGACACCGACCGCGACGAGCACCGGCCCGTCGGCGGGTCGCAGCGCGTCGATCCCCGGCAGGGCGTCACGCATCGTCGCGCCCCGCGGGGGCCGGTGCCGCCTCCCGGTCGAGGAGGACTTTGTCGGTGACGAGCCGCCCGTCGGACTGGGAGCGCGCCAGGGCGGCCAGCGCGCCGGACGGCGTGAGCAGGCGGATCGCCGTGCCGGCCGCCATCCCCTCCCCCGCCGTCCCGAGGCGCTCGGCGCGCCCGGTCCAGCCGCCGTGGGCGACGGCGCGCAGCTCGCCCTCGGCGAGCGCGAGGGACGGCAGGTCGTCGAGGCCGCTGCCGACGGGCAGGAGCAGGTCGGCCAGGCGTTCGGCCGCCGCGGCCGCGCGAACGGCGTCGAGCGGATGGGCATCGGCGAGCCCGAACGGGCCAGACGCGGTACGGCGCAGCGCCCCGAGGTACCCTCCGCTGCCCACGGCCTCGCCGAGGTCGCGCGCCAGGGCCCGGACGTACGTGCCGGCGGTGCAGGCGACGTCGACCACGGCCGTCGGGTGGGCCGGGTCCGCGGCGTCCCAGGCCAGCAGCTCGAGGGCGTGAAACGTGACCTCCCGGGCCTTGAGCTCCGGCGTCTCCCCGCGGCGCGCGAGCGCGTACGCCCGACGCCCGCCCACCTTGCGCGCCGAGAAGGCCGGCGGGCGCTGCTCGTGCGTCCCCAGGAACCCGGCCAGGGCCGAGACCACCGCCTCGCGCGTCGGCGGCGCGCCCTCGACGGCCGTCAGCTCGCCCTCCAGGTCGTCCGTGGTCGAGCGCGACCCGAACACCACCGTGGCCCGATATGCCTTCCGCGCGCCCAGGTGGAACTCCACGACGCGCGTCCCCAGACCGAGGTAGAGCGGCAGGACGCCGGAGGCGAAGGGATCGAGGGTGCCGCCATGCCCGATCTTGCGCGTGCCGGCGAGCCTGCGGACCAGGGCGACGATGTCGTGCGAGGTCGGGCCGATCGGCTTGTCGACCACGAGGATCCCGTCCACCCGGGCCTCCTGGCGGGTCACCGGGGGCCCTGCCCGATCACCGGACTACGGCCCGCGCCAGGCGCTCCGCGACGGGCAGGACGGCGGCTTTCGCCTCGGCCAGCGACAGCGGCAGCGACGCACCGGCGGCACGGGCATGGCCGCCGCCGCCCCACGTCCCGCACAGGACCGTCGCGTCGACGCCGCCCGGCTTCGTGCGCACAGACAGGCGCGTCTCCGCGCCCTTCTCCTTGAGCAGGAGCGCCACCTCGGCGGTCTCAGCCTGCGCGAGGAGGTCGATGATCCCCTCCGTGTGCTCCGAAAGCGCACCGGTGGCGACGAGATCGGCCAGCTCAACCGCCGAGGCGACCACGAGGCCGTCGGCATGGGTCTCCAGCCGGGCGAGGGCGCGCCCGAAGAGCGCGAGCTGCGCGTCGGGCTTCGTGCGGTAGAGCCGGCGGCTGATGTCCGAGAGCGGCGCGCCGGCCTCCAGGAGGGCAGCCGTAACGCGCAGGGTCCGCGGCGTGGCGTTGGGGTGGGCGAAGGTGGCCGTGTCCATCACGATCCCCGCCGTCAGGGCCGCCGCCAGCGCGCCGTCCGCCGCCGTGAGCGGCACCCCGAGCCGGGCGGCGACGAGCGTCAGCATCTCGCAGGTGGCGGCGGCGTCGGGGTCGATCCAGGCCAGGCCGCCGGAGCCGTCGTTGCTGGCGTGGTGGTCGATCGTGAGCAGCGGCGTCGCCGCGAAGAGGTCGGCGTTGCGCTCGCGGATCGCCCCCGCCCGCGACAGGTCGCCGCAGTCGCAGAGCACCACGAGGTCGTAGGTCACGTCCGGCTCGGGATCGGTGCGCACGGCATCCGCCCCCGCCAGGAACCGGTAGAGGGCCGGCACGCCGTCGCTCACGGCCACGGTGGCGCGCCCGCCGCGGGCCTCCACGAGCATCCCGACGGCGAGGGCCGCGCCGAGGGCGTCCGCGTCCGGGCTCTCGTGCCCGACGGCCAGCACGGACCGGGCCGTGCCGAGGCGGTCCACGACTGCCTGCGGGACGGCATCCGCGAGCGCCGCGAGGTCGGCGGCCGTCATGTGCCGCCTCGGCGCCGGCCGTCGCTCCTGTGACCCGCCGCGGGACCACCCCGCCGCCGCCTGCCGCGCGGCGCCGGACGCGGGCGTCGCGCCGCGGGCTCCTTCGTGCCGGGGACGCCGGCATCCGCCGCCGGGACTATCAGCTCATCGGGTTCGGGAGCGTCGCCCTCGCGACGGACGCGCGGCACCGGCGTGGGGAGCGATTCCGCGAGCGGCGCATCGGCGAGAGCCTCGCCGGCGGCGTCGTGGCCCTGCTCCAGCTCCTCGAGGATCTGCAGCACCCTGGTCCCCCGCTCCGCCGTGTCGTCGAGCGCCACGTGGAGCGCCGGGATCCGCCGGAGCCGGAGGCGAACCCCCAGCTCGTGGCGCACGTAGCCCATCGCCCGGTCGAGGGCGGCCAGCGCCTGGGCCCGCTCCGGGGCGCCGCCGATGACGCTGACCCAGACCCGCGCGTGGCGCAGGTCGGGGGCCGTCTCGACCTTCGTCACGGTCGCGAAGCCGATGTGCGGGTCCTGGACGTCCTTGGCCAGGATCCGGCCGATCTCCTGGCGCAGGAGCTCGTCGACCCGGTCGGTGCGCTGGCTCATCGCCGGTCGGTCAGCGGACCGCGGCGCGACTCATCGCCTGCTGGGTGAACGCCTCGATCACGTCGCCCTCGACGAGGTCGTGGAACCCGGCGAGGCCGATGCCGCACTCGTAGCCCTGGGCAACCTCCCGGACGTCGTCGCGGAAGCGGCGCAGGGAGTCGATCCGGTCGGTCGTGATCACCTTGCCGCCCCTGTAGACCCGGGTGCCGGCGTTGCGCACGATCCGGCCGTCGGTGACGAAGCAGCCGGCGATGACCGTGCTCTTGCCGACGCGGAAGATCTGGCGAACCTCGGCACGGCCCTCGATGACCTCGACGATCTCCGGCTCGAGCATCCCCTTGAGGGCGGCGTCGATGTCGTCGGTGAGCTTGTAGATGATGTCGTAGAGGCGGACGTCGACCTTCTCGGCCTCTGCCGTCCGGCGCGCCTGGGGGTCGAGCTTCGTGTTGAAGCCGACCACGATCGCGTTGGACGCCGAGGCGAGCAGGATGTCCGTGTCCGTGATGTCGCCCGTGCCCTCGTGGAGGACGCTGATCCGGACCTCGTCGGACTGGATCTGCTCCAGGGCGTGGGTGATCGCGCCGAGCGACCCGGAGACGTCCGACTTCAGGATGATCCGGAGCTCCTTGGCCTGGCCTTCCTTGAACTGCTCGAAGAGGTCCTCGAGGGTCGCCTTCTGGCTCGTCCCGGCGGTCGACGCCGCGGCGGCGCGGGCGCCCTCGACGAGCGAGCGGGCGATCTTCTCGTCGGCGACGACGCGCAGGATGTCGCCGGCCTCCGGCACCTCGGCCAGGCCGAGGACGACCGCGGCCGAGGACGGCCCGACCTTCTGGGTTCGCTTGCCGGCCGCGTTCTCGAGGGCCCGGACCTTGCCGTACGTCCTGCCGACGACGACGACGTCGCCGATGCGCAGGGTGCCCGTCTGGACGACGACGGTGGCGACCGGGCCGCGGCCCTTGTCGAGCTCGGCCTCGATGATCGTGCCGACGGCGGGTCGCTTCGGGTTGGCCGTCAGCTCCTGCAGGTCCGCGACCAGCAGGATCATCTCGAGGAGCTCCTCGAGCCCGGTCCGTGCCTTGGCCGACACCGGGACGAGCGGCACGTCGCCGCCGTACTCCTCGACGACGACGTTCGCCTCGGCGAGCTCGGTCTTGACCCGGTCCGGGTTCGCGTCCGGCTTGTCGATCTTGTTGAGGGCGATGACGATCGGCACCTTGGCGGCGCGCGCATGGCTGATCGCCTCGAGCGTCTGGGGCATCACGCCGTCGTCGGCGGCGACGACGATCACCGCGATGTCGGTGACCCGGGCCCCCCGGGCGCGCATCGCCGTGAACGCCTCGTGGCCCGGCGTGTCGAGGAAGACGACCTTCTTGCCGTCCTTCGTCACCTCGGACGCACCGATGTGCTGCGTGATCCCTCCCCGCTCGCCCGCGGCAACGGTGGTGCTGCGGATGGCGTCGAGGAGGCTCGTCTTGCCGTGGTCGACGTGGCCCATGACCGTCACGATCGGGGGTCGGGCGACGAGCAGGCTGGGGTCGTCCTCGACGAGCAGGGTCGGGTCCTTGGTCGCCGGGGCGGCGACCTCGACGCCCTCCTCGCCCTCCTCGGCGGCCGCCTCCTCGGCCTCGGCCACCTCGTAGCCGAGCTCGGTTGCGACGAGCGACGCCGTGTCGCGGTCGATGAGCTGGTTGATCGTCGCGAAGATGCCGCTCTTGATCAGCTCGCGGATGACGTCGGCGGGGTTCACGTCGAGGAGCTCGGCGAGCTCCTTGACCGTGATCGTCGGCGGCAGCGTGACGGCGGCGCGATCCCGCGGATCGGCGACGGAGACCGGCGCGAAGCCGCCCTCCCGCCGCGGTGGCTTGCGGGGGCCGCGACGTCCGCGGGTCCCGCTCCTGCTCCTGGCCATCAGGACCCTCCTTCGTGGTCGGTGATGAAGTCGTCGATGGGTGCCCCGGGGGCCGGCGGGGGTCCGAAGAGCCCGGCCGGGATCGGGACGTCGAGGGCCCGACGGAGGGCCCCCCGGGTGATCGCATTCTGCTGGCACGCCGGGTCGGCGCAGACGTACGCGCCGCGCCCGGCCGCCTTGCCGGTGGGGTCCACGCGGACCTCCCCGCTGGGATCCCGGACCACCCGCAGGAGCTCGCGCTTCTGGCGGGGGGTCCGGCACGCGACGCAGGTCCGGGTCGGGTACCGCCGTGCGGGCGGGCCGGCCGTCGCGCCGCGGGCTACGACGCCACCTCGTTCGCGGGCTCGCCCTCGGCGTGGGGGGCGGCCGCGACGGAGGCCGGCGCGGGCTCGTGGGCCTGCGCGTCGCTCCGGATGTTGATGCGCCAGCCCGTGAGCTTCGCGGCGAGGCTGGCGTTCTGGCCGCCGCGCCCGATCGCGAGCGAGAGCATCTTCTCGGGCACCGTCACGTTGGCGACCCGGTTCTCCTCGTCGATGACGACCCCGTCGACCTGGGCCGGCGAGAGCGCCTTGGCGACGAAGACCGCGGGGTCGTCGTGCCACTCGATGACGTCGATCTTCTCGCCGGCAAGCTCGGCGACAACCGCCTGGACGCGGGCGCCGCGCTGGCCGACGGTGGCGCCGACCGGGTCGAGGCCCTCCTGGCGCGAGGCGACCGCGACCTTGCTCCGGCTGCCCGGGTCTCGCGAGATCGCCTTGATCTCGACCGTGCCGGCGTGGATCTCGGGGACCTCCAGCTCGAAGAGGCGGCGCAGGAACCCCTTGTGGGTGCGGCTGACCAGCACCTGGGGGCCCTTGGGCGTCCTGCGCACCTCGAGGACGAAGGCCTTGACGTTCTGGCCGATCCGGTAGTGCTCCACCGGCGACTGCTCGGAGGTGGCGAGGATCGCCTCGGCCTTGCCGAGGTCGAGGATGATCGCCCGCGGCTCGACGCGATTGACGGTGCCGGTGATCAGCTCCCCCTCGCGGCTCGCGAACTGGTCGTAGACGACGTCGCGCTCGGCCTCGCGGAGGCGCTGCAGGACTACCTGCTTGGCCGTCTGCGCCCCGATGCGGCCGAACGCGTCCTGGCCCAGCTGCTCGGTCACGACGACGTCGCCGGGCTGCGCGTCGGCCTTGAAGGCGTGGGCGGCCTCGACGGTCAGCTGGGTCAGCTCGTCCTCGACCTCGTCGACGACGAGCCGCTCGCGGGTGACCATCATCTCGCCGCGCTCGGGATCGATGCGGACCCGCACGTCCTCGTTCCCGGGGATGCGCCGGTAGGCGGATTCGATGGCGTCCTCGATCGTCCGGATGAGGTGCTCGCGCGGGACGCCCTTCTCCGCGTTCAGCTGGAGGAGGGCGCCGACGAAGTCACGGCTCATGCGCGCACCTCCCTGTTCGCCGTTGTCAGCGTCCGACGCCCGCCGCGCCCGCCGGACCGAAAGAAAAACGTGGCGGTCAGCCACGTCATGGGAGCGGCGCGGTCGTGTTGGCGGCAAGTATAGCGCGCCTCGCCATCGCCGCCCACGGGCCGACCTGCGTCCACCCGCCCGGGCGGACCGTCGGTCGCGCGCGCGCCGAGCCCTGCGCCGCCCCGGCGCGGCCCCTCAGGACGCCGCGCCGACCCCCGCCCCCACGCCCGGGAAGCGCCGTGCCACGTACTCCTCGAGGAGGGCCACGAAGCGCTCGACGATGTCGTCGCCGCGGTAGGTGGCGTGCAGCTTGCCGTCGACGAAGACCGGCGCCACGGGCTCCTCGAACGTGCCGGGCAGCGAGATGCCGATGTCGGCGTGCTTGCTCTCGCCCGGGCCGTTGACGACGCAGCCCATCACCGCCACCTTCAGGTCCTCGACCCCGGGGTGCACTTCCTTCCACTCGGGCATCCGGTCCTTCAGGTACTGCTGGATGTCGCGGGCCATCTCCTGGAAGAACGTCGAGGTCGTCCGGCCGCAGCCGGGGCAGGCCGACACCTGGGGCATGAACGCGCGCAGCCCCAGCGACTGGAGAACCTGCTGGGCGACCTCGACCTCCAGCTCGCGGCCGGCGCCGGGCTCGGGCGTGAGGGAGACCCGGATCGTGTCGCCGATCCCCTCGTCGAGCAGGATCGCGAGGCCGGCGGTCGAGGCGACGATGCCCTTCATCGCCATGCCGGCCTCGGTGAGGCCGAGGTGCAGCGGGTAGTCGCAGCGCGCGGCCAGCAGCCGGTAGACGTCGACCAGGTCGCGCACGCCCGAGACCTTGGCGCTCACGATGATCCGGTCGTGACGCAGGCCCGTCTCCTCGGCCAGCTCGGCCGAGCGGAGGGCGGACTGGAGCATCGCCTCGATCATGACCTCGCGCGCATCGCGCGGCTCGGGCAGGCCGGCGTTGGCGGCCATGAGCTCGGTCAGGAGCTGCTGGTCGAGCGAGCCCCAGTTGACCCCGATCCGGACCGGCTTGTCGTGCTCGATCGCCGCCCGGACGATCGTCTGGAAGTTCTCGTCGCGGCGCTTGCCGCCGACGTTCCCCGGGTTGATCCGGTACTTCGCGAGGAGGCGGGCCGTCTCCGGGTACGCCACGAGCAGCTGGTGGCCGTTGTAGTGGAAGTCCCCCACGATCGGCGTCTCGAAGCCGAGGCCGCGAACCTTGCGGACCATCTCGGGGACGCCGGCGGCGGCGGCCTCGTTGTTCACGGTGACCCGCACGAGCTGCGAGCCGGCCTGGGCGAGGCGCACGACCTGCAGGGCGGTGGCGTCGGCGTCGGCGGTGTCCGTGTTGGTCATCGACTGCACGACGACCGGGTGCGCGCTGCCGACGAGGACGCCGCCCACGTCGACCGAGGGCGTGGGCCGCCGGCGCGGCCGGAGCGCGTCGGGGGTGCTCACGGGGCGCCTCCGCCGACCTGGCGGGCGATGTCGAAGTAGGTGATCCAGATGAGGAAGCCGAAGAGGAAGACGAAGCCGACGAGGTAGGTCAGCCGCTCGACCCCGATGGCCGTCTCGGCCGACGGCCCGCTCACCTTGAAGCCCATCGTCCGGAGCGCGCGGCTTCCCGTGCCGAGGAGGGCCTTGAGCACGAGGACCAGCATCCGGCCGCCGTCGAGCGGCGGGAACGGCAGGATGTTCACCAGGGCGAGGTTGGCGGAGAGGAGCCCGGCCAGGTACAGCGTGAAGATGGGCCCGAGCTGCCAGAAGACCTCGCCGACCTGCACGGCGATCCCCACCGGGCCGGACACCGGCGGTGCCTGCGCCGGGTTCGCGACGATCGAGGCGACGAGATCGGCGAGGCCGTTCAGGATCAGGGTGAACGCCGCCACCGTCCACGCCGCCCCGGCGGCGATCGCCGACACGATGTCGCGCCCCTGGTACTCGCCGGTGAAGACGAGCCCGGCGTCGCGGATCCCGAGGGCGCCCTTCTCCTCCGCGACGGCAGCCGGGCGGAGCGTGGCGTCCACCTCCCGCGTCGTGCCGTCGGCGCCCTTGACGGTCAGCGTTACGGTCTCGCCAGCCTTGTCGCGGAGCGCCGCGATCGCCGCGCGACCTGCGTCGGGGCTGGGGAAGAGGTCGAACGTCTCCCCGTCGATCGCCACGATCGTGTCGCCGGCCACGAGGCCGGCCGCCTCGGCCGGCGACCCGGCCACCACCTCCTTGAAGGTCAACCCGCCCTGCGGCGTGGCCAGCAGCGCGATGCCGAAGAAGATCACGAACGCGAGGAGCAGGTTCATGCCGACGCCCGCCACGAGGACGATCAGCTTCTTCCAGAGGCGCTGGACGGCGAACGAACGGGGGTCGTCCGAATCGCCGTCCTCGCCGTCGAGGCGGACGAAGCCGCCGATCGGCAGCCAGTTGAGCGTGTAGACGGTCTCGCCCTTCGCGCGCAGGACCCGCGCCTTCGGCGGGAACCCGATCCCGAACTCGAGGACGCGGATCCGGAAGACGCGGGCCATCACGAAGTGCCCGGCCTCGTGGATGACCACGAGGCCGCCCAGGATGAGGACGAAGAGGACGATCGTGATCGCGCCCTGGATGATGTCCATGCTCTCCCCTACGCTGCCGGACCCGGCGCGGTTCCCCGCCCGCCGGCCGGCGCCGCGAACGCCGCCCGCACCTCGGCCTCGAGGGCGACGAGCTCGTCGACCCCCGGTGCCTGGTCCGGCCCGGACCCATAGCGTGCCACGGCTTGCTCGAGAAGGCGCGGGATGCCCGGGAAGTCGAGCGTCCCGCCCAGGAACCGGGCGACGGCCACCTCGTCGGCGGCGATGAGCGCCCCGGTCGCCCGCGAGCCGAGCGCGCCCGCCTCGCGGGCGATCTGCAGGGCCGGGAACCGGGCCTCGTCGGGAGCCCGGAAGTCGAGCCGGCCGGCCGCCACCAGGTCGGGCGGCGCGGCCGGCGACGGTCGCCGCCGCGGGTGCGTGATCGCGTACTGGATCGGCAGCCGCATGTCCGGGGTCCCGAGCTGGGCCTTGAGCGAGCCGTCGCGAAAGAGGACCGCCGAGTGGACCACCGACTGGGGGTGCACGAGCACCTCGATCCGGTCGTAGGGCATGCCGTACAGCCAATGGGCCTCGATGATCTCGAGGCCCTTGTTGGCGAGGGTGGCGGAGTCGATCGTGATCTTGGCGCCCATCGTCCAGGTCGGGTGGCGGAGCGCGTCCGCCGGGGCGATCCCCGCGAACGCTTCGGCAGGCGTGTCGAGGAAGGGGCCGCCCGATGCGGTGAGCAGCAGGCGCGCAACCTCCTCCACCTCTTCGCCGGCGAGGCACTGCCAGATCGCCGAGTGCTCCGAGTCGATCGGGCGGAGCCAGCCCAGCGGCGAGGCGAGGGGGTCGCGGGGGTCCGCCGCCGCGCGCTCCGCCGCGCGCGCCCGGGCCTCGGCCATGACGAGGTGCCCCCCGGCGACGAGCGTCTCCTTGTTGGCCGTGGCGACGACCTTGCCGGCGCGGAGCGCCGCCAGGACGGGCCGCAGGCTCACGACCCCGCCCGTGCCGACCACGACGAGATCCACGTCGGCACGCGTCGCGAGGGCCTCGAGGGCGTCCGGGCCCCGGACCTGGAGGCTGCCGGGCGGGAGGTCGAGGTCCGCGTCGGTCGCGATCGTGACGGCCGCCGGCCGCAGGCGGCGGGCCTGCGCCTCGAGCAGGCCGGCTTGCGATCCCGTCGCCAGCGCCACGACCCGCCAGTCGGGGGCGAGGGCCGCGAGGACGTCGACCGCCTGGGTGCCGATCGAGCCGCCCGAGCCCAGGAGCGCAACCCCCACCGACGGCCGCGCGGGCGGCCGCGGCTCAGCCATGCACGAGGGCGACCCAGGCGGCCAGCACGGGGGCCGCGAAGAGGATCGAGTCGACCCGGTCGAGGATCCCGCCGTGCCCCGGGATCAGCGTGCCCGAGTCCTTCGCGCCCGCCGCGCGCTTGAGCAGCGACTCGGCGAGGTCGCCCGACTGCGCGACGATGCCCAGCAGGGGCCCGAGGACGAGGGCTTCGAGCGGCGAGCTGCCGCTGATCCAGAGGACGAGGGCGACGACCAGGGTGGCCACGACGAGGCCGCCGAGCACGCCCTCGAGGGTCTTCTTCGGCGAGATCCAGGGCAGGAACGGCCGCCGCCCGACCGCCCGCCCGACGAGGTAGGCGCCGGTGTCGAAGCTCCAGACCCCCGCCAGCAGGACGAGGATCCAGCGGCGCTCGGGCCAGAACACGCCGTCGGTTGCCGGGTCGCCCGTCCACAGCGTGGTCAGGAGCGCCACCGCGCCCAGGAGGCCGACGTAGAGCGCTCCGAACGCCGTGGCCGACCAGGCGGCGAACCCGTCGGCCGGGTCGCGCCGGGCGAAGGCGATCATCGCCAGGGCCACCGCGACCACGCCGGCGATGGCCACGCCGTCGACCGCCCCCACGCGCCCCGCGAGGTCGAGCAGCGCCGGCTGGTCGCCCAGCAGCTTGCTGCCCAGGATCGCGGGAATCGCGGCCGCGCCCACGAGGACGATGGCCCCGCCGGCGACGCCGCGGTGGATCACCGGCCGGCCGGCCGCCGGCAGGAGGCGCTCCGCCTCCCCCGCTGCGAGTGCGGCGAGCACGAGGACCAGCACGCCGATCCCGACGCCGCCCGCCGCGATCGCGAGCACCACGACCGGGACGATGACCAGGGCGCTGAGCGTCCGCTCGCGCATGCGACCTCCCTAGGTCCCGAAGCGCCGCGAGCGCCGTGCGAAGGCTTCGAGCGCCTCGTCGTACGTGGTCGCGTCGAAGTCGGGCCAGAGCACGTCGGAGGTCCAGAACTCGGCATAGGCGCTCTGCCAGATCAGGAAGTTGGAGAGGCGCTGCTCTCCGCCGGTGCGGATCACGAGGTCCGGGTCCGGCATGCCGTGGGTGTAGAGGCGCTCCGCGACCGTGCCCTCGTCGACCTGGTCGGGGGCGAGGCCGGCCGCCACGATCGCCCGGATGGCGTCGACCAGCTCGGTGCGGCCGGCGTAGTTGAAGGCCACCGCGAGCGTCAGCCGGGTCCCGCCGTCGGTCGCCGCCAATGCCTCGCGGATGGAGCTCCGCAGGTCCTCGGGCAGCTCCTCGAGCCGCCCGAGGAGCCGGATGCGGACCCCCTGTCGGACGAGCTCCGGCGTCTCGGCCCGGATCGCCTGCTCCAGCAGGCGGAAGAGGCCGATCACCTCGTCGTCGGGACGCGCCCAGTTCTCGCGGCTGAAGGCGTACAGGGAGAGGTGCCCGACCCCGCGGCGCAGCGTGTGCTCCACGAGCCAGCGAATCTTCTCGACGCCCGCGGCGTGGCCGTCGAGCTCGTCGAGGCCGCGCTCCCGGGCCCAGCGCCGGTTGCCGTCCATGATGATCGCCACGTGGGCGGGGCGGACGACCACCTCGTCGCGGTCGGCCGCGTCGGGTGCCGCGGCGGCGTCCCCGTCGGCGCGGGCCGCATGGGCGACCGGAGGGGCGTCGGTCGGGCGCGCGAGATGGGCGCGGGCCACTAGACCTCCATCACCTCGCGCTCCTTGGCGCCGCCGACCGTGTCCACGTCGGCGACGTGGCGGTCGGTGGCCTTCTGGAGCTGCTCGAGCTCGCGGTGGGCCTCGTCGGTGCCGATGGCGCCGTCGCGCTCCTCGTGCTTGATCGCCTCGGCGGCCTCGCGGCGGAGGTTGCGGATCTCGACCTTGGCCTCCTCCATGCGCCGGTGGACCACCTTGACGAGGTCGCGCCGGCGCTCCTCGGTGAGGGGCGGGATGTTGAGCCGCACGACCGTGCCGTCGACGTTCGGCACGAGGCCGATGTCGCTCTTGAGGATCGCCTTCTCGATGGCGCCGAGGACGCCGCGGTCCCACGGCTGGATCAGGATCAGGTGCGGCTCCGGCACGCTGATGCCGGCCAGCTGGTTGAGCGCGGTCGGCGTCCCGTAGTAGTCGACGTGGATCCGCTCGACGAGCGACGTGGAGGCGCGCCCCGTCCGGACGCCCTGGAGGTCGCGCTCCATCACCTCGACGGCACGCGCCATCTTCGGCTCGATGGTCGCGAGGACCTGGCTGGTCATGCGGGGGAACCTCCGGAGATGCGGGTCCCGACCTGCTCCCCCATCGCGGCCCGCCGGACGTTGTCCGCCCGGTTCAGGTCGAAGACGATGATGGGGAGGTCATTCTCCATGCACAGCGACACCGCCGTCGCGTCCAGGACCGCGAGGCGGTCCGCCAGGACGTCGGCGTAGGTGAGCTCGGTGAAGCGCTTCGCGTCGGGGTGGGTCATCGGGTCGGCGTCGTACACGCCGTCGACCTTGGTGGCTTTCAGGAGCACGGCGGCGCCGATCTCGACCGCCCGCAGCGCGGCCGCGGTGTCGGTCGTGAAGTAGGGGTTGCCGGTGCCGGCCACGAAGATCGTGACCCGGCCCTTCTCGAGGTGGCGAATCGCCCGCCGCCGGATGTAGGGCTCGGCGACCTCGTTCATCGCGATGGCCGTCATCACCCGGGTCGGCACGCCGACCCGCTCGAGCGCGTCCTGGAGCGCCAGCCCGTTCATCACGGTCGCCAGCATCCCCATGTAGTCGCCGGTGGCCCGGTCCATGCCGCGCGCCGCGGCGGCGAGGCCGCGGAAGATGTTCCCGCCGCCGACGACGAGCCCCACCTGCACGCCGGCCGCCTGGGTGGCCGCGACCTGGGTCGCGATGAACGCGCAGAACGCGGGATCGACCCCGTACGGGCGGTCGCCCAGGAGCGCCTCGCCGGAGATCTTGAGCAGGATCCGGCCGAAGCGCGGCGCCGGCGCAGCGCCGGTCGCGGCGGCCGTGGCGCGGCCCTCGCTCACAGCTCCTCGCCGAGCGCGTAGCGGGTGAAACGGCGGACGCGGATGTTCTCGCCGATCGTCGCGACGGCTGCCGTCACCAGGTCGCGGACCGACTGGTCGGTGTCGCGGAAGGGCTGCTCGAGGAGGCAGACCTCCGCGTACCACTTCTTCAGCTGGCCCTCGACGATCTGGGGCCGGATGTGCTCCGGCTTCTTCTGGACTGTCTCGTCGCCGAGGAGGGCCGCCTTCTTCGCCTCGAGCTCGGCCTCGGGGATCCGGTCGACGTCGACGTAGACGGGGGCGAGGCCGGCGACCTGCATCGCCAGGTCGCGGACCAGCTTCTGGAACTGGTCGGTCCGGGCGACGAAGTCCGTCTCGCAGTTGACCTCGATGAGCACGCCGACCCGGCCGCCGGGATGGATGTAGCTGGCCACGGTGCCCTCGCGGGCCTCGCGGCCGGCCTTCTTGGCGGCGGCGGCGAGGCCGCTCTCGCGGAGGAGCGCGACGGCTTTCTCGACGTCGCCGCCGGCCTCCTCGAGGGCACGCTTGCAGTCCATCATCCCGGCGCCGGTGCGCTCGCGGAGCTCCTTGACGTCGGCGGCGGAGAAGTTCGCCATGGGGGGATGCGTCTCCTGTCGTCCACCCGGCTTGGGCCGGGGTCTGCCTGCGGCGGCAGCCACTGCCGCCCTGGGGTTCGGCTACTGGGCCTGGGCCCCGGGGGCCGGGGCCTCCGGGAGGAGCTCCTCGGCATCGGGCTCGAACGTCAGGGCGCCGCCGGCCGCCGCGAGCTGCGCGACCAGGTCGTCGGCCGAGGCGATCTCCTCCGGCTCGAAGGCCGTGACGATCTCCGGCTCGGGCTCGGGCTCGCGCTCGCTGCGGGACGCCCGCTCGCGGCTCCCCTCGATCGCGGCGTCCGCGACGAGGCGGCACAGGAGCCGGATCGCGCGGATCGCGTCGTCGTTGGCCGGGATGATGTAGTCGATCTCGTCCGGGTCGACGTTCGTGTCGCCGGTGCCGACGAGCGGGATCTCGAGCTTGCGGGCCTCGGTGACGGCGATCCGCTCGCGCGCCGGGTCCACGATGAAGACGGCGCCGGGGACGCGCTTCATCTTGCGGATGCCGCCGAGCGTCAGGCGGAGCTTGCGCAGCTCCTCCATGTAGCGGGCGGCCTCCTTCTTCGGCATCCGCTCGAAGTCGCCGTTGGCCAGGCGCGCCTCGAGCTGCTCGAGCAGGCCGAGGCGCTTCTTGATGGTCACGAAGTTCGTCAGCATGCCGCCCAGCCAGCGCTGGTTCACGTAGGGCTGCCCGGCGCGATCCGCCTCCTCGGCGATCGGCTCCTGGGCCTGCTTCTTGGTCCCGACGAAGAGGACCGCCTCCCCGCGGGCCGTCGTCTCGCGGACGGCGTCGAGGGCGAGGTCGAGCCGCTGCACGGTCTGGGCGAGGTCGATGATGTGGATCCCGTTGCGCTCCGCGAAGATGAACGGGCGCATCTTGGGATTCCAGCGGCGCGTCTGGTGGCCGAAGTGGACGCCGGCCTCGAGCAGCTGCCGCATGGAGACGGTGGGCACGCGTGGTCCTCCTGTTCGGTTGCTTCCTCCGCGGGCCCCGTCCCGGACCGGGTCCCCGAGCACGAGGCTCGGCTCCCCGGCACCGCCCGGGTTTCGGTGGCGGCACCGCGTGTGGGCTCGTCGCCGCGGCGCGGCGACGGCGGCTGGCGGAACGGCCCGACAGCCCGGCGGAGTCTACCACAGGGCCCCGTCGCGACCCCCCTCCCCGACGCCGCGGTGGTGCCGGAGCCGCAGGCGTCCCACGGGCCCGGGCTCCACCGCGACGACGTCGACGCGCAAGGGCAGAGCCGGGAGCTCCTCCCCGCCCGGCAGCCGGCCACTCCCGGCGAGGGTGGCGGCCGCCCGGCGCAGGCGTGCCAGCTTGCGGGCGTCCACGGTCTCCTCCGGCAGGCCGAAGGTCCGCGAGCGGCGCCAGCGCACCTCGACCACGACCAGCGCCGGCGGGGGTCCGGGGTCCCAGGCGACCAGGTCGAGCTCCAGGCGGCTCACGCGGACGCGGCGGGCGAGGATCCGCCAGCCACGCGCCACCAGGGCCCGGGCGGCGGCGTCCTCCGCGGCATCGCCCGCGCGCTGGGCCCGCGTCCGGCTGCCGCCGGGTCCCGGTCGTGGCGTCATCCGGCCATGCTGCGCGACGCCGCCCTCCCGGCGCTTATTGATGTTCCCTGGTGGAGATGAGACACCTCAGGCTGCGGTGGCCAGGAGTTCCGCGAGGAGGTCGGCCACGCCGGTGAGGGCGGGGACGTGCTCGAACCCCCGGTCGGTGAAGAGGGTGCCTTCGTAGCGCTCCGCCGGGGTGTGCCAGCCCAGCTGGCCGTGGAGGCGGTGGTAGTTGTAGTACGTCGCGTAGGCGATCACGGCGGCCTCCGCCGTGGCCAGGTCCGCGAGGTGCTGGCGGTCGAGGACCTCGGCCTGGAGGATGGCCCAGAAGGCCTCGATCTTGCCGTTGGTCCAGGGCGTGTCGATCTGGGTGCGGATGTGACGCACCGACAGCTCGGCGAGCGTGCGCTGGAAGCGGCTCATCATCGAGCGCGCGATGGCCACGAAGGGCGTGCCGTTGTCGGTCATGAGCGCCAGCGGGATGCCGCACAGCTCGATCGCCTCACCCAGGACGTCGAGGATCGCGAGCGCCTCCTTGCTCGGGACCGCCCGGATGCCCAGCAGGTACCGGCTGTGGTCGTCGACGAGCGCCACGAAGTGGCAGGTGCGGACCGGACCCGTCGCGGGGCGCAGGTAGAACGGACCCTTGAGGTCGATGTGCCACAGCTCGTTGGGCGCGCCGCGCTCGTAGCGCGGCCCCGGGATGCGTGGCGCGCTCGAGCGGTGCGTTCCATAGCGGGCCAGCAGCCGGTCGACCTGGCCGGGACCGACGTGGACATCGCGGCGGCCGAACTCCGCGGCGATCCGCCGGCTGTTCCAGTTGGTCAGCAGGCGGACCGTGATGATCACCCGCTCGAGGACCGGGTCGAGCTCGCTCGCGCGGCCCAGCCGCGGCGCATCGACGAGGCCCGCGAGGCCCTGGCTCTCGTAGCGCTCCTGCCAGCGATACAGCGTGGCGCGTCCGATGCCGAGCTCCGCGGCGACATGGGTGGCGGGGTCTCCCTCGTGCCAGCGCCGCAGGGCCGCGGCGCGCAGCCGGACCACGCTCGCAACGTCCGCGGCGACGTCAGCCTCGAGCGGCCGGCCACCCTGGGTGGCCAGGAACAGGAACCCCGGACCCTCCTGGTAGTGGTTGCGTCTCGGGAGTCTCCCCGGGTCGGACCGCAGCGGCATGCGCACCCTCCTCGGAGGGCACCGTACCCCGGTGTCTCATTTGCACCGAGGAACATCACTTATCCCCGGATCACCGCTCCGGGCGCTCGTCGGCGATCGCCCCTGGCGGCGCCTATCCGGGGACCGCCTCCGCCTCGCGGGCGTCGACGTCCGCCTCCCAGGCGGCGAGGAGGTCCTCGCCGAGGGCTGCCCGCTCCTCGTCCTCGAGGCCCGGGCCCACGGCCACGAGGTCGAAGCCGAGCTGCTCGACGCCCTCCAGCGCCCGCCGCGTCGTGATGAACGAGCGCCGATGGAAGGGCGTCACGCCCAGCTCAGCCATCGCCGCCCGGTGCTCGGGCGTGGCGTAGCCGGCGTTCCGCTCCCAGCCGTAGCCGGGATGGCGCGCGGCGAGGCGGGCCATGAGCCGGTCGCGCACGACCTTCGCGACGACCGAGGCGCAGGCGATCGAGTAGACGAGGGCGTCGCCGTCGACGATCGCGTCGTACGGGCCGACGGCCTCCTCGAAGCCCGCGATCCGGAGCCCGTCCACGAGGACGTGGTCGTGCCCGCCGAGGCGCGCCACGGCACGCCGCATCGCGAGGTGCGTGGCGTGGTAGATGTTGAGCCGGTCGATCTCCGCCACGGACGCCGCACCCACGGCCACGGCGAGCGCCCGGCGGCGGATGACGGGGACGAGCGCCTCGCGCTGGGCCGCCGAGAGCGTCTTGGAGTCCCGGACGCCGGGGATGGGTCGGGCATTTGGGCGGACGATCACGGCGGCGGCCACGACCGGGCCGCACGCGGGGGCTACGCCGACCTCGTCGACGCCCGCGACGCGGGTCGCGCCGGCGCGCCACAGGGCGCGCTCGCGGCGGAGGGTGGGCACGGTCGGGGCCATCGCCGCGAAGCGTACCGGGAATCGACCATGCCCCGTCGCGCGACGGGGCCGGCGCAGGGGCGGTCGGGACGGCGGGAGTCCCGCCGCCGGGCGCTAGCTCGTGCGGCGCTCGCGGAGCGTCGCCGCCTTGCCGACGCGCTTGCGGAGGAAGTAGAGCTTCGCACGGCGCGCGACGCCGTGACGGACGACCTCGATCCGCTCGATCCGCGGGCTGTTGACCTTGAATGTCCGCTCGACGCCGACCCCCGACGCGATGCGCCGGACCGTCACGGAGCGCGTGATCCCGCCGCCGGTCAGGCGCAGGATGGTCCCCTCGAAGACCTGGACGCGCTCCCGGTTGCCCTCGACGACCTTGGCGGCCACCTTGACGGTGTCGCCCGGCGCGAGCTCCGGGATGTCGCTGCGAAGCTGGTCCTTGACGATCTCGTCGAGCACGTTCACGGGAGTCCCCTGCGTTCTCTGGGAGCGGCCGGGTGGTTCCGCGTGCCGCGTCGAGGGCGTGGTGAAGCGGTCGCGGCGGGGCGACCGGGGGCGGAGTATAGCACGGGGCGCGCCGGCGTCAGCCCGGTTCGCCGGCGTCAGCCCGGTTCGCCGGCGAGCCGCCCGGTTCTCCGGCTTCAGCCCGGCTCGCCGCCGAAGCCGCCCGGTTCGCCGGCGTCGGCCCGGCTCGCCGCCGAACCACCCTGCCGCGCCGGCGTGGGCGCGGAGGCCGCCTCGGCGTCCGCGCGGAGCTCCGCGAGGAGGCGCTCCTCCTCCCGCGTCCAGGGTCGGTCGTCGAGCAGGTCGGGGCGCCGCTCGAGCGTGCGCCGGATCGACTCGCGGAGACGCCAGCGACGGACGGCGCCGTGGTCGCCGGAGACGAGGACCTCGGGCACGCCGCGCCCCTCGAAGAGCGCCGGCCGGGTGTACTGCGGGTACTCGAGGAGCCCGTGGGCGAACGACTCGTCCTCGAGCGACGCCGCCTCGATCGCGCCGGGCAGGAGGCGGAGCACGGCGTCGACGACGACCAGCGCCGCCAGCTCGCCGCCCGTCAGCACGTAGTCGCCGACCGACAGCTCGAGGTCCACCAGGCCCCGGATGCGATCGTCGACGCCCTCGTAGCGCGGACACAGGAGCACGAGGTGGGTGCGCCCCGCGAGGTCCTCGGCGCGGGCCTGGCGGAACGGCTCGCCGGCCGGGTCGAGGAGGATGACCGTGGAACCGGGGCGCCGGAGCGCGGCCAGCGCCCCGGCGACGGGCTCGGGGCGCAGGACCATGCCGGCCCCGCCGCCGTACGGCGCGTCGTCGACGCTGCGGTGGCGGCCCAGTCCCCAGGTGCGCAGGTCGTGGACCCGGACCGTGGCCAGGCCCTGCTCCTGGATCCGGCCCGGGATGCTCGCCGTGAGCGGGCCGGCGACCATCTCCGGGAAGAGGGTGACGAGGTCGATCTCGAGCGCCACGGCTCAGGTCTCGGGCGGTGGCGCCAGCTCGCCGGGCGGCGGCTCGCCGGGCGGCGGTGGCGGCGGGTCGCCGGGCGGCGGGTCGCCGGCACGCGGCGCCGATCCCGGTTCGGCCGAGGGCTCCACGTCCGGCCCCGGGCGCGGCGTCATCGGCACCGCGGGGCGGCGGCGCGTAGCCCGTCGCGGACGTGGGGGACGGGGCGGTCGCGGCGGGCGGATGGCGCCAGCCGCCGGGAGGTCAAGCGCCGCGGCGTCCGCGACGATCTCGCCGCGGCGCGGCGCAAGGATCCGCACGAAGGGCCGGACGATGGGCAGGTCGAAGTCGCCGCGCGGCCCGCCCACCACCTCGAGAATGTCGGCTCCGCCGGCCCGGTACACGTCGCGCACCGTGCCGAGCTCCCCGCCCACGACGTCGTGCACCGCGACCCCGATCATCTCGTGCCAGAAGTACGCGCCGCGCGGCAGGGCGTCGCCCGGCCCGGCCTCGACCTCCAGGTAGACGAGGCGGAATCCCTCGGCCGCCTCGCGGGTCGGGACCTCCCGGAAGCGCACGATCCAGCCCGGGTTGGCCGGGCGCGCCTCCACGAGCGTGAGCGCGTCGGCCCTCCCCTCCGGGAACAGCCGGGCGCCGACGACGAAGCGCTCGTCGGGCCGGTCCGTGAGGACCTCGACCCGCATCGCGCCGTGGATGCCGTGGAGGCCCCGGACCTGGGCGACGACCAGCCGGGCGTCCGGGGCGTCCTCGGGTTCGATCAGACGATCTCCAGCTGGAACTGCTCGCCGTCGCGGGCGGAGACGACCTTCAGGAGCGTCCGCAGCGCCTTCGCGACGCTGCCGTTCCTGCCGATCACCTTGCCCATGTCGTCGTCGGCGACGCGGAGCTCGATTACGGTCGCGCCTGCCTCGTGGCTGACGGTGACCTCGACCTGCTCCGGGTGGTCGACGAGCGACTTGGCGACGTACTCGACGAGCTGGGGGGCGGCCATGGCGGGCCCCTTCCTACTTCGCGGCCGGCAGGACGCCGGCATTCCGCAGGAGCCGCTCGACCGTCTCGGACGGCAGCGCGCCCTTGTCGAGCCACGCCTTCGTCTTCTCGACGTCGACGGAGAACTCGACGGGCTCCGTCCGCGGGTTGTAGTGCCCGAGGATCTCGATCGCGCGGCCGTCGCGGGGCGACCGACTGTCGGCCACGACGACGCGGTACGCCGGCTGCTTCTTCGCGCCGACGCGGGTGAGGCGAATGCGGGCTGCCATGTGGGTGCGAGAACCTCCTGTGCTCGGGATGCCGGGCGCCTGGGGCCGGCAGTCCGGTGCTCCTACTTGGTGAACGTGACGACGGCACGCGACGTGGTCGTCGTGCCGGGCGCCTCGACGACCGAGGCGAACGCCTCGAACGGTGCGAGGAAGGGCTTGACCTCGGTCTCGTACCTGGCCTTCTGGTCGGCCGGGATCATGGACTCCGCGGCGGTGCGGAGCGCGCCGATGTCGACGAAGACGTCGCTCACGCCCTCGCCGCCGGCGAGCGAGATCGCGCGCTCGTACGTGGCCAGCTTCGCCAGCGAGGAGCCGGCGGTCGTGTCCACCACGTGCTTCACGAAGTCGAGCGTGCCGAGGACGAAGACGCCGTCCTGGGCGGTGATGGCGAGCTTCGGGATGTCGGCGCCGACCGCGTCCGCGGGGATCGTGACAACGAGCAGCTCGCCGTCGCCATAGGCCTCCGTACTGGTCTTGACACCGGCGCTCGCGCCGCCGAGGGCCAGCAGCGCCTGGACCTGGTCGACCGCGCGCGCGGCGGCCGCCTCGTCGGTGGCGACGGCGGCCAGCCCGCCCCCGAACGTCCCGGCGCTGTACTCGACGGCGATCGCCGTGTCGCCGGCCCAGCCGACGAGGGCGTCGAGACCGCCGACGGCGGCCAGGGCCTGCTCGAGCTGGTCGACCGCGCCGGCCGTCGACGGGTCGCAGGCGAGGGTGGTCTTGAGCGACTCCACGCCGGCCACGATGCTCGGCCCGAAGTCGCGGGCCTCGATCGCGGCGAGCGTGGTCTGCGGCAGCCGGGACGCGATGGCGCTGGCGCTGGCCTTGACGCTGGAGGCGCCATCGCCGACCGCCGGCACCGTCGCCTCCATGACGAGCGCATCGTCCGCGGCGCGGGCCGAGCCCGCTGCCCATGCCGGGAGCATCCCGACGACCTGGTCGACGCACGCGGCCGGCAGGCCGGCCTTGTCCTTCGTGGCGGCGAGCGATGCGTCCACGAACGCCTTCACGTCCACGTAGCCGAAGCCGAGGTACGCGGTCGGTGCCGTCTTGCTGGCGGCCGCGAACGACTCGGAGGACGCGACCGGGCTCGAGCCGTTCGTGTCGAGGGCCGCCTTGACGGCCTTCTCGGGGCCGAGGATCAGGACGCTGTCCCGGACGGCGAAGGCGAGGGTGTTCTGGAGGGGGCCCGAGACGAGGGTGATCTGGCCGCCGGCGTAGGTCTCGGTCGTCTGGGTGCCGCCCAGCTGCTTGGCGACCCACGCCTGGGCCGCGGCCGCGTCCTTCACCGCGACGAGGGCGACCGCCCCGTCGTCGGGCGCCTTGCCGAGATCGGGACCGTCGAGCGCGCCGGAGCCGAGGTTGGCCATCGACGCGAGGTCGAACGCCGCCGACGTGACAGCGAGGCCAACCTCGCCGCCGAGCCACGGCTTGACGTCGCTCGTCCAGCTGACGCCGGAGCCCTCGAGGAGCCGCTGGAGCGCCTCGTCGATCTTGGCGTCGAGCGCAGCCTGGTCGGCGAACCCGGGGAACTTGGCAACGATGTTGCCGACCTTCGCGCGCTGGTCGCCGGGCAGGTCGGCGCGGATCTCGAGATAGGCGACGGTCGTGGCGGGGAGCCAGCCCCGGACGACCGACGAAGCGGCGCCGGCGGCGAGCATGACCGCGCCGATGGAGATGACGCCGACCATCACGGCGACCGCCAGGAGCGCCACGCCCCACCGGACGAGGCCCTTCGGCCGCTCGCGCGTCGCGGCGGGACCGGCGGGCCCGGCGGGTCCGCCGCCTCCCACGGGGACGGTCGGAACGGGAGCGGGCGCCCCCGGCTCGCCGGGCGACCCCGTCGGCGTGGACATCGGCTCGATCTCGGCCATGTCGATACCTCCCGGCCTCAGCGGCCGAACATCCCGGGGATCCGTCGACCCCCGCGGAGCTGCTTCATGAGCTTCTGCATGTCGTTGAACTGCTTGACCAGCCGGTTGACCTCGGCGATCGAGGTCCCCGACCCGGCGGCGATGCGCCGCCTTCGGCTTGCGTTGAGGACGTCGGGGTCGCGCCGCTCCCCGGGCGTCATCGAGCGGATGATCGCCTCGGTTCGCGAGAGGTCGCCCCGGTTGACGGACTCCTCGGCCTCCTTGGCCATGCCCGATAGACCCGGGATCATCCCCACGAGCTGATCCAGCGGGCCCATCTTCTTCACCTGCTGGAGCTGCTCGAGCATGTCCTCCAGCGTGAAGCTCCCCGCCTGGAACTTCGCGGCGGCCTTCTCGGCCTCCTTCTGGTCGTAGGCGTCCTGGGCCCGCTCGATGAGCGTCAGGACGTCGCCCATGCCGAGGATGCGGCCGGCGAGGCGGTCGGGGTGGAACGGCTCGAGGGCGTCGGTCTTCTCGCCGGTCCCCAGGAACTTGACCGGGAGGCCGGTGACGGCGCTGATCGAGAGCGCCGCCCCGCCGCGCGCGTCGCCGTCGATCTTCGTCAGGACCAGGCCCGTGAGCGGCACCGCCGCGGCAAAGGCCTGGGCGACGCCGACCGCCTCCTGGCCGACCATCGCGTCGACGACCAGGAGGGTCTCCACCGGGCGGATCACGCGGGTCAGCTCGGTGATCTCGGCCATCAGCACCTCGTCGACGGAGAGCCGCCCCGCGGTGTCGAGGATGACCGTGTCGCGGACCTCGCGCCGGGCAGCCTCGATGCCCAGGCGCCCGATCTCGGGGACCGGCGTTCCCGGGGGCGCGGCGAAGACGGGGATGTCGAGGGCGGCACCGAGCGTTCGCAGCTGGTCGATCGCGGCGGGCCGGTACGGGTCGGCCGCCACGAGGATCGGGCGGCGGCCGAGCTTCACCACGTGGCGCGCCAGCTTGGCGGCCGAGGTCGTCTTGCCCGACCCCTGGAGGCCGACGAGCGCGACCACGGCGGGGCTGCCGGCGAGGTGGAAGGTGCGGTCGCCGGCCGAGAGGAGCGCGGTCAGCTCCTCGTTGACGATCTTCACGACCTGCTGGCCGGCGTTCAGGGACTCCAGGACCTCGGCCCCGACGGCGCGCTCCCGGACGCGGGCCGTGAACTCCTTGACGACCTTGAAGTTGACGTCGGCCTCCAGGAGCGCGAGGCGGACCTCGCGCATCGCGGCGTCGACGTCGGCCTCGCTGACCCGGCCGCGACCCGTGAGGGCCCCGAGGGTCTTGCGGAGGCGGTCGGAGAGGGCATCGAACATCCGGGGGCGAGGGCTCCAGTGGACCGGGTCCGGCGGGGGCGAGCGTGCTCCCGTGGGTGGTGCGCGGGTTCTGGCGACACCGAGGCAACCGGATTCTACCCGATCCCCGCCCGCGTGCCTCTCGCCGACCGTTCGGCCGGGCCCGCCGATCGGCCGGTGCGCCGCCGCACCCGGATGCCGCTCAGGCGAACAACGCGGCCACGAAGGCGTCCGGGTCGAAGGCCAGCAGGTCGCCGACCTTCTCCCCCACCCCGACGAACCGCACCGGCACCCCAAGGGCGTGCTCGATGGCGAAGACGATGCCGCCCTTGGCCGTCGAGTCGAGCTTCGTCAGGACGATCCCGGTCAGGCCGGTGGCCTCGTGGAAGGCCTTCGCCTGCGCGAGGCCGTTCTGACCGGTCGTGGCATCGAGCACGAAGAGCACCTCGGGCCGGGCGCCCGGGAGGCGCCGATCGATCACCCGGCGCATCTTCGCCAGCTCGTCCATCAGGTTCGACTTCGTGTGGAGACGGCCGGCGGTGTCCGCGATGAGCACGTCGACGCGGCGCGCGATGGCCGCGTCGAGCGCGTCGTAGACCACGGCCGCCGGGTCGGCGCCCGGGGCGTGGGCCACGACCGGGGCCGCCGCGCGGTCGCCCCACAGGCGGAGCTGGTCGATCGCCGCCGCCCGGAAGGTGTCGCCGGCCGCGAGCAGGACGCTGCGCCCCGCCGCCCGCTCCCGGGCCGCGATCTTGCCGATGGTCGTGGTCTTGCCGGTGCCGTTGACCCCCACGACGAGCACCACCGCCGGGCCGCCGGGCACCGCCGGCTCGAAGGCCCAGCCGCCAGGGCGCGGCGCCAGCAGCGCCGCCAGCTCGTCGCGAACCGCCGCCTCGGGTCCGTCGGGATGGCGCCGGGCCCGGGCTCGTTCGACCACCTCGATCGCGAGCGCCGCCCCGACGTCGCCGGCGATCAGCGTCTCCTCCACCTCCTCCCACGTCGCGGCGTCGACGTCGCCCAGCCCGAGGATGCCCCGCAGCCGGGACATGAAGCCGCCCCGGCTCCGGGCGACGCCTGCGGACAGGTCGCCCTCGACGATCGGCTCGGGCACGGGCTCCGGCCGCGGCTCGGCGTCCGCCTCCCAGGGCCGCGGAGCGCCCAGCAGGTCCGGCTCGACCGCGGTCCCCGCGGCGGCCGCCTCCAGCATGGCGGCGTCGGCCGCGGCGAGCTCGGCCTCGAGCTGGGCCTCGATCTCCGCGTCGGAGATGGGCGCGCCGTCGACCGTCGCGTCGCCCGACGGCTCGCCGGGCGCGGTCGCGTCGCTCTCGTCCCTGGGCCTGCGTCGCCAGAACATGGGTCCTCCCTGTGGCCTGCCGGGCCGGATCAGCCCGTGGGAAGCGGCTCGGCCGGGCCGCCGGCGCGGTTCGCGCGCACGCGGTCGGCGAGCGACCGGGCCTCCTCGATGCGCAGGCTGACGACGCGGCTCACCGCGTCCTCGCCGACCGTCACGCCGTAGAGGGCGTCGGCCGCCTCGATGGTGCCCCGATTGTGGGTGATCACGATGAACTGGGTGGTCTCGGCGAGCCCGCGGAGGGCCTCGACGAAGCGCCCGACGTTGGCCTCGTCGAGGGCGGCATCCACCTCGTCGAGGACGCAGAACGGGACTGGGCGCACCTCCAGCATCGCAAACAGCAGCGCCACGGCCGTCAGCGCGCGCTCGCCGCCCGAGAGCATCGCCAGCGCCTGGGCCTTCTTCCCGGGCGGGCGGGCGACGATCTCGACCCCGGTCTGGGCCAGGTCCGACGGGTCGGTGAGGCTGAGGTGCGCGAACCCGCCGCCGAAGAGCTGCTGGAACCGGCGATCGAAGGCCGTCTCGAGCGCGGCGAAGGTCGCCCGGAACTGTCGCGTGATGAGCGCGTCGAGCTCGCCGATCAGCCCACGCGTCTTCTCGATCGCCCCCACGAGGTCGGCGCGCTGCGCCTCAAGGCCGTCGACCCGGGCCCGGAGCTCGGCGTGCTCGTCGGCCGCGAACGGGTTGGCGGCGCCGAGCTCGTGGAACCTGCGGCGCAGGCCGGCGAGACGTCCGGGCGCCACCGGCTCGCCCGGCGGCGGAGCCGCCGACCACGCCGCGCCGGCGCCCGCAAGCGCGCGCGCGAGCGCCGCCCCCTCGTCCTCGATAGCGTCGGCATCGACCGTCGGGTCGAGCGCGTGGAGCCCGACGGCGCCCAGGCCGGCGAACTCCACGAGCGCCTGCTCTCGCACGGCGTCGAGCGCGAGGCGAGCCTCGAGCTCGTGCACCTCGGCCGCGCGGTGCGCCTCCTCGGCGCGGCGCAGCGCCTCGCGCGCGGCGGCCACCTCAACCTCGGCCGCCCGCAGGCGGTCACGCCCGGCCAGGTCGGCGGCGCGGACGAGGTCGAGAGCCTCGCGGGCCGCCGCCTCGCGGGCCGCCGCCTCCGCTCGCGCCGCGTCGCGCGCCGCGCGCGCCGCGTCGAGGGCGGCGTGACGCTCGGCCAGCTCCCGGGCCTCGGTCTCCGCGCGGCGGATGCGCTCCTCCGCCATCTGGGCCGCCGCCTCGGCGCGCGACCGGTGGGCCTCCGCCGTCCGCCGCTCGGCGTCACGGACCGCCCGCGCGGCGGCGAGGGACTCGCGCCGCCCCGCGAGCTCTCTCGTGCGCGCCTCCCAGATCGCCAGCGCGGCGGCGACTCCGTCGGCCGGCTCGCCATCCTCGAGCGGCGCGGGGGCGGTCGCGGGAGCGGGGGCGGCGCCCTCCAGCCTCGCGAGGCGGGCCTCCAGCGGACCCTGCTCCGACGCCAGCGACCCCAGCCGCGTGTCGGCCCACGCCGCCTCGCGGGCCGCCTGCTCCGCGGCCCGGCCCGCCTGGCGCTCGACCTCCTCCGCCCCCCGGCGCCGCGCGGTCGCCTCGGCCTCCTCGCGGCGCGCCGTCTCGACGTCGGCCCGCGCTCCCGCGGCACGCTCGTCCGCGGCGGCCCGCTGCCGGTCCAGGGATTCGACCTCCGTCTCGGCTGCCGCCAGCGCCGCCTCCGCGGCCTCCAGCTCCGTCCGGCGCTCGAGAGGCGCGTCGACGGTTCCGAGCGTCACGACGCCGTCGGAGGCCACCAGGCCGCCGTCGCGCGCGGCGACTCGCCAGCCCGGCGGCAGCGCGGCGACCAGGTCCACGGCGTCGGCAAGGGAGGGCGCCCAGGCCCATCGCGCCAGGAGCCGACGGGCCACGCCGGCGGGGTCGGCGCGCACGGCGTCGACCAGCAACCCGCCCCCGTACCGGGCGCTGCGGCCCCGCGCGGCATCCACCTCGGGCGGCGCCGGCGGCCGGGCGCCGGCGCCATCGACGTCGCCGAGGACCACCACGCCCCGCTGGCCGGCCAGCTGCTGCAGCGCGCCACGGCTCACGACGAAGCTCCGCCCGAGCTCGCCCAGGGCGGCCGCGACGAGCATCCGGTGCGCCGGGTCGACCTCCAGGTCGGCGACCACGGGCCGCCCGCCCGCCCGTCGCGCGGACGGGGCGATGCCCCGTCCTTCGTCCGCCGCCAGCCGCGCCCGGAGCACCTCCGCCCGCCCGAGGAGTGTGGCGCGACGCGAGCGGACCGCGTCCGCGGCCTCGGCTGCCGCCTGGCGCCGCGCCTCTGCGTCGGCGAGCTCCACGCGGGCGACCTCGCGCCGCTCGCGGGCCGCGTCCTCCGCCCGCCGGGCCTCCTGCAGGCGGTCGCGAGCCGACTCGAGGGTCGCCTCCGCGGCGGCCGCACGTGCGCGGGCCAGCTCCGCCGACGTCCGCGCCTCGGCGAGCGCCTCGTGGGCGCCGGCCAGCCGCCGGCGCAGCCCGTCGATCTCGTCGGCCCGCGCCGCGGCGGCCCGGCGGAGCGCCGTCTCGGCCTCGGAGCGGCGGGCCGACGCAGCGCGCAGCGCCCCGGCCTCGGCACGCGCCTCGGCCAGCGCACGCTCCACGTCGGCGAGGTCCCCGTCGAGCGCTGCGTCCGCCGCCGGCACGGGCAGCGCCAGCTCCCGGCGGCGTTCCGCCAGCTCGGCCTCGGCCGCGGCGCGCTCACCCGCCAGACGAGCGCGGTCGCGGGCGATCGAGGCCGCCTCGGCGGTGGCCGTGGCCGCTTCGAGGTCGACGGCGGCCAGCGTGGCACGCGCGAGCTCGTGCGCCTGGCGACGCTCCTCCTCGACGGCGACGTGCGCCGCGAGGTCGGCGGACGCCGAGGCAGCCCGGTTCTCCGCAGCCTGCAACGTCTCCAGCGCGGTCGCGGCCGTGCCCCGGGCCAGGCGGAGCGCCTCGTCGGCGTCCCCGGCCGCCCGCGCGGCCGCGTGCCAGCGGGCGCCGAAGACCGCCACCAGGGAGGCCGCGAGCTCGTCGCCCGCTCGCGCGCGCGACGCCTGCTGCTCGGCCTGCGCGGCGAGCCGGCGCACCTGCGGGCGCAGCTCGGCGAGGATGTCCTCGACCCGCGCCAGGTTCGCGGTCGCCTCTTCGAGCTGCTCCTCCGAGCGCCGTCGTCGTCGCTCGTGGCGGCGTACGCCGGCCACCTCCTCGAAGAGCGGCCGCCGCTCCTCCGGCCGGAGCGCCAGCGCCTGGTCGACCATCCCCTGGCCGATGAACAGGAAGGCGTTGTCTGCCAGGTGGGCGGCATCGAGCAGCTCGACGAGATCCTTGAGGCGGACCCGCTGGCGGTTGACGAGGTAGTCGTTCTCGCCGGAGCGGAAGAGGCGCCGGCCGACCTCGAGGACGGCGTAGTCGACGGGGACCAGCCCGTCGGCGTTGTCGAGGACCAGGGCGACGTCCGCCATGCCGAGCGCCGAGCGGCGCTCCGAGCCCGCGAACACGACATCCTCCGACCGCCGAGAGCGCAGGGCCCGCCCCTGCTCGCCCAGGGCCCAGCGCAGGGCGTCGGCCAGGTTGCTCTTGCCGGACCCGTTGGGCCCGATGACCGCGTTGATGCCCGGCACGAACTCGACCACGGTCCGCTCAGCGAACGACTTGAAGCCCTGCAGGCGGAGCGCCTGCAGGCGCGCGGGGCTGCTCACGCGGGTCGCCCGCGCGGGCTGCCGGCGGAGTCCGCCGTGGGTGGGTCGGCACCGGTCGAGGCGGGAGCGGCATCCGCGGCACCCGTGGGGGCGACCGGGCGGGCCGACGCGGCTCCCGGTCCCGAGGCGGCGCGCTCGGCGGCCAGGGTCTCGAGCGCCGCCGCCGCCGCCGCCGTCTCCGCGCTCCGCCGCGAGGCGCCCTCCCCCGCACCCACCGGACGGCCGCCGACCGCGACCTCGACCGTGAAGCGGCGCTGGTGATCGGGCCCCGTGACGTCCACGAGGCGGTACACGGGACGCTCGCCCGACCGGCGCTGCGTCAGCTCCTGGAGCCGGCTCTTGGGGCTCTTGAGCGTCCCGGCCGGGGCATCCGCCGTGATCTCGGGACCGGCGACGTCGGCGAGCCAGGTCCGGACGGCATCCCAGCCGCGGTCGAGGAAGATCGCGGCCGCGACGGCCTCGAGGGCCGAGGCGAGGAGGACCGGCCGGCCGCGCCCGCCCCGCTGGTCCTCGCCCTCGCCGAGCAGCAGGAAGCCGCCGAGGTCGAGCCGGCGGGCCAGCCGGGCGAGCCCGTGGGTGCTCACGATGGCCGCGCGGCGCGCCGACAGGACCCCCTCGTCGTCGTCGGGGTGACGGGCGTGAAGGGCCTCGGAGATGACGAGGCTGACGACGGCGTCGCCGAGGAACTCGAGACGTTCGTTGTGCCCGCTCGCCGCATCCGGGTGCTCGTGCAGCCACGAGCCGTGCACGAGGGCGCGTGCTAGCAGGGACGGGTCGCGGAACGTCAGCCCGAGCCGCTCGGCGAGCTCGGTTGCAGGGCGCGGCGGGCGCGCTGCCTCTCCCGGCAGTGACCGGGACGTGGTCAGCTCGCGTGCTCGTCGATGTAGTCGGCGGCGTCCTGGACGGTGCGGATCTTCTCGGCCTCTTCGTCCGAGATCTCCATCCCGAACTCTTCCTCGAGGCTCATGATGAGCTCAACGAGATCCAGCGAGTCGGCGTTGAGATCATCGACGAACGAGGCCTCGGGGGTCACTTCGGCCTCGTCGACGCCGAGCTGCTCGACGACGATCTTCTTCAGCCGCTCGTAGGTGGTCGCCACTGGCTCCTTCCTCCCTGGGTGTCATGCATGCGCGTCGGGGACTGAGGTGCTGCGCGGTGCCGGTTGAGGCTCGGCGGTGCCGCGTCCGGCATCCCGGGCCACGCGGCCGAGGACCCCGTTCACGAGGCGCCGTGCCGGGTCTCCTCCGTAGACCCGCGCGAGCTCGACCCACTCGGCGATCGCCACCCGGGCCGGCGTCGCGGGCGAGTGTAGCACCTCGCAGATGCCCGCACGGAGAAGAACGCGGTCCATGCGCGCGAGCGTCACGACCGGGTACTGGGGGGCCGCCGCCTCGATCCGGGCGTCGATCTCCGCGCGGTGCTCGACGGCGGCCTCGACCAGCAGCCGGCTGTAGCGGGCCGTCTCCGGGTCGCCCTCCGTCTCGGCCAGGTGGCGCTCCAGCACCGCCGGCGCGGTCCGCTGTCCGAACTCGGCCTCGAACAGCGATGCGAGCACGAGCCGCCGCGCGGCCCTTCGGCTGCGGACGAGGTCGCCGCCCGCGCGCCCCGCGCGTCCGCTCACGCCGGTCAGCCGCCGATCACGTGATCAGCCGCCGACGCCGTCGATCCGGACGATCACCTCGCCGAGCTCCAGGCCCAGCAGGCGCTCGATGGCCGCGGCGACCGCGGTCCGAACCTCCGCCGACAGGGCGGCAAGGGGCTGGCCGGGCCGGGCGATCACCACGACGCGCGCCTCGACGACGCCCTTCCGGACGCGGACCACGACCGGCCGGCCGGCGAACAGGCGGCGCAGGGGGCCGCCGGCCCATCCGACGCGCAGCACGCCCGGGACCTCCATCGCGGCGAGGCGCACGAGGTCGCGGATCACCGGGCGGCTGACCGCAAGAGTCGGGTGGGTCACGCCGACGTCTCCGCGATGGCCGGCGTGTCGTCGGTCGGCGCGGCCTCGGCCGGCGCGGCGTCGGTCGGCACGAATTCGGTCGGCGTGCCGTCGGTCGGCGCGGCATCGGCATCGGCGCCCGGATCTCCGGCGACGGTCGGCCCGCCAGGTGCCGCCGCGGCGTCCCCAGCCGGGTCCGTGACGACGGCCGCCGGTGCCACGCGCCGGAAGGTCTCGCCGATCAGCTCGGGGAGGCGCACGCGGGCGGCGGCCGCGCCGACGCCGAGCGCGTGCTTGATCATGCGGCGCTTGGCGCGGCCGTGGGTGATGATGACCGTGCCGCGGACGCCCAGGAGCGGCGAGCCCCCCAGGACCTCGTAGTCGAACGTGCGCCGGATCCGCCCGATGCCGGGGCGCATCAGCAGGTAGGCGGTCTTGCCGCGCAGGCCGCTGCGGAACTCCCTGGCCCACAGGTCGAAGATGAAGGTCGCGAGCCCCTCGAAGAACTTGATGGTCACGTTCCCGAGCACCGCGTCGCAGACGACGACGTCCGCCGGATGGTGGACGAGGTCCTTGCCCTCCACGTTGCCCGTGAAGTTGAGGCCCGTCTCGTCGAGCAGCTCCGTGGCACGCTGGATCCGGGCATCGCCCTTGCCCTTCTCCTCGCCGATGGAGAGCAGCGCCACGCGCGGGCGTGCCACGCCGAGGGCCCGCTCGGCGAAGAGGGCGCCCATGTGGGCGTACTGGACGAGGTTCTCGGGCGTCGAGTCGGGGTTGGCGCCGATGTCGAGGAGCACCAGCGGCCCGGTCTCGGTAACCATCTGGATCGCGAGGGCCGGGCGATCCACGCCCGGGACGCGGCCGAGCCGAAGGACGGCCGCCGCCATCGCCGCGCCCGTGTGCCCCGCGGTCACGACGGCATCCGCCCGGCCGCGCTTCACCAGGTCGCAGGCGACCACGATCGAGGCGTCCCTCTTCTCCCGGAGGGCCAGTGCCGGATGCTCGTGCATCTCGATGACCTGGGCGGCCGGCTCGATCGTCACGTTCGGCGGGAGCGCAGTGCCGGCCACCTTCCGGATCCGGTCCGGGATCCCGACCAGGATCACCTCGTCGTCGGGGCTCTCCGCGGCGTAGAGGAGGGCGCCGGCGACCACCTCGGCCGGCCCGTGGTCGCCGCCCATCGCGTCCACGGCGAGCCGGACCCGCCGGCCGTGCTCGATGCCCCGGACGGTCGCGAGATCCATGGTCCGCGGTTGCTGGCGGCTCGGGGGCGCGCGGCGGTCAGGAGGCCGCCTCGCCGCCCTTCTTCTTGAGCGCGACGGCCTGCCGGCCGTCGTAGTAGCCGCAACTCGGGCAGACGTGGTGCGAGCGCTTCATCGCGTGGCAGTGGCTGCACTCGACGAGGCTGGGCAGGCTCAACGCGTGGTGCGAGCGCCGGTCGCCCTGCCGGGCGTGCGAGACCTTCCGCTTCGGGAGACCCATCGGGGTTGCTGCTCCTGTCGTTGCTGGGCGGCGCGATGCGGGCGCGCGGGGCCGCCGGTTGTCGTGCGAGGGGCGCGCCGGCGTGGCGGCGCCGTCGGGCCGAAGGCGGAGTGTAGCCGGTTTCGGCGCTACCCGTCGGCCCGGAACTCGAGCAGCCTCGCGAGGCGGGGATCCACCGCCGCGTCGTCGTGCGCGTGGGGGCCGGCGTTGAGGTCCGCCCCGCACTCGGGGCACAGGCCGCGGCAGTCCGGGCGGCAGACGGGCGCAATCGGCGCCGCGAGCAGGATCGCCTCGCGGGCGAGGGGCTCGAGGTCGAGCTCGTGGTGATCGGAGAGCCGGAAGGCCTCCGGCTCCGCGCTCGTGTCGACGGGCGTGCCCGACTGAAGCTCGATGCTCGGCAGGACCTCCTCGTCGATGGGGGCGTCGATCGGCAGCTCGAGGGCCACGAGGCACCGGCCGCACGTGTCCGCCAGGCTGGTCACCGCGCTGCCGCTGACGACGACGCCGCGGTTCGTCCGCCCGACGCGCACGTGGACCGCCAGCGGGGCCGCCTGGCGCAGCTCGTCGCCCAGCTCGATGGTGACGCCGTCGACAGCGATGTCGCGATGGGACCCGGGCGGCTCGCCGAGCAGCCCGGCGATGTTGACGACCAGGGCGTCCGCGGGGGACGTGGTCATCCCGCGACGGGCTCGGCGGGCTCCTCCTCGGCCTCGGCGGCCGGCGCCTCGGGCTCGTCGCGCACGTGGAGCGCGTCGATGCCGCGCTCGATCTGGCCCAGGATGCGCGACACCTCCGCCTCGAGGTTGAGCAGCACGTCGGCCGCGTACTCGTCCGCGCCGCGCCGCGTCGCCAGGGCGTCCGCGTCGGCATCGGCGATGATCCGGCGGCTCTCGGCCTCGGCCGCCTCGGTCAGGCCCTGCTCGTCGATCAGGTAGGCCGCCTGCTCGTTCGCCCGCGCGATGATCCGCTCCGCCTCCTGGCCGGCGCGCTCGAGGATCCGCTCGCCCTCGGCGTTGATCCGGCGCGCGGCCTGGACCTCCTCAGGGACGGCGTGCCGCAGCTCGTCGATGAGCTCCAGCGCGGCGGCCTGGTCCACGATGACGTTCGACGTCAGCGGCAGCTTCTTGCCGTTGGCGAGCATCCCCTCGAGGCGCTCGACGAAGAACATGATGTCGATGAGAGGGCCCTCCTCGGCGCCGGGGCGGTGGTGGCCCGATTATGCCCCGAACCGGGGTGCGCCACATCCTCGACGGCCACGGCTCGCGTGGATCCTCCCCACGAGCGCCCGCGCCCCACAGCGGGTCGCTCAGGTGTGGCGCAACGGGGCACCGGCTGCGAGCGCCGGTCGGAGCCGGGGGCGCCTTCCGAGAGCGGCGCGCGTCCGGAGCGCGACCCACCCCGTGTCGCACCCGCGACAGGGAGTCTGGGTCCGATGCTGTAGGCTGCGCCGTCCTCGTCGCCCGCTGCCGTCCCCGAGAGCGAGGCGAGCCCGCTAGCCGGTCGCTCCCATGCATCCCCCGATCATGCTCATCCAGCTCCAGGGCGCCACCGTCGACGAGGAACGCCATCGCGGCGAGGCCCAGCGGCACGCCCGTCATCGCTCGGCGCTCGAGGCGCGGGCCGCCCGCCCGTCGGTGGCGGCGCGGATGGGAGCCGCCGTCATGCACGTCGTCCGGCGGGATCGTCACTCGCTCACGGCCTACGCGTGCCGCCTGCCCGACGGGAAGATCGGCCGGACCGCGGTCGTCCAGAGCGGAGGCGAGTGGACGCTCGTCTGCCGGGTCGCCTGACCGCCGAGCATCCCGTCGGGCAGGAGAGCGGCGGTCCGTCACCGTCCGGACGTCAGGGCTGCGCCCGCAGCCGCTCCGCGACGCTGGGGGGCACCATCGACGACACGTCGCCGCCGAACCGCGCGATCTCCTTGACCAGGCTCGACGACAGGTAGCCGTACTCGAGCGCGGTCATGAAGAAGACTGTGTCGATCTCGGGGGCGAGGCGGTGGTTCATGTGGGCCATCTGGAGCTCGGCCTCGAAGTCGGAAACCGCTCGCAGGCCGCGCACGACGTGCCGGGCGCCGGCGGCGCGGCAGGCGTCGACCGTGAGCCCGTCGAAGGTCGTCACGTCGAGACGGCCGGCGAGGTCGGGCAGCGTCTCGGCGATCGCCTCGCGGATGGCCGACGCCCGTCCCTCGGCCTCCGCCACGGGAGCCTTGCGCGGATTGACCAGCACCGCGACGACGACCCGGTCGAAGACGCCCGCGGCGCGCCGCAGGACGTCGATGTGCCCCAGGGTGATCGGGTCGAACGATCCCGGGTAGACCGCGGTGCGCATCCGGCCTCCGATCAGTCCGCGTCCGCGGGCCCACCGGCCTCGCGGCGATAGATGGTCACCGCCGTCTCGCCGAAGCGGCGGACCCGGGTGGATCGTAGCAGCCCGATCTCCTCCGGCGGCGGCTCGCGCCAGTGTGACGTGGCCAGGACCAGCGTCCCGGCGCCCAGCGGCCCGTCGGCCGCGCCCAGCGATGCCAGGAGCGCGTCGCGCAGCGACGTCTCCGCGTAGGGCGGGTCCACGATGACGAGGTCGAACCGCGCGCCCGTCGACGCCAGGTCGCGGACGGCCGCGACGGCGTCGCGCCGCACCACCCGCGCCCGACCGGCGAGCCCGGTGCGCCGCAGGTTCTCCTCGATGACGCGCACCGCGGCGTGGTCGCGCTCGACGAGCACTGCGCTCGCCGCCCCGCGGGAGAGCGCCTCGATGGCGCCTGACCCGGTGCCCGCGCACAGGTCGAGGACGGCCGCGCCCGGGAGGAGCGGCTCCAGCGACCCGAAGAGCGCCTGCTTCATCCGGTCCGCGAGGGCCCGCGTGCCGGGACCCGCCGCCGCGAGCTGGATCCCGCCGGCGGTCCCGGCGACGACGCGGCCCGCGCCCGCCACCGCCGCTACGCTCCCGACGCCGGGTCGCCCGCGAAGACGCGCGCCAGCCAGCCCGCCGTCATCTCCCGCGCGAGGGGCGCGCCCGCCTGGCGGAACGCGCCGTCGTGGTCGAGCAAGGCCTCGGCGTGGCGCCGGGCGGCCACGGCGAGGTCGCGATGGTCCGCCCGGGCCAGCGTGGCGACCCGCAGGCGCGGCAGGCCGCTCTGCGCCAGCCCCAGGACGTCGCCCTCCCGGCGGAGCGCGAAGTCGGTCTCGGCCAGCTCGAACCCGTCGGTCGTCCGGGCCACGGCCTCGAGCCGCTCGGCGGCCGGCGTCCCGCCCGCGACGTCGGCAACGAGCACGCAGTAGGAGACGGCCGTGCCGCGGCCGACGCGTCCACGGAGCTGGTGGAGCTGCGCCAACCCGAAGCGGTCGGCGCCCTCGATCACCATCACCGACGCCTCGGGCACGTCGACGCCGACCTCCACGACCGTCGTACCCACGAGCACGTCGAGGGCGCCGTCGCGGAAGCGCGCCATCTCCTCGTCGCGCGCGACGGCCCTCATGCGCCCGTGGACGAGGCCGACGCGCAGTGGCGCGAGCAGCTGCCGGAGGCGGACCGCCTCGGCCTCCGCGGCCGCCACGTCCTCGCCCTCCTCGTCATCGACCTCGTCGATGCGCGGCACGACGACGAAGGTCCGACGTCCCTCGCGCGCCTCGTCGCCCACGAACGTCCAGAGTCGGTCGAGGTCGGCGGGTCGCCGGATCGTCGTGCGGATCGGGACGCGGCCCGCCGGCACCGAGCGCAGGTCCGACACGTCGAGGTCGGCGTAGAGCGCCTGCCCCAGCGTCCGCGGGATGGGTGTCGCGGTCATCAGCAGGACGTGGGCCGCGCCGCCGGTCGTCTTGGCCTCCAGCGCCCCGCGCTGCTCGACGCCGAAGCGGTGCTGCTCGTCGACCACCACCAGGCCGAGCCGGGCGTAGCGGACGCGCTCCGAGAAGAGGGCGTGGGTGCCGACGACGACGGCGGCGCGCCCGTCGGCGATGGCGTCGAGCGCGCTGGCCGCGCCGGGACCGGTGAGCGACCCCGTCAGGAGGGTGACCGGGATCCCCAGCGGCGCGAGGAGATCGCCGACGGTGGCCGCGTGCTGGCGCGCGAGGAGGTCGGTCGGGGCGAGGAGGGCGCCCTGGAACCCCGCCTCCGCCGCGAGAGCGAGCGCGTAGGCCGCCACCGCCGTCTTCCCGGACCCCACGTCACCCTGGAGCAGGCGCAGCATCGGGTGGACGCCGGCCAGGTCGCGGCGGACCTCCGCCATCGCCCCGTGCTGGTCCGGCGTGAGCTCCACCGGGCGGCCGAGCCGGCCGGCGAGGGCCTCGGCCAGCGCCGTCCGGACGGCCCCGTCGCGCCGGTCGTCGATCGACACGCTGACGGCGGGCGCCACGGCACGCTGGCGGCGCCGGGCCACCATGCCCACCTGGAGCGCCAGGAGCTCGTCGAACGCGAGCCGCCGCAGGGCGGCGTCGCGGCGCCCGAAGTCGTCCGGGAAGTGGGCCTGCTCGATCGCGGCGGCGATCCCGTCGAGCCGCTCCGCCGCCAGCAGGTCCCCGGGCAGGTACTCCGGGTAGGGCGGGTACCGGTCGAGGGCGGCGCGGATGGCGGCGCGGAGCGACTTCAGGGCCAGGCCGGCCGTGAGGCCGTACGTCGGGACGATCCGGCCCACGTGCAGCAGTTCGCCGTCGGGGGGCTGGAAGGCCGGGTTGTCGACCAGGATCCCGGCGCCGCGCTTCCTGAGCTTCCCGGAGAAGAGGTACTCCTGGCCCGGGACCAGGCGCCGCTCCACGAACTGGCGGCCGTACCACTGCGCCTCCGCGCCGCCCGTCGCGTCCGCGAGGGCCGCGGTCACGACGTGCGTGCCGCGGCGCGCCGTCCGGCCCGCCCGGACCGCCACCACGCGCGCGCGCAGGCTGACGACCGTGTCCGGCTCCACGAAGCGCAGCGACCCGATGTCGTACACCGTCCGCAGGTCGTCGTAGCGGCGGGGCAGCCACAGCAGGAGGTCGCGCACGGTCCGCAGGCCGACCCGGCCGCCCACCCGCCCGAGCGCCGCCGCGCCCGGGAGCCCGCTGGTCCGCAGCGGCGTGGCCAGCGCGTCCGCGGGCGGGTCGGCGGGAGCGGGAGTCGCGCGCGGGCCCCGGGTCGCCACGGACGCTCCCCTACTCCACGCTGATCAGGTACCGGTAGTGCGGCTGGCCCCCGTGGCGGACCTCGACCTCCTCGACCGCCGGCCAGGCGTCCTGGACCAGCCGCGCCAGCCGCTCGGCGTCGGCGAGGTCGGCGCCCTCGCCGTACCACAGCGTGACGAGGCTGAACCCGGGCTGAAGGGCCGCGAGGCCCGCGAGGACCGCCCGGTCGCGGTCGTCGTCGGCCGCAAGCAGCCCGTCGTCGGGGTCGAGCGCCATGGTCTGGCCGTGGCGGACCTTCGTGCCCGAGACGACGGCGTTGCGCACCGCCTCCGTGACGAGGAGCGTCTGGAGCGCCCGGCTCGCCTCGAGCATCGTCTCGGCGTTGCCGCTCGCGCCGATTCCCGGGTCCACCTCGAGCAGCGCCGCGATCCCCTCGGCGGCGTTCCGGGTGGGCACGACGCGGACGGGCCGGTCGGCCATCTCGGCCGCCTGGCCCGCGGCCATCTTCACGTTGGGGTTGTTGGGGAGGATCACGACCTCGTCGCCCGGCGACGCGGTGATCGCGGCGAGGATCTCGCCGGCGCTCGGGTTCTCGGCCTGGCCCCCGCGCACGATCGAGACATGCAGGCGCTCGTCGGCGATACCGAAGGCCGCGAGGGCCTCGGCCAGGCCGTCCCCCGGCGCGACCGCCACGACGCCCAGGGGGACGCGCGGGCCGCCCGGCTCCGGCGCCGGCTCCGACACCGCGCGCTCCGGCGCCGATGCGGTGCGCTGCAGCGCGGCGGAGCGCGCCTCCCGGACGTCGGCGGCCTGGTGGTCGAGGTCGGCGATCGTGGCGCTGACGATGCGGCCCAGCTGGAGCGCCTGGCGCAGCACGAGGTCCGGGCGCCCGTTGTGGACGTGGATCTTGGCCGCCTTCGGATCGCCGGCGACGTTGACCGACTCACCGGTGCGCACGAGGTACGAGCGGATCCGGTCGAGGTCCAGCAGCTGCCCCGCGAACGGATGGATCAGGTACACGGTCTCGTAGCCGTGGCCCGTCTCGACGTGGGCGTGCTCGGTCGTGGTCGGGCTCGGCATCCGCGGCGCGCGGACCCGGGCCGGGACGACGACCTCGCCACGCACGTAGGCGAGGGCTCCTTCGAAGAGCCGCAGGAGCCCGGCCCCGCCCGAGTCCACGACGCCGGCCTCCCGGAGCACGGGCAGGAGGCTCGGGGTCTTCTCGAGCGCCCGCCCGGCGGCGTGCGTCGCCGACCACAGCACCGCCTCGAGGTCGTTCGAGCGCTCGGCCGTCTCGACGGCGACCGCGGAGGCCTCCCGGATCACCGTCAGCATCGTGCCCTCGACCGGGCGCGGGACCGCGCCGTAGGCCGCCGTCGACGCCAGCGCGAGCGCATGTGCGAGGTCGAGCCCGTTGAAGCGTCGCTTGCCCGCGAAGCCCTCCGCCAGCCCCCGGACGACCTGGCTCAGGATCACCCCAGAGTTGCCCCGGGCGCCGAAGAGGGCTCCTTCGCGCAGCCGCTCGGCGACCGCCTCGACGCTCGAGTCCTCGCGCACGTAGTCGAGCATCTCGCGACACGTCGCGACCATGTTGGAGCCCGTGTCCCCGTCCGGAACAGGGAAGACGTTCAGGGCGTTGATCTCGTCGACGTGGGCCTCGAGGTTCGCGACCGCCGCGCGGACCGCCTCGAGGAGCCCCGCGCCGTCGCAGGCGAGCCGCACCACCTACGTGGCGTCCTCGCCGGGTGCGGCCGGCGCGGCCTCGGCCCTCCCGGCGGCCACGCCCGGGGTCGTGAACGGCCCCGACGCGAGGCCTTCGACGTGGATGGTCACCGCGCCGACCTCGCGTCCGAGAGCACGCCGGAGGGCGTAGCGGACGGCGGAGTCGACCTGGCGGGCAACCTCCGCGACCGGCAGTCCGTAGGCGATCGTCAGCCGCACGTCCACGGTGACGTCCGGGCGGAGGCCCACCCGGATCGGCGCGCGGCCCAGGCCGAGGCGGCCCAGGAACGATTCGGCGAGCCCCATCACGCCGTAGCTGCCGAGAACCGCGGTCCGCACGATCTCGACGAGGGCCCGGCGCGTCACGATCGCCTGGCCCGGCACGGCGGGACGCGGGGGCGCATCGGGCATGCGGGACGGACCTCCGGTCTGGGCGGGCGGCGGCGGAACGATGTGCTAGCATACAGCCTCCCCGGGGGCGCTCCGGCGGCGCTTCGGCGTGCCGGCCTCCCGAGCAGCGGGCCTCCGCCCGCCCCGAGATCACGCCACCGCACCCTGAGGAAACCGATGGCCCGTAGCTGCGCGATCTGCGGCAAGGTCGCGATGAGCGGCTTCAACCCGCAGTCGAGCGGGATGAACCGCGTCCGTGCCCACCGGCGCTACCAGCCCAACCTCCAGACGCTGGCCGTCGTCGAGGGTGGCGTGGTGACCCGCAAGCTGGTGTGCACCCGCTGCAAGCGGACCCAGACGAAGAAGTCCCGCTGACGCGCGCCGGGTCCTGCCCGGCAGCTCGCTCCCCCGGCCCGGCTCGCGATCCGCGACCGGGCCGTCGCATGTCCGGCGCCTCAGCGATCCGCCGAGTCGAGCCAGATCGTGAACGGCCCGTCGTTGACGAGCTCGACCGCCATCGCCCTGCCGAACCGCCCGCGAGCCGTCTCCACGTCGAGCCCCCGGAGGGCCGCGCAGAAGCGCTCGTAGATCGCCTCGGCATGGCCCGGCGGCGCCGCGTCGGTGAAGCCAGGCCGCCGCCCCCGCCGCGTGTCGGCGTACAGCGTGAACTGGCTCACCGCGAGGACGGCACCCCCCACCTCGGCCAGGGCCAGGTTGGTGCGCCCGTCGGCATCCTGGTGGATCCGCAGCTCGACGATCCGGCGGGCCATCGCGTCGGCGGTGTCGGGGGTGTCGTCCGGAGCGACGCCGAGCAGGACGAGGAGCCCGCGCCCGATCGACCCGACCACCGCGCCATCCACGCGGACCTCGGCTCGGCTGACGCGCTGCAGCAGGGCCCGCATTCAGGGCTGGTCCGGGACGACGCCGCGCGGGCCGGAGCCGCCAGCCTCGGCGGCGGTCGAGCCGGAGTCGCGGGCGTCGGCGGCGGCCGCCAGCAGCTCGTCCCGGCGGGCCCCGCAGTGCTCCACGACCCAGGCCGCCGCGGTCCGCGGCACGAGGAGGTCCAGCGGGCGAGCACCGTCCGGGCCGACCGGGCCGTCCCCGCGGACCATCACGACCGGCACGCCGGCCACCTCGACCTCGTCGCGCAGCCGCTCCGCGAGGGGCCGCGGCAGGCTGGCCAGGAGCGTCATCTGGTCGCGCGGCGCGGGGGGGACGCCGTCGTTCAGCTCGGTGGCGAAGCCCTCGTCGGCGAGGGCGCGCATAAGCCGCACCTCGCGGGCGGGGTTGCGGCCGCGGGCGAAGATCGCGGTCCCGGCGATGAGCACGTCGGCCCCCAGGCCGCCGACGATCTCGGCCGTCTCGCGGCTCACGCCGCCGTCGACGTGGACCTCGCCGCCCCAGGGCTTGTCGGCGAGGAGGCGCCGCGCGGCCGGGATCTTCGCCTCGGCCACCTCGCGCATGAAGACCTGGCCGCCGAAGCCCGGCTCGACCGTCATGACCATCACGATGTCCAGGAGGTGGCGATACGGCTCGAGCGCGGCCGTCGGCGTCCCGGGCCGCATCGCCAGCCCGGCCGCGCGCCCGGCGGCCTTGATCCGCCGCAGGAGCGGCTCGATCGGCTCCTCGACCTCGATGTGGACCGTGATGGAATTGCAGCCGGCCGCCAGGAAGTCGTCCAGCCAGCGACCCGGCTCGGCGATCATCAGGTGGGCGTCGAAGGGGTTCCTAGTGACCGGGCGCAGGTGGGCGATCGTCGTCCAGCCGAACGTCAGGTTCGGGACGAAGCGGGCGTCCATGACGTCGAGGTGGATCCGGTCCGCGCCGGCCTTGACGGCCCGTCGCACCTCGCGGGCGAGGTTGGCGAGGTCGGCGTTGAGGATGCTCGCGGCGATGATCGCGCGGCCGTCGCCCATCAGCGCGCCCTCCGCGTGCTCCGGCCGGGGCTGCGCGTCGGGTGGGCCAGCCCCGCCGGCGCCGGGTCGGCGCTCCGCTCGCCGCGCAGCGCGGCGGCCGATTCGGCGACCAGCCGCTCGCGCCGTCGGGCCACCACGGGCGCCGGCGGCTCGCCGGCCTGCTCGGCGGCCAGCTGGCCGCAGGCCGCGCCGACCTCCTGGCCACGGTTGCGGCGGACGGTGACCCCCAGGCCGCCGGCGCGCAGCCGCTCGGCGAAGAGGGCGATCCGCGCGGTCGGGCTGGCGCGCCACGGCGTGTGGGCGACCGGGTTCATCGGGATGCAGTTCACGTGGGCGCCCGACCCGCGCAGCAGGTGGACGACGGCGTCGGCGTCGGCCGGGGTGTCGTTGATCCCGTCGATCATCACGTACTCGTAGCTGAGGCGGCGGCCCGTCGCCTCCCCGTAGGCGCGGGCGGCGGCGACGACGTCCGCCACGGGCCAGCGCCGGTTGAGGGGAACCAGGAGGTCCCGGAGCGGGTCCCGGGCGGCGTGGAGGCTGATGGCGAGCGTCCATTGCGGCCGGAGCCGGGTCAGCCGCTCGATGGCCGGGACGACGCCCGAGGTGGAGACGGTGAGGTGCCGCGCGCCCAACCCGAAGCGGGCGGGATCGGTGATCGCGGCCGCCGCCGCGAGGACGGCGTCGAGGTTGAGGAGGGGCTCGCCCATCCCCATGAAGACGAGGTTCGAGAGGTGCCGATCCGCCGCCTCCAGTCGCCGGCGGGCATGGCGCGCCTGGTCGACGATCTCGGCAACCTCGAGGTCGCGTTCGAAGCCGAGCTCACCCGTCGCACAGAAGGGGCAGCCGACCGCACACCCCGCCTGGCTGCTGATGCAGAGCGTGTTCCGCTCGCGGCGCCCGGCGCCGGCGGGATAGTGCATCAGGACCGACTCGACGAGCCGGCCGTCCGACAGGCGATGGAGCGCCTTCTCGGTCGCGCCGGCGTCCGCCGCCCGGACGGTGGTCGCGGCGACCGTGTCGAAGCGGACCCGTGCCTCGAGCGCGGCCCGCAGGGGCCGGCCGAGGGTCGACACCTCGTCCCAGCCGGAAGCCGGCGAGCGCCACGCCGCGTCCGACAGCTGCCGGGCGCGGAAGGCGGGCTCACCGAGCTCGACGACGAGCGCCGCCACTTCCTCCGTGGCCAGCCCGCCGATGCCGGGCCGCGCGTCGCGTGCGGCCGGGGCGGCGGGCACCCCGCGGGCGCGGGTGGGAGCGGGGGCGATCATGGACTCGGTCATCGGGAGATCATCGTACCCGCGCCCTGGCCACTCGCGCGCCGACCACGCCCGGGCGTCCCCTCCGGTACGCCGCGCCGTCCATGCTGCGCCCCCCGGCCGGCCGCACCTCCAGGAGCCGGAGCCGGCCTTCGGCCGTCGCGAGGGCGAGGCCGGGCCCGTCGGCCACGACGACTCCCGGCACGTCGCCCGCGCTCCCCTCCCCGACCGCGGCCCGGAGCACGGCCAGGCGACCGTCGCCGGTCTCCACGAAGGTCCCGGGCCACGGGCGCAGCGCGCGGACCTGGCGCTCGAGCACCGCCGCCGGCCGGCCCGGATCGAGGCGCCCGTCGTCGCGGGCCAGCGGCCGCGTGACGGAGACGCCCTCCTCCGGCTGGTCCCGCTCGACGAGATCCCCGCGCAGGTACGGGCCGATCGAGCGGAGCAGGAGGCTCGCGGCCCGCGCGGCCAGCCGCTCCTCGACCTCCGGGGCATCCGCGCCGGGATCGAGCGTCGTGCGCTCGACCGCCACGAGCGGGCCCGTGTCCATGCCGGGGTCCATGCGGAACAGCGAGACGCCCGTCTCGCGGTCGCCGGCGAGGATCGCCGCGGGGATCGGCGTGGCGCCCCGGTGGCGCGGCAGGAGAGACGGGTGGAGGTTGAGGATCCCGTGGGGCGGCAGGTCGAGCACCTGGCTCGGCAGGAGCTTGCCGTAGTCGGCCAGGACGCCCACGTCGGGCTCCAAGCCGGCGAAGGCCTCGAGGAACGACGGCTCCCGCAGGCGCCCGGGCTGCAGCAGAGGGACGCGGAGGAGCCCGGCCCGCGTCGCGACCGGCGTCGGTGCGGGCTCGGCGCGCCGGCCGGAAGGGCGCGCCGGCGCGGTGACGACGCCGACGAGCGTCAGCTCCGGGGCGGCGAGGACCGCGTCGAGGAGCGGGACGGCGAAGGCACCCGACCCAAAGAAGACCGTCCGGGCGCGCTCCACGTCAGCCGCGCGAGGCCGCCTTCGCCTTCTGCGGGTCGATCCCGCGGCGCTCAAGCTCGGCGTCGACGTCCTCCTCGTCCTCGTCGTCGCCGCCGCGGCCGACCGGGATGAGATCGTCCGGCGACGCCAGGTAGTCGATGTAGAGCTTGCCCTGCAGGTGGTCGAGCTCGTGCTGCAGGGCCCGGCCCAGGAGCCCGCTGCCGCCCGCCTTGTACTTGCGGCCGGCCCGGTTCTGGGCGACGACCCAGACCTGCTCCCGGCGCGTGACGTAGGCCACGAACCCCGGGATGGAGAGGCACCCCTCGAGGTCGCGGTCGTCGCCCTCCGCGCGGACGATCCGCGGGTTGACGAGCTCGAGGAGCCGATCCCCGACCTCGACCACGGCCACGTTGAGCGGCTCGCCCAGCTGGGGCGCCGCCAGCCCGACGCCGGGCGCGTTGCGCATGGTGTCGGTCAGGTCGTCGAGGAGGTGGGCCAGCAGCTTGCCGAAGCTCTCGACCGGCTCGCCCCTGAGGCGCAGCCGGGGATCGCCGAGCGTGAGGATCGGGAGGACGCTCATGCCGCGAGTATACGGGACCGCATACGGCGGCCCTCCCGGCCGATCAGGCGGGCGGCTCGCCCGGCGTTTCCTCCGGCGGCGCGTCGGGCGCGGGGACGTCGGCCGGGGCGTCGTGCAGGGTGTTTGCCGCGGCGTCGGTCGCCGCGTCGGGCGGCGGCCCGCCGCCCTCGGCTCCGCGGTGCCGGACATCATCCGCGAAGCGGCGGGAGCGCTCGGCGACCCTGGTCCCGACGTCCTCGGTGACCTCCGCCGCCCGTCGCGCCAGGGGGCCCGCCTTCTCGCCCGCCACCGCGGCGAGCTCGGCCGCCTTCGCGGCGACGTCGCGGGCGACGGGCGCGGCCTCCGCCGCGACGCGGTCGATCATGTGCTGGAGCTGGGTCAGCCACTCCCGGGACTGCGTGCCGTGGGCCTCGCCGCCCGGCTCCCATCCACCGTCGGGCGCGGCCGGCGGCGCGCCGGCGACCTCCGGGGTCGGCTCGCCCTCCGGGGTCGGCTCGTTCTGGGGGTTGGACTCGTCACGTCGGTCATCGCTCGGATCCTCCTTCGGAGTGCCATTCTCGGTCACTGGGCCCCATCGGCCAAGAGGCGTCCGGACCCTCCCAGCGCGGCCTCGCGACCCCTCGGCCGGCTAGAGAAGGCTCTCGGGGTCGACGTCCACGGACCAGGGCGGCCCGGGGTCGCCGTCGAGCAGGCGGCGGGGATCGGCCGAGCGGATCACCACGTTGAAGCGCCAGCGACCCGCGCGACGCGGCACGTACGCGGGCGCCGGGCCGGCCACCTGCGCCGCGATCCCGCGCTCCGCCGCCCGCGTCCGCAGGCGCTCCGCCATCTCGCGCCCGGCGTCCCGCGCGGCGTCGCGATCCTCGAGGCCGACCGTCAGCTTGATGGTGGCACCGAAGGGCGGTGCCCCGAAGCGCTCGCGCGCGGCGAGCTCCGCGTCGTAGAAGGCGGCCGACTCGCCGGTCACGATCGCCCGGATCGCCGGGTGCTCCGGCTGGTACGTCTGCACGATCGCGTGGCCGGCGCGGGCCCCCCGTCCGGCCCGGCCGATCGCTTGGGCGAGGAGCTGGTAGGTGCGCTCGGCCGCGCGCTCGTCCGGCAGCGTCAGGGCGACGTCCGCCGAGACGACGCCGACCAGGGTGACCTCTGGGATGTCGAGGCCCTTGGTGACGAGGCTCGTCCCGACCAGCACGTCGAGGCTCCCATCCGTGAAGGCGTCCACCACCCGCTCGGCGGCGCCGCGCCGCTCGACCACGTCGCGGTCGAGCCGGCCCACGCGGAGGCCCGGGAAGCGGTCGCGCACCTCGGCCTCCAGGCGCTCCGTGCCGCCGCCCAGGTAGCGGATGCGCGGCGAGCCGCACGCGGGACAGCGGGACGCCATCGGCGTCGCCGCCCCGCAGTGGTGGCAGCGGAGGGTCATGCCGGCATGGTGGAAGACGAGGGGCCGGGTGCACTCGGGGCAGGCCTGGACGTGGCCGCAGTCGCGGCAGAGCACCGCCGACGCGGCCCCCCGGCGGTTGATGACGAGGATCGCCCGATCGCCGGCGTCGCGGTCCAGCGCGGCCAGGCGGGCGGCCAGTCGCGCCGAGACCAGTGCCCGGTTCCCGGCCGCGAGCTCCTCGCGCAGGTCCACGAGCTCGACGGTGGGCGGCTCGCCGGCCACGCGCTCCGGGAGCGTCGCCCGGCGATACGTGCCGAGGCGCGCCCGGCCCTCCGACTCCACCGACGGCGTCGCGCTCCCCAGGATCACCGCGGCGCCGGCGAGGGCCGCCAGGCGCACCGCGAGGTCGCGGGCCTGGAAGCGCGGTGTGCGGTCGCTCTTGTAGGTCGCCTCATGCTCCTCGTCGACGACGACCAGGCCCACCTCCGCCAGCGGGGCGAGGACCGCCGTCCGCGTGCCGACGACCACGTCGACGGCACCCGCCCGGATCCGGCGCCAGGCGTCGGCGCGCTCACCCTCGCCCAGGCCCGAGTGGACGACGGCGACCTCCGCCCCGAGGTCCGCTCGCAGGCGGTCCACCAGCGGAAGGGCCAGGGCGATCTCCGGGACGAGGACGAGGGCCGGACGGCCGGCGGCGAGGCAGGTCGCGATCGCCTCGGCATACACGGCCGTCTTGCCGGCGCCCGTCGGCCCGTCGAGCAGGAGGGGCGTCGGGTCGCGTGCCTCCAGGGCCGCGGTGACGGTCGCCAACGCGGCGGCCTGCGCCGGCGAGAGGACCGCGCCCGAGGGTCGCGAGCCGCGGCGCCCCGCCGCTCGCGCCGCCAGCGGATCGCGTGCGCGCTCGCGGGTCGCGAGGTCGACAAGGCCCCGCCGGGCCAGCGAGGCGAGGCTGCCCGAGCCGTGCCGGCCGGCGAGGGCCGCCGCGGCGATGCCCGCCTCGCCGGCGGGGACGAGCTCGTCGAGGACGCCTTGCTGGCGGGGACCCAGCGCGCGCCCGTCGCGCGGACGCGTCCCTGCCGCGGCGGCCACGCCCTCCGGGGTCGCGGTGGCCCAGCGCTCGTAGCGCGGCAGCGCCCCCGCCGCCCCGAGGGCCCACTCAAGGTGCACCCGGCCGGCTCGCTCCAGCGACCGCAGGCGGCGCAGGGCCGCCGGCCGGCTCTCCGCCACGGGCAGGGCGCGCAGGGGTCGCGGGCCGGTGGCGAGCGCGTCGAGCAGGGCCACGGTCGCGCCGTCGTCGTCCGGCAGGGGTCGCCCGAGAGCGGTGGCGACCAGGTCGAGCCGCTCCAGGAGGCCGGGCGGCAGCATCGCCCGGATCACCAGCGCCGAGGGTGCGAGATAGTGCTCCGCGATGCCGCGTGCCAGGGCCAGCGAGAGGGGCGGCAGGAGCGGGCCGTCGGCCCGGACCCGCGCCGAGAGCGGCCGGCGGGCAATGCCCTCGGGCGGCTCGGCGTCCCCCAGGATGATGCCGAGCGCTCGCCGGCGGCCCCACTCGACGAGCACGGCCTCGCCGGCGGCGACGTCCCCGAGCGCCCCGGGGACCGCGTAGGACCACGTGCGCGAGCCGGCGATGCCGGTGGCGTCGATCGCGACCTCGACGCAGCGGGCCGGCGGCTGCTCCGGGACGAGCCCCAGGTCGTACGCGGCCGCGCCACTGGGGGCCGGGGCGCTCGGGTCGCCCGGGTCCATCGGGGTCAGACGACGACGCGGCGGTCCGGGTGCCGCCTGCGCTCGGCCCGGATGATCGCGTCGATCCGCTGCGCCGTTCGCTCGACCTGGCCGTCCTCGTTGACGACGACGTGGTCGTAGTCGCCCGCGCGCGCCAGCTCGATGGCGGCGTTCCGCTGGCGCAGCTCCAGCTGCTGCGCGGTCTCGGTCGCCCGGGCGCGCAGGCGCCGGAAGAGCGACTCCAGCGAGGGTGGGACCACGAAGACCAGCAGCGCCTCGTCGACCAGCGACTTCACGGCGGCGGCCCCCTGGACGTCGATCTTCAGGATGACGTCGTGGCCGCCGGCCAGCGCCCGCCGGACCTCGGCCCGCGGGGTCGCATACCAGTTGTCGTGGACCTCGGCCCACTCGAGGAAGGCGCCCGCGTCGCGCAGCGCGGTGAACCGCTCTCGGGTCAGGAAGTGGTAGCTGACCCCGTCGACCTCCCCCGGGCGCGGCGGTCGCGTGGTGCACGTCACCACGTAGTGGTAGTCGGGGTCGCGGGGCCGCTCCCGGAGCGCCTCGATGATCGTGTCCTTGCCGACCCCGGACGGGCCGGAGACGACGACGAGGAGCGCCCCCGGCGCGCCGGCGCTGGGAGTTCCCGCGAGCGGATCGTCGGGCGCCGGGGCCGCCCCCAGCGGCTGCTCGCTCACGGCCGGGCCCCCATCGCCGGGCCCCCGTCGCCCGGCCCCCATCGCTGGACACTCATCGCGGGGCCCTCATCGCCTGGACTCGTCGAGGTCGGGCGGGCGAGGCGGGACGTCCGCGGCCGCCTCCCGGAGCCCTTCGAGCACCCGTTCCAGCTCGGCCGGCAGGGGCGCCTCGAGGCGCACCAGGTCGCCCGTGGCGGGCGCCGCGAACACCAGGCGCCAGGCGTGGAGGAAGAGCCGGCCGAGGCCGTCGGGGCCGCGTCGTGCGGTCCCGGTCCCGTAGACGGGGTCGCCCGCCACGGGGTGGCCGAGGGCGGCGAGGTGGACCCTGATCTGGTGGGTCCGCCCGGTCACCAGGTCGAGCTCGAGGAGCGTCCAGCCCGCGAAGCGCTCGCGGACCCGGTACCCAGTCACGGACTGCCGGCCGTCGGGCGTTACCGCCATCCGCATCCTGTTCTTCGGGTCGCGCCCGATCGGAGCCTCGATGCGCCCGACCGCGGCCTGGACGCCCCCCTGCACGAGTGCCAGGTAGGTCTTCTTCACGCGCCGGGCCTTGAGCTGGGCCATCAGGCTCGTCTGGGCGGCATCGGTCTTGGCGACCATCAGCAGGCCGGACGTGTCGCGGTCGAGGCGGTGGACGATGCCCGGCCGCTCGACCCCGGCGATGCCGCCGTAGGCGGTGTCCCGGGCGAGGAGCGCGTTCACGAGCGTCCCCGACCAGTGCCCGGGGCTCGGGTGCACGACCAGGCCGGCCGGCTTGTCGATGACCACGACGTCGGCGTCCTCGAAGACGACGTCGAGGGGGATCGCCTCCGGCTCGATCCCCGCGGGCTCCGGGGGCGGGACGTCGATGACGAGCACCGCCCCCGACGGGACGATCGTGTTGGCCTTCACCGGCTGCCCGTCGCTGGTCACGCGGCCCTCGGAGATGAGGCGTTGGACGCGGCTCCGCGAGAGGCCGGACAGGTCGGCGGCGAACCGGTCGACACGCCCGCCGCCGCCGGCCGGGACGACGAGGCGCAGCTCGGTCATCCGGCGCGGGTCTCGCGACGGCCGGGTGGCAGGACCACCATCGCGAGGAGCAGGAGGATCGAGACGGTGATCGCGGCGTCGGCCACGTTCCAGGTGTAGAAGCGCCAGCCTCCTGGGATGCCCATGTCGACGAAGTCGACGACGTACCCGAAGCGGGCGCGGTCGATGAAGTTGCCGACGGCGCCGCCGAGCAGCAGTCCGAGGGCCACGGTCGCCAGCCAGCCGCTGCCGGCGATCGCCCGGCCGTGGTACCAGACGATGAGGGCCATGACGCCGATGCTCAGCACCGCGAACAGGACCGCCTGGTCGCGGAACAGCCCGAAGAGCGCGCCGGTGTTCTGCACGTACCAGATCCGGAGCCACTCGCCCAGCACGTCGACCACCTCGCCGAACTGGAAGTTCGAGACGACCCAGGTCTTCACGAGCTGGTCGAGGACGATGACCCCGCCGGCGATGGCGAAGAAGACGACCCAGTGGCGCATCCGCGCCGCCCGGGCCGGGTCGGCGGTCGTCACGGCGGCCGGGGCCACGTCGGCGGTCGTCCCGGCGGCCCCTTCTGCGACGTCGGCGCCGCCGGGCACGCTGGCCTCCGTCATGCCGCCTCTCCGCCGTGCCGTTGGATGGCGATCCCCGCGCTCGTCGCCCCGAGGGCGACCGTGGCGCTCGGCCAGCCCGCCGGGAGCGGGCCCTCGGTCACCGACGCGGCGAGCGTCTCGGCGGCCATGGTGGCCAGGTGCGGGCGGATGGCGGCGGCGGCCTCGTCGAGGCTGACGACCAGGTCGATCCGGTCGTCGAGCTCCAGGTCGGCGTCTCGCCGGAGGTCCTGCACGGCCCGCTGCAGCTCGCGGGCGTCGCCCTCTGCCCGCAGCGCGTCGGTCAGCTCGGTGTCGATGACCACCACGAGACCCTCGTCGTGGGCGACGGCGGTGCCCGGACGGGGCGAGGCGAGGATCTCCACCTCGTCGGGTGCCAGCACCACGCCCGCGAGCTCTACGGAGCCGTCGGCGCGGATCTCGAAGCGCCCATCGCGCGCGGCGGCCATCACGGCCGGGATCGCGGGGCCCAGCTTCCGGCCGATCTTCGGGAGGAGCGGCTTCACGCGGCGCTCGACCATCTCCGAGCCATCGCCGATCCGCAGGATCTCCTTCACGTTGACCTCGTCGGCGACGATCCCCAGCAGCGCCCTGACCTCCGGGTGGTCCTGGCCCGGGAGGGCGATCCAGAGCCGCGCCAGCGGCTGGCGGGTCCGCAGGCCGGCCTGCGAGCGCAGCGTGCGCGCGAGGTCCACCGCGCGGTGGGCGAGCGCCATCCCCTCCTCGAGGCGCGGGTCGCGGAGGCCGGCGAGGTCGGCGGTCGGCCAGCGCGTGAGGTGGACGCTGTCGGGCGCCTCGACGCCGCCCCGAACGACGAGGTTCTGGTGGAGCGTCTCGGACACGAACGGCAGCATCGGGGCGATCACCCGGGCCAGCCCCACCAGCGCCGCGTGCAACGTGGCGAAGGCCGCCGAGCGGTCCGCCCCCGCGGCCGCGCGCGAGAGACGGCGCCGGCTGCGGCGGAGGTACCACGTGGAGAGCTCGTCGATGAACCGCGAGACGGAGGCCGCGGCGGCGTCGGTGTCGTAGTCCGCCAGGCGATCCTCGACCCGGGCGGCGAGCCCCGCGAGGCGCGACAGGATCCAGCGGTCGAGGACCGGTCGCTCCGCCACCGGCGGCGCGGCCGTGGCCGGCGTCCAGCCCGCAAGGTTGGCGTACGTGACGAAGAACGCGTAGACGTTCCACAGGACGAGGAGCTCGCGCCGCGCCTCGTCCGCCGCGTGCCAGCCGAAGAGGATGTTGTCATCGGGCCGCGCGTTGGCGTACGTCCAGCGCATGACGTCGACGCCCATCCGCTCGGCGGCCTCGTCGAACTCGATGGCGTTGCCCCAGCTCTTGTGCATGGGGCGGCCGTCCTCGCCGAAGAGCGTCGCGTACCCGAAGATCGTCCGGAACGGCGGCTCGCGGCGCAGGACGGTGCTCATCGCCAGCATCGAGTAGAACCAGTTGCGGAACTGGCCAGGGAAGCTCTCGGTGATGAAGTCCGCCGGGAACCAGCGCTGCCAGTGATCCGGTGCCTCGCGGTAGTGGAGCGTGGAGAACGGCACGATCCCGGCGTCGAGCCAGGGGTTGCCCACGTCGGGGATCCGCGAGACCGGCGCCCCGCAGCCGGGACACGCGATCTGCACCGCGTCGACGTACGGCCGGTGCGGGGTGTGGCCCCCCAGCACGTCCCAACCGGCGACCGCCCGCTCGCGCAGCTCGTTTCGACCGCCGACCACGTCGAAGGTTCCGCACGCGGCACAGTCGTAGATCGGCAGGGCGAGCCCCCAGTACCGCTTCTTGCTGATCATCCAGTCGTGCATGTTGAGGAGCCAGTCGAGCTCCCGCTCGTGACCGAAGCCCGGGATCCACCGGATCTGGTCGACCACCTCCATGATCTGGTACCGCAGGCTCGCGTCGACCTCCGGCGTCGACAGCTCCGACCGGGGGCGGTCGTACACGGGACCCATGCTGATGTACCACTCGTCCACGAGCCGGAAGAGGAGTGGCGTCCCGCAGCGCCAGCAGTGCGGGTAGCGGTGCGTGTAGGGCTCGAGGTGATAGAAGAGCTGGCGCTGCTCGAGGTCGTCCACGATCGCCTCGGTCGCGGCCGGAGCTTCGCGTCCCGCCAGCCAGCCGAAGCCCGGGTAGTAGCGACCGTCCTCGTCGATCGGCCCGATGACGGGCAGGCCGAGCGCGGCGCCGAGCTGGTAGTCCTCTGCGCCGCAGCCGGGGGCGAGGTGGACGATCCCGGTGCCCTCCTCCTCGCCGACCTCGGTCCAGGTCACCACGCGGTGCTCGTAGCCGGCCTCGCCGAAGGCTTCCCGGACGGCCGGCAGGTCGTCGAACGGCCCGGCGTAGCGCCAGCCCTCGAGCTCCGAGCCGGCACGCTCTTCGAGCACCCGGAACGGGCCGACGAGCGCCTGGCGCAGCGTCCCCTTGCCGAGCCAGAACTCCTGGTCGCCCTGCCGAACGCGAACGTAGCGCACCTCCGGCCCGACCGCCGCGGCGACGTTGGCCGCGAGCGTCCAGGGCGTGGTGGTCCACACGAGGAGGGATTCGCCGGGCCTGTCGAGGAGGGGCAGCCGGATCGTCAGGCCGGGGTCCTCGCGGTCGGCGTAGCCCTCGTTCATCTCCATCTGCGACAGCCCGGTGCCGCAGCGCGGGCACCACGGCATCGTGTCGTGGCCCTTGTAGAGCCAACCCCGCCGATGGCACTCGGCGAGGAAGGCCCAGATCAGGTCGTTGTTCTCGTTGCTGAACGTGAAGTACGAGCCCCCGAGCTCGGGCATCCCGAGGCGCCCGACGAGCATCTCCGCCGTGTCGGTGACCGGGCCCTGCGTCCCCTGGAGGGTCATGACCCGGGTGGGATCGGCGGCCAGCTGGTCCCGCAGGTGGCGCAGCTCGTCGGGGTCGTTCCATTCCATCCAGTAGCCCAGGCGCACCGACTGCTCGGTCTGGCGCGCGGCGAACGTGAGGACGCGCTGCTTGCAGAGACTCACGAACGCCGCGATCCCGTGCTCCTCGATGTCCCGCTTCGACGTGAACCCCAGGTCCTTCTCGACGTTGACCTCCACCCACAGGCCCTGGCAGTCGAACCCGTTCTGCCAGCGCTGGTCCTCGCCGAGCATGGCGTGGAATCGCTGGAAGACGTCCTTGTACGTGCGGCCCCAGGCGTGGTGGACGCCCATCGGGTTGTTCGCCGTGATCGGCCCGTCGAGGAAGCTCCAGCGCGGGCCGCCCGCGTTCTGGGCGCGCAGGCGCGCGAACGTGCGGCGCTCACGCCAGAGGGCGAGGATCTCGTGCTCCTGGGCCACGAGGTCGGGCTTGCTGCTGACGGGGTCGAACATCGGGCCTCGGTTGGAGGGACGGGGGTTGCGCCCCGCGGGCGGCCCGGCGTCACGCGGCGGCGCCACCGGCCGTCACAGCACCTCGGACACGCTTCACGGAGGTTCCCCCTATCCTACCCGCGATGAACCGCCCGCAGGAACCACGGCGCCGCGAGCGCTCGGCCTTCACTGCCGCCTTCCTGTCGGTTCTCTTCCCCGGCCTCGGCCACGCCTACGCGGGAGCGTGGTACCGCGCCGTCGCGTTCGCCGCGCCGCCCTTCCTGGTCCTCGCGTTCATGCTGGGCGTCACGCTGGCCTACCAGGTCGAGGTGGTGGGCGTGGTGCTCCAGCCGCCGGTGCTGCTGGGGATCTTCGCCGGCAACGTCGTGGCCCTCGTGTACCGCATCGTCGCCGCCGTCGACGCCTATCGCGTCACCGCCTTCCTGAACCGCTGGGACGAGGGGGCGAGCGGGCGGCTGGGTCCCTCGCGGAGCGTCCTCGCCCCGCTCTCCGTGGCCGGGCTCCTGGCCGTCGTCCTCGTCATGGGCGGCGCCCACGCGGCGGTCGCCTACTACGACATGCAGGCGCTCGACCTCGTCAACGGGATCTTCAACCCCGCAGGCGAGGGCGATGCGTCCCCCGAGCCGACCGACGCCGCGGGCGCCTCGCCCGACGTCGGCGCCGGCCCCACCGAGACGCCGCTCGGGACGCCGCCGCCCAACGCGACCGACGTCCCGGACGACGCGACGCTCCCCCCGTGGGACGGCAAGGGCCGCCTCAACGTGCTGCTGATCGGATCCGACCGGCGTCCCCACGAGGGCTCCTACAACACGGACACGCTCATCGTCGCCAGCATCGACCCGACGACGGGCCAGGTCGCGATGTTCAGCCTGCCCCGCGACACCACGGGCATCCCGCTGCCCAACGTCCCGGCGCGCTCGGTCTTCGGCCCCACCTGGAACCGCAAGATCAACGCCCTCTTCCAGCAGGCCCGCGCCCGGCCGGACCTCTTCCCGGGCGGCAAGCTCAGCGGCTACCGGGCGCTCAAGGACACCCTCGGCGGGCTCTACGGGATCGACATCCAGTACTTCGTCGAGGTCGACTTCACCGGCTTCCAGCGGGTCGTCGACGCCCTCGGCGGGGTCACGGTCAACGTCCAGGTGCCGGTCGTCGACGACTCCTACCCCGGCGACAAGGGGATGCTCCGCGTCTACATCCCGACCGGCGTCCAGCACATGAGCGGCAGCCAGGCGCTCGTCTACGCGCGGTCGCGCCACGGGTCGTCGGACTTCGACCGCGCGGCGCGTCAGCAGCGCGTCATCCTCTCGCTGCGCCAGCAGGCGGACTTCGCCACGCTCGCCCGCCCGGACGTCCTCTCCGAGCTCGTCGCCGCGACGAAGGGCGCGGTCAAGACCGACTTCCCCGTCGCCCGGCTGCCGGAGCTGATCGGGCTCGCCCGGCGGATCGACATCGGGAACGTCCGGTCCTTCGTCTTCACGCCCCCCTACTACGGCAGCGAGGGCTACGTGAACGGCGTCTACGTCCTGCAGGCCGACGTGGCGCGCATCCGCCAGGCGGCAGCCGGGGCGTTCGACTTCGACCCGCGCGAGCAAGCGCAGCGCCAGGCGATCGCCGAGGAGGGCGCCGTGACGTGGGTCGTGACCAGCACCGGCGAGCCCGACCGCGCCACCACGCTCGCCGAGTACCTCGACTACGAGGGCTTCGCCGCCTCGGCTCCCCGCGGCCAGGCGCGCAAGGCCGTCGTCGCGACCACCATCGTCGAGGCCTACAACGGGGCGGAGACGTCCTTCCCGAAGACCGTGGCCCGGCTCGAGGCGCTCTTCGGCGTCACCGTCGTGCCCAAGGTCGGTCCCACCGTGCGCGCCGACATCGTGGTGGTGCAGGGCACGGCAACCCCCGCGCTGGCGATCCCCGGCAGCCCGTAGGGGTGAGCCCTCGCCGGGCCGCCCCGCCGGCTGCCGCCCGGCCGCTGGCCGCCCTGCCGGTGGCCGCCCGGCCGCGCGCTCAGCCCGGGAAGACCGGCGTCACCCAGTGGGCATACGCGGGGACGTTGCCCCGGACGATGTCGAAGTAGCGGTCCTTGATCTGCTTCGTCATCGGGCCCACCGCGCCGCCGCCGACCGGCCGCCGGTCGACCTCGATGATCGGGCTGATCTGGGCGCCGGTGCCGCAGAAGAACGCCTCGTCGGCGACGTAGATCTCCGAGCGGTCGATCGTGCGCTCCACGACGCGGAAGCCGAGCTCGGCGCAGATCTCCATGATCCCGGCCCGCGTGATCCCCTCGAGGATGTCGTCGGTCACCGGCGGGGTCAGCACGACGCCGTCCCGGATCACGAAGATATTCTCGGCCGAGCCCTCGGAGACGTGGCCGTCCTCGGTCAGGACGAGGGCCTCGTCGTAGCCGTTGAGGAGCGCCTCCGACTTGGAGAACGCGGGGTTCACGTAGCTGCCCACGATCTTGGCGCGGGACGGGATCGCGGGGTCCGCCGTGCGGCGCCACGAGACGGTCCCGACCTTGACCCCGACCGTCGTGTCCACGTAGTCGCCGAACGGCAGGGCCAGGATGTAGTAGCGGTGGTCCAGGCCGTGGAGCTTGACGCCGATCGCCTGGGTGCTCTTGTAGAAGGACGGCCGCACGTAGGCGTCCTCGTGGAACGCGTTCCGGCGCAGCACCTCGAGCGCCTCCGCCGTCAGCTGGTCCACGGAGGGGAGGTCCGCCATGAGGAGCACCTTCGCCGAGTTGCGGATCCGCTCCATGTGCTCGCGCAACTTGAGCGCATACAGCTGGCCCCGGTCCACGTTCCAGTAGGCCCGGATCCCCTCGAAGACGGCCGTCCCGTACATGAAGGCGTGGGTCATGATGCTGACGTTCGCCTCGCCCAGCGGGACGTAGCGGCCTTCGAACAGGCAGATGAGCGACGCCGGGTCGGCGGGCGCCCCGGCCGCGCTCGCGGCGGCCTCGGCGGCGGGCTTCTGGGTGAGCATCGGGTCGGCTCCTTCGCGTGGTCCCGTCGGGGCGGCGCGCCCCTGCGGCCGCCTCCCGAGTATAGACCCGGCCTCCGCGCCGGACCGCGAGGCGGCCGACGCCGGACGGCGTCGGCGCCGCGGGCCGAGTTGGCGCCGAACGGTATCGCCGCAGCGGACGGCGGGTCAGCCGACCCCCGCCATCGTCCCCACGACGATCGCGAGGTAGCCGAGGTAGAACACGCCGCCGAGCATGAGCCCGCCGGAGGTCAGGCGCCGCCGGCGCACGGCGGGCAGGACGATCGCCAGCAGCGACGCGACGGCGATGCCCGCCGACAGGAACGCGATCGCGCTGCCGCCGCCGACCGTCCACGCCTCGGGGGCGAAGACCAGGGCGATGGACGGCGGGATCGCGCTCTGGAAGACCATCGCCCCCGTGATGTTGCCGAGGGCGAGGTTGTCCTTGCTTTGGCGCACCCAGATCACGCTGTTGAACTTCTCGGGGAGCTCGGTGGCGATGGGGGCGATGACCAGGGCGAGGAGCGTCTCGTCCACGCCGAGACCCAGTGCGACCCGGTCCACGGCGCCCACGAAGAAGGCGGCCCCGACGACGATGCAGGTGAGGGCGACCACGACCTGCAGGACGACGACCCAGATCCGCGGCGGCTCGTCCGGCAGGAGCCGGCGCGACCGGTCGAGGCGCTTGAGCCGGAGCGGCTCCGGATCGGCCAGCTCCGCGTCGCGCTCCTCCCGCAGGTGGCCCCGGACGTACACGATGTAGAGGATTACGAGGGCGATGGCGACGAGCCACGAGTAGCGGCTGAGCTCCGGCGGCAGGAACGCGGCACCGATCGCCACGGCATAGCCGACCACGAAGGCCCGCGCGTCACGCGCCACCAGCCCGATGTCCACGCGGGCCTCCGTGCCGCTGGAGCGCCGGCCGCGGAAGGCAAGCATCGCGATCCCCGTCACGAACATCGCGAGCGTGGCCAGCATGAACGGCGCCCCGAGGATCGCCCCGATCCCGACCTCGTCGGCCGTGTCGGACCCGGCGAAGACGATCGCGATCAACGGGATCATCGTCTCCGGGAGCGCGGTTCCGACCGCCGCGAGCACGCTCCCGACCATGCCCTCGGCGAGGTTCAGGCGCTGCCCGAACCACTCCACGCCGTTCGTGAACAGCTCCGCGCCCACGAGGATGACGACGAGCGACACGGCGAGGATGGCGAGGTCCACCGGCTCAGCCCGCCGCGACCCCGGCCACGACCGCCAGGCAGATGACGACCAGCACCGCGACCCCGAGGATGACCATCCGGCGCTCCCCGGCCCGGGCGAAGCCGAGCGTGGCCGCGGTCACCCGCAGCAGCGGTGTCGCGATGGTCACCAGGAGCCCGAGCCACAGGAAGCCCTCCGGTCGCAGCGCGAGCAGGTCGGCCGGCAGGGACGCGATGTCGAGCGGCGGCCAGGACGACGCGAGGGGCGAGATCCCGGCGGCCACCAGGAGCACGCTGCCCACGGCCAGCAGCGCGATGGCGAGCCGCGTGCCGACCGTCAGCAGGCGGGCGATGCGCGCCTCGACGCCGGCGGGCGCATTGCCGCCCGCTCCGCCGGGCGCCCCTCTGGCGGGCGCCGCTCCGCCCGGCCCGCGGCCGCCGTCCGCCGCGACCGCGCTCATCCGAGCGCCCGCAGGGCCATCTGGACGGCCGTCAGCGCCAGCACCCCGACGAAGAGCAGGCGCAGCAGGTCGACGTGGATCCTGGACGCCAGGCGCGAGCCGACCATGGCCCCCACGAAGACCCCGACCGCCGTCGGCCCGGCGACGTACGGGTCGATCCCCCCGCGGACGAGGTAGACGATTGCCGAGGCGGCGGCGGTGACGCCGATCATCAGGTTGCTGGTCGCGGTGGCCACCTTGAGCGGCACGCCCATCACGAGGTGCATCAAGGGCACCTTCACGATCCCCCCGCCGACGCCGAGGAGGGCCGACACCATGCCGGCGCCGAGGCTCCCGCCCGCTCCCGCCACCAGGCGGCGGGGCCGGTACCCTGGACCCGCGATCTCGTCGGCCAGGGAGAGCGACCCAGGATCCACGCCGGCGACGGGCCGGCCATCGCCCGCCAATCCCGGCTCACCGGCGGGAGGGGCCGGCGGGGTCGACGGGGCGGGCGCCGCCCGGCCGCGGCGCAGCATCGAGATCGCCGTGTAGGCGAGCAGGCCCGCGAAGAGCCCGGCGAGCAGCTGCTCCGGCAGCGCGAACGCGATGAGGCCGCCCAGCAGCGCGCCGCTCGCCGTGAACACCTCGAGCACCATCCCGAGGCGGAGGTTGGCGACGTGGCGCTCCAAGAAGACCCCGGCGGCGGCGCTGCTCGTCACGATCACGCAGACGAGGCTGACCCCGACCGCCACGCGAAAGGGGAGGCCGAAGCCCACGGTGAGCAGCGGGACGATGAGGATCCCGCCCCCAAGGCCGAGGAGCGAGCCGAAGACGCCGGCGCCGAAGCCGCCGGCGGCGAGGAGAAGCCCGACAATCACCCTGCGCTCGGCCGGCGGGCGCGCGGGCCGCGGATCAGGGCCGGAGGTGCTGGGGGGCGTACGGCAGCAGCGCCACGTGGCGGGCCCGCTTCAGGGCGACCGCGAGCTCGCGCTGGTGCGCGGCGCAGGTGCCGGTCTTGCGGCGCGGCTCGATCTTGGCCCGCTCGGAGAGGTAGCGCCGCAGGCGGCTGACCTCCTTGTAGTCGATCTGGGGCGTCTTGTCGGCGCAGAACGCGCAGACCTTGCGCCGGCGGCGGTCGCGGTAGTAGTCGTCGCGCTTGCTGCTGCGGGATCGGGCGGGAGGCATGTCTGGATGAGCTCCTATCGGGTCGTCAGAACGGGAGGTCGTCGAGGTCCGAGGGGACGTCCTCGGCCGCGGCGTCCCGGCGCACGGGCGACGTCCCGCCCGCGGGTCGGGCGTCGGCGGGGAACGGCGGGGCGAAGCCGCCCTCGCCCTCCTCGCGCGGCCGCCGGTCGAGGTTGGTGACTTGGTTGGCGATCAGCTCGGTCGTGTACCGCTTCTGGCCTTGCTGGTCTTCCCACTGGCGGGTCTGGAGGCGACCCTCCACGTAGACCTTCATGCCCTTGCGGAGGTTCTCGGCGGCCCGCTCGCCGAGCTGGGCCCACGCCACGACGCGGAACCACTCGGTCTCTTCCTGCCAGGCGCCGTCCTGGCCCTTGTAGTTGCGGTTGACCGCGACGGTGAACTGCGTGACCGCCTGGCCGCTCGGGGTGTACCGCATCTCCGGGTCACGCCCGAGGTTCCCGATGATCATCACCTTGTTCAGCGACATCGGAAGGCCTCCGTATCAGGGATGGGGCGCGTCAGTCGGTGGCCGCCGGAGCGGCCTCGCTCTCGGACTCGTCGATGCGCTCCCCCACCGGCTCCTCCTCGTCCTCGTCCTCGGGGGCCGGCGCCAGGTCGGCGTCCTCGCCCTTCCCGCCGCGCAGGGCGCGGGTCGGCCGATCGACCCGGATCACCAGGTGGCGCAGCACCTCCTCGGTGATGAGGAGGGTGCGCTCAAGGTCGCCGATCGCCTCCGCGGGAGCGTCGAAGTGGATGATGTGGTACGAGCCCTCGCGGTAGCGGTCGATGGGATACGCGAGGCGGCGGCGGCCCCACGGGGCGGCCTTGACGATCTGGCCGCCGGCATCGGTCAGCTGGCGGGTCGTCTTCTCCAGGACTGCCTGGATCCGGTCGTCCGGCGCGTCGGGCCGGAGGACGAGCATGAGCTCATAGCGGCGCATGGCCGTGTCCGCTCCTTCCTGTGGGAAATGCCCCGCTCGGCGCGGCCGGAACCCGGCCCGTCCCCCGGCAGAGCAGAAAGGACCGCGGGAGTGTACCACGGGCTCCCTTCGACGCCCGGTGCCGCCCGATGCCGGGCGGCGCTCCGCGATCGAGCTCGGGCGCGTGTATCCTTCGCCCCGTTCACCCTTCCGACCCCGGGGGAGCTCCAGCCAGGTGTCCACGACCTCCATCCTCCTGCTCTCGGCCGTCCGCGAGGCCGCGGCCGAGCTGGCCGGCGCGCTGCGCGTCGGCGACCGCGAGGTCACGCTCGTGACCGACGCCGACGAGGCGATCCGACGCGCGGGCGAGTTCACCCTCGTGCTCATCGACGCGGTCGATCCGCCGCGAACCGGCGTCGAGGTCTGCGGCGAGATCCGCCGGACGCCGACCCTGGCCGGGATCCCCGTCCTGTGTGTCTGCCAGCAGGACGACGTCGAGGAACGCGTCCGGTTCCTGGAGGCCGGGGCCGACGACGTGATCGCCCGGCCCTTCGACCCCCGCGAGCTCGAGGCCCGGATCGAGGGCCTCCTGATCCGCTTCCTGCGCTCCCGCGACATGACGCCGATGACCGGCGGCGACGTCGCGGTGGCGGGCCGGCGGCACGTGCTCGCCTGCTTCAGCCCCAAGGGCGGGGTCGGGACGACGACGATCGCCGTCAACGTCGCCGTCTCCCTGGCGGCCCACCTGCCGAACCAGGTGGCGATCATCGACCTCGACGTCGACTTCGGCCAGGTGGCGACGCACCTCAACGTGAAGCCGCGCCTCACGATCGCCGACCTCGCCTCCGACGAAGGCGGGACCCGCGAGCCGGAGCTCCTCCGCACCTACGGCGAGAAGGTCGAGCCGGGCCTCCAGGTCATCGCGGCGCCGGCGACGCCCGAGATCGGCCACGTGATCACGGCGGCCCAGGTCGACCAGATCCTCGCCACGGCGCCCCGTGCGTACGAGATGGTCGTGGTCGACGCCGGGTCGACGCTCGACGAGCGGTCGCTGGCGGTCTTCGAGCGGGCCGATGCCGTCATCCTCCCGGTGGCCCCGGAGGTCGGCGCCCTCAAGGCGCTCCACGGGCTGCTCGAGTACCTGGCCGCCGACGGAACCGTCTCCGCGAAGTCCACCTTCGTCCTCAACCACCTCTTCGCCCGCGACATGCTGTCGATGAAGCAGGTGGAGAGCGCCATCGCCGCCCGCGTCGACGCCGAGCTCCCCTACGACGCGGGGCTCTACCTCAAGGCGGTGAACGAGGGTGTTCCGGTCGTCCGGAGCGCGCCGAGCTCGCCCGCCGGGCGCGCCCTCGCCCGCCTCGCCCTCCTGGCGGCCGGCCTGGACGAGATGCCCGACGCCGGCCACGAATCCCGGAAGGGCGGCGGCCTCTTCGGCGGCCTGCGCCGGCACGGCTGACCGCAGCCGCCCGGACGCTCGCCCGGCGGACGGGCGCGACGGGCGCCGACCGGAGGGATGGTGCCGAGGGGGAGATTCGAACTCCCATGACCTTGCGGCCAGCCGAGTCTAGGTCCGGGTCGAGGCGTCCGGCAGCGTCCGTCCCGGCCGATTTCGTGCTCAGCGGGGCGGGCGCCGGACGGTCGAGGGGCGTCGAATCCGCTCCGAATGCTGCCGCCTATGCTGCCGGCCGCCGAGCTCGCAGCGGGCCCCGTACGCCCGAGCCGACTGTCGGCTACGGCGCGCCCGCCCGGCCTTCGGCTGGCCGAGACCGACCGACCCTTCTGGTCGGCTGGTGCAGAGCTGGTAGACGCTGGTAGGTCACGGAGAGGGTCCCGTCCCAGCGCAGCACAAGCGCGAGCGCGGTCATCAGCGGTGGGCCCGAGGGCCTGAGGGGCTGTCGGTCGTAGGTATCCGCCGACCCATCCCGCAGGCGCATCGAGGGGCCCCGCCGAGGGCCGATACTCCTCGGCTGTCGGCGGGGCCGCGGGGGGTTCGCCCGGTCTCGGCAGGCAGTCAGGTGGCGCGGTGGATCCGGTGCTACTTCCGCTTGCCGATGACCGTGACGGCGTCCTTCTGGGCGCCGTTTGCGACCGAGGTGAGGGTCACCAGGCGCGTGACCTTCGAGCCAACCTTCGCCGTCGACTTGACGGTGACTTTCGCGGTGATGAGGTAAGCGGCGGCCGGGGCGAGCGAGGGGGTCCTGTAGGTGCCGGCGACGACCGCCGCAGTGATGTCCTTGGCGCCGTGGACGTACTTCACCGTATACCTGCTCGTGGCGGCCCCGGTGGCCTTGACCTTGAACCGGTCGGCGCTCGTGCCGTCGTTCTGGATCGAGATGCCGAAGGTGAAGCTGTGACCTCCGGTGGTCGACCCGGTGCGGCTCTGGCCAGCTCCTGTCGTGTTGTAGACGTTGTTGCCGACGAACGCGCCGGCGCCGAGGCGGATGCGCCCGTCGGGCCTGCGGACGACGAGGGCGGGCGCTCTCGGTGCGCTCCACTTCGCGATGTTGTCGGCCGTCAGGATGCCGGCGACATCGGCGAAGAAGCCGCCCATGTAGAGGCCGAGGGAGGAGGCCGCGAGGGCCCAGACCCCGCCCCCGTTCGTGATGACCCCTCCGCCGGTGCCGTTCGAGCCCATGGCGGACCACGCGCTGCCGTTCCACGTGGCGAGGTTGTCGGCCTCCGGGATGCCCGCGGCATCGTTGAAGACTCCGCCCACGTAGAGGTCGCTGCCGGTGACCGCGATGGCGCGGACCACGTTGTTGAGCGCCCCGTTGCCGGCGGCGCTCGAGCCGAGGGCGGACCAGGCGCTGCCGTTCCACTTGGCGAGGTCGTCGGCCGCCGCGATGCCCGCCGCGTCGAAGAACCCGCCGCCCACGTAGAGGTCGCTGCCGGAGACCGCGAGGGCGTAGACCTGGCCGTTGATCGCCCCGTTGCCGGAGCCGTTCGAGCCCAGCGCGGACCAGGCGCTGCCGTTCCACCTGGCGATGGAGTCGGCCTCGGGGATGCCCGCGACGTTGGGGAAGTTGCCCGCCCACGTAGAGGTCGCTGCCGGAGACCGCGAGGGCGTTGACCCTGCATCCGCCAGTGATCGCCCCGTCGCCGGCGCCGTTCGAGCCCAGCGCGGACCAGGCGCTGCCGTTCCACTTGGCGACGTAATCGGCCGTCGGCGATGCCGCCGGCGTCGAGGAAGATCCCGCCCGCGTAGACGTCGCTGCCGGAGACCGCGAGGGCGTAGACCGCGTTGTTGAGTGCCCCGTTGCCGGCGCCGTTCGAGCCCAGCGCGGACCAGGCGCTGCCGTCCCACTTGGCGACGTAGTCGGCCGCCGGCGATGCCCGCGGCGTTGATGAAGTTGCCGCCGACGTAGACGTCGCTGCCGGAGACCGCGAGGGCGTTGACGTAGCCGTAGAGCGCCCCGGTCGCCAGGGCCGTTCGAGCCCAGCGCGGACCAGGCGCTGCCGTTCCACTTGGCGACGTAGTCGGCCTCGGCGATGCCCGCGACGTTGAAGAACTGCCCACCGACGTAGAGGTCGGTGCCGGAGACCGCGAGGGCCAACACCGTGTTGTTGAGGGCCCCGTCGCCGGCGCCGTTCGAGCCCAGGGCGGACCAGGTCCCAATCGGGGTCGCGGCGGCAACGCCGACGCGGGCGAAGCGGGGCGGCTCGCCGGCGGCGAGATTGCTCACCAGGGTCCAGGCGCTGGTGTCGACCGTGCCTGCCACATCCGGGGGCGCCCCGGAACGTGCCGTCGGCGCCCAGGGCCGTAGCGAGATCGGCCGAGCGTTCCTGCGGCGCGGCTGACGGCGGGATGGAGCCCTGAGCCGTCACAAGGACGGGGCTCGCGACGAGCGCCGCGCCCGTCAGCAGCGCTGCTCCGAGGATGAGACCGAACAGGGATCGGGGACGCATGACTCCTCCAGTCGCGGGTTCTCACCGCATCCAGACGAGTCGGTCTCGCCATTGGCCCAGCACGACGACGTGGCGACCGTGATGGACGCCGCGCTGGAGGAGCCCCCCCGAGAGGTCCATGCCTCCTGTCCGAGGCGCGGAGTATGCGCGTGCCCTTGGAGAATAGATACAGAGAAGTTCCTGGCAATCATTGTGGGCCGTACTCCGTGCCACGGCGCGTAGTAGGCGCACCGGCCCAAGGACGCCCGGTGCGCGTCCCCCCCCCGGCGAGCCGGAACGGAGCACCCACAAGCGCCCCCTTCGGTGCCGAGGGCCACGCACTGCGTCGTCGCTCGGGCCGATAGGAATCCATGGTGCGCGGCTGCACCTGGTACTTCCGTCGGCTCTTGATTGGGACGATCGTAAGGGCCATCGTGAGGGCGCGAAGCCTTGGCGATGCGTTCGATCCCCGAGCCGCGACAGGTGCTGGGGCTTCGCTCCATCACGCGGCACGAGAGCCCGTCGACGTGGAGCTCGCCGCGGGACACGAGCACGTACGGGGCGCAGCGATGGTGTTCGTCGGCATCCTCGTCTTGGGGCAGATCGCGGATGGGCTGACCTACACGCTCGCCCACAACGGGGTGGAGCTCAATCCGTTCATGGCGGCCCTCGGCGGGTCCGCGGTGGTGCTCAAGCTCGCCGTGGTGGCACCCCTCGTCGGGCTCCTCGGCTCGCGGCTCCGGCGCCGTCCGCAGCTCCTCCTCTGGCTGGCCGCCTTTGGCTGGTTCGGGGCGCTCAGCAACCTCGGCGGCTACCTCTAGCGCCGCGTCCCGAGAGGGCTCAGCGGCCCCCGGTCGCCCGGTGCGCGTCCCACCCTCCCGGGGGGATCGGAGCGCCCGGTGCGGAGCCGAGGCCCGTCAGGCCCTTGTCATCCCAGCCTTCAAACGCCAGCGTGCGGCAAGAAGGGATGGAGCCGTGGCCGAGGACAGACCAGGCGACGAGCCGGAGACCTGGACAGGGTCATCCCCGGACACGGGCGCGCCACTTGCGCCGGGGCGGGAAGCGGACACACCACGACCTGAATGGCCCCCGTCGCCCGCTGCCAAGGGGCACGGCTGCAGGACGGTAGTCATCGTGTGCGTCGTCGGGCTCATCGCCCTGTGGCTGTTCGGCCTGTTCGTCCTCTGGTTGTTCATGGGCGGCGGGATTCGCTGACGGCCCCGGACGCCCGGTGCGCGTCCCGTCGCGCAATGTGAGCGGAGCGCCCGGTGCGGAGCTGGGGGCGGCGGGTGACGCCGGGGGCTCGTCAGCGCCTCGTTCTGCAATCTCGTCGCTGTTCAGCAGCCGCAGGAGATCTCCTTGTAGGCGAACCTGACCGCGTCGACCTTCGTGACGTCGGCGACCGACCTGATGGTCACGAGACGGGTCATGTTGCCACTCCCCTTCGTGATCCTGGCGCGGATGAGGTACGTCGCGCCTGGCGCCAGCGAGCTTGTGCGGAAGGTACCCGCGACGACCGCCGAGGTGATGTTGGTGGTGCCGTGGAAGTAGGTCAGCGTCCAGCCGCCCGTGGCGGCACCCGTGGCCTTGACGTTGAACCGATCGGCCCTGGTGCCGTCGTTCTGGATCGAGATGTCGAAGGTCTTGAACGCGCCCTCGAGCTCGCTGAAGCCCTCCACCGTGGCCTTCTGGTGGGCGCCTGTCGTGTTGTAGATGTTGTTGCCGACGAACGTGGCGTGGTAGCTCGTGGTCTTGCCCGGGTAGCCGTGGGTCCCAAGCCGGATGCGGCCGTCGGGCATGCGAATGGCCACGCTCGCCTGTGCGCATCCTCCCGTCGAGATCTGCCACCCTGCGCTACCAAGAGTCAGGCCCACCGTGATCCTGTAGGGGTAGCCGAAGGCCTCGGTCACCGGCACGGTTGCCTTGATCCCGGAGATGGCCGCAGCGCCCGCCGTGACCGATTCCGGGATGTCCTGCGCGCACAAGACCGGGTCGGCCCCGCCGAACATCTGGCCGTCGTTGTAGTGCTCAGTCCAGTCGACAAAGGCCGGCGTGAGATCCGGCCGGCCGCGGAGGTTGACTGCCCCTCCAGCCTGGGCCTCGGCGATGTACCACGCGTAGAAGGACTGGACGACGGCTTGGGGGCCCGGCTCGGCCCCGTGCACGACTGGGATCAGGGACCCCGCGAGGAAGGCGGCGGCCAGCAGGGCAACGTGCACCGGACGCGCTCGGGACGCCGCGCCGCCCGGCGCCCCGGAGACAACGCTCGTCGCGGGGCGCGGCGTCGCCGCATGGAGACCCCGAAGATAGCCACGCGCGAGAGCGCCCCGGATACGGCGGGTTGTCATCCCCAGCCCCCTCTCTCGGGCATACATATACCCGAACGGAGTGCCGGTCTCACCATTGGCCAGCACGACGGTTGTGGCGACCGCATGGGACGCCGTGCCGCTGGAGCCTACGCTCCGCGCCTCGCTCCGATCGGCGGAGTGTGCGCGCTTGGCCGCCAAATAGATACAGGTATGCGCAATTGGCACGCCCGGCGCACCTCCCATCCCCGCGAATGGAGCGGAGCGCCCGGTGCGTGGCCGCGGGCCGGCAGCGATGATGCTCGGCTTCGCTTACCGGCGACCTACCGGAGGCCGCGAGGCGCCTCTCACCCGCCGCCTATCGGCACGTCAGCACCGCGAAGTCGTGAGCCGTCACGTAACGATTCCCCTGAACGTCGATCGCGACCGGCGAGTCGAAGTAGAACCGGACGTCACGGACGGCGAATGCCCACGGGTAGTGGTGCCGAGGGTGAGATTCGAACTCACATGACCTTTCGGCCAGCCGAGTTTAAGTCGGCCGCGTCTGCCGGTTCCGCCACCTCGGCGCGGTGCCCCGGATCGTAGCGCCGTCCGCGCCGGTGAGGAGGTCGACGGCGAGGACGTCGAGGGCCAACACATCGACGAGCGCGGGGCGGCGTCAGTCCGTGGGGTTGGCCTCGACCCAGCGACGCAGGCTCGCGCGCCAGAGCGCCCGCCCGTGGAACGAGACGTTGGGCCCGATCGCCGGCAGCCCGCCGTACCAGATGAGCGTCTTGAGGAGCGGGGTCACTTGCGAGCCGTAGAGCTCCATGCAGGCCTCGGGCTGGACGCCCGGCCAGGAGTAGCAGGAGACGACCGTCCGCCGGTTGGCGTTCGGGATTCCCGGCGGGAGGCGGTCCCAGGCCGGGTCGCCCGGGCCGAACTCCCACTGGTCAAGATTGCCCTGGGGGATGCCCTCGATCCCCCGCACGACCGGCGGGTCGTCGTCGAGCAGGTACGGGTCGACCGCCAGGTCGCAGACGACCGCGTGCTCGGGCAGCCAGCCGAGCCAGTCGTTGGGGAAGAGCGGACGGGACGTGTCGCGGCGCGCCGTGGCATCGACGAGGATGTCGGTCTGGCCCAGGCGGCGCCGGAAGTAGCCCTCATCGCCGGCCAGGTTCTGGTCGGCCACGACGACCTCGACCCCGGGCAGGCCCTCGCGCATGAAGCGCGCGTTGCGCGCGTCGTCGCCGGCCTTGGTCGCCCACTCGATGGCGTTCTTGCCGACCCCGCCGGCGCCCAGGATCGTGACGCTGACGGGCGGTCGGTCCCGCGACAGCAGCGGCGGCCAGCGCCGCTCCAGGGCATCGAAGGCCGCGGCCAGGCCGTTGCGCGCCACGTCGCGCAGGTTCTGCACGAGGCGTCGCCCGTCGTCGCCGGTGACCATGTCGAGCGCGATCGCCTCGATGCCCAGGCCGCGCAGCAGCTCGACGCGCTCCGGCCGCGTGGTGAAGTGGAGCATCGAGAGCAGGATCGCGCCGGGCCGAAGCAGCTCGTAGCGGCCCTCGGGCGCCCGCAGCACCACGACGATGTCCTGGCGGTACGCCGTCGCCTCGTCGACGACATGCACGCGCGGAGACACCGCCAGGTAGTCGTCGTCGGAGATGCCCATGCCGGCCCCGCTGCCGGCCTCGACGAACACGTCGACGTCGATGGCCGCGAGCAGGCGCATCAGCGGCGGCAGGAAGGCCCGACGCTCCCCGGGCTCGTTGTACATGCGCGGGAAGCCGATCGTCAGCCCCCGGTCATTGGCCATCTGGTGCCTCTCTCGCTGGGCGCCGGTCGCACGGGGCCTGCGTCTCGAACGGCGAGATCGTCCGCTCAGCGCGGCCGGCGGCCCGCGCGGCCAGCCCGCGCCGGTCGTCCTCGCCCAGGGTCAGGGCCCCCGGCTGGCGATCCATACCCCGGGATTCTCCCACTCGCGGGCGCCGGCCGTCGTCCTATCTCGTGGATCGCCCGTCCGGCTCCGAACGCAGCCCGACCAGACAGAAGCCCGCCGATCGCTCGGCGGGCTCATTCGGGCTTGGGTGGAGGCGACGATCGGATTCGAACCGATGAATAAGGGTTTTGCAGACCCCCGCGTTAGGCCACTTCGCCACGTCGCCGCGAATTGCTGGCTGGCCCTCGAGGATTCGAACCTCGGTTCACGGATCCAAAGTCCGCTGTCCTACCACTAGACGAAGGGCCAGCGGTGCGCGGGACCAGCGCGTCTCCAGACAGGAAAATGGAGCGGAAGACGGGACTCGAACCCGCGACCCTCACCTTGGCAAGGTGATGCTCTACCAACTGAGCCACTTCCGCTCGTGTCGCCGCGCCGGGGCTGATGGTGCCGAGAGCCAGATTCGAACTGGCGACACCGCGATTTTCAGTCGCGTGCTCTACCAACTGAGCTATCTCGGCCCGAAGGCCCCGCCGGACGTCGCCGCCCGTCGGCGAGCGAAACGGTACCACGCACGTGCCCCGAGCCGCAAACATGGCGAGCGTGCCCCGACGGGTCGCGGACGGCCCACGTCCACGGGTCCCGGGCAGCCCGCACGCCCGCACGCCCGGCGTCGCGGGAGGCCCCGCCTAGGAGCTGTCGGCGACGCCCGGCAGGCCGGCGGCGTCGAGCGGCGGCTCCCCGGTCATCGCCCGCAGGCGGTTGATCCGGTCGACGATCGGCGGGTGCGTCGAGAAGAGCCCCTTCGAGCGCTCCTCGGAGGTGCGGATCGGGTTGCGGAAGTAGAGGTGCTGGGTCGCCCGGTTGGCGACCTCGAGGACCTCCCGGTCGTCGGCCAGCACGGCGAGCGCGCGCTCCAGGCCGTACGGGTTGCGGGTCAGCTCGACCGAGCTGGCGTCGGCGAGGTACTCCCGCTGGCGGCTCACCGCCAGCTGGACGAGCCGGCCGAAGAACGGGGCCAGGATCGCCAGCACGAGGGCCATCATCAGCACCAGGGCCTGCAGGCCCCCGCCGCCCCGGTCGGAGGAGGACGAGCGCCGGCCCATGCCGCCCCAGAACGTCATCCGCAGGAAGACGTCGGCGAGCAGGGCGATCGTGCCGACCAGCACGCCCACCAGCATCGCGTAGCGGATGTCGAGGTTGCGGACGTGGGACAGCTCGTGGCCCACCACGCCCTGGAGCTCCTCGCGGTCCAGGCGGGCGACGAGCCCGGTCGTGACGGCAATCGAGGCGTGGGCCGGGTCGCGTCCCGTGGCGAAGGCGTTGAGCGCGGTGTCGTCGATCAGGTAGACGGCCGGCATCGGGGTCCCGGCCGCGAGCGTGAGCTCCCGGACGACGTTGATGAGCTGGGGCGCCTCGGCCTCCGTCGCCGGCCGGGCCTTCGACGCTGCGAGCACCACGCGGTCGCCCGAGTAGTAGCCCGCCAGCGACGTGACGATGGCGATGAGCCCGAAGATGCCGAGCCAGCCGAGCCCGCCCTCGAGGGCGCCGGTCGTGCCGTAGCCGATGGTGAACCCGAGGACCGCGAGCAGGGCGACGATGACCAGCACCAGCAGGAACGAGTTCCGCCGGTTGGCCGAGGCCTGCTGGTAGAACGACGCGGCCATGGCGACCTCTGCGGCCGGGGTGGGCCCGACCGCGCGACGTCAGCGCAGGGCGACGACCGGGACCTGGTCGGCCTCCGGCTCGGCGTCGAAGAACTCGCGCTTCGTGAAGCCGAGCGGGCCGGCGATCAGGACCGAGGGGATCGTCTGGATCGTCGTGTTGTAGTCGTTGACGGTCGCGTTGTAGTGCTGCCGGGAGAAGCTGATCTGGTTCTCGGTCGTCGTCAGCTGCTCCTGCAGCGCGAGGACGTTCTCGTTCGACCGGATCTGCGGGTACGCCTCGGCGACCGCGAAGAGCGAGCGGAGGGCGCCGCTCAGCTGGTTCTCCGCCTGGATCTGGTCGCGGGTGACCTGCCCCTGGGCCCCGGCCGCGACGGCGTTCGCGCGGGCCTCCGTCACCCGGGTGAGGACGTCCTGCTCGAAGCCCATGACGTCCTTCACGGCGGCGACGAGGTTCGGCACCAGGTCGTGGCGCCGCTTGAGCTGGACCTCGATCTGCCCCACGGCCTCGTCGACGCGGTTCCGCTTCGAGACGAGCCCGTTGTAGAGGAGCACGCCGACCAGGACGATGACGCCCAGGATGACGAGCAGGAGGATGCCGTATTCCATGATGCCTCCCGGTGGCACACCGGCGGCATGCGCCGCCCCCGCGTGAGTGTACGCCGCGCGCGACGGCCGGGCGCGGGCGATCGGGGTGGGCCACGCCGGGTCGCACCGACCGCCCGGCAGCCACGGCGACCGCCCGGCAGCCACGGGGGTGGTGGGCGGTGGAGGGCTCGAACCTCCGACCTCCTCGGTGTAAGCGAGGCGCTCTGACCGACTGAGCTAACCGCCCGGCGGGCCGGGTGCCGGTCCCGGAGACACGCGAGGCGGCTCCGAGCGGAGCCGCCTCGATCCGGTGCGAGGAGATGGTGCCCAGGCCGGGACTTGAACCCGGATGAGTTGCCTCATACGCCCCTCAAACGTACGCGTATACCAATTCCGCCACCTGGGCAGGTGCCGCGCGATCCCGCTTCCGAGCCGTGGTACCGAGGACGGGATTTGAACCCATACGCCCTTGCGGGCACTAGCTCCTGAGGCTAGCGCGTCTACCAGTTCCGCCACCTCGGCAGCGACCAGAAGCCCGGGCGGCGAGGGTCACCGTCCGGTCGAAACCCATCGTACCACGTCCCAGAATCGGTCGGCGGGGTCCGAGACCGGCCGCGGCGTCGGGCCGGCCAGCCCCGGGCCCGCCACGAACACGCTGTCGCGGAAGAACAGGGTGGGCATCGGCTGGAGCGTGCCGAGGAGCTCCTGGAGCGCCGAGTAGGCCTTCGTGCGCGCGGCCGGCGTCCCCGGCGCGCGGGCCGCCACGAGGGCCGCGTCGAGCGTCGGGTCCTGGAACCCGCCGACGTTCGCCCCCCCTTCGACGACCTGCGTCGAGGCCAGGATCGGGTAGGGATCGGGGTCCAGGCCCATGTTGACGTCGACGACCGCAGCGGTGAACTTGCCCGACCGAAGGCGGTCGACGAACGCGCCCGGCGCCAGGGGCTCCACGCTGGTCGCCAGGCCGAGGGACGTCCACGCCGCGGCGACGCGCGTCGTCGCGGCGAAGGCGATCGGGTTGGCCGCTCGCTCGGGAGTGAGCAGCACGACCTCCAGGGGCTTCGTCGCCCCGGGCGGGATCCAGGCCTTGGCGGGGCGCCGCCACCCTGCCTCGCGCAGGCCCCGGGCCGCGGCCGACCGGTCGTACGCCACCTCCGGGGCCGCCTTCGCGTCGTACGCCCAGGACGACGGCGGGATCGGCGTGTCGGCCCGCGCCCCGGCCCCGGCGAGAAGGTCGGCGATCATGGCCCGGCGGTCCACGGCGGCCAGGAGCGCCCGCCGGGTGCGGGCATCGGAGAACGGGCCGCGCGGGCCGCGCAGGTTGAACGTGATGGCGGTGAGGGTGGTGGCGGGGTAGCGGACGGCGCGGGCGCCGGCGGTGGTGTCGGCGAGGCCGATGGCGGTCGCCGGCGGCAGGTCGCCGACCGACCCGACCTCGCCCGTCGCCAGCGCCGCGCCGAGCGCCTCCGGCGTGTCGAAGAAGCGCAGCTCAAGCCGGGGCAGGCGCGGCGTGCGGGAGACGGCGGCCCCCGCGGCGGGGTCGGCCAGGGGGTCGGTCGACTCGGCCACCGACGGCAGCACCGGCTCGAGGACCGCCGCGTCCTGCGTCAGGTCGACGAGCGCGAAGGCGCCGTTGCCGAGCGGCTGGCTGGCGAACGGGTCGTCGGCCAGCGAGGCGACGGGGACGTCCGCGAGGATGTGGGCCGGCAGGAGCGGGAGGACGGCGGCCTGCAGGAAGCCGCCCAGCGGGTCGCCCAGGTCGAACTGCACGGTGTAGGCGTCGAGGGCGGTCGCCTTGACCTGGGCCCAGGTGCCGGCGAGCGGCCCGGCGTAGTCCGGATCCTGCAGGACGCCCACCGTGAAGACGACGTCCGCGCTGGTCACCGGCGTGCCGTCGTGCCACCAGGCGTCGGGTCGAAGGTGGAAGGTCCAACGGGCGCCCCGCTCCTCGACCGTCCAGCGGGTCGCCAGGTCGGGCAGCACCGAGTTGCTCGGGCCGAGGCGCACGAGGCCCCGGAAGAGCAGCGCGACCAGATCGCGGTCCGCCTGGGTGCGGGCCGTGAGCGGGGTGATGGAGGACGGGCGGCCGAGCACGCCCTGCACGTGCCCGACGGCCGGGGTCGGCGCGGCGATGGGCGCGGGGGTCGCGGCGGGCCGGAGCGACGGGACGGCGGTGAGCCCGGCGAGGGCGACCAGCAGGATGACCAGGACGAGCACGAACCCGCCGTCGCGCCTGCTCACCGTGGGACCTCCCGCCGGACGGGCGCGCTCAGGGCGTCGTCGGGGCGAAGAGGTAGCTCGCCAGCGAGAAGGTCGCGAAGAGGACCGCGAGGACGATCGTGAACTGCCAGAGGCGCCGCTCGATGCCCCGCCGGCTGCGGTACACGGCCGAGTCGCCGCCGAACGCGCCGGAGAGCCCGGTGCCGCGCGCCTGCATGAGGATCGCGACCATCAGGGCGATGCTGACGATGAGCTGGCCGACGGCCAGAAACGGGTTCACTCTCGGGGGATCCTCCAGCGGGTGGGCCGCGCGGGATCGTAGCACACGGGGCGCGATCGCCCCGGGGCACGCCGGCCCGGACGGGATCAGGCCGGCTTTGCCGTGCCCTGGGCGGCGACCGCCGCCGCGGCGGCGGCCACCTTCTCGGCGTCGCCGAGGTAGCGGCTCGAGCGCGGACGCAGGGCGTCGTCGAGGTCGTAGGCGAGGGGCACGCCGGTCGGGATGTTGAGCCCCACGATCGCCTTGTCGGAGATCCCGTCGAGGTACTTCACGAGGGCCCGGATGCTGTTCCCGTGGGCCGCCACGAGCACCGTCTGGCCCTCGGCGAGCGCCGGCGCGATGTCCGACTCCCAGAACGGCAGGAAGCGGGCCACCGTGTCCTTGAGGGATTCGCAGCGCGGCAGGTCGGCGTCGGCCAGGCCCCGGTACCGCGGGTCGCGGCCGGGGAAGCGCTCGTCCTCGGCCGTGAGCGCCGGCGGCGGGACGTCGTAGGACCGTCGCCAGAGCTTGACCTGCTCGTCGCCGAACTTCGCCGCGGTCTCGGCCTTGTTCAGGCCCTGCAGCGCCCCGTAGTGGCGCTCGTTGAGGCGCCACGAGTTGACGACCGGGAGCCACATCTGGTCCATCTCGTCGAGGGCGATCCACAGCGTCCGGATCGCCCGGCGGAGGACCGACGTGAAGGCGACGTCGAACTGGCAGCCCTCGGCGCGGAGGAGGCGGCCGGCCTCGTGGGCCTCGTCGAGGCCCGTCTCCGAGAGGTCGACGTCGGTCCAGCCGGTGAAGCGGTTCTCCTTGTTCCAGGTGCTCTCGCCGTGGCGGAGGAGGACGAGGGTCGGCATCGGGTCGGCTCCTGAGGTGGCTCGCGGTGCGGAGGGTGCTGGACGGGGCGCGGTCGGGGCTCAGGCGCCCGTGGCGCGCCGGGCGGCGGCGGTGACCGCGGCGCGGCCCACCATCCCCGCCATCTCGTCGGGCTTGAGCGAGGCGCCGCCGACGAGCGCGCCGTCGATCGCCGGCTCGGCCAGGAAGTCACCGATGTTGGCGCTGGTGCAGCTCCCCCCGTAGAGGATCGGGGTCGCTTCGGCCCGGCCGCCCCAGCCGAGGTCGTGGAGCGTCGCCCGGATCGCGTCGGCCATCGCCGCTGCATCCGCGCCCGACGCGTTGCGGCCGGTGCCGATCGCCCAGACCGGCTCGTAGGCGATCACGATCCCGGCCTCCGCGAGGACCGAGGCCTCGTGGCCGGCCAGCGCGCCGCCCAGCTGGGACGCGACGACGGCCACGGCCCGGCCCTCCTCGCGCTCGGCAAGCTGCTCCCCGACGCAGAGGATGGGGCGCAGCCCCGCGTCGACCGCGCGGCCCAGCTTCTTCCCGACCAGGGCGTCGCTCTCGGCGAAGTCGCGCCGGCGCTCCGAGTGGCCGAGGATCACCCAGGTCGCGAGGCCGGCGAGCATCGGGGCGCTGATCTCGCCCGTGTAGGCCCCGCCGAGCTCGTGGTGGATGTTCTGGGCGCCCACCCCGATCCCCTCCCCCGCGACGGCGTCGCGGACGGCGGGCAGGCAGACGAACGGCGGGCAGATGACCCGGACGACGTCGGGCTCCCGGGTCCGGCCGGCGATCGCTCGCGCGAGCTCGCCGGCGTCGGCGGGGGTGGTGTTCATCTTCCAGTTGGCGGCAATGATCACAGGTCGCATGGGTCAATCATGCCACCCGGGGGCGCCCCGACGTCGGGGCGGCCGGCCCGTCGTCGGCGGGCCGTTCGGCATGCGATCCGCCGCTGCCCCCTGGGACCGCCGCGTCGACCCCGTGGAGCGCCATGGCCTCGATCCGCTCGAGCGCGCGCTGGACCCGGCCGCGGGGCACGTCGAGCTCGGCCGCCAGCTCGCCGAGCGATGCCTCGGGCGTCGCGCGGCGGAGCGCGGCGACCGCGCGCACGGTCTCCGGCAGCTCGGCCAGCCGGCCGTCGGCCTCGAGCGTCGCGATGGCGTCGAGCTGGCGGGCGGCGGCGCTGGCGATCCGCTCGAGGTTCGCCGACTCGGCGTTGAGGAGCCGGTTCAGGTCGCCCCGGACGGAGCGCGCGACCTGGCGCGACTCGAGCTCCAGGAGCGACGCGCCGGCGCCGACCCAGCGCAGGAACGTCCCGATCTCGTCCGCGCCCTTCCAGGTGACCACGCCGCGCCCGCGGCGTGCCCGGACGCCCGGCGGCAGGCCGGCCGAGGCGAGCCGGGCCGCCAGGACCGGGGCGTCGTCGAGGGGCACGACGAACTCGAGGTGGAGTCGCCCGTGGGCCACGGAGAGCGACCCGCGCGCCAGGAAGCAGCCCCGCAGCCAGGCCGCCCGGCAGTGATCGGCGGCGCCGTCCCAGGCGAACGCGGGGGGCACGGTCGGGGCGTCACGCAGGAGGCGCACCATGAGCCTGCCCAGCGCGGGGCGGTCGCCGCGGATGGCTGCCGTCCCGAGGCCCGCCACCTCCGCGACGCGATCGCAGGCCCGGGCGGGGTCGATCGCGGCCAGCTCGGCGCGCAGCCCCGCGACGAGGGCGCGATCGGCGTCGGCCACCGCCTACGCGGTCCGGGCGATCCCGCCGCGCCGGATCCCCGCCTCGCGCCCGAACGCCCGCAGGATCGCGGCGGCGAGCAGCTCGGGATCGTGGTGGTGCGGGTTGGCGGGGTCGACGACGTCGTCGAGGACGAGCCGCGGGCGGCGCGTCGCGCCCATGGGCGGCCAGCGGAGCCTGACCGGCCTGCCGAGCTCCCCGTCGGGAGCGTCCCCGACCAGCCGGCTGTTGGCGAGGACGACGTCGAGGAGGTCGCCGACCCCGTGGGACGCGAGGGCCTCGACGTGATCGGCCAGGTCGTAACCCTCCGTCTCGCCGGCCTGGGTGGCGACGTTGGCAACGTACAGGCGCAGGGCGGCACTGGTGGCGAGCGCGGCCCGCAGCTCCGGGACAAGGACCGTGGCGAGGATGCTAGTGTAGAGGCTGCCTGGGCCGATGACCACGAGGTCCGCCTCGGCGATCGCCCGCAGCGCGTCGCGGCCCGCCCGGACGTCGCCCGGCTCCAGCCAGACGCGCTCGATCCCCGACAGCCGCATGATCCGCGACTGGCCGCTCACCTCGACCCCGTCGCGGAGTCGCGCGTGGAGGGTCAGTGCCGTCCCCGACGCCGGCACCACGCTGCCCCGCACGGCGAGCACCCGGTTCATCTGGCGCACCGCCGCCTCGAAGTCGCCGCCGTCGATGGCGTTCATGGCGGTGATCAGGAGGTTGCCCACGGCGTGGCCCGACAGGCTCCCCTCGTCCGTGCCGAAGCGGTACTGGAGGAGCTCGCCCATCGCCGGCTCGGTCTCGGCGAGCGCGACCAGGCAGTTGCGGATGTCGCCGACCGCGGGGATGCCGAGCTGCTCGCGGAGCCGGCCGGTGGAGCCCCCGTCGTCGGCGACCGAGACGACGGCCGTCAGGTTCGCGGTGTGCTGCTTGAGGCCGCGCAGGAGGGTCGAGAGGCCCGTCCCGCCGCCGATCGCCACGATCCGCGGCCCGCGGGCGAGCAGCCGGCGCCGGTAGACGAGGTCCACCAGGGGCTCGTCGGCGCTCTCGGTGAACGGCCCGAGGAGGACCCGGATCACGCGGTAGGAGCCGTAAAGGAAGAGGCCGATGCCCGCTCCGAGGAGGACGGCCGCGCGGATCCAGTACGGCAGGAACTGGAGCGTGACGAGCGAGATGGCGGCCTGGACGGGGCCCTCGACCTCGACCTCGCGGTACAGCTGCCGCAGGGCCAGCGCGCCCGCCAGGGCGAGGGCCGTGAGGCCGAGGAAGGCGACCGCGAGCCAGCGCTTGACGCCGATGCCCGGGCGCAGCCAGGGCCGGAGGTTCACGGGATCACCGCCGCTCGAGCTCCCGGTGGAAGACGCTGACCGGGCCGTACTCCCGCTCGCGTAGCCAGGTCGCGAGCTCCTCGGCGAGCGCGATCGAGCGGTGGTAGCCGCCGGTGCATCCGATGGCGATCGTGAGCCGGGTCTTCCCCTCTCCCACGAAGGCGGGGATCGTCAGCTCGAGCAGGTCGTGGACCGAGGCCAGGAAGCGGCGCGAGAGGGGCTGGTCGAGGACGTAGGACCGCACGCCCTCGGTCAGGCCGGAGAGGCGTCGCAGCTCGGGGACGTAGTACGGGTTCTGCAGGAACCGGACGTCGAACACGAGGTCGGCCTCGAGCGGGATGCCGAACTTGTAGCCGAAGCTGACGAGCTGGATCGAGAGCTGGTCGGGCTCCACGACGTGCCAGAGCTGGCTGAAGATGCGCTCGCGCAGCTCGCGCAGCGAGAGCTCCGAGGTGTCGAGGACGACGTCGGCCTCGGCGCGCACGGTCTCGAGCATCCGGCGCTCCTCGGTGATGCCGGCGGCGATCCCGTCCGAGCCGGCGAGCGGGTGCCGGTGGCGGGTCTCGGAGTAGCGCCGGATCAGGACCTCGTCGCGTGCCTCCAGGTAGAAGATCTGGGGCCGGATGCCACGCCCCTCGAGCGCCCCGCGCATGGCGGCGAACGCCACCGGCACGTCGCCGGCCCGGACGTCGAGGACGATGGCCACGTGCTCGAAGCGCCCGGGCTCCCGGGCGATCAGGTCGGCGAGCTCGGGAAGGAGCTCCCCGGGGAGGTTGTCGACGCAGACGTAGCCGAGGTCCTCGAACAGCTTCGTGGCGGCGGTCTTCCCGGCACCCGAGAGGCCGGACAGGATCACGACGTTCTGCTGGTCCTCGCCGGGGCGGGACGGATCACGCCCGGCGTCCTCGCCGCGCGGCCGCCTGGTCGTTGCCATGCGGCCAGTCTACCGCGTGCCACCGCGCGCTCAGCGCCCGCCCCGCTGGACCGCGCGCTAGTGCCCGCCCCACCGGACCAGAAGGATCGAGAGCTCGTAGAGCGCGTACATCGTCAGGCCCAGGACCGTCGGGCTGATCGGGTCACCTCCCGGGGTGATGACGGCGGCGACGATGGCGATGATGACGATGACGTAGCGCCGCGAGGTCCGCAGGCGGGCGCTCGTGACGATCCCGACCTTGGACAGCAGGACGAGCACGATCGGGTACTCCATGACGAGCCCGAAGCCGAGGAACAGCATCGCCACGAAGCCGAAGTAGCCGTCCGCCGTCCATGCGTTCTGGAGCGAGCCGGTCCCGAACGAGGAGAGGAAGGCGATCGCGAAGGGCAGGATGATGTAGGCGACGGCCACGCCGCCAGCGAAGAAGACCAGGGCGAGCGGGACCCACGGGCGGGCGAGCCGCCGCTCCTGGCTCGTCAGGCCCGGCGAGACGAACCTCCAGAGCTCGAAGAGGATCACCGGCATGCCCAGGACGATCCCGGTGACGATCGCGATCTTGAGCGTGATGAAGAAGCCTTCGCCGGGATTGAGCAGCAGCAGCGCGGCGTCGCCGTAGGGCGCCTTGAGGACGCTGATGATCTGCTGGCCGAAGGCGAACCCGACGAGGCTGCCGAGCGCCACGGCGAGCAGGCTGATCGCGATGCGGCGGCGCAGCTCGGCCAGGTGGTCGAACAGCGGCATGAGGGCGTCGTCGGCCGCCGGCTGCGAGGCCGCGGCGGGGTCGGGCGCGGCCGGCTGGGGGGCCGGGAGAAGCGTGGCGGCGCCGTCGCGCGCGAGGTCGGCGTCGGCCATGGGCGTCGGGCCCGGGCGGGGCTAGGCCGTCGTCTCGGGACGTGCGGCGGCCGGAACGGGATCGGCGGCCGGTGCGGGCGGCGCGGCGACGGCCGGCACGGCGGGCTCGGCGGCCGGTGCCGGCGGGGCGGGCGCCGCGGAGACGGCCGGCACGGCGGGCTCCATGGCCGGGGCCTCTGGAGCGAGCGCCACGACGTCGGCGGCCGCTTCGGTGGCCGGGGCCGCCGTCAGCACGTTCGGCTCGGCGACCGAGGCCAGCGTGTTCGGGGCCGGGGCCGGGACCGGTGCGGCCTGGGCCGGCGCCGTCACGGGGGCGGGCACGGCCTGGGCCGGCGCAGCCGCCGGGGCGGGCGTTGCCGGCGCCGCATCGAGGGAGACGGAGTCCTGCACGTCGCTCGCCGCCTTGCGGAACTCGCGGATGCTCTTGCCGAGGGACGACGCGACGTCGGGCAGCCGGCCGGGTCCGAGGACCAGGAGCGCGATCACGAGGATGATGACCAGCTCGGGGACGCCGATGTTCGGCATGTCGCTGCGACCTCTGCGTTCGAATCCGGGGCCCGGCACCGCCACCTGCGTCGGCGACCTCGCGAGGCCGGCTACGATAGCACAGCGAGTCTGGCAGCCCATTCGCGCGCGGCCGCGGCGAGTCGCTCCCCCGGATCGCCCGGGGAATCCGCTGCGCCGCCGGCCGCGGATCGTCCCGCGGCCGCTGCCCCGATCCCGCGCGAGACGTTGACAAGCAGGCCGCCGCCGGGCCCTGCGGCGGCCGTCCCCGCCCTCGCGGGCCCGGCCGCCATCACGGGCGCCGCGTCGCCTCCCTGCGCACCGACGCCGGGGACGAGGAACCCCAGCCCGGGCACCAGCGCCCGGATGGCAGCGAGCTCGGCCGGCGCCGTCGCGCCCACCACGAGCCCCGCTCGATCGCCGAGCCCGGCGGCGGCCACGCGCCGTGCCACGCGGCGATGCAGGGCCTCCGCCGGCGCGCCCAGGTCTGGGTCTTCGGCCACGACGAGGTCCTGCAGCTCTCCCGCCCCCGGATTGGAGGTGCGGCACAGGACGTAGGCGAAGCGGTCCGATCGCTCGAGCATGGCCCCGAGGGCGTCCAGGCCCAGGTACGGGCTGACCGTGACCGCGTCGGCGCCCAGGGCGTCGAACAGCGCGACGGCCTGGCGGGCCACGGTGGTCTCGACGTCGCCGCGCTTGGCATCGGCGATCACGAGGACGCCCGGCGGAACGGCGGCCAGGACACGCTCGAGGGCGGCCATGCCGGGGCTGCCGTAGGCCTCGAAGAACGCGAGGTTCGGCTTCACCGCCGCGGCATGCGGCGCGGCGGCCTCCACGATCAGTCGCGCCAGCCGCTCGATCCCGGCCAGGCTCGGCGCCCAGCCCGCCGGGAGCATCGTCGAGGTCGGGTCCAGGCCGACGCAGAGGACCGTCCGGACGGCCGCGGTGCGGCGCCCGAGGCGGGCAAGATAGGGCTCGCTCACGGGGCCGGCGAGGCGGACGCACCCGGCGTCGGCGTCGGGGCGGGCGTCGGGCGCGGCCCCCACCAGGCCGGCCGGCTCGTGGCGTCGAGCCCGCTGAACTCGGTCAGCGGCTCGACCTTGTCGACGGAGAGGCCGCCGTCGGCGCCCGCGCCGATCGTGGCCACCGCCAGGTCCGTCGTCGAACCGGCGAGCTCGAGGAATGCGATCTGGGTCCCGTCGGGCGACCAGGCGCCGCCCCACGCCTGCCCGCTCGTGGTCACCCGGAGGAGCTCGTTGGCGTTGCGCGCGTCGAGGATGACGATGTCGGTGCCGAGGGCGCTCGTCTTGGTGGCCAGGACGTAGCGCCCGTTCGGCGAGTAGAGCGGCTCCGTGTACCCGGGCTGGCTGAAGCGGGTCGTCTTCCTGGACGCCACGTCGTAGCGCCAGATCGTGGGGGTCCCGCGAGCGCCGTCCCGCCCGTTCCGCACGTACAGCAGGACCTTGCCGTCCGGCCGCCAGGCCGGGTCCTGGTGCCCGTAGGGTGGGTTCTCGGGGAGCCCCAGGGGGTTGAGCTGCTGCTTGGAGACGCTCACGAGCCCGACCACGACGTTCGACTTCGTGGGATCCGGGCCGTCCGACACGACGGCGACCGAGGCCCCGTTCGGCGCGACTGCCGGATCGCGGATGAAGTACGCCCAGCGAAACGAGCCCGTCCTGTAGAGGCCAGACAGGATCGCCTCGCGGTCGGTCCCGTCGGGCCGGATGCGCGTCAGGATCGGGTAGCTGAGGTCGTACCAGACGGGTCGGCCCGCGTTCGGGAAGAGCGCCCGGGTCTGGCGGGTCTCGATGAAGTAGACCCACGCGCCGTCCTCGGACCACGCCGGCTGGGCGTCGCGTCCGGTCTTCGTCAGCTGCCGGGTCTCGGTGCCCTGCTGGATCCACAGGTTGCCGGCCTTCGCGTAGACCAGATGGCCGTCGATCCCGAGGTCGGGGTTCACGACGGGCGGAGCGCTCGGGTTCGGCGTCTGGCCGGGCACGACGGGGCCACCGGTGCCGGGGTTGGCAGGGCCGTTGCCGCTGCCGCGGGCCGGCAGGAAGGGCAGGCTCCCGGTGATGAGGGAGAAGGTCAGCAGCCCGATCGCGGCCAGTCCGGCGAACGAGAGGAGCGGGGCCAGGAAGGGCCGCGTGGCCGCCAGGCCGTACGGGTCGCCCGTCGTCCGGCGGCTGGACTTCGTCGAGCGCGATGGAGGGCCCGACGCCGCGCCGCGCGTCATCTCGACGGCTCCCCGCCGATCGCGGCGACCGCCGGCGGCGGCGCCAGCCCTCGGTCGCGGACGGGTGGGGCGACATCGCGGGCCGGCGCCACGTCCACGACGACCAGCTGGAGCGACTCGATGCCACCGAACCGGCGCGTCGCGAGACGCCCGGCCACGTCGACGCGGTCGCCCTCCCGGACGACCTCGGCGAGGTCGCCCCGCTCGAACGCGATGGCGTCGACGACGTCCACGTCGCGGCGGAGGGTCAGCTGGGCATGGCCGCCGGCGGCGGCCCGGACACGGGTCACGGTGAGCCCGTGGACGCCAACGAGCGGCTCCGGGTTCCCCGGCCCGGTGGGCTCGAGGGCCGCCAGGTGCTCGAGAAGGCGGTAGTCGGCGGCGCGCGCCGGGAGCGCGAGGTCGAGGCGGAGCTCCGGCCGTGGATCGGGCGGGCCGGCGGCTCCGAGCAGCTCCAGGAACCGGTCACGGAAGGCGTCCCAGCGCTCGGCCCGAACCTCGAAGCCCGCGGCCCCCCGGTGGCCGCCGTGGCGCACCAGGAGATCGTCGCACGCGGCAAGCGTGGCGGCCAGGTCATACCCGGCCGGCGCCCGGCACGAGGCGCGCAGGACGTCGCCGAGGTCGGCGGCGACGACCGCGGGTCGTCCCCGCTCCTCGGCCAGCCGCGCCGCGACCAGGCCGACGATCCCGACCGTCCACGGGCCCCGCACCACGCACGCCGGTGCGTCGTCGGGCATGCCGGCGAGCACCGCGCGGGCCTCGTCGAGCGCGACGCGGGTGACGTCGCGACGCGTGGTGTTGGCGGTCTCGAGGGCCACGGCGGCCGAGGCGGCCTCCTCCGGCGTCGCGGCCAGCAGGAGCATCGCCGCGTCGCCCGCGTCGCCCATCCTGCCCGCCGCGTTGAGCCGCGGGGCGAGCGCGAAGGCGATGGTCTCGAGGGTCGCGCCCGCGGGCGCGACGCCGGCGGCGGCGAGGAGGGCGGCAACGCCGGGCCGGGGCGTCGAGCGGATGCGCTCCAGGCCGAGGCGGGCGATCGAGCGGTTCTCGCCGAGGACGGGTGCGACGTCGGCGACGGTCCCGATCGTCGCGAGGTCGGCGAGGTCGGTCACGGTCTCGATCGCCGGGACGGCGGCCAGCCGCTCGAGCAGGAGCGCCGCCACCTTGAGGGCGACGCCGCTGCCCGCCAGGCGCCGATCCGGGTAGGTCGCGTCCGGCCGATGCGGGTTGACGACCGCCAGCGCCGGCGGGAGGACGTCCGGGACGCGGTGGTGGTCGGTGATGACGACGTCGATCCCGAGGTCCGCGGCCGCGGCGACCTCGGCGACGCTGGAGGTCCCCGTGTCGACGGTGAAGAGGAGTGCGCAGCCGCCCGCCCGCGCCGCCTCCACGGCACGCATGGACAGCCCGTGGCCCTCGTCGAGCCGGCTCGGGACGTGCCACGCGACGTCCAGGCCGAGGCGCCGCAGTGCCGTCACCAGGATCGCGAGGCCGGTCAGGCCGTCCGCGTCGAAGTCGCCCATGACCATGACGCGCTCGCCGCGCCGCCGGGCGCGATCCACGCGCTCCACGACGACGCGGGCGTCCGGCAGGAGCCCCGGGTCGTGGAGGCCGAGGGCGGGCGGTCCGAAGAACGCGTCGAGCTCGGCGGCGCCGACGCTGCGCCGGGAGAGGACGCGCGCCAGGAGCGAAGAGCCGCCGTGCGCCGCCACGGCCGCGACATAGTCCGCGTCGAGGGGGGCGCGGTCCGGGTATCGCCAGCGATAGCGTGGCACGAGCATGGCGAGAGGATCGCATGCGTCGCTCATCGGCGCCTTCACCCGCGGGGTCGAGCGCGTGGGAAGGGCGGAGCCGGCGAACCGGGGCCGGCGGTCACGCCGCGCGGGTCACGCGCGGGGGGCGCAGCCGGCGAGGCTGGGCCGGCGGTCAACGCCGCGGGACCTGCGCCGGCGATCACGCCGCGGAGCTCGCGCCGGTCGCGCTGCGGAGCTCCCGCGCGGGTCACGCCGAGGGGCGTCGCACCGGCCGGCCCGGGGAGGCGCGCTCCCTGCGGCGCGCGGCCCACTCCTCCCACACCGTCAGCAGCGGGGCGGCGTTGAAGATCGAGGAGTACGTGCCCGAGACGATCCCGATGAGCAGGGCGAGGATAAACGGCCGGATGGGCTCGCCGCCGAACAGGAAGAGCGCCGTCAGGGTGAAGACCACGGTCAGGCTGGTGTTGATCGAGCGGGCCAGCGTCTGGAGGATCGAGTGGTTGACGATCGAGGAGAACCGCTCCCCGGCGTGCCGCGACCGGTTCTCCCGGATCCGGTCGTAGACCACGATCGTGTCGTGCACGGAGAAGCCGATGATCGTCAGCATCGCCGTGACGAAAAGGCCGTCGACCTCGAGCCGGAAGAACGTGCCGAGGATCGCGAACGCGCCGACCACGACGAGGACGTCGTGGACGAGCGCCGCGAGCGCGGTCATCCCGAAGCGGAAGTCGCGGAACCGGAACGTCATCCAGAGCAGGATCCCGATCGAGCCGATGAGCACGAGGAGGATCGCCTGCTGCGTGAGCTCCTGCGAGATCACCGGGCCGATCGTCGTCAGCAGGCGCTGCGACTCGACCGGCCCCAGCGACGCCTCGAGGGCGGTGACGAGCGGTCCGATGTCGCCGGTGCGGGTCACCTGTCCGGGCGGCGCCGGCGAGGGCGGCGTGAACGAGGCGGGCGGCAGGCTCGCGGGGAAGCTCGGACCGGGCGTCCCTGCCTGCGGGGTCGTCGCCGGCGAGGCGGAGGCGGCGGGCGACGCCGAGGGTGCGGCGCTGGCCGACGCGGCCGGGCTGGTGGACGGGCTCTGGCTGGCGGACGCGGACGCGGACGGGCTGGCGGACGCGGACGCGGACGGGCTGGCGGACGGGGCCGGGCTGGCGGACGGAGCCGGGCTGGCGGACGGCGCCGGTGAGCCGCTCGCGCCGGGCGAGCCCGACGGCGCCGGTGAGCCGCTCGCGCCGGGCGAGCCCGACGGCGCCGGGCTCGGGCTGGCCGCGTCGACGAGCCCGACGGCCTCCATCCGGATCAGGAGGAAGTTGTCCGAGGTCCGCTGGACCGTCGAGTCGGAGTAGCCCTGCTTGTCGAGGACCTGCTTGACCTGGTCCGGTGTGACCGCGGTGTCCTTGAAGCGGATCTCCCACTTCGTCCCGCCGGTGTAGTCGATCGAGAACTGCAGGCCCGCCTCGCCGTTCGTGATGGGGCCGAGGAGGATGAAGATCAGGCCGGGGACCGTCAGGAGGAGCGAGAAGGCGAAGAACCAGTTCCGCTTGCCGATGATGTCACGCACGCGAGCGCGCCTCCCCCCGGAGGACCGGGCGGCCGCCGCGGGCACCGACGAACTCCTCGTCGCTCAGCCCGTAGAGGCGCGGCTTGCGCGCCCACTCATTGGGGACGATGAAGCGCAGGATCGTCCGCGTGAGCGTGATCGCCGTGAACATCGAGACGAGGATGCCGATGATCAGCACGAGCGCGAAGCCGCGGATCGTCGACGACCCGAACAGGTAGAGGATCGACGCGGTGATGAGGCTCGACACGTTCGAGTCGAGGATCGAGTTCCAGGCCCGGTTGAAGCCCGCCTCCATGGCCGCGGGCAGCGACTTGCCGCTCCGCAGCTCCTCCTTCATCCGTTCGAAGATCAGGACGTTGGCGTCCACCGCCATGCCCACCGAGAGCACGAAGCCCGCGATGCCGGCCAGGGTCAAGGTGACCGGGATGAACCGGAAGATGGCATATACGACGAGCGCGTAGTAGATGAGCGCGATGCACGCGACCAGCCCGGGCAGCCGGTAGTAGACGAGCATGAAGAGGAAGACCAGCAGGATGGCGATGAGGCCGGCGACGAGGATCCGGTCGAGCGAGAAGCCGGCCAGCGTCGCCCCGATCTGCTGGAAGCCGACCTCGGCGAGCGGGTTCGGCAGCGAGCCGTAGGCCAGCACCGTGATGAGGTTGTTCATCTCGGTGACGGAGAAGCCCCCGGTGCCCCCGGTGATGATCCCCTCGCCGCCCGTGATGGCGCTCTGGATGACCGGCGCGGAGACGACGTTCCCGTCGAGGACGATGGCGAAGAAGTTGCCGACGTTCGCGGACGTGTAGTCGCCGAAGAGCTTCGCGCCCTCGCTCTTGAGGCGGAACCCAACGGCGCGCTGGCCGGTCGAGTCCGTGCTCGCGAACGCCTGGTCGATCTCCTTGCCCGAGAAGAGGACGGTCTCCTGGGTCGGCAGCGGCTGGCCCTGGCTGGCGGCGTTCGGCCCCGGGTTGGTCCCGGTCCCGTAGCGCTCCGGCGGCAGCGGCACGAAGTCGAGCTGACCGGTCTGGCCGAGCAGCTGGCGGATCGTATCGGGGTTGTTGACACCGGGAAGCTCGACGACGATCCGGTCCGCTCCCTGGGTCTGGACCACCGGCTCCGCGACGCCCGTCGTGTTGACGCGGTTCTCGACGATCGTCTTGATGTTGGCCATCGCCGCGGCGTCCGGGGCCTTGCCGTTCACCGGCAGCGCCTGGTACTCGACCTGCAGGCCGCCGACGAGGTCGAGGCCCAGCTTGGTCTCGGCCGTCCGCGTCCCGCCGTCCGCACCGAAGGACGGAAGGGGCAGGTTGGGCCAGAAGTTGATGAGCAGCGCGGCCGCCAGGACCACGAGGATCAGGATCGGGGTGATTCGTCGCATCGGCGGGGGATGCTATCACCCTTCCCACCCGGGCGTTCGGCCCCCCGGGGTCGACCGGGGCCGGCAGCCCGGGGTCGGCAGCCCGAACGTCCGCGGTCCGCCGCAGCGCGGCGCCCGCGTCGGCCGGCTGACGCCCGTCAGCCTGCCTCGAGGTGCGCCTTGATGCGGGCGGCGAGGACCGGGCCGATCCCGGGAACGGCGGCCACCTGCTCCACGGGCGCCTCGCGGACACGCTTGGCGGAGCCGAACGTCCGCAGGAGCGCCCGCCGGCGGGCGGGGCCGACACCGGGGAGGTCGTCGAAGGCGCTCTTCACGGCCGCCTTGCGTCGCAGGTCGCGGTGGTAGGTGATGGCGAAGCGATGCGCCTCGTCGCGGATCCGCTGGACGAGGTAAAGCGCCGACGACGTCGGCGCGAGCACCACCGGGTCCGGCCGGCCCGGCAGGAACAGCTCCTCGCGCTCCTTGGCGAGGCCGGCGATCGGGATCTCGGTCAGCCCGAGCTCCTCGAGGACCGCCACGTCGGCCGCCAGCTGGCCCTTCCCGCCGTCGACGACGATCAGGTCGGGCAGCGTCCAGCGCAGCTCCTCCGCGCTCCCCTCCTCCCCCACCTTCACCCGGTGGAGCCGGCGCCGGAGCATCTCCGCGTGGCTCGCGAAGTCGTCCTGGCCTTCGACATCCCTGATCCTGAAGCGCCGGTAGGCGCCGGTACGGGGCTTGCCGTCCTCGAAGACGACCATGCTCCCGACGGTCTCCCGGCCCTGGATCGTCGAGATGTCGTAACACTCGATCCGCAGCGGTGGGCCGGCCAGGCCGAGGGCCGCCGCGAGCTCCTCGAGGGCGACCAGCGTCTTTCCCTCGTCGGCGAGCCAGCGGGCCTGCTCGCGGGCGAGGAAGTCGGCCGCGTTGCGGGCCGCGAGGTCCACCAGCCGGCGCTTCTCCCCGCGCTCCGGGACGTTGAGCCGCACCCGGTGGCCGCGCCGGTCGGCGAGGAAGGCCTCGAGGTCGTCCGGCTCGGCCGGGAGCCCGGGCAGGAGGATCGACGGCGGAACGGACGTGGAGCGGCTGTAGTACTGCAGCACGAACCCGGCAAGCGCCTCGTCGTCGCCCGCCTCGGCGGGCGTCTCGAGGACGTAGACGTCGCGCCCGACGAGCTTGCCGGCCCGCACGGCGAAGACCTGGACGGCGGCCTGGGCCCCGGAGCGGGCCATGCCGAGGGCGTCGAGCTCGGTGCGGGCGAACGCCGCCATCTTCTGGTCTTCCATGGTCCGCTCGATCGCCCGGACCTTGTCCCGGAGCCCCGCCGCGCGCTCGTACTCCGTCCGCCCCGAGGCGGCCGCCATCTCGCGACGCAGCTCCCGGACGAGCGTCTCCTGGCGGCCCTCGAGGAAGAGCTCCACCTGCGCGATGTCGGCCCGGTAGCTCGCTCGGTCGACGGCCTCGATGCAGGGGCCCTGGCAGCGCTTGATGTGGTACAGGAGGCACGGCCGGCGGAGCGCCCGCTGGCCGTCGCGGATGTCGAGCGTGCAGGTGCGGAACGGGAAGAGGCGACGGATGAGGTTCATCGCCTCGTCGACGCTGCTCGCCGAGGCGTACGGCCCGAAGTAGCGGCTGCCGTCGCTCACCAGCTTGCGGGTCCGCTCGATCCGCGGGAAGTCCTCGCCCAGGGTGATCCGGATGTACGGGTAGCTCTTGTCGTCCTTGAGGCGGACGTTGAAGCGGGGCTGGAACCGCTTGATGAGGTTCGCCTCCAGGAGCAGCGCCTCCGAGACGGAGTCGGTCAGCGTGTACTCGAGGTCGGTGACGCGATCGATCGCTTCGCGGATGCGATGGACCTCCCCCGGCCCGCCGCCGGTCGCCTGCTTCTGCCAGTAGCTGCGCACGCGTGTCCGCAGGTTCTGGGCCTTACCGACGTACAGCACCGTCCCGCGGGCGTCGCGCATGAGGTAGACGCCGGGACGCATCGGCAGGCCGGCGAGGGTCGCTGCGAGCTGCGGGGTCACCCATCGATGCTACACGGGCGGGCCCCGTCGTCCCTCCGGCCGCACGTTTCGGGGCACGGCCTGCGGCGCGCCGAAGCTCGCCCGAGGCCGCGGACGCGGACGGGCCGCCGGCCCGGAGGCCGGCGGCCCGTCGATCAGCCTGCGCGGCCGGTGTGGCCGCGCGGTCGCAACTCGAGGCTGGCTACTTGCGGATGTTGTTCATCACGTACGAGCCGTCGTCGTTGAGGATCCGCGAGACGCTCGAGTAGATGTGCCTCCCGGCTTCCCTCCCGGTGAGCGCCACGAAGACCGACATGGTCATCCGCGCCGACCGGTACATGGCCTTGCCCTGGTAGGTCTTGACCGCGTTGAGCAGATACACCATCTGGTTCTTGAGGGACCTCGAGGTGATCTTGTGCTCGTTGTAGTACTTGTTGACCGAGTTGATCATGCTCTTCGCGGTGGCCGTGACCTTGAAGGTTACGGACTTCGTCGTCTTGTTGCCCGCCCAGTCGATCGCCGAGACCGTCAGGGTCTGGCTCCCGAGCTTGAGCGTGCGCAGGTCGAGGGTCCGGCCGTTCGCGTAGGTCTTGCCGCCGACCTTCGCCGAGATGGACTTCACGCCGGCGGGCAGGTCGGTCGCCGAGAACGAGAGCTTGATCGCGTCGGAGTGCCAGTAGGTCTTGGCGCCCGGCACGGAGATCGCGATGACGGGCCCGGCCGCGTCGGCGAAGGCGAGGCGCCCCTCGATCGCCGGCGAGACGGTCCCCTTGGCGGTGATGTAGTTGATCACCGCGTCGCGGACGTAGTACTGGGTGTCGTTGACGATCTGGTTGAGCGGCCAGAGGCTGACGCCGTTGTCGTTGAAGTTGCAGGAGCCGGCGGCCAGATAGTTGACCGTCGAGACGCGGTAGTACTTCGTCGCGTCGTTGAAGTCGACCGCCTTGCCGTTGATATAGAACGACGTCACGTAGCTCTTGGCCGGGTCGTACGCGGCCGGCGCCGGGTCGTTGTAGGTGATCCTGCCGACGACGTTGGTGTCGAGCATGCAGGTCGTGTAGTACGAGTAGCCGCCGTAGCCGGGCACGTACTTGTAGTAGTAGTAGTTGCGGAAGCCGCGCTCGAGGACCTTCTTGATCTGCGGCCCGTTCATCTTCAGCACGACGAGCGAGTTCTCGTACGGCATCAGGCTGAACATGTCGGCGATCTTGAGGGTGACCGGGTTGGCGGCCGTGGCCGCGTCGGCGACCTTCTTGTTGGTCATCGCGCCCGAGATGTGGACGTCGGCGCTGATGCCGTGCGACGCGAGCTCCCAGACCGAGGCGTCGGCCTGGAGGTTGGCGCCGTTGGTCTCCTGGGTGAAGGCCTGCAGGGCGTCGATCGGGACCGTCGTCTTGCCGATGACCTTGTCGTTATAGGCCGCGAGCGCCGTCACGTAGGGGTCGACGATCGCCTTGATCGCCGGGTCCTCGGGCGTGCTCATCTGGACGCTGAGGTAGCGCCCGGTGCGCGAGGCGACCTCGTAGCCGCCGCCGGCCTTGGCGCGCATGCCGAGGACGACTTCGCCGAGGGTGTTGTTGTAGCGGTAGGCCTGGTTGATGACCACCGGGACGTTGCCCGGGCCGGCGACGATCGTCGGCAGGTACTTGTAGTCGCCGAACCCGGTCGCCGGGTTCGTATGGCTGTGGGACCCGATGATGGCGTCGAGGCCCGTGACGGATGCGGCCATGTTGGTGTCGACGTTCTTGTCGACCTCGACGCTCTTCGGGTCCTCGGTGAACCCGATGTGCGTCAGGGCGACGATCGCGTCGTCCTTGGTCCGCAGCGCGGTGGCGAGCTCCTGGGCCTTGACGATGGGATCGCTGAACGTCAGGCCCGGGATGTTGCTCGGCAGCTCGTAGTTCGGCACGCGGTGGTTCGTGATCCCCAGGATCGCGACCTTGACACCGCCGACCGTCTTCTCGATGTAGGGCTTGACGCCCGCGCCGCCCTGGGCGGCCGCGAGGCCGTAGGCGCCGGTGTCCGTCACGTTGGCGCCGAGGACCGGGAAGGTCGCCTGCCCCATGACGCCCTTGAAGATGGCGCTCCCGAAGTTGAACTCGTGGTTGCCAAGGGTCATCGCGTCGTAGCCCATGGCGTTGAACGCCGCGATCGACGGCTGCTTCTGCAGGGCCGCCGGAAGCGGGGTGCCGTCGGCGGCATAGCCCAGGGGTGCCGACTTGAAGTAGTACGACATCGCGTCGCCCTGGATCGAGTCGCCCCCGTTCAGCAGGATCGTGCGGGCCGCGTTGTGCGCCTTCTCCTGCTTGATGAGCGTCGCCAGCTGGGTGTAGCCGACGAATGACCCCTTGGCCAGGTTGCCGTGCGAGTCGTTGTGGTGGAGGATCGTGATCGGGACGATGCTCCCGGTGGTGTCGGTGCCGTCGCGGACGATGCGGCCGTCGAGCGTGCCGTCGCCCTTGGGGCCCTTGTAGGCGGTGGCCGGCGTCCCGTAGGTAGCCGTCACGTACGCGTTGACGGCATTCAGCATGTCGCCCCAGTACGTGATGTTCTTCATGTACTTGAAGCCGCCGTAGCCGTCACCCCCGGCCGGGGCCAGGAACTCGTTGGTGCCGACCTTGTACGTCTTCTTGAGGTCGAGTGCATCGCAGGCCTTGGTCGTCTTGTTGACGACGCAGACGTCGAAGGCGCCCCAGGCATACGGCTGCGGTCCGGGCAGGGCGTCCTTGTACGAGTAGTACTTGTACTTGAGGCCCGCCGGCTGGATGACGCCCGCCACGTTCGGGCCGTAGTTGACGACCTCGAGGATCTGGGCGCCGGTCATGGTCCCGACCACGGTCGCGTTGCCGAACGGCAGCACCGTGAACATGTTGCCGTAGGTCAGAAGACCTGCCGCGTGGGTGCCGGCGGCACATCCCGTGCCGACCCACTTCGCGCCGTCCCAGCACCAGTCGGCACGGATGCCGCCGGCGTTGTTGAAGAAGAGGTCGACGTCGTTCGTGGCAACCGCGTCGGTGTTGAGGTAGTTGTAGATGGCGTCGTCGATGAACGTGCCCATCATGTTGTCGCCCGTGTTGCTGCGCGCCAGGTCGACGGCGCTGTAGCCCACGGGCTGGTTGACGATCGCCAGATAGGCCGGGTTGGTGGCGTACCCCTGGACCACGGCCTTGATGACCGGGTCCTCGGCGGCGCCCGTGATGTCGGTGCCGGTCGTCCGCGACCAGGCGACCGTGACGGCCTTCGTCGTCGGGTTAAACGTGAAGTCGGCTCGCCCGACCGTGCGGCCGTTGTAGTAGGCCTGCACGACCGGCGTCGTGCCGACGAGCGTCGCCGGCGGCGCCAGGTTGGAGTGGCTGTGGCCGCCGATGATCAAGTTCGCGGGCTTGCCGGCGGTGTTGAGCTTGCCCGCCAGCGTCTTGTCCCCGTAGACCGGGATGCCGTACCCGTAGCCGCCATCCTCGTAGCCGAGGTGGCTGAGAACGACGATGACGTCCGCCGCGGCCTTCATCTCGGTGTAGTAGTGGAGGATCGAGTCGGCGGGATCCTTGAAGCACAGGCCCGTGGTCGCCGTGGAGACGGTGATCGTGGGCGTCTCGGTCGTCGTCACGCCGACGAACGCGACCTTGACCCCGTTGACGGTCTTCACGACGTAGGGGCCGGCGGCGAAGTCCGGCTTGGTCCAGCCGGCCGTCGCGCAGTCACCCGTGTTGTTCTTGACGATGTTGGCGGTGACGAAGGGATACGTCGCCTGTGTCGTCCGCGCGGCCAGGTTCGGCTGGCCCCAGTCGAACTCGTGGTTGCCGAACGTGGCGACGGCGTAGCCCATCGCGTTGAACGTGCCGACGGTCGGCGAGCCCTTCCCCGTCGCCGTGCCGTCGCCCAGGTTCGACAGGAGCGAACCCTGCATCTCGTCGCCCGCGTCCACGAGGAGGACGTTCGCAGCGCCGACGGCCGTGCGCACGTTGTTGACGATGGTGGAGATCTTCGCAGAACCCGGGTTGCTGCCAGATGCCTCCAGCTGGCCGTGGAAGTCGTTGGTGTGGAGGATCGTGAACGGGATCTCGCCCGCGGCGCGTGCGGCCGGGGGAGCCGTTGCCCCCAGCGACGCGAGCAGAGCGATGACCGTCACCAGCACGAGCGGCCGGGTACGTTGCACCAGGGGCACCTCCGTCGCGAGGGCACACACGCGGGGACGCGGGCGACCCGATCCCTCTCTTTCTCGGGTCGCGCGAGGAAGCGATAGCCGCACCCTAGGCCCGGCGGTGGGGTCCGCCTATGGCCGAACGTCCCGATTCGGCGACGCGAACCGCCCCCGCGCGGCGACGGCCGACGGGGTCCCCGGCCGGCGCGTCGGAAGGCGACAAGTGGCGATGAAGCCCGGATCCGCACACTCCGACGATGGACGCCGCGCGCCGCGACTCCCCCACCCTGCCCGGCGCCGTTGGGGAGCACGGCGACAGCCCCACCCTGCCGACCGCCGTCGCCGAGCGGCTGGCCCGCCTGGCGCCGGACCAGCGCGCCGCCGCCACGGCGCCTCCCGGCCCGGTGCTGTGCATTGCGCCCGCCGGCAGCGGCAAGACGACGACGCTGGTCGCCCGGGTCGCCTGGCTGGTGGCGACGGGTGTTGACCCGTCCGCGGTCGCCGCGATCACCTTCAACGCCCGCGCCGCCGAGGAGCTCCGGGAACGCCTAGGACCGGCGCTCGCGCCGCTGGGCGCGCGGCCGGCGGGGGCCGAGAGGGCGCGCGGCGACGACGCCGCCGGCGGCGACGGCCGTCCCGGCGGCATTCGTGTCCGGACCTTCCACGCCCTCGGCCTCGAGATCCTGCGCGACACCCGTCGCCCGCCGACGCTCGTGCCCCGCGACCTCGTGCTCCGGGCGACCTTCCCCGGGGCGGATGCCCCGGCCCGCCGCCGCCTCGACGACGCCTTCTCGCGCCTCAAGCTCGACCTCGGCGTGACGGCCGCCGACGTGGCGCTGGATCCGGCGCCCGGCCCGATCGCGTCCGCCTTCCTGGCCTACGAGGCCGCTCTGCGCGTGGCCGGCGCCAGCGACTTCGACGACCTCGTCGCCGGCGCGCTCCGGGTGCTGGAGGCGGACCCCGCCCTCCTCGGCAGGTGGCGTGAGCGCTGCGCGCACCTCCTCGTCGACGAGGTCCAGGACGTGGACCGCAGCCAGCTCCGCCTGGCCCTCCTGCTGGCCGCACCGGCGAACCGGATCTTCCTCGTCGGCGACGACGACCAGAGCATCTACGGCTGGAGGCTGGCCGACGTGCGGCGCGTGCTCGCCCTTGCCGACGCCCTGCCCGGCCTCCAGCGGGTCGACCTGGCCGTCAACTACCGGTGTCCGGCTCCCGTGCTCGCCCGGGCGATCCGGCTCGTCGAGCACAACCGCGAGCGGTTCGCGAAACTGATCCGCCCGGGTCCGGGCGCGACGGGCCGCCTGGTTCTCGCCCCGACATCGGGCGGCGCGGCGACCGTCGCGGCGCTCCTCCGGGCCTGGCCGGCCGACGGCTCGAGTCGGGCGATCCTCGCGCGCACCCGGCGAGAGCTCCTGCCGGCCGTCGCTGCGTGCCTTGCGAGCGATCTCGCGTTCCGCGCCGACGGCGTGACGCTGCCCCTGGAGGACCCGCGGGTCGACGGCCTCGTCGAGCGGGCCATGGCGGACCCGCGGCCGGTGCCCATCGCCGCGCGCCTCGCGCGGCCCGCGGACCTGGCCTCGCCACCCGGCGGCGGTGATGGTGGTGCAGCAGGCGTCGTGGCGCGGAAGGAACCGCCGCCGGATGAGAACCGGAGCGGAGAGACCGTGTCCGACACGGCGTCGGCACAGGCTCCCGAGCCGGAGCCTGCCTGGACCGTGGAGGAGCTGGGCGCGGCCCTCGTCGGCTGGGCGGTCGGCCTGCCCGTGACCGCCGACCTGCGCGCCGCCATCGCGGAGGCCCGGGCCCGGCTCGCTCGGCTGCGGAGCGCGGACGCGACCCTCACCCTCGCCACGGCCCATGCGACGAAGGGGCTCGAGTGGGACCACGTGGCGGTCCTCGGCATGACGCAGGGACGTTTCCCCAACGCGCGCAGCCTGGCCGAGGCGTTGGAGCCGGAGCGGGCGCTCGAGGAGGAGCGCCGCCTGGCCTACGTTGCGTGGACCCGGGCGCGCCGGAGCCTCACCCTCGTCTACGACCCGCCGCGCCGTCACCGTTCCTGCGGGAAGCGTTCGACGCGGACGAGCTGGCGCCGCCGTGAGGTGGAGGCAGGGATCGGGCGGTCGGCAACAGGACTAGATGCGGCGCACGCCCTCGACGGTGTCGAGATCCGCGTCGTACGACGCGACGGCCGGCGGGCCGACCTCGAGCGCGAGGGCCGCCAGGTACGCGTCCGCAAAGTCGGGCCTCTCGCGTTCCCAATCCGTCCCGGGCTGGTCAACCTCGCGCGCTGACGCTTAACGCGTGCCTCTTCATTGATCACGTCGCACACATTGGTACGGGGCACAGTAGTGCGTGGAGGGCGCGCAACCGCGGCCCGCGGGATCCATGCACGTGTGCAGATGGTGGCTGTGCCCTCAGCGATCCGCGGCCTCGTGCCGGGCGAGCACCTTCAGCAGGCGGTCGATCGCGTCGCGGAAGGCCAGGGCATCCTCCCAGGGCAGGACGTCGGCGATCGAGTCCTTCGCCCCGAACGCGGCCCGGCCGCGGCGGGCGACGGCGCGCAGCTCGGCCGGCGGCGCGTCGCGGAGCCGTTCCGGGAGCGGGGCGAGGAACGACTCCCAGCGCGCGCTCCCGAGCTCCCGGGCGGCGGAGAGCAGGCGGTCGGCGCAGCGCGCCGCGGCGAGACCGGCGTCGTCGATCTCGGGCAGCTCGTGGCGGCCCGGGGGGCGTGCCGTCATGCGAGCACGGGCGGCATCACGCGGCGGACGTCAGTTGACGGCCGAGCCCGGCGGCGGACCCGGGAAGGGCGGCGTGCCGGGCTCGGGGGGCAGCTGGTCGACGATGAGCGGCAGGCGCTTGCGCTCGGAGCCGTCCACCAGGATCCGGAACGAGTGGTCGCCGGGGCGCTCGAAGCCCACGTTCCAGAGGTCCACGGCGAACGTGAGCAGGCTGTCGCGGGCGTCGGGAGGCGGGCTCGTCCGGAGGACGCCGCCGGCCCCGGCGAGCTCGCGGCCTTCGGGATCCAGGAGCACGAAGCGGACCTCGTGCTCCGCCTGGGCCTCGGGGGCCGTGACCATCAGGGCGATGACGAGGGCCAGGTGCGGGTGGCGGAATGGGAACGAGCGGGCGGCGAGGCGGCTGACGCCGCCGCCCAGGACGTGGAACTTCTCGCCCGGCCGGGCCTGGGCCGAGTCGGCGAGGAAGGCGAACTCGATGTCGGGCATGCGGGGATCGTACCGCGCCCTCGACCCCGGGACGCGCGCGGAGGGCACCGGGTCGGGGCGGCGACCTGCGCGGAAGGCACCGATCCGTCACTGACGACCGACGACCGCGGGCGGCCGTGGCCGCCCGCGGTCGGGTTCCCCCCCCGGGAGGGTCAGATCGTGGTGGAGGACGTCTCGGCCGGGCGACCGAGGCGGACCAGGAAGCGCACGAAGAGAGCGCCCGCGGTCAGGAAGAGGAGGGCCATGCTGATCCAGAAGATGGGCCGCGCCACGTCGAGGTTCTGCGTGCTGATCAGCTTCGACGGGAGGTCGCCCAGGTACTCCTGGTCGGCGGCCTCCATCCCGTACACCTGCGGCACGATGTACAGCACGGATGCCACGACGAGCAGCACGCTCACGAGCCGGAAGGCCGCCGGGTCGTCGTCCGCGTCGCGCACGATCTTCACGGCGAGGGCCCAGAAGAGGACGACCGACGCGAGCGGCGCGGTGATCGGCAGGCCGTCGCCCGTCAGGTACAGGTTCGGCATGAAGAAGATCATGCTCAGCCCGAAGGTGACGAAGAGGAGGCCGTCTCGGATCAGGACGTAGGAGAGCCACCAGACGTCGCCGCCGAAGCGAAGGGTGAGGGTCCGGAGGAAGCGCAGCACGTAGGGCCGCGCGAAGTGCATCGCCAGGGCGAACGCCCAGAGGATGGGCAGGACGGCCGCGAGCGAGAGGACCAGCCAGCCTGAGGCGCCGGTCGTCAGGGCGGTTGCGAGGTCGTCGGCGCTCATCGCTTACTCCCCGGTGCCGGGCATCGGCCGGCGCACGCTCGTGAGTCGGAGGTTGTAGGCGACCGCGACCACGCCCAGGATCCCGGCGAGCGCGGCCGACAGGTAGCACAGAGGAAGCGCGAGGTCGGGGTTCTCCGAGCTGACCAGCGCCTGCGAGATCGATGGGATGTGCTGCCCGGTCAGCTGGGTGGCCTGCACGCCGAAGAAGTACGGGACCAGGTAGAGCGTCGCGCCGAGAGCCACCAGCAGCACCTGCACGCGGAACCAGCGGAGATCCGCGTCACCCCGGGTCATGAGCTTGATCAGCAGTGCCGCGAACGCGCACACGGCCGCCAGGCCGCCCGTGATCGGCAGCTGCTGGCCCGTGATCACGTCCGGGTAGAAGAAGATGAAGCTGCCCAGGAACGCCTGCAAGAGGAAGATGTCGCGCAGGGCGATGTAGATGATCCACCAGAGGTCGGCGCCCAGGCGGAGCGTGAACTTGCCGGTGGTGTGGGCCATGTACGGCCGCGCGAGATGGAGGCCGACCGCCACGAGCCACAGCACGACGAGCGCGGCGCCGATGGTCCCCTCGATGAAGGCCTCTCCGGCATCGAAGAAGCCCGATACCTGGTCCGGGGTCATCCTGCATCACCTCCCTGGGCGGGTTGCGTTGGGGCACCCGGCGGCATCGTCGGGAGCGGGACGGGCACCGCCGCCAACCCAGGACGGTCGACCAGCCCGGGGCGGTCCGCCGGCCCGCGGCCGGCCAGCACGGATACCGTGCCGCAGCCGTAGACCGCGTCGCAGCGGAAGCAGCGGGACGCCTCGGCGCGGGCGGCCGCCTCGTCGAACCCCTGCTGGGCGGCCCGGAACGAGCCGGGCGTGAACATCGGCAGTGGCGGATGCGCCCGCGGCCGTGGCGCGAGGTCCAGCTGGAGGGAGGGCTCGGGCGGGGTCGCATAGCGGACGGTCCGCATGATCTCGGCCTCACCGTCCCGCACCCCGGCGAGGAACTCGTGGACCGACGCGGCGGCCCGGCGGCCGGACGCGACGGCGTCGATGATCGTCTTCGGGCCCGAGACCACGTCGCCGCCGGCGAAGATCCCGGCCCGCCCGGTGGCGAGGGTCCGCGGGTCGGCGACGATGCCCGCGAAGCCGCTGACCTCGATGCCGGCGCCCTCGGGCAGGATCGACGGGTCGGGCTCCTCGCCGACGGCCACGAGGATGGTCGTGGCAGGGAGCTCCACGGTGGAGTCCGGCACCGGCGCCCAGACGGCGCGGCCGTTCTCGACCTGGCCGGTCGGGCGCTGCTCGGCGCACCGGAGGGCCACGACCGCCCCGTCACGGCCGACCACCTCGGCCACGGCGAGGCCGGGACGGATCGCGATCCCCTCGCGCTCGGCGGCCTCGATCTCCTCTTCCTGGGCCGGCATCTCCTCGCGGCCGCGCCGGTAGGCGATGGTGACCGACGAAGCCCCGCTGCGGAGGGCGGACCGCGCGGCGTCCATCGCGGTGCTGCCGCCGCCGACGACGACGACCGGGCCGCTGAGCCGCGGGCGCTCGCCGAGGTTGACCTGCTTGAGGAAGAGGGTCGCCGGGATGACCCCCGCGAGGCCGTCGCCGGGCACGCCGAGACGGCGGCTCTTGGAGGCCCCGGTGGCCAGGAAGACGGCCCGGAAGCCCTCGCGCTCGAGGTCGCCGAGGGTGAAGTCGCGGCCCATGGCCGTGTCGAGCCGAAGCTCGACGCCCAGGCCGACGATCCGCGCGATCTCCTCCTGGAGGACCTCGCGCGGCAGGCGGTACTCCGGGATCCCGATCGCCATCATCCCGCCCGGCACCGGCATCGCCTCGAGGACCGTGACGGGGTAGCCCAGGCGGGCGAGGTAGAACGCGGCCGACATGCCGGCCGGACCGCCGCCGACGACGGCCACGCGCTCGGTGCGACGCTGCGACGGCGGCGGGACGGGCGGCAGGTGGCCGCGCTCGGCGGCGAACCGCTTGATCGTCCGGATCGAGATCGGCTCGTCCAGCACGCCGCGGCGGCACGCCGCCTCGCAGGGGGCGGTGCAGATCCAGCCGCAGACCGACGGGAACGGGTTGACCTCGGCGGCGACGGCGTACGCGTCGTCATAGCGGCCCTCGGCGACGAGGCCGACGTAGCGCCCGGCGTCGGTGCCGGCCGGGCAGGCGACCTGGCAGGGCGCCTTCGGAGACTCCGGCGCGTCCTCCACCATCGTCCGCCAGACCTGCCACGGCTGTGGCCGCTCTGCCGTGCGCCACGTGAAGAGGTCGCCCCAGGGGGACGGGTGGTCGGGCTTGAGCGCCTCGCGGGTGATCGCCGAGAGGGGCACCCAGCCGCCCTCGTCGGCCGGCGGGCGGTGAATCGGGCCCTGGCGGGCCGCGAGCGGCGTCGGCCCGTCCATCGTCGCCAGCGTCATGACCACCGTCGGGCACTCGCGGATGCAGATCCCGCACCCGATGCACTCCCCGACCTGCACGGGGCGCTCCATCATCCAGGGCAGGGGCACGCCGCGGCCGGCGGTCTCGATGCCCGGGCCCGTGGGCCGGGACATGTCCAGCGCCTCCACGGGGCAGACGTCCATGCACACGGCGCAGTTGAGGCAGTTGGCGTTGTCGATGTCGATGCGGTAGCCCATCGAGCGTCTCCGTGGGGGGCGCGTCCACGCCAGCATGGGCACCGCGGGGCCGTGGAGGAACCCTCGAGGGGGTGGTGGCTCCCCTGCTCGACCGGGTAGGTCGACGACGGGCCGACTGGACATCCGGCGGCGGCTCGAGGGGCGGCCTCGGCGCCGCGCGTCGAGGCCGGCCGCGGCGCTAAGCAGGACACCGGCCCGCGCCCAGAGCGTCCCCGGCGGTCAGCCGGGCGGCACCAGGCCCTCGCGCACGGCGCGCGCCGCGACCTCCGTTCGGCTCTCCGCGTGCAGCTTCTCGAGGATGTTCCGGAGGTGGAACTTCACCGTGTTCTCCGAGATCCCGAGCTCGGCGGCGATCTCCTTGTTGCGCCGGCCCGCCACGACCAGGCGGAGGACGGCCGTCTCGCGCTCGGTGAGCCGGTCGGGGGACGGCGCCGCCGCCGGCCGCGCGAACTCGGCGATGATCCGGGCCGCGGTCGCGGGCGAGATGGCGGCCTCGCCACGCTCGACCGCCTCCAGCATCCCGCGGAGCTGGCGCGCCTCCAGGTTCTTGAGGAGGTAGCCGCGGGCGCCGCACTTCACGGCCGCGAAGAGGTCCTCTTCGTCCTCGCTCGCGGTCAGCATCACGATCGCCGTGCCGGGCGCCGTGAGCGCGAGCCGGCGGGTGGCCCCGAGGCCGGAGAGGCGAGGCATGGCGACGTCCATGAGGACGAGGTCGGGCCGCAGCCGCTCGACCAGGGTCACGGCCTCCTCGCCGTCGCCGGCCATCCCGACCATCTCGTGCCCCCAGGCGCCGAGGAGGGAGGCGACGCCGTCGCGGAAGAGCGGGTGGTCGTCGGCCAGCACGATCCGCATCCCCTCACCCGCCCCCGGCGGTGGCGGCGCCGAGCGCCGCGGCGGACGGGGCGCCGACCACCGGCACCGTCACGGTCACCGTCGCGCCCGCCCCGGGCAACGACGACCACTCGACGGCGGCGCCGATCGCCTGGGCACGCTCGCGCATGGCCTGCAGGCCGTAGCGCGGCCAGTCGCCGGGCGCGGCCGGGTCCTCCGCGAAGCCGTGCCCGTCGTCGCCCACGCGCACGCACATGAGGCCCGCCTCGACCGCCACGTCGAGCGCCACTCGCCGCGCCTCCGCGTGCTTCCGGACGTTCGTGAGCGACTCCTGGACGATCCGGAAGACCTGGGCCTCGGCCTCCGGAGACAGCTCTGCCCGGCGCGCCTCCGGGCTTGCGCTCACGACGACCGCCAGCTTCGACGCCTCGGCGAAGCGCCGGGCGTACTCCTCGACGGCGCCGACGAGCCCGGATCCCGCCACGATGGGGCTGCGCAGGCCAAGGATCGCCTCCCGGACGTCGACGTAGACCGACCGGGCTGCCCGCGACAGCTCCGCCAGCTGGGCGCGAGCCTCGTCCACGCGTCCGGTCCCGAGGTACGCATCGACCGCCTGCGACTTCGTGTTGACGTAGCCCAGGACCTGGGCCAGCCCGTCGTGCATCTCCCGGGCGATCCGCTCCCGCTCGGCGATGACGGCGAGCTCGCGGAGCCGCTCCTGGAGATGGGCGTTCTCGATCGCGATGGCCGCCTGGTTGGCCAGCGAGGAGAGGGCCTCCACGTCGTCGACGCCGAACGTCCTCGCGCTGCCGCTGCCGACGGCGAGGAGCCCGATCGTGCCGCCGCCCCGCTGCAGCGGGGCGGCGAGGCGCCCGACCGCGTGCGCCGGATCCATGAAGCGCAGGGCGTCGTCGTCCCCTTCGCCCCCGGTAGGACGGATCGCGTCCGCCGGGCCGCTCGACGCCCGGAGAGCCAGCCGCCCCTCCGGGTCGACCAGCAGGAGGACGGCCACGTCGGCGTCGAGGAGCTCGCGCGCGTTGTCGACCACGGCGGCGAGAATCGGATCGAGCTCCCCGAGGGCGGTGATGGCGACGCTGACGCGATGCAGGGCGCGCGCGGTCGCGTTGCGGGCACGGAGCTCCTCGTTCTGCGCTTCCAGCCTCGCGGTGAGCGCGTCCGTGCGGCGATACGCCACGAACGAGAATGCCGCGCTCAGGGCCAGCACGACACCGACGATCAGGACCGTGTCCAGCTGGACCGGGAACGCCACGTCGAGCAGGCTGTCGCTCAGGAGCTCGATCGCTCCCACCGCCAGCGCGGGAACGAGGATCGTGAGCCAGCGATATCGCCGGAACATCGCACCACCCAGTGCCGGCCCACCCGGGACGCGATCCCGAGGACGGGCAGGCGAAGGATAGTCCGAACCGCCGGCCTGCCCGTCGCCCGGCCGGCCCCTCAGGTTGCCCGGCTCGGGACCGCCGCGGCGCGCTTCGGCGCGGCGGGCGCCGGGGCCGCCGGCGCGGACTCGCCGGTGGACGCGGCCGTGCGGGCCAGCTCACGCCCGAGCTCCTCCGCGAACGTGACGTCCGAGAGCGGCACGAGCGGCTCCCCGCGCAGGACGCGGGCCAGGTACTCCCCGGTGGCCGACTGCGGGACGCGGGCGATCTCCTCCGGCGTCCCCTCTGCGACGATCTCCCCGCCCCGCGTCCCGCCCTCGGGGCCGAGGTCGACGATCCAGTCGGCGGTCTTGATGACGTCGAGGTTGTGCTCGATGACGACGACCGTGTTGCCCGCGTCCACGAGCCGGTGCAGGACCTGGAGCAGCTTCTCCACGTCGGCGAAGTGGAGGCCGGTCGTCGGCTCGTCGAGGACGTAGAGCGTCTTGCCGGTCGCCCGCCGCGAGAGCTCGGTGGCGAGCTTGACGCGCTGCGCTTCGCCGCCGGAGAGCGTGGTGGCCGGCTGGCCCAGGTGGACGTAGCCGAGCCCGACGTCGACGAGCGTGCGCAGCTTGGTGGCGACCTTCGGCACGGCTCCGAAGACGTCGAGCGCCTCCTCGATCGTCATGTCGAGGACGTCGGCGATCGAGTGGCCGCGGTAGTGGATCTCGAGCGCCTCGCGGTTGTAGCGCTTGCCCTTGCAGACCTCGCACGGGACATAGACGTCGGGCAGGAACTGCATCTCGATCTTGAGGATCCCGTCGCCCTTGCAGTTCTCGCAGCGGCCGCCCTTGACGTTGAAGCTGAAGCGACCCGGCAGGTAGCCGCGCACGCGCGCCTCGGGGACGCCGGCGAAGAGCTCGCGGATCGTGCCGAAGAGGCCCGTGTACGTCGCCGGGTTGGAGCGCGGCGTGCGCCCGATCGGGCTCTGGTCGATCTCGATGATCTTGTCGACGTGGTGGGCGCCCTCGAGGGCGTCGTGGGCCCCCGGCGCCTCGCGGGCGCCGTTGAGCTCGCGGGCCAGCGCCCGGTACAGGATCTCGGTCACGAGCGTGCTCTTGCCGGACCCCGACACGCCGGTGACCGACACGAACTGGCCGAGCGGGAACGCGACGTCGATCCCGCGCAGGTTGTGCTCGCGGGCGCCGCGGACGACGATCGCGTTGCCGTTCCCCGCGCGCCGGCGGGCGGGGATCGGGACGGCCCGCTCCCCGCGCAGGAAGGCGCCCGTGATCGAGCGGGGCGCCGCCAAGACGGCCTCCAGCGGCCCCGAGGCGATGATCTCGCCCCCGTGCTCCCCGGCTCCGGGGCCGATGTCGACGACCCAGTCGGCCGTCCGGATCGTCTCCTCGTCGTGCTCCACGACGAGGAGCGTGTTGCCGAGGTCGCGCAGGCGCGTCAGCGTGGCGATCAGCTTCGCGTTGTCGCGCTGGTGGAGCCCGATCGAGGGCTCGTCGAGGATGTACAGGACGCCGACGAGCGAGCTGCCGATTTGCGTCGCGAGGCGGATCCGCTGGGCCTCGCCGCCGGACAGCGTGGCGCTGGTGCGGTCGATCGTCAGGTAGTCCAGGCCGACGTCGGCGAGGAAGCCGAGGCGGGCCACGATCTCCTTGAGGACCATCCGGGCGATCGCGCGCTCCCGGTCGGTCAGGGTCTCCGGGAGCGCGTCGACCCAGGCGAGCGCCTCCGTCACGCTCATCGTCGAGACGTCGTGGATGCTCCGCCCCCCGATCGTGACCGCCAGCGCCTCCGGTCGGAGCCGGCGCCCGCCGCAGGCCGGGCAGGGGCGCCCGACCATGTACTTCTCGATCTCGGTCTTGACGTACTCGGATTCGGTCTCCCGGAAGCGCCGCTCGAGGTTCGTGACGAGCCCCTCGAAGGTGGCCCAGTAGGTGTTCTCGCCGCGCTCGTGGCGGTAGCGGACGAGGACCTTCTCCTCCTTCGACGAGTACAGGAGATGCTGGACAGCCTCCTCGGGGAGGTCTCGGACGGGGGCCCGGACGTCCCAGCCGTGGTCGGCGAAGATCGCCTCGAGGATCTTCATGCGCCACGACGCCTCGGTCGGCATCCGCGCCCACGGCACGAGCGCCCCGTTGGCGACGCTCTTCGCCCGGTCGGGGATGACCAGGTCGGGATCGATAACGAGCTGCGTCCCGATCCCGGTGCAGGTCGGGCACGCCCCGTGGGGCGAGTTGAAGGAAAAGCTGCGCGGCTCGAGCTCGTCGATCGTCGTGCCGTCGTACGGGCAGCTGTAGCGCTCGCTGAAGCGGCGCTCCTCGAAGTCCGGGGCCTCGCCCTCGCGCGGCGCCGGCGCCACGACGACCACGCCCTCGCCCAGGCGCAGCGCGGTCTCGACCGAGTCGGCCAGGCGGGCGGCGTCGGGCGGCGGCTCGCCCTCGCGCTCGGGCGCCCGCACCACGAAGCGGTCGACCACGACCTCGATCGTGTGGCGCTTGTACTTGTCGAGGCTCGTCGTCTCGGAGAGGTCCATCTGCTCGCCGTCGACCCGCACCCGGACGAAGCCCTGCTTGCGGGCGGCGTCGAAGATCCGGTCGCCCTCGGTCTTGCGGTCCTTCACCAGCGGGCCCAGGACGAGCAGCCGCGTGCCCTCCGGGAGCCGGTAGACCTGGTCGACCATCTGCTGGACGGTCTGGCGCTCGATCTCGCGACCGCAGGACGGGCAGTGCGGGTGGCCGATGCGGGCGAACAGGAGCCGCAGGTGGTCGTAGATCTCGGTGACGGTCCCGACGGTGGACCGGGGGTTGCGACTGGCGCCCTTCTGGTCGATCGAGATCGCCGGAGAGAGGCCGTCGATCTGGTCGACGTCGGGCTTCTCCATCTGGCCCAGGAACTGGCGGGCGTAGGCGGACAGGCTCTCGACGTAGCGCCGCTGGCCCTCGGCGTAGATCGTGTCGAAGGCGAGGCTGCTCTTCCCCGACCCGGAGAGGCCGGTGATCACCACGAGCCGGTCGCGCGGCATCGCGACCGTCACGTCCTTGAGGTTGTGCTCGCGCGCGCCGCGCACGATCAGCTGGTCGGAGGGCACGTCGGTAGTCTACGGCAGACGACCCATTGCGTACAGGCGTTCTATTGTATTCCCAGCCCAACCCGATGACAGGACCACGTGCCAGCACTCCGACACGTCGCTCTGGCGTCGGGGGCCGTTCGCCTCTCGCCAGATCCGCACCAGGGGAATAGGGTGACCGGCGGCGGGAGGCGTTGAAGCGCGGTCCAGCCCTGGTCGCCAGGACCGCGCCGAGCCAATGGCGAACCCGACCCACGCCACTGGCCGCGGAGGGAATGGCTATGCGCCTGCTCTCGCTGTTCCTCGCTCTGGTGATCGCCGCACCCGTAGCAGGTCCGGCCGCGGGCGCCTCTCAGCTCGTGGCGAGCTATGGCGGGGACGGGGACTCCAACCCCTCGACGAGTTTCACGCGGACGCACGTCGTTGCCTCGCCGACGCTCATCCCCACGGCGACAACGCTGGCAGTGACACCAAACCCGGTCCCGGCCGGGGCGCCGACCACGTTCGTTGCCACCGTGTCCCCGATCCCGTCGACCGGTGACATCCAGTGGCTCATCGACGGCGCTCCGGCAGGCACGACGCCGGTTGGGGCAGACGGCAGGGCATCGACGAGCTTCCACTACGACGATCCCGGGAACCACACCATCCAGGCCCACTTCGTCGAGGGCACTATCTACGCGGACAGCCTGAGCGACACCGTGCCGCTGACCGTGTCGCCGGTCACGTATGTCGTGACGTTGACCGCCGACCCGCCCATCGTCGAGTGCTACAGCTTTCAGACCCATCTCACGGCAACCGTCAGTCCGCCAGCAGAGGGCACGGTCAGGTTCTACAGCCAATACCAGGATGGCTCGTCGGACCAGCTCCTGTCCTCGAAGGCGGTCGTCGGGGGCCAGGCGACTTTCGATCCGGACATGCTCCCGGGCACGAGCACCTACCGGGCCGACTTCATCCCGGCCGGTGCCACGAGCGTGGCGGGCTCGGCAACCACCGTGGTGCAGTGCAGAGACCGTCCGACCGTCATGCTCGCCGCCAACCGTGACACGGCTGTGTCCGGCGAGACGCTGGTCACGTTCACGGCACGCTTTGGCCTCAACAAGGACGCGGGCGGCACGGTGACGTTCCGAGACGTGACCGGCTCGACGCCGGCGGTTCTCGGGACGGCCAACATCGTCCCCGACCCCGCCTACACGCAATACCCCCATGCAGTGCTGAACGCTCGCCTCACAGGCGCGGGGGTCCACGCCATCGACGCCGTGTACAGCGGGAATGAGTCCCATTTCCCCGCCACGTCGAACCCCGTGGCGATTACGGTGAGCCCGGATGTCGGGGTCAGCGCCTCCGGCGTGGGCGTCTCCTACGCCATGTTCTACCCGTACAAGGATGGCTACCGCGACACGGTTGCGATGCGCGGCACGCCGGGCGAGCCCGTCTCGGTGACGGTACGGGTCTACAACAGCTCCGGTCGTCGCGTGCGCTCCTGGTCGCTCGCCACGCGGTCGAGCGCCTGGTCGCTGGCCTGGAATGGGCGGACCGCCTCCGGGATTCGGCTCGCGGCGGGCACCTACAAAGTCGTCCAGAAGCTGCGCGACGCGCTCGGGCACACGAAGTCCTTCACCGCCTACACCACGATCTCGAACAAGCGGCTGTACTGGCACACGGGCAGCCAGACTAAGTACGGCGCGTCGTTCTCCCGTGCCTACGCGACGAAGTCGGCCTGGGTGGCACCCAACTACTCGAGCTTCTACCGGGGGGTCGATCTCTATGGGAACAGCGGCGACGAGTATGCGTACTGCGAGTACCGCTTCACGCTCCCGTCGGGAACGGTCTACAAGTCGCTCAAGCTCAGCGTGCTGGGCAGGCCGAAGGGCGGCCGCACTCCGGGCTTCATGAGCTTCTACAACACCACCGGCATGGAAGACGGCCTCAGCTACTCCGGCTACTCCCACGCCTGGTACAGCTCGAGCGTCTCCGGGACCAACCACGTGAACGCCAGCCACGTCGTGAGGACCTGGTACACGACCCGAGGCTGGGACCGCGCCCGCTACGACATCGCCAAGGTGAAACTCACCTACACATATGGCGTGTTGAAGTAGATGGCGAGGTGCCCGACCTCCGCCGCGCCAAGGGCGCGCCGTGGCCCGTGGGTGGCCCACGGCGCCTGCTCCTTGTGACAGTGGAGCATCGCGACGGGAGTGGCATCCCCCACGACTGGCACTGTCCCGAGTGGGGGTGGTGCGGTGGCCGGTCGTGGCCCCGGCAGTGCACCGGGCGCTCCGCTCCGTTCCAGGCTGTTACGGATGACCGGACGCTCCGCTCCGTTCGTGGCTGGGTCGCTGCACCGGGCGTACGGGGCCGTTCGCCTGTCGCCAGATCCTTGCCCGTCACCTACGGTGCCGTTTGACGGGGGCTCTGACGCGCGGTCCAACCCTGGTCGCCGGGACCGCGCAGGGCCACTGGCGAGACCGACCCGTGCATGTGTCCCAGGGGAGGGACCGAGGATGGGCGGACGCCGAGCGACACGACGGCTCCTCGCCGGTCTGATCGTCGTGGACCTGGTGGGCGGCTGCTCCTCCAGCCCGCCGACCGTGACCAAGGCCAGCGACGTCGCCTACGAACCGGACAACGCGCCGGTGAAGGCGCGCCTGCTCGATGTCTATGCTCCGGCCAAGGCCGGTCCGTGGCCCGTCGTCGTGATGTTCCCGCCGGGCGACAGGACGGACCGCAGCTGGATGGAGCGCGCCGGGAAGGTGGCGGACCTCGGGTTCGTCCGTCTTCGTGCCGTCCTTTGACCTCAGCGTCACCTACGATGGGATGAGGGCGGACGATCCCCAGGGCGCCTGCGCGGTCGCCTTCGCCCGGGCGCACGCCGTCGAGTATGGCGGCGACCCGGCGACGATGATCGTCTTCGGCCACGCCGCGGGGACGTCGACCGACTGACCCCGCGGCGCCCGCCGGCGCCCAGCCTCCCGCACACCTTGTCGATCCGCCAGAAGCATCACCGTCGGCCGACGGCGCCAGACCGTCAGCGTCGCGGGCCGCGTCTCCCGGTGCGGCGGCGGACGTTCGGGGTGACCGTCCGGTCCCAGGTGGGCCGGTCGAGCCAGCGGGCCTGCCAGCCGGCGCCGTCCTCGTCATCGTGCTCGTCGCGGAGGCCCGGCAGCCAGTCAGCGGCCGTCCCCTCGGCGACGGCAGGCTCCTCGCCCGCGGGCACGACGGTCACCTCGGTCACCTCGAGGACCGGCGTCGTGGGCGCCGACTGCCGCGCCCCGGGGCGTCCGCGCGGCGCCGGAGCCGGCGCGGATCGCCGGCCCGCCGACTCCGCGGCCCGTCCCACGATCACCGACGCGTCCTCCTCGAGCACCCGCAGGCGAATCTGCTGGACCTCGTCGCGGAGCGCCGCCGCACGCTCGAACTCGAGCTCCCGGGCCGCCGCCCGCATCTCCGTCTCGAGGCGCGCCACGAGCTTCTCCACCTCGGCCCTGGTCGCGCCCTCCAGGTCGCGGCTCCCGCCCGCCCCGTACGTCGCGTGCGCCTCCGCCACCACCCGCAGGCGGTCGTTGATGTCCCGGATCTCCTTGACGATCGTGAGCGGCGTGATCCCCTTCTCCGCGTTGTAGCGCTCCTGGATCCCCCGCCGCCGGTCCGTCTCCTCGATCGCCGCCCGCATCGACTCGGTCGTGACGTCGGCGTACATCACGACCTCGCCGCCGATGTTTCGCGCGGCGCGCCCGACCATCTGGATCAGCGACCAGGCGCTGCGCAGGAAGCCCTCCTTGTCGGCATCGAGGATCGCCACGAGGGTCACCTCGGGGAGGTCGATCCCCTCCCGCAGGAGGTTGATCCCGACCAGCACGTCGAAGACGCCCAGGCGGAGGTCGCGCAGGATCTGGACCCGCTCGAGCGTGTCGACCTCGCTGTGGAGGTACTGGACCTTGACGCCCAGCTCGCGCAGGTAGTCGGTGAGGTCCTCGGCCATCCGCTTGGTGAGCGTGGTCACGAGGACCCGCTCGCCGCGCTCGACGCGCTCCCGGATGCGCTCCATGAGGTCGTCGATCTGGCCCTCGGTCGGGCGCACCGAGATCGCCGGGTCGACGATCCCGGTCGGCCGGATCAGCTGTTCGGCGATCCGCTCGCTGCGCTCGAGCTCGTACGGGCCGGGCGTCGCGCTCATGTAGACCGCCTGGTGGACGGTGGCCTCGAACTCCTCGAACGTGAGCGGCCGGTTGTCGAGGGCCGAGGGCAGCCGGAACCCGAAGTCGACGAGGATCTCCTTGCGCGTCCGGTCGTTCTTGTACATGCCGACGACCTGGGGGATCGTCATGTGCGACTCGTCCACCACGAGGAGCCAGTCGGGCGGGAAGTAGTCGAGGAGGGTCCACGGCCGCGACCCCGGCTCGCGGCCCGAGAGGTGGCGCGAGTAGTTCTCGATCCCCGAGCAGAAGCCGAGCTCGCGGATCATCTCCAGGTCGAACGTCGTCCGCTGGCGCAGGCGGGCGGCTTCGAGCGCGCGCCCCTGATCCTCCAGCCAGGCCACGCGCTCCTCCATCTCCGCCCCGATCGTCCCGATCGCCTCCCGGAGCTTGTCGGCCGGCGTCACGAAGTGGCTGGCGGGGAAGACGTTGACCTCCGACCGCTCCGCGAGGAGCTCCCCGGTGAGCGGGTCGAGCTCGGTGATCCGCTCGACCTCGTCGCCGAAGAACTCGACGCGGATCAGGCGGTCCTCGGACGAGGGAACCAGCTCCAGGGTGTCGCCGCGGACCCGGAAGCGCGAGCGCTGCAGCGCCTGGTCGTTGCGCTGGTACTGCAGGTCGACGAGGTGGCGCAGGACGGTGTCGCGGCGGTAGGCACCCCCGCGCTTGAGGCGCAGGACGGTCGCCCCGTAGTCGACCGGGGCGCCGAGGCCGTAGATGCAGCTCACCGAGGCCACGATGATCACGTCGCGGCGCTCGAAGAGCGCCTTCGTCGCGGCGTGGCGCAGCTTGTCGATCTCCTCGTTGCGGCTGGAGTCCTTCTCGATGTAGGTGTCCGACCGCGGCAGGTAGGCCTCCGGCTGGTAGTAGTCGAAGTAGCTGACGAAGTACTCGACCGCGTTCTCCGGAAAGAAGTCGCGGAACTCGGCGTAGAGCTGCGCCGCCAGCGTCTTGTTGTGAGCCAAGACGAGGGTCGGGCGGTTCGCCTTCTCGATCACCCTGGCGAGGGTGAACGTCTTGCCGGTGCCGGTGGCTCCCAGCAGGACCTGGTGGCGCAGGCCGCGGGCGAGGCCGTCCGCGAGGCGCTCGATGGCGATCGGCTGGTCGCCGGTCGGCTCGAACGGGGCGACGAGCTTGAAGTCGGGCACGGGGCGCAGGTACCTGGCTGAAGGGGTGTGGATCACCGTCAGCGTACCACGACGACACCTTTGTTCGAACATGCGTTCGAGCTCCATCGCTCACACGATCGGGTCGGTGCGGCAACGCACAACGCGGTACCAATGCGGGCCAACCGTGGGACCAATCGCCCGGGGGATCGTGCCCGGATGTGGGCCGATACTCGCAGTGGGCCACCCCCTCCCGCGAGTCCCCTCGCGCGCGGATCGGTTTGGAGAGTTGATGCGAGCGCTACGCCACGGAACGGGAGCCTTGTCGCGGCTTGGTCGTGCCCCCGAGGCCGGCCAGGGCCTCGTCGAGTTCTCGCTCGTCATCCCGATCTTCGTGACACTCCTCATGAGCGTCATCGAGTTCGGTTTCCTCTACAACAACCTGCTTACCATCCAGTTCGCGGCACGCCAGGGCGTGAGCGCGGCGGCCCAAGCGGGCGGCGTGGACGGCGCCGATTGCTCGATCCTCAATGCGGTCGAGAACGCGCTGACCCCGCCCATCGAACGCCGCCGCGTGGAGTTCGTGGAGATCTTCGAGTCCGACGCGGCGGGCGACATTGTGCCTGGGATCGTCAATCGCTACGTCCGGGATGGTGCCCTGGATTGCCCCGGGACGGGAACGCAGCCCTACACCCTCGTCGGCGCGGAGAGCTACCCGCAGATCACCCGTCGCGACGCGCTGGTGGAAGGGCTCGACGTGATCGGCGTGAGGATCGGCTATCAGTACGTCGGCATGACCCCGGTCGCCTTTGGCCGCACCTGGGACCTCGCGGATGGGGCAACCCTACGCATGGAGCCCAAGCAGTGAGCGGTCGACGGCAGCGCAGCAGTGGCTACGGCCAGGCCATGGTCGAGTTCGCCCTCGTCCTGCCGCTGTTCCTCATCATCCTGATGGGCATGCTCGAGTTCGGGATCGCCTTCGACCACCGAAACGCGATGGCCTACGCCGTACGCGAGGGCGCGCGAGTTGGGGCCAGCCTCGGCAACGGAGGGTCGCAGCCATCGGCGGTCAATCCCGCGATCCTCGCGGCCGTCCAGCGCGGCCTGACGGACCCGATCCTCATCGAGAACATCACGTCGATCGAGATCTACAAGGCGGACACGGCGGGCCAGCCGTTCTCGGGCAAGATCGACAAGTACGACCGCGCAGGCAACCTGATCGGCACGGCCGGTTGGCCAGCGACCAGCCGCGTGCCCGGCCTGACCGGCGATTCGATCGGCGTGCGGGTCGTTTACGCCTTCCGACCGCAGACCCCGCTGGGCACGCTCCTGGGGCTCTTCATCAACGGCAATCCGCCGTACACCACGATCCCCATGACCGACGTGACTGTGATGAAGCTCGAGCCGGGGCCGTGACCGGTCCGAGCATCGGGGCCGGCGGCATCGCCGCGCCCCCGCACGCCCCCGGCCGCAGGCGGCTCCGAGCGGGCGGCCAGATAGTGGTGCTCTTCGTCTTCGCGCTCGGCACCCTGTTTGCCATCCTCGCCCTCGTGATCGATGTTGGGAACATCTGGAACAACTCGCTCCACGTCCAGCAGGCGGCCGAGGCCGCCGCCATGGCGGGTGTCCCGTACATGCCGGGCGACTTCCCCTCCGCATCGGCCAAGGCTTCCGCCGAGGCGCAGCGAAACGGCTTCTCAGCTGCCGGCGGCGCCACCATCACGCCGGCAGTCAACACGGAGTCGAACCGTCGCCTCGATGTGACAATCTCCCGCCCGTACAACACGTACTTTCTCCGGCTTCTCGGCTTGAACACGGTCCGGATCTCCCGGACGGCCACCGCCGAGTACACCCTGCCCGTGCCGATGGGCAGCCCGCTGAGCACGTATGGGGACAACTCGGGGTACTTCTGGGCCGCGGCCATGAGCCAGGGGGCGAATTGGACCTATGGCGACGCCTATGGCACGTTCTACGACCCGAACCCGACGCTCAATAACCAGTACGACGCCCGCGGCTACCAGTACGCGATCGACATCCCGGTGGGCGCGGGTGCGACGAGCATCGACCTCTACGACCCGACGTTCTGTGCCGTCGACGACCAGAAGGGAACCGGCGACCACTGGATTCCCTGGGATCAGTCCGGCTGGCCGGCGGTGTCGATCTACTTCACCCTTTGGTCGGACCCGGCGGCGACTCCCCTCGACTACTCCGACGATGTCGAGATCGCCTCGAGCGGCACGCTCTTCGAGGACGAGCGCCATGTCGACAAGAGCGCCGCACTCCGCGAGGCATCGGCATCGTGGCCTGGCCACGCATTCTGGTCGCTGCCTGACTGCACCTCGACCGCCTTCCACAACAAGTGGTGGACGCTCACGACCGTGACCTCGCCCGGCCTGTATCGACTCCAGGTCACGACCACCGACCCCCTCAACATCAACGCCCAGAAGGGCGCCAGTGCCGAGAACATGTGGGCCCTCCGGGCGGTCCCCACGGATCCGACCTACAGGCCGTATGTCTACGGGCTCGGCAAGATGGTCATCTACGCCAACGTCGCCAACGGGACAACCTTGTTCTATCTCGGGCGGATCGAGGCAGTGCACGCGGGAAAGACGATGGTCATCCAACTCTTCGATCCCGGCGACGCCTCGGGCAACTCGAGCATCGAGATCCTCCAGCCGACCACGACCGGCTACTCCCCCATCAAGTTCAGCTACACGGCCGACGCCAACGCCGCCGGATCCAAGAGCGGCACCAATGTCTCCAGCCTCCGCACGACGATCAACGGGACGAGCCAGTACAACAACTCGTGGGTCACTCTGACCATCCCGCTCCCGAAGACGTACGCCGCCCCGCTCCCGCCGAGCGAACCACCCGGAACGCTCGGGGGCTGGTGGAAGATCCGCTACACCTTCGACAGCACGACCACCGACACGACGACCTGGCAGGCATCGATCCGCGGCAATCCGGTACATCTCGTCCTGCCCTGATCCCCGTCACCGAGGGTCGAGACACGGCCACGCCCAGGCCAAAGGTCCGATCGGATGAAGGCGGCGGTACTTCGGGCGGATGGGTCCGTCGGCTCGGGACCGCGATGATCCCCATGTTCGCGGCGTCCATGGTGACGCCCCGGCATGGCAGGACGACACCCCGGAGGCGGCACCCGGAATGGTTGAGTACGAGTATCGCGACCCGGCCCGGCGAGGGAAGTACATCGTCGCCGCCGGGCTCGTGCTGGCACTGATCGCTGGCGGCGCGGCCTTCGTCGTGGTCAGCCAGGCCCAGCAGCAGGCCGGCCAGTCCGGCCTGCAGACGAAGGCGATCGTGGTCGCTGCGAAGGAGATCCCCGGCCGCATGGCGATCGCCCCCGAGGACCTCGAGGTCCGCGAGGTGCCGCAGGACGACACGACTGCGCAGGGTGTGTACACCGATCCATCGAAGATCGTCGGGCTCATCGCGGCGACAACGATCCTCAAGGGCCAACCGGTGTACGCGAACATGCTGGCCGGCCAATCCCAGGGATCCCAGTTCTCCATCCTGGGGCCGACCGAGACGATCAGCGCGGATGCCCCGGCCTGGCGCGCCGTCTCCATCACCGTGCCCGATGACCGCGCGGTCGGCGGCCTGCTCCAGCCCGGCGCCGCCGTAGACGTGTTCGTGACGTCGACAGTCGCTGTCCCCGAAGACGTGGCCGCAGGCGGCAGGTACTTCACGGACAAGTCCACCAAGATCGTCTACCAGGACATGCTGATCCTGGCCAAGACTGCGACGTCCTACGTCCTGAAGGCCGCGATCCCCGTTGCCGAGGAGATCTCGCACCTCCAGGCAAGTGGCGCAGCCGCCTTCAGCTTCGCCCTCCGGCCAGACCAGGATCTGCGCGAAGTCGACACCTCGACGCTCGGTACCACGACGACGAAGATCGTCGCCCGCTACGGGCTGCCACTTCCGGAGTGGTACGGGCCGGGCAAGGCCGTGGCACCGGCGGCCATCGCCTCGCCGACCCCGGTCCCATCACCGGCCCCGGATGCGTCACCCGTGGTCCCCGCCGGCTCCAACCCGTAGGAGCGTCGAACCGTCACCCGCGAGACCGGACGTGGCTACGCCGGACCCGGCCGTAGACGCCCGCGCCTGAGCGCTTGATCGTAGGTAGTGGCCATCAGGACCTCCGTCGACTGCAGGTCGCCCGACGCGTCAAGGACCACGACGCCGGGAATCGACCGCGCGCCGGTACGCAGCCCGGCCTGCGCGCCGATCCTCCGCTCGACGTCATCCGGATCCGCGCCCCTGCCGAGAAGGCGCGCCCTCTGGACCTCGGGCCGGCAATCGACCAGCCAAACCTCATCGCAGGCGTCGGCGAGCCCCCCCTCGACGAGCTTGATCGCCTCGACGACGACGGCCGGTGATCCCGCCGCATCGGCCGCCGCCATGGCAGCGAGGATCCGCACCCGCACCGCCGGATGGACGAGCGCCTCGAGCTCCCGCAGCGCCGCCGGGTCGGCGAAGACGACGCGCGCGAGGGCCGCCCGGTCGAGCGTGCCGTCCGGCGCGCGGACGGCGTCGCCGAACCGGGCGAGGACCGCATCGTGGGCGGGCTCGCCGGGCGCCGTCACCGCGCGCGCCACCACGTCGGCATCGACGACGACCGCGCCGCGGGCCGCGAGCCAGGCTGCGACCGTCGACTTGCCGCAGCCGATTGGCCCCGTGATCCCGATGCGCAGCGCCCGCGACGGGCGCGCGCGGGTCGTCGGCGCCTCGAGCGAGCGCTGGTCTCGTGCATCGCTCACGGCGCGCGATCCTCGAGCAGCAGCCAGGTCTCCTCCGCCGCGGCCAGCGCGTGCTCGACGTCGGCGAGCTCGCTCGTCACCCGGCGGAGCTCGACGAAGTTGGCGGCGATCGAGGGATCGTGGAGCGCCAGCTCGAGATGGCTCTTGCGCAGGCCGAGCCGTGTCAGGTCGTCCTCGATGACCGCCTTCTGGCGCCGGTAGGCATCCTTCGAGAGCTTCGCCTGGCGGGGCGCCGGCCGGGCCTGGGGCGCCTCCTGGCCCGGGGGCGCCGCAGCGCCGGACGGCGCTGCGGCCGGGCGCTCCCTCCCGTCGCCGGCGGGTCCCCGGGCCGGAGCCCCCGGGCGGCCGCCCGCGGCCGCCGCCGCCGCCGCGCGACCGCCGCCCGCCTGTGTCGGTGCCGGCCGGCCATGGAAGCGCGCCTCCTCACGTGCCCATGCGTCGGCCACCCGCCAGCCGTCGGCGACGGCGGCACGCCAGGCGCGATAGCCGCCGTCGAACGGGACGACCCGTCCCTCGTCGACCACCCAGAGGCGGTCGCAGGCGGTGTCGAGGAGCCGCCGGTCGTGACTCACGACCAGCAGGGTCGCGGCGGTCTCACGCATGAAGGACTCGAGGGCCTCGCGGGCCGGGATGTCGAGGTGGTTGGTCGGCTCGTCGAGGAGGAGCAGGTTCGAGGGCATGATCCCGAGGATCGCCAGCTCGAGGCGCGAGCGCTCGCCCCCCGAGAGGCTCCTGACCTCCTTGAAGACGTCGTCGCCACGGAAGAGGAACCGGGCCAGGTAGCCGCGCGCCTCGCCGGACGTCATCGGGATCTCCGCCACGAGCGCGTCGAGGACGGTCTCGCCGATCAGCGGGTTGGTGCGGACCTGCGCGAGATAGCCGATCTGGACGTTGGCGCCGAACGCGAGACGGCCGTCGCGCGGCGGGAGCTCGCCGGCGATCACCCGCAGGAGCGTGGTCTTGCCGGCACCGTTGGGGCCGACGATCCCGATCCGCTCACCGCGCGACGCCTCCAGGCGGACCGTCCGGGCGACGTCGGGACCCCCCGCGTGGCCGACCACCAGGTCCTTCATCCGGAGGACCACCTCGCCCGAGCGCGGCGCCGGGGCGCCGAGGGCGCGTTCGAGCCGCAGCGACGGTCCCGACCGCGGCACGTCGATGCGGTCGAGCCGGGCCAGGCGTGCCTCGTGCTCGTGCATCTTGCCGTGCTTGCGCTGGCTCCGGTACGTCTGGACCAGCGCCTGCTCCTTGGCGATCTCGGCCACCCGGGCGTCGGCCTCGCGGCGCTGGCGCGCGTCGCGCTCCTCGCGCTGGCGGGCGAACGCCGAGTAGTCGCCGCGGAACGACGCCAGGCGCCGGTCGCGGAGCTCCCAGATCCGCGTCACCGTTGCGTCGAGGAAGGCCCGATCGTGCGAGGCCACCAGCAGCGCCCCGCGGCGTCGCCGAGTCGCGTCCTCCAGCCACTCGATGGCCGAGAGATCGAGGTGGTTGGTCGGCTCGTCGAGGAGGAGCAGGTCGAGATCGGCCACCAGCAGGCGCGCCAGCGCGGCCCGCGTCTGCTGGCCGCCGGAGAGCTCCTCCGGCGATCGCGCGATCTCGGCGGGCGAGAAGCCGAGGCCGGACAGCGCCTCGTCGACCCGCTGGTCGAGGGTCCAACCGTCGGCCGCCGCGAACCGATGCGCCACGTCGGCGTAGGCCGGTGTGCCGGCGGCGCCCGATTCCTCGAGCGCCCGGAGCTGCGCCTCCATCGCCTCCACCGCGGCGGCCCCGCGGCGGACGGCCGTGCGCAGGTCGGGCGCCGAGGCAAAGGCTTCGTCGAAGTGGGCTTCCTGCGCCAGCAGACCAACGGTAAGCCCGCGCCGACGTTGGATCTCGCCGCGGTCCGCCTCGTCGACCCCGGCCACGATCCGCAGGAGCGTCGTCTTGCCGGCTCCGTTCGGGCCCACGATGCCCACCCGCTCGCCCGCCGCGACCGCGGCGTTGACGGCGTCGAGGATCACGAACGTGCCGATCTCGCGCGTGACGTTGGAGAGTCGGACCAGGGACATCCTCAGGCGCCCCCGGCAGCGGCGCGCGCCGCTGCCCGGCGCGTGGCCGCCGCCCGCCGCGTGCGCTCGGTCCGGGCGCGCGCGGCGGCACGGCCTGCCTCGTCGGGGGTCAGTCCCAGCGCCCCGTCGCCCGGCATCTCGACCCAGCGCCGGCCGTGCCCCCGGGGCGCCCGACCCGCGCGAAGGATCGCGGCCGCGCCGGCCCGGTCGGCGGCCGGGAGGCGCTGGCACCACGAGCAGAAGTGAGTGGCGCGCTGGGTCACCACGATCCGGCGGATCGGGCGGCCGCAGCGCGGGCACGGCTCGCCGGTCCGCTGGTAGGCCTCGAGCCGCTCCTGCATGCTGCCGTCGCCGTCCGGGGCCGTGTAGTCGTCGATCGACGAGCCCCGCCGGGCGACCGCCTCCCCGAGGACCGCCCGAATCTCGCGATGCAGCCGCGCCTCGTCGGCCGGCCGGAGCGTGGCGACGGTTCGCAGCGGGTGGAGCCGCGCCCGCCAGAGGGCCTCGTCGGCATAGATGTTGCCCACCCCGGCGACGAACGCCTGGTCAAGGAGGAGCGGCTTGAGCCGGCCGCGGCGGCCGCGAATACGGGCCCGGAAGGCTCGCAGGGTGAAGGCGTCCTCCAGCGGCTCGGGCCCGAAGGCGGCGAAGAGCCCGGCGCCCGAGGCTTCCTCGAGCACGTCGCCGGTGACCGGGTCGACCGGCCAGCAGCCCACGCGCCCGAACTTCCGGATGTCCCGGAAGCGCAGCTCGCGTCCGTCCGCCAGCTCGACGATCAGGTGCACGTGACGATCGACCGGCGCTCCCGCCGGCACCACGAACAGCTGGCCGGTCATCTTCAGGTGGACCGTCAGCGCGGCGTCGCCGGAAAGGCGCGCGACCACGAGCTTTGCGCGCCGCCCGACGGACTCGACCCGGCGCCCGGCAACCGCGGCTCCGAAGGCCTCGACCGTCGGGTGGGAGGCGATCATGCGAGACCAGTCGCCGCGCGCCCTTACGATCGTGGCACCCTCGAGGTGGCGGGCCAGGTCGCGGGCGACGGTCTCGACCTCGGGGAGCTCAGGCATCGTCGCCCCCGAGGGCCAGGAACGGGAGGTCGGCCTGGCGGCGGGTCGCGCCCGCGCGATCCGGTGTCCACTCGAGGTGGCAGGTCGGCGCCGTCGGACGACCGGCAAGCGCCAGGGACACCGCGGCGCCCGGCTCGATCCGCTCCACCGATGCGAGCGGCGCCGGGTCGTGGGCGATGCCTCGCCGCTCCCAGGCCACGACGCGCAGCGCCGCAAGCTCGCCGCGGTTGCGCACCAAGAGGCGGGGCCTCCCGGAGTCGCCCTCCACGAAGACCGCCAGGGACGGGCTCGTGTCCGCCGCCCGGTCCCGGTACGCCGCCACGACGCCCGCGCCGATCGCGGCCTGCCAGGCGACGAACCCCACGGCAACGAGGGCCAGGGCGCCGACGAGGACGAGGACGACCGGGTCCACGGCCTCAGGCGGGCGTCCCGGCGGCCGCGTCCCGGGCCTCGGGCGTCATCGCCTCCCAGTCGTCGCCGGTCTTGACGTCGACCGTCAGCGGGACGTCGAGGGCGAGCGCACCCTCCATCGTCTCGCGCACCGCGGGGACCAGGCGGGCCACCTCGTCCCGCGGCACCTCGAGGAGGAGCTCGTCGTGCACCTGGAGGAGGAGCCGCGCCCGGAAGCCCTCGCCGCGGAGCCGCGCCGCGACCCGGATCATCGCGATCTTCATGATGTCGGCCGCCGTCCCCTGGATCGGCATGTTGATCGCCATCCGCTCCCCGGCCGCCACCAGGCTCCGGTTCGACGAGCGCAGCTCGGGGATCTCGCGGCGGCGCCCGAGGAGCGTGCTGACGTAGCCCTGGGCCCGCGCCGTCTCCTTGATGTGGAGCATGTAGTAGCTGATCCCGGAGTACGTCGCGAAGTAGCGATCGATGAAGGCGCGCGCCTCCTCCCGCGGGATGTTCGCCCGACTGGCCAGCCCGAAGTCGCTCATCCCGTAGGCGATCCCGAAGTTGACCATCTTGGCCATCGAGCGCTCGTCGTGGGTCACGGCCGCGGGGTCCTTGCGCAGGACGAGGGCGGCGCTGTCGCGGTGGATGTCCTGGCCCGCCGCGAACGCCGCCTTGAGGTGCTCGTCGCCCGACACGTGGGCCAGGATCCGCAGCTCGATCTGGCTGTAGTCGGCGGAAACGAGGACGACCTCCGGTGCACCCGCCACGAAGGCTCGCCGGATCCGCCGCCCGAGGTCGGTCCGGATCGGGATGTTCTGCAGGTTCGGGTCCGACGACGATAGGCGGCCGGTCGCCGCCACGGCCTGGTGGAACGTGGTGTGGAGCCGGCCGTCGTCCGCCAGCAGGCCGGGCAGGGCCGCGATGTACGTGCTGCGGAGCTTCGCGTAGAGGCGCCAGTCGAGCAGCTTGCCGACCATCGGGTGCGCCGCCCGCAGCTCCTCGAGGACGGTGGCGTCGGTCGAGTAGCCGGTCTTCGTGCGCCGTCCCGTCGGCAGGTTCAGCTCGTGGAAGAGCACCTGCTCGAGCTGCTTCGGGCTGCCGAGGTTGAACTCGTGGCCGACGTCGGCGTAGATGCCCGCCTCGAGGCGAGAGAGCTCCGCGCCGAACTCCCGGTCCAGCGCCGCCAGGGCCTCCAGGTCCAGCGCGACGCCGGTCGCCTCCATCCGGGCGAGGATCGGGACCAGGGGCAGCTCAAGCTCGGCGAACAGCCGCCCGAGCCCCTGCTCCTCGAGCGCCGCCGCCAGCGGTGCCCGGCAGGCGAGGGCGCCCAGCGCCTCGAGCGCGGCGCGCTCTCCCGGTCCGAGGCCCGCCGCCGCGGGCGGGAGGTCCAGGTCGAGCCGCTCGTGGACGACGTCGGCGATCCCCTGGCTCCGCAGCGACGCGTTGAGAAGGTAGGCCGCGATCTGCGTGTCGAAGGCAACCGGCGTGGGAGCCGCCGCGAGGTCGTCCACGAAGCGGGCCACGAGCAGCGGCTTCACCTCGTGCCCGACGATCGGTGTGGCCGCCGCCTCCAGGCCGTGGCGGGCAGCGGTGGCGGCCTCGGGCCCCTCGAAGGCGACCACGCGCCCGTCCTCGCCGGCGAGGGCGAGGGCCAGCGGCGTGCCGACCCGCGGCCGCGGGTCGTCGAGGACGAAAGCGACCCCGACGGCCGGAAGCGTCGCGAGCCAGGCGCCCAGCCCGGCCGCCGCAGCCGCGTCCGCTCGCTCGACCCGACCGGGATCCGCGACCAGCGCCGCGAGCGCCGCGGGCAGGTCGCCCGCCGGCAGGGGCGCGGCGGGACCGGCGTCCGGGGCCGGGCCGACGGCATCGAAGTCCAGCGACAGCTGGAGGCCGCCCGACGGCGCGGGCCGGGCCCGCGGCACGGCGCCCGGGGCGCGGGCGGCCGCCACCTCGCCGGCCGCCTCGCGGACGCGTGAGGTCGCCTCCGCGGCCGTCTCGCCGGCCAGCGGCGGGAGCCGGTCGATCAGGGTCCGGAACTCGTACTCCCGGAAGAGCCGGACGACGGCGTCGCGGTCGTACACGCCGAGGCGGGCCGCCTCGGCGTCCAGCTCGACGGGGACGTCGCGGACGAGGCGCTGGAGCTCGCGGCTGGCGAGCACCCGCTCCTTCGCCTCGAGCAGCAGCGGGCGCAGGCGCTCGGGCGTCACCTCGTTGATCCGCTCGTAGAGTGCGTCGAGCGTGCCGAACGTGGCCACCAGCTTGGCCGCGGTCTTCTCCCCCACCCCGGGGACGCCGGGGATGTTGTCCGTGGCATCGCCCTTGAGCGCCTTGTAGTCGAGCATCTGGTCCGGCCGGAGGTCCCAGCGCTCGGCGACCCGCGCGACGTCGTAGACCACCGTGTTGGCCACCCCGCCCCGCAGCGACACGACGAGGCGCGTCCCCTCCGTGACGAGCTGCAGCATGTCGAGGTCGCCGGTGACGATCGTCGTCTCGAGGCCGCGCGCCTCGGCCTGCCCGACGAGCGTGGCGATGACGTCGTCGGCCTCGAAGCCCTCCCGCTCGTAAACCGGGAAGCCGAGCGCCGCGACCACCTCGCGGACCTTGGGGAACTGGTCCCGCAGCTCGTCCGGCATGCGCTGGCGGGTCGCCTTGTACTCCCCGAACCGTTCGTGCCGGAACGTCGGCTTGCCGAGGTCGAAGGCGATCGCGACCGCATCGGGCTTCACGTCCTGGATGGCGCGCAGGACGATGTTCGTGAACCCGAAGACGGCGTTGACCAGCTCGCCCTTCGACGTCGTGAGGGGCGTCTGGATCAGCGCGTAGTAGCCCCGGTAGATGAGCCCGTTGCCGTCGAGCAGCATCAGGCGGGTCATGGCGGGCGGCATCCTCCGACGGGGCCGACGGGGCCGGCGTGCGATCCAGTGTACCGGCGGAGACTGCGCCGGGCGACGGATGCGCCCCGGCCCGGGCGCCGGTCGGGACACCCGGTCACGACACGCTCCGGCAGGGCGACGGATGCGCCCCGGCCCGGGCGCCGGTCGGGACACCCGGTCGCGACCCGGGCGGCGGGTGCCGTGCCGGAACCGGCAGTGCCCGCCGGGCGTCCAGAGGGCCGTGCTAGACTCGCGCCGCCTCGCCGCCCCGACGTTTCCGGGCGTCCGCGCCGGAAGGAGTCGAGCCCCGTTGGACGATCCGCGCTCGACCACGACGGGCGAGCGCATCCCTGCCGCCTCAACCGCCGTCCGTCCCGGCGACGAGGCGATCGCGCGCCGCGACGAGATCCTCGTGGCGCGTGCCCTCGAGGGCGACCTCTCCGCCTTCAACCAGCTCGTGGAGGCCTACCAGGACCTGTGCCACTCGCTCGTGGCCCGCCTGGTGCCGGATCCCGACCAGGCCTCCGACGCCGTCCAGGAGGCGTTCTTCTCCGCCTACCGGAACCTGCGCTCGTACCGCGGACCGTCGTTCCGCGGCTGGCTCACCCGGATCGCCGTCAACGCCGCGATGGACCTCCAGCGCGCGCGCAAGCGTCGTCCTGTCTCGCCCTATCCGGAGCTCGAGGACGACGCGTGGCAGCCGCCCGCCGGCCCCGAGGCGGACCCCGAGGCGATCGCCACCGCCTCCGAGCGCGGGCGCGCCCTCGCCGCCGCCCTGCGTGCGATCGCGGCCGACCAGCGGACGGCGATCGTCCTCTACGACGTCGAGGGCTACGACTACGCCGAGATCGCGGCGCTGACCGGGGTCTCGCTGGGCACCGTGAAGTCGCGCATCCACCGCGGCCGGCTGGCGCTCCGCGCCCTCCTCGCCGAGCGGATGGAACTCTTCCGCAGCTGAGGCCGTCAGGGGACCATGCCACTCGTTCCGCACCAGCCCGCAGCCGCCGCCGAGGAGCATGCCGCGCTGGTCGTCGAGCTCGACGCCGGCGACCTCGCCGGTGCCGAGCTCGCTCGTGCCGAGCAGCTCCGCGCCACGTGCGCCGGCTGCGCCGCCCTCGCCGCCGACCTCGGCGCCATCCGCGCGGCGATGACCGCCCTCCCCGTCCCGGCGCGGCCCCGCGACTACCGGCTCAGCCCGGAAGATGCGGCACGCCTCCGCCCGTCCGCCTGGCGGCGATTCCGCGACTGGCTGGCAGCGCCCGGCTCGACCGTCCGACCGCTGGCGACCGGTCTCGCCACCCTCGGCGTCGTCGGCCTGCTCGTCACGGCCGGCCTGCCTGGCCTCGGCGGCTTCGGCGCCGGCGGGGCCGCCGTGAGCGCCGTGGGAGCGCCCGTCGAGAACGCGCGTCCGGCCGACGTCCAGGCCGGCGACGGCCAGACGTCAGCCCCGGCGTTCGCATCGCCCCCGTATGCGGCGCCTGCGCAGAGCGCGCCGCCGGCGCCGGCCGCGAGCCCGATCCGGGGCACTGCGCCGGCTCCGGGCGAGACCGACCGCGCCGTGATGGCCGGCAGCGGCGCCTCGCCCGCCCCGACCGATGAGCGCAACGGCGGCGTCGCGGGGGCCGAGACCTCGGGCGGCGAGAAGGCGGCAGCCCCCGAGGCAGCCGCCGATGCCGTCTCCTCTGGCGGCCTGCCCGCTGGCGTGGTCATCTCGCTCGCGCTCCTGTTCGCCGGGGCCGGCCTCTTCGCCGCGCGCATCCTCGCCCGGCGTCGCCCCGCCTGAGCCCGGCCGTAGCACCGGCTCGCAGCTCCGCAGAGCGGACGATCCGCACGGCCCGACGCCGCGCGATCAGCCGGCGGCGGCCGCCAGCGACTCGTCGAGCACCCGCAGGACCAGGTCTGCGTCGTCGGCCGTGACCGCCAGCGGCGGGCGGACCTTGAGGACGTTGCCCGCCCGCGCCGTCGTCCCGATGAGCACGCCCCGCTGGCGCATGCCGTTCTGCACGCGCGACGCGAGCACCGGGTCCGGCGTGCGCCCCGCGCGGTCGGCGACCACCTCGACGCCGATCATCAGGCCGCGGCCGCGGACGTCGCCGATCGCCGGGTGGCGCGCCGCGAGAACCCGGACGCCGTCCCGGATCCGCCGGCCCAGCGTGGCTGCGTTCTGCATGAGCCGCTCGTCCTCGAGCACGTCGAGGACGGCCATCGCCGCCGCGCAGGCGACGGGGTTGCCCCCGAACGTGCTGAAGAACTCCGTCTCGGCCGCGAAGCGGTCGACGACGTCGGCGCGCGTGATCACGGCGGCCACGGGGTGCCCGTTCCCCATCGGCTTGCCCAGGGTGACGACGTCGGGGACGATCCCGGCGGCCTCGAAGCTCCACAGGCCGTCGCCCATCCGGCCGTAGCCCGCCTGCACCTCGTCGGCGACGAACAGCGCGCCGGCGCCGCGGGTCCGGCGCACGAGCGCCTGGAGATACGCCGGCGGCGGCGCGAAGATCCCGTCGCTCGTGAAGCCGCCGTCCACGAACACCGCTGCCGGTAGGACCCCGCGCGAGGCGAGCTCGGCGACGGCGCTGTCCAGGCGGTCGGCGGCCCACGCGGCCCAGCCGCGGCCCTCGGGGTCCTCGGGGCCCTCGTCGGCGGGCCGGCGGTACGTGTCCGGGGCGGGGATGGTCGCCACGTGCGGCGGTTGCTCGCCGCGCGGCCACTCCTCCGGGGAGAGGTCCGCGATCGCGGCCGAGACCCCGTGGTACGCGAAGTCGGTGACGATGCCGCCGCGGGCGCCCGTCGCCGCCGTCGCCAGGCGCCAGGCGAGGTCGTTCGCCTCGCTGCCGGAGTTGACGAACATCACCGTGTCGAGGCCGGCCGGCATCGACGCCACGATCCGCTCGGCGAGGTCCACCACCGTCCGGTGCAGGTAGCGGGTGTTCGTGTTGAGCGTCGCCGCCTGGCGCGCGATCGCGGCCACGACCCGCGGGTGGGAGTGACCCACCACCGGGACGTTGTTGTATGCGTCGAGATAGGGGCGGCCCTCCGGGTCGTACATGCGGGACCCCTCGCCGCGGACCAGGTGCAGCGGCTGCTCGTAGGTCAGCGACGAGAGCGCCGAGCCGAGGACCCGGCGCCGTCGCGTCCGGAGCTCGTCGTCGCGCCCCGTTGCGGCCACCGCCGCGTCGGCGGTCCGCGCGCCGCCGGGTTGTGGCGGCACCGGCCAGGCCGGGATCCGGCGCGCTGCCGCGGCGAAGCGGCGGCGGACCTCCTCGGGGCCGACCGTCTCGAAGAGCGCCAGCATCGGCCAGGCCTCGGCGTCCCAGCTCGAGAGGTACGCGGCGTTTTCCGGGTAGAGCCGGATGCGCCAGGCGGAGATCAGGGTGGTCTGGGCGAGGCGTGCGGCGACGAGGTCGCCGAGCAGCGCGGCCTCCTCGTCCTCCAGCGGGGTCACGGACGCGTAGCCCGCCAGCGCGGCCTCCGCGGCGTCGAAAAGGTCGGCCGGGTCGTCGCGGCCGCCGAGGAGGGCCACCAGCGCAGCGACCAGGTCCAGGATCAGCGCGGTGTGGGCCATGTCCCCGAAGTCGATGATTCCGCTGACCCGGTGGTCCGCGTCGAGCAGCGTGTTGTCGAAGGTCAGGTCGTTGTGGACGACCTGGGCCCGGAGGGCGCCGAGGGCCGGCGCCACGGCGTCGTCGAATCGGTCCAGGATTGCCTCGACCGTCCCCCGCCGGCGCTCGTCGGCGACGAGCGGGAGATGCGGCCGCAGCGTCGGCAGGCGCTTGACGTCCCACAGGATCGGGCGTCCGGCCGCCGGGTGGAAGTAGCCGCGGGTCGCGCGTCCGAGGCGCGCCGAGACCGCGCCGAAGTCGCGGATCGCCTCGCGCGACAGGTCGGTCGCGGTGCCGTTCGCGCCGGGGATCAGGGGCAGGAGCCGCACGAAGTGGCGTCCGCCGTCGGCGGCGTGGACCGCGCCCCACGGCGCGCCGCCGCGGGTGACGCGGGGAACCGCCACCGGGAGCGAAGGGTCCACGGCTGCGACGTGCCGGACGACGCCCGTCTCCATCTCGACGACGCCCTGGCGCTCTCCCGCGTTCGAGATCTTCAGGACCCACCCGCTCCCGTCGTCGGCGGCGATCCGGAAGTTCTGGTCGCGCTCGCTGACGAGGGGCGACGCCGCCCCGTGCACACCGAAGACGTCAGCCGCGATCTCGGCCGCTTCTTCCGGGCCAAAGCGGGGCGGCGGGGCCTGCAGGACGTCGTCGCGGCCGTCCTGATCTCCGGCGTGATCCTCGGGGCTCTCCATGGGCCCGATGGTACCTGCCCGCACTGCGCAAGCCCGACGCCGTTGCGGGGCTCGCGCCACGCCGCCCGCCGGACGAGAGCTGCCCGCGCGCAGCGGATGGGACGTTCGGGCGAGAGACTCTCCCGGGCGCGCGCGCGTACCCTGCGGTGCCGTGAGCCCTGCCCTTGGCCATCGAAGGCGCTTCCCGACGGCGTGATCCCGGCAGGGGCCAACGAGACCGTCGTCGAGCTCGAGCTTGCGGATGGGTCCCGCCGCGTCTGCGTCGTCACCTGCGGCGTGGGCGTCGGGTCGGAGTGCCACGTGTCCCAGGGCTGACCGGGCGCTCCGGGCCGACGCGGCGGCCGAGGGGGTCCGTTCGCGTCCGCCATCGCCGGTAGACTTCATGGCGACCCGGGATGGCGGAACGGCAGACGCACCCGACTCAAAATCGGGCGACCGCAAGGTCATGGGAGTTCGAATCTCCCTCCCGGGACCAGCCCTGGCCCTCCACTCCCCACCAGCCGAAACCCGACGCGGGGAGGCCCCAGGAGGACCGATCGCCCCGGCGGGCGGTGCTCTGGCCGTGGACCTCGGGCGACGCACCGGGCTCTCCGCCTGGTCGTCCCCACGTCATCGCGGCCGTCCACACGGGCAGCGCAGGCGGGATGGGTCACCGGTCCGAGGAGACGGGAGCCTCCGGCGGGAGCGGTCTCGTCAAGGGCTCGATCTTCTCCGTGGAGTCTCCGATGCCGTGGATCCGATCGAGCGGCCCGGCCCTCGCTCCGGCTCCCACGTGGACCACCAGCCAGGCCGTCATCGCGGCAAGAAGGAGGTTCCGGACGAGCAGGACCGCGATCATGGGCGTCTCGAGGCGCCACAGGGCCGTGTAATCTATCGTGTAGACGGCGGTCGACAGAGCCGTGATCCCGATGAGCAGCCAGCCCATGCGGCGCGGGAGGAGGATCACGAAGGGCAGGAGCCAGATGACGTACTGCACGGACAGCACCTTGCTGCCCACGAGGAGCACCGCGATCGCCGCGGCCGACGCGAGGTAGAGGCTGGAGCTCGGCACGCGACCCAGCCTGGCGTGGTCCCGGCGGAAGCGCAGCGCGGCGACCGCCGTGACGAGGCCGAGCAGCGCCGCCAGCGCGATCGGCGAAGCGGCCACCAGCAGGTCGGAGCCGGGCGCGATCACCTGGACCGACCCGAACGCGTAGGCGACGTCGAGAGGCTGGCCGGCCAGCACGTGGAGCCCCAGGAGCAGCCCGGCATCGAGGCTCTCGATCTGCAGGCCGCGGTCCTGCTGGTAGCGAAGCCACTGGAGCGAGGCCGGACCGGCCAGCACCCACGCTGCCGCCATCACGAGGACGACAACCGAGGCGCACCCGACCAGGAGCCGACCGAACCCGGCCCGGTCGCGGCGGGCGAGGGCGTACGCACCGAGGACGGGCAGGATGGCGATTGGGTAGAGCTTCAGCATCGTCCCAAGCCCCAGCGCAACGCCCGCGGTACCGGGGTGCCGCTCGACGACGAGGACGGCGACCAGGACACACAGCACCGGCCACAGGTCATATCGAAGAGCGACGGATGCCCAGGCGAGCCCGACCAGCACTGCCCAGAGCAGGAGGGTGGAGCGCGATCGGCCGGTCGCGGTGAAGAGCACCCAGCCGGCGAGGACGGCCATCGCGCCCTCGACGAGGGTGAACCGCCAGATGTAGCCGACGTCGTCGACTCCGCCGGCTGGCGGCGCCAGGAGAGGCAGGGTCATGGGCAGGAGGGCGAGCGGCGGGTACTCCATCTTGAAGTCGAGGTATGGGATGGATCCGCCCAGCAGTTGCCCGCCGTACGCGCGATAGACGGAGAGGTCGCCCGCGAAGACGAGCCTGGTCTGCTCGGGCGTCAGTCCGACGATCAGCACCAGCAGGCCGAGCGGCGCGAGCAGCAGCGCCAGGGCTGGAGCACGACGCAGGCTGAGGCGGGTCACGGAGGAGCGCACCGCCACATGGTCGCTCGCCCGCGGCACGCATGTCTTGCCGAGGCCGCGCGACGTCGAGCGAGCACGATCGGCGGACGATGCGGCTGCGCCTGGGCATGTCGTGCAACAGGGGCAGGCGTTCCGACGTCTGATCGTCGGCGGCTGGCCCGGACACGGCACCGGCCTGGAATCGCACGGAGCCACCTACGTTGACGACCCGGCGGCGCGCCCTTCCCATCCGCGTCCTCGCGGCGCTGATGGCGTCCTACAAGCGAAGCGCGGACCAGGTGCTGCGCGTCCCCGGCCAGGGCACCCCGGGCTACCCGGCCTGGCCGGACGCGCCGGAGCCACCGGCGCCGATCGACGGTCGGCCGGGATCAGGGAATCCGCGCCGCCGAGGCCGACCGGGCAGGCGCCGGAGCGCAGCTTCCGGCGCCCCAGGGGATCGTGAGCAGGGCGAGTGACCTCGCCGGCGGAGGCTCCCGTGGCGTCGGCGCGCGAGCGGCCGCGGACCCTCGCGGCGTCGACCCGGGGCTTCCTGCGCCGGCATGGTCGGGCGCTCCTCCTGCTCGTCGTCGGGATCGTCCTCGTCGTGCCGGCGGCGGCCATGTGGGTGCGAGTCCATCCCCTGCGCGTGGCGCTCGACGACGACCCGTCGCGACACGGCCTGGCGTACGAGGACATTGCCTTCCCATCCCCGCTCGACGGGACGGTCCTGCGCGGCTGGTACATCCGGGCGCCGCGGCCAACCGGCCGCGCGGTGGTCATCGTGCCCGGCATCGACAACAACCGCCTCGTGGGCGGGATCGCGCTCCCGCTGGCCGCGGAGCTGGTCGCCGACGGGTTCGACGTCCTCGCCTTCGACCTGCGCGACCAGGGCGAGAGCGACGGCGACACGCTTTCCTTCGGGGCACGTGAGCAGGACGATGTCCTCGGCGCGGTTGCTGCCGCGCGCGCACGCGGAGCCCGACACGTGGCGACGGTCGGCTTCAGCATGGGCACGGCGGCATCCATCCTGGCCGCCGCCCGAACGCCCGACATCGAGGCCCTCGTGCTCGACTCCGCCTTTGCCGACCTCACCGACACCCTGGGCGCCGGCATCGCCTCGACCTGGCACGTTCCCGGACCGGTCGTTGCGTACGCCCTCTTCCTGTACCGGGTCTTCTCGGGAACCGATCCCGCCACGGTGGTGCCGGCCGAAGCCGTCGGCGCCCTCGCCGGCCGCCCGCTGCTCTTCATCGCGGGAGCCGACGACACGGCCGTGAAGCCGGCCGACGGCGCGGCCATGGCACGCACGGCCGGTCCGAGCGCCACGTACGTGCTGGTTCCCGGCGCAGGGCATACGGGCGCCTACGCCGTCGACCCGGCGGCCTACGCCGCCCGGGTCAGGGCCTTCCTGGCGGCGGCCCTCCCGGCGGCACACTGAGCGCCCGGCCCGGCCTGCGCACCCGGGGTGACGCGGCGCGAGCCGTCCCCCGCTGCCACGGCTCCCGGCGCGACCCGAGACGCGCTAGGCTCGTCGGGTGACCGCCTGGCCCCGCCGCGCCAAGATCGCCTTCGTCGGGTCCCACGGCATCCGCAAGACGACGGCCGCCTACGCCTTCGCCCACACGATCCAGCGCGCGGGCCGCTCGGTGGAGTTCGCCCGCGAGGTCGTCCGCGACAACCCGCTCGGGATCAACGAGACTGCGACCGGCGAAGCCCAGCTGTGGGTCCTCGTGAGCCAGGTGCGCCAGGAGCTGGAGCTCACCCCGAAGGCGGAGGTCCTGGTGACCGATCGCGGCGTGATCGACAACTACGCGTACTACCTGCGGGCGTGCGGCGGCATCGACCGCTTCGACATCGAGCCGCTGGTCCGCAACTGGGGTGGGACGTACGACCTGGTCGTGCGGCTCATGCCCGACATCCCGCTCCGGGAGGACGGGATCCGGACCACGAACAACGCCTTCCGGGAGCTGATCGAGGGGATTCTCGATCGCGTGCTGCCGACCTTCGTCCGCCCCGAGCGGCTCATGACGCTACCCGCGTCGTCGATCACCGATGCGTTCGACTGGTGGCCGCTCGCCGAGCGGCTCGCCGCGGTCGTCGGGGCGCCGCTCCTGGCCGAGGACGTCGAGGCCGTGGCGCGTCCTCGGCCGGCGCGGCGGGCGGCCGCGACGCGCACCGGCGGTGGCCCGCTCCCGCGTACGGGCGAGGTCCAGCTGGACCTTCGCCTGCCGCCGGCCCCGCCCGCCGACTGACCTCGGCGCCGCCCACGATGCCCGGCCGCGGAGCGCCGGCGGCCAGGGCTCCGCGCGTCGCCAATCGCGGGACCCCGGAAACCCTCCCCGCCGTCCTGCGCTACGCTCCGCGCCACCCAGATCCGCATCGCCACACGGAGCCCCTGCATGTCGTTCCTGCACCGCCTCTTCGGCGGCACCGATGCCCCCGCCACCCCCGCGCCGCCGACGCCGGCACCGACCCCGGCGCCTCCCACGCCGGCCGCCGAGACCGCGACCGTGCGCCGGATCGTGGCCCAGCTCGAGGCGCTGCCGCCCGATCGGGCCCGCCTCCTCGCGGGTGCCGCCTACGTGGTGAGCCGCGCCGCGAACGCCGACATGACCATCAGCGACGACGAGGTCACGCTCATGGAGCAGACCCTTGTCGAGCGCACCGGCGTCTCCGAGGCCGAGGCCGTCATCGTCGTCGAGATCGCGCGGCAGCAGGCCCGCCTTTTCGGGTCGACCGAGGACTACCTGGTGACCCGCGAGTTCAAGCGGGTGTCGACGCCGGAGCAGCGCCTCGGCGTGCTCCGCGCCTGCTTCCAGGTCGCGGCGGCGGACGACGAGATCTCGTCGCCGGAGAGCGCCGTCCTGAACCAGATCGCCACGGAGCTGGACATCGAGCAGGCGGACTTCGACGCGGTCCGCGCGGAGCACCGGGACCAGCTGTCGGTCGTGCGTGCGATCCGGGCGGTCCAGGAGGGCTGACCCGCCGAAGGGCAGCCGGCCGGCGCGGCGTTGCGCGGCGGCGCGACACGGCACACCGCGGCGGCGCGGGTCCGGTGCGCGTCGCGACATCTGTGGCCAAGTCAGGCGGACGCGGCCACGCCCCCCGCGTCGGCGGCCAGCGCGAGCTCCACGACGCCCGGCCGCAGGCGCCGTGCGACCTCCGCGGCGAGCTCGGCGTCGTAGGCCACCCCGGCTCGCAGGTCCATCGGGAGCGCGGGGCGCCCCGACCCCTGCGGCAGGTGGACCGTGACGAGCGTCTGCCCCGGTCGGTTGCGGAGCACGTCGCGCACGGCAGCCATCGCGGCCTGCAGCTCGTCGGTCGGGATCCCCGCGGCAAACCGCACGTGGAGCCGGCCGCCGGGACCGGCCTCGCGCGGGACGGTCGGCGCGGTCGCCACCTGGAGCGCCGCTGTGCGCGCCTCCTCGGGGAAGGGCGGCTCCTCCCGGTCCGGCGCGACGGCTGCGAGGTCGGGCGGCTCCAGGGAGCCGGGGACGGGCTCGGGAGCGGCCAGCGGCGGCAGGGGTCGCGACCCTCCTCCGACGGGCCAGCCGGTCGCGGCATCCGGCGACGGGGAGACGGCTGAGGGGTCGGCAGCGGGCCGGTCGCCGGCCGCGCGGAGGGGCGAGGCGGACGACGCCGGCGAGATCGGCGAGATCGGCGGGACGCCGCCCGCCGGGACACCCCGTCGCGCGCCGCCGCCCGCGCCGCCGCCGTTCCCGTTCCCGCCGGGTCGGCCGCGCCCGCGGCCCCGGTCGGCAGCCGCCACCTCGGCGGCGAACGACTCCTCGCCGGCGGCGCTCGCGACGTCGAAGTCCCGGACCAGGTCCGCGAGCAGCGAGACCTCCTCACCGCGGTGGTCGATCCGGCCGGCGACCAGGAGGATCGCTCCCTCCTGCCAGGTCGCCCCGGTCTGCTCGTAGAGCTTTGGGAAGACGACGACCTCCACCGAGCCCTGGAGGTCCTCCAGCGTGGCGACGGCCATCGTCGAGCGCGCCTTCGTGATCACCGAGCGGACGCCGGTCACCACGCCGCCGACCACGACCCGCTCGCCGTCGAGCGACTCGTCCTTCAGGTCGCCCGAGTAGGCGGTCACGAACCGGCCGATCCGCTCCGCCACCTCGCCCAGCGGGTGATCCGAGAGGTAGAGGCCCAGCAGCTCCTTCTCCCAGCGGAGCCGTTCGCGGACCGGGACCTCCGTCGCGGCCGGCAGCGGCGCCTCGAGGGCTCCCGGCTCGGCCGCCAGGTCGAAGAAGCTGATCTGGCCCGATGCTCGCTCGCGCTGGTCCGCCTGCGCGGCGGCCAGGACGTCGTCGAGGGCGAGGAGCAGCTGGGCCGGGTGCCCGAACGCGTTGAGCGCCCCGACCTTGATCAGCGACTCCAGCACCCGCTTGTTCGCCAGCCGGAGGTCGATCCGGTTGCAGAAGTCGGCGAACGAGCGGAACGGGCCGCCCTCCTCCCGGGCGGCGATGATCGACTCGATCGCGCCGTGCCCCACGTTCTTCACGGCCAGCAGGCCGAAGCGGATCGCGTCGCCCTCGACGGTGAACTCGAGGTGGCTGGCGTGGACGTCGGGCGGCAGGACCGCGATCCCCAGCCGGCGGCACTCGGCGACGGCCGCGGCCACCTTCTCGGCGTTGTCACGGAAGGCCGTCAGGACGCTCGTCATGTAGTCGACCGTGTAGTTCGCCTTCAGGTACGCGGTCTGGTAGGCGACCAGGCCGTAGGTGGTCGCGTGGGCCTTGTTGAAGCCGTAGCGCTCGAAGGGCTCGAAGGCCTTGAAGACGGCGTCGATCGTCTCGGGCCGGACGCCGCGCTCGGCCGCCTGGGTGACGAACTTGTCCTTCATCGAGCGCAGGACGCTCGACTTCTTCTTGCGGATCGCGTAGCCGAGCGTGTCCGCCTCGGGGCCGCTGAAGCCGCCGAGGGCGGTGGCCGCGGCCATGATGTCCTCCTGGTAGACGAAGATCCCGTGGGTCCGCTCCAGGAACGGCTCGAGGAGCGGGTGCAGGTAAGTCACCGTCTCCTGGCCGTGCTTGCGCCGGATGTAGGCCGGGATGTTGTCCATGGGGCCGGGGCGGTAGAGCGCCACCATGGCGGCCAGGTCGTAGACCGAGGTCGGGCGCAGCTCGCGGATGTAGCGCCGCATCCCCGCGGACTCGAGCTGGAAGACGCCCGTCGTCTCGCCCGAGGCGAGCAGGTCGAACGTCCGCGCGTCGTCGAGGGGGATCCGCTCGAGGTCGATCTCGACCCCCCGGTGCTCCCGGATCAGGTCGACCGCCGCGCGCAGGATCGTCAGGTTGGAGAGGCCCAGGAAGTCGAACTTGAGGAGCCCCAGCGCCTCGATCCCGTGCATCTCGTACTGGGTCATCGTGGCATCGGAGTTGGTGGCCTTCTGGAGCGGCATCAGCTCGGTGAGCGGCTCGCGGCTGATCACGACGCCCGCGGCGTGCGTGGACGCGTTGCGGGCCACTCCCTCTAGCTGCTTCGCGAAGTCGATGATTCGCCGCACCGAGGGATCACCCGCGTGCAGCTCCTTGAGCTGCGGGCTCATCTCGAGGGCCTCGTCGAGCCGGATGCCGAGCTGGTTCGGCACGGCCTTCGCGATCCGGTCGACGTCGCCGTAGGCATGCCCCAGGACCCGCCCGACGTCGCGGATGGCCGCGCGCGCCAGCATCGTCCCGAAGGTGATGATCTGGGCGACGTGGTCGGCGCCGTACTTGCGGCTGACGTAGTTGATGACCTCGTCGCGCCGGCCGTCCTCGAAGTCGACGTCGATGTCGGGCATCGTCACGCGGTCGGGGTTGAGGAAGCGCTCGAACGGCAGCTGGTAGTGGATCGGGTCCACCGGCGTGATGCCGAGGGTGTAGGTCACGATCGATCCCGGCGCGCTGCCCCGGCAGGTCGTCTGGATCCCCTGCTCGCGGGCGAAGCGCACGAAGTCGGCGACGATGAGGAAGTAGCCGGCGTAGCCCATCCGGGTGATGACGCCCAGCTCGTAGTCGAGCCGCTGCTGGAGCTCCGGCGTGACCCCCCCGTACCGGCGGGCGAGGCCCCGCTCGCACTCGGCGCGCAGCCAGCTCTCGACCGTCTCACCCTCGGGGACCGGGAAGTGCGGGATCCGCAGCTGGCCGAGGGGCAGCTCGAGGTCGACCATCTCGGCGATCCGGCGAGTGTTGCGGTAGGCCTCCACCTGGTCGGGGAAGAGGGCGAGCATCTCGGCCGCCGACTTCAGGTAGAACTCCTGCGTCTCGAACTTGAGGCGGTTCGGGGTGTCGAGGTTGCTGCCGGTGCCGACGCAGAGCAGGACGTCGTGGGCCTCCGCCTGGGCCTTGTGGACGTAGTGGAGGTCGTTGGTCACGACCAGCGGCAGGCCGGTTTCGCCGGCCAGGCGCAGGAGCTTCGGGCTCAGCGCCGCCTGCTCGGGCAGCCCGTGGTCCTGGAGCTCGACGAAGAAGCCGTCCTTCCCGAAGATGTCCCCGTACTCCCCGGCCAGGCGCCGCGCCTGCTCCCAGTCGTCGACCTCGAGCGCCTTGGGGATCTCGCCCCCGAGGCACGCCGACAGCCCGACGAGGCCCTCCGCGTGGCGCGCGAGGTGCTCGCGGTCGATGCGGGGCTTGTAGTAGTAGCCATCGAGGTGGGCGTCGGTCATGAGCCGGCACAGGTTGCGGTAGCCGGTCAGGTTCCGGGCGAGCAGGACGAGGTGGAAGGGCTGCGCGTCGGCCCTGCCCTCCTTGTCGCGCATCGAGCGGCGGGCGACGTAGGTCTCCACCCCGATGATCGGCTTGATCCCCTTGGCGCGGGCGGCCTGGTAGAAGGCGACGGCGCCGTACAGGGCGCCGTGGTCGGTGAGGGCGAGAGAGTCGAAGCCCAGCCGCTCCGCCTCGTCCACGAGGTCGCCGATCCGGCCGAGCCCGTCGAGGAGGGAGAACTCGGAATGGACGTGGAGATGCGTGAAGTCGTTCGGCGCGAGGGTCGTCACGGGAGGTCAATGGTACCCGGCGACGGCGTTCGCCCTGCGGCCTGACGTCGCCTCGGGCCCGGCTGCGCTACTCGCTCAGCGCCTTGCAGGTCATCGGCAACAGATGAAAGGGCACCTTCGTCGGTCAGCCACCCGAGCCGGCCGCGCTGAACTTGCCCGTCCTGGGGTCGTAGAGCTCGGCCGAGGCGAGCGGAGCCTCTGCGCCGAACCCTCCGGTCACGAGGACCCGGCCGCCGGTCAGGAGCGTGGCGGTCAGGAGGTTGCGCTGGTCAGCCATGGAGCCCGTCGCGGTCCACGTCCCGGTCTTCGGGTCATACAGCTCGGCGGACGCCAGGAACTTGCCGCCCGAGTAGTCGCTGCCGCCACCTTCCACCAGGACGCGTGCGTCCGGAAGCAGGGCAGCGGCGTGGTAGACGCGTCCCGCGGTCATGGAGCCCGTCGGGCTGAACGTGCCGTCTTCGGGTCGTAGATCTCGGCCGAGGCGAGGTCGGTCCGCGCATTCTCGCCGCCGGCGACCAGGACGCGGCCATCGGCGAGCCGGGTGGCGGCCTGCCAGGCACGCGGCGTCGCCATCGAGCCCGTCGAGCTGAACGTGCCCGTCTTCGGGTCGTAGATCTCGGCCGACGCGAGGAACGGGCCGTCGTAGCTCCAGGTGCCGGCATCACCCCCCACGATCAGCACGCGGCCGTCGGACAGCAGGGTGGCGGTGTGGAAGGCTCGAACCGTCGTCATCTGGCCGGTCGGAGTGAACGTGCCAAATGCCGGGTCATAGATCTCGGCTGAGGCGATCGCGTGGTCCACGGTGTCCATGCCTCCGGCGATCAGGACGCGACCGTCCTTGAGCCGCGTGGCGGTGTGGCTCTCGCGGGCCGTCGACATCGAGCCTGTCGGCTTGAATGAGCCTGTCTCCGGGTCGTACAGCTCCGCTGCGGCGAGGAAGGTGGGGGCGCCGCCCGTCCAGCTCGCGGGGCCACCGCCTGCGACCAGGACCTTCCCGTCGCGGAGGAGCGTGGCCGTATGGCTGCCGCGAGCGTCCGCCATGGAGCCCGTCGGGCTGAACAGGTCGGTCCCCGGGTCGTAGCGCGTGGCCGAGGCGAGGGGGCCATCGCCGAGCGCGTAGCCACCCGCGACGAGGACGCCGCCGTCGGCGAGCAGCGTGGCGGTGTGGATCTGCCGCCCGTCGCCGAGCGGACCCTTCAGGCCGACCTGGGGGGTCGGGGTGGGGGCTGCCGTCCGGGCGGGTGCGGCGGTCGGCGGCGCTGCCGTCGGTGCGGCGGTCGGGGCGGGTGTGCTCGGCGGCGTCGCAGCTGGGGCCGCGCTCGGAGTCGGGGCCGTCGGGACAGCGCCACCGCAGGCCGCTGTGACGAGTGCGACCATCGCGAACACGTTCGCCAGGTGTCGGTGCTTCACCGGGTCCCTCTCCTTCAAGCGGTCGGGCGTGACGTGGGTCAGGGCTTTGGTGGCCGACCAGACGGGTTCCACAGCAGCTGCTCGAGGAGTTGCGGTGGGAGGCTGACCTGCGTGGCGTTGGTGCCATCGGCGTCCATGATCCAGAGCTGGACCGAGGTGGTTCGTGGGCTCATGTCCGCACGAACCAGATCCGTCCGTCGGCGGTCCAGCTCGGCGAGCTCGAGTGCCTGGTCCGACGTCACCGGTCGCTGGTCGGTCCCATCCGGCCGGACCGTGGAGATGTCCGACGATCTGGCCCTTGACGGTGTACCCGGTGCCCTCGCCCGGATTGGGGACGGGGACGCCGTTGGGCGATGACTCGAAGACGATCCGCGAGCCATCCGGCGACCAGTCCGCGAGCTCGCCGCTCTGGGCGACGCGGTGGAGGTTCCCGCCGTCGGCATCGACGACGAAGAGCGACGACCGCGGCCAGTTGGGCAGCCGGCAGCCCGTTGACATACGTCCGCCTGTTGATGTCGTACGGGACGTCCTGGGTGAAGACGATCTGCGTGCCGTCCGGGGACCAGCGCGGGTCGTGGTCGGCGAAGCCGCCGCAGTTGGGGACGCCGGGCTGCTTCTGGCCGGGGAGCAGCGGGCAGTCCGCCATCGTCGTCGACGCCAGCTCGGTGACCTTGCCGGTCGACAGGTCGATCGTCGCGATGACGGTCGCCTGGCCTGTCCCCTGCCACTCCTCCCCCGAAGGCCGGCGCAATCGGCTTGGTCGATGCCGGAGGGACCATGACGGTCCGGACGAAGACGAGCCGCGTGCCGTCGCTCGAGAACGCGGCGTCGCTGTCGCCCGTGCAGGGCGCGACGCAGCCGGTGTCGACCAGCTGGGGTGCGCTGTCCGCTCGCGTCAGTCACGTAGAGACGGGACACGGGGTTGGGGGCGCCGTCAGGGGTCATCGAGAAGACCAGGCGGGTCCCATCCGGCGACCAGGCCGGCGAACCCGGGTTGCCGACGAGATCCGGGAGCAGCTCATGCGCCCCGGTCCCGTCCCTGTTGGCGACCCACAGCCGACCGCCCTGGAGGTAGGCGAACATGCTGCCGTCCGGCTGCGCGGCGTACGGGGTCGGGCTCGGCGCCGGGGTGGCCGGCGCGATCGGGCTGGGGCTCCAGGTGCCGGGGTCGAACAGCTCGGCGGAGGCCAGCGCGGCATTCGGGTCCGCGGCATCCGCGTCGGAGCCGCCCGCCACGAGCACCTTGCCATCGGGCAGCAGCGTGGCCGTGTAGACGTAGCGATGCACGGCCAGCTTCCCCGCCGCGGTCCAGGAGCCGGCGCCCGGGTCGAACAGGTAGGCGGCCGTCGTGGTTGGGTTGTCCTCGCCCGGCTTGGCGGCGCCCAGCGCGAGCACCCCGCCATTGGCCAGGAGCACGTCGGGACCGTTGAACCATGCGATGACCTTGCCCCCGGTGGCGGTCCAGGAGCGCGTGCCCGGGTCGTACAGCTCGGGGGGAACGCCGCCGAGGAGCACCCGTCCATCGGGCAGCAGCGCGGTCGAGCCGCCTCATAGGGCGAGATCATGCTCCTCGCGTAGGTCCACGTCCCGGTGCCCGGGTCGTACAGCTCGGCAGAGGTGAGCAGCGAGCCTGCGTCCTGGGTGCCGGGGACCAGACGCCGCCCGCGACGAGCACCCTGCCATCGGACAGCAGCGTGGCCGTGTGGTCGGCGCGGATCGTGCCCATGCTCCCCGTGGCGGTCCAGGTTCCGGTGGCGGGGTCGTACAGCTCGGCGGAGGCAAGGAACGTTGCCATGGGGGCCGCTCATGCCGCCCGCGACGAGCACCCTGCCGTCGGACAGCAACGTGGCCGTGTGGCCGGCGCGTGGGGTGAGCATGCTCCCGGTGGCGGTCCACGTCCCGGTGGCCGGGTCGTACAGCTCGGCGGAGGCCAGCGGGTCGCCATTGCCCTCGACGCCACCCGCAACGAGCACCTTGCCGTCACGCAGCAGCGTTGCCGTGAAGTGCGTTGTAGCCGGTGCCCGAGCCCGCATGGGAGACCATGCTCCCGGTGGCGGTCCACGTCCCGGTGGCCGGGTCGTACAGCTCGGCGGAGGCGAGGGACTTGTTGCCGTTCGTGCCGCCCATGACGAGCACCTTGCCGTCGGGCAGCGGCACGGCCGCGAACCCGGACCGCGGCGTGGTCATGCTCCCGGTGGCCGTCCACGATGGCGCCCTGGGCGGGACGGAGTCGGAGTCGCCGTCGGCGCCGGCGAGGGGGAGATCGCCGGACCTGCGGTCTCCGCGGCCGGGGATGCGTGTCGCGACGGCGGCGAGGGACGGCGCCGGCTCCGGCGGCACCAGCGACGACAGCCGCAGCAGGCCGGAGCCCGCCGCCACCGCGCCGCCGACGAGCAGCAGGGCGGCGGCCGCGAAGAGCGTGAGGCCACGGCTGCGGCCGAACCACCGAGCGCGCTGTGAGATCGTTCGCGGGATCGCCGCGACATCCCGGCGCAGCGCCAGCGGCGCGGTCTCGCCTTCGCCGACCTCGGTGCGGTAGAACGCCCGCAGGCGTGCCTCGAGCTCTCGGTCCGTCATCGCTGGGTCCCCTTGCTGTCGCCGGCGTCGATCGCCTCGTGCAGCCGCTTGAGCGCGTAGTGCAGACGCGACTGGACGGTCCCCGCAGGGATGCCGAGCCGGGCCGCGATGTCGTCGATCGTTAGGTCCCGGTAGAAGCGCAGCGCCACGACCACCTGGTGGTCGGGCGACAGCCCGGCGATCGCGCGGCCGAGGACGGCGCGGTCCTCGGTGCGGCCGGCATGATCTCCCGTCGAGAGGGCGACCTCGGCCGAGATGTCCGTCGTCTGCCGGGCGGGCGCCCGGAGGCGGTCGCGGCAGGTGTTGACGAGGATCCGGTCGAACCACGGCTCGAACCGCGTCGGGTCACGCAGCGTGTCCCACTTGCGCCACGCCTGGACCAACGCGTCGTGCGTCGCGTCCTGGGCCTCGGCCGGGTCGCGCAGGATCGCCCGGGCCAGGCGATACGCCCGGTCGAGGTGCTCGTCGGCCAGGCGGGTGAAGGCGGCGACGCGACCGGTGTCCTCGCCGGCCACCAGGGACGGGCGATCTGCCACGACGACGACCTCGGACGATTGCTTCACGATGACATGACGATCCAGCGCGGCAGAACCTTCACATGGATCGCCGGACACGTGTCGCGCTCGGCGAGTAGCTTCAGGAGCGGGCTCGACATCGCTGGTCGCTACCAGCGGACGCGCCGGCAGCTCGACACGTGAAGCCTCAGGGATTGGTGCGTGAACTCCCACCTATTGACGGGTGGAGCTGCGTGACGTCGTTCGGCGCGAGAGTCGTCACGGGGTGCCAATGGTACCGGCGCGGGAGGCAGGACGGGCGCGGGGTGGCGGTCTGCAACGGCACGTTGACAATTCACGCCTGTTGTGGCTCTATCTAGCCATGAAACAGGTGAAGATCGCCGAGCTCAAGAACCATCTGTCCGAGCATCTCCGGGCGGTCGAGAGTGGCGCGGAGGTTGTCGTCATGGATCGGAACCGCGCGATCGCGCGAATCGTGCCCCTGCCCCCGCCCGGTCGGCACATCCGATTGCTCCAACCCGGTCGTGGGTTTCCGGACATCCGCGATCGGCGACGCAGCCCCGCAGGCTGGCCGGTCCCGTCCACCGACCTTCTCCTGGAAGAGCGACGGGATCGTTGAATGTCTACGTCGACTCCTCGGTCCTTCTCCGCATCGTCCTGGGCGAGCCGGACCGGCTTGAGATCTGGCCAACGATCACCAACCCGGTCTCCAGCGAGCTGATCCGGCTGGAATGTCTGCGCACGATCGATCGGGCACGCGTTCGGCTTGGCCTCGAAGATCGGCAGATCGCGGGCTATCGAGCGGATGTGCTCGAGGCAATCGACGCTTTCAGCCTGATCGCGCTGGACTCGGTCGTGCTCGAGCGGGCCGCTGAGCCCTTTCCGACCGCGCTCGGCTCCCTGGATGCCATCCACCTGGCAAGTGCGCTCCTGGTTCGTGACAGCCTCGACGGTCTGGTGTTCGCGACGCACGACGACGAGCTCGGCACTGCCGCGCTGGCGACCGGCTTCCAGATCCACGGGGTGCCTCGCGCAACCTAGACCGCGAGCCTGGCGTCTCCTCGAGGTTGGGGGCACCCGAGCGAGCGAAACTCCGTGCCGATGCCCGCCGCTTCCGTCGGCCAACCGGGGGGCGAAATCGCCACTCACGTCCTGGCGGTGTTCTCGGTGCAGTAGAGCGCGGTGGGTGGCGACACCCAGCCCACACTCGCAGAGCCAAGGCCGAAGTCGGACACCTGATCGAGCGGGGGCCTCCGGGCCCGCGTGCCTCCCATTGGGCGCCGTGGCGCCGTAACCCAATCGAAAGCCTGCGCGCCTAGGGTCTGGATGTCAGATGCAGGCCACGCGGGTCCCCCCGGGATCGGGCCTGCCTGCAGACGGAGCGTCTCCAATGTCCGACCCGTACGTCCCCCCGATCACCCCCGAGTCGTCGCCTGCCGAGGCGGCCCCGACCCCGGTCGCCGCCGAATCCGATCCCGCGCGCGCCACGCCCCGTCCCGGTGCGTCTCCGGGACCCGGGCGTCGGCGCCGCGCCGACGTCGGCATGGTCCTCTCCGCGGCGGTGCTCTCGGCGGTCCTGGCGTCCGGCGCCACCGCGGCGCTCGAGGCGCGACCGGCGACGACGGCCGCATCGACCACGCGGTCCATCAGCACCGCCGCTGCGGTGACGACCGCGGCCAGCGCCTCGTCATCGCTCTCGTCCATCGTCGCGGCCGCCAATCCCGCCGTCGTCACGATCGACACCACGGTGGCGGCCGGCGGGCGAGGCGCGCGCGGCCTCGCCGGGACCGGCGTCGGCTCCGGCTTCATCTACGACGCTAGCGGGAGCATCCTCACGGCGGCCCACGTGGTCGAGGGCGCCTCCCGGATCACCGTCACGCTTGCCGACGGCCGGACTTTCCCGGCCACGGTCGCGGCCAGCGACCTCACGCTCGACGTCGCGGTGGTCAGGATCGACGCCGGCGGGCTGCCGACGATCCCGCTCGCCACGGCGACGGCGAAGGTCGGGCAGACCGTGATGGCGATCGGCGATCCCCTGGGCGACTATCCGGGCTCCGTCACGATCGGCATCGTGTCCGGGCTCGATCGCTCGCTCACGGTCGCCGACGACCTGACCGGCCGGCCACGCCGGCTGACCGGCATGCTCCAGACGGATGCGGCGATCAACCCCGGCAACAGCGGCGGACCCCTCATCGACACCTCCGGCAGGGTGGTCGGCATCATCAGCGCCGCGTCGTCCGATGCCCAGGGGATGGGCTTCGCCGTCCCGATCAGCGCCGTTGCGGCGATCGTGGCCAGGGCCGCGTAGCCGACGCCACGACCGGCCGCCGCGGCCTCCAGCGGCCGGCGTCGCGGCTCCGGGGATCGCCGGGCCGCGCGGGTCCACCCTGCGGCCCGCGGGTACGATGCGTGGATGGACCTTCCCCTGGAGCCCGCGGCGCCGGACCCGCCCGACGGCGACCCGTTCGAGACCGCCCTGGCTGCCGCCGTCGAGCGACTCCCGGGCGAATACCGCGAGCAGCTGGCGACCGTGGCCGTGGTCATCGCCGACGAGCCGACCGCCGAGGAGCTCGCCTCGACCGGCGCCCGGGGGCTCCTCGGCCTCTACCGGGGCGTGCCGCGCACCGCCCTCGGCGCGGGCCACGCCGCGATCCCCAGCCTGATCACGCTCTACCGGGGGCCCCTGGAGCGCATGTATCGGAGCCCGGCTGCGCTCACGGCCGGCGTCGAGGAGACGCTCCGCCACGAGTTGGCCCACCACCTCGGGATCTCGGACGCGCGCCTCGGCGAGCTCCGGCGCGGGGAGCGCTGAGGACCGGCGCCGCGAATGTCGGCCGGGTGGGCGGCGCCACCGGCTCGGCGGCCGACCGCGCGCTCCTCGGCCTCCCGGCGGCCGACCCCACGCCTCTCAGCCGCCCGACACCGCCGGGATGACGTGGACGACCGACGCCGGCCCAACGGCGGTCGCGAGGTCGGCCGGCTCGCCGTCGACGAAGAGGTTGAGGTGAGGCCGGATCGCCGGGCCGTCGGCGAGCAGCCGGTCGCGGATCCCCGGGATGCGGTCCTCGAGCGCCTCGACGACCTGGAGCACGGACCCGGCCGGGATGGCGACCCGCCGCTCCGCGCCCGGGAACAGCGCCGCCAGCGAGCGGGGCAGGACCGCGGTTGCCACAGCAGCCTCAGCCGTCGAGGACGAGCGTCTCGACCGACCAGACGTCGGGCAGGTGCGCCGCGACCTGGCGCCACGTCGCACCCTCGTCGGCGCTGGTCCACAGCTCGCCGTTGCTGGTCCCGAACGAGACGCCCACCGGGTCGAGCCGATCGACCGCCATCGCCTCGCGGAGGACGCCGAGGTACGCGTGCTCCTGCGGTAGCCCCGCGGCGAGCCGCGTCCAGGATGCGCCGCGATCGCGCGTGCGCCAGACGGCCGCGGCCGCATCCGGGACGTAGCGGCCGCGATCGGCGCCGTTGAGGGGAATCACCCAGGCCGTGGCGGGATCGCGCGGGTGGGCGACCATCGGGAAGCCGAACTCCGACGGGAGGCCCGCGGTGATCTCCGTCCAGGCCGCGCCGCCGTCGTCGGAGCGGTAGACCCCGCAGTGGTTCTGCTGGTAGAGCGTCTCGGGCTCCCCGGCGGCGGCCACCAGCTTGTGGACGCACTGCCCGAACTCCGGCGGCGGCCCGGGCACGAAGTCGGCGCGGACGCCGCGGTTGCGCGTCTCCCAGGACGCCCCGCCGTCGCGGGTCTCGAACGTCCCGACGGCGGAGATCCCGATCCACATCCGGGCCGGGTCGCTGGCGTGCGGCACGATCGTGTGGAGGATCAGGCCGCCGTTCCCCGGCTGCCACGCCGGCCGGGACGGGTGGTCCCGGAGGCCCGCGACGTGCTCCCACGTGGACCCGCCGTCCTCGCTGCGGAAGAGGCCTGCCGGCTCGACGCCCGCGTAGACCGCGCCGTGGGCCGGCGTGACGTTCCAGACGGTCGGGATCGCCGGCCCCTCGTCGCCGTACGTCAGCCCGGCGGAGGCGTGGGTCCAGGTCGCGCCGAGGTCGTCGGATCGCCAGACGGCCGGCCCGTACCACGGGCTGCCGGCGGCCGCGAAGATGGTGCCGCTCGCCGGGTCCACGCTCACGTCGTGGACCGGCCAGCTCTCGCAGTAGGGACCCCGGAGCGACCACGCGGCCCGCTCCGCGTTCGACTCCGCGATGAACGCGCCCTTGCGCGTCCCGACCAGCAGCAGCACCCGCGTTGCCATGCCATCCCCTCCTCGCCGGCTCGGATCCAACGGCGTCGCCGCCATGGTGCCACCTTCGGCAGCCGCCCGCGACGACGCGGCCCGCGACGACCGGCGCCCCGCGCTACCCGTAGGACACGATCGCCTCCACGAGGAGGTCGACGAAGCGGGCTCGGTCGATGTCGATGCCGGCCTCCACGTTCGGCGGGAGCCCGTGCAGGCCCTCGGGATCGGCCACCGTGCGGCCGCGCGTCAGATCGCCCTGCGTCTCCACGTCGACGCGCAGCGGGCGGGTCGTCACCAGCCCGGGCACGGCCAGGTGCGCGACCGCGACGGCGTCGTGGATCGGCGAGCCGTCCCAGCCGTAGCGCCGACGGTGGTAGACCGCGAAGAAGCGCAGCAGGTCCACCCAGATCCGCGCGAGGCGCGTGCCGAGCGCCTCGAGGCGGGCGACGTCCGGCTCGAGGAAGAGCGCCCGGTGCGTGACGTCGAGGCCCATCATCGAGATCGGGATCCCGCTGTCGAAGACGATCGCGGCGGCCTCCGGGTCCTGCCAGATGTTGAACTCGGCGGACGCGGTCGTGTTCCCCTCCCCCAGCGAGCCGCCCATGAGGCAGATCCGCTCGATGCAGTCGCGCACGCGCGGGCGCGCGCGCAACAGCAGGGCGACGTTCGTCAGCGGCGCGGTGGCCACGAGCGTGACCGGGACGCGGGCGCCCGTCACGAGCGCCTCGGTCATCGCCAGCGCACCCTCCGGGCGGGGCGAGGCCTCCGGCTCGGGCAGGTCGGCGCCGTCGAGGCCGCTCGCGCCGTGGAACTCCACCGGGGTCCAGCTGTCGCGCAGGAGGGCGCGCTCGGCCCCGGCGGCGACGGGCACGTCGCTGCGACCGAGGAGGGCCAGGATCCGCAGGGCGTTGCGGGTCGTGTTCGCCAGCGGCGAGTTGCCGCCGACGGTGGTGATCCCGAGGACGTCGAGCTCGGGGCGCGCGAGGGCCAGGGTGATCGCCAGGGCATCGTCGTGACCGGGGTCGCAGTCGAGGATGACCGGACGCGGGCCATCGCCGAAGCCGGCGTCGTCCGCGGCCGGTCGGACGCCCGGGGTGGCGCCGCCGCCCACCGCGGATCCCGGCCCTGCGCCGGGGCCCGCGTCGGTGCCGCTCACTCCTTCCGGTACGGCTTGCCGTCGGCTGCCGGTGCCCGGACGCGGCCCACGAGGCCGGCCACGACGATGATCGTCACGAGGTACGGCATCATGAGCAGGAACTCGGAGGGGATGGGCACCGCCAGGATGGAAAGCCGCGCCTGGAGCGAGTCGGCGAAGCCGAAGATCAGGCTCGCGAGGAAGGCGCCGACCGGGTTCCAGCCGCCGAAGATCATGGCGGCGAGGCCGATGAACCCGCGGCCGGCGGACATGTTCTGGTCGAAGCTGCCCGTCGAGCCGATCGTCAGGTAGGCGCCGCCGATGCCGGCCACCATGCCGGCGAGGATGACGTTCGTGTAGCGCGTCCGGAGGACGTTGATCCCCACCGTGTCGGCCGCCCGCGGGTGCTCGCCCACCGACCGGACCCGCAGGCCCCAGCGAGTCCGGAAGAGCGCGATGTTCACCACGATGACGAGGAGGAACATCCCGTACACGAAGACGTTGTGGTTGAAGAGCACGGGGCCGATGATCGGGATGTCGGAGAGGATCGGGATCGGGACCGGCAGCATCCGCGGCGGGTTGTTGAGGTCGGGGTTCGGCACCAGCACGCGCGCCGACAGGAAGCTCGTGATGCCGACCGAGAAGATGTTGATCACCGTGCCGGCGATGATCTGGTCGACGAAGTAGCGAATCGCGAGCACGGCCAGGACCCACGCCAGGGCGGCCCCGATGAGCGCGGCCGCGACCACCCCGAGCCATGGGTTCTGGGTGATGCTGCCGGCCACAGCGCCCGCGAAGGCGCCGGCAAGGAGCATCCCCTCGATCGCGATGTTGACGACGCCGGCCCGCTCGCAGAGGAGGCCGCTGAGGGCCGCGAAGGTGATTGGCGTCGCGCGCGCGACCGTCGCCTGCAGGATGCCGACGAGCGAGACGGACTTGCCGGCCGTCGCCCAGGTCAGGAAGGCGAAGGTGAAGGCGAGCGCAACGAGGCCCAGCACGGCGGCCCAGCGGGCACCGAACCCGCGGACCAGCTGGACGGCGCCGGTGAAGGCGCAGAACGCGGCGAGGATCCAGCAGGTCGTCGCGCTCGGGAGGACGAGGTCGGGCAGCTTGACCGCGGGGTTCGGGCCGAGGTTGAGGCTGAAGGTCGAGACGGACCCGTCGGGGACCTTCGTGAAGAAGACCACGATGATGGCCGCCAGGACCAGGTAGACGATCCCGAGGACGCGCTGGCGCGTCTGGCCCTCGGCCCGGGCGACCGGCGCGACCACGGCGGTGGCCGTGGTCATGACCCCCACCCCTTCGCGAAGGTCTCGGTCCCGGTTGCCATCTCAACCTTGAAGCGGTAGATGCCGCGGACGAGGGCAGGGGCGGCGACGAACATGATCACCAGCGCCTGGATGACCACCACCAGGTCGACCGGGATCCCCGTCGCGGCCTGCATCGGCGTCGCCCCGGCGCGGAGGGCCCCGAACAGGAACGCCGCGAGGACCACGCCCAGGGGCCGCGAGCCCCCAATGAGGGCCACCGCGATCCCGTCGAAGCCCCAGCCCGGCGAGAAGCCCGGGGTGAGGGTGCGGCTCGGGCCCAGGACCTGGGTCGTGCCGGCCAGCCCGGCCAGGCCGCCGCAGATGACCATCGTCAGGACGATCGTGCGGCTGATGCTCATGCCTGCGTAGCGTGCCGCGCCGGGGTTGAGGCCCACCGCCCGGAACTCGAAGCCGCGCACCGAGCGGAAGAGCAGCCACGAGACGCCGATGGCGGCGGCGAATGCGAGCAGCGTCGACCAGTTCGCCCGCAGGGCGGGGTCGCTCACGAACTGGGGGAAGGCGGCGCTGTCCTGGATGATCTTGGAGATCGGGTCGTCGCGCCCCTCCCGCTGGAAGACCGAGGTCTTCAGCACCCAGGCGAGCAGGAGGTACGAGGTGTAGTTCAGCATGATCGTGACGATCACCTCGTGGGCCCCCGTCCGGGCCTTGAGGATGCCCGGGATGAAGCCCCAGAGCGCGCCGCCGAGGAAGCCCGCGCCGATCGCCAGCGGCAGGTGGATGAAGACCGGCAGGCCCGTGATCGCGAAGCCCGCGAAGGTCGCGAAGATCGCGCCGACGTACAGCTGTCCCTCGGCCCCGATGTTGAAGAGGCCGGAGCGGAAGCCCAGGGCCACCGAGAGCCCGGTGAAGATCAGCGGCGTCGCGTTGAGGACGGTCTCGCTGATCGGGACGAAGGCCTGCTTGATCTGCGCCGGGTCGCCCGACGTGAACGCGGCGACGTAGTCGGCGGGGCTGCCGAGGGCACCCGTGATCAGGGCGGCGTAGGCGTCGAGCACCTGGCCGATGGCCCGCTGGACGGCCGCGACCGGATCCGTGGTGAGGAGCTTGAGGGTCTCGGGGTCGGAGAAGACGATGATCACCGCCCCGACGAGGAAGGCCGTGAAGACCGCCAGCACCGGGACCAGCGCCCGCCGGAAGAGGCCCCGCGCGCGGCCGGGCCGATCCTCGGGGGGCTCCGGCGCCACGGGGGGCTCGGCCGGCTCGAGCTCGGCGTCGGGGGCCGTGGGCGGCGCGGTATCGGGCGGCGTGGCCCCGGGGGGCATCTCGCTCACCCCGCACCTCCCTGCGACGCCATCGCGCCGACCTCCGGGGCAGCCGCGGCGTCGCCCACGGCCGAGCCGCCCATCAGGAGCCCGAGCCGCTCGGGCGTCGCCTCGGCGGGATCCAGGATGTCGACGATCCGCCCCTGGTACATGACGGCGATCCGGTCGCCGAGCGCCAGGATCTCGTCGAGCTCGGTCGAGACGATGACGATCGCCGTCCCCTCGTCGCGCTTCTCGACGATCCGCCGGTGGATGTACTCGATCGAGCCGACGTCGAGGCCGCGCGTGGGCTGGGCGGCGACGAGCAGCTTGAGGGGCCGGCTGAACTCGCGGGCGACGATCACCTTCTGCTGGTTGCCGCCGGAGAGGTTGCCGACGTCGTTGAAGACCGAGGGCGTGCGGACGTCGTACTGGTCCACCAGCTCCGTGGCGGAGGCGAGGATCGCGTCGCGCTTGAGCTGGATCCCGTCCGAGTACGGCTTCATGTAGTAGGCGTTCAGGATCATGTTCTCGGCGATGTTGAAGCCGGGGACGAGCCCCTCCTCCAGCCGGTCCTCGGGCACGTGGCCCACGCCCGAGGCGAAGACCTGCCGCGGGTTCGACCGGATGGGCGACCCGGCGATCCGCACCTCGCCGGCCGCGATCGGCCGCATCCCCGTCACGGCCTCCACGAACTCGGTCTGGCCGTTGCCCTGGACCCCGGCGACCGCGACGATCTCCCCCGCGCGGACGGTCAGGTCCACGCCGTTCACGGCGAGGTGGCCGCGATCGTCGAAGACCGAGAGGCCCGAGACCTCGAGGACGGGCTCCGCCGGGTGCGCCTCCGGCTTCGTCACCTGGAGCTGCACCACCCGGCCGACCATGAGCCGGGCGAGCTCCGCTTCGTCGGTCTCGGCCGGCTTCCGCGAGCCGACGACCTTGCCGCGGCGCAGGACGGTGATGGTGTCCGCGACCTCGAGCACCTCGTTCAGCTTGTGGGTGATGAAGATGATCGAGGTGCCGGCGGCGGCGAGCGAGCGCATCACCTCGAAGAGCTCCAGGTCCTCCTGGGGCGTCAGGACTGCCGTCGGCTCGTCGAGGATGAGCACGTCCGAGCGGCGGTACAGCGCCTTGATGATCTCCACGCGCTGGCGGACCCCGACCGGAAGGTCCTCCACGACGGCGTCGGGGTCGATGTGCAGGCCGTGGCGCTCCGAGACCTCGACGATCCGGCGCCGGGCGTCGGGCCGGTCGAGGAAGCGGAACGGGCCGCGGGTCGGCTCGACGCCGAGCGTGACGTTCTCGGCGACGGTGAACACCGGGACGAGCATGAAGTGCTGGTGCACCATCCCGATGCCGGCCCTGATGGCGTCGCCCGGGCCCGCGAAACGGACGGGCGCGTCGTCGACCAGGATCTCGCCCTCGTCGGGGTGGTAGAGGCCGTAGAGGACGTTCATCAGCGTCGACTTCCCCGCCCCGTTCTCACCGAGGAGGGCGTGGATCTCGCCCGGTTGGACCAGGAGTCCGACGTCGTCGTTGGCGATGACGCCGGGGAAGCGCTTGCTGATTCCGCGGAGCTCGAGCTTCACGGGACCGTCGTCCTCCGCTTGCGTCGAGCGGCGCCCCGGAGGGCGCCGCTCGACGAGTGGTTGGGACTGCTGGCTCAGCGCCCCGCTACTGGGCGGGCGCCAGGTAGTCAGCCACCTTGACCGTGCCGTCGGCGATCTTGGTGGAGAGGTCGGACAGCGCGGCCTTCATGTCGGCCGGGACGGCGCTGTCGAAGTCGTGGAACGGCGCAAGCCCGACACCCTCGTTGGCGAGGGTCCCGACGTACACGCCGCCCTTGAAGGAGCCGTCGGCAACCGCCTGGACGGACGCCTTCACCGCGTTGTCGATCCGCTTGAGGATCGAGGTCAGCGTGACGTCGCCGTACTCGGGGGCCGAGATGAACTGGTCGGTGTCGACGCCGATGAGCATGACGCCCTGGGCCTTGTTCTCCTGGACGGCGGCGGCGGCGCCGAGGCCGACCGGCCCGGCGACCGGGAGGATGATGTCCGCGCCTTCCTGGATGAAGCCGGCGGTCAGCTGCTTGCCCTTGTCCTTGTCGGAGAAGTCGCCCGTGAAGGAGCCGTCCTTCTTGACCGGGTCCCAGCCGAGGAGCTTGACCTTGGTGCCCTTCTCCTTGTTGTAGTAGTTGATCCCGGCCGCGAGGCCATCCATGAAGATGGTGACCGTGGGGAGCTTGATCCCGCCGAACGTCCCGATCGTCCCGCTCTTGCTCATCCCCGCGGCGAGGTAGCCGGCGAGCATGGCCGCCTGGTCGGTCTGGAAGGTGAGGCCGAGGACGTTCGGGATCGTCGGGTCGTACGCAAAGTCGACGATCGAGAACTTCTGGGTCGGGTTCGCCTCAGCCGCGGCCTTCGTGGCATCGCCGAGGAGGAAGCCGACCGTCGTGATGATGTCGCACTTCTCGGAGATGAACTGGTTGATGTTCCGCGCGTAGTCGGTCTCGGCCGTCGACTCGAGGAACTTGATCTCGCTGACGAAGCCGGCCGCCTTCGCGTCCTCGAAGCCCTTCCAGGCGTTCGCGTTGAAGCCCTTGTCGTCGATGCCGCCGGTGTCGCTGACCTGGCAGCCCAGCTTGATCGACGCCGGGGTGGCCGTCGGCACCGGGGTCGCCGTGGGTGCCTCGCTCGGGGCGACCGAGGCGACCGGCGTCGGGGTGGGGGTGGGAGCGGGCGTCGGAGTGGCGCCGCCGCCGCAGGCGGCGAACAGGATGGAGGCTGCTGCGAGCGAAACGAGCAGTCCACGATGAGTGCGCAAGGACTCTCCTCCTTTTGCGCGGCCCGCTCGGAACGGTCGAGGTGCGACCGGGAGCGGCGGAGCGTTGTGTGGGATCGCGACCCGCCTCCTGCGGGGCGATCGGGGGCGCCGGGTATCCGGTTCAGTTGGAGTATGCACACGGCGAGAGGCTCCGTGCAATGATCCCGACATGGACCCCGCCGACCGCGCCCGGACCGCCGGCATGCTCGACCTCGCGGAGGGCCGCGGGCCCGTCCCCCTCCTCGACGAGGCCGGGATCTCGGCCCTTCTCGCGGGGCGTCCGCGGGTCGCCGTCGTGGGCTCCTCGGATCGCCCCGGGCGCCCGTCGCGCGACGTCTTCCTGGCCCTCCTGCGCGCCGCCCTCGACGCGGTGCCGGGTGACGCCCCGGTTCGCGTCGGTCGGCGGGATGCCGGCCTACCCCGACCTCGCGGCCGCCGTCGCCGCCACGGGTCCCTTCGACGTCGTCGACGTGTTCCGGCGGCCGGAGGAGTGCCCGCCGCACGCCGAGGAGGCGGTCGCCGAGGGCGCCCGGGTCCTCTGGCTCCAGCTCGGGGTCGTCAGCTGGGAGGCGGCGCGCATCGCCCACCAGGGCGGGCTCGACGTGGTGATGGACCGCTGCCTGTCCGTGGAGCTCTGGCGACGGCGCTGACCGGGCGCCCGAGCGCGCCGGGGGCCGCTCAGCCGGCGGCGACGATGAAGCCGACGATGACCAGGGCAACGCCGATCGTCGCGACGGTCGCCCAGGTCCTCGCCTCCCGGCGCAGCAGGGCCATGGCGACCGACGCGCCGGTCTTCTCGTCGGCGGCCGATCCCGGGCCGCCCCGCCAGGCACGGTAGCGGGCCGCGTTGGCGTCCTGCGCCTTGAGGGCCTGGTAGCGCCGCCACGGCTCGCGAGCGCGCCCATACCCGATCGCGAAGAGGACCACGCCCACGGCGACCAGCCCGTAGCCCAGCGGCGTCATGCCTCGCCTCCCGTTCCCAGGCGGTCGCGCAGGGCCGCCTGCACGAGCGCCGCGTTGGCCTGGCCGCGCGACGCCTTCATCACCTGGCCGACGAGGAACCCGACGGCCTGCGCCTTGCCGGCGCGATAGTCCCCCACGGCCGCCGGGTTGGCGGCGATCACCTCGTCGACGAGCCGGCCGACGGCCTCGGCGTCGGAGATCTGGGCGAAGCCGCGTGCCGCGACGATGTCGACGGCGGGGCGGCCGGTGGCGAGGTGGTCGGCGACCACCTCCTTCGCGTTCGGCCGGCTGAGGTGACCCGCCAGCACCTCGCGCACGACGTGCGCCAGCGACCCCGCGTCCGCGCGGCCCGCGAGGCCCGCCGGCGTCCGCTCCGGCGTCTCCTTGAGGGCCCGGCCGTAGTCGCCGGTGACGAGGTTGGCGACCTCCTTCGCCGGGAGGTCGGGGCCGGCGTCCCGGATCGCCTCGAAGGCGACGCCCATCGCCTCGTCGTTCGCGAGCACGGTGGCGTCGTAGGGCGACAGCCCCAGCTCGCCGACGTAGCGCGCCCGGCGCGCGGCCGGCAGCTCCGGGAGCGCGGCGCGGAGGGCGTCGAGCCAGGCCGGGTCGAGGTGCAGCGGCGGCAGGTCGGGCTCGGGGAAGTAGCGGTAGTCGTCCGAGGACTCCTTGACCCGCATGGCGTACGTGGCGCCCGCCGCGTCGTCCCAGCCCCGCGTCTCCTGGCGCAGGGGCTCGCCGGCGTCGAGGGCCGCCGCCTGACGCTCGATCTCGAAGTCGATCGCCCGCTCGACCGCCCGCAGCGAGTTCATGTTCTTGACCTCGGTCCGGGTCCCGAACGGCTCCGTCCCGCGCGGCCGCAGGGAGACGTTCGCCTCGACCCGCAGCTGGCCGTTCTCCATCTCCGCGTCCGACACACCGATCGTCCGCAGGAGGAGGCGCAGCTCCTCGGCATATCGGCGGGCCTGCTCGGCCGTCCGGATCTCCGGCTCGGTCACGATCTCCATCAGCGGCACGCCCGCCCGGTTGAAGTCGACGAGGCTGACACGCCGCCCGTCGGGGCCCAGCGCGTGGACGAGCTTCGCCGTGTCCTCCTCGAGGTGCGCCCGGGTGATGCCGATCCGCACCGGCCCCTCCGAGGTGTCCACGGTGAGCGACCCGTTCGAGGCGAGGGGCAGGTCGTACTGGCTGATCTGGTAGCCCTTCGGGAGGTCCGGGTAGAAGTAGTTCTTGCGGTCCCAGCGCGTCGCCGGCGGGATCGTCGCCCCGATCGCGAGCCCGGTGGTGAGGACGTGCTCCACCGCGGCCCGGTTGATCGTCGGCAGGACCCCCGGCAGGGCCAGGCAGACCGGGCAGGTGTGGGTGTTCGGCGCCGCGTCCGGGGGCGGCACGCCGCAGCCGCAGAACATCTTGCTCGCCGTCCGGACCTGGCAGTGGACCTCGATCCCGATGACCGCCTCGTAGCGCTCGAGGACCGCCGATGCCGCGCTCACGCGAGACCGCCGAGGACGGAGCCGGCCGAGGCCAGGAAGAGCCCGTAGAGGGCCAGCACGAGCCAGGCGACGGCGGCGGCGACCGACCGGGCGAACCGCCGCACCGCCGGCCGGGCATGCAGCGGGCGGGCTGCGTCGATCGCGGAGCGCGTCGGATCGCCCTCGTGGACCACGGGCGCGACGGCCGCCCGCGCGCTCTGGTAGCCCGACCAGGTGCCGACGCCGGCGAGCACGAGACCGCACGTCACGAGGAGCGCACCCATGGGCCAGAGTGTCGCACACGGCGCCGGCCGGGTGCGGGGCGTGGCGCCGGCCGGATGCGGGGCGGGGTGGCGGCCGGGCTGTCGGGCGCCGACCAGGCGCCCAGCGGAGGGAGGAGAGCCGGCGGCCGGCGGAGGAGTCCGGGCGTCAGCGGGGGAAGAGTGCCGGCGGCCCGGCAGGAGGATTCCGGGCCGCCGGCGGGGTGGGTCAGCAGGGGCCGGCGTCGTCGTCGCGACGGCAGCCCACGAAGTGGCCGGGCTCGATCTCGGCGAGGGCCGTGGCCGTCCCCGTCGCGCCCGCGGCGGCCGATCCGCCGGCCGGAGCACCGGGAACGGCGGGGACCACCGCATGGTACGGGCACGGCTCCTCGAACGGCCTGGCGGCGGCGCTCCAGGCCGCCGCGATCTCCCCCGCGGCGCCCCATCGCTCGTGGAGCTGGGGAACCGCGGCGAGGAGGGCCTTGGTGTACGGGTGGAGGGGGTTGCCGAAGACGGCGGCCGTTGGACCCAACTCCACGATGCGGCCACGGCGGAGGATGACCGTCCGTTCGCTGATGTAGTTGCCGAGCGAGAGGTCGTGGGTGATGAACAGGATCCCGAGCCCTCGCACCTTGAGGTCGGCGAGGAGGTTGAGCACGTCGATCCGCGTCGATGCGTCGAGCATGCTGATGATCTCGTCCGCGACGAGATAGCGCGTGTCCAGCATCAGCGCCCGGGCGATCAGGAGCCGCTGGACCTGGCCGCCGCTCAGCTGGTGCGGGTACTTGTGGAGCACCTGGCCGGGTTCCAGGTTGACGGTGGCCAGCGACGCCGCCAGCTTCTCGTGCCAGGCGCTGTCGCCGAGGCCGTGGAAGTAGATGTCGCGGAGGACGCTGAAGAGGTGGTCCACCTTGTAGATCGGGTTGCACGAGCTGAACGGATCCTGGAACACGCCCTGGACCCGCCGGTAGTAGTCCTTCAGCGCCGACCCCTTGAGGCCGGCGACGTCGACGCCGTCGACGGTGATCGTCCCGCCGTTGATCGTCAGCAGGCCCAGGATCATCTTCCCGATCGTGGACTTCCCGCTCCCGCTCTCGCCGATGAGGGAGACGACCTCGCCTTCGTGCAGCTCGAACGAGACGTCGCGGACCGCCCGCAGCTCCTTGCCGCCGAACATCCCCACCTTGTAGGTCTTGCTGGCCCGGTCGAGCGTCAGCATCTCAGGTGGCCTTCCAGCAGGCGACGGAGTGGCCCAGAGCGACCTCGACGAACGGCGGCTCCTCGGCACACCTGTCGAACGCCAGCGGGCAGCGGTCCCGGAACCGGCAGCCGGTTGGTGGGTTGAGCAGCGAAGGCGGCGAGCCGGGGATCCCCGTGAGCCGCTTGTCCTCGTACCGGATGCCGACCTCGGGGAGGGAGGAGATCAGGAGCCGCGTGTACGGGTGGAGGGGTGCCTGCATCATCACGTCCGTCGCGGCCTTCTCGGCCAGCTTCCCGGCGTACATCACCGTGAGCGTGTCGGCGATCTGGTAGAGGATCGACACGTCGTGGGTGACCACGATCATGCTGTCCACGAAGGACCGGTCGCGGAACTCGACGAGCGTCTGGGCCACGGCCTTCTGGCTCGAGACGTCCAGCGCAGAGGTGATCTCGTCCGCGATGAGCAGCGACGGATCGAGCAGCGTGGAGATCACCATCACCATCCGCTGCTTCATCCCGCCCGACAGCTCCATCGGATAGCGCTCCAGCACCTCCGGCGTGAGGCCGACGAGGACGAGCCGTCGCTCCAGCTCCTCGCGGAGCTCGGCATACTTCCGGCCGCGCGACTCCACCAGGTCGGCCACCATCGTCCCGATCCTGCGGGTCGGGTTCATCGCGCTCATGGCGTACTGCGGGACGATGGAGACGCTGCTGAAGCGGAACGCGTTCATCGCGTCGGAGTCGTCGATCGGCAGCTCGACGCCGTCGAGCACGACCTGCCCGCCGACGTGCTTCATGCGGCCGTCGATCCGGACCAGGCTGTTGCCAAGGGTCGACTTGCCGCAGCCCGACTCGCCGGCGAGACCCATGATCTCGCCGTCGGCGACCTCGAACGTGACGCCGTCGAGGGCCTTCACGTCGCCCGCGAGCGTCCGGTAGTAGACGCGGAGGTCGGTGACCTGGAGGCTCACGGTCAGGACTCCCGCAGCCGGGGGTTGAAGATCTCGTCGAGGCCCACGTTCATGATGTAGAGCGAGGCGACGATGGCCGTGATGCCCACGCCCGGCGGGATGAACCACCACCACATCCCGAGCTGGAGTGCACTCCAGGCGACGGCGTTGTACATCATCAGGCCGAGCGAGATGCCCTCGGTCGGGCCCAGGCCGATGAAGTCGAGCGAGGCGGCGATCAGGATCGCCCCGCCGAACAGGATGATCAGGGTCATGAACAGGTACGAGCTCATGTTCGGGGCGATCTCGCGGAAGACGATCCGCCAGGTCGAGATGCCGCTGATCCGGGCAAGGTCCACGAACTCGCGCGACCGCAGCGAGAACGTCTGGGCTCGAACCGCGCGAGCCACCCACGGCCACGACGTGAACCCGATGAACGCCGCCTCGAGCAGGAGCCCGCGGGCCTGGAGATAGGCGGTGGCGACGATGAGGAGCGCCAGCGTCGGGATCACCAGGACGATGTTCGTGATCATGTTGAGGATCTCGTCCACGGCGCCGCCGCGGTAGCCGGCGACGAAGCCGACGCTCATCCCGATGATCGCGGCGATCGCGCCGCCGAACAGGCCGACGATGAAGGTCGAGCCGAGCCCGTGGACGAACTGGGCGAAGACGTCCTGGCCGAAGGTCGTCGTGCCGAACCACCACTCGGCGTCGGGCGGGGCGGCGAGCGGGCCGACGAAGGCGTTGGGGTCGCCGGGCCGCAGGAAGGGAGCCGCCAGGGCCAGGATCAGCATCACGGCGATGATCGACCCGGCCACCAGCACCTTCCCGCTGCGCAGCGCGAAGTACATGATCTCGCGCCGCCGGCTGACCGACTCGGAGGCCGGGGTGAGGCCCGCGAGGGCGGTCGGCGGGACGACGTCGAGGGGCACGGCGCCGCCCGTGGGTGCGCGTGCTGCGTCCCCCTCCACCACGCCCATCCGGGCCCGCCTCGGGTCGTTCATGCCGACGTGCCGCTCATGCCGACCCGCGTCCTCGGGTCGAGGATCACGTAGGAGATGTCGACCAGGAAGTTGGCGATGAGCACGCCCACGATGATGAACAGGAAGATTCCCTGGAGCAGGAAGTAGTCCTGGGTCTGGACGGCCGACAGGAGCAGCTTGCCGATGCCCGGGTAGGAGAAGACGATCTCGGTCACCAGGGCCCCGGCCACGATCACGCCGAGGGAGAGGGCCAGGCCCGTGACCTGCGGCAGCACCGCGTTGCGGAACGCGTAGCGCCTGACCAGGCTCGTGGGGGCTCCCAGGGCCGCCAGGTAGCGGGCGTAGTCCGCGTCGAGCTCATAGATGATCATGTTGCGCATGCCGATCGCCCAACCGCCGAACATGACGAGGAAGAGCGACAGGAACGGCAGGAACCAGTGCCAGGCGAGATCCTTGACGAAGGTCCACGAGAGCGACGGCTCCAGCGCGTAGCTGTAGCCGCCCGAGATGGGGAAGATCCCCAGGACCGAGGCGAAGATCCAGGCCAGCATGATCGCGAGCCACATGTACGGCGTGGCCGTGAGGACGTAGGAGATCGGCAGGAGGGAGTTGTCGAGGACCTTCCGCCGGGCGGCCATGGCGCCGGCCTTGTTGCCCGTCCACCAGCTGAGGAGGACGGCCGGGACGAGGAGGGCGAGGGTGTACGGCAGGGCGGCCATGATGACGTCGGTGACGTAGGCGCCGGACAGCCAGACGCTCCGACCCAGGTCTCCCTGCAGCAGGCGCCCCCAGAAGTTGAGGTACTGCTGCCAGAGCGGGAGGTCGAGGCCGAAGAGCTGCTTGTAGTAGGCGATCATGTCGGCCACGGCCTCGGGCGCCACCTGGGAGCGCGACAGGAGGCTCTGGACCGGGTCCCCGGGCATGAAGCGCGGGATCATCCAGTCGATCGTGGCTGCCGCCCAGAACGTGAGCAGGTAGATGACGAGCTTGCGCCCGAAGTACCGTCGCACGGGTCGTCCGCGTCCTCGTTCCCTGCGGGGTAGGAGCCGCCCCTCGTCCCGTGACGGGACGAGGGGCGGTCAGCCTGTGGCTGCCTACTGCTTCGGGGTGAGCTTGATCTCCGTGAGCATCTTCACGGCGCCCATCTGCCAGTAGCCGTTCCAGGTCGCGGGAAGGATGTGACTCCCCTCGTCGGACGGCCACCCGGTCCAGACGACGTTGCTCACCTGCGACCAGAGCCCGTTGTACCACAGCGGGATGACCGGCATGTCGGTGAGGGAGATCTTCTGGAGCTGGGCGGTGATCTTCTGCATGCCGGCGACGTCGTCGACCGGCGTCTTGTCGAGCTGCTGGACCAGGGCCCAGGCGTCGGGGTTGGAGTAGGAGCCGTAGTTGCGGTTCTTCCCGGCGCCTTCCATGAGCGGCTGGCGGAACATGTAGTCGTAGTACGTCCACGGCGTGTTCGAGACCTGGACCTCGTTGTTGAGGCACAGGTCGAAGTCGCCGGCGTTGCGGGCGGCTACGAGGCCGTTGTAGTCGACGATCTTGGCCTCGGCGTTGATGCCGGCGGCCTTCAGGCTCGTGACGATGACGTCGCGGGCGGCCTCCCAGTCGGACCAGCCGCTGGGGACCATGATCGTGAGCTTGATCGCCGAGCCGTCCTTGTTGGTGACGAACCCGTCGCCGCCCTTTTTGTAGCCGGCGGAGGCGAGGAGCTCAGCGGCCTTCTTGGGGTCGTACTTGAAGCCGAGCGCGTCGCGCTGGGCCGCGTCGATGTACTTGTCCCAGGTCGGCAGCAGGCCGGTCGGATCGGCGGCCTTGACGATGTTGCCGTAGACCTTGTTGACGATGTCGGGGACGTTGACCGACCAGGCGATCGCCAGGCGGAACTTCGGGTCGTCCATCGGCTTCTTCAGGTTGTTCGTGACGAGCCAGGCCGTGTTCGCCGACAGCATGTACGGCGCGGCCTTGAAGTAGGTCGACACGTAGCCCTTGTCGACGAGGGTGGCGACGCCCGGCAGGAAGTTGTTCGACAGGTCGATCCCGCCCTGCATCAGCAGGCCGAGGGCGACGTTGTTGGCGCCGTTGACGATGTCGACGATGTACTTCGGCTTGACGTCCAGGTTGAGGGCCGTCTTGCCCCACCAGTTGTCGTTCTTGATCCAGACCATGCGGTCCTGGGTGGCCGTCTTGTAGAGGTACGGGCCGGACCCGACGCCGTTGGCGTTGGTGTCCTTGAGGATGTCCTCGTTGGCCTTGGACTCCCAGATGTGCTTCGGCAGGATCGGGCTGTTGTAGGTCCAGGTCGCCCACTCCTGGTACGCCGGGTTGGTGAACTTCACGACGACGGTCGAGGCGTCGGTCGCCTCTGCGCTCGTGACGTAGTCCCAGATGTTGGAGCCGACGGCCTTGATCTTGGCGAGGCCGATCGTGAACGCCACGTCGTCAGCCGTGATCGGCTTGCCGTCAGACCAGGTCCCGCCCTGGCGGACCTTGATCGTATAGGTGGTGGGATCGGTCCACGTCGCGCTCTCGGCGAGCCACGGCTCGAACTTGTCGGCCAGCGGGTCGTACAGGAAGAGCGTCTCGTACTGGAGCCCGACGACGCCCGTGGCGGCGTTCGGGTCGAGCGGGTTCCACGTCGACGGCGGGCCCCACTGCTTGCCCGTGGTGAAGATCGTCTCCTCGCGCGGGTACGTCTCGTTCGCCGCCTCGGAGGGCGACGCGCGACGGCGCCACGCTGGCCGCCTCGCTGGGCGGCGCGCTCGCGGCGGTCGACGGTGCCGCCGACGGCGACGCTCCGCCGCCGCATGCCGCTGCCGCGATGCTCGCGACCGCGAGCAGGGCGAGCAACCGCTTGCTGTTTACCATTCCTTGACTCCTCCTAGCTCCTCGCAACATGGCTTCCACCGTGGTGGACCAACTCGGAACCGATCAGGGCCGCGGCACACCTCCCACGGTCGACTGGCGGATGACCAGCTCGGTCGGCAGGATCACGCGGCGCGGGGCGCCGTCCCGATCTGCCAGGAGCTGGAACAGCGTGCGTGCCGCCTCGGCGCCCTGCTCGCGGACGCTCTGGCGGACGGTGGTGAGGGGCGGATCCATCCGGGCGGTGAAGTCGAGGTCGTCGAACCCCGCGAGCGCCACGTCGTCGGGGACGGCCAGGCCGCGGGAGCGGATCGTCTCCAGAGCGCCCTTGGCCATCGCATCGTTGGCGCAGAAGATCGCGTTGCAGCGACGGTCGAGCAACGTCTCCGCGCCGGTCACGCCGGCGGGCGCGCTGAAGTCACCGTCCACGATCAGCCCGTCGGTCGAGATGCCCGCCCGCTCCATGGCCCGCCGGTACCCGACGAGCCGATCCTCGGCGGCGACGGTTCCGCGCGTGCCCGTGATGTGCCCCACCTTGGTGCGCCCGATCTGGATCAGGTGGGTCGTGACGCTGTCGGCCGCATGCACGTGGTCGACGTCCACGTAGCTCGCCGTGCGGTCGTGACGCCGGTGCCCGACGAGGACCGTCGGCAGGTGCGACGCCAGCAGCCCGTCCACGAGCGGGTCGTCCCGGAAGTGGGCAGTGACGATGACGCCGTCGATCAGGCCCGTCGAGAGGATCCTGTCGAGCGTCTCCTCCTTGGTCCGGTTGCCGAGCCACAGCATCATGCCGGCCGCGAGGTCCGCGAGCTCGTCGCTCATCCCCTGCAGGAGCTGCCCGAAGTAGGGATCGCGGAAGAGGAGGTGCGGGTCGACGTGCATCACCACGCCGACAACGCCGGAACGGCCCGACGCGAGCGTCCGGGCCGCGAGATTGGGCCGGTAGCCCGTTTCCTCCAGGACATGCTCGACCCGCCGCCGGGTCGTGTCGGAGACCGAGCCGCCGTTGATCACGCGGGACACGGTCGCCCGGGACACGCCGCTCAGTCGCGCCAGCTCGTCGATGGTCCGTGCCACCCAGCTACGTACCTCCGGATTTGGAAGCGCTTCCAAAGGTACCCGAACCGCAACCCGGATGTCAAGGTGGTAGAGTAGGATTCGCGACCAAGGTGCCGCGTCCCCAGCACCGAACTGGCATGAGCGCGCTTCCACGATGAGGAGCACGAGTGGAATCCCGAGTCTTCCCCCAGGGCTTCGTGTGGGGCGCCGCGACGGCCTCGTACCAGATCGAGGGGGCCGTCCGGGAGGACGGCCGCGGCGAGTCGATCTGGGACCGCTTCTCCCACACGCCGGGCCGCGTCCGCAACGGCGACACCGGCGACGTGGCGTGCGATCACTACCACCGCTATCGCGAAGACGTGGCCCTGATGGCCGAGCTGGGCCTCGGGGCCTATCGCTTCTCCGTGTCGTGGCCGCGCGTGCTGCCCAGCGGCACGGGAGCGGTCAACCAGGCGGGGCTCGACTTCTATGACCGCCTCGTCGACGAGCTGCTCGCTCATGCCATCGCGCCGTTCGTGACGCTCTACCACTGGGACCTTCCGCAGGCCCTCGAGGACGCGGGCGGGTGGCCTGCCCGGGCCACGGCCGAGGCGTTCGCCGACTACGCCGCGATCGTCGCGGCCCGGCTCGGCGACCGGGTGCGCAGCATCGCCACGTTGAACGAGCCCTGGGTCGCGGCCGACCACGGCTACCGGATCGGCGACCACGCACCCGGGCGGAGCGACCCCGCCGCGACGCTCGCGGCTGCTCACCACCTGCTCCTGGGCCATGGGCTTGGCATGCAGGCGATCCGCGCCGCCGCACCGGCAGCCGACGCGGGGATCGTCCTGAACCTCGGGCCGATCCATCCCCTGACGCTGCACCCCCTCGACCTCGAGGCGGCGGCAGACGAGCACCGCTGGCTCAACCGCTGGTTCCTCGACCCGCTGGTCGGACGCCCCTACCCCGAGCTGCCCGGGTGGGCCGCGAGGCTGGACCTCGACGTGGTCCGGGCCGGGGACATGGAGCTGATCGCCGCCCCGCTCGACTTCCTCGGCATCAACTACTACAGCCGGAACCGGGTCCGCTCGCCGCTCCTGCCCCCGCTCGACCCGGTAGGCGACCCGCCCGAACGGACGGGGATGGGCTGGGAGGTCTATCCGGCCGGGCTCGTCGAGGTCCTGGAGCTCGTGGCGTCGCGGACCGGCTCCCTGCCGCTGTACGTCACCGAGAACGGCGCCGCCTACCCGGTCGACGACGCCGACCCGGGCCGCGACCCGGCGCGGGTCGGCTTCCTGCGCCGACACCTCGACGCCGCGCTCGACGCCATCGACCGGGGCGTGCCCCTGGCCGGATACTTCGCGTGGTCGCTGCTGGACAACTTCGAGTGGGCGCAGGGGTACGGGCCGCGGTTCGGCATCATCCACGTGGACTACGAGACGCTGGACCGGCGCGTCCGCGACAGTGCCAGGTTCATGGGCGCCGTTGCGCGCTCCGGGCGGCTCCCGCTCGACAAGGCAGCGTCGGCGGGCAGTCCCCCGGCCTGAGCGCGCCCCGGCGCGGAAAGGGAACCACGATGACGACGTCCCGGCAGGCCCCGGATCCCGCTCCCCCGCCGGATCCCGCTCCCACGCCGGCAGCGGCGCCCCCGATCCCGTGGGAGGAGCGGCCGGCCGGCTCCAGCGGCGTGATCTGGCGGTCCACGCGCAACCCGATCATCGCGCGCGACCACCTGCCCCGCTCGAACAGCATCTTCAACTCGGCCGTCGTCCCCTTCCGCGACGGCTTCGCCGGTGTCTTCCGGGTGGACGACACGACGCGGACCATGAACATCCACGCCGGGCGGAGCGCCGACGGCGTGGCCTGGCGGATCTCGCCGGACCCCATCGTGTTCACGCCGGCGGACGACCGGGTAGCGGAGGTCCAGGGGCGCTTCGAGCACTCCTACGACCCGCGGGTGACGTGGCTCGAGGATCGGTTCTACGTCACCTGGTGCAACGGGTATCACGGCCCCACGATCGGCGTCGGCTACACCCACGACTTCGAGACCTTCCACCAGCTCGACAATGCGTTCCTGCCGTTCAACCGCAACGGCGTGCTCTTCCCGCGCCGCATCCGCGGCGCCTACGCGATGCTCAGCCGGCCCAGCGACAACGGGCACACGCCGTTCGGTGACATCTTCTACTCGGAGAGCCCGGACCTGGTCCACTGGGGCCGCCATCGCCACGTCATGGCTCCCATCCCGTGGACGTGGCAGTCCACCAAGATCGGCCCCGGGCCGACGCCGATCGAGACGCCGGCCGGCTGGCTCCTGATCTACCACGGCGTCCTGACGTCGTGCAACGGGTTCGTCTACTCCATGGGCGCGGCCCTGCTCGACCTGGACGAGCCGTGGAAGGTGATCGCCCGCAGCCAGGACTACCTGCTGTCCCCGCAGGTTCCCTACGAGCAGGTCGGTGACGTCCCGAACGTCGCGTTTCCCTGCGCCGCCCTGGTGGACGAGCCGGGCGATCGGCTGACGATCTACTACGGCGGGGCCGACACCGTCGTCTGCATGGCCCACGGCCGCCTGTCCGAGGTCGTCGAGTTCGTCCGCTCGCGATCCTGATCGCTGCGTCGCGGAGGAGGAGAGCATGCGCTACGGGCACTTCGACGACGAGCGGCGCGAGTACGTCGTCACCCGTCCCGACACGCCGCTTCCGTGGATCAACTACCTCGGCAGCGAGGACTTCTTCGGGATCATCTCGAACACCGCGGGCGGGTACGCGTTCTACCGCGACGCCCGGCTGCGCCGGCTCACCCGGTACCGGTACAACAACGCCCCACTGGACCTCGGCGGCCGGTATCTGTACCTCCGCGACGACGTCTCGGGGGACTACTGGAGCCCCAGCTGGCAGCCGACCCAGACCGACCTCGAGGACTACACCTGCCGGCACGGCCTGGGGTACACGATCATCGCGTCGCGCCGTCGCGGCATCCGTGCCGAGACGCTCTACTTCGTGCCCGCCGGCGAGACCCTGGAGGTCTGGCGGCTGCGGCTGACGAACGAGCGCGCCGAGCCCGCCCGTCTCTCGCTCTTCTCCTCGGTCGAGTTCTGCCTCTGGGACGCCCAGGACGACGCCACCAACTTCCAGCGCAACTACTCCGTCGGGGAGGTGGAGGTCGTCGACGGCGTCATCTACCACACGACCGAGTACCGCGAGCGGCGTGACCACTTCGCCTACTTCGCCTGCTCCGAGCCGCTGGCGGGGTTCGACACGCAGCGCGACGCGTTCCTGGGGCCCTACCGGAGCTGGGACCGTCCGATCGCGGTCGAGCGAGGCGCCTCGTCCGGCTCGATCGCCCACGGCTGGCAGCCGTCGGGCTCGCACCATGTCCGCCTCGAGGTCGGGCCGGGTCAGACGAAGGAGGTCGTCTTCCTGCTGGGATACGCGGAGAACCCCCCGGACGCCAAGTTCGATCCGCCGGGATCCCGGGTGATCGACAAGCGGCGCGTGCGGCCGACCATCGCCCGCTACCTGGAGCCCGCCGCCGTGGACGAGGCGTTCGCCACGGTGCGGGAACGCTGGAGCGACCTCCTGGGGACCTACCAGGCCCGGACGGGGAACGAGCACGTCGACCGGCTGGTCAACGTCTGGAACCAGTACCAGTGCATGGTCACCTTCAACATGTCGCGCTCGGCGTCGCTCTTCGAGTCGGGCATCGGGCGCGGGATGGGCTTCCGGGACTCGAGCCAGGACCTGCTGGGCTTCGTCCACATGGTCCCCGCTCGGGCCCGCGAGCGGCTCCTCGACATCGCCTCGACCCAGCTGCCGACGGGCGGGGCCTACCACCAGTACCAGCCGCTCACCAAGCGCGGCAACAACGACATCGGCTCGGGCTTCAACGACGACCCGGCCTGGCTCGTGCTGGCCGTGGCGGCCTACCTCAAGGAGACGGGCGACACGTCGATCCTGGACGAGGCGCTGCCCTTCGACAACCAGCCGGGCACGGAGCGTCCGCTCTACGAGCACCTGCAGCGATCGGTGGCGTACACCCTCGAGCGCCTCGGCCCGCACGGCCTTCCGCTCATCGGCCGGGCCGACTGGAACGACTGCCTCAACCTCAACTGCTTCTCGGAGACCCCCGGCGAGTCGTTCCAGACGACCGAGAACCGGAGCGGCGGGGTCGCCGAATCGGTCTTCATCGCCGGCCTCTTCGTGCTGGCCGCGAACGAGCTCGCCGAGATCGCCGACCTCCGCGGCGACGAGGTCGAGCGGTCGCGGTGCCGCTCGGCCGCGGAGGCGATGCGCGGCGCGGTGGCCCGCCACGGCTGGGACGGCGCCTGGTTCCGGCGCGCCTACGACTTCTTCGGCCGCCCCGTCGGCTCCCGGGAGAACGACGAGGGCCAGATCTTCGTGGAGCCGCAGGGGATGTGCGTCATGGCCGGCATCGGGCTCGACGACGGCCGGGCCCGGCTGGCGCTCGACTCCGTGCGCGCGCGCCTTGCCACGCCGCACGGGATCGTCGTGCTCCAGCCCGCGTTCACTCGCTACCACCTGCACCTGGGCGAGATCTCGACCTACCCCGGCGGCTACAAGGAGAACGCCGGCGTCTTCTGCCACACGAACCCCTGGGTGATGATCGCCGAGACGATGGCCGGTGACGGCGACGGCGCCATGGACTACTACCTCCGGATCAACCCGTCGGTCCGCGAGGACATCTCGGAGGTCCACCGGGGTGAGCCATATGTCTACGCCCAGATGATCGCCGGGAAGGACGCCGCCACCCCCGGCGAGGCGAAGAACACCTGGCTGACGGGGACCGCCGCCTGGAACTTCACGGCGATCAGCCAATGGATCCTGGGCATCCGACCCGAGCACGGCGGCCTGCGGATCGACCCTTGCCTGCCGGCGGCGTGGGGCGGCTTCACGGTCACCCGGCGCTTCCGCGGCGCGACCTACCGGATCGTCGTCCACAAGGCGGCGGGCACGCCGGGCCGCGTCACACGGCTGGTCGTCGATGGCCGCGACGTGGCCGGCAACCTCGCGCCCCTGCCGGCCGCGCCAGGGGCGGAGATCGCGGTCGATGCGTTCGTCGAGGGGGCGGGGTGACCGTCGGGCGTCTCTCGCGACCTACGATCACGGCCGCCCCGACGCGGCGACGCGCAGGTACGTGACCTGCCGGCCCGGCCTGCCGGCCTACCCCCGTTGACGGTCGACGAAGCGCCCGATCCGCGCGAGGGCCTCCTCGAGCTTCTCGTAGCTCGTCGCGTAGCACATCCGGACGTGGCCGGCGCCCGACGGGCCGAAGGCGCTGCCGGGGACGGCAGCGACGTGCTCCTCCGCCAGGAGCCGCTCGACGAAGGCCTCGTCGTCGAGGCCCGTCGAGGTGATCCGCGGGAAGGCGTAGAACGCGCCGCGTGGCTCGAACGTCGCGAGGCCGAGGGCGTTCAGGCCGTCGACGATCAGCCGCCGGCGCCGGTCGTACTCGGCCCGCATCGCCTCCACGTCGGCCTCCGCACCCGTGATGGCGGCCAGCGCCGCGTCCTGCGCGGTGGTGGGGGCCGACATGATGGCGTACTGGTGGACCTTCACGATCCCCTCGAGGATCCCCGCCGGCGCGCAGACGTAGCCGACCCGCCAGCCGGTCATGGCGTAGGCCTTGCTGAAGCCGCCCATCAGGACCGTCCGCTCGCGCATCCCGGGCAGCGCGCTCATCGCCCGGTGGCGGTAGTCGCCGTACGCCAGGCGGTCGTAGATCTCGTCCGAGTAGACCAGCAGGTCGTGGCGCACCGCGATCGCCGCCAGCTCGTCCTGGATCTCGGGCGTGAGAACCGCCCCGGTCGGGTTGCAGGGATAGCCCAGGAAGAGCGCCTTCGTGCGGGGCGTGACGGCGGCCTCCACGGCCGCCGGGTCGAGGGCGAAGTCGTCCTCGAAGCGAGTCGCCACGTGGCGCACGACGCCGCCCGCGAAGACGACGGCCGGGACGTAGGCGACGTAGGACGGCTCGTGGAGGATCACCTCGTCGCCGGGGTCGATCGTGGCCCGCAGGGCGAGGTCGACGGCCTCCGACGCGCCGACGGTCACGAGGACCTCGCTCGCCGGGTCGTAGCGCACGCCGTAGCGCCGCTCCAGGTGGTCCGCGATGGCGCGCCGGAGCTCCAGCGTCCCGTAGTTGCTGGTGTAGTGGGTGCGCTCGGCGCGGAGGCTGGCGATCCCGGCTTCGATCACCCCTGCCGGCGTCGCGAAGTCGGGCTCCCCCACCCCGAGGCTGATCACGTCCTCCATCGTCGCCGCGATGTCGAAGAAGCGGCGGATCCCCGAGGGCGGCACGGAGCGGACGCGCTCCGAGAGGGCCCGCGCGGCGAGCGGCGGACGCGGCGAGGTGTCGGTCATGTCAGTGCCCTCCCGCGAGCCGGGCGGCTCGCTCGGCCGGTGTCGGACCGGCAGGATCCGTGGTCGCCGCGAGCCCCGGCGGCTCGATGCCGCGCCACGGGGCGTCGGCGGTGAGGCCCTCGTAGGCGCGCGCGAGGGCGAACAGGCGGGCCTCGCTCCAGGCCGGCCCGATCAGCTGCAGGCCCACCGGCAGCCCGTCCGAGAGGCCGCAGGGGACCGAGATGCCGGGCAGGCCGGCCATGTTCACCGGCAGCGTGCAGGCATCCGAGAGGTACATCGCGACCGGGTCGGCCATCTTCGCCCCGAAGGGCCAGGCCACCGAGGGGCTGGTCGGGGCCACGAGCGCGTCGATCCCCTGCCCGAAGGCGGCGTCGAAGTCGCCCTTGATGAGGGTGCGCACCTTCTGGGCCTTGAGGTAGTACGCGTCGTAGTAGCCGGCGGACAGGGCGTAGGTGCCGAGCACGATGCGCCGCTTCACCTCGGCGCCGAACCCGCTGCCGCGCGTCGCCAGGTAGTTGGCCAGGACGTCGCCGTCGCGGACGGCGTGCCCGAACCGGATCCCGTCGTAGCGGGCGAGGTTGGCCGAGGCCTCGGCCGGGGCCACGATGTAGTAGCTGGCCAGCCCGTACTCGGTGTGCGGCAGGCTGACGTCGACGATCTCGGCGCCGCCGGCCGCCAGGGCGGCGACGGCCTCCCGGACGCGCGCCTCGACGCCGGGCTCCATCCCCGCCACGAAGTACTCCCGGGGCAGGCCCAGCCGGACGCCGCGCAGGGCAGCCGCCGCCTCGTCGTCGGACGCGGGCAGGCTGAGCAGCTCGGGCGGCACGGGGCGCGGGGCGGAGGTCGCGTCGCGCACGTCGCGGCCGGCGACCGCGTGGAGGAGGAGCGCCGCGTCGCGCGCGTCGCGCCCGAGCGGGCCGACCTGGTCGAGCGAGCTGGCGAACGCGACGATCCCGTAGCGGCTGACGCGGCCGTACGTGGGCTTCAGCCCGACGATCCCGCACAACGCGGCGGGCTGGCGGACGGAGCCCCCGGTGTCGGTGCCGATGGCGAGCGGCACGTGGTACGCCGCCACGGACGCCGCCGAGCCGCCGGAGCTCCCGCCGGGCACCCGGTCGAGGTCCCACGGGTTGGCCGTCGGGCCGTACGCGGAGTGCTCGGTCGAGGAGCCCATCGCGAACTCGTCCATGTTGAGCCGGCCGAGGATCACCGCTCCGGCGTCGCGCAGGCGCTCGGTGACGTGGGCGTCGAACGGGGCGACGTAGCCCGCGAGGATCCGGGAGCCGGCCGTGCACTGGGCCCCGCGCTGGGTGACGAGGTCCTTCAGCCCGACCGGCACGCCGCACAGCGGGGGCAGGGCGTCGAGGGCGGCCGCTCCCTCTGCCCGGGCCGCGGCGAGCCTCCGGTCGGCGGCGTCGGCCGCGGCGAGGGCACCCTCGTGGTCGATGGCGAGCCACGCGTTGAGGGCCCGGTTGCCCGCGTCGGCCGACGCCAGGTGGGCCGCGGTCAGCTCCCGCGAGGTCACCTCGCCGGCCCGCAGGTGGGCGGCCATCTCGCGGGCGGCGAGGCGGGTCAGCGCGGGGTCGGCCACGGCGGCGGCCCTACTCGCCGCCGATGATGGCGGGCACCACCACGAAGTCGCCCTCGCGCGCCGGCGCGTTGGCGAGGGCCTCGTCGACCGGGAAGGACGGGCGGGCGACGTCGTCCCGGAGGATGTTCTCCAGCTCGATCGTCTGGGCGGTCGGCGGGATGGCGTCCGTGTCGAGGCGGGCGAGGATCGCGTACTGGTCGAGGATGTGGTTCAGCTGACCCTCGAACCGCGCCAGCTCGTCGTCGGTCAGGCCGAGCCGCGCGAGGTGCGCCACGTGCTCGACGTCGGCGCGAGAGAGGGTCGCCATGCGGCCGATCATAGCCGAGCCGCGACGCCCCCCGGAACGCGGTCGACCCGCCGCCGATGCCCGCCGCTCGGCGCGGCATGGACGGATGCCGGGTGCGACGCGGACGGATGCCGGGTGGGACCCGGACGAACCGCCGCCGGAGGTCGGGATGGACGCCGGCGGCCCCGGGCGTCGGCCGCGTCGATGCTGGACGCGTCACCGGCGGCCGGCCTCGTCGGCCCCGCACCTCGCGAAGGAAGACTCCGATGCTGAGCCCGCACCTGTTCCAGGCCTTCCAGATCGCGGCACGCGCCGACCAGCTCCGCGACGAAGCCGACCGCGAGCGGCTCGCCCGCGCATCCCGATCGCGGCGGTCGCGGGGGTCCCGCTGGCCCTTCGGGCGCCGGGCGCGAGGCGGGCACCGCGGAGCGCCGATGCCGGCGAGCCGTCGCTGCCCGTCGTGCCGCCGCTGCGCGGTTACCCGGACGCGCTCCGCGGCCGCTGACGGATCAGCCGGCCGCCGGGTCACCCGGCGGGCCGGGTCCGGGCGCGTCCTCCTCGTCCGGCTCGACCGCAGGCGGACCGCCAATCGGCGGGTCCTGCTCCGGTTCCGTCGCCGCCGGTCCCACACCCGCCAGGAGCGCCCGAAAGCCGTCGGCGTCGAGGATTGGGATGCCGAGCTCCTGGGCCTTGTCCAGCTTCGAGCCGGCGCCGGGCCCCGCCGCCACGTAGTCGGTCTTCTTCGAGACGGAGCCGGCCGGCTTGCCGCCGGCCGCCCGGACGGCCTCCTCCGCCTCCTCGCGACTGAAGCCCTCGAGCGTGCCCGTGATCACCACGATCTTCCCCGCCAGCGGCCCGGCTCCCCCGGCAGCGCCGGCCGGCAGGGGCACCGGGCGCTCCGGGACGACCCCCGCGTCCACCAGCTCGCCCAGCACGTCGCGCGTGGCTTCGTCCGTGAACCACCGCGCGATCGCGGCCGCTACGGTCGGGCCGATCCCCGGCACCTCGGTGAGCGCCTCCGGCTGCTCGGCGGCGACGCGCCGGAGCTCCGCCTCGGCGGCCGCGAACCAGGGGTCCGGCACGGCGTCCGGCGCCGGCGCGGGGAACGCGTCCGGCGGCACCCGGCCGGCGATCCAGCGCGCGAGGTCGATCGCGGTCGCCTCGCCGACCTGCGGGATCCCCAGGCTGTTGAGGACCCGGGCGAACGGCCGGCCGACGCGCGCCCGCTCGATGGCCGCCGCCAGGTTCTCGGCGCTCCGGCGGGCGAACCGGTCGAGCGTCTCGAGATCCTCAACCGCGAGCCGGAAGACGTCGCCCCGGGCGTGGACCATGCCACGCTCCAGGAGCTGCTCGAGGACCGCCCAGCCGGCACCCTCGACGTCCATCCCGCCGCGGCCCAGGAAGTGGGCGAACTCCTGGGCCCGGCGGGCCGGGCAGGCGAGGTTGGGGCAGTAGTGGCGGACCGCGCCCTCGTCGCGGACCACGGGCGTGCCGCAGACCGGGCACGCCTGGGGCATCTCGAAGAGGCGCTCGGCGCCCGTCCGGCGCTCGGGGATCGGGCGGACGACCTCCGGGATGACGTCGCCCGCCTTCTGGAGCACGACGTGGTCGCCGATCCGGATGTCCTTGCGCCGCACCTCGTCGAGGTTGTGGAGCGTCGCGCGCGCCACGGTGGACCCGGCCACCTTGGTCGGCCGCAGGTGCGCCACCGGGGTCAGGGTCCCGGTCCGCCCGACGTACGGCACGATGTCCTCGACGATCGTCTCCACCTGCTCCGGTGGAAACTTGAACGCGATCGCCCAGCGCGGCGCCCGGGCCACCATCCCCAGGCGTGCCTGCTGCGCGACGTCGTCGACCTTCACGACGACCCCGTCGGTCTCGTAGGCGAGCGCGTGGCGCGCCTCCCGCCAGCGCTCGACGAAGGCGATCACGCCCTCGATGTCGAGGCCCGCCTCTCGGTCGGGGTTCACCGGGAAGCCGAGGCGCTCGAGGCGGGCGAGCGCGGCGGACTGGCTGTCGACGGCCGGCGGGCCGGCGACCTCGGGGGCGCCGAAGAGGGTCGCCTGAGCCGGCGCCGTCTCCTCGAGCAGCTGGTAGGCCCAGAACGACAGGCGGCGGCTCGCTGTCACCGCGGGGTCGAGCTGGCGCAGCGACCCTGCTCCGCTGTTCCGCGGGTTGGCGTACAGCGGGAGCCCGGCCTCCTCGCGCTCGGCGTTGATCCGCGCGAACTCGGCCCTCGGCATGTAGACCTCGCCGCGGACCTCCAGCGTGGCGGGCTCGGGCAGGCGGGCGGGGATCGCCTGGATCGTGCGCAGGTTCGCGGTCACGTCCTCGCCGGTCGTGCCGTCGCCGCGCGTGGCGCCGCGAACGAAGCGGCCGCTACGGTACCGCAGGCTCACCGCGAGGCCGTCGATCTTGAGCTCGGCGACGTAGCGCAGCTCGGGCGCCGGCTCCGGCGCCGGCGGCAGGCCGAGCCCGCGCCGGACGCGGGCATCGAACGCTCGCAGCTCGTCCTCGCCGAAGGCGTTGCCCAGGCTGAGCATCGGCCGGTCGTGGCGGACCTCCGCGAACGGACTCCCCTCCTCGGCCCCGGCGGCACCGACGCGCTGGGTCGGCGAGTCGGGCGTGCGCAGGACGGGGAAGGCGGCTTCCAGGGCCACGACCTCGCGGAGCTTCGCGTCGTAGTCGGCGTCCGACAGGATCGGCGCGTCGTCGAGGTAGTACGCCCGGTTGGCGGCCACGACCTCCCCGGCGAGCGAGGCGTGCCTGGCCGCCGCGGCGTCCGGGCCCAGGGCGGCCGCCGCGGCGACGAGTCCGGGGTCGACGGGCAGGTCGGGCGTGGTCATCGCGCCTCCGAGTCTACCCGCGCCGCGGCCAGGAGGGCGTGTCGGCGCGGGCGGCGGGCGAACAGCGGTCTCGCCGCCCCCGAGGGCTGGGAGCCGTTCGACTCTCGCTGGATCCGCCGCTCCTTTCGGTCCTCGAGGCGCAGGGGAACCCCGTCTCGCTCGACGTCCTGCCGGGCATCGCCCACCTCTCCCCGGGCGACGAGGGCTGGGAGGTCTTCCTGGCCGCCTTCCCGAGGGCCGCGGCGCGCGACTGACGGACAGCCCTACGCGTCGCGACGGATCTCGAGGGGCAGGAAGCCCGAGCAATCGGGTGGGGTGTCCGACGCGTAGAGATGCATGAACCGCATGTGCGCCTCGCGCAGGTCGAGCTCGACGGCGCGCAAGTGGCGTGTTCCCTCGACATCCGGCGGATCGATCGCGTCCTCGCAGTGCGCATGCGGCACGCGCAGGAGTCGCCCGATGTCGTGCATGTGGTACGCGAGCCGCTGCACGCGCGCGATGTCCAGGTACTCGTAGCGGTACCCGACGAGAAGCCAGCTCCCGCCGCGTCGTCGCCGGTAGTACTCGCCGTATTCGGCGCGAACCTCCACGGGCAGGTCCTGGCCCGGAGCCTCGAGCGAGAACTCGAGGAGGCGGCGCTCGCGGTCGCCGCCGAGGTCGCGGACCCGCAGGTCGCCCCACGCGTCGAGGAAGTCCGCCAGGCGCTCCCGCCGGCTCCGGACCTGGCCGTCGCTCAGCGCACCGTGGCCGAGCCGGGCGGTCACGTCGCGCTCGGGAGGCGGTGCGTCAGATCTCGACGTCCCGGGCGCCGTCGACCGTGACGGACGGCGCGGGCGCGTCGAGGGCGAGCAGCCGGATGACGGCCTTGCGCGGGATGCGGTAGGTCCGCTCCGAGAGCCGCACCGCCGGCAGTCGGCCGTCGTGGACGTAGTTGAGGATGGTCGAGCTCGAGACGGAGGCGAGACGAGCGACCTCGGCCGGCGAGTAGAACGCCTTCGGCAGCAGCACCAAGAGTTCCGTGGTCTCGACGGCCAGCGCCATCCGGGCAACGCCTCCTCACCGCATGCTGCGCTTGTTCGCTCTATTGCGTATCTGTAAATATACCGAACAGGACCAAGTTGTCAACGCTGCTTCCGCCTTCGTCGCCGGCCGTCGTCGCGCGCTCAGCCGCCGAGCTCCAGGTTGGCCATGCTCGCCAGCAGCGTCTTCACGCCGCTGCTCCGGAACGCCACGGTGACCTCCTCGTCGTCGCGGGTGAGCTTGCTGGTCACCACGACGCCGTCGCCGAAGCGCGCGTGGACGACGCGGTCGCCGTCCCGGAAGAGCCGCTCCCCGGGGACGCGGACGCGGGGCGCCGACCCGGACCGGGCGGGGCTCGCGCCGACGGCCGGCGGCGGGGCAGCCCGGCGCACCGGGAGCTCGTCCGGGAATGCCGCGTCCGGGTGGTCGTCGCCGGCGCCGCCGCGGTCGCCGCGGTCGTGGCGGGTGCCGGGCACCGCGAGCGAGCCCGAGCGCGCGCCGGCCTCGAACGCATGGCGCCGGGCAGCCAGGTCGCGGCCGGGGCGGAAGGCCGCTCCGTCGGGCGGCGCCCCCGGCTGGCCGCTGCCCGTCCGATAGGCCCCACCGCCGGCCCGGATCGGGGCGCCGAAGCGGCTGCTGCGCCGGGCGCCGAAGGCGAGGTCGAGGTCGTAGGCGGCGTCACTACCCTCCCCCGGCTGGAGACGCGGGCCCTCCATCAGGTCGGCGGGGATCTCGAACAGGAACCGCGACGGCACGGACGGGCCGCCCCCGCCCGGCCCCCAGGTGGCCCGCTGCCAGGCATGCGAGACGAACAGCCGCTCCTTCGCCCGGGTGATCCCGACGTAGGCGAGGCGGCGCTCCTCCTCGAGCTCCTTCTCGTCCTCGAGCGCCCGACTGTGCGGGAAGACGCCCTCCTCCATGCCGGAGATGAAGACGGCGCCGAACTCGAGGCCCTTGGCGGCGTGGAGCGTGATCAGCGTGACGGCATCGGCGTCGGACTCGTAGGCGTCCTGGTCGGCAACGAGGGCGGTCTCCTCCAGGAGCCGGTCGAGCGCGTCGTCGGGCGCCAGGTCGTCGTAGCGCGTCGTGACGGAGCGGAGCTCGAGCAGGTTGCGCCAGCGCTCCTCGTTCTCCTCGGTGCCGTCGGCGAGCATCGCCCGGTAGCCGGAGGCCTCCAGGACATCGTCGAGGAGCTCGGGCAGCCCGAGCACGCCGATGCGGCTTCGCAGCCGCCGCACGAGGACCACGAAGTCTGCCACGGCGCCCCGCGCGCGGGGCGCGAGGACGAGCAGCTCGCCGGCGGCCGCCCGCTCGAGCCCGCTCCAGTACGTCTGCCCTGGCTCGCCGGCCGCCATGCGCAGCACCTCGAGCGTCTTGTCGCCGATCCCCCGCGCCGGCAGGTTGACGATCCGCTCGTAGCTGACCTCGTCCGTGTCGCTGCGCAGGACGCGCAGGTACGCCAGGGCGTCCTTGACCTCGCGGCGCTGGTAGAAGCGGGTTCCGCCGATGAGCTGGTAGCGGATCCCGTAGCGCAGGAACGCCTCCTCGATCGCCCGGGACTGGGCGTTCGTGCGGTACAGGACGGCGACGTCCCGCGGGCGGAGCCGCTCGGCCTCGTCGGCTCGCCGCGTCAGCGCGGCCGCCCGGCCGCCGAGCAGCGCCTCGACCTGGCGGGCGATCCACTCCGCCTCCTCCTCCTCGTTGTAGGCCTCGAATCGCTGGATCGGCCGCCCGCCGGCCCGCTCGGTCCAGAGCTTCTTGTCCTTGCGCCCCTCGTTGCGGGCCACCACGGCGTGGGCCGCGTCGAGGATGAGCTGGGTGCTCCGGTAGTTCTGCTCGAGCTTCACCACCGTCGCCCCCGGCTCGTCGCGCTCGAAGTCGAGGATGTTGCGCAGGTCGGCGCCGCGCCAGGCGTAGATCGACTGGTCGTCGTCGCCGACGACGCACAGGTTGTGGTGGGCGGCGGCGAGCGCCCGGACGATCCGGTACTGGGCGGCATTCGTGTCCTGGTACTCGTCGACGTGGAGGTAGCGCCAGCGCGCCTGGTAGCGCGCGAGGACCTCCGGCTGCGCTTCGAGGAGCCGCACGGTCTCGACGAGGAGGTCGTCGAAGTCGAGGGCCCCCGCGGCCCGCAGGCGCTCGCTGTAGCGGGTCGCGATGCGGGCGATCTCGCGCTCGAAGTGGGTCGTCGCACCCTCCGCCAGGTCCTCGACCGACTCGAGGTTGTTCTTGGCCCGGCTGATCGCTTCGAGCACCGTCCGCGGCCGCAGGACGCCGCCCTGGATGGGCAGGTCGAGGTCGCGGAAGACCTGCTTCATCAGCGACTGCTGGTCGTCCGTGTCGTAGATCACGAACCGCGGCGAGAGCCCGATCGCGGCGCCGTCGCGGCGCAGGATCCGCGCGCAGAGGGCGTGGAAGGTCCCCATCTCGACCTTCCGGCCGTCGTCGGCTCCGACGAGGGCGATGATCCGCTCGCGCATCTCGCCGGCGGCCTTGTTCGTGAAGGTCACGGCCAGGATCCGCCACGGGGCGATGCCCCGGACGCCGACAAGGTAGGCGACGCGGTGGGCGACGACGCGGGTCTTGCCCGAGCCGGCACCGGCGAGGATGAGGAGCGGCCCCTCGGTCGCCGTGACGGCGCGCGCCTGCTCCGGGTTCAGGCGGGCGAGGATCCGCGTCTCGAGCTCCTCGCGGTCGGCAACGCCGGTGGCGAGGCCGCGGTCGCGCTCCGGTGCGCGAGGGTCCGCGCCCGGCGAGCCCCACGGCTCGGCCTCGTCCGGGGCGGGCGCGTCGGGCGGCGGCGGCTCCTCGGGGCCGGGCCCGACGCCAGTCGGAGCCGCGGGCGCGTCGGGCAGGGGCGGCTCGGGCTCCTCGAGCCAGGGGGGCGTGGGGTCCACCCTGCGATTGTACCGGCGGTGGCTTCACCGGCCCTCATCGGCCGTCGGCCACCTTGCGTGGGCAGGGACGCACCCGCCCGCCCCGCAGCGGGGCGGGCGCCGCGGGCCCTGCGGCCCCGGGTCAGCCGCCGGGCGCGTCCTTGACCTGGTCCGCGGGCGGCGGCGTGATCGTCACCGCTTCGTTGACCTTGCTCAGCTCGAGGTCGACCGTGAGCGGCTCCTGGCCGCCGGCGGGAGTGTCCAGGCCGAGGGTCGCGAGCTGCAGGTTGTCCTTGCGGACCCCAACCGTGACGGTCACGTCGCCGACCGCGTCGCCCGACAGGCCGGGGATCGCGCTTCCCAGCGAGCCGAGGGCGTCGCGCACCTCCGAGGCCGGCACCGTGAACTGGACGCTGTAGCAGTCCGTGCCCCCGCAGCGGGTGTCGGCGAGCTTCTCGGGCTTCAGCTCCGGCCGGGCGAGGAACGTGGCAAGCCCGTCGATCGCGGCTCCGGGGTCGCCGCCGATGCCGCCCGCGGCCGGCTGGCGCACCCAGGTGTCGCCGGTCAGCAGCGGGGCCTTCAGGTAGGTCGAGCCGTCGGCGACCACGAGGTTGACGCGGAGGTTGACGAGCGACGGCGCGAGCAGCTCGAGGGCCAGGCCGCCGTTCGCGACGTCGATGTCGCCGTCGAGGGTCGTCCCGTTGAGCGGAATGGGCGCCCCGCCGCCGGCCCCGCCGATGCTGAGCGGGAGCTCGCCGCCGACGGCGCCGCGCAGGTGGAGGCTCGTCATCGCCCCGAGCGACGCCGCGCCCTTCTGCAGGATCTCGACCGGGTCGGTCAGCGGGGTCGAGCCGGGTCCGCCACAGGCGGCCGCCGCGAGCGCGACGAACGCGACTGCCGTCAGGGCGGGGCGCACAGTGCGGCTGGGAAGTGCGAGCGACATGGGAACCTCGAGGGAGCTCCGCGGTTCGACGGACGCGTGTCCACCAGCGTGCCCGAGCGGGCGGTCCGCGTCAAACGCGGTCCGGGGCTCGTCGGCGGGCTTCGAGGCCGCAGCCCGCAGGAACGTCGCGGGTGCGGCCATGACGTCCGGCACTCGCCAGGACGGATCCCATCCGCATAGCCTCCGGTGGCATCGCCATCCGAGGAGGGCAACGCATGGGTAACGGCGACGTGACCTGGCTCGAGCTGCCGGGCGGCGACGACTGCCGGCGCACCGGCCGGTTCTATGCTCGTGTCTTCGGCTGGCTCGTCGAGGACGACGGCGACGCCATCTGGTTCCGCGAACCCTCGGGCGGCCTGGGCGGGGCATTCCTCGGCGATCTGCCCGCGGCCGCCGGCGGTGGGCCGATGGTCTACCTCGCCGTGGCGGACGCGGCCGCGACGCTGGACGATGTACGCGACGCCGGCGGCGACATCCTCCTCGAGCGCACGCTCATCGCCCCCGACGTCGGCCATCGCGCCCTCTTCCGCGACCCGGCGGGATCGACCGTCGGCCTCTTCGAGCGCTCAGCCTGACGGCACGCCGCGGCGGTCGCGGCGCGGCTCGAGCGGGTCGCCATCGGGGACCCGACGGGCGACCGGCGCGTGTTCGCGTGCGTGCGCAACGAGGTCGCCGAGCTCCGACGCTGGATCGCAGGTGGTCCCGTCGGGGCGCCCCTCGAGATGCCCGCCGGCCGGTGATCAGCCGGAAAGGTTCGCCAGCGCGGACGACGCTCATCGCGTCGTGGCTGACGTCGCCGCGAGTGACGTCACGGTGCCCCGTGCGGCCTGGGAATCAAATGTCCGAAGGAACCGCTCCGTTTCGACCCGGCGGTCGTTGGCAACCTCGAGGTAAATCTCGGTCGTCATCGGCCGTCGCTGGACCGGGATCCGCGGTGGCCTTGCGACCACTCGGTGTCTCGATCTCTGCCCGACCCGGGATTGCTCCCTGATCGAGCGTCGGCGTGCTCAGCCCCTTCGGGCAAGACCTACAGTACGGTCCCCGGCCGTTCGCCACAAGCGGCTTGTCCACCAATCTCGTCCGCGCGGGGACCGATCGTCCACCAACTTCGGGCCACTGTGGATAAGGCGGTGGACAACTCCGTGGACATCCAGGCCGATGTGCTGCGCCTGGCCGGGGACGCGCACGGGCGCCCCCGTGGGCTCCTCTCCTCCGGGATGCCCGGGACGTGACGAGCCGTCTCTCTCATCGTGTTCTCATGTTCGTGGCCGCATGCTGCGTCTGCGCGTCCCAGCCCCCGGCACGTCCCTGTGCCCGGTCGCTCGTCTTCCTACCGGGGGGTGGTGGCGATCTGGGGACGTGCCGGGGGCCTCATCGTGCCCCGCACGGCCCACCGATGCCCCAGGAGGGTCGAGGCGCGCTCCGGGCGCGCGCGGGTCGGCCACCCCGACGTCCGGGGGCCGTCCGCCTCTAGTCATGCGCGTGGCCGGGGCGCATCGTCTGGTCCATGGACCGACGCGTGTACGACGACCTGAAGCAGGCCATCGAGGACCTGGGGTCGTCGTCGTCGTTCATGCGGGCGCCCGTGCGGCAGGCCAAGGATCAAGCCCGGGTCGCGCTTGCCGCCTTCCAGCGCGAGCCCCTCTCCCCGGCTCTCCGGGAGGCATCGATCGTCCTTGGCCAGCGCCTCGAGGAGATCGAGGTCCACCAGCCGGCCCTCAACTGGGAGCCACTGCGAGACGCCTGGATGAACGTCGAGCTGGAGGCCGGGAGCGAGGCCTGGGACTAGCTCGCTCCAGGAGCGCCCGGGCCGCTGTGCAGCAATCTGGAAGCGTGAAAGCCGGGCCCCCGCGGACGGGTGACCCGGCTCTCACCGTGCGATGAGCGTGCGTCCAGTCCGGGCGTACCCCGGTGGACGTCAGCGGACCCTCTAGAAGTCCATGTCGCCGCCGCCGCCGTGGCCGTGGCCACCGCCGGCGTCGTCCTTCTTCTCGGGGAGGTCGGTGACGAGGGTCTCGGTCGTCAGCACCATGGCCGCGATCGAGGCCGCGTTCTGGAGCGCGGAGCGGGTCACCTTGGCGGCGTCCACGATCCCGCGCTCGAACATGTCGCCGTACTCGCCCTTGAGGGCGTCGAAGCCATGGCCCTTCGGGAGCGTGCGGATCTGGTCGATGACGACCTCGCCGCGGGCGCCGGCGTTGTCGGCGATCTGGCGGGCCGGGGCCTCGAGCGCGCGCCGGACGATGTCGACGCCGACCTGCTCGTCACCCTCGAGGTGGAGGCTGTCGAGGGCCGGGATCGCCTGCAGCAGCGTCGTGCCGCCGCCGGCGACGATCCCCTCCTCGACCGCCGCGCGGGTGGTCGAGAGGGCGTCCTCGATGCGATGCTTCTTCTCCTTGAGCTCGACCTCGGTCGCCGCGCCCACTTTGATGACGGCCACGCCGCCGGCGAGCTTGGCGAGGCGCTCCTGGAGCTTCTCGCGGTCGTAGTCCGAGGTGGTCTCCTCGATCTGCGCCTTGATCTGGTTCATGCGGGCCTTGATGTCGGGCTCGCGGCCGGCGCCGTCGACGATCGTCGTGTCGTCCTTGGTGGCGACGACGCGGCGGGCCTCGCCGAGGTCTTCCGCGGTGACGGAGTCGAGCTTGCGGCCGACCTCCTCGGAGATGACCGTCGCGCCCGTGAGGATCGCGATGTCGCGGAGCATCTCCTTGCGGCGGTCGCCGAAGCCCGGCGCCTTGACGGCGAGGACCTGGATCGTGCCGCGGAGCTTGTTCACGACGAGGGTGGCGAGCGCCTCGCCGTCGACGTCCTCGGCGATGATCAGCATCGGGCGGCCGACCTGGACGGCCTTCTCGAGGCCGGGCAGGATGTCGGCGACGGCCGAGATCTTCTTGTCGGTGACGAGGATCTTGGCGTTCTCGAGGACCGCCTCCATCCGATCGGGATTGGTCACGAAGTACGCCGAGATGTAGCCCCGGTCGAACTGCATACCCTCGGTGTATTCCTTCTCGAGGCCGAGGGACTGGCCCTCCTCGACGGTGATGACGCCGTCCTTGCCGACCTTGTCCATCACCTCGGCGATGATCTCGCCGACCTCCGGATCGGCCGCGGAGATGGCGGCGACCGCCGCGATCTGCTCGCGCGTCTCGACCGGCCGGGCGCTGGCCTTGATCTCCTCGACGATCACCTCGACGGCACGCTCGATGCCGTGCTTGAGGACCATCGGGTTGGCCCCGGCGGTGACGTTGCGGAGCCCCTCGGTGACGAGCGCCTGGCCGAGGACGACCGCGGTGGTCGTGCCGTCGCCGGCGACGTCGTCGGTCTTGGTCGCGACCTCCTTGACGAGCTGGGCGCCCATGTTCTCGAACGGGTCCTCGAGCTCGATGTCGCGGGCGATCGTGACGCCGTCGTTGGTGATGGTCGGGGAGCCGAACTTCTTGTCGAGGACGACGTTCCGGCCCTTGGGCCCGATCGTCACCTTGACGGCGTCGGCGAGGCGGTCGATGCCGCGCTTGAGGGAGCGCCGCGCGGCGTCCTCGAAGATGACCTGCTTAGCCACGGATGTGGGTTCCTCCTGGGAGTCTCATGTGCGATCCGGTCTGGCGACGGACGGCGCGCCGGGTGCCGGCGCGGCAGCGTCAGTCCTCGACGATCGCGAGGATGTCCTTCTGGCTCACGATGAGGAGCTCGTCGCCCTCGACCTTGAACTCGGTCCCGGCGTACTTCGCGTAGAGGACCTTGTCGCCGACCTTGACGTCCATCGCCTCACGCGTGCCGTCCTCGAGGATCTTGCCCGGCCCCGCCGCGAGGACCTCGCCCTCCATGGGCTTCTCCTTGACGGTGTCCGGCAGGACGATGCCGCTCTTCGTCATCTCCTCGCGCGGCAGCGGCTTGACGACGACGCGGTCGCCGAGCGGGCGAAGCTTGCTGGAAGTGACCAACGCGCGATCCCTCCTTCGAGGTCTGTTCCGGGTGGTCCGCACGTCCGTGCGATGCCCCCGATCCGACTGGCTGACTGCCCGAGCGGCTCACCGCCGCGGCGCTCCCCTGGGTGCGTCGCTCACGGGACCGATCGGTCCCCGGGCGGCCTGCCCGGGCGATCGTCGCGTAGACTAGCACTCACATCTTGAGAGTGCTAAGAATGCTAGCGGACCCGGCGGCGCGTGTCAATCCGCGGTGCGATGGCCTCACCGCGGCATGGGCGAGCCGCTACCATCCGGGGCGTGAGCGATCGAATCAGCCTGCGCGCGGGAACGGTCGAGGCCATGCTGGAGCCGGGAGCCGGTGGGCGGATCGCGAGCCTGCGCGTAGACGGCCTCGAGGTGCTGGTCACCGAGGGCTGGGGAGCCGTGGCGTGGGGCTGCTACCCGATGGTGCCCTGGGCCGGCCGGCTCCGCGACGGTGTGCTGCGATGGGAGGGTGCGGAGCATCGCCTCCCGACGCACCTCATCCCGCCGCATGCCATCCACGGCACCCTCCTCGAGTCGGCCTGGGAGGTCGTGACGGCCGGGCCGGCCGAGGCGACGATGGCCGCCGATCTCGTCCCGCCGTGGCCGCTCGGGGGCCGAGCCGTCCACCGCGTCCGGCTGACCCGTGACGCCCTCCACGCCGAGCTCGAGGTCCATGCCGCCGACCGGCGCATGCCGGCGATCGTCGGCTGGCATCCCTGGTTCCCGCGGGTCCTGCGCGACCGCGACGGCGGGGCCGTGGGCGAGCCGGTCGTCGTCGACCTTGCGGCGGGAGCCATGCTCCGGCGCGGCCTCGACGGCCTGCCGACCGGCGAGGTGGTGCGACCGATCCCGCTCGAGCCCTGGGACGACTGCTTCGTGGAGGTGTCCGGCGACCCGGGGGTCCACTGGCCGGGCGCCCTCGAGCTGCGGATCGCCAGCGACGCCCGGTTCTGGGTCGTCTACACGGAGCGCGAGGAGGGGGTCTGCGTCGAGCCCCAAACGGGGCCGCCGAACGGCCTCGCCACCGGGGAGCACGCGGTCGTCGAGCCCGGGAGGCCGCTGGTCGCGGCGATGACGATCCGCTGGCGGCGCCTCCGCTGACGCCCCGTCGGGCCGCGACGCGACGCCGGCCGCGGCGTCGTTCCCTACCCGCGGCGTCGTTCCCTACCCGCGGCGCCTCCGGGCCGCGGCGTCGCTCCCCTACCCGCCCGCGTTGGGCAGGATCCGGTCGAAGGTCTCGACGAGCCGGGCGCCGACCGCCTCGGGGCGCTCGCCCCGGCGCTCTGCGATCCACGAGGCAGTGACCCGCGTCCAGGCCGGCTCGTTCCGCCGGCGCGGAGCACCCGGCGGCGAGAGGTACGGGGCGTCGGATTCCACGAGCAGGCGGTCGGCCGGGACCAGGCGGACACTCTCGGCGGTCGCCTCCTCGCCCTTCCGGAAGCAGAGCCCCGAGATGGAGACCGCGCAGCCGAGCTCGAGCGCCGCCGCGACGTAGTCGACCGGGCCCGAAACCGAGTGCAGGATGGCCGGCGGCCGATCGCCGAATGCCGTCCGCCCGGCGAGCCCACCGAGGCCGGCCGCGCGCATCTCGTCGAGGAGGGCGTCCTGGGCGTCGCGCGTCCCGGACGCGCTCCGGCAGTGGAGGATCGCCGGCTTGCCGGTGGCGACGGCGAGCGCGAGGTTCCGGCGCAGGTTGCGCAGCTGGTCCTCGATCGGCGAGAAGCGACGGTCGTAGTCGAGGCCGGTCTCGCCGATGGCGACGACGGCGGGGTGCGCCGCCAGGGCGGCCGTGTGCTCCCACGCGGCGTCGTCCGTCTCGGCGGCCGCATGGGGGTGGATGCCGACCGCCGCCACCAGGCGCGGGTAGCGCGCGACGAGGTCGAGCGCCCGGAGCGACGAGGCCTCGTCCCAGCCGGGCACGAGGATCCGCTCGACGCCGGCCGCCTCCGCCGCGGCGAGGACCTCCGGCAGGTCGTCGGCGAACTGCGGCGACTGCAGGTGGGCGTGGGAGTCGACCAGGCGCACGGCGATCTCCGGTCGATCAGGCCGGCGCCGGTCCGGGTCCCGCCTCGAGCGCCTCGACCTCGAGTCGTGGGAAGAGCGGTGTCGGGGCCGTCAGCTCCCCGGGCTCGGTCGAGCGGGCGCCCCAGGCCAGCTCGTCGAGGAGCGGCGGGCCGCCCGTCCCATCGGCAGCCCACGGGTAGCCGTAGCCGAGCTGCGCCAGCACGCGGGGCGCGGCGCCCGGCATGACCGGGGCCGCCGCGAGGGCGATCAGCCGGCAGGCCTCGAGGAGGTCGGCCAGGACGTCGCGGAGGCGCGTTGCGGCGGCGTCGTCGCCGGCCTTCGCGGCCTTCGCGAGGTTCCACGGCGCCTCGGTGTCGACCGCCTTGTTGGCGACGCCCACGTAGTCCCAGAGGCCAGCCAGCGCCTCGTGGACGAGGCACGCGTCGAGCTTCTCGCCGAACGCCTGCCGGGTCTCCGCCCAGCGCGCCGCGAGCGCGGCGTCCTGCGCCGGCCGCGGCGCGGGGCGCTCGCCGCCCAGGTACCGCCCCGCCATCGCGACGGTCCGGTTCACGAGGTTGCCGAAGTCGTTGGCGAGGTCGGCGTTGTAGCGCCGCAGGAAGCCGTCCCACGAGACGTCGCTGTCGCGGTCGAAGGCGACCTCGCGCAGGGCGACATAGCGGGCGCCGTCGGCGCCGAAGGCGGCCACGAAGTCGAGCGGGTCCAGGAAGTTGCCCCGGCTCTTGCTCATCCGCTCGCCCTGGGCCAGGAGCCATCCGTGCACCCAGACCCGGCGCGGCGCCGCGAGGCCCGCCGACCAGAGCATCGCCGGCCAGAAGATCGTGTGGAAGCGGGCGATGTCCTTGCCGATCACGTGGAGGTCGGCCGGCCACCAGCGCTCGAACGTCGCCGGGTCGTCCGGGAAGCCCACGCCGGTGATGTAGTTGATGAGTGCGTCGTACCAGACGTAGATCGTGCCGGCGTCGGGGTCGAAGCTGCCGTCGGGCCGCTGCGCGTCCGAGCCGTCGGGCAGCACGGGGAACGGGATCCCCCACCCGGCCCCGGCGCGGCTGATCGAGAAGTCCTCGAGGCCGCCCCGGATGAAGCCCAGCATCTCGTTGCGCCGGAAGTCGGGCTGGACGAAGTCCGGGTGATCCTCGTACCAGCGCTCCAGGCGCTCCTGGTAGGCCGACAGCCGGAAGAACCAGTTCTTCTCGGTCAGCCACTCCAGCGGGACGTCCGGATGGTTCGGGCAGATCGTCCCGGCGGCCGTCTCCTGCACGTCGGTGGCGTTGCGGAAGCCCTCGTTCGGGCAGTACCAGCCCTCGTAGGTCCCGACGTAGATGTCGCCGTTCGCGTGGGCCCGGCGGACCATCTCCTGGGCCGACCGGTGGTGGTCGGGATCGGTCGTCCGGATGAAGCGGTCCGGCGACACCAGGAGGGCGTCCTCCGCCGCCCGGAAGAGGGCAACCTTCTCGTCGACGAACGCCCGGGGCGTTCGGCCCTCCTCCGCCGCCCTCTGCGCGATGTTGACGCTGTGCTCGTCGGTGCCGGTCAGGAACCGGGTCGGGATGCCGCGCATCCGGTGCCAGCGGGCGATGGCGTCCGCGGCGATCACCTCGTACAGGGTGTGGACGCCGGGCTTGTTGTTGGCGTACGCGATCGAGGTGGTGATGTAGAAGCGGTCCGGATCGGCGCCCGCGGCTGGCCTGGTATCGGCGGCGGGTGAGCCGGGTTCGGGCGGGCGGTCGAGGTCGGGCATGGCCCGGCGATCGTAGCAGGGGACGGCCGTCCGCCGGGCGGACGGCCGCGCCTCCCGCAGGTCGACCCCGCGCCGGCGTCAGCTGCTGGTGCGGAGCGCGTCCCGGAGCGCCTCCTCGAAGTCCTCGGGCAGCGACGTCTGGATGACCCGACCGCGGAACGGCCGGAAGGCGGCGGCGATGCTGTCGGCGCTGCCGGACCTGACGAGCGCGAAGAGCGCGGCGCTCCCGGGCTGCAGCTGCTCCTCGACCTGCCTGACGAACGCGCCGTCGATGCCCGGCTTCACCGACCGGCCGACGAGGCCGCCGACGATCGCCCCGCCTACCAGCCCGACCACGGGGAACATGAACGCGAGGATCGGGCCGAGGATCCCGCCGACGACGATCCCCTGCTCCGTCCCCGAGGCCATCTCGTTGGTGACCTTGACCGACCCGTCGGGGTCCTTGGTGATCACGGCGGTGTCCTCGAGGCGCAGGTCGGCGTGCTTCTCGAGGGAGCGCAGCGAGCGGAGGGCGGCGAGGCCGTCGTCCTCGCGGTCGAAGCCGACGACGATCAGGTCGCTCATGGCAGTGGCTCCTCCTGGGGTGCGGATGCGGCGAGGATACCCGCGTCAATGCCGGAAGTGGCGCACGCCGGTCAGGAGCATCGTCGCGCCCGCAGCGTCGGCCGCCGCGATTGCGTCGGCGTCGCGGAGCGAGCCGCCCGGCTGCGCGAAGGCCGTGACGCCGGCCGCCAGGCAGGCCTCGACGGCATCCGGGAACGGGTAGAAGGCGTCCGAGGCGCAGGCGGCGCCCGCCAGCCGACCCGCCCCCAGGAGCGCCGTCGCCTTGGCCACGGCCTGGCGGGCGGCGTCGACCCGGCTCGTCTGGCCCGAGCCGATGCCGATGAGCATCCTGTCGCGCACCACGACGATCGCGTTGGAGGTCACGCCGCGGACGAGGCGCCAGGCGAGGTCGAGGTCGCGCCGCTCGGCGTCCGTCGGGGCGCGCCGGGTCGCCACCGTCCACGTCGTGACGTCGTCCGGGGCCGTGTCGGGCGCCGCCACCAGGACCGCTCCTCCGGCGCTCCGGAGGGAGCCCGTCGGGCTCGGCGCGGCGAGCCGCGTGTCGGACCCGAGCGCCGGATCGACGACGAGCCGCAGGTTCGGCTTCGCCGCCAGCACCTCCCGGGCCCCCGCGTCGAACGCGGGCGCCACCACGACCTCGAGGAAGAGGCCGGCAAGCCGCTCGGCGACCTCGCGGTCGACCGGCCGCGTGAGCGCCACGACGCCGCCGAACGCCGACACGGGATCGGCCGCGAGCGCGTCGTCCCAGGCGGCGGCGATGGTCGCCCGCTCGGCCGCGCCGCACGGGTTCGTGTGCTTGACGATCACGCATGCCGGGCCGCGCAGGAGGCGCGCGATGCCGGCGGCGGCGGAGCCGTCGAGGACGTTGGTGTACGAGAGCGCCCTGCCCTGGAGCGGCGGCTCGCCCGAGGCGAATGGGCCGTCGGACGCGACGGCGCCCGGGCGGCGGTAGCGGGCCGCGGGCTGGTGCGGGTTCTCGCCGTAGCGCAGGGTCTCGACCTTCTCCAGGGTCACCGTCAGGCGGTCCGGGTACGGGTCGGCGGCGCCGGGCATGCCCGGCTCGTCGGGCAGGTCGACGCCCTGCGCCGCCATCCGCTCGGGCAGCACCTCGGCGATCCGCGCGTCGTAGGCGGCCGTGTGGCGGAAGGCCTCCACGGCGAGCGCGGCCCGCAGGCGGGCGGGCACCGCTCCCCCCGCGTCGAGCGCGGCGAGGACGTCCGCGTAGCGGGCCGGGTCGGTGACGATCGCCACGCTCGCGTGGTTCTTGGCGGCGGCGCGGACCATCGACGGCCCCCCGATGTCGATCTCCTCCACCAGGTCGTCGAGGCCGAGCTCATCCCGCGACGCCCGCTCGGCGGCGGCGGCGAACGGGTAGAGGTTGACCACGACGAGCTCGAAGGGCTCGATGCCGGCCGCCTCGAGCTGCTCGCGGTGGGAGGGCAGGCGCCGATCGGCGAGGATTCCGCCGTGGATCCGCGGGTGGAGGGTCTTGACGCGGCCGTCGAGCATCTCCGGGAAGCCGGTCACCGCCGCGACGTCGACGACCGGCAGGCCGGCCTCGCGCAGGGCGTGCGCGGTCCCGCCGGTGGAGACCAGCTCGAAGCCGCGGGCGACGAGCCCCGTTGCGAACGCCACCAGGCCGGCCTTGTCCGACACCGAGAGCAGGGCGCGACGGGGTGTGGGCAGAGCCGCGGCGGCGCGGGCGGCGTCGAGCGTCACGCGGCGTCCGTCGACCCGCAGCGCGCCGGCGAGGAGCAGGCCGACGGCGCGGGGCAGGAGGCGCTGCTCCACCGCGTGGAGCCGCTCGCGGAGCGTCGCCTCGGTGTCGCCGGCGAGGACGGGAATCGCCTCGGCGAGGACGACCGGCCCGCCGTCGCGGCTCGGGTCGACGAGGCGCACCGTGACGCCGGTCACGGTCGCGCCCGCGGCCAGCGCGTCGCGCACCGGGTGCGCCCCCGGGAACGCCGGCAGCAGGGACGGGTGGACATCGAGGACCCGCCCCGCGCACGCCGTGCGGACGCGCGGCCCGACGCCGCGCCCGAGCCCGGCCAGGACGACCGTCTCGACCCCGACGGCCGCGAGCGTCGCAGCGAGCACGCCGTCGGCGCCCGCGCGCGCGCCCGGGTGCGCGGCGCCCAGGCCCGGGATGACGGCGGTCTCGAGGCCCGCCTCCTCCGCCCAGGCGAGCGCCGGGCAGGCGCGGTCGGCGAAGACGAAGGCGATCTCGGCGTCGAGCGCGCCCCGGCCGATCCGCGCGTGGAGGGCCCGCAGCGTGCCGCCGCTCCCCGAGACACCGACCGCGATCCTGCCGCCCATCAGCCGACCTCGGCCGTGACCACCCGTCGGGCAGGGTCGATGGCGTCGAGGCGGGCGATCACGGCCGGCACGTGGCGCAGGAAGCCGGCGTCGTCGAAGCAGGCATCCAGGCGGGCCAGCGTGATGCGGCCGGCCACCGCGGGGTCGGTCGCCAGGAGCCCGTGCAGCTGGACCCGGTCGTCGGCGGCCCGGAGGGCGTTGCGCTGGACGATCGCGTACGCCTCCTCGCGCCCCAGGCCTCCGTCCTCCACGAGGGCGACGAGGACGCGGCTGCTGGCATGCAGGCCGAGGCCGCGCTCGATGTTCTCCCGCATCCGGTCGGGACGAACCACGAGACCGTCGACGAGCCCGGTCATCTTGGCCAGCATGTAGTCCAGGAGGATCGTCGCGTCGGGCAGCAGGACGCGCTCGGCCGACGAATGGCTGATGTCTCGCTCGTGCCAGAGGGGCTGGTTCTCCAGCGCGGCACCGGCATAGCCCCTCAGGAGGCGGGCCAGGCCGGCGATCCGCTCGGCCACGATCGGGTTGCGCTTGTGGGGCATCGCCGAGCTGCCCTTCTGGCCGCTCCGGAACGGCTCCATCAGTTCGCCGATCTCGGTGTGCTGGAGGTTGCGAACCTCGGTCGCGAACCGCTCGAGCGACCCGCCCGTGATCGCGATGGCGGCAAGCACGGCGGCGTGCCGGTCGCGCTGGACGATCTGCGTGCTCACCGGGTCGACGGCGAGGCCCAGCTCGGCGAGGACCTCCGCCTCGATTTCCGGCGCCAGGTGGCTGTAGGTCCCGACGGGGCCCGAGATCTTGCCGGTCGCGACGTCGTCGAAGGCCCGCGCCAGCCGGATCCTGTCGCGGTCGAGCTCGAAGGCCCAGCCCGCCAGCTTGTGGCCCAGGGTCGTCGGCTCGGCGTGGACCGAGTGCGTGCGACCCATCATCAGCGTGCCGGCCTCGGCCCGGGCGCGGGCGACGAGCGACGCCAGGAGCGTGTCCACGCCCCGGAGCAGCAGATCGCCGGCCGCCCGCAGCTGGAGGGCCAGGCCGGTGTCGACGACGTCGCTGCTCGTGAGGCCGAGGTGGAGGTGCCGGCCCTCCGGGCCGACGCTCTCCGCGACCTGGCTCACGAAGGCGATGACGTCGTGGTCCGTGGTGCGCTCGATCTCGGCGATCCGCACCACGTCGACCCGGGCGCGCTCCTCGATCGCGGCGAGCGCGTCGGCCGGCACGAGGCCCCGGGCGGCCTGGGCACGGGCGACGGCGACCTCCACCCGCAGCATGGCCGCGAAGCGCGCCTCGTCGGTCCAGGCCGCACCCATCTCGGCCCGGGTGTACCGGCGGATCACGTCGCGACTCCCGCGACGCTTCCGGACGTCGGGGCCGGCGGATCGTCGGCTCCCCCGCCGACGCCGGCCTCCGCCGCGTCGTGACCGTCCGCCGGGGGAGAGCCGCGGCTCGGCCCCGGCGCTGTGACGTGGAGCACCACCGTCTGGGTCCGCTCCGGCCCGACCGACACGAGCCGGATCGGCACGCCGGCAAGCTCCTCGAGCGCCCGCACGTACGCCCGGGCGTTGAGCGGCAGGTCCTCGAGCGTCCGCGCCCCGTGGATCTCCTCGCTCCAGCCGGGGAACCGCTCGTAGATCGGGGTCGCCCGGGCCACCTCGGCGGCGGACGCCGGCCAACGCTCGACCCGTGCGCCGTCGATCTCGTAGGCCACGCACAGCAGGACCTCGGGGAGGCCGGCCAGGATGTCGAGCTTGTTGACGACGATGCTGCTGACGCTGTTGACGTCCAGCGCGTAGCGCAGGGGGACGGCGTCGAACCAGCCGACGCGCCGTCGGCGGCCGGTGGTCGTCCCGAACTCGTGCCCGCGGGCCGCGATCCCCTCGCCCGTCGCGTCGTGGAGCTCGGTCGGGTACGGCCCGGCCCCGACGCGCGTCGTGTAGGCCTTCATGACCCCGATCACCTCGGAGACCTGGAGCGGGCCGACGCCGCCGCCCGTGCAGGCGCCGCCGGCGACCGGGTTCGAGGAGGTCACGAAGGGATAGGAGCCGTGGTCCAGGTCGAGCAGCGTCCCCTGGGCGCCCTCGAGGAGCACGTGGTCGCCGGCCCGCAGGGCGTCCTGCACGAGTCCCGTCGTGTCGGCGATCATCGGGCGCAGGCGCTCGCCCCAGCCGAGCGCCGCCTCGAGGATCGCCTCGACGAGGAACGGCTCGCCCGTGTCGCCCAGGTGGGCCAGGCGGGCATTGGCGTCGGGCACGACGCGCTCGAGCTTGCGGCGCAGCGCGGCCGGATCGAGGAGATCCTCCATCCGGATCCCGACCCGCGCGGCGCGGTCGGCGTAGGCCGGCCCGATGCCGCGGCTCGTGGTCCCGATCCCCTCGCGCCCGAGGCGCGCCTCCGACGCCCGGTCCTGCGCGAGGTGATACGGCAGGATGACGTGCGCCGCATGCGACACGCGCACGCGCGAGGCGTCGATGCCCCTGGCCGCCAGGCCGTCGAGCTCGCGGATCAGCGTCGCCGGGTTGACCACCACGCCCGGCCCGATCAGCGGGACGATGTGCGGGTACAGGACGCCCGAAGGGACGAGGTGGAGCTTGAAGACCTCCCTGCCGAGGACGATCGTGTGGCCGGCGTTGTCGCCGCCCTGGTAACGGACCACCCAGCGGACCTGCTCCGCGAGGAAGTCGGTCGCCTTGCCCTTGCCCTCGTCGCCCCACTGGAGCCCGACGATCACCGTCGCCGGCATGGCCGCGCTCCTTCCGTCGACGCCGCGGCCGGGGCCGGCGGGCAATCAAAAAGGCCCTCGGCGCGTCGGCCGCGGACCTCCGGGATGGACGGCTCCCGTGTTCCGGCGCCGCGACGGCGCCCGGTGCGTGGAGGGGTGTCCGCGCGGTTCACGTGGTGACCGGGCGGCCGGCCTCGGACGATGGCTCGACTCCTGCGGAGCGGGCGGCTGGCGCTCGCGGCTGCGGGGACCGGCGGAGTATAGCAGTGCGCCCTCCGCGGACGAGAGGCGGCCGGCCGCTCGCCCGGTTCCGGCGCGCGCCGCCGGCTGCTCGCCCGGTGCCGCCGCCCGGGGCCTGCCGCCCGCCGAGGTGACCATCCGCGGTGGGTCCCGGTACCTTTCGGCGAGCCGGAGCGCGGGGGGTGGGGCCCTACGCTGCCCTCGTGATCCGACTGCTCGCGGCCCTGGGCCTGCTGGCCCCGGTGGCGCTCGTCCTCCTGGTGGCCCTGTCGCTGCCCGGCGGCGCCCTCGACGGTGAGGCACGGACGTGGGCCGCCGTCGCGGGGGGCGTCCTCCTCGGCGTGCTGGTCGTCGCCGCGATCGTCTCGCTCTGGCTGCGCGCCCGGATCGTGCCCGTGGTGGTGGCGGTCGAGCGGATGGCATCCGGCGAGCTCGACGCGCCGATCCCGACCTTCCGCGGCGGCCTGGGGGGACGCCTCGCGGCCGCCGTCGAGACGGTGGCGTCGACGCTCTCGGCGACGCACGACGCGGCGACCACCGACCGCCTGACGGGGATTCCCAACCGCCCGGCGATCCTCGCGGCGCTGTTCAGCGAGGTCGAGCGTGCCGCGCGCTACGACCGGCCGCTCGCGGTCGCGTTCGTCGACATCGACCTCTTCAAGAACGTCAACGACACGTACGGGCACGAGGCGGGTGACGTCGTCCTCCGCGGGGTCGCCGCCACGCTCCGCGCGAACATCCGGTCGGCCGACTCGCTGGGCCGGTACGGCGGCGAGGAGTTCATGGTCGTCCTCCCGGAGACGGACACCCAGGCGGCCGCTGCGCTGGCCGAGAAGCTGCGCCAGCTCGTGATGGGCGCGCGCCACGTCGTCGAGCGCCACGGCGCGATCAGCGTCACGGTCTCGATCGGCGTCGCGACCGGCACCGGGCGGAGCCTGCGGGTGGATGCCCTCGTCCGCGACGCCGACGCGGCGATGTACTCGGCCAAGGCGCTCGGCCGGAACCAGGTCTACCTGTTCGAGGAGCCCGACGAGGACGCCCGGATCCCCCGCGCGCCGATCTCGCCCGAGGGACGCGCCCGCGCCGCCGAGGTCGGCCGGCTCGCCCGGACCGCGGCCGAGCAGGCCCTGATCCAGACGCTCGTGCCGTACCCGAACCACCGGGGCCAGCCGTCCGCCCGGATCGCCACCCTCGCGGTCCTCCTGGGGCGCCGACTCGGCCTGCCCGACGGCGACCTGGATCGCCTGCGCATCGCGGCCCTGCTCCACGACGTCGGCAAGCTGGCGCTCCCCGAGGAGATCCTCGAGAAGCCGTCCGCCCTGACGTCGCAGGAGTGGCAGGCCGTGGTGCAGCACCCGCGGATCGGCCAGGTCATCCTGGAGCAGGCGTCGGCGATCAAGGACGCCGTCCCGATCGTCCTCCACCACCACGAGCGCTTCGGCGGCGGCGGCTACCCGTTCGGCCTGCGGGGCCAGGAGATCCCGCTCGGCGCCCGGATCGTGGCCGTCGCCGATGCCTACGACGCGATGATCCAGGACCGGCCCTACAAGCGGGCGATGAGCCACGCGGAGGCGATCCGCGAGATGGACCGCCATGCCGGGAGCCAGTTCGATCCCGACCTCGTCGAGGCCTTCGTCGAGCTCTTCGCGGACGGGATCCCGGACCTGGACCCGGCCATGGTCGCCCTCGTGTCCCGGGGACCCACCCCGCTCCGGGACGGCGCCGCCCGTCGCACCCCGCGCCGCTCGCGCCGCGAGGCCGCCGGGTAGCCGGGTAGGCGGCCGGCGCCCGCGGGCCGGGCGCCACGTGCACGCGTGGAGCAGACACCCGGGTGAGCCACCGGTCAATCCCGGGCGAGCTCGCGGTGAGTCGCGGGTGAGCGCCCCCCGCTAGGGTTCGCGTCCGGCGGGTCCCCGCACCGGTCGTCCCAGCGGGGCCCGCCGCCACCGCCGAGTCTCGACCCGCCGTCCAACACAGAGGCCGCGCCCCGGCGCCGCCGGGCCGGCCAGGAGGGAACGGACCGTGAACAAGGTCCTGCTCACCGGGCGGCTGACCCGGGATCCGGAGATGCGCGCCCTCGCATCCGGGAAGCACGTCACCAGCTTTTCGGTGGCGACGAACGAGTACGTCGGCGGAGGCCGGGAGAAGGCCGAGTACCACTCGGTGATCGCCTGGGAGCGCCTCGCCGACATCTGCGCCCAGTACCTGGGCAAGGGGGCCATGGTGGCCGTCGAGGGGCGCCTCCAGACCCGCCAGTGGGACGATGACGCCGGCAAGCGCCATTGGCGGACCGAGGTGGTGGCCTCGGCGGTCGAGATGCTCTCCGGGCGCCGCAAGAAGGACTATGCCGCGGACGCCCTCGCGGCGCAGGTCGTTGCCGGAGGCGACCCGGCAGCCGAGGGGACGGGAGGCGCGGGCGGGGCGATCGCCCTCGACCCCGAGGACCCCGAAGCCGACGAGATGGAGGTGGCAGCGGTGGCCTGAGGCTGCCGCCTCTCCCCGGCGGGCGCCGCCCTCCCCGGCGCCCGCCGGCTCCGCGCGCGCGGAGCGCCCGCATCAGCGCAGCTCGAAGAACGAGACCGCCAGGATGACGTAGACGATCATCAGGAGCGCACCCTCGAGCCAGTTCGACTCGCCGTCGAGGGCGATGAGCGCGCTGATCCCGACCGCCGCCCCGACGGCCGCCACCTCGAGCGGCGTGAACACCAGGTTCATCGGCTGGCCCATGAGCGCGCCGATGATCACCAGCACGGGCCCGACGAACAGGGCGACCTGGAGGCTCGAGCCGTACGCCACGGCCATCGAGAATTCCATCCGGTTCTTCCAGGCCAGCTGCACCGCCACGATGTGCTCGGCGAGGTTGCCGATCGTCGGGATCAGGATCACGCCGACGAAGATCTCCGACAGGCCGAACGTCTCGATGAACGGCTCGATCGAGCTGACGAGGATCTCCGACAGCATCGCGAGCAGGCCCGCGGCGGCCAGGAGCACGACGATGGCCACCGAGCGACTCCAGGCCGGGCCCCCGTGCTCGGCCGGCGGCTCGTGGCCGCCCAGCGTCCGGCTCGAGTTCGTGAAGGAGAAGACGAGCGAGAGCACGTACCCCACGATGAGCAGGATCGCGACGAGGACCGACTCCTCCGTGATGGTCCCCGGCGCCCCCGGGCTCGCGCTGAAGGCGAAGACGGCGGGCACGAAGAAGCCGATCGCGGCAACCACGAGGAGCGCCGCGTTCGAGCCGGCCACCCGCGCGTCGAAGCGCTGGATGCCGTTGCGCAGGCCGCCGAAGAAGACGCTGGCGCCCAGCACCAGGAGCAGGTTCCCGATGATGGAGCCGGTCAGCGATGCCTTCACCACCTCGACCAGGCCCGCCTGCAGGGCGAAGAAGGCGATGATCAGCTCGGCGATGTTGCCGAAGGTGGCATTCAGGATCCCGCCGACCTGGGGACCGGTCAGGGCCCCGAGACGCTCCGTCGACAGGCCGACGATCCAGGCCAGCCCGAGGATCGCGACCGCCGAGATGACGAAGAGGATCGTCGGGTCGGCACCGACGACCCACGCGAGGACGATCGCGACGAGCGAGACGCCGAGCGTGGCGAGAACGAGGGCGCGGGCCACCGGCGAGAGAGCGCCGAGGACGGGGAGGCGTGCCGCGGTCGAGTCCATGCCGCGCCGATCCTAGCGATCTGGCGCCGCGCCGTAGAGCCGCCGACGCGCGATGCCGGTCGCCGCGGCGACGCGCCGCGCAGCGTCGCCACGCGCCGCCCCGCTCGCCACCAGGCGCTCCACCTCGGCCCGGGCCTGCGCCAGGGCCTCGTCGTCGGCTCCGAGGCTCGCCCGGCCGCCGCCAGCCGCGGCGCCACCGGCGGACGCACCATCGGCGGGGCCGGCATCCGCCACCACGACGACGATCTCGCCGCGCGCGGCCAGCTCGGCGGCTCCCACCGCGGCCGCCAGCTCCTCGAGCGTCCCGCGGCGAACCTCCTCGTGGATCTTCGTGAGCTCGCGGCAGACCGCGGCGCGGCGGCGTGGGCCGCAGGCTCGCGCAAGGTCGGCGAGCGTCGCGCCCAGGCGGCCGGGCGCCTCGAAGAGGATGGTCGTCCGTGAATCCGCGGCAAGCCGCTCCAGGCGCTCCCGCCGCGCGCGTCCGGCGCGGGGCAGGAACCCCTCGAAGGCCCAGCGCGGCCCGGCGACGCCCGAGGCCACGAGCGCGGCCAGGACGGCCGACGGCCCGGGAATCGGCACCACTGCGCCGCCCTCGGCGGCCCACGCGCCGACGAGCTCGCCGCCGGGGTCGGACACGAGGGGGGTACCGGCGTCGGTCACCAGGGCCAGGTCGTCGCCCGCCCGCAGCCGGGCCAGCAGCTCCGGCCCCCGCGCTGCCGCGTTGCGGGCGTGGTAGCTCACGAGGCGCGTGGTCAGCTGGTGCCGGCCGAAGAGGCGGCGGGTCATCCGCGTGTCCTCGGCGGCGACGAGCGGCACCGTCCGGAGCACCTCGAGCGCCCGCAGGGTGATGTCACCGAGGTTGCCGATCGGCGTCGCCACGACGAAGAGGCGCCCGGCCTCTGCGGTCGCGGTCGCGGCGCCGGCGGTGCCGAGCGCCGCAGGGGCGCCGCCGAGCGCGGCGAGGGCGCGGTCCGCGCGAGGGGCAGCTGCGTTCGCTGGCCCGGCCGCTGGCGCGTCGGCGCTCGCGCCGCCCGCGGGAGGGGCCACCTCGGCCGCGGGAGGGGCCACCTCGGCCGCGGACCCGGCCGAGGTGGCGGATCCGGCCGCTGGCCCGTCGGCTCCGCCCCCGGCCCCGGTCGCACCGGGCCTGCCGGGCCGCGCGCCGCGCCTCACGTCCGGGCGCTGCCGGGCCGCCGGCGCGGGTACAGGTAGTCCACCCCGGCGGTCCGCGGCCCGAGCTTCGCGATCGGCGGCACCTGCCGCTTGAACTCGGACGCGGCCACCAGCCGGTCCACCTTCGCCACGGTCGCGAGTTCGAAGCCGAGCGCCGCCAGCTCCGCGTCCGTGCGCCGCCGGTCGACCACCTGGTACAGCAGCCGGTCGAGCTCGTGGTACGTAAAGCCGGCCTCGGTCTCGTCGGTCTGGCCCGGCCAAAGGTCGGCCGACGGAGCCTTGCGGAGGATCGCGTCGGGCACCCCCATCGCGAGCGCGAGCTGGCGGACCTGCGACTTGTAGAGGTCCCCGATCGGGTTGAAGGCGCAGGCGCTGTCGCCGAAGAGCGTCGTGTACCCGATGAGCGATTCGGTCTTGTTGCCGGTCCCGACCACGAGGCCGAGCCACGTCACCGACGCGTCGTAGAGGACCATCATCCGGGCCCGGGCCATGAAGTTGCCCCGCCGCAGGGCCGACGCCTCGAGCGCCTCCGGGCCGCCGGCGCCGGGAACCCCCGGAGCGCCCGCCTCCCCGGCCGTGCCGAAGTAGCCGTCCACGATCGGCGTGATCTCGACGAGCCGGGAGACGCAGCCGAGCCGGCGGACCACCTCCTCGGCGTCGGCGCGCGAGGCGGGCGACGAGGTCCGGTACGGCATCAGCACGCACAGGAGCCGCTCGGCCCCGATCGCCTCCGCGACGAGGTAGGCGACGAGCGCGGAGTCGATCCCGCCCGACAGCCCGAGGACGGCCCGCTCGAAGCCGGCCTGCCGGAGCTGGCCGCGGATGAAGCCGGAGATGACCCGCCGGGCGACGTCGGTGTCGATGCGCAGCTCCTCGGGGAGCTCGAACGGCGGCGGCAGGGGCGTCGCCGGACCGGGCGGCAGGTCCGGCGAGGGCGGGCTCGACCGGTCCGACGAGGGCGGGCTCGACCGGTCCGACGGGCCGCTCACCTCCCCGGCTCCGGGTCGGCGGTCGCGTCCGGCGCGAGGCCGGCCCGCTCCGCGACGATCCGCGCCAGCTCGCGCACGAGCAGCTCGGGCCGCTCGTCGCGCAGCAGCGGCAGCGCGATCCGCTCGCGGCGGACGTCGGCGGGCGCCACGTCCGCGTAGACCAGCGCCTCGTCGTAGAGCGGCGCCCGGACCATCGTCTCGCCGCCCGGGCCGATGACCTCGCTGCCGCCCCAGAAGCTGATCGACTCGTCGACCCCGACACGATTGCAGAAGACGACGACGCTGGTCGTGAGCTGGGCGTAGGTCCGCAGGAGGCTCCGCCACGAGGCCGCCGTCCCGAGCCCCTCGGCGTGCGTGGCGGCCAGGTCGCGGCCCGGGGAGGACGACACGTTGACCAGGAGCTGGGCGCCGTCGAGGGCCAGCACCTGGGCAATCCCGAGGTGCCAGAAGTCCTCGCACACCGCGAGCCCGACGCCGACGCCCAGGCGCGACGGCACGGCCCGCACGGCGTCCCCGGCGGCGAAGAAGCGGCGCTCGTCGAACAGGCCGTACGTCGGCAGGTGGACCTTGCGATGGACGTGCCGGACCCGGCCGTCCTCGAGGAGCGCGGCCGCGATGAAGAGCCGGTGGTCGCCGGACTCCTCGACGAAGCTCACGACCGCGGAGCAGCCGTCGGTCTCGGCCGCGAGCGCGGCCAGGCGCGGGTCGTCGAGACGCATCGCCACCTCCGCCGCGAGGTCCTGGAGGAGATATCCGGTGAGGCCGAGCTCCGGGAACACCACGAGGCCGGCGCCGGCCCCGCGCGCCTCGCGGATCAGCTCGGCGTGGCGGATCAGGTTGTGCCCGAGGTCGCCGAGGCGCGGCGCGACCTGGGCGAGGGCGATGCGGATGGGCTGCACGCCCCGAGTCTAGCCTCTTGCCGCCCCGGATCGAACCGCCGACGGCCGCGCGGCGTATGACACTGCAGGGTGACGACGCGCCAGCACCGGTGCTAGGCTGGCGCGCACCCGGGCGGCCCGAGGAGAGCGGGTCGCCGTCTGTGTGTGACCCGTCCCCACGGGACGGCAGAGAGGAGGAGCTGCGAGCATGCCCGGAACTCCGTGGCGCGCCCGACTTGCCGCGCTTGGTGCCACCGCCGCGATCCTCGTCGCGGCCTGTGGCGGCGCGGCGACCCCGACCCCGGCCCCGTCAGCGACGGCGGCCGCGACCCCGGCGCCGGCGACCCCGTCCGCGGCCCCGTTCGAGGGGATGTCCTACCCGACCGCGGCCGACGTGGACTGCGCCGCCAAGACGTACAACGGCAAGGAATACAAGGGCAACTTCAAGAAGATCTCGGCGACCGACGCCAAGACGGTCGTCTTCGAGCTCTGCAACCCCGACGTGGCCTTCCTCCAGAAGATCGCGTTCACCTCGTTCGCCATCCAGGACGCCGACTGGCTCGCCAATGCGGTCAAAGACAAGAACGTCCTGCTGCGCCAGCCGAACGGCACCGGCCCCTACCAGGTCAAGGAGTGGAAGGCCGGCGACAGCGTCATCTACTCCAAGTTCGACAAGTTCTGGGGCACCGGGGCCCTGACGCCCAACGCCGTCATCAAGTGGAGCACCGAGGCCGCCCAGCGCCTCGTCGAGCTCCAGTCCGGCAACACCGACGGCATCGACAACCCGGGCACCGACGACATGGCCACGATCTCGGCCGACTCGAACCTCAAGCTCTATCCGCGCGCCGGCCTCAACGTCATGTACTTCGGCTTCAACAACACCTACAAGCCGTTCGACAACGAGAAGGTCCGCCAGGCGATCGCCATGGGCATCGACCGCGAGCGGATCGTCAAGAACTTCTACCCGGCCGGGTCGACGGTCGCGACGCACTTCACGCCGTGCGCGATCGAGTTCGGCTGCGAAGGCGACGACTGGTACACCTTCGACGCCGCCAAGGCCAAGGCGCTCCTCGCCGAGGCCGGCTTCCCGGACGGCTTCAAGACGACGATCAGCTACCGCGACGTCTCGCGCGGCTACGTCAGTGACCAGAACGTCGTGGCCCAGGACCTCCAGCAGCAGCTGAAGCAGAACCTCAACATCGACGCCACGATCGACGTCCAGGAGTCGGGGACCTTCATCGCCAACTCCGATGCCGGGAAGCTGACGGGCATCCATATCCTCGGCTGGGGCGCCGACTACCCGGACGCGACCAACTTCCTCGACTACCACTTCGGCGCCGGCGCGACGAAGCAGTTCGGGACCAAGTGGGACGACATCACGACCGCCCTGGCCAAGGGCGCCTCGAGCGCCGACCCGGCCGTGCGCAAGCAGGCCTACACCGACGCCAACAACGCCATCAAGACCCACGTCCCGATGATCCCGATCGCCAACGGCGCCTCGGCGACCGCCTTCAAGGCCGACGTCGAAGGGGCCCACTCGTCGCCGCTCGGCAACGAGAACCTGTCGGTCATGAAGCCGGCGGATCGCGACACGATCGTCTTCACCCAGAACGCCGAGCCGATCAGCCTGTTCTGCGCGGACGAGAGCGACGGCGAGAGCCTTCGCGCGTGCGAGCAGACCACCCAGTCGCTGTACGGCTACAAGACCGCCGGCGTCGAGGTCGAGCCGGTACTCGCCACCTCGTGCGAGGCGAACGCCGACGGCACCGTCTGGACCTGCACGCTGCGCGACGGCGTGACGTTCCAGGACGGCGCCACCCTCGACGCCAACGACGTCGTCACCACCTTCGCCGCCCAGTGGGACACGGAGAACCCGCTCCATGTCGGCAACACGGGCGCCTTCTCCTACTTCTCCGGCTTCTTCGGCGGGTTCCTCAACCCGGCCGCCGGCGCAGTAGCCCGGCGGGCGGCCCACCGCCCTCGCCAACCGTAACCGTGAGGGAGTGCCGCGTCAGCGGCGCTCCCTCCTCGCACCCGGTCACCATCCGCGCCCAGCCCTCCCCCACGACCGTGAGCCACCGCCGCGTGATCCGCTACATCTTCCGCCGCCTCCTCGCCAGCATCCCCGTCCTCTTCGGGGTGGTCGCGATCGTCTTCGTGCTGGCCCGCGTGATCCCGGGCGATCCCTGCCGCTCGGCGCTCGGCGAGCGCGCGACCGACGAGATCTGCGCCGCGTTCTCCGCCCGGTACGGGCTCGACCAGCCCATCCCGATCCAGTTCGTGCAGTACCTCGGCCAGATCCTGACCGGCGACCTCGGCGAGTCGATCCAGCGCAGCCGGCCGGTCACCGACATCCTCGATGGAGAAGCTGCCCGTCACGCTCGAGCTGACGCTCTTCGCGCTGCTCTTCGCCACCGTCGGCGGCATCATCCTCGGGCTGGTTGCCGCGTATCGCCGCAACTCCCCGGCCGACGTCGGCGTCATGGTCGGCGCCAACTTCGGCGTCTCGATCCCGGTCTTCGTCCTCGGCCTGATCCTGGCCTACATCTTCGCCGTCGTCCTCAAGGACACGCCGCTCGCGCTGCCCCCGTCCGGCCGCCTCAGCCCGGGGATCACGGTGGTGCCGATCGCCGTCGCCTGGGGCCTCTCGGACCTGGGCGGCCCGCCGCGGGCCATCCTCGACTTCCTCTCCAACATGTACGTCGTGAACGGCCTGCTCACCCTGAACGGCGCGCTCCTCGGCGACGCGCTCCGCCACCTGCTGCTCCCGGCCATCGCGCTGGGAACGATCTCGCTGGCCCTGATCGCCCGGATCACTCGCTCGAGCCTCCTGGACGTGCTGGGCCTGGACTTCGTCCGCACCGCGCGCGCCAAGGGCGTCGGCGAGCGGAGCGTCCTCTTCCGGCACGGGCTGCGCAACGCCCTGCTGCCGATCGCGACGGTCGTCGGCCTCACGCTGGGCGGCCTCCTGTCCGGGGCCGTCCTGACGGAGTCGATCTTCAACCTGTCGGGCATCGGGCGGGCCATGTACGAGGCGATCACCGGGCGGGACTACATCGTGATCCAGGGCTTCACGCTCGTCATCGCCCTCGTGTACATCTTCGTGAACCTGCTGGTGGACGTCTCGTACGCCTTCCTCGACCCGCGGGTGCGACTGGGATGAGCTCCACCGACCTGCCGACCACGCCGGCCGCGCCGGCCGCACCGGCCACGCCGACGAACCCGGCCGCCGCCGAGGCAGCGGACGAGGGCCACGCCTACGGCCTCTGGCGCGACACCCTCCGCAACATCCTGCGCCAGCGCTCGGCACGCCTCGGGCTGCTCCTGATCGGCTTCTTCGTCGTGGTCGCGCTCCTGGCGCCCGTGCTCGCCCCCTTCGATCCCGACAAGGGGATGCTGGACCTCGGGGAGGTCGGCGCGGTCAAGCGCTCCGCGCCCTGCATCCACCTGCTCGGCTGCCCGGCCGACCAGCCGCAGCACCTGCTCGGCCTCGACGGCAACTTCCGCGACGTCTTCTCGAGGATCGTCTACGGCGCCCGCGTCTCGCTCTTCATCGGCGTCGTCACGGTCGGCTTCGCGATCGTCATCGGGTCGCTCATCGGGCTCGTGGCGGGCTACACGAGCGGCAGGACCGACAACGTCCTGATGCGCCTCATGGACGTCCTGCTCGGCTTCCCGAGCCTCATCCTCGCGATCGCCATCGTCACGGTCCTGGGCCGCAGCCTCGTCAACGCCCAGCTGGCGATCGGCATCGTGGCGATCCCGCTGTACGCCCGGGTCATGCGCTCCACCGTGCTCTCGATCCGCGAGCAGGACTTCGTCACCGCCACGCGGGCCCTCGGCGAGTCCGCGAGCGGCATCCTCTTCCGGCGCATCCTGCCGAACTCGCTGACGCCGATCGTCGTCGCCGGCACCCTCGGCGTGGCGGGCGCGATCCTCGACGTCGCGGCGCTCTCGTTCCTGGGCGTCGGCGCCCAGCCGCCCCTCGCCGAGTGGGGGTCGATGATCGGCCTCGAGCGCAACCAGCTCTTCAGCGCGCCGCACCTCGTCCTGGCCCCCGGGATCGCGATCGTCATCACGGTCCTCGGGTTCAACCTCCTGGGCGACGGCATCCGCGACGCCCTCGACCCCCGCCTGAACCGATGACGAGCACCCCGCCCGGCGGCGCGATCATCGAGGACACCAGCGGCCCCGCCCGCGTCCGCCGCTTCACGGCCGGCGAGCGCCTCCTCGAGGTCGACGACCTGGTGACCTCGTTCTACACCCGCGACGGGGTCGTGCGGGCCGTCAGCGGCATCAGCTTCCACGTCGACCGCGGCGAGGTCCTGGGGCTGGTCGGCGAGTCGGGCTGCGGCAAGAGCGTGACCTCCCTCTCGATCATGCGCCTCGTGTCGCGGCCCGGCCAGATCGAGCGCGGCGCCATCCGCTTCGAGGGCCAGGATCTCCTCGGGCTCTCGGCCGACGAGATGCGCAAGATCCGAGGGGAGCGCATCGCGATGATCTTCCAGCAGCCGACCTCGTCGCTGAACCCGGTCTGGACCACCGGCCGGCAGATCGCCGAGGTCCTGGAGATCCACCGCGGGATGAAGCGCAAGGCGGCCCTGGACCGATCGCTCGAGCTGCTCCGGATGGTGGGCATCCCCGACCCCGAGCGCCGCCTTCAGGCCTACCCCCACGAGCTGTCCGGCGGCATGGCCCAGCGGATCATGATCGCGATGGCCCTCGCCTGCGAGCCCGAGCTGCTCATCGCCGACGAGCCGACGACGGCTCTCGACGTGACGATCCAGGCCCAGATCCTCGACCTGATGCGCCATCTCCGCGCGGAGACGGGCACCGCGATCATCCTCATCACCCACGACCTGGGCGTGGTCGCCGAGATGTGCGACCGGGTGGCGGTCATGTACGCAGGCGAAATCGTCGAGCAGACCGATGTCCGCACCCTGTTCGCCCGTCCCAGCCACCCGTACACGCGGGGCCTCATCGGCTCCATCCCCGTCCCCGGGGTGATCCGGGACGAGCTGGAGGTGATCCCCGGCAACGTGCCCAACCTGATCGACCTGCCCGCCGGCTGCCGCTTCGCGCCGCGTTGCCTGACGCGCGAGGCCGAGGCGATCGCGGGCTGCGTCGAGGTCCACCCGGAGCTGCGGCAGCTCGAGCCCGGCCACGACGTCCGCTGCTTCCGCTATCACGCCGCGGACGGCGCCCCGCTGCGGGGACCTGACGGGCGGGTGCCATGACGGTCGCGACGGAGCCCGCCCCTCCGGCCGCGGCGACGGCCGGACAGCCCCTCGTCGAGATCTCCAACCTCGTCATGCACTTCCCGATCCGGGGCGGGATCATGCAGCGCCAGGTCGCCACGGTGAAGGCGGTCGACGGCGTGGACCTCGTCGTGCGGCGCGGCGAGACGGTCGGCCTCGTCGGCGAGTCGGGGTGCGGCAAGACCACCGTCGGGCGTCTCATCCTGCGCCTGCTCGACCCGACCTCCGGGACGATCCTCTTCGACGGCAAGGACATCACCCGCATCAAGGGCAAGGAGCTCAAGCCGTATCGGCGCCGCATGCAGGTCGTCTTCCAGGATCCGTACGCCAGCCTCGACCCCCGCGCCCCGATCGGCGACAGCATCGGCGAGGGGCTGCGCATCCACGGGATCGGGACCGCGCGCGAGCGCGCCGCCCGCGTGGCGCGGATGATGGACATGGTCGGCCTGCAGCCCTACCACGCCCGCCGCTATGCCCACGAGTTCTCCGGCGGCCAGCGCCAGCGGATCGGGATCGCCCGCGCCCTCGTCCTCGAGCCCGACCTCGTCATCTGCGACGAGCCCGTGTCGGCCCTTGACGTCTCGATCCAGGCCCAGGTCCTGAACCTCCTCAAGACCCTCCAGCGGGAGCTCGGCCTGACCTACGTGTTCATCGCCCACAACATGGGGGTCGTCGAGCACATCAGCGACCGGGTCGCAGTCATGTACCTCGGCCGGGTCGCCGAGATCACGGACCGCGAGCGGATCTTCGCCGAGCCGCGCCACCCGTACACGCAGGCGCTGCTCTCGGCCGTCCCCCTCCCCGATCCCGAGCTCCGCCGGGCGCGGGTGATCCTGACCGGGGACGTGCCGTCGCCGGTCAACCCTCCCGAGGGGTGTCGGTTCCACCCCCGGTGTCCGCTCCGGATGGAGCTGGGCAACCCGGAGCGCTGCAGCACCGAGATCCCGGTCCTCGTCGACGCCGGCAGCGACCAGCTCGTCGCCTGCCACTTCCGGGGGCCGGGCACTCCCGCCTCCTGAGGAGTCCGACGGGCGCCTTGCGGGGCGCCGGGGCCGCGCGGGGCGCCGGGCCGGGGCCGTGACGCGCCGGGACGTCAGATGGTCGTGCCGGCCGTGCGGGCAGCCGCGCCGATCGTCTCGGGCGTGACGTCCTCGGCGAAGTGGCAGGCGACCTGGTGGTCGGGCGCGACCTGCCGGAGCTCGGGGACCTCCGCCGAGCAGCGCTCGGGGTTGCCCAGCCGCTCGCGGAGCCAGCACCGGGTGTGGAAACGGCAGCCGGAGGGCGGGTTCGCCGGCGACGGGATGTCGCCCTTGAGGATGACCCGGCGCCGGCGGTTGCGCGGGTTGGGATCCGGGACGGCCGACAGGAGCGCCACCGTGTACGGATGGGCCGGGTGCGCGTAGATGTCGTCGACCTCGGCGAGCTCCACGAGCATGCCGAGGTACATCACCCCGACCCGGTCGCTGATGTGCTCGACGACCGCCAGGTTGTGGGCGATGAAGAGGTAGGTCAGGCCGAGCTCGCGCTGCAGGTCGTCGAGCAGGTTGAGGACCTGGCTCTGGATCGAGACGTCGAGGGCGGAGACCGGCTCGTCGCAGACGATGAAGTCGGGGTTCAGGGCCAGCGCCCGGGCGATGCCGATGCGCTGGCGCTGGCCGCCGCTGAACTCGTGCGGGTAGCGGTGGATGTGGCTCTGGTTGAGGCCGACGCGGGCGAGCAGCTCCCGGACGAGGTCCTCGCGCTTCGTCTTGTCGGTCAGGCCGTGGACCAGCGGCCCCTCGCCGACGATCTCCCCGACCGACATGCGGGGGTTCAGGCTGGCGTACGGGTCCTGGAAGACCACCTGGAGGTCGCGGCGGGCCTTCTTCATCGCCTCGTCGCCGATCACCACCGACTTCTTGCCGGCCTTGCGCTCCGCCTCGGTCGGGATGTCGAAGAGGACCTGGTCCTTGACCATGACCTTGCCGGACGTGGCGGGGATGAGGCGCAGGATGACCTTGCCGAGCGTGGTCTTGCCGCAGCCGGACTCGCCGACGAGGCCGAGCGTCTCGCCCTTGCGGACGCTGAACGAGACGCCGTCCACCGCCCGGACGGCGCCGATCTTCGAGACCCCGAGGAGGCCGCCCGTGATCGGGAAGTGCTTGACGAGGTTCTCGACCCGCAGGAGCGTCTCCCCGAGGGCCGGGGCCGCGTGCATCTCCGGCCCGGGACTGGTGGCCTGCATCTCGACTCCGCTCATCGGGCAACGTCCAGGGCGATGGCCGCCTCCTCGGCGACCTCGCGCGTCGGGTCGACGCCGATCGCCGGCGGCTCGCCGGCCGGGGTGAGCCAGCACCGGGACAGGTGCCCCGGCTCGACCTCCTGGAGCGGCGGCGGCGTGTCGCAGACCGGCATGGCGTACCGGCAGCGCCGCTTGAAGAGGCAGCCCAAGGGCAGGTTGAGGGGGTTGGGCACCACGCCCTGGATCACCTCAAGGCGGTGGCGCTTCTCGCCCATCCGCGGGATCGAGGCCAGGAGGCCCTTGGAGTACGGGTGGTGCGGGCGCTCGAAGACCGTGGTGACCTCGGCGGCCTCCACGATCTTGCCGGCATACATCACGACGACGTCGTCGGCCATCTCGGCGATGACCCCCAGGTCGTGGGTGATCAGCATGATCGCCATCCGGTTGCGCTCCCGGAGGGCCTTCATGAGCTCGAGGATCTGGGCCTGGATCGTCACGTCGAGGGCGGTCGTCGGCTCGTCGGCGATCAGGAGCTCGGGGTTGGTCGAGAGCGCCATCGCGATCATCACGCGCTGGCGCATGCCGCCGGAGAGCTGGTGCGGGTACTCGCGGGCCCGCCGCTTCGCGTCCGGGATCCCCACCTGGCCGAGCATCTCGACGGCGCGATCGTTCGCTTCGCGCTTCGAGATCCCCTCGTGGAGCGAGATCGTCTCGGAGATCTGGTCGCCGCACATGTAGACCGGGTTCAGCGAGGTCATCGGCTCCTGGAAGATCATCGAGATCGAGTTGCCCCGGACGTCGCGCATCTCCTCGTCGGACATCGTCAGCAGGTCGCGGTTGGCGAGGCGGATGCTCCCCTCCACGATCCGGCCGGGCCGTTCGATGAGGCGCATCACCGACAGCGCCGTGATGCTCTTGCCGCAGCCGGACTCGCCGACGACGCCCATCGTCTCGCCGTGGCGGATCGCGAAGCTGACCCCGTCGACGGCCTTCACGACGCCGTCCTGAGTGAAGAAATGGGTGCGGAGCCCCTCGATCGCGAGGAGCTCCCCCCCGTCGCTCCGTTGGGTCATCAGTTGGCCTCGACGCGCTGCCGCGGATCGAGCGCGTCGCGGAGGCCGTCACCGAGGAAGCTGGCGGCGAGGACCACCAGGACGAGCGTGATGCCCGGGTACCAGGCCAGGAGCGGATCGCGGTAGAAGTAGTCCTGGGCCTTCGTCAGCATGTTCCCGAGGCTCGCCTCCGGCGGGGTGATGCCGAAGCCGAGGTAGGAGAGGGCGGCCTCGATGACGACCGAGTCGGCGATGCCGAGGGTGGCGGCGACGACGACCGGCGCCATGGCCGACGGGATCATGTGGCGCACGACGATCCGGCGGTCGCCCGCGCCGAGCGCCTTGGCCGCCTGGACGAAGTCGGCTTCGCGCAGGGACAGGAACTCCGCCCGGACGAGCCGCGCGGCGGTCGTCCAGCCCGTCAACCCGATGGCGATGATGATCACCCACGCATTCCCGGTGCCCCAGAACGCGACGAGCATGAGGATCAGGAAGAAGGTCGGGATCGACAGCACGATGTCCACGAAGCGCATCAGGGCGTTGTCCGCCCAGCCCCCGAAGTAGCCGGCCATCGCGCCGACGGTCACGCCGATCAGGACGATGACCACGACCGCCGAGAAGCCGATGAACAGCGAGGTCTGGAGGCCCTTCATCAGGCGCGCGAAGGTGTTGATCCCCAGGTTGTCGTAGCCCAGGGGCGCCGTGAGGGACGGCGGCTGGTTGATCCGCTCGAGCGAGGTCTCCTTCCAGGCATCGCCGGACAGGAGCGGAATGAGCAGCGCCATCGCGATGAGGATCGTCATCAGGAAGAAGGCGATGACGGCCAGGCGGTGCCGCACGAAGCGCTGGCGGACCAGCTGCCAGTACGTCCGGACGGGCGTGAGGTCGACCTCGTCGATCGCGGGGGTTGCGCTGCCCGGAAGCTCGGTGGTCTGCGTGCTCTCCATCGTCGCGCCCCTAGTACTTGATCCGCGGGTCGACGACCGCGTAGAGGACGTCGGCCAGCAGGTTGCCGACGATGACCATGGCCCCGCCGATCATCGTGAACGCCAGCACCACCGGGTAGTCACGCTCCTGGACCGACGAGACCCCGAGATAGCCCAGGCCGGGCCACGAGAAGACTGCCTCCGTGATCGCCGCCCCGGCGAGCAGCGTCGGGATCGTGAGCCCGAGGAGGGTCACGATCGGGATCAGCGCGTTGCGCAGGGCGTGCTTGAAGATGACCCGCGACGACGCCAGGCCCTTGGCCCTGGCGGTGCGGATGTAGTCGGCCCGCAGCACCTCGAGCATGGACGCCCGCATGTAGCGGCTCCAGCCCGCGACGCCCACGATGGTGATCGTGAGGGCGGGCAAGAATAGGTGCCACAGGAGGTCGAGCGGGTCGCCCTCCTTGCCAAAGGACTGCTTCCCGAAGAGCGGGAAGAGGTCGAGCTGCTGGGCGAAGATCTGGCGCAGGATGATGCCGAGCCAGAAGGTCGGGAGCGCGTAGCCGATCGTCGTGACCACGGCGATCGTCTTGTCGGCGAGGCTGTACTGCCGCACGGCGCCCAGGATCCCGACCGGGATGGCGATGATGATCGTCAGGATGAGCGACACGCCCATGAGCTGCAGCGTGCTCGGGATCCGCTCGAAGATCTTGTCGCGGACCGGCAGGCCGTCGGTGATGGAGTAACCCCAGGCCGTGGGGTCCCACGGAAACGTCCAGAACGTGGTGAACCACTTGTAGAACTGCACGGGGAGCGGCTGGTCGAGCCCGTAGACGCGCCGCAGGTTCTCGATGACCGCCGGCGACACCTTGTTGGAGCGGAACCGGTCGAACGGGTCGCCCGGCGCGAGGTGGACGATGGCGAAGGCGATGACGCTGATCCCGATGATGATCGGGATCGCCTGGATCAACCGGCGGACGACGTAGCGGGCCATGGCTCAGCCTCGAGCAGGGGACGGCAGGGGCCGGCCGGGATGTCGGTCGGCGTTCAGACGGTTCACCCAGTCCTTCCGGGGGGACAACAGCCGGCCGGCGGCGGCCGTGAGGCCGCCGCCGGCCGTGCTGGTTCAGTGCGACGCTGGTGGCGCCAGGGTCACTGGGCCGCGACGACCCAGCTGTTGTTGTTCCAGTAATAGAGCGGGCTGGCCAGGTCGATCTCGCTCGTCGAGGACGAGACGGACTTCGTCAGGCCGGCATGGCCCTGGTCCGACCACAGGAAGTAGTACGGCAGGTCGTTGTGCGCGATCACCTGGAACTGCGCGTAGATGTCCTTGCGCTTCGCCTGGTCGAGCTCCTGGCGGCCGTTCTCGAGGAGCTTGTCGGCCTCCGGGTTCTGCCAGCACACGAAGTTGTTGTCGTCCGGGTTCTCCTTCGTCACGCACTTGGACGAATGGAAGATCGAGTAGTCGTCGGGATCGACGGACGTCGACCAGCCGCCGAGGTACGTGTCGAAGTCGTTGGGGTAGCTGAGGAGCGGCAGGAGGACGGTCGCGAAATCGCCTTCCTTCGGCTTCAGCTCGATGCCGCACTTCTTGAGCTGGTCGGACGCCAGCTGGCCGAAGGCGACGCGCTGCGGGCGGCCGGCCCGGACGTACATCTCGGAGGAGAGGCGCTTGCCGCCCTTCTCGTAGATGCCGTCGCTGCCGAGCTTCCAGCCGGAGGACTCGATCTTGGCCTTGGCGCCCGCCACGTCGAGGGTGTACTTCGGGACGTCGGGGTTGAAGGCCCACGAGGCCGGCGGGGTGTTGGCCTGGACCGGGACGCCGTTGCCCTCGGTGGCCGCCTGGACCGTCGCGTCGTGGTCGATGCACATGGAGAACGCCTCGCGGAGGTTCTTGTCGCTGTAGAGACGCCCCTCGCGGAGGTTGAAGGCGATGAAGTAGTAGCCGAAGTCGGCGTACTCGGCGATCTGGAGGTTCGGGTCGGCCTTGAGCGCCGCGAGGGCGTCGGAGGTGACCTCGGTCTGCCAGTTGATGTCGCCCTTCTGGAGGGCGGCCGACGCCGCAGCGGCGTCCTTGATGATCGGGATGAACACCTTGGCCGGGCCGACCTTGGCGCCCTCGGGGCCGCCGAAGTAGTCGTCGTTGCGGCCGAGCTCGACGCTCTGGGCCGTGGTGTACTTGACGAGCTTGTAGGGGCCCGTGCCGACCGGGGCGCGCTGGAAGTCGAGGATGCGGAACGCGGCCGCGATCTGGTCGACGTCCGTCGCGCCGAGGGTCTTGTTGAGGTCCACGAGCTGGGTGTTCAGCGCCGCGCCGTACGCGGCCATGTCCGTCGAGCCGTCCTCGGCCACGAACTGCGCCTTGTCCGGGAGCTGGATGCCGGCCTGCGTGAGGAGCGGCTCCATCTCGGAGACGTAGGTCGCGTAGCTGCACGACTCGGGCGGCGTCTCGACGGCGCACCCTGCGTCGTTGACGGCCTTGTCGATCTTGTCGACGAGGGCCTTGACGGCGGCCGGGTCGACGGCGCCGGTGGACGCCTGCAGGCGGCCGAAGCTGTCGCGGACCGCCTTCTCGGGCACGACGGCGACGCTGAGGCCGGTCACCGCGAACGGCGCGAACTTCTGCTTCAGGACGAACTTGACGGTGTAGTCGTCGACCGCCTCGACCGTGGCGATGTTGTCCTGGATGCTGGAGCAGCCGTCCGGGATGTACGTGCAGTTCGGCGACAGGCCGAGCTTGTAGGTGAACACGACGTCCGAGGCCTTGAGCTCGGTGCCGTCATGGAACTTGACGCCCTGCTTGAGCTTGAGCGTCCAGGTCAGGCCGTCCGCGCTCGTGTCGGCGTAGTCGGCCGCGAGGTCAGGGACGGATTCCAGCTTGTTGTTGATCGTGTAGAGGCCGTTGTACAGGAGGCCGACGATCCAGCTCGTCGGGAGGTCCGTGTACGCATACGAGAAGTACGTCGGCTCGCCGTCGAGGGCGAACGCGAAATCGGCCGAGCCGGCCGGGGCCGCCGAGGTCGACGGGGCCGGCGTCTCGCCCGCCGGGGTCGAGGGAGCGGGGGTGGGCGACGCGGAGCCGCCACAGGCCGCCACGCCGATGGCGAGCGCCCCGAGCAGGCCGAGACTGCGCCGTCTCAAGCTCATCGAGTTCCTCCTGTTTGTGGGCCGTTCGCTCCTCCGCGCCCGGTCCTCTCCTCGCTGGAAGGCCGCCGTGCGGCACCCGCGCAGAGGCGCGCGGGACCATGCCGTGAGCGGCCCACAGACTGCCGGGCATTATAGGTCGCGGCCGTCTGCGTGCGTCAACTTGCACCCGGGTGTCGCGGCGGGGGGCCCGCCCCGGGATGCTGCGTCAGGATCGCGTCCGGCTCACCTCCTGCCTGCCTGGCGCTGCATGGCGCCGTCGTCTCCGCCCGTCGCGACCGCGAGCGGGACGCTGGCGACGACTTCCTCGATCCAGTCCGCCTCTCGACGCATCGAGAGGGGCAGGTCCGCCGTAATCGGCGGCGGCGCGATCCGGACCCCGGTGTACGGCGGCGCGGGCTCCGGCGCCGGGATGAGCCCCTCGTCCCGGGCGCGCTCGCGGCTCTGCTCGAACCGGACGTAGGACGGCGCCACGCTCCGCGGCGCCTCGTTGTAGACACCGGTCGGCCGGCCGCCCCCGATCGCGCCCGGTCCGACCAGGGCCGCGCACAGTCCGAAGGCGGCGACGATCCCGGGCAGGCCCGACAGCAGGCGCGACGGCTCGCGACGGGTGGCGGCCAGCCGGCCCCGGAGGCGCGCCCAGCTGTCGGCCGGCGGCTCGGCGCGCAAGGTCTCCTCGTGGAGCCGCCGGAGGGCATGCAGCACGAGCGTGGTGGTCGCCAGCTCGTCCTCGCAGGCGCGGCAGCGATCGACGTGGTCGAGGGCGCGGCGGACCTCCGGGCCGCCGGCACGGTGGCCGGCGAACTCGATGAGCGCCACGCGATGGTCGCGGCAGGCGTCGCGCCGCTGGAGGCCGATCATGGCCCGGGCTCCACGGGGACTGTCGTCGGCGGCCCGGCCGGCTCGTAGGCGCCCCCGAAGCGCCGGTCGTCCTCCAGGCGCACGCGCAGCGAGCGAAGCCCGAAGTGCAGCCGCGACTTCACCGTGCCCGGCCGGATCCCCAGGATCTCGGCGGTCTCGTTGATGCTCCGCCCGTGCAGGTAGAACAGGACGATCACGCCGCGGTGCTTGGGCGGCAGCGCCGCGATCCCGTCGCGGACGATGGCCCGGAGCTCCTCGCGCTCGGCGTTGTCGGCGGGCCCGGTCTCGCGGTCGCGCACCAGCCGGGCGACCGCCTCGCTGATCGGCTCCCACGGCAGGCGCCGTCGCCCCAGGCGCGTGTACGAGAAGTTGAGGGCGACGCGATGGAGCCACGGCAGCGGCGATGCGTCCGGGTGCAGCCGGCGGCGCCACTCGTAGGCCTTGGCAAACGTGTCCTGGAGGACCTCCTCGGCCGCATGCCGGTCGCCGAGGACGGCGTACGCCGTGGCGAAGACCGGTCCCCGGTAGCGCACGAAGAACGCCTCGAACGCGTCGAGGTCGTCCGCGCGGATGCGCCGGAGCAGGGCCTCCTCGTCAGGATCGATCTGCCGTGCCGCCTGATCGCTCGTGATGCTCGCCTCCTGCCCTGCGGGCACGGGCGTCCGGGACGCCCGGTGCGGCCCTCCTAGTCGAGAATACGCCGGGTCGTTGCCCGAGGTTCACCCTAAGCCCGGCTCAGCCCGCCAGCGCAGGTTCGGCTGGCGGGCTGCCGTCGCCTCGTCCAGGCGCCGCACCGGCGCCGTGTGCGGTGCCTCCTTGACGAGGTCCGGCGTCTCGCGGGCCTCCGCGGCGATCTCGAGCATCGCCTCGGCGAACGCGTCGAGCGTCTCGAGGCTCTCGGTCTCGGTCGGCTCGATCAGCATCCCCTCCTCGACGGTGAGGGGGAAGTAGATCGTCGGCGGATGGAAGCCCTTGTCGATGAGCCGCTTGGCGACGTCGAGGGTGCGGACCCCGGTGGCGGCCTTGATCTCGGCCGAGCTCGCCACGAACTCGTGCATGCAGGGCCGCTCGAACGGCACGACGTAGGCGCCGGCAAGGCGGTGCTTGAGGTAGTTCGCCGCGAGGACCGCGTCGTCGCTCACCTCGCGCAGCCCGGCCGCCCCGTGCGCCCGGAGGTAGGCGTACGCGCGCACGAGGATCCCGACGTTGCCGGCGAACGAGCGCATCCGCCCGATGCTCGTGGGGCGCTCCCCCGCCCGTTCCAGGCGGAACGACCCGTCCGGCTTCCGCAGCACGAGCGGCTCGGGGAGGTACGGCGCGAGGTGGGAGCGCACGCCGACCGGCCCGGCGCCCGGGCCGCCGCCGCCGTGCGGCGTCGAGAAGGTCTTGTGGACGTTGAAGTGCATGACGTCGAAGCCGGCTGCCCCCGGGCGGAAGTGGCCGAGCATCGCGTTGAGGTTCGCCCCGTCCATGTAGGCCAGGGCCCCGGCGGCGTGGACCAGCTCGAGGAGCTCGACGACGCGGCTCTCGAACAGCCCCAGCGTCGAGGGGTTCGTGATCATGACCGCCGCGGTCGTCGGCCCCAGCGCGGCACGGAACGCCTCGAGGTCGACGCCGCCGTCGGGCGCAGAGGGGATGTTGACGGTCCGGAAGCCCGCCATCGAGGCCGTTGCGGGGTTCGTGCCGTGGGCCGAATCGGGCACCAGGACGTCCGTCCGGGCATGGTCGCCGCGGGCCCGGTGGTAGGCCCGGACCATGAGGATGCCGGTCAGCTCGCCCTGGGCCCCAGCGGCCGGCTGGAGGGTCACCGCGTCCATGCCGCTGATCTCGGCGAGCTGCTGCTCGAGCGACCACAGGAGCTCGAGCGTCCCCTGGGCCGTCTCGTCGGGCGCCAGCGGGTGGAGTGCCGCGAAGCCGGGCAGCCGGGCCGCCCACTCGTTGACCTTGGGGTTGTACTTCATCGTGCACGAGCCGAGCGGGTAGAAGCCCGTATCGACGGACCAGTTGAGCTGCGACAGGTTGACGTAGTGGCGGACGAGCGTCGCCTCGTTGAGCTCCGGGATCGCCGGCGGCGTGGCCCGGCGGGCCGCCGCCGGGATCCGCTCGAGGGCCCCCGCAGGCGCCGCCGGGAGGCGCATGCCGGCGCCTCGGCCGGGTCGGCTGCGCTCGAAGAGGGTGGGCTGGAGGGGGTTGCCGGTGACGCTCATCGGACCGCCTCCACGGGCGCGCCGCGTCGCCCGGGCGCAACCGGGGCCCCCGGGTCGAGCTCCGCGGCGACGGCCGCGGCGAAGCGGGCGATCTCGGCGGGCGTGGTGACCTCCGTGGCGCACACCAGCAGGGCGTCGACGAGGGCCGGGTCGCCGGGCTCGAGCTCCGCGAGCGGGACGCCCGCGAGAACGCCGCGGGCGAGCAGCCGGCGATGGACGGCGACCGCGTCGGGGACCCGGACCGCGAACTCGTTGAGGTACGGCCCCGGGTGGATCCGCGGGGCGCCCGCGGCGGCGAGGGCGGCTTCGAGCTCCGCTGCGCGCGCCGCGCCGGTGGCGGCGACGTCGTGGAGACCATCGGGCCCGAGCGCCGCCAGCCAGATGGAAGCGGCGAGGGCGCACAGGGCCTGGTTGGTGCAGATGTTGGACGCGGCTCGCTCGCGCCGGATGTCCTGCTCGCGGGCCCGCAGCGTCATCACGAAGGCCCGCTTCCCCTCGAGGTCGGCCGTCATGCCGATGAGGCGCCCGGGGATCTGGCGGACGAGCGCCTCCCGGCAGGCGACGATGCCGAGGTAGGGCCCGCCGTAGGAGGGCGGCATGCCGAGCGGCTGCCCGTCGCCGGCCGCGATGTCTGCGCCGTAGGCTGCCGGCGCCTCGAGCACCGCCAGGCTGACGGGCTCGACGACCGCCACGAAGAGGGCTCCCGCGGCATGGGCCAGCCGGCCGATCTCTTCCATCGGCTCCAGGAGCCCCAGGACCGACGGCTGGGCGGCGACGACGCCTGCCACCGGGTGCGCCGGGTCGACCAGCATCGCCGCGAGGGCGGCGAGGTCGGTGGTCCCGGCGGCCGGGCCGTCGGCGACCAGGGGCACCTCGGCGAAGGTCAGGCCGGCCCCGGCGAAGTAGGTCTCGAACGTCTCCCGGTAGTGCGGGTGGACGCCGCGCGACACGAGCACGTGCTCCCGACGGGTGGCCCGGCAGGTCATCAGGGCCGCCTCGGCGGTCGCCGCGGCGCCGTCGTAGTGCGAGGCCGACACGACGTCCATGCCGGTCAGCTCGGCCATCAGCGACTGGTACTCGTAGATGGTCTGGAGCGTGCCCTGGCTGATCTCCGGCTGGTAGGGCGTGTAGGCGGTGTAGAACTCGCCGCGCAGGAGCAGCTGGTCCACGACCGGCGGCAGGTGATGGCGATAGACTCCCGCGCCCAGGAAGCTCGCGAGCTCGGTCCGGTTGCGGCCCGCGAGCTCGCGCAGGTGGTCCATCAGCTCGAGCTCGGTCAGCGCCGGGGGCAGGTCGAGCCCGTCCGCCCGCACCGGCTCCGGGATCGCCTCGAAGAGGGCGTCCACGGACCCGATGCCGAGCGCGTCGAGCATGCGCGCGCGCTCGCCCGCGGTGTGCGGTCCGTATGCCATCCGTCAGGCCTCCGCGACCAGCGCCTCGTACGCGGCCGGATCGAGGAGTGCGTCCACCTGGGCCGGGTCGGCGAGCCGGATCCGGATCATCCAGCCGGCGCCGTACGGGTCGGTGTTCACGACCTCGGGACCCGACGCCAGGGCGACGTTCGACTCGACGACCTCGCCGCCGACGGGGGCGAACAGGTCGCTGACGGCCTTGACGGACTCGACGACCCCGAACGTCGCGAACTGGGCCAGCGCGGCGCCGGGCGCGGGCAGCTCCACGAAAACGATGTCGCCGAGCTGGTCGGCTGCGTGGGCGGTGATCCCGACGGTGGCCACGTCGCCGTCGAGGCGGACCCATTCGTGCTCGCGGGTGTAGCGCAGGTCGGCCGGGATCATGCGGCGCTCCTCTCGTCCGCCCGGCACGCGGCCGGGCGATCTCCGGGCCGGCGACGGCCGGCGATCGTCTCCGTCAGCGGGGTCGGGTGTAGAACGGGAGCGGGACGACCTCGGCGGCCGCCCGCACGTCGCGGATCTCCACGTCGAGCATCGTACCGGGCGCGGCATCCCCCAGTGCGACGAACGCCATCGCGATGGGGACCCCCAGGGTGGGCGACATCGTGCCCGAGGTCACCGCCCCGCTGGCCCGCGCGCCGGCCCAGACCGCATGCCCGTGGCGGGCGATGCCCCGGCCCCGCACGACGAGCCCGACGAGCTGCCGGCGCGGGCCCGCCTCGGCGACCTTCGCGAGCGCGTCCCGCCCGACGAAGCCGCCCCCCTTGGCGAGCTTGACGACCCGGCCGAGGCCCGCCTCGAACGGCGTCGTCTGGCGGTCGAGCTCGTTGCCGTAGAGCGGCATGCCGGCCTCCAGGCGCAGCGTGTCGCGCGCGCCGAGGCCGACCGGCGCGAGCCCGGCGCCCCGGCCCGCGTCGACGAGGGCGTCCCAGATCGTGGTCCCGGCGGCGGCGTCCACGAACACCTCGTAGCCGTCCTCGCCGGTGTATCCCGTCCGCGCCACGAGGGCGTGGACACCGGCAACGGTCCCCTCCCCGATGCCGTAGTAGCGAACCGCATCGAGGTCGACGAACGCCAGCGGCGCCAGGATCCCGCGCGCGGCCGGCCCCTGGACGGCGATGAGGGCGGTCGCCAGCGAGCGATCGTCCAGGACGGCCCTCCGGCCCTCGAGGCGCTCCGCGAGGGCGTCGGAGACGGTCGCGGCATTCGAGGCGTTGGCCACGACGAGGAACCGGTCCTCGGCCAGCCGGTAGATGATGAGGTCGTCGAGGATCCCGCCGTCGGGTGCGCAGATCATCGAGTAGTGGGCGCGGCCGACGGCGAGCGTCCGCGGGTCGGTGGTCACGGCGTAGGCCAGGGCGTCGCCGGCGTCCGGGCCGTCCACGAAGAGCTCGCCCATGTGGCACAGGTCGAAGAGGCCGGCGCGCTCGCGCACCGCACGGTGCTCCTCGATGATGCCCGTGTACTGGATCGGCATCCGCCAGCCGGCGTAGTCGACCATCCGGGCCCCGAGCGCCTGGTGGCGCTCGACGAGCGGCGTGGAGCGCGGTTCGTCCGTCATCGACGGCCCTCCCAGCTCAGGCTTGCCCCTCCATGCGGGCTGCGGCCGCGTGGGTCGCGCGCTCGACGAGCGCCCGCTCGGTGTCGAAGGTGAGGAGGGCCGGCGCCTCGCCGACGGGGACCCAGCGCACCTCGTCGAACTCGTGGTCGTGGCCATCGAGGTCGCCGCCGATCGGCTCCATCAGCCAGTAGTGGACGGTCTTGTGGATGCGGGCCCCAGCCTGCACGAACCAGTACTCGATCGATTCGAGCGGCGCCAGGAGCCGCACCCGGAGCCCGGTCTCCTCGGCGACCTCGCGCAGCGCGGTCTCCTCGAGGGTCTCGTCGGGGTTCGGGGTCCCCTTCGGGAGCGTCCAGGTCACCCCGTCGCGGCTGCGGCGTCGCCGGCCGGCGACGAGATGGGGGACCCCGTCGATGGACCGGATGACGATCCCGCCGGCCGAGGTGGCGGTGGCGCGCTTCAGCCGCGCCACGGCGCCGTGGCGGCCCGCGGCCGGCGGCCGGCGGCGCGCACGCCCAGCTTCGCCCAGCGGACCGGTGCGCCGGGCCCGGCCAGGCCCACGGGCGCATGCGGCGTCCGCGCGGGGGTCACGGCCCGCCAGTCGGCGCGCAGGAGCGCGACGGGTCCCAGCTCCGGTCGCCGGAGCAGGGTCGGCCGATCAGCCGCGGTCCGGAAGCGGACGTGGCGGTCGAGGCCGAGGCGGGGCTCGCGCGCCCGGGGCGCGACCGTCGCGAAGCGCGCCGTCGGTCGAGCCGCGTACCGCGAGGTGATGCTGCGCTGCATAGGTAGATCGTACCGCGTCAGGGGGACCTTGTGAACGCGGCGCGCAGCCGCGCGGCGACTTCCGGTGCGAGGCCGCGCCGGGACTCCGCGATCGACACCTGGCGCAGGCCCAGGGCGCGGTAGACGGCGAGCGCCTCGGGACCCGCGGGGGCGACCGCGGCGAGGTGGGCCTCGATCGTCCCGGCGTCCCCGCGCACGACCGGCCCGGTGAGCGCGGCGCCCGTCCCGAGGGCCCCCGCGTTGGCGAGCGCCTGCGCCGCCAGGGGGCCGTAGACGGCGAGCGCACCCGCCTCGTCGAGCCCGGTCGGGGCGGCGACCGCAGCGAGCACGTCGAGGAGCGCCGTGAGCCCGCCGGCGGCCAGGACGGCGGCCGCGTGGTACGCCGCCTTCGAGCCCGGCACGAGGCGTACGGGGAGCGCACCCAGCGATGTCGCCATCTCGGCCAGCAAGTCGAGGAGCGCCTCGTCGCCCTCGATCGCGACGGTGGCGCCGGGCAGGGCGGTCAGCGCCCGCTCCAGGTCGGCGAAGGCGACCAGCGGGTGGAAGGAGCCCGCGCTCGTGCCGGCGGCCAGCGCCGGCGCGAGGACGTCGGCGCCGTGGAGCCCGCTCGTGTGGACGATCGCCTGCCCGGAGTACAGGTGGAGCGTCCCCGCCACGGCGGCCAGGGCGTCGTCGGGGACGGCGAGGATCGCGAGGTGGCACTCGTCGAGGACCGCGGCGGCCTCGGGGAAGGCCCGCGCCCCCGGGACCAGCGCCCGGAAGCGCTCGCGCCGGCCTGCGTCGCGCGAGGCGACCGCGCCGACCTGCCAGCCGACCCGCGCGAGGGCCACGCCGAGCGCGGTCCCGACGGCACCCGCGCCGACGATCCCGATCACCGGCCGCCCGTCGTCGGCCGGGCCGACATGCGGGTGGGTGTGCGCCTCCCAGTGGACCTCGTCGCCGTGGCGGTGCGCCCCGGGCGGGAGCGACTCCTCCGCGGCCGCGACCTGCCGGCGGACCTCCGCCATCGTCGCCGGGTCGCCTGGGGGCGGCGTCGTCGGCTCTCTCCGCCAGGATCGCATCGCCCTCTCCACGCTACTCTTGGAGCGACAGCGTAGCGCCACCGGCGGGCCGTCCGCCGCTCCGAGCCAGCGAGGACCATCCGTGTCGACCCGCGATCCGTTCGGCGCCCGAGCCACGCTCGGGCCCGGCCTCCCCGACGCCTACCTCCTCGCGGCGCTCGACGGGGGCGCGGACCTCGGGCGGATGCCCATCACGGTCAAGATCCTGCTCGAGAACCTGCTGCGCCATGCCGGGGGCGGGATCGTCGCCGAGGCCGACGTCCGGGACCTCGCCACGTGGCGGCCGGCGTCGGGGACGACCGCCGAGATCCCCTTCATGCCGGCCCGCGTGATCCTGCAGGACTTCACCGGCGTCCCGGCGGTGGTCGACCTGGCGGCGATGCGCGACGCCATGGCCGCCCTGGGCGGCGACCCGGCGCGCGTCAACCCGCTCGTCCCGGCGGACCTCGTCATCGACCACTCGGTCCAGGTGGACCGCTTCGGGACCGCCGACGCGTTCGCCTTCAACGTGGCCCGCGAGTACGAGCGGAACGGCGAGCGGTACCAGCTCCTGCGCTGGGCGCAGGGGGCGTTCCACGGCCTGCGGGTCGTGCCGCCGGGGACCGGCATCGTCCACCAGGTCAACCTGGAATACCTGGCCGGCGTGGTCACGACGGCCGACACTGACGGCGGGCCGATCGCCTACCCCGACACGCTGGTCGGCACCGACTCCCACACGACGATGGTCAACGCCCTCGGCGTCCTGGGGTACGGTGTCGGCGGGATCGAGGCCGAGGCCGTGCTCCTCGGCCAGCCGCTCTACCAGCCGATGCCGCGCGTCGTCGGCGTCCGCCTGGTCGGCGAGCTGCCGCGCGGCGCGACGGCGACCGACCTCGTCCTGGTCGTCACCGAGCGGCTGCGTCGGCTGGGCGTCGTCGGCTCGTTCGTCGAGTTCGCCGGCGACGGCCTCGCCGGCCTGGCCCTGCCCGACCGGGCGACGATCAGCAACATGAGCCCCGAGTTCGGGGCGACGGCGACGCTCTTCCCGATCGACGACGAGACGCTGGCCTACCTGCGCCTCACCGGCCGCCCGCCGGAGCGGGTCGCCCTCGTCGAGCGCTACGCGAAGCGGCAGGGGCTCTGGCGCGAGCCGGGTGCCGGGCCCGACTTCGACGAGGTCGTGGAGCTCGACCTGGCGACCGTGGAGCCGAGCCTCGCCGGCCCGCGCCGGCCGCAGGACCGCGTCCCGCTGCCGGCGACCCGCGCGAGCTTCGAGGCCGCCTATCCCGGGATCCTGCCCCCGGCGACCGCGCCGGCCGACGCCGGCGAGGTGCGCAACGGCTCGGTCGTCATCGCCGCGATCACCTCCTGCACGAACACCTCCAACCCGACGGTGATGGTGGGCGCTGGGCTCCTGGCCCGCAACGCCGTCGCCCGCGGGCTGCGCGTGCCGTCCACGGTGAAGACCTCGCTCGCCCCGGGCTCGAAGGCCGTCACGGCCTACCTCGACCGGGCCGGCCTCTCCGAGCCGCTCGCGACGCTCGGCTTCACGCTGGCGGGGTACGGCTGCACGACCTGCATCGGCAACTCGGGGCCGCTCGACGAGGCGGTGGCCCGCCAGGTCGAGGACCAGGGGCTCGTGGCGACGGCCGTCCTGTCGGGCAACCGCAACTTCGAGGGCCGGATCCACCCCCTCGCGCGGGCGAGCTACCTCGCCTCCCCGCCCCTGGTCGTCGCCTTCGCCCTCGCCGGCCGGATCGACCTCGACCTGACGCGTGAGCCGCTGGGGATCGACGACGCCGGCCGCCCGGTGCTCCTCGCCGAACTCTGGCCCTCCGCGGAGGAGATCCGCGACGCGATCGCCGGCGCCATCGACGGGGACCTCTTCCGGGCGACGTACGCGTCGGTCTTCGAGGGCGACGAGCGCTGGCGCGCCCTCCCGATCCCGGAGGGCGATCGCTACGCCTGGGACCCGGCCTCGACGTACGTGGCGAACCCGCCCTTCTTCGCCGGGATGGGCCTCGATCCGGCGCCGGTGACGGACATCGCGGCCGCGCGGGTGCTGGCCTGGCTCGGCGACTCGGTGACCACCGACCACATCTCGCCGGCCGGCTCGATCCCGGCCTGGGCGCCCGCGGGCACATGGCTCCAGGCGCGGGGGGTCGCGCCCGTCGACTTCAACTCGTACGGCTCGCGGCGGGGCCATCACGAGGTGATGATGCGCGGCACGTTCGGGAACATCCGGCTCCGCAACCGCCTCGTCGAGGGGAAGGAGGGGCCCTACACCCGGATCCTGCCGGCCGGCGGGGAGGCCTTCCTCTACGACGCCGCGATGGCCTACGCCGACGCCGGCGTCCCGGCGATCGTCCTGGCCGGCCGCGAGTACGGCTCCGGCTCCTCGCGCGACTGGGCCGCCAAGGGGACGCGGCTCCTCGGCGTCCGCGCGGTGATCGCCGAGAGCTACGAGCGGATCCACCGTTCCAACCTCGTGGGCATGGGCGTCCTGCCGCTCCAGTTCCTCCCCGGCGAGAGCGCCGCGTCGCTGGGCCTGACCGGCCGGGAGTCGTACACGATCGCCGGGCTGGCCGGCGGGCTCGCGCCCCACGCCCGCCTCGAGGTCGTCGCCGTCGCCGACCCGGCCGAGGGCGGCGTCGAGCGTCGCTTCTCCGTGGACTGCCGGCTCGACGGGCCGATCGAGGTCGACTACTACCGCCAGGGCGGGATCCTGCCGGCCGTCCTGCGCCGCCTCGCCCGGGAGAGCGGCGCAGCCTGACCGGGGGCCGGACGGCGGGACCGGCGCTGGAGGGACCGGCGCCCGATGGCCGGGCGCGCGTTGCGGCGGGTTCGCGCGCTGCGGCGGGTTCGCGCGCTGCGGCGGGTTCGCGCCCTCGTACGCGCCAGCTGACGCCCGCCCGCCGGCCGGCCGGGACTCGCGCTACGATCCAGCGCACCGCGTCACCGGACGCGCTTGCCCCACGTCATGGCCCCGGATGAACGTCGATCCCCGCCCGCCGAGCCGCCCCCGCCCGCCCCGGGCGAGCGCCACCGCGGGCGACACGCTGTTCGCCGTCGGTGTCTCGGTCCTCGGCCTCGTCCTGGCGGGGACCCTGCTGGCGGCCGGCGGCGGCGCCCCGTGGCTGGCCCGGGCACTGGGCGGCTCGGGCGCCACGCCCGGCGGCTCCGCCGCCGCTCCCGCCGGACGGACGGCGGAGCCGATCGCGGCCGTGTCCCCGGTGCCGAGCCCGCTCGCCTCCGAGCCGGCCACCCCCGAGCCGACACCCTCGCCGAGCCCGGAGCCGAGCCCGGAGCCGCCGGCCACCGCCAGCCCGGAACCGAGTCCCGAGCCGACGGCGAGCCCGCCCGCCGCGGCGGGTCCCTTCACGATGAACCTCTACCGGGCGGGCGTCTTCGTCCACCAGGTCGACAAGGAGACGTGCGTCGCCGCCGCCGTGCAGAACACGCTCAACGTCATCCGGGTCGTCGAGGAGCGGCGCAGGCCCGACCGGTCGGAACGGACCCAGCGGGCGCTCTACGAGCGGATCGTCGCGCTCACGACGAGGGACGACTCGCACAACGGCGGGACGGGACCCGCTGGCTGGGCGGCACTCCTCACGGAGGAGGGCTACCCGTACGAGGTTCGGGTCTACGACACGCGCAACGAGGCGATCAACGCCGCCGCCGCCGCACTTCGGGCGACGCGCCGGCCGGTCGGGATCCTTGCCTGGCGGGGGGTCCACTCCTGGGTGATGACGGGCTTTACCTCCAGCGTCGATCCGGCGGCCGGCACGCGCTTCGCGGTCACCACCGCCTTCGTCCTGGATCCCTGGTACCCGTGGGTCTCCACCCGCTGGCCGCGCTCGGAGGCGCCCAACGCGCCGCGGAGCACCGCGGACCTCCGGGCGAACGTCCTGTCCTGGAAGCTGGGCTCCGGGCCGTACCCCGGCCGCGACGGCAAGTACCTGCTCGTCGTCCCTCTGGAGCACTGACCGCGCGGCTTCGCGGGCCGTGGCCAGCGCGAGGTGCGCCCCCCGGCGGGGGTGCGCCCCCGGAGGCCCGGGCCGGAGGCGCGAGGCTATGCGTGGGGCGGCGGACCCGGGTCTCGGCCCGTGGCGGCGAGGGACGACGGGCCGACATCGGCGGGCCCCGAACCGGCATCCAGCGCTGCGCCGGTCGGCAGCACGGCGGCAAGCGCGAGCGCGACCGCAGCGATGCCGATCACGATCCCCCACCCGACGAGGACGCCGGTCGCATCGGCCACCACCCCGAGCGCGAACGGCGCCGCGATGATCGCGGCCCCCGAGGCGAGGGTCACGCGCGTCCCGGCGAGCGTCAGCCGCCCCGGCGCCGCGGCCAGCGCCGCGGCGACGCCCAGCGGGTAGAGGCCCGCCACGCCGAGCCCCGCCACGAAGAACGCCCCACCGGAGACGGCCGGGATCGGCGAGGCCCACGCGATCGAAGCCCCGACGGCGGCAAGCCCGACACCCGCCGCCGCTGGCCGCCGGAAGTCCCCGCCGGTCCCGAGCCCGAAGCTCTGGGCCAGCCGCCCGAGGAACATCCCGCCGAGGAACAGCCCGCCGAGCAGGGTCGCCACGGCCATGTCGGCGCCGGTCCGCGCCGCGACGAGCGTCGAACCCCAGAAGACGATCGAGAACTCCAGGGCGACTGCCGCGACCAGGAAGCCCCAGGCGAGCCAGTACCCCGTCGGCAGGCGGCCCTGGGCTCCCGTCTCGGGCACCACGTCGAGCCGAGGGCCGGCGCGCAGGTCGATGCCGACGGCCAGGAGGAGCACCAGCGCCGGGGCGAGCCCGAGCCCCCACGGCAGGTCCGTCGAAGCCACCACCGCGAGGACGATCGGACAGGCGAACGCGGCGGCCATCGCCCAGACGTTCGCCCGGGCGACCCGCAGCCGGGCCTGCCGCCCTCCCGGGCGGGCAAGGACGGCGTTGGCGTAGCCGAGGAGCGTCCCGATCCCCAGGCCGACGAGCATGGCTGCTGCCAGCGTCACGCCGATGGCCGGCGCGAGCGCCAGGGCGACGACGGCCAGCGCCAGGCCGACGATCGCGGCACCCCGGACGGCGACCTCGCCGAACCGCCGGCCGAGACCGGCGACGATCGTCCCGGAGACCAGGAGCCCGATCGCCATCGCGGTCGGATGGAGAGCGACCTGCGCGTTCGACAGCCCGAGCTGTGCCCGCAGGTAGGGGGCGACAGCGCCGACCCCGTAGATCGCGTAGCCGACCACCGCCAGGACGGCGTAGGAAGGCCAGGCGTCCCGGCCCGCGCCCGAGGATCGTGTCAGCCGCACGCGTCGTAGGGTACGTGCCGCGCCGGGGGCCGTTCGGACCGCGGCGCCGGGTCGGGCGGAGATCGGGCGAGCGCCGATCGCTCGCGCGGGCCGTCCGCGAGCGCCGGCGAGGTCCGCGAGAGCCAGCGGTCGGGCCGGGATCCGGGAGCCGAACTCAGACAGGGCCCGAGGGCCCTGTCGTCCGGCGGCGTGGTGGTGGGCGATACTGGGCTGATCCCAACAGGGAGTCACCTCGTCCACACCGGTGGCGTGGGAGTCTAGGATCCCCGAGGTGACCGACGGCTCTTCTGTTCTCAGTAGTCGGGTGGCACGGTTTCCACGGTCGCGCGGCTTCCCGCTCCTTGCGCCGGCTAGAGGCTGCACGCCAAGACCGCTCGAAGGGTTGCGGCCGTGATCTGCCCGAGCTGCGGTAATGAGAACAAGCCAGGGCGCCGGTTCTGTGCCCAGTGCGCGACGCCGCTTGCGACGGCATGCTCGGCGTGCGGCGCCGCGAACGACCCGGGTGACCGCTTCTGCGGAGAGTGCGCGGCCCCGCTCATCGCCAGAGCAACACCTTCCCCTGCGGCGATGCGGCGCTCCGACGCACCCGCACCGGCTCCCGCTCCCGTAGCCGAGCGGCGGCACGTCTCGGTGCTCTTCGCCGACCTCGTGGGCTTCACGCCGTTCGCCGAGGAGCGCGACGTCGAGGATGTCCGCGACACCCTGACCCGGTACTTCGAGCTCGCCTCGACCGTGATCGGCCGCCACGGCGGGACTGCCGAGAAGTTCATCGGCGACGCGGTGATGGCCGTCTGGGGCGCCCCGCTCGCCCACGAGGACGACGCCGAGCGGGCGGTGCGGGCCGGTCTCGAGCTCGTCGATGCCGTCCGCTCCCTGGGGCCTTCGATGCAGGCGCGGGTCGGGGTCGTGACCGGCGAGGCCGCCGTGACCGTGGGCGCCGTCGGCCAGGGGATGGTCGCCGGCGACATCGTGAACTCCGCCTCGCGCCTCCAGTCGGTTGCCCCGCCCGGGGTGGTCCTGGTCGGGGAAGCCACGCAGCAGGCCGCATCCGCCGCGATCGTGTTCGAGCCCGCTGGCGAGCAGACCCTGCGGGGCAAGGCCGCCCCCGTGCCCGCCTGGCGTGCCCTGCGGGTCGTCGCCGAGCGTGGGGGCCGGAACCGGAGCGCGGCGCTCGAGGCTCCCTTCGTCGGACGTGAGGACGAGCTGCGCCTCCTCAAGGACCTCTTCCATGCCACGGTCCGCGAGCGCCGGCCGCGCCACGTCTCGGTCACGGGCCAGGCCGGTATCGGCAAGACCCGCCTCGCCTGGGAGTTCCTCAAGTACGTCGACGGGCTGGCGGAGGAGGCCCTCTGGCACGAGGGCCGCTGTCCCGCCTACGGCGAGGGGATCACCTTCTGGGCGCTGGGCGAGATGGTCCGGGCGCGGGCCGGCCTCCTCGAGGGCGACGACGAGGCGACGACGCGCGCCAGGCTCGCCGAGACCGTCGCGACGCTTGTCGCCGACCCGGAAGAGCGGCGCTGGATCGAGCCGGCCCTCCTCGCCCTGCTCGGCATCGAGACCGGCGTCGGCTCCGAGCAGCTCTTCGGCGCCTGGCGGACGTTCTTCGAGCGGCTCGCTGCGGTCGCCCCGGTGGTGATGGTCTTCGAGGACCTCCAGCACGCCGACGCGGGCCTTCTCGACTTCATTGACCACCTGCTCGAATGGAGCCGGGGCGTGCCGATCTACGTCCTCACCCTGGCCCGCCCGGAGCTCCTTGAGCGGCGTCCCGGCTGGGGGGCCGGCCGGCGCACCTTCGCGAGCGTCCACCTGGAGCCGCTGCCCGAGCCCGCCATGCGCGAGCTCCTCGGCGGCCTCGTCCCCGGTCTCCCCGAGGCGGCCGTCCGAGCGATCGTCGAGCGGGCCGACGGGGTCCCCCTGTACGCGGTCGAGACGGTCCGGATGCTCCTTGCCGACGGCAAGCTCGAGGCGGGCGACGGCACCTACCAGCCGGTCGGGGACCTGGCGACGCTCGCCGTGCCGGAGACGCTCACCGAGCTCGTCGCCGCCCGGCTGGACGCCCTGGAGCCTGCCGACCGGGTCCTCCTCCTCGACGCCGCCATCCTCGGCCAGAGCTTCACGACGGCGGCCCTGGCCGCGGTGAGCGGGATCGACGAGCCGGATCTCGAGCCGCGCCTGCGGGGCCTCGTCCGGCGCGAGCTCCTCGCCGTCGAGGGCAACCCGCGCAGTCCCGAGCGGGGCCAGTACGCCTTCGTCCAGTCGCTGGTCCGCGAGGTCGCCTACAACACGCTGCGCGAAGCGTGACCGCAAGGTGCGCCACCTGGCCGCCGCCCGCTACTTCGAGTCGCTCGGGACCGACGAGCTCGCCGGGGCGGTCGCGGGCCACTCCCTGGCCGCCTACCGCAACGCGCCCGGCGGGACCCGAGGCCGACGCGCTCGCCGCCCAGGCCCGGGTGACGCTCCGCGGAGCGGCGGCCCGGGCCGCCGCCCTCGGCTCCCACGACGCAGGCCGTCGCGTTCCTCGAGCAGGCGCTCAGCGTGACGACGGACCCGGCCGAGGAGGCCGAGCTCCTCGAGCGGGCCGGCGAGTCTGCCTCGGCCGTCGGCCACCACGACCGGGCCGAGGCGTTCCTGCGCCGGGCCATCGAGGTCGGGCGCGCGCTCGGCGACCGAGGGGCGATCGCACGGGCGACGGCCGCCCTCGGAAGGGCGATGATCGACGCCTACCGGTACGACGCCGCCGTGGACCTTCTCGAGCCGGCCATCGCGGAGTTCCCGGACCCCGGCACCGATCCCGCGGTCGTCGCCCTCCACGGCCAGCTCGCGCGCGCCTGCATGCTCCGCTACGACGACCGTCGCGCGATCGAGGTGGCGGACCGGGTCCTCGAGGCCGCCGAACGGCTGGACCTCGTCGAGATCGTGGCCGACACGCTCGTCACGAAGGGCGCAGCCCTTGTGACCCTCGGCCGCTCGCTACGAGGGGCTCGGCGCGATCGAGGCGGGCCGGAAGCTCGCCGAGGCGAACGGCCTCGAGATGATCGTTCTCCGCGCCCTCCTCAACCTCTCCGCGTTCCAATTCGACGACGACCCCCGGGCGTCCGTGGAGGCGTCCCGGCCGCCCTGGCAATGATCCGGCGGCTCGGCTTCCGTGGATGGCTGACCAGTGTCCTCAACAACCTGCGCAGCGCCTGCTTCCGGCTGGGCGACTGGGATGCCGCGCTCGCCGAGCTCGAGAGCGCGCTCGGGGAGGACCTCGATCCGCTCGACCGGGCGAAGCTCCTGAGCCTGCACGCTCGACATTCAGGAATGCCCGGGGCGAACCGACGGCGAGCGAGCACACCGCAGTCGAGGCGCTGCTGGAGCGTGGTCCGGAGCACTACCGCTCCGTGAACCGATGGTGCCGGATCTGGGAGGCGTACTCCGCTGGGAGGCTCGACGAGGTACGCGCGCTCTGCCACGAGGCGGCTGGCCGAGTTCCGGCAGCTCGCCGCCGAGGTCCCGCCACTCGCGGCCAGGGCGGCGCTGTGGATGCGCGACGCGGAGGGGGCGCGGGCCGACCTCGCTGCGTACGAGGCGATCGGCGGGCATGGCCGCGCGATCAAGGCGGACCGGCTGTCGATCCGGGCCGGCCTCGCCGCGCTCGACGGGCGTCCCGCGGAAGCCCTCGCCCTCTACCGCGACGCGCTCCGTGCCTGGCGCGACCTCGGCCTCGCCTGGGACGAGGCGCTCACCGCGATCGACATGGCGACGCTCCTCGACCCGGCCGAGCCGGAGGTCCGGGCCGCAGCGGAGGCGGCCCGCGAGACCCTGACGCGCCTGCGCGCCCAGCCTTTCCTCGAGCGGCTCGAAACGGCCCTGAAGCGCTCAAAGTGGGACGGTGGAGAGGTAGCGACTCCCACGGGCGTAGCCGGACTGCTCTGACAGAGCGCGAGGCGGGGCCGCAGCCGCCGCCTCGTGTGGGGTCACTTTGGTGGGCGATACTGGGCTACTGCTTACGCGAGTCCGTGCCGGCCCCATCGCGACGCCGTGTAGTCGCTGATGTCGCCGACGGTGGGATGGATGATGATCCCGACGATCGCGCCGACGGCGGAGATCATGGTCATCGACGTCTCGACGTCGCCCCTGGGTACCAGGTGGTCGTACTCGAGACGGCTGGTGATGAACAGCCCGACCGCTCCGTCGATGGCGGTCAGGCCCGGCCAGTCAGGGCAGGACTTCGAGGACTGCCATCGACAGCGGCGTGAGAGCTGCGCACGCCTGGGGATCTCGGTAGCAGAGTTCCCCGCGGGCCTCCACGTCCGCGCCCGGGCGCTCCTCGTTGCCCACGGGGAGGAACGCGTACTTCCCCGCGGCCAGCGTGAACTTGTAGGCGTTCCCCGCATACCCGGGGTACAGCTCCTCGCTCATGGTGAGGTACATGTCGCCGTTCTGCGCGAGCCGGGTCAGTTGGTCGTCGCTCATCGGCCCGGACTGCTCCCCCTGCACGGCGGCCGCATGCTGGAAGAAGAGGGCGCTCCCTTCGAGCACGAGGTAGACGTCCCCGGCGCGCACGGTGGGCGGGTCCAGACGCACCTCGGTGCCGGTCCCCACGACACGCACCTGCTGGCCACCTGGCGGGATGCGCGTCGCCATGTCGCAGGCTGCGAGCCCGCCCGCCGCCAGGACCGCGGCGACCGCCGCCGCAAGGGTTGGCCCCGGATGTCGCATAACACTCCCACCCCACTCACCCTACGGTCGGCTCGGAATCGCTGGCGGGTCGCTGCTTGGCGGGCTCTTCGCGTCGTCGGGCCGGGGCGCGAAGGGCAGGATGAGCAGCGCACCGGCGATGGCGGAGAGGATCGCGAACGCGAACGATGCCACTGCCACGGTGATCCATGCGAAGTGGGGGTCCCGCGTGACGAAGAAGACGTCGACAAGGAACCGGGCGCCATCCGCGCCGGTGTTCGCCTGCCCGGCTTCCCAGATCGCGACGACGACCCCGACGCCGGACAAGGCCAGCCCGACCAGCCGACCCCACGACCGACCCACAAGGACGGCCAAGCCGGTACCGCCCCACACCAGCAGCAGCGCCGTTCCGACGACCATCCGCCCGGAATCCGCTGAGACCTGCGATCCGAACAGGGCCAGGCCAAGGCCGATCAGGATGGCCCCCACGATGATGCGGCGCGCCATGAGACACCCCTCCGATCAGAGCTCAGTCGCCGGGCGGAACCTCAAGCCACCCCTCACGCAGAGCGCGGGTGGCCAGCTCGGTCCGGGACGCCACTCCGAACCGCTCATACAGCCGATGAAGGTGGGTCTCCACCGTCTTCGATCCGATGCCCAGGGCGGTACCGATCTCATCGTTGGAGCGACCTTCGATCACGAGGCGCACCACGTCGAGCTCGCGGGCCGTCGGTCGATGGCTCGTGCCGGCTCCCGGCCGGACGGAGAACGACAGACCGCCCTCGGCCGCCCGCCGGATCGCGTCGACGAGCTCGCTGATGGGCGCCGTCTTCAGGACGTAGCCGGAGGCGCCGTTGCGGAGTGCCGCGTCGACGTACTGCGGGTAGCCGAAGGACGTAAGGAGCACCACCGCGGCCCCGCCCGAATCTCGCAACTCTGCCAGGAGGCGGAGGCCGCTGTCGGATCCGAGCCGCACGTCGAGGACCAGGACATCCGTCTCGCCCGAGAGAGCCAGTGCCCGCGCCTCGTCCACCGTCGCGCCCTGCCCGGTCACGACGAACCCCGGGGTCTCGGCGAGGAGAGCAGCAGTCCCCTCGCGGACGACCGGATGGTCGTCGACGACCCCCACGCGGATCGGCCGCCCTGCGGGCTCTCCGTTCACGATGCCTTCCATTCCAGGGACACGCGCGTCCCTCCGCCGGGCCAGGCCCGGATCGACAGCAGGGCTCCGATCTGCTCGGCCCGCTGCTGCATGGTCGCAACGCCGTAGTGACCGGGACGGAGGGCGATCGGTCCGCGCTCGACGTCGAGCCCCGGCCCGGCATCGTCGACGAAGAGGCTCGCGGCCGACGGACTGGTTGCGTAGTGCACCACGATCGGTGGCCCGCCATGCTTCACCGCGTTGGAGATCGCCTCCTGCGCCACCCGGAAGACGGCCAGCTCCACGCCGGCCGGGGGCCGCGCGTCGTCGGCTCGCTCGAGCCGGACCTCCTCGCCGGTGGCGGTCGAAACCTGCTGGACGAGCCACTCCAGGGCCGGACCCGCGCCGAGCTCGTCGAGGATCGGGAGGTGTAGCACCCCACAGAGGTCGCGGAGGTGCTCCGAGACCGTGCGAGCCTGCGCCGCCGATCTCCCGTCGCCGCTCGCGTCGAGACGGCGGACGAGGAGTGTGAGCTCCTGCAACGCGACGTCATGGAGCTCTGCCGCCAGGCGAGCTCGCTCGGCCTCGGTGACCGTGACGACCAGGTCCCGCTGCAGCCGTGATTGGGCAATGCGCCGCTCCGCGGCGCGCCCGACGACCAGCAGGGCGATACAGAACGGGACGAGGAGCCAGGCGGCCCAGTCCCTGTCGCTGGCGGTCTGGGTCAGCATTGCCAGCGCCGGTGCGCAGGCGGCGGCGATCAGCCACACGGGACCCGGGTTGTCCGACCCGGCGAGCGGCGTCCCGGGCAGCGGCTTCCTCGACGTGACGACGAGCATGGGGACGAGAGTCACGAGGAGCAGCGCCCACCAGGCGGCAGCCAGCGCATCACCCTGGAACCCGGTGCGCGGGGGCAGGAGTGGGAGCAGGGCCGCTGCCGCTGCGCCGGCGATGGCGACCCCAATCGCGGCGATGCGCCAGCGACGCGACGCGATGAGCACGCCGATCGCATCGGCCAGCAGGAGCGACGCCAGCGCGGGCGCGGATGTCGCCAGCGCAGAGGCGGTTTCAGGCATCGCGCCGCCGAGCGACGTCCCCAACGTGGCGAGCGGAGCCGCGAGCAACGGGACGGCACTGGCGGAGGCGAGCGGGATCGCGATGCCGCCCAGTCCCGCCCCGGCCCGACCGCCCTTCATCCACCAGGCCCCGCCGAGGAGCACCAGGACCCCGAGGAGGTAAAGGACGACCGACCCCTCGAATGTGTAGCCCTGGTGACGCACGTAGACGCTGACTGGCCCGCGCGGCGTCTCGACCTCCACGACGTTTGCCCCCGACAAGCCCGTGTGCAGCGGATCCGGCAGCCCTTGGACGGTGAAGTTCTGAATCCACTCCGCGACGGGCTGCCCGTCGAGCGAGATGACGGCCGCACCGGGCCGGACGCCCTCGGCATCGGCCTCGCTGCCGAGTGTCACCGACCCGACCACGTAGCTGCCGTCGCTCTCGATGATCGCGAAGCCCAGGTCGGGCTGGTGGGTAAACCAGGCGACGGCGCTCGCAGCCAGGACGAGCACGGCGACCGCGAGAGCAAGCACATCGCGCCAGCGGGTCGGAATCACGGTTCGAACGTAGTCCCCTCGCGAGCGGGCCACAAGTCCGGAAGATCATGGAGTGGCACCCCGGGGCACCATGACTGGCCCGCGTGACGCTCCGGCTCTAGCGTGATGGCATCGAGCTGGGACGATCCGGGAGTCGAGGGATGGCAGCAGCCCAGGCATTCTCACCGGGCGAGGCATCGGGGCCGTGGACACGACGACCCGACGGGTCCGCGTGGATCCCGCAGGCCTACGAAGCCAGTGCGCTGGAGCTCGCGGCCCACGTCGCGCACCGCTTCGGAGACCGGGTGGTTCGGGAGGACGTGGTGCACGAGGCCTTCGCGCGGCTGGTCCGCGACGCGCCCCGCCGAGTGCTGCACGTGGCCCTCTTTGGGGGATGCAGGCGGGATCGCGGAACGGGGCTCGGCCCCGTGGCTGGCAGCGTAGGCCAAGGGAACGGCCCTCGGCCGCGATCGAGCACGGGAGGTATCGCGATGAACGGTCGGCGGGCGGCCAAAGTGTTCGTGGCGGCTGCAGCATCCTTGGCGTGGACCTTCGCTGCGACGCCGACCCTGGCCGGGACGGTGACGAACAGCAGCGGATCCAACATGACGGCGCAGGTCGTCTGGGGCACGGGCGACGAGAACGGCGGGGGTCGCTACGGTGGGATCTACGGCGACATCGAGAACTCGGGGACGATCATCGGCCTCTGGGAGCAGGACGCTCAGGTGGTCCCCTGCACCAATGGAACGCCGGATGACCCGACGGACGACTTCACGGGGTACGTCGGGACGATGCGCAACGGTCACGGCGAAGGCGCTGTCGCCGTCGCAGCGAATCTCAGGGACGCGCGCGTAACCGGCACCCTGACCATCACGACAGTGAAGGTCGACTACTGCGCCGGCAACTACGGCGAAGTGACCCTCCTTGAGACGGACGTGCCCGTGCTGCTCGAGCTCGTGGCGATCAGCGGGCCGATGCCGTCCGTCGACGTCAACCACGACCGTCTCGCCAGCGTGTACAACTTCCACCAGAACATCCACATGATGTCGCGCTATGCGACCGGCACCGCGATGCTCGGCGGCGCGCAATATCGCTTCGACTCCGGGTTGATCAGCCACAACCACTGGACCGACCACCACAACGAGCACTAGCGCCGCCGGGTGCGCAGCCGGGCACCCGACGCCCGGACGGCGACCCAGGGACACCCAAGGAGGGTGCGATGCGCGCACGACGTCGATGGATCGCCGTGGGGCTGGGGGTCGTCCTGGCGCTCGGCGTCGCCGGGTATGCCGGCGCGAGCTACTACGGCTACGACCGGCTGACGGCTAACACCGCCCATTGCGACAACAGGTTCCCGGACTCCTACACGCCGGCGAGCTTCGGCACGGAGGGCATCTCGCCGGACTTCACGGCGGGCGGCTTCGCCACGGAGCCGTACGCCATGCCGGGCTACCAGGAGGTCAGCTTCCCGAGCCGCGACGCGCGCCAGCCAACGCTGACGATCCGGGCCTGGTGGGTCCCGGCCGAGAAGGCCGGCGCGCCGGCGGTCATCGTGATCCACGGCATCCACAGCTGCCGCCACGACCCGGTCGTCCTGCTGCCGGCGGGGATGCTCGCCCGCAACGGCTTCTCCGTGCTCATGATGGACCTGCGCGACGAGGGCGACTCCGACATCGAGGACGGTCGGTCGGGCTGGGGCTCGGAGGAGTACCTCGACGTCCTCGGGGCGTGGGACTGGCTCCAGTCGGCGCAGGGCCTCCCGGCGAGCCGGATCGGGTTGATGGGCGAATCGCTCGGCGCGTCGTCGGCCATCATCGCGATGGGCGAGGAAGAGGCGATCGCCGCCACCTGGGCGGACAGCGCCTTCGCCGACGTCGGGGTCCTGTTCGACGAGGTCGCCGCCCGGGAAGGCTTCCCGACCTGGCTCCGCCCGGGCGTCATTGCCTGGGCCAAGATCATCGCGAACGACGATCTGACCGCGCGCCGCCCGGTGGACGAGGTCAAGAAGATCGGGGCGCGGCCGATTGCCATCGTCCACGGGCTGGCCGATGGGGATCTTGACGTCCATCACGCGAGGGATCTCGCCGCGGCGCACGCGACGTTCGTCTCCGGCTACGAGCCCTGGCTCGTCCCCCGGGCGCTCCACCTCCAGGCCGCATTCGCCGCGCCGGCCGAGTACGAGCGGCGGATCGTCGAGTTCTTCCGGGCAAGCCTCGGGGCCTGAAGGCCGGTAACACGCCCAGCCACCGCATCTTCGGCCTACGGGAGGCGGAACGTGGCACTCGCGCAGCGACAGTCGGGGAGGCTTCTCCGCGCGACGTGGGCGCTTCCCACGTTCAGAGCGGTTGTGGTACCACTCTTGGCCGCAGGCATGCTCGCGGGCTGCGGGCACGGCTCGATCACCATCCCGCCCGAGGCCCAGCAGGTCCACGTGGTGGTGGACGGCGACACCGTGGGTCTGCAGCCGGCGACGGCGCGGGCCGGCGACGTCTACCTCGTCCTAGATAACCCCGACAACCCCGATAGCCCCGGGGCGAACGTGATCTTCATCGGGCGGATGACGGCACCCGACGAGACGCCCGGCCCCCTGACCGACGACCAGCTCGACCGCATCGTGCACGGGGACATGTTCCAGACGTCGGGCGAGAGTGGCTTCGGGACCGTCACCAAGTTGGCGCTGGCCCCGGGCAAGTACCTGTTCGTGACCGACGATCCCATGGAGCTGGCCGAGAGTTCGGGAGGTGTCGTCCCGCAGGGATCCATGGCCGTCCTCCACGTGCTGCCCTGACCTCTCTCGCGGCCGCCCGCGATCGGTACACCTCCATCGATCTCGCCCCCGGCTCCGCGGGGGAGGCTCCGCTCCGCTCCGCTCACGGGACTGCTGTCGTGGGGAGTGGCGACAGCGGCCGACCGTCGCGTCTGGCGCGCGTTCGACGGTCAATGCCCGGGAGGTTCGACAGACGAGCATGATCCGACGGGTGTCTCGGCCTTGGATCGGGCATTGGCCGGGCTGCGATTCCCTGACACGGCACGAGGCGGGGGCCGCAGCCTCCGCCTCGTGTGGGGTCACTCTGGTGGGCGATACTGGGCTCGAACCAGTGACCTCACGGATGTGAACCGTGCGCTCTGACCGACTGAGCTAATCGCCCGTGCCGGGGAGTATAGCGCGGGGCCGGCGGGTCCCGGTCGGGCCCCTCCCGCCCGTCGCGGTGCCGATTCGCCCGTTGCCGGCGCCGCGGATCACCCGGCGACAGCCGCCGGCGACGGCGCGGCTCGGCCTCAGGCCGGGTCGTCCAGCCACGAGACCCGCCAGGCGCGCCACAGCGCCGCCGGGTCGCTCAGCGGGTCGCCGTGCACCAGCACGAGATCGGCCGGACCGCCCTCGCGCAGGCGTCCCGCGTCCGGCTCGCCGAGGAGCTCGCCGCCCCGGTGCGTCGCCGCCGCGAGCGCCTCCCACGGCTCCAGGCCGGCCGCGACGAGCGACTCGACCTCCCAGGCGAGCTGGTTGGCGCGCCCGGAGCCGCCCCCGAAATCCGTGCCGGCGGCGATCCGGACGCCGGCAGCCCGGGCGACCCGGACGCTCTCGACGGCGCCCTCCAGACGCTCGGCGATGCGCGCCCGCGCCCCGGGCTCGACGAACCGCGGCAGCTGCGTCGTCGGCGCGAAGGACTGCCAGGAGCGGAAGACGGTCAACGTCGCGACGAGGAACGTGCCCCTCCGGGCCATCTCGGCCGCGACGGCTGCGTCGAGCACGAACCCGTGCTCGATCGCGTCGATCCCGGCCTGGACCCCAGGCGCGCTCCCTCGAGGCCGCCGCAATGGGCGGTCACGCGGGCGCCCCGGCCATGGGCGAGGGCCACCACGGCCTCCACCTCGGCGGCGGTGAAGGGCACCACCCCGGGCTCCGGGCCGTCGAGATAGAGCTTCAGGAGGTCGGCGCCGTCGTCGAGCTGCACCGACGCGGCGGCGAGGAGCTCGGCGGCGTCGTCGACCGAGACCGTGCGCGGCGTGGCCAGCGTCCCGGACCGCATCAGCCACGTCCCGGCTGCCCGGATGTACGGCATCTCGCGGCGGCCCCGCCAGCGGTCGCGCACGTCGAGGGCCAGGGCCCGCTCCCCGGCCGCGCCCGGGCGCGCGACTCGCGGCGAGCCGACGTCGCGGATCCAGCGGACGCCCGCCCGGCCGAGGAGGCGGGCATTGTGCTCCGCGGCGTCGAGGAGGTCGGGCACGGGGTCGTCGATCCGCGCGATCCAGCCGGCGCCGCCGGGGAGCGTGACGTGGGAATGGGCGTCGACGAGCCCGGGGACGATCGTCGAGCCGTGGGCGTCGACGAGCCGGGGCGGGTCGCCGGCGGGCAGGGGCCCCTCGTCGTCGGCCGGCCGGATCCAGGCGATGCGCCCGTCGACGACCAGCACGCTCGTCGCCTGGCGCAGGCGATCCGACGTCCCGTCGGCGAGGGCGGCCCGGCGGTAGAGAGTCGCGCTCACCTGGGCATCCCGCCCTTCGGGCCCGGCCAGCGGGCCGCCGCGACCGCCGGGTCGACCTCGACCTCCACCGTCTTGCGACGGCTCGACTCACCCGCGACCACGCGCACGGCTCGCCGGGCGACGCCGAGCTCGCGGGCCAGGAGGCGGCAGAGCGCCTCGTTCGCGGCCCCGTCGACGGGGGGCGCGGCGACCCGGACGCGGAGCACCCCGTCCTCCCCGACGCCGTCGACCCGGTCGGCGCCGCCGCGCGGCGTGAGGCGCACGGCGAGACGGGCGGTCACAGAGAGACGAACCGCAACAGCACTCCGAGGCCGAGCATCAGGACCAGGGGCGCGAAGTCGATCATCCCGGTCTGCGGCAGGATCCGCCGGATCGGCGCGAGCATCGGCTCGGTGAGCGCGACGAGGTAGCGCGAGACGGTGCTGCGCGCCATCGGGTCGACCCAGCTGATCAGGACCCGCCCCAGCACGAGGAGCCACAGGACGAGGACCAGGATCTCGAGGAAGTTACGGATGAAGGCCACGTCCCAATCCTACGCCGCGGGGGGCGCCGGCCCGGGCCCCGGGCGCTCGCCGAACAGCGCACGCCCGACGCGGACGATCGTCGCCCCCTCCTCGACGGCCACCTCGAAGTCGTCGGTCATCCCCATCGACAGCTCCGGGCCCAGCGCCGGCCAGCGCGCCCGGAGCTCGCCGGCGAGGGCGCGCAGCGCGGCGAACGTGGAGCGCGCCTCCTCGGCGACTGCGACCAGGCGCCCGATCGTCATGAGCCCCCGGACCTCGAGATGCGGCAGCGCCAGGAGGACGGGCAGCGCCGCCGCGACCGCGTCCGGGCCGAACCCGGCCTTCGACGGGTCGGCATCGACGTTGACCTGCACGAGGATCGGCAGCGGCCGGCCGGGGCGCAGGTCGCCGGCGAGCCGGTCGAGGCGCGCGGCAAGCTCCGGCGAGTCGACGGCCTCGAGGACGTCGAACAGCTCGACGGCGCGGCGGGCCTTGTTGGCCTGGAGCGGCCCGACCAGGTGCCAGCGCGGGCCGGGGACGAGCGGGATCTTCGCCGCGGCCTCCTGGACACGGTTCTCCCCGAGCACGTCGTGGCCCGCGGCGACGGCGGCGCGCAGCCGCTCCGGCGGCACCGTCTTGCTGACCGCGACGAGCGTCACCCCGGCGGGGTCGCGGCCTGCGCGGGCGCAGGCGCCCGCGATCCGCGCGCGCACCGCCGCCCGCGCCGCGGCCAGCGCGGCGATCTCCGCGGGATCGAGGCCTCGCAATTCGCCGGCGGCCACCGGCCCGGCTACTTGCGGCGCAGGAAGCTCGGGATCTCGAGGTCGTCCTCGTTGTAGGTGGCGCGCCGGACGGTCGCCGGGGCGGGCTCCGCGGCCACCGTGCGCTGGGCCGGCGACTCGGCGCCGGGGCGCTCGGCGGGCTTGATCTCGGGCATCGGGCGGACGTCGGCGTCGGCGGCCGCGCGGCGGCTGCTCTCCAGCTCGCCGACGTAGTCGCGCTCGGGACGGGACGGCCGGGCCACCTCGAACGGCGACGCGGCGCTCTCGCGGCGGACCGAGTCGCGCTTGCGGTTGGTGTCGAAGCCGGTGGCGATGACGGTGATGACGACCTCGTCGCCGAGCCGCTCGTCGAAGCTGGCCCCGAAGATGATGTTCGCCTCGGGGTCCGCCGCGGCGCGGATCTCCTCGGCCGCCTCGGTCACCTCGTACAGGGTGAGGTTCGAGGAGCCGGAGATGTTGAAGAGGATCCCCTGGGCGCCGGTGATGTTGATCTCGAGCAGCGGGCTCGCGATCGCCTGCTTGGCCGCCTCGATCGAGCGGTTCTCGCCGCCCGCCCGGCCGATCCCCATGAGCGCCGACCCGGCGTCGTGCATGATCGCCTTGACGTCCGCGAAGTCGAGGTTGATCAGGCCGGGGACGGTGATGATGTCGCTGATCCCCTGCACGCCCTGGCGCAGGACGTCGTCGACCACGCGGAACGCGTCGAGGATCGACGTGTTCTTCTGGACGACGTCGCGGAGCCGGTCGTTGGGGATCGTGATCAGCGTGTCGACCTTGGCCTTGAGCTGCTCGGCGGACTTCTCGGCGATCAGCTTGCGGCGGTTGCCCTCGAAGCTGAACGGCTTCGTCACCACGCCGATCGTCAGCGCGCCGAGGTCCTTGGCGATCTCCGCGATGACCGGCGCGGCGCCGGAGCCGGTGCCGCCGCCGAGGCCCGCGGTGATGAAGACCATGTCGGAGTCGCGCAGCGCCTCCGTGATCTTCTCCGTGTCCTCCTCGGCCGCGCGCTGCCCGATCGTCGCGTCGCCGCCGGCCCCGAGGCCGCGCGTGATCTTGTCGCCGATGCGGATCTTGTGGGGCGCGTCCGACTGCAGCAGCGCCTGGGCATCGGTGTTCACGCCGATGAACTCGACGCCCATCATCTCGGCGCGGATCATGCGGTTGACGGCGTTGCTGCCGCCGCCGCCGACGCCGACGACGCGGATCAGCGCGAAGTTCTCCGAATCCGACCTCAGCGGCATCGCTCGTCCTCCGGTGGTGCGCGGCCGACGGGGCGGCCGTCCGGGCTCCCGGGCCCGGATTCAGGGTCGTCTGGTGCGAGGGTGCTGGACCGATCCTGCGAGCGGGCACGGCGCGCCGGAGCGGGGACTGGCGCGGAGTATACCCCCGTCTCGCGCGGAGGGAACACCCGCCGCCTGGGCGGCCCGGTGCGCGGAGACACCGGGTCATGGCCCGAAGGTCCGGTCGCGCCGCCCCGGGGCCCGGGCCGCGGCCGCGGCCGCGTCGCCGGGGGCCGGCGCGACCGCCCGCCCTCCGCTACCCGGCGAGGAACGCCAGGTGCACCGTCCGGACGGGGTTGTCGGCGTTCGGGTCGAGGAGGCAGATCGACTGCCACGTCCCCAGCCGAAGCCTCCCTTCGACCACCGGCACGCTCAGCGACGGCGGCGCGAGGAGCGGCACGACGTGGTCGGCGCCGTGGCCGGCCGAGCCGTGCCGGTGGCGCCAGCGGCCGTCGCGCGGCAGCAGGCGATCGAGGGTATCGAGGAGGTCCGCGTCGGAACCGGCCCCGATCTCCACGACCACGAGGCCGGCCGTGGCGTGCGGCACGAAGACGGAGAGCAGCCCGTCGCCGCCGCCCGACGCCTCGGCCGCGAACGCCCTGCAGGCCGGGGTCAGGTCGGCGAGGCCCCGGGTGGCGCCGGTGCGGACCGTCAGGTCGAGCGTGCGCATCGGCGACCGTGGTGCAGCCCCGGGACCGGCCGTCGGGCTACGGGAAGATGCTCCGCATGGCGGCCCGGGCACGGGCCAGGAGGCCCCCGCCGGGCGCCGAGTCGTAGGTCGTGAGCTCCGCGGCGGCCACGTGGCGGGCGCCCCACAGGAGCAAGCCGATCGCGGTCGAGGAGCCCGGCTCGAGGAGGCCGTCGACGAGCCCGCCCACGTCGCTGGGCGCCGCCACCCGGACCGGCATCTCGAGGACCTCGCGGCCGAGGATCGCGGCGCCGGCCAGCTGCGCGCCGCCGCCGGTGAGGACCAGGCCGGCCGGCAACATGCCGGGGGCCGCGGCGAGGATCTCCGTGCGCAGCATCTCGAAGGTCTCGCGCATCCGCGCCTCGATGATCCGGCAGACGTCGAGGCGCTCGACCGTCCGGCCGGCCTCGTCGCCGAGCACCGTCACGCTGATGACCTCGTCGGGGTCGAGGCCGTCGAGGTCGCAGGTGCCGTGCTCGACCTTGAGCGTCTCGGCCACGTGGAGGCTGGTCTTGAGCCCGATGGCGACGTCGTTCGTCACGTTCGCCCCGCCGACCGGCAGGACCGCGGTGTGGAACGGCGAGCCCTCGACGAACAGGGTCAGGTCGATCGTGCCGGCGCCGATGTCGGCGACCGCGACGCCGAGGTCGCGCTCGGTCGGCGACAGGACCGCCTCCGCGGAGGCCAGGCCGGCCGCCACCAGCTCGTCGATCTTCACGTCGGCGGCGGTGACGCACTTCGTGAGGTTCTGGACCGCGGTCGCCGAGGCGGTGACGATGTGCGTCTCGACCTCGAGGCGCACGGCGCTCATCCCGAGCGGGTTCATCACGCCTTCCTGGCCGTCCACCGTGTAGCCGCGCGGGATGACGTGCAGCACCTCGCGGGTCGAGGGGATCGAGACGGCCCGCGCGACCTCGATCGAGCGGTTGACGTCCTCTTGGGTGACCTCCCGGCGCGGTCCGGCCACGGCGACCTGGCCCGGCGAGTTGAGGCCCTCGACGTGCTGCCCGCCGACGCCCACGAAGGCGCGCTCGATCTTGTAGCCGGCGTGGCGCTCGGCCTTCTCGACGGCGCTCGAGATGGAGTGGACCGTCTGGTCGATGTTGACGACGTTGCCCTTGCGCAGCCCGGACGCCGGCACGATGCCCTTGCCGATGATCGTCAGCGCGCCGTCGCGGCCGACCTCGCCGATGAGCGCCACGACCTTCGTCGTGCCGACGTCGATCCCGACGAACGTCTCGCGTTCCACTCGTCCCGTTCCTCTCCCGTCGTGTCGTGCGGCCGGCCTACAGGAAGTGCCGGCGGATGAGGGCCACGTTCTGGAAGATCCGCAGCCCGAAGGTGATCAGCGCCACCAGGTAGAGGTCGAGGCCGAGGCGGTCCCCGATGAACGTCAGGAGGACCGCGACGACCGCGTTGACCACGAACCCGCTGATGAAGATTCGATTGCTGTAGACCCCGTCCAGCTCGGCCCGGAAGGCACCCAGCACCGAGTCGAGCGCGGCCAGGATGGCCACGGCCGAGTAGCGCGAGAGCTCGAAGCCGACGTTGACGTTGAGGACGAGCCCGAGCAGGACCCCGACGAGCAGGCCCGCCAGCGGCAGGAGCACGGGTCGGTTCGCCCTCCTCGACTACGTTTCCCGAAGGCTACTCGACCCGGGCCGCGACCGCAGCACCGAACCGGCCGCTGGTCAGGGTTGCGGCTTCTCGGTGTAGGTTCCCTCGCGCTCGCCGGCGAGGACGGCCCGCAGGATACGCCCCTCGCGCCCCACGAGGAGGCTGCGCAGCAGGCGCACCTGGTCGGGGATCATCGCCGGGCGCCGGATCTCGGGCCCGTAGAACCCGAACACCGCGTCCCACGGGTCCTCGACCGTGGGGACGACCGTCCAGCCGTCGCGATCGTCGACGCCGACGACGAGCCCCGGGGCGGTCGAGCCGACGTCCGCCGGCACGAGCGAGAGGAGCCGCGTCGCCACGTCGAGGTCGAGGGCGTCGACGTCGGACCCGACCGCGAGCGCCGGTCCGGACTCGCGCCGATCGACGACGACGGGCAGGCCGACGGCGGCGGCGGCCGCGGCCGGGGAGCCGTCCGTCGCGTCGGCCACCACGCGGCCGTCCCGGTCGACGAGGAGGAGCGACTCGCCGCGGCGCCACGCGAGGACGGGCTCGCGCTCGGTCACGGTCGCGCGGACGATCCCCGGGAGCCCGACGCTGACGCGGGCGTCGGCGACCGCGGGGAGCCGCAGCAGGTGGTCCCGCAGCTCGTCGGTGGCGAGGGTGAAGGCGTTGGGGCTCGTCCCCGCGAGGCCCAGCGCGGCGCGCACGGCCGCCTCGCCCGTGAGGTCGGCGCCCTCGACCTCGACCGTTCGGACCCCGAACACCGGCGAGGCGACGACGCCCCAGGTGGCCCCGGCCGTCGCGAGCAGCGCGAGGGCGGCCAGGGCGCGCCGCGGCGAGAATCCCGCCGACGCCCGGCGCTGGCCGCCGCGCCGCCGGACGCGCATGCCGCGGACCGGGAGGTCGTCGCTCATCGGGGCAGGTCCGCGGGCACGAGGCGGCGCACCGGCCGCGCGTCGCGTTCGGCGGCGCCCAAGTCGACGATCCGGGAGCACAGCTCGCCGAAGCCGATCCCGGCGGCCTCGGCCATCTTGGGGAAGAGGCTGATCGGCGTGAAGCCGGGGATCGTGTTGATCTCGTTGAGGTGCAGCGCCCCGGTGCCTCGGTCGAGGAGGAAGTCGACCCGCGCGAAGCCGGCCGCGCCGATGAGGCCGAATGCGGCCGCCCCGATCCGGCGGACCTCCGCGGCGACGGCCGGCGGGACGTCGGCGATCGCGTCCGTCCGGGCCGCGGAGCCCGCCGCGTACTTGTCGGCGTAGTCGTAGAACTCGTGCCCGGGGATCACCTCGCCGGGCCCCACGACCGCCAGCCCGGTGGCTGGGTTGCCGAGGATCCCCATCTCGAGCTCACGCGGGTGGTCCAGGCAGGGCTCGACCAGGGCCCGGGCGTCGTGGGCCAGGGCCTCGTCCACGATCGCGGCCTGCTCGGACGGGGCGTGGGCGATGCCCATCCCGACCGACGAGCCGAGGCGGGCGGGCTTGGCGATGAGCCGTCCGCCGGGCGCCGACGCCGCGAGGCGCCCGAGGTCGGCCAGCACGGCGTCGCGGTCGGCGTCCCAGGCGTCCCGCGCCACCTCCACCCAGTCGAGGACCGGGAGGCCGGCGCCGCGCGCGAAGCGCTTGAACAGCGGCTTGTCCATCCCGATCGCCGACGCCGCCACGCCGGCGCCCGTGTACGCGAGCCCGGCGTCCTCGAGGATCGCCTGCACGGTGCCGTCCTCGCCGTACGGCCCGTGGAGGGCCACGAAGACGACCGGCCGGGGACGCGCGCCGGCAATGCCGGCGGCGGCCTCGCCCGCCCCGAACGGCCCGGCGGCGCCCAGGGCGCCGGGGTCGTCGTAGGCCGCCGCGGGTCGGTCGCCGCGCCGATGATCGGCGGGCAGCAGCCACCAGCCCCCGGCGAGGTCGATGCAGAACTGGCTGACGGGGTGGCCCCGGCCGACGAGGGCCGACGCGATCGCCGTGCCCGACACGACGGAGACGTCGTGCTCGGCCGACGGCCCGCCGAAGACGACGGCCACGGCGCGGGGAGCGCCGCCCGGTCGCACGGGAGCGCCGCCCGGTCGCACGGGAGGGCCCCCGCCCGAGCTGTCGTTCACGCCGCCTCCTCCGTCCAGCCCGACCAGTCGCCGAGGAACACCACCTCGAAGGCGAGGCGGACGCCCGTGGCCCGCTCGACCGTCGCCCGGACGTGCTCGGCGAGCCGGCGCACGTCCGCGGCCGACCCGCCCTGGTCGTTGAGGATCCAGTTTGCATGCATCGGCGAGACGACGGCGCCGCCGACCCGGTGGCCCTTCAGGCCGCAGGCGTCGATGAGCGCGCCGGCCGACGGCCCGTCGACCGGGTTCCGGAAGACGCTCCCGGCGCTCGGGATCCCGAGCGGCTGGTGCGCCCGGCGCCAGCGCCGGATCTCCTCGAGGCGGATCCGGATGGCGGCCGGGTCGTCGGGCGCGAGGCGGAAGGTGGCCGAGAGGACTACCTCGGGGAGCGTCCCCGGCACCGGGTGCTTGAGGCGGCTGTCACGGTAGGCCAGGCCGAGGCCGGCGGCGTCGAGGCGGGCCTCGCTGCCGTCGGCCGCCAGCACGACCGCCGACTCGAGGACGGCCGCCACGTCGGACGCGTGGGCGCCGGCGTTGGCCCACACCGCGCCGCCCACGTTGCCCGGGATCGCGAGCCCGAACTCGAGGCCCGAGAGGCCCGCGGCCGCGGTCACGGTCGCCGCCTTCGCCATCGGCATGCCGGCCTCGGCGACTAGGCGGCCCTCCACGATCTCGTGACCCTCGGCCCGGACGTGGACCAGCAGGCCGCGCACGCCGGCATCGGCGACCACGACGTCGCTGCCGCGACCGAGAAGGGTGTGCGGGAGTGCGCGCGCGCGCGCGAGCTTCACGAGGCCGCGGAGCTCGAAGACGTTGTGCGCCGCGGCGTAGAGGTCGGCCGGCCCGCCGACCCGCATCGTGGTGAGGCGGGCCAGGGGCTCGTCCCGGGAGGTGCGCACGCCCAGGCGCCGCTGGATCTCGCCGCCCGCGCCGACCGCGTCGAAGGCGGCCGGGACATCCCGCTCCATCAGCGCGCCCCGGTCCCGGCGGCGAGGGCGGTGACCTCGGCCGGCGACGGCCAGGGCCGGCGCTCCGCGGCGACCTCGACGAGGAACGCCACGGCGTCCGCCGCGCCCGGCCGGGCGGCGTCCCGGGCGGCCGCGCTCATCGCGAGGTGCGCGGCGGGATCCTCGAGGAGGCGGCTGGCGTCGAGCAGGACGGCCGCGTCGAAGTCCGCGTCGTCGACGAGGCGCGCGGCGCCGGTCGCCGCGTACGCCTCGGCGTTGCGCCGCTGGTGGCCGGCGGCATGCGGGTACGGCACGCAGACGAGCGGCAGGGCGAACGCGGCGCACTCTGCGAGCGTCGAGGCGCCGGCGCGACCCACGACGAGGTCCGCGGAGGCGAGGGCCGCCGTCATCTCGTCGGCCAGGAACGGCACCGGCCGGTAGCGCGCCCGGCGTGCCGCCGGCAGCGCCTCCCGCGCGGCGAGGGCCGCCGCGTACCCGTCGCCGCCGGTCACGTGGAGGACCGTGCAGCGTTCGACGAGCCCCGGCAGCGCCTCGGTGACCGCCGCCGTGAAGCGCCGCACGGCCTGCGAGCCGCCGAAGATCAGCAGGAGGCGCTCGCCGGCCGGGATCCCCAGGCGGGTGCGCGCCGCCTCGCGGTCGACCGAGCGGGGGTCGCGGATCGGGGTGCCGGTCTCGTAGCAGCGGCCGGCCCGGAGCGCGGCGCACGTCCGCGGGTCGGTGACCGCGACGGCGCCGGCGAGGCGGGCGGTCGCCCGGACCGCGCGACCGGGGACGACGTTGCCGTCCCACAGGACCGTCGGGACCCGCAGGAGGCGGGCCGCGATCAGCACCGGGATCGCGACGTAGCCGCCGGTCGTGAAGACCGCGTCGGGTCGCCGACGGAGCAGGAGCCAGAGGGCCTGGGGGAGCGATGCGGCAAGGCGCAGGGGGTCCAGCACGAGGTGGACGTCCCGGCCCGTGCTGCGCAGCGAGCGCAGCGCCAGGCGCCGGAGCGGGATCCCGGACGGCGGGACGAGCCCGGCCTCCAGGCCGCGCCGACCGCCGATCCAGGCCAGCTCAGGCGCCGCCGGGCGCGCGCGCAGGGACCGAGCGACGGCGAGAGCCGGGTAGATGTGCCCGCCCGTTCCGCCGGCCGCGATCACCACTCGCATGCACCCATCCTCCACTCAGCGCGGTCTCGCGCGAGACCGACAGGAGGATCCCCGCCGCGACGAGGCTGACGATCAGCGAGGAGCCGCCAGCCGAGACGAACGGGAGCGTGATCCCCGTGACGGGGAGCAGCGTCACGACGACGCCGATGTTGACGAACGCCTGCAGGCAGAGCCACGCGGTGATGCCCGCCGCGAGGAGCCCGCCGAACGTGTCCGGCGCCGCCAGCGCGATCCGGACGCCGCGGTACGCCAGGAGGCAGAAGAGCCCGATCACGCCGACCGCCCCGAGGAACCCGAACTCCTGGCCGACCACCGCGAAGATGTAGTCGTTGTGGGCGTTCGGCAGGACGATGCCGGCCGCCGCGGCGCGCTCGCCGAGGCCCTGGCCGACGAGCCCTCCGAGGCCGATCGCCAGGAGGCCCTGGACGGCGTGATACCCGGTCCCGGCCGGATCGGCGAACGGGTCCACGAATGACTGCAGGCGGGCCACCTGGTAGTCCTTGAGCAGGAGCGCGGCCGCCGCGGCCGCCGCGGCCGACAGGCCGAGCAGGTAGAGCGGGTTCGCCCCGGCGAGGAAGATCATCACGACGGCCGTGACGCCGAGCACGCCGGCCGAGCCGATGTCGGGCGACTTGAAGACCAGCAGGACGAACGGCGCCACGATCACGACGAAGGGCACGAGGCCGGTCGAGAACCCGGCGACGGCGCTCCCCCGCCGCGCCATCCAGTGGGCCAGGTAGACGACCAGGGCGAGCTTCGCCATCTCGCTCGGCTGGACGGCCGGCAGCCCGGGCAGCTTCAGCCACTGGGCCGAGCCGCTGACGGTCACCTGGAAGGCCGGGACCTGGATCAGGACCAGGAGCACCGCCGCCACGAGCAGGAGGGGCAGCGAGACGACGCGCAGCCAGCGGTAGTCGACCCGCATGGCGACGAGCATCCCGGCGAGGCCCACCGCCGCCCACTGGAGCTGCGGGCCGAGCGTCGCGAAGGGGTCGGCCTGCGAGAGGTAGCCGTCCATGGCGGACGAGGAGTAGACGACGAGGAGCCCCAGGGCGGTCAGCGCCAGGACGGCCAGGACGACGACGGTGTCGGGCCCGTGACGCCGCACGGCGCCCGCGGGCGGGGCCACGGGCGCGGCCTCGGCGCGCACGGCGGCGGGCGCCCGCACCGACGCGCGGGCGGTCCTGGGCGCGAGGGCGCCTCCGGGCGCCGGGGCGGCCCCGCGGACCCCGGTGCGGGGCGGCGCAGCAACCGGGCGGCCCGGTGGGCGCGTGCGGTCGGCGGATCCCATCGTCACCTCCTCGGGACCGCGGCGCGCGCCGCGGCCAGGGCCGCGACCCCGTCCTTGAAGGCGCGTCCGCGGGCGGCGTAATCGCTGAACTGGTCGAAGCTGGCGGCCGCCGGCGAGAGCAGCACAGTCGCGACGGACCCGGTCGGGGCGCCGGCCAGCAGCTCCCGGGCGATCGCCTCGGCGCGCGGCAGGGCGACGTCGAGCGTCACGGCCTCCTCGACGAGCGCGACGCCGGCGGCGCGGAAGAGGCGCGCCAGCGCCGGCCCGCTCTCGCCGATGAGAATGGCGGCCGCGGCGCGCTCCGCCACGACCGGCGCGAGGCCGGCGAGGTCGACCCCCTTGTCCCGGCCGCCGGCGATCAGGACCAGCGGCGGCTCGAAGCTGCGCACCGCGGCCGCCACGGCGTCCGGCTGGGTCCCCTGGGAATCGTTCACGAAGCGCACGCCGTCGACCTCGGCGACGAGCTCGAGGCGGTGCTCCACGCCGCGGAAGGTGCCGGCCTGGCGCCGGATCGCGTCGGGGGCGACGCCGAACAGGAGCGCGGCCCCGGTCGCCGCGAGCAGGTTGGAGAGGTTGTGCCGACCCGGCAACGGCAGCTCGTCGACCGGCAGGATCCGGCCCCCGGGCCCGGCGGCCGCGACGCCGCCGCCGGCGAGCGGGAGGCGCTCGACGCCGGCGGCCACCACCCAGCCGTCGACGACCCCGAGGCCGCCGCCGATCGGCCGCGCCAGGCGGTAGCCGACCGTCGGCGTGGCGCCGAGGGCGGCGTAGGCGCCGACGACCGGGTCGTCGAGGTTGAGGACGAGGGCCCCGTCGGGGTCGACCAGCTCCGCGAGCCGGCGCTTCACCCGCCGGTAGGCCTCGAGCGACCCGTGCCGGTCGAGGTGGTCGGCGGTCACGTTGGTGTAGACCCCGACGCTCGTCCCCCGGGAGAGGCTCGGCAGCTGGAGCTCGGACAGCTCGTCGACGACGCGATGCGCCGGCGTGAGGTCGCCCAGGCGATCGACCAGCGGCGTCCCGATGTTCCCGCCGAGGACGACGGGGTGCACCGGGTCGCCGGCCAGGAGGTGGGCCGCCAGGGCCGAGGTCGTGGTCTTGCCCTTCGTCCCGGTCACGCCGATTGTCGGGGCCGGGCAGAGCCGCAGGAACAGGTCGGGCTCGGAGATCAGCGCCGGCGTCCCCGGCTCGCCGCGGGCCGCCCGGGCCGCCAGGGCGTCGAGCGCCGCGCGCAGGCGCGGCTCGGTGGTCGGGAAGCCCGGCGTGATCGACGGGCTGAAGGCGACGATCGCGGCGTCGGCCCACGAGGCTGCCGGATCGACCTCCGGCCCGCAGGCGAGGCCGACGGGGCGTCCGCCGAGTGCCGCGACGGCGTCGGCGAGGGCCGCGGCAGGCTTGCCGTCGTAGACCGTCACCCGGGCGCCGGCGTCCACGAAGAAGCGCGCCAGCGCGATCCCGGTGCGGGCGAACCCGAGGACCGTCACCGGCACCTCGCGCAGGGCGCCGGCGCGCACGCCCGCGAGGTCGAGGCCGTCGAGGTCGAAGCGCTGGCCCATGCTCACACCAGCCTCTGGAGGCTGGCCAGGAAGAGGGTGATCCCGAGGAGCCCCGAGAGCACCGCCACGATCCAGAAACGCATCGTGATCTTCGTCTCCGCCCAGCCGCCCAGCTCGAAGTGGTGGTGGAGGGGCGACATCCGCAGGATGCGGCGGCCGTGGGTCGCCTTGAAGTACCCCACCTGCAGGACGACCGACAGCGTCTCGATGACGAACACGAGGCCGACGAGGGGCAGGATCAGGATCTGGCCGGTGATGAGCGCGATGACCGCCAGCGCCGCGCCCATCGAGAGGGAGCCGGCGTCGCCCATGAACACCTGGGCCGGATGGGCGTTGAACCAGAGGAACCCCAGGAGGGCGCCGATGAGCAGCGCGCACAGCAGCGCGAGGTTCGGCTGCGCCGGGCTGTTGAGCAGGGCGATGATGAGGAAGGCGACGAAGGAGAAGACCAGGGTCCCTCCCGCCAGCCCGTCGAGGCCGTCGGTCAGGTTGACCCCGTTGCTCATGGCGACGATGGCGAACGCCGCGAAGGCGATGTAGGCCCACGGGTCGATCGCGACGGCGCCGACGAACGGCACCGCGATCGCCACGATGTCGTAGGTGTCCTGGATCTGCCACGCGGCGAACAGGGCGACGACGACCTGCCAGAGGATCTTCTGGCGCGCGCGGATGCCGTCGCCCGTCCGGGCGTTGAGCCAGTCGTCCGCCAGCCCCAGGCCACCAACGAGCGCCAGCGTCGCGATCGGCGCGAACGTCGAGGCGTCGACCAGGCCGAAGAGCAGGGCCAGGCCGATCACGACGGCCAGGATCAGCGCCCCACCCGACGTCGGCGTCCCGGCCTTGGTCAGGTGCCCCTCCGGGCCTTCCACCCGGATCTGCTTCGCGAACCCGGCCCAGCCGATCAGCCGGAGGAAGGCCGGCATCACGATCACCATGATCGCGAACGCCAGCAGCATCCCCTGGATCAGCTCGACGGTCACCGGCCGCCCTCCCGGGTGCCGCGCTCCGGGTGGCCGCCCTCCAGGCCGCCGCCTCCCGGGCCGGCGATGCCGGCGGCCAGGGCGTCCACGATCGACTCCAGCGCCGCGCCGCGCGAGGCCTTGACCAGGACCGCGTCGCCCGGCCGGAGGATGGACCACAGGACCGCGAGCGCGGCGTCGCGATCGGCTGCGAGGTGCACCCGTGTGGCGTCGAGGCCGGCCGCGACGGCGCCCTCGGCGATCCCGGCGGCGGGGGCGCCCACGACGACGAGCTCGGCCGCGACCCGTGCCGCGGCGCGCCCGACGTCGCGGTGGCCCGCCTCGTGGAGGGCGCCCAGCTCCAGCATCTCGCCGAGCACGGCGACGGGTCGCCCGGGCAGCGAGCCGAGGACGTCCAGCGCGGCGAGCATCGCCGGCGGCGAGGCGTTGTACGTGTCGTCGAGGATCGTCAGGCCGGGAACCTCCACGAGGAGTCCGCGGTGCGCCGAGGCACGGCCCCACGGGAGGGCCAGCCCGGCGGCGATCGCCTCGTCGCCGACGCCCGCCACGAGCCCGACGGCCGCGGCCGCGAGGGCGTTCTGGACGCTGTGCCGGCCGAGGGCGCTGATCTCGACCCGGATCCGGGCCCGGCGCGGCGAGCGCGCGACGACCTCGAACCGCGAGCCCGCGGCGCCCCGCGCCACGATGGCCTCGGCCGTGACGTGGACCCCGCCGTCGAGGCCGTAGGTGACCACGCCGGCGGGGGTCCGCGACCCGAACCCCCGGACCCGGGGATCGTCCCCGTTGAGCACGGCCGTCCCGCCGGGCGGCAGCGCCTCCACCAGCTCGGCCTTGGCGCTCTCGATCGCCTCGAGCGAGCCGGCCCGCTCCAGGTGGACCGGGGCGACGGCGGTCACGACGCCGATCGACGGGCGCCCGAGCGCGGCGAGGGTGGCGATCTCGCCGCCGACGTACATCCCCATCTCGAGCACCGCCGCCCGGTGCTCGGGGCCGAGGCGGAGGAGGGTCAGCGGCAGCCCGACCTCGTTGTTCTGGTTGCCCTCGCTCTTGAGCGTCGGCATCGCGGCCTCGAGGACGGCGGCCGTGGCCTCCTTCGTCGACGTCTTGCCGACGCTGCCGGTGATCCCCACGACGAGCGGCGAGAACCGGGCCCGCCAGGCCGCCGCGACGGCGTGGAGGCCGGCCAGCCCGTCGGCGACCCTGACGACGCTGACGTCCCCGAGCGCGGCCAGGTCGGCCTCGTCGAGCGGCCGGCTCACCAGGAGCGCCGCGGCCCCGGACGACGCGGCCGCGGCGAGGTGGAGGTGGCCGTCCGTGCGCTCGCCGGGCAGGGCCACGAAGAGACACCCCGGTGTCACGAGGCGAGAGTCGACCGCGGCGCCCCGGACCGGGCGGGCGGAGCGGCGGAGCAGCGTGCCCCCCGTCGCCGCGACGAGCTCGTCGGCGGTGAGGGGAGCGGCGGGCGGCGGCTCGGCGTCGTCCCGGGCGTCCGGCTCGGTCGTCACGGCCGGGAGTGTCGCACAGGCCGGGCTCACGGAGTCGCGGGGCTCGGCGAGGCCGCGCCGCCGGTGCGGACTGGGGCCAGGTCGAGGGTCGTCATGGCGTCCGTGGCGATCCGCCGGAAGAGCTCGAACGATTCGACGGGCATCTCGATCTGCCCGATCTGCTCGACCGTGGGGGTGCCCTCCTCGATCCGAACGCCGACGACGACGTCCGCGCTCGAGCGCCCGACGAACCCGACGAACGAGTAGTTGAAGCGGGCCTTCCAGCGCCGCTTCTCGGCGTCCCAGATCTGCGCGGTGCCGGTCTTGCCGCCGACGACATAGCCCGGGATGAGGGTCCGATCCTTGTAGAACGGCACCGCCATCGGGACGCGGCGCATGATCTTGACCAGCTCGGCCGACAGCGTCGGGGTCAGGACGCGCCCCCGGTCGCCGGCCACGGCCGCCTCCTCGCCGATTCGCTGGACGACATGGGGAGTGGGGAGGATGCCGCCGTTCACCATCGCGCTGTAGGCGGTCGCGAGCTGGAGGAGGGTCACCGCGACCCCCTGCCCGAACGAGCCGTTGGCCACGTCGATCTGGCGCCACGTCGACGTCGCCGGGTCGCGGACGATGCCGGGCACCTCGCCGGCCAGGTCGACCCCGGTCCGCGTCCCGAAGCCCAGCTTGGCCCACGTCTCGTGGAGCGCCTTCGCCGCGGCCTGCGCGCTGTGCCCGAGGCGCAGGGCGACCTTCGACATCACGACGTTGCGCGACCAGGCCACGGCGTCCTGGAACGTCAGGCGGCCCTTCGACCCGCGGTCGGCGTTCGTGACCTTGGCGCTGCCGCCGTCGAGGCGGAGCACGGCCTGGTCGCTCACCGGCGACGTGCGGGTCACGACACCGTGCTCGATGACGGCCGCGGCCGTGATCATCTTGAAGACGGAGCCCGGCTCGTACACCGAGGAGACGATCGGGTCCACGAAGCGCCCCGGGTCCTTCTCCGCGACGACGCCGTAGGCGTTCGCGTCGTACGAGGGGTAGGTCGCCTCGGCGAGGATCTCGCCGCTGCGGGGATCCATCACGACGCCGGAGACGCTTCTGGCCCGGTCCGCGACCCAGGCCGCGTACACCTCGCGCTCGAGGGCCAGCTGGAGGCTCGTGTCGATCGTCAGCGTCAGGTCGGCACCGCCGCTGCCGGCCGTCAGGGTCTGGGCCGTCGCGAGGTTCGGCTGGCCGGAGGCGTCCCGCTCCGCCAGCATCACGCGCGGCGAGCCGGCGAGGGCCTCCTGCCAGCGCCCCTCCACCCCGTATTGGCCACCGCCGTCGCGGTTGACGAAGCCGAGGATGTGCGCCGCCAGGGTCGTGTCCGGCGCGCCGCCCTCCAGCGGGTAGACGCGCACCGGCTCGGGCTCGAGGCGGACCTGCGCGAGGTCGCCCGTGGCGATGGCGGCCCGGATCGCCGCCGACTGGGACGCGTCGAGGCCCCGGGCGAGCACCACGTAGGCCCGGCCGGAGGCGAGACGCTCCCGCAGGCTCGAGGCGTCCGTGCCGCCGAGGCCGAGGATCGAGACGAGGCTGGCGCCGATCCGGTCGCGTCGCGCCACGGCCTCGGCCGTGTCGCCGGAAAGCTGCGAAGCGAAGGCGACGAGGCGGTCGCGGCTGATGGTCGTGGCCAGCGCCACGGTGCCGCTGCGGTCGTAGATCGTGCCCCGGTCCGAGGGGACCTCGGTGCGGACCAGCGTCTGCTCCCGGGCCCGCGCGACGAGCCAGTCGTGGCGCGCCAGCTGCCAGTAGCCGAGGCGCCCGACGCAGGCCATGCCGAACACCAGGATGGCCACCAGGAGCAGGAGCGCCCGCGAGCGGCTGTCGGTCCGGCCGAGCATGACGTCAGCGGGCCGGCACGATGAGCGGGTCGACGAGCTGGCCCAGGCCGGCGTCGAGGGCCTGCTTGCGGACCGCCGGCTCGCGGCCCAGCCGGTAGAGGTCGGAGCGCAGCTGGCCCTGCTCGTCCTGCAGGATCCGCAGCTCGCTCGCCAGCTGGTCCCGCTCGACCTGGGTTGACGAGACGCGGACCGTCTGAGCCAGCGAGACGAACCCGAGCGCGAAGGTCACGACGATGCCGGCGACGAGGATGCCGGTGCGCCCGGATCGCCGCTGGGCCCGGACGGCCGAGCCCGAGCGGACCCGGCGGCGCGGCAGGGCGCCGGCGCCCGGATCGCGCGGCAGCCCGCGTGGCGCCGCGGCGCCTCGTCGGCCCAGGAGTCCCGATCGCGGTCGGGCGCCCGCGTACCCCGCCACTACTCGAGCCCGACCCACGTCGCGCCGTAGGCGGACGACCGGTGGTCGGCGACGGCTGCCTCGCTCGGGGCGAGGCCCTCCTCGACGAGGTCGCGCTCCGCGTCGTCCGCGGGCCAAAGGTGGTCGCGGCGCTCGCGAACCTCGTGCAGGCGCCGCCCGTAGGTGCGACGCCGGCTGGCCTGGTGGCGCTTGCTCATCGACGGAGCCCTCCTTCGCGACGACGGGCGCGGCTCACGCTGCGAGCCGCTCGGCGGTCCGGAGTCGGGCGCTCCGGGCGCGTGGATTGCTGGCGATCTCCGCATCCGACGGCATCGCCGGCTGGGGGCCGACGGGACGGAGGCGGGGTGCCCGACCGCAGACACAGACGGGAAACGCGGGGGGACAGACGCAGCCGCGTCGCTCGGCGGCCACGAAGCGCTTGACGATCCGGTCCTCGAGGGAGTGGTAGCTGAGGACGACCAGGCGCCCGCCGGGACGCAGCAGGTCGAGGGCCGCCGCGAGGACCAGCTCGAGCGACTCCAGCTCCCCGTTGACGGCGATCCGCAGGGCCTGGAAGACGCGGGTCGCCGGGTGGATCCGGCCGCGCGGCCCGGGACGCCGCGGCACGGCGCCCTCGACGACCGCGGCGAGGCGCTCCGCGGTGGCGATCGGCGCGGCGCTCCGGGCCGAGACGATCGCCCGCGCGATCCGCCGCGCGTGCGGCTCCTCGCCGTAGCGCCGGAAGAGGTCCGCGAGAGCCGCCTCGTCGAGGCGGGCGAGGAGGGCGGAGGCCGGCTCGCCGTGCGAGGGATCGAAGCGCATGTCGAGCGGGCCGCCGGCGCGGAACCCGAAGCCGCGCTCCGCGTCGGCCAGCTGCTGCGAGCTGAGGCCGAGATCGAGGAGGATCCCGTCCACCGTCGCGAAGCCGGCCGCCGGGGCGACCTCGCCGAGCTCCCGGAAGTTCGCCTGCCGCAGGCAGAGCCGATCGCCGAACCGGGCGAGCCGCTCCCCCGCCCGCGCGATGGCGGCGGGGTCGGCGTCGAGCCCGAGGACGCGGCCGTCCGGGCTGGCGGCCTCCAGGATCCGCTCGGTGTGCCCACCGCCGCCGACGGTGCAGTCGACCTGGAGGCTGCCGGGGCGCGGGGCGAGCATCTCGATGACCTCCTCCGCGAGCACCGGCCGGTGCCCTTCCTCCATGTCTTCTCCACCAACGACGTGCGGATCCCGAGCGGACCCTGGAAGCGCATGTAGTGCCGCTAGATGCCCAGCCCCGAGAAGGCCCTCGCCAGCTCACCCGGGTCCTCGAGCGCCTTCCGGTAGTCGTCCCAGCCGGCCGGTGTCCAGATCTCCGCGTGGTCGAGCGCGCCGACGATGACCGCCTCGTTCGCCAGCCCGGCCGCCTCGCGGAGGTAGGACGGGAGGACGAAGCGGCCCTGGGCGTCCCACACCACCTCCACGGCGTTCCCGAACAGGAACCGGGCGGCGAGGCGGGCTCCAGCGTTCTCCACGGTCGGGAGCGCCGCGACCCTGGCGGCGAGGCGCTCCCAGTCCGCGCGGGGCCAGATGGCAAGGCAGGCGTCCATCCAGCGGGAGACGAACGCTCCGCTGTCGAGCTGCGCTCGGAACTTCGCGGGGACGGCGAGCCGCCCCTTCGCGTCCACCGAGTGCCGGTACTCGCCGGTGAACACCTGTCCGGGATCCCTCTGGTCCGCCCCGGGGCCGGCGTGGGTCCCTCCACCTGGCCGATCCCGGATTCACCACTAGGCACCACTTTGTGCCACTGAGGTGGGATCATACACCGCGGGAGGCGGCAGTCAATGGGTATCTCGGGGCTCGGAACCACGGAAACCGCGGCGTGCAGGGGGGGTGCCCGGGTGGTCCGCCGACGGCGCCGCGGGCGGGGGCCGCGGGCCGTTGGACCCCGTCCGGCCAGTACCTTCTTCGCCTTGCGTGCGGGCGACGGCCGGTGCTAGTCTGCCCCGCCGAGCCCGTCCGGCACGCGCATGAGGATGCCCGAGCCCATGGCCCTCGCCCAGCCGACCGTCGCGCCGACCCCGGGGCCGTTCCTCGCGGCCCCGCGGATCAAGCGCTGCACGTTTCGCCGGGTGACGGCCGTCGACCGGCGCACCGAGCGCACCTACGACGTGGACTGCCTCTTCCCGGACCGCTCGCTGCCGATGCCCCTGGGCGACCTCGAAAGCGCGCTCATGGTCTGCAACGGCTGCACCGCGGCGGGGATCTTCCGGGCCGACGAGGACTGACGCCGGGCAGGCGTGCGGCGCGGGCGGGGGCGCCAGCGAGGCGACCTGTACGCCGGGTTCTGTACCGCCGTCCCCCCGATGGGGGCGCGGTGACGGTCATCCATCTGGGCCGCCGGTTGCCCGGCGGCTCGTGCGGCCGACCCGAGAGCTCCGGCGGCGCGCCGGTGCCCCGGCAAGCCGGGACGCGCTCTCCTATTTGGCCTTGCTCCGGGTAGAGCTTGCCGCGTTTCACCCCGCCGCCGGTCGCCCGGCGGCGGACTCGTCTCTGTGGCGCTGGTCCTCGCCTCGCGGCGGACGGGCGTTACCCGCTACCCTGCGCCGGGGAGCCCGGACGTTCCTCACGCTCCCGGTTGCCCGGTCGCGCGCGACCGTCCGATCGCCTCGCTGGCCTGGGGATTCTACCCCTCGGCCCGCTGCGCGCCTGCCGCGGCCGAGTGGGCTCCCCGGCGCGGCCGGGAGGGTACCCGGCTCAGCGCGGGACTCGCAGCTCCAGCCCGTCCACGGCGACCTCGACGCCCGCCGGCAGGCGGGCTGCCACGACCGCATGGCGCAGGTCGTGGTCGAGGTGAGTCAGCACGGCGCGCCGCGGGCGCAGCTCGGCGATCACGGCCAGTGCCTCGTCCACGGTCTGGTGCGTCGGGTGCGGGCGCTCCCGCAGGGCGCTGATGACCAGCAGGTCGAGGTCGCGGAGCAGGGCCAGCGACGGCACCTCGATCCGCTTGACGTCCGACACGTAGGCCAGGCCGCCCGTCCGGAAGCCCGTGATCGCCACGTCGCCGTGGACGACGGGAACGGGCACGAACCGACGCCCGGCGATCTCGAACGGGCCGTCGATGGCCACCGGTCGCAGCATCGGCAGGCCGCGGTACCGGGGCTGGCCCGGCTCGAAGGCATAGGCGAAGCGCCGCATGACCGGCTCGAGGGTCGCGCCCAGGGCGTGGACCGGGAGGTAGCCGCCGGCGATCTCGTTGAAGCTGCGGAGGTCGTCCAGGCCCCCGGTCGAGTCCTGGTGCTCGTGCGTGAGGAGCACGGCATCGAGGCGATCCAGGTCGGCGGCGAGCACCTGGGCCCGGAAGTCGGGCCCGCAGTCGATCACGACCCGGCGCGCCCCCCAGGCCAGGAGCGCCGATGCGCGCAGGCGGACGTCGCGCGGGTCGTCGGACGTGCACGTCGCGCAGTCGCAGGCGATCCGGGGGACGCCGGTGCTCGTCCCGGAGCCCAGGATCCGGACCCGCAGCTCGCCCGCCTCCGGGCCCGGATCCCCGGGATCGAAGCCCGGCTCCAGGCCGAGCGGCAGCTGGTCGCGCCCGCTCGCCCGTCGCGCTCGCGGCCCGGCGGCGGGTGACGGGTCGGCGTCGGGGGCCGGCGCGTCGGCGAGGCGCGCCCCCGCCTCGGAACGGATCCCCTCCCCCGGCCGGCGGACGACGGCCGCAGGGCCGCCGGCGGCGACGCGGTCGAGCGCCTCGTTGGCGAGCGCGTCGGCGGCGCGGTTCTCGGAGCGCGGGACGTGGCGGGCGCTCCAGGCCCGGAAGCGGCCCAGCCGGGCCATCGCCTCGGCATGGAGCGGGGCCAGCTTGGCGTCCTTGACGCGCCAGCGGCCCCGCAGCTGTTCGACGATCAGCATCGAGTCCAGCAGAAGCGCCACCTCCTCCGCCCCCAGCTCATCCGCGAGAGCCAGGGCGCGCAGGACGCCGGTGTACTCCGCGACGTTGTTCGTCTGGCGCCCGAGCGCCTCGGAGATCGTCGCGATCGGCGGCGCGTCGGGCCGCTCGGCACCGGGAGCGTCGGCGTCGACGAGGACGGCGCCGGCGGAGGCGGGCCCGGGGTTGCCGCGGGCGGCGCCGTCGGTCCGGACGATGAGCCGGCGCGGGCCCATGCCGCTCAGACCGACCGCTCGACGGCGGCCCGCGACACCTCGAGGATGGCCCGCGTGACGTTGATGCCGCGCGGGCAGGCGTCGACGCAGTTGAACGTGGTCCGGCAGCGCCAGACGCCGTCCTGGTCGGCCAGGATCTCGAGCCGCTCGTCGGCCGCCTCGTCGCGGCTGTCGAAGATGAAGCGGTGGGCGTTGACGATCGCCGCGGGCCCGACGTACGACGGCCGGGCCCAGAACGACGGGCAGGACGTCGTGCAGGCGGCGCACAGGATGCACTTCGTCGTGTCGTCGAAGCGCGCCCGGTCCGCCGGGCTCTGGAGCCGCTCGCGCGAAGGGGGTGGCGTGTCGTTGACCAGGAACGGCTGGACGCTCCGGTACTTGGCGAAGAAGCCCTCCATGTCCACCACGAGGTCCTTGACGACCGGCAGGCCCGTCAGCGGCGCCACCGTGATCCTCTTCCCCAGCTGGTCGACCCGGATCTTGCAGGCGAGGCGGTTCCGGTTGTTGATCAGCATGGCATCCGAGCCGCAGACCCCGTGGCCGCACGAGCGGCGGAAAGTCAGCGTGCCGTCCTGCTCCGCTTTCACGGCGTGGAGCAGGGTCAGGACGCGGTCCATCGGCTCGGCCTCGACCGCGTACCGCTCCCAGTGGGGCGCGGTGTCACGCTCGGGGTCGAAGCGGAGGATGCGGAGGTCGACCTGCATGGCGCGTGGCTCCCGGCTCAGTACGTGCGCGGCTTCGGCTCGAAGCGGGTGATCGTCACCGGCTTGTACCGAAGCGTCGGGCCGGACTCGCCCCGGAAGGCCAGCGAGTGGCTGAGCCAGCCCGCGTCGTCGCGCTCGGGGTGGTCCTCCCGCGAGTGCGCGCCGCGACTCTCCGTCCGGGCCAGGGCCGAGGCGGCCATGGCCTCCGCGTTGTCGATGAGATAGCCGAGCTCGCGGGCCTCGAGGAGGTCGGTGTTGAAGGCCCGGCCGCGGTCCTGCACGCGGACGCGCGCGTAGCGCTCGCGGATCCCGGCCACGTCCCGGACCGCGGTGGCGAGCATGTCGCCGGTCCGGAAGACCCCGACGTGCTCCATCATCGTCGCCGCCAGCTCGGCCCGCAGGCCGGCCGGGCTCTCGCCCTCCGGCCGCGCCCGCAGCTCCTCGATCTCGGCGCGGACGGGGGCGTCGGCGTCGTCGAGGATGCCCGGCATCTCCGCCTCGCGGCAGTAGGCCGCCATCTGGAGGCCGGCGCGCCGGCCGAAGACCAGCAGGTCGACGAGCGAGTTCGTGCCCAGCCGGTTGGCCCCGTGGACGGAGACGCAGGCCGCCTCGCCGGCCGCGAAGAGCCCCGGCACCGGCGTCTTGCGCTCGTCGCGGAGGACGCGCGTCTGCAGGTCGGTCGGGATGCCGCCCATCGCGTAGTGCGCGGTCGGCACGATCGGGACGGGCTCCGTGAACGGCTCGACGCCCAGGTAGACCCGCGCGAAGTCGGTGATGTCGGGGAGCTTCTCCTCGATCACCTTCCGGCCCAGGTGATGGCGATATCCTTCTTCTTGATTTTCTCGTTGTAGATGTTCGGCAAATTCTTTGTCTTCTCGACGAAAAGATGTCCGGCATGCGATCGGCTACTTATTCTTCTGCCGATCGCATCGCCGTTATTCTTCTCGCGGTCGCGCTGGTCGCAGGGGATAACCTTCCGCGACTACGGGCTGGGCTGGGACGACTATACCCACTCGCAATACGGCGACCTGCTGCTCAAGCTTTACGGCTCGGGCTTTGCCGACACGCGCGCGCTTTCCTTCGTCAACCTCTACAAATACGGCGGCGGCTTCGACATGGCGGCGGCGCTCGCCGCCAAGGTGCTGCCGTTCGGCCTGTTCGAGACGCGCCGCTAGTGGGGCGGCGGTCGGCATTGTCGGACTGTTCGTCACCTGGCGGCTGGGGCGGCGCATCGGCGGACCCGGCGCGGGCCTGATCGCGCTCGTGCTGCTCGCCGCCTGCCCGCTGTTTTACGGCCACATGTTCATGAATGCGAAGGACGCGCCCTTCGCCACCGCGATGGCGGTGCTACTGCTGGGACTGGTGCGCGCCTTCGACGAATATCCGCAGCCGGACGCGCGCACGGTCGTACTCGCCGGTGTCGGTCTCGGGCTGGCGTTCGGCTCGCGCGTGCTGGCCGGCCTCGCCGCGCCGGTCGGCCTTGCCGCGCTGATATTGGTTGTCGTTGCCGAAGCAAACGCCGGCGGCTGGAAAACGGCGATGCAGCGTTGCGGTCAATTCCTCTGGACGCTGCTGCCGGCCTTGGCCCTCGGCTATTTGATCATGGGCCTGTTGTGGCCTTGGTCGGTTCACTCGCCGCTCAATCCGCTGTACGCGGCGGAGTATTTCGATACGTTTTCGAAAAACCTTGGGACGAGCTGTACGAGGGCCGGCTGATACCCGTCCCCAATATGCCGGCGAGTTACTTGCCGCATTTGTTCGTGCTCAAGCTGCCGGAAGTCATACTGGCGCTCGGACTGATAGGAATGCTGGTCGCCTTCGCCGCCGCCGCACGCCGGAGCGTGACCGTCAACCGCCGCGCCGGCCTCATCCTGGTGGCGCTTTCGCCAATTTTGCCCATCGCCTTGGCCATGCTGATGCGGCCGGCGCTCTACAACGGACTGCGCCATTTCGTCTTCGTGGTGCCGCCCTTCGCGGCGCTGGGCGGCCTCGGCGCGGCCTGGATCGTCGAGCGGGTGCAGCCCTACGGCAAGGCGGCGCTGACCGCGCTGGCCGCGATCTTCGTCGGCGCCGTCGCGCTGCCGGTGAGCGACATGGTGCGCCTGCACCCTTACGAATACACGGCGTTCAATTGGCTATCCGGCGGCGTGCGAAACGCGCAGGATAAATACATGTTGGATTATTGGGGCCTCGCCTTCAAACAGGCGGCCGAGCAGTTGCAGGCGCGGCTCGCGGCCGACGGCGAACGACCGCCAAAAGGGCGGCGCTGGGTGGTGGCGATCTGCGGGCCGCAAGCGTCGGCGCAGGAGGAGCTTGGGCCGCAATTCGAGACCACCTTCGACCAAAAGAAAGCCGACTTCGCCATGGCGCTCGGCACTTTCTATTGCCGGCATTTGCAGGCTTCGATCATGGCCACGATCGAGCGCGAAGGGTGGTGACCTGCCCGGTTTGCCGAGCGATCTGCGCGGCCTCTCGACGCCGAACTCCTGACCGCCACCCCGGTGAGGCTGGCGGTTGCGACTGCCGCACCCGGCCACCGGCACTGTCGCCGAGAGTCGGCGTAGGAGAAGCGCGCACTGGTGAAGCCGGACTATTGCCATGGCTGAGAACCTGCGGCGTCACCAGCCAGCCGCCGCGAACACCCGCTGCCCAGCCAAAGGCCAGTTTCGTAAATCCTTAAGAGGCACAACCCTGGCTAGGCGCCGCTTTGACACGGGTAGCGGCTCGCCGACCGCGCGGCGAACCCGGCTGGGTGCGGAAGGCCTATTCCGTCACGCCACGCGAAGCTTGCGAACATGCACGGCGACGCGTCGTTGCGTGAGGACGGAAATCTGCATGCGTATCGTATCCTCCGACATTGACAGCAACAAGAATTTACCCCCGCCGAGCATACATTG
>CAWHRD010000005.1:0-162115 GCA_963831745.1 uncultured Chloroflexia bacterium | reverse complement strand
GCGGCGATCATGGGCGTCTACACCATCGTCTTCAACGTCGTCCAGGGGAATTTCGTTGCGCCCATCGTGTATGGCCGAGCGGTCAACATCCACCCGGCCATCGTCCTGCTCGCCATCCCGGCGGGCGCAGCCCTGGCGGGGATTGCCGGGATGTTTCTCGTGGTGCCCTTCATCGGAGTGATCGCGACGACGTGGCGGACGGGACTCCTGGTCCTTGGTGACGGCCCCGTGCCTGGGGAGGTCGACCACGGTGCCGACGGTCTGGCCGAGGGAGGGACCGCAGGAGCCGCTCCAGCCTCCTAGCATCCGCAGTCGCGCATCCGGGCGGTACGTTTCCCGATCCGCTCGCGGATCTCGGCACGAGGTGAGCGTCCCATCCTCGAGGCCATCGAGGCGGCGGTGAAACGCGTGATGGGCTTCCGGCGTCAGCCCCTGCCGCGGCCGCGACCGCGGATGGCGCCGAGGATCTCCCGGAACGGGATGACGAGGAAGGCTGACACGGCGAGGAAGCAGAGGGCGCTGAGGGTGGGCAGGACGAACCCCACGGCGGTCGCGAGGACGAGGAGCACGAGGCCGGGCGTCGACTTCGCGGCCAGCGCCGCGAGCTCGTCGTCAGACACATCAGCCCGGAGGAGCTCGTGGGTTCCCTTCGCGTAGCGCCACAGGGCGGTGATCAGGGCGGCGATGGCGAGGAGGACGAACCCTAGAAGACGACCGCGATCCGCTCGGGTTCGCTGTTGCCGAAGTAGTCGGCCATCAGCCGGGTCGGGAAGGGCAGGAAGGCAACGAACAGCAGGAGCAGGAGGTTCAGCCGCAGGAACAGCCCGTCGGCCCGCTGCATGTGGCTCGTGATGGCGGCGTGCCCAATCCAGACCCAGCCGATGGTGAGGAAGCTGATCACGTAGGCGAGGTACGACGGCCACTCGTCCACGAGCGCGGGGAGCAGGTTCTTCTCCGCGGCGACAGGGATCGCGATCTCGAGGACCAGGAGCGTGATGGAAATCGAGAAGACGCCGTCGCTGAACGCCTCGAGGCGGCTGAGCGGGAGGCCTCGTCGATGTGCGCCCTGCTCATCGGGGTTGGTGCGGGACATCGACGCGTCCGGAGCGTTGGACGGTGGCATGGGTTCTCAGCGTGCCCCCCTTCGGTGGATCCGCGGTCAACCGCGGCGGCGCTGGCGCCTTCGCACGCCCGCGACCGACATCGGCGACAGGGGTCGGCCGATGGGGTCAATGAACAGGACGACCGGTCCGGTCGAGGCCGGAACGGTGCCGTCCAGCACGGTGAAGCTGTACGACAGGGTGTCGCCGACGAGCCGCGGGTCGTTGATGGTGACGACGGCATCCTGCAGCGGCGCGCCGGGGTGCCCCTCGGTGTACGAGAGCACCGCATTGGGCGGGTCCGACTGGAAGCTGTTCTCTCCCTCTCCCCAGTATTCTACGAACCGGCCGGAGGTCATGTGACCGACCTCGCGCACGGGCCGGTCGGAGAAGTAGATAGTCGATGCGCCGATGCCCTTGAGAGTCAGCGTGGCGCCATCGCTCTCGGCGGCCGCGGCGTTCTGGACGAACAACGCCTCAATATCGGCGAGCTGCTGCTCGGTGATCTCGCTCATGGATCATTCCTCCGGTCGTGCTGCGATCCAGGCGCCGCAGCGAGTCCGACCGGCCCGAGGCTAGTCTGATCCGGCCCCTGGAACATCCTCCGGGCCGGAGGACGTCTGCGTGGACGCCACGCGGCACCGGCCACGTGACGCCCGACGTCGGGGGCACGCCGGCGGGTGTCGGGACGAAACCCAGTGCGGTTCAAACTGTCACCCGGGGCCGCGCTTGCGCCCTCCGCGAGGAGCCAAGCGCGAGCGTCGGCCCAAGCGACCCGGGTGACGGATTGTCACCCAGCCAGCTAGCCCTTGTTCGCCGTTTGGCGCGCGACTTCGGCATCGACCTGCGCGTCGCGCTTGTTCTTGATCCGGCGGGCCAGGAGGAGGCCGACGAACCACGGCCACGCGAGGGCCACGATCCCGCCGACGATGATGGCTGGCAGGTACTTGTCCGCGTACTGACCCCCGACCATGATGACGAGCAACAGGTACGTGACGATCGCGCCGATCCCGACGCCGATAATGTGCTGCATCGAACGCTCCTCTCAAAGGGTCGATCTCCGGGTCGACCCTATCCTTCGACCCGGCACCTGCCATCCGCCTGTCCGGAGGAGGGTCGGTGATCCCGACGGCAGGGGAATTGACCTGCACACGTCTGCGCTATCGGACGCGTCGGACGACGACGACGATGCGACGGCGGCCGATCGCAGACGGGGCGACACGGGCGGTCAGCTCGCCAACTCAACGGTCACGACCCGCCCAACGCCCTGCTCGCGTTCCTGGAGGCCAGGGCCCCGATGACGCGAGGATGGTCGCGTTCACCGGAGGGCGGCACTGAGTCCGTTCAGGTCCGGCGGACACGCTTCGGAGCTTCGGAGCCGTGCGGGAGGGCTGATGATGCCTGGCCCGCGACGCGCTGACCGAGATGCTGCTACGCACTGGTGTCGTAGCTCGTCCCCGGGATCTTGTCACGGTTGACGTAGGCGCTCGCGCCGTAGTGGCCGAGGTCGAGCAGCAAGGCGATCCCCACCCAAAGCCAGTCCCAGCCCGAGAGACCCACCCCGGGGGCCCAGAGGATCGTGTACATCAGCGTCGTGAAAGGCAGGAAGATCAGGCCGAGCACGGGCCAGATGAAGGACCCGTAGACCGCATCGACCACGCCGGGCCGGGCGATCCAATAGACCGCGAAAGCGATCCGCGGGAACACGCCCGCCAAGAGCGCGAACAGGCACATCTGACTTCCTCCTCTGCGAAACGGGGCCGTGGGCTCCGCGAGAACGGGCGAGCCCGGTTCCGCGGCTGCATGCTCCGCGGCGTCACGGCCGGCCGCATCCTACCCCTCGGAGGAAGGGTCCCCGCTGATGCGCGGCCGCTGGTGAGGCCGAGGACGGCGATCGCGCAACGCATGGTGACCGGTCGACGGCGGCACTCCGCCTGGCGGGTCGCATCGACGCACGGGCTCGACCGGCGGGAGGAGGGTGCTTCCTCCGACGAGGAGGATGCCACCGCCGTCGGGAGCAGCCGAAATAGGGTCGCCCACGGGAAGGACGGGCGTCCGCGACCGAAGCGAGTCCGACCGGCGCCCGGACCTTGAGCTGTGAACGCCGATATTGAGGTCCTCTGGGACTCGTCGGGTGGGCGAGGGTCGCGTTCGGCCGCAATTCGAAAGGACGTCTCACATGCCTGACCTGAGGCCGAAGCGGATCGCCGAGTTCATCGAGCCATTCCGGGTTGAGCCCGGGCGCCGAGTGCGGCTGCCGAAGGACTTCGATGCGGCCGGCCACCGCAAGCAGTCCAATGCCGAGGCGAAGGCGATCCTCGCCGAGGTCACCGAGCTGCTCGCCAATTCCCAGATGCGCCTGGCAGCGGAGGACACCTACGGCGTCGTTGTCGTGCTCCAGGCAATGGACGCCGCCGGCAAGGACGGCACGATCCGCCACGTCATGAGCGGGGTCAATCCGCAGGGCGTCCAGGTCAACAGCTTCAAGATCCCGTCCAGCACCGACCTCGATCACGACTACCTGTGGCGCTACCAGCAGAAGCTGCCCGAGCGCGGCAACATCGGCATCTTCAACCGCTCCCACTACGAGGAAGTCCTGGTCGTCCGGGTCCATCCCCAGATCCTGGCCGGCCAGAAGATCCCGCCCAGGCTCAAGGACCGCGGCATCTGGAAGCGCCGCTTCCGCGAGATCAACGACTGGGAGCACTACCTCACCGACCAGGGCTTCCGCTTTGTCAAGCTCTTCCTGAACCTCAGCAACGAGGAGCAGCGCAGCCGGTTCCTGTCCCGGATCGACGAGCCGGACAAGAACTGGAAGTTCAGCGCCAACGACGTCAAGGAGCGCGCCTACTGGGACGCGTATCAGAAGGCGTTTTCCGAGGTCCTCTCCAACACCAGCACCGCGTGGGCGCCCTGGTACGTGATCCCAGCCGACGACAAGCCGTTCGCGAGGGTTGCCGCGGCCGGCGTCCTGGCCCACACCCTGATCGGGATCGATCCGCAGTATCCCAAGGTGAGCAAGGAAGCCCGCGATGCCCTCCTGGCCACCAAGGTCGAGCTCGAGGCGCAGGCACCCGCCGGCGCCGCGCCGGATCCGTACGCGGTGGAAGTCGCCACGAAGGCAGCCAAGAAGGCGGGCGACAAGAAGACCGGCAAGAAGGGAAAGAAGGCATGACTGCGCCTTCGTCCACGGCGGTGAGCCCCGCTGCGGGAGCGAGCTCCCCCGCCTGGTATGCCCTCAGCCCGGACGACGCCCTGCGCCAGCAGGGCGTCGAGGTCACCAAGGGCCTGACCTCGGCCGAGGCCGACGCCCGACGGGCCAAGGTCGGCCCGAACAAGTTCACGTCGGCCAAGGAGGCCTCGCGCGCGCAGCAGTTCCTCGCCCAGTACGCCGACCCGATGCAGATCGTGCTCCTCGTCGCGGGCATCATCTGCCTGTTCCTGCCCGGCCAGTTCTTCACCGGCGTCATGCTCATCCTGCTCACCCTGGGCAACGCGACGATGGGCCTGAAGCAGGAGAGCAAGGCGTCATCGGCGGCTGATGCCCTCAGCCAGTCACTGGTCGTCACGGCGAAGACCCGCCGGGACGGCAACCTCGTCGATCTCCCCATGGACCAGCTGGTCCCGGGCGACGTCGTCAACCTCCAGGCGGGCGACCTCGTCCCCGCCGACGCCCGCATCCTCACGGCCGCGACCCTCGAGATCGACGAGTCGGCGCTCACCGGCGAGAGCGTGCCCACGCCCAAGCAGGTGGATGCGGTCGCTGCCGACGCCGCCCTCGGCGACCGCTCGGACATGGCGTTCATGAACACCCAGGTCACGCGGGGCTCGGGCGTCATCCTTGTCGTCACGACCGGCATGGACACCCAGGTGGGCCACATCAGCGGGATGCTCCAGGCGACCGTGGCCGAGGAGACGCCGCTGACGAAGCAGATCAACGGGCTGACGCGCCAGATCCTGGTCCTCGCCGCCTTCGCGCTCGCGGCGTCGCTCGTCCTGGGAATCGCCCGCGGCGTGCCGCTCCAGGAGCTCTTCCTCACCGCGGTCGCGTTCATGATCGCTGCCATCCCGACGGCCCTCCCGGCGATCGACACGGCCATCCTGTCGAAGGGCTCCCAGATGCTCGCGGCAGCGGGAGCCATCGTGAAGCAGCTCCGCTCGGTCGAGACCCTCGGATCGACCTCGGCGCTCAACTCCGACAAGACCGGCACCCTCACGATGAACCAGATGACCGCCGTCCAGATGGCCATCGTCGGGCGGCGCTACTCGATCTCCGGCAGCGGCTACTCCACCGAGGGCACGATCACCCAGGCCGCCGGACAGCCCGAGCTCAAGCTCGAGCCCTACCTGCTGCCGATGGCCCTCTGCTCGGATGCCGAGATCAAGGACGGCGACCTCATCGGCGACCCGAACGAGGGCTCGCTGGTCGTCCTCGCGGCCAAGGGCGGTGTCGATGCGGACCTGACCCGCGCCCAGTACCCGCGCGTGGCGACCCTGCCGTTCGACGCGGCGTACAAGCTCATGGCCACCTTCCACGACTGGACGGACGACAGCGGCCGCAAGGTCGTCCGGGCCTACATCAAGGGCGCGCAGGACCAGCTCCTCAAGCGCGCCGCGGCCGCCCATGGCCCCGACGGGAACGAGGTCCCGATCGCGCAGCTGCGCGATGCCTACGTCGCCGAGAGCGACCGGATGGGCACGGAGGGGCTGCGACTCATGGCCACGGGTCGGAAGGACTTCGACCCGGCCACGTTCGACCCGACCGGCGACCTCCTGAAGGCCATCGAGGGCCTCACGCTCCTCGCGCTCGTCGGCATCACCGATCCGCCGCGGCCGGCCGCGAAGGCTGCCATCGCGGAGGCCCATGGCGCCGGCGTCCACGTCCGCATGATCACGGGTGACGCGGCCGTCACGGGCGCCGTGGTCGCCAAGCAGCTGGGGATCCCCGGCAAGGCGATCACCGGTGCCGAGTTCGAGGCGATGGACCACGACACCGTGCTCAAGGAGGTCGACGACATCGGGGTCATCGGCCGGGTCTCGCCCCAGGACAAGGTCCACCTCGTGGACGTCCTGCGGGAGCAGGGCCACATCGTGGCGATGACCGGCGACGGCGTGAACGACGCGCCGGCCATCAAGAAGGCCGACATCGGCATCGCGATGGGCATCACCGGCACGGCGGTCACCAAGGCCGCCGCGGACATGATCCTCGCCGACGACAACTACGCCACGATCATCAAGGCCATCAGCATCGGCCGCAACGTCTACGACAACCTGATGCGCTTCATCCGCTTCCAGATGGCGGCCTGCTACGGATACATCACGGTGTTCCTGGGCTCGTCGCTCCTCAACATCCTGGGCGGCGTGCCGTTCCTGCCGCTCCAGACCATGTGGCTCAACTTCACGGTCAACGTCTTCCAGGCCATGGGTCTCGGGTTCGGGAAGCCGAGAGACGGTCTCATGGAGGAGAAGCCGCGGCCGAAGGACCAGAAGCTCCTGCCGCGTCCGCTCACCATCTGGCTCGTGGTCATCGGGCTCGTCATGGGCGGCGGCACCCTGGCCGTCATCGCGTGGGCGAGCGGCCACTACGGGAGCGACCTGATCGCGCGGACGATGGGCGTGACCACGTTCTCGCTGTTCCGCATCGCCTCGTCCCTGGAGACGGCCGACGAGAAGCGGTCGATCTTCAGCGGCTACATCCTCGGCAACCCGGCGCTGCTCAAGGCGACCGGACTCTCGATCGTCACGATCGTGCTCGCGACCGAGCTCGGTATCCTCAAGAACGTGCTCGGCACGACCAGCCTCACCGGCGAGCAGTGGCTCGTGTGCATCGGCGTGGCCCTGTCGCTGATCGTGGTGGAGGAAGTGAAGAAGCTACTCGACGTCCGGACGGAGGAGCAGCCGGCGCTTGTCGCCGCCATGCCCGCCACCGCGTAGGGCAGGGAGGTGGCCGACGAGTCCCTCGCCCCATTTCTCGCTGCCAAGGCGGTGGCGCCCGTCGCGGAGCGGACGGCCCGCCTTCATCACTGAGCTCGTCGTCGATCCCGTCGCACGAGGCGCGTTGCTCGCGGGTTCGGTCGCCCTGGTCGCCGCGGCGATGGATCCACAGATCTGGACTCCCACGCTGCCGTCCATCCAGGAGGCCATTCGAGACAACCCGCAATTCGAAATCCTCGTCCTTCTGACCTCGATCGTCGCGTCGGGGCTGATCCTCGTCGGTGGCGCCGTCGGCGACTTGAGTCGAGCCCGCCGGGTCATTCTCGGCGGTCTCGTCGTCGAGTTGCTCGCGAGCGGCGTGACCTTGCTCGTGCCCGCCGGGCCGATCTTCCTCGTGTCGCGACTCGTCGGGCATGCCGGTGCAGCCTTCGTCATCCCGGTGTCCATCGCCCTCGTCGCCACGAGCTATCGCGGTCCGGTGCGGGCGACTGCGATCGGGATCGCCTACGGCGCCTACGGTGCGGGCGGCGCCGCCGCGTCGATCGCGCTTCGGGTGGTACCGGGAGAGCAGTGGCCCGCGATGTTGGCAGCGATCGCTGCGTGCGCCATCGCGATCGGTCTTGCCTGGTCCCGCACGCTGGAGTTGCGTCGACCGACGCAGGCGGAGCGCCCGCTCGTCGTCGGGGTCGCCATGTGGGCGTTCGGGATCATCACGTTCACGGTCGGGGTTACCTGGATCGGCGGCGGTCTCGATAACCCGCTCCGCTGGGCAATGATCATCGGCGGCCCGGTCCTCGTGATCGGCTACCAGGGTCTCAGCCGAAGGGCCAGTCCGGCCCAGTTCATCCGGCGTCGGATCGCGGTCGCGTTATTCGTCGGCGTCACGATCGCGATCTCCGAGACGGCGGCGGTGCTCAACCTGCCGCTGTACTTCCATCTCGTGCTCCGCTATGAGCCGTTGCTGGCGGCGGCCGCCGTCATCCCGCTCACGGGCGCGCTGCTCCTCGCCGGACCCGTTGCCGGGGTCCTCCTCAAGCGGGTCCCGCCGCGATGGCTCGTGGGCGGCGGCGTCGTCTTCGTCGGGATCGGGAACCTGGTGCTCGCGGTCGTCGCGACCGACTCCGCGTCGTACGTCGCCCTCGTTCTCCCGTGCCTGCTCATCGGCGCTGGGTTCGTCGTCGCGACGACTGTACGAACGGCCATCATCTTCGCCAGCCTTCCGGATGGGTTGCCGGCGTCGGCGGCAGCATTGAACGAGTCGTCAATCTCGCTTGGACGGCGGATCGGGATCGTGCTCGTCAGCGCGATCGTCGCGCAGGTGGCCATCGCGACCTACTCAGCCTCGGTTGCGGGGTTGCCGCCCACCGATGCCGCGGCAGCGATCACTGCCTTCCGCACCGTCCTCGTGGCCGTCGGCACTCCGTCGTTCGCGCAGCTGGCGACGACCGTCGCGTCTTCCGACATCCGGCCGTATCTCGACGCCTATGCGGCCGGCCTGAACGCCGCCTTCCTCCTATGTGGACTCGTCGGCGTGGTCGGAGGGGCCATCGCCCTCCTCGCGTTCGGCCGCGCGGATCCGCTCAGGACGCGATGGGAGTTCCAGGGCGAGCGAGGGTCGGCCGGGGCCTCCTGAGCCCCCTCTGCCTCCAGCTCGCCCTCGGCCTCGACCCCCCTCCAGACGGGCACTCGGGGATGGATCAGTCTTCATCCGTCAAGGAGGATGCGCGGGGCGCCGTGGACACGCCTACTCTGGCGTCTCACCGAGCCGGACCCGCCACGCAGAATGCGATGAGGTCTGCCCGTTGGTCGAAGGGAGTTGACGATGCTTCGACAACTGGTGCTGGCGATCTTCGCCGACGAGGCGTCCGCGGACGCTGCGGCCGAGGGGCTCAACCGGTGGGCGGGACAGGAAGCCGCGGCGACGTTGATCGATACGCATCAGATCCAGGCGATGGGCGTCCTCGTGCTCGACGAGAACGGCAAGCTCAAGACCGAGAAGCTCGGCCCGCGAAGCATCGGGTCAGGCGTCGGGATCGGAGTCATTCTCGCGATGCTCACTCCGGTGGGCATGGCTGTCGGGATCATCGGCGGCGGGATCCTGGGCGCTCGCCATCACAAGAGCCTGATCATCTCCAGCGATGATCGAGAGCGCCTCGGTCGCGAACTGCAGGGCGGCAAGGCCGCGCTCGGGGTGATGACCGACAAGACGAGCGCGCCGGCCATCTCCGCCGAGCTCGCCTCCCTCGGCGGTCAAGCCGAGACCCATGAGCTCGACGACAGCGCTGTCGCTGAGGTCGACGCCGCTTCAATGGCGGCTCCGGCCGACGCGTCGGCCAACACGACCGCATGACGAGCTCGCCGCGCCCCGCGTCTGCCACGCCGAGCTGATGGAACCCGACCGCCGCCCCGATGAGGCCGTGACCGACCAGTCGGTCCGGCGATCGGTGAGCGGCCGTCGCACGTCGCGAGCCGCCGATGTCCTGCCGCTCGACCGCTTCAACGCATTCACCGACGGCGTCTTCGCGATCGCGATCACGCTGCTGGTGCTCGAGCTCTCGGTGCCGGCTGTCGACGGTCGCCTCCTGCCCGCCCTCGCCGAGCAGTGGCAGGAGTTCCTTGGGTATCTGATCAGCTTCGTCTTCATCGGGGGGATCTGGGTGAGCCACGCCGGGATGACGAAGTTGATGCGGCACGCCGACACCTTGGCGTACGGGATCGACCTCCTGGTGCTGCTCTTCGTGGGCGTCCTTCCGTTCTCGACCAACCTGCTGGTCACCCACCTGTCGGGTCCGGACGTCGAGGCCGCGGTCGTCATCTACGGGGTCAACGTGCTCCTGGCGTCCCTCGCCCTGAGCCTGCTCATGTTCTACATCGCAAGTGAGCGGTCGCTGGTGGTCGACGGCGTCGCCGACGAGACGTTCGAGGCGAAGGTCCGACAGCGGTGGATCCTGATCGCTCCTGAATGTCGCTGCCATCGCCCTGGCCGTCGTGGCACCGCTCGCTGCCGTCGGGGTGTATCTGGTCATGACGTTCCTCGCGCTGGCCCTCCCGCTGATCCACCTTCGTCGGCGTCGGCACTAGGACGAGGTCGGCCCAGACAGCATGGCCCCCTGGCAAACCGGCCAGGCGGCGCTGCGGAGGACGGGCTGAGCCGGACGAAGTCCCGAACCTCGCCCCTCGTCGCCACGATGGTTACGGACGGTTACACCTGTAACCATCCGAGTCCGGTCATGCGATCCGCGTGGCCGGTGGACGTAGGTCGGAACGGTCACCTCGGGAACGGGACCGAGGGTGTTAGAGCAGATTGGGGGCGACACGGCTCGTCTCGACCATGCGGGCGACGCGCGGGGTGGGTCAGCCCGACCATCTCCCGAGGTCTGCCCGCCCACTGGCGGGCCTACGATGGATCCGCCGCCCGTCGGCGGCCTGACGGCAGTGATGGAGGCGTTTGATGTCGACGAACGATCAGCCCACCTGCGAGGTGTGCGGGAGCCCGATCGAGCCGGGCGAGGCCGTCGTCCTTGGGCAGGAGGCCGAAGGCGTGACCCTGATCGGGCTCAATGATCCGGGAGCGGAGGGACGGGTGGCGATGTTTCACGAGGAGCATTGGCCGGAGAGAGTCGGCGAATGGCTGGAGCGCGATCGCGGCCACGAGCGCTGAGCGAACGGCACGAGGGCGGACCAACAGCTCGGGCGCTACGAGATCTCCGCGACGCGGTGAACGGCGCTCAGGACGTTCGTGACCGGGATGAGCAGGATCGGCTGACGCCGAGGCCAGCGGCTGGCGGTTCGCGCGAACTGGACGAGTCAGGCGTTCCGCGGCGCGAGCAGAGGCCCGAGCGTCCGCATCAGATCCGGCGTGGTGGTCGGGTCGTCTCCCGTGATCTTGCCGTTGGCGAGACCGTAGTAGGTCAGGCCTCGGCCCGAGATCTTCTCCCCACTGATCCCGTTGTATGCCGAGTCCGTCCCGCCCGTGTTCCGCCCATCCTGCAAGCAGGATGGAGGTGTGCGGACGTCTTGTCTCGGGCTCGATCGGTGTCCCCGCGGGGCCGGACTCGTCGGCCGTACACACTCTCGTACGCACCGCCCCTTCCGACTGACCAACCCGTGGTCGTAGCATCGAGGCTCGGCGGCTGGCGTCTCGGTCGGTCGCCCGGGTCTCGTCTCGGCGGGCGGTGCAGCAGGCGTTGCGGTCCGGCGGGTCGATCGTGGTCGGAGTCACGCTCCGGCGGTCGCTGACGGCGCTCGGGTCGACGACCGCGGCGTCCGCGCCGCGACGGCTCCGCGGCCGCGGTTCTGGTTCGGGTTGGTCGTCCCAGGCGTGACGACCCTCGAGCGAGATCGGGGCCGCGGAGCCGAACGCAGCCAGCTCGTCGAAAGCGAGGTACGCGAGGTCCTTCTATGAGGTCGCCCCCGACATGATCACCGCCATCGACGACGAGAACAGCCGCACCCTCCGCCGCTCCGACGCCGACCGACGGGCAGCGATGGGGTCCGGGAGCCGGGGTTCGGCGCCCCGATCCCTGCCCGGCCTGCCGTGCTCCGCCGCGCAGGCTCGGACCGGAGACCCCACACACCCGTGATCGGTGCCTTCGTCGCAGCGCCGGCACCTCCCTCCCGGGCCATCGTGGACCCGGGTATGCTCACCTATCCGTGATCGCGCTGCGCTGCGCATCCTGTACCGCGCCGACGTCGCCACGACCGCCCAGCTCACGACCCTCGTCTACCACCGCCGCCAGACCGCCCAGGCACGCCTCGCCGCCCTCTACCGGGCGGGCTACCTCGAGCGGGCCGTCCTGCCACCCGCAACCCGCGGTGGTGCTCCCTTCGCCTTCCGGGTCTCCCCGCGCGGACGCCGTCGCCTCCACTACGACAAGCTCACCCGCTCCCGGGCCGGCACCCAGCTCCGCCACAGCCTCAACGGGGTCGAAGCGGTCTGCGCGCTCCTGGCAGCGCAACCAGCGGATGCGACCGAACCGCTCGTGACGGCCTGGCACACCGAGACGATGGCCCACGACAGCCTGCGGGGTGTCTACCCCGACGGCATCGTGGTCCTCCAGGGAGCGAGCGGCTCCGCGGTCCTGTGCCTCGAGATCGACGAGAACACCGAGCGGGGGCCGGTGATCCGCGACAAGCTCGCCCGCTATGACAAGGCGCTCTGGTCGCGGACCTGGTACGTCGTCTTCGTGGTGGGCTCGCCCGAACGGGCGGCGCGCCTGGCTGCCATCGGGCGGGCGAAGCCCTACGCCGGCCTCGTCCGGAAGGCCTGGGCCCTCGTCCTGCCCGACCTGCGCGCCATGGGGCTCGCAGCGCCGGTCGTGGCGCTCAACCCGAGCGTTGGCCGGACCACTGTCGGCGGCCTCCTCGTCGACCCGGCGGCACGGCGCTGCCCGACGCCGGTCGGCTCCGAGGCCTGGCTCCGGCTGCTGGGCACCGGCGGGATCGAGGACCACGCCGAGGCGCTTCGGTGAGGCGATCGCCAGGCCCGGCAGTCCGAGCCGACCAGGCCGCGTGGGGCCGCATCGGTGGCCTCACGACGAGCGCACGCTTCGGCGGTGAGGTGATGACGAGGCCAGCTCGGCGGGGGTTCTGGCTGCGCTTCGAGCGGGAGGTCGACCCCGAGCAGCAGTTGCCTGCAAGGGAGCGTGCCCTGCGCACGCAGCGGGCACTGCGGGCACACATGCTCCGACTTGCCCGGGCGAGTGCCGATGCACGCGTCCACGGACGAGAGCGGCGACATGCGAGCGCCGCCGCCACCGGCCCAGGTCCGCGGCAGCGACACGAACGCCGCGTCAATCGGGGCGCCGACTGATCGAGGTTTCCCGCGTCGTGGCGGTGACGGGATTCGACTGGACGTCGGTTGGCGTCAGCGGTCCTTCGCGAGCCGGTCGACCGGGCTCAGGGCGCGGGCCGCGGCGATCGCCCGCTCGGCCCGCGTGGACGCCGCGTATCGGGCGACCATGTCGCGACTGCGCCATCCGACGACGGCCATGAGGTCCGTCTCCTGCATGCCTCCGGCGAGCATCATGTGGGCGTATGCGTGCCGGAACATGTGCGGGTGGACGCGCGTCGTCATGCCAGCCTGGAGCCCGCGGTCACGGACCAGCTCGGCCAGGCCCGACTCTGTCAGACGGCCCTTCTGGCCGATCCAGAGGGATGCGAGCTCGGCCTTCGGATGCTTCGCGCGGGCGCGCAGGTAGCGATCGACCGCGCGGACCGTCAGTGCGCCGATCGGAACGAGCCGCACGCGGCTGCCCTTGCCGGTCACCCGTAGGAGCCCCTGTTCGAGGTCGACGTCGGCGAGCCCGAGGTTGAGGACCTCCGCGCGGCGGGCGCCCGTGTCCATGAAGATCCGGAGGACCGCCTCGTCGCGACGCCCGGCGAACGTCTTGTCGCGCTCGCACGCCGCGAGGATCGCACGGAGCTCCGCCTCCCGGAGGACGGGCGGCGGTTCCTCCGGCAGGCGCGGTGGCTTCATCCGTTCCATCGGGTTGTCGCGGATCTCGCCTTCTTCGACGAGCCAGCGGAAGAACGCGTGGCAGCCGCGGTACCGGTTGTGCGCCGTGGCCGGCTTCCAATGCTCGAGGAGGTCGGTGATGAAGGCCTCGACATGCTCGCGGTGGATCGCGGCGGGCGCGGTCGGCATCCCTTGGCGGTCGAGGAAGGCGGCGAGCTGGGAAACGGCCGTCGAGTACGTCGAGATCGTCGCCGGGCTGATCCGCTGCGCGCGCAGGTGCCGGCGCCAGCTGGCCAGGAGTTCGGCAAGGTCGCCCGGGACCGTAGAATGGGCGGTGCCGGTGGGGGTGGCTTCCATCGCTCGTGCCTTCGTTGTGGGTCTTGGTCGACGCACAGCATATGCGATAGGAGCGGTGAAGGTCCAGGCTCTACCGGCAAGACGTCGAGTATCCTGCGATATTCACGTTCAGAGACCGTCGGGGTGTAGCGCAGTGGTAGCGCACGTGCTTTGGGAGCACGAGGTCGTGGGTTCGAATCCCACCACCCCGACCACCCGCTCGGTGTTCGAGGGCGCCCCGGGCGCGGCAGACCCGGCGTCAGCCCCGGGCCCGCTCGTTCCGGGCGGCCGCCTCGGCGACCTTCGTGATCCGCGCCGCGCGCGTCTCCGGGCGCACCGCGACCGCGATCCAGCCGAGCAGCATCTTGCGAGCTGACGGCGGGAACGCCGCGAAGTGGGCGGCGGCGGGCGAGCGAGCATGGAGGGCCGCGGCCAGGTCGTCCGGGACCTCGAGCCGCTCGGCGGCATCCAGGACCTCCCACGATCCGTTCTCCTTCGCGCGCTCGATGGCGGCGAGGCCCGCCGGAGCCATCCGCCCTTCGCCGATCAGCCGCTCGACGCGCGCCTTGTTCGACGCGGCCCAGACGCTCCGTTGCTTGCGCGGCGCGAAGTAGAGCTTGCTGCGCTCGTCGTCGACCTGGCCGCCGGTGCTGTCCACCCAGCCGAAGCACAGGGCTTCCTCCACGGCCGCCTCGTAGTCCAGGCTGACCCGCCCGGACCGTGGCCGCCAGGTCACGAGCCAGGCACCGGGGGCGGTCGCGTGGTTCGCGTCGAGCCAGGCGCGCCACGTGGCGCGATCGTCGGCGTGGACCTGGGGCGCGTCGTCGAGCGCGGACATGGTGTCGCCTACGTCTCGAACGGCTCGTCGGTCGGCAGGCCGGCCGCAGCCCAGGCCTCGAAGCCGCCGATCACGTCGGTCGCCCGTTCGTACCCGAGGTCACGAAGCGTGGCGGCCGCCAGGCTGGACGAGTAGCCGTGGTCGCAGACCAGGATGACCTGCCGGTCCTGATCGGTCAGCGACGAGTCGTGGTAGCCGGACGTCGGGTCCATGCGCCAGAACAGGACCGAGAGCGGCACGTGCACCGATCCCGGGATGACGCCGGTCTCCCGGCGGGCGTCCGCGCAGCGCGTGTCGATGAGGAGCGCACCGGCTCGCTGGGCGGCATGCGCCGAGGCGGGCTCGAGCCGGACGAGCCGCGCGCGAGCGGCTTCGAGAAGGCCGCCGATCGTCTGCCGTTCGCTCATGGCGCATTCCCCCTCTAGGCCGGCCGGATCCTTCGCATCCTCGCGGCGGGAGTGTCGCACGCCCGGACCACGGTCGCGGTCAGTGTGCAGGCGGCTCCGCGGGTTACCACTCCCGCACACGGCCGCCGGGTTGCCCGACGTGCGGACGTCAGCCAGGCCGGCTGCCGGGGGCCAGCGGCCAGACCAGCTGCGTGCGCCACTCCGCCTCGTCGACGCCGCTGCCCGGGCCGATGACGTAGACCTCCCAGGGTTCATCGCCCCGCGTCCAGCCCATCTCGGCGATGCGCCGCCGGACGGTCGTCCAGGCGGCTTCCAGGCCATCGTACGGGCCGACGAACGTCGCCACGGCCGCGGGCCCGGCGGGGAGCTCCCCGGGGTGCACGACGCCGGCGCCCAGGAACGGCTCGGCGACCGGGAAGCCGGCGGCGACGTCGAGCCCGTCGGGGCTCATCGAGAAGTAGCGCGCGAACGGAGGCCCGGCCGGGGTGAGCCCGGCAGTCCGCAGCGCGCCGGCGACCAGCTCGAGCGCGTCCGACATGAAGTCGGGCACGTCCTCGGCGGCGACGACGGAGCGGATCGCCGCGACCCGCACCATCTCCAGCTCGACGACGGTGACCTCGAGGGCTTCGGGCTGACCTGGCACGGGCATCCTCCGGTAGGGCGCGTCGTCGGGCGACGTCACCGGGTCAGGATGCGCCGGAACCGCCACGTCCCGATGGCCAGCAGCGCGACGCCGTACACCGCGAGCGCCCCGAGCTCGGTGAGGACGTCCACGATCGTGCCGCCCCGCAGGGCGACCTCCCGGAGGCCCTGGATCGCCCAGGCGTGGGGCGTGAGGTAGGCGAGCGTGTGCATCGGCTCCCCGAAGATCTCGAGCGGCACCATCGCGCCGCCCAGGGCTCCCAGCAGCATCCCGGCCATGACGCCGAGCGCCCCGGCCTGGTCGGGGTTGCTGGAGAAGACGCCGACGACCATCGCCGCCCCCGTGCCGACGAGCGCGAACAGGACGACGATCATCCCGGCCGCCAGCGGGTCGCCCCAGCCGACGCCGAACGCGACGGCCGAGAGCAGGACGATGAAGAGGCCCTGGAGCATGGCCACCCCGAAGCGCCCGAGGGTCTCGCCGGCGAGGATCGTGCTCACGCGCACGGGCGAGGCGACCATCCGCCGCGAGACGCCGAGCTGGCGCGTGAGGATCAGCTGGGTCGCGGCGGTCATGGAGGTCAGGAACATGAAGAGCACGAGCTGGCTTTGCGCGCCCGGCTGGAAGGCCCCGGTCGTCGCCGGGAAGATCCCCTCGCCGACCTGCTCCACGGCCACCGTGACCCCCGCGGTCTCGCCCTGGACCGAGCGGGCCGTGGCAAGGGCCGCGTCGAACGGGATCCCGTCCCGGGATACCGCGAGGCGCGCCGCCCCGACGGCAGCCGCCTGGGTGGCGATCGCCGTGTCGACCGCCTCGCGCAGCACCGAGACCACGCTCTGCGTCCGGCCGAGGACCACGATCTGCGGGACGCCTCCGGCGCGCAATGTTGCGTCGTAGCCGGGCGGGACGATCACGCCGATCTCCAGGGTCCCGCTCTCGACGCCCGACCGCAGGTCGGCGGCCGTGGCCGGCTCCTTGAGCTCGAGCTTGACGCTGCCGTCGCGGATCGCGGCCACGAGCTCCGCCCCGAGGGCACCGCTGTCGGTCGCCACGATGCCCATCCGCGGGGCAACCCGCCCGCCGTACGCCGTGCCCAGCACGACGATCAGAACGATGGGCAGGACGAAGATGAAGAAGAGGCTGGTCCGGTCGCGCAGGAGCCGGATGACGTTGACGCGCGCGATCACGAGGGCGTTCACGGCGCCACCACCTGCCGCGCCCGCAGCAGGCCGATCCCGCCGGACAACAGGCCGACCGCGGTCAGCACGAGCAGCGACGGCGCGACGACGGCGATGCCGCCGCCGCCGGCCAGGTCGTCGATCCCCCGCAGGAACCAGGCGTGCGGGGTGAAGATGCTCAGCGCGGCCATCCCCTCGGGCGCCTGCGACATCCGGAAGAACGAGCCGCCGAAGACGGCCAGCGTCATGGCGACCACGGCGATGAAGCTCGACGCCTGGTCCTCGGTCTTCGCGAACCCGACGATCAGGGTCGCGATGCCGGTGGCGGCGAGGGAGATCGCCAGCACCAGCGCGGCCACGGCCAGCGGATCGCCCCAGTCCGCGCCCATGAAGAGCGTCGTCGCCGCCACGATCACGGTCATCGAGGTGGCGGAGACCACCAGGCTGACCAGGACCTTGCCGAGCAGGATGGTCGCCGGGGCGATGGGGGCCGCGAGCATCCGCGCCAGCGTCCCGTTGCGCCGCTCGGCGAGCAGGCCCAGGACGCCGAACTGGGCCGCGAAGAAGACGAAGAGCACGGCCATCGAGGCGCCGTAGAAGGTCTTCGTCGAGGCGCTCCGATCCGCGGTCTCGCCGGCGACGACGGCGATCGGGGCCGGGGCGGCCATCGCCGCCCGCGCGATCTCCGCCGCCGCCGTGGGGCCCGGCGACGCGGTCGCGGCGGCGAGGACCGTGCCCACCGCGACCTGGACGGCGGTGACCTGGCTGCCGAACCCGACGAGCACGCTCCGTGCGACCTCCGGCGGCAGGCTCGAGGGACCGCCGATGACCAGCAGCGTGGCCGGCCGGCCTGCCTGCAGGTCGGCCGTGAAGCCGGCCGGGATCACGATCGCCGCGTCGACGTCCCCGGCCTCGACCGCGGCCCGGGCGTCCGCCTCGCTGGCGGTCGGCACGAGCGTCGCGACGTCCGCCTCGGCGAGCCCGGCGAGCGGGCCGTCCACCAGCCCCCGGGCGATCTCGCCCCGGTCGAGGTCGACCACGGCGTACGAAGTGTGGAAGGTGTCCTGGTTCGGGATCATCGTCGAGAAGAGGAACGCGAGCCCGAGGGGCGCGGCCACGGCCATCAGCAGCACGGAGCGGTCGCGGAGCTTCTGGCGCAGGTCCTTGGCGGCGATGACGAGCGCGGCACGCATGGCCTCGTCCTCAGTCCCGCAGGGCCTTGCCGGTGAGGTGCAGGAAGACCGCCTCGAGGTCCGGCTCGACCACCTCCACGCTGCGCACGACGGCCCCGGCCTCGGCCGCGGTCTCGAGGATGCCGGTGAGGCGGTGGCGCGCGTCCTGGACGACCAGCTCGATCCGCCCGTCGGAGGCGGTGACGTCCTCCACCCCTTCGAGCGCGCGCAGGGCCGCCATCGCCGGTCCCACCGTCCCGCCGGCCGTCAGCTGCACGCGATCCTTCTCGCCGACGAGGGCCACCAGCTCGCGCCGCGTCCCCTCGGCCCGGATCCTCCCCTCGTCGATGATCCCGATCCGGTCGCAGAGCCGCTCGGCCTCCTCCATGTAGTGGGTCGTGTAGAGGATCGCCATCCCCTCCTGCTCGAGGGCCGCGACGCTGGAAAGGATCGCGTTCCGGCTCTGCGGGTCGACGCCCACCGTCGGCTCGTCGAGAACCAGGAGCCGGGGGCGGTGGAGCAGCCCGATGCCGATGTTGAGGCGGCGCTTCATCCCGCCCGAGTAGCCCTCGGTGCGGTCGCCCGCCCGGTCGACCAGGTCGATGATCGCGAGGACCTCGTCGACGCGTCGCTCGAGCTCCTTCCCCCGCAGCCGCTGGAGGCGCCCGAAGAAGCGCAGGTTCTCGCGCGCCGTCAGGTCCGGGTAGATCGCCAGGTCCTGTGGGACGTAGCCGATGGCGGCCTTGGCGTCGGTCGCCCCGATGTCGACCGGGCGCCCGGCGACCATGACCTCGCCGCCGTCGCGGCGCAGGAGCCCGCAGATCATCGAGATCGAGGTGGTCTTGCCCGCGCCGTTGGGGCCGAGCAGGCCGTAGGTCTCGCCGGCGGCGATCTCGAAGCCGACGCCGTCGACGGCCTGGCGCTCGCCGTAGCGCTTGCGCAGGTCGCGGCAGACGAGGACGGGCCCCGCGGCCGAGGCGGGGGAGGCGGCCGAAACGGGTGAGGCGGCCGAGGCGGCCGAAACGGGTGAGGCGGCCGAGGCGGCCGTGAGCCCCGTGGCCGTCGGCGCGTCGCGGCCCTGTTCGTTCGACGACATGTGTGACCCCGCTGCAGGCTGGCCCGGCCCGGCGGTGGGGCGGCCCTGCCGTCCATGCAGGGGACCGCCGGCAGCCGATGATGTCCCGAATGCCGCCGCTGCGCTACGGCCGGATGGCCTGTCCCTCGGTGGGCCGGAGGCGGCCGCATCGCCTCTCCCTCGGCGGGTCGGGAGGCGGCCGGATGGCCTACGATCCGCCCGGGGGTTCGGGCCGCCGTTCCGGCCCGCGGCCCGCCCGGAGGCTCCGGCCCGCGGCCCGCCCGGAGGCTCCGGCCCGCGGCCCGGCCCGGCCGTCGCCCCGGGTTGACCTCACTCGACTCGCACAGGAGGCTCCGCGATGCCCGGTCGTCTGCTGAAGGTTGGGGTGCAGCTCCCCGAGGTCGAGTGGGAGCCTCGCTGGGCGGACCTGCGCGCGATGGCCGTGCGCGCGGAGGAGCTCGGCTTCGATTCCCTCTGGTGCGGCGACCATCTGTTGTATCGCCGCCCGGGCGACGACCGCGCCCGCGGCCCGTGGGAGGCCTGGACCCTGCTCGCGGGCCTCGCCGCTGCCACATCCCGGATCACCCTCGGCCCGCTCGTCGCCGCGACCGCCTTCCATGCCCCCGCGATGCTGGCCAAGCAGGCCGCCACGGTCGACGAGATCAGCGGCGGCCGCCTCGTCCTGGGCCTCGGGGCGGGCTGGAACGAGACCGAGTTCGCCGCCTTCGGCTTCCCGTTCGACCGCCGGGTCAGCCGCTTCGCGGAGGCGTTCACGATCATCCGGACGCTGCTGCGCGACGGGTCGATCGACTTCGAGGGCGAGTTCTTCACCGCCCGCGACTGCGAGCTGGTGCCGCGGGCGCGGCCGGGCGGGCTGCCGCTGATGATCGGCTCCACGGGGCCGCGGATGCTGGAGATCTCGGCGCCCCACGTGGACGCCTGGAACGCCTGGTTCGACGCGTTCGGGAACCGGCCGGCCGGCATCGCGCCGCTCCGCGAGCGCGTGGACGCCGCGGCCCGGGCAGCGGGGCGCGACCCCGCCGCGATCGAGCGCACCGCGGCCGTGCTGATCCGGCTGCCCGGCGGGCGCGGGCGGGCGTCCGGCGACCCGGCCCAGGCCGCCATCCCGCCGGTCGAGGGCTCGGCGGCGGAGATCGCCGCGATGCTGCGCGCGTTCGCCGCGGAGGGGATCGCCCACGTCCAGCTCGTGGTGGACCCGATCACGCTCGCCTCGCTCGACGCGCTGGCCCCCGTGCTGGAAGACCTCGACCGGGGCTAGGGTGCCGGGCGCCTGCGGTCCGCCGCCCGTGCCCCGCGCCTCGCCCAGGTTGCTCATGGAGCGGTCACGGCGTCCGTCTTCCTCGAGGGTGACGACACCGGACGGACGAATCGCGCCCGGCGGTGACGGATCGCGCCGGGCGCGGCATCATGGCGTGGTGCGTCCCAGGTCCCGTGCTCCGCTGCTCGTCGTCCTCGCGCTGGTGCCGGCGCTCGTCGCTGCGCTGGCACCGCCGGTCGTGTCGGCCGCGTCACCGGCCGCCGTCGGCGGGCGCGAGTACCGCCTCGACCTTCTCCAGGGCGGCGACTTCGTGTCGCAGGTCACCGACGTCGCCTGCGTCGGGGCCAGCATCCAGATCATGCTCAACATCATCCGCGACGGGGCCGACCGGTCCGCGGCGACCCAGGCCCGCGCCCTGAAGACCGCCCAGCGGATGAGCAACCCGGTGTTCGTCCGCCGCTCCGGCGGCGCCTCGGCACGCGGGTGGGCCTACTCGCTCGAGCGCATGGGCGGGGGCCCCTACCGCGTCCGGGCGTACGCCACGCGGTCCGCCGCCCTGCGCGCAGTGGCGGTCGCGATCCGGACCACCGGCCGGCCGGCCGGCCTGCTCGTCTGGCAGGGAGTCCACGCCTGGGTCGTGAGCGGCTTCCGGGCAAGCGCCGATCCGGCGTTCGCGCCGCGGGCCACCGTCGAGTCCCTCGTCGTCAGCGACCCGTGGTGGCCGCGGCCCACGAACAGCCGCGGGCCGACGATTCCACCGGGCTCACGGCTCACGCCGGCCGCGCTGGCGCGCCACTTCGTACCGTTCCAGCGCGGCCCGCGGCGGGGCGGCAACCTCATGAACGGGTCCTTCGTCGTGGTTCTGCCGCTCGACCCGGCGGCTGTCGCTGAGCAGGCGGCCCGCATGCAGTGACGGGCGACGGCCTGGCCGGGCGCCGCATCCGATCGCCGGGACCGGCGACCCCGGCCTGCTGACGTGAACCGCCGCCGCCGCGCCGACGTATCTCCGGCGGACGCGCGGGAGCCCGCCGGGCGCGCCGCAGATTGACCGGGCCGCGTGCACGTGCCTAGAGTGGTGCGGGGCAGCGGGGAGACCGGCCCCATGGATCGTCCTGAAGCGCCCCCGGGACGCCGATCGAGAGGAGTTCCGATGCGCGCACCCGTTGGCCATCGCTTCTTCCGCCTGCTCACGGCGATCAGCCTGGCGGGCGCGCTGCTCCTGCCGGCAGGTGCCCCCGCCACCGCCGCCGACAAGCTCGTCCTCACCGTCGGAACGACGCAGGACCTGAGCTCGATGAACCCATGGAACGCCTACCTCATGATCGACTACGAGGCGTTCCAGCTGAACTACGACCTCCTCGTGGGCTTCGCGAACGACCTCACACCCGTGCCGGGTTTCGCCACGTCGTGGCAGCAGTCCACGACCGACCCGAAGACGTGGACGTTCAAGATCCGGCCAGGGATGAAGTGGTCGGATGGCCAGCCGGCGACGAGCGAAGACGCTCGCTGGACGATCCAGTTCGTCCTCGACGGTGACAAGGCCGGCGACGCGATCGGCTACACGTACATCTCGGCCTACTTCACGAACGCCGGGATCGCCTCCGTCAGCGCCCCGGACCCGGAGACGCTCATCGTCACGACGAAGTACCCGACCGACAAGGTCCTCCTGATGGACGCGCCGATCCTGCCCAAGCACGTCTGGGAGAAGTACACGCCCAAGAACGTGGGCGACTTCGCGAACGACGTGCCGGTCGTCGGGACCGGGCCGTACGTGGCCGTCGAGTGGAAGACCGGCCAGTTCGCCCGTTTCGCCCGCAACCCCTACTACTGGGGCACGAAGGGTGCCGCGGACGAGGTGGTCCTCCGCTTCTTCCCGGACGCCCAGGACACGATGGTGCAGGCTTTCAAGGCGGGCGAGGTCGACTACATCCGCAACCCGTCCTCCCAGCAGTTCGACCAGCTCAAGACGCTCCCGAACACCGTCGCCCTCGACGCGGAAGCGACCGGCTTCGACGAGCTCGCCTTCAACTGCTGGACGAAGCCCGTCCCCGGCGGCGGGGCCTCCACGACGGCGGTCGCCGACCCGGCCTTCCGCGACGCCCTCGGCTACGCGATCGACAAGCAGGTGCTGCTCGACAAGATCCTCCTGGGCCACGGCACGGTCGGGACGACCCACGTGCCGCCGTTCTACACGACGCAGCACGTCGAGCCGGCGAATCCCCGGACCTTCGACATCGAGCTGGCGAAGCAGAAGCTCGTGGACGCCGGCTACATCCTCGACGCGGACGGCAACCGCCTCGACAAGCAGAACAAGCCGATCAATCTCCGGCTGTACTGGCCCACCTCGGGCGCCGACTACGCCACGTACGCCCAGTTCATCACGGACTGGTTCGGCCAGCTCGGGATCAAGGTGAAGGGCTCGGCGCTGGACGACAACACGCTGACCGACCTGCTCATCGGCCCGACGGCGGACACGCCTGCCAAGGGCAAGCTCGCCTACGACATGTTCCTCTGGGGCTGGGTCGGCGACACGAGCGACCCGAACAGCCTCCTCCGGATCTTCCTGACCAGCGAGATCGGGGGCTCGAGCGACAGCCAGTACTCGAACCCGAGGTATGACGAGCTGTACACGCAGCAGAACGAGGCGCCGAACGCCGACGCGCGCAAGGCGCCGGTCGCCGAGATGCAGCAGATCATCTACAACGACGCCCCGTACCACATCCTCACCAACAGCTCGGAGCTGCACGTCTACCACACCGACAAGTTCGGCAACTGGCAGACGATGCCGACGAAGGGCGGCACGCCGTTCTTCGTCATGGGGACGCTCAACTACACGACGCTGACGGTGGCCGGCGTGGAGCCGAGCACATCGCCCGCGGCCAGCCCGAGCGCGGGCGCGAGCGGAAGCCCGACGACGAGCGCCGCGCCGTCTGCGGCCCCAAGCGCATCGCCGGCGCCGGGTTCGTCCGACAGCACCGGGTCGAACAGCAGCCTGCTCCTGCTCGGCGGGGTCGTGGCCCTCGTGGCCGTCCTCGCCGTCGGCTTCGTGGCCTGGCGCAGGCGGGCCGCCGGGCCGGGAGGCGGTGAGGAGGAATGAGCCGCTGACCCTGGCATCGTCGGCAGCGGAGCGACCACCGATGTACGACCGGTCGGAGGGCCGCCTCCGCGCGGCCTTCGGCTGGGGACAGGCCTGAGAGGTGGGCGGCCGATACATCGTCAGGAAGATCGCCCAGGCGATCCTGACGATCATCTTCGTGATCCTGCTCAACTTCGTCCTGTTCCGCGCGATGCCTGGCTCGCCGGAGCGCGCGATCGCGCGGAACATGCCCGAAGCTGCACGGCAGGAGCTCCGCGCGAAGTGGGGCCTCGACCGACCGCTCATCCCGGACCAGCTCGTGGCATACATCACCGCGACCATCCGGGGCGACCTCGGGGACTCCTACAAGTTCCGCGGCCGATCGGTCGTGGACGTCCTGTCGGAGCGGATCTGGCCGACGCTGATCCTGTTCGGCCTCGGCGAGATCATCGCGATCGTCGTGGGGCTAACCCTGGGCGCGTACTCGGGCTGGCGCCGCGGGGGCCCGGTCGACTACGTCGGCAACGGCGTCTCGCTCGTCCTGTACTCCATGCCCTACTTCGTCATCGGCATGATCCTGCTCATCGTCTTCGCGGCCGAGCTGGGCTGGTTCCCGACCAGCGGCATGTACACGATCGGCGCGGAGTATGCGTCGCCCATCGACCAGTTCCTCGACTACGCGTCCCACCTCTTCCTGCCCCTGGCGACGGTCGCCATCGGGCTCATCGGGCAGTACTCGATCCTGATGCGCTCGTCGGTCATCGACACCCTGGGCGAGGACTACGTGACGACGGCGCGCGCCAAGGGGTTGACGGACGGCTTCGTCCTGCGCGCCCACGCGCTGCCGAACGCGATGCTGCCCGCGGTCACGCTCATCGCCATCAACCTCGGCTACGTCATCGCCGGCGCGATCACCGTCGAGGTCGTGTTTGGCTGGCCCGGCCTCGGCACGCTCACCGTGGATGCGCTGAACGCCCGCGACTACCCCGTCCTCCAGGGGATCTTCGTGCTCCTGAGCATCTCGGTCATCCTTGCCAACTTCGTCGCCGATCTCTTCTACGGCGTGCTCGATCCGCGGGTGCGCACGTGACCGCGCCTGCCGTCGACGCCGGCAGCCTCCGGGCGGAGCGATGGCGCCTCCGTGCCCGGGGCGCACGCGACTTTTCCCGCCGCTTCGCGAAGCGGCGGGACGGCATGCTGGGGCTCGCCATCCTCGCGGTCTTCGGGGTCATGGCGATCGCGCCGACGCTGCTCGTCGGGCCGCTCGAGACCGCCACGACGGCGTCGGGCTCGGCGCTGGAGCCACCGAGCCTGGCGCACATCCTCGGCACGGACAACATCGGGCGCGACATGCTCAACCTGACGGTGCACGGCGCGCGGATCTCGATGACGATCGGGCTCCTGGCGACGATCGTGACGATCCTCATCGGTGCGGTCATCGGGATCGTCGCGGGCTATGCCGGCGGGGCGACCGACACGCTGCTGATGCGCATCACCGACTTCTTCCTCGTCCTGCCGACGTTCGTCCTCGCCCTCATCCTGGCGCCGATCGTCCTCGACCTCATCGGGACCGATGCCCAGATCGCCGGCATGCGGGCGACCCTCTTCGTCATCGTCATCGTCATCGGGGTGACGAGCTGGGCGTCGACCGCCCGGATCATCCGCTCGCAGGCGCTCTCCGTGAAGGAGCGGGCGTTCGTGTCGCGGGCGCGGGTCATCGGCGCCGGGGGCGGCCACATCATGCGTCGCCACATCCTGCCGAACGTCCTCAACCTCATCGTCGCGAACACCGTCCTCGTGTTCGCCGGCGCAATCCTCACCGAGACCACGCTCGCGTTCATCGGCCTGGGTGACCCACTCGACCCATCCTGGGGACAGATCCTGAACGCGGCCCAGTCGTCCGGCGCGCCGGGCCTCGGTGCGTGGTGGTTCATCACGCCGCCGGCGGTCTGCGTCGTGCTCGTCGTCCTCGCCTTCACTCTCGTGGGTGGTGCGCTCGACGACGTCCTCAACCCGCGGCTCCGGGTCCGCCGATGAGCGAGCTCCAGGCGCCGCCCGTCCCCGCGGGCGCGCCGTCGCGGGGGGCGAATGCCATGGCCCGCGACCGGCGCCAATGGCCGCTTCCGAAGCAGGCCGACCCCGACGCGCCGCTGCTCGTCGTCGAGGGCCTGACCACGCACTTCACCCTCGAGTCGGGGACGGTCAATGCCGTTGACGGCGTCGGGTTCACGCTGCGGGACGGCGAGGCACTGGGCATCGCCGGCGAGTCCGGCTGCGGGAAGACGACGACCGCCCTCTCGCTCGTCGGGCTCCTGCCGTCCAACGCCCGGATCGTGTCCGGCAGCGTCAAGCTCTACGGGATCGACCTGGTCCCGAAGACCGAGAACCAGCTTCGCCGGTACCGCTGGCGGGAGATCTCGATCGTGTTCCAGGGCGCCATGAACGCCCTCAACCCGGTCCGGCGGATCGGCGAGCAGATCGCCGAGCCGATGGAGCGGCGGCTCCAGGTGCCGAAGGCGGACGCCGCCCGCCGGACCCGCGAGCTGCTCGAGCTGGTGGGGATCCCCCGGGACCGGGCGCGGGCCTATCCGCACGAGCTGTCGGGCGGCATGCGCCAGCGGGCGATGATCGCGATGGCCCTCGCCTGCGACCCGGCGATCGTCATCGGCGACGAGCCGACGACCGCGCTCGACGTCATGGTCCAGGCCCAGATCCTGGAGCTCCTCGAGCGACTGCGGACCGAGCTCGGCCTCTCGCTGATCCTCATCACGCACGACCTGTCGGTCATCGCCGAGACCTGCGACCGCGTCCTCATGATGTACGCGGGTCGGGTGGCCGAGGAAGGTCCCGTTGCCCGGATCTTCCGCATGCCGCGCCACCCCTACACGCAGAAGCTCCTCGCGGCGTTCCCGAACATCCACGCCGACCGCCGCAACCTCGAGGTCATCCCCGGCTCGCCGCCGGACCTCCGGACACCGCCCCCCGGCTGCCGCTTCCACCCGCGCTGTCCGCTCGCGATGCCCGCGTGCGCCGAGATCGCCCCACCCGAGGTCACGTTCGACGACGGGGTCCGCGTCGCCTGCCATCTCTACCCGCCCGGTGGAGACGGCAGGCAGGTCCTGGTGCCGCCGCCGGCGGCCGACGCCGAGCTGCCGAGCGCGGGACCGCCGGCTGGCGACGGCGGGTCGTTCCGTGACTTCGAGTCCGAAGCGCTCGCCGGGACCTCCCCGGCCCACATCTCGTCGCCGGTGCACTCCCTGGCCCCGGACCGGCCGCCGGGGGACCGGACGCCATGAGCGAGCTGCTCCGCCTCGAGGGCCTGAAGGTCCACTTCCCGATCCGCGGCACGCTGACGGACGCGCTCCTGCGTCGGGCCAGCGGCTACGTCCACGCAGTCGATGGGATCGACCTCGCGATCGACCGGGGCGAGGTGCTGGCTCTCGTCGGGGAATCCGGCTCGGGCAAGACGACCACGGGCCGGGTGATCGTCAAGCTCACCCGGCAGACCGAGGGGCGGATCGTCTTCGACGGCCAGGACGTGTCCGACCTCTGGGGCGTGCGCCAGCTCCGCGAGTACCGGCGTCGCGTCCAGATCATCTTCCAGGATCCGTACGAGACGCTGAACCCGAAGCAGACGATTCACGACTTCGTCGCCGAGCCGCTCCTCGTCAATCATCTCGCGCCCGCGTTCGCCGAGCGGGAGCGGCGCGTGATGGAGGCGCTCGAGGCCGCGGGGCTGCGCCCGGCCACGGACTTCGCCTTCCGCTTCCCGCACGAGCTGTCGGGCGGCCAGCGGCAGCGCGTCGTCATCGCGGGGGCGCTCGTCATGGATCCCGAGCTGGTCGTGGCCGACGAGCCCGTCTCGATGCTCGACGTCTCGATCCGCACCGAGCTGCTCCACCTGATGCTGGACCTCCGGCGCGAGCGCGGCCTGACGTACCTGTTCATCACGCACGACCTCTCGATCGCGTGGGTCATCGCGGACCGGATCGCGGTCATGTACCTGGGGCGGATCATGGAGATCGGGCCGGCCGAGACCATCATCCGCTCGCCCCAGAACCCGTATACCCGGGCGCTCGTCAGCGTGTCGCCAACACCGGATCCGCCGGACGCCGGGACGCGGGCGTCGCGCGTGATCCTCGCGGGCGAGACCCCCAACGCCGTCCACATCCCGAGCGGCTGCCGGTTCCACCCGCGGTGCCCCATCGCCGAGCAGGCCGGGATCATGGAGCGCTGCCGGACGCAGGAGCCCCCGTTGATCGACCTGGGCGGCGGGCGCTCGTCCGCGTGCTGGCTGAACGAGTCCGGGAAGCCGCTGCCCGCGGTGGTGCAGCGGGTCGCCGTCCCGCTGCTCGCCGAGCCGCTACCGGCGTCCGCGCCCGCTCCGGTGCCGCCGGGCCCGTAGGGTCGCCGCCGCGCTTGTCGCCCGCGTCAGCGCTAGGAGGCCGCCGGGGCTGCGCCGCGCGTCCGGGTCAGGCGGCCGCCGTGGTCCCGCGCTCCGCGGGCGTCCGGGTCAGGCGGCCGCCGTGACGGCTGGGGCCGCGGCCTCGAGGTCCGCCTCGGTGACCGCCTGGAACCGGGTCGCCAGGTGCCGGTTGACGATGATCGTGCCGACCCGCCGCCGGGTGGTCGCACCGCCGGAGCAGTAGGCGATCCACGCCTCGGTCAGGGGGATCATCGGCTCCCCGCTGCGCACCCGGGCCAGGGGGTCCATCCCGGGCGGCGCGTGGAGCTGGCCCCCGATCAGGTACGGCCCCGCCTCGACGAGCGTGGGACTGGAGACGGTGTCCTCCCGGCGGGCCGCGTTGCCCCGGGGACCGCTCGCCCGGACGGCGACGAGCTCGTCGCGGTGGACGATCGCCTCGTCGGCGGTGACCGTCTGGCCGCTCGCCAGGTCCTCGACCAGGACGTTGCCGAGGTGCAGCTCGACGTGGTCGTTGAGCATGTCGGTCAGGCGGTCGGCGTCGAGGTGCACCCAGCCGTAGACGCGATGCCCGGCGGCGAACGCATCGAAGCAGATGAGCGGCAGCTCCGCGGCGAGCTCCGGCTCGTGGACCTCCTCGGGAACGCGCTCAAGGACGAGGCGAAGGCGGCTCGGCTCGGTCATCGTGCGCGGAGACTAACCGCCCGGCCTCGGCCGGCCAATGGCCCGTTCGTACCCGTTCTAGCGGGTGCCCCAGGCGTAGACCTGCTTGATCATCCGCAGGTAGACGAACGTCTCCGTCTCGCGCACGCCCTCGACGCGGCGCAGGCGCTCGGTCAGGAAGCGCAGGAGGGCGTCGTTGTCCTCGCAGACGACCTCGATCAGGAGGTCGTACGCGCCCGCCGTCACGACGAGGTAGGCGACCTCCGGGAAGGCGGCCACCTCGTTGGCGACCTCCAGCAAGCGGTCCGCCTGGCAGCGCACGCCGATCATGGCCTGCTGCTGGAAGCCGAGCTTGAGGGGGTCCGTGACGCCCACGATCTGGAGGATGCCCCGCTCGATCAGGCGGTTCGTCCGCGCCCGGACGGCAGCCTCCGAGACGCCGAGGTCGGCGGCGATCTGGGTGAACGGACGCCGCCCGTCCTGCTGGAGGTGCTCGATGATCCGCTTGTCGAACTCGGACACGTCGGCGCCGGCACCCGCGCCGTTCGCCCGCGCTCGCAGCTGCTGCGTCACCCGGCCCCTGCCTTCCGCTGGCCGCGCCCGGTAGCGGCGCGACGTCCGGCGACCGTACCAGACCTCGCGCCGGATGCGCGCGAATCCCGCGGGCCGCAACGGCGCGGGCGCGCGACCCGCGCGCCGGTGGAGGTGTCGCTCGGCGGTGTAAGGGCCGGGCCGGCGCCCGTCACGGGCGGCGAACGGTGCGCCCGCGCACCGGTTCCGCGACGCGCGTGCCCGCGCGTGGGCACGCGGGCGACATGTCGGGCATCGCCGGGCGCGTCGCGGCATGCGAGAATCCGGAGACGCCGGTCTCCGCGTGTCCGGGGGACGCGAGCCGGAGAAGGAGAACGTTGACCAACGCCTGGCTCGCGGCAGGGCTCGGCGTCGTCGTCGTGCTCGACCTCGCGCTTCTCTGGATCATCGCCGGGCCGGCCCTCGCCCGCCGTCTCGACGACTGGGACGCCGGCCGGCGCAACGGCGGCGCGGACGGTGGCGCGCTCGACATCCGCGCCATCGCGGCCCTCGACCCGTCCTCGGTCCTCGCCGACGGCGTACCCGCCGCGGCGTACGACCGCGTCGTGCGCGTGGCCAGCTGGGCGTACCTGCTCTCGACCGCGATCGTCGTCTACGCGACCGGCCTGTGGCCGCAGGCCGAGGATCCGCTCCTGCTCGTCCTCGCGATCGGCGGCGTCTTCATCCTGGTCGCGCATGACCTCCTGCCGGCCACGGGCCTCCGCGCGGGCCGCTTCGCCGTGGAGGTGGCGGTCGCGCTGACGCTCGTGGGGATCGTCGTCGTCCTGACCGGCGGCGCGGCCAGCCCGTTCTTCTACGCCTACCCGCTCGTCGTCGCCGGCGCGGCGCTCGTCGTCCGGCCCCTCGTGACGCTCGTCCTGGCGACGGTCGCCATCTCGGGCTATCTCGTGGCAGTCCTCCTCGCCGCGGCCGGCGTGGCGCTCGACGCCGGCGAGCTGGCGATCGTTGCCGTCAACCTGACGGCGCTCGTGCTCCTGGCGTACGTCGCGATGGTCGTTGCGCGGGAGCAGCGCCGGACGCGCGACGCCGCCGTCCGGCTCTCGACGATCGACGCCCTGACCGGGCTGGCCAATCGCGGCTACATCCTCGCCGCCGTCGAGCGCGAGATCGACCGGGCGACGCGCTACCGGCGCGGCTTCTGCCTCCTGATGGCCGACCTCGACGGCCTCAAGGAGCTCAACGACCACTACGGGCATCGAGCCGGGGACCGGGCCCTGGCGGCGGTCGCCGCCGTGATCCGCGACAACGTGCGCCGCATCGACACACCGGCCCGCCTCGGCGGCGACGAGTTCGTCGTGCTCCTCCCCGAGACGGACCGCGAGGGCGCCCGCGTCGTCGCCGACAAGATCCGCCAGTCCGTGGCGGCGGTGCGCGTCGGGGACCGCGGGGAGATGGTCCCGATCGGCGTCTCGATCGGCCTCGGCGAGTGGGCGCCCGGCCGCTCGGTCGACGACATCATGGCCGCCGCCGACGAGGCGATGTACGACGTGAAGCGCCAGGTCCGCCGGCGGGGGAACGGGCGGAACGGCCTGGCCGCGGTTGGCCCGGGGCGGCCCGGGCCACGCCCGCCCGGCGCCGGAACGCCCGTCGGCGGCCCGGCGGAGGTCGGCCGGCCCGAGCCGGTGTCGTCCGAGCGGCGCTGACGCGGCGAGGGGCTGGCGGGCCGGCCGGGCGGGGCCGGCCCCGCGGCCGGGCGGCCCCGGGCGGCCCCTGGCGGCGTGCGGCGGGCCGGCCCCGCGGCCGGCCGGGCCCCGCGGGCGTCCGGTGTAGCATCGCCGGCGATGACCACCCCGCGCGTCGCCCTGCCCGCCGGGGCGAGGGCGCTGCCCGCTCGCGGCCCGCTCAACGCCCCCGCCCGCCTGGGCCGGGCGATCTACGGGCTCCTCACCTCGGTCCGGTTCGCGGTGGTGCAGATCGTCGCGATCGCGGTGGCCGGGGTCGTCGGGATCGTCGTGCCGCAGCTCCCCGGCGCCGCGTTCCGGTCGCCGGCCGACTACGTCGAGCAGATGGAGATCCTGCGCGCCCGCGTCGAGCCGTCCCTGGGCCCGCTGCTCACCGGCGTCTTCGAGACGCTGGGCTTCTTCCGCGTCTTCAGCGCCTGGTGGTTCACCGCGCTGCTGGCACTGCTGGCCATCTCGATCGTCGTCTGCACGCTCGACCGGACGCCGCGGCTGTGGCGCTCGGCGCGCGACGTCCGGGTCGCCCAGCCCGACCCGTTCTACGACCCGGCGCTGCCCGACCGGGCGGTGATCGACGGCGGCCTGGCGGCCGACGACGTCCGGGCGGCCCTCCGCCGGTCGCGCTTCCACGTGCGGGAGGCCGACGGCGCCGACGGCGCCCGCTACCTCTACGGGGACCGCAACCAGAACGCCAAGCTCTTCACGCTCATCACGCATGCCGGCCTCGTCGGCTTCATCCTCGCGGCGGCGATCACGAGCCGCGCCGGCTTCGAGACCGGGATCCTCCTCCCGGAGGGGCAGGCGATCCCCGTGGAGAGCATCGGGACGGCGGGGCTCGTCTCGATCAAGAGCCTGGGCTTCACGGCCCCGCGGGACGCGACCGGCCGCTTCACCGACTTCACCACCGACCTGGCGGTCTACCAGGGCGGCCGCGAGATCGCGCGGAAGGTGATCCGGGTCAACGATCCGCTGGAGGCCGCCGGCTACACGTTCCACCAGAACTTCTTCGGCCCCGCCGCCGACCTGACCATCCGCGACGGCGCCGGACGGCTGCTGTGGACCGGGCCGGTCCCGCTCGACGAGGTGAACGCGGGGCGCCCGTACGGCCGTTTCACGATCCCCGGCCGCGACGAGGGGATCGAGCTGCTGCTCGACGCCGCCGACGGCAAGGCCCCGCTCCTCGTGATGCTCGGCTTCCGGGCGATCGGGGAGGCCCCGGACGGCAGGCCCCAGGTGGAGACGACGTTCGTGGGCGGCGCGGAGCCGGGAAGGTCCTACGCGACCCCGGCCGGCGATCTCTCGATCGACTTCGAGAAGGTGACGGCCTACTCGGGGGTCATCGCCAGGCGCGACCCGGGGGCGAACATCGTGTGGGTCAGCTTCGCCCTCCTCGTCGTCGGGCTGTCGCTGACCTTCTACTTCCCGCGTCGACGCGTCTGGGCGCGCCTCGCGCCGTCGGGCGAGCTGCGCCTCGTCGCCCGCGCCGACCGGTACGTCGACCTCCGCCGCGAGTTCGGCCGGCTCCTCGAGGACCTGGTCGCGCGGCGTCGACCCGCCTGACGTCGGCGCGGGGCGGCACCCACGGCCCCCGCTGCAACGGGACCGCAACGCTACGCCGGCGCCCGGATCAGCCCAGCGCCGGCAGCGAGGCCGCCGCGACCGCCTGGCCGTGGCGCTTGTCGCGCTCCGAGGGGACGTGGATCGTGATCCCTTCGGCGGCCGCGGGATCCTCGGCCCGGAGCACCCCCCGGGCGTGCTCGATGATCATGTCGCCGCCCTCGCCCGTCATCACCCGGCCGAGCAGCAGCAGGTGCTCGACGTCGTACAGCTCGCGGTAGTCGAGGAGCGCGTACCCGAGGTACGTCCCGAGCGTGGCGTACACTCGTGTCGCTCGGGGGTCGCCGGCGGCCATGAGCTCCTGGAGGCGAACGAGGCGCTGGGGGAGCGGGGCGTCCGGGTCGACCTCGATGCCGGCGGGGCGCAGGAGCCGCCCGACCGCCTGCTGGGAGAAGTACTGGACGCCGCAGCCGCGGTCGCCCGACCACTCGTCGCGGGGTGCGTCGGGCGCGTCGTCGACGGGCACGAAGGCGAGCTCGTCGAGCCACGTCGTCAGCCTCCGCTCGCGGGTCACGTGGCCGGCGGCCTGGCTGGAGCCGAGGGCGATGCCGAGGAAGGCGCCGGCGTCTGCCTGCAGCGAGCCGGCCAGCGCCGTCACCTCCCCGTCGTTCACCACGACGAACGGAACGCCGCCCCACTCCCGGCGGAGCTCGTCGAATAGCGCCCCGCACCCGGGCCGCGAAGAGGTCCCGGGGCACCGCCCGGAAGAGCGAGGCGACCCGCACCTGGTTGTCGACGTACACGCCGGCGGCGCTCCCGCCGATCGCGTCGACCCGGGGGAGATGCGCAGCGGCACGGCGCAGCGAGTCGTCGATCCCGTCGTGGTGCCACTGCGGGTCGGCGTGGTTCGCCGGGTCCCAGGGCGTCTCCTCGCTGAAGACCACCTCGCCGTCGATCACGGCGGCCACCTTGCGGTCGCTGGCCCCCAGGTCGAAGCCGATGCGGCAGCCGTCGAGGTGCCCGCCGATGGCGGCGGTCGCGCCACGTGACGGCGGGATCTCGTGCGCCGAGGTTCGCTCCAGCTCGAGCGGGCGGAGGTAGATCTCTTCGGCGATCCGGGCGTCGAAGAGCCCGGTCGGCACCTGTGAGTAGTGGTGCCGCAGGTGGGCCAGCAGGCCGTCCGGGCCGTCCACGTGGACCCGGCTGCCGCCGCGGGCCCAGAGGAGCGTCTTCAGGAGCCGCTCCGCATGGTGGTTCCCGAGGGCCGCGTCGGGATGCCCGTCCGGCCACGCCAGTGTCTCGTGGCGGCTCACCGTCCCGCCCGGCTGCTCGACCGCGAGCGTCACCGGGACGCCGACGCCGGAGGCGCGGATCCGACCCTCCAGGGCTCGCCGCGCGCGCCCGGCGGGCTGGAACGACGGGTCGAGCGGCGGGCGGATCCGGATCGCGGCGCCACCCGGAGCAGCGGGGACCGGCGGCTGGCTCATGCCCACGATTCTGACACCCGGCGAGGGGGCGCGACAGGACGCCCGCCGGCGAGCGTGAAGCGAGACCCACGAACAGGTTGTCGTTGGGGGACATTTCGGAGATTCCGGTCACCGGGGCCTTGGCCCCCGGTCCGCGCTCCTGTAGGTTGCCGCCATTCCGAGTGCGTTCCCTCTGCCCGCCGCGGCGGTCCGCGGGGCAGGCGCGCGCCGGCCGTGTCGGGGCGCGGCCGCGAGCGGCGACGCGGGCACGCAGCCGCACGCCGACCATCGATTTCGACAGGGAGCCACATGACCGCACGTCACCGGGCCATCGAGGCGATCTCCAACCACAGGGTCGCGTCCACGCAGAACTACCTGGAGCACGCTGGCGAGGTCATCTACGGCCAGTACGTGTTCCACGAGGTCGCCCAGCGCCAGTACCTGGCCAAGCCGATCTTCCGGCGGCTGCGGCGCACGATCGACGGCCTCGAGCCGTTCGACCCCGTGATCGCGGACGCCGTGGCCCACGGCGTGAAGGAGTGGGCTCTGGCCCACGGGGCCACCCACTTCACGCACTGGTTCGTGCCGATGACCGGCTCCACGGCCGAGAAGCACGACTCGTTCCTCACCCCGACGGGCGACGGCACGACCATCGCGGAGTTCTCCGGCCGGAACCTGCTCCAGGGCGAGCCCGACGCCAGCTCGTTCCCGTCGGGCGGCATTCGGGCCACGTTCGAGGCCCGGGGCTACACGGCCTGGGACGTGACCAGCCCGATCTTCCTGCAGGTCGAGCCCAACGGCGTGACGATGACGATCCCGACGGCGTTCGTCTCGTTCACGGGCGAGGCGCTCGACCACAAGATCCCGCTGCTGCGCTCCCAGGAGGCGCTCGGCACGCAGGCCCTGCGGGTGCTGCGCTGGTTCGGCAACACGACGTCCAGCCGCGTCTTCACGAACATCGGCCCGGAGCAGGAGTACTTCCTCGTCGACCGTCGCCTTGCCGAGCAGCGCCCGGACCTTGTGCTGACCGGCCGCACGCTCTTCGGCGCGCCGTCGCCCAAGGGCCAGGAGCTGGAGGACCAGTACTTCGGCCCCATCCGCGAGCGGATCCTAGCCTTCATGATGGACCTCGACCGCGAGCTGTGGCGCCTCGGGATCCCCGCCCGGACGCGCCACAACGAGGTCGCACCGGGCCAGTTCGAGATGGCGCCCGTCTACGAGGCGACCTCGGTCGGCTCCGACCACAACATGATCGTGATGTCGACGATGCGGCGGCTCGCGCCGCAGCACGGCCTCATGTTCCTCATCCACGAGAAGCCGTTCGCGGGAATCAACGGCTCGGGCAAGCACAACAACTGGTCGATGGCCACCGACGACGGGGAGAACCTCCTCGATCCGGGCAACGACCCGCATGCCAACGCGCAGTTCCTCGCGTTCCTCCTCGGCGTCATCCGGGCGGTCAACGTCCACGCCGATATCGTGCGGGCGAGCATCGCGGACGCGGGTCAGGACCACCGTCTCGGCGCGAACGAGGCCCCGCCGGCGATCATGTCGATCTTCCTCGGCTCGCAGCTCGAGGACGTCATCGCGCAGCTCGAGAAGGGTCCCGCGGCCGCGTCGAAGCAGGGCGGGAACGTGGAGCTGGGGGTCACCTCGCTGCCCGTCCTGCCGAAGGACGCCACGGACCGCAACCGGACCTCGCCGTTCGCCTTCACCGGCAACAAGTTCGAGTTCCGCGCCGTCGGCTCGTCGGCTCCCATCTACTGGCCCCAGACGGTCCTCAACACGGCGGTCGCCGATTCCCTGGCGCAGCTCGCCGACGAGCTCGAGCAGCTCGAGCCGGGCGACTTCGAGGGCCTGACCGGCGTCCTCTCGGCGATCGTGAAGGCCAACAAGCAGGTCCTGTTCGAGGGCAACGGCTACTCGGAGGAGTGGCATGCGGAGGCGGCCCGCCGCGGGCTGCCCAACAACCGGACGACCGTCGACGCGCTCCCCGCGCTGACGACCGCGAAGGCGAAGGCGGTCTTCTCCAGGCTGGGCGTGCTCTCCGAGCGCGAGCTGGCCGCCCGCGTCGAGATCCTGTGGGAACGCTACGTCAAGGTCCAGAACATCGAGGCCAGCTGCGCCCTGGACATTGCCCGGACGATGATCCTGCCCGCCGCCGCCCAGTACCTGGGCCAGCTCTCGGGCGGCGCCGCCTCGCGGGGGATCGCCGCCGTCGCCGACACGGTGGCCCGCCTGGCCGACGGCCTCGTCGACGCCGTCGACGCCCTCGAGCGGGCGCAGCACGCGGCCCACGAGGCGGACTCGGTCGAAGCCGAGGCGAGGGCGTACGTCGACCAGGTCATCCCGGCGCAGGAGGCGCTGCGCGAGGTGGCCGACGAGCTCGAGACGCTCGTCTCCGACGAGCTGTGGCCGCTGCCGAAGTACCGCGAGCTCCTGTTCCAGTACTGACATCAGGCAGGCCCCGGAATCACCGGCCCGCGTCCCGCCGGCATCGCCGGGCGGCCTGCCCGCCCGGCCTGCCGCGAGGCCGCCCGGTCGCGCTGCTATCCTCGCCCGGTCCGCAGTCGCACGTGCCCCACGTCGTGCGGACGGCACGTCAGCGGAGCGCGCCGGGCGTCCGTGCGCCCGGCGGTGCTCGAGGAGGAGACGCCGTGGCCGAGGCCAGCACGAGCGACCGGATCGAGGAGGCGAAGGCCGGCGGGATCCGCTTCGTCCAGCTCCAGTTCACCGACATCCTCGGCATCGTCAAGGCCGTGACGATCCCGATCCACCAGATGGAGAGCTCCGTCCGGCACGGCACGTGGTTCGACGGGTCATCGATCGAGGGGTTCACCCGGATCGCCGAGTCGGACCAGTACCTGATGCCGGACATGGACACCTTCGCTGAGATCCCGTGGCAGAAGGGCACGGGACCGCGCGGCACCGCGCGTGTCATCTGCGACGTCTTCACGCCGCGCGGCGAGCCCTTCGTCGGGGACCCGCGCTTCGTCCTGCGGCGCCAGGTCGAGCGGGCCCGGAAGCTCGGCTACGTCGTGAACATGGGCCCGGAGCTGGAGTTCTTCCTCTTCAATCGCGACGCCCACGGGAAGATCGCGCCGCTGCCCCACGACCTCGCGGGCTACTTCGACTTCTCGACCGACCTCGCGCAGGAGATCCGCCAGGACATGGTGGACGCGCTGGAGGCCTTCGGGATCCGGGTCGAGGCCGCGCACCACGAGGTTGCCATCGGCCAGCACGAGATCGACTTCGAGTACAGCGACGCCCTCCGCACCGCCGACAACGCGCTGACCTTCAAGTTCACCCTGAAGGCCGTCGCCCAGCTCCACGGGCTGTACGCGACCTTCATGCCCAAGCCGATCTTCGGGATCAACGGCTCGGGCATGCACACGCACCAGAGCCTCTACTCGATCGAAGAGGGCCGCAACGCGTTCGCCGACCCGGGCAACACGTACGGCCTCTCGGACCTCGCCCGCTCGTACATGGCCGGCATCCTGGCCCACGCGAAAGGGATGGCGGCGGTCCTTGCGCCGACGGTCAACTCCTACAAGCGCCTCGTCCCCGGCTACGAGGCGCCGACCTACATCACCTGGGGCCGGACCAACCGCTCCGCGCTGATCCGCGTGCCGATGATCTCGCCCGGCAAGTCGATCGAGGGCACCCGGGCCGAGGTCCGCTGCCCGGATCCCTCGTCCAACACGTACCTCGCCTTCGCAGTGATGATCGCCGCCGGCCTCGACGGGGTGGAGCGCAACCTCGCGCTCTCGGAGCCGGTCGAGGAGAGCCTCTTCGAGATGGACGCCACCCGGGTTGCGGAGCGCGGCATCTCGGAGCTGCCCGGGACGCTGGGCGAGGCCATCGAGGAGCTCAAGGCGGACGCGGTGGTCTGCGAAGCCCTGGGCGACCATGTCCTGGAGCACTACGTCGACGCGAAGTCGGCGGAATGGAACGAGTACCGCACCCAGGTCACGCAGTGGGAGCTGGACCGCTACCTCGAGGCGCTCTGACCTCACCGGCCGGCCGGTGCCGGCGCGGGGCGCCACGCTCGACCCGGAACGGCCCTTCGGCTCGACCTGTTGTGCTGCACGGCCGAGGACGCCCTGCTCGCTCGACGACGTGAAGACGGCGGCCGGAGGGTCGGCCCGCTACACTCCGCAACCATGGATACCCCCACCCTCATCGGGACCGGGCTCGTCGCCACCGGTCTCGTCGTCTGGATCGTCTGCGTCATCGTCGCGTACCAGATCGCGGCGAAGCGCGGCCGCCGTCCCGTGGTCTGGGCGATCCTCACCGTCATCTTCGGGCCCTTTGCCCTGTTCGCTCTCTACCTGATGAAGCCGGTGCCCGTGCCCGGTCACGCGGACAGGGGCGCCCGTCGCGACTCCCGCGCCGACCTCTACGAGGTCCCGAAGAAGAAGTAGCAGGGGCCGGCTCGGGGCGTCGACCGCGGACCGGCAGGGCAGCGCCGTCCGCACCGCTCAGGCCGCGGCGAAGGCGACCGCCAGGTAGCCGACCGTTCGACCAGGGTCGCCGCCGGCGTCGGCCGACGTCGCGGAGGCGACCACGACCCCGGGGCGCGCGCCCATCGCCCGCAGCGCCGCGAGTCCGAGGACCGTCGGCTCGACGCCGCACATCCCGCACGAGACGCCCGGCCGACGCCTGGCGATCTCGGCCTCCGCCACCGCGAGCGCCTCCGCGTCCAGCCGGACGATGGATGGCCGGAGGGCGTCTGTGACCGCCTCGGCGACCGCGGCCGGCGGGTAGTGGGCCATGTCGCTGCTGATCGCGAGCACGATCCGCGCGCCGGCCGCGCGGCGTTCGGCGATCAGCTGCCCGAGCCGCTCCCCGGCGGCCACCGCGCGGCCCCCGGTGCCGGCTCCGACGGAGAGGGCCACGATCTGCGCGTCACCCGCGACCCGTCGCACGAACGGCAGCTGCACCTCGATCGAGTGCTCCCCGAGGTGGCAGGCGGCGTCGGCGACGAACGGCGGACCGAGCTCCAGGATCGCCCCCGTCAGATCCTCGTCGATGGGGACGTGGCCGAGCGGCGTCCACCAGGGGCCGCCATCCCAGGCCCCCACGCCGTCGAGCCACGCGGCGCCGTGGTTCGTGCCCAGGAGCACGATCGTCGGAGCCGACGCGCCGGCCGCCGACACGGCCGTCGCGTCGCCCGCCGCCGGTGCGGCCGTCGCGTCGCCCGCCGCCGGTGTGGCCGCATCCGGCGCGAGGAGCCGCCAGGCGGCCGCCGCGACGACGCCCGAGTAGACCAGGCCCGCGTGCGGGACCAGGATGCCGGCGAAGCCGCCGGGAGCGGCGGCGGCCGGCGCCGGGTACGCTTCCGCGGACCGGGCCGCGAGCTCGTCCAGCATGTCGGCCAGGGCCCCGGCGCCGGCGGGGTAGAACGTGCCCGCAACCGCAGGCGGGCGGGCCGGCCGCGCGATCCCGGGGTGCCCGTCGACGTTCATCCGCACGGCACCCGGCCGTCGTGGTCGAGGGCCCGGCCCGCCAGCGCCCGGCCGCAGCGCGAGCAGGTGGCGCCCGGGCCCGTGCGGTCGATCACCCGGTAGCCGTGACGCTCGAGGAGGACGTGGCCGCACCCCGCGCAGCGCGTGTCCTCCATCTCGAGCTGCGGGGCGTTCCCGACGTACACGTGGGCCAGGCCGGCCTCGCCGCCGATGTCGGCGGCCAGCCGGAGGGTCTCGAGCGGCGTCGGCGGCACGTCCAGCATCCGGTGGGCCGGGAAGAAGCGGCTCACGTGCCAGGGTGTCTCCGGCCCCAGCTCGGCGGCGATCCAGCCCGCCAGCGCCCGCAGCTCCCCGGGGTCGTCGTTGTGGCCGGGGATCACGAGCGTCGTGACCTCGACCCACACGCCGGCCGCCTTGTACGCCCGCAGCGCGTCGAGGACCGGCGCCAGGCGCGCGCCGCAGAGCTTCCGGTAGAAGGTCTCGTCGAACGACTTGAGATCGACGTTGGCGGCGTCGAGGAACGGTCGCAAGAGGTCGATCGCCTCGGGCGTGGCGTAGCCGTCGGTGACGAAGACGTTGAGCAGCCCGGCCGCGTGCGCCTCGCGGGAGGTGTCGAGCGCGTACTCCAGGAAGACCGTCGGCTCGACGTACGTGTAGGCGATCGCGCGCGCGCCGGCCGTCAGCGCCTCGTCCACCACCCGCGACGGGGGCAGGGCCCGGGTGGGGAGCTCCAGCCCGAGGCGCGGCGCCTGGGCGATCTCCCAGTTCTGGCAGAAGCTGCAGTGGAACGGGCAGCCGACGGTGGCGATCGAGTACGCCAGCGCGCCCGGAGCGACGTGGAAGAGCGGCTTCTTCTCGATCGGGTCGATGCCCACGGCGACGGCCCGCCCGTAGACCGTCGAGACGAGGGTCCCGTCGCGGTTCTCGCGCACGCCGCAGATCCCGGTCCGGCCGGGCCGGACGAAGCAGCGCATGGCGCAGGCGTTGCAGCGGACGCTGCCGTCCTCCTGCGGCTCGGCGAGGAGCGCGGGGACGACGCCGACGGCCCGGGGGGACGGGACGGCGCGACGGCGGCCGGCGACGGGCATGGCGGACATGGATGGAAGGCCTCGCGTTCGAGTGTCGGGCGCGCGCGCCGATGCGGCCAGTGCCCTCCGGCACGTGTTCGTCGCTCCGTTCGGAACTGGCCGGGCGGCCGGCGTCGGCGCACGCTCCCGCGGGAAGGCGGCGCCCCCGCAGCTCGTCGCCCGGGGAGCGCGAGATGCCCGCCACGATGCCGGACCCGCACCCGCTGGACCATCTGCTGGACCTCGCACGGGCGGCCGCACTCGCCGCCGTCGACGGTCGCACGGCACCGCGGCCGGACGTGGGCTCGCACCCGGAGCTGGCACCCTCGCGCGACGCGTTCGTCACCCTGACGGAGCGCGGGGAGCTGCGCGGCTGCATGGGCACGCTGGGGGCCGACCTCCCGGTCGGCGAGGCGGTGGTCCGCGCCGCCGGGATGGCCGCCACGCAGGATCCCCGCTTCTGGCCCGTGACCGCGGACGAGCTCGAGCGCCTGCACCTCGAGGTGAGCGTGCTCGGTCCGCCACGCCCGCTCGTCGATCCGGCTGAGTTCGTCCCCGGGCGAGACGGGATCGTCGCCGAGGCGCGCGGCCGCCGGGCGCTGCTGCTGCCGCAGGTGGCCCCCGAGATGGGGTGGGGGACGACGCAGATGCTCGACGCCGTCTGCGAGAAGGCCGGCCTGCGCCGCGACGCGTGGCGCGATCCGGCGACCCGCCTCGAGGTCTTCGAGGTCGAGCGGATCTCCGGGCCGGTGTTTCCCGGCGTGCCGACCCCGCCCGGCGTGCCGACCCCGCCCGCCTGACCGAGGCGCGATCGCGCATCATCCGGGGGTGGACGACCTCGCCCCGACGGCGCCCCCCGCCGCGACCCTGCCTCCCGCCCCGACCTCGCCCGGCCCGGAGCCGACCGCCCGGTCGCTCGGCTCCGACGTGGACGCACGCCTCAACGACCTGCGGCCGCGGGCCACGCTGGCCCTGCTGTCGGCGCAGCACGGGTTCATCCATGCGCAGACCGCCCTCCTGCCGCTCGTCTTCATCGCCATCACGCCGGTCTTCGGCATCGGCGTGGGCGAGATCGGGCTGCTCATCGCTGCCGGCAACGTCCTCGCCGGCGCGGTCCAGCTGGGATACGCGCCGCTCCAGCGGGTCGTGACCCGGCGCACCATCCTCGGCGTCGGCGGGATCGTGTTCGGCGCGGCCATGACCGTCACCGGCCTGGCCGCATCGTGGGCCGCCTTCTCCGCGGCGACGATCGTGGCCCGGGTCGCCGGCTCGCCCCAGCACCCGGTGGGAAACGCACTCATCGCCGAGCAGCGGCCCGTGCGCGCCCACGCACCCGCGATTGCCGTGCACATCGCCGGCGGCAACCTGGGGACGGTCGCGGTCCCGCTCGTCGGGGCCTGGATCATCGCGTCGTTCGGCTGGCCGGTCGCCGTCGCGGCGATCGGGATCCCCGCCGCGGTCGTGGGGGTGCTGATCCTGGTCGTGGTGCGCGAGTCGGGCGTCGATCGCGCCGCCGCCCTGGCCCACGGGAGCGTTCGAGCGGCATTCGCGGACGTGCTGCGCGAGCCAGACCTGCGCCGCCTCTTCGCCGCGTCCTCGATCGCCGCCGCGGGGCGGGGGATCGGCGTGGTCGCGACGTTCGTGCCCCTGTACCTGTCCCGCTCGCTCGGCCTCGACGCCGGCACGGTCGCCCTGATGTACACCCTGCTGCTCGCCGGCAGCGTGCCCGGGCCGCTCATCGCCGGGCGCCTGGCCGGTCGCTACGGGCACCGGCCCGTGCTCGCCTGGTCCTACGTCGCCGGGGCTGCGGCGCTCGTCCTGCTCATCCTCGCCGGCGGCTCGCCCGTCCTCCTGTGGCTCGCGATCGCCCTCGTCGGCGCCTTCGTCTTCGAGGAGGCGAGCCTGCTCCAGGGGCTCCTCGTGGAAGCGGCGCCGCCGCAGATCCGCGACGCGGCGAACTCCGCCTACTTCACCCTCATGTTCGTGGTCGGAGCCGCGTGGGCGGCGTTGCTCGGTGTGCTGATCGCGGCCCTCGGCGACGACGCGGGCTTCCCCGTCGCCTTCCTGCTGATGGCTGCGAGCTACCTCGTGGCGATCGGCTTCGTCCTCCGGATGCGAGCCGGCGGTCGACCCGGCGGAGAGTGATCTCACGCCGAGCGTGCGACCGCGCCACGACCGGGGTGATCTCGCCCCGACCGCGCGCCGCCGAGGGATCGGCGGCGCCGATCGGCAAGTTTCAGTAGCATTCCGGCGTCCCCACGTGTCGCCCGCCACGCCGCCCTCCCGGAGGTCCCGCCCCGCAATGCGCCTCGCCCGTTCCCTCGCCCTGCTCGCCGTCATCGCCATCGCCGTCTCGGCGTGCGCCGCCGAGGCGACGCCGGGCTGGACGCTGTCGCCGACGCCCACGCCGACGATCGCCCCCTCGGTCGAGCCCTCGGCAGCTCCCTCGGGTGAGGCTTCTGCCGCCCCCTCCGGCGGGGCGAGCGCCGCGCCCACTGGCGGCGGGTCCGGCGGCGCGGCTGTCGTGCTGACGCTCAGCGCCCAGGGGATCGCGTACGACACGGCGACCCTCGAGGTGCCGGCGAACACGCCCTTCCAGATCGTGTTCACCAACAACGACGCCGGGATCCCCCACAACGTCGCGATCCACGAGGGCTCACCCACCGGGCGTGAGGTCTGGCAGGGCGAGATCTTCAGCGGCGTCGACACCCGGACGTACGACGTGCCGGCGCTCCCCGCCGGGACCTACGGCTTCGTCTGCACGGTCCACCCGAACATGACCGGCACGCTCACGTCGAAGTAGGCCGGGCCGTGGAGCACCGTCGCCGCCGGCGAGGAGCCTCGGTCGCCGTCCTCGCCGTTGCCATTGCCGCCGGGCTAGCCGCGTGCGGTGGCGGAGCGCCGTCCGCGACCCCCGGCCTGCCGACGCCCACGGCCGTTCCCGGCGCCGCGGGTTCCGGCGCGGCGCTCTCCGCGGAGCTCGCGGTCACCGCGGAGAACCTCGCCTTCTCGCCGGTCGCGCTGGTCGGGCCCGCCGGCGTGCCCCTGACGATCACGATGCGGAACCGCGACGCGGGGATCCCGCACGGGATCTCGATCCGGGCCGGCGCGCCGGTCGCCGACGCGGCCCCGAACGGCCCCGACCTCTTCGACGGCGAGATCGCCCCCGGCCCGACGACGATCGTCTCCACGGTGCCGGCGCTGCCGGCGGGCATCTACACGATCTACTGCCCGGTGCACCCGAACATGGTGGTGACGCTCACGCTGCGCTGAGCCAGGGTTGGGCGCCGGGCGTTCGTGGGGCGTTGCCCCGTAGCGGGCCTCGTCCCGGGTCGGGCGAGGATCTCGATTGCGAGCCGCACGCCGGCCCGAGCCTCCCCGCACGCCGGCCCGGGACGCGCGGCTCGGCGCACTCCGGCTCGGGACACCCGGCTCGGGACACCCGCCTCGGTCGGATGCGGCCCCGGCGGTACCATCGACACCATGAGCGACAACGTCTGCTACGTCGATGCCTACGCCCGGAGCGTGAAGGCGGCCATCCGGGCCGTCGAGCCGGCGCCGGCGGAGGAGCGGGGCGCCCTCGTGCTGCTCGACCGGACCGTCTTCTACCCTGGCGGCGGCGGCCAGCCGGCGGACCGGGGCGAGTTCCGGGCGCCCGACGGTCGGACCTGGCAGGTGGTCGCCGCGAGGAAGGCCGGCGACGAGATCTGGCATGAGCTGGAGCCCGGTGCGGAGCCGCCGCCCGCCGGCCCGACGGTCTTCACCGCCGACCTCGACTGGGATCGGCGCCTGCGCCTCATGCGTACGCACACGGCCCTCCACGCGCTGTGCGGCGTCGTCTGGCGCGACTACGGGGCGCTCGTCACCGGCGGCAACATGGAACCCGGCGGCGGTCGGATGGACTTCGAGTTCGAGCGGATGTCGGGCGAGCTCGTCGGGGCGGTCGAGGCGGCCGTCAACGAGGAGCTGACCCGCGGGCGCGACGTCCGCGTGGCGGTCCTGCCCCGCGACGAGGCGTTCGCGATCCCGGACTTGATCCGCACGAAGGTCAATCTCCTTCCCGAGGGCATCCAGCAGATCCGGACGATCGAGATCGTGGGCCTCGACCTGCAGGCCGACGGCGGGACGCACGTGGCCAACACCCGCGAGGTCGGCACGATCCGCGTCACGGGCTACGAGAGCAAGGGCCGCATCAACAAGCGCATCCGCCTGGAGCTCGTCGCCCCGATCGGTTGAGCGAGGGGCTCACGCGCCGGCGCGGCCCGCGGGCCCGACGCGGCCGTGGACGGCCACTCGAAGGAGCGCGAGCTGGTCGCCCGCCGGGCGTCCGGCAGCGGGGTCGAGGTCGGCGAGCTCGGAGGCGGGGCCCGGGACCAGCTCGGCCGTCGCGATCGCGCGTGGGCGAAGCGACGCGGTTGCCGTCGGCTCGGCGCGCGTATCCCCGTCGAGCCGCCAGCGCGGGCAGTCCTCCTCCTGCGTTCCCGGCGGCCAGGCGTCCCCATCCGGAGCCCGGTACAGCGCGGCGAGATCCGCGGGCCCCAACGCGAGGCGGGCGAGGCAGACAAGCCCCGCCACGAAGGCGGTCGTGCTCACGGCTAGCACGAGCATGTCGCTCACGGGCGTCTCCTCAACGCGTCCCATCATGCGCGGGAGTCGATCGCCTGGCAATCGCGGTCGAGCCGTCACGGCCGCCCGGCGCCTCCCGGACCAAGCCGCCAAACCTCACGATCAACCCCACCGACGCCCTGAAGTCGGCGACCTTCGACGGTACGACGGCGAAGGGCACCATCGCCCTCGACCCTGCCGTTGCGTTCACCGCGACCCTGAAGGAGTGACCGCCGTGCCGCCGTCGCCTGACATGACGAGGCCGCGGCCCAGGTGGGCCGCGGCCTCGAGGGACGCCGATGGGAAGCGGCGAGTCAGCTCGTGAGACGGCCGGTGTAGTGGTCGATCACGCCCACGCTATCGGGGCCGTTGTCGTAGTAGTAGCCGACCAGCGCGCCGCCGCCGCGGGTCGTCGCCTAGTCGCCGGTGCCGGAGACGACGGACCAGCCGCCCTGGTCGGTCGGCGACCCGGCGATCGTCGAGGCATTGATCTGGATCGTTAGCGTCCCCGACCCGTCGGCGCAGGTGAGGATCTTCTGGAGGTGGAACGTGGTCGCCTTTCCGCGCCCGGCGAACCGGACGCCGGGCGTGAACGCCGTGCCGTGGTCGCAGAACGCGCCGTTGGTCGTGAACGTCTCGATGCCGGCCCCGAAGTTGGAGTCCAGCGTGATCTCGACCCGGCCGGATGCGGCGCTCGCAGGCGCCGCGATGGCCAGGACGAGGATCCCGGCCGCCGCGAGGCGGAGGATGGGGACGCGCATGGGTGGAACCTCCATGTGTCTGCGGGCGGGGCGCCGACCTGGCAGCCCCGCGCGAAGGCCGTTCATTGGGGGAACTCGAAGGACTCGATGATCGGCATGGCCTGCGTGAGGAGCGCGTCGAAGCGCGACGGCGACGCGGTGTCGTCGACGGCGATCGCAACGGTGTTCCCGCCCCCGATGTCGAGGAGGATGAGCCGCATTCGCTCGCCGGCGGCGACCGCCCAGGTCCACGAGGCTGCAGAGCCGGATGCGTTCGCGAGGATGGGCGCGGACGGGGTCTTCTCGCCGGGGCAGGTCCGCGTCCAGCCGTCCTGGAGGTGGATGTCCAGCACCTTCCCCGAGTGACTGCCGATCGTGATCGACTCGGGCGTCGAGGTGACAACGCCGGGACGCCCGGCGATCCGCGCCGCGAGGTCGGCAGGCGACCTGCCGACACCGGCCCCGATCTTCACGGAGCAGTCGGGTGGGGCGTCCCACGCCGCCGGCCGCGCGGCCGTGTAGATCCCGTGCCGGGACGCGCCGCCCGGATCCCCGCCGGATCGTGCGTACTCCGCCGCCGGGACGAGGTCGTAGCTATCGGGCCAATCGCCAGCGTTGGCCCAGCCGTTCGGGACCGTGTACCGGAGCTGGCCGTACGCACCTCGCGGCTTCAGCTGGGCGACGTCGTTCCGCAGGTCGAGGAACGTCGACGTCCACGTCCCGGCGGGAACCTCGCCGAGGCACGTGTCGTCGGAGTTCCGGCAGGCTGCTCGGGTCCACGTCCCGCTGAACGCCGCCGCGCGAGGCGCGCAGGCGTCCTGCGTGGCGCGGAGCGCGAGGGTCATCCCGTCTGGGGTGACGGACCAGGTGTAGTGGCCCACGTCGCCAATCGCGCAGCCGCCGACGCTCGCGTCGGCGAAGGTGAGCGTGATCGCGCCAGGCCCGTCGGCGACGGCCTCCGAGTCCAGGTACAGGCGTGCCAGGTCCCAGTTGAGGCGCACGCGATCGGAGATCCAGAGGAGCGGCAGGACCTCGACCGAGGCGATGCCCGCGATCAGCCGCGGCGCGCCGATCCAGCGGTACTGGAGCTCGGACGGGAGCGCGGAGACCGGGCTCGACGACGGCGTCGCGGGAGTTGCCGAGGGCGCGGACGCGCTGGCCACCGGGGCGACCGACGGGACGGGCGTCGCAGCGCCGATGTCCGGGGTGGCCGGCCGGCCGAGCAGGACGATGCCCGCTCCGACGGCCACGACGATCGCGGCGGCGGCCGCGAGGAGGGGGATGGGTCGCATCGCGGAGATCCGCAGCTGGGCCCGGGCGAGGCGCCGCTGGGGCTGGCGCTCGATCCGCTCGAGGACCTCGTCGAAGAGGCGGTCCGGCATGATCGTCGGGCCGGGCCGGAGCCAGGCGTCGAGGACGCGCTCGATGTCGCGCTGGCGGCTCATGCGGGAAGCCGTCCGATGGCGGCGGCGCGGGCGTCGGCGTTCAGGGCGGCACGCATCGCGCGGTGGGCGTGGTGCAGTCGCGAGCGGGCGGTGCCCGCCGGGATGCCGAGCGCATCGGCGATCTCGGCCGGCTCGAAGCCCGCGTAATGGCGAAGAACCAGGATGGCGCGCTGCTCGGGCGGCAGCCGCCGGAAGCCGCGCTCCAGCTGGTCCCGGTCGGCGACCGACCGGTAATCGTCGGTGCCGGCCGGCAGGTCCACCGGGAGCACGTGCAGGTTGGCCACGTGGCGGCGCGCGCGCACGGCTTCCGCGACGCAGGAGCGGACGACCAGGCGATGCAGCCAGGCGTCGAAGCGACGCGGATCGCGGAGCCCGGGCAGGTCACGCCAGGCGGTCACGAGCGCCTCCTGCAGGGCGTCCTCGGTGCGGTCGACGTCCCGGAGGATCCGCTGGGCGATCGCGAAGAGGCGGTCGCCGCGCACGCGGAGCAGGTCGGCGTACGCTTCCCGGTCCCCGTGCTGCGCTGCCTCCACGAGATCGCGATCCACCGGTTCTCCCCCCTGTGCGCCCAGCGTCGGGCGCCTGCGCTCTCGTATGGGGATCGTCGTTGCGTAGGCGTTCATTCCTCACCTCGAGGCCGCCGTGGCCAGCCCCCGCAAGGGGGCCGGACGTCGTCATCTGCCGGGTCGGGCGGCCGCCTGCCGTCGATGGTGGCGGCCCTCAAGCGGCGCGATCGTGATCCCGGGCAGCCGCCGGGCCGGCGACACGTGCCGGCCGGTTCGCCCGGAAGGGATCGATCCGTGACCACCACCCTGTTCCCGGTGACGGCGCTCACCGCCCTCGGGATCCTCGTCGCCCTCCTCGGCCTGCTCGCGGCGGGAAGCATCGAGCTCATCGCGCTCGGCCTCGGGTCAATCCTTGCGGCGGGGGTCCTCGCGGTCGTCGGCGAGCGCCGCGCGCGCTGACGCGAATCGAGGCCCGGCCGGCGGCCGGGCCTCGCCTGCGGGGGGTCGGTCCTCAGCGGTCGGCGCCGAGCTCCGCGCGAAGGGCGGCCCGACCGCGCGAGATCCAGCTCGCGACCGTGCCCTCGGGCACGCCGAGGATCGTCGCGATCTCGCGTTGCGTGTAGCCGTCGAGGCTGCTCAGGAGGAGGGCGGCGCGGGTCCGCGGGTCGAGCTCCCGGAGCGCCGCCCACAGGTCCGGGTCGGAGCGGTCCGTCCAGGGGGCCGGTTCCGTCCGGCCCAGCAGCCCCAGCCAGCGACGTCGGCGGCGCAGGTGGTTGGATGCCAGCCGAAGGGCGATGGTGTAGAGCCACGCCCGCACGTCGGCGCCGTCGAAGCGGTCCCAGCCGCGGAACGCCCGGAGGTACGCGTCCTGCGCCACGTCCTCGGCGTCGTGCTCGTTGCCGAGCACGAGGACGAGCCGCCGGACGAGCGCCGCGTAGTGCGGCCGGACGGCGACCTCGAAGGCGGCCGGGTCGCTCGAGGCCGTTCGGGCGGCACGCCTCCCGGTCGGGCGCTCCACGTCCACGGCACCCGGCGCGGGACGTCGGATCGTCTCCACGTCAGGGCATCGGGAGGTCGGGGCAGGCCCCGGAGCCGGTTGCGCCCGTGCGCTGGTCGACGACCATGTACAGCTTCCCATCGCTCAGGATCGAGCCCGGGACGACGTAGCCGTGATCGGGAGGGGTCGTCTGCTGGTGCGATGTCCCGGTCTTGGTGTCGATGTCCCCTGTCTCGACCTGCCAGGTAACGTCCGCGAACCCGTGCGCGGCGAGGTATGCGGCTGCCGCCGGTGGCGCCATGCACTCGAGCTTCGCGCCCTCGAGTGGCTGGCCGGGGTTCTCGACACCGGGGGCACCGCGAGCCTCGAGGCTCGCCACGATGGCCCCGCCGGCGGCGGCCGAGGCCGCGATCACGAGGACGAGGGCCCCGGCGAGCGCGACCGGCGTCGCGAGGCGTCGGCGGCGGGCGGTGCGAGGGAGCCCGGGTGGGTCGTCGCGCCCGGGTGCTCGCGCTTCGAGCGCGGCAAGCCGCGTGTCGATGTCATCGGTGTGCATGGTGGCTCCTTCGGGTCATCGTCGTCGATCGGTGGCTGGGGCGTCGCTCACCCCGTACAACACCGCCGGGTCCCGGATCCATGCAGCCCGATCGCCAGAGAGCGGTTCGTCCCGCCGCCGTCGCGGTCGGCCGGCCCTGGGTGCCCGGCGCCGGGTCGGCTCGTCTCAGCCGGGCCCTGCGAACCAGCGGCCGCCGCGCATGACCCGGCGCACGCGCAGGTCGTCGTCGAGCTCGACGAGGTCGGCCCGCAGCCCGGGCTCCAGGCGGCCTCGATCGGTGACCCCGAGGAGAGCCAGCGGCTCGCGCGTGGCGGCCGCCACGGCGCGCGGCAGGCCGACCCCCGCCTGCGCGAGGTTCCGGACCGCCGTGTCGAGGGCGATCACTGAGCCCGCCAGGTTCCCACCCTCGACCAGGACGCACCGATCGCCGTCGATGACGACCGGCAGCCCGCCGAGCAGGCCTGTCCGGGCCGTCGTGCCCCCGAACGCGACCCCGTCGCTCACGAGGATCAGCCGGTCTGCCGGCTTCGCCCGCAGGATCAGCGGCCACAGGGCATCCCTGACGTGGTGGCCGTCCGCGACGAGCTCCACGTACGCGTCGTCCTCGAGGAGGGCCGCCACGGCCAGGCCGGGCGCCCGGTGGTCGACGCCGGTCATCGCGTTGAAGAGGTGGGTGGTCGTCCGCGCCCCGGCCGCGTAGCCTGCCCGGCCCTCCTCCGCGGTCGCCGAGGAGTGGCCCAGCGACGCCGCCACCCCGCGTGCCCGCAGCCAGCGGATGAGCTCGAGCGCGCCCGGCAGCTCGGGGGCGATCGTGGTGATGCGCAGGGCGTCGACCAACGGCTCCAGCTCGGCCGTCGGGACCTCGGACGGCACCCGGATGTGGTCCGGGTTCTGGGCGCCCTTGCGCGCCGGGTTGATGAACGGGCCCTCGAGGTTGAAGCCGAGCGGCGCGGCGCCGTCGTCGGGGGCCGCCGGCATCCAGCGCCGGACCCGCTCGGCGAACGCGGCGAGATCGGCCAGCGGCGCCGTCACGGACGTGGGGAGGAAGGACGTCACCCCGTGGCGGAGCAGCGCCCGCGCCATCCCGTCGAGCGCGCCGTCCGGTCCCATCGCGTCGTGGCCGCCGCGGCCGTGGACGTGGACGTCGACGAAGCCGGGCGCGATGAAGGGCCCATCGACGCCGGGGGACGTGAGATCCAGGTCCAGATCCACGTCGGCGATCCGGCCGTCGCGGACGAGGACGCGCCCCGGACGGATGCGCTCCTCGAGGACGAGCCGCCCGCTGACGACGACCTCGTCGGCGCCGCCGAGGCGCCCTGGACGGCTCATGGGGCTCCTTCCGCGTCGTCACCCGGCGCCGGGAGCGGGTAGCTCCCGTGACGCTCGACCGCTTCCCACATCGCCGCGATGTTCTCCGGCGGCACGTTGGCCTGGATGTTATGGACGGCCGCGAAGACGAAGCCGCCGCCGGGCGCCAGGTCGTCGATCCGGCGCCGAACCTCCGCGCGCACCCGCTCGGGCGCTCCGGATCCCAGGACCCCCTGTGTGTCCACGCCGCCGCCCCAGAAGACGAGGTCCCGGCCGAAGTCCCGCTTGAGGGCGCCGGTCTCCATGCCGGCCGCCGAGACCTGGACGGGGTTGAGGACCTCCACCCCGATCTCCACGAGGTCGGGGAGCAGCTCGCGGATCGCCCCGCACGAGTGGAACAGGACCTTCGCCCGGGTCCGGGCCCGGATGAACGCGACGAGCTCGGCGTGGAGCGGCTTCACCAGCTCCCGGTAGGTCCGCGGCGAGAAGAGCGGCGTTGCCTGGCCCCCAAGGTCGTCGGCCTCGCCCACGACGTCGACCGCGTCGCCGAGCTCGGACAGGATCGCGCCCCACCAGGCGAGCTTCACGTCGAGGACGCGCGCCATGAGCGCGCGTGCCAGCGCGGGGTCGGCGGCGAGGTCCATGTAGCCGTCCTCGAAGCCGCGCAGGCGGAAGAGCATCTCCGTCAGGCCCGCGCAGACCGAGCCGACGTAGACGGCGCGGCCCTCCTCGGCGCTCACCCGGCGGGCCTCGTCGGCGACGCCGGCTCGCCGGGCCGGGTCGCCGCCGTCCGGCCAGGCGAAGCGCGCCAGGTGCGAGGCGTCGATCTCCCCCGCCAGCGACGCGGTCGAGGGGTCGAAGAACCAGCCGTCCTTCGGCTTGCGCCGGCGGACGCCCCACTCGTCGACGTAGGCGATCTCCGAGCCGTCGTCGACGAGCTGCCGGCGGTAGCCCGAGGGTGCCCGCGGCTCGACGCCGCGGACGTCGATCCCCAGGCGATCCAGGACGTCGTCGTCGACCACGGCGAGCTGCTGGGAGAGGTCGCCGACGCGCAGCTCGCGCTCGGGCAGGCCCAGCGCGCGCCGCAGGCCGGCGTACGCGCGCACGTGGATGCCGGTCATCCGCACGGCGCCCAGGTCGCGCGGGACGCGGTCCGCCTCGCGGTGCTCCAGCGCCGCGCGGACGCGTGCCCGGGCGTCGGGACGGCGGGGGTGTGGGGCGACGCCGCTCACCGGCCGGCCCGGGATGCGCCGCCGTCGCCGGCGGCGGCCGTCTCCGCGGTGCGCTCCGCCCCGTGGACCGCGGCCCCGATCGCCCCGGCGAGCGTGCCCAGCTCCGCGAGCACGAGCGTGACCGCGTCGGCGGGGGTCATCGTGACGCGGCGGGCGATCTCCGCCCGGATCGGGTCGAGGAGCAGGTCGCCGGCCGCCGCGACCCCGCCGCCGATGACCACCCGCTCCGGCGTGATGAGCGTGATCATGTTGGCGATCCCGATCCCCAGGTAGCGCCCCACGTCCGCGAGGCCGGTCCGGGCCCGCGCGTCCCCTGCCTGGGCCGCGCGAACGGCCTCCTCGGCGGTGGCGGTCCCGCAGGCGGCGGCGATCTGGTCGGCCCGGGCGTAGGCCTCCACGCAGCCCCGGTTGCCGCAGCCGCACCAGGGCCCGTCCGGGTCGATCGTCTGGTGGCCGAGCTCGCCGGCCGTGCCATCGCGGCCCTGGTGGATCCGGCCGTCGATGGCGATGACGCCCCCGACCCCGGTCCCGAGCGTCAGGCCCACCATCGTCGAGGCCCCGCGCCCGGCTCCCAGGCGCAGCTCGGCCAGGCCGAAGGCACGGGCGTCGTTGATCAGCGACACGGGCATGCCGATCGCCCGGGCCACGGGCTCCGTGACGGGGTGGCCGGGCCACGGGCCCGGCACGTTCGGCAGGAAGCGGGCGCGGCCCGTCGCGGGGTCGAAGTGGCCGGGGATCCCGATGCCGGCGCTGGCGACCGGGCCCCAGGCGGCGATCGCCTCGGTCGCGACCTCGGCGAGCTGGCCGACGATCGAACCCGGCACGGCGTTCGGGTCCGGGACGATGCGCGTGGGCGCCTGCCCGTCGGCGAGCAGGCGCCAGTCGCCATCCCAGTGCTCGACGATGGCCCACTTGAGGTTCGTCGCCCCCAGGTCGAGGCCCAGGTGGCGCGTCGCCGGGTCGCTCGACATGGGCGGTTCCTCCAGCAGGCCTCAGGACTCCGCGGTGACGCGCACGTAGGCCGCCGCCACGGCGACGATGATCGCCCCGAAGAGGACCTGGCGCCACGCCTCCTGGAAGCCCAGCGTCCCGAGGAGCGAGCCGAGGAGGGTCAGGATGAGCGCCCCCACGATCGTCCCCCCGTAGCCGCCCCGGCCGCCCATGATCGACGTCCCGCCGATGACGGCCGCTGCGACCGACGGGAGGACGTACGTGTCGGCCAAGTTGACGCTGGCCACGTTGGTGAGCCCGGAGATCAGGATCCCGGCCACCGCGGCCAGGGTGGCCGAGATCACGTAGAGGACGACCAGGACCTGCCACGCCCGGGCGCCCGAGAGGCGGGCGGCGATCGGGTTGTCGCCGACCGCGAAGAGGAGTCGCCCGTACCCCGTCCGCCGCAGACCGAGGATGATGGCGGCCGCCACCGGCACGAACACGACGAGGCTGTACGGCAGGACCGTGAACAGGGTGTCCGACCCGATCGAGCGGACCAGGTCCGGCACGCCCGACTGGATCTTGACGAGCAGGTTCTGGAGGGCATTCGCCGAGCCGAAGACGACGAGGCTCATGGCCAGGGTCATGATCAGGGGGTGGACGCGGAAGATCCCCACGCCGATGCCGGTGATCAGGCCTGCCAGCACGGCGGCGCAGAAGGCGAACAGGAGCGCCGCGGGAAGGCCGATGTTCGGCTCGAGCGTGGCCACCAGGAAGCCGACGATCGACGCGACGGCGCCGACCGAGAGGTCGATGCCGCCGGTCAGCATCGCCAGCGTCTGGCAGCCGGCCAGGATCGCCAGCGGGATGGCGGCCCGCAGCTGGATGCCCACCAATTCCGGACGCATGCTCCTCGGGCTCGCCAGGGCGAACACGACGACGAGCACTATGGCCAGGCCGAGAAGCGGGATGACAGGCCGGTCGCGGAGCTGCCGGCGCATGGCGGCGACCGCTCCCGACGATCCGGGGGCGCGATCGGTCTGCACGGTCTCGCTCACCTGCGACCTCGCCTGAGCTGGGTGATGCTGCCCAGCATCAGCACGCCGATCAACATGGCCCCCTGCAGGACCGTGGCGAGGTTGGGGTTCACGCCCACCAGGGTGATGTCCGTCTGCAGCAGCGACAGGATCATCACCGCCACGATCGGCCCGAACACGCCGCCCCGCCCGCCGGTCAGGCTCACCCCGCCGAGGACCGCCGCGGCGATGCTCATCAGCGTGTAGCCGCCGAGCATCGGCCTTCCGACACCCATCGAGGCCGTGAGGGCCAGGCCCCCGAGCGCCGCGAACAGGCCGCCAATGGCGTAGGCGATGACCTTGGTGCGGCCCACGGACACGCCACTCCGGAACGCGGCCAGCTGGTTGCTGCCGATGGCATAGATCGCCAGCCCCAGCCGCGAACGACGGAGTGGGATCCAGACGATGGCGACGATCACGACCAGGATGACGGCCGACTTCGGGATCCACTCGCTGATCAGCGAGCCCTTGACGAGGTCCTTCAGCCAGTCCGCCGCGCTGCCGCCCGGCGCTGCCAGGACCAGGAGCGCGCAGCCCGCCCAGACGAACGACATCGCCAGCGTGACCACGATGTCCGGAACGCGGGTCAGCACGATGAGCCCGCCGTTCACCAGCCCGAGCACGACCCCCAGCAGGAGGACGCCGGCCACGACGAGGACGGCGTACTCCTCGCCCTGGCCGCGCATCTGGGACGCCGCGATCACGTTGGTGAGGGCCATCATCGACGCGACCGAAAGGTCGATACCGCCCGCGATGATGATGATCGACTGGGCCACGGCGGCCATGGCAAGGGGCAGCATCGAGTTCGCCAGGCCCTGGATCCCGGCCGCTCCGTAGCTCGGCTGGATGAGCTTGGTGAAGACGAACAGGAGGGCGAGGAAGAGAACGAGGCCCAGCGTCCAGCTGTTGTCACGGGCCCACGAGGCGATCGCCTCGAACGGGCGGGCGCGCGTGACGCCGACGGGGGGAGCCGCCGCGCTCATCGCCCGGGCCCCCGGTCAGGCGCGTCGGTCGCGCCAGGCCCCCGGTCGGGCGTGTCGGTCGCGTCGGGCGCCGGCGTCGCCTCGTCGGGGGCATCGGCGGCATCTCCGGGCTGGCGGGCGGCTGCGAGATGCTCGGGCATGCGCGCATCCGAGCGCAGGTTGTAGGCAGCGCGGAGGAGCGTCGCCTCGTCGGCATCGGCGGCCTCGATCTCGCCGACGACGCGCCCGCCGAAGATGACGATCGCCCGGTCGCACACGAGCGGGACCTCCTTGAGCTCCGAGGTGTAGAGCAGGACCGATGCGCCGGCCTCGGCCAGGTCGCGGAGGAGCACGTAGATCTGGGCCTTGGTGCGGATGTCGATGCCGCGCGTCGGGTCGAAGCAGAGCATCGTCTGCACGCCCCTGGCGACCCAGCGCGCGATCGTCACCTTCTGCTGGTTGCCGCCGGAGAGGCGCTGTACCTCGCTCCCGGCTCGCGCGTCGATCTGCAGCCTCTCGACGGCTGCGTCCACGGTCCGCTTCTCACCGCCGAGGTCGATCAGGCCCCAGCGTCGGATGCGCGTCGTGAACGGGAGGGCGATGTTCTCGCGCACGGAGCGCTGCATCAGCAGGGCCTCCGCGCGGTCGGCGGCGACGTAGACGAGGCCGGCGCGGATGGCGTCCGCCGGATGATGGAACGCGACGGGCGAGCCGTCCACCAGCAGCTCGCCGCTGCTCGGGCGCTCCGAGCCCGCCAGGATGTCGAACAGCTCGTCCTGGCCCTGGCCCTCCAGGGCGACGACCCCCAGCACCTCGCCCGGGTGGAGGTCGAACGAGACGTCGTGCAGCTTCGCGCCCTGGCTGAGGCCGTGGGCGGACAGGCGGGGCATTGCCCCGGCGTGCCCGGGTCCGGCAGCCGTTCGCTGGGCGACCGAGGGCAGCTCCCGGACGATCTGGCCGAGCATCAGCTCGACGATCCGTTCCTCGGAGCCCTCGGTCACGTCGACGACCCCGACGGTTTCGCCCTCGCGGAGGACGGTCGCCCGGTCGCAGGCGGCGCCGATCTCGATCAGCCGGTGGGAGATGAAGATGACCGAGCGGCTGCCGCCCCGCATGCCGCGGATCACCTCGAGGACGCGCTCGGTGAGGTTGGCCGGGAGCGCCGCGGTGATCTCGTCGAGCATCAGCACGTCGGGCTCGATGGCAAGAGCGCGGGCGAGGTCGATGACCCGTAGCGAGGCGAGCGGCAGTCGCCGCGCCATCGTCCCCAGGTCCAGGTCGTCGATGCCCAGCTCGGCGAGCCAGTGCCGGAACGCCTCGACAGGCGTCTCGGTCAGGCGGAGATTGGAGCGGATGTCCAGGTCCGGGATGAGGGCCGGCTCCTGGTAGACGGACACGAGCCCGCCGCGGCGCGCCTCGCCGGGAGAATGGACGGTCCGTTCCTTGCCGCGGACGGCGATCGTGCCCGCGTCCGGGTGGACCGCGCCGGTCAGGATCTTGACGAGGGTGCTCTTGCCGGCGCCGTTGGCGCCCATGAGCGCGTGGACCTCGCCCGGCCGGACGGCCAGCGAGGCCGAGCGGAGGGCGACGACGGCGCCATACGTCTTGGAGATCCCGGTCGCCTCGAGGAGGAGATCGGTGGTGATGGCAGTCATCAGCTCCCGAGGGGTTGGCTGGGGGAACTCGGGGGATGCCGGCGGACCGGCATCCCCCGAGGACGCGGTGGCAGGTTCGCGACGTTACTCGCCGGGGCCCTTGCAGCCTGCCGGCGGGTTCATCTGCTCGAAGGTGTAGTCGGTCCAGCCGTTGATGTACCAGCTGACCGGCCAGAGGTCCTGGAGATTCGGGTTGTAGATCTCCTCCAGCTTCGCCTTGCCGGCGTCGCTGACGTTGTCGTACGCCTCCGGCGTGGGCAGGAACACGGCCTGGATCTCGACGTCTTTGCCGGCGTTGTCCTTGACCGTCTTGGTGACCGCCTGGGTGTCCCCGCCGCTCAGGGCCTTGAGGGCGAGGGTGATGCCGGCGCCGCCGACGGCGGCCGGGTTGTAGACCGCGATGCCCTTCAGGCCGTCGTGCTTGCCGTCCTTGTTGAGGAGGTAGCCGACGAAGAGCTTCAGGTCGGCTCCGACGATCGGCACGTACGGCTTGCCGGCCGCCTGGATGGCATCCACGACCTGCGAGTCCATGCCCGAGGTCCAGATGCCCTGGACGTCGTCGTACTGGCCGCTGTTGATGAAGTCATTGATGAGGTTGGTGGTGATGGTCGGGTCCCACTTCGTGTCGACGCCGTCAGCGCTGGGGACGGCGACGATGTCCGGGAACTCCGCCATCGCCTTCTTGACGCCCTCGTCCCGGTCGGCGTCGGCCGGGTGCCCGACGAGGCCGCGCATGTAGTAGAACTTGCCCTTGCCGCCCATCTGCTGGAACAGCCACTTGGCGCCGACGTAGCCGTAGCCGACCTGGTCGTTGGACAGGTTGAGGACTCCGGGCTGGGTGACATAGGCGTCGATCGCGACCATCTTGATGCCGGCCGCCTGGCCCTCCTGGATGGCCGGGTTGAGGGCCTCCTTGTCGAGGGGGTTGAAGACGATGGCGCTGGGGTTCTTGGCGACGAGGTCGCGGATCTGCTGCAGCTGCGGGTAGGTCTCTTCCTTCTGGTGGATCCATGTGCCCGACGTGACCTGGCCCGAGACGAGCGCCTGCGCCTTGGCGGTGCAGAGCTGCTCCTCGCGGAAGCCGTTGCCGATGCCGAAGCTGTTCGAGAACCCGATCGTGTAGTTCGCGGCCGCGGGGGTCCCGCTCGGGGCCGCGCTCGCGCCTTCGCTCGGGGCTGCGCTCGCGGACGGGCTGGCCGTGGCCCCGCCCCCGCAGGCCCCCACGAGCACGGCGATGGCGGCGACGGCGGCGAAGCCGCGTACCACCTTGGTTCGCTTCATACCAACACTCCTCCTTGCGGTCGCGCACCCCTCCGTGGGGCGTCCGACGACCCTGGTGCCTTGCGGACAAACGCATCGCGTGCTCAGCTTTGTCACGCACCTCCTCGTGTCTGGATGATGGCACGCGCGAGGTGCCGCGCGTGCTCCCGGTAGGCCTCGTCGAAGAGGCGTTGGGACCGCTCCGGCCCGAGCACCGAGGCGCGGGTGATCGCGGGCGGCATGGCCCTCCGCTCCACCGGCAGCTCGGCGATGCGGACCTCGAGCGAGTGGACGATGGCGACCGCTCTCGCGGTCGATCCGGGCCCGACGGGCGGCTCGGGGCGCGCGACCGAGATGGGCCCGTCCACGCACCACTGCGCGACCTCCTCGATCGCGGGGCCCCGCGTGGCCGCGAGGCGGGCGAGCGCCTCCGGCGCGGCGGCGAGCCACGGCAGCGGGCGGGTGGCGGTCTGGCGCGCGATCATGCGATGGCAACCTCTTCGTCCACGAGAACCGGCTCCCACCGACCGGATCGCATCGAGCGATACGCCGCGTCCAGGATGCAGTTCACGAGGTAGCCGTCGCGGAGCGTCTCCTGCGGAGGGCGGGCGGCGCGGAAGCTCTCGATCACGTCGGCCATCATCGCGTCGTGGCCGTGGACGCGGACCTCGTCGGGGATGGGGAAGACCCAGCCCGTGTCCGCGTCGGCCTTCTCGCCGAGGTAGCCGGCCGGCCGCTCGATGAATGCCCGGATGGAGCCCGTCCCCATGTCGTGGACCATCCGGCCGGCGTCCCCGTAGACCTCGAACCGGCCCTCGAGGCCGCCCTTCGAGGTCCAGGAGACGTCGCAGGTCGCGGCCCTCCCGTCCTCGAAGCGGACGACCATGACCGCATTGTCCTCGCCGCTGGTCCGCGCCCCGTGGACGAGCGTGTCGCCCCAGGCGAAGACCTCCCGGGCCGCGAGATCCTTGCCGAGCAGGTAGCGGGCCACCTCGGTGCCGTGGGAGGCCATGTCGAGCAGGGCGCCGCCGCCGGCGAGCTCCGCGTCCCAGAAGTGCGCGGCGTGCGGGCCGCTGTGGCCCTCGCGGGCGCGGATCGTCGTGATGCGGCCGATCGCGCCGGCTTCGACCATCTCGCGCATCCGCATCATGTCGAGGTTGAAGACGACGTTCTCGAGGTAGGCGCTCCACACGCCGGCGGCCCGCACCGCGCGGAGCATGTCGAGAGCCTCCGCCGCGTTCCGCCCGAGGGGCTTCGTGCAGGCCACCGCCTTGCCGGCCGCCGCCGCTGCGAGGACCGCCTCGCGGTGGAGATGGTTGGGCAGCGAGACGACGACCAGGTGGACCTCGGGGTCGGCGCACAGCGCCTCGATGGTGGCGTGCGGCCGGCTCCCGAAGCGGGCGGCGAACGCCTCGCGCCGCTCGGGGTTCGCGTCGCAGTTCGCCACGACCCGGGCGTCCGGGACGTAGCGCAGGCCCAGCGTGTGGAACTCGCCGATGAACCCCGAGCCGAGCATCCCGACGCCGACGGGGCCCATCAGTACGCACCCTTCTCGCCTGCGGCGGGAGCGACGGGAGCCGCGCCCGCCGTGCGGGCGCGGAAGTCGTCGATGATCGTGGAGGTGGCCGTCGCGCCGATCCGCGTCACGCCCAGCGCCATGACCGCGAGCAGCGCGTCGAGCGTCCGGACGCCGCCGGCGGCCTTCACCTGGACGTGCGGGGAGGTGCTGGCCCGCATGAGGGCGAGGTCGGCGTGGGTGGCGCCGCTGGGCGCGAAGCCGGTCGAGGTCTTCACGAAGTCGGCCCCGGCGGCCTCGCTGAGGCGGCAGGCCCGGACCTTCTCCACGTCGTCCAGGTAGGCGTTCTCGAAGATCACCTTCACGATCGCCCCGCCGGCATGGGCGACCTCCACGATCGCCGCGATGTCGGCCAGCACCTCGGCGTCGCGACCGGACTTCAGCGCGCCGATAAGGAGCACCATGTCGAGCTCGGTCGCCCCGTCCGCGAGCGCCTGGCGTGCCTCGGCGACCTTCGTCTCGGTGCGGTGGTTGCCGTGGGGGAAGCCGATCGTCGTCCCGACCGCCACGTCGCTGCCGGAGAGGATCGCGCGCGCCCGCAGGACGTCGGCGGGGCGGACGCAGACGGAGGCAACGTCGTAGTGGGCGGCGAGGCGGCAGCCGGCCTCGACGAACGCGTCGTCGAGCTCGGGGCGGAGGAGCGAGTGGTCGATCGTCTTCGCGATGTCGCGCTCGGTGACCCGCCCGAGGAGGTCGGCCAGCAGCTCCGGCGTGAGCTCGTCGGGCCGGCGGGGGGCCGTGACCTCGGCCCAGGAGGGTGTCGGGACGCTCACTTGCAGTACGGCCGCAGGACGTCGCGGGCGATGAGGAAGCCCTGCTTCACCTTCTCGTCGGTGCCCTCGAAGCGACGGTCCTCGTGCTCGATGATGCAGTCGCCCTCGTAGCCCTGCCGGTAGAGCTCGGAGAAGACGACGCCCCAGTCGACGTCGCCGAGGCCGGGGATCCGGGGGATCTGCCAGCCCATGCCCATGGAGAAGATGCCGCGCTCGTAGAGGCCGTCGCGGTCGATCATCAGGTCCTTGGCCTGGTAGTGGAGGACGTGCGGGCCGAACTCCTTGAGGAAGCGGCCCATGTCGATCATCTGGAGGACGAGGTGGCTCGGGTCGAAGTTCAGCCCGATCGTGTCGCCCCACTGCTCCAGGATCCGGCGCCACATGCGTGGCGTGGTGGCGATGTTGTGCCCGCCGGGCCACTCGTCGTAGCTGAACAGCATCGGGCAGTTCTCGAGCGTGATCTTCACGCCCTGGTCCTTCGCGAAGGCCACGATGTCGGGCCAGACCCGGAGGGCCTCCTCCCAGTTCTGGTCCTGGTTCTTCGCCCCGTCGCCGCCCATGAACGTGTTGACGAGCGGGATCCCCATCTTCCGGGCCGCGACCATGACGGCCTTCAGGTGGCCGATGACCTGCTCTCGGTGGGCCGGGTCGGGGTGGAGCGGGTTCGGGTAGAAGCCCAGGCCGGAGATGGCGAGGCCCTTCGACGCGATCTCGTCGACGATCTCGGTCGCCTGGGCGTCGGACAGGTTGGCCACGTCGATGTGGCTCGTGCCGGCGTAGCGGCGGGTCGGGCCCGACGTGCGCGGCCAGCAGGCGATCTCGAGGACCTCGAAGCCCGACGCGGCCGCCCAGTCGGCGACCTCCATGAGCGGCGTCTCGGGGAACGGGGCGGTGAGGAATCCGAGCTTCATCGAGGTGCGACCTCCATGCGGGCGGGGCGGCGTGCGTCGGTCGGGGAGGGGGTCATGCGCCGCGGTCGACGGCGACCCAGCGTCCCTCGCGGGCGCTGATGGCGATCGCGTCGTTGACGAGCATCTCGTCGTGGCCGTCGGCGAACGTGGGGTACGCGGGATCCTCGGCCGGGCCGCCGGCCGCGACGTCGGTGTAGACCGCGCGGTGGAGCGCCCTGAAGGTGTCGGCGAAGCCCTCGGCATGGCCGCCGGGGAGAAACGCCGCGCCGGCGCCCGAGGCGTTCATCAGGGCCGGGTTGCGGATCAGGTGCTCGTTCGGGCGCTCGCGGCGGCCGATCCACAGCTCGTCCGGCCGCTCGGAGTCCCACCAGGCCGCGGCCGTGGACCCGTCGATCTCCCACTGGACGGAGTTCTTCCGGCCGGCGCTCACCTGCGAGATCGAGAGCGCGCCGCGGGCGCCGCCCTCGAGGCGGAGGAGGATGGTCGCCGCGTCGTCGGTCACCATCTCGCGGGGGATCGTGATCGCCGCCCGCTCGGTGGAGAACGTCTCGACCGGCCCCGCCGGCTGGTGGCGGACCTTCACGAACGTGGCGAGGTCGGCCATCACCTCCACGACCCGCCGCCCGGTGATGGTCGCCACCAGGTCGAGCCAGTGCGACCCGATGTCGCCGACGGCGCGGAGCATGCCGCCCTCGGCCGGGTCGAGCCGCCAGTTCCAGTCGGTGTCGAGGAGGAGCCAGTCCTGGTGGTAGTGGCCGCTCACGAGGCGGACGTCGCCCAGCTCGCCGTCGCGGACCATCTGGGCCGCATGCCGGTTGAGGGCGTAGAAACGGATGTTGAAGTTGACCGCGTTGACGACGCCCGCCTCGGCCGCGAGCCGGACGAGCTCGGCGGACTCCTCGGACGTGGTCGCCAGCGGCTTCTCGCAGACGACGTGCTTGCCGGCGGCGAGGATCTGGCGCGCCTGCGGGAAGTGCAGCGCGTTCGGCGAGGTGACGTGGACCACCTCGACGCGGTCGTCGGCGAGCAGCTCCTTTAGCGAGCCGTAGGCGCGGGGCAGGCCCAGCTCGGCGATCCGCTTTGCCCCGTGCTCGGGAGTCACCTCCAGGAGGCCCCGGATCGGGACGCCGAGGCGCCGCAGGGTCTCGATGTGGACGGTGCCGATGAACCCGCTGCCGATCACGGCCGCGCCGATGTCGCTGAGGCGTCTCATCCGGGCATCCCTCGAGGGCGTCGACGAACGTCGGTCCACGCGTCTGGACCGGCTGACGTCTCCATAATCGATGATCGATGCCACTTCTGCAACCTCCGGCGGGAAGCGGCCGGAGCCGCGTGACCCCCGGGTGTCGCGGACCCGACGCGCGATCCGACGCGCGATCCGGCGCCGGCATGGCAGACTGGCCCGGCGGGCGAGGATGCCAGTGCGGCACCCGGGTCCCGTGGATGCCACCTCGACCGCGGAGGCCACGATGCAGCTCGCCCGGACGCCCGACGAGGTTCGCGCGATCACGGACGCCGCGCTCGCGGCAGCCGACGCGCTCCTCGACCGCGCCTGCGCCACCGGCGGCCGGGGTAGGTTCGCCGACGTGCTCCAGCCGATCGACGACGCGCTCGACCAGCTCGCCATCGCCTACGGTCGCGCCGCCTTCCTGGCCCACGTCGCCGTCGAGGCGGAGATCCGCGACGCGGGCCAGGAGGCCGACGAGCGGCTGTCCACGTGGCGGGTCGACCTGCCGTTCCGCGACGACCTGGCGGCCGCGGTCACCGCCTTCGCCGGCTCGCCGGCCGGCGCCGGGCTCGACGGCGAGGAGCGGCGCTTCCTCGACCATTTCCTGCGCGACCTGCGGCGCGCCGGCCGCGACCTCGCCCCGGAGGTGCGTGCCGAGGTCCAGGGCCTGCTCGGGCGGCTCGTGGTGGTCGAGAGCGCCTTCTCCCGCAACCTCGCCGAGGCGAAGGGCGGCTTCGACCTGACCCGGGCCGAGCTCGCCGGGCTGCCGGAGGCGTACGTGGACCGCCTAGCGCCCGGCGACGCACCCGGCACGCGCCGCGTCACGCTCGCCACGCCGGACCTGATGCCGTTCCTGGAGCAGGCGACCCGGCGCGACCTCCGTGAGCGCCTGGAGGCGGCCTGGTTCGACAAGGCGCACGCCGAGAACGCCCCGCTCCTCGCGGAGGCGCTCGAGATCCGGCGCCGCGTCGCCGCCCTGCTCGGCTATCCGACCTGGGCCCACTACCGGCTCGAGGAGAAGATGGCCGGTGACCCCACGGCGGTGGAGGCCCTCTACGCCTCGCTGATCCCGCCCCTGCGCCGGAAGGCCGCCCTGGAGTGGGCCGCGATGGCCGGCGAGCTCCGCCTCGTGGGCGAGGAGCCGCCCGTCGCGGGCTGGGACTGGCGCTGGTGCGACACCCGGCAGCGGGCCTCCACCTTCGCCGTCGACCCGGACGAGCTGCGCGCCCACCTGGCCCTCGACGACGTGCTGGCGGGCCTTCTCGACCTGGCGGCGGCGGTCTTCGGCCTGCGCTTCGAGCCGCTCGCCGCGGGCGGCGCCTGGCACCCCGAGGTGCGCCGGCTGCGCGCGCTGGACGCCGCGAGCAGCGTGGTCCTCGGCGACATCCTGATGGACCTCCACCCGCGCGACGGCAAGTTCGGGCACGCCGCGGCGTTCCCGCTCGTGCCCGCGCGACGCATGGGCGACGGGACGCGTCGCCCGCCGGTCACCGCGATCGTCGCCAACCTCCCCGCGCCGGCGTCGGGCGCCCCCGCCCTCCTCCGCCACGACGACGTGGTGACGCTCTTCCACGAGTTCGGCCACGTCCTCCACGAGACGGTGAGCCGGGCCGCCCTCACGCGCTTCAGCGGCATCGAGGTGGAGTGGGACTTCGCCGAGGCGCCCAGCCAGATCCTCGAGCACTGGGCCTGGCAGCCGGCGGTCCTCGGCCGATTCGCGCGGCACCACGTGACCGGCGCGCCGATCCCGGGCGATCTCGTCGACCGCCTCGTCGCGAGCCGCGACCTGAACGTCGCCGTGAAGACGCTCCGGCAGTGCACCCTCGGCCTCATGGACCTCGGGCTCCACGGCGCCGCGGCCGTCGACCCGGACGAGGCGGACCGGGCGGCGCACGAGCGGACGGGCTTCCCGTTCCACGCGGGGACCCACCAGCCGACGTCGTTCGGGCACCTGGCGGGCGGCTACGACGCCGGCTACTACGGGTACCTGTGGGCGAAGGTCTACGGCGACGACATGTTCGGGCGCTTCGAGGCGGAGGGCGTCACCTCGCCGGAGGTCGGGCTCGGCTATCGACGCGAGATCCTCGAGCCCGGCGGCAGCCGCGACGCGATCGACCTCCTGCGCGCCTTCCTGGGCCGGGAGCCGTCGCCCGCGACGTTCCTGCGCCTGCTGGGCATCGAGGCCGAGCCGCCCGGCTGACCGGGCGTCGGCCCGCCCCCCCGGATCAGACCGCCTTGACCGCGCTGATCAGGTGAGCGAGGCCCTCCTTCGCGTCGGCGAAGAGCATCCCCGTCTTGGGGTTCACGTAGAGCTCGTTGTCGATCCCGGCGTAGCCCCGGCCCATCGACCGCTTGATCACGATGATCGACTTCGCGTGGTCGACGTTGAGGATCGGCATGCCGGAGACCGGGTTGCCCGGCCGGCGTGCCGCCGGGTTCGTCACGTCGTTGGCGCCGATGACGAGCGCCACGTCGCAGCGGTCGAACTCGGGGTTGATCTCGTCCATCTCCTTGAGCTGGGGATAGGGCACGTTCGCCTCGGCGAGGAGCACGTTCATGTGCCCCGGCATCCGCCCGGCCACGGGATGGATCGCGTAGGACACGTTGACGCCCCGCTCCTCGAGGAGCTCGGCGAGCTCGCGCACGGCGTGCTGGGCCTGGGCCACGGCGAGGCCGTAGCCCGGAACGACGATGACGTTGGCCGCGTAGGCCAGCTGGATCGCGACGTCGTCCGCCCCGACCGAGCGGACCGACCCGCCCGGCCCGCCGGCGCCGCCCGCGACCGTGCCCTCGCCGCCCCCGAAGCCGCCGATCATGATGTTCAGGATCGAGCGGTTCATCGCGTCGGCCATGAGCTTGGTCAGGATGCCGCCCGACGCGCCGACCAGGGCGCCCGACACGATGAGCACCGGGCTGTTCAGCACGAAGCCGGCCATCGCGACCGCCGTGCCGGTGAAGGCGTTGAGCAGCGAGATCACGACCGGCATGTCGGCCCCGCCGATCGGCAGGACCATCGTCACGCCGAAGACGAGGGCCGATGCCAGGATCACGCCCAGGACGAGGACCGAGACGGTCCCGTCGAGCGTCAGGGTGCCGGCCGCGCCCAGGATCAGCAGGGCCGTGCCGCCGACGGCGACGACCGCGAGGATGATCGTCAGGATCCGGCTGCCCGGGAAGATGATCGGCTTGCCGCTGATGAGCCCCATCAGCTTGCCCGACGCGATGAGCGAGCCGGTGAAGGTGACGGCGCCGATGACGACGTCGAGGACGACGAAGACCGTCGTCGACACGGGAGCGCCGGCGGCCCCGGTCAGGCGCAGGAAGTCCTCGATCGCCACCAGCGCGGCGGCGCCGCCGCCGACCGCGTTGAAGAGGGAGACGAGCTGCGGCATCTCCGTCATCTGGACGTTGCGGGCCGTGTAGAGGCCAGCGCCGCCGCCGATGACGAAGCCGACGACGATGATCACCCATGCGATCACGTCCATCCCGCCATCCCGGACGACGAGGCTGACGAGGGTCGCCAGCACGGCCACGACCATCCCGCCCGCGGAGAGCAGGTTGCCGTTGCGCGCGGTGGCCGGCGAGTTCATGAGGTGGAGGCCCAGCACGAAGCAGACGGCGCCGCCGAGCTGGGCGAGGTAGACGAGGGTCTGGATGTCCACCACGGCCCCCGTCAGGACTTGCTCTCGGCCTTGGCGGCCGCGGGCTTCTTCCTGAACATCTGGAGCATCCGGTCGGTGACGAGGTAGCCGCCGACCACGTTCATGGCGCCGAAGACCATGGCGACGAACGCGAGGAAGTACCCGAGGGGGTCCTTGGCCTCGGCCGCGATGATCATCCCGCCGACGAGCACGATCCCGTGGATCGAGTTCGCCCCGGACATCAGCGGCGTGTGGAGGGTGGCGGGGACCTTGGCGATCACCTCGAACCCGACCAGGATCGCCAGGACGAAGATCGTCAACGGGAAGAGCAGGTCGTTCATGCGGGCGCACCTCCGGCGGCGGGGGCGGGCTCGAGGAGCTTGGCGGTCGCCGGCTGGACGACCTTCCCGCCGAGGGTGATGAGGACGCCCGCGGTGATCTCCTCCTCCGGGTCGAGGGTGAGCTGCCCGTCCTTGACGAGGTGGACGAGGAGGGCCTGCAGGTTGCGGGCGTAGAACTGGCTGGCGCTGATCGGCACGGTCGCCGGGAGGTTCTCCGGGGCGAGGATGCGGACACCGTTGTCGGTGACGATCGTCTCGCCGGGCTGCGACAGCTCGCAGTTGCCGCCCAGCGCGCTGGCGGCCATGTCGAGGATGACCGAGCCCGGCTTCATGGCGTGCACGGCGTCGGCCGTGACCAGGACCGGCGGCTTGCGCCCGGGGACCTGGGCGGTCGTGATGACGACGTCCATGCCGGCGATGACGCCGTTGAGCTCGGCCTGCTGGGCGGCCCGCTCGTCGGCGGTCAGCTCGCGGGCGTAGCCGCCGGACCCGGTCGCGTCGATCGCGGTCTTGAGCGTGACGAACTGGGCGCCGAGGGATTCGGCCTGCTCCTTGGTCTCCGGCCGGACGTCGTACGCTTTCACCACGGCGCCGAGGCGGCGCGCCGTCCCGATCGCCTGGAGGCCGGCGACGCCAATTCCCAGGATCAGGACGTTGGCGGGCTTGGCGGTGCCGGCGGCGGTGGTGAGGAGCGGGAAGTACCGCCCGAAAGCCTCCGCGGCCACGAGCACGGCCTTGTAGCCTCCGATGTTCGCCTGCGAGGAGAGGACGTCCATCGTCTGGGCCCGCGACAGGGTGCGCGGGATCGCGTCGAGGCTGATGGCCGTCACGCCCTGGTCGGCGAGCGCCCGCATCAGGCCCGGGTCGATGAGCGGGGAGAGCAGCCCCACGAGGGCCTGGCCGGCGCGCAGCTTGCCGACCTCGGCCCGGGTGGGCTTCTGGACCTTGACGACACAGTCGGCCTGGGTCCAGGCCGCGTCGCCGGAGACGAGCGTCGCGCCCGCCTCCTCGTACATCGCGTCGGTGTACGACGCGGCTGCCCCGGCTCCGCGCTCCACGAGGACGTCGATCCCGGCGGCCTTCAGCTTGGGAAGGGTCTCCGGGACCAGGGCAACGCGGTGCTCGCCGGGCAGCGTCTCTTTCGGAACGCCGACCTTCATGTGGGCTCCCTGGGGATGGTGGAAAGCAGCGGTAAGGATAGCGCCTGATCGGGCGCGGTCTGGGTTGCACCCTGGGTTCGTCCGCCGGGGATCCGCCGGATGGCCACCGGCGAACGTAGGATGAGCGAGCGAGCACCACGCGCGGTTCGGTGCCGTGCGCTCGCCCCGCCCCGCCACGAAGCCCGCCACACGCTGGAGGCCCGCACCCATGACCGATCCGACGGCCCCGACCGAGGTAACCATCACCGTCCGCGACAACGGCAACCTCCGCGTCACGGGGCCGATCACGCTCCTCGACGGCGAAGGCAACGCCTTCGAGCTGGATGCCGGCAAGGCCGTCACCCTGTGCCGCTGCGGCGGCTCGGCGACCAAGCCGTTCTGCAATTCGTCGCACCGGACCAACGGCTTCACGAGCGCGGTGCGCGTCTCGTCCGGTGCCGACGAGGCCACCGCCAGCTGAACGCCCGGCCGGGTCTCGTCCCCGTTCCGCGTCCCCGTTCCGCGTCCGTCGCGCGTCCGCTCCCGTCCGGCGCCCCCGCTCCGCATCGTTCGCCGCCACCGTCCCGCGCCCCCGGTCCGCGCCCCCGGTCCGCGCCCCCGTCGCCCGTTCCCGATTCCCGCCCGTCGGTCACAATCGCAACGTGACCGACGACGCCCTCCGGCAGGTCTCCGCCGACCTCCTCCTCACGCTGGTCATCGGGGCCCTCTTCCTCGCCCTCTTCGCGATGCATCGCCTCGACATGCGGCGTCGCCGGCTGCGCATCGCGGCGTTTCGCGCCGCCGGCGACTACGGCCCCAACAGCCAGTCCGTCGCCGCCGTCCTGGCCGCCGCGGGGGCGCTCGACGGCAACGCGGCGCGCGAGCTGGCGGCCGAGCGACGCCGGTCGTTCGACTGGGACCCTCGGCTCGACAAGCTGCCCAAGGCCGCCCGCATGGCCCGCGACCGCGCCTTCGCCAGCGAGCGCGACGACGTCGCGCGCGCCGCCGCCGAGGCCGCCCGCGATGCGGCGCGCGGCGCCCTTGCCGCGGCGGCCGCCGACGAGCGCGTGCGGGTCGAGGCGGCCGAGTGCGCCGCCGAGACCGCCGGTGCGCTCGTGGCAGTGGAGCGCCTCGAGGCGGCCGAGTTCCGGATGCTGACGCGCGCCTGGCGGACGGTGATCGGCCCGGTGGGGGTGGCCCCGCGCCGAGTGCCGTAGCGGCGAGCTGCCGTGGCCGCCGGGCCCGAGCGCCCACACCACGGCCGGGTGATCGGTCGTGCGATCGTCTCGGCGATGACCGCGCCTGGCCGTGCGCTCGAACGGCCGGAACCGCAGGCCGACCGCGCTCGATTGTTGCCATACCGCGTGCAGGACCGATCACCCGACGCCGAGGAGCCCGACGCCGAGGAGCCCGACGCCGCGAGCCCGACGCCGGAGGGCTGATCGAACCGCGCCAGCCGGGTCTACCATGTGCGCACCGCGACGCCCGTCCGACGGCCACCCGGGAGGCCCCGACGATGACCCAGCAGCCTGTTCCCACCCCCGCGCTCGAGGCGGCCGCCCGCGCGCGCCGCGAGCTCCGCGAGGCGCTCATCGCGTTCGAAGGCGCGCTCGCGTCGCCGATCCGCGACCGCGAGACCTGGCGCGCGTACGTGGCCGACGCCCTCCATGCGCTGGCCGACGCCTTCGAGGACCACGTCAGCGAGACGGAGGGTCCGACCGGCCTGTACGCCGAGATGGAGGACGTCGCCCCCCACCTGTCCGCGAAGGCCCGTCGCCTGCGTGACGAGCATCCGCCCATCACCGCCGGTCTCGCCGACGCCGGCTCGCGCCTCGGCGGATCGCTCGTCGACGACGCCGAAGTGGAGGCTGTTCGCGACGAGCTCCAGCGGGTGATGGGACGGATCGTCCGCCATCGCCAGCACGGCGCGGACCTCGTCTGGGAGGCCTACGCGGTCGACATCGGGTCGGCCGGCTGAACGCTGGCCGGCTGCACCGATCGCGGCGGGACCGATCACCGGTCGAGCCGATGACCGGAATCGATCCCCGGCCGAGCCGATGACCAGCCAATCCGATCACGGGTCGAGCCGATGACCTCGCCCGTGACCGCGTCGGCGCCGGGCCAGGCGCCCTCGCGCGACCGCCGTCCGGACCCCCTTGCCCCGATCCTGGACGGGCGGCGGGTCGCCGTGATCGACGGCGGTCTCGCGACCGAGCTCGAGGCTGCGGGGCACCGGCTTGTCGACCGTCTCTGGTCCGCCGGGTTGCTGGCCGACGAGCCGGAGGCGATCGTCGCGGCTCACCTGGCCTACTTCCGGGCCGGGGCCCGGGTCGCGATCACGGCCAGCTACCAGGCGACCTTCGAGGGGTTCGCTGCCCGGGGGATCGGCCATGACGTGGCGGCGGGCCTCCTGCGGCGCAGCGTCGCCCTGGCCGGCGAGGCGCGAGCCCTGTTCCGGGCCGAGGTCGCTCCGGCCGCTGCGGGCCCGCTCCTCGTGGCGGCGTCGATCGGGCCGTACGGGGCGTTCCTGGCGGACGGCTCCGAGTACCGCGGCCGCTACGGTCTCGATCGCGCCGCGCTCCGCGACTTCCACCGGGAGCGACTCCGCGTGCTGTGGGAGGCAGAGCCCGACCTCCTCGCCTGCGAGACGATCCCGGACATCGTCGAGGTCGAGGCCCTCGCCGAGCTCGTCGAGGAGGCGGAAGCGTTTGGCTGGCTCGCGCTCTCGTGCGCGGACGGCGGCCGGATGCGCGACGGGACCCCGGTGGAGACGGCTGCCGCGATCGCCGACGCGACACCCGCGTTCACGGCCGTCGGGGTCAACTGCACGGCACCGGACCATGTCGAGGAGCTCGTCGGCCGGATCGCGGCCGTCACGGCGAAGCCGATCGTGGTCTACCCGAACTCGGGCGAGGGATGGGATGCCGCGGCAGGGCGCTGGCTGCCCGCCTCGGGAGCCGACGTCGACGTCGCCGCGGCGCGGTCGTGGGTGGCCGCTGGGGCGCGCCTGGTCGGCGGCTGCTGCCGCGTGGGGCCAGCCCGGATCTCCGAGCTGGCGGCCACGTTCGGCGGCTGACGGGGAGCGCCCGCCGCCCGGGTCGCGCCGGCGGCCCCGGACGGGACGGCCCCGGACGGGCTGCGGTTCGCCGAAGCGCCCGCCGCCCGGGTCGCGCCGCGGTTCACGGTGGGGCGCTGCCGGCCCAGACGCGACGGGGTGGAGCGTCGCCGGACCGGTCGACCCGGAGCGGGCCGAGCGGTGGCCCGGTCGAGCGCCCGTCAGGCCGCGCCGGCGACTGCCCGCGCCTCCGCATCGTCGCCGGCGATCGCCGCCGCCCGGCGGCCCGCCGCCCGGCCGCGCGCGACGCACTCCGGCACCCCCACGCCGTGGAGCGCCGCCCCGGCCAGGACGATCTCTGGCCGGGTCTCCATCGCGGCCTCGACGGCCGCGACCCGGTCCAGGTGGCCAACCGTGTAGCGCGGCATGGCCTCGTGCCAGCGGGCGACGTGGCGCATCACCGGCGGCTCGCGGAGGCCGAGGATCCGCGCCAGGTCGGCATGGACCGCCGCGACGACGTCCGCGTCGCCGCGGGCGAGGATTGCCGCCGAGCGCTCGGGGAGGAAGGCCCGCAGCAGGATCGTCCCGTCGGGCGCGCGGCCGGCCCACTTCGACGACGTGAAGGTGCAGGCCCCGAAGCAGAGGGGCTCGTCGCCGGCGACCAGGAACCCGTGGCCCACGATTGGCTGCGCGAGCGACGCCGCCCGGTAGCCGAGGGTCACGACGCCGGTCGAGCCGTGCGGGATGCTCCGGATCGCGCCCGCCGCGGGCGGCACCTCGGATGCGAGCAGCCGCGCCGACGCGTCGGCCGGGCCCGCGAGGATGACGGCGTCCGGCGTCAGCCGGGTGCCGTCCGCGAGGCTCACGGCCGTCCGGCCGCCGCTCCGCTCCAGCGCCGTCACCCGCGCGCCGAGCCGGATCTCGGCGCCGGGGGTGGCCCGGATGGCGGCCGCGAGGGCGTCGACGAGGCTGCCCATGCCGCCGGCCAGGCTGAGGAACGGCGAGCCGGACCCGCCGCCGCTGCCGGCCGAGCCCGCCCAGTGAGCCGAGCCGGACCCGCCGCCCGCCCCCGCCGCGGCCGCGCGGGCGCGCGCCCGGGCTGCACGCCCCTGCGCGAGGCTGGCGAGCAGGAGGCTGCGGTGCTCGCGCTCGTAGTCCCGGAGCTGCGGCACGACGGCGAAGAGGCTCAGCTCGTCGACCGGCGCCCCGTAGATGCCGCCGAGGAGCGGGTCGGCGAGCCGGTCGACCATCGCCGCCCCGAGCCGGTGGCGCAGGAACGCCCCGATGGAGACGTCCTCGGCGCCGAGCCAGCGCGGGAGCAGCACGTCGATGCCGGCGCGCAGCTTCTGGGGCCACGTGAAGAGCCGGGTCGTCACGAAGGGCGCCATCCGCGTTGGCAGGACGAGGCCCATCCCCTCGGGCATTGGGATCATCTCGCCCCGGGCCCGGATGTAGACCCGCCGCGGGTCGGTGGTCCGGATGATCGCGTCGCCGAGGCCCAGCTCGCGGGCGAGCTCTGTCGCCGCCGGCCGGTAGGCGATGAACGAATCGGGCCCGGCCTCCACGAGGAACCCGTCGACGCGCTCGCTGCGGATCTTGCCGCCGAGCCGATCGGACGCCTCGACGAGCAGGACCGGCACGCCGGCGCGCGTGAGCTCGTAGGCCGCCGCGAGGCCGGTGATCCCACCGCCCACGACCACGACGCCGCCGTCGCCGCGCGCGCGCATGCCGCCGCTCCCCTCAGCTCGCCGTCGGGACGAACGGGCAGAGCGGGTCCGTCTCGAGCACGTCGCCGGTCCACGCGTACGCGCGGGCACGCGAGCCCCCGCAGCGGTCGACGTACGAGCAGGCGCCGCAGCGGCCTTTGTACTGCGACGTGTCGCGGAGCGAGGTGAAGGTCGGGTGCCCCCGGTAGAGCGCCACGACGTCGTCGGTCCGGACGTTGCCGACCGCGACGGGCAGGAACCCCGACGGGAACACGTCGCCGGCGTGGTTCACGAACATGATCCCGTTGCCGTCGCGGATCCCGAAGCCGCGCCCGACCGAGGTCCGGATGATCTCCTCGTCGGTCATCCCCTCGGCCTCCATCGCCCGGATGGCGACGCGCCGGTAGTGGGTGGCCTCGGTCGTCTTGACCTGGAAGCGGCCTTCCTTCGAGAGCCCGTACAGCCAGTGGAACAGCTTCTCGGACTGGGCCGGGGTGATCTCCTGCAGGACGGACCCGCGCCCGACCGAGATGAGGAAGAACAGGCTCCAGCGCAGGATCCCCATCCGGCCGACCGTCTCGTGGATCGCGGGCAGGTCGTCGAGCGTCGTGTCGGTGACCAGCGTGTTGACCTGGATCGGGAGGCCGACCTCGTTCGCCCACTCGGCCGCGCGCATCGTCATCGCGAACGTCCCGTCCACGCCGCGCAGGCCGTCGTGGCGCTCCGGGTCCGAGCCGTCGAGGCTAAGCGAGATGGTCTGGATCCCGGCCGCCTTCAGCGAGGCGAGGCGCTCCTTGGTCAGGTCGGGCGTGACCGCCGGCGCCAGGGAGGCCCCGATCCCGCGCTCCGTGGCCGCCACGACGAGCTCCTCGAGGTCGGGACGGCGAAGCGGGTCGCCGCCGGTGAAGACCACGTGCGGCAGGGGATCGCCGAAGCCCAGGATCCGGTCGAGGAGCGCCCGCCCCTCGTCGGTCGTCAGCTCGAGCGGGCTGCGCTCGGGCTCGGCCGTCGCCCGGCAGTGCCGGCAGGCGAGGCCGCAGGCGAGCGTCGTCTCCCAGTAGACGAGCATCGGGGCCCGGTCGTAGACCAGGCCGCGCGGCTTGACTGCGCCGACCCCGGGCAGGCTGCCGGGATGACCGCCGACGTGCCCGGCGGGATGACCGCCGACGTGCCCGCCGGGGTGGCCTGTCGGACGGGCGGCCGCGGGAGCGGCTGGGGGACGCTGCGTCTCAACCATCGTGGGATCGTCCTCTCGTGGGTCAGCGTGCCGGGACGGCGGCGGCGCCGGGGGCCGCCCCGGTCGCGTCGGCCAGCGCCGCGTCGGCCAGCGCCGCGTCGGCCAGCGCCGCGTCGGTCAGCGCCGCCTCGGCCAGGTCTGCCAGGCCGGCGATGAAGGTGGGGTCGTCGTTCATGGAGCGGGCCCGCTCGAGCCGGATCCCCGCCTCGCGGGCGACCGCCTGGGCCTCGATGTCGATGTCGTAGAGCACCTCGAGGTGGTCGGCGACGAAGCCGACCGGCCGGACCACGAGCTCGCGAACGCCCTCGGCCGCCAGGCGCCGGATCTCCTCGAGGATGTCGGGCCCGAGCCAGGGCTCGCCGGTGCGTCCGGCGCTCTGGAAGGCGAACTCGTAGCGCTGGAGCCCCAGCCGGGCGGCGACGAGGGCGGCCGTGCCGGCAAGCTCCTGCGGGTACGTGTCGCCTTCCGCGACCACGCGGGCCGGCAGGCTGTGGGCGGTGAACATCACGCGCACCGCCGCCGGGTCCTCGAAGCGACGGAGCGCCTCGGCCGTGGTCCCGGCGAGGGCGTCGACGAAGCGCGGCTGGTCGTACCAGGAGTCCACGAAGGTGACCGTCGGCGCGGCGTCGCCCAGGGCGGCCAGCGCGGCGTCGACCGCCCGGCGGTAGCCGGCCGCGTTGGACGAGCGCTGGGGGGCCAGGGCGATCGCGACGAAGCGCTCGACGCCGTCCGCGGCCATCGCCTCCACGATCGTCCCGATCCGGGGGGCGATGTGGCGCATCCCCGCGTACACCCGGACGGGGCTCCCGCGCCGCGCGAGCTCCGCCTCCACGGCGCCCCGCTGCAGCTCCACGATCCGCGACAGCGGCGAGCCGCCGCCGATCGCCCTGTAGCGGCCGAGGAGCTCCTCGAGCAGGTGCCGCGGCGGGGGGCTGCCGCGGCGGATGTCGGTGTAGTAGGCAGCCACCTGGTCGAGCCGGTCGGGGCTGCCGTAGGCCATGAGCAGGACGGCGTCGACGGTCATGCGGTCCTCCCGGGGACGTGGGCGTGGACCAGCTCGACGAGGCGGGCCAGCGCGTCGGGGTCGGTGCCCGGGAGGACGCCGTGGCCCAGGTTGAAGACGTGGCCGGGCCGCCCGGCCGCGGCGTCGAGGATCGCCTCCGCGTCGCGGGCGACGGCCTCGAACGGGCCGAGCAGGAGGGTCGGGTCCAGGTTGCCCTGGACGCCGTGGTCGGGACCGACGACGTCCCAGCCCTCCGCCAGGTCGATCCGCCAGTCGAGGCCGATGACGTCGCCGCCGGCCGCCGCCTGTTGGCGCACGAGGCCGGCCGAGACGACCCCGAAGTGGATCGTCGGGACGCCGAGCGGCCGCAGGCCGTCGAAGATGCGGGCCATCCACGGGGCGACACTGCGCCGGTAATCCGCCGGACCCAGGGCTCCGACCCAGGAATCGAACACCTGGACCGCCTGGGCGCCCGCGGCCACCTGGGCCGCCAGGTAGTCGATCGTGGTCTCGGCGAGGCGGTCCATGAGCGACGCCCAGGCGGCGGGATCGGCGCGCATCAGCGTCTTCGTCCGCGCGAAGCTCTTCGACGGCCCGCCCTCCACGAGGTAGCAGGCGAGCGTGAAGGGCGCCCCGGCGAAGCCGATGAGCGGGACCGGCGACGCGGCCCGGACGAGCCGGATCGCGTCGAGGAGCGGCGCGACCGCCGCCTCCGGCTCGAAGCGGCGCAGGCGCGCCACGTCCGCGGCGGACCGGACCGGGTCGGCGACCACGGGCCCGCGGCCCTCCACGATGTCGAAGTCCACGCCGAGGCCGGTGAAGGGCGTCGTGATGTCGGCGAACAGGATCGCGGCGTCCACGCCGAGACGGCGAACGGGCTGGAGGGTCACCTCCGCGCACAGCGCCGCGTCGCGGGTGATCTCGATCAGCGTCGCCCGCTCGCGGATCGCCCGGTACTCGGGGAGGGCCCGGCCGGCCTGCCGCATGAACCAGGCCGGCGTCACGTCGACGGGCTGGCGCCGGCAGGCGCGCAGGAAGCGCGTCGCGCGCGGGTCGTCCGATCCGGGCGGCTGCGGCGTGCCGGCGCCCGGGTGCGTGGCGCCGGGCGGCTGCGGCGTGCCGGCGCCCGGCCGCGGAGTGCCGACCCCGGGCTGCGTGGCGCCGGTCATCGGCCGCCCTCCACCGCCGCGAACGCCGTCGCCGCGGCCGCCAGGGTCTCGTCGATCTCTGCCTCGGCGTGGGCCAGCGACACGAACCAGGCCTCGAACTGCGACGGCGCCAGCAGGACGCCGGCGTCGAGCATCGCCCCGAAGAAGCGCCCGTACGCGTCCCGGTCGGCCTCGAACGCCTCCTCCGCGTTGGCCGGGGCGCCGTCGCGCAGGAAGACCGTCAGCAGGGACCCGACCCGGGTGATGCCGACGGGCGTGCCGGCCTTCGCGGCGGCGGCGCGGAGGCCCGCCTCCAGCCGCGAGCCGGCTGCCTCGAGCGCGTCGTAGCGGTCCGGGGTCAGCAGCCGCAGCGTTGTGGCGCCGGCCGCCATCGCCAGCGGGTGGCCCGACAGCGTGCCCGCCTGGTAGACCGGCCCGGACGGGGCCACGAGGGCCATCAGGTCGGCGCGCCCGCCGTAGGCCCCGACGGGCATGCCGCCGCCGACGATCTTGCCGAGCACGGTCAGGTCCGGCCGCACGCCGTAGCGGCCCTGGGCGCCGCCCGGTCCCACGCGGAACCCGGTGATCACCTCGTCGAAGACCAGGAGCGCGCCGTCCGCGGCCGTGAGGGTGCGGAGCCCCTCCAAGAACCCGGGTGCCGGCGGGAGGACCCCCGCGTTCGCCGCCACGGGCTCCACGATCACCGCGGCGATGCGCCCCGAGTGGGCGGTGAAGGCTGCCGCGACGGCGTCGAGGTCGTTGTAGGGCACGACGATCGTAGCCGACGCGGTGGCGGCCGGGACGCCCGCGCTGCCGGGGATCGCCAGCGTGGCCACGCCCGAGCCGGCCTCGACGAGGAGCGCGTCGCTGTGGCCGTGGTAGCCGCCGCTGAACTTGAGCACGAGGTCGCGGCCCGTGGCGCCCCGTGCCAGGCGAACGGCGCTCATCGCGGCCTCGGTGCCCGACGAGGTGAAGCGCATCCGCTCCAGCGAGGGCATCGCGGCCCGGATCAGCTCGCCCAGCTCGACCTCGCGCGGGGAGGTGGCGCCGAGAGCGAACCCGTCGAGCGCCGCCGCGCGGACGGCCTCCACGACCGCCGGGTGGGCGTGGCCCAGGATCGCCGGCCCCCACGAGCCGATGTAGTCGAGGTACCAGCGGCCGTCGGCGTCGCGGACGCGGGGGCCAGCTCCGGCATCCAGCACGAGCGGCGGGCGGCCGACCGCGCGGAAGGCGCGCACGGGGCTGTTGACGCCGCCGGGGAAGAGGTCCTCGGCCCGGCTGCGGAGGTCGGCCATCCGGCCGGTCGCGACGGTGCTCATCGGCTCTCTTCCCGGAGCCACGCGGCGACGTCGGCCGCGGCGTAGGTGATGACGAACGAGGCGCCGGCGCGGACGATCGAGGTGAGCGCCTCGAGCTGGGTCCGACGGCCGTCGATCCAGCCCCGCTCCGCGGCGGCCGCGATCTGCGCGTGCTCGCCGCTGACCTGGTAGGCCCCGATCGGGACCTCGAAGCGGTCGCGGGCCCGGGCGAGGATGTCGAGCGAGGGGAGCGCCGGCTTGACCAGCAGCATGTCGACGCCCTCGGCGACGTCGGCGGCCATCTCCCGGAGCGCTTCGCGGGCGTTCGCCGGGTCCATCTGGTATCCGCGGCGGTCGCCGAAGGCGGGCGCGGAGTCGGCCGCCTCGCGGAACGGACCGTAGAAGGCCGAGGCGGTCTTCGCCGCGTAGGCGAGGATCGGGGTCTCGTGGTGGCCGGCTGCGTCGAGCCCGGCGCGGATGGCCGCCACCTGGCCGTCCATCATGGCCGACGGCGCAACGACGTCGGCCCCGGCCTCGGCCTGGGAGGCGGCGGTCTCCGCCAGCAGGCGGATCGCGGCGTCGTTGTCGACCCTGCCGTCGCGCAGCAGCGGACCGCAGTGCCCGTGGTCGGTGTACTCGCAGAGGCAGGTGTCGGCCATCACCACGAGGTCGAGGTCCGCCTCGCGGAGCAGGCGCAGCGTCTGCTGCACGACGCCGTCGGCGATCCAGGCGCCCGTGCCCTGGGCGTCCTTGGCGGCGGGGAGCCCGAACAGGATCACGCCGCCGACCCCGAGGTCGGCCAGCCGCCGCGCCTCGGCCAGGGCCTCGTCGGGCGTCAGCCGGAACTGGCCGGCGAGCGACCCGATCGGCGTACGGCCGCCGCGACCCGGGACGACGAAGAGGGGCGCGACGAGCATGGCCGGGTGGAGCCGGGTCTCGCGCACGAGGGCGCGCAGTGCGGGCGTGCGCCGAGTGCGGCGCAGGCGGTGGCCGGCGGCCGGGAGCGGGATCTCCGCAAGCGGGCGGGAGACGTCCGCCGGGACGGCCTCGGGATCGACGGCCGGGGGCGGGACGTGCCGGGCGTCCGTGACGGCGCTCATGGCTGGACCTCGTTGGCGGCGCCGGCCGCGAGGACGGCACCCTGGGGGGAGCTCGCGACGACGGTCGCGACGAGCTCGACGACGGCGTCGATCGCCTGGGCGTCGGCCGTCTCGACGCGGGCGAACCCCGCCTCGCGGGCGACGCCTGCGGTGGAGGGCCCGATGCAGCAGGCCGGGACGGCGAGGACGGCGCGGCGCTCGGCCGGCGGGAGGAGGGCGAGGAGGCCGCGCACCGTGGAGCCGCTGGTGAACACCACTGCCGCGAGGCCGTCCCGCACGGCGTCGCGCGCCGGTCGGCGGCCGGCCTCCGGCGCCTCGACCGTGTGGTAGGCCACCATGTCGTCGACGATCGCCCCGCGGGCGCGCAGGCGCGCCGGCAGCACGTCGTCGGCGGCGTCGGCGCGGGCCAGGAGGACGCGCTCGCCGGGCCGCACGGGGAGCTCGTCGCCCAGGGCCGCACCTCCGGCGCGGCTCGGGACGAAGGCCACCCGCCCGCCGCGGGCCGCCACGGCCTCCGCGGTGGCGGGTCCCACGGCCCCGATCCGGGTCGCGGGGAAGTCGGCGCCGGTGCGCGCGGCCGCGTCGGCGAGGGCCGTCGCCCCGCCGGCGCTGGTCACGACGGACCAGGCGTATCGCGCGAGGTCCGCCGCGGCCGCGTCGAGCGGCCCGCCCGGCATGACCGGCCGGAGCTCGATCGTGGGGACGACGACCGGCTCGAGCTCGCGTGCCGCCAGCGCCGCCGCCAACGCGCCGGGCCGGCCGGGCTCGCGCGTCACGAGGACCCGCGGCGGGCCGGCGGGCCGCCGGCTCACGGACCGTGCCGCCTCCCCGGCCAGCGCCGCGGCGAGGTCCTCGGCGAGCGCTCGTGCCAGCCGCGGGCCGTCGGCGACCGGGCCGTGGCGCTCGGCCCAGGCGACCGGCGGCGCGGGCAGGTCGGCGCCGGCCACCGTCGTGAAGGTCTTCCCCGGCGCCGCCGCGGCGTTCGTCGCCGGAGCGTCGCCGGCCGGCACAGCCTGCTCCGGGGCGGCGGCGCCGCGGATCGACACGACACCGTCGGCCACCCGGGCCAGCGCCCCGATCGGAGCCCGGCACCCGCCGCCGGTCGCGCGCAGGAAGGCCCGCTCGGTCTCCACCGCCGCGCGCGTCGCGGGGTCGTCGAGCACCCCGACGACGGCGCGGACCGCGTCGTCGTCCGCGCGCACCTCGATCGCGAGCGCGCCCTGGCCCGGGGCGGGGAGCGTGATCGACGCCGGCAGGACCTCGCTGATCCGCCCGCTCAGGCCGAGGCGTCGCAGCCCGGCGACGGCGAGGACCAGCGCGTCGGCGTCGCCGTCGGCCAGCTTGCGCAGCCGCGTGTCGACGTTGCCGTGCAGCGGACGCGTCCGCAGGTCGGGCCGGTGCGCCCGGAGGAAGGCCGCCCGCCGCGGGCTGTCGGTGCCGATCACGGCGCCCTCGGGGAGCGTCGCGAGCGTCGCCCCGGGCTCGCGGCACACGAGCGCGTCCCGCGGGTCCTCGCGCGTCGGGTAGGCGGCGATCGCGAGTCGCGGGTCCTCGGCCGTCGGCACGTCCTTCGCGCTGTGGACGGCGAGGTCGATCCGCCCGTCGAGGAGGGCCGCCTCGAGGGCCATCACGAACGCGCCCTCGCCCCACGTCGTGGACGGAGGCCGGTCGTCCCCGGCGGTCCGGATGACGACGAGCTCGACGGAGGCGCCAAGGGCGCGCAGGGCGTCGGCGACCATGCCCGACTGAGCGAGGGCGAGCGCGCTGCCCCGCGTGCCGAGGCGGAGCGGGGCGGACGCCGGCGGCAACGGTCAGACCCCGAAGAGGTCGCGGGCCGGTCGCTCCAGAGTCCCGGTATCGTCCTGGTGCAGCGCCGCCAGCGGCGCGTGGAGGAGCGCCGCGACGAGGCGGTGGCTCATCTGCTCCACGCGCGCGCGCTCCTCCTCCGTGAGATCGGGCAGGCGGCGCAGGAGCCACTCCATCTCGACCTGCCGAAGGCTCTCGGCGCCGGCCGTGAGGGCCTGGACGACCGGCACGGCGTCGCGGCCGCGGAGCCAGGCGCAGTAGTCGCGGCCGGCCTCGGCGACCAGGGACTCTAGGCGCCGCCGGAGGCGATCGTGCGGCTCGAACTCCGGCCCAACGACCAGGTCGTCGACGGAGGTGAAGCGCGCCCCGAGCCGCCCCCGCAGACCGGCCTCCACCGAGGTTGGCGAGGAGAGGTCCACCACCTCGATCCCGGCCTCGACCAGGGCCGTCGCATCGAGCGGACCGGGCTCCCATGGGCCGCCGAGGGCGACGATGGCGCCGGCGACGGGTGGCAGGAGACCGTCGCTCGCGTAGGGGACGGCGATGCCTCCGAGCTCGGTCGCGAGAGCTGCCGCCCGCTCGTCGGTCCGGTTGACGACGACCACCCGCGCGCCGCGACGATGGGCCGCCAGCGCCGCGAGCCGGCCCATCCGGCCGGCGCCCACGACGAGGATCGCGCGGTCGTCGAGCGTCCCGCCGGTCCGCGCGACCCGGTCCAGGGCGACGTCAGCCAGCGAGCGGGGCGGCCCGTCGAACCACGCGTGGGCCTTGCGACCGGCGCGCAGGGCGGCGTGGAAGAGCCGGTCGAGGACGGGGTCGAGCGGTCCCGCGACGTGGCGCTCGGCGAGGCAGGTTCGCACCTGGTGCAGGATCTGGTCCTCGCCGAGGACGGCGCTGTCGAGGCCGCACGCGACGGTGATCAGGTGCCGCACCGCCTCGACGTCGGCAAGCCGCTGCGTGCCGTCGGGGAGCTCCGGGAGCTCGGGCAGGCCGCGGGCGCCCGGTGCGACATACAGCTCCACCCGGTGGCAGGTGTGAAGGAGGACCCAGCGCTCGTCGACGGGCAGGCCGGCCAGCCGCGCGACGAATGCCTCGCGCTCGAGGCTAGGCACCCGGCGCGCGTGGAGGAGGAGTGCCTCCACGACGGGCACGCCCGGGCCGGCACCGTCACCGGCCTGTCGATCCAGCCCGGGCGTCGCGTCGCGTCGCGCGGCGAGGTCGAGGCTCATCGGCGGGCTCCCGCAAGGGCGTCGGCCGCGGCGTCGGCGGGAGCTGCGGACTCCTCGGCGGGAGCCGCGGCTTCGGCGGGAGCTGCGGACTCTCCGGCGAAGGCGGCGGCCGCGGCTTCGGCGGAGGCGGCCTCGTGCGCCTCGAGCGTGGCGTCGAGCAGGCGGTCGATCGCCTCGCCCGCCACCGCCAGCAGGGCGGCCGTCTCGGCGCCGTCGAGCTCGCCGCGCCGGGCGACGGCGGCCATCTCCTCGACGAAGGGCCGCCGGAACTGGAGGAACGTGGCCACGGTCTGGCGCATGCTCGCCCCGAGCATCGCCGCGAGCCGGCCATAGTCGGCGGCAGCCGCCATCGCGCCGGCGAGGGTCGCGGCGCGCTCTCGCTCGCTCGTCGCCTCCACCGTCCCGATGAGCGCGGCGGCGATCGCCCGACCGTGCTCCCGCAGGAGCTCGCGCGACGACTCCGGGACCGCCGCGAGCCACGGGGCGGCCGCGGCTGCGCCGTGGGCCTGGCGCCGATAGCGCTCGGCCATCCCCTCGGTGGTCGTGCCGAGGCCGGCCAGGTTGCGCCGCGAGGCCCGTGCGCCCGGCAGGCGTGCCGAGATCGCGGACCGGCTGAAGCGGCGATGGCCGCCGGGGGTGGTGAACGCCGGGACGACGCCGGCCTCGGCCCATCGGCGGAGCGTGGCAGGCGAGACGCCGAGCATGGCGCTGGCCTCCCGGATCGAGATCCAGTCGGCGGCGCCGGCCGGCGGGGCGGCGGGCGTCACGCTGCCGGCCCCTGCGAGCCCCATCGCTCGAACCTTGTCAATTCGCTCATATCTCCCAGCCTCGAGGTCGCACTTCGACGCGGCCTTCCGGTTCGCCTCGACCGGCCCTCGTTGCCGCGGGCGAGCCCCGCAGCCTGACACCTGAACGGGATTCTGCCCGTGAGCCCCCAGCGGCCCCATCCGCCCCCGGGCACAATAACCGAGCCCTCGACCGTGCGCATCGGTCCGGTCTCCGGCGCGAGGATGTATCGAACGATAGATGCCGCCGACGGCGGCGGACCCGCCGGGAGCGGGTCGCCGGTATCGTATGGGGCGACGGCGTGAGCACGCCCGGACCGCGCCCGGTCGAGGCACGACAGCCGGGTTCGCAGCGGTCGGACCGGCACATTCGAGGAGAACCGATGACCGACCTGGTCGACCCGGCGAAGCAGCTCGACCCGAACCGCACCGTCCGGTACGCCCTCTGGTCGGTGTTCGGGCGGACCGGCGCGACGATCGACGAGGGCGCGGCAGCCGGCCTCGAGGCATGGGCTGCCGCCCTCGCCGGCGAGGACGTCGTCCTGCGCGGCTGCTACGACGTGTCGGGCTTCCGCGCCGGGACCGACCTCATGCTCTGGCTCCACGGCCCGAGCGCCGAGTCGCTCCAGGCTGCGCTCCGCGGGTTCCGGCGCACCGAGGCCGGCAGCCGGACGTCGTTCGCCTGGTCGGCCATGGGGACGCACCGTCCGGCCGAGTTCAGCCGCGACCACGTGCCGTCGTTCATGCTGGGCTCCGAGCCCCGCAGCTGGCTCTGCGTCTACCCGTTCGTGCGGTCCTACGAGTGGTACCTGCTCCCGGAGGCCGAGCGGGGCGCCATGCTTCACGAGCACGGGCTGGCAGGGCGGGCTTTCACCGGCGTCCAGGCGAACACCGTGGCGTCGTTCGCCCTCAACGACTGGGAGTGGATCCTCGCCCTGGAGTCGGACGACCTCCACGACCTGGTCGACCTCATGCGCGACCTGCGGGCGACCCAGGCCCGGCGCCACGTGCGCGAGGAAGTGCCGTTCCATACCGGGCGACGGATCGGCCTCGCCGAGGCGGTCGAGGTGCTCCGATGAGCACGGCGTACGACGCCTTCCTCCTCGTCTCCTTCGGGGGCCCGGAGGGGCCGGCCGACGTGATGCCCTTCCTCGAGAACGTCACTCGGGGCCGGGGCATCCCGCGGGAGCGGCTCGAGGACGTCGCGCACCACTACCTCGCGTTCGGCGGGGTGAGCCCCATCAACGACCAGAACCGGGCACTGCTCGCCGCCCTCCGAACCGAGCTGGCCGCGCGCGGCGTCGACCTCCCCGTGTACTGGGGCAACCGCAACTGGGCTCCGTACCTGGCTCCCGAGCTGGCCCGGATCCACGCGGACGGCCACCGCCGCGTCCTCGCCCTCGCCACCAGCGCCTACGCGTCGTACTCCGGGTGTCGCCAGTACCGGGAGGACCTTGCCCGGAGCCTGGACGAGGCGGGCCTGGGCGGGCGTCTCGCCATCGACAAGGTCCGCCACTTCTTCGACCATCCCGGCTTCGTCACCCCCTTTGCCGACGGGCTCGCCGAGGCGCTCGGGATCCTGGCCGGCGTGGGCTACCTCCCGGCGGACGTCAGGGTGCTGTTCACGACCCACTCGATCCCAGTGTCGATGGCGTCCGCGTCCGGCCCCCCGGGACGCTTCGACGCCGGCGGGGCCTACGTGGCCCAGCACCTGGCGGCGATCGACCTCGTCGTTGCGGGGGTCCGGGCGCGCGGCGTGGACGTGCCGGCGTCCTCGCTGGTCTACCAGTCCCGGAGCGGCTCGCCGCACGTGCCGTGGCTCGAGCCCGACGTGAACGACGCGCTCCGCGAGGCCCACGCCGACGGGATGCGGGCCGCCGTGGTCGTGCCGATCGGCTTCGTCAGCGATCACGTGGAGGTTGCCTGGGACCTCGATCACGAGGCCCGGGAGACCTGCGACGAGCTCGGGGTCCGCATGCTCCGGGTGGCGACGCCGGGCACGGCCACGGCGTTCGTGTCCGGGATCGTCGACCTCGTGCTCGAGCGCATCTCCGGCGGCGCTCCGACGGCGCTCAGCCCGCTGGGGCCGTGGCCGGCCGTGTGCGCCGCCGGGTGCTGTGCCAATCCCCGGGGCGACCTGCCGACGGTCGCCGGCGAGGACTCGACGCTGGGCGCTCTCACGGCGGCCTCCTGACGGCGGCCGACCGCGCCTCCCCCGCCCGGCCGCGCCGGGCCCGGGCCCGCCCCACGCGCGCAACCCGGGCCCGCCCGCCGCCCCACGCGCGGAGCCCGGGCGCGGAGGCCGAGCACCGCCCGAACCGTGCCGGATTCGGGCCGAAGGTCCCTGTCGCGGGACGGGTCGCGCCGTCCACCCTCGCAGGGTGGGGCGGCGTGCCCGGCGCACGGGCGGCGTGGAGGAGGCTCGATGACGGACGCGCGCGAGACGCCGCGCTGGGACCGGCTGGCGCCGGCGACGGCCGCTCGCCTCGAGTCGGCCGCCCTCGAGATCCTCGAGCGGACAGGCGTCGAGATCCCGGTCCCGGAGGCGCTCGACCTGCTGCGCGACTCCGGTGCCCTCGTCGACGGGTCGCGGGTTCGCATCCCGGAGCGGCTCGTCACCTGGGCGATCGAGCAGGCGCCGAAGGAGGTCACGCTCCACGATCGCGCGGGGGCGCCGGCGATCCGCCTGGCGGGACGGCGCCACTACTTCGGGACCGGCTCGGACTGCCTCAACGTCCTCGACCACCGGACCGGCGAGCGACGCCGCGCCACCTCCAGCGACCTCGCGGAGGGCCTCACGCTCGCCGACGCCCTCCCCGACATCGACTTCGTGATGTCGATGTTCCTGCCCGAGGACGTCGACCAGGCCCTCGCCGACCGCCACCAGGCCGCGGCGATGCTCGAGCTGACCCGCAAGCCGATCGTCCTCGTCACCTACGACCTCGCGGGCATGCTCGACGGCCTGGAGATGGCCGAGGCGGTGGCCGGCGGCCGCCGGGAGCACGCCGACCGTCCCCGGGTGGCGGTCTACATCAACGTCACGCGCGGCCTCCTCTTCAACGAGGACTCCGTCCGCAAGCTCCTCGCCTGCGCCGAGCGCGGTGTGCCGGCCCTCTGGATCCCGGTCACGTCCGGCGGCACGACCGGCCCGGTCACCCTCGCCGGGACGATGGCCATCAACACGGCCGGCGTCCTCGCGGGCGTCGTCCTGGCACAGCTCGCGCGCGAGGGCACGCCCGTCGTGGTCCCGGGTTTCGGCGGCGACTCGCTCGACCTGCGGACGATGGTCGACCCGTACGCCGGCCCCGAGCCCAAGGGAGTCGCCGCATCCCTGGCCCACCGCTGGGGCCTGCCCATGTTCAGCCTCGGCGCCGGCAGCGACTCGAAGGTCGTCGACGAGCAGGCCGCGGCCGAGGCGGGCATGACGATGCTCGCCGACGCCCTGGCCGGCGGCCACCTCATCCACGACTGCGGCTACCTGGAGTCCGGCCTCACGGGCTCGCTCGTGCAGCTCGTGATCTGCGACGAGCTGGCCGGCTGGATCAACGCCCTGGTCCGCCCCGTCGACGTCTCCGACGAGGCGCTGGCCCTGGACCTCGTGGAGGCTCACGGCGTCGACGGGTCGTACCTCGAGCTCGACCACACGTTCGCGCACTACCGCGACCGGTGGTACCCGACGCTGTTCGACCGCCGGGGGTACGAGCCGTGGCGCTCGGCCGGCGCGACCACCCTTGCCCAGCGGGCCGCGGTCCGCGTGGACGAACTGCTCGGCAGCCACCTCCCCACGCCGCTCGACCCCGACGTCGAGAAGGCCGTGCGGGCGGTGGTCGAGCGCGCCGAGGCCACAGCCGGCCTCTGACGTCCGGTCCCGACGCCCGGCCGGCGGCACCACCCGCCGAGCGCCAACGGCCCCTTCCCACCACCGTCACCTTCCACCTACCGTCAGCACCAACGCACCGAGGAGCGGCCCCGATGAGCGACACCGAGTTCCAGGCGATGCGCCAGGCCGTCGTCGACGGCGACGCCGATGCCGCCGAGGCCGCCGCGAAGGCCGCCGTCGCGGCCGGGATCCCGCCCCTCGTCGCGATCGACGAGGGCTTCATGCCCGGCATGAAGGAGGTCGGGGCGGGGTTCGCCGCGGGCGACCTGTTCCTCCCCGACATGATGCTGGCGGCCCGCGCCATGCAGCGCGCCCTGAGCGTGCTGGAGCCCGAGCTGAAGGCCGCCGCCGTCGAGCGGACGGTGGCCGGCCGGGTTGTCATCGGCACGGTCGCCGGCGACATCCACGAGATCGGGAAGAACCTGGTCGGGATGCTCCTCTCGACCTCCGGCTTCGAGGTCCACGACCTCGGCGTCAACGTGGCGCCGGAGCGCTTCGTCGAGGCGGCCCGCGAGCATCGCGCCGACATCGTCGGCCTCTCGGCGCTCCTGACCACGACGATGACCGGCCAGCGGGCCGTCATCGCGGCCCTGACGGAGGCCGGTCTCCGGCCGCCCGTCAAGGTGATGGTCGGCGGCGCGCCGGTGACCGGCCAGTGGGCCGCCGAGATCGGCGCCGACGGCTACTCGGAAGACGCCATGGGCGCCGTGGAGCTCGCCAAGCAGCTGGTCGGCGCGGCCGACGCGGCGCCGGAAGGAGCGGCCCGGTGAGCGCCCCCCTCGACCCGATCGCCACGCGCGGCCTGCGCCTCGAGGTGCTCGACGCCGAGGCGATCGCCCGGATCCACGAGGCGACGCTCCACGTGATCGAGCACGTCGGCGTCCGCTTCCCGTCCGAGCGCGCCCTCGACATCTGGGCCGCGGCCGGCGCGGACGTCGACCGCGCCACCAGCATCGTCAAGGTCCCGCGGGCGACGATCGAGGCCGCCCTCGCGACCGCCCCGCCGGTCTACCCGCTGGCCGCGCGCGACCCGGCCCTCGACCTGTCGCTCGACGGCGAGCACGTCTATGCCGCGACCGACGGCTGCGGGATCGAGGTCGCCGACCTCGAGACCGGCGAGCGGCGCCCGTCGCGCCTGGCCGACGTCGCCGAGATCGCCCGCCTCGCGGACGCCCTCGACGAGGTCGCCTTCCACTGGATCCCCGTCTCCGCGCAGGACCGCCCGGCCGCCTCGCGTTCGCTCCACGAGCTGCTGGCCTGCTGGGCCAACAGCACCAAGCACGTCCAGACCGAGTCGATCGTCACCGAGCGCGAGGCGCGCGCCGCGGTCGAGATGGCCGCCGCGATCGCCGGAGGCCGGGACGCCCTCCGGGTCCGCCCGGTCCTCTCGATGATGCAGTGCACCACGAGCCCGCTGGGCCACGACGGCGGCAGCATCGACGCCGGTCTCGTCGCCGCCGAGGCCGGGATCCCGGTCGGCTACATGACGATGGCGTCGGCAGCCTTCACCGGCCCGGCCACGGTGGCCGGCTCGCTGGTCGTCGGCAACGCCGAGGTCGTCGCCGCCCTCGCGCTGATGCAGGTCACGTACCCCGGCTGTCCCGTCTACTACGCGGCGGCCCAGACGGCGATCGACCTTCGCTCGGGCGCCTACACGGGCGGCGGTCCCGAGGACTTCCTGTTCGGCGCGGCGACGAACGCCCTGGCCGACTTCTACGGCGTCCCGCTGTCCATGGGCGCGTTCGCCACCGGCGCCAAGGCGCCCGACTGGCAGGCCGGCGTCGAGAACGCCCTCTCGTCGTTCGTCGCCTCGGCGTCCGGCTCGGACATGCTCCTGGGCCTTGGGCTCCTCAACGGGAGCCGGATCTGGTCCCACGAGCAGCTCCTCCTCGACGCCGAGATCTACTCGGTCGTCCGCGCCACCCTCAAGGGAATCCCCGTCGACGACGAGTCGCTCGCGCTCGACACGATCGCCGAGGTCGGACCGGGCGGTGATTACCTGACCGCGCCCCACACGCGGCGCCACATGCGCTCGATGTGGCGCTCGCGCTTCATGGACCGGCGTCCCATGGGCGTCGTGGAGGCCGAGGGCGGCGGGCCGCGCGCGTGGGCCAACGCGAAGGCGCGTGAGCTCCTGGCGACGCATGTCCCCGAGCCGTTGGAGCCGGCCCTTGCGGCGGAGCTCGCCCGGGTCGTTGGCGCGGTCGAGCGCGAGGCCGGCGAGGGGCCGGCACCGACGGCGGTCGACGCCCTGGTGGCCGCGGGGCCCGCCCGATGAGCCGGCCCGCCGGCGAGGAGGCCCTGCGCCCCGTCCTCCGCCTCCTCGGGCCGGACCTCGTGGGCCGGATCCTCGAGGAGGCCTTCGAGCTGCTGCGCGACCCCGGCGTCCGGGTCCAGGACGCCGAGGCCGTGGCGCTGCTCCGCGACGCCGGCGCCGAGGTCGAGGGCGAGGTCGTCCGCATCCCGACGGCCCTCGTCGAGGGCGCGCTCGCGACGGTGCCCGCGTCGTTCGACCTGTTCGACCGGTCCGGCGCGCCGGCCGTCCGCTACGGGGCCGGGATCGTCCAGTTCGACCCCGGTTCGTCGGGCGTGAACATGCTCGACCCGGTCACGGGCGACCATCGCCCGTCCACCGCCGGCGACCTGGTCCGCCTCGTGCGCGTCGCCGAGATGCTCCCGGCCTACGCCGCCCAGTCGACGGCGATCGTGTGCGGAGACGTCCCGGCCGAGATCGGCGACCTGTACCGCTTGTTCCTGGTCCTCCTCGGGTCGGCGAAGCCGATCGTGACCGGCGCCTTCAGCCCGCTGGGGTCGGCGGCGATGATCGACCTCCTGGCCCTCGACGCCGGTGGCCGCGAGGCGCTGGCGGACCGGCCGCGCGCGGTCTTCGACGTCTGCCCCTCGCCGCCGCTCACCTGGACGGCGTTCGGCGCCCGGAACCTCGTCGACCTTGCCCGGGCCCGCGTCCCGGCCGAGATGGTCTCGATGCCGCTCGCGGGCGGGGCCGCGCCCGTCACGCTCGTCGGGTCGGTCGTGCAGCACGCGGCGGAGTGCCTGTCCGGCATCGCCATCCACCAGCTCGCCCGCCCCGGCGCGCCGATCGTGTGGGGCGGCGCCCCGGCGATCGTCGACATGCGGACCGGCGTCACGCCCATGGGGGCGATCGAGACGGCGATGCTCGACGCGGCGTACGCCCAGGTCGGCAAGGACCTCAACCTGCCGACGCACGGCTACCTCTCCGCGACCGACGGCAAGGTGGTCGACTACCAGGCCGGCCTCGAGAGCGGGATGTCCGCCCTCGCCGGGGCCCTCGCCGGGATCGACATGATCTCGGGCGCGGGGATGCTCGACTCGCTGCGCTGCCAGAGCGCCGAGAAGCTCGTCCTCGACGCCGAGGGGATCGCCATGGCCCAGCGCCTCCTGCGGGGCATCGCCACGCCGACCGAGACGCTGGCCACGGCGATGATCCGGTCGGCCGGCCCGGAGGCCCGCTTCCTCGAGCTGCCCGAGACGCGACGGCTGTTCCGCTCGGAGCAGGCGCTGCCGTCGGCGGTCATCGACCGGGCCTCCCTGCGGGCCTGGGAGGACGCGGGACGGCCGGATGCTGCCTCCCGGGCGCACGACCGGGTGGAGCAGCTGCTGGCGGCGTACGTCCGGCCGGCGCTCGACGCGTCCGTGGAGGCGGCGATGGTCGAGCTCGTGCGGGCGGCCGGCGCGCCGTTCGGCCTGGCCGAGGAGCTCCCGGGGGTGGCGGCCGCCTTGGCCTGATCAGGCGCGGGCGGCTCGGATCAGGAGCCGGCGGCCCGGTAGGACGAGTACATGTTGGTCCCGTCGACCTGGACCAGGTAGCAGGTGACCTGCCGGTCGCCTTCAACCCAGCCGTCCCAGGTCGGGGAGAACCACGCCATGTTGAGAACGTCCTGGTCGGCGATCCCGGTCCCGGTCCACGCCTCGAATGCGGGCCCACAGCGCGCCGCGACGAACGCGGCGAAGCCGTCGTCGGGGAACGCCGCCAGCGGACCAGGGTGATCGACCAAGGCGAAGACCTCGCCGCCGTGCCGCGTGTCGCAGGGCACCCGGCGCAGCTCTCCGACCGTCGCCTCCTCGGGGACGACGATGCAGTCCCCGACGCCGACGGCCCGCCACGGGACGACGTCGCCGATGGAGGGCGTCGGCATGCGCAGCGGCGTGGCGGTGGCCGGTGCGCCGGGCGTGGTCGATGCCGCGAGCTCCGGCGGCGTCTCTGCGCCGCCCTGGACGAACCCGCCGACGAACGAAACGAGCCACCACAGGAAGACGCCGACCCCGATCGCCTTGCCGATGCCGCCGCGTCCGATCGGGCGCGGCGCGCCGGCGTTGGCCGGGGCGTCCCGCAGCCAGGTCCACGTGTCCGACGGCAGGGTGACCCCGCTGTTCGTCGGCGGCGGTGCCGGCGACGCCGAGCGGGCGGGAGCGGCGGTCCGGGCCGGCTGGCGTGACGAGGTCACGTACTCGCGCAGGTAGAGGAAGCCGTCGACGTCGACGACCTCGTCGCCGAGGCGGGCGAGCTCCTCCTCGAGCTGTGCCTCGGTCATCGCGGTGTCGATCCGGAGGCGCGCCCACGCCAGGAGGCCGGGCCTCGAGATGCCCAGGCGGTGGGCTGCGAGGATGCCGCGGACGGTCTCCATGACGAACCCCGTGCGGGTCGGGACGTCCCGAGTATTCCGCCGTCGGGACGTCCGGTCGAGGGACGTTCGGCCCGATCGGGCCCACGGCGCGGCGCTCATCGGTCGCCGGTGGGCGCGTCCGCGGCCGCTCCGGTCCGGACCAGGGTTGCGCTCGCGCCCCCGGGATCAGGGCTTCGCGTCGTGGTACGACTGGCTCGTCTGGCTGCCGTCCACCGGCGTGAGGTAGCAGACGACCTCGCGGTCCCCGTTGCCCCACGAGCCCTCGGTCGGCGTGAACCAGCCGACGTCGAGGACGTCCTGGTCCTCGTAGGGGCTGCCGGTGAACTCGGCGAAGGCCGGGAGACACTGCTCCTCGACGAAGGTGCTGAAGTCGTCGTCCGACGGCAGGTCGGAGCCGGGGTAGTCGGCGACGAAGAAGACCTCGCCGTCGTGCGGCTCGGTGCAGGCGAGGCGACGAATCTCCTCGAACTGGTCCTCCGACGGGACGATCAGGCAGTCGCCCAGCTCGATGGTGAACGCATCCACGACCGAGCCGGAGGTGGGCGTCGGCACGGCGGGCGTCTCCTCGGCCGGCGTTGCGTCGACCGGCGGGCTCTCGAGCGCCGCGCCGCGGTCGCCGGCGCGGAGGATGAAGGCGCCGATGCCGGCGGCGACGACGAACCCGAGGACGCCGACGGTCGCGAGGACCATCGTGCGGCGGCCACCCGGGGACGAGGGCGGCGAAAGCGATCCGTCGGGCGCGCCCCATGCCTGGCCCTCGACGGGCGGCGGCGGCGCGCCCCATGCCTGGCCCTCGACGGGCGGCGGCGGGGGCGTGGCGAATGCGCCGGCGTCGCCCAAGGCGGAGGCCGGCGCATGCCGGCGCAGGTAGAGGAAGCCCTGCACGTCGACGACCTCGTCGCCCAGCGCCACGAGCGCGGCCTCCAGCTGTGCGTCCGTCATGGTCGGGTCGGCCCGGAGGCGCGCCCAGGCGAGAAGGCCGTCGCGTGAGATGCCCGACTCGTGCGCCGCCAGGATCTCCCGGATCGTGTCCACGTGGGTCCTCCATCGGTGGGCGACCGCTCCAGTATGGGCGGCCGTCGTCCGCCACGTCGTGCGCCGGCACCCCCGCCGCAGCGTGCCCCGGCACTGCCGCGTCGTGCCCCGTCCACCGGCGCGTGCCGGGCATCCCCGGTGCCGCTACGGCGTGGGCCGCGCGAGGCCGGCCCGCCGGATCACCGCCCCGGCCGTCGTCCCCTGGATCACGAGGGTCAGGACCACGACCCCGAAGGCGGTGCCCGCGATGAGCTCGCGCTGCGGCAGGTCGAGCGGCAGCGACAGCGCGAGGGCCGTTGCGACGGCCCCGCGGAGCCCGGCCCAGAACAGGACGTGGAGCCAGGCGCCCGGGATCCGGTCGCCCCGCCGGATCAGCCGGCTTGCCCCGCCGAGGAGGCCGTAGACGACGATTGCGCGGCCGATGGTGACCGCCACGAAGGCCCAGGCGATGGAGACGGCCGCCCCGGCGAGCTGGTCGAGGCTGATCGCGAGCCCGACCAGGAGGAACGTGAGTGCCGTCAGGAGGAAGGCCAGGAACTCCCAGACCGTGTCGAGCGCCTCGGCCGTCCGGGCGCTCATCCCGATCCGCCGGCCGTAGCTCCCGATGACGATCCCGGCGACGACGGTCGCGATGACGCCCGACTCGTGGAGGTACCCGGCGAGGAGGTAGGTCCCGTACGCGACCAGGACGGAGATCGTGAGCTCGACGAGGTGATCGTCCACCGTCGCGATCACCCGCGACGCCAGGAAGCCGGCGAGACCTCCGATCAGCCCGCTGAAGGCGACCGTGGTCACGAAGGCAATCGCCCCGGCGCCGGGGTCGAGCGGGGTCCCGACCGCCTCCACGGCGATGGCGAAGAGGACGATCCCCGTGCCGTCGTTGAAGAGGCTCTCGGCTTCCACCGTCGTGGCGAGACGCGGGGGAGCTCCCACCCGGCGGAAGATGGCGATGACCGCGACGGGATCCGTCGCCGACACGATCGCGCCGACGACGAGCGCCAGGCCCAGGTCGAGTCCCGTCGCCACGTGCAGGATCAGCGTCACGACGGCCGCCGTGATGAGCACCCCCGGCGCCGCGAGCAGCGTCACCGCCCCGGCGGCCGGCTTCAGCTGCCCCAGGTCGGTCTTCAGGGCTGCCTCGAAGACGAGGCCCGGGAGGAGGATCGCCAGGAGGACGTCCGGCGAGACCTCGACGTCGGCGGCCGGCAGGACGGCCGTCAGCGCGAGACCCGCCAGGACGAGCGCCACCGAGTACGGGAGGTTCGTCCGTCGCGTCAGGAGCGCGACCACCGACGCGACGGCGAGCAGGCCGACGAAGAGCCACTCGGCGGCGATGAGGCCCGATGGATCCACGTGCGGACCCTACCCGACGGCCGGCAGCGCCCGCTCGGTGGTCACGGCCGGGGTCGGCTGCCTCGCGGCCTCGGCGAACGGCCGGACGCCGCGACGGTCAGTGGCTCGCGATCCGCTCGGCGAGCGAGCGACCGGTCGGCGGCGTCCCGGTCGCCTCGGACCGCCGGTCGAGGCGCGCGATCGCGCCCTGCGTGTACCGGATGCCCAGCCAGCGGAGCGGCTCGACCTCCCAGTCCGGGCTGCGGTGGTTCGCCAGGGGCAGCTCCGTCAGCGGCGTCCGCTCCCCGCCGATGAGGTCGGCGAGCGTGCGACCGGCCAGGTTCGCCGTCGAGACTCCGTGGCCGACATAGCCGCGGGCGCTCGCGATGCCGCTGCGCGGGTCGAAGGCGAACGAGGGGTGCCAGTCGCGCGGCATGCCCAGGGGGCCGCCCCAGGCGTGCGTGAAGCGGACGTCGCGGAGCATCGGGAACCATGTCCGCACGAAGCCGCGGAGCATCTCGTGGGTCGGGTCATGGCGGTCATAGGCGTCCTTGATCGGCGAGCCCAGGCGGTACGGGGCGCCGCGGCCGCCGAACAGGATCCGGCCGTCCTCCGTCCGCGACAAGTAGTCGATCGAGAGGCGGGCGGAGGCCACCACCTCGCGGCCGGCCCAGCCGATCTCGGCCCAGCGGGCGTCGTCGACGGGCTCCGTCAGCACGATCAGCGAGTACATCGGGACGAGCTGCCGGTGGAGCTTCGCGAGGCGCACGAGGTAGGCCTCCCCGGCGAGGACGACGACGGGCGCCCGGATCTCGCCCCGCGGCGTGATCAGCGCCGCGGGCGCCCCACCGGCCGGACCGCTCACGGCCGCCCGGACGTCGGAGACGGGCGTGCGCTCGACGATCCGGGCGCCCAGCCGCTCCACGAGCGCGGCGAGGCCGCGGACGAGGCGCCCGGGGTGGACGACCGCCGCCGTGCCGGTCCAGAGGCCGGCGACCGCGCCGGCGATCCGGACCTTCTCGGCCACTCCTGCCGCGTCGAGGAGCCGGTAATGCTCGCCGAAGCCGAACCGCTCGTACTCGCGGAGGCTCGCCTCGATCGCCGGGACGTGGTGCGGGCCGCGCGCGACGAGCAGCTCGCCGCCCTTGTGGAAGCCGGCGTCGAGGCCCTCGGCCTCGGTGACGCGGCCGATCTCGTCGACCGCGTCGTACGTCGCCTGCTGGATTCGCCGCGCCGCGTCCTCGCCGTGCAGCCGTGCAAGGCGCTCCATCGAGATGTTGAGGTCCGGGGCGCACCAGGCGCCGTTGCGTCCCGAGGCGCCGAACCCGGCGATCTCGCCCTCCGCGACGACGACCCGCAGGCCGGGCCGGCGCTTCAGCAGGTAGTAGGCGGTCCAGAGCCCCGTATAGCCTGCGCCAAGGACGGCGACGTCGCAGTCGGTGGTCCCGTCGAGCGGCGGCCGGGGCGCCAGGTCGCCGGCGGTCTCCAGCCAGTACGAGACGTCGGCGTAGCGGTCCATCGCCGAAGGGTACGTCGGCGCGGCCCCGGCCATCGCCGCGCCCGCGGGGGACGGTGGCGCGACCCCGGCCATCGCCGCGCCCACGGAGGACGGTGGCGCGGCCCGTCCGGCGCCTATCCTTGCGGCCATGACCTCCGATCCCGCGCGCCGGCGCGGGCGCCTGCGCGGGATCCTCGTCGACGTCGAGCCGCTGCGGCGCGATCGCGACTTCCGGATGCTCTGGATCGGCCAGGTGATCAGCGGCGTCGGCCGCCAGGTGACGGTTGTCGCGCTGCCGTTCCAGCTCTACGTGCTCACCGGGTCGACGCTGGCCGTCGGCCTCCTGGCGCTCGTCCAGCTCGTCCCGATCCTCATCTTCGCCCTGGGAGGCGGCGCCGTGGCCGACGCGGTGGACCGGCGGCGCCTGCTCCTGGTGACGCAGCTCGGCCTGGCCGGGGCGAGCGCGGCGCTGTTCGGACTCGCGATTACCCCGGGTGCGCCGATCTGGGGCTACTACGTCGTGGCGTTCGTGGCGGCGGGCGTGGGGTCCGTCGACCAGCCGGCGCGCACGTCGGCGGTGCCCCGGCTGGTTCCGACCGAGCGGCTGCCGGCCGCGATCGCGCTCAACCAGCTGGGGTTTCAGGTCATGGCGATCGCCGGGCCGGCCCTCGGCGGGATCCTGCTGGCGTGGGTGGGCGTGGCGGCGGCCTTCTTCTTCGACGCGGTGACCTTCCTTGCCGCGATCGTGGCGCTCCTCCTGATCGCCCCGATCCCGCCCCACCCGGGCGCCGCGCGACCCAGCCTCACCACCGTGAAGGAGGGGCTCCGGTTCGTGCGTCGCCGGCGGATCGTCCTCTCGACCTTCGTGATCGACCTGGTCGCGATGGTCTTCGGGATGCCGTCCTCGCTGTTCCCGGCGCTCGCGCTCGACGTCTTCGGGGTCGGTCCGGCAGGCGTCGGCTTCCTGGCCGCGGCACCGGCTGCCGGCGCGTTGGTCGGCGCCGCGGTGTCGGGATGGGTCGGACGGATCGTCCACCCCGGGCGGGCGGTCATCGTCGCAGTGGCGGCCTGGGGCTTGGCGATCACGGGCTTCGGGCTCACGACGGTCGGGCTCTCGGCCTTCAGCTTCGCCGTGGCCCTGCTCTTCCTCGCGATCGCGGGAGGCGCCGACGTGTTCAGCGCCGTGCTCCGCTCGGCGATCGTGCAGCTGGACACACCGGACGAGCTGCGCGGCAGGGTCGCTTCGATCCACATCCTCGTCGTGACGAGCGGGCCGCGGCTCGGGGACGCGGAAGCCGCCGCCGTCGCGGCGCTTGCCAGCGTCCAGTTCTCCGTGCTCTCGGGCGGCATCCTGTGCCTGGTCGGCCTCGCGGCCGTCGTGCGCCAGTTCCCGGAGCTGCGCCGCTACGTCTACCCGGCGAACCGGGCGCCCGAGCCGGTGGCCTGACGTCAGGCGGTTGGCCGTCCGGGAGCAGCCACGCCGCCCGCCGACGCCTGCGTCGACCCGCGCGCCGGCGCGGCACCCGCCGCACCCCGCGCGGCCAGCAGCCGATCGAGCTGCGCCAGGTAGGCGGTCGCCCCCTCCCGCTCCAGGATCGGCCGCGCGTCCCGTGCGGCCACCTCCGCCAGCGGGTCGCCCGGCGGCGCGACGGCCAGGCAGTCGAGGGCGCTCGCGGCGAGCGCGACGTCCATCCGGAGCTCGCGGTACCGGCGCCAGGCGTCGTTGAAGGCGGCCGCGCCCTCCCGCCAGCGGCCCTCGAGCGTCGCGACGCCTGCGGCCAGCACGTCGCGGTGGACCGCGCCGGCGGCGCCCCGCGGGCCGCTCGCGTCGAGCGCGTCCAGCGCGACCCGTGCCCGGGCCGCATCGCCCAGCCGCACGGCGGAGCGCCCGGCGATGATCCGTGCGAACGGGGCGTTGAGGTCGTCGTGCTCGGCCGCCGCGACCTCCCGGATGGCGTCCTCGAAGCGGCCCTCTGCGAACGCGACGAGGCCCAGGCCGATCCCCGTGCCGGCCGCGACCTGGGGATCCTGCAACCTGGCGGCGGCCAGGCGGATCTCCTCCGTCGTCGTCGCCACGTCGCGGCCGCGCATCGAGGCGATCTCGACCCGCGCCACGTCGAACGTCACCCGATCCGACGGCTCGAGCTCGTCGCGATCGACGGCATCGAGCTCGGCCTCCAGCCAGGCCCAGTCGCCGACCTCCAGCGACACCTCGGCGGTGTTCATCAGCGTGGTCAGGCGCATCGGCCCGAGGCCGAAGCGCCGGCACAGCTCGACGGTGCGCCGGCCCAGCTCGGCCGCCGCCCGGGGGTCCTCGTCGAACAGCGACAGCGACAGGCCGAAGGCGGCCCGGGCCGTCTGGGGCCCGGCGCCGGCCCGCTCGGCCAGTCGCAGGGACGACTCGGTGAGCGCTCGGCCTTCGGTCGGGCGGGCCATCAGCCAGTAGATGCCGCCCTTGAGCTGCAGACCGTCCATCACGAGGTCCGGCAGCCGCAGCCGCTCCGCGTCGGTCAGCGCCCGGTCGCAGAGGTCGAGGGCCCTGGGCTGGTCGCCGACCTGGCTGTGGCCAGAGGCCAGCGCGAGCCAGAGCTCGACCAGCACCCGGTGGGGCGCGAGGTCCGCGATGTCGGCGGCGGCGGCCTCGGCGACGGGCATCCCCTCGAGGAGCCGGCCGGCCGAGCCGAGCGAGCGCCCGAGGCCGTACGAGGCCCTCGCGGCGCCCACGCGATCGCCCAGCCCGCGGTAGCGCTCCAGCGCGTCGCGGAAGGCCGCCTCGGCGGCCACGAAGTGGCCGAGGTTCCGGTTGGCGAGTCCAATCTTCTCGAGCAGGTCGGCCTCGTCGGCGGGGTCCGCGGTGACCGTTCGGGCACGCTCCCAGTAGCCGATGGCGCTCTCGTGGGCGCCCAGCGCGGTGGCGCGGTCGGCGGCGGCGCGGAGCGCGATGCGCGCCTGGGCCGCGACGGCGTCGCCCTCGGCCCCGTCGGGAGCCGCCTGGTAGGCGTCCACGTAGTGCGTGGCCAGGACGCCGGCGACCTCCTCGTCGCCCAGGCTCTCGTAGTACCGAGCGGCGGCGAGGTGCTTCGCCCGCCGGTCCCGCTTCGCCAGCGTCGAGTAGGCAACCTCGCGGACCAGGGCCTGCGTGAAGCCGAACTGCCCGCGCTCGGGCGACCGCGGGTCGGTGTCGAGGTGGAGGATCTCGCGGTGGACCAGGCCGCGGAGGCGCGGCTCCAGGACGTCCTCCGGCTCGCCGGTCAGGGCCGCGAGCGCGGCCACCGAGAACGACTGGCCGAGCACCGAGCCGTCCTGCAGGAGCGCGCGATCGGCCGGTTCGACGGCATCGAGGCGGGCCGCGATGAGGGCGTGGAGCGTGTCGGGGACCTGCAGCTCGCCGAGGTCGCCAACCGGGCGGTAGACTCCGTCCGACTCCTCCAGGCGCCCGTCCTCCACGAGCATCCGGATCGTCTCGACGGCGTACAGGGGGATCCCGTCGGCGCGCTGGAGGATCGCCCGCACCGTCGTCGACGGCAGACCCGGGACGAGCCCGGCGAGCAGCTCCCGCATCGCCCCGTCGGACAGGGGCCCGAGCGCGAGCGCCACGAAGTTCCGTCGGCCGGCGCCCCAGTCGGGTCGCCGCTCCAGGAGGTCGGGCCGCGCCAGCGTGATCACGAGGATCGGGTAGCCGATCGACCACTCGAGCAGGTGGTCGATGAACTCCATGAGCCCCGCGTCGGCCCACTGGAGATCCTCGAAGACGAGCACGGTCGTGCCCTGCAGCGCGATCCGCTCGAAGAACGTCCGCCAGGCGTTGAACAGCTCAGCGCGCCCGCCGGTCGGGGCGTCGCCGACGCCGAGGAGGGACAGCAGCGCGGGCTCCAGCCGGCGCCGCTCGTCCTCGTCGTCGACGAACTCGGTGAGGGTCGCGGCGATCCGCTCGTGGGTGGTCGCGGCGTCGTCGCCCTCCCGGAGCCCCGCGCGCCGGCGGACCATCTCGCCGAGCGCCCAGAACGTGAGGCCCTCCCCGAAGGACGGGGAGCGGCCCTGGTGCCAGTAGATCGTCTCGCTGACGCCGTCGATGTACTTGAGGAACTCCCAGGCGAGACGGCTCTTCCCGATGCCGCCCTGGCCCGTCACGGAGAGGAGCCGGACGCGTCGCTCGCGCGAGGTGGCGTGGAGGAAGTCCTTCAGCAGTCGCAGCTCGTCGTCGCGGCCGACGAACGGGGCTTCGACGCCCTCGGCGCGGCCGGCGCCGCCGCGCTCGGCCACCACCCGGAGCGCCCGCCACGCCGGCACCGGGGCGGGCTTGCCCTTCAGGAGCTGGTCGCCGGCGGCCTCGAACGCGATGGCGCCCGACGCCGCGCGCTTGGTGGTCTCGCCCACGAGCACGGTCCCCGGCGGTGCCACCGACTGGAGCCGCGACGCCGTGTTGACGAGGTCGCCCGCGATCATCCCGTGACCGACGGCGCCCAGGGTTACCGCCGCTTCGCCGGTGAGGACGCCGGCCCGCAGCTCCAGCGCCTCGTCGCCGGCCTGGCGGCCGAGGTGGCGCACCGCGTCGACGAGGTCCAGGGCCGTTCGCACGGCCCGCTCGGCGTCGTCCTCCTGGGCCACCGGCGTGCCCCAGACGGCCATCACGGCGTCGCCGATGAACTTCTCGACCGTGCCGCCGTAGCGCTCCACGATCTCCCGGCACAGCTCGAAGTAGCGCGCCAGGAACTCGCGGACCTGCTCGGGATCGGTGCTGTCGGAGCGGCTCGTGAAGCCGACGAGGTCCGCGAACAGCACGCTGACGAGGCGCCGCTCGGTGACGGCCGCGGCCGTCGGGATCGATGCGGGAACCGCGCCCGACGCCGCCGAGGGGTCGGCCGCCAAAGGCTGGGCAACCCCCGCCGCTCCGCCCGCTGCGCCGCCCGGAGCGCCTCCCGAGGTCGTCGCGAGCAGCGTTCCGCACTCGCCGCAGAACTTCATACCCGGCGGGTTCTGGAAGCCGCACGCGCGGCACCCGCTCGCCAGGCGGGTTCCGCACTCGCCGCAGAACTTCATGCCGGCCGGGTTCTGGTGCCCGCAGGCGGGACAGGTCACGTGCGCTCCTCGGCTCCGTTGGGGCGGGAGCGTAGCCGAAATCCGCGGGGGAGCGGAAGTGGTCAGCCCGGGGGCTGCTCCTCGACGACGGTCACGTCGGCAACCTCGGCCGCGAGCGCCGCCACGAGATCGTCGGGCGCCAGGTGGAGGTTGACGCCGCGGACCCCGCCGCCGATCGCGACGCGCTCGTTCGCCAGCAGCGAGCCGTCCGCGATCACCGGCCAGGCGCGATCGGCCCCGAACGGCGTGATCGCCCCGCGCTCGTACCCGGTGACCTCCTTCGCCTCGTCCTGGTCCGGCAGGGAGAGCCGGCTCACGCCGAGATGGGCGCGCAGCTTCGGCCAGTCGAACCGCCGGCCCGCCGGGACGAGCACGAACACGTAATCGTCGGTCCCGCGCCGCACGACGATCGTGCGCAGGAGCGACGACAGCTCGATCCCCTGGAGCCTCGCGCTCTCCTCGGCGTCGCGGGCCGGGACCGTCCGCACGACCGTGAACGGGACGCCCGCGCGCGCGATCGCGCGAAGGGCCGGCGTCTCGAGGGGCTCGGGAGCGGGGTCGCGCATCCGGGCAGGATAGCGGTACGGGGCCGAGCTACCCGCCACGGCGCCGAGCCACCCGGCACGGGACCGAGCCACCCGGCGCGGGCGCGGTTCCCGGTCGCCGTTCGCGGGTCCCCGGAGAGGTCCGTCCCGCCGCATGGCATGCTGTCGGCCATGACGGCCACCGATCCGAAGGCGGTTCTCGGCGACGTGTCCGGCGGCCACGTCCTCGACGTCGCCACCGGGACCGGCGACTTCGTCCGCTTGCTCCTCGACGGGCTCAGGGATCACGTCGAGATCGTGGGCATCGACACGAACGCGGCGCGCGCCGCGGCGTTCGAGGAGGCCTTCGGGGACCGGCCGGAGGTTCGGTTCCTGGAGATGGACGCCCACCGGCTCGCGTTCGCCGATGTCTCGTTCGACACCGTCTGCGTCTCGAACTCGCTGCACCACTTCGCGGACCCCGCCCCGGTCCTCGCTGAGATGCTGCGCGTCGTGCGCCCGGGCGGCCACGTGATCGTCAACGAGATGTACCGCGACGGCCAGTCCGACGAGCAGATGACCCACGTGCTGCTGCACCACTGGTGGGCCGCGGTCGGCACGGTCCGCGGCGAGGTCCACCGCGAGACGTACCGGCGCGCCGAGATCGTGGAGATCGTCGAGAGCCTCGGCCTCGAGGACCTGCGCCTCGTCGACCTCTCCGACGCGGACGAGGACCCGCACGACCCTTCAGCCATCGCCGACCTGGAGGCGGCGATCGACCGCTACGTCGTCCTCGCGGAGGGACACCCGGCGCTCCAGGCTCGCGGCGAGGAGCTGCGTGCCCGCCTGCGCACGGTCGGCGTGCGGGGCGCCACGCAACTGGTGGCGATCGGCCGGCATTGACCGGGCGCCGCTGCGGCACCGCCGCCGCTGGCGGCCCGCGCGGGGCTACTGGCCGAGGGCGGCCGCAGAGCGGAGCGCCGTCAGCCCGGCGGCCGGTACGCGCCCGAGGTGATCGACGTCGCCGGCGGCGCCGGCTCCTCGATCGGCGGCAGCAGCGGCGAGCCGGTGATGAGCCGTGTCCCGCGGCCGCTGGTGAAGAAGCTCCACGCCCAGCGGACCACGACGACGATGCGGTTGGCGAAGCCGATCAGGTAGAAGATGTGGATGACCAGCCACATCAGCCACGCCGTGAAGCCCCCTTGGCGCCCGAACGGCCCGAGCCACCCGATGTTCGTCACCCCCGCCAGCCGGCCGATGACCGCGACGTCGCCCTTGTCCCGGTAGCGGAACGGCAGGACCGGCTCGCCGGAGAGGCGTCGCCGGATCGCTTTCCCGACGTGCTGGCCGGGCTGGATCGCGCCCTGCGCGACGCCCGGCGTGGGCCGGTCCCGGCGCCAAGGCTGCACGGCCGCGTCGCCGATCGCGAAGATCTCCGGGTGGCCGGGGATCCGCAGGTCCCGCCCGACGACGATCCGCCCGGCCCGATCCGTCTCTGCCCCCGTCGCCGCCGCGACGGCCCGGGCGAAGCTCGACGCCTGCACCCCGGCCGCCCACAGGATGGTCCGGGCCGGGATCTCCTCCACGGCGTCGCCGACCTGGACCCGGACGCTCCGCTCGTCGAGATCGACGACGCGCGTCCCGGTGCGGACCTCGACGCCGAGCCGCTCCAGCTGGCGCTTCGCCGAGGCCGAGCGGTCGGGCGGGTAGGGCGGGAGCACCCGGTCGAGCGCCTCGACGAGGATGATCCGGGCGTCGGGAGGGTGGATGGAGCGGAAGTCGCGGCGCAGGGTGTCGTTCGAGATCTCGCCGAGCGCGCCGGCCAGCTCGACGCCCGTCGGCCCGCCGCCGACCACCACGAAGGTCATCCACTCGGCCCGGCGCTCCGGGTTCTGCTCGCGCTCGGCGGCCTCGAAGGCGATGAGGATCCGGCGCCGGATCTCGAGCGCGTCGTCGATCGACTTGAGGCCGGGAGCGTACGCCGCCCATTCGTCGCGGCCGAAGTAGGAGTGGCGCGCGCCGGTCGCGACGACGAGGGTGTCGTAGGGGATCGGGCCGCCGTCCGACATGAGCACCTCGCGGCGCTCGAGGTCGATCCCCACGGCCTCGCCGAGGAGCACCGTCGTGTTCCGGTTGCGCCGCAGGACCGAGCGCAGCGGCTGGGCGATGTCGCCTGGCGAGAGGGCCCCGGTGGCCACCTGGTAGAGCAGCGGCTGGAAGAGGTGGAAGTTGCGGCGGTCGACGAGCGTCACCGCCACGCGCGGGTCGCGGCCGAGCTCGCGCGCGACGTTGAGCCCCCCGAACCCGCCGCCGACGATCACGACGCGGTGGCTGGCCATGCGGCGTTTGTCGCGCATCCCGCCCGGCATGTCAACCGCCCGGCGCCAACACCGCGGGCGCCCGTCGAGTGGGAGCTGCTTGGGTGCCCGCCGGGCCCCGTCTCCGGGTGCCCCGTCCGGCCGCCACCCGGATCGGCCCCGCGATCGGTTTGGCGACAGCGGAGCATGGACGGCAGCGGATGCCCGCTCGGTGGGGCCCTGACCGTGCGCGGCTGTCGCCAGGGCGATCGCACGACGGATCGCCGCGCGCCGACCTGTGCGTCAGGCTGGGCTGGAACGTCCTCCGCCGGCCATCCGACGCAGGGCGAAGCGACCGGCGAGGGTGCTTCGAGTGCCCGGGCGGCGCGCCATACTCGACGGGTGAGCGGCTTCGGGGCTCGACTCTCTCCCGCCCGGAGGCTGCGGGCGCTCCGCGAGGAGTTCGACCGCGCGATCTTCGTCCTTGCGCTCGGCGACCTCGTCGCCAGCTTCGGGTTCAGCCTCGTCTTCCCGTTCCTGACCATCTACTTGACGGCCGAGCTGGGCGCCAGCGCGGCCGAGGCCGGCCTCGTCCTCGGCCTCTACTCGATCGTTTCGATCGTCTCGACGGCACTCGGAGGAGTGCTCGCGGATCGCGTCGGGCGGAAGCCGGTCATGGTGGTCTCGATCATCTGCACGGCCGTCGTGATCGCCGCCATGGGCCTCGTGCGCGAACTGGCCTGGGTGGCCGGCCTGACGATGCTCCTCGGCCTCGTCGACCCGCCGTTCGTCCCGGCGGCCCGCGCCGCCGTCGCCGACGTGGTCGCTCCCGAGCGGCGACCGCGCGCCTACGGCCTGCTCGGGATGGCGGCCAGCGTCGGCTGGATCGTGGGACCCTCGGTGGGAGCGGGCCTCTCCAGCCTCGGCTTCGGCGTCCTGTTCGTCGCCGCCGGCGTGATCGTCGCCGGCTACGCGGTGATCCTCCTGGTGGGGCTGCGGGAGACGCGGCCGACCGCGGGGCCGGCGCCGACGATGCCCGTGGCAGCGGGGGTCGCGCTCGTCGATGCGGTGGCTGCCAACATGGCCGCCGGGCCGGTTGCCGGTGGCGAGCCCATGGCGCCGCTGCCCGGTGCCGAGCCGGTGGCGCCGCTGCCCGGTGGCGATCCCGTGGCGCCCGGCGCGGCGACGAACCGGCGCCCGCTCGGCGTTCGGCGCGTCTTCGCCTCGTTCCTCGTCCTGGCGGCGGCCTTCCACGGCGTGCAGTTCCTGTGGGTCGCCATCCTGCCGATCTTCGCCTACGACCTCGGCGTGTCCACGGCCACCTGGGGCCTGCTGTTCGCCCTCAACGGGGTCCTCATCCTGCTGTTCCAGCTCCGGATCAGCTCGCTGTCGGAGCGTCGCTCGAGGCCGCGATTCATGGCGGTGGGCGCCCTGTGCTCGGGGCTCGCCTACCTCGTCGTGGCCGGGATGCCCGGCGCGGCCCTCGTGCTGCCATTCCTCGCCGTGGCGATCGTCCTCGTCACGTTCGGGGAGATGTCGTTCTTCCCTGTCGCGCCGTCGTTCGTCTCGGACCTCTCCCCGGTCGCCGTCCGGGGGCGGTACCAGGGATACCTCGGCGCCGCGACCGGCCTCGGCTCGGCGATGGCGCCGGCGTTGGCGGGCGCCGTCCTCGACGTGGCGCCGGGCCCCGCCGTCTGGCTGGGCGCGGCCGTGGCCTGCGGCCTGGTCGCCGGCGGCCTGTGGTGGCTGGGCGGGCGCGTGCCGGTCGGGATGCGCGCCGCCTGACATCGGCGTCGCCACCGGTCGACCGGCGCCGCAAACCACCACGGCCTGCCGCGCATCGAATCCCGTGGAGGGACATCCGGCAGCTGATCGCTGGTTCTCGGGTGTAGGTTGCGAGCCGCGCCGGCCCAGGGGCGTCCGCGGCCCCCTGGGCTCAAGCCGACGAAGGGCCGCGCGCGCCCGACGCGGCAGGTAGCGCGGTCACAGCCTCGCGGCCGGCCCGTTTGCGTTGAACTACACGTCGGGCGTCTTCGGCGCCCTCTCGCGTCGGTGTTTTGCGTTGGACGTCGGTCTTTGGGCACACATGGGCCGAAACAGCCGGTTCCTTGCGTCTGACCGACGATTCCCTGCCATCTGGCGTGTCCAGGAGGCCCGGTGTTGAGTAGAACTCAAGACGCGCCCGCGACGCGCCCGCCACGCACCCCCGACGTGCCCGCCACGCACCCCCGGCGTGCCCGCCACGCACCCCCGGCGTGCCCGCCACGCACCCCCGACGTGCCCGCCACGCACCCCCGACGACGCCCCGGATGACGACCGCAGAGTCGCGCGCCCGCCAGGCCTCAGGCGGGGAGCGGCGGGTCGTACTCGAGCTCGGTGAGCTCCACCTCGATGTACGGCAGCTCGCTCCCGTCGGGGAGCGTCCAGACCGCTGCGCCTCGGATCGGCAGGCGCAGGCCTTCGAACTCGCCGTAGGCGTACGTCGGGGCGGTCCACGGCCGGAGCTCGAAGCCCTTGCCCACCATCGCATACCGCTCCGAGCGGAACGTCGCGAGCCGGCCCTCGGCGTCGATCTCCAGGACGCCCGTTGCCCGCAGGTCCCCGTCCGTGATCGAGACCCGGACGTTCGTGTCGTCGATCGCCTCCCAGGTCACCCGCTCCCGCAGGAACGCGCTGGGGAACCAGGGCATCTCGGACAGGTGGCGAAGGAGCGACGCCTGGTCCATCTCCGGCCCGGCGGCGTTGACGATCGGGACGAGCGCCCCGACCCGGATCGTCATCAGGCCGCCCCCCTCGAGGTAGCCGTCCCGCCCGCGGACGACCGGGATCCCGGCCGCTCCCACGGTCGCGTCCCAGATGAAGCCGGGCGGCTCGACCGTGTACCACTGCTCGGCCGTGAGGGGGAAGCTCATCCCTCCGGGTGAGGGCCGCATGCGGCAGGCCTGGCGGATCCGCACCGTGTCGACCATGGGCCGGCCGACGACGCCGGCGTACCGCAGGTATCGCTGGGCGGGCTCGGGCAGGGGAGCCAGCATCTCCGCGGTCACGAGCGGTGGGTGGGCCGGCCGGGGCGCGTCGAGGAGGCGGCGGCGATCGGCGGCGACCGACCGATCGAACCGCCGGGCGGCCACGACGACGACTGCGGCCAGGCCCGCGAGGGCCGCCAGCTTGATCAGGAAGAGTCGGTAGAGCGCGCGGAGCATCGAGGGCACCTCCGCCCCGCATGGTCACCCGTCGGCGCGACGACACGTGAGTGCCGGAGGTCGCCCTCGGCGGCGCCGGTCGGCCCATGGCGCCCTACGGCGCGGCGTTCCCGCCGCCGCCGCCGCCGAATTCGCGATCGCGGTCGCGCGCTGATCCGCCGCGAGGCGCCCTACAGGTCGGCGACGTCGATGAGGCCGCGGCGGATGGCGTACTTGAGGAGCTCGACCCGGTCGTGGAAGCCGAGCTTCTCCATCACGTTGGCCCGGTAGTTGTGGACCGTCTGCTCCGAGAGATGGAGCGTGCGGGCGATCTCCCGGTTCGTGTGGCCGACCGCGGCGAGCAGCATCACCTCGCGCTCGCGCTCGCTCAGGGTCTCGTACGGATCCTCGAGCGCCCCGCCCGGCGTCTTGAGCACGTAGGTGTTGACCATCCGGGTGACGATCGACGGGCTCACGTAGGTCTGGCCGCGGCTGATCGAGCGCAGGGCCGTCACGAAGTCGGAGGCCTGGGCCTCGCGGGTGAGGAAGCCGTCGGCACCGGCCTTGATCGCCAGCGAGAACTGCTCGCTCGTGCAGCGGCACTCCACGGCCAGGATCTTCATCGACGGCTTGGCGGCGCGGACCGACTCGATCATCTGGAACGAGCTGCAGCCGGACCGGTCGTACGGCAGGCACTCGGTGATCACGGCGTCGGCAGGCGAGCGGAGGACATCCTCGCGCATCGTATCCCGGTCGTGGAGCTCGCCGACCACCTCCATGTCCGGCTCGGCGTCGATGACCTCGCGCAGCCCGACGTTGAGCATCGGGAAGTCGAAGATGGCCAGGAGCACGCCCAGCCGCCTGCCGCCCCCCGGTACGTTCCCGTTCGTGCTCACGCCGACCTCGTCACCTCGCGCAGGGCGTCCTTCGTCGGACGCTCGCGACGCGCGTATCACTATCGGTCAACGGCGGGGGGGTCGGCGTAGGGCCATCCGTCGCTTCCGGCGATCCCTGTGGCCCCTTGCGGCCGGGACGAGGGGCACGCGAACGATGGACACGGAGTCGAGGGCGCCGCGGGCGAGGGGACCCGAGATGATCGCCAACCGGTCCGGACGAGGGTCCGGGCGCCGCCGGTCGACGCGGTCGATCCGTCAGTCCAGGGCGCCGTCGGTCGACCCAGGCGGTGCTGCCGCCCGGGCGCGTCCCGGTGGGCGCCGATTGCGGTTGCCGCCGGTCGGCGCGGTCGATCCGTCAGTCCGTCTGGCCGGTCTTCCCGTGGCAGAACGCGCACATGCCCTCGTACGCCTTGAGGTCGTGCGGAGCCACCCGCGGCTGGTCGGGCGACGGCAGGTGGCACGCGGTGCACTGCTTGTCCGTGCGCGTCGCGTGGTCTGCCGGCACCGCCCCCACCTTCCCCGCGACGTGACAGGTGAGGCACTTGCCGTCGGCCGGCAGCGGGTGCGGGAAGGCGACGGCAGGCTGCGACGTCCCCTGGTGGCACAGGAAGCAGGTGCTCTCCGAGCGGCCCTTCATGCTGGCCGGCAGCGGGGCGAGCGAGCCGTGGCACGAGAGGCACTTCGAGTTGGCGGCCAGGGAGTGCGGGCGGTCCTCGGCCGCGGGGGTCGTCGCCGTGTGGCAAACCAGGCACTGTTCCGCGTGGATCCCCGAGTGGCCCGGCGCCGTCTTCACGAGGCGGTCGTTCGCGTGGCATGAGGTGCAGCTGCCCCAGCCCTCGAGCGGGTGGCCGATCGGCGGCACGTTGACGGCGGCGCCCGGCGTCTTGTGGCAGGCCGCGCAGTCGCTCGTCGGCATCACGGCGATCAGGTTGCCCGGGCCGCTCGAGGCGACCGGCGTCGGCAGCGGCGTGGCGGTGGCCAGCGGGGTGGCGGTCGGCGACGGGACCGCAGCCTCCTGCTTCTCGAGCCCGATGTTGATGACGGCGAGCCCGATCCCGACGCCGATGCCGATCACGACCCCGACGGCCGCGAGGACGAGGACGAGGCGTCCGATCCGGCGGGCCATCAGCGGGGCCCTCCGTCGATCTGGCGGCCGGCCTGGCATGGCCGTCGACGGCGGTCGGGTCCGCCGGACGGCGGTCGCATCGAGCCCGGGTCGCGGACGTCGACTCGGCCGTGGCGGCGTCGGCGGATCGACGGCTGGCGATGCGAGGCTCGGCGCCGGGGCCGGAGCGGCGGCGTGCGCGTGCGCGCCGCGGCATGCCGGCCGTTCGGGCTCCCCGTCCGTCCTGACCTCCTCGTCCTCCTCGGCCACCCAGGCCACGCCGGCGTCGACCATCGCGGGTGCCGGGTGGCTTCCGGCCAGGAACCCGCCGGCGAGGTGCCCCGTGTGCTCGCCCATCGGCAGGTACCGCTCGGCGAGCGTGTAGGCGAGCCCGAAGAAGCCGAACGCGCCCATGACGATGGCGGCCTCGACGAGCGACGGCACGTACTCGGCATAGGGGCTCGAGACGACGCCGCCGACCGCCGTCCCGGGGACGATCTGGCCGGCGCTCACGAAGATCGCCCTGTCCGCGAAGATGCCCAGGAAGACGAGGCAGCAGGTGACGAAGAGGCCGGCCGGCGTGCGCGTCCGCGGGATCAGCGAGGAGGAGCAGCGGGATCGACCAGCCCGAGGCCGACCCGGACCAGCCAGAACCAGGGCGCGAGCGGCCCGGCGAAGATCGCCCGGTTCGCGTCGGCAGAGACCCGGGATGACCCCGTACATCCCCCACAGGATCTGCCAGACGATGACGAGCCCGGCGACGACCAGCCCGATCGACATGAGCAGGCGGATCGCGGGGATCGCCAGCGTCAGCGCCCGCTCGTGGCCCGCCAGCCGGTAGCGGTGGACGCAGTAGAAGACGATCCCCAGCAGGGCGGTCCCGGAGAGGACGGCCATCGTGACCATGACCGGCGGCGTGAAGGCGCCGTGCCAGTAGGGGCGGGCCCCGAGGACCGCGAAGACGGCGCCCAGCGTGGTCGGCGCGATGACCGCGGTCGCGGACGAGCACACGCACGCCCAGCGGTGGATGCCCCAGTGGTTGGAGAAGATGCTCCAGACCTCGACCATGAGGAAGACGAGGTAGATGCCGTAGAAGACGCCCATCCACCACATCGGCGAGAACGGCGACGGGCTGAGCACCGCGCCGAAGACCATGCTGACCGGGTAGTGCAGGTCGAGGGCGATGATCCCGAAGGCGGTGATCAGGGTCAGCAGCGCCAGCACCGCGTGACGCTTCTCGAGCGGCAGGAACATCTCGATCCCGAACACCGTGCCCAGCGACGACGCCAAGCACAGGCCGCTCGTGGTGATCGCGAAGAAGACGTAGGCCGTGATGAGGATGCCCCACTCGAAGCTGGGACTGGTGCCGAGGACCTCCCAGCCGGGGAAGGGCGAGGAGCGCGCCGACGGCACCGACCGCGCAGAGCACCAGCAGGAAGGCGAGCCACGCCTTGAGCGCGCGCGGCATGCTCGCGATGTCGTGGGCGGCGGCCCGCGCGGCTGCTCGCGGGTCGAGGGTCAGCCGGCGCTCTGCGACGTGGGCCGTCATCAGATCACCTCGCCTTCGAGGCCGGTGTACCAGACCCGCGGCCGGGTGCCGAGGCCCGGCTTCATCTGCCGCACCCGGTTCTCGCGGAGGGCGATGCTCACCGGGCTGCCGGCGTCCCGGAGGTCGCCGAAGATCCGCGCGTTGACCGGGCAGACCTCCGCGCAGGCGGGCTCCAGGCCGCGCGTGATGCGGTGGTAGCAGAAGGTGCACTTGTCGACGACGCCGGCGACGCCCTTGGGCGTCGTCTCGCCGGCGGGAACGATGTAGCGGGCGCCGTACGGGCAGGCGACGATGCAGTACCCGCAGCCGATGCACCGGCCCTCGTCGACGAAGACGACCCCGTCCTCGCTCCGGAAGGTGGCGCTCACCGGGCAGACCCAGGTACAGGGCGGGTTCTCGCACTGCATGCACGTCCGCGGGACGAAGTAGGCGTCGCGGATGTCGGCCGGCACGTCGGTCCCGTCCGCCGGGAAGCCCTCGCGGCCGCCGTCCGGGGAGGTGATGGTGACCGTCCCGTCCTGGGCGAGCACGTGGAGCTCCACCCAGGTCCGGTTGATCTCGGGTTCCTCGGGGACGTGGTTCTCGAGCTTGCAGGCCTCGACACAGCGGCCGCAGCCGATGCAGGTGGTCGTGTCGATGACGAACGCCCAGTCGTGGGCCGACGGGTCGTAGTCCGGCACGGGCGGGACCGGCTCGATCGGCGCGGGCTCGGCCGCCCGGGCGTCCTCCGCGGGTGCGCCGAGGGCCGCCGAGAGCAGCCTCGCGCCGCACAGGGCGGGGACGGCGGCCAGCCCGGCCTGCAGCACGCGTCGCCGCGACAGCGTCATGCCGCCCGCCTGGTCTTCCGCGCCGGCCGTGCCGGTCTCGCTCATCGGGACGCTCCTACTGGCTGGCCGTTGGCCGCAGGTGGCAGGAGCGGCAGACCGAGTCGGCCGCCTCCTCGTGGCCCACGGGGACCGGCTTGAGGCCGGCCGGCTTGTGGCAGGTGATGCACGCCGGCAGGTTGTCCAGCGCGTGCGAGATCTCGGGCGGCCGGAGGGCCGTCGCGGCGTGGCTGTCGTGGCAGCCCAGGCACGGCCCACCCGGGTAATGCAGGGTCAGGTCCACGGCGGGGAAGCCCAGCGGGCGCCCCGGGACCTGGGCGTGGCAGAGCACGCACAGGTCGGACGTCGGTGTCGTGATCTCGGTCGCCGCGGCGGCCGCGGCCGACACGGTGGTGGCGGTGGCGGCGTGCTTCGCGAGCGGCCCGTGGCACGTGTCGCAGGCGACCGCGGCGTGGGCCGACGCCTGCCAGGGCGTGTACTCGGGGGCGTGGCAGCTCTGGCAGGCCGCCGGCACGGCGTACTGCGGCGGGAGTGCCGCCCAGGACTGGGCGCTCTCGGTCGGGTGGAACCCGAACGCGGCGTAGGCCCAGGAGAACGCCGCCGCGAAGCCGGCGATCCCGACCACGAGGACGGCGACCAGGGCGACGCCCGCGATGCCCAGCCCGACCGCGCCCCGGCCAGTCGTCGGGCGCAGGCGCCGGGCCGCCGCTCGGAGGCGCGTCACAGGTCTGCCGCCTGGATCACGCCGGTGCGCAGGGCGTACTTGAGCAGGTCGACCCGGTCGTGGAAGCCGAGCTTCTCCATGATCGCGGCGCGGTGGTTGTGCACCGTCTGCTCCGACAGGTGGAGCGTGCGCGCGATCTCGCGGTTCGTGTGCCCGAAGGCGGCGAGACGAAAGATCTCGCGCGACCGCTCGCTCAGCGCCTCGAAGGCATCCTCGGCCGCGGTGTCGGGCGCGCGGAGGACGTAGGTGTTGACCATCCGGGTGACGATCGCGGGGCTCACATACGTCTCGCCCCGCGCGACCCGGTGGACGGCGTCGAGGACGTCCGAGGGCTGGGCCTCGCGGGTCAGGAAGCCGTCGGCCCCGGCCTTGATGGCGAGCGAGAACTGCTCGCTGCCGCAGCGGCATTCCACCGCCAGGATCTTGACCGCCGGCTTGGCCGCACGGATCGTCTCGATCGCCTGGAACGACACGCAGCCGTTGCGGGCGTAGGGGAGGCACTCCGTGATGACGACGTCGGCCGTCGACCGGGCAATCGCGTCGCACAGCGCGGCGGGATCGTCGACGGCGCCGACGACCTGCAGGTCGGGCTGGGCGTCGATGACGGCGCGGTAGCCGGTGACCAGCGCCGGGAAGGCGGTGATGCCGAGGAAGACGCCGAGCTTTCGGCCGTTGCCCTGCCCGGGCCCGCGGTCTCCCATCGTCCTGGCCGGCACCCGGGCTCAGCCCTGCGTCGCGGCGCTGTGCGCCCGCCGGTGGAGCACGACGGCCCACACGACCGGCGTGGCGGCGAGGACGATCGCGCTCAGGATCACGCCCACCGTCGCGGCTTCCTTCCCGAGGACGAAGAGCAGGCCGTAGGTCGCGATGAACAGGACGATGAAGAGCACGGCCATGCTCAGCAGGGTCAGGGCGAGCCACGGCGCGATCAGCGAGCGCGTGCTGCCGCCGGGCGCACGCAGCATGAAGATCCCGACCACGAGCAGCCAGATCAGGATCGCTCCCAGGACTTCGACGCTGTCCATGTCCGTGTCCTCGTAAGTCCCCATGCGCGTCCGGGCTCGGTCTGCCTGACGTGCGTCGAATCTGGGGGCACGGAGCCGGGCGGGCTACGACATGCCCGGAGGCGATCTCATCAACGTCGGCCATCAAGTTGGCCGACGGTCGTAGAGAGGTGTGGCGACACCCGTCGGATTGGCGGCAACGCCCGTTGCCTCGGCAGCGACGCCGGTGAGGTGCCCCCCGTCAGTCGCCCGCGGCCCGCCTGCGTGCGATCAGCCGCACCACGCCGCGGGCGGCACCGTAGCCGAGCAGCACGGGCGGCCCGAAGAAGAACAGCGCCAGGAACCCGCTGAACGGGTCGACCGGAACGGGGTTGCCGACGGCCGCTGTGAGGAGCGGGATGGCGACCAGCCCGGCGATGACCCCGAACGCCACGAAGCCCAGGCCCGGCCACCCGCTCGTCAGGAACCCGGCGAGGAACCCGGCGCCGAGGAGGAGGAAGGGCGAGATCAGGATGCCGTTGAGGGCGCACTCCGGGGTGAGGCCGTCGGCGGCACAGCCGAGGATCGCGCCTCCCAGGAGCGTGCTGCCGAAGAGCGCGGCGGGACACGCGACGGCCACGAGGATGATCGCGCCAAGGTCGCGTGCGAACGCCCTGGAGTCCTTGTTCACCGGCGCCTCCTGTGAGGCTCCCATGATGCGCGATCGAAGGTCTGTCGATGTCGGCACTTCGGCGACGCCGACGCGTGCGCCGTCCGCCGGCCGGCTCGTCTCGGGACGCCTGGCCCGGGCCTCCACGACCGACGCCTGTCCCGCCCGCTCGCGCGTTCGAGCCCGCTCGCGCGGTCGACGCTCCTCAGGCCGTCCGGAACGCCGGGCGACGCGGTCGCCACGGGAAGCCGAAGCGACCCGGGCCCGCGGGCGGCGGCGCCGCGCCGCGGACGCGCCCGCTGGCCAGCGCCACCGCTGCCAGGAGCATCGAGGCGCCACCGAACCACAGGGCGGGCAGAGCCAGCATCGCGGCCACCGGGACGGTCCACGCGCGATCGGTCCGGGCACCCCAGATGACCACCGCGGCAGCGAACGGGAGGCGCAGCCAGACCGGGATCGGGATCGCCGCCCAGGTGCCGACGGTCTTCGTCGTGCTCGCCGCGAGCACGTCCAGCCAGTCGGCCCACGCCGCCGGCGCGACCGCCCACGACACCAGCACGAGCGCCGCGGTCGCCCCGAGCGCGATCCCGAGGTTGCGCCACTCCCGCCGCACGGCGAACCAGAGCAGGCCGACGCCGGGCGTCACCTTCGTCAGGAGCACGAACGACCACGCGGCGGGCCACCGGAACCCGGCCACGATCGCGACCGCGAGCAGCAGGTGGATGTTTCCGCCCAGCACCTCGAGGACGGCGAAGGCGATCGCGACCGCCCACAGGCGTGCCCCGGCCAGGTAGCGGACGGCGAGCAGCAGGATCATGGTCCAGGCGGCGAGGAACGCCTCCCACGGAAGCGCCTTCAGCGGGGCGATCGCCTGCAGAAAGGCCGGGGAGTAGACGTAGGCGATCGGCTGGGTCCAGTTCGACCGGGCGTAGGGGTCGGCGAGGCCCGGGAACCAGTAGCAGTACGCTTCCTGGCCCGTCGGCCAGGCGTGCTGCGACGGCACCCGGAACGCGAGCACGAGGACCAGGACGACCACGGCCGCCACCAGGCCCGCGGCCTCGCGGCGAAGCAGCCCCCCCACCCAACGACCCGTGTCCTTCGTGATCACCACCCCCAGCGCCTTGCTCGACGGCCCGCGTGGCCCGTGTCCGCGGCGCGCCTGCGAGCCGCCGCACGGCCCATCCGCCGCCACCAGCATGGCGCACCTGCCGGCCGCAAGCATGGCGCACCTGCCCGACGCCAGCATGGCGCCGCGGCCGCGTTCCCCCAAGGTCCAAACGTACCGGACCGATGCAACCACCGATGGTGACCGACGGCACGGGCGAACGCTGGCGGAATCGCCCTTGCCAGCACCTCGTGTGGCGGCGAGGGTGGTCGCGCCGCCCGGCGTGGGCGGCGTGGCCGCGGCCGCGGAGCCGACGAGGAATGGCATGGCCCACGTCACGACCCGGGGCGCCTACGGGCACCTCGCCAACCGGCTGAACCGCTTCCCCCAGGGAGCTCCCCCGTCCGGCATCCTCTTCCGGATCCTCGCCCTGCTCTTCAGCGAGCGCGAGGCGGAGCTCGTCGCCCGGCTTCCGATCAAGCCGGTGACGGTGGCCGCCGCCGCCCGAATCTGGAAGACGAGCGAGGCCGAGGCGCACCGCGTTCTCGACGGGCTGGCCTCGCGCGCGGTGCTGCTCGACATGGAGGGCCCGGACGGGCCCATCTACATCCTGCCGCCGCCGATGGCCGGATTCTTCGAGTTCTCGATGATGCGGGTCCGCGACGACGTCGACCAGAAGCTGCTGAGCGAGCTCTTCTACCAGTACCTCACCGTCGAGGACGACTTCATCCTCAACCTCTTCACCCACGGCCAGACCCAGCTCGGGCGCGTCTTCGTGAACGAGCCGGCGCTGGCGGAGAGCGCGGAACGAGGCTCGGCCGCGCGATCGAAGCGCGCCAGCACGGTGGCGGGCCGTGGGCCGACGGCGCCTGGCCCTGCCGCGTCTCGCCCGACGGCGCCTGACCCGACGGCACCCGGCCCGTGGGCGCCTCGCCCGACCGAGGGGTCCCGCCCGGCGCCGCGCGCCGACGTTCGGGACGGCGGGCTCCATGTCCTCGACTACGAGCGTGCCAGCGAGGTGATCGGCACGGCCGAGCACATGGGCGTCGGCACCTGCTACTGCCGCCACAAGATGCAACACCTCGGGCGCGCCTGCGCGGCTCCCCTTGGGATCTGCATGACCTTCGGGGGCACGGCCGACGCGCTGATCCGCCACGGCTACGCCCGGCGGGTCGACCGGGTCGAGGGAACGAACCTGCTCCAGGAGGCGTACGGCCACAACCTGGTCCAGTTCGGCGAGAACGTGCAGCGCTCGGTCAACTTCATCTGCAATTGCTGCGGCTGCTGCTGCGAGGCGATGATCGCGGCCCGCCGCTTCGGGATGCTCGATCCCGTGCACACCACGAACTTCTCGCCGCACGTCGCGGACGAGCTCTGCAACGGCTGCGGCAAGTGCGTCGACGCCTGCCCGGTCGAGGCGATGACGCTCGTCTCTGCGAACGATCCCACCAAGCCCCATAAGCGCCGGGCGGCGCTCGACGCCGGGACCTGCCTGGGCTGCGGCGTGTGCACCCGGGTCTGCCCGACGAATGGGCTCTGGCTCGAGGCCCGCGCCGCACGCGTCGTCACGCCGGTGGACACGCTCCATCGCACGGTGCTGATGGCGATCGAGCGCGGCCGGCTCCAGGACTGCATCTTCGACAACCGGGCGCTGTTCAGCCACCGGGCGATGGCGGCCATCCTCGGCGTCATCCTGCGCCTGCCGCCGACGAAGCAGATCCTGGCGACCGAGCAGATGCGCTCCCGCTACCTCGTGAAGATCCTCGAGCGAGTCACCTTCTAGCCGGCCCGAGCGGCCGGAGTCCCGGCCCGGGTGGCGGTTGGGTCGGCGGACCCGTCGGCACCCGGCCGGGCACGCCACCCGGCCTGGGGTCGCCGGGGTCACCCGACCCGCCGCCCCCGGGGTCACCCGACCCGCCCGCCCCGGGTGCCGGTCCCGGTTTGCGTTGCACCAACATCCGGCGCTGCCGGCCGTCCGGCGTGCCGGTTCCTTGATGCCATGAAGGAGCGGGCCTCCGCTCCGATGCTTATGGCGCGATCCTGATGAGGATCTGCCAGACGCAAGCGATCAGAAGGGAGGCCCAGGCAATGGTGTACCTCGGAGTGGACCTGCACCGCAAGGTCAGCCACGTGGTGGCCCTCGACGAGGCCGGCGACACGATCCTCTCGCGACGCTTCGAGCACAGCCCGGACGCGTTCCGGCGGGTCTTCGGCGAGCTCGAGCCCGAGCCGGTCTCGGTCGCCTTCGAGGCGACGTACGGCTGGGGCTGGTTCGCCGACCTCCTCGCCGACGCCGGGATCGAGGCCCACATGGCCCATCCCCTCGCGACCAAGGCGATCGGCGCGGGGCGGGTCAAGAACGACGCGGTCGACGCGCGCGACCCTCGCCCACCTCCTGCGCACGAACCTGCTGCCCGAGGCCTGGATCGCGCCGCCCGAGGTCCGCGAGCTCCGCCGGCTCGTCCGGATGCGGGCCTCGCTCGTCCGGATCCGCTCCCGGCTCAAGTGCCAGGTCCACGCGCTCTGCGCGGACGCGGGGGTCCCGGTCCCGGTGAGCGACCTGTTCGGCCGGCAGGGCCGCGAGCAGCTCGCGACCCTCGAGCTGCCGCCGGTCATCGCGGCGCGCCTGGCCGCCTGCCTGCGGCTCGATCGACGACCTCGCCCGCGAGATCATCGCGGCCGACCGCGAGATCGTCCGGGCCTTCCGGGGCGACGACCGGGTGCGCCGGCTGCTGCCGATCCCGGGGATCGGGATCCTGAACGCGGCCACGATCATCGCCGAGGTGGGCGACGTGACCCGCTTCCCCTCCGCCGACCACCTCGCGTCGTGGGCCGGGCTGACCCCCACCGAGCGCAGTTCGGCCGACCACGTCCGGCGCGGCCACATCAGCAAGCAGGGCAGCCGCTGGCTGCGCTGGGCGATGGTCGAGGCCGCCACCAAGATCGGGTCCTCCCGGTCGGCCCAGCTCCACCGCTTCGCCGACCCGATCGCGGGACGCCGCGGGACCAAGATCGCGCGGGTCGCCCTCGCCCGCCGGCTCCTCATCCTCGCCTTCTATGCCCTCCGCGACGAGCGGGGCTGCCGGGACGTACCCGCGCGCTCCCCCGTCCGTCGCGCCGGCCGGTCCCGGCGCGCTCGCTGTCATGTCATGGCCTCACCCGACGGCCGCCTCCTTGATTGAGCCGCCTCCCGGCCGCATGCCCACCATGAGGACCGCCCTCGAATAGATGACTGACCGGCAGCGTCCGGTCGACCCTGGTGCCAGCGGCCCCCGCACGACCGACCGACGAACGAGGAGAAAGAGAATAAATCCCCGCCCGCCACCTTGACCCGACCCGCTCCTTCATAGATGCGTCCGACGTTCGGTTGCGTGCAGCACACCGGGCCAGGCGTGCGGGGTGTGGAGTTGAACGCAACGGCGGCACCGGAACGGTCGGGCGGCGGACCGCCGGGGTGCCGGGCTTCCCCCCGCCCGCCCCCGGCGCCCCGGCGCACCCGGCCGTTCGGCCCTCGACCGCGGGGCGCCGGCGGCCAAGACTCGCAGGGAGATGGCACGCCCCGGCCCCGGGGCGCGCAACATCCTGGGCCGTCATCCGTTTCATCGGCATGGACAGCGCATCGGCGCCGATCGCCCCCGACGAGCCGTCGCCCGCCCTCGAGCGGGCCCGGGTCGCGGGGTGCGCCGACGAGGCCGAGCTCGGGGCGATCTACGCCGAGCGCCGCGGCGAGCTCCTCGCCTTTCTCGTCGGGATGACCCGCGACGGATCGGTCGCCGAGGACCTCCTGCAGGAGACGTTCCTGCGCCTCGTCCGGGAGGCCCGCGCGGGCCGCATGCCCGGGCAGGTCCGGCCCTGGCTGTACCGGACGGCGGCCAACGCGGCGATCGACCGGGGCCGCCGGGGGGCCAGCCTGGCGCGCCTCCTGCCGCGCCTCTTCGAGCGCTCCGAGCCCGAGCCCCCCGAGGGGGCGGCCCTGCGGGTCGAGCGCGACGCCGCGCTCCACGCCGCCCTGGGACGCCTGGGCGCCGACCGGCGGGCCGCCCTCCTGCTCGCCGCCCGCGGCTTTTCTGGCGCCGAGGTGGCGGCGCTCCTCGGACGCAGCGAGGGCGCCACCCGCACCCTGCTGTGCCGCGCGCGGCTCGAGCTGCGGGAGATCCTCGAGGCGACGGAGGTGCGGCCATGAGCGCGACCGAGCGGCGCCTCCACGAGCGCGTCCTGGCCCTCGCCGCGGTGGCCCTCGACTTCGGGCTCGCCCCGCCCGAGCACGCCCTCCTCGCCGACCACCTCGCCGGCTGCCCGGCCTGCGCCCGCGGCGTGGCCGGCCTGCGCGGCGACGCGGCCGCCCTGCGCCGGCCGGCCGAGCTCGCCACCTCGGCCCGGCTCGACGCCGCGGTCGCCGCGGCGATCGCGGGGCAGCCCGCCCGGCGTCCGGCGGCCAGCCGGACCCTGGTCCTCGTGGCCGCCACCGCGCTCCTGCTGGTGGCCCTCCTGGGGCTCGCCGCCGCCGGCGCCTTCCTGCTCCACGACCGGCTGCCCGCCGTCGTCGTCCCGACGCCCTCGGCTCCCGCGGTCGTGGTGCCGGTGAGCCCCGGGCCGGACGCCAGCGCGGAGCCCGCGCCGAGCCCGGCGCCGGCCTGGCAGGTCGGCGCGATCCCGCCGATGTTCGAGGGGGGCATGGCGGTCCCGGTGGCGATCGCGGCCGGACCGACGACGTTCGCCCTGGTCGGCGCCCGTGAGTTCGAAGACATGCAGGCGCCATCGGGCGGCACTGCCGGTGCCTGGCGCTCGACCGACGGCCTCGCGTGGGATCAGGCCACGAAGAACACCGCCCTCTCGATCGGCAACGCCATCTACGTGGACGGGCCTAATCCCGGGATGATCGACGTGGCGTGGGGTCCGCCCGGCTTCGTGGCCATCGGGTGGGTGGAGGATGGCGACGCCATTGTCGCCGGCGCGTGGCGATCCCCGGATGCGAGGACGTGGGAACGGTCGGACTTCCCTGGGACGGCGGCCGCGCACCTGGCGGCGGTCACGTGGAGCGGGTCCGCGTATGTCGTCGTCGGCACGATGTACGAAGAGGATTCCCCGCGCGCTGCGGTCTGGCTCTCGGCCGATGGCGTCTCCTGGAGGCGGATGCCGGACGCGGCCGCGTTCGACATCGGCGGGTACCACACGCTCCCGGGCGGGCAGGGCGCATGCGGCCCGGTCGACGTGACCGCAAACTCCGGACGGTGTGCTGCTCGCCGTGGGGCTCGGCTGCGAGGCGATCGGCGTCAACGACACCGATGGGCCGCCTGGCCGTTCGCGGTGGGCTCGACGGACGGCGAGACGTGGACCAGCGTCCCGGTCCCCGCGCTCACGCGGCCGGGTGCAGGCTCCCCGGCGTTCTCCGCGGCGGCCGCGTCGGGAGCGCGCTTCGTGGCGGTCGCCGGTCCCGGCGACCAGCCGGCCGTCCTCATCGGGGACGGCGCCGACTGGCGCGTGGTCGAGCCGGCGGGCGTCCCGTCCTTCTCCCGCGTCATCGCGTACCGCGAGGGCTTCCTGGCGCTGTCGACCGAGGGCGAAGCGATCTCGCTCTGGTCGTCGGCGGACGGCGAAGGATGGACGGCGGTCCAGGGCGTCCCGCAACCGTCCGACGTGACGGCGCTCCACGACGTCGACCTCGCCACCAACGGCACTCGGGTCGTCATCGCCGGCTACGCGGAGGTCGACTCGGCGGCCGGCTACAGCGCGTTCTCCCTCGTGGGATCGCCGGAGGCTCCGGCGGCCGTGCCGACGGCATCGCCGGAGCCGGGAGCCTGGGCCCCGGTCCCGTCCCAGGAGGCGGTGAGCGGCGTGCAGCTCCAGGACGTGGTCTGGACGGGGAGCCGCTTCGTCGCCGTCGGCGGCGCGCTGGACGGCGATCACGTCTTCCTCAATTCTCCGGACGGGCTCACCTGGCATCGGCAGGCGAGCGGCGGAGGGACGGACGCCCCGGGACGGCTCGCCACCGGACCGGGGGGCCTCGTGGCGGTGGGTACCATCGACGATCGGCCGGCGAGCTGGACGTCCTCCGACGGGCTCGCGTGGACTGAGCATGCCGACGCCTTCCCCGTGCCCGCCCTCGGGACCGACGACATCGAGGTCACGGACGTGATCGCCACGGACGACGGCTGGCTCGCGGTGGGACGCCGCGATCCCGCGTGCCGGCTCAACTGCGGGCTCGATCCGATCCGGGCCTACGTCTGGACATCCAGTGACGGTGCCCGGTGGACGAAGCTCGACGACCAGGCGCCGCTGGAGGGCGGGGGCATCGAGGCCGTTGCCCGAACGGACGGCGAGTTCGTCGCGGCCGGCGTGGTCTCGGGTCGCGCGGCGATCTGGACGTCGCCCGACGGGTCGACCTGGACGCGCGTCCCGGACGACCCGATGTTCGGCGACGTGGCGGCGCTCGGGACGCAGGCGACCGGCGTGGCGGCTCGCGACGGCGTCGTCGCCGTGCTGGGGATCTCCGCCGGCGAGGCCGCTCGAGGTGTGCGCGCCTGGTGGTCGACCGCGGGCACCACGTGGTCCGAGGGCTCGGTCGAGACGCCCGCGAACGGCCAGGTCTTCAGCGTGACCGCGACGCCCTCCGGCTTCCTGGCCGCGGGACCGTCCGGGGATTCGAGCTGTCTCGGCGGCATCTGGGACTCGACCGACGGCCGGGCCTGGCGGTGCGTGGCGACGGATCCGGCGTTCGCGGGTTTCGGCCCGTATGCCGTCGCGGCGTCGGACACGCTGGAGGTCGCCGTCGGCCTGGGCGTCGCGGGGTGGGACGAGAACGCCGGTCGGGGCATGCCGGGCGCCGTCTGGGTGCGACGCCTGCCCTGACGGCGCGCGGTTGCCGCGGAGCCAGCTCTCGGAGCCGCATTGACTGAATCTGCGCTCAGGAATAGGATCCATCCTGAATGACGATTCAGGAACCCGCACGTCTCCACGCGCACCCCGTGGGCACGGCTCGCCGCGCCGCCAAGGCAGCCGGTCGCGAGCGAGTTCTTGCCGCGGCACGGTCGCTGTTCGCCGAGCGCGGGTTCGCCGCCTGTCGCGTGGCAGACGTCGCGCGACGAGCGCACATGAGCGCCGGCAACGTCTACTGGCACTTCGACTCGAAGGAAGCCGTCCTCGGGGCGATCCTCGCCGAGGGCTTCGCCGCGCGCGAGGCGATGATCGCCGGCGTGGCCGACGAGTACGGGCCGGCGCGCCGCAAGCTGGAGATCCTCGTCGATCGCATGATCGCCTTCCACGACGAGGAGCGCGAGCTACTCGTCATCCTCGCCGGCCTGGCCGGACCCGGCGGGCGGGAGCTCGTCGGCTCCCTCGGCTTCGACCAGCCGGCGATCGAGCGACGCAACCGGGCGAACGTGCGCCGGGTCCTCGCCGAGGCGCGATCGGAAGGCGCCATCGCCCCGGAGGAGCCCGATCACCTCGTGACCCTGTTCGGCGCCCTGTTCGACGGCCTGCTCCTGGGCTCCGGCGGGAGCGCGCCGACCATCCCGCCCGACGGCCTGCGCGATGCGGCCCTGCGCCTGCTGGGATGTCGCCCCGCGCGGTAAGGCCAGCGGCTCACGCGTGGTGAGGGCGGCTTGCCCAAGGGTGAGGGCGGCTCGCCCCGGGGTGAGGGCGCGTCGTCCCGGGAGGCTTGGGGCGAGGGCGTTTGACCGTTCGAGCGGTTCGCGGTCAGGCTTCTCACATGCCCCGCCGATCCCGTGCCGTGGTCGCGCTCGTCGTCGCGCTCGTCGTCGCCACGCTGGCCGCCTGTGCGCCCGGACCCGACGCGACGCCCGCAGCATCGCCGACCGGCTCCGGGCCGGCCGTCCCCGCCACGCCGCAGCCGACGCCGCGCCCGGCCCCCGGCCACGAGGTCTTCGGCTACGTGCCGTACTGGGAGATGGACGACGCGATCGCCGCGCACGTCCGGGCGACCGACCTGACGACCCTCGCCCTCTTCAGCGTCACGAACACGCGGACTGGCGCGCTCGACACGAAGCAGGTCGGCTACCGGCGCATCGTCGGCGACGTCGGCCGGCAGCTCGTCGGCGACGCGCGCGAGCGCGGCGTCCGCGTCGAGATCGTCTTCAGCAGCTTCGGGCGCGACCGGAACGACGGCTTCTTCGCGGACGCCGACCTCCAGAACGCGACGATCGCCTCGCTCGTCACCCTCGTCGGCGACCTCGGCCTCGACGGCGTCAACGTCGACGTGGAAGGCCTCGACCCCCTGCAGGTGTCGGCGTACGGCGCGTTCGTTGGGCGCCTGGGCGACGCGCTGGCGGCCGCCGATCCCTCGGACCGGGTGTCGGCGGCCACGCAGGCGAGCATCGGCGGCGCAGCGATGGCGGCCGCCGCCGCCCAGGCCGGCGCCGACCGGATCTTCCTGATGGGCTACGACTACCGGGTGAACGGCTCGGAGCCGGGAGCCATCGCGCCGCTCGACCGGCGCGACGGCGAGGAGAGAGGACCTGGTCTGGTCGCTCGACCTCTACGAGGCGCTCGGGGTCCCCGTCGAGCGGACGCTCCTGGGCCTGCCGCTCTACGGCCGCTCGTGGCCGGTCACGGATCCGCTGCTCGGGGCACCGGCGACGGGCCGCGGCGAGACGTGGGTTCCGCGCCGGAACCTCGAGATCCTGCGGGACCCGTCGATCGTCCCCGCCCGCGACGCGGTCGAGATGGTCGAGCTCTACGCGCTCGCGTCCGACGGCTCGTCGTATCCCCCGGCGTCGGCGGCGGGATCGGCGTCCCCGTCGATCGGCGCGACCCCTGGGCCCGGAGCGACTCCATCAGCCAGCCCCGCGACGCCGTCGGCGACGCCCGACGACCGCACGTGGCGTGCCATCTACGTGGACTCGCCTGCCACCCTCGAGGCGAAGCTGGCGCTCGCCAACGAGCGCGGGCTCGCGGGCGCCGGCTTCTGGGCCATCGGCTACGAGCGCGGCCTGCCCGGCTACACGGACCTCATCTCCCGCTTCGCCGCCGGCGAACCGATGAGGTAGGCAAAGCGCCGCTGCCGGCCCCGGCCGTCGCCGCGCGGGGGCTGCGTCAGCGGCCGAGCGGCACGCCCGCCATCCGCTCGGCGACGGCGCCGCGGCGGACCTTGCGGGTGTGCGTCCGCGGGAAGTCCGCCTCCGGGAACGCGGCGCGGTCCGTGATCCGCTGGTGGACGGCCAGTCGGCGATTGGCCGCGCCCACCGCGGCCGCCAGGGCCGTCTCCTCGTCCGACGGCTGCTCGCTGAATGCGGCGCCCGCGCGATACGCGAACCCGATCCTGCCCGGCTCGGCCTCGTAGACGACGGGCTCGACCAGGCCCTGTTCGATCAGCGCCGCCTCGACGTCCTCCGGGTGGACGTTCATGCCGTTCGGCAGCGCGATCAGCGAGCGCGTCCGCCCGATCAGGCGGAGCGAGCCCGACGCGTCGAGCTCGCCGACGTCGCCCGTCCGGTACCAGCCGTCCGGCGTGAACGCCACGGCCGTCGCGTCCGGGTCCTGCCAGTAGGTCGCGAAGACCGACGGCCCCCGGACGACGACCTCGCCGTCGGGCTCGACGCGCAGCTCCAGCGGCGGGAGCGCCCAGCCGACGCGGCCCGGCGGCGTGCGTCCGCGGAAGTTGGTGGCGACGAGACCCGCCTCGGTGGAGCCGTATCCCTGGACGACCTCCACACCCAGCGCCTCCCAGCTGCGCTGTAGCGTCGGGGACAGGTGCGCGGCGGAGCACAGCACCAGGCGCAGCTCGCCGCCCAGCGCCGCGTGCACCTTCTTGAAGAGCCGCCGCCGCAGCTCCATCGGCAGGTACGGCGCGAGACGGAGCGCCCGCCGGAACGTCGCGCCGCTGCCGGAGCGGTCGGCCTCCCGCCGGATGGCGCCGAACAGGAGCTCCAGGACCTGCGGGACGACGACGAGCGCGGTCGCCCGGTGGCCCTTGATCGCCGCCGCGATCACGTCCGGTCGGAGCGTCGTGATGTACTCGGTCTCGGCGCCGGCCGCGGCCGCGTACACCAGGCCGGCGACCTGCTCCATGATGTGGGAGAGGGGCAGGATCGAGACGAAGCGGTTGGGCCCAGCCGGGATCGTCGCCAGGCAGCGCTCGGTCGAGGCCAGCAGCATGGCCTGGGTGATCGTGACGCCCTTCGGGTTGCCGGTCGAGCCCGACGTGCACAGGATCTCGATCGGCTCGTCCGGCGCCGCGGTCTCGCGGGCCGCCAGGGCTGCCACCGCAGCGGGCCCGGGCGGGTCGACGATGTCGTCGAGATCCATGACGGGCAGGTGGGCGAGTGCCGGGATCGTCACGGGCTCGAGCGTCGCCCCGGTGCCCAGCAGGATCGCCACCGGCTCCGTCAGCGCCGAGATCCGCTCGACCGTGTCGGGCGTCATCCGCGCGTCGAGGGGCACGAGGATCACGTTCGCCCGGGCGGCCGCGAAGAGCGCGGCCGCGAACCCGGGGCCGGGCGCCCCCTGGACCAGGACGCGTTCGCCCGGCTGGAGCGCTGCCGCGAGCCGCGCGGCAGCGTGCTCGACGGCCACCCCGAACTCGGCGAAGGTCAGCGACTGCTCACGGGAGGTCGACGTGCGCACGCCGAGAAACGGGGCGGCCCCCTGCGTGGCGATGGCGCGGGCCAGCATCGCGGGAAGCGTCGCCGGCAGGGTTGGAGCGACCGGGGTGCTGGGCACGGACGGCGGGCCTCGCTGTGGGGCGACCGCCGGGGGTGGCCGAGCGGCAGGGTGGAAGCCGGCGGCGACGCGCCGGCTGGAGGCGGTGATGATAGGCGCAACCTGCCCGGAGCGCCCGGGGATGTCCCAGCCCGCGACGCTGGGAACCGGACGCAACTCCACCCCGGGGCGCCGACGGCAGCTCCCGGGCTCGGGCGTCCGGAGCGCGGACGCGGTGCCTCTACGCCTCCGGCTGGGTGCCGTCCCGGCCCCGGCCGAGCTCGCCCCGGACCGCTTCTGCGCCGTGGACGGCCGACCAGGCCTCCACCGCATCCGCCAGCACCGCGGAGTCCGGGCGGATCGCGAGCCGGGCGTCGATGCCCCGGATCCCGGAGCCCAGCTCGGCGAGACCGCCGCGATAGGCGGGCTTGTCGCCGTTCGCCCGGTCGACCGGCGGATAGACGTCGAAGTAGCCGTCGCTGCAGACGACGACGTTGGCGTGTGGCGACGTGAAGGACGTGCGAGCCATGCTGGATCCGATCCGTCGCGCGCTTCGGGCCGGCGAATGAGAGCCCGGCGCATGGCGACTGGTCTCCCCACCATCGGGCCTGCGGGCGATTCCGTCAAACGAGGGCGCCGGATCGGACGACCCGGGCGCTCTCGAGGGCTCCCCGGAGGCGCCCGTCGGTCGCGGCGCCCGTCGGTCCGCGCCGGGCCCGCCGGTTGCGATCGCACCCGCCGGCGGCAAAGAAACCGCAACGTCAAGGAACCTTCACCACCTCGATCGGCGTTCGTTCACCTGGCGCCGGAATGCTGTGCCCTGACGCCCCGGGCTCCCAGAACACGCGAGACATCAGCGCACACGCCACAGCGGCATGTGGCCCGGATGGAAGGAATACCGATGACAGACCAGCCGTTCCAGACCGCACCCGATCCGGCGCAGCCGCCCGCCGCCCCTTCCCCGACCTTCGACCCGGCGCTCGCCGCCCAGGTGACGCCGCCCGCGGGCGACCCCGCCGCGACCGTTCCGGCGGGTTCGTCCGAGGTCACCCAGCCGGTGCGCTGGACGCCGGAGGCCCCCGCGGCCGAGGCCGCCGAGCCGCGCGCCGCCGCCGAGCCGCACGTCGTTGCCGCGCCGCCGCCGACCGCCTTCGCGCAGGCGACGCCCCCGCCGGCGTGGACCGCCGCCCCTCCGCCGGCCTCCTGGGCACCCCCGGCCTCGCCCCCGCAGAACGCGCCGACCCCCCGCGCCCGCCGCTCCGTCGGCCCGGGCATGATCGTGGGCGCCGTCCTCGCCACGGCGCTGCTCACCTCGGGAGGGACGTACCTCGCGGTGACGGCCGCCAACGGCAATGCTCCGGCTCCGTCCGCGCCGACCGGCGTCCAGACCGGGAGCCAGGCCACGCCCACCCCCACTGCCCAGGCCACGCCCGCCCCCGTCGCCAACGAGGGCTCCGTCGTCGACATCGTCAAGGCCGTCAGCCCCGCCGTGGTCACGATCGTCGCCGAGACGAGCCAGGGGACCGGGACCGGCTCCGGCGTGATCTTCGACGCGAACGGCCTGATCCTCACGAACCACCACGTCGTCGCCGGGGATCCGACAAAGCTGACCGTCAAGCTCAAGGACGGCCGCTCCCTCGACGCGACGATCTACGGCATCGACACGCTCACCGACCTCGCCATCGTCAAGGTGAACGAGACCGGCCTGCCGACGGCCGCCATCGGCGACTCGTCGACGATCCAGGTCGGCCAGCAGGCGATCGCGATCGGCAGCCCGCTCGGCGAGTTCACCGACTCGGTGACCACCGGGATCATCTCCGCGCTCGGCCGGAGCATCGACGTCCAGGACGGCTCTGCACTCACGAACCTGATCCAGACCGACACGGCCATCAACCCCGGCAACAGCGGTGGACCGCTCCTCGACGGGAGCGGCAAGGTCGTCGGCATCAACACGGCCATCGCCGGCAACGCGGAGGGGATCGGGTTCGCCATCCCGATCAACATCGCCCGCCCGCTGCTCGCCCAGGCGTCCGCCGGCCAGCCGCTCGCCCGCGCCTGGCTCGGGATCCGGTTCCAGACGATCGATCCGCAGCTCAAAGCGGAGGCGAACCTGCCCGTCGACAACGGCGCCTGGATCCCGTCCGCGGCGGCCCTCGCGCAGGGCAACGGTGGCACCACCAACCCGGCTCCCAGCCAGGACCCGAACGGCCAGGGCCTGAACCCGTTCGACCCCTTCGGCCAGGGCCAGTCCGGCCAGGGCCAGGCGGCGGCGCCGCAGGATCCCATCGTCGCGGGGAGCCCGGCCGAGAAGGCGGGCCTCGCCGCCGGCGACATCATCACGGCCGTCGACGGCACGACCCTCGACGCCACGCACCCGCTCGACATGGTCGTGAGCCAGCTCGCCCCGGGCCAGAAGGCGGCCCTCGACGTCCTCCGCAACGGCCAGACGCTCAAGATCACCGTCACGCTGGGGACGCGTCCCGCGAACCTGTAGTCCCGAGCCGCCCCTCGGCCCATGCGTCCCGGCCGAGACGCGGCAGCGCACGAGGCCCCCGTCATCCGCCGATGCCGGGGGCCTCGTCGTGCTCGCCCATCCCGGCGCGCTCACGCGGCGGGCGGGTGAAACCTTCCGCGCGGGCCGCGCCTCAGGAGGGCATACCAGCGTGACGACGATCGTCGATCGGTGGGCGCGAGCCTCTTGGGCGAGGCAGGCCCCTCGGCGTGATCCCCGTCCGCTCCCTCCGCCAGCCCCGGGGCCCCCATGCCACTGCACCAGTCCGCTTCCCGCCTCCTCGCCGGCCCGCCGCTCGCCGGGGAGCCCGAGTCCCTCGGTGGGCACCTGGCCAGGCTCGGCGCCCTGCCGGCTCGCGCCGACCGCGGCGATCTCATCGCCAGCCTCGAGGCGAGCGGCCTCCTCGGCCGCGGCGGCGCCGGCTTCCCCGTCGGGCGCAAGTGGCGAGCGGTTGCCGAGCGCAGCGGCGGCCGGGCCGTCGTCGTCGCCAACGGCGCGGAGGGGGAGCCGGGCAGCGCGAAGGACCGCGTCCTGATGGCTCACCGGCCGCACCTCGTCGTCGACGGCGCCGTCCTCGCCGCCGAGGCCGTCGGCGCCGACGAGATCGTCTTCTACGTCGGGAGCGAGCACGGCGCGGCCGTCGCCATGATCGAGCGGGCGATCGGGGACCGGCGGGCGGAGGTCCGCCAGCGGATGCGCCTCGTGACGGCGCCGGTCGGCTACGTGGCCGGCGAGGCATCGGCGGCGGTCCACTACATCGACAGCACGGACGCTCGGCCGACGACGTCGCCGCCCCGCGTCTCCGAGCAGGGCGTGGCCGGCCGCCCGACGCTCGTGCAGAACGTGGAGAGCCTGGCCTACGCGGCCCTCGTCGCCCGGTTCGGCGAACGCTGGTACCGGACCAGCGGCCGCCTCGGGTCGAAGGGCACCGGCCTGGTCACGGTAAGCGGGCCCGTGGGACGGCCCGGCGTGCGCGAGATCGAGCTCGGCACGACGCTCGGGGAGGTGGTCGACAGCGCCGGCGGCCTGACCGGCGAGGTCCAGGCCGTCGTGCTGGGCGGGTACTTCGGGACCTGGGCCCCGGCCGGCGACACGTGGGAGTTCCCGCTCGATCCCGCGGTGATGCAGGCGAGCGGGCTCGCCTTCGGCTGCGGGATCGTCGGGCTGCTGCCGGCCGACGCCTGCGGCGTCGTGGTCACCGCGGAGATCATGGGCTACATGGCGGCCGAGAGCGCGGGCCAGTGTGGTCCCTGCGTCTTCGGGCTGCGGGCGATCGGCGATGCGACGCGGAGGATCGCCGACGGCGCCGCGGGCGCCTCGGAGCTCGCGGACATCGAGCGCTGGAGCGCCCAGCTCCCCGGGCGCGGCGCGTGCCGCCACCCGGACGGCGCCGCTCAGCTGATGGTCAGCGCCCTGAACGTGTTCGGCGACGAGTTCGCCCACCACGCCCGTATGGGACGCTGCTCCGTCACCGGCTCGCGCATCGCGGTGGCCTGAGGTGGAACGCAGGCTGCGCGTGGACTGGATCAAGTGCGACGGCTACGGTCTGTGCGGCGACCTGGCCCCGGACCTCGTCGACCTCGACGAGTGGCGGTACCCGGTGGTTCGACCGGGGCCGGTCGACCGGCGGCAACTCGACGACGCCCGGCGGGCGGTCGACTGCTGCCCGATGAAGGCGCTCGTGCTCGAGCCGGTCCCGGCTGCCCGACGAACCGCCTGAGCCGGCGCTCCCGACCCCGTCGGCCGGTTCGCGCGGGCATCGGGGGGCCGGCGATCGCAAGCGACGCGATCGGCCGAGCTTGGTGCGCGATCGGGCCGGCCGACGCTCCCTACCTGTCCAGGTACAGGCGGATCCCCGCCACGATCCCCGCCGCGTAGCGATCGCGCCCCGTCGCGCTCTTCATGCGGCCGGCGTCGGCGGCGTTCTTCATGTTGCCGAGCTCCAGCATGACCACCGGGATGTCCGACAGGTTGAACGTGGCGAAGTCGGTGCGCGTCCGGATCCCGGCGCTGGCGTAGTAGTTCGCGATCGGCAGGCCGGCGCCGGTGAGGCCCGTCCGCATCGCCCGGGCGAGCGCGGCGGAGCGCCCGAGGATGTCGTCGGTGAGGCCGCGGACGAGGCCCGGCCGCATGACGTAGAAGCCGCGGTGGGACGAGGCCGAGCCGTCGGCGTGGATGGCGACGGTCAGGTCCGCGTGCATCCGCGTGCCGAACCTCCCGCGCACGTCCACGCACGGGCCGACGCCGCCGTCGCTCGGCCGGGTCAGGTAGACCGTCGCGCCGAGGGCCTCGAGGCGCGCCTTGACCCGCAGCGCCACGGCGAAGTTGAAGCGATGCTCGGGGTAGCCTGAGGTCGTCGTCGTGCCGACCGTGGCGCACGCCCGCCACCCGGTGCCGGTCCAGACCCGGCGCGCGATCTGCGCCGGGTGCGCGGCGTTGCCGCCGTTGTGGCCGGGGTCCACGGCGACGACCACGCCCGCGAGGGGCAGCCCGGCGGCACCGGCGCTCGTTCCGCCGCCGTCGAACCCGGGCGATCCGACCCCGAGCGCGCTCGCCAGCAGGGCGGCGACGACGAACGATGCCAGGCGGCGATGGCGCATGGAACCGAGTGTAGGGACGCCGTCCAGCGCCGACACGGGCCGCCGTGACCGCTCCCGCGGCGTTCGAGCGCCGCCGGAGCGGGCACTGCCCGGGGCCACGAGCCTAGACTCCGCAGGTGCCGGGGCCGCCCGTGCGAACGGCCTGCACCGAAGTGGACGATCCATGAACGCGTTCGTCGGACCCGCGGGGATGATCGCCGGCGGCCCTCCCGCCATCCGCATCTCGGGGCTCGTCAAGGACTACGGCCGGGTCCGGGCCGTCGCCGGCGTCGACCTCGAGGTTCGCAGAGGCGAGGTGTTCGGGTTCCTGGGCCCGAACGGTGCCGGCAAGACGACCACGATCCGGTGCCTTCTCGACCTCCTTCGGCCGACGGCCGGCAGCCTCGAGGTCCTGGGCCTCGATCCGCGCCGCGACGGGCCCGCGCTGCGAGCCCGTGTCGCCTACGTCCCGGGCGAGCTTCGGCTCCCCGAGCGTGGGACGGTCGGAGAGCTGGTGGCCTCGATCGGGACCGTCCGGGGCGGCCTGGACACCCGGCGTCGCGACGAGCTCGCCGAGCGCCTCGACCTCGACCTCGGCCGTCGGATGCGGGAGCTGTCGTCGGGCAATCGCCGCAAGGTCGCCCTGCTCCTCGCGTTCGTGGCCGGCGCCGAGCTGCTGGTCCTCGACGAGCCGACGAACGGCCTGGATCCCCTTGTGCAGCACGAGTTCCTGGGTCTCGTGCGCGAGGCGAGGGATGCCGGCGTGACGGTGTTCCTGTCGTCCCACGTCCTGAGCGAGGTCCAGCGCGCGGCGGATCGGGTCGCGGTCCTGCGGGCCGGCCGGATCGTCGGGCTCGGGACGGTCGACGAGCTGCGGGGCCGTGCTCGCCAGCGGGTCGAGGCCTGGTTCGCGGGTGAACCCCCGGCCGCCGAGCTCGCGGCCGTGCCCGGCATCGAGGCGCCCACGACGGACGGCCGCCGGTTCACCGCCGTCCTGGCCGGTCCGGTCCAGCCGCTCCTCGAGGTCCTCGCCCGGCACCCCGTCGAGAGCCTCGTGGTGGAGGAGCCCGATCTCGAGGAGACGTTCCTCGATCTCTACGCGGGAACGCCATGACCGCCGCGCGCCGCGGCCTCCAGCTCGTCGCCACCCCGTTCTGGGCCTCGTGGCGCGCCGGCGTCGGGTGGGCGGTCGCCTTCGCCTTCATGGTCGTCGGCACGGTCGCCTTCTGGCCCGCCTTCGAGGGCTCCGGAGGGCTCCAGGACGCCCTCGGGCAGCTGCCGCCGGCGCTCCTCGAGGCGTTCGGCCTGGAGGACTTCGGCAGCCCGGCCGGCTACCTGAAGGGCGGTCTCTACGACGTCGTCATCCCCCTGATGTTCGCCGCCGCCGGGGTCATGTTCGCCAACAGCATGACCTCGGCCGAGGAGGACTCGGGGCGCCTCGAGCTGTGGCTGAGCCAGCCCGTGACGCGGTCTGGCGTGTTCGCGGGACGCATCCTTGCCGTCCTCGGCTGGCTGGCCGTCCTTGCGCTCGTCTCGCTTGTCTCGCAGCTCGCGTCCGACGCCGCGTTCGGCCTGGAGATCGCCGAAGCGCGGATCGTCGCCACGGTTGCCCTCTGCACGCTCCTCGGCGCCCTGTACGCCGCGGTTGCGCTCGCCGTCGCCGGGGCGCTCGGTCGGCCCGGCCCCGTGCTCGCGGTGGGCCTGGGCCTGGCCCTCGCGGGGTACCTGGTCGCCGCGCTGTTCCCGGTCAGCGGGCCGCTGAAGGCGTGGGCGTGGCTCTCCCCGTGGGACTGGGCGCTCGCCGGCGACCCGCTGGCGAACCCGACGGAGGGGATCCGTTACGCGGCGCTCGCCATCGCGACGGCCGCCCTGGCGCTCGCCGGCGGGGTCGCGTTCGCGCGGCGGGACGTGAGATCGGCCTGACGGGGTAGCACCACATCCGGCGTCATGTAACCGACGGGGGAGTGACACGCGGCGAGCAGGCGGTCCATCATTGAAACAGGACGAACGGTCGAACCGTCTCAGGAACGACTCCCCACCCCGCGCACCCAGCGCCGGGCATCGCCGCTGACGAGCCACCCCATGACGAACCCACCAGGCACCCTGTCCGCACGCCAGCGCTTCCCGTTCGGGAAGCTCCTGCTCGGCTTCCTCGCCGGGCTGGCGCTCGCGCTCGCGTTCGGCGCCGGCGCGCTGCTCGCCTACGACGGCGAGTACGCCGACCGGATCTACCCGGGCGTGACGGTCGACGGCGTGGATGTCTCCGGGCTCACGCGGGCCGACGCGACGGCCCTGCTGCGGGACCGGCTCGGCCGGTACGCGGAGGGCACCGCGGTCCTCGCGATCGACGGACGCGAGTTCCGCATCCCCTACTCGGCCCTCGGGCGGCGCGCCGACGTCGAGGCGCTGGTGGAGCTCGCATGGGCGGTCGGGCGCGGCGAGGACGGCGTGCTGGAGCGGGCCGCCAACGGGCTGCGCACCCTGGTCGATGGCGTCGCCATCGCGCCGCTCGTCGCGGTCGATCCCGGGGCCGTCGCGGGCGAGCTGACCACGGTCGCCCTGGCCGTCAACCGGGCGCCGGTGAGCGGCGCCGCCACCGCCACGCCGACCGGCTTCACCGCCCGCCCGGCAGTGCCCGGGATGGTGGTACCCCGGTCCGAGATCGCGCAGGAGCTCATCGCCCGGCTCACCGACCCGGCCGCCCCGGGCACGCTCGAGCTGGCGCACGCGACGACCCCGGTCGAGCCGTTCATCGACGACGCCGAGGTCGCCGGCGCGATCGCGGCCGCGGAGCGCATGGCAGCCCCGCTCGTGCTGACGTCCGGCACCGAGAGCTGGACCATCGGGGCCCCGACCGTGCGCGGCTGGATCAGCTTCGCGACCACCACCGACGGATACGACGCGAGCGTCGTCCCGACGGCACCCCAGAAGGCCCTGACCACCCTCGCCAAGAGCATCGACACCCCGGCCAGGGAGGCGACCTTCGTCGTGCGATCCGGCGGCGCGCTGGGCGTCGTCGCGGCCAGGAGCGGGCGCGCCGTCGACGTGAAGGCGGCGGCCCCGGTGATCGCGCAGGCGATCGTCGACCGTGCCGCCGCGACGACCGCGGTGCCGGTCGCCCTCGCGATCAAGGTCGTCGAGCCGAAGCTGTCGACCGCCGAGGCCAAGAAGCTCGCCCCGCGCATGCGGAAGATCTCGTCGTGGACCACCTACTACGAGGTCAGCGAGCGCAACGGCTTCAGCAACAACATCTCGATCCCGGCGCGCGACCTCGACGGCGTGGTGGTCGCCCCGGGGGCGGTCTTCGACTTCTGGAGCTCGATCGGGCCGGTGACCGCGGCCCGCGGGTACCGCTACGGCGGCGCGATCATCAACGGCAAGTCCCAGCCGACCGGGGCCTTCGCCGGCGGGATCTGCTCGACCTCGACCACGCTGTTCAACGCCGTGGCCCGGGCAGGCTACGAGATGCGGTCGCGGCACAACCACTACTACTACATCACCCGCTACCCGACCGGCCTCGACGCGACGGTGGCGATCGAGGGCGGCTCCGTGACAACCATGTCGTGGAGGAACGACTCGGAGTACCCGGTGATGATCCGGTCGACGGCGAAGCCCGGGGTGGTGTCGTTCTCGCTGTGGACGGTGGCGGTCGAGAACCGGCCGGCGGTCGGGGGCGGCTCCCGCGTGCCCGGGCCGGCGAACGTCACCTACCGCGTCGCCAACGGGCGAACCGTGAGCTTCGCGACCTCGCCCAAGCGCAACTACAACCGGGCGACCAGCAGCGTCGTGCGGACGCCCTCGCTGCGGCCGGGCAGCGTGAAGGTCGTGGAGTACCCGGACGACGGGTTCGACATCACGGTCGTGCGCACGGTCTGGGAGAAGGGCGCGCGGATCCTCCAGAACACGTGGGTCTCGCACTACGCGCGGGTGAACGGCCTCACGCTCGTCGGCTCGAGGCGGTAGCGCTCGGGATAGCCGGGGGTCGCGCGACGCGGCCGGGCACCTGCGCCCGGCCCGTAGTCGCTGCGCGGTCGGGCGCGGCGTGTGGCGGGCGCGGCGTGTCCGGCGTCAGGCCAGGGCGAGAACGTGGACGGCGACGGGCGGCAGGCCGTCGTAGGTTTCCTCGCTCGCGAACATCCCGTCCGTCGGCACCTCGAGCGCCGTGAGCGCCGCGTCGGTCACGATCGCGTACGGCCGCGCGCCGATGAGCTCGCGGGCGTGGTTCTTCAGCAGCCGATGCGCGACGATCACGTCGGGACCGGCCAGCTCCTCGCGGCCGCCGATCGGCTGGGCGACGAAGCTGCCGTGGTGGAGAATCAGCTTCAGGCCCAGGTCGTGGACGCGCACGCAGGCGTCGCAGGTGCAGGTCCACTGGGTGTCCGCCTCCGCGAGGAGGCTCCGGAACGCGTCGTGGCAGGCTCGCAGGCAGTCCACGACGGCCGGCCCGCGGGCGTCCATCCCGGGATCGTCGGCGACCGCGAACAGCGCGTCGCCCTCGAACTTGACAAGCCGGAACGGCGGCGCGACCTTCGCGACCATGGCGTCGAGGAGGCTCGAGACGAGCGAATAGGCCGCCGGCGGCTCGTCGGCCTCCACGATCAGGTCGCGGTGCGCGTCCGCGACTCCCTGCAGGAAGCCGCTGTAGCCGGAGATGTCGGCCAGCAGGAGCGCTCCCTGTCGGCGGGTGCCGCGGCTGATCGGGAAGGACATCGGAGGAGCCCGCCTCGCGCTGGAGCTTCGACGATGGGGGTTCGGCGGCCGGACTGCCTCGTCGAAGGGCGGCAAGGGTACCGCAGCCGGGTTCGGACCGGTCCAGGGCCTGAACGCCGGGCCGGTGTCGGGCCTGACCGACGGCGCCGCGGCGACGTCCCGGGTCAGACGGGATCACGAGAGAGCGTCCGCGACCCGGTCGATCGTCCGCGACCCTTTCGATCGCCCACCCGGCGATACTGGGCCGATGTCCTCGATCTCTCGCACGCGCGACCGCCGGCGCCTTGCCGCCCTCCGATTGGCCGCCCAGCGCCTCGACGAGGGCGCCCTCTCGAGCCCGCTCGAAGCCGCTTGCTGGATGCTCGCCCTGCAGGGCCAGGACCTGCCGGGCGTCAAGTGGTCGGTCGGCCTTCGGCACGCTGGGGCGACCGAGGCCCGGGTCGACGCCGCGTTCGACGCCGGCGACATCGTTCGGTCGTGGCCCCTGCGCGGGACGCTGCACCTCGTCGCCGCCGAGGACCTCCGGTGGCTGCTCGACCTCACGGCGCCCCGGGCGATCGCCGCGGCCGCGGGCCGGCGAGCCGCCTTGGGGCTCGCGGCCGACGACCTCGAGCGTGCCAGGGGGGTGGTCGAGGCGGCGCTCGCCGGCCGACGTGTCCTGGCGCGCGACGACCTCCTGGCGGTGATCGAGGCGGCCGGGATCCCCGTCGGTGGCCAGCGGGGCTACCACCTGCTCTGGCACCTGGCCCTGGCGGGCGTGCTCGTCCTCGGCCCGACCGACGGCCGCCAGCAGTCCTTCTCCCTCCTCGAGGAATGGGTGCCGAACGCGCGACGGCGCGAGCGCGACGAGGCGCTGGCCGAGCTTGCGCTCCGCTTCTTCCGCAGCCACGGCCCGGCGACCGCCGCCGACCTCGCCCGCTGGTCGGGGCTGCCCCTGGCCGACGTTCGACGGGGGATCGCGGCCGGCGCGGCCGGGATCGCGAGCCTCGAGCTGGACGGGGTCGCCCATCACCTCGCGCCCGAGGCGCTGGACGCGGGGCCGTCCGCCGCCGCATCGGCCGCCACCTCGTCCGCCACGCCGTCCGCCGCCCGGGTCCATCTCCTCCCGGGCTTCGATGAGTACGTGCTGGGATATGCGGACCGAGCGGCGATCCTCGCGCCGGAGCACCACGACGCCGTCGTGCCCGGCGGGAACGGCATGTTCCGGCCGACGATCGTCGTCGACGGCGAGGTCGTCGGCACGTGGGCCAAGAGCGTCCGGCGTGGCGAGATCCTGGTCGCGGCGGAGCCGTTCGGCCGCCTGCCCGCCGGGGCGCGCGACGGGCTGGCTGCGGCGGTGCGCTGCTACGGCTCGTTCCGCGGCCTGCCGGCCCGGCTGGCGGAGCCCGACGAGGGATGATCGCCCGTCCCGGCAGCACCTCCGGGAGCCCGAGTCTGTCCGTCCGCGGGCCGGCCGGCGGCGTGCTTGCGGGATGCGCGTCCGGCGTGTAGCGTGCGGACGGGGGGATGCGATGTTAGGCGGGCACCTGAACGGCGAAGAACCGGTAGCGCGGCGGGCGCTGGTGCTCCACGACGACCCGGTGCTCGCAGGCCTCATCGAGCTGACCTTGAACCATGGCCTGTTCGTCGTGCGGGTCGCGCTCGACCTTGCGGAGGCAGAGCCGATCCTGCTCGGCTGGCGACCCCACATGGCCGTCGTGGACATGAGCCATGACGATAGCTCCGAGTTCATGCAGCGGGTGGGCGCCTCGAACAACCTGCGGCGCCCGAGCGGGACCCCGGTGCTCGGTCTCACCCGTCGCGGCGACCTGCGGACGAAGCTGCGGGCGTTCGAGCTCGGGGTCGACGACGTCCTCGCCGTCCCGTTCTCGCCCGAGGAGCTGCTGGCGCGCTCGGTCGTCATCACCCGGCGAGCCACGGGGACGGATCTGCCCATCGTGCCCACCATCGCCATCGGCCAGATCGAGATCGATATCGTCAACCGGGAAGTGCGGGCAGGCCGCTCCGTCGTGCACTTGACCGGCCTCGAGCAGAGCCTGCTCTACCTCCTTGCCAGTCGGGCCGGCCGGGTGGTGACGCGCGACGAGATCATCGATGCCATCTGGGGCACGGACTTCGTGGCCGAGAGCAACATCGTCGATCGCCATGTCCGGAGCCTGCGCAGCAAGCTCCAGAACGACTACCGCCGTCCGCGCTTCATCGCCACGGTGCCCGGCAAGGGCTACCGCTTCGTCCCCACCTTCTCCAACGAGGGCTGGGACATTCCCGGCCAGGCGGGACACCCGCACACCTAGACGGGTCCGAGCGCCGTCGGCTGCGACCGGAATGACGGAATGTCATGACGGGCGGACGAAGATGCTCGTACGACGTCGTTGGTCCTCCGCTCGGTGGGTTGAGCGGGCACGCACGACGCCGAGGGGCATGCACCGAAGTCAACGCCTCGGGGACGGGGTGACCCCCGCCCCGTCCCTGCGAGGCTCGGCACCCCGACCAGCCTCGTCCGCGCACCTCAGCCGCCGGCTGCCGCGACCTTCCGATACCGGTCCGCGGCGATGTCGACGACGGCGTCGAGCGCCCGCGCGATCTCGGCCGCGCGTTCCGCGTCCAGGGCGGCCTCCAGCTCGGGCAACATCTCCGGCCTCGACCGCCCGGCGACGAAGACGCAGTACCGGAACCCGAAGCGCGCCTCGTAGGCCGCGTTCAGCCGCTCGAGCTCGGCGGCGAGGCGCGCTCGCTCGAGGTCGGCCGCCGCCTCGGCATCCTCGCGGTCGTAGCCCTGCTCGACGAACGACAGCGCGGACACAGCGTCGCGGGGAGCGCCCAGCCGGGGATGCGCGTCGATCAGCTCGAGCTGCTCGGGCTCCGGCATCGACGCCGCGATCGCGCGCGCTCTCGCGAACAGGTGCGCGGCATCGCCGAACGGCCGGTCGGCGCAGAGCCGGGCCAGGAACCGCGGCGCGCCCTCGAACAGCGGCGCGAGCGCCGCCCGGCAGGCGACGTCGTCGAGCGCGTCGAGCTCCCGGATGGCCGGCGGGCGGAGCGCCACCCCTCAGGAGCCGCGGTAGGTGGTGAGGCCGAACGGCGCGAGCAGCAGGGGCACGTGGTAGCCGCGCGTGGCGTCGTCCACGCGGAGATCGACGGCCAGGCCGGTGAAGAAGCCGCCCGCGTCGAGGGCGAACTCGAGCCGGTAGGTCCCCACCTCCAGCGCCCGACCTGCGAGGAGGTCGCGGATCCGGCCGTCCCCGTCGGTCACGCCCTCGCCGACGATCGGGGCGGCGCCTTCGATCGGCCCAGCGCCGCCGTCCGTGGGCCGCCGAAGGCGGACGTGGACGCCGGCCCGCGGGCTGCCCGCGGCCGTGTCCAGGACGTGGGTGGAGACGGTGGGCCGGCCCTCGGTCACGCGCTATCCTCCGCCGATGAGCGATCTGTCGATCCGAATTGGTGACTTCCACTTTAGCGCCCGCTGGGAGCCCGAGGCACCCCGGACGATCACCGCCGTCCGCGCGCTGCTGCCCCTGCGGGCGCGGCTCATCCACTGCCGGTGGAGCGGCGAGTCCACCTGGATCCCGTACGGCGACCTACGTCCGAACGTGGGCTGGGAGAACCACACGTCGCACCCTGCGCCCGGCCAGCTCGCCCTGTACCCGGGCGGCATCAGCGAGTGCGAGATCTTCCTGCCGTACGGGGCCTGCACCACGGCGTCCAAGGTGGGCCAGCTGGCCGCCAACCACTTCGCGACGATCGAGCCGGACGCGGGCTGGGCGGATCGCCTCCGGGAGGTCGGCCGCCGCTGCCTGTGGGAGGGCGCCCAGGCGGTCGAGATCACCGAGGGCGACGTGGCGTGACGGACCTCCTGGTCCGCGGCGGCACCGTCGTGACGGCCGGCGGGTCGGCGCGGGCGGACGTCGCCGTCGCCGGCGGCCGGATCGCGGCCGTGGAGCCGGACCTCTCCGCGCTCGCGGGGTCGGCGGGCGAGGTCGTCGACGCCACGGGCCTGGTCGTCCTCCCAGGGGTCGTCGACGTCCACACCCACACGCGCGTCGCGACCGACGAGCGCCCGGACCGCTTCTTCGACGACTCGGTCGCGGCGGCGTTCGGCGGGACGACGACGTTCCTCGCGTTCAACAACCCCGGGACCGGCTCGTCCATCGCGGCGACCCGCTCGCTCCTGGCCGGCCTCCGCGAGTGGCGTGCCGCGACCGCGAGCGACGCCGCGGTGGACGTGGCTCCCAGCCTCGTGGTCACCGCCTCCCACGAGGACCTGGCGGAGGAGATCCCGGCCGCGATCGAGCTTGGCGTGCCGACCTTCAAGGCCTTCATGGTCTATGACTTCGGCCTCGATGACGCCGCGATCCTCCGGGCGCTCGAGGCGGCCGGGCGCGGCGGCGGGATGCTGCAGGTCCACTGCGAGAACAAGGCCATCCTGGAGGCGCTGACCGCCCACCACCTCGCCGCGGGCGAGGCCGGGCCTCGGTACCACGCGTCGTCGCGGCCGCCGTACGTCGAGGCCGAGGCGACGCGGCGGGCCGTCGCCCTGGCCCGCGCCGCCCGGGCGCCGATGTTCGTCGTCCACCTGTCCTCGGAGGACGCGCTGGCCGAGGTGCGGAGCGCCCGCGCCGAGGGGCTCCCGGTGTTCGCCGAGACCTGCCCGGTCTACCTCACCCTCACCGACGACCGCTACGAAGGCGATCCCGAGGCTGCGGCGCGCTACGTGATCTCGCCGCCGCTCCGGCCCGCCCATCATCCGGGCGCCCTGTGGGCCGGGCTCGCGGAGGGAGACCTGTCGGTCGTCGCAACCGACCACGTGCCCGACCGGGCCGGCGTGGAGAAGCAAAGCTGGCGGGAGTCCTTCGACCGGATCTCGAACGGCGCGCCCGGGATCGAGACGCTCCTGGCGCTCGTCTACGACGCGGGGGTGCGCACCGGGCGGATCACGCTGGAGCGGATGGTCGACCTGCTCTCCACGACGCCGGCACGCCTCTTCGGCTTCGCGACGAAGGGCGCGGTGGCGGTGGGCCTCGATGCCGACCTCGTCCTGTTCGACCCGGCCGCCCGGCGGACGATCCGTGGGGCGGACCTCCACCACTCGAGCGACTACACGCCGTTCGAGGGCCGCGAGGTGCGCGGCGAGGTCCGCTCGACGATCGTCCGCGGGTCGTTCGTCGTGCGCGACGGCGTGTTCGTCGGGCGGCGCGGGTACGGCAGGTTCGTGGAGCGATCGATCGAGCGGTTGGCCTGACCGGGCCAGTCGTCGCCTCCACCACGCGGGCGCCGCGCGGGGCGCCCGGCGTCGCCGGTGCCGGCGGCGGGCTCAGTCGAGCAGCCCGTACGCCTTCGGCGTGAGGAACTCGTCGAGCTGCTCGCCGAGGACCAGGTCGTCGAGGAGGGAGGCCGCCTCGGCGACCCGCCCGGTCGCGCGACCGATCCGCGCCAGCTCCTCGTCACGGATCCGCCGGTAGCGCTCGGCCGTCAGGGCGCGGCCGTCCTCGAGCGGCACGGCGTGGCGCCGCCACTGCCACAGCTGGGAGCGCGAGATCTCGGCGGTCGCCGTGTCCTCCATGAGGTTGTCGATGGCGGCCGCGCCGTTCCCTCGCAGCCAGGCGTCGAGGTAGCGGATGGCGATGTTCACGTTCTGGCGGACGCCGGCCTCGGTGACGCGGCCGCCGGGGACGGCCAGGTCGAGGAGCGCCGCCGGCGCAACGTCGCTGTCTCCCGGCGCGGCCTTCTGGTGCGGTCGCGTTCCCAGCGCCCGGTCGAACACCTCGCCCGCGACCGGGACGAGGTCCGGATGGGCGACCCACGTGCCGTCGAAGCCGTCGCCCGCCTCGCGCTCTTTGTCCTCCCGCACGCGGGCGAGCGCGGCGGCCGTGACCTCGGGCTCGCGGCGGTTCGGGATGAACGCCGACATCCCGCCGATGGCGTGGGCGCCGCGGCGGTGGCACGCGGCGACGAGGAGCCGTGTGTAAGCGCGCATGAACGGAACCGCCATCGAGACCTGCCCTCGGTCGGGCAGCACGAACGCAGGAAGCTCGCGGAATCGCTTGATGAGGCTGAAGATGTAGTCCCAGCGGCCGGCGTTGAGGCCCGCCGCGTGCTCGCGCAGCTCGAACAGGATCTCGTCCATCTCGAAGGCCGCGAGGATCGTCTCGATGAGGACGGTGGCGCGCACGCTGCCGCGCGGGACGCCGGCGGCGGCTTGGGCATGGACGAGCACGTCGTTCCAGAGGCGGGCCTCCAGGTGGCCCTCGAGCTTCGGCAGGTAGAGGTACGGGCCGGAGCCCCGGGCGAGCGCCTCGGCCCCGTTGTGGAAGAGGTGGAGGCCGGCGTCGAAGAGGCTGGCCGACACCGGCAGACCGTCGACGAGAAGGTGGCGCTCCTCGAGGTGCCACCCGCGCGGCCGGACGAGCAGCGTCGCCGTCCGCTCGTCGAGCTGGTAGGCCTTCTCGGACGACGTGAACACGAGCGTCCGGCGGACGGCCTCCCGGACCGCGATCTGGCCGCCGATGACGTTCGACCAGGTCGGGCTGAGGGCGTCCTCGAAGTCTGCCATGAACACCCGGGCGCCCGAGTTCAGGGCGTTGATCATCATCTTCGACTCGGCCGGGCCGGTGATCTCGACCCGCCGGTCCTCGAGGTCGCGGGGCGCCGGCGCCACCAGCCAGTCGCCCGCCCGGATGTCGGCCGTCTCGGGCAGGAAGTCCGGCAGGCGCCCCGCGGCGATCTCCGCGTGCCGGCTCGCTCGGCGCCTTAGGAGTGCCTGCCGCTCGTCCCTGAAGCGGCGCTCGAGGTCGGCGACGAACGCGATCGCCTCCGGCGTGAGGACCTGCTCGGTCCCGGCGACCGGTGGGCCGGCGATCTCGACGCCAGGCGCCGCCCGGGTCACGGGTCGGAACGCCGGACGGTGGCCTCGATGAGGCCGTGGGGCTCCGTCGTCGCGACGAAGATCTCGCCCCGGCTCTCGCCGCCGAACGGCGCGAGGTCGACCGCCCAGTGATGGAGGTTCGGGAGCGCCATCCGGACCTCGTCGATCTCGGCGTGGTGCTCCAGCATGGCGGTGCCCATGAGCCAGATCGAATGCTGCACCGACTCGCTGGCGTGCTCGGCGAAGGTCTCGAGCAGGGTGCGGCAGATCGCCTCGTGGCTAGCGTCCCAGTCCGGGGGGGCCACGGCATGGCGCCACATTGCGGTGAGCCTGGTCGCCATGATCCGCTCGCGGGCGTCCCCAAGGGTCGTGTAGCGGTCGCGCGGGAAGCCCGCGAAGCCGGACTTCGCCGTCTTCATGACCACCAGGTCCTCGAGGCCGGACTCGACGACGGTCGAACCCGGGGTCGCCGACACGCTCGCCGTCCGGGTGGCGTCGCCGGCCCGAGCGAACGCGTCGCGCGCGGGTCCGCGGGCGCCGGCGATCGGCGTCCAGCGGTGCTCGCGGAGGCTGACGGTGGCTCGCCCGACCTGGGGGAAGCCGAGGAAATGCGTCGCCAGGACCATCCCGAACGCCTCGACCGCGCCCGCCAGGTGCTCCGCTGCGAGGGCGTACACGGTGTTCTTCATGGTGTCGGTCGCGACCACTAGCGTGTTGTCGCCGGCCGTGTGGGCGGCCCCGAAGTCGCCCTCGAGCGCGACGTCCACCGTGAGGTCGCGGACCCGGTGGCCAGCGGGCTCGCGGACGACCTTGACGAGCCGGATCGCCCGCTTGCCATACCGGTTCTCGCCGAGCTCGAACACGCCCGCCCTCCTCGTGCCTCGGTGGGTCGGGCTAGGGTGGGGTGGGCCGTGCGGCGTGTCAAGGGCAGGCGGCGCCCGTCGTGGGTCCCGGCGCCGAGCCGTGGGATCAGGCGACGCGCCCCCGCCGGAGGGTCCGTCCGGGGGTCGCGCCCGTGTGCTCGCCGCCGTCGACCACCGGCACCCCGTTCACGATCACGTACGGGATCCCCTCGGGGAAGCGCCGCGGCTCGTCGTACGTCGCGAGCGCGCGCACGCGGGCGGGGTCGAACACGACGAGGTCCGCCTTGAGGCCGTCTGCGACGATCCCCCGGTCGGCGAGGCCCAGCCGGGCGGCCGACGCCCCGGTCATCTTGCGGACCGCCTCCTCGAGGCCGAGGACGCCCGCGTCGCGGACGAGCTCGCCCAGGATGCGCGGGTAGGTCCCGTAGGTCCGCGGCGCCGGCTTCGCCCCGATCATCACCCCGTCGGTGGCGATCATCGCCCGGGGGTGCCGGATGAAGCGCTCGATGCCCGCGCGATGGGGCCCCGGGGTCACCTGGTTGACCCGGAGGTCCTCGGCGAGGAGCAGGTCGCAGATCGCGTCGACGGGATCCAGGCCAGTGGCGGCCAGGTACTCGCCGAGCGTCCGGCCCTCCCATTCCGCGTTCTCGGGGCGCGCGAAGTAGCCCAGGCGCACCTCGTCCCAGGAGCGGTCCCCGGCGAACAGCCGGCCCCGCGCCCCGGACTCCTCGCGGATGCGCGCGCGAACCTTCCGATCGGCGAGGCGCTCGCGCAGGGGGCCCAGCCCGCCGGCCTGCATCCAGTTGGGAAGCATGATCAGGAGCCTGGTGCTGGCCCACTCGGACGGGTAGAGGTCGAACGTGACGTCGAGGCCCTCGGCCCGGGCGTCGTCGACCAGGGCGAGCATCACCTCGGGCGGGCCCGGGAACGTGGGCCGGTGGTAGAAGTGCGTGATGTGGACGGGGGCCCCCGAACGCCGCCCGATCTCGATCGCCTCCCGGTACGGGTCGAGGAAGCCGTCGCCCAGCGGGTACCGGACGTGGGTGTGGTAGATCCCGCCGAGCCGGGCGGCCTCGGCGGCCAGCTCGGCGAGCTCGCCGGTCGTCGCATACGACCCGGGCGGGTAGTCGAGCCCCGTGGACATGCCGAACGCGCCGTCCTCGAGGGCCTCCCGGAGGCGCGACCGCTGGTCGGCCATGGCGGCGCGGTCGGCCCCGACGTCGTCCCAGCCCACCGCGGCGATCCGCAGCGGGGAGTTGCCGACGACGTAGGCGACGTTCACCGACGTGCGCTGGTCGAAGCGCCCGATGTACTCGGCGACCGTCGACCAGTCCAGGGCGATGTCCGGTCGGCCGTCGAGCCCGCCGTTGAGGACGGCATAATCCTCGAGGTCGCGCCGCGAGGGGAACGGGGCGTAGGCGTTGCCATCCACGCCGATCAGCTCGGTGGTCACGCCCTGGCGAACCTTGGGCTCGTTGAGCGGCTCGGCGAGCATCACCAGGCCGCCATGGCTGTGCAGGTCGATGAAGCCGGGCGCGACGACGAGGCCGCGGGCGTCGATGCGTCGGCGGGCGCGCACCGCCGGGGCGCCGTCACCGCGCTCGAGGCCGCTCGCTCCGTCGGGCAGCACAAGGAGCCGGTCGTCGACGACGGCCACCGTGCCCCGGTAGCCGGGCGCCCCGGTCCCGTCGACGATCGTGCCGCCCTCGATGAGAAGGTCGACGTCGGTCATGCTCTGCCACGTGACGGGCCGCGGAGTCCGGCTGCACGCCCCCTGGCGTGGCCGCGCGGCGTGCCGGACAGCCTAATCCCGGCGTCGGGCCTGTGCGGCCCGATCCGCGGCGGGCCCGGTGCGGCCGCTCCTCGTCGGGCCCGGTGCGGCCGCGCCGCCGGACCCGATCCGCGGCGCTCCTGGGGCGGCCGCGCGGCCCTGCCCGCGGCGCTCCCGCCCGCCAGCAGCGTTCGGCCCGCATGGTCCATCCTGAGCGGGTCACGCCGTCGTTGGCCCGTTTCGCGGTCGCGGCCGAGGCCGTGCGCTCCGGCTCGAAGGAGAACCCATGCCGCAGGCAGAACGAGTCGCCGACATCCTCGCCGGCCGGACGCAGGTCGGCGCGCGCGCGACCGTCCAGGGCTGGATCCGGACCCGTCGCGACTCGAAGGCCGGGCTCTCCTTCCTGGCCGTCCACGACGGGTCCTGCTTCGACGCCCTCCAGGTCGTGGCTCCCGCCGCGCTCGCCAACTACCACGACGAGGTCCTCCACCTGACCGCCGGCTGCGCGGTCACCGTGACGGGCACGCTCGCCGAGTCCCAGGGCAGGGGGCAGGCGGTCGAGCTCCTGGCCGACGAGGTCGTCGTGGTCGGCTGGGTGGACGACCCGGACACGTACCCGATCCAGCCGAAGCGGCACACGTTCGAGTACCTCCGCGAGGTCGCCCACCTGCGGCCGCGGACGAACACCTTCGGCGCGATGGCCCGCGTCCGGCACACGCTGGCCATGGCGATCCACCGCTACTTCGACGAGCACGGCTTCTACTGGGTCCACACGCCGATGATCACCGCCAGCGACGCCGAGGGCGCGGGCGAGCTGTTCCGCGTCTCGACGCTCGACCTGGCGAACCTCCCGCGCACACCCGACGGCGCGATCGACTACGCGCAGGACTTCTTCGGCAAGCCCGCCTTCCTGACCGTCTCGGGCCAGCTGAACGTCGAGGCCTACTGCCTGGCCCTGACCCGCGTGTACACGTTCGGGCCCACCTTCCGCGCGGAGAACTCGAATACGAGCCGGCACCTCTCCGAGTTCTGGATGGTCGAGCCGGAGATCGCGTTCGCGGACGTCCACGCCAACGCCGACCTCGCCGAGGACCTGCTCAAGGCGAGCTACCGCTCGCTCCTCGACGAGCGCCCGGACGACATGGCCTTCTTCGCCGAGCGCATCGACAGGGAGGCGATCTCCCGGCTCGAGCAGCTCGTCACGTCGAGCTTCGCCCGGATGGAGTACAGCGAGGCGATCGAGGTCCTGGAGCGCTCCGGCCGGTCGTGGGAGTTCCCGGTGGCCTGGGGCGTCGCCCTGCAGGCCGAGCACGAGCGGTACCTCTGCGAGGAGTACGCGAAGCGGCCGGTGGTGGTCGTCAACTACCCGAAGCAGATCAAGGCGTTCTACATGCGCCTCAACGACGACGACCGCACGGTCGCGGCGATGGACGTCCTCGCCCCCGGGATCGGCGAGATCGTCGGCGGCAGCCAGCGCGAGGAGCGCCTCGACGTGCTCGACGCCCGGATCCGTGAGACGGGCCTCGATCCGGCGGCGTACTGGTGGTATCGCGACCTGCGCCGCTACGGCACCGTGCCGCACGCCGGGTTCGGGCTGGGGTTCGACCGGGCGCTGGCCTATGCCACGGGGATGGCGAACGTCCGGGACGTCATCCCGTTCCCGCGCACCCCGGCCAGCGCGGACTTCTAGGGCGGCGACAGCCGGCAGCACCAGCGGCGGCGAGGCGCCGCCCAAGGGCAGGAATCCCCGGCTGCGCTTCCTTTTGGTGGCGCTCCCTGGCACCGGCGGGCCCCGCAACCCGACACAACCCATCTGGACACGTCGCAACCGCACCACTATCGTCCGCCGTGCACGATTCAGGGGTGCGCCGATGGCCGCGGCGGTCGACGCCGCGCCGAGCAGATCGAGCTGCAGGAGGGGGTTCCATGCATCGATTCGGTGCGGCCGTGGCGGCCGCTGCGCTCCTTGCGACGATGGTCGCCGTGCCGGTGGGCGCGTCACCCGGCTACAGCGTCGTCGCCAGCGGCCTGGCAAATCCGCGTGGCGTCGCCTTCTCGGCCGACGGGAAGCTGTACGTGGCCGAAGCGGGTCAGGCCGGGAACGTCTGCTTCGAGGGTCTTGGCACCGAGGAAGGCGGCCCGCTGTGCGCCGGGTTCTCGGCCAGCATCAGCCGGATCGACACCCTGACCGGGTCGCGCAGCCAGTACATCGGCGGCCTGCTGTCGCTCGGTGGCCCGCTCTTCGCGATCGGCGCGAGCGGCGTGGCCGTGCAGGGCAACCAGGTTTTCGCGCTCATGGGGGCGAATGACATCGCGTTGCCGCCCGCCGCGGCCTGCGGCGGTGGCGCCGACTGCCAGGCCGTGATCGCGGCGGCCAAGGCCCAGCTCGGACACCTCCTGCGCGGGGTCCCGTCGGGCGGGTACGCGTGGCGGCAGGACGTGGGAGCGTTCAACTACCAGTGGACGGTCGACCACAAAGCCACGATCGGGGCCGGTGACCCGGCGTACCAGCCCGGGTGGGTCCAGAACCCGGACTTCCAGCCGGGCGACGCCAACCCGTACGGGCTGACCGCCGCGCCCGGCGGCACGTACATGGTCGACGGCGGGTCGAACACGCTGACGTGGGTGCCGCAGAACGGCTCCCCGAAGGTCGTCGCGGCGTTCCCCCAGCCCGACCCGCCGGCCAGCGCGACGAACCCGGTCCCGTACGACGCCGTCCCCACCTGCGTGACCACGTCGGGCGGGAAGGTGGTCGTGTCGGACCTCCAGGGACGCGTCTTCGTCGTGGACGGCTCGAGCCTGACGGTGAAGCCGGCCGCGGTGGCGTCGCAGGGTGGGGCGTTCCTCGCGACCGCGGGTGGCTGCGCCGCCGACGGCAAGGGCAACGTCTACATCTCCGACATCTTCGTCGGCAGTCTCGTGAAGGTGAAGCTCAGCTCGATGACGATGAGCTGGGTGCGGGGGCCGGGGATGCTCAACTTCCCGACCGGCGTTGCCATCGCCAAGAACGGGTCGGTGTACGTCGCCAACAACGGCGTCTGCCCGAGCTTCCCGACTCCGGCGAGCGGCGACCCCCAGAACCCGAACCCCTGCGCGGGCGTCACCGGCTCGATCGTCCGAATCGATCCGTAGCGCTGCTCGGGACCCCTGCCTCACCGCACTCGGCGGTGGGGCAGGAGGGTCCGAGGTCCCGGCGGCGCTCCGCCGGTTGTCGAGCGCGGGTGCAGCCCCCCGCGCTCGACGCGCTTCTGGGTCGCGAGCCGGAGTGTGATGGCCCCGATGCCGGAGCTGCTCGCTGAAGGCCTGCGAAGACGACGTCAGCGCGTTGGCGGCACGACGAGCCGAAACACCCGGCGGGCTCCCGGCTAGAGTTGCGGCGCGATGCTGCCGCTCGACACGCCGCTGACAGCCCTCGAACGCCAGATGGAGGCGTTCCGGCGGATGACGCCCGAGGAGCGCTTGGCAGCCGCGTCCGAGATGAGCGACGAGATTCGGGCCATCACCGAGGCCGGGATCCGACACCGTCATCCGACCTACACGGACGCCGAGGTCCGGGCGGCGCTGGTTGCGATCGTCCTCGGGAGCGAGGTCGCAGGGCGCCTCCGCTTCAGGCGGGTGGGACGAGCCACGTGAGTCTCGCCGCGATCCTCGAGGGCACGATTGCCCGGCTCGAGCGTGCCGATGTCCCGTACATGATCACCGGTTCGGTCGCGAGCTCGTATCACGGGGAGCCGCGTGCCACGCGCGACCTAGACGTCGTCATCGACCCGGATCGAGCGGGGATCGACCGTCTCGTCGCGGAGCTCGAGGCGGACGGGCTGTACGTCGATGCCGAGGCAGCCCGCCGGGCGCTCGATGACCGGACCCAGTTCAACGCGATCGAGGCGGCGACCGGCTGGAAGATCGACTTCCTGGTCCGCAAGGACCGGCCGTTCTCCCGGGAGGAGCTCGGCCGACGAACCCGCGCGAACCTTCTCGGTACCCCAGCCTGGATCGCCAGCCCCGAGGACACCATCATCGCCAAGCTCGAATGGGCTGCGGCGAGCGGCTCGGATCGGCAGCTCCTCGACGTGGCTTCGATGCTGGTCATCGGCGAGCAGTCGCTCGACCTTGCCTATGTCGAACGCTGGGTCGCGGACCTCGGGCTGGGCGCGGCATGGCGTCGCGCGCGGGCACTGCGGTCGTCCGGCTGATCCGGGTCACGGCCGCCGGCCACGGCCCGAGGAGCCCCGCCGAGCACTCCGACCCGAGGGCCACCCGGGCTCGATCACTCGCCCGGCGGCCGAAGACCCCGGAGCTGGGCCCCGAACTCGCCGGCCAGGGTCGCCCGATCCGACGCGTCGAGCCACGTCGACTCGATCCCCTCGAGAGCGAGGGCACCGAGCTCGCTCAGGTCGAACTCGAACGCCTCGGCCACGCGCTCGTATTCGCGACCCAGGTCGAGGTCCATCATGGCCGGGTCGTCGGTGTTGATCGTCACGAGCAGCCCGGCGTCCCGCATGACTCGCAGCGGGTGCTCGGACAGCGACCGGTAGCGGTTCGCGATCGTCACGTTGCTCGTCGGGCAGACCGTCAGGGGGATCCGGTCGGCGGCGAGCCGGCCGACCAGCGCCGGGTCCTCGACGATGGCGACGCCGTGGTCGATCCGCTCGGCCCCCAGGTCGCGCAGCGCGATGAGGATGTTCTCCGGCCCGACACCCACGGCCTCGCCCGCGTGACAGGTTCGGCGGAAGCCGAGCCGGCGGGCGCGCTCGAAGGCCGGGGCGAACCTCCGCAGGTCGACGCCCAGCTCGGTCGAGTCGGCGCCGATCCCGATCACCCGGTCCGCGTGCCCCGACCGGCGGAGCTCGCCGAGCTGGTCGACCAGCTCCAGGCCGGCGTCGGGACCGTAGGCCTTGTCGATGTCCGCGATGAGCATGCAGCGGACGCCGGTGGCCGCCTCGGCGCCGTCGATGCCCTCGGTCAGCCCGGCGACGATGGCCTCCAGGTCCTGGCCCGCGGCCAGGTGGCGCGCCGGCGTGAAGAACATCTCCCGGTACCGCAGGCCGTGGGCGGCTCCGTCGAGGAGCGATTCGTAGGCGATCCGCGCCCAGTCGTCGCGCGTCACGAGCGTCTCTTGGACGAGCCAGAAGACGGCCAGGAACGAGTCGAGCGAGTCGTACCGGTAGAGCAGGGCAGGGTCGTCGACGGGGAGCGGGCGACCGGCCTTGCGGGCGAGCTCGATCACCGTCGCCGGCCGAACCGAGCCCTCGACGTGACAGTGCAGCTCCACCTTGGGAATGCGGTCGAACACGTCGAGCGCGCCGTCGTTCGTCATCATCTCTGCACCCGTTCTGCCCCGGCGGACTCCGGTCGACCACATGATGGACGCCCCGTCAGCGCGGGGGGCATGAATCCGCGGGTGGCGCGGATGCCGGGCGGGCGCGGCGGTGGGACGTGGGGCCCGGGTCGGACGAGAGCGCCGCGTCGAACGCTCGGCGCGGCGCGGCTACGCGGGCCGGGGCAGGAACATGAGCAGGTTCGATCCCGCGAGGCTGCCGACGAGGGCCAGGCGCGCGACCCGCGGCCAGCTCGTCCGCCACGTCCAGGCCCCGGCCAGGACCGGCAGGAAGAGCAGCCAGGCGCCGGCCTGGACGATGAGCGGCAACGCCTGCACGCGGCGCCACGCGGCGTCGACGCGCGCCGGCTCGCGCAGCAGGGCGGCCGCGAACGCGACCCAGATGGCCCCGAAGACCAGCAGCAGGATGCCGCTCGACGCCAGGAAGGGGATGGGCGCCGTGACGGCGGCTACCAGCGGGATGACGATGCCGTCGACCAGCGTGGTGACGATCGAGTCCATGGGATCCTCCCCCTAGCTCGCGCTTGCGGGCGACGTCGTCTCGCGCCGCGGGAAGAAGACGAGCAGGTTCCAGCCCGCGAGCCCGACGACGAGCGCGATCCGGACCACCAGCGGCCAGTCGGTCGACCAGACCCAGAGTCCGGCCATGACAGGCAGGAGCAGCAGCCAGACGACGGCCTGTCCGACGAGCGGCAGGCTCTCGATCGCGCGTCGGGCGGCGTCGAGGTGGGCCGGATTCGCCACGAGCGCGGCGAAGAACGCGAGCCACAGCGCGGCGAACGCCGCGAACAGGATCCCGGTCCGCGCGAGCACCGGGATGATCCCGGTGACGGGGACGATCACCCACCGGACGAGGCGGTCGATGCCGCCCCCGATGGCATTGCCGAAGCCGATGGCCATGTCACGCTTCCTCCGACCGGTGCCGGCATGGCCGGCAGCCGGGAGACTCCGCGCCGTCGTTGCGGCGCTTGAACATACGATGTATGATTACTATACACTGTAGGAGATCGCAAGTGGGAGTCGCCAGTGGCCAACAGGGGAGCGGAAGGCCGGGCACCGGGCCCGGCGCGGCGGGCTTCGGAAGCCCCGGCGGGCACGTCGGGGCGGGACCGGGCCACGCCGGTTCTGCCGGTGCCGTCGGCGCAGGACCCGACCCCGCCGACCCCGCCCGCGCCGCCGTGGCGCGCGCCGGTGCAGCGCCGGCCGAGACGCGGTCCGCGGCCCCGGCTCGACCGCGAGCGGATCGTGGCGGAGGCCCTCCGGATCGTCGACGCGGAGGGCATCCCGGCCCTCTCGCTCCGCCGGCTGGCCGACGATCTCGGCGTGACGCCGATGTCCCTCTACTGGCATGTCGCCGACAAGGCCGAGCTGCTCGAGCTCGTCGGCCACGCCGTCCTGGCCGAGATCGAGCTCCCTGAACGGGTGGGCGGATGGAGGGAGCAGCTCCGCGGCGTCCACCGGGCCATGTTCGCCAGCTTCCTCCGGCACCGGAACACGACGGAGATCCTGGTCGGACGGGCCCGGTTCGGGGCCGGCGGCCTGGCCGCGTTCGAGCGGATCCTCGCCATCCTGCTCGAGGCCGGCTTCACGCCCCAGGCCGCATTCGACGCCTACCAGTCGCTCTACCTCTTCACGCTCGGCTTCATGGCCACGTCCAGCCGGAACCCGGAGTTCGTCGACGTCCAACGCCAGGGAGCCGCGTACATGGCGACCCTCCCGATCGAGCAGTACCCGTCCATCCGCGCCGTCACCCCGGTGATCGGCCGGCGGCCGCTCGAGGAGCAGTTCGAGATCGGTCTTGACGTGGTCATCGAAGGCGTCGCGGCACGCCTCGGCAGCACGGGGGTCGCCGGCTGATGTCCCCGCTGCCCGGCCGACGGCCGCTCGACGCCGCCGCCCTCGAGCCCGCGCTCGCGCGCGCTCTCGCGCGCCCGGCGCCCTTCGCGCCCCACGAGGCGCCGTTCTGGGACGATCCGCACATCGGCCGCCAGATGCTGGCGGCCCACCTGGACCCCGGCACGGACGCCGCCAGCCGGCCGCCCGACGCGATCGCCCGAACCGTCGCCCACCTGGCGGACGCCCTCCGTCTCGGCGCCGGGGACAGGCTCCTCGACCTCGGGTGCGGACCGGGCCTGTACGCGATCGCCTTCGCCGCCCGCGGCATCGCCGTCTCGGGTCTCGACCTGTCGCCGACCTCGATCGCGTACGCGGTCGACGCCGCGCGCACCGCCGGCCTGGCGATCGACTATCGGGTCGGCGACTACACGACCGACGCTCTGGGCGGCCCCTTCGACGCGGCGGTGATGATCTACCTCGACTTCGGCGTCCTGCCCGACGCGCCCCGCGACCGCCTGCTCGACGCGGTGCGCACCGCGCTCCGCCCGGGCGGTCGCTTCGCCTTCGACGTCCACGCGCCCGACCGGAAGCGTGTCGCCGACGCCGCGATCGCCGTTGAGCGATCGGAGGGCGGCTTCTGGCGCCCCGGCCCGCACCTGGTCGTGGAGACGACCTATCGCTACGGCGACGACCTGGACCTCAACCAGTACGCGGTCGTCGCCGGCGGCGCGATCACGACCTACCGGGTCTGGGACCACGCGTATTCCGTGACCCGGCTGCGCGACCTGCTTCGGCGCCACGGCTTCGCCATCGAGGCGGCCTGGTCCGACCTCGCCGGAGCCCCGCGCCGACGCTCGTCGCCCACGCTCGGCGTCGTGGCCAGGCGCCTCATCCGCCGATCGCCACGTCGCGCGGCCCGGGTCTCGCGGCCCGGGTCTAGAGGCTCTGCGAGCGCGACGGGACGTGGAACTGGCTGAGGTCGCGCGCGGCCGCGCGGCGCGTGACGGGCCGTTTGCATCTCGCCGGCGGAGCGGCGCGCTGGCGACACTCCTTCCGTGAAGCGAATGGTGATCCTGCTGGGAGCGGCCTCGCTGGCGGCGGTCGCGGTCATCGCCGCGCCCTGCGTGTGGCGACGTGCGCGGGACCGGCGTGCCCCCGCGACCGGACCCCCAGGGGCCACGACGCCCGCCCCCACGGAGATCGCGCCGGGGGTGTACCAGCTCGGGCCGTGGGGTCGCACGCAGACCAACGCCTACCTGGTTTGCGACGGGTCGTCGTTGATGCTGATCGATGCTGGCTGGGCGAACGACGCACCGCGGATCCGGGCGGCCGCGCGGTCCGTGCTTGGCCCCGGGCTCGCCCCGGCAGCCATCCTCCTGACCCACGCCCACCCGGATCACGCTGGGTCGGCCCGCGAGCTGGCGCGAACCTGGGGCTGCCCTGTCTTCGTGCATCCCACCGAGCTCCCGCTCGCCACCGGCGACTTCGCCGCGATGGCGAGGTATGCCGGGCCGCTGGACCGCTGGCTGATCCTGCCCCTCATGCGCGCCGTGGGTCGGCGCCGGCGCGACGCGATCCTCGAGGCCGGGAGCCTGGCCGGGCTCGTGCGCCCGCTCGGGCCCGGGAACGCGATCCCGGGCCTCGCGGGCTGGGAGTGGATTGCCACGCCGGGCCACACCCCGGGGCACGTCGCGTACTTCCGGGCTCGTGACCGCGTCCTGGTCAGCGGCGATGCCATCCTGACCCTGGAGGTCAACTCCTGGCCTGGCCTCCTGCGCGGACGGCAGGGCATCTCGGCACCGCCCTGGTACACGACCTGGGACCGGGAGGCGGCTGCCGCGTCGATCGCGCGGATCGCCGACCTCGAACCCGCCGCGCTCGCCGCGGGGCACGGCCTGCCGCTCGCGGGTCCCGGAACTGCGGTCGCGATCCAGGGGTTTGCCACGGGCGCCCCGGAGGGCGGTTGACGCAGGGCTCCGATGTCCGTAGCGCGACCCCCACCCCGCTGGTCGCGATCCGGCCAGGGGCGGTCATTCCGCCCTGGACCAACCATCGGGGGCTGCGCGGCGTCTTGTCATATGTGAGCATCCACGAGACGACAGTGGCCGGAGGGGACGCATCCGTGCGGGTGACGCGCGATCGGACCGAGGCGTCCCTCGTCGAGCGCGCCCGACGCGGCGACCACGACGCATTCGCCGCGCTGGTCGACGACCGGCTGGGCGCCACCTTCCGGACCGTGCTGGCGGTCCTGGGCGACGAGGCCGAGGCCAGAGACGTGACGCAAGTGATCTTCGTCCGGGCGTGGACGAACTGCCGCAGCTCCGGGATCCCACGTTGTTCCCGGCATGGTTCGGACGGATCGTCGTCAACTCGGCCCGGACAGCGCTGCGTGGTCGACGGCGGCGCAATGTCCACGAGATCCGCGTGGATCTCGTGTCCGACGGGGAGGACGCGCCTCGCGGCGCGCACCCCGGCCACGAAGAACGAACCGCCGCGATCGATCGTCTCGAGCGCGCCCTCGACCGGCTCGCGCCAGGAGATCGCGTCGTGCTCTGGCTCCACCACTATGAGGGCCTATCCCTGGCAGAGATCGGGAACCGGCTCCGCGTGCCGGGCCGGACCGTGAAGTCCCGGCTGTTCACTGCTCGCCGGAACCTGGAGCGCGCATTGGAGGTCGAGGACCGATGAACCGGGACCTCATTGTCACCGACGAGCTGATCCGCGAGGCGTTCGAGCGCCGGGCGCGTCGAGGGTCGCCCGACGGCCTGCGCAACCCGATCCTGCAGGCGGTGGCGACGACGCGTCAGCGACGACACCTGTGGCCGGTGCGGGCCCGGCGCCTCGGCGGGAGCTCGTCCATGCGGCTCCTGGCCGTCGCCACCCTCGTGGTGGCGGGCGTCGGCATCGGCCTGGTCGCCGTCGGCGCCCGGCCGGACACCGCGAAGCCGACGCCGGGACCGGTGACCGTCGACGTGCACTTCGTCCGCCCGTTCGAGTACCCCGACGGCCCGCAGGTCACCCTCTCGGACGAATCCTATGAGATGGCCGCCTTCACCTCGGGCGGCGCTGGCGCGCGCCCGGCGGCGAATACCTCGGCTTACCCGGAGACGCCGGACGGCAGCCCGATCCCGGGGACCAGGGGGGTCACGATCTCGTCACTGCCGGCGCCGATCACGCACGGGTGCCTCGTGGGCGATGGGGAGCGCGTTCCGGTTCGAACTGACCCGGACGGGTTCCTCGACGACCTCCGGGCGATCGCCGGCGTCGGGCTGGGCACCGTCGAGCCGACCACCTTCGACGGCCGGCCAGCGCGGTCCGTGGCCGTCGCTCCGTCGGCCAACCGGTGCAGCTTCGCCGACTTCCATCCGAGGAACGGCGGGGTCGGCTCACCGTACGTCAGGCTCACGATGCCGTCGCGACTGATCGTCACGCAAGTGGACGGGATGACGATCGTCGTCCAGGCGTGGGCGTGGACCGAGGACGATCTCCGGGCGTGGCTTCCGGTCGCGACCGAGTTCGTCGACGGCATCCACTTCACCGGCCAGCCGTCGCAGTCGTCGGCACCCTGAAGTGTGTGCTCGGTGCATCGACCGATGGCGCGCCCGGAGAGCTTCGGGCCCGATTCGGCAGCTCCGTCCCGCGTGAGAGGTCAGTCCTCGGTCGCGAGCCGACGAGCCGGAGGTGCGAGCGCCTCGACGACCACGATGCCGAGCAGCGCGGCGGCGACGGCCCCGAGCGGCACGGCCGACGGCACGCCGAGGGGCAGGATCACCACGAGGGCGACGGCCATCGCGACGAGCGCAACCACCCGCGCGACGAGCACCGGGCCGCCCAGGATGCGGAGCGAGAGCGCCGAGGATGCGACGAACAGGGCGACCCCGATCCCGAGCGCAGCGACCACCGGGGCGGTCATCGGGTCGTCCGGGTGGACGACCGTCTCCTCCACCGCGACGGCGAAGCCGACGATCCCGCCGACCAAGGGGAAGTGGGCCAGGCTGAAGGCGTCACGGGCGAGCGGGCCGAGCCGGCGTGGGTCGGCGGCGGCGAACCGATGCTCGAGGTCCTCCTTGAGCCATCCGAAGTACGTCCACCACAGCAGGCAGGCGACCAGGATCGAGGCGCCGACGACCGTCACCAGGCCCGGCGAGAGCTCGGCGTCGGCGACTGCGGTGCCCGCCACGATCAGCAATTCGCCGAGGGCGATGATCACGAAGAGCCCATGCCGCTCGGAGAGGTGGGCGGGGTTCAGGTCCCAGGTCGCCGCGCGCCCGGCGATCGCGGCGGCGGCGAAGTCGGCGCCGATGGCCCCCAGCCAGAGGAGGCTGCGCAGGTCGAGGTCGACCAGCGCACCGGCCAGCACCAGCGCCAGGCCGACGAGCGAGGCGCCAGCCCAGCGGTAGACCGCGCCGTGGTCGGCGCCCTCGCGGTCGACCTCGACGCGCACCTGGAGCCCGAGGCCCAGGAGCCGGACAGCGAGGTAGGGGAGCGCGAACCAGATCGCCTCGTCGGTGAAGGCTCGCGGCACCGAGGCGGCCATGACGAACGCCGCGGCCGTCGCCGCGAGGGTCAGCACGCGGACCCACTCGTGGGTCGTGTCGGCCGGGTTGAGCGTCCAGGTGAACTGGGTCCACGCCCACCAGATGAGCCAGCCGACCAGGATCGCCCGGAGCACACCCGCGCCGGTGAGGTCGTGCGCCGTCAAGGCCGTGACCTGGGTGACGGCGAAGACGAAGACCAGGTCGAAGAACAGCTCGACGAAGGTGACGCCCTGCGGCTGCGACGCGCGGACGCTGCGCCTGGCGGCCGCCGTCACCGACACCCCCGGGTCGCCGTGCGTCGCGTGTCCATCGCCCCTCCCACCGTCGCCGCCGTTCGCGAAGCCGCGATCTCGTGCGCGGAAGGGTACGGGATCGTCACGCCGGATCATCACGACGGGTCGTCACGACGGGCTCGGCCACGCCTACTGGGCGGCACCAGTCACGAAGGCGAGCGTCTCGGTGAGGATGCGAACAGCGATGGGCGCGGCCCCGGATCCCCGAGTGCCGCGCCCATGAGCCTTCGCGGTTGTCGGGAGCTCAGCCCCCGGACTTCTTGGAGCCGCGCAGGATGTCGAGCCTGCCTTGGAAGCACGTGTTGCCAGCCGCTGGCGACGCTGGACACGTGGTCTGCGTGTACTCGCCTGCGACGCGGTTGCCCTTCAGCCACCCTTCCGTGACGCGTCCAGTGATCACCGCCGTGAGGCCCGTCTGCACGACGTGGACGGACGCCGTGAAGGAGTGTCGCGAGCCGTTGAAGTGGTAGAAGGCGTCGATCACCGCGCCGGTGGCGGTGAGGGTCTTGGTCATCACTTCGCCGGCGAACGCGCCAGCGCCGACATCGCCCCCGACGACGCCCGCCATGTTGGCGAGGACGGGGGCCACGCCTGGGCCGGTCACCCACTTGGTGAACGTGTTCTCGGCCTTGCGGTGATCCCGGCCGCCATCCCCGGACTTCTTGGAGCCGCGCAGGATGTCGAGCCTGCCTTGGAAGCACGTGTTGCCAGCCGCTGGCGACGCTGGACACGTGGTCTGCGTGTACTCGCCTGCGACGCGGTTGCCCTTCAGCCACCCTTCCGTGACGCGTCCAGTGATCACCGCCGTGAGGCCCGTCTGCACGACGTGGACGGACGCCGTGAAGGAGTGTCGCGAGCCGTTGAAGTGGTAGAAGGCGTCGATCACCGCGCCGGTGGCGGTGAGGGTCTTGGTCATCACTTCGCCGGCGAACGCGCCAGCGCCGACATCGCCCCCGACGACGCCCGCCATGTTGGCGAGGACGGGGGCCACGCCTGGGCCGGTCACCCACTTGGTGAACGTGTTCTCGGCCTTGCGGTGATCCCGGCCGCCATCCCCGTGGTGATCCCGGCCGCCGTCGGCGGCGACCACCCCCGCGCCCAACGAGACAGTCAGGAGCAGCACCGCAGCGATCGCGGCAAGGGCCCGCGTGCGGATGCCCTTCATTTCGATCCGAACAGAGCCATGTCTGTTCCTCCCAGCGCGGCGGCGGGTCGGGTTCGTCATTGGCTCGGCGCGGTCTAGGCGACCAGGTTGGGCGACCGTGCGTCAACGCCCCCCGTCGGAGAGAGGCAGCGTGGGCCGTTCAGCCCGGTGTGACCCCTGCCACATGGCCCCTTGTAGGAGCCATTCGGCATGACGCATATGCGCACGGCGAGGTGCCCGGAACGTTCCGCTTCGACGCCGCCCCGGGCGGCGACCTCCGCGCCACCACCGTGGTTCCCCGCAGTTCGTCGGCTACTGGTTCGACCCCGTCACGCTCGACCCGCGGTCCGGGGGTGCGAGGGTCGGCTACGTGGTCGGCCAGAACGGCAGCCGGCCGGCGTCGACCGGGGACGTCTTCGCCCGGTGCCCGACACCCGGGACGCGCTGGTTCACCGTCATCGGCGGCTCGATCGAGGCGGTCCCGAACCCGTAGGCCCCTGTCACGCGGAGGATCGGGCGGTGGTGGGGTTGTCCCGCTCCGGTAACGGGACCGTGGTCAGGACGCGCTCGGGTGCGGCCGTCGCAGTCAGAGGCGCGATGAACCGCGTCGTGGCCGCCCACCTCATGCAAGGAAGGGCTTCCCCCGCGCATCAGAACAACGGGACGACGGGTCGACGAGCGATCGCCACCAGGCCCGGGAACGAGGCCGGGGATGGGTCGCCTGGAGCAGCTGGCGGATTTGGGGCGTTCTACGAGCGCACATACCCGGCGGCCCTGCGGGTGGCCTTCGGGATCGTCGGCGAGCGGGCGACTGCCGACGACGTGACCCAGGACGCCTACGCCACCGCCTAACGCGAACGTGACCACTACCGCGGTGACGGCCCGCCCGAGGCGTGGCTCTACCGGATGGTCGTGAACGCGGCCCTCGGGGCCCTCCGCCACCGGCGAGTCCGCTGGATCGTGCCGCTCGACCCGGACACCGACGATCGGCCGGCCGGAGCGTCTGCCCCGATGACCGATCACGTCGCGCTGCCGTGCTCAGGGTCCTGCTGATCGTCGTTGGCGGCCGAGGTCGTCGTCGTGGAGCGCCTCGAGCGCCCCGGGGGCCGTTCGCCTCTCGCCAAATCCGCACGCCGCGCCTACGTTGACCAGCAGGCAGGAGGTTCGGACACGAGGCCCCACCCCGGCGCCGCCCCCGCCCTGATACCGGCGACGTGTCCACCTCGGCCGGGTGTGCCCTCGCAGGGCAGGCCGGCCCGGATTCTGCCGATGGAGCGGCAACCGGGCCGGGGCGATAACGAGGCGAAGTGACCGATGGCGACGGCGACCGCGCTGGACGCCTCCGAGCTCACGCTCGACGGCCTTCTCGCCACGCCGCAGGGCCGGCCCTTGCTGAGCTGCATCCAGTGCGGCACCTGCGCCGGCACCTGCCCCTACGGCGACGTGATGCGCCACACGCCTCGCCGCCTCATCGGCATGCTGCGGGAGGGCTTCATCGAGGAGGCGCTCGCCGGCGACGACCTGCTCAGCTGTGTCACCTGCTATGCCTGCTGGGACAAGTGCCCACGCGGGCTCCACCTCACCGACGTCCTCCTGCCCCTGGTCAAGGAGCAGGTGCTGCTCCGGCTCAACCAGCTGCCGGCGGAGCTCCAGGGCGCACTGTCCAACACGATGCGCTACGGCAACCCGATGGGTGAGTCGCCGCGCAAGCGTGCGGCTTGGGTCGACGGCGCCGGGGTGCCGGTTCCCATCCTGCGCGACCTGGGTCGGCCCGTCGACGTGCTGTGGATCGTCGAGTGCTACGCCGCCTACCACCCCCGCGGCTGGGACAACGCCCGGGCGACGGCCCGGGTCCTGGCGGCCCTCGGAGTCGACTTCGCCATCCTGGGTGCCGAGGAGCGGTGCGCCGGCGAGTGCGCCCGGCTCGTCGGGGAGACGGGCCTGTTCGACAGCCTGCGGGAACAGAACATGGCAACCTTCGGGAAGTACGAGTACGCCTCGCTGCTCACGTCGGATCCCCACGCCTTCGATGCCTTCGCGTACGTGTACCCGTCTCTCGGGCTCGATCGCCCGGTGGACCACACGACACCCTTCCTGGCAGCCCGTCTCGACGCCCTCAGGCCGCGCCTCACCCGGGAGCTCGGGTACCGGGTCACCTACCACGACTCCTGCGTGCTCGGCCGGCACAACCACATGCACGAGCAGCCGCGACGCATCCTCGAGGCCCTTCCCGGTGTGAGCGTCGTGGAGATGACCCACAACCGGGACAACACGATCTGCTGCGGCGGAGGTGGGGGCGGGATGTGGCTCGACACCCACTACAAGGCCAGGGGGCACTCACGCCTCTCCGACCGCCGGGTCGAGGAGGCCGTTGCCACCGGCGCCGACGTGCTGGCGGTGTCGTGCCCCTACGAGGTGCCGCGCTTCGAGGACGCGCTGAAGGAGCTCGGGTACGAGGACCACATGCTCGTCCGGGACGTGATGGAGCTGGTCGCGGAGGCGCTCGATGACTGAGTCGCCGCGACCGACGGCAGGATCGAGCGAGGAGGACGCGCCGGCGCCATGAAGATCCTGGTCCTGATGAAGATGGTGCCCGACATCGTGGAGGAGCTGGAGGTGGCCGGCGACGGCAGGTCGCTGGACCGGGAGTACCTGCGCTTCATCGTCAACGAGCGCGACGAATACGCCCTCGAGCAGGCGCTGCTCCTGAAGGAGCGCCTACAGGCGGCCGTCACGGTGGTCGCGCCGGAGGCCCCCGAGATCGACGACGTCCTCTACACCGCTCTCGCCAAGGGCGCCGACCGGGCGATCAGGGTGTCGGGAATACCCCCGACCGCGGGTACCCGCACCACGGCATCCGCGCTGGCCACCACGCTGCCCGGCATCCCCGGCGTGCTCCCCGCGGACCTGGTGCTCAGCGGGTCCCAGGCCATCGGCGACCTCGAGGGCTTCGTGGCTCCCCTCATCGCCGGTGCGCTCGATCTCCCCTACCTGGGCCTCGTGAACCGGATCACGGTCGATCCGGGCGCCGGGACGGCCGTCGCGGCCAAGGAGTACGCCGGCGGGGTGATGGGACGCTTCCAGGTCACCCTTCCGGCCGTGATCGGCGTCCAGGGCTGCGAGAGGCCGCCGCGCTACGTCCCGGTCGCCAGGGTGCGAGCCGCGATGGCTGCCGGGGGAATCGAGGTGGTCGCGGCCGCCGGCGAACCGGCCCCGCCACCGCTCGAGGTCAAGGCCATGGCCAGGCACGAGCCAGCCGCGCACGCCGAGATGCTGGAAGGATCGGTACGGGACGTGGCGGAAAAGGTGGCCGACATCCTGGCCACCCACGGGCTGCTCTGAGGAGATGCCAGATGGCAGGCAACGTTTGGGTCGCGGCAGAGCACTGGAAGGACACCATCACGGAGGCCACCTACGAGCTGCTCGCGTTGGGGCGGGACCTGGCCGATTCGCTGGGGGTGCGCCTCGAGGCGGTGCTGCTCGGTCATGGGGTGCGAGGCCTGGCCGCCTCGCTGGGCGCGGCCGATGCCGTCCTCTACGTCGACCACCCCGTCCTCGCCGATGCTCACGGACAGCAGGCGAGCCGGGCGCTGGCCGCGCTCGCCTCGGCCCGCGCTCCCGCGGCGATCCTGGTGCCGACCACCAACATCAGCTGGGACCTGCTCGGCCTGCTGCCCGGGTGCCTGGGTGTGCCGCTCGTCAACTACTGCCGGGACGTCGAGGCGATCGATGGAGCGCTGCAGGCCCGGAGCCTGCTCTACGGCGGGAAGATGGAGGTGACGGTGGCGGCCGGGCAAGGGCCCGTCGTGCTGGGCGTCATGCCGGGGACGAGATCCCCCGAGGCGGGCCGCAGCACCGCGACACCTCCCGTCGAGGAGGTGTCCGTCGAGCTCGCCGACGACTCCGGCGTGCGCCTGCTCGAGTACCAGGAGCCCGAGGCGGGCGACGTCGACATCACCGAGCAGGACGTGCTCGTCGCGGTGGGCCGGGGCATCGGCAGCGAGGCCAATCTCGAAGTGGCGGAGGACCTGGCCCGTGCCCTTGGTGGGGCCGTGTGCGGGTCGCGCCCCGTGATCGACCAGGGCTGGCTCCCGCTGGACCGCCAGGTGGGCAAGTCGGGCGTGACTGTCAAGCCCCGGCTGTACGTGGCCGCCGGGATCAGCGGGGCCCCCGAGCACGCCGAGGGCATGAAGGACTCGGAGGTGATCATCGCCGTCAACACGGACGCCGGCGCCCCGATCTTCTCGGTCGCTCACTACGGCATCGTCGACGACGCCACGGATGTCCTCGAGGCGCTGGCCGACGCCGTGAGGAAGCGGATGGGATAGCGCAGATGCCGGACCCGACCGCGTCGACCCTGCTGGGCATCCCCGGCTACGTCTTCCTGTGGGTGCTGACGGCGGTGGTCTTCGGCCTGTTCGGGCGGCGGGTGTACCGGCTCGTGGCAGCCCTGGCCCGGGGGCGAGCGGAGCCGCGCTGGGACCGGATGCCCCGGCGTCTCTGGAACGCCGTGGTCAACGTGGCGGGCCAGCGCCGGATGTTCGTCAGCCCCGGGATCGGGCTGGCCCACCTCGCCATCTTCTGGGCCTTCCTGTTCTACGCCGTCTGCTTCGCCTGGAACCTGCTCCGGGGTCTTGTCCCGGCCCTGCCGATCCCGTACGCCGACGAGGTCGCCTGGATCACGGTCCCCATGGAGCTCCTCAGCGTGGCGACCCTGGTGGCGCTGGCCGGGGCGGCGATCCGCCGGTACGTGTTCCCTCCGCCGCGCCTGACGCAGTCGCGGGACGCAGCGGTCATCCTCCTCCTCATCACGCTCCTCGTGGTGACCTACCTGGTCGGCCAGGGGGCGAAGGCCGCGGCGGAACCAGGCCCGGCGTCGGGGAGCCCGGTCGGCGAAGTCGTCGGCTCTTGGCTCGGCGGCCTCTCGTCGTCCGCCGCCGAGTCGCTGTTCGTGACGATGTGGTGGGTCCACATCGTGGCGGTCCTGGGCTTCCTGGCCTACCTGCCGTATTCCAAGCACCTCCACCTGCTGGCGTCGCCGTTCAGCGTCCTGTTCGCCTCCCTGGACCCCGGGGGGATTCCGCCGCCGTCGGAGGGCGCCGGGCGCCTGGGGGAGTTCACCTGGCGGGAGCTCTACAACGGCCTCGCCTGCGCCGAGTGCGGCCGGTGCGACCGGGCCTGCCCCGCCTTCGCCGGCGGGCAGGTGCTCTCGCCGAGGGACCTCGTCCACGACGTGAAGGTGATGGTCCTGGGGGCAGCGTCTCGCGGCGTCGGCAACGGCGATGGCAACGGGAGCCTCATCGATGCCGTGGGTGCCGAGGCCGTCTGGGCGTGCACCACGTGCATGGCCTGCATGGAGCGCTGCCCGGTGTTCAACGAGCACATCCCGCTCATCGTGGAGATGCGCAGGCACCTGATGGGCCAGGGCCAGGTCGGGACCGGCGTCCAGGACATGCTGATGGGCATGACCCGGTATGGGAACTCGTTCGGCCAGTCGCCCCGGAACAGGGCGAAGTGGACGAGGGACCTCGGGTTCGAGGTCAGGGACGCCCGCAAGGAGCCGGTGGAGTACCTCTGGTTCGTCGGCGACTACGCCTCGTTCGATCCCCGGGTCCAGGAGATCACCCGGGCGGCGGCCCGGATCTTCCACCGGGCCGGCCTCGATTTTGGGATCCTCCTCGAAGGTGAGCAGAACGCCGGCAACGACGTGCGCCGCCTTGGGGAGGAAGGTCTCTTCGACCTGCTGCGGGAGAAGAACCTCGCGACCCTCGCGTCCTCGCAGTTCAAGGCGATCGTCACCACGGACCCCCACAGCTACCACGTCCTGAAGCACGAGTACGGGCTGGACGGCAGGGTGCAGCACTACACGGAGGTCTTCGACGGCCTGATCTCGTCGGGCCGCCTGCCCGTCTCCCCGAACGGCGGCTCCCCGGTGACGTACCACGATCCCTGTTACCTGGGCCGCTACGGCGGGGTGTACGAGGCCCCGCGCCGAGTGCTGCA